>NZ_CP143550.1:0-3076573 GCF_037018265.1 Emergencia sp. JLR.KK010
AAACCGGCAACGACCTACTTTCCCAGGCAGCTTCCCACCAAGTATCATCGGCGCTTGAGAGCTTAACTTCTGTGTTCGAGATGGGTACAGGTGTATCCTCCCCGCTATTGTCACCGGATTTCCTGCTTGCCTTTTTCAATCCTGACTTTGTTGCTGCTCTTTCGCTCATCAGTTACGTACACTAGTACGTGCCCTCTTCGCTCCTTCGCACGCCGCGTCAGCTCTTGAAAAATTCTTCGCAGCTTCTTTTCTCTTGAGGTATATACCCTCAAATCTGAATAACAATCAACAAACTCTTCGTAAAACCACTGGTCAAGTTCTCGACCGATTAGTACCTCTCAGCTACATGCATTACTGCACTTCCACCTGAGGCCTATCTACGTGGTAGTCTCCCACGGGTCTTACCTTTTAGGAGGAGATCTCTTCTTGTGGGGGGCTTCGCACTTAGATGCTTTCAGCGCTTATCCCTTCCATACGTAGCTACCCAGCTATGCCTTTGGCAAGACAACTGGTACACCAGAGGTATGTCCATCCCGGTCCTCTCGTACTAAGGACAGCTCCACTCAAATCTCCAACGCCCACAGCGGATAGGGACCGAACTGTCTCACGACGTTCTGAACCCAGCTCGCGTACCTCTTTAATGGGCGAACAGCCCAACCCTTGGGACCTACTTCAGCCCCAGGATGAGACGAGCCGACATCGAGGTGCCAAACACCCCCGTCGATGTGAACTCTTGGGGGGTATCAGCCTGTTATCCCCGGGGTAGCTTTTATCCGTTGAGCGATGGCCCTTCCACTCGGTACCACCGGATCACTAAGCCCGACTTTCGTCCCTGCTCGACTTGTCTGTCTTGCAGTCAAGCTCCCTTCTGCCTTTGCACTCTTCGCGCGATTTCCGTCCGCGCTGAGGGAACCTTTGGGCGCCTCCGTTACTCTTTAGGAGGCGACCGCCCCAGTCAAACTGCCCACCTGACACTGTCCCAGTACCGGATTACGATACATGGTTAGAATCCCAACGTTACAAGGGTGGTATCCCAACGGTGACTCCACCAATACTGGCGTACTGATCTCTTTGTCTCCCACCTATCCTGTACATGCAACGCCGAAACTCAATATCAAGCTACAGTAAAGCTCCACGGGGTCTTTCCGTCCTGCTGCGGGTAACCGGCATCTTTACCGGTACTACAATTTCACCGAGTCTATTGTTGAGACAGTGCCCAGATCATTACGCCTTTCGTGCGGGTCGGAACTTACCCGACAAGGAATTTCGCTACCTTAGGACCGTTATAGTTACGGCCGCCGTTTACTGGGGCTTAAGTTCTGTGCTTCTCCTCACGGATGACACTTCCCCTTAACCTTCCAGCACCGGGCAGGCGTCAGCCCCTATACTTCAGCTTTCGCTTTTGCAGAGACCTGTGTTTTTGGTAAACAGTTGCCTGGGCCTTTTCACTGCGGCCTGCCGAAGCAGGCACCCCTTCTCCCGAAGTTACGGGGTCATTTTGCCGAGTTCCTTAACAATAGTTCTCTCGCTCGCCTTAGGATTCTCTCCTCATCTACCTGTGTCGGTTTGCGGTACGGGCACCTCGGGTCTTGCTAGCGGCTTTTCTTGACAGCGTGAAATCGACTGCTTCCGGCTTACTTGCCACCCCGTAACGCCTCAGTATTGACTATGCGGATTTGCCTACATTGCCTACCTCGACGCTTGGACACGCTCTACCAGCGGCGTGCTCAGTCTATCCTTCTGTGTCCCCACTTCGCTTAAAACGACCTCCGGTGGTACAGGAATCTCTGCCTGTTATCCATCGCCTACGGCTTTCGCCCTCGGCTTAGGTCCCGACTAACCCTGAGCGGACGAACCTTCCTCAGGAATCCTTAGATTTTCGGCGGGCAGGATTCTCACCTGCCTTGCGCTACTCATGCCAACATTCTCTCTCGTATACAGTCCACAAATCCTTACGAATTTGCTTCTTCCCAGTATACGATGCTCCTCTACCATACATTTCTGTATCCAAAGCTTCGGTAGTAAGTTTTAGCCCCGTTTATCTTCGGCGCAGAGCCACTCGACTAGTGAGCTATTACGCACTCTTTAAATGAGTGGCTGCTTCTAAGCCAACATCCTAGCTGTTTATGCAGCTCCACATCCTTTTCCACTTAACTTACATTTTGGGACCTTAGCTGTTGGTCTGGGCTGTTTCCCTTTCGACTATGAAACTTATCTCACATAGTCTGACTCCCACATATGATATTCCGGCATTCGGAGTTTGATAGTTTTCGGTAACCGGTGAAGGCCCCTAGAACATTCAGTGCTCTACCTCCGGGTATCTTTCTGTGAGGCTAGCCCTAAAGCTATTTCGAGGAGAACCAGCTATCTCCGAGTTCGATTGGAATTTCACCGCTATCCACAAGTCATCCCAACCTTTTTCAACAGATATGGGTTCGGTCCTCCATAACCTTTTACAGTTACTTCAACCTGCTCATGGATAGGTCACCCGGTTTCGGGTCTACAGCATGCAACTTCTCGCCCTATTAAGACTCGCTTTCACTTCGGCTCCAGTGCTTTACACCTTAACCTCGCTGCATACCATAACTCGTTGGCCCGTTCTACAAAAAGTACGAGGTCACTTGCGCTCCCTCTGCTTGTAAGCATAAGGTTTCAGGTTCTTTTTCACTCCCCTCCCGGGGTTCTTTTCACCTTTCCCTCACGGTACTATTCTCTATCGGTCACTGGGTAGTATTTAGGCTTGGGGGGTGGGCCCCCCGGCTTCAGACCGGGTTTCACGTGTCCGGTCCTACTCTGGATCCACTCTGCTCCTTGTCAATTTCGTCTACGGGACTTTTACCTTCTTCGGTTTGCCTTTCCAAACATATTCGACTATCAACAATGGATACATCTTGAGTGTCCGCAACCCCGATAGCAAGCTATCGGTTTGGCCTCTTTCCCTTTCGCTCGCCGCTACTTAGGAAATCGATGTTTCTTTCTCTTCCTACGGGTACTTAGATGTTTCAGTTCCCCGCGTTTCCTTCTCATAACCTATTGATTCAGTTATGGATACCTGTGCATTACCACAGGTGAGTTCCCTCATTCGGATATCTGCGGATCAGCAGATATTTGCTCCTCCCCGCAGCTTTTCGCAGCTTGTCACGTCCTTCGTCGGCTCCCAGTGCCAAGGCATCCGCCTTATGCTCTTCTTCACTTGACCTTTCGCTCGTTTTAATCCGTTCTGACTTTGTTGCTGCTCGCTCACTCCTCAGTTACATACCAATGTATGCGCCTTCCTCGCTCACTCGCGCGCCTCGTCATCTCCGAATTCTAACTTCGCGGTTCTTTGTGTACCATGTACAGCGCTTGCACATGGATTTTTGTTAAAGAATCTTTTCTGGTTTCTCGGTTGAAATCATAGAATTTACCCTTCGCTTGCTTTCGCTATGCTTTGTGTATTTTCTCGATTTCTCTCTTTTCTGTGTTTGTTTCTTGTTATTCAGTTTTCAAGGTACTTTGGTCTTTCGACCTTGGTGGAGAATAAGGGGCTCGAACCCTTGACCCCCTGCGTGCAAGGCAGGTGCTCTCCCAGCTGAGCTAATTCCCCATGAACTCATAGTGTAAAAATCTCGTCTCCTTAGAAAGGAGGTGATCCAGCCGCACCTTCCGATACGGCTACCTTGTTACGACTTCACCCCAGTCATTGGTTTTGCCTTAGACAGCATATTTCCCTGCCGGCTTTGGGCACCCCCAACTTCCATGGTGTGACGGGCGGTGTGTACAAGACCCGGGAACGCATTCACCGCGGCATTCTGATCCGCGATTACTAGCAACTCCGGCTTCGTGCAGGCGAGTTGCAGCCTGCAGTCCGAACTGGGACCGGTTTTCGAGATTTGCTCCGCCTCACGACTTCGCTGCTTTCTGTACCGGCCATTGTAGCACGTGTGTAGCCCAGAACATAAGGGGCATGATGATTTGACGTCATCCCCACCTTCCTCCGAGTTGTCCCCGGCAGTCCCACTAGAGTGCCCATCTTACTGCTGGCAACTAATGGCAAGGGTTGCGCTCGTTGCGGGACTTAACCCAACATCTCACGACACGAGCTGACGACAACCATGCACCACCTGTCTCCTCTGTCCGTAGAAAAACCCGATTAAGGGTCTGTCAGAGGGATGTCAAGTCCTGGTAAGGTTCTTCGCGTTGCTTCGAATTAAACCACATGCTCCGCTGCTTGTGCGGGTCCCCGTCAATTCCTTTGAGTTTCACACTTGCGTGCGTACTCCCCAGGCGGAGCACTTAATGCGTTAACTACGGCACCGAAGTCTTGCGACCCCGACACCTAGTGCTCATCGTTTACGGCGTGGACTACCAGGGTATCTAATCCTGTTTGCTCCCCACGCTTTCGTACCTCAGTGTCAGTTACAGTCCAGAAAGCCGCCTTCGCCACTGGTGTTCCTCCTAATATCTACGCATTTCACCGCTACACTAGGAATTCCGCTTTCCTCTCCTGCACTCAAGCATCCCAGTTCGCAGGGCGAACAATGGTTGAGCCATTGCCTTAAACCCTGCGCTTAGGTTGCCACCTACGTACTCTTTACGCCCAATAATTCCGGATAACGCTTGCCCCCTACGTATTACCGCGGCTGCTGGCACGTAGTTAGCCGGGGCTTCCTCCTTGGGTACCGTCAGTTCTTCTTCCCCAAGGACAGAAGTTTACGACCCGAAGGCCTTCTTCCTTCACGCGGCGTTGCTGCATCAGGCTTTCGCCCATTGTGCAATATTCCCCACTGCTGCCTCCCGTAGGAGTTTGGACCGTGTCTCAGTTCCAATGTGGCCGTTCACCCTCTCAGGTCGGCTACTGATCGTCGCCTTGGTAAGCCGTTACCTTACCAACTAGCTAATCAGACGCAGGCCCATCCTTTGCCGATAAATCTTTGACCATCTGCTCATGTAACCAAATGGTGTTATCAGGTTTTAATCATCGTTTCCAATGGCTATCCCTGTGCTAAGGGCAGGTTGCCTACGCGTTACTCACCCGTCCGCCGCTTTCCACTGACTCCTTCAACCGAAGTATCTGTCATCAGCTTCTCGCTCGACTTGCATGTGTTAGGCACGCCGCCAGCGTTCATCCTGAGCCAGGATCAAACTCTTAATTAAATGGTATATCAAAGACTAATGTCTTAAATATCTTTCTTAAGATATCCTTGTTCGGATTCTGAACGCTTTGCGCTCTTGCAATATATTCTTCTTAGAATTATTGTTCTTCTTTTAAGAAATTGTCGTGAACTCTCACAAACTAGTAATGTCTTACCAATTTGCTGATTGTTCAATTTTGTTTTGACTAAATTTCTACACTATGAAGTTGTCTAGGTTCTGTCTGCTCTTTCAAGCGGACTGCTGTCCTTGCGACAGCTTATTTATCTTACCACTCTTTGGCTCTTATGTCAACCTCTTTTTTGAAGTTTTTTCGAGCTTTTTTCTTCTCCTTTTCTGGGAGTTTTCTGTGGCAAGTCTGCCTGTGGGGTTCCCCCTGCAAGACAGCTTTCTTAATATATCACCCTTTTCTTCTCCCGTCAAGTACCTTTTTCCCTTTTTTCTATTGTTCTTTTTTTCTGAATCCTTCAGCGCTTTTCATCTCTCCTTCCCGGCATTACCATTGGAGATTTTTCTTACATATAATTCCTGAATATACTTCCCCGGTTGTCTATCCTTGTTAAAAAAAATTTTTTTAATCATTTTTGTCATTTTATTTCATATTTTTGTATATGTATATACAAAAATCTCTGATCTCTTTTTTCGTCATTGATTACATGTAACTTTATTTCTTGTTTTTAATGCCGCATATGTTTGTAAACTCAATGCATTTTATGCACAGGATATACATTCAAGAATGTGACCGAGAATTTTAATTAACTTGACAAATCTTTTTTTCAGAATTATAATAAAAATGGCTATATAGCCTAGGATTTTTTACTTGATTTTATTTTTAAGGAGGACTTATTTATGGGTAGAAAGATTCCTTTATGGCAATGCTTAATTGTCATTCTTGCGATGGTCGGTCTGCTGATGTGGTCTATTTTGAAAGACACAGGTGGAGAGCCTCATATCGCATTAATCTTAGCCGCCTGCGTCGGCGGCATCGTTGCTGCTGCAAACGGCTGGAAATGGGCTTATCTTGAAAAAGGTATTCTTGCCTCCATCAACCGTTCTATGCAAGCTTGCTTAATTCTTGCAATCGTAGGATGTATGATTGCTTCTTGGATGGCTGCAGGCACAATTCCTTCCATGATGTACTATGGTATCAAGGTTATCAGCCCGAGCATTTTCCTGGTAACTGCTTGTATCCTTTGTGCTATCGTATCTCTGGCGACCGGTTCTTCCTGGTCCACGGCTGGCTCCATGGGTGTTGCACTGATTGGTGTAGGTACCGCACTGGGATTTCCTTCTATTATGACTGCTGGTGCCGTAGTATCCGGTGCTTACTTTGGAGACAAAATGTCTCCGCTGTCCGATACCACAAATCTGGCTCCAGCTATGGCAGGCGCTACTTTGTTCGATCACATTAAGCATATGATTTATACCACCGGTACATCTTTAGTAGTCGCACTGGTTGCATATGCTGTTATGGGATTCATGCATTCTTCCTCCAATGCACCAGACCTTGGTGTATTGAACGAGATTACTGCATTTATTGAAGCATCTTCCAATATTAGCATTATCGCTTTGGTTCCGCCAGTATTTGTAATTGCTGCAGTAATCTTAAAGCTACCAGCATTACCATCTCTGCTGGGCGGCGTATTTATCGGTGTTCCTCTGATGTTCTGGAACAGACCATATATCGAAGCTGCTATCGATGACGACTTAACTGCAAACATTTTCAATATTTTAAATAACGGTGTTGCTATGGGTTCAGTCTCTGATGATGCATCGGCAATCATTCAAGAGCTAGCAAGCTTACTGTCCTGTGACGGCATGCAGGGCATGTTCTGGACCATTTCCATCATTCTTTGCGCAATGTGTTTCGGCGGTATCGTAGATGTAACTGGCATCATGGGCACCTTTGCAGGGCTGCTGCTGAAAGTAGCAAAAGGCAGAGGCGGTCTGGTTCTGGCTACAGAATTCTCCTGTATCTTCGTAAACGCAATCTGCTGCGACCAGTACTTAGCATTAGTATTACCTGGCAGAATGTTCAAGGAAGCGTTCGAAGACATGAGACTGGCACCAAAGAACCTGTCCAGGTGTCTGGAAGACTCCGGAACTATTACATCCAACTTCTTCCCTTGGAACACCTGCGGCGCAACCATGAGATCCTTCTTGGGCGTAGGAAGCGGTTATATTCCGTATGCAATTCTCAACTGGTTAAATCCTGTAGTTTCCATTATCTTCGGCTACACCGGCATTACCATGACCAAGATGAGCGAAGAAGAATACCAAAAGATACTCAGCGAAAGAGAAAGAGAGCAGAAAGAGGCTCTGGAAGCATTAGAAGCTTAACTATATCAACCTTATACTGATAAAAGAACCGGCAGGATACTCCTCGCCGGTTCTCTTCTTTATTTTCTAACCAATTCATTAAGTTGCATAAGTCGCTGTTTGTTCATCGGCGGCATATCCGCCAGCTTATACGGAATGTCAAGTTTTTTGTACTTGTTAACTGCCATGTTATGGTATCCCAGAAGTTCCACCTTGTCCACATATTTAATGCGGCGCAGGAAGCCATTGAGACTTTCGATATACGCTTCTGTATCGTTATATCCTGGCATAATCACCTGTCTAATCCACACATGTTTTCCAAAGCGGTTAATGGCGTCAATAACTTTAAATAAAGTTTCCTGATACCTTCCGGTCAGGTTATGAAACTCCTCCGAATCCACGTGTTTAATGTCCAAAAGAATCAAATCTGCCACTGCAATAGCAGCCTCGGAGTCTTTGTCAAAATAGGTTCCGCTGGTATCAATGGCACTGCTGATTCCTTCTTCTTTTAGCGCATTGATTGCCTCAGACACAAATTTCCCCTGCATAAGCGGCTCTCCTCCTGAAAAAGTCACACCGCCGTCTTCTCCATAGTACGGAATTCCCCTCTTTGCACGGGCAACAATTTCACCAACCGTAGCGCGGTGTCCGCCGCCAGTGCGCCAGGTGTCCGGATTATGGCAATAAGCACACCTTGCCGGGCAGCCCTGCAGAAAAAACACAGTTCTAATACCAGGACCATCAACTGCTCCAAAGGTTTCTATGGAGTGCAGCAATCCCATGTTCATACTGTAATCCTCCCATCTTTAAAAAGGGAATACCGCTCCGCGATATTCCCTTTTGTGTCATAATCTTTACAGTCCTTCGTGGAATGTTCTGTCGATAACTTCCTTCTGGTGTGCTTTGGATAATGCGTTAAATCTTACTGCATAACCGGATACACGAATTGTCAGTGAAGGATATTTGTCTGGATTTTCATAAGCATCCATCAGCACTTCTCTGTTCAGCACGTTTACGTTCAGGTGGTGTGCACCCTGACCAAAGTATCCGCTGAGCAGTTTAACCAGAGTTTCTTTTCTGTCTTCTCTGTCTTTACCAAGGGAATCCGGTGTAATGCTGAATGTATTAGAAATACCATCCTGGCAAGTATCCCAGTCAATCTTAGCTACAGAGTTTAAGGATGCAACTGCACCGTGGTTATCTCTGCAGTGCATTGGGTTTGCACCTGGCGCAAACGGAGTTCCAGCTCTTCTTCCGTCAGGCGTGTTACCGGTCTTCTTACCGTACATAACGTTGGAAGTGATAGTCAGTACGGAAAGAGTTGTTACAGCGTTTCTGTAAGCCGGCTGTTTTCTCAATTCCTGAATGGATTTTTCGGAAATCTTAACTGCCAGTTCATCTACTCTGTCATCGTCGTTTCCGTATTTAGGGAAATCACCCTCAGTTTCAAAGTCAACGATTACGCCGTTTTCATCTCTGATTGGAGTAACCTTAGCATATTTGATTGCAGACAGAGAGTCAGCTGCTACAGAGAAACCTGCAACACCAAACGCCATCAGTCTCTTCACTTCAGAATCCAGGAATGCCATCTGGGATCTTTCGTAGTCATATTTATCGTGCATGAAGTGGATAATGTTCATGATTCTAGCATATACGCTCATGAGCCATTCCAGATAAATGTTGTATCTTCTCCATACTTCATCAAAGTCTAAAGGACCATCCGGCATGGATTCCATCTGAGGTCCGATGTGCTCGCCGGTTCTTTCGTCGATACCGCCGTTGATAGCCAGCAGTAAGCACTTAGCCAGGTTACATCTTGCGCCGAAGAACTGCATCTGCTGTCCCATCTGAATTGCGGATACACAGCAAGCGATGGAGTAGTCTTCGCCATAAGCCGGTCTCATCTTGTCGTCGTTTTCGTACTGAATGGAGTCTGTGTCGATGGAAACCTGTGCACAGAACTTTTTGAACGGTTCAGGCAGGTCTTTGGACCAGAGAACTGTCAGGTTTGGTTCCGGTGCAGCACCCAGGTTGTATAAAGTGTTCAGATATCTGTAAGTCATCTTAGTAACTCTGTGTCTGCCGTCAGCGCCTACGCCGCCCAGACCTTCTGTAATCCACATAGGGTCTCCGCCAAACAGTTCGTTGTATTCAGTAGTTCTCAGATGTCTTGCAACTCTCAGCTTCAGAATAAAGTCATCAATGAATTCCTGAATCTGTTCTTCTGTATATTTTCCACTTGCCAGGTCTCTTTCAGCATAAACGTCGATAAAAGTAGCTGTTCTTCCCAGAGACATTGCTGCGCCATTTTCTTCTTTGATACCTGCAAGGTAAGCGAAGTAAGTCCACTGAATTGCTTCTCTTACGTCAGTTGCTGGCTTGGAAATGTCATAGCCGTACTTTTCAGCCATTTTCTTGATTTCTTTCAGAGCAGCAATCTGGTTCCAGATTTCTTCAGCCAGTCTTACATTTTCTTCGCTCATGATAGGTCTTGATGCGATTTCGTCGTGGTCAATCTGCTTTGCTTCGATCAGTCTGTCGATACCATACAGTGCCGCTCTTCTGTAGTCACCGATGATTCGGCCTCTGCCGTATGCATCAGGAAGTCCTGTGATATATCCCAGGTGTCTTGCTTTTCTCATTTCAGGGGAATAAGCCTTAAATACACCATCGTTATGAGAAGTTACATAGTTGAACATGAATTCTACTTCTTCAGGAAGTTTTTCGCCATATTCAGCAACTTCCTCTCTTACCATTTTGATTCCACCAAACGGGCAGATACCTCTCTTCAAAGGTTCATCAGTCTGCAGACCTACAATCAGGTCCTTTCCTTCAATAATGTAGCCAGGATCAAAAGCGTTGATTCTCATGATTCTGCTTGCGTCAACTTTCAGAGTACCGCCGTTGTGTCTTTCTTCAACCAGCAGTTTCTTTACTTTGTCGTTCACTTCTGTAGTTCTTGCAGTCGGACCTGCTAAGAAACTTTCGTCTCCATCATAAGGAGTATAGTTAGTGTTGATAAAATCATCCACGTTAATTGTAGTTTCCCATGCTCCTGATTTGAAGCCTTCCCATGCATTACTCATGTTCAATGTTCTCCTTTACTGTTAATTAATCATATTTAGGGGTAGTGTATTGAATTCTGTATCTTGTATACAAAATTGGTACAATTTTTTGGTTACACCTTCAGTTCTCAATTCCTACCTGATGGGTAACCCTTTTTCTGCTATCATAATACAGCGGAAGAATGTTTTCGTCAACACCCTTATGCAAAGTTTTTTGTTCTTTTTTTGAAACATAAAAAATGCTTCTATACCAGTGATTTTCAATAGATTCTCACAATACCTAAGTCACCTTTTATTCTCCTGTCTCTACCGCAGAATTTACTTTGCCTACCTCTAAAATTTTCAGCTTTATCTTTTATATTTTCCTGTTATTCTAACATACTATTTTCAGGAGGTTTCCGCAAACTATGTTAAAACTGCTTATCATATTTTTTATCGTTACGGCGTTCTTTTTTCTGCGCCGCGCTTTGGTCCCCGCATTTCTCGGCATCGCCATCGCCTATATTCTGGATCCTTATGTCTGCTGGCTGGAGAAAAAACTTTCAGCCAAGCGTTTTCTTTGCGTTCTTCTTGCTTATCTGACTGTGGCAGGCGCATTTTGCCTGCTAGCCGTTGGCTTTGCTGATATCGCCTGCGACCATCTAACAGCAGGGTCTCTACAAAGTATCGTCACTTCACTGCAAGCCTACTATGAAGAGTATAAATCCCTAATCAGGCAGCTATTTGGCATATCTTTCGGTCAAGCTGATGTAGTACTGATGGTACAAAGCCTCGGAAGCGGTCTTACAAAATTCTTTATCGGCGCCGTTGCTGCTATGTACCTTTTGAAAGATAAGGATTTCTTTCTTCGCTTGTGCAACAAGGGACTGCACCTTTTTTTGGGTCAAAAAGCGCACGGCATTCTCAGGGAAATTGCTTTTTCCATAAACGACGTCGTCTCTGCATTTCTGCGAGGCGTCTTTGTAGATTCGGTCATTGTCGCCTTTTTATCGTCACTTGCGCTTGCACTGATTGGCGTTGACTTTTCTGTGTTTATCGGTTGTTTTGCTGGCATAGCTAACGTAATTCCCTACTTCGGTCCAGTCATCGGTATTATTCCCGCATCCCTAATTGCACTGGCTCAGGGCGGACTTTCCAAAGCTATACTTGCTGCGCTGGCGCTTTTTGCCGTTCAACAAGTAGAATCGAATTTTATTTATCCGCGTATCATTGGAAAATCCACTGGGCTGCACCCATTCTTCGTTCTAATCTCTGTATCCGCAGCCGGAGCCGTTGGAGGTCTTCTCTGGATGATTCTGGCAGTTCCTCTGGCTGGTATTATAAAAGTTCTTCTTGAAAAATGGGCACAATCCCAATAATAAAACCGCCCCTCTCGATTGCTCATCTTTGAGAGGGACGGTTTTATTATTGGGATGGAAAAATTCACACAAATTAACGTTTGTTGCTTCTTCTCCAAATTCTCTGTTCTTCAGCAGCCTTAATTAAATCCTCGCGGCAGTCAGGATGCGCAATGTCAATGATGGCTTCAGCTCTTTGCCAAGTTGCTTTGCCAGGAAGTACTGCTACACCGTATTCAGTTACCATATAAGGTGCCTGCGTTCTCGGTGTTGTAATTACATCACCCTGCGTGAACTTAGGGAAGATGTTGGAGTGACGGTTGCCTTCTTTGTCAACACGGCTTGAAGGGAATGCAAGAAATGCTTTTCCATTCGGGCACTCCAGACCACCTGTTACGAAGTCCAGCTGTCCGCCAGTACCGCTGATGTGACGGGTACCTGCTGTTTCGGAGCATACCTGTCCATAAAGGTCCATAGAAATACAGCTGTTGATAGAAACGAATTTCTCGTGCTGTCTCAGGGTGGCCGGGTCATTTACGTATGCCATTGGTGCAGATACGATCATCTGGTTTTCGTTTAAGAAATCGTACAGTTCTCTGGAACCGCTGCAGATAGAGAATACGCCTTTGCCCTTGTCAATGTTCTTTCTTCTGTCAGTCATTTTACCGGACTGATATAATTTCAGATATCCGTTAGACATCAGTTCAGTATGCATGCCTAAGTCTTTCAGGTCGGACTCTGCAATGAGCATGCCCAGGCAATCAGGCATGCCGCCGATACCCAGCTGCAGTGTAATTCCGTCTTCCAGGTAAGGGAAGATATATTCTGCAATCTGTTTGTCGATGTCGGAAGCCTTGCCTACTGGTGTAGTTGCAAGCTCAGCATCAGATTCAACAACATAGTCAACCTGAGAAATATGGATATGATCTGTGCATTTACCGTAAATCTTCGGCATATTCGGATTTACTTCCAGGATAATGGTCTTTGCCTGATCCAGCATCTCCTGCAGACAGCAGTTAGTCAGACCGTAGTTGAAGTTGCCGTGCTCATCCATTGGAGCTACTGTAATCATTGCAACATCTACTGGCGCAAAACCCTTCGTATAATATCTGCCGCAGTGTCTGAACAGCATTGGGGAGTAATATGCTCTGCCCTGGTCGCAGTATTTACGATCAAGACCGGAAGTATGCCACAGGTTATAAGTAAAGGATTCCTGATTTGGATCCTGCTCTACAATCTGAACCGGTTTCATGCTGATTGCATGTCTGACTTTAACGTCCTTTACTTCTCCTACTCTTCCTGCCAGCGCACGGTCCAGCGCTTCCGGAAAAGAACACGTCTGGCTGTAGTCAACCCAGTCTCCGTCTTTAACAACTTTAACTGCTTCTTCTGCGGTGCGAAGTTTCGCACGATATTCTTCATAAACGTTCATAGTAATATGTTCCTTTCTTATGATTCAAAGTTCTAATAATCAAGCCGCAGTATAAAACCACTTACTACTATTATAACAAAAACTGTATTGAAATCAATACAGTTTCCTCAAATTGTCAAAAAAAAATCAATTCTTTGTTAATTTATAGTCAATCTGTGTTTTCTAATGTTTCTCCGCGATTGACAATGAAAATGCCGGCGCAGACACACAACAGCGCAACAAGACTCTGTACCCACGGAATCTGCCCACTTTCTGTAAGAAACAGCGCGGAAAGCACAACGCCAAACACCGGCGTGGTAAAGCCGAAGACGGTGACCTTTGAAACCGGATTATATTTGAGGAGCACGCCCCAAACGGAGTATGCTACTGCCGAAATCAATGCCATATAAACCATCATTGGATATGCCCACAGGCTTGTTACCGTCAAATGGCCTCCGCCAATCCATGCTGCAGCCGTCATAATCACGCCGCCCATCATGAACTGATATCCACTGAGCACCACCGGACTTTCCTTTGCAGAATAAAGTTTTACAAGTACCGAGGAAAAGGCATAAGACACGCAAGCAATGAGCAGAAACCCCTCACCATTGAGCGCAAGACCGCCGCCAAGACCCTCGGCTCCACTGACATTAACTAAAATCACACCGGAAAACCCGATAACACAGCCTGCACTCTTCGCCTTCGTCATTTTTTCCTGATGAAAAATTAGTGATGCAATAAGAATCGACAGAAAAACATGGGCTCCCTCTATGATAGAACCTTTTACTCCTGTCGTATGGGCAAGCCCCACATAAAAGAAAAAATACTGAATTACGGTCTGCGCCATGCTGATTTTTGCCACCATGCCCCAGGAGCCTTTTTTCGGAAACAGAATCTTCTTCTGCGGCACGCTTGCTGTCAGAATCACCAGCACACCCGCTAGCGTAAACCGAATACCCGCAAAAAGAATCTGCGACCAGGTATCTGTGCTTTCGATGGCAAAAAGCCGGTAGCCGATTTTAATACATGGAAATGCGCTGCCCCACAAGAAACAGCAGAGCAGCGCCAGCAAACAAACAATACTCGTTTTTTGTAAATAGTGTTCTTTGTTCATTCTAATCTTCTCTCTGATGAAAACTGATAAACCGTCCAAGTCTATCACTGACGATTTCTTTATGCTGCATAGCAATTTCACCGCCTATGATGACATAGCTTATCCCCTCAGGCTGCACGTCGATATTTTCATAGGTGGCACCATCTATTATAGTCGTTTCATCAAAAATAGTCAAATCCGCATCAGCGCCAAGTTCTATTCTTCCTTTGTCCGATAAAGACAATCTATCTGCCGGTCTGACGGTCATTTTGGCAAGAGCGTCAAGTAAAGAAATCACCTTTTCTTCTCTTACATATTTCCCCAGAACTCTGGGAAAAGTGCCTGAAGCGCGCGGGTGTCCATCACCGCCAAAGAGAATTCCATCGCTGCCAATCATACCGTGTTCACTGGAGATTGCTGCAGAAATTTCTTCTTCATTCATAATAAAGCCCACCGCCATCATGTCAGGATATTTTTCTCTCGCCTCGTCTAAAATTTCTTTTGTGCAATAGGTGTTTTTATAAGGTTCTTTCGTCAGCATAATGGCGCTGATATCCTCACACCACTGATTCAGGCTTTCCTCTTCAAATACCTCACTGCCTATCAAGGTTGAAAAGGCGTTATACGGATAAGTATCAAAATCCAGCAGCGGATTTTCGCTAATCAGTTTATCAATGAGAGCCAGAGACTCTTCCATCTGCCCGGTCGCAGAGCAGCTAGACAGATGGGAAATCTGAAACTTTACACCGCTGTCCTTTGATAAACGCTGCATTTCCTCTATGGACTCGATGGCACCGATGCCGGATTCTCTATAATGTGCCGATGCCAGATATCTCTTATCTTTTAGCAATGCCAGCGCTTCCATCATATCGTCATAGGTTATCGCAGGGTCATATTCTATTCCAAAAGAAATACCGCAAGCGCCTTCCCGCAGCTCTTCTTCTAACAATGTTCGCAGGCTTTCTCTCTGATGTTCATTCGCACGCTCATAATGTCCCAATCCAAGTTCATAGCGCATCTGATTGTAACCTGCAAACATAACCATATTGACAGGACTTCCGCCCAGTTTCGCTACCCGGTCTTTGAATTCAGCCAGCCTCTGCCTCTGTATGCCGCAGTTTCCGCCACAGGCTGTCGTCACTCCCATCTTCAGCATCATATTTCCGATTATATATTCTGCATCTTCTCCCAGCAAATCATCTTCATGCATATGAATATCAATAAAGCCTGGCGATACAATTTGGTTCATCGCATCTAAGGTCTTCTTTGCCTCGGGCATATCTTCCCCTAAATAAACAATTTTCCCATTACGAACACCGATATTGGCTTTCTTTATTTGTGCCGCCTGAAAGTCAGGGTAACGCCCGTTTATAATCAGTAAATCCATCATATCTATTTACCTCTTTTATTCTTCCTCATATTCATAATAGCAATTATAGCATAGACCAGTGTAAAAGTTAGTGCTGCTCCATTGACAGTAGAAACTAGACTAAGTCTGGCTTCTGCCAGCAAATACACCGCCATAGCGCCACTAGCACCGAGAATCAGCGCATTTTTATTAAAACCATAGCGAAGCAACATCAGAAATGCCAGCAACGCCAAAATCGCAGGTAAAAATGCTCTTACGTACATCATGCCTTTTTCTCCTCAAATTCTGTTTTCAGTTTCTTTAAGTTCTCTTCATTCGCCAGTATTTTAATCACATGGCGGCAAATGATACCCGCACCAGTCGCCAGTGCCTTGTGTGCTCTGTCTGTCTTCATAGCATCGGCAAATTCTCTGGTATGTATTGGCACGCCTTTGTCCACCACCTGCAAGGTCGGATGAAAGACTGGGCAGACAAAGCTTACATTGCCGCAGTCGGAAGACCCAAAGAGTTCTTCGGGATTGCCGTTTAAAGTAAGTCCCATTTCCTCATAAGTTTCTGCAAGCAAAGCATTGCCAAAGGGTAAAATCAGCAGATTGTCGTACCTTTCTGCAGTTGCTTTCTTCTCCCAGGTAGTCTGGGTTGCAATAGCAGCACCCGCTGCACAGTCATCAATCATCTTGTTGACCTGATTCAGATAAGGTCTGTCAAATCCGCGAATGTAAAGTTCTGCAGATACTTCCTCCGGCACAATATTCGGCGCTTCTCCCGGATTTCTGATAATGCCGTGTATTTGGATATCCGTTTTCACGTGCTGCCTAAGCATATCGATCGCATGAAAGAACAGCTGACAGGCATTAAAGGCATTATGACCATCCCAAGGTGCCGCCGAAGCATGGGCTGCTTTCCCATGAAAATAATAGGTATAGGTATCAAGCGCCCGCAGCTTCGTATAAACCTGATTGGCATCGTAAAGGTGTATCATCATCGCCATATCATAATCATCAAAAGCACCGGTGCGAATCATCTTCGGTTTACCGCCGTTATACTCCTCGTCAGGGGTTCCAATGATATGAATATCCACATCCAAATCGTCCTGCAGTGCAGAAAGTGCGATACCTGCAAGTATACTAATAGAGCCGCTGAGGCAATGTCCGCAGGCGTGCCCCAGTTCTGGAAGTGCATCATATTCTGCAAGCAGCGCAATTTTATATTTATGGTCATTATTTCCAAAAACCGCCTTATATGCTGTTTCCAGGCCCGCAAAAGGATATGTCACGGTAAATCCTTTTTCTCTAAGAAGGGCAGTCATTTTTTCTGTAGTTCGGTATTCCTGACCGCCTACTTCCGGATGATCTGCCAAATCATCACTAAGAGCCATCAGCTCCTTGTGAAAAAGACCGATTTTTTCATCGGTCTTTCTCACAAGGCTCGTATATGTTTTCATAATTTTACTCACCTCTTAAATTTCACTCCAGTATGTCGTTCTTAGAACGGTCCCCACTGCATTAAGTGTGCAATTACAACCAGAATTGCGCCTAATAAGTATTGAATTCCAATTAACGGCAGAATCCATCTTGCCCATTTTTCCCAAGGAATCTTTGCAAGTGCCAAGGCTGCCATAAAGTAGCCAGATGTCGGTGTAAAGATATTGGAAATACCATCACCCAGCTGGAATGCCAGCGTTGCAGTCTGACGGGTTACACCTACCATATCAGCAAGCGGCGCCATAATCGGCATGGACACTGCAGCCTGACCGGAACCGGATGGAATGATAAAGTTCAGTAAGCACTGGAAAATATACATACCAACTGCGGAAATCACTGAAGGCAGCTGCATCAGGATATTTGCAGTTGCATGCAGCAGTGTATGGATGATATTGCCGTCTGTCAGCACTACCATGATACCTCTGGCGAAACCACAAACTAATGCGCCTCCGCAAATTCCAGTCATTCCGTTGGAAATAGATTCTGCAAACTCATTGACTGACATGCCGCCAATGATAGCTGACACAATCGCCAGACCAAAGAAAAGTCCCGCAATTTCATTAAAGTACCAGCCCCACTGAATAGTTCCATACGCAAGAAGAACAATGGTAATCAGCAGTGCCAGCAGAACCAGTTTCTGTCTGATTCCAAACGGATGCAATTCTTCATCCAGTTCCAGTTTATCCTCTCTCTTCTGATCTTCTTCATACATTCTGGAAAGGGTCGGATTCTTTTTGACTCTGCGTGCATAAATCATAACAAATGCAACTGTAACAACTACCATAGATACATACACAACAATTCTGTATCCCAGTCCAGAGAACATCGGAAGTCCCGCAATACTTTGCGCAACGCCCTCTGTATATGCGTTCATAAAGGCGCCGCCAAAGCCTGCCGCACCGCCGCAAAGTACGATAGCTGTACCGGTGATAGAGTCAAAGCCTAATGCGAGGCAAAGACTTACGCAGATTGGAATATACGGCAGTAAATCCTCTGCTGAACCGATGATCGCTCCCATCAGTGAGAAAATGAACATCATAACCGGAATGATAAAAAGTTCTTTTCCTGCAAGAGCTTTAGAAACTTTGACAAGTCCTGCCTCAATCGCTCCTGTATCCCCGATTACGCCAAAGCACGCACCAAAGATAAAAATCAGAAATACGATATCAGCTGCTCCCAGCATTCCCCTGAATACAGCGCTCATAGTGCCCATCAGATCCACCGGCGTCTGATCAATATAGCGGAAAGTATCAGGGTCTACAACTTCTCTGCCATCGTCCAGCACCATCATATCATAGGCCCCTGCCGGAACAATATACGTTAGAATTGCACATAATATAATAAGGCCTGTGAGTAATGCGTACACGTGTGGTACTTGGAATTTCTTTTTTGTTTTTTCCATTTTTCGCTCCCTTACTCGATTAAAGATATAAAATATATTTTATACCATTATATGTTACCCCCCCCCGGGTATATATCCGGTTTTAGTTATTTTGGTAAAAAAACTAGCTTTACTGAATATTTCTATAAATCTGAAGTGCAAGAAAAACTTTACAGATGGCAAATCCATATTTCCACATGCACAGCAGCCTCACAAAGGACTAAAGTCTGCACACTTTCTGCTCTCTTACTGGTATGCAGATATAAAGCACTGCATTTTGTTGTTTTTCTTTTGCTGCTCGTCACAGCAAGCCTATGAAAACGATTTCCGTATCATTTTATCTCAGCAAGAATTCTGCTCGTGTCCTCTAGCATGCATAAAATCCGGCTTTTTCCTCAATATATGCACGTTTCTTCATGAATCTGTGCAGATTTTTAAAGGAATCAGAAAAAATATGCACCTTTTCATCCTGATTGAATTGATATTTTTCGTCCAGACACCCCATTTGTGCATATTATAAAGGTTTTCTCAAATTTTACGCACAACTGCGTGCATATTTTGATGATTTTCTTCAAATATATGCATTTCAGACTACTTTTAGCGCGCATTTTTCCTTGTGTTTGCCAATGGTTTCTTAAAAGTTGACAATAAAAACAAGGCAAGATATACTTGCCTTGCGAAAGTTTACTCTTATCAATGATTGAAAGGAAAACCATGAAAAAAAAATTCGTCTGCATGTTTCTCATGCTCGCTCTAACCCTTGGAATGACATCTGTTTTTGCCTCTGCAGATACAGGTTCGACATATAGTACTACCGCTGTCGGATTCAATACAAAAAGAGTTAGCGATACAAAAGCCACTGCTGGTGCAGTAGTTCACTTTTCTTCTACCGCAGATAAATATACTGTTACTATCACTTTGCAAAAGAAATCCGGCAGCAGCTGGGTAACAGCTACTGACGTCAGCGGTAATACAATTAAATACACTGGTACAAATAAAGTCAGTGTTTTAACCTATGATGAATGGACCGTAAAAAAAGGTATTGTTTACAGAGTGAAATGCGTCTCCGTGGACGAATACGATCGAGGCAGCAAATATACTTCCACAACCTATTCAGACCCCTTCTAATTTGAGAACTCCTTATCACCTCTCTAAACTATCTGTTATTTTTCCAAACTCCTCCTCCGAAAGGTCTCCAACAATTGCACACAAGTCCTCTTCTATAAAGAAGTTCGCACTTTTTTCTTCATCTTCTTTCATCCTTATTTCAATTCCATCATTGGTTTCGAAAGTATAGCTATAATTTTTAATAATCTTCATGCCGTCGCCTTTTGACTGTATAAGTTTTATTAGTTTGTTATCTCTTTCATATGTATAAATAAATGAACTAAATGCTTCCGTCACTTCTACCCGCAACTCTTTAAACTCATATCCCTCTGGCACGTAGCCTGGAATCAGCAAGTCCGGATAGTTTTTCTTTATAGTTGCAACCTTATCCCATTCTGTTTCAATCATCGTATCGCCGCCTAAGTTTGCTCCCGGGTCTTCAGCATTATTTTTTACAATTGTGCTGTTTCCATCCTCCATTGTAACCGGACCGTTTTTCCCAGCAATTGCAGCATCCGGCACCAGCAAGTTCATTGCACTAAAAGTACCTGCGCAAACAATCACAACACAGGATATCGCAGCCATATACTTTCTCTTTCTAGCCCTACTCCTTTCCTTGGCAGCTGCGACCCAGCCTTCCAACACCTCTGCGTCTAGTTTTGTCTTCTTTTCGTGTCTCTTCAGTGCCGCTCCTATCTCCTCCATAAACTTCTGCTCGTTCTTCTTCAGGTTTTCTCTCTCTTCTCGTTTCATGCTTTCCCTCACTTATCATTTTCTCCAGTTCTTTTTTCGCTCTGCGTTCTATCGTTTTCACCGAATTGTAATTCATCTTTAAAAGCTTTGCTATCTCCACCATGCTCAATTCCGATACATAGCGGAGTCTGATTATTTCCGGCGCTGGCGGCTTCAGACTATTTACCATTTCAAAGATGTCTTCATCGCTGAAGTCTATCTTTGACGCATATTCTTCTGCGCTAATCCTGTCAAGCTCCTGCTCACAGGACTCGTACAAAAGCTCTTTGTCTTCTCGCCTTTTACTTTTCCTTCCGATTCGTCCCGCTTTTCTCATGGCAATTTTATACAACCAAGAATCCATGCTCTCTATGTCCCGCAGCTGATGCAAATGTAAATAAGCTGCAACAAACACTTCCTGCACAACATCATCTCTGTCGCTGTCTGCCACACCAAAGTGATAAGTTAATCCCAGTATCTTGTCATATTTCTCACAAAGTACTGCTCTTCTTTCTGAAAGTTCTTTTTCTGTCAACTCTCCTTCTCGCTTTCTTTTTGTTTTTCGCTAAATAGCGGTTCCTTTAGTGTATCTCTTTTTTACCATTTTGAAAAGGAATTCTCAGGGTACTTTTTGAAATTTCGACAATTTTTTTGCAAAAAAGAAGTTTTATCGATAGAATATAAAAATCCGCACCACTTTAATGTAAATATAAGGCAATAGTGCAAGACAAAATCAAAGAGATTATTTCACATTGAAGTGAAAAAGAATCCAGATTAAATGCCGGGATGCAGTTCAATCTGATTTAATATGATTAATATGTAATAGCCTGTGCTGCAGAGAAACCGGCGCGCCATAATCTCAAGATTTTTTTGAATATCCGGCGTCCACCCCATGAAAACCGCCATCTTCTAAGCGTTTTTTTGTATACATGGCGCCAGCCATCCGCCAAACGCCATATTGGGATTCATTTTCTAAAAAACTGGCGCGCACCTGCTGCCTGATATCCGCTTTTTTGATATTTTACTGTAGGACGCTAAAGTTTTTCCGGCTATCTGTCTGCATTCCTTTCTGCCGCCGCCATTTTTTCTAAAAAAACTTTTCTACATGGCACTTCCTCATAGGTCCGCGCCATGTATACAGAAATCAAGCCCAAAATTGGCGCGGGGCAAATTATGGGCATATCTCGATTCTTTTTCTATTAGATTAACCGCTTAAAGAGGCTGCTGACCCAAAAGCGAAAAGAAGCTGTCTCATTTTACTTTGAGACAGCTTCTTCGTTCATTTATCACTTAAATTATTTTCATTCTATTTGCCAGAAACTATTTAACAGTTCTCCAAGCTTTTGTTGACCATGCAGTGTAAACTTTCTGGCCTCCAACCATCTTGTAACCTCTTACTTTGTAATAGTAGGTCTTGCCTTTTTTCAGTTCCTTAGTGTTAGTGTAAGTGGTTTTGGAAGTAGGTCCAAAATACTTAACTTTTCCGTATCCGGAATTCTTCTTAACAGATCTGAATACTTCATATCCATCTAACTCTAAGTCCTCAGCACCCTTCCAGGAGAGTTTGATTGCTTTCTTGCCTTTTACAGTAACCAACTTGGAAGTAGTCTTTATCTTTGCACTTTTTACTGCTGCGGCTACTTCTTCGTCAGGAAGAGGTCCTAGCGGAGTATCAGGATCTTCAATGTCAACCGGTGGTTCCGGTGTATCAGGATTTACCGGCTCTGAAGGACCAACTGGACCTGGATTTGGAGTTACCGGAGTTTCAGGCTGTTTAGCTACAACATTACCATCTGCATCCATCTCACGATTACCTACAATGTATTCAGCTGCATTTTTATCAGCGAATTTACCACCGTAAACTCTTACATCAGACTGTTCTGTAACATTCAGTTTTCCTTCAATTGTACCAGCATAAATGCGTACTTCCGGTTTACCTGTTACACCGCTGCCGAAAACTTCAGTTACAACATCACCCTTAACAGTTGTACCTGTGCTGATAGCAGTATCTCCTGCTCCGATAGTATCGTCCCATGCACCAGTATAAACACCGCCGTTGATGGTTGCACCTTGAATAGTTGCGTTGCTCCAGTTCTGTACGGCATAGTGTTCGCTGGTGATTGTTCCACCATTGATATTCAGTTTGCCATAGTCATCATTCTTTACTGCGTTAAACTCTTTCTGTTCAATCGTTCCACCGTTGATATTCAGTGTTACATTCTTGTCCTTATCGGAAGCCAGACCAGCATTTCTAATCAAAGAAGAGTTGTTGGAGTTGTTGATTACAGTTCCGCTATTAATGGACATGGTTCCATGGTTATTAATCGTATAATATCCAGAGGTGTTGTTGTCCTCACGCTTAATAGTTCCGTTTCCGTTGATTACAACTTTACCATAGTTAGTAATTGTTGCTTTGCCTTTTACTGTTCCGCCATTAAGAGTCTTGCCGTTTAAATCAAGTGTAAAGTCTGCTTCAGCCGGAATTACCAGATTTACATCCATATCAGTTCTCAGCTGAATTGTCTTAATACCTGTTGCATTTACCAAGGACTGCAAATTTGCTGCAGAACTTACCATAGCATTTTCAACTGTTCCGCCATTTACGATGCAGTCAGCATCATATCCATCAGCAGTTTCTGCGTACAGGTTAGTGACAGAACCGCCGGAAACAGTCAGACCGCCTTTGTTCTGACCAGAGTAGCCGTTTGCATTTACAAATACATAACCTACAGCACCACCGGAAATATCTGCTTTTGCATTAGCGCCAATCCATAAATCTTTGCTGTATTCATCGTAGTAATCTGCGTTAACATTTGTTCCAGTGTTGCCGGAAATCGTACCGCTCTTCAGTTCAAATTCAGCTTTTCCAGTTACATATACACCATGGGCATAGCTGCTTGCTTTACCTCCAGTGATATAGGAGTTTCCATCAACAACCAGTTTACCTGCTTTTACCAGAACCGCTCTGCAAGCGCCAACTGCATCCACTCTCACATTATTGAGAGTTGCAGTGCCGCCAGTAACTGCAATCAGGTTTGCGCCGGTAAATTGTCCGTCTCTAGCCGGACTGATGGTATAACCATTGCCGTTGATCGTTACGTTTTTGCTAAAAGTCGCTGTCTCACTCAGTACAACGTCACTTTCCAGAGTGATGACACCATTTTCTGCTGCCGGTAAAGATGCTGCAACTTCTTCAGCAGCAAAAGCCATTGCCGGCATGAACGCCATTACCATCACTACGCATAACAGTGAAGTTAATAGTTTTTTCATTTCTTTTTCCTCCTTAATGATTTACTTAATGTTCTACAAAGGTCTTTCTTGTTTAATATTATTGTACCTGCCCTATACTTTATCCGCAAGTACTTTTCTCATTTTATATTTCACATTATAGCCATAGGAGGTTAGATTTTTGTTATATTTTTGTAGGGTCTTCCGATTTTTTACAAAAAGCGCTTTACGATCCTATTTTGTATATCAGAATGTATTTTTTTACACATTTTATTATTTTAATACAAAAAACCTTGATTTATTCAGGCAGGTGTGGTATATTACATGCACTGATTAATTTTTATTCACGATTATAAATATTTACATATTCGGAGGAACACACTATGGCAAAAGAAAAAATCGTCCTTGCCTATTCCGGCGGTCTGGACACATCCATCATCATCGCATGGTTAAAAGAGAACTATAACTGCGAAGTTATCGCAGTCTGCTGCAACACCGGGCAGAAGGAAGACTTCGATGCAATTGAAAAGAAAGCCTACGCTACTGGCGCAGACAAAGCCTACATATTAGATATTCAGGAAGAATTCATTACCGACTTTATCTATCCAACTTTAAAAGCAGACGCAATCTATGAAAACGACTATCTGCTGGGTACTTCCATGGCAAGACCGCTGCAGGCGAAGAAACTGGTAGAAATCGCTGAAGCTGAAGGTGCTTTTACCATTGCCCACGGCTGTACCGGAAAAGGTAACGACCAGGTTCGTTTTGAGTCCACTATTCATGCACTGAATCCTGCTATCAAAATCATCGCACCTTGGCGAATCTGGGATCTACAGTCTCGTGAACAGTGTATTGAATATGCGCATCAGCACAACATTCCGATTGCACAGACTGTAGAAAAAATTTATTCCAGAGACGAAAACATCTGGCACATTAGTCACGAAGGCGGCAATCTGGAAAACCCATGGAACGAGCATAAGCCTGACATCCACGTACTTTCAAAGACGCCAGAGGACGCACCTGACACTCCGACTTATGTAGAAATTGATTTTGAAAAAGGCATCCCTGTTGCTATAGATGGAAAGAAAATGGGTCCAATTGAGCTTTTAACCGAGTTAAATAAATTAGGCAGCGAGAACGGCGTCGGGACCATTGATATCATCGAAAACCGTCTGGTCGGCATGAAATCCAGAGGCGTATACGAAACGCCGGGCGGCACCATTTTATTCGCAGCGCATAAAGACCTGGAAAAACTCATTTTAGACAGAGATACCCTGCAGTACCGCAACATTGTCTCTCAGAAATTTGCGCAGCTGGTTTACGACGGTCTTTGGTTTACACCGCTCCGTGAAGCCATTTCCGCATTTGTAGACGAAACACAAAAGCTGGTAACCGGTACGGTAAGGATGAAACTTTACAAGGGCACCGCTTGGCCTGTTGCAAGTAAATCTCCATATTCCTTATACAACGAAGAGTTCGCAACATTTAGCGAAGATGAAGTGTACAATCAGAGCGATGCAGAAGGCTTTATCAACCTATTCTCTCTGCCGCTGAAAATCAGAGCAATCCAGAAGCAAAACCTGGAGGGCGTTCCTGAAGCACAAAAAGAACTGGGCAAAAAGATCTTTAAGGGCGGTTCTTTCGTAGAATAATATCCTCAAAAAAATTTAAGGCTGCCGGCATGGCAGCCTTACTTTTATCCTTCCATGAACTCTTCTACAAAATTTGTCAGCACTTTTACGCTCTTCTCAAGTTCCAGGACGGAGGAGTTAATCACCAGATTATATCCCCGGGAATCTCCCCACTTAGTATCACAATAATAGTTATGATATGTCTTTCTGACTGCGTCGCGCTGTTTCATCAGACCGGCTGCTTCATGGGCGTCACAGCCTTCCGTCTCTATCAGTCTTTTTATTTTCGCTTCTTTTTTGCCGTTGATAAAAAAGCTGACCATGTTAGGATTATCCCGGAGGATATATTCTCCGCAGCGGCCCACAAGAACAAAGGATTTCCCTTCTTTCGCCATGGTCTGCACGATTTCAAAGGTTTTTCTAGCCACATGTTCGGGCACGGATGTGGAAAAATCATCAAATCTTCTGGAAAACAGTCTACTTACAGGTTTTTCATCCATCTTCTTTACCAGTTCCAACTCGTAACCGGTTTCCTTGGCGACAAGCTGCTGGATTTTTTCTTTATCGTAAAACGGAATGCGAAACGCTTCTGACAGCTGCTTTGCAACTTCATGTCCGCCGCTTCCGCTTTCTCTTCCAATCGTAATAATCAGTTGTTTTTTCATTGGAATTTCCTTTCTGTTTTATCTCTATACATATCTTGCGTACAGACACAACAGAGATATTCCGATAATTAAAATCGTGCCCGGTACGCAGTACTTACAATAGGTGCCCCATCCAATCGGGTGTCCTTCCTTGGCTGCGATAGAGGTTCCTACCACATTAGCAGAAGCGCCAATTGGTGTTGCATTACCGCCAAAGTCGGTCCCCAGTGCCAACGTCCATGCCAGCATAGACAGATTGATACCCTGCGCCGCAGAGATAGACTTGATCACCGGAATCATAGTTGCTGCAAACGGAATATTGTCCACTAGTGCGCTGCACACAGCTGACAGCAGCAGAATGACCAGTAAAATCAGCTTGATATTGCCTTGACAGATATTCATAATGCCCTGCGCCATCAGTTCCAGTATGCCTGTTTCCTCTAATCCTCCTACAGAAACAAATAGTCCGATGAAAAAAAGCAGCGTCTTATAGTCTACTTTTTTCAGCACTTCAACAGTCTTTTTCTTATCTTCCAGCACGATCATTCCAAGTATCGTAACCACCGCCATAATGACGCCGATTGTGGCAACAGTAAGACCAGTCTGGGCATGGGTCACCAGAAGAACAATAGCGCCAATGAAAATAACCACTGCATAGATAAACAGTTTTTTGTTGTGAATTGCTGTTGCCGGCTCCGGACAGGATAAACCGCTTCTATCCATAGAATCGGTTGCTTTCAGTTCCTTTCTGAATATGAGAAGGAAGTAGGCCACGATAACAACAAAACAGATTGCTACAATCAGCCCTGTATTTCTGGCAAAGTCAGTAAAAGTATAGCCTAAAGCTGTTCCTATAATAATATTCGGTGGGTCTCCGCTCATGGTTGCTGCGCCTCCCAGGTTAGCACAGAAAATTTCTGCAATCACCATAGGAATTGGATTAAATTTGAGAAGTTTTCCCAAATCCACAGTCACTGCAGCTAAAAAAAGTACTACGGTAATGCTGTCGATAAACATGGCAAGTCCTGCAGAAATGCACATAAAACAAATTAAAAGCGGTGTCACACGATAGTTGACCATTCTGGCAAGAAGCAGACAAAGCCAGTGGAAGAATCCTGCTTCTCCAAGACCTTCTACCATAACCATCATTCCTGTAATAAAAATGATCGTTGCCCAGTTGATTCCCATAGAGCCTTCTTCGCCTTCTCCAATCCAGAAACCCGACTCAAACAGGCTATCCAGACTCAGGGTTTGCAGCACAGCGTCCATATCCCGCATACAAAGACCAAAAACCAGTACTAAAACCAGTGCGCCGCTAACTAACGTAATGTAATGACGTTCAAATTTTTCCAGGACAATCATGACAAACATGCCCACAAAAATCAATACCGCCAAAATCGGTGCCAATATCTCCATTTTCATTTCATGCGCCGCGCTGCTTCTATGTCGCGCGGTTTACGCATATTCCTTTCTCTAGTATTATGTTATATTTTATTATTATGCCATTTTTCCGCAATTTTTTCAATGTTCTTTTCAGAAAATTGACCATAAACAAAGAGGCTGTTTCAAAATGATACAGCCTCTCATGCTTATTTTTATCAATTACAGCGCCTCGTACGTCAGCTGTGCGCCTTCTTGTTTCTGTTTCACTGCTTTTGCAAATGCCCATGCTGTATCCATACAGGTCAGCACCGGCAAGCCGTGCTCAATCGCTGCACGCCTAATTGGAAATGTATCTGCGCCAATCTTATTGATGGCTTTCGGCGTATTAATAACAATGTGAATATCTTCAGAAATTTTAGGGATCACATCGCGGTAATCGATAACTGCCGCCTTTATTCCATATTCCTTCAAAAATGCTGCCGTTCCTGCAGAGGCGTATAGAACAAATCCCATGTCCATGTAGCCCTTTATCACCGCTGCGCTTTCCTCTGTTTTGTCATGGTCTTTGAGAGAAACGAACACGCCGCCTTCTGTTGGAATCTGAGTTCCTGTTCCCAGAAACCCTTTATAGATGGCTTTATCCAGGTCGGTATCGATACCCAATACTTCACCGGTAGACTTCATCTCAGGTCCCACTGCCACATCTACATCGGTCAATTTCGCATCGGAGAATACCGGTACTTTTACAGCATAGTAATTTTGTGCAGGGTGTATACCTGTGCCATAGCCAAGATCAACCAGCTTGCTGCCAGTCATGACGGCTACTGCCAGTTTTACCATCGGCACCTTTGTCACTTTGCTGAGAATCGGCACCGTTCTTGACGCACGCGGATTTACTTCGATAACATAAATCCGTTCGCCGTCCCAGACATACTGAATATTGACAAGTCCAACGATATGCAGCGCCCAGCAGATGCGTTTTGTAGCGAAAAGCAGTTCCTGCAGCACTTCCTCCGGCAGCGAGTAAGTCGGATATACCGTACAGCTGTCTCCAGAATGGACGCCGGTTCTTTCGATATGTTCCATAATGCCCGGAATCAGGACATCCTCTCCGTCAGCTACTGCATCTACCTCAATTTCCTTGCCCTCAACATATTTGTCGATGAGGACAGGATGCTCGTGGGAAAGTTTTACCGCCTCCTTCAGATATTTCCGCAGTTCCTCATCGGAATAGACTACCTGCATGGCTCTGCCACCGATCACAAAAGACGGACGCACGACGAGAGGATAACCCAGACGTTCTACCGCCTCAAAGGCTTCCTCCTGGTTGCGCACCGCACAGCCTTTTGGCGCTGCAATATCTAACAGATCCAAAAGACTAGAGAACTTCTCTCTATCTTCCGCCAGGTCGATATATTTATTCTGCGTGCCCAAAATTTTAATACTTCTTGCAGCCAGTTTGGATGCAAGATTTAGGGAAGTCTGCCCGCCAAACTGCAGAATCACACCTTCCGGTCTCTCCTGCTTAATCACGTTCATCACATCGTCTGTATGAAGCGGTTCAAAATACAGCTTGTCTGCTGTATCAAAATCCGTGCTGACCGTCTCCGGATTATTGTTAATGATAATGGACTCATATCCCAGCTCCTTCAAAGCCCGCACGCCTTGCACACAGCAGTAGTCAAATTCAATGCCCTGACCGATCCGAATGGGACCGGAGCCGACAACCAGAATTTTTTCATGGGTACTCTTTACGCTTTCATTTTCCCCGCCATAGCTGGAATAATAGTACGGCGTGACTGCGTCAAATTCTCCTGCGCAGGTATCGACCACCTTGTAAACTGGGTAAATATCGTGATACAATCTGATATCCTGAAGGACCTCTCTTTCCATACCGGTCAGTCCCAGAATCTCGTCGTCTGTAAAGCCGCGCTGTTCTGCCTCTCTGACTAAATCTGCCGTAATTTCTTCGCTCTGCAGCGTTTTTTCCATCAACACGATGCCCTCAATTTTATAAAGGAACCAGCGGTCAATTTGTGTCATTTCAAAAATCTCTTCTACGCCGGCAAGTCCGCGCCGGAATGCTTCTGCGATACAAAATATACGCTCATCATCGCAGGCAAGCAATTTTTCCATAAGGCGGCTGTCAGAAAGTCCAGTTACGTACGGCACCCGCAGACCGGTTCCTTCGGTTTCTAAAGAGGCGATTGCTTTTAAGAGGGCACTCTCAAAGTTTCTGTCAATTGCCATGATTTCACCAGTGGCTTTCATCTGCGTCCCCAGTTTTCTGGAGGCAGTGCGGAACTTATCAAAAGGCCACTTTGGGAATTTTACAACACAGTAGTCAAGCGCCGGCTCAAAGCAGGCGCTTGAGCCTTCTGTCACGTAGTTTTTCAGTTCATCAAGACTGTAGCCGATGGCAATCTTTGCAGCAATTTTGGCGATAGGATATCCTGCCGCTTTAGATGCAAGTGCGGACGAACGACTGACGCGCGGATTCACTTCAATGACGATGTATTCATCCTTGTCCGGATTCAGCGCAAACTGTACATTACAGCCGCCTTCGATTTCCAGCTTTCTGATGATAGACAGCGATGCGTCCCGCAGCATCTGATACTGCCCGTCGGTCAGTGTCTGGGTCGGCGCTACGACGATGCTGTCTCCCGTATGCACGCCCACAGGATCCAAGTTTTCCATACTGCAGATAATGATGCAATTATTCTTGCCGTCCCTGATTACCTCGTATTCTACTTCTTTCCAGCCTGCTACAGACTTTTCCAGCAAAATCTGCCCGATAGCACTTTTCTCCATACCCAACTGGCAGAAATGTTCCAGTTCTTCATCGTTGTGGGCAATGCCGCCGCCTGTGCCGCCAAGCGTATATGCAGGACGGATGATAACAGGATATCCAATTTCTTCAACAAAGGCCTTACATTCTTCCAGGCTTGTTGCGATAGTGCTCGGCGGAATGGGATGTCCTGTCTGCAGCATCAGCGCTTTAAATGCCTCCCTGTCTTCGGCTTTATGGATGGACTCTTTATTGACGCCAAGAAGTCTAACACCGTATTTCTCAAAGACACCTTTTTCGTCCAGCGCCATAGCAAGGTTTAGTCCAGTCTGTCCGCCAAACCCTGCCAGCACGCCATCCGGGCGCTCTTTTGCAAGAATCTGTTCCACAGCTTCTTCTGTAATCGGCTCCAGATAAACTTTATCTGCAATTCCCTGATCGGTCATAATGGTCGCTGGATTGCTGTTGATGAGAATAGTCTCAATGCCTTCTTCGCTGATAGCTTTACACGCCTGCGTACCTGCATAGTCAAATTCCGCAGCCTGTCCAATAATAATCGGGCCGGAACCGATAATTAAAACTTTCTTTAAGGTAAAATCTCTAGGCATTACAGTCTTCCCCCTTTCATTAAGTCGATGAACTGATCGAATAAGTATCCAGTATCGTTTGGACCTGGATTTGATTCAGGATGAAACTGTACAGAAAAAACTGGTTTTGACAGATGTGCCATCCCTTCCACACTTCCGTCATTCAAATTCAGATGGGTCGCTTCCAGCCCTTTTAGAACAATACTTTGCGGCTGCACTGCGTAGCCGTGATTCTGGCTGGTGATATAACTTCTTCCAATATTTTTATCGAAGACGCCGTGATTGCAGCCACGATGTCCGTACTGCATTTTGTAGGTGCTGCCGCCGCAGGCAAGGGCGATCAGCTGATGTCCCATGCAGATACCGAAAATCGGCATTAAATCCGCGCCATAATTACTGTTGGTTATAAGCTTCTCGATAACGGCTACCGCTTCCGTTGCCGATGCAGGGTCCCCTGGGCCATTGGTCAGAAAAACGCCGTCAGGCTTTGCCTCCAAAATAGTCTTTGCTTTGGTACCGTAAGGGTAGATGGTCATACTGCAGCCTCGGTCTGCCAGTTCTTTGAGAATACTCCGCTTCACGCCCAAATCCAGCACTGCTACGTGGAAGTCACTTCCCGGCGTTTTTATTGTCTGTATCTCCTGCACGCCAGCAGTTTTCATCTGGTCTGTCGAAAGTTCTGTCTCTTCTGCAAGTTTTTTAATTTCACTGAGGGGAATATCTTCTGTGGTAATAACACACTTCTGGCTGCCGGTCTTTCTGAGCTTTCTCGTAATTTCTCTAGTGTCTACGCCGTAAACACCTGGAACACCCTGCTCGCAAAACCACTGGTCAATGGTCTTTACGCTGTGATGGTTGCTGGGTTTCATACATAAATCCTGGCATATTGCGCCCAGTGCATGAATTTTTTCTGACTCATAGTCTTCATCGTTAATCCCGTAGTTTCCCAAAAGCGGATAGGTCATGGTAATCATCTGTCCACTATAGGAAGGGTCGGTCAATGTTTTCTGATACCCGGTCATCGCTGTGTTAAAGACCAGTTCTCCCACGTTGGTAGTGCTGGCACCAAAACCTTTTCCCTTATATATGCTGCCGTCTTCTAGATAAATAAGTCCTTTCATCTGCCCTCCTTGTACTTTGTAAGTGATTCTGCGTTTCTTGCTGTTTTCTATTACGTTCTAACGGAAGATTATACCAGTAAATTTATATTTATGCAATAGCTGTTTTGGGATTTTTTTCAGTACAATCGAAGTAAAAAACTTGTGCAGCAGAACACAAACTTACATTCTATCGCACAAGTTTTATTACTTTTCTCATAATCATATTATTTCATTGCTACACCCGCTGCCTGAAAATGTAAACTGCGCAATCCCTCCACCTCATCGCAGACTGGCTTCAGACTGCACGCCCTGCAATCCATCACCAGATTGTCGAAAATCCGGTGCAGAGAAGCTGTGATTTCTTCCCCTTTTTTAGCCAGCATCGCCAACTTTTCGTAGGGAAAATCCGGCTGGGTAATGAATAAAATCGTGACGCATTCTACCTTCGGATGGGTATGGTATCCCTCTATGAATAAGCGCCCTACTTTCTCAAAAGTCATCCCTTCCCGCAGGGCTTTTTTTGCAATGCGAACAGGCTCGCGCATACCTGCAGCAGAAATCCTCATCATATAGCCCCTGGGAAAAACATGATACCTTGTATACTCTATCTTACGCAATTGTTCATAAGCCTCATCTTCTCCTGCAAAGCTGTTTTCTTCAACTTTTAAAAGGGTAATTCTTGCATAGGATGAATCCGTTTCAAGCTGCGGAAGGTCTGGACCAAAAAGCAGCACCTCGTCTTCGGGGACCAAACTTTCATCCGAGGTAAAGAAAAGCCCGCTGACCGCCGGCAAGCTGCCGCCGCCCAACTCATATGCCATATCCTTTTTCATCACCATCTCAAAGTCATCTGTCTGCTGCCAGGCTTTTCCGCTGCAGGACTGCACCTGCGCCTGCCCAGTCAAAGATAAAACCTCCTCAATCAATGCATCGTAGAGTTTCATCATCCGTCCATCCTGTCCCGTTTGATTCTGTCATAATGTCCATTTAGAAGAGTTCCCATCTTCGCTGCCATCTTCATATCTAAATTGAAAAAGAACACAACTAGGCTCAGCACAAAAAGCACTGCCAAAATACAGGCTATCATGAGTACAATTTTTAACATTTTGCCATTCCTTTCTGCCTTGCAAATTCCGCTGCGCCAAGTGCTCCCATCAGCTGCGGATCTACCGATAAATCGACAACTTCTACCTTCAGAACTTTTTGAATCGCAGCTTTCAAACCTTCATTTTTTGCACAGCCGCCGGTTAAAGTTATGCTGTCAGTCACGCCGGCTTTCTTTGCCATAACAAAACACCGTTTAGCCACAGACATCTGAATGCCTGCTGCAATTTCTTCCATGGGCTTTCCTTCTCCTACAAGGGAGATTACCTCACTCTCCGCAAAGACCGCACACTGCGCCGTGATTGGAATTGCGTTCTTTACGCCCAGCGACAGTTTTGAAAACTCCGGCAGGCTCATCTCAAAGGCGTTCGCCATCGTTTCAAAAAACCTTCCGGTCCCCGCTGCACATTTATCATTCATTGCAAAATTCAGTACAGTTCCATCAGTATCAACGGCGATGCCCTTTACATCCTGGCCTCCAATATCAATAATCGCGCGCACGTCCGGCGCCGCTGCATGAACCCCCATGGCATGGCAGCTTATTTCAGAAATGTTTTCGTCTGCGAACGGCACTTTATTTCTGCCATAGCCGGTGCCTACTAAATAGGTTAAATCCTCCGCATTTTTCAGTTCGGGAATTTGTTCCAGCGCAGCAGCCAGCGCATCCTGCGCACTGAGAACCGGATTAATTCTGCTTTTTAGAATCACGGATGCTACAATTTTTGCAGTCTCATCTAGAATCACGCATTTTGTATATGTACTTCCGGCATCACAGCCGCCAAAATATTTCATCGTCTTCCTCCGTTTGTATTAAGTTATTTCACAGTTTTGTTTTCACTGTTTTTATTTGTTTCTATTAGCTCCCATCACTCACCAAGCGGAAATTGGGCGGGCTCCATTATACGACTAGCGTCTTGCCACTCGCTCTGCTCGTGGGAACTAGTCGTAGAGTGCCACGTGCTAAAGCACTGCACTCCTGACAGGGGCCCTACTACAATTCGCTTCGCTTATTGAGTTAGGTCTCCCAAAGCATAAGGTCTGCTTTACCAAAACAAGTTTTGGAGCAGGTGAACTCCATTATACGACTAGCGTCTTGCCACTCGCTCTGCTCGTGGGAACTAGTCGTAGAGTGCCACGTGCTAAAGCACTGCACTCCTGACAGGGGACCTACTACAATTCGCTTCGCTTATTGAGTTAGGTCTCCCAAAGCATAAGGAGTTTCCATCAATTTCCTTCGGAAATTGGGACAACTCCATTACCAGCACTTTGCGTCGTCGAACTCCTCAAGGGTTGGGTCTACTGGTTCTTCACGAAGCACGGTACGCATATAGCGATTGACTTCTGTCCGCATGTCCTGCCGGGATGCGTCCTCCGGTTTCATCAGCCCATGGGTCACCCAAATCAGATGAATGCCGCGCTTGCGGGCTTCCTCTTCAAAAATGCCGTGATACCCGCTCATGGCTTTGCAGCCCATATGCGCATACATAATAACCATATCACAGTTAAAATATTCGCAGTAGCGCCAAAGGGCCTCGACGCCCACTTCATAACCGCCGTTAGAGCGGTTGCGCATAATCATGTTTTCGTAAAGATGTGCCAGATCATAAATGGCTTTTTCCGGGTCTTCGGTATCAATCGGCTCCATAGAAACCAGACTGAGCATATCTGCCAGAGCCGCAATCCCCCAGCAGTTCTGCAGCCAAATCGGAAAAGCTGTATAATATGCCGCCTGTACACCCCAAGTAATAGCTCTATGTCTGACTTCCTTTGCCACAGGCAGTTTTTTCGCATAACCCTCCTGCGCCAAGGCGGTGATTTTGCGGTCAGTTTCCAGGAATTCCATATTCCGCCCGCCTGCAGCCTGATACACACCGTAGCGATAAAGAGCAAGATTGTCTCCAATGACCTGCGGATACGGTGTTCTGGACATTTCCAGCCATTCCTTTGTCAGCTCGCTCTCTGCGTTAAAGGTTTTCATAGAAGCAAAGAATGCGTTCCAGTCAAAGGTTTCGCCGGTATTTTCCTCTATAAAGCGAATACAGTTTTTAATCTCATCTGCCGCATAATCCTGCACACTTTCCTGGGTATGGCGAATGGGTACTGCCAGCTGGAAAGTCGGAATATTAAAGCGCATGGCTTCAATCCCGTTTCCCATAGCGCTGCCGTCGCAAGTGGTGTTGCACTGTACCGCGCATTTGCCAATAAGAGGAAAATCGTCGTCGATGGCAAGCCCAAGCTCCGCCGCCGGCATAGGACATACGTCTCCCGGAATACCGAATCTGCTGGTTACGTCGATATAGTGAGATACGCCGGTCTGATTCATCATGGCGCTGGTATAAATAGATGGAACTTCTACCGACAGCCACCGCAGATTGGGAAATCCATTCATAATCTCACTCATCATATTTTCATCAAAGATAACAATGCGGTCGCTGAGTGCTTTGTCGTTGCCGATACGCGGGTCCGCCTTAAAAATCGTCTCTACCATTTCACACATATCAGTTACAATCAGTCCCAGACCGGTGTGTGCCATTCGAAGCTGCACATCTCGCATGCCTTCTGTATGTCTGTCAAAAAAATCCGGCACCGCCAAAAAATTGAGCATCCAGCGATAACGGAAAAAGCCTTTAATGTTTCTTGGTTTTGCCGCAAACTTAATGAGAACTTTCCAGATTTTCAGCCATTGTGTATAGGCGTACCAAGTGTCTTTAAAGCCACGCCACTCTCTGCGTTTTCTCGCTTTTTTTCCGTCATACAAACTGCCTAGCTTCCTGCCGCCTGCTTCTTTACTCATGTTTCGTCTCCTTTTGACCTGCCAGTTTCTTAATTTCTATACTTTCCACAAATGCCTGTATGCGGGTGCGCAGCTGCCCGCTTTGTCCTACAACATAAGGGTGGTCGATGGAAAGTACAGGATATCCATAGTCCTTACGCATGATGTGGGTCGCTGCAGCCTGCTCGTAGCCCCAGTAATCACAAAACTTCATATACTGGTAAATAATACCGTCCGCGTTGTACTCCTTCGCCAGTGCATCTATATAAGTTTTTCTCTCGCGAATTTTATCGGTGTTCATGTAGCGAGGACACTGCCCGTGCTCCATGTAATGCCTGCAAATACTTGTCAGTGGATCTTCTTCAGGTTCAATCACAATTTCCTCTCTGCCCGGAAGAGAGCCAAAGCAAAAACGATCCGCCGCCACATAAGCGCCGGCTTCCTCCGCCAGTTTAATTAGCGCCGGGTCGTCGATTTCAGAGCCAGCCATAACGACTCGCACGCGGTACGGAGACTTCTCGTCAGGCTCCCTGCTGTTCAATTCTTCCAAGGTTTCCGTCAGCTTTTCAACCAAAAGATCATGAGGACAGCAATAAGTAGCAAGGCACAGCACCGCAAACTCATAGCCGGTGATAACCGGATTTTCTGACTTTCTAAAATCACCAATTTTGCGAATCAACTCATTTATCTGGTTTTGTGCCTTTACCGCCTGAAACAGCGCAGCGTCAGATACGTCAATGTCAAAAGCTTCGTGAAGCGGAGCAAGCACCCGAAGACGCATTTGTTTTACATAGTGTTTCAGAGCAGTTTCATCTGCTTTCATAGGCACATCTGCATAGGTGACAAAGAAATGTTCCTTGCTGCAAAGCCCCTGTTTTTCAATGTTTTCTACGCACCGATTCATCTGTGCGCAAGCGTCCGGGGTCAGCATGCAGTCGAGAAACTCATAGCCGCCTTCTAAAGCTCTTTCCAAATAGGCTCTGCACCCTTCGCAAAGTAAACTAGTCATATAGTAGGTACCCATTTCAATGGACCCAGTCCTAGGCGCACGAAGCCGCACAGCAAAAGTCCCCGGCAAATTGAGCAGCACCTCCGGAATCAATGCGCAGACGCTGCCGATAGCGATATCTCCTCGGCTTTGTGCCTCACGCACCAAATCATTATGACTTTCCTCTAACAGTTTTTCAAAATAAAATAGATGTTTCAGGTCCTTCAAGTCTATACTCCTATCTGCTGCAATGCTCTGGCAGCGCCTTTTACAATTTCCGTATCATCTGGCAGATAGAATACGTTCTCTCCCGCCAGATCAAACTGGCTGAGTTTTCCATCTGCCATAATCTCTGCCAGAACAGGTAACTCATCTATGTGGATAGCTCGCTTGCTTTCCTCAGACAAAATTCTGTTGATGATAACACCAACTTCTTCATACATAACTAGGCGCTCTGCTACGGACTTGATAGTCTGTATGACCTGAATGCCTTTCCGGCTTGGATCGGTGATGAGAAGCAGATGCGTTACTTTTTCCATCACTCTCCTGTTAATCTGCTCAATACCCGCTTCGCCATCGATGACGATATAGTCGAACTCCTCTGACAGCAAGGTTATCACATCTTTCAAATATGTATTAATTTTGCAGTAGCATCCCGCCGATTCGGGTCTTCCCACTGCGATAAAAGCAAATCCATCCTTTTCGGTCAATGTTTCAAAGATTTTATATCTGGCTTCCCCCAGCAGTTCAATTGCCGCTTTGGTCTGCCCGTCTTCCACAGTTTCCACCACCTCTATACGAATATCGTCGATGGTTTTTTCTGGCTGGATTCCAAGAGCCGTTGCCAGACCCACTGCCGGATCTGCATCGATAGCAAGAATCCGTTTGTCTGGATATTTTTTTGTTAAAACTTTAATCATCGCCGCTGCAACAGAGGTCTTTCCAACCCCACCTTTTCCTGCTACTGCAATGATTTTCGGTTGATGTTTCATAGATTTGCCTCCTTTTGTTACTCTTATCAGTATAGCACAGTGGATACAGAAAGGTCAAAGATTCCTTGGAAATCAGAGAAAGAAAAAGAACTGAAATTCCCTTACGAACATCATTTTGATCCGCTTGGATTTTCAGTTCTTTTATGCGCTTCATTATTCTTCATAATGAAGAGACCTCTTCTATACTTAGGCCTGTTAAAATCGAAATTTGCGCAACATCAATTCCTGCCTTTTTTAGTGTAATCGCAATACTTCTCCGCTGCGCATGCAGCTGCTCCTGTTGCACGCTCAACGCCTGCTGTTTAATGTCCAATTCCTGCTGCTGAACATCTAATTCCTTCTGTTGAATGTCCAGTGCCCGTTGTTGAATGTCTAATTCATCCTGTCGGGATTCAACTTCAGCTTCTTTCTTCTGTACATCAGCTTCCTTCTTCTGCACATCAGCTTCCTTCTTCTGCACATCAGCTTCCTTCTTCTGCACATCAGCTTCCTTCTTCTGCACATCAGCTTCCTTTTTCTGCATGCCGGCTTCCTTTTTCTGCATGTCGGCTTCCTTCTGAGCCAACTCCGCCTTACGCTTTTCCTCTACAAATCGCAGGGTTGCTAAAGCATGCTCTGTCTTAATCTGCTGTTCCCGCATCTCAAAGGCTATCTGATCCTCTGTTAATTCTTTAAACAATCTTTCCGCCATCGTAACAGCCTCCCCTCCTCGCTCTATTAAATCCTGCACATACATCTCCTGCGTCCGATCTCCTGCAAAAAGCATGTACGCTGCCAAACGCTCCAAAGGATCCATTTCCTCTATCGACTTATGCACATCCACTTTCTCAAGCTCCACAAAGTGAATCTCTGCAGTCTCCGACAGCCTAAAATGTTCCTCACTCTCCAAAAAGTAAAAGGTACTATGTAATTTCTTCGTTTGCGGGAGCACATTCCCCTTCACAATTGAAATTACAATACTTTTTTTCATTTTATCATAGTCTTCCCCTTTTTCCAATGATAAGTTAATTAATTTTCCACAGTAAAAAACAGAACGGTCAGCATAGAATTCCAAGTTTCCATTCTGCATTTCAATATCCAACAGCTCTCCCAGACTGGTTTGCGCCTTAATGTCCAAAACCGCACCCTTCATATAGGGTTTCTCCCCGTAAATGTATGGGTTCATAATCTGAATAGACTCTATCGGATCTGCCTCTCGTCCCAATATCACGTTGATAATTGCAATCAGTGCCTGCTTATTTTCCTCCGCATCCCTGGAGAAAATATAATGAAATACCCAACGTTCGCTGCGCTCACTCCTCCGGTTGCTTCGCAACCTACGCTGTCCGTTTCGCCTATCCAGCTAAAGCTGGGGCGAAAAGGCAGTCGTCATATAGATTAAAAAATCCTCTTCGTTTATTTTCAAATAGTGATTGTTTCTTCATGTCTAATACCTCCCTCATATGTTATCAACAAAAAAGAGGCAAAAAGAAAAAACAGCCAATATGACTGTTTAGATTGCAAATTCTTTTTTACCTCTATCCTATTTTAGCATAAAACTTCCCCTTTAGCAACTCCCAAAAATGGTTTATTATCCCTTAATCTCTTGATTCTTCTTTTATTTTCCAAAATCAAATCATGAAAACACCCGCATAGAGATTTAGTCTCCATACGGGTGCTTTCTGTCAGTATATCTATTTTGTTTATGCGAAAGTAATAACTGTACCAGTTTTACCTTCTAATGCGTCAATAGCCTTATCAAGAGAAGTGATGATAGCTTTCTTGTTCGGATATGCTCTGACAAACTTCATCGCAGCTTCTACCTTCGGCAGCATGCTTCCAGGTGCAAACTGTCCTTCTTCGATGTATTTAACTGCGTCTTCCAGATTCAGGTTATCCAAATTCTTCTGATCCGGTTTATTAAAGTTGATTGCAACTTTTTCTACCTCGGTCAGAATCATCAGTACATCAGCCTCAACCTGTTCAGCCAGAAGTTCTGCTGCAAAATCCTTATCGATTACAGCTGCCACACCTTCCATAGAACCGTCAGCATTTTCTACTACAGGGATTCCTCCTCCGCCGCAGGAAATTACAATGGAAGTATCCCATAGTTTCTTAACTGCGTCGATTTCAACGATTTTTCTAGGAAGCGGGGAAGCTACAACTCTTCTGAAGCCTCTGCCTGCATCTTCCTTCATTGTGTATCCTTTTTCTGTCTCTAAAGCTTTTGCTTCTGCTTCTGAATAGAACGGACCGATTGGTTTTGTCGGGTTCTGGAATGCTTTATCGCTCTTTTCCACAACCATCTGTGTTGCAACAGTCAGAACAGGAAGATTTCTGCCTTTTTTGCTCAGTGCATATTTCAGCGCCTGCTGCAGATGATATCCGATGTAACCCTGGGACATAGCGCCGCAAACATCAAACGGCATTGCTGGGGTAACATCTTTTGCTGTCTCAGAAGCCAGCAAAATTCTGCCGACCTGCGGTCCGTTTCCGTGAACCAGACCGATTTCATAACCTTTGCAGCTGATATCTGCAATATATTCACAAGTTTTCTTAACAACTTCAAGCTGTGCTTCAGCTGTCGCTTCGCTCTTTCCGGACTGCAAAGCATTTCCGCCTAAGGCGATCACAATTTTCTCTGCCATATTGTAATTCTCCTAATACTCTAATTTTGTTCTACACTCTGTGTGCCTGTCAATACGCTAAGCATTACAGGTCATCTCTGTTTACAGGGCAAGACATACATCTTGGACCCCCTCTGCCTCTGGATAATTCCGCACTTGGAATTGTCAGTACTTTTACGCCCTTTTTATCGAGCAGATCGTTGGTTACATAGTTTCTCTCGTAAGTAACAACTGTGCCCGGCGCAATGCAAAGGGTATTGGAACCGTCGTTCCACTGCTCTCTCTGTGCAGCCATCATATCGTTTCCGCCGCAGCGAATCAGATCAACTGCAGGCAGATTCAGCACTTTGCCCAGAATGTGGTCTAAGGAATCTGTAACGGATTTGAAGTTAGCTTTTCCGTCTTTACCTAATGTGATTTCAAAGAGCTGCAGAGGTCCTTCGATTTCTGGATGAATGGTAAACTTGTCATAGTCAACCATAGTAAATACAGTGTCCAGATGCATGAACGCTCTTCTCTTTGGAATATCAAATACTAATACTCTCTTGAACGTAGATTTATTCAGCATGTTTTCTGCAAATCTTTCGATCGCCGGCGCTGTCGTTCTTTCAGAAAGTCCAATTGCAACGGTTTCTGAATTAAGAACCAGCACATCTCCGCCTTCGATGGAATACTCGTGGTCATAGTCGTACCATATCTGAGAGCCTTCTGGCGCAAAATCTTTATTGTGCAGGAACATGTACTTCAGAAGCAATGCTTCTCTTCTTCTGGTTAGCGTGCTCATATGGTGGATATTGATACCATTTCCGACACATGCGCCCGGATCTCTTGTAAAGTACAGATTCGGCATCGGTTCCATATAGAACGGATATGAAGAAGAAATAAAATCTGCTAAAGACTTAGTCTGTACATCGATTTCGTCTCTCTTCACGCCCGCAATCAGCTTTGCCACCATGGATTTCTCATCCATGTTAATCAGATAATCGTAAATCGCCTCTCTGACGCCCATGGAATTCAAGTGACTTTCGTCTAAAAATTTGTTCAAAAACTCTGCCTTGACCGCAGGGTCTTTCAGCGCCTTTGCAGTTTCGTCCACATAATAAACAACTTCTACGCCGTTTTCTCTGAGAACCTCCGCAAATCTATCGTGTTCCTGCTGTGCAACTTTTAAGAAAGGAATGTCATCAAATAACAGTCTTTCAAAGTTGTCGGGAACAAGACCTTCTACTTCTTCTCCAATTCTATGAAGAAGTACTTTGTTTAATTTTCCTATTTCAGAATAGTTGTGAATTCCTGGTTTCATAATTCTTTCCCCCAAAATTTTCTTATGAGCCAAACCAAAAGATTCGGCATCCCTCAGGAATAAAACTGCCGCAAGCCGGAAAAGACCCGCGGCAGCAAGATTTATTGTCTTATAAAGATTCCGCTCCTTGAAGCAGAACAGAGCCACAAGGATAACGTATCCCTACGCTGTCCATTTTGCCTAGCTAAGCAAAGTCTGGGCAAAAAGATTAGCCGATTGTAGCAACGATAACAGCCTTAATCGTATGCATTCTGTTTTCTGCTTCGTCAAATACCACGGAGTTCTTGCTTCTGAATACTTCGTCGGTGACTTCGCGGATGTCGTAACCAGCTTCCATCTGGGTCTTTGCCATCTTTGTTTCAAAGTCATGGAAGGAAGGCAGGCAGTGCATGAACAGGCAATCCGGATTTTCGGTTGCTGCCATTAATTCTTCTGTTACCTTGAACGGAGTCAGCAGTCTAACTCTTTCTGGAATTTCTGCTTCTTCGCCCATGGAAGCCCATACGTCAGCATAGATGACATCTGCGCCTTTCAAGCAAGCCGGATCAGATGATACTTCGATAGTTGCACCAGTTTTCTTTGCAACTTCCTGTACTTCTGCGATAACATCCTGTTTCAGTTCTTTTGCCAGCTCGTCCGGTCCGTAAGCAACAAAGTGCATACCCATCTTAGCACAGCCGTACATCCAAGCGTAGGACATGTTGTTTCTAACGTCGCCACTGAATACAACTTTAACTCTGTTCAGCGGTTTAGCGCAATGTTCTTCGATAGTCAAAAGGTCTGCCAGAATCTGAGTCGGGTGGTCAACGTCGGTCAGACCGTTCCATACAGGTACGCCAGCATATTTTGCAAGTCCTTCTACAACTTCCTGGTCAAAGCCTCTGTATTCAATACCATCGTAGAATCTGCCTAATACTTTTGCAGTGTCTTCCATGGTTTCTTTCTTGCCCATCTGGGAGGAACTGGAATCCAGGAATGTAACGCCAGCGCCTTCATCCATTGCTGCCACTTCAAATGCGCATCTGGTTCTTGTGGAAGTTTTCTCAAACAGCAGAACAATGTTCTTGCCTTTCAAAATCTGATTGCAGATACCCGCTCTTTTCTTTGCCTTCAGGTCATGTGCCAGGTCAAGCATGTATCTGATTTCTTCTGGTGTGAAATCCATAAGTGTTAAGAAACTTCTTCCTTTTAAGTTTACTGCCATTGGTGTGTTCTCCTTTTCATTTCGTTAAAAATCGTTCATATCAGATAGTTTAACTCTCTTTACTAAAAATGATACTATATTTGTCAAAAAATTAAAGTACCAGCACTTTTATTTTTTAAAGTACCAGTATATTCCAAAAACTACTAAAATCAACCAACCCCGTGATTGAACCGTTTACAAACAATCAAGCATTGTTATTATACGTAAGAAAGCGCCGCCAGCTCAAATATCAGTCTGGCGACGCTTTATCGCAAAATCAAAAAATATCAGTTATAAGGAAGTCCTCTGCGCAAGGTTTGTAATAATCTCAATCAAATTCTCCATTCCTAGCTTGATTCGTGCCTTGGTTTCAAAAGAGTAATTAAGGCGTATGCAGTCTCTGCCGCCATTTTTGTTAGGATAAAAAATGTCTCCAGGCACGATAGAAATCCCGCAACGCGTACAGACAGCCGCAACCTCTTTGCCGTCTACACCTTCCGGCAGATGACACCACACATATACACCGCCCCGCGGTTTTTCATAAGAAAGCCCCAGAGGCACCAGCCGATCTAAGAATCCGCACATCAAATCCCGCTTCTCCCGGTTCAGTTCTGTAATGCGCCTTGCATTTTCATAAAATTTTCCACTGGTAATGTACTTGGCAAGCAGCTTCTGGGTAATCCAGTCCAAGGTCATTACGCGAATGGACACCAAATAACTTAGACTCTTAATCAGCTTTTCCGGCGCCACGACAAATGCCATGGAAAGTCCAGGAATAAAGGTCAGGGAGAAAGAGTAAATGTAAATTACATTTTCACTCCTATCCATAGCTTTCAGCGTCGGCATGACATCATCTTCAAAGGCTAACTCTGACGCAGCGTCCTCCTCTACGATAGGCAGTCTATACCGATTAGAAATCTCCAGCAGCTTTTTTCTTCGCTCTACCGACAAAATGTTTCCGGTCGGATCATGATAACTGGAATTGACATAGATAAACTTCGGTCTATGGGTTTCAATGAGCGCTTCCAAGTGATCGCAGACAATACCGTCCTGATCCACCGGCACTGTAACTGCCTTGCAGCCTGCCAGCTTGATCACCCGATAAACATCAGGCGATACCGGCTCCTCCACAATAACCCTGTCACCCTCTTTCAGCATAGCAGTTACAATAAAGTCCAGCGCCTGATTGGTTTCCGACAAAATCTGAACCTGATTAAGCCCAGCCTTAATACCTTTGGTACGCAGATAAGAGATCACCCTTTGCCGCAGTTCCAAATCGCCCTGATAAGGCGTCAAAAAGGAGGATTTTCCTCCCTGCTCGTTTAAAATCGCTGCAAAATCCGCCGCAAGATTCGCCTCATCATACACTGCCGGCGGCAAACCGGTGGCAAAAGAAATATTATTTGCATCGGAACTTCTCTGAAAAATCTCGTCAAAGGTTCGTTCCATATCCTGATATTCATCTTTAATCACCGCACTCCAATTAACCTTTTTACGAACATCCGGCTCGTAAAAGTCTTTACTTTGATAGGCAACGCGGTACCCTACGCCGCGAACAGACTCCACAATTTCTTCATCCTTCAGGGCAGTATAGGCTTTAATAATAGTATTTCTATGTACTCCCAGCATCTGGGCAAAAGCACGCTCTGACGGCAGCACAAAGCCGTCAGGCATTTGTCCGCTGATAATCTTTTCCTTAATCTGATCTGCTATCTGCCAGTAAATTGGCGTTCTGCTCTCCCTATCTACAACCACCTGCATGGATTAGAACTCCTTCTTCCCGTGAAACTGATAATAACACACCTCAAGTCTGCCATTGTAAAGCTTACGCCTGCGGTCTGCAGGTCTTCCCAAAGTCTTCGCCTCCAATTCCTTATCTGTAGTCACCAGAAATAGTGACCAGGTCGGATTTTCCTTAAAAAACTCGCTGTATTTCCGATAAATACTCTCAATTTGCTTCTTCTCACCGATTCGCTCACCGTAAGGTGGATTGGTTATAATAATGCCGCCGGTTTCTTTTGCTACGAGTTTCTGCATTGGCATCTGCTTAAATATGATGCAGTCATCCACACCCGCTTCGATGGCATTTTCCTTAGCGCTTGTGATAGCTTTTTCGTCCACGTCAAAAGCAAAGATCCGAAGCTCGCTGTCATAATTTATAGCGCCGAAAGCCTTTTTTCGCTCTTCTTTCCAGACTTTTGAATCAATCAGCTCCCAGCCTTCCGCCGCAAAGACCCGATTAAGTCCCGGCGCAATGTTTCTGCCGATCATAGCAGCTTCGATGGGAATTGTGCCGCTGCCGCAGCATGGATCTACCAGCAATCTGCCTTCACGCCAAAAGGACAATTGCACCATAGCTGCTGCCAGAGTCTCCTTGATAGGCGCTGCAACATCACGCACGCGATAGCCTCTCTTATGCAGACCTGCGCCGCTGGTATCCACCGTCAAAGTTACATGATCTTTCAAAATTGTTACTTTTACGGAGTATTCTGCGCCTGTTTCCGCAAAATACTCCGCCATATAGTATTCTCTGAGCCGCTCTACAATTGCCTTTTTTACAATACTCTGGCATGCAGGAACACTGTGGAGTTTTGATTTCACCGATGTCCCTGTCACCGTAAATTTTCCATCCAGGGGAATCAGCTGTTCCCAAGCAAGCCCTCTGGTCTGCTGAAAAAGTTCCTCAAAGGTCACCGCATTAAATTCCGCCATTTTAAGCAGCACCCTGTCCGCGCTGCGAAGCCACAAATTGCTGCGCACGATCGCCCGCTCATCGCCCAGATAGGTAATTTTTCCGTCTTCTGATTTCAGAATCTTATACCCTAAATCCTGTATTTCACGTTTTACTACCGCTTCAAGTCCAAAAGTTGCGGTTGCAATTAATTCCAATTTCATATGTATTCTGTGCTCCTGTCTTCATTCTTTTGCCGCCACGTCATCAGGTCTGCCTTGTGCGCTTGCCGCGCACGTCTGTATCGTCCTCAGATTGTCAAAAAAACGCTTAAAACCAAAGAATGAAAGTTTTTTGGCAATGCCACTAAGTCGTATAGGCATCATTTCTATGATACTCGTTTTTTGTGGTGGTGTAAAGCAAAATTGACGATATGATAAAAGACGCATCCCCTGAGTTTATGCTATTATGCGCCTATGATACAAAAATGCACTAAGAAAGAAGGGATTTATATGTACAAAATAAAAACACACCTTTTCGTATTCATTCTAAGCCTGCTGCTGGTAATCGGGCTTACGATGCTGCTCTGCCTGATGCCGCTGACACCGGCGCTTCAGCTTTTGTTGGGATTTATTGACGCAACCTGCGCTATCTGTCTAAGCCTCTGCCCTGCTGCCATCGCTAAAAAGCTAGGCTGGGAAGAATAAGATTCCGTTGACACAAACCGCTTGTTCCCAATATAATAAATACAATGAAATCTTTTATCCGAAACTCGAAGGAGGCTTTTTATGATATCCAAATATGGAATCTTCTGCAAAGTCATAGAGTGCGGCAGTTTTACCAAGGTAGCAGAGGAAATCAGCTACTCTCAAAGCGCTATCAGCCAGTCGGTCAAGTCACTGGAGCAAGAACTCGGCACTACCCTTGTGACCCGCGAAAAAGGTGGTATCAGGCTTACCCGTGACGGTCAAGGATATTTCCCCTATCTGCAGGAAATTTACAATGCAGAACAGTCTCTTGAACGAAAACATTCCGAAATGCAAGGACTTGAAAACAGTCTGATCCGCATTGGCACCTACACTAGTATCAGCCGATATTATCTGCCGCTGGTCATGAAAGCCTTTAAGGAAAAATATCCGACTGTTAAATTCGAACTGCATCAAGGTGACTATCAAGATATTATCCAGCAGGTCAAAAATCGCCAGGTTGATTTTGGCTTTACTACACCAAGTGCAGCTTCAGGCTTACCAATTAAGACATTCTACAAGCAGGAACTTGTTGCCATTCTGCCTGCGGACCATCCATTAGCTGAGAAAAAGACTGTAACCTTAGCAGATCTTGCTGCAGAACCCTTTATTATTGATGACGAAGGCAAGTTCAGTCTCCCGCTTCATTTTTTCTCAGAAGCAGGACTAACACCAAACATTGAGTTTCACCTTTATGATAACAACAGTATTATCATCATGGTTGAACAGGGACTGGGCGTATCTATCATAGATCGAGTATTCCTTGCCAATACAAGCGCTAATATTGTTATACGAGAAATCGAAGAAAAACCTACTCGTCTTTTATCTGCCTGCTGGCATAACTGGGATACGATGCCTATTGCCGCGAGAAAATTTCTCAAATTTTTTCTGTCGCAGCCGGAGTTTCAGGACACTCCTAAATGACCCCGTATTGAAATTCAGCTAACGCAAGGGGACAGTCTCATTTCCTTACTTTTGAGACTGTCCCCTTGCAGTAAAAATGATATTGGGCTAAAAAAGGTCCAAATCAAATGTCGGGATGAAGTTCAATCAGATTTAATCTGATTGAATCTGATTGAATCTGATTGGTATGCGGTAGTTCATGCTGCGGAGAAACCGGCGCGCCATAATCGCAGGATTTTTTTGTATATCCGGCGTTTACCCCATGGAAACCGCCATATTCAAAGCGTTTTTTTTGTATACATGGCGCCAGCCATTCGCCAAACGCCATATTGGGATTCATTTTCTAAAAAACTGGCGTGCGCCTGCCGCCTGATACGTGCTTTTTTGATATTTTACTGTAGGATGCTAAAGTTTTTTCGACTATCTGAGCTGCATTTCTTTCTGCTGCCGCCATTTTTTCTAAAAAAGCTTTTCTATCTGGCACTTTCTCATAGGTCCGCGCCATGTATACAGAAATCAAGGTCAAATATGGCGCGTGACAAATCCTCGGTATAGCTTGATTCTTATTTTATTCCCGTACACAAACCTGTCAAGCTAACTGCTTCAAGCAAGCACTGGCCTAAAGCCGAAAAAAGCTGTCTCATTTTATATTGAGACAACTCTTCTCGATTTTTATGCATTTATTTTAATCCTTAAGATTTGGATTACTCCGTGACTGCAGTAAATTGCCCAAATTTTCTCTTGAAATCGGTTGAATTTCCACCATGTCTGCCAGTGTCGGACAGATAGCAAAAATGAATGCCATCATCCCATCAATTGCAGCGCTGTTTTTCTTTCGTTGTCATTATCATATCACAACTATTATATTAAGTAAAACGAATGATTCTTATTTTATCATAAGTATCACTTATGATAAGAGCACAAAAAATCCCGTACAAAGCTGCGCCGCAAAGAGGCGGTGCAGATCCGTGCAGGACTTTTGGATAAACGTGATTTACTCTGCAAATTGGGACAACTCCATTATACGACTTGTGCCTTGCCAATCACTTCGTTCTTGGGTCACAAAAGCATAAGGAGTTTCCATCAATTTTCTTCGCAAATTGGGACAACTCCATTATACGACTTGTGCCTTACCAATCACTTCGTTCTTGGGTCACAAAAGCATAAGGTCTGCCTTGCCACTCGCGATTCCTCTCGTGGGGCAGAACCATTATAGATAAGGCGCTCTCCTATTGAGGGAATTGCCTTCCAGCGATTCCAGTTCATTGAGTGCTTTACCTGTGCCGATGGCAACACAAGAAGTCGGGTCATCAGCAATACGCACTTTAATCCCAGTACGCGCTTCGATACGCTTGTCAATGCCGTAAAGTAATGCGCCGCCGCCGGTGATGACAATGCCAGAGTTACTGATATCTGCAGCCAGTTCAGGCGGTGTCTGCTCCAGCACACTGTGTGCTGCTTCGCAGATTGTATGAAGCGGCTCTTCCAGCGCTTCCATAATCTCTTCGGAGCTAACTTCAACAGTCTTTGGAAGACCGGTTACCAAGTCTCTGCCTCTGCATTCCATCGTCATATTCTCTTCTCTTGGATACGCAGTACCGATAGTCTTTTTGATTTCTTCCCCGGTTCTCTCCCCAATGTACAGCTTGTGTACTTTTCTCATATATTTAATAATGGAGTCATCGAACTTGTCCCCTGCAATCTTAACGGAAGTGCTTGCAACAATGCCGCCAAGAGAAATAACAGCAATATCCGTCGTACCGCCGCCGATATCGATGACCATAACACCGTCAGGCTGTGAAATGTCAATACCTGCACCGATGGCAGCCGCAACCGGCTCTTCCATCAGATACACATCCTTGCCGCCTGCCTGCGTTGCCGCTTCTCTGACCGCTCGCTTCTCAACTTCTGTCACGCCGCTCGGTACGCAGACCATAATTTTAGGCTTGAAAAATCTGCCGCTGCCGCAGGTCTTTTTTATAAAATATTTCAGCATTCTTTCTGTAATATCATAATCAGAAATCACACCGTCGCGCAGCGGTCTTACCGCAATGATATTAGCAGGCGTTCTTCCAAGCATCTGTCTTGCCTCTTCACCCACTGCCAAAATATCGTCTGTATCCTTATTAATTGCCACAACAGAAGGCTCATTGAGCACGATTCCTTTATTTTTTATATATACTAAAACATTGGCTGTCCCTAAGTCTATTCCTACTTCACTTGCCATTTGCATACTCCTTTTCTCTAAAATCTACCTCTCCGCGATTATTTCTCTATAGCATTTGCAGACAAAGCCAACAATATACGCCAGTCAAATAAATTCTACGAAGAATCCAAAACGATATATGCAAATATTATATACAATTTTTGAAGTTTTTTCAATGCAATTGCACATATTTTCCATCTTAAGATTCATTAAGATTCTGCTGCAGCATTTAAAGGGCATATTTGTGCCTGTATTCCCTGAACATTTCCTTAAATGCAGGATCATCCATCGTCTTCAGTTTCCCCAAATACTGATGGGCAGCAAAGGACGATTGAGAAAGTTCAATTACTGCAACGCCAATATTTGAGCAGTGAGCGGAAACTCTGGCATAATTGGTCATGATGTCAGAAAGAACAAAGCCCTGCTGAATAGTGCAAACCCCGCTCTGCAGACGCGAAATATGATTTTGCTTCACCTCTTCTGCCAAATCTCCGATGACTTCCTCCAGCGGTTCCACCCTATATGCTGACTCCATATCATTTCCGTCAAACGCTATAATTGCAAGCCCCATAATCTCACGAATTGCTGCCGTAGCAGTTTCAAGCTCATGTCTGCCGCTTTCTGAAAGGACAAGTTTTTTCTCTTTCATTTCTTTTGCTGCTTCCATGATATGCACCGCATGGTCGCTAATTCGTTCAAAATCTCCAATCACATGAAGCATTTTGGATATAGAATTACTATCTGCATCAGATAAAGCACAGGCTGACAGCTTTACGAGATAAGAGCCAAGCCGATCTTCATAGATATCTGCTTCTTTTTCCAGCTTAATGACCTTTTGCGCCTTTTTCTCGTCATAATGAGAAAATAGTTCCATGGCATTAAGAATTGATTCTTTTGCGATATGTCCCATTTCTATGGTTATCTGTCCGCATTCCTGCACTGCAATAGACGGTGTATTTAAAAGTCTTTCATCAAGAAATGCAATTTCAGTCTCCGGCTCCTCCTTGATACTGCGTTCTGCAATCTTTACAAGAAGCTTCGTAAACGGCAGCAGGAGCAGCGTAGTTGTAATATTGAAAATACTGTGCACCACCGCAATACCCGCAGGACCAATTACCTCTGTCAGAAACGGCAGTTCTATCAGATAGTGAGCCACAAAATAGATAAGCAGACAAATGGCAGTTCCTATAATATTGAATGAAATATGAATCACTGCAACCCGCTTTGCATTGCGGTTTACGCCGATACTGGATATCAGTGCCGTTACACAGGTACCGATATTTTGACCCATGATAATAGGGATTGCCATTCCGTAGGAAATACTGCCCGTCAATGACAGCGCCTGCAAAATACCCACCGATGCCGATGAACTTTGAATCACTGCAGTCAATAAAATACCAGTTGCAATTCCCAGAATCGGATTGGTAAATGCGGTTAAGATTGATGTAAATTCCGGCATATCTTTCAAAGGGCTTACCGCACCACTCATAAAATTCATACCGTACATTAAGATTGCAAATCCTACAAGAATGCTTCCGATATCTTTCTTCCTGCTGTTTTTCGCACTCATCATCAGAATCACACCGATCAACGCCAGTACCGGCGAAAAGGATTCCGGTTTCAGTAGCTTTATCAGCACATTATCACTTTCTACACCGACCAGACTGAGAATCCACGCCGTAATAGTAGTGCCAATGTTCGATCCCATAATAACGCCTACGGTAGAAGCCAGTTCCATAATGCCAGAGTTCACAAGCCCCACCAGCATAACGGTTACAGCTGAAGAACTCTGAATTACCGCCGTGATACCGATTCCCAGAAACAGGCTTTTAAGCGGGCTTGCTGTCATCCTCTTCAAAATGCCCTCCAGCTTACCGCCTGCCAGTTTTTCAAGCCCAGATGACATCAGGCTCATTCCGTAAAGAAACAGCGCCAGTCCGCCAAGCAGCGAAATCAGCGAAAATATATCCATAAATATCCCTTCCTCTCTATCTCATATTCTGTTTAAAATTGTATCGAAATATGTGTACCAACGCCGAGTCTGCTTTCTATTTGAACCTGCGCCTCATGATATGCTGCGCCGTGTTTGACAATGGACAGCCCCAAACCTGTGCCGCCGATTTCTTTAGAATGGCTCTTATTGACTCTGTAGAATCGCTCGAAGATTCGCTCCAGTTCATCTTCTGCAATTCCAATACCAGTATCTGACACCGATACGGTTGGTCTTCCATCCTTTTCCATAACAGAAACCGTCACGCTGCCACCCTCTCGATTATACTTTATCGCATTGTCGCAGAGATTATAAATCATTTCTTCCACAACCTGCATGACAGCCTCAATATAAAGGGATTCTCCAATAAGTTTCAGCTGAATCTTCCTGTCTTCTGCGGCTTTATCCAAATGGCTCAGCACCTTTTGACAAAGCAGGTACAAATCAATCTGTTCTTTCTTTTCGGTAATCCGACCTTCGTCCAGCTGGGACAGTTTGATGATATCTTCCACCAGCATGATCAGCCTCTGCGCTTCATCATAAATTCGGCCGGCAAACCGAGGAATATCCTCTTCTTTCACCATGCCGGCTTTTATAATTTCCGCAAAACCGCTGATGGAGGTCAGAGGTGTTTTTAGTTCGTGGGACACATTAGCAGTAAATTCTTTACGAAAATCCGCCTCCTTAGTCTTTTCGTCCACATCAGTCTCTAGCCTGCTAATTCTGCTGTCAAGAGCCTGCCTCTGTTCCGCAATTCGCCGCACCAAAGGGCGCACCTCTGCATAAGTTTGCGCTTCCTGCGGATGTGCTAAGTCAATCTGATTCAGCGGTTCTACAATTCTTCTGGCAATCCTCGCCGCCAGCATGGCGGACAGCAGCACCGCCATGAGTAAAACAATCAAAATAGGCTGCAGCATGCTTAAAATCAGCGTAAAAATTGTAAACTGCACCTGAGAAACCCGAAGCACACTGCCATCGGACAACTTAACAGCGCAGTACATGGTTTTTTCCGCAAATGTCTTAGAGTAACGAACCGCTTCTCCATAGCCTGACTTCTCCGCTTCTTTTACCTCAGGCCTGTCTTTATGGTTTTCCATCTCCTGTTTCCCTGCAGAAGAATCGTATTCCACTGTTCCATCTGCGGCAATTAGAGTAATTCTGTGATTTTCCGCAAGGCTCAATCCGTCAAAATAACCAGTATCACCTGTTTCTAAGGCTTGCGCCACAAGGCGGCTCTGCATGCGCAGCTCCTGCGCATACTGCTCATTATACTGCAGATACAGTGCGCCTAAAATAAGCACCAGACATGATATCCAGACCAGGATTGCCACCGAAAAAATCCCTCTGAAAATTCTATTCTTCATCCTTTACCTCTCCAATTTTATAACCCAGCCCCCTTACGGTCTCGACGTAATGTCCGCAGGCGCCTAATTTCTGGCGCAATGACCGGATATGTACATCTACTGTTCTATTTTCTCCATCAAAGCCGTATCCCCAAATCCTGGATAGCAGCTGATCTCTGGTAAACACATGCCCTTGCTGCTTCATCAGCAAAGCGAGAAGTTCAAACTCTTTCAGCGTCAGCGCTGTCTCTGTTCCATCTACTGAAACGATGTGTTTTGACACAGAAAGAAAAAGATTGCCGATTCGATACTCTTCCTGCTTATCCAAAGCAGATGCTCTGCGTAGAAGCGCTCTGATGCGTGCAAGCAGTTCCATCATGCCGAAAGGTTTCGGCATATAATCATCTGCACCGTAATCCAGTCCAATCACTTTGTCATATTCCGTTCCCTTTGCTGTCAGCATCATGACAGGCATTCTGGCAGTTTTCACAGATGCGCGCAATCTTTTTAAAACAGATAGTCCGTCTTCTTCGGGCAGCATAATATCCAGCAGAATCAGCTGAGGAAGTTCCTGCTCCATCGCCTCCCAAAACAGAGACGGCACAGCAAACCCCTTTGCCGCATAACCTGCATTATTTAATGTATACAGCACCAGTTCACGAATGCTGTCATCATCTTCTACCAAATAAATCATCTCGCAGTTCTCCTTTGCTTCAAGTCTACTATAAGCCTGCTTAAAAAGCCAGAATTTTAATGTTAAATTCATGTTAAGTTTTCCCGCAAAACCAGAAAAGATACAAAGCCAAGTTTCAGTTAAGTATTGACTTATTCTCTTGCGGCGATATACTAAAAGTATCATAACTTAAAATAATAGTTTATATCCGTTCCATGATTTATCATTATATAAATGCAATTTTAGACAAGGCAAGAAAAGGAGGCACCCATGCAAATCATCCAATACGAAGTTTTACTGAAAGTCTTAGAAAGCGGTACATTGACTTCTGCTGCCGAAGAACTTGGCTATAGCCAGTCGGGACTGACCCGCATGCTAAATTCCCTAGAAGCAGAACTCGGCTTTCCGCTTTTAGTTCGGGATCGCCGCGGCGTGCGTCTTTCTGCGGAAGGAAAATTGGCTCTGCCCCATATTCAGGCGCTCCTCAATGAACAGCGCCGCCTGCTGCAATGTGCCGCAGAAATTAAAAATCTGAACTTAGGGCTGATTACCATCGGTACCTTCAACAGTGTATCAGCACAGTGGCTGCCTGGTATCATCAAAGAATTTACAGAGCTGCATCCCGGTATCCGTTTTCAGCTGCTGCATGGAAACAACGATGAAATTGTAGAATGGGTACAGAATAATCAGGTAGATATCGGATTTACTCGCTACCCTACCGCCGAAGATTGCTGCGAAGTATTTCTCTATCAGGATCCTATCGTCGGCGTATTTTCTGCAGAAGCCCCGCAGGTAAATCAAACATATTTTTCTTTAGAAGAGTTGAAAACACTTCCTTACATTGCTTTAAACGAAGGCGTTGACGATGAAATTACAGAAGTTCTTACGCAAAGCGGCATTACCCTTAATCCTGCCTTTATCGAAAGCGACGACCATGCAGTCATCGCCATGGTAGAACAGGGACTCGGTACCAGTCTGATGTCCCAAATGATGCTCCGCGGTTTTGACAGAAAAATTATTGCCGTTCCTTTAGCCCCGCCCAGATACCGCCAAATCGGTATGGCATGCAAAGATCTCTCTCTGCTGTCGGCTGCTGCCGCAGATTTCTGGGCTCACATACAAAGATGGACAGAAAAACTCTAACCTCTGATAGGCTTTGGTCCAGCTGCCTCCCGTTTCTTTCTATTGATTGGCAACCACTTTCCATCAGCGGCTTTATAATCTGAATTCTTTTGCATATCCCTTCTCTTCCCTGCATATATTGGTTCTAACTTGAGTTTAAGGAGCGGTGTTTATTATGAAGGATTACATAGAGGAGAGAGTACTTTCGCTGGCCAACTACATTATTTCGACCAATTCGACAGTCAGAGCCGCTGCAAAAGAATTCAAAGTCAGCAAAAGTACTGTACACAAAGACGTTACAGAAAGGCTGCAGGAAATCAGTCCTTCGCTTGCCGCACAGGTAAAAACCGTACTGGACGTCAATAAAGCCGAAAGACATATACGAGGCGGTCTTGCCACCAGAGAAAAGTACAGTCATCAGGATGAATAACATAATTGGATAATCTTTTAAATCATGCACACCCTTCAAAAGGGTGGTAAAAAGCCTAAATCCCTGTTAAGGGATTTAGGCTTTTGTCTACAGTCAGAGCAGGGATTTCCTGCTTTTTTATTATTTAATCTTTAAAACAAATCACTATGTGAGCCTGTTCGGATTAGTCTTAGTTCTAATGTATCCTGCACAATTTTATAGACTAATAACCAGTCCGGTTGAATATGACACTCTCGCATTCCTTTATAGTACCTTGAGTTAACTAACGCATGATCGTGATAGGACTCCGGTAAAGGTTGTTCATTTCGTAAAAGATCTATTACTTGAATCATTTCTTTAAGGTCACAACCTCTCTTAGCTGCCAACTTATAGTCCTTTTTAAATTGTGCAGTAAATTTGACATTAAGCATTCAAAGCCTCCATCAAATCTTCCATATTATCATAAGGACCATAAACTTCTCCATTTTCAGCTGCTTCCATTGCCGCATAGGTAGTATCATTTGGTTCTACAACTTTTACCGGAAAAGGTAACCCATGGTGCATTAGTGCCTGCCGGAAAAAAAGTCCTGTAGCTGTACTTAAATCTAATCCCAAGGTTTTAAATAACTCATCTGCCTGCGCCTTTAGCTCTGGCTCAATGCGTAATGTTAAATTACATTTCTTCGCCATAAAAACACCTCCCTTGATATATTCTTATTATATGCTTATTTCTATTATATTTCAAGTGCATTGCACATAAAACGTTCCTCTTGCTCACCTAGAACACGTCCCATAATTAAAATTTCACTGCTGCTGCGATAAATTCTCTGAACAGCGGATGTGCATTATTGGGTCTTGACTTAAATTCCGGATGATACTGGACGGCGACAAAGAACTTTCTGTCTCTCAGTTCCACTGCCTCTACCAGTCTGCCATCAGGGGAAGTGCCAGCTATCGTCATTCCCGCTGTCTCCATTTCCTCTCTATAAGAATTATTGAACTCATATCTGTGGCGATGACGTTCGCTGATTTCAGATGTGCCGTAGGCTTTTTCCAGCACAGTGCCCTCCCGGATTTTGCAAGGATAAGCGCCAAGACGCATAGTACCGCCTTTAGGAATATTACCCTGCTGATCCGCCATCAAGTCGATAACATTGTGGGCACCGTTTTCTGCAAATTCTCCTGAATCCGCATCAGAGTAGCCGAGAACATCTCTAGCAAATTCAATTACTGCCGTCTGCATGCCAAGACAAATGCCAAGGTATGGCACATTCTTTTCTCTTGCATATTTTGCTGCCTGGATTTTACCTTCAATACCACGATCACCAAAACCGCCCGGCACTAAAATCCCATCAACATCGCCTAATACCAATTCTGCGCTTTCACAAGTTACATCCTCCGCATCAATCCACTTGATATTGACGCAGGCATCATTCTCATAACCTCCATGGCGCAAGGCTTCAGCAACAGAAAGATATGCATCGTGCAATTTTACATATTTACCTACCAGACCGATAGTCACAGACTTGCTTCTGTTCTCAATCCGTGTCAGCATTTTGTTCCAGTCTTCCATCTCACATGGACCAGCGTTAATTCCAAGCTCCCTGCAGACGATCCAGCTGAGTCCTGCCTTTTCCAGCATCACAGGAGCTTCATATAAAGTCGGCAAAGTCATATTTTCAATGACGCAGTCCTTTTTCACATTACAGAACAGTGCGATTTTATCGATGATGTCCTGGTCTACCGGCTCGTCCACCCGCATTACGATGATATCCGGCGAAATCCCCAGCGCACGCAATTCCTTAACCGAATGCTGAGTCGGCTTGGACTTGTGTTCACCGGAGCTTTTGATATACGGCACCAAGGTCACATGAATAAAGATGCAATTCTCCTTGCCCACTTCCAGAGAAACCTGACGAATCGCTTCCAGAAACGGCTGGCTCTCAATATCCCCTACAGTTCCGCCAATTTCAGTAATAATTACATCGGCTAAAGACGTTTCTCCAACATTGTAAATAAACGATTTAATCTCGTTAGTCACATGAGGAATAACCTGTACAGTGCTGCCCAGATAATCGCCATTTCTCTCCTTGTTCAGCACATTCCAGTAGACTTTTCCTGTAGTCAGGTTGCTGAACCTATTCAGGTTTTCATCGATAAACCGCTCATAATGTCCCAGGTCCAGATCCGTCTCAGCACCATCTTCAGTGACAAAAACCTCTCCATGCTGATAAGGGCTCATGGTGCCCGGGTCGATATTGATATAAGGATCCAGTTTCTGTGCCGCCACCTTCAGACCTCTTGCTTTCAAAAGCCGACCTAAGGACGCCGCCGTAATTCCCTTTCCAAGTCCGGATACAACTCCGCCTGTCACAAAGATATATTTTTTCATAGCTACACTCCTTCCAAAAAAACAAAACGCAAAAACTAAAAAAAATAAGGCATCTGGCTTTTTAGTGAGAAGGATACACAAGATCCCGAAACTCTCTAAAGTTCGCCATCTTCTCCTTATTTCTGTTATGTCTTTGCGCAATTTATAAAATAATATTACTGAAATATTATACGACTTTTACAGGAAAAAGTCCAGCAGTTTTTTTATAACCGCGCGGTCTTCTTCCTTTCAGCCATATATAAGGCGGCTCTCAAACAAAGTCTAATTTTATTACATCAGAAACAGCTGCGCCGATGCGCCCGAAAACTTTTTCCCGCTCTGATAAAGATAAGACACTGCCATAGACTTGATGCCTTTGCGAAGGATATTTGCTCTATGCCCCGGAGAATTCTTCCACTGCTCGAAATATGCACGTGCTGCTGCAACCGGATCATTAAAGGAGTTGGAGCGCCATGCCAAATTTTCGCCGGTGCCGTTATAGTCAAGATTCAGCTCCAAATCTGTGTAGACGGAATTGAAAGCAGCTTCTTTTCCATATTTATTATAGCGCATGTGTCCCATCTGCTTATATGCCCAGGCTTCATATGCACGTATGTCTGTTGCCGCCTGAAGGTGATATGCGTACTTCAAAGAATTCAGCCCATTCTTTTTTCTCAGGTCGTTGACCAGTCTGAGCATTTCCTTCTGGTAGGCTTTGTCAAACTCAGTTCCTACCGTTACCAAGCAGGATGTGGTAACTCCATTATGCGCTTTTGCCGTAATCCTTACAATCCCTTTTCTCCTAGCAGTGACCTTGCCCGAGGTACTGACTGTTGCAACCGTACAATCGGAGCTTGACCAGCGGACAGTTTTAGCCGGCGCCTTCGCACTCACCGTAGCCTTCAGTACAAAGGAGCCGTTTCCATAAAGGCTCTTCGTCTTTCTGCTGAGAGAAATCCTTGTGACTACGCCGGTTTTAGCAGAAACATTGCTGCTAAATGCTGAAACCTTTCCAGAATCAACTGCACGAATCTTGTACCTATAAGTTGTATTTTGGGATAATCCTGTAAAAGTCACTGCTGTTTTTTCAGTAGTACGAACCCTCCTCCAAGTATTCGATTTGGTATTACGTTGATAAATCTGATATTCTTCCGCACCACTTACTTTTTTCCAGGAAACTTTAATGGTATGCGTTCCTGAAGTGATTGCTCTCACAGAAGTCGGCGCCTTGATTTCTGCCTGCGGATACATTGTCGCCCCTTGTTCGGATTCTGCTGCATAGGTCACCTGACCTGCTGTCATAATGACAGTGAGCACTACACAAAGAGTTAAAACAAAAGTTCCGAATCTTTTCATCATTTTCTTCCTCTCTAAAACTTTTAATGTCAATTCTTTTTGTATTGCACTACAGTTTTTCGACAAAAAAAATAGCCGTACAACGTGCCAAGCTATCATTCTCCAATTAAACAATTCTGTTAACTGTAAAGTACAACTGGCTATCTTGTTTCTTGCAAGACCCTATAGCTTTGCGCCATCGCTTCACAACGATTTTGCCTTTAAAATTACTTTTTTACAATAACATATTTAATACGCTTTGTCAATAGATTACATGCATTTTTCGGTTATATTTTCACTAAATCTTCACTTTTATTATCAGGACATATTTGCGTTTTTCAATATCCTTTCAGTTTTAACTCCATACATATTCTAACCCGTTTTCTGGTGCTATCATCGTATTTTTCAGAAATATAATACAAAACATAAAACATGGTTATGTGGATCTTTCTGTATAAACACAATAAAAGAAGAGGCTGTCTCAAACAAATGAGTCAGCCTCTTCACAAACAACATTCAAAGGATTGCCTACCTGCAGGAATCCATCTTATTTAGATTCACGCTTTTTTTCCACACATGCTATCATACCGGTAAGTGCCAGTAATGCAGTTGCAAGGATTGCCAACCAAGTAAGCATATTGCTCGTATCACCGGTTCTTGGAATCCACCAAGGAAGTTCATCCTCCTCATCGTCATTGGTCTTATTTCCGGCGTTTTGGTCTTCCTTGTTGTTGTCTTTAATCAGTTTGTCAATTTCACTTGGCGTTTTAACGTTTTCATCCGGCTTGCCATCTCCATCAGTATCGATGTTAGTATCCGGTTTGCCGTCTCCATCGATGTCGACATTAAGGTCAGGGATACCATCTCCATCGGTGTCAATATTAATATCTGGTTTGCCGTCTCCATCGGTGTCGATATTAAGATCTGGCTTGCCGTCTTTGTTAGTATCAATGTTGATATCCGGTTTGCCATCTCCATCAGTATCGATATCAATATCTGGTTTGCCATCTCCGTCGGTATCTTTGTTCACATCCGGTTTGCCGTCTCCATTGGTATCAACGTTGATATCCGGTTTGCCGTCTCCGTCAGTGTCGATATTGACATCCGGCTTGCCGTCTCCGTTGGTATCGATGTCGAGGTCTGGCTTGCCGTCTCCGTCGGTATCTTTGTTGATATCCGGTTTGCCATCTCCATTGGTATCAATATCTACATCTGGTTTGCCATCTCCGTCAGTATCCTTGTTAATATCCGGCTTGCCGTCTCCATCGGTATCAATGTTGATGTCTGGCTTGTCATCTCCGTTGGTATCAATGTCTACATCCGGTTTACCATCTCCATCAGTATCGATGTTAATGTCTGGTTTGCCGTCTCCGTCGGTATCCTTGTTAATATCCGGATTATCGTCTGGCTTATCGTCCGGTTCCTCTCCGCCTGGATTATCATCCGGATCAATGATAATAAGAGAAGGTTTTTTCTTCAGTTTTACCTGCACTGTATGGTCTTTGTCCACAGCTTCAAAGGTCACATTTCCTGCATTCAGTAAATCTGGCCGCACCTCACCGTCAACAGTGACTTCTACAACTTTATATCCTTTACCGGCTTCCCAAGTCACAGTATGGTCTTCGCCCTTCTGTACCTGTCCAGTCGCCGTAATCGTACCTTCACCCTCGGCAACAGACGTTTCAACTACGCAGACCTGATCAGCATCCAGGCTGCTGCCATCTTCACGAACATAAACAACATGTACAGTATGGTTTACCGCAGCATCCTGAAAAGCAATCTCGCCTACATCTTTTAATGCCTCAGCATTTTCGCCGTCAATCCATACCTCTTTTACTTTCCAGCCATCTGCAGGTTTCCAGGAAACTGTATAATCGCCACCCTTTTTCAAGGTTTTTGCTTCACTGATACTTCCCAGACCTTCTGTTGACGTTGCAACACTGACAAAGCTTCCTCCCGCAGTCTCATCGTCATCTGCAGTACCTTCTTCAAAGCGAACCTGCACCTTATGATTTGCGTCTATGCTGACAAATTTGCAGCCATCTGCAGGCAGCAAATCATCACGAATGATTCCATCCACCATAACACTGCTCACACGCCAGCCTTCTGCAGGTTCCCAGGTGACTGTAGCATTCTCTTTATATTTATAGCTTTCAGAACTGCTGATAGTGCCCTGACCAGTCTTTGCAGTAGTAACATCATAAGTGTTCATCTTCCAGACCGCATAGGCAACAGTATCGTCTTTCAGCTTTGTATCTGCTGTAAAAGCATCAAAACGTTCCGGATTTGCCTTCGGGTCAGTAGACCAGCCCATGAAAGTATACCCTTTCATTTCCGGTGATTCTGGGAAGTTCTGCGCCGCATCATTTACACTTTGTCCAACCACATAAGGATAATCGTCTTTTTCTACCCGCGTTCCCCCAGTAGGTTCTGGATAGTTTTTATCATAAGCTAAAGTCAGTACCTCGCGCACGGTCAGCGTCTTACTGTTGACGATACAGCCGCCTTCTAAATTTCCAGACTTATACCACTCATACTGCAGCTTATAAACGCCCTTGTCCTTTTCTTCCGCACTACGCTGGTTCAGCAGAAGTTTCTGCAACTCTTCGTTGCTTTCAATATGCTGATCTTCATACTTTCCTGTTGCTTCATTCAGTTTGGATACCTTTACTATAACCTTACCACCCACAGTACCCGTACCAGTAAGTTCTGTGCCAACAGGAGTTCCTGTTTCATCATAGCCAAAGGTGGTATCATCCGCCGGATACGGCGTAGTCCTGATGCTTCCGGTGTCCACATCAGTCGCAGATCCCAGTGCGAAGATAACACTTTCTCTGTGGTCGTACTTGGTTGCTTCATCAGGCAAACGATTGTCTTTCTTAACATAAATGTATTGGTCTACCCCAGCGCTGCCATTGGCCAGTGAAATAACGGTTGTCGGCACCAGACGCATGAAGCGCTGTCCCACGATTTCTTCGCCGTTCTGCGGATTGGTGATGCCCGTGCTAACCGATACGTCAGTCCAGCCCACACCAGGCGCGAAGTTTGTTGTCTCATAAGTCTTCGGATCCAGCGTAATAACCGGCAGTCCGTTCATGTCCCCCGGTAACTGACAAGTGTAGCCATCGCGTGTCTCCCACGAAATATCGAAACCACTGCCGTCATAACCTGCCAACCTGTTGTTGGTCAGTGGGAATAATACAGAAATATTACGTACCGTGTCATAATCTGTAGTGCTGAAATTTTCAAGTTCCTCTTGTGTCTTATCTAAGTTAGAAGGCTGCAGCAGCGCTGTGCACACAGACGCCGCGGAATATGCCTTTGCGATTGCTCTGTCTGTTTCATTACCGAAGCTTTCACTCGGATTAGTAAATACGGAAAGCTGCGGATATACACCGCTCTGATAAGTCCAGGTTCCGTCTGTACCGAATTCTTCCTTCATGGCATCGCCAATCATCTGTCCAGTCAGATAGCCAGTGATTCCAGCAAACGAATTATGGGTTAAAGTACCGATTGCATACTCGCCCATGCCGGATGTTTGCTTATCAAAGTAACAATTACTAAAAGTTGCAGCACCTGGATTATTTCCGCCGATACCTCCTAATGTTGAGCCGCTCGCTCCCGGCTTGGTCTTTGTCGTCCCTACCTCACCGGTACTGTAGCAGTTCTGTATTCTGGTATCTCCTGTAGCGCCTCCATAGAATCCTCCCATGGTGCTTGCCGTATTCTGCATACCGACCATGGAGGTGCTGTAACAGTTGATGCAAGTATCGGTATTCTGCTCATCTCTGCCAAAGAATCCACCTACATTGCTGCTTCCTTCTACAACGCCAGAGGCGAAACAGTTCTCAAAATGGTTTGCATAATGACCGATTCCATAGAATACGCCGCCGTCAGTATTGCAATATAGCTTAACATTCGTGAAGCAGTTCTCTATCCAGCAGTTGCCCGGACAGGATATAAAGCCTCCCGAATGCGATGATGTAGAAATATCATAGCTGTCAATAGAATAGCTATTGGTAATCTTATATCCAGAAACCGGACCTACAAAAGACCCAACACAGCTTGTCCCATAGGTTGTCACATTGCGCACATGGCACTGATCCATGTGTACAAAGAAACTATTTAAAGAGGTAGAGCCATCGCCATTCCATCCACTGACAATTCCGCCCGTATGCGCTGCTCCATGAACAATAGAATCCTCAACGGACACCTGCTTCATCTTGCCTGCAAGCAGCCAGCCAACCGCTACACCCGAGTACTGCCCGCTAGATTCTACATGGCAATACCGGAAGCGAAGATTCTGCATTTTAAATCCTGTGCTGGCTCTGCCTACAGTTGAAATCATACCCACCGTGCCAGATCCGGCAGTATACATATTATAAATAGTATGTCCATTTCCTTCGATGGTGATGCTGCCTGGATCAGCAACCGGACTCCAATTGTTTGCAGGGTTGCGTCCGCCTAAGTCCACATCGTTTTTCAGTTCCAGAGACTTCTTGTTTACTAGCGCCCAGCGAAGCTGCGCCGCCGTATACACATCCACAAGTCCGTTGCCGTCTCCATCCGTCGCCTCCTGCATCGCATTAAGCGTCCATACCTCATCTGCAGGAACAGTGTTTCCCGCATTTGCTGTTTGAAGCGCATCAAACTCTGTTTTTCGTGCATTATAGACACGCTGTTGGTAAGCCCCCCAGCTTTCGCCCGGATTCATGATGATATCTGCCGCAAATACGCTCAGATTTCCACAAAGAATCAGCATCAAGCACAAAAAAACAATGCACTCTTTCTTTATTCTTTTCATAAAAAACCTCCTACCGCTTCCAAGCTGCCGCAAGCAGCTCGTTATCACCGCCTAATGGCGATTTTCTCGTTAGAATTTACAAAAGTATTATACCCCCCCCCGCACATTTTTGTCAAGCCTTCAAACGTGTATTTTCAAATGGTTTCAGGTTATTTTTCATAAATTTTTCACAAAAAAAGAGCCACCGAAGGGTGGCTCACAAGTCAAAACTTCTATCCAAGTTACATCAGGAAAAGCTGCGCAGAAGCAGCCGCAAAAGTTCTTCCGCTCTGATAGTGATAAGAAACTGCCATAGATTTCGCATTTTTATGTAACATATTGGCAAGGTGATACTTAGAATTTTTCCACTGATTAAAATACACCTGTGCCGCAGCTTTTGCATCACTGTAAGAATCTGTACGCCATGCCAGATTTTCAGCTGTGCCCCGGTAAGAGAGCTTCAATCCTAAGTCCGTATAAACAGAATCGAAATCGCCTTCAGTTCCTTTTTTTGTATATCTCATATGCCCCATGTCTTTATTGGCCCAGGCTTCCTGTGCCCGCAAATCTGATGCCGCCTGAATGCTGTAAGCGTACTGCAGCGGTTTGAGACCTTTTTCTGCTCTCAGATTGTTAACAAGGCGCAGCATTTCTTTTTGATAAGTCTGGTCGAATTTCGTTCCTACTGTCACCAGACAGCTTGCGGTAGCGCCATTATGTGCTTTTGCTGTAATCTTAACGGTTCCTTTTCCCTTTGCGGTTACCTTTCCGGAAGAGCTGACCGTTGCGATGCTCTTGTCTGAACTTGTCCATGTCACTGTCTTTGACGGCGCTTTCGCAGTTACTGTTGCCTTCAGTGTAAAAGATGCAGTACCATACAGCGGCTTGGTTTTTCTGTCCAGCGAAATCTTCGTTACAACGCCAGTCTTAGCAGAAACTACATTGCTGTAATCCGATTTACTGTCGCCGGAAACAGCGCGTACCTTAAATTTGTAAGTGGTGTTCTTTGTAAGCCCCGTAAAAGAAGCTGTCGCATTTGCTGTAGTGCGGACTCTCTTCCAGCTTTTAGAACTGCTGTAATAGCGGTAAACCTGATATTTCTCAGCTCCACTGACCTTACTCCATGAAACCTTCACAGTTGTTGTTCCTGAGGAAATCGCCTTAACAGAAGACGGTGCTTTCAGAGACGCTTCTGCTCCAGCAAATACAAAGCTGCTGCCTGCCATACAAACAACCAGTGCCAGGCACAGTGTCAATGCTAAAAATCTAATCTTTTTCATCGTTTTTTCATCCTTTCCAATTATTGCATTTATCATTTTATCACAATTTATTTTAAAATAAAATAGCCTTGTGCGCAACGCATCAGGCTATAGTGTTCCAATAAAACAGTTTTATTCACTGTAAGGTGCAACTGGCTGCCTTGGCTTTACAAGGCCCTATAGCTTTGCGTCATCGCTTCACAACGATTTTGCCTTTAAAATTACGATTTAAGGTTAGCATATCTATCCCTGTTTGTCAATAGCTCGAGGTTATATTTTTATAAATTTTCCCACTTTATTCTTAGGCTATACACTTATATTCCAACAGTAATTATCATTATATTTCAAATATATTCTAACCAAATATTCACTTCAGAATATAGTTGCAAAATTTTTTCCAAAATCTAGTGAATTCTCCCCGAAAATATTTTATAATGGATTTAGAATATTTTATCGTGATAAAACTTACCGACTAGGAGGAACAAACCCATGATTTTTTTCAGAAGTGATTACAGTCAGGGCGCTCATCCAAAAATTCTGGATGCACTGATTGCTACCAATTTAGAACATACTGACGGGTACGCCCTTGATCCACACAGCGAACGCGCTGCACAGATGATTAAAGATTTAATCGGCAGAGCGGACTGTGAAGTTCACATGATGGTAGGCGGAACCCCTACCAATGTCATCACCATCGCTGCAGCACTGAAGCCCTGGGAAGCTGTCGTTGCAACCAGAGCTGCCCATATTTACTCTCACGAGTGCGGTGCGGTGGAGGCTACAGGACATAGAGTGCTGACTGTCGACGGCGTTGACGGCAAGCTGACGCCGGAACTCATCGACAACGCATGGCTGGAATATGAGGATGACCACACTGTCGTTCCTAAGATGGCATACATTTCCCACACCACCGAAAGCGGTACCGTTTACACTAAAGCAGAACTGGAGGCTCTCCGCAAATGCTGTGATGCCCACGACATGTACCTCGGACTGGACGGCGCCAGACTCGGTGCCGGTCTCACCTGTGAGGATACCGACCTTACCATCCAGGATATCGCAAGACTGACTGATGCCTTTTACATCGGCGGCACAAAAAACGGTCTGCTCCTTGGCGAAGCTGTTGTTATCTTTGATGAAAACATCAACGATCACTACCGCTGGATGATTAAGCAAAACTGCGGCATGCTGGCAAAAGGAAGACTCATCGGCGTGCAGTTTGAAGCACTTTTGGAAGGCGGCGAAAACAGCCTTTTCTTCCAAATCGGCGCTCACGAAAATGCTATGGCAAAGAAACTGCGCGAAGGAATTGCTGCCTGCGGCTATGAATTCGACGGCACTTCTACTACCAATCAAATTTTCCCAATCTTTCCAACCGAAATGGTCAGAGAACTGGAAAAAGAATTTTTCTTCTATGATTGGGCTGCTGCCGGAGAAGGCAAGCGTGTCATCAGGCTGGTAACCTCCTGGGGCACAACTGAAGAAGACGTAGACGCATTCTTAAATGCGCTAAAAAAATTCTAAACCTGAGTTTCATAAATTACGAAAGGAGTCGTTCCCATGAAAAAAAGTAAAAAACTTTTTGCTGTTTTACTGTCCTTGTGTCTCATCACAGTAATGATGCCAGCGACAGCTTTTGCAGCAGAGGCAAAAACCGGAGATATCGTCATTCTCCATACCAACGATACCCACTGCAATGTAGAGGGAAATCTTGGTTTTGCAGGTGTTGCCGCCTATAAGGCTGACAAGCTTCTGGAAACCGACTATGTAACCCTAGTTGACGCAGGTGATGCTATTCAGGGTGATGTCATCGGTGCCCTTTCCAAAGGCGATTATATTATTGATATTATGAATGCGGCAGGTTACGATATCGCAATTCCGGGTAACCACGAGTTTGACTTTGGCATGGACACATTCCTGACGCTGGTATCCAAGGCAAATGCCACCTATATCAGTGCAAATTTCCTGGGTTCTGACGGCAAATCGGTATTCAAGCCTTACGAAATGAAAACCTACGGCGACAAAAAAGTCGCTTTCGTCGGCATTTCTACGCCGGAGTCTATCACCAAATCCACGCCTGTTTTCTTTCAGGATGAAAATGGCAACTACATCTACAGCTTCTGCGACGGCAACAATGGAAAAGACCTTTATGATGCTGTACAAAATGCCGTAGATGATGCTAAAGCAGCTGGCGCAGACTATGTCATTGCAGTAGCTCACCTTGGTATCGGTGAAAGCGAAAATCCTTGGACTTCAGAAAACGTCATCGCTAACACCAGCGGAATCGACGTTATGATTGATGGTCATTCCCACAGTGTAATCCAAGATACTAAAGTCAAAGCAAAAGACGGAAAAGAAGTCATTCTAACTCAGACAGGCACCGGAATTTCCTATATCGGCGAAGTCATCATCAAGGCCGACGGACAAATTTCCGCTTCTCTGGTTTCCGGCTATACCAAAAAGGACAGCGCTGTAGCTGCTGTTATCAGCGGTATTAACGCTAATCTGAAGGCTGTAACCGAGAAAGTCATCGGCACCTGTGAAGTCGACGTAGACGACTATGACGCTGACGGCAACAGAATGGTAAGAAATCAGGAAGCCCCTGCCGGAAACTTCTGTGCTGATGCATACCGCGCTGTAACTGGTGCGGATATCGGTCTGGTTCAGGGAGGCGGCGTTCGCGCAGCCATCAAAAAAGGCGAAGTTACCTATGGCAGTCTCATCACAGTAAACCCTTGGAGCAATCAGCTAGGCGTTATCGAGGCTACCGGTCAGCAGATTCTTGACGCACTGGAACACGGCGCAAAATCCGCACCTTCCGAAAGCGGCGGGTTCCTGCAGGTATCCGGTCTGACTTACGATATCGATACCACCATCCCTTCCACAGTGGTAACTGATGACAACGGCATGTTCGTAGAAGTAAGCGGTGCAAGAAGAGTCACCAACGTGAAAGTCGGCGGTGAAGCAATTGATCCTGCTAAAACCTACACCGTAGCTTCCAGCCTTTACATCCTTACCCAGGAAGGCGACGGTTTCACCATGTTCAAAGGTGCAAAGGAAGTAACCAAAGAATCCATCACCGACGCGCTAGCGCTGGTTCAGTATCTTGAAAAAGATTTAGGCGGTAAAATCGGTCAGACTTATGCAAAGCCAGAAGGCAGAATCGGTATAATCAAGGCTTACAACTCCAAAGATATTGCCGCTTCCATCGAAAAAGCCGGCAAGGATGCAATCAAGGCATACAAGGCAGCTCTTGCCCGCACCACAAAGATTAAATCAGCGACCGCTTCCAAGAAGACTTCCAAAATCACGGTAAAAATCAGCGGAAACAGCAACGCAAGCGGCTTTTATTATCACGTTTACAATGCAAAAGGCAAGAAAGTTTCTTCCTTAAGCAAGACCTCAAAATCCTTTACCACAAAGAAACTGGCAAAAGGCAAATACACTGTAAAAGTTACGCCGTATACTTATGTAATGGGCGAAAAGATTTACGGTAAAATCACAACAAAGAAAGTAACTGTGAAGTAAATAAAAATCGTAACTGCAATTCAAAACGGCATGCCGGGCAGGAACCCCCCTGCGGCATGCCGTTTTTCTCATCGCTAGTCGTCCTTCTCTATCATATATGCGTTTCCATTTTTATCGTAACGCTGCATTCCTGCTGTCTTATACCTTTTCATGAGCTTATCCATTCTTTCGTTGGTAGAAAGTTCCCTCTCCCGCACCCTTTTCTCATAAGGCGTCAGATTTGCTACATCCTTAATGTGCTTCCTTGCAGGCTTTGGAACAACCATAAGATAGAGCAGCGGTGATACGAGTAAAATATCTGCCAAGAACCAACCAACCAGTGCCAGCACCCATTGCAGTACCGTATCAAATCTGTTGTATCCTATGCCCAGAATCGCGCAAAACCCTAAAGTCGTAATAATGAAAGGAATATAAAACTGTTCCAGCTTCCGAATTGCCTTGGAAAGTTCTTCATCAAACCATTGATTTTTTAAACTCTTTATAATATATTTGGCACCGCGGAACTGCACGTTGGACAAATAAATGCAGGTCTTAAAATCGTCAAAGGAAACTCTTTCCCTCGGAATCACCGTAGCCGCCATCTCCTCCGGATGATAGTCGTAGAATATCTGCGCCCGAATCAGAGTGCCGTCTCCCATCACTGAAACTTCCGCCGGATTCCGATTCTCGTCGTTGATCACAAGCTGCTGCCCCACAGTAAGCATTAGGGTTTCTCCGCAGACAGTCACTGCTGCAAAACCCTCAGTGCAATATAGCGCTGTCGTATAGCGCTCGAAAGATGGATAGGAGTCCCGATCCAGCGGTTTACTTTGCTCTTCCGCCATAATAACATCTAAGAAGCCCTCATTTCCTTTTTTAACCATCAGATTGTAGTCGGTGATTTTGCCAAAGCTCTTAGTCGTATATGCACCGTCAAATCGATCCTGTTCAAAGGGCTGCAGTCTTGCCACCCGCACATCCTGATGGGCAAGCACTGCGTTTCCCGAAAGAACCATCAGCACCCGGTCATAGTCCGCAAGCTTAGAAAAGGTCGTTTCTTCTAAGTCACACGTCGCACTGGACAAACGCCAAATAAAGTTCCTTTCCAGGTATCTGGATTCCTGTGGGAAAATCGCCAGCTGTGTAGTCGTTCCACCGGTCCAGTTCGATTTGTTAAAATCCGTTTCTTTATAAATCTTGTATTCCATATTTTTCTTCCCGGTTCATTAAGATATTCTTAATTATACCGCTCCTTTCTGTCAACCGTAATTGAAAAAGTCCAAAAATAAGTGCAATATTAGCACCAAAAAGCAAGGGTTACCGTGAGCAGTTAAACAGCCCAGGTTGCTTCGTTACCATACATAGCGTAGACATGTTTCATAAAGTTATCTTTGCGCCAAGGATGATGCATAGGCGGGATATTTTGCTTCTTTGGCTTCTTCGCTGCTGCAAGTTCTTTTTCTGTATTGAAATTCCGAGATACTTCTTCATGCAACGGAATCTCTTCCAAGGCGTAAATTCGCCCGTTTACGTTGCAAAACAGCCTGCCGCTAAGGGTCTGCGCTACCAGCACCTGCGTTCCTTTGTAGTAGTTTGTATGCATGCCGGATTCATCCAACATTTTGTACCGATGGTTGTTGAACCGAATGGAATGACCGGCATCCACTATACGGGGTGTGAGCAAGGAAAGAAACAGGTCGATTTTGTCTTTTGAGGGTTGTGTTTCAAATACAGACGTGGTAGGATTAAGGGGTAGAGCGAACTGTGCGTTGAATTTCTTTATGTAGGAGTGAAGGAATTCATTTGCCTGCTCCAGGTTTTTCACGCCTGCCAGTCGTAATTCGACAGGCAGGCGTGATTGTAAGGTTTTAAAAAGACGTTCAACTCTGCCCTTGGCTTGTGGTATACTGGTTGTTTTTAAATCGACACCGAATTGCTTGCATGCATAAGCAAACTGCGTAAATGTATCATTCTCCAAATTTGGAGAATTTTTCTTTTTGTATTCAAATACGGTTCTGCGGTCAGTGTAGAACATATAGGGAATGCCATAATTTTCAAGAATTTGGCGGAAGACCTGGTAGTATCCATGTAAGGTTTCCTGGCTGTCAAAATATGCGCCGACAAGGGTTCCCGTGGCATCGTCAATGGCGGCATGCAGATGGCTTTTGTTTTCGCCAAACCAAAGATGTACAGACGCATCCATTTGAATCATCTCACCGGCATAGGAACATCTGGCTCTGGTAGGATGTGCATCTTCCAGGTCAACGATTGCAGTCTGAAGGCTTTCTTTTTCTGTCTTTGATGTTGCAGTATCCTTTTGGGTTTTTAGCTTGTCTTTGAGTTTCCTGCGAGTCCGTTTCCATGCAAGGGGAGAGAGAATGTCATGAGAGTAAAGCAGATTTCTGACGGTTCCCTCTGAGACCCGGATATCTTCATTCTCAGCCAATTTTTCTGTGAAATGCGTAAGGTTCGAATCATAGTATTTGTTCTGGTAGAGAAGCAGGATAGACTCTTTTAACTCCTCAGAGAGAGCAGATGCAGGTCTTCTGCCTTTGTTTCCGTGGGAAAAGAATTCTTTTCCCTGCGTCTCATAACCTTTGAGCATTCGGTTTACGTGGCGGACGGTACAGCCTAGCTCGACGGCAGCTCTTTTCTTGTTTCCGTTTGTTTCTTTTAGCTTTTTAATCACTTCGTACTTTTTCTGTTCTTTCATTCTAAGTTCAACCTTTCTGATAAAAACCACCTCCGAAGAGATAGTTTACTATGATATGTGTTTTTTAGGAATCCTTTTGGGACATTTTCTCTTGCGCTTTCTTAAGACATTATCACTTTTGGAGCAGAGATATTCTTAATTATACCGCTCCTTTCTTGATTTCACAACCTTTTTATAGTATAATGCTACAGTGATTGAGTATTTTTTTCGATTGGAGATTTAGAAATGAAACGATCTGACGGATACAGACTTTCGGGCTGCGACCCGTTTTATGAGATTACGCCTTACATTATGCCCAAGCGATATGACGCAGTCAACTACATCGACCTGGAGCTGGATCTCGAGCCTATTCACAGCTATATAAACAAATGCCGCGCAAGTGGAGTTAAGATGGACCATATGAGCGTCATCCTTGCCGCTTATCTCAGATTGGTGTCTCAGTACCCCAATTTAAACCGTTTCGTCTGCAACAAGCGAATTTATGCCAGAAACCACTTCTGCGTATCCTTCACCACACTGAAGAATAATAATACCGAAGAAACTGTGACGAAAATTTATTTTAATTTAGACGATGATATCTTCGAAGTAAACAGAAAACTGGCAGAAGCTATCGAGTTGAATAAAAGCGCCGGTATCAATAATGCTACCGATATGCTACTTCGCGGTGTCATGCGAATTCCCTTTTTGGTCGGCGGCGTTGTCGGCGTTCTAAAATGGTGGGACAAGCATTTTTCTCTGCCTTTCAGCATTGTAGATGCCAGTCCGTTCCATACATCCCTCTTCATTACCAATCTGGCGTCTATTCGCCTGAAAGCCGTCTACCATCATATTTACGATTTCGGCACAACAGGTATCTTTATCGCCATGGGTCAGCCTGAAAAAAGACTTTTTAAGGTCGGCGAGGTCATCGAAGAGCGCAAAGTGCTTCCAATCAAGGTTTCTGCTGATGATAGAGTAGAATCCGGCTATTACTACGCGAGGTGTTTCCGCGAATTCAAACGCTATGCAGGTCACCCTGAGCTTTTAGAAGAAAAACCTCAGTCCATCACTCCCGACCCGAATTTAAAGGAAAAATACACAAAATTCATTGTAAAATAGAGAGAGCGACATGAACAGAAAAGAACTCGCAGTAAATCTGCACCACAAAAAATTCAACTGTGCCCAAGCTGTAGTCTGTGCCTTTGCGGATACCTTGGACTGTGACACAAAGACAATCTTTAAGCTGGCAGAAGCCTTTGGAAACGGAATGAGCACCCGCGGTACATGCGGCGCAGTTTCCGCCATGGCGATGGTCATCGGCATGAAAGAATCCGACGGCGAATTGGATAATCCCAAGACAAAAGTAAACTGTTATAAGCTGATGAAAAAAGCGACCGAAATGTTTACTGCCAAAAACCAGTCTGTCATCTGCCGTGAACTCAAAGGACTTGACGGCGGCATCCCTCTTAGAAGCTGCGATGGCTGCATCGAAGATGCTGCTGCAATTTTGGATGAGCTGCTTTTTGACAACATGGAATAAACTTTTTTCACGAATTTTACAGGCAATGCAATTCTCTTTTGCTGCCTGTTCTTTTTTTGAGGAATATCTCACGATAATTCCCAAAATTACGCAGGTTTTAAGATTCGACTCACGTGGTATGAACACAACATTAAATTCATGTCATTAGGCACGTATAATCCAAATTCCATCATTAAGGAGGAAACAAATATGATTCGTAAAATTATTCAAATAGACAGTGAGAAGTGCAACGGCTGCGGGGCTTGTGCCGCTGCTTGTCACGAAGGCGCAATCGGCATGGTTGGCGGAAAAGCCAAACTGCTGCGCGACGACTACTGTGACGGTCTTGGCGACTGTCTTCCCACATGTCCAACGAACGCAATCACCTTTGTGGAGCGCGAAGCCGCTGCCTATGATGAGGAAGCAGTGAAAGCAAACATGATGACAAAAAAACTGGCAATCGAACTGCAAAACCTGCAGGCAAGCTGTCAGGGAGATTGCGCAGGCGGCGGCACTGATACAGACAGTGCTTCTGCGGGCAACAGCAAATCCGCTGCTTCAAAACTGACAAACTGGCCAGTACAGATAAAGTTGGCACCTCTTTCCGCACCATATTTTGACAAAGCAAATCTTCTGATTGCGGCAGACTGCACCGCCTATGCTTACGCAAAATTCCACGAGCAGTTTATGACAGGTCGCGTAACGCTGATTGGCTGTCCAAAGCTGGATGGTGTAGATTACAGCGAGAAGCTCAGTGAAGTCCTGCGGCGCAACAACATCTCCTCGGTCTCAGTGCTCCGTATGGAGGTCCCTTGCTGCGGCGGACTTGAGACTGCGGTTTCCCGTGCGATTTCTGCCAGCGGAAAATTTCTTCCATATCAGGTAGTGACGATTTCTGCAGAAGGTGATATACTATAAAACGAAGTTACAGCGAAGTTTTAGTTAATATGGAGTTATCCGCAAGTGAAAAAGATTTTAGTCATCGGCTCTACAGTTGCCGATATCATCATCAATCTGGACTTTCTACCCACTACGGCACAGGATGTCCACGTTAAATCGCAATCCATGTCTCTGGGCGGCTGCGCACACAACGTAGCGGACATGATTCGTCATTTCGGCGTGCCTTACACACTGTTTTCTCCAGTGGGTACAGGACTTTACGGAGATTTCGTCCGCAATCAGCTGGCCTCAAAAGGACTGGCTTCACCTATGCCAACGCCGGATATGGCAAATGGATGCTGCTACTGCTTTGTGGAAGAAAGCGGCGAGCGAACCTTTATTGTAGACCATGGCGCAGAGTATCTCTTTTACAAAGAGTGGTTTGACATGCTGAATCTGTCAAAGCTACAGTGTGCCTACATCTGCGGTCTAGAAATAGAAGATAAGACAGGTAGCACTATCGTAGATTTTCTAGAAACCAGCGGGCTGCCGGTGTTCTACGCACCCGGTCCTCGAATCTGTCTCATTGACGATGCATTAATGGAACGAATTTTTGCACTACGCCCAATACTCCACTTAAACGAGGACGAAATTTGTCGTTATACTGGCTGTGTTGCTATTTCCGATGCTGCCGCGGTATTACATAAAAAAACGCAAAATACCATCATCATTACCAACGGTGCCAACGGCGCTTACTATTTCGATGGAACTGCAGGCGGCGAGGGTCTTGTACACGTAGCACCGGTGCCTGCCGAAAAAATCGTTGACACCATCGGTGCTGGCGACGGTCACTGCGGCGCAGTGATGGCAGGGCTTTCCATGGGACTTTCCATGTACGATGCTATCGCAAAGGCTAACGCTGCCTCCTCTCTGGTGGTATCCAACAAAGGCGGCGTCCTATCCGATGAAGAGTTCAAAGCAGGCGGAATCCTGTAATAAAAAGCGAAGCTGTCTTGATTACAATTAGACAGCTCCTTTATATTCCACATTACCTGTCGCTTGTACCGACACCCGGTTTCGGCAGACTCCATCTGAACTTTGCAGCCAGAAGCCGCAGCACCAAAACAATGACAACTCCTGCGATAATTGATACGCCCTGCCCAAAGGGCTCCCACATCAAAGAGCAAATCACTGCACCAATCAGAGAAGCGCTGGCATAAAAATGCTTTACGAAGATATAAGGCGGATCCTGTGCCATAACATCGCGGAGCACACCTCCCCCAACACCTGTCACCGCTCCGACAAAAATCATCAGAAACAAACTAAAATCTGTAGAAACACTATAAGCTGTTTCGATTCCTACAACAGTAAAAATGCCCAGACCCACAGAATCCATCCAAAGCATTATCAAATCATAATAATTCTGCCTTTTAGAAAAGAGCCTTTGCATCCAAGGAGTGCAGACAATTAATGCCGTTCCTATCGCTACGATAGCATAAATTGGATTCTGAAATGTCTTTGGCGGTGTAATCCCTAAGATTAAGTCGCGAATCACACCACCGCCCACTGCTGTAGTAAGACCTAAGATAGAAATGCCTAAAATGTCCATGCCCTTGCGAATACCGGTCATGGCGCCAGAAACAGAAAAAGCAACAGTTCCAATAATTTCGAGAATAAAAGAAATATATGCAGACACAAAAACCACCTCCAAGCGTATCTTGCATGAGTAAATGAGATAGAATATTACACTCTGTCTTTTTACCTGAAAGATTCTTCCGCCCCTTCACGGGCAGAGTTGCTTCATCGGTGGTTTCTTTTTACACTTTCCAGAGGTCTGTCCGGAAACGGTCCTGTTGCCTGAGAGTTTTGCCCCTTCGGCGGCACGGCGCTAGCCTTAAGCCCATGCGCTCTCCCGATTCCATCATCCAGATAAACAAAGTATACCATATAAAAAAAATGCTTGTCAACGGGGATTTTCCTCACCAGAATATGTGCGAATGCCTGTAAAAAGGAGGGCACTGTCTTCAGAATCTCTGGTTTAATGTTCTCTTCTCTTTAAAAGTTCTGTTTCCAAACGATTTACACGAAGAAGCAGCATTTCTCTTTCCTGGTTTACTTTCAAAGCTTCATCGAGTTTTCTATCCAAGCTCAAATGCCCCTCTGCTATAACTGCTATATTTCTGTTTACTTCGCTTTCCAATGTGATTTTAATCTCTCGGATATCCTTAGTAAATCTTTCGTCCATCTCCGAAACTCTTGTGTCGAGACACGTCACCTTTTCGTCAAGGTCCGATACCTTCTCGTCGAGGCACGTCACCTTCTCGTCAAGGCACGTCACCTTCTCGTCAAGACACGATACCTTCTCGTCGAGATATGTCACTTTATTATCAAGACTGTTTAATTTCTCTTCCATCCTCTCTAATTTGTCCAAAATCATTCTAGTTTCTTCTGTCATTATAATGCTTCCCTTCTCCTGTCATGCAACTAAGTCTTACGTTGGATTTTTATTATAGCATAAAGACGGTTACTCTACAATTCCCAAGATTTTCTGAAAATGTTTGCACCCTTTTACAGAATTTCTATGACCCCCAATTCATCTCACAATGTATATAAAACGCCGAAGCGCTTGTCTCCGACGTAATTCAATCTTCTATGGTGGACCCGATGGGGATTGAACCCACGGCCTCTGCGTTGCGAACGCAGCGCTCTCCCAGCTGAGCTACGGGCCCATAAAAGGGAGATATCTCCCTTAATTCTTATAATTCCTCTCTGATTCTGCGCAAACTCCGACCTAGTCTGTTAATCGCATTGATTCTGCGCACAACTGCATAAGCATTTTCTTCCCTATAAAGCAAAATGTCACTCAAAGTTGTATTCAAATCATTGCATAGCGTATCGACCTCACGCAAGAAGTCGTCTTTACTCATTACCACAAGTCCTGCCGGCAATTCTTCAATCTCATATTGATACTCCATGCCAAACAGCTCCAATACCTTCGCCGACAGCTGTATCTTGATTTCGTTTAAATGCAGTTCATAAAAGCCTTCCGTTGCTGCAGCTTTTGTTCTGCATGCCTGAACGGTCTCATGGATTTGCTCAAAACAATCATCAAGCTCCTTGTATTCCATGTTCATAGCTTTCCAGTAAAAATCCAGCTGATTCAACGTTCTGGAAATCAAATCTTTCAGTTTCTTGGCTGCGGACTCCTCCAGAATCTCTCCGACATTTTTCAGGCAGTCCTCAGCAATGGAGGTTTTCAATTCCTCTACGCCAGCACCCGTTTTAGCGCTGACAGGAAACATTGCTACAGAGTCAACACCCATCAGCTGACAGAGAAGTTTCTGGCAGTACTGCACATAAGCCTGTAAATCCGCTTCTCCAACCACATCAATCTTATTTACAGCAAAATAAAATTTCCCTGCAAATTCTTTGGTACTCTGCAGAAAATCAATCTCAATCTGATTAATGGGACTGTCCACTGACAGCAGGAAAATCACCGCATCACTTTCCTTCATGTAGTGATATGCCGTTTCCGTGTTATTTTTATGAAAAGAACCAACGCCAGGCGTATCCACAAAGGTTAAACCATCTTTGAGAAACTCCGATGGCGTACGCAAAATCACCGAATCCACTCCTAACCTGTTATCCGCATTTTCCTGCTCGCTAATAAATGCTGAAAGCTCTTCAAACTCAATCGGTGTCACCACGCCATTTTGAAAATGCACCTCACACCCTTTATCTCCATAAACAACACGAGTAACAGCCGATGTAATAGGTACAATGCCGACAGGCAAAATCTCAGCCCCCAAAATCGCATTGGAAAGGCTGCTCTTTCCTCTCTTAAACTGACCGATGATCGATACCGTCATATCTCTTTTTTGCAATTTATCAATTAAAGTCCGCACTTCTTTCGCCTGCCCGCTGCAGGCTCCATCCGCTGCAAGCAGTTCATATACGCTCTGACTTTGCTCTAAAACTTTTCCGCTCATTAAAATGTTTCTCCTAATAAATTACTGACTTTTTCAGTATATCACAGGAAATTATGCAGTGCAATACAAACCGGCGCATAGACACGGCAAACGCGCGAAAAGTATCACGAACCATCAATACTGACAAATGATAGCAGCATACAGAATTTTGTCAGCAAATCGTGAAAAAAGCCATCCTAATAGGCTGAAATCCTGACAGAACTGACAAAAATCTAAAAAGCTGTCAGTTTTGTCTGTTCCAAAAAAGCACTAAACGTTTTTCGTGGGTTTGCCCTGCCGCACAGAACATTCCTATCTTCTCCTTGCAATACAGCTCCATTCTTGTCATTGTTTGAATGTTATATATTGGCATAGCATATATCTTCTAAATTTTCAAGTATTCCGTTTGTAATGATGTATACTGTTAGTTCCTCTCTCATATATATAGGCATATCAAGGAGTGTGTCTATGACCTTTGGAAAAGTAAAACAAAATATCATGGTACTGGCCGTATCTAATCTGATTATCGGTCTAATTGAATTTATTTTCAACATATATCTAACCAGAATTCTCGGCGCAGAAGGCCTCGGTCTCTTAAGCCTGATAGCTCCCATCAACTGCCTTTTTCTTTCCTTTATGACAGAGGGCATCGTTGTTACCATGTCTAAAATTTCCGCAAAAAACCAGCATTTTGCAGCCTATACCGAAATGAATCAGTCTGTAAAAATCGCTACCTGTGCCAGCTTTTTCTGGTCTGTTTTTCTTGTTGGTATCGTTTTAATTACCGCAAAGCCTATCGCCTCCGGTTTTCTTGGCGACAGCAAGCTTGTTTATCCCATCCTCGCTACCTGTCCTTTAATGATTTTAATGTCCATCTCTAACATCACTAAGGGACACTTTCTGGGACTTACAAAGATAAGAATTCCCTCTGCAATCAACATCAGTGAAAAAATTCTGCGCTTTCCTATTTTATACCTTCTTATACGATTCTGCCTCAATCGGTTTGATTTTCCTGCAGTAACTCTGGTTTATCTGTGTTACGCCATCGGAGAAATGCAAAGCGTCTTACTGCTGCTGCTATATTATAAAAAAACTAAGCCGAAAGTTAAAACACCTATGCCAACGCGAAAAGAAATTTCCAATGTTCTCCTTTCACTGGCAAAAGGCGCCGCACCTATCTGCCTGACCCAGTGCCTTTTAGAAGGAGTTAATGCTTTTTCCTCTGTCATTGTAAAACTGCGGCTATGCACCTGCGGCTATCCAACCTCCGAAGCGTTGTCACTGCTGGGACAGTATAAGGGTATGGTCTTTCCCCTTATCAACTACCCCATGATTCTGGTGGGTGCAGTTTGCTCAATCGTGGTTCCTAAAATATCTACTATGGCCGCTGCTGGAAAAGAAAAATTTGTCGGCAGACTCATCACACGAACCTTGGCACTTTCCTTTTTTATTGGAATTTTAACTTGTGCCGTCTTTTTCTTTTTCGCAGATTCCATGGGACAATTTTTCTATAAACAGGACAATTTAGGACTGATGATCCGCCTTGCCGGACTGCTGGCGCCCCTTTTATATATGACAGCCTCCACAACCAGTCTGCTTATTGGAATTGGCTGCGAGGGTCAATCTTTCCGCAATTCGCTGTTTCAACAATTGCTGCTTTTGATATTTCTAATTATCTTTACTGGGATTCCTGCACTGAATATTTACGGATATCTGATTGCCATTGCGCTTTCCAATATAATTCTACTTTCCAAGAATTTACATGCATTAAGATTACATAAAAAAAGAACATGACCTTCCTTAAAAGGACAGCCATGTTCATGTTCTGTTAATTTTCAGCATACACCGCAATGTTTTCTTCAATCCTGCTTTTCACCATCTGGGCAATTTCAGTTGTTTTTTTGCCCGCATATTCCTCATAATAGATTGGCTTTAATATATGCACCTGCACTGTAATAAACCCCGGTACATTTCTGTCAAATGGCTTATATGCGTCAATCAAAGCTACAGGAACGACAGGACATTTCGCCTTGACCGCCGCTTTAAAACTACCTCCCTTAAACTCCAGCAGCTGATTTCCGTTTCCGCTTCTTGTCCCCTCAGCAAAGATAATACAGTTTTCGCCCTGCATTACACGATGACTTACTTCGTTGATTACTCTAAGGGACTGTTTCACATCGCGTCTGTCCATAGGAAGCGCATTCATACAGGTAAAAATCTGCTTTACACCGGGGATTTTCATTAGTTCCTGCTTCATGACAGGACAAATTGGTCTCTGGCAGGCTTCAATCATTGCAAAACCATCAAAAATTCCCTGATGATTGGGATAAAAAATATACCCATCCTTCTCCGGAATATTCTCTCTTCCATAGACTTTGATATCCAAATTTCCGCTGATTTTGGCACGCTCTACAATATACTGCAGCGGCCGCAGCTTTTCCTCTCCGCTATAGCGTTCCGGATGTGCCGCATACCAGTAAATTCTACCAAAAATTGACGGTACACGAAAAATATTCTTTAAAATAATTTTTGTCAATCGATTCATTTCATTTCTCTAGCTTTCTGATTTTTTGCTTCTGATATACTCCGAGATGGAAAAAAAGCAGGTGTTCAACCTGCTTTTCATTGGTGGAGAATAGGGGGTTCGAACCCCTGACCTTTTGACTGCCAGTCAAACGCGCTCCCAGCTGCGCCAATCCCCCACGCTTATGATTCGATTATAGCTCAGTTTCAGTCTTATTGCAAGTATATTCATGGAGCGGGCAATGGGAGTCGAACCCACCTCCTCAGCTTGGGAAGCTGATATTCTACCGATGAACTATGCCCGCACAGTAACCTTTTTTATTATATACCTTTTTGCGCGCGAATTCAATATAATTATCTCACGAAATGCGAAAGAGCGGCTGTTTAGCCGCTCATAAAGTTTACTCTCACTCTTCATTTAGTGATAATTAATTATTGATACATTTATAGTCTGCATCTAGACTTATTCTTTATCATCTCTCTAACGTAGAGTATACTCCTTTTTCCAAATACAGTCAAGCAGTTTTTTGTTTTTCTTACCGAACAGGATCCAGGAACTGTTTTTCATAATATGCAGTCATCGCTTTGTATTCATCAGAATCTCTATCAAAGACTTCACTCTTATGGGTATCCAGGCTCTGCCGCACGATACGCTGGTGCAGATGCTGCGCAATGTTGATGCAATGGTCTGAGATTCGTTCCATGTTAGTCAGAATTTCCACATAGGAAATGCCGCCCTGCGTACTGCATTGACCAGCTTTCAGGCGATCGATATGTTTGGATTTCAGCATATCCACCAAATAATCCACATTGTCTTCAAGAGGACCAATTTTATGACAAACACTTTCCTTCTCTTCCTGATAGGCAGTAACCGTTACGCTGAGCGCCTCATCTACTGCTGCCTGCAGATATCTCAATTCACAAAGAGCATCCTCAGAAAAGACTATATTCTGTTCCATATTAAACTCTGCTACATCAAGAAGATTCTGGCAGTGGTCTCCAATCCGTTCAAAATCACCTACGGTGTGCATAAATTCCGTCGCCAAACGGTTCTGCTCCACATCCAAATGCTGCTCTGTAATGCGAACCAGATAATCCCCCAGAACGGTTTCGGTCTTATCTAGGAAATTTTCATTTTCTTTGATTTTCTCGAAATCTTCAGTCCTATACTTAAACAAGCAGTTCGACGCCAGGCGATAATTTTCCAAAGCAGCATCCGTCATAGAAACCATGACTTTTTTGCACTGTTCCAGAGCCAGCGCCGGCGTAGGAATAAAAATCGGATCCAGCAGTTGCAGTTCTTCATCGATTTTAGAAACATTCTTGTCTTTGACGATTTTCTTCGAGAACTGAATCAAGAGGTTTACACAAGGCAACATAAATATACAGGTTGCTAGATTAAATAAAGTATGGAAATCTGCAATACGACCTCTATTTACAGGTTTATCCCAGAAGCTAAATCCAAACAGCCCCTGATATACATAAATCAGCAGCAGAAAAATTACTGCACCTGCAATGGACATTGTGATATCAATACAGACAGCCCTACGTGAATTTTTATTGGTGCCGATACTTGCAAGAAGCACCGTGACGCATTTTCCGATGTTTTGTCCGATAACAATAGGCGCCGCCATGGAAAAAGTAATAGCGCCGGTTGCAGACATAGCCTGCAGTACGCCGACAGAAGCAGAAGAACTCTGCAGCAGCACAGTTACTGCCATGCCGGCAAGAACGCCCAGCACCGGATTGGTCAACACCAGAAAAATCTGCATAAATTCCGGTGAGCTTGCCAGCGGCTTAAAACTGGACTCCATCATATTCATTCCGATGAACAAAATCCCCAGCCCAACAGCGATACCAGCCTTATCTTTGGTCTTGTTTTTCTTAGAAATCAGCATAGCAAAAGCGCCAATCACAACACAGAGAGGCGCAAAAGATACTGGCTTCAGCATCTGCAGAAGGAAATTATCGTTGTTAATATCTCCCAGTCTCAAAATCTGAGCGGTGATGGTCGTACCAATATTGGCACCCATAATGACGGGAACTGCCTGTACCAGTTTCAGAATGCCAGCGTTTAAAAAACCGATTACCATAATAATCGTCGCCGACGAACTCTGAATGACTGCCGTTACTCCTGCGCCAAGGAGGACTCCCTTACCTCTGCTGCTGGTCAGTCTCTCAAGGGTTTTCTCCATCTTCGCTCCGGCAAAGCGTTCCAGGGATTGTCCCATCAGCTTCATTCCATAAAGGAAAAGCCCTACACCGCCGAGCATTGTAAGTACAGCTTGTAAATCCAAAATATTCTCTCCAATGTAAAATTCTACTATAACTTTTGTTTTAATTATACTATACTTGCCTCGCTCTTTTCAAGCAGGTGTACACAATTTTGTCAAAATCTCTCACATTTCTGCCAAAAAAGCGGGCTTTGCCCATGGCGATAACTCGCCGGCAAAGCCCAATTGCATCTAGCAATCATACTAAAATCTCACCATTGGTCCTTCATAACCACATTTTTTGAAGTGTGGCGCGAAGCTGTTTCTTGCGGTTTCAGTTGCAAACCACTTTTCGTCTACCGGTGTACCGAAGTACTGTACATGCATACCTTCCAGTACATCTGCGGTACTAAGTGGGTAGTAATTGTCCTTGTCAATACTGCAGATTACGTCGGGACAGCTCATTACGGTTTCTCCTGTGGTCAGATTTTCTAATGCCATACTTTCATTTGCAGCAAGAATTCTGTATTCTACGCCTTCTGCATCAGTAACGATGGTAGTCGCTATGTCGTGGCCTTCGTTAATGACAGATTCCTTCTTCGTTACCACACCTTCAGCCAGCAGTTTCAGAGGAACCAATTTTCCGACAGTTTCTGACACATCTACGCCTTTTTCCTTTGCTTCAAGGATTGCTTTTCCCACAGCGATTGCCTTTGACAGTGTTCCTGGAACCAGTTTTGTCAGAATATCTTCTTTAGAAGAGTACCAGCAAGTCATACCCAGCATATTTTCATAGAGATCCAGAATTCTTCTGGTGGTTCTCTCAATGATTGCAGCGTCAAGGGGATCGCTCGGCTCAATACGAATTACGTGACCTCTTTCAGAAGTCAGAATTCCAGGGTAGAACGGCACACCATTTAAGGTGTACAGGCAGCATTCAAGGCCCGGGCATGCACGGTCACAGCCGTCTGCGTCAACCACCGGAATACCTTGCGCAATGCTTACCAGAATCGGAAGAATGCAGCACAAGGAACCCTGTTCCGGCGGAAGTGCTGCTGCAATACCGTGAGGAACTTCCTCTGCCGCAACTTCATAGCCATGCTTGAGCAGCTTGTCAAATAAGTCGAGAACGGTTTTGATATCTACTGCTGTAGGTGCGCCGATTCCACCGAATACTGCCGCATACTCATCGTCTTTCATTTCCTCCGGGGAAATCATCGGCACTTTGTAGTCAGGATATCTTTTTTCCAGTTCAGCCAGCATTGCAAGCCCTGCATCCATGCCGCCGCCTCCGCCGCCAGCAAGGAAAGCACCGCCATAAACCATGTACTCTACATCTTTCCAGCTTAAATATTTCATATGTATACCTCCTATACTTTGCGATTACTCGCCAATAAACTCTTCCGGATTTCTTGCTGCAGGGGTTACATTCTTAAGTGCAGCATTTAAAATCAGATATACAATCATACCGACAACAATGGAGTTAAATGCAGGGCTGAATACGTTTACGAAGAAGCCTACTGCCATACCAGCTATCCATGCGCCAATTCCTGCAAAGTTGAAACCTGGAATAATACCCCAGTTTTCTTTCTTGCCTTTTCCAATAATCCAGTAGTCTGCCATCATGATGCCTGCAATTGGCGGAATCATGACAGAAAATGCGTTGAGCATCGGAACGAAGAAATCCAGTGCACCTAAAACTGCCAGAACAGTTGCGATTACACCGATAATTGCAGTAAGAAGCGGTCTCTTACCATCCTTTTCTCCACAGAATCTGGTGAATGCCAGACCGCTCTGGTAGAAGTTAGTGGTGTTAGTAGTCCATGTTGCCAGAAGCAGTGCGAGTACGCCGATAATCGGCATGTTCAGTTTTACGAACAGCTCTGTCAGGTCTGTTGTTCCTGCGCCAACGCTCATGATTGCACCCATAGCAACAATCAAAAGCATCGCCGGTAAAATTCCCAGTACTGAAGAAATGACCGTTGCCTTTCTGTCTTTTGCATAGCGGGTCAGGTCTGTACATACGATGGTTCCGCAAGCAAAGATACCAATCATAATTGCCAGTGCAGATACGAAGTCCATCTGCTGTGCCGGTTCATAAGCAAGCACTGCGCTAAAGCCGCCGTACATGCCTACAGACTTAATGGTACCGTATACACATACAACAACCAGGAATGGAACTGCTACATAGTTTAGCACAGTCATCCATGTAAAACCATATACTGCAGTCAGTACCATAATGCCGCCCCACAAAATCATGGACAGCCACATCGGGAATGGAATTCCAAATGCACCCAGCGCTGCAACAAAAGCACCGCCGCAAACGCCGATCTGTACAGCAGCCTGTAAGCCCTGTGTCAATGTAATCAGACCAGCCAGAATGTATCTGGAACCGGTGTTGCCGAAGGTTTTTCCAAGAATCACTGTCAGTGGATAGCCTGTATCGGATGCTTCAATTCCGTTTAAACTCATAATTGCCACCTGTACACCAAAAGCTAACAGGGTAATTAAAAGAGTCATCTGCAGGGATAAACCTCCCATCAAAATTGCTCCAACCATCAGTGCAGGTGCACTGATTACACCGCCAACCCAAATCATGGTCAAGCTTAAGGTTGACTGCTTTTCCTTGGGCTGCACCTGGGTAATGGCACGTTTTTCCATCGTACCTTGTTTATGATTCTCTGCCATAGTTATTTCCCTTCACGTTCTAATTTCTCTTTTATAATCTTCAGCTGCAGCTGCTGCATAGTCTCAAAGAACCGCATGCCGCGCTCACGGGTTGCACCAGTCGGATCGCCCATAATTCCATTGGCACTGACTGCCCGAAGACCTTCCGTGTTCATTTTGTCCGAAACCTCTTTGGTCAGTCCGCCCATAAAGCCTGCTTCTGCTTTATCCATCTGTACCAAATCGGATACAGCCAGCATCATGGACGTTTCAAATTCACAGGAATGTCCACCGCAGACGCCTTTTGGCAGCCCCTCATTTTTCTCTGCCTCTGCAAGCATTTGCATAACATCCGCCATGCTGCAGCCGGTTACGATAGCAGCCTCAGGATGTTTCTCCCTGCAGCGCACTGCTGCCTCTTCCATCGCAGGCATATTTCCGCCGTGGGTGGATGCAAGAACAAACGTATCAAATCCATGTTTTAAATAAGAATCAATATAGTCCTCAATTATCATCATATAAGTTTCCGCCCTCAATGTAATGCTGCCAGGAAACGGCATATGGGGGTCAGAAACGCCGGGACGAATCACAGGTGCCGCCAGCGCTTTGCCCAGCCTCTTCGCAAAGTCGCCCGCCTCCGCATGGGCTCTGATTGCATCAGTAGCCTCCGGCAGGTGTGGCCCATGCTGTTCCACCGCACCGGAAAAAATTACCACTGTCTTATATCCTTCACCCAATGCTTTTTCAATTTCAGGCCAGGTCATTTCCTCTAAATAATAAGTTCTCATAGCTGATTTCCTCCTTTCTTTTGCTATATACAATATTATAAATTTATCATATCATTGAAATCACTTTTACGTCTTTTCTGTTTCAGATAAAAAAACGTACTTCCCTTTGTTCCTTTTGACAAAAAACTCCTCCTATGATACACTTTAAACAATTATCTTGTCCAAGAAGGCAGATAGGAGTGCAATATGAGTATCACCCTGAAAGATTTATTAAGCCTGCCAGTGATGGAAGGTGCCATTGTAAGAGCCGGAACTTTATCGCTTTCCAACACCGTTTCCGGCATTGGAATCGTTGACCAGTTCGACATTCAATTTAATTATGACGAGTTGTTTCACACTTCCAAATATCTGCTTGGAGAGATTCTGCTGTCCAGCTATTTTCTTACGTTTCCCTTACAGGTCAAACTGGATTGCCTGCACTTTCTTAGCCGCGTCGGAGCAAGCGGAATTTTAGTGATGAATATCGGTATGTTCAAAGAGGACTTCGAGCCGGAAGTAATACAAACTGCAGAAGAGCTGGATTTTCCTTTGATTCAGATGCCGTCTCACAGGCACTCCTGCAGCGAACTGATTACGCCTATTATGGAACAGATTCTGGAGGATCGAAAGAATCAAAACTACTGGACTAACATTGTCCTGGAATACATGGCGTCCCTCTCTGCGCAGGAGCGCTCTCTAACCCTTCTTGTAGACATTATCAGCCAGTACACCCATTTTTCTATCGGTCTCTACGATAAGAACTTGAACCTGCTTCACGGCGCTGACTGGGCCGGTGAAGATTTCAAACCTCTTCATGACGCTAATTTTACCATTTCCCATGGAGAGAAACTTTCCACTCGCACATCTTATCAAAGTGCTTTTGTCTCAAAGACAGGAAACCGCTACTACTTCACCCGAAGCCCCATTTTCTTCAGCGACCCGGTATTAAGATATCTAACAGTGATTTCCAAGCAGGGCGCGGTAAACCAAATCCAGTTTGAGCAGGTGATGGAATCGATTCGTCTGTATCTGTGTATATGGGAGAAAAACCGCTCTGATAAGACTGCCCTGTGTCATGCTCTTATTCACAACGAACCTATTAAAATTCAGAGCCTTGCCAAGCGGCTGAGTGTCGATATAAAGAAGATTCACGCTGTACTCATTTTCAGCATGACAAACAGGGCAAAAAAAGAGCCCGATTTACTTCGGACGAAATTAGAAAAACACTATTATTCCCAAGGATTTACGCCAATTTCAGAGGTAAACGGAGATTGCATCGTTCTGTTTCTGGAATTTCCTGATTATGAGATCAATCGCTACGATTTCTTTATGGAATCAGAAAAAGCTTTTTCTTCCTATGAGGAAATTGAGCGCATGATGATTCATGCCGATTACTATAACCCCGGCATTTACAAAGATTTATTCGAAGAGTACGTCGCCTATAACGCCTACCTGCATCGCATTCTTCCTTCAAAAAAAGTTTTCAATCTGGGCGAACTGCATTTCTGCAGCGAGTGCGCTGCCATTGCGTCAGACAAAAAAGCTTCTGACCATGTCCTTACCATTCTGCATCCGATTCTGCATGCCGCTTCCGGTGCTGATACTTTGCTGGAAACTCTGGAAACCTTTATTATTGATGCCAACGGTAATATTGACAAGTCTGCCGAAATGCTGTATGTCCATAAAGGCACGGTGAAGTACCGGCTGAAACGAATTAACGAAATCCTTGGTTTTGATATGCGAAAAATGCCTGAATCTCTAACGATTTACAAGGCGCTGGCCCTTTACCGGATTTTAAAATAGAAAAAATTCAGCGCTGCTGAACTCTGTGCGCTTGCTTCACTCATATCTCATGCATATTTCAAAGAGAATTCTCAAAAATATGCACCGCTGCGTGCATATTTTCACCAAAAATTAAAAAAATACGCATAAAACGCCGTCATCAAGAGGGTTTTCCCTCTCTCTGACGGCGTTCTTCATTGTAAATCTGCATATTGCAATCAAAATTCTAAAAAATATGCACGATTCCTTATCATAGCCTGCATATTTTCGCTGATTTTTACGAATATATGCACAGCTGCTGCATTACAGTGCAAAGACTATTCTTTTCCGTTCCAGCAGTAGGTGCAGAGTTTATTTCTTTCAAGGCCCGTAGCATCCATCATATCATCAAGGCGACAGAACTGCAGCGTAGTGAATCCCATTTCCTTACGGATTTCCTCCACCATCTGCGCATATTTTTCTGTCTCAGGATTTGCATATTCTTCCAGGATTTCACCAGTTACGTTGCCATTCTCAAGTCTTGTGATAACTCTTCTGGTAATCAGATCCATTTCAGAGGAAGAACGCGAGAAGTTCAGATATTTGCATCCATACATAATCGGCGGGCACGCAGGTCTGATGTGCAGCTCCTTTGCGCCGATTTCAAAGAGATATTCGGCAGTTTCTCGAAGCTGCGTTCCTCTTACGATGGAGTCATCAATGAGTACCAGTCTCTTGTCTTTGATTAAATCTTCCACAGTCAGAAGCTTCATCTTTGCAATCAGATTTCGCTTGGTCTGAATGGTCGGCATAAACGAACGCATCCAGGTCGGCGTATATTTAATAAAAGGTCTTCCGTATGGAATACCAGAAGCATTGGAATATCCCACTGCGCTTCCGATACCGGAATCAGGTACACCAGCTACATAGTCCGCTTCTACACTATCCCGCTGTGCCATCTTGGCACCGCAGGCATTTCTCATCCGCTCTACACTGATCCCCTCATAGGAGCTTGCCGGAAACCCGTAATACACCCAAAGGAAAGTACAAATCTTCATGTCTTCGTTTGGATTCAGCAGTGTCACACAGTTCTGATCTGTAATCACTGCAATTTCTCCTGGTCCCAGTTCTTTGTAATCTGTATATCCCAGATTCTTGTAGGCAAAACTCTCGAAACTAAAGCAGAAACCCTCCTCTTTCTTACCTACAGCAATAGGTGTTCTGCCGTATTTATCACGAGCTGCATAAATGCCCGCCTTATTCATCAGAAGCAGCGATATGGAGCCGTCGATGACTTCTTGCGCATAGTGCATGCCCTCGATTAAATTCTCTTTCTGATTGATCAGCGCTGCAACCAGTTCGGTCGCGTTGATTTCACCGCCGCTCATCTCCAGAAAATGAGCATGTCCCGTATCAAAGAGTCTCTGCACCAGACTATCGACATTATTAATCTTTCCCACTGTCGTCAGCGCATAAGTGCCATGATGGGAACGAATAATCAACGGCTGTGGCTCGTAGTCCGAAATACAACCAATTCCCATAATGCCGTCCATCGTCTGCATATCTTTATTAAACTTCGTTCTGAAAGGAGAGTTTTCGATATTGTGAATCGCTCTGTTAAAGCCGTCCTTTCCGTATACCGCCATACCACCTCGCCGAGTTCCCAGATGAGAATGGTAATCTATCCCAAAAAACAAATCAAACACGCAGTCCTGCCGCGCTGCAACACCAAAAAAGCCGCCCATAACGTAACCTCCTTTATCGTAAACGGTTTAACTGAAAAAAATATTGTACCACACTCTTTTTGCTTTTACAATATTTCTTTATAAAAAACACCGTAAATGTCAGCACAAAAAGAAGACGGTTTCCCGCCTTCTAGGAATTCTTTAAATATTCGACTTCTTCTTTTGTCAGTTTTCTATAATGCCCTACAGCCAATCTGCCCAGCTTAATATCGCCGATAGCAATACGTGCAAGCTCCTGCACGTTATTGCCGACTGCCTTAAACATCTTGCGTACCTGGCGATTTTTTCCCTCGTGAATGGTGATATCCACGATGGTAGACCTCTGCACACCCTTTACAATCTGTACTTTGGCATTAGATGTCACATAACCACCGACATCAACGCCCCTTCGCAGCTTTGCACATTTCTCGTCAGACAGAACGCCTGCAACCCGCGCCCTGTAAGTCTTCGGCATCTCATGTTTCGGATGGGTCAGCCTATACGCAAAATCTCCGTCGTTGGTCATGATCAGCATGCCGGAAGTATTATAATCCAGTCGTCCCACCGGAAAAATTCTGGCGTCGACATCCTTCACCAAGTCCATCACAGTCTGTCTGTCCTTATCGTCACTGACGGTTGTCACATACCCCAGCGGTTTGTTGAGTAAAATATAGACCTTCTTATCCTCCGGTTCTATGCGGCGACCATTGACCTCTACCACATCACCTGCAACTACATCATAGCCGGCTTCCTTCAGCGTCAGTCCGTTGACCTTCACATTGCCGGCAGCAACCAGTTCATCTGCCTTTCTTCTGCTGGCAATTCCTGATTGCGCAATATATTTATTAATTCTCATTGATTTTATGTCTCCTTTTCCTAAGGAGGATTTTAACACAAAATCACCTGGAAGTCATCGCTTTTTTTAACAGTCGTATACGCAGGTGAGATCTGCCGCCTCGATGCGCGCTGCAATTTCCTCTCTGTTTACGGAGTAAAGTCCTTTCTCCTTCATATACTGGAAAAACTCATCTCCTGCAAAAGTGAACATGCCGCCGTCAGGTTTTTGGTACGCTAGCAGTGCACCAATAGCGATAGTATCCGGCAATTGCAAACACGATTCGCCTACCGCATAGCATCCGGCATTGTGACCGGCCAAAGCCCCTGTAGAAATTGCTTCCGTATGACCGATGAAAAGTCCCGACTTCTCCCCGCCGCAAAAGAGGTTTTTAACACCTTTTACCTGCATATTTTCCTCTCGCTCTGTCACTGCCAGATAGCGAATAGAGTTGCCTTTTCCGCCTGCATAAGGGTCTGCATATCTTGCATTTTCAAAACCTGCCACCATCCGAAGCTGCTCCAGCGGAAAATATGGGGTCATCATCTTTGCATAGCCTGTATCGATGAGAACAATGTTTTCCGCAAATTGCGGCAGCGCATACTGTTTGCAAACCTTTTTGGAAAGCTTGCTTTCATTGATTAATTCCTTTGCAAGGGGCACAATTGCTACGCCTTTCTCAGAAAGCTCCTGTTGCAGTGGCTTTGATAGAGTCGATTTCTCTATTTTCGTGGATCCACTGAAAGCGCCCAGCGTTCCGTCTGCACGTTTACCATAGTAGTCAAATCCGCCTGCTTTCTCAGAAATGCTGACTCTCGGTCCAAAGGCGGGACACCTGAGCACACACATACTGCAACCGTTTCCAAACTCCATACAGTTTCCCATAGGTCCCGTCGTTCCCGTACAATCTACATAAACATCGGCATCAAAGTGTTCGCCATCCGCTGACACAAGTCCCGTAATCCTATTTTCACCATCCTGACATTTCTCGGTTTCAACATCCGTAATCCGGGTCATGAAATGTATATCGACTCCCATCTCATGCAAAAGTTGCCGAACCTTCGGCTCCACCTTCAATACGTTATAAAATGTTGCGTGCTTATGTCCCGGAAAATCTACATTCCGATGGGTTGCGCAGCCGTCAGTAATCTCAAAAAGCTCTCTTGCACCCATAGCGATATTCTCTTCTGCCGCAGTAAATCTTCCATTATTTCGCATAATACCACCCACATTGCCCAGCCCCAGGAGCAGGTCTGTCCTTTCAAGAAGCTGCACCTTTGCGCCGGTTTTTCTTGCGGTGACTGCAGCGCTGACCCCTGCCCAGCCGCCGCCGACTATGATAATCTTTGCCATATGAACCTCCAACAATTCTTCTTGTTACTATTCATATGACAATTCATGCTTTTTAGAACGCCATAGGTATGACATAAACCGCAATACAGATATAATGCAAGACACTCCCTGCCAGCACAAACAAATGCCAAACGCTGTGCATATATCTTTTTTTCATAGCATAAAACACAAGTCCCCCTGTGTAACTGATCCCTCCAAGAAGCAGGAGCCAGAAGGCAGGCTGCGGCAGTACGCGGATAATATCTTTAAAGGCAAATAGAATCGCCCAGCCCATGACCACATAAAGTACGGTGCCCAGTTTCTCGGTCTTCGCAAGATCGATGGCGTTGAGCAGAATGCCAAAACCTGCGCAAATCCAGACTGCACCCACTACGATCAGGCCTTTGGGATTTCCACGAAGGGCGACGAGACAAAATGGCGTATAACTCCCCGCAATCAGAAGGAAAATAGAAGCATGATCAAAAATTCGCAGTATTTCCTTTGCTTTGGGATGAGGCACCCCATGATAAACCGCCGACATGGTGTAAAGCACAATCAGCGATATACCAAAAACCAGACTGACGCCCAGCGCCAACCCACTGTGGTGAACTACAGATAAAACGATCAGCACTGTAGTACCGCCTACTGCCAGTACTGAGCCTAAGCCGTGAGACACTGTATTAAAAATCTCTTCCCCCACTGTATATCTCTTTAAAGTTCCGTCCGTCATCATATTCCCCTTTCTAATTCCTTATATATTTTTTAATATTTTAAAATCTAGTTTTTATTACTATATTATAATATATTAATTTCAATTTTATGTCAAGTTTAAAACAGAATCATGCAATAATTACTCCGTTTATACTTTTTTGACGGATTGTCCAACTCTTTACAAGACACATAACACTCATAAACGGTAGATCTGACCGTATGGCAGCAAAATAGTGAGGTTGCGGTCAGATTTAAAAATCGTGTAACTTCAAAAATGACCGTAACTATATCTATGAGGCGTATTGCGGTCAAAAAAACGATGATTAAAGTGTCTACACAGAGAAAATTTACTTGTCTAAGACAAGTTTCAAGAATTTTCATCAGGAATTCATGGAAAACATTGTAATTAATGAGAATAACGAACTTGAAATTACACAATACTGCATTGTAAGCTTTAAATTTCTGACCGTGTTGGTTCGAAATCAGTACTCTGCGGTCAGAATCCCTGTTACACAGTTTTAAAAACTAACCGCATTATGGTCATATGCCTTCTGTGCGGTCAGAAAATGCATTCCCAACAATCTGTTTGCCACTTGTTTTCCAGCATATAAAATGATACACTTTCTACTAGCATGGAAAGGGGCCTTGGATTTTATGTATCAGGTTTGGAGAAGTTTCAGACCATTCCATCGTTTAAATGCGATTTGTGGGCTTCCGAAACTGTTGAAAGAACTAGTAGTACTGTCAGAATAAACCTTCTGTCGTACAACCAAAAAGGAACGACCCCACTAGTTGTTCCTTTTCAGACTATGCTCAAACTGATTTTTCTTTTCTTAGCTTTTGATAAGCCTCCGTTTTGATAACCTCATCAGGTGTTCCAGCCATCAACAGCTTTCCTGCTTCCATGAGGAGAACTTCGTCAAAAGCTTTCAAGTAGTTGCTATCTAAATCATGGGTTGCAACAATCACAATTTTATCTTTACGACTCTGCAGAATCCCTGACAGTATTTTTTTATTTGCCATATCCATGGCAGAAAATGGCTCATCATACAGTTCAACCGATGCGTTTTCTGCAAAAGCACGGAGCATGCAGATTACCTGTTTTTCTCCTGCGCTAAAATCCAAGCCTCCGAAGTCAAAGTTTTCTAATCTTTGTTCTTTGTCATAAGCTCCAAACATGGTAACATTTTCTGTGAAATCGCCTTTAAAAATATGACTTCCTACACCGGTTAAGGATACGTAATCCTCTACGCATATATCATCGGAGGACGTTCCGTCAAAATAAACCTTTCCAGAATCCTCTACTTTACTTTTACGGATTATTTCAAGAATCGTACTTTTTCCACAACCGTTGTGTCCAATTAACGCATATTGACGTCCTCTTACGAAGCGATAGCTAAAGTTTTTAATTTCAAACCCCTCAAAGGTCTTGCAAAGGTTCTCAAGCTCAAGGGTTTCAATGGCGGTTTCCTCTAGTTCCGATTTCAATTCTTTCCTTGCCACACCTTTTCCCAGCTGGTTGATATATTCCATCAGATTTTCCGTAACCTGCTTTGTCGATTTAATATTGCTGACTTCTTCCAAAATATATCTCAGCGGTTCAATAAAGCTTTCTGCATAACCAAGGGCTGCAACTCCAGTCCCCAGCGTAATTTTTGAAAAAACAAAAAGAATCCCGACCGCAGCAAAGGATAGAATATTAACCGCATATAAAAATCCCCCATTTAAGATATGAGTAAATGTGCTGAATTTCCCGTAGTGAAGCATACTATCTTCTGTTTTCCGCAGCACTTTTGACTGCTCACTTCCCATGGCGTTCTGCGTTTTTTTGTTGACCTCACGAAAACCGGCAAATAAATCACGCAGCTTTTCTATATAGTTTCCTTGCAGGCACACCCATATTTTCCTGCGTTCTGCCAAGGTTTTCCCTGTAATTGCCGGTGCCAAAAGAGCAAGCAGTGTTCCCACCACAATTACCAGCCCAATATAAAGATTCAGAGAAAAAATAAATACGCCATACACAAAAATCTGCATTGCAGTCTGTACCACCGCAACACAGCTGGAAATATATTGACTCGCCACCCCTATATCATTTGTAAAAAGCGATAAATACTCTCCTTGCGACTTCTTCGCAAATTCCCTGTACGGCTGGTTAAGCAGTGCATGAAACAAATCATCTTTGATTAAAAGATTGAACTTCCAATCAAGCTTCCAGGCATTTCTTTGACTGATATATTCAAAAACACTATTGATGATATAGACCAGAATATATAGTCCGATAAGCAGGAGAATTCCATAGTCGCCCCAAATTTTAAATTTTTGATCGAATAAAAGTTTATTCAAATATGGAATCGCTGCTAAGGCTGCAATTGAAATAACAGCACAAGATATTTTTGCGAAAATGATTCCTCTCAGTTTATATAAATATTTTTTCATGCTGCACCTTGTCTTTCGTCAAGTTTATAACTTAAACGCTATAATTCTATTAAAAGGGTGAGATTACTCACCCTAAAAATTACTTCCCGTTGCAAGCATTCGCTCTGCACATCTGTAACACGGGGGTAGATACTTGTTTTTTTACAACTGGTGTACTATACATTTATTTCACCTCCTTTGCGATTTTAGTTCTTAAAATGGCTGCTTCTCGACTACTCTCACAACACCCTGTAAAAGTTCCGTCTTCAAGAAGTGCCACTCCCGGGCAACGTTCACAGAAAGGTTCTAACTTGCAAGAATTGCATTTCAAATCTTTTTTCTTTATACTTCTTATATATTCCAATTCTTCTGAGTTTTTCCATATTTCCCCAATGCTTTGTTTTTTAATATCTCCAACATAGTAATACATGGAATTGCATGGCGTTACCATTCCGTTACAATCTATAAATAGATTTGTATATACAGTTGCACAAGGTTCATCATATTTATAAAGAAATGGCTTTCCCTCTTTAAATTTTTCAGTAACCTTATCCGCATCGCGAATTGCATTACATAATTCCTCCCCACTCAACTGATAATTATGTGGAGTTCTATCCCCATTTGATTTCGAAAAAATTGTTGGTGACATAGAAAACGTACAATCAATTTTAGAAGCAAACTCTTTTACTTCATTATAAAACTTATAATTATCTTTCAAAATTGGAGTTTTTATTGTGACTGGAATTTCATATTTCTTCAATAATCGAATATTTCTTAATACATCTTCTAACGATCCCTTAATCCCTGTTATCCCATCATGTATCTGCTCATTTAGAGAAAAGATAGTTAAAGAGTAATTATTGATATATAGTCGTGATAATTCCTCTACAATTTTTTCGTCAAGCAAAGACGCATTACTTAATAAAGACACGCTACAGTACAGTTCTCTTGCAGTCCTTATCAATTGCATTATATCTTTTCTTAAAAATATCTCTCCCCCTGTAAATGTAATATTCAATGCCCCCATTGTTCTCGCTTCACGAATCAAAGATATAATTTTCTCAGTGCTAAGTCCATCTTCGGAATGCTCTGGAATATAACAATGCTTACATTTCCAATTACACTTGGTTAACAATTCAAACATTACTCCTGTTAACTGTCGTTTCTCATACTCCTTTTCAAACATCTCAGAGTCAATATTTCCGAGATAATCTTCCTTGCTATATTCGCCTTCCTTCATAGCTTTTTGTTCACTCGCACCATCTATCGTAATAAGCATTTCATCATAAAGCGCAAATATTAAATCACTTACGTCATTTAATATTATTTCTTCATCCACATCCGAATACTTTTCATTCATACTACAACAGATATTATCCACAGTATTGTTAAGCAACAGCCAAATATCTCTAGCTGTGTCATCTAAACGATATCTTCGATTAGTCTTTTCTTCGATAATAAAAACTGTATCGTCTATATCCTGCCATGAAATATTCTTAGAGTATGCGATTTTTTCTGATCCTGTCATAAATATCACCCCTATTTATTTAATCAACAATATTCAAAGAATTTATTATATTGTCTTAACTTTTTTATATCAGTACATTCTTAATTTTCTATATTTTACCGTTTTTCTTTGCATATGTCAATATAGTATTTGATTTATTTTATATAATTTCACATGTGAATATAATAATGTTTTATGATTTTTTTAATCGATTAAACATTTATAATTGTCTCATGCAGCTATTATAATGTAAAACACCTCAAAGAATGTATCATTCTTTGAGGTGTTTTAACAATTTAAATCATCTCGTTCATTACACTAGTTGTCCTCTTCCATCATTGCAATCTGCATCATGATCGCACATTCCATCCGCTTTTTAAAAAGCTTGCATCCGTAGTCGTAGACGCCTTTGATGGAACCCGTTGCGTGATATGCGTTAGCTGCGCAACCGCCGCTACAATAAAGACGCGCCCAGCAGTCTCTGCATTCCTCACGGGCATAGACATTGCACATCTTAAAATCCTGACGAGTTTCTTCGTTTGTAATGCCGTTCCAAATGTCACCCATCTTGTACTTTTCATCGCCGACAAACTGGTGGCACGGGTATAGGTCGCCCCACGGCGTCACAGCAAAATACTCCGTTCCCGAGCCGCAGCCGGAAATTCGCTTATAAATACAAGGTCCATGAGTCAAATCTATCATATAATGGTAGAAAGTGAACCCGCTTCCCGCTTTCTTTCTGCGAATCATCTCCGTCGCCAGAATTTCGTACTGTTCAAAGAGCTTCGGCAAATCCTCTTCCGTCAGCGCAAAAGGATCCTCCGGCGGACATACCACCGGTTCCATGGAAAGCTCCGTAAAGCCCAGGTCTGCCATATGGAAAATATCTTCTGTAAAATCTACATTATTATGAGTAAAGGTGCCTCTCATATAGTAGCCTTTGCCGCCTCTTGCCGCAACCAGCTTCTGGAACTTCGGCACGATCAAATCGTAGCTTCCCTCATCGGACGGTGTTCTTCTCAGCCTGTCGTGAACTTCCCTGCGTCCGTCCAGACTGAGCACTACATTGTGCATTTCCTTGTTTGTAAATGCAATGACATCATCGTCAATACCTACACCGTTGGTGGTCAGCGTAAAGCGGAAATTTTTTCCATGCCGCTTCTCCACGCTACGGGCATACGCAACCAGGTCCTTCACCACCTGCCAGTTCATCAAAGGCTCGCCGCCAAAGAAGTCCACTTCCAAATTCCGTCTGTCACCGGAATTCTCGATGAGAAAATCCAGCGCCTGCTTTCCTGTTTCAAAGGACATCAGTCCCCGCTCACCATTAAAATTCCCCTGGCTTGCAAAGCAATAGCTACAGTTTAAGTTGCAGGTATGCGCAACGTGAAGGCAAAGCGCCTTTACTTCCGTATGGCGATTCTTCAAATCGTAAGCATTTGGTTCGTAGATATCTTCTGTAAAAAGTTTTCTCTGCTCCTGCAGCGTTTCAATATCGTCTATGACTTCCAGCACTTCCTGCCGGGTTACATCAGCTTTGCCTGCGTACTTGTCCAAAATCTTTGCGACCAGCGTCTCTTTTTCCTCAGAAAAGAAATCATGGATGATGTCATACGCAACATCATCCACTACATGTACCGAACCGCTATAAACATCTAAAACGATATTGTATCCGTTTAGTTTATACTGGTGTATCATCTTAGTTCTTCTTCTCGCACTCCTGATTTGCTACACCGCAGGAAGTTTTGCAAGCTGACTGGCAAGAAGTCTGGCATTCGCCACAGCCACCGTTCTTCATGCTCTGTTCTAAGTTTCTTGTTTCGATTGTCTTGATTCTTTTCATTTTATATCTACCTTTCTATTTGTAATCTTTCACTATTTTCTTATTTTACCTTATGGTGCGGCACACTGTCAAGTCCCGTATCACCGCACACACGGCAAAGTCTGCCCATTTATTTTAAATAAGAGAAAGTAATGGGTTTTACACTCCGGTCCAGCTTATCAAAAGCATAACCTTCATCCTGCAGCTGCTCGATAATTTCAGGCAGTGCCTCCACGGTGGATCCCATGCTGGCACTATCGTGCATCAGTACGATACTTCTGTCAGCATTATGCACGCCGTTTAAGATTCGTTCTGCAATCACATCGCTGGACGGATTTCCTGATGCCGCATCCTCTGCAGAGGCATTCCAGTCAAAATACACAAACCCACGCCTGTACATCTCCGCGATAATCTGCTGACAAAGTGTATAATTATAAGTATTGACAGAACCGCCTGGAAAACGGAAAATTTCTGCCCGATAAGAAAATTCCTCATAAAGCTCTGTCCAGAGTTTTTCAAAATCCGCAAGATAAGTGTCCATCGACTGATAAACGTATTCGTAGGAGTGAGTATACGTGTGAATACCGATAGTATGTCCTTCATCAATAATCCGCTGTACAATGTCTCTATTTTCGCTGATCTTACCTACTACAAAAAAGGTCGCTTTAATATTGTGTTCCTTCAGAATGTCCAGCACCTCTGGCGTGCACGTCTGAGAAGGTCCGTCATCAAAGGTCAGGTATACCGTTTTTGACTTCGCCTTTGCCTGCCGGAATTCATCCCGAATATAAAGTGATGCATACTTTTCCTGATAAGGAAGTGCCTCCTCTTCAACAATCAGCGCAGAATCTGCGTTTTGGGTTTCGTTTCCGCCAGAATCTGTGCCACTGCCAGCTTCTGCAGACAATGCCGTCACTCTCACAGAGAGCACGATGACCGCCACCGTCAAGATGAGAAGGATGCCCAGCACTGTAAATGTAATAAGTCGCTTAAAAAATCTTACTGAAAATCTGCCTTCCATATTTATTTACCGAACCACTTGCATACTTCCCAGGAGCTGTGCCCCTGCATCAACAGAGATAGATTTTGTGCGAATTCCGCCTGTAATGCTGGCGCTGCTGTGGATCTGCACTTCCGAAGTCGCCTCTATATTTCCCTTAATGGTGCCGTCTGCGGAAAGCACACTGCAGAAAATTCTCCCTTCCACTTTGGAGTCTGCATCCATCAGGATATTTTCTTTTACGGTGAGATTGGATTTCAGCTGGCAGCCAGTCAGCTTCAGATTACTGCAGGCGATATCACCCGAAATCCTGCCTGTTGCAGTGATGTTTCCTGCTGCTGTTACATTGCCTTCTACCTCTCCGTATATCATTAGGTGCCCACGAGTCACAATATCGCCCGTCACCTTGGTATTCGCTGCAATCACACCGGTCTCATCTATAGGCAGCACGCCCTCATGGTTTTTTTCCTCTTCAGCAGTCTCTTCCTGTACTGGTTCTTCGTATTCTGTCTGCTGTTTCTTTTCTTCTTCCATGTTTACTCTCCAATACTAAAAAGTTGCTCTTCATCAAAAGTAAAGCTGCGGGTATTCCTCGTTGTCACATTGCCATTGATGACGCAACCTCGCTCGGAATTCAGTTCCCCAGTATCAATGTTTCCCACGACCACAGCACTTTCCGTAATATCAACGACGTTTTTGATTTCCAGATTGCCTTTTACTTTTCCTTTTGTCTGCAAATTCGCCGACTTGATATCGCCCACAATTACTGCCGCATGTTCAATGCGCGCATCTAAACTGACCTTCACAGCACCTTTAATACTACCGCTTACCGCCAGACTTTCTGTGGCAACATCTCCGATTATCTTTCCATTGACGATGACGGACGATGTCGTATTCAAATCGCCAAAAATACATCCATTTGCCTTTACTTGGTCCGCCCCTTCTATATTGCCGGTAATCACCATGCTGCTGCTGATGACAGTTCCTGCCTCCTGATTAAATTCAGGCACAAGAATTTCCATCTGCGGTCTGATACGCGGTTCCATCTGCGGCATCCGAAATGGCTCGCTGGTCTTATCTCTATCTTGCGCAAAATCCTCACGCTTTTCGGCGGTCTTAACTTTTTCTTTTGACGTTTCATCGTCAAATCCGGTCAGTTCTTTCATCGCCTGTGTAAAATTCGAAATTGATGACATGAAAATTTCCTCAACTTTTCTGACTTCTGCTATGTCTATTCTCTCTGCCATTTTATCATCTTTTTCGCCCAAGTTCAATTAGATTCTACATATATCGACAGCTTTTCACTTATAATCGTTTTTTCTACTCTTTTATTTTGCACCTGCGCACGGTGCGTCCCATCTCATCTGTGCAAGTGCAAGCTCCACAAATCCCCTCACCACAGCACATATTTCCTTCTACCGGTCGTACAATGCTGCTTCCTGCTGCTCTCTCGACCTGACTGGCATAATATGGTGAAGTCAATGCAAACACATTGAGAGAATCACTTTCCTCCATATGATCCAAATCATCTAAAGAGCAAAGACCTTCCTTGGCAAAGTCCCGCACTTCAACTGCTTCTGCCGGCAAATCCCCAAAATAGTCGTGAAAGAAATCAAAGCCTACCTTTTCCAAATCAACATAGACGTGCAGTTGCCCAAGCCATCTGCTATACCGCTTCCCGCCATCCAGAAAGTTGCGCAGCGGCGCAATCGCAATGCCTTTTGCATAGACAAAAGCTTCCTGTGCATTTTCCCTAAGCGCGCCAAAACCTGAAAGGGCATTATAATATACGCCTCGAATCCACAGATTTTTTTCCGCCTGAAAGATGCTGCTGCTCTTCGGACCGCACCGGCAAATACCAAGATGCAAAAGTCCCGCTTCCGGTTCCGCTTTTAGAACAGAGATTGGCGCATCATACCATTTTGCCCCATCCTCGGCCCGCACAAACACGTACGCTCCTGCTGTCTGTGCCTTTTGGCAGAATCCGCGGTCAGCCTCGACAATAAAGACTTTTAAATCATCGCTGTAGGTCTTTACCTGCTTGATTTTAAGCAGCCTATCCTTGCGGCTTAAAATCACGCTGCGGCCATTTTGTTCATACAGAGAATAAATACAGGTGCCCTGCCAGCTGCACTCCTGACACGTTCCACCGCGCAGCTTTGCGCAGATCAGACACTGTCCGCATTCTGCCAGCGCACAAGGGCATCCCTGACGTCCTGCATCAATACATCTACTTTTCTTCATCCTCAATCCCCCTCACTTCATACCCATAATCCATCAGCGCATAAGCGTCATTAAACCAGTTTCCATCAGATAATACCACGCAAATCAGTTCCGTATCCTGTCGCTTAGATGATGCTACCAGTGTTCTTCCGCTCATCTTGGTAAATCCGATTTTAATCCCTGTGGCGCCCTCATACTGAAACACCGTCTTGTTTTTGTTATGGTATTCTTCCCAGGACTTTGCACCCACTATTTCCCGGAAAATCTTGTTTTGCATGGCCTCTTTTGCGATGGTCACAAGATCTCGTGCCGTCGTATAATGGTTATCATCATAAAGCCCGCTGGGATTAACAAAATTGGTCCCGGTGCAGCCTAGTTTCTCCGCCTTTTCATTCATCAGCTGTACAAAGTGTTCTGTGTTTCCGCCCATAATAGCAGCCAGTGCTGTGGCGCCGTCGTTTCCAGACCTGAGCATTACACCGTAAAGCAGATTTTCCAACGTTCTTTCTTCTCCTTTTTTCAAATACAGGGAAGATCCTTCCACGCCTACTGCTTCCTCCGGAATTTTCACTGTCGTATCTATGCCTGCGCCGATTTGTTCACAGACGTCCAAAGTCACAAGAGCAGTCATAATCTTCGTCGTGCTGGCAGGATACCCTTTTTCATCTGCATTTTTCTCAAAAAGCACCTCGCCGCTTTTTCCGTCAATTAAAATCGCCTGCTTGGCGCTTATCGTCGGCGGCTGTACCATATCTGCAGCCGCCGCTTCACCCTCCGGCTCTGCAATATAGCCAAAGATCATAGCGCCCAGCGCAAATCCTAATATCGTTCCTATGATAATCAATATTTTCTTCATAATAAAAAATCTCCCATACCTAATCTATTTTAGGATGGGAGAAATATGACTGGTTTATTTTTTCATTGTCAGCAGCCCTTTCAGCGCCTCGATGTAGATAAGCGTCATCTTATCCAGACTTTCTAAATCCAGAAATTCATCTGCTTCGTGGGCCAACTCCTCCTCATAAGGAAATAACGGTCCAAAAGCCACTGCATTCGGAATCGTTCTCGCATATGTTGCACCCCCAATAGCAATTGGAAGGGACTCATAGTCCCTGCTAATCTTCTGATAAGCATTCATGAGGACTCCAATAAAGTCCGATCCAGCATCCACATACAGCCCGTTCATATGACTTGTAATATCCATTTTCATCCCTGCGCGTCTGCAGGTCTCTTCGGCTGCTGAAAACACCTTGACTTTATCCACAGTGGCAGGATATCTGACACTGACGCCAAAAGTAAGTTTTCCGCATTCTAACGCTATGGTTCCCACATTAAAAGTCAGTTTGCCGGAAGCTTCATCCGCAAAATTCAAGCCAAATTTTTCTCCATAATAGGTCATGCCGATATACTGATTATAGGTTTTATATACCGGCGCTATATCAAATTCTGCACTGACCTCTTCCAGGGTTTTCATCATCAGACTGATGGCGTTCAAACCTTTTTCCGGAGACATGGCGTGAGTGCTCTTTCCCGAAACGGTCACGAAAATGCTGCAATGTTCCTGCTGCGCGCAGATATGTTCAAAGGCATTCAGTACCGCAGTAAGGTTTGCAGCGGTTTCTGTATCCGGACACCGCAAGGTGCAATGTGCTTTTCCCGGTACTACGTTTTTGGCTGCTCCGCCGTAAAGAGACTCCACTGCAATTTGACAGCCAATGTCCCCGTCCGTTTCATAGGAAAAGTCCACATCCAGAAGACCCTTTTCGCAGTGAATCAGAGGAAAGTTTCCATCCGGCACGATGGAGCAGTCCGGCATCCGGTCTGCCTTTTTCGCATAGTGCTCAATACATCTCCAGTTTTCCTCCTCATCACAGCCGATAATCATCCGAATCGCCGTTTCCGCTGGAATCAGATTCTCCTCCATCAGATATTTGACTGCATAAAGACAAGATATAATTGGACCCTTATCATCCAAAGTACCCCTGCCGTACAGCTTGCCATCTATCTCCTTTATTTCAAAAGGCGCCGTATGCCAGCCTTCTCCTGCCGCCACCACATCTGCATGACCCAAAATTCCAATCAGCCGATCGCCTCCGCCTGCCGTCATTTCTCCGGCGTAGCCGTCAAAGTTTTTCACCTCCATTCCCATGGATCTTCCTTTGTTCAAAATCCATGTAAGAGCCTGCGCAGCTTTCTGCCCAAAAGGTCTTCCCTCCCCTTTCGTTTCTTCATCTAAAATGCTTGGAATCGCTGAAAATTCTTTGATATCCATTATCATCTGTTCTCTGTTTTTCTTTACGAAATCTTCCGCTTTCATCGCAATCCTCCCTATGATAGTTTTGTAAAGATTTTATAAGAGCATGGCTCTTTTTTCATTGTACTGGCTACAAAAAAAGAAGGTTCGATTTAAAATTATTCTAAAGAAACAGAAAAACCCTCCAGCTATAATGAGACCATATTATGCGTCAAAAAGGAGGACACATCATGTTAGAATTTGAATTACAGAAAGCTGCCGATAAGCTGATCCGCGAGGTCTTCGGCGTAAAGGAGAAAGAAACGGTCGCTATCACAGCTGACACGAAATCCAATCCGGTTCTGATTCAGGCGGTTGCCGCTGCAGTACACAGCGTAGGCGGCTTTCCAGCCGTCATCACGATTGCAACACCAAAGGGTGTTGGCAAAGCTGCCGACCCTGATATTCCAGTAGAGCTTTTAACTGCTGCTCTATCTGAAGCTGACGTATGGATTGAGTTCAATGAACAGTGGCTGCTGTACTCAACTCCATTTGAAATTGCAATGGATAAGAACAAAAAACTCAGATACATGTGTCTGGTCGATTTTTCACCAGAGCTTCTAATCAGAACAATCGGTGACATCAACACTGCACAGCTGAAAGAATTTATGGAGGCCTTCGGCGTTCGCCAGAGACAGGTAAAAGAAATGCGTGTCACTACGCCTGCAGGAACCGACGTAAGCTTTGTTTTAGATCCATCTCACACTGTAGCCGTAGACTGCGGCAAAGCTGACGTTCCTGGATTTCACATGTGCCCAGGCCAGCTCAATGTCATTCCGAAGTTCGGTACCATCAACGGAAAAATCGTTTTCGACGGTACAATTACCCCACCATTCGGACACGTGCCTTCTCAGCCGGTTGAACTGACTGTAGAAAACGGCGTTATCGTAAAAATCGAAGGCGGCCGCGAAGCTTCTGAATATGAAAAATTCCTGAAAGGCTTTGACGATGAAGGTATGCTGAAAATGGCACATATCGCCTACGGCTTCAATCCGGGTGCAAAGCTGACAGGAAATGTCGTAGAAGACGAGCGTGTATGGGGATGTACAGAATGGGGCATCGGCTATGTCAGCGCCATCGAAGCGCCTCCAATCGGACAGCCTGCCGCTTCCCACACCGACGGTATCTGCCTCAACTCCACCATCTACTTCGATGGTAAGCTGGTTATGGAAGACGGCGTTATCGTTGATGAAGAATTAAAGAAACTGGATCCAACAGTATAAATCTAAAAATCTTAAAAACACGGGCTGCCCCCATGAACAATTATTTTTCGTTCATGGAGGCAGCCCATATTTTTCTAGGTCAGGAGGCAGAAATAAGTTCAATTCAGTTCAATCACATTGCACCCTGTCATTAAATATAGTATACTTTTATCAACAATATGAAAACCCACAGGAGTATGCTGCCCATGAAAAAAGTAATCATTCTTTATAGAAACTCGAAAGATTCCGTCAACACCCCCGCAAGCGAATTCATCTACGACAATCTGCGTTCAGTATTCAGTGATTATGCTGTTTTCGAAAACTGCTTTATGGCAGATTTAAAAGAAAACGAAATCCTTCATGCCGACGCTTTTCTTGCCGTTGATGCAAGAGTCTTTCAGAAAGCGAAAGAATGCGTTGCAGATTTCAGTAATGTAATCAAGATGGGCAGGAGTATTGAGCAGAGTGTACTAATTACCCTCCAGGATATCCCCGCAGATACAAATGTACTGGTCGTCAACGACTCTTACAGCACTGCCGTAAATACGGTGAACATGTTTTACGAGCTTGGAATCAGCCATTTAAACTTTGTTCCCTTTGATAAGGAGCTTGCACATACAACGATTTATGACGATTTGTCCCTTGCTATTACTCCTTCCGAAAAGCATTTTGTACCGGCACATATTAAGAACATTATCGACATTGGCTACCGTAAGGTCAGCTTTGATACCATGTTCAGACTGATGAAACTCCTGGATCTGGATAACAGCGTCGTTAATCGCAACCTGTTCCGATACATGCAGTCACTGGCAGAACCGGATACTATCTTCAATACAAATTACATTTATGAGTATTTAAAAACGCAGACCCTGAGTTTTGTAACAAATTCCAACAAGTCCTGCGTATTTCTGACAGACCAGCATATGAACATCATTTACGCAAACGACCCTGTCGAGGGCATCTCCCGAAAAGATCACAGCAGTCTGTTAGATGCAGGCCAATTAGTAGAATTAAAGGATTCTCTCGACAGCGAATCAGGAAATCCTTACACGACAATAAATGGCACAGATTATTACTACGACAAATACCCGATAAAACTCATCGACGAAGTCATAGGATATTTTGTTGTTCTGAAAGAAAAAAGTCAATTGCTTCCCGTCAATAAAGTCAACCTGCAAAAAGGATATGTGGCAAAATATCATTTTCAGGATATCGTCCACATGTCGGAAGAGATTCAAAACTCCATTCAGACTGCAAAGCTAATCTCATTAACAGAGCACACGGTGCTGATTTATGGTGAAAGCGGAACAGGCAAGGAAGTCTTTGCGCAGGCCATTCATAACGCCTCAAAGCGAGCAAATGCTCCCTTTGTTGCAGTAAATTGTGCAGCGCTTCCGGAAAATCTTTTAGAGAGTGAATTGTTCGGATATGAACCCGGCGCATTCACCGGCGCCATTGCGAAGGGAAAGGCAGGGCTGTTTGAGCAGGCAAACCACGGAACGATTTTTCTTGATGAAATCAGCGACATATCACCGAATCTGCAGTCCAAGCTGCTGAGGGTCATTCAGGAAAAGCAGGTCATGAGAATAGGTACAGACCACATCATCAACATTGATGTGCGCTTAATTGCAGCGACAAACCGAGATTTAAAGCAGGCAGTCCAGGAGAAGACTTTCCGCAGCGATTTGTTTTACCGTCTCAATGTGCTTCCCATTCGGATTCCTCCTCTCCGCAAAAGAATGAAAGACATTATTCCTTTGCTCAAGTACTTTCTCGGCACATCTTATGATAATCTGACCCCACAGGAACTTCGGCAGCTTACTGCTTATTCATGGCCCGGAAACGTGCGAGAGCTGGAAAACTTCTGCACCTATTATAAGACCCTTTCCTCTTTTCCCGAATATCTCTATGAGGAAATCTCTGTGCCGGAGGATTGTCCTTCCACGGCTGAGGTGCAGATAGAAATCCTAAAGCTAATCAGAAAAAATACCAAAATTTCCCACGGCATCGGTCGAACGGGTCTGGCGGAGCTTCTGAAAAAGCAGGGACTTTATCTCAGCGACAGAGCGCTGCGCCCTATACTCAATCAGCTTCAGCAGGATGGTCTTATTGAAATAGGAAAAGGCAGACATGGAATGCGAATTACAAAGAAAGGTTCCTCTCTGCTAACCTCTGATTCCAGCGAAAAGCATTAATCCGCTTTTGGGGATACAGCAAAGGAGACAGTCTTTAGGCCGTCTCCTTTTATGGTTTGCTATTACAGCATGTGATAGCAGGCAACCTGATGGTTGTTTCCGATATCTGTAAGAGGAGGCATCGCCTGCGCACATTCTGCAGTTGCATAGCGGCAACGGGTTCTAAACGGGCACCCGCTCGGAGGATTCATAGGTGAGGGAACATCGCCCTCTAAAATAATTCGCTTGCTGTCCGCTGACTTTTTCGGATCTGCCACAGGCGCCGCAGACATAAGGGACTGGGTATATGGGTGTCTCTTGTTCTCGAACAGTTCTGCAACATCTGCCACTTCTACCAAATGTCCCAAATACATCACGCCTACCCTGTGGGAAATATGTCGAACCATAGAAAGGTCATGGGAGATGAACAAATAGGTCAACCCCATTTCTTCCTGAAAGTCCTCTAATATATTGACAACCTGTGCCTGAATGGATACGTCCAGCGCCGAAATCGGTTCGTCACAGACAATAAACCGAGGCTTTAAAGCCAGCGCTCTGGCAATACCGATACGCTGCCGCTGTCCGCCAGAAAATTCATGAGGATATCTGTTGATATGGTCATCTTTCAATCCGACCATATGCACTAGTTCCCTAACCCTTTCATCTCGCTCCTTCTTGGAAGCAACTAATTTCTGAACCAGCAGCGGCGCACCGATAATTTCATTGACTGTCTGCCTCGGATCTAACGATGCATAAGGGTCCTGAAAAATCATCTGCATATCCTTCCGATACGGTGAAAATTCCTTTTCCGATAAATCGGTAATATCCTGCCCGTCAAAGAAAATTTTTCCGCCGGTAGGCTTGTATAACTTCAATATTGTTCTGCCCACGGTAGTCTTTCCGCAGCCAGATTCTCCTACCAATCCAAAGGTAGTTCCGGCAGGAATAGACAGGGTCACATCATCTACCGCTTTCAATGTCTGCTTGCTTTTCTTTCCGAAACCCTTTCCAGCCACTGAAAAATGCATTTTCAATCCCTGTACTTCAACTAAAGGCTTATTCTCGTTCACTTGCGTCCTCCTTCTCCATGGTTTTTCCTCGATTTGCCTGCGGATGAAGGAGCCAGCAGGCTACGCGATGACCTTCTGCTACTGTCGTCAATTCTGCTGGCGCCATATTGCAGATTTTCATCGCATTTTCACAGCGTGCTGCAAAAGGACAGCCTTTCGGCGGATTCATTAAGTCCGGAGGACTTCCCGGAATCGGTTTCAGCTTCTGCTTTTCATAGGTGCCGCTTCCCATCGTATCACTATGGGGTACTGACTCCAAAAGCCCCATTGTATACGGGTGCTTTGTTTCATAGAAAATCTGATCCAAAGAACCTTCTTCCATAATTAGCCCACCATACATAACCACTACGCGAGTGCAGACCTGGGCAATTACACCCAAATCATGGGTGATTAAAATAACAGATGTCGAAAACTTTTCCTTCAACTCCTGCATCAACTCCATAATCTGCGCCTGTATGGTCACATCAAGGGCTGTAGTCGGCTCGTCAGCAATCAGTATTTTCGGATCACAGCACATCGCCACAGCAATCATCACCCTTTGGCGCATACCCCCTGACATTTCATGAGGATACTGTTTCATTCGTTTTTCCGGCTCATTGATGCCAACCAGCCGCAGCATTTCGATGGCTTTTTCCTTGGCCTGTGCCTTGGACAGCTTTTTATGTACTCTCAAGGGCTCCATCAACTGATTGCCCACTGTATACAGCGGATTCAAAGAAGTCATAGGATCCTGAAATATCATACCAATCTCGTTTCCCCGAATCCGTTTCATTTCCTTTTTACTTTGCGAAAGAATATCTCTGCCGTCAAATTCCAGCGCATCCGCACGTACTGCCGCATTGTCCGCCAGAAGACGCATGATAGACATCATAGTCACACTCTTTCCGCATCCTGACTCTCCTACAATGCCGAGAAATTCGCCAGAATCCACATAAATATCTATACCGCGAACCGCCTGCACAATTCCGCCGCCGGTCGCAAAGTTGGTTCGCAAATTTTTTACTTCTAAAAGATGTTCTGACATAATTTCTACCTCTATTTCTTTAAACGTGGGTCAAGTGCATCGCGTAATCCGTCCCCAATAAAGTTCAGTGCAAACATGGTTAAGCTGATTGCCAAAGCCGGGAACAGCATCAAATACGGATACATACCCATTGTTGCCATACCGTCGTTTGCCAGTGTTCCCCAGCTTGCTACCGGTACAGCAATACCAATACCGATAAAGCTCAGGAACGCCTCTTCAAAGATTGCGGAAGGAATAAGCAGCATAACCGTAACAATAATCGGGCCCATACTGTTAGGCACCAGATGCCGCAGTAAAATCTGCACCTTGCTCTCGCCTACTACCTTAGCTGCCGTAGCAAAATCCTGGTTCTTTACCGATAAAATCTGACCTCTTGTCTGCCGCGCCGGGCTAAGCCAATAGGTCAAGCAGATTGCAATCAGAATACTGGACATTTTCGGGCCCATAAACATAATCAGCAAAATACTGTATAGCAGCGATGGAACTGCCGAAAATACGTCTACAAAACGCATCATCAGCATATCGACTTTGCCGCCAAAGAAACCTGATATTCCGCCGAAAAGCACACCGACCACCAGGCTGACCAGGGCTGTTACAATACCAATCGTCAAACTGATTCTTGCACCATAGGCAACACGCACCAGCAGGTCGCGTCCAAACATATCTGTACCGAGTGGGTGTTCAGCACACGGCGACTGATAAATTGCGTTGTAATCCTGCCCATCATAGGTATATGGACTTAGTATAGGCACGAAAATCGCTACCAGTATCATAAAGATAATAAAAATAATTCCTACAACCGCCAGTTTATCTGCTTTCATCTTCATATAAGCATTCTGCCAGTAGGAGATGCTGGGCCGGTTGATTACATCAGTCAGCTTATCCTCCTCTGGAAGCGGTTCAAATAATTCCGCCGGAATATCTGTATCTGCCATGGTATACGGCGGTACAGGAACTTCCGGAAACATATTTTTCTTCTTTCTCATCTTTCCCACCTCACGAATCCAATCTTACGCGCGGATCGATGAGTGCATAAGCAATATCCACAATCAGCGTACAGATCATAATAAACAGACCATAGAAAATCGTTACACCCATAATCATGGTATAATCGCGGTCGCTGACAGAATTAACGAAATACCTGCCAATGCCGGGAACCATAAAGATTCGCTCAATGGCAAAGCTTCCTGTCATCAGTCCTGCCACCAGTGGTCCCAAGTAGGTAACTACTGGCACGATAGCATTACGCATAGCATGCTTACCTATCACTGTAAACTCAGACAACCCCTTCGATCTGGCAGTCCGAATGTAATCCTGCTGCACCACCTCCATAAGAGTCGAACGGGTCAGTCTGGTGATGTTCGCCACAGGTGCAAGGCAAAGACAGGCTACAGGCAAAATGAAATGCTTCAGCTCGCCCCAGCCGTGCGTAGGCAAAATTGCCCATTCCATACAAAAAGCATACATCAGCAGCATGGCGATAACAAAGGTTGGAATGGATATCCCCACCGTGGCAAGGGTCATGGACAGCATATCCGCCACGCCTCCCCGCTTCAGTGCGGCAATTACTCCAAGGGGAATACCGATTAGAAGCGCTACAATGATGGCAACAAAACCAATCTGAGCGGAAACCGGAAAGCTGTCGGCAATCAGTTCATTTACGCTATAATTCAGCTTTTTCATGGACAAACCCATATCTCCATGAAAAAGATCCTTTACATAGTTAAAAAACTGCTCATGTACCGGAAGATCCAGTCCATACCTGGCCCTGATTACTTCCAAAACCTCCGGATTTAGGTTTTTCTGTTCGCCTGCACTGAAGGGTCCTCCCGGAATGGTGTGCATCAGGAAGAAGGTAATCGTAATCAATAAGAACATTGATACGATTGCAATCAATACACGCTTGACAACATATTTAAACATAGACTTATCCTCTCTGTTTCAATTCCTTTTTTGAAGCAGGTGTTCCAGTTAAATTGGAACACCTGCCGCAGTTTCTATGCTTTCTTATTCTGCAATATCTGCATACTGGAAGAATACGTGACCGATGTAGTTCTTCACTATGCCTTTCACTCTCGGATTTACCAGCATTGTATCTGTATAGAAGGTTACTGGAATAATCGGTGTTTCTTCAATCAGAATCTTTTCTGCATCAAGGAATGTCTTCATTCTAGTTTCATAATCGGTCTCTTTATAAGTCTTCTGCATCAGCGCATTGTATTTCAGCGCTTTCTCATCATGCCAACGAGCATCTTTCAGACTGCCGTCCGGATTTACTTCACGACGTTCTTCCCACAAGAACAGGTTTGTGCTTGGGTCGTCATAGTCACCGGTCCAGCCGTCATCGGCGATATCCCAGTCCTCAGTCTCAAATACGTCCCAGTAAGTGGACGGCTCATAGGAAACGATTTCAATCTTGAAGCCTGCTGCCTGCCACATGGACTGCATTGCCTGCGCACGGTTCATTGCTTCCTCATTATTCTGACAAACATATTTATATGTCGGAAGTCCCTCGCCGTTTGGATATCCTGCTTCCTCGAGGAGCTTCTTAGCACGTTCTAAATCAAAGCTTACTAAATCGCCCGCTTTGTCACGATACTGTTCATCTCCCCAGTGAATACCATAAGGGACTAAACCAGTAGCAGGGTAGCTTACCTGACCCAGAATTGAAAGCAGGGTTTCTCTATCAAGAGCAAGAGACAACGCCTGGCGCACACGATTATCTGTAATATGTCCCGTATGAGTGGTCAGATAGTTTACACCGATACGGCTTTCGTTTACAAATTCGTCACTGTCTTTATATTTAGACACCGCTTCCGCATTAAGGTTATCTGATACATCGATATCCCCATTCTGGAAGGAAGCCAATTCTACAGATGGTTCGTCCAGGAATACGAATTCTACCTGATCAATGGCAACATTATCTGTATCATAATAGTACGGATTCTTTTCCAGCACCACATTTACCTGGTCTTTAAGGCTGGTCATTCTGAACGGACCGTTTCCAACGTAAGTTTCCGCAGTTTTATTCCAGTTCGGATTTTCATTTACAATGTGCATCGGCAGTGCTACATAAGTACATGCGATATCCAGGAAATAAGTACAAGGGCTTTCCAGTGTAATCTCCAGTGTGCGATCGTCAAGGGCCTTATAGCCGACCTCTTCCCAATCACATTTTCCGGCGATGTAGTCGCCCATATTCTTTACATACTCTTCCAAAGTCGTCTGTTGTGCAGCTGTCTCCGGTGCGCAGTAGTATTTCATCGTTTCTTCCCAGTCATGGGCAGTCATATCTGTGCCGTCAGAGAACTTTGCACCATCTCTGATATGGAAGGTCCATACCAATCCGTCATCACTGGTTTCATATTTGTCTGCCCATCCCATCTCAGATGTGCCGTCTTTAGAAATTCGTGTAAGTCCTGTATAAATGTTGTATTTCAGGACGCTGTATTTCGCATAGCGGCTTCCTTCAACATACTCCATTGATTCCGGCTGTCCGCCGTTGGCGTAAACGATTTTCTTCATTCCGTCTGCGCCTTTATCACCTTTATCTTCTCCTCCGCATCCTGCAAGGCAGGTCAACACCATCGCTATACAAAGCGCGGTCGCCAATAACTTCTTTTTCATTTTTTCCTCCTTTCACGTCCGCCAAACCTTTAGAACCTTTCTCCCGCTCGGCAAGACAGGGGGGAACAAGAATTTCTGTTCCCATACTTTTTGCTGGTCTGCGACACAGCATTTGCATTATATTCTGTTAAATTGCAATATTCATGCCATTTGCCATCTTCACTACAATAATGTGTAAAAATGCGTAAATTCATCAACGACTCCTTCGCCTGCCCTCTTATGTGTTTCGCTAAAAATAGGTTCTATTATTCTATGAACCTTTTTGTCCTCATTTATTTACCTTGATTTTCTTATACAAAAAACCAGCCGAATTACGCCTTCGGCTGGATAAATTTTAGTTTTTAATTCTTTACTTAGAAAACCCTGTTCAAGCTACAGTGCGTTAGCCGATAAAATACCGGCATCTTGCCAGTTCCATCGGGCTATCTGCCGTATAGGAGACAGTATAGTCATTTAGCTTCTCAACGCCCGGAAACCAAGTTGCGGACATAGCTTTCTGAAACTCCTTATAGCATAGTGTCATCGTATAGGACTTTGAAAGCGGCTTGGACTTCGGTAAAGGCTTTGACAGTACTTCAGTCACAGCCCGCTCAATCTCTGCTACCACCTTATCAGGGTGTATATTCCATGTTGCATTGCCCATTCCTTTTTTGGTCGGAACGGTGACAATACCCGGATATTCTGTCTCCGCTTCGCTGCAAATCCCCGCGTCACCGGACAGCAGCAGTGACGGAACGCCAAACTGGTCAGCAACCCCTGAATTGATCGTGAATTCAGACGCATATTTATCGTTGATTTTAAACCAGTTGTAGATGTAATCCTCACAGGTATGCTTCAGCGGACTCGTGTTGGTCCACGCCCCGGAATGATAGCCGATGTAAATGACGCCCGCAAAGGTTTCATCTATGCCTCCAAGCATAGATAAAGGTGTACACGTCCAGCCTGAAATCAGCTCAGCCTCCTCCGGCAGCAATTCATGGGCGATATTCATCGCATCTTCATGTCCGTCTTTGACAACCACACCATAGCCGCAGTTTAACGCAGCCCTGCATGCAGCGGCCGTTTCCTTCGCCATTTGCCTGCAAGCTTCCTCGTAACCCTTGCCACCGTATCTGGTTGCTTCCCAACTGGTGATTCCGCTCACGCCTTCGATGTCCGCACTAATAAAAATTTTCTTCATTTATGGCCTCCTTTCAGAAGTATTCTTCTCATGTAAATACACCATGCAAGTTATATGCCATCAAATTCTCCCGAAAGCGATTACGACTCCATCTATTGAAAAAGCATTACGGACAATCCCTGTTAATTGTTCTGCGTCCTGTTATTATGCCAGATCTTTACCATCTGCTTTATCCTGCGGTCTTCCTACTGTCTTTGCCAGAATGACATATAAAAGTCCTGCTGCAATAATTCCCTGCGCAAAAGGAACGCCATAAGGAATGAATTTGATCACAGCATAGCCCGCCAGCCAGGATACAATCCCAAGCCAGTTGAAGCCGTCTGCAGTCTTGTAATTCTCCGGTTTTGCTTTATTGACAATCCAGTAATCCGCTAAAATCACGCCCATAGTCGGCAGCATTAAATCTCCCAGCACATATAAAAAGCTTTCAAAATGAGAAGCAAAGCCCAGCAGCGCACAGATTGTTCCAAGAACACCGGAAATCATTGTCGCTGCGGCCCTCTTGTTATCTTTCAAATTAAACATCATAACTGCATTGATGCCTCCGGAATAGGCATTGGTCGTGTTCGTTGTCCATGTAGCAGCAATCAAAACCAGCATGCCCAGAACTGGGATTCCGATTTCACAGAACACAATTGTAATATCATACTGCTGTGCAACCTTTGTCATAATAGCGCCAAGTACAATCATCAAAATGCCTGCCGGCGCAACACCGATGGAACTGGAAAGAATGGTATCTTTACGGGTTGCCTGATATCTTGTAATATCTGATGCCGCAAGACAGCCTGCCGCCATAAAGCTAACAGTCAGTACTATGCCATCTACAAAGGACATGGTAATCTCCGCCGGATCCACATTCAGCGCTGAAGTGCCATATTTATTCACCGCGATAATAGTTCCAACAATGGTGATTACAAACAGGGCAGGAACCGCAATCCTATTCAGTTTATCCAAGGCATTGATTCCATATACTGCCGTAACCAGCATGATAATCCCCCATACAGTGGAAGACAGCCATACCGGAACATCCAGTCCAAAAAACTCCGACATCAAATTAGAGAAAGCATTTCCGCACACGTCGTTTTGGACAGCAAACCAGCCAATCATAGAAATAAAGATCAAAGTGCTGATGATAAAGCGGGAGCCCTTTTTTCCAAAGCCGCCTAATGTCGTCATACAGGTTGGAACTCCCAGATCGCTTCCGATAATGCCCATAAGACTAAAGAGTACGATTACAATAATATAACCGATAATACCAGAAATAATTGCAAGATGAAGCGGCATTGCACCTGCCAGTATTCCGCCCAGAAGCAGGCTTGGAACACAAATCATAATGCCCGCCTGCATAAAAGCTACGGATATCCAGCTTTTTCTTTCTTCCATGGGAACTTCCGTCAGCGTGGTCGTTTCCATAGTGTTTTTCTTTTTCTCGTCACTCATAAGAAAACCTCCTTAGTTTTCCCTGATTTTACAGAAAATTAATTCAGTTTTCTTTGTACTGGTTTTAATTATGACAGGATTTTTTTGTAATTATTACAAGCCCTATACTTCGATTAGATTTCCCGATTTAGCAGGATTCTGAGTTTAACTGCAATTGCAATGGTTTCGTTGAACTTAATGGTATCGTTTTCCATATTCAGCACACTCTTGATACGATTAATCCTATATCTTATGGTGTTGACATGCTGGTTCATCATCTCCGCTGTCAGCTTGAAATCTCCGGAGTTAGCCACATAGTTCTCCACGGTCAGTATCATTTCCGGAAGGTTTTCCTCGGTAATCTTTGTTCTGAGCGCCTCTAGGTAAGCATCATAGTAATCTTCCGCTTCCTGCGTATCCTTCACTGCCGTTAAAAGCTGAATCGACGAAAGGGCATCATAGGTTTTTACAGTCATATCCATAGCCTTGGCAGTTTCCAGGGCAAGTCTTGCTTCCTCCAGCGCCTTGCCGCAGTCTTTTCTTGGAAATGCCCGGCTGTAGCCGATGACGGGATTGTCCAGAAATTCTTTGATTCTGACAAGACATGCATTTAAAGTCTGCTGAAGCCGCTCTTTGTTGTCCTCACTGAGCAGAATAATCATTCCCTGCTCAGTTCTGACGAAAATATCATTTTCTCTGTTGAGATAATAACTTTGCAGTTCCAGCCTGGCGATATCCGAATTGAAGCCGCCCTGAATAAATATCCCTCTAATGTACTGCTTTACTGTAGGCTTGATACTATAAAGTACTTCGCTGCGTTCTGTATCGTTTAGGCTCTCGTACATAATCTTATCCAGTCGAAGTTTATTAATAGTATTGTAAGTATCGAAGGTAATATAGCTGTGCACTGTATCAATAATCACCGTGTAAGGATATTCCTCTGGTATGAGTATTAAAGGAAAGTCATTATCCTCGCACAGTTTTAGAACCTGCGGCGTCAAAAGGTTTACTCTATCGTCCGTAACAATTAAAAGCCCTGCAGATTCAGAGTGAATCAGACATTCCAGATAATAGCGAAGTTCACAATCATCTTTCTCACTGCGGAACTGTTCCAGACACGTAATGAATAAATCTCCCTCGCAAAGAATTTTGCGCTCCAAAAGATCGGGCACGCAGGGGCAATCAAAGACTGATATTCGCTTCACTTTTCTATGAAGTCCCTCTCTCCCCGCCAGCACCTTTCTGTTTTCAAAAAGTTTGTCTTTCAAAAGCGCACCGATTTCTATATTCACTGCAATTCTCCTTTTGTTTTTCAGAGTAGGCTTATACTAATTACAACTGCAAATTTTGTTTAGCAAGGGACTGCAAAAACGCCTGGCATCCCGCTACAACATCATCGTAGGTTTCGTCAAAATTCCCCGTATACCATGGATCTGCAATATCCCGATCCTTTCCCGCAAATCCCAGTAGCATGTGTACTTTATTATAGGGGTCTGCACTGATAATACGAGACAAGCCCCTTTTATTTTCTCTATCCATCAAAATCAGATAGTCAAATTCCTCATAGTCTTTTTTCGTCACCTGGCGAGCCTGCCGTTTCTCAAAGGCAATGGCTTGTTCCCGCAGCTTTGCTTTGGTACCTCTATGGATATCGTTGCCGATTTCTTCACGGCTGGTGGCTGCAGATGCGATTTCAAATTCCGCTTCACGTCCCGCCTTGCGGACCATGTCTTTCATTACGTATTCAGCCATTGGCGAACGGCAAATGTTGCCGTGGCAAATGAAAAGCACTTTTATCATAATCTCTATATTCCTCCAGAAGTCCGAAAATCCTTGATTTTACTGATTTTCGAGCTTTCGATTTTTCTTCAATTTTTCATAAGTTTCTATAAATCTATGTAACTACACCCCTTGGTGGTGTAGTAATTGGCGTAGTAAACTCAAGATACTACCACCATATTTGCTGCTTATCCAACAGCAAAATCCCTGTCTTTTTTCATTTCAGGGGGCTGGCGAAACTGTGAAATTTTCGCCATCTGTTCCGCAGCGTGTGCGTAGCTTGCATGGGTGTAAACATTGAGCGTCACGCCCGCATCGGAGTGACCCCATGCCGTCCTTTTGCAGCTTTGCAAACCACTGTTTTGCATCGGATACCTTGACGGTGCTGATATTGCGATAGCCAAAATCCTCTTTTTTGACCAGATTCAAAACAAAATTATAGCCAAAATGAGCCTTTGACACTTTGGAAATCCGTCTTCTTAATAAGCAATCCTGAAATAGTCCAAGTATGCTTTATATTTGTCCTGCGCGTTCAGACAGGTATCAGTCAAATAACTCTTTTCATTGTTCCATTCTTTCAATCCTCGGTAATAGAACATCTTCAGATTATCCTCTATGATGAATGGAACAATATCATATTTCAGGCATTCTTTGAACATAATCAATCTGCCTACACGACCGTTGCCGTCTTGGAACGGATGGATTCGCTCAAACTTCACATGGAAATCCAGAATATCTTCAAAGGTCTTTTCTCCCTTGGCATTGTATTCTGCCAGCAACGCTTTCATCTTATCGGCAACTTCTTCCGGAAGGGCGGTATCCATGCCGCCAACCTCATTCGGAAGCTTCTTGTATTCGCCAATTGCAACCCAATCTTTTCTGGAATCACTGGTTCCATTCTTCAAGATTAGATGAAGTTCCTTAATGAACTTCTCATTTAGTGCCGTTTTTGCGTTCTCAATAACCATATCAATACAGCGAAAATGATTTGCTGTTTCAATAACATCGTCAACATTGAGAACTTCATTTTCCACGCCGATCGTATTGGTTTCAAAAATATATCGGGTCTGATCGTGAGTCAGACGACTACCTTCGATGTGGTTTGAGTTGTATGTCAGATCAATCTGCGTCTTATGATAAATACCACCAGAGTATTTGCTTGCTTTCTGCTCTTTCAGAATATCCAACAGAGTAATCGGTTCCTCTTTTCTCTTGTTGGCACGCTCTGGTTTTCCTGCATTTTCGGGAATATTCCAAGTCTTGCCGGTAAGAAAGGCTCCATTCACACGTCCTTGGGCGCAATAGTTTCTAACACTACGCTCTGACACATCCCATTTTTTTGCTATCTCAGTAACCGAAAGGTATCGCATCTGCTATCCTCCGTCATAAATCAAATCAAAGAACTACACTAATCTACTGTATAGTATATCATATTATCGGCAAAAACATCAACATATTTTCGGCAAAACTATTATATTTTTGCCGCCACAGGAAGTTTGGTTTTGTCGCTTACCCATCACACTAAATTACAGAAAAGTGTGATTCACTGCCCATAGCGATAACTCTACGTATGTACCTATAATAAACCACCGGTACAGCCGATGGTTTTCGTTCTACAAAGAAACAGGAAATCTTTTCTTGATTTCCTGTCTTGGTGTGCCGTTCCATGTAGCGGCGGTTATTCAGTTTCCATACAAGCCGGATTTTATTTGCCCCAGTGTTGTTCCTTTTCGCAATTACAGCAAGTAATTATTTTCCCGGTTTGCAATCTGCAAACCAACCAATTCGTAGGTTGCATATCCTCCCATAACCAGCGGCTCTGCTTTGCAAATTTCTTCTGCTTCTTCACGGCTCTCTGTTTTTAGGATATACATACCTGCCATTCCCGGATAGCCTTTAAAGACACCGCAGATTTCCAGCTTTCCCTCATCGTCCAGCTTTCTTATGTTCTCAACGTGTTCCATAACTACCTGTTTTGTCATTTTATTATAGGTCTTGCTTTTCTCAATCATCATCATGTACATCAATTTTTCCATACGATTTTCTCCTTTACATTCTATGGGGATTCACTGAGGGTATTATATTATATTTATCCGGCAATAGCAATTTGTCTGTTCATTTTCCGGAAGCAAACTTATAGCCCACGCCTATAACGGTCTTTATGCAGGTAGGCCTCCGGCTCTCCGCTGGTCGCCCGGACAATCGTTTCATAAGGCAAAAGATTAGGATTTCTCATGCAAAAGCACCTCCATTTCTTTGTGCAGGAGTTGTAAAGTCCTATGGATTTGATACCCGGTCGTACTCCGGCGGCGTCCGTACATTTCCCCGATTTCCCGCTGTGTGTAATGCCTGAAAAAGTAAAGGAAAATGATTTCCCGGTTTTTCTCCGGCAGAGCTAACAGGGCGTCGGCAAGTTTTCCGTTGGTGAGGATAGCTGTCTGACCGCATATCGTAATGGGGTATTCTTCATAGGGTGCTTCAAAATATTCGTCCTTTGTGCCTAAAGGGTAAAACTTTTTTCTGTGAGGTATTCAAGGGATATTTCTTTTTTTCGCCGTCTGCTCCTGTCAAGCCATGCGTTGATAGCGGCATAGCGAATGACAACTTTGCAAAAGCCATTGAAAGTATACATAATATGCTCTTTGTATGCTTCTGTACAAATCATAAATGATTCCCCCCTTTCTTCCACATAGGGGAACATGACTTTGTTTTGTGCCATATTGCATTTGGAACATGGGTAGTTTATCATAGAATAGTGACAAAGGCTGTCACCATTCGGAAAGGAGTTCAAAAATGTCAAAAGCAGAACGGCTTATTGAGATGATGATAACAATAAATGCAAAAAAGATTTTACTGTAGGCGAATTGGCAAATGAATTTTCCGTAAAAAATATATGAATTGCATCAGCATTATTGCAGTTTGGAAACAAGTATGAATGAATGAATGAGAGGGATTCCGTTGTCGTCGGCATTGTGGGAATAGTGTGGTGCTGGCAATCTATCTCTTGTTTTTGATTTCTTGCTTCTTTACCGTGCATGAGCATTTTTCAAGATAGATAATTTTGCAAAGAAACAGGAATAGCCAGCCCGAAAAAATTTACGGGCTGGCTGTATCAGCAAAGTAATATTATTGTTGAATTGTGTGAAATATAGTTATAGAATAATCCATTTTCCTTTTTGACTAGAACCTTCTCTTTTTTTAATTCCAGATTTTTTCGATTCCACGTCCCCATGCCTCAATAAAACCAGCTCTGAAAAATGTATTTGCAATCAACGGATTATATGGTCTTGACCCGAAACCTCTCTTGTATGGTTATTCTTCCAGAATCATCAAGTAACGATCCAGTCTTGCATTCACATAACCTGCAAACAGCTTTTCCATTGTACCAAGATTATGCTTTACATGGTATTCATCAAACGCATTGTAATAAAAAATGCGATCTGTAAACTTAATGTCAATCGGCGGATATCCGGCTTTCATCAATTCCAAATTCACAAGCAGCCTTCCAGTTCTGCCGTTTCCGTCAATAAAAGGATGAATCCTCTCAAACTCAATATGAAATCGTGCGAGCCTGCTAATAATATGTTCGCTACTATTTCTATAAGCCTGCAGCAACTGTTCCATCTCAGACTGGATCAAATATGGCTGTACCGGCTCATGTTTCGTGCCCATAATCCTGACGGGGATTTTTCTGTAAACCCCTCGATCCTGTGGTTTATCTGCCAACACAAGATAATGAATCTGCTTGATGATACTCTCCGATAAAGGCGCCTGTTCCTTTACCAGATCCTGCACAAAACCAAACGCCTCTTTATGCCCGACTGCCTCCATATGGTCTTTTAACGGCTTCCTGTCAATCGTCAACCCACGCAAAACCATGTCCGTTTCACGAAGGGTCAGCGTATTTCCCTCAATTGCATTAGAGTTATAGGTATACTCAATAATGAATTCCTCAGTCAAACGTTCCAGTTCTCCCTCTGTCAGTGGGCGTCTGGAATCTAATTCCATTTTCTTCCTATCTATGACCGTCAGCAAACTTTCTGTTGCCTTAAAACGCCCATCCTCTGGCTTTTTCGCCTCTGCCGGAATCATCCAACTACGCCCTTCACGGGTAACACCTAAGATCTTCCCTTCTGCGCAAAGTATACGCACTCGTCTATCAGAAATCCCCCACTTTTCTGCCGCCTGCTTTACCGTCATATACATAAAGATTGTACCTCTCTTCCGAAAATAGTATATCCTATTTTCGGAATAATATCAACTTGAAAGGAATAATGTTTTATCGTATTCGGAATAATAAAAACATCCTGATCTGATTAACTCCATGTCCACGGCACAAGCACACCTTCCTTAAAATTCCAAATCAAGTACCCCCCTACTTGGTCCGTATTCATTTTCACTTCAAAGTGTTCGCAAAGCACCAGATACCCTGCATATTTTTTTGATGATACCCACACTTGTCTTTTCAATCCCCTCCCAGCTCTTCTGGCAAATTAAATTCATAGATCAGAAAACTACACATGCCGTGTTCTTCCATTTCTTTAACCTGCGATAATAGAACAGCTTTTTCTTGCAAAGACATCTACTAATCGTTTAAAGGCGCTGGACGGTCAGATAGGCCTTTTGACAGACCTGTGCCTGCTCTCTCGTAGAGAATTTCTTTTCTCCCAAGCAGTTCACAGGCATAACGCCCATCAGGGAATTGGTCACGAAGCATTCCTCCATCTTCGAGACATCCTCAGCCCTTATCACACACTCTGTCACCGGGAAGCGCTCCAAAATGAAGCGGCGCAGGATTCCCGGAAGAAGACCGCAAAAGACAGGCGGCGTATAAAGCCTGCCTTCCCGGACAAAGAAAATATTCGTTGTGGTTCCCTCACAAATCTCTCCTCGGCTGTTTCGAAAAATCAGCTCGTCCGCACCCAAGGACGCTGCCCTGCGCTTCTCCATGATGCAGTCGCCGTAGTTCATGGTCTTGTGGCGCACAAGGGGTGAGGTCTCGTTCCGGTATACGCTGCTGTATACCAGTCGAAAGCCTCTCCTTCGCTTCTCGGGTGTGTAGGGATTTTCGCGCATGGTAAAAAGGCTGTTTTTCTCGGATACCATGATTTTTAGAGCGCCGTGATCCAAAAAAGCCTGCGCCCCTTCTCCCTCTTTTATAGAAGTAAGGTAGTCCTGAACCTCCCTCTCGGTGATACTCCTAGAAATTCCCAGTTCCTTTAGAGAGACCCCGAGCCGTTCCAGATGCCAGTCGAGAAAAACCGTCCGCCCGCACTCCAGCGCTACAGTCTCAAAGACCCCCAGCCCGAATTGATACCCCTCATCCAATGTAATCTGCATAGCTGCTCCTTCCTACTTCGTATCCGCACCGTTAAAATCCGCCCCTGCGCCCAGCTTTGCCACCTCGACCCCTGGGACGTCTGCAGCAATCTCCTGCTCCCCAACGTTCAGCGCCTCAAGAAGGGCTCTGGCCTTTTGAAGCGTCTCCTCATACTCAAATTCCGGCCCCGATTCACAGGTGATTCCGCCGCCTACGCCCAGGTAATAGATGCCGTCCTGACAGAGGGCTGTCCGGATCACAATGTTGAAATCGCAGTCCCCATCCAGGGAGAGATAGCCCATAGAGCCCGTATAAAGGTTCCGCCCACCGTGCTCCAACTCATCGATAATCTCCATAGCTCGCAGCTTCGGCGCTCCGGTAATGGAACCTCCCGGAAAAGCGGCCTCCAGCAGATCCATGACCGTCATCTCCGGTCCAAGCTCCCCAACGATATTGGAAATCAGATGAAAGACCGTGGCGTACTCCTCCACTGCAAAGAGCTCCGTCACCCGCACGCTGCCTGGAACACAGACTCGGTTCAGGTCGTTGCGCTCCAGATCCACAATCATCAAAAGCTCGCTCTTGTCCTTCTTTGACTGCTCCAGTTCCCTTCGAAGGAACGCATCCTCCTTCGGCGTACTGCCCCGTTTTCTCGTGCCCTTGATCGGCCGCGTCTCAACCCGACCGCCTCGCACCTGCAGAAAACGCTCCGGGGAGGCGCACACCACCTGAAAGCTTCCATAGTTGAAATAGCCCCCAAACGGTGAGGGATTGTTCCTGCGCAGCTTCCGGAACATCTCATAGGGCGGCACCGGACTTGTAATGCGAAGCTGCTGCGTCATGTTGGCTATGTAGATGTCCCCCTCTATGATATACTCGATCATGCGCTGAACAGCGGTCAGATAGGCTTCCTTTGTAAAGTTTGCGCAAATCTCTCCCGGCTCTCCCTGCCCGGCAGAGCTGTCTGCGACCAACATGCCGGGCGCATTTTTGCTGAAGCTCTTCATCGCAAAGACCTCGTCCGCCGCCTGCCCTGCTGCCTGCCGCACAAGTCCCAGGAGCTCCTCCAACTCCTCATCACAGTCCCGCCCATGACCGTTGGAGATTAGGAACAATTTCTTCTGCCTCTTATCCTCTATCACAAAGCTGTCGTAGAAGATGAGGATAGCGTCGGGAATCTTCGCCTCCGCTCTGTGCCGTGTCCCCACACCCTCCTTTTCTCTTCCGTATTCATAGGAAAAATAGCCCACGGCCCCGGAGGCCAGCGGAAGGCCTGTACGGTTTTCCTCCCTGTGCTTCCGCAGATACATCTTGACATAGTCCTCAAAGCTTTCCTCCAAGACCTCGCCATTTACCGTAAATTTCTCCGCCTTTACCAGCTTTAGGTAAGGGTGAAGCCCGATGATCGAATAGCGCCCCAGATCATTTTCCAGGGAGGAATCGAGAAACACGCTGTCCTCCCAATCCTGTACCAGAGAAAATATCCGCTCCATATCAGGGTATTGCTCAAGCGCACGTATCAGCTGCATCAAAATTCCTCCCTTCCGTAGCCGTTCTCCCAGCTCAACGCTCCCGCAAAGTGCGCTTCTCCGAGCCAACGCAAGGGCTGGTCCGACTCCGGACGCCATATCCCCTGCTCATACCGCCTGCATATGCCGCAGAAATTCCCCAAAAGTTCCCGACCGTACTGGGTCAGCACAGCCTCCGGGTGGAACTGCACCCCATAAATCGGCATAGTCCTGTGCGCAAGACCCATGACGACCCCGTCCGCACTTCTGGCCGTCACCCGCAGGCAGGCGGGAAGCCGCCTCTCCGACACTACGAGGGAATGGTAACGTGTCACCTCATACTCGGCGGGCAACCCCGCAAACAACCCCGTCCCGTCATTGCAGAGCTTCGTGATTTTCCCATGCATAGGACGTTCCCCCTTGCATACATTTGCCCCGTAGACCTGACCCAGGACCTGGTGCCCCAGACATACGCCGAGTATCGGAATCTGGTTCTGAAATTCCCTAAGGACACTTTTAGCCTCCACGGCGTCAGTGGGCCGTTTCGGGCCTGGGGAGAGGATAATCCCCTCCGGGCGAAGCCTACGTATCTCAGCCAGGCTCACTGCGTCCGCCCGCCGCACCAGCACCTCCTGCCCCAGCTCCCTCATATAGGCGGACAGATTATAGACAAAAGAATCGTAGTTATCGACCATAAAATACATAAAAAAAGACCCACCTCGCTTTCTGTTGGATTCACAGTCGTTTATCCTAAAGCAAAATTAGGTCCGTAACCTGTATACACCGTATTATATAGAAAAAGAAACCGAATGTCAAAAGGTTTTAGTTCAGCCGCAGACTTATACGGAAGTTTGACATCCTTATATATAAAAAGCACCCTGCCAAAGCAGAGCGCCTATGTACCCGTTTCATAGGAAATCTCAATTCATTTTATACTGTCAATTTCATAATCTCCCACAAAAGTTCCAGCAGTATAGAAACATCAATAGGTTTTACAATATGCCGTTCATCCCCACTTCCTTCATTTTTTCTACTGCAACAGCACCATCATCGGCAACATCTACAGCAAAGCCTGACTACTGCAGAGTCCGAACGCTTACCATACCGCCTGGCTTTGTAAATTCCATGACACTACTTAGGAGGTTCAGAAGAATCTGATTCAGTCTGAGTTTATCGCACAGAACATTTTCATTCACCACATCCACCGTATCGATGTAGAAATCTAGCTGCTTTGTCATAATATTCGCCTGTACAATAGTCTTTAAATCATGCAGGGTCTCCAGAAGAGAGTTCTCCTTTTGTTGAGGAATGTAGTTTTCACATCTTCTGCCAGCTATCGTATTGTAACGGGAAGAACCACCAGCACAATTCCGCCCCTATGATAAGCCCTATGGTTTATTTCTTCCGTTTACTTAATCGCATCGTGTTCTGCCCTCTGTGGTTTAATCCTGCTTCTGAACCTTTTTCTATAAAACGCTCATTTATATGTCGCATTCAATGCTGATATTTCTCAGCATGCTACATTAGCATTACGCAATAATTATTTTTCCGCAATCGCTTCAATTTCACAAAGAACGCCTTTTGGGAGCGCTTTCACTGCAACACAACTTCTTGCCGGGCACGATGTAAAATGGGCAGCATACACCTCGTTAAATGCAGCAAAGTCTTCCATATCCGCAAGAAAACAGGTTGTTTTATCACCTTATCCATGCTGCTTCCCGCTTCGTTTAGAATTGCTCTACCCATGCTTTCAGCTCTGACTCAGACAATTTGCCATTCAGCATTTTTCCCGGAAGAAGTACTGCCCCCGGACAGCTGTCCACAAGGTTCTCGTTGGTTTTACCCATACCGCTGCCACCCGAAGTCGCAAAAGGCACGATGGTTTTACCGGAAAAATCATAGCTTTCCAAAAATGTATTGATGATAGTCGGGGCAATGTACCACCAAATTGGATAACCCACAAACACCACATCATATTGTTCTATATCTAATGCTGCGCCTGCCAATCCGCCCTCACCTAAGATAGATCGAATCCAAAAGCCCCTTTCCTGTTTCCGTCTTTGCGACTTTTCCTTTGAATGCCTCAATCTGCGCCCTTGACATCTGCGCTTCCGATGCATTGACCAGAAAGTCCGCTTCTACCAATATCTGATAGTCCTGTCCATCTATCCCTGAAAAGGTGTGATGGTGCGATACAAGATAAATTACCCGCTCTAGCACCTCTTCAGCCAAATTAAACTCAAAAAGAAACGGTCTAAGCAGCGCCTCGCTTTCCGCCTCCTGGTGTTTTCCATCGGTATTACCATACTTTTCCCGGCAGAGTGGACAGGCAATATCGTGAACAATTGCAGCCATCTCCAAAATATCCTGCGTCTTCTCATCCAGACCCTCCAGCTTGCCAATCATCCCAGCATAACTGAGCACCTTTAAAAAATGCTCGACATCATGCACACTACCTTCATAAAAATCTATCATCTTCTGTATCATTTGTGCTTTTTTCATGGATTATCTCCTCATTGCATTTTGTATTTTATTTTACCGAAAACGGCTTTTTTACAAAGATAAAACTTACAGCCAAAACTGTAAAGAATACCAAGCTAAAAATTAACGTATGAAACATTCCACTGGGATAAGGCGCAATCCAACCCTGTTTAAAAACAAGTATCGATATATAGCCTGTCACCATAGAAACTGGCATTAAAGCAATTCCAACTATATTAAGCCAGTTAATATAAAACGATGCTTTTTCCATTGACAATAATCTCCCAATAAAATATCCAGCAATTCCCACCGTTTGAATAATCATTGACCCCCAAACAACTTCCATCGTTTGTTCAGCGTACCACCCGCCAAATGCGCAAAATAACCCAATAGCAATAAAAGCTGTTGATGAGATATAAAGTATCTTACTTGCAATCTCTTTGCTTTTTTGTTCTTCACTCTTTATTGGTTCAACGCCTTTTAGAATGTAATCTGTTGTTACTTCAAAAAAGTCACTCATTATAATTATTTTTTCTAAGTCGGGTGTACTTTGTTCACTTTCCCATTTAGAAACAGCCTGCCTTGAGACACCGACTTTATCAGCAAGTTCTTCCTGTGATATTCCCTTTGTTTTTCTTAAATATTGTATTCTGTCTGCCATATTCATTATCAGCACTTCCTTTCATAGTGTGATTATAGCAATATTATCAGTTGCATGACTACCATTTAGGCATGGAAATGTGTCAACTGGCAGTTGCAAAAGTGTGGGGGGGGAGGACTCCAACTTAATAGAAATCCTCATTCAAATTCCAGTTTATCTATTCAATCCTCTATAAACCCTGTATTTTCAAGGCAAATCGCCTATTAAATGTTCAAACCTTATGTATTTTCCCTTGTTTTTGCCCTTATGAGCCGAAACAAGGGAAATTTTTATTCTCCGCCGATTACCTTATCCAGCAGTCTTGCGGAAGTACGCTTTGCTTCCCTTGTAGCGTGAGCGTAAATGTTCATTGTGGTACTGACATCAGCGTGTCCGAGAAGTTCCTGCACATCTTTAGGTGCTGCACCGTTTGAAAGCAGATTGCTTGTATAGGTGTGTCTGAGCATATGGAAGTGGAAATCCTCCAATCCCTCCACCTTTTTTCTCGCTGTCCTGCACATAATCCCCACCGTACTCGGTGCTTCAAATGCCCCGTCAGGTCTAAGGCAGACAAAGGATAATTCCTTGTACCCCTCTGGGACTTCTTCCGACCTCGGCAGACTGTAAACCTCATAGTAGATGCGGTCTTTTTCTTTGACCTCAAAATAGTAATTAAGGCTGTACAGTTCCCCGTATCGGAAACGGTTTTTGTGCTGTTCTGTTTTCGCAGTTTTCAGGATTGCGGCAAGCGTATCGCAAAAGTCCACGGTGCGGATTTTTTTACGCTTTGTTGCCCCTATTTCTGTTTTGTGCCTTGCCCCGTTGTAACGCATACTGCGGCGTACTGTCAGATATTGTTCTTCAAGGTTGATGTCCTGCCAAGTCAGACCACAGACCTCTCCAATACGCAAGCCTGTATAATAGGCTATCTGTATAGGAAGGAGTGCAGGGTTGTTTTTCTTTTTCAGGAAGTCCTCTAACCTCTGATACTGTTCGTAGCTGAGCGTTGGTGTGGAAGCAGTTTCCCCATCCTCGTCCGAGAACAGTTCATATTCTTCTTTCTTTCCCCGCCATACCACATACTGCATCGGGTTAAAGGTTATCAGCCTTTTCGGGAATACCGCAAAACGGAACGCCCCTTGTAAAACTGCCGAAAACAATCGGAGATACCCTTTGCTGAGTGCCTTTGCGGTTGTGCCGTCAGGATTTGTACCGCCAAAGCTGAGAAAGTCTATATACGCCTGTAAATGGTCGGCGGTTACGGTTTTCAGCTTTCGGTTTCCTATCGGGTGCTGTTTGATACGGTTGACCGTTCCCTGATAGGACATTACCGTTCCATTGCTGAGACTGCCGGGTTTCAGTTCTTCCTCCACCCACAGATCGAGCAGCATACCAACCGTGATGTTTTCAGACTTCGCAACGAATTTCTTTTCCTCATAGTCAGCGATTGCTTTTCTGAGCAGGGCTTCTGTTTCAGACTTGCTTTCTGTTCCCACAAACTCTTTCTGTGCTTTTCTGCCGCTTTCATCTTCGATATAGAAGCGTGCGTACCACTTTTTACCTTTTTTTCTTACAGAACCTTTTGCCATAGATAAATTTCCCCTTTCTATCCGTGGCAATCGGGACTGTGACATATGGTGTGCGTAAAGTAATAAGGTTACTTATGCCGATGAGTGTCAGTCATCGTTTTCACTTGTCAAAGAGCCACGGAATTTTTCTTTTTCAGCAACCCTTTCTTCGGCTGCTGTCGCTATCCCGAACAGGTCGCCCATCTTTACAGCGGTGTGTCCCTCATCGTAGATATGTAAAATCCCGTCTAAAAACTGCTTCATATCCTCGATAGGAAGTTCCATTTCTTTACGGTAAACTCTTTCTATAATCGCCCCTGACTCAATCGCATAGCGGCGTAAGGACTGCTTTAAGCCCTCGTCCTCCGCTACACGGTCAACCTCAGCCATAGCGTCTGCAAAGTGATAGGTCATAACCGTATAGAGGTCAATCATCTTTCCGAGGAATGTGGTGAGCAGCTGTTGGTGCGGTTCTCCCTTTACCACGGAAGAAACAGTATCAAGATAATTTTTGATATGTTCCTCCATATCCTTTGCACATAAAGTGCGGCTGTCGTATTCCTTATCTTCGGAAAGTCCTGTCAGCCATTCGGGAGTGGTCAGGAGTGCTTCTGCCAGCCCGTTGATAATCATTGTACGCTTCGGGTCTACTCCGTCCGCTTCATATCTCTGAATGGTAGATTTGTTTACCCCGACACGCTTGCCAAGTTCGGGCATAGTTAAGTTTAATTCTGTTCGGCGTTCTTTCACTCGTTCACCGACCTGTTTTGCGGTGAATGTAATTTCTTTTTTCAAGGTTTTCACCTCCTATTGCTGATAGTATAGCACAGAAAAACCTATTTTGCAACCATAAATTTAATAATAGACAAAAATATTCCTTAATAGGTTGCAAAACAAGTTGACAAGAGATAGCAAAATAAGTATAATTACAGATACGTAGTTGCAAAATGCGTACTTTGAAAGGAGGTTGATAAAATGAGCGACATCAAAATGGGTTTAACCATAGAAGAAGCCGCAGAATGTACGGGTATCGGAAGAAATACAATGCGTAAGTTGGTAGACTGGGGCAAACTTCCCGTCCTCAAAGTCGGCAGAAAAACGATTATCCGCAGGGATACTTTAGAGCGATTTATGAGCGTCAATCAGGGAAGAAACCTGCTGAATGAAAACGATGTCCGCAAAGTAGAATAACCGTTCTCCAAGCCCTCGGCGTTTGAGAGCGAAATACACCCCTCGCACAAATCTTCGATTTGTACTCTGGGTATTTCGCCCTTGCAGGGGGCTATGTATCACAGCTTCGGACAAAGCACCGCCGCTATGATACAGAAGAAAACAGCCCGCTGTTTTCTTCGCTGTCCGTCTGCTTACGCCGCCGAAACAGCGGCAACCGATTTCTCGGTTGCAAAAAGAGTATGCCCGTCACGGGAGGAAGGAGTATATGGCAAGACACAGTTTTATACAGATGTCAAAGCTACCCAATGTCAAGGGAAGAATATCCTATATCACAAGCCACGCAAGACAGGAAAACCTCTATGCCACCTACCGCACCGCCGACAATGAATTTTGGAGTAACCTTGCAAGGGAAAGCCAGCAGGAATTTAAGCGAAGCGGTACAGAGGGCAAATGTATTGAAGCAAGGGAATTGATTATCGCCCTGCCCGAAGTATATACAAGATACGAGCCGCAGGAAGTCCTTGAAGATTTTACGGAGGAGTTCCGCAGGCGGTATGGTGTGGAGTGCGTGTCAGCCCTCCACCACAACAAACGCAAGACAAACTATCATATCCACCTTATCTTCAGCGAAAGAAAGCTGCTTCCTGAACCTGACATCAAGATAGCCACACGCAGCGTGTTCTATGACGAAACGGGCAAAAGGGTACGCACCAAGAAAGAAATCACAGGGGAGGACGGGCAGATACGAAAAGGCTGCACTGTCATAAAAAAGGGAGAAATTTATGAAAGCCACCTTTTTACCGTGAAAGATGATAAATTCAAAAGCGAGCCTTTTCTTCGGGAGGTAAAAGAGATTTACACTGACCTTATCAATCGGCATATCTCCGATCCTGAGCAGCAGTTAAAGGTATTTGATAAGAACAGCGTTTATCTTCCCACCAAGAAAATCGGCAAGAACAATCCCAAAGCCGCCGAGATTGAAACGGATAATGCCGCAAGGCAGGAATGGAACAGGACAGCGGATATGGCACTCATATCGGGTATTTCCGAAGCAAAAATTTTAGAAGTCAAGCAGACCGAGATACACGAAAAAGCAAGCCAGTCTATCAAAAGCAAGGGTTGGCTGCCCAATCTGTTCCGTGGGATTGTGACAAAGGCAAAAGATTTTCTTCAAAACCTTATTCGAGAAAAAGATATGCCGCCCAAGCCTACACTTGATATTGATATGGCAGAGTTCCGCCATATGAGAAACCTGATGATAAAAGTACAGGATAAGGCGGTAAAAATCAAAAACTTGCAGGATAAAGTTCTGCCGCAGTTGAAACAGCAGCTTGCCGATACAAAGGGGCTTTTCAAAGGCAAAGAACGAAAAGCGTTAGAGGTAAAAATCAAAGAAACCGAAGCAGAGATTGCCGACAGGTTGGATAAAATTCCTGATACACTCAAAGCGGACGGTTATCCCGATGTACAAGTTTTTATGAGGACTTTCCGAGAAATGGAAAGCGTTGTAGAACAGTACAACCGTGACCTTGCCAAGTGGGAATACCAAGTCAGCAGGAAACCGACAGTCGCCGCCAAAGAACAGCACAGACCGCCCGAAAAGCAGAGCGTGTTAAAACATCTACGAGAGATACAGGAACGCAACAAGCAGCAACCGCCGCAAAGACAGCGTAAAAAATCCATTGACAGAGATAGCCGATAAAAGAAAACACCGTTAGCAGCCTGCTGACGGTGTCTACATAGAAAAAACAATGCTATTAAGTTACTTTTGCTCAATATCTATTTCCTTTATTAGTTCATGCAATTCTGGACTGTCTTTTAAGAACTCGGTTTCTTCATCTGCGTTAATTGACTGAATAATAGCTTTTTGAAGTTTTGGTCCAAATGATTTATCAATTTCTTTTGTTTGGATGTGTCGATATAATGGCGATTTGTTAATATCCCATTTTTTTGTGAGTGATTTTAACATAGGCAATAGTATCTTCAAAAATTTAATCCTGTTTTTTGTGGCTTCATAAAGCTGAGAATGTGCAACATAGGAATTATATTCCCACAAATCAAATACTTGAGCCGCCTGCTTATCAACATCAGCGATATACTCAGCATCGTCCATTCGTTCTTCTTTAAGTGCAATCTCCATTAAAGTCATTAACGCTGCGTGAATTTCATTTGTGGCAGATAATAGTTTTTCCTCTATCAGTTTCGCTGCCTTTTCTAAATCTCCTTGTGCAATATATATATTTGCCTGAGCCTGTTCTCTGTCCACAGGACTTTTCTTGGGGAGTGTATTGAGTATTTCCTGCGCTTGCTCATAATCTTGTTTTCCCATCAATTTAGAAATTAGACACGCTTGTGCTTGCTCTCTGATAGTTGCATCTTCACTTTGTGCTGCACGATAGTATAAAGATTCAATTTTTTCTCGATACATTTCATTTGACTTGTTTTTGCTACCATGAAGCATCAAGGCACCGTCTAACAGCATGGCTAAATTGCTCACCAGTAAATCGCAAGTAGGATATTCTTTTAACTTTTCAGTGGCAAGCAAATATCCTGCTTCAAAACCGTTTTTATCCATCGTTTCAGAAACTTCATTCATAAACAGTGCAACTTCTTTTTCTGACAAATCATCTTGAAAAGATAATAGCGTATTCAGGTCTGTATCGAGAAGTCGGGCAAGTGCTGGCAATAAAATTATATCGGGATATGAAGTTCCTTTTTCCCACTTATTTACAGCAGGTGCAGAAACCCCAAGGTAATTCGCAATCTGTTCTTGCGTAAAACCTTTCGCTAAGCGTCGCTCACGAATTATTTCATTGATTTTCATAATGCTATCTCCTTTACGAATTAACTTTTTCGTACCTATATTGTAGCATTAAGTACTTATATTTTCTATTTACCACTTATTAACTTTCGAGAAGAAATATTAACCGGTAATTAAGTTCTTATCATTCAAGCGGTGTTTCTGTTTGAGGAACAGAAACACCGCTATGATCTTATTGATAAATAATTTCGCTATTTACAACTTCCATTGCACGGTTGTGAATGTTATTCATCAACTGCACCCACAACATTTGATTTTCGGCTTTGAGCTGTTCTGTCACTTTCTCTTTTGTAGCCATTTTCTTAACCAACCGACAAAGCATATTTTCAACTTGTTCGTTGATGTCAGCAAGATAACTGTTCAAATTGCCACTTGTGAGCAACGAAATATAAACTGTCCGTTTATGTTCCTGTAAATAGCGTTTGTGTCGCTGTCCCCATAAGCCGATAGGCTTGTATTCTTTTTCGGTTGGTAAAGTAAGACAAGGAATATAATAATCTCCTTGTAGTTCATACCAAAGACCATTGCTTTCATCATAAATGTACTTATCCATTAAAAAATCCTCCGTTTTAATATATTCGCACATACATCACATTTCCCCGATTGCCACACTCTGTTATATCTTGTTATGAGATTTTCTTGCCCTTGATTTTGCCCTTATAAGCAATCAGGGAAAGAATAAACTTGTGTGAAATCATATAAAGGGATAAGGCGAACACATTGCGATAAATCCTTTATTTTCAAGGCTTTTGGAGGATTTTATTAACGCCCTATGAGTGGCAGTAACCACTTATAAAATCATAGTTTTCAAATTCCGATTTATCTTTATGCACATTATATCATGATACCCCAATATCGTCATTTCTTTTCTGCTTATCCTGACTAGATGCCAAAAGAAAAACGTGTAGAGAACAATATCTCTACACGCATATATTAAACAGTCCGTGCTGATTGCAGTGTTCAACAATCCAGCCATAGATATCCACTTTCATGCCTACCTTTCGACAGCAACCTACGCTACGTAGATTCCTGACGTTTGCCGTGTATTAATCTGCCGTTAGTCGCCAACAGCTAAGCTATCACCAAAGTACGCAGCAATTTCTTTCATGCGTTCACTCTGACCTACGCCGAAAGGACAGCTTTTGTCGCAGTGGCCGCAAGCGGTACACTGTTCGGCTTTCTTTTCCAGATTTGCATAATGATCGGCTGCCAGGCTATCGCCAACTTTTGCCAGATCGTAATACTTGTTAATCAGACCTACATCAAGTCCCGCCGGACACGGCTGACAATGGTTGCAATACACGCATACACCTTTCACCTCAGCCGGCGTTAAAGACGAAATCATAGAATAGTCTTTTTCCGATGGCGAAGCATCATAGAAACTCAAAATCCGCTGAAGCTCCGCCTTATTCATGATACCCGGAAGCACTGTCAGCACGCCAGGCTTATCCAGCGCGTACTGCAAGCATTGAATTTCCGTCATCGCCTTGCCAAAAGGAGAAGTTTTTTCCGAAAGCAGCTGCCCGGCAGAGAATACTTTCATCACCGAAATCCCGACATCCTCTTTCTCGCAGCGTTTATAAAGTTCCATTCGCTCATCAGAGGCGCCGACCGCATACTCGCCGTGACAGTAGTCATAGCCCGCATTGATGCTGAACATGAGCATATCCACAAGACCCGTATCAAGTCCCAGCGCCGCTACAGAAGGCGTATGGGAAGACATACCGATATGACGCACCACGCCCTGCTGCTTCAATGCTTCTATGTATGCCAGAACGCCGTTATCGAGGTATTTGTTCCACTCCTCTTCCGTATCCAAACAGTGAATAAAACCGTAGTCAATATAATCTGTGTTCAGCTTAGAAAGCTGCCAGTCGATATTTTTCTTCACAGAATCCAGCGCTAAATTTTTCCCATAAACACCGGTGCTGAACTCCGTGCCAAAGTGAATCTGATAGAATACATTCTTTCTAGCATCACCGAAAGCCTTGTCATAATAGTCAAAACAAGCGCTTTCTGCCGCCGCGAAGTCATAAAAGTTAATACCTGCTTCATAAGCTATCTGCAGGGTCTCCACGCCCTCTTTTTCTGTCGCAGGGGTCAGATGCGCGCCCATTCCAATCTCACTTACTCTATCGCCTGTCCGGCGGTTTACACGATATTCCATAACAACCTCCTGTCGGTTTCATTCCAGTTCAAACTTAACTGTTCTCAGTATAACACACCTCGCCAGTCATGTCTAATACTTATGCAGTATGTCAATTCATAATCAAAACGTATGGAGATTATCACAGGCACAAAAATTCGGCTAAAATGCATCTAACTTTTATTTTAGCCGAAACCTTCTACCTCATACCTTATTCAAAATTCCTGTCAAACCGCTTCGCAAGTCTTTCTCCCGTCCGCAGGCTTTTATCGTAACTTTCTATCATAGCAGCAGTCAGAGGTACTGCCTCTTCAAAGAGTTCCCGAAGTTGCCGATTTGTCTCCTCACAAGCCGGATTATCCTTCCTCTGGTTCATCAGACCTTTCAACTGCCCGTAATGGCCCGAAATCTTCATTGCGCCATTGATGATGCCCTGCTTCAAAATCCCCGGCGCCGTGAGCAGTCTCTTTACTTTCTGCAAATCTGCCAGCGAATCCGCCACAATTTTCTCGCTAATACCATCATAAAAAGGCGCTATGGATGCGGCAGTTTCGCCATCGCGCGGCACCAGTTCAGCCGCCGAAAATGCTGCCGGCTTTTTACCGTCCTCTTGGAGCAGAAATTTTTCAAATTCCTCTTCAATTTCAAGATGCTCAACGCCTGTCTCAAGGACCATGGAGTTGACATAGCTATGACATTGACTATCCAGCATAAAATGACAGATAAAACCCAGCAAGTAGGCATATTCTCTGCTGTCTACACCCCTTCTCTCCACAACAGAAAGGCCGTGTTCAAAGAACGGCAGCACAGACCGTTTATGAAGCTGATGTCCATAGGTTACAACTCTGTTCTTCCTGTAAGGCTTATAGAAGAAAAACAGATCCGGTCCCTGCAGCCCAATATCAAACTGTACCCTGTATTTCTCTGCAACTTCCCGCAAATCCTCCCTCAAATAGATGAGAACTTCTTTCCCAAAGCGGTGATGCGCATAAAATCCCGGCATAATCTCTGATCCCCCAATCTGAAACCTTAGTTTTCTTCTATATATTCATCGTAGGTGCACAGTCTGTCAACCAGCGTGCCGTCCTTGCGAATTTCCATAATTCTATTGGCAATGGTCTGAATAAATTCATGGTCATGGGATGCAAAGAGCACATTCCCTTTGAAATTTTTCAGACCGTCATTGACCGCCGTGATAGATTCCAAATCCAAATGGTTGGTCGGCTGATCCAAAACCAGCACGTTAGAGCCAAACAGCATCATGCGTGAAAGCATACAGCGCACCTTTTCACCTCCGGAAAGAACCTGTACTTCCTTATAGACATCGTCCCCTGAGAAAAGCATCCTGCCCAAAAAGCTTCGCATAAAGGTCTCTGTAGTCTCGCTGGTGTACTGGCTGAGCCACTCCACCAGATTCAAGCTACAACCGTTAAAAAATTCCGAATTGTCCATCGGGAAATAGGAGTTAGTGATGGTAACGCCCCATTTGTAGGAACCCTCATCTGGCTCCATTTCACCCATGATGATTTTAAATAGAGTCGTATTTGCAATTTCATTTTCTCCAACGAAAGCGATTTTATCCCCTTTGTTTACGCGGAAAGAAATGTTGTCCAGCACTTTAACTCCGTCGATAGTCTTGGAAATTCCTTCTACAATAAGAATATCCTTGCCCGGCTCTCTATCCATGTTAAAGCCTACGAACGGATACCGTCTTGAGGACGCCGGCATCTCTTCTACCGTCAGTTTATCGAGCAGCTTACGACGGCTGGTCGCCTGCTTAGATTTGGATTTGTTGGCAGAAAATCGCTGGATAAACGCCTGCAGTTCCTTAATCTTTTCTTCGTTTCTGCGGTTCTGATCCTTCACCATCTTCTGTACCAGCTGGCTGGACTCATACCAGAACTCGTAGTTACCCACATACATCTTAATTTTACCATAATCTACGTCCACAATGTTTGTGCAAACTGTGTTGAGGAAGTGACGATCGTGGGAAACTACGATGACCGTGCCGTCATAATCCATGAGGAAATCTTCCAGCCAGTTGATGGCTTTTACATCCAGATGGTTGGTCGGCTCGTCCAAAAGGATAATGCCTGGATTGCCAAAGAGGGCCTGCGCCAACAGCACCTTCACTTTTTCCTTACCGGAAAGGGCGCTCATCTGGCTATAGAGAATATCGTTGGAAAGTCCCAGTCCCTGCAGCAGCCTGCTCACATCGGACTCTGCCTCCCAGCCGTCCATCTCCGCAAACTCTGCCTCAAGCTCCGCCGCCTTGATGCCGTCCTCATCACTGAAATCTTCCTTCATATAGATGGCGTCTTTCTCCTGCATAACCTCGTAAAGTCTGGCATTGCCCATGATAACAGTATCCAGTACCGTATACGCGTCATAAGCGAAGTGGTCCTGCTTCAAAACCGACATCCGAATGCCCGGCTTGACGGAAACATGCCCTGTAGTCGGTTCCAAATCTCCGGACAAAATCCGAAGGAATGTGGACTTTCCTGCGCCGTTGGCGCCGATAATGCCGTAGCAGTTGCCCGGCGTGAATTTCAAATCTACATCTTTAAACAGCGGCTGCCCGCTGAAGTTTAAACTTACATTTACTACATCAATCACAATTCCTGCTCCTTTATGATATTTTTTGTCTTGAACTGATATTATAACATATATTTAAAAATATAGCAAAACCAACCGCTGCCGCTGCACCTGTTCCCTACACACAAACTCGCGCAGTGCTGCAATTCTCTAGCTATGATTAAATTCCGTGCCCAGGGGGTATATTAATAAAAACAAATCAATCAGGAGGAAATTTGCATGGTAAAATTATTTAAATGCGCCCATTGCGGTAATATTGTAGAAATGGTGGAAGACAAAGGTGTAAAACCCGCCTGCTGCGGTGAAGCGATGCAGCTGATGAATCCAAACACTACAGACGCAGCGCAGGAAAAACATGTGCCCGTTGTTACTATCGACGGAAATAAAGTTACTGTCTGTGTCAGCAGCACCGAACATCCGATGATGGAAGAGCATCACATCGCCTTCATCATCTTGGAGACAAATCAGGGCGTACAGAGAAAATATCTGGATAAAACCGGAAAACCCACTGCGCAGTTTGTTCTCTGTGAAGGCGAAAAAGCAATCGCAGCCTATGAATACTGTAATCTCCACGGATTTTGGAAAGCGGAAATCTAAAGAAAATATGCAAAAAGTCGGACCAGCAAACCTAATTGCCTGTCCGGCTTTTTCTATGTTGCTTCAGCACTCTTCCTGCCCCGACGCGTAAGTTTCTCCATCCGCCATCTGTCTGCGGCTATACTGCAACATATACAGCTGGTAATATCTCCCCTGCTTTGCAAGCAGCTGTTGATGGTTGCCCTCTTCTGCAATTTCGCCATGAGAAAGCAAAATGATGTGATCCGCATGCTGTATCGTAGAAAGACGATGTGCTACAATGAGCATGGTGCCAATATTTCGCATCCTCTCTAGAGAATCCTGAATCAGAAGTTCCGTTTCCGTGTCAATATTGGCCGTTGCTTCATCGAGAATCATCACAGAAGGTCGGTGCAGCACCGTTCTGGCAAAGGACAAAAGCTGCCGCTGCCCAGCGGAAAAGTTATTCCCCCTTTCCCTGACCTCCTGATCCAAACCATGCTCCAGCTTACTGATAAAACTGTCCGCGTTGACATAGCGGCACGCCTGCCAGACCTCTTCATCGGTAAAATCACCCCGTAGCGTCAGGTTACTGCGCACCGTGCCGGAAAACAGGAATACATCCTGCAGCATCTGCCCGAAGTGGCGGCGCAGCGAAGCAATCTTGATTTTTCTGATTTCGATTCCATCAATCAGAATCTGCCCTTCCTGAATATCGTAATTCCTACAAATCAGAGACAGGATGGTCGACTTGCCGGAGCCTGTCGCGCCAACAAAGGCTGCGGTCTGACCCGGATACACATGAAAGGACACACCTTTCAGCACCCACTGACCAGGATTGTAGCAAAACCAAACATCACGAAATTCGATCTCGCCGCGCAGAGTCTCTAGCTCAATCAGCTGCTCCTCTTCTTCCACGTCCACAATTTCCGGCGCCATGTCCATGATAGTGAAAATTTTCTCCGCGGCGGCAAAGGATCGCTGCAGCATATCAAACTGCTCCGCCAAAGTCTGAATTGGATTAAAAAAACGTGAAATATACATATAGAATGTGACAACTACGCCGCTGGTCACCGTCTGTCCAAACAGCTGAAGATCATCAATGTAGCCCCTGCCACCCAGATAAAACAGGCACATCACCGAAGATACATAAAGCATGTATACCATCGGACGAAAAATCCCGAAAACGAAAATTCTGTCCTTTTTTGCCTTCCGTAACGTCTGGCTTTTTGCCCGAAATTCCTCCATCTTGCGTTCTTCCTGATTGAATACCTGCGTAATCTTCATGCCGGACAGATTTTCTGAAAGGTAGGTATTCACATCCGTCGTCGCGTTATTAACCCTGCGGTGCACTTTACGGGAAAAATGCCGAAAGAGTACTGTAAACAGCACCACAAAAGGCACAAAGCACAACACCATCAGGGTCAGCTCGTAGTTGAGCAGTAGCATGGCAAACAGCACGCCGAAGATGACTACCATGTTTTTAATCAGCGTCACTAAAATATTGGTAAACATATAGGAAATTGCATTGGTGTCATTGGTCACCCTGGTAACCAGCTTACCTACAGGAATCGCCGAAAGCTGTCCATGAGAAAGCCCCTCTATATGGATGAAAACATCCTCTCGCAGCGCAGAAAGAATTTTCTGCCCCGTGCGCTGTAAAATCATGGACTGTCCGTAGGTACAGATCATACTGACAATCAAAATTCCTGCGTAAAATCCCACCATCGTCCAAAGATAAGACAGGGCGAACGAACCCTTTACCGTCTCTTCGATATAGCCAATTAAAAGAGGTGAAGTCAAATCATACGCAATCGAAAATAACAAAAGTATAAGTACCTTCAAAAATTCTTTCCGGTAAGGTCTGGCATAGGTCATCAGCCTTTTGATCAGTTCTCCATCTTTCATATGGCGGTCCAAATCCGGCGCTTCTTTTTTATTTTTTTCTACCAGATAGGTCAGTACAAAAATCAGCGTAAAGACACCGATGATTGCACCCACAATCAGAATCGGGAGATAGCTACGCATTCGCCTCATCTCCTCTCTCTTCCAGTTTCTGTAGCTCCACCATCTTGCGGTACGGCAGGCAGCTGTCATAAAGCTGCGCATGGCTTCCTTCCGCCACCAGGCGCCCGTTTTCCAAGAACAAAATACGGTCCATCTGCTCGATGGTGGAAATACGGTGCGCGATTAGAAGCGTCGTTTTTCCCTTCCGCACCGAACGCAAATTCTGCAAAATCATTCTTTCCGTCTTGGTGTCCACCGCTGAAACCGAATCATCCAAAATCAATATCGGCGCATCCTTCATCAAAGCGCGCGCGATTGAAATTCTCTGTTTCTGACCTCCGGACACCGTCACGCCTCTTTCGCCCAGCACCGTATCGTAGCCAGCGGTAAAGCCGCAGACATCCTCATCAATGTCCGCCATTCTCGCCGCGGTCTGTATGCGATCCATCCCTGACACGTCTCCATCCATTCCAAAGGCGATATTTCGCGCAATCGTATCCGAAAAGAGAAAATTATCCTGCGGCACATAGGCAAACGCCTCCCGCACGGAAGCAATCGTCAGGTCGTTGATTTCCTTTCCATCCAGAAAAATCATGCCGTCATTCACGTTATAGGTTCGTAGCAGCAGATCGACGAAAGTCGTTTTTCCCGCGCCAGTCTTTCCTACAATGCCCACCTGCTCCCCAGCTTTAATCGTGCAGGTAATATCAGACAGAGCTTCCCGCTTTTCGCCAGGATAGTGAAAACAGAGACTCTCAAAACGAATTTCGCCTCTGACATCCTCCAGGACAGACGCACCGGGGCGATCCGTTACGGTCGGCTCCGCATCCAGAAGTTCTCCGATTCGGTTCAGAGAAGCCTTGCCCCGAGAGGTCATGTCGATCAGTTCGGAAACCGCCATAATCGGCCATACTACAGCATTAAAATATCCGATAAACTCTACCAGTTCCCCTGCGTTAAAGACGCCCCGGTAGACAAGATAACCACCATATCCCAGGATGATGCAAATCACACTTTCCACAAACATGGTAACCAGGATGCGCAGAAGTACCGAGGCCTTCGTATGATCGATATTGGCGTTTTCGTTCTCTACATTCAAATTCTGAAACGCCAGCAGTTCCCTTGCTTCCTTTACAAAGGCTTTGATGACAGCAATGCCCGAAAAGCTTTCCTGCGAGAAATCTGAAAGCTTGGAAAAAGCCTCCTGTCTGATGTCCCATTTCACCATCATATAACGGCCTACAACCGTAGCGCTGGCAAGCAGAAGCGCCATAGGAATCAGAGAAAGCAGCGTCAGCACCGCGTCCATCTTCCACATCTTGGCGATTGCCAAAACGCCGAGAAAAAGCGTGTCCAAAAACATCATAATGCCCCAGCCGAAACACTCCTGTACTGTATCCAAATCATTGGTAAATAAACTCATCAAATTGCCGACTTTATTGTGCTGGTAATACGCCAGGCTTAGCCGTCGGCAGTTGTCAAACATATCCTCCCGGAGCCCTGCTTCCACACGGACTGCCGCCCCGAAAAACATCACCCGCCACAAAAAACGGCCGAAAACGATGGCAAGAATAATCCCTGTCATCGGCATGCAGATTCTATCCAGTAAAAAGTCCATATCAAAAGATACTGTCGTTCCGTCAACCTCGACAAAGCCCTGATTCATACCATTTATTACCATCTGATATAAATTAGGAATCGCCAGCTGCAGGCAGTCTACCAAAAGCAGTGCGGCCATGCCGAAGAAAAGCATCGGTGCGTACCGAAAATAATATGGATTGATATGACGTCCAAAAATCAAGGGATCACTCCTTCTTTCATTGTTATACCTTATCATTATAATGAACATTTGTTCTTTCGTCAAGCAAAAGAAAAACCCGCACGTAAAAATGCTAGCGAGTTTGATTGCCTTTACCGTTTTCGCTGCTCCACTACTCCACCGGACATAGATCAGGCTGTGCATATTTTAGAAGATTTTTTGGAATTTCTGCACTGACAGACTGCCTACTTTGTGAACCCGGCTGTAGACCCAGTTGTGAACCTGCTGCCGTAAAGCGAAAGCAGCAAGCCGCGCCCAAGGGAGCGGCTTGCTAGCAAACGCAAAATATTTAGTTCTGCCTGTAAATCTGCTGACCCCGAACCGGCTGATACCGGATCAGTTCCGATGCCTCCAGATTTTCTCTTCGCATATCCACTGCCGAAATCTGATGATTATCGTAGGTAGTATAATAGTAAATTCCTCGATCCGCATTGCAGCAAGCCGTAAAGAGGGTCACCTCGTACTTGCCGTCTCCTAAATCACAGCAGCCACGCTGCTGATCTACTGCGCCTAGAATATGAAAAAACTGACTGACGCTTTCTTCTTCCGAATCATCACTGACCGAGTTCATTTTTACAAAAGAAGCCCGCACAAAGCGCGACTGAGAGGATAAATCTCCCGGAAGCCCTAAAGCGCCCATGCCCCGGCTGTAAGCAAAAAGCGGCAGCTTATCACAAAAATGATTCTGCGGCGCGCAGGTCGACAGGCTCATATAGTTATTCAGCTGAAACATCTGCTCCCCAAAAGGCGGATTGTTGGTCAGTACGCCCACCGGATTATCATAGATAAACAATCCCTCCGCGGTAGATTCTAGCGTGATAGCTTCCTGCTTGTCGGCAATCATCCAGTGCAGTTGCGCCGGCGGAAGACTGTCGCTGTAGGGAGTATCCAAAAGATTCACGCGCGCAAGCAGCTTCCGTGCCTCCTTTACTGAAACGCATTGTCCCAGAAGCCACGGAATCAGTTCAAATTGGGCAAGATTGCACTTCCCCTGTTTCACTTCTTTCTGATACACCGCGTTGCCCACAAAGTTCAGTCCTGCCATACCAAGCCCCGCTTCATTGACGGCCTCATAGTAAAGCGGCTCATCCTCCGGCACATACGCCATCCCAATCATCGCATGGTGGTTTTCCATCGTCTCCATGTTCCGAAAGCGAAACGGATAGTTTCGCGGTGTTATGGTAACCTCGTCCCCATAAGAGAACTCATAATCCAGTGTCCTCCCAAAATAAAAGTCCTTCGTCTTGTACGTAATCGCTGTACACATAAAATTCCTTACCCCAATCTTAACAAGATGCCGCTATGCGGCAAAGTGTATCAAAACGTTCCTATAACAAAACCTTCCTTTCGGTTATTCCTGTAAAAATATCTTTTCCCATTCTTCTCAATTTATGCCACACTTCCTAATTTCATGCACAGATTTCCATCAGTTCAGCGCTGCGGCAATTTTTTCTACTACGTCTTCTACCGTACATTCATCACAGCAAATCGTTACATCCGCATATTTTTCATAAAGCGGCACTCGCTGCTGGTAAAGATCCGCCAGAGTCTGTCCCTTTTCCAAAGTCACGCCGCGGGTTTTAATATTAGACAGCCGCTCAAGCACCGTGTCCAGCGTCACCTGCAGATACACAACGATGCCGTTTTCCTTGAAGCGATTCATCGCCTTGTCAAAATAAATAGCACTACCGCCTGTGGCAACGACATAATCCGCTCCCTTAAAATCCAGCAGCACAGATTCTTCTACCCGATGAAAATACCCATTGCCTCGACTGTCAATAATCTCCTGCAAGGTTCGCTTCTCCCGTTGCTGAATTAAAAGATCCGTGTCCACAAAACCTTTATTTAAAGTTTTTGCAAGAACAACACCCACCGTGCTCTTCCCGCAGGAGGGCATTCCCACTAAAATAATATTCTGCATGTTTCGTTTAAACTCCTATCATTTTCACTTAGTTTTTTATTCTACCATAAATCGGTTCAGATAGCAAAGTCAGGCTTGAATCTCTGCAAAAAGAATCATTGGCAAACCACCCTAACCTGATGTACAATATAAGGAGGAAAATAGGAGGCACAGAATTGATGAACCAGTACAGCAAAGAAGTTGGAAACAGAATCCGCATGTTCAGAAAAGCCAAGGGCTTCAGTCAGCAAGAATTTGCAGATGCACTGCATAAAACAAAGTCAACCATTTCTAAATATGAGCATGCTGCTATTGCACTGGATCTTGAAACCCTGCACGAAATATGCCAGCTTCTGCAAATACCAATGCACGCACTTTTAACAATTGCAGATGAAGAAGACTTCCCATCTGAAAAAAACGTCGTATCCCAGTTTTATCTGTACAACCTTGCCGGACGCAACGGCACGCTGCACAGAAGTCTTGTAGAAATTTACGGCAGTAATCAAAATTCGAACCTGCATCAACAGGAAGCCTCCATGTTCTACGGTGTTCCTTCTTTTCAGACACCTGAAAAATGCCAGGGTTTCTACTACGGTTTTTTTTATAAGAAAGACATCTTTACGCATCTGCATTTAATCAATCAAAAAAATAATATTGAGCAGGTCTCCATCTGCTATCGCTCTAATCTGGACAACCTGCTCTTTAATATCGGTCTTCTCAGCGGTCTTTCCTTTGCCAATCTGGTTCCCGTCACCTGCAAGGCAGTCATTTCAGAAAAACCGCTGGCAGAAAACCAGCTGCTCCTTGACGCCCTCACCTTCGACCAGACGGAAATCAGACGCATTCGAAACACCGGTATCGTATCGCTGCAAAGGCGCTAAATTTTCTTCGTTTTCAGCACGCCCAGCGCTGTAAAAATTCCTGCCGGGATAATCCAGCCAAAGCCCAGACCGGACAGCGGCAGCAAATTTGCAAAGATATCGATGTCGAAGATATTTCCAATCTGCAAAAGTACCGATGCTGCAAAGGCACCAAATGCTGCAAAGCGGTAGGTCGTTTCTGACCGAATCCACCTTCCCAAAAATCCAAATACCACCAGCACAATCAACACCGGATAAATCAAATCCAGTACCGGCGCTGCCATGGAAATAATCGTTGAAGTTCCAAAGTTGGAAATGACCCAGGAAACCAGCGTAAATACAGCTACCAGCACTTCATACTTTACACCTGTTTTTTCTGCAAAGAAGGAAGCAATAGAAGTCAAAAGTCCGACTGCCGTCGTCAGACAGGCAAAAGCGACAATTACCCCCAGAAGAAGCATGCCTGGTTTTCCCAGAAGCTGTTCTGTCAGCAAAATCAGAAGTTGTGCCTGACTCAGTTGTTCCTTTACAGAAACCGACATAGTTGCGCCTATATAGGCAAGCCCACCATACACCACGACTAGCAATACCGTTGCAATAAGACCACCCCTTAGAATCAGCGCAGAGTGTTCCTTCTGCTGGCTATATCCTTTCTGACGAATGGTCATCAAAATCGCTACAGAGAAAATATATGCAGCCATCATATCCATAGTCTGATAGCCGGACAGCAGTCCGTTTCTCACAACACTCCCCGTCTGGGCAGAAGGTCCGATTTCCCCAAGAGGTGTTACAATTCCTTTTCCAATCATTACTAAAAGTGCAACAAACATCACAGGCGCCATAAATTTCCCTACAAGATCTACAACCTTGCTCTGTTTTGCGCTGAGAAGAAATGCGACTGCAAAGAAAATCCCAGTAAATAACCAGGAGTTTATTGCTCCCAGGTTCGGTACTACACCGACCTCATAGGTAATTGCCGCCGTCCTAGGAACCGCTACAAAAGGTCCAATGCACAGACAGTTAAGCGCAAGAACCACAGTAGAAATTTTATTTCCAAGCTTTCCCGTAAGCCCTTCTGCACCCTCTCCGCTTCCTGCAATAGCAATCATGGCAAACAAGCTCATACCGATATCAATAAAAATAAAGCATAAAAATCCAATCAGCCAGGATCCGCCGGACTCCCAGCCTAAAAATGGAGGAAAAATAAGATTCCCTGCTCCAAAGAACATTGCAAAGAGTGCAAAGCCAATGGTCAGGGAATCAGCTGTTTTAATTTTGTTCATCTTTACACCTCACAACTAAAATTCATGAGGCTATTTTATCATCTGAAATCTGCCGATGACAAACCCAGGGTCGTTTCCTTGCAGGAAATCTTTTTCTTGTATGTATCTTTTAAAGAAACTTTTCCTCGTCTTTCATAGCACTTTACAGAATTCACTGTGAAAACGAGAAAATTCACGAAAAAGGTTCTTTTTAAGAAACTTTTTTATGTCTGCGGAACATACTTCTCGGCAGAGAGAACACCGCCACCATGCCCAGCACCATAGCGCCGATGATTTTCAGCACTGCAAAACCGCCAGACAGCCCCTGCACCGTATTTCCGATAAACAGATTATAGATCATGTTATAGATGCTAATCCCTGGAATAATGGGAAATATCCCAGGAATCATAATCACGTTGGCAGGCACCTTACAAAATACGGCAAGGATTCTCGCAAGAAGTGCAATAACTGCCGCTGCAAGAAATGATGCCAGCGCAATGGACATAAAAGGAAGACAGAGGGTATAAATGACCCAGCCCGCAAGTCCAACAAGGCCGCATACGCCGCACTGTCTGCCCGGCACTTTAAACAGCACCGCAAAAGCCGCTGTTCCGATACAGGCAGCAATGCCCTGCAATACAAATTCTATCATCAGACACGACCTCCCAGCTGCAATGCTAAAAATACTCCTGTGGTAATGCAGGTAAACAGTAAAATTGCGTCTACCATTCTGACCCCGCCGGAGATATAGTTCTGATCCACTAAATCCCGCACGCCATTAACAAAAGCCACACTGGGAAGCAGCGGTATAATCGCCCCGACAATGGCTTTATCAAGATTTTCCACCATGCCCATTCTCATCATCAGCACGCAGCCTCCCGCCGCTATAAAGCTAGCAGCAATGTGCAGAAGCACATTGGAAAGATGCAGGGGTTCCAGTGCCAGAAAAAAGCCCCAAACGAGAAGCCCCATCAGACAAGCTGCCATGCAGTCTAACGTTCCTCCTCCGAGAAAATAGCAAAACGCTGCCGCACCGATACCAGAGCAGAGAACGTGCAGCCACTTATTATATTTCCGCCCCTGTCTAATTACCTCAAATTCTTCTATTGCGGCATCAATCTCTAAATCCATCTGCTCTATTTTTCGCGACAGATTATTCAGTTCGCAAAGTTTGTTTAGATCTACACTGGTGCTCATAATCGGCTCCAGGCTGGTCTCCCGCTCTTCTGTTCCCATTTCCAAATTGACAAACACACCGTTAGATATGATAAATACCTGCTGTTTTGTCGTTCCATAGTGCTTTGCAATTCTCTCCATGGTCTCTTCTACACGGGCAATTTCCGCACCGCATCGCAGAAGTTGTTCCCCGACCCCTGCAGTCAGATATAACACTTTCTGTAGATATCGCATTCCTTCGTCCTCTTTCTATCGTAACATCATTGCTGCCGCCATAATGCCTCGTTTTCCCTGGTGCCCCCGGTGGGAAAAGAATACGTCCTTATGGCATTTCGTACAGAGATTCATATCGCTGAAATGTTCTGGCAAAATTCCCTCTGCCAGCAAATCATACCTGATGATTTGCTTTAAGTCAAGATAATATTTTTCGCCTTTTTGGTAAGAAAAATTTCTATAATTTTCGTCCTTATCAAAAAAACGCTGCGCGACATCCGTATCCACCTCAAAACAGTCTTGGCAAAGGGCAGGTCCAAGCCCTGTGATCAAATTTTCTGCAGAGCTGCCGTAGCAATCTTTCATCTTACGCACCATTTCCCTGCTGATACCGCCAAGTGTTCCTCTCCATCCCGAATGGGCAAGACCGATAACTCTCTTTAGCGGATCATAAAAAAACACTGCATTGCAGTCTGCATGACCAGTTACTATAGCAATCCCCGGTACATCAGTCACAAGACCATCCACATCTTCGTAATCCTTGGGACACGTTACACCCTTTCCCGCATCCGATGCCTGCACCACTCGAATATTGGTGGTATGGGTCTGATCTGAAACGACAAGGCTCTCAGCGCCAGTTCCCAATGTCTCCGCTAAAAGCTCATAATTCTGCCGTATATTTTCCTCACTGTCCAGAGTTCGCGCTCCAAAATTCCAGCTGGCGGTACAGCCGCCGCTCACACCGCCGTGACGCGTTGTAAACAGATGCACAAGCTCCGGATATGCCGCAAAAGCATTTAGCGTCAGGTACTGCCGCTCTCCCAATTTGTGAAGCTTATAATTTTTCGTGGATTCTTTCATTCTCTTCCCCCCCAACATAAAATCTTCCATCACACATACGGATAGTATACGAGATATTTACAAAAACTACAAGAGACAGCTTGCCTCCTTTTGTTGACAGTAAGGCTTATGTAAAAGCATTTTGGAAGTTACAGAACTTTACCCTTTGTTGCCACAAAAAAAAGGAAAATTCCTAAAGACAATACGTCGCAAGACGGATACAACACTCCTTCCGCCTATATTTTTCTCAAAAAGAAGGAGCATCCCCATCACCGGACGCCCCTATCAATCAAATTTTCCTTTTTTCAATTATATTTCAACGTTTTTCTGCAACGGCGATTTTCATTTCATAAATAACCCTATTACAGACTTACTCCACATCCACCCGTTCAGAAAGCCATGCGGCATTGACCTCGGCATACTTTCCGGCAGGCACTGAAAGGGACTTCAGATAATCCCGCTCCAGCTGCCCGTAGAGTTCCTCATCCAAATTAACCGTCAGTTGTTCGCCCATAGCGTTCGTATAATCCCAAATAATAAAGTAATCCTCCTCACCATCGAGATAATACAAAAGGTCCTCGCGGCGCACCTTAGGCCATTCGCCCTTTATATTCTCATAAACCAGCGCCTTGTAAAGCTCGATAATCCGGTCATCTCTGCCGCCATCAAAGATGAGAATTTTTTCTAAAAGCTCTCCGCCATCTTTGACTACTCGAAAAACTGCCTCTGCGTCCACCGAAGACTCCGGCAGTTCCAGACTGTTGAGCTGCGCAAGCAAAGAGTTGTCGTGTTCCGGCGCCATGTAAATGGTCAGTTTCCGATCAGGATCCATATACATCATCGGATACTCCGCCAGCGTTTCATCTCCGCACTTTGGACATTTTGCAAGGAAAAAGGACCCATTCATGACCTTCTCCTTATACGACGGCTCCACACACACATCTACAAATTCATGGATATCCATCATAATCTCTTCCCCGCAGCCCGGGCATTTAAATTTCTCCCTCTCCATAATCCACCTCTTCAATTGATATTTGTTCCATGTCCTTAGGCTCTTCCACATTAATCACGCCTTCAATATCCTCAATCTCCGGCAATTCCTTCAGACTGGTAAATCCAAAATTCTTTAAAAACGTATCTGTTGTACCGTACAAAATGGGTCTTCCAATCCCTTCAGACCGCCCCTTTGCACAGATCAAGTCTTTCTTTACAAGACCATCGATCACCCGGTCACATTTGATGCCTCTGATCGCGTCGATTTCCCCCTTCGTTACCGGCTGTTTGTAAGCGATAATTGCCAGTACTTCCAGCGCTGACTGAGACAGCTTTTTCACCTTGACCGGCGTGCACAGTCTCTCAATAAACTCGGCATTCTCAGGTCTTGTTACAAACTGAAAAGACTTTCCCACCTGCCTGACGACAATTCCCCTGCCTTCCTGCTCATACTCATCTTTCAGTTCCAGAAAATATTCCATCATATCCTCTTTACTGATATTAAAGAGATCTGCACAAGTCTTCACTTCCAGAGGCTCGCCCCAGATAAACATCATGGATTCCAGCGCAGATTTGATTGTCTTCTTACTGTTCATGTTCGATTGTCTCCTCCATGTTTTTTTCTCCCGGCAAAACCATAATATCTCCGTAAATATGCTTCTGCTCTGCGTCCAGATATTTGTCGCGCATCATCTGCAGCACAGAAGTAAAAGTAACCACCACATCATATCGATCTTTCTTGTCAGGAATCAGTTCCTTCAGATTCAGCTTGCCAATTCCCCTTGATAAGGCTGATTTAAATCGGTCTTTAATGTAGACCATTCTGCTTTCAATGGTGGCTTTTTCTCTCTCCACCCTGGTATAGTGGGCTCTGACATCTTCCTCCCGCTTTTTCTTTCGCAGAAACAGATCGAAAGCCGTCGCAAATTGCTTAATATCCAGCGCCAGATATTCATCCGGTTCTTCCAGATAAGCAGAAATATCTTCCTGCGGTTTCTCGTAAACAAAAGACATATACGCTTCTCGTTCCGCCAGAATTTCCGCACCTCTTTTAAATCGCTTGTATTCCAGCAGACGTTCAACCAGTTCGCTTCTTGGATCGTCTTCAAGCACCGTCGTGCCGTCGATGGTTGTCCTCGGCAAAATCATCTTCGACTTAATATCAATTAAAGTCGCCGCCAGCACCATAAACTCTGTGCCGATGTTAAAGTCCATCTCCCGCATCGCTTTGATATATTCTAAGTACTGTCCGGTAATTTCCGAAACCTTTATATCATAGATACTCATCTGGGCATTCTCAATGAGATATACGAGAAGGTCAAAAGGTCCCTCAAAAATAGGCAGCTTTACTTTGTAACTCATAATCTCTCCTTTTCAGCGATGCCCGTATAATAATTATAGTACAAAAGTCCGATAATCACTATCACGCAGCCAATCAGCTCGTAGGAAGTCGGAATCTGTCCCAGAAAGATAACGCCCATGATGATAGCAAACACGGATTCTCCCGACTCCCATGCAGAAACGTACAGAGAATCCACATAGCCAAAGCACAGGTTAAGCACTGCATGGGCGCCGATTTGGCAAACCAGCGTCATTGCGATAATATAGATATAGTCCATGCTGCTGTAGCCCAAAACTGGCGTTCCCGTTGCAATAACACCTGCAGAAAAGCAAATCCAGCAGGAAAAAAATACTAAAAATACATAAACCGCGCCTGGCACGCTTTTTCGCACTTCATTGCCAATAGCAAAGTAAATGCCCATAAATGCACCGGCAAGGAACGCCAGCACATCGCCTTTAAAGTTACCTGCCGTAAGCTGCTGATAATCGAGTCCAGCAATCATGACACCGCCGAGAAGGGCTAGAACAATGCCCATAATCGGTCTGCGTCCAACCTTCCGTTTGAAAATAAAAATCGTGATTGCAAGAACGACCAGCGGATGCAGCGCTGCCAGCACAACTGCACTAGCGACATTGGTCATTTTCACTGCATTAAACCAGGAAAAGAAATGTCCAAACAAAAATGCCCCTGCAACAAAGGTCCATATGTAGTCTTTCACAGAAATCTGTTTCAGCACATCCCGCTGCTTTAGAAGCACCGGAACCGCAAAGAACGGCACACCGATAGTCAGTCTCCAAAATCCAATAGCAAGCGAAGGCGCCTCAATCACACTGCCAAAAATGCCTGAGGAGGACCCTGCCATTACAGCCAATACTACAATAATTTTAACATAGCGGGCAAGAACGCCCTTCTTTTCTTTTTCCATTATTTCGCTTCACTCCTGTTTCCTGCCGCCTGACATATGCAAACGCCAGCAATGATGATAACCGTTGTTAATATCTTAACCGGCTGCAGTTCCTCTCCCAGCATCAACGTTGCCAGGATGAAAGAAAATACCGGCACTAAATTGACGAAAATTGAGCATCGGGTCGGTCCGATGATTCTTAGCGCAATCTGCTGTATATAATAAGCGATGCCTGAGCAAAACACAGCCATGAATAATAGTGCGATCCAAGCAGACACCGGAACGCTTGGCAGAAATTCCCACGGCTTTTCAATGAGCGAAACAGGAATCAGCACGATGGAACATACCAAAAAACTGTAATAAGTCAATACCACTGGTGGAATGTGACTGCATCTGCTCTTGCTGTAAACCCCATATGCCGACCAGCATACCACAGCACCGATCATATATAGGTCGCCTCGATTCAGTTCCATCTCTGCAAAATGTGCAAAGTCACCGGCTGTAATCGTAAGCACCACCCCAAATAGAGACAGTAAAATGCCGAGAAGCTGTTTGAGCGGCACCCTCTGATGTAAAAACACAAAAGCGATGAGCACCGTAATCACAGGGTCAATAGCTCTGATAATCGATGAATTAATCGCCGTCGTATAGTTGAGGGATTCAAAGAAAAACAAATGATAGCCTACCATACCCACAACCCCTGTAAAAAGAAAATGCGGAATGTCCTTCTTTGTAAATTTATATGCCGCCTGTGGCTCCTTCGCCTGGGTCGCCTTCATGATAAAATACATTAAAACCGAAGCAATTGCAAATCGCAGGAATGTCACCGAGCCGGACGGAATGTATGGACCCGTATATTTCCCAGCAATAAAAGCCCCCGACCACAAAAAAGCAGCCAGTACCATAAGTGCGTAAATCGTCGTATTCTTCTTCATTTATTTCAATAACTTTTCCAGATTTTCCCTGTAGGGAGGTCTGACAATTCCTTTCTCCGTAATTACTGCTGTGATATATTTCGCCTCAGTCACATCAAAAGCCGGATTGTAAGTCTTAATCCCTGCAGGCGCCATAGGCTTCTCATACCACATCTTATAAATCTCTTCTCCGTCTCTTTCCTCAATCTCTATTGCTTCACCGCTTGCCGTATTCAAATCGATGGTCGAAGTCGGCACATACATATAAAAAGGAATCCCATACTCCTTTGCCAAAATTGCCACACCGCTAGTTCCTATCTTGTTGGCGCCGTCACCGTTTGCCGCCATTCTGTCGCAGCCGGTCACAACAGCGTCAACCCAGCCCTTCTTCATCACGGTCGCCGCCATGTTGTCACAAATCAGAGTAACATCAATACCCGCCTTGGAAAGCTCCCAGCTAGTCAGTCTTGCCCCCTGCAAAAGCGGCCTGGTTTCATCAGCAAAGACATGAAAATCAAACCCTCGCTCTGCACCGAGATAAATTGGTGCCAGACAAGTTCCGTACTTGGCAGTCGCTATGGTTCCAGCATTACAATGGGTCAGAATTCCCATACCTGGACGCAGCAGCGACAAACCATATTCTCCCATAGCATAGCAGGCAGCCTCATCCTCACTGCGAATGGATTCCGCCTCGATAAAGAGCCTCTGCTTTGCGGCTTCAACACTTTGCGGTTTCTCCGCCTCAAGCACGCCGCACATTCTATTCAGTGCCCATGCCAGATTGACCGCCGTCGGTCTTGCCGAAATCAGATAGTCCTTTGCTTTTTTTAGCGCCTGCATAAACTCTGCAAGCCCCTTTTCTTCCGGATAATCCCGCATTTCCACATAAAGACCGTATGCCGCTGCCACACCAATTGCCGGCGCACCTCGAACACGCAATTTGTAAATTGCTTCAAAGACGTCTTCTTTGCTCTGCATTTCTATGTAAATTTCTTCACCGGGCAAACAGGTCTGATCCAAAACAAGCATTTTTCCGTCCAGATACTTAACCGGTGCAATATCGAAAACTTTCATTTTTACACTCCTCTAAGCTTATAGTATACCACACTGAGTGCGGTATTGACAAGAATTCCCTTGCATGTTTTGCGATGCTGGCAGCATCGTCTCCGTCCACTTCTGCTAGTTATAAATTAACCAGAATTATATTTTTCTAAATTTTTCATATAAAAACTCTTGTAAATTCTAAAATATCTGTTATACTAATATTAGTTCTAAGATGTATGATTGATTGTCACCACAATGCAAGGTCGATTTTTCATTTTGACCTGCCCGTGGTGTTTTTTATTTGTATCATTTGGGCTAATATAATATAAAGGAGGTACCACTTATGAATACTGGTACTGTAAAATGGTTTAACAACGAAAAAGGTTTTGGTTTTATCTCAGGAGATAATGGTAGCGGAGATGTCTTTGTACATTTTTCTGTCATTCAAAGTGCAGGCTACAAATCCCTGGAAGAAGGACAGCATGTAACCTACGATGTAGAGCAGGATCCAAGGGATTCCGCAAAGCTTCGCGCAGTTAATGTTTTCGTTGCATAAACGCCCACAATTTCAAAAGGAAAAGACGCAGCCCTCGCAGCTGCGTCTTTTTTATCTTTAAACACTATGCGCCAGCATGGTATTTAAAAGCTTAGATATACTTATTGCGTTCCAAATATTTTGTAATATTATCTCTGCGATTCAGTACTCGGTTTGCATAACTGTAGGAAAATTTTCCTGCATTCACTGAGCCCGGTCCATACGCATAGGCGGAAAGCGCCTTTTTATAGGTCTTGTATGTTTTTTTCATACTTTTTAAATACCTTGCGCCGACTTCAATACTGACTTCCGGCTTGTAAAGGCTTGACGGGCTATATCCGTAACTTCTTGCTAAAGAATCGCTGGTCTGCATAAGCCCCTTATAGCCATAAGGGTTAGTTGCATTGGTATAAAAAGTGCTTTCGCCTTGAGCAACTGCCATCAGTACTTTAGGATCCAAATCGTACTTCTCGCCTTTTTCAATGAACAGTTTTGCCAAAGTCTTGGATTTTCTTGTTCCTACATTTGGATTAATTTTTCTGATGTAAGCGGCAAGACCGTTACGGTACTTTTCTTCCTTCTTTTTCTTTTCCTCAGCTTTCTTCTTTTTCTCTGCTTCCTTCTGAGCTTCTGCTTCGTCGTATTCGTCGACCATCTGCTCTACTCTCTGTCCGCCTTTTTCTGTATCGTTACTAGATTCTACTTCTCTGCTTTCTGCTGCGTAAATGGAAACTGATGAGCAAGCGACGATGGTTAATACCAGTAAAACTGTGATTAGCTTCTTCGCCATTTCTTTCTTCTCCTCTGTCTATTAGTTTACTCGTGCAGGAAGTCATTCACCAGATGTTTCCTGCGACTCCTATATTATAAACAAAGGTCAAGGCGAATTCTTAAGAAATCTTAATTTTTCACACACTTTTCACGAAGCTTTACCATTTTTTGTTTTTATTGTCCAATTTATATTTTAATTATTTGTTTTTAATTCTAAATTGTATCCAATCTCCTTAAGATTTCTTAAGAATTATTGCAGTTTCTTAAGGAATCTTAAGAAACTATTTTTTCAAATATCCATGCTCCTTCAGAAAGTTCTCCATGTCCTCTGCTCTTCTTAAAGTCAGATCTGCATAGTCTGTGGAATAGTTTCCTGAATGCACCGAACCCGAACCTTGGTTGTAGGCTGTCAGCGCCAATCTGGTGTCTCCGAATTCTTCCAATTTATCTTTGATATAGCTGGCGCCAACTTTGATACTGATATCCGGATTAAACAGACTTTCAGGGGTATAACCCGCACTTTCCGCTAAGATATCTCCCGTCTGCATGAGTCCTTTATAATTAGCACAGCTAACTACATCCGCGTAATAACAACTCTCTGTCTGGGCTACCGCCATGACGATTTTTTCATCTACATTATATTCATCCGCATACTTCACGAAACTGTCAACCATAGCATCTGCCTCCTGCTTGCTTACATTTCTGTTGACATGGCGAATATACGCAGAAAGACCTTTTCGATAATTCTGATCTTCCTTTCTGACCGCAGTCGCACAAGATGCCATAGCAGTTTCAATTTTTGTAAATTCTTTTGGCGTAAATGACGTGAGTTCCGGCTCCCTTACATCTGTATCGGCATAAATCACAGCTGCTGAAAAAACAGTCATAGAAATCAATGCCCCTGTAATAAATAGCTTCTTTTTCATATCAAATCTCCCTTTTTTTCCTTTTGTGTCTTACACTTAAACGTGCCTGCCACAATTTCTCAGGCTATATTAGTATAGGCAGGCAAAAAAATGAATAAACTGTAAATCACGACTTTTCACATCGTCTTCACAGTTCGGTTCAATTTTTTAATGTTTTAAAACTAATTTAAAGGTTTGCCTTTAGTGTTTTTATATAATTGTATGCAATTTCCCCTCTAATTTCTTCCTTCTTGCAATTATTCCTACTTTACACTATACTATAGGTAGATTTAGTGAGGAGGTCTTATTATGAAATTTTTAATTGCTGATGCTTTTACCGATACCACTTTCGGCGGAAATCCAGCCGGCATCGTTCTGCTTTCCGAAGGCGCTGACTTTCCGTCCGACGAACTCTGCATCAAAACCGCTGCAGAACTTCGCTACTCTGAAACAGCTTTCATTAAAGTTTTAGATGCCCATGAATTTCAGATTCGCTATTTTACCCCAGCTGCGGAAGTTGACCTTTGCGGTCACGCTACTATCGCATCATTTTATGCAATGATGTACCTCGGCATTATCGAAAATAACTGTTCCTGCATCAATCACACCCTTGCAGGAGATTTGAATATCGAAATCAAAGACGGCTTTATCATGATGGACATGGCTTCCCCAGAGGAAATTTCCATTATGAACGACCCTGAGAAAATCAAAGAGCTTTACGATATCATGGGAGCAGATTATGACTCCTCCATGGATCTACCTGTGCCAAGACTGATTTCCACAGGTCTTCCAGACATCATGATGCCCGTTTCTGACCTTGCCGCCCTTAACGCCATCGAGCCTGACATGAAAGCTCTTTCCGCACTGTCAGAACGCTATGGCGTCGTCGGCGTCCATGCCTTTACGCTGCATTGTGAAAAAGGCGTTACCGCCCACGCCAGAAACTTCGCACCTCTTTACGAAATTGACGAAGAGGCCGCCACTGGCACTTCCAGTGGCGCTATGACCTATTACTTCTATCTGAACAAACTCATTGGCGAAAAGAGCAGTTGTAAGTTCGTTCAGGGAGAAAAAATGCAGCGTCCGTCGGTGATTCTTACCGAAATCGACGCTTCTGCAGAAAGTTGCCGAATTAAGGTCGGCGGCAGTGCTGTCATTTTAGCGGAAGGTGAAATTCATATCAAGTAATAAGCGCTTGACCGCAAATGATGAAAAACAATGAAAAGCAAAAACAAAGCCCTTGCCGATGCGCCAATCGACAAAGGGCTTTTATATTTTTAATCCAGAAATGGTGCAAAGATGTGTTTCATACCAATACCCTCTTCTACGTAAGGCAGCTGAATGATATGGTAGCTAGCCTCGGAATTTCCTTCTATCAGGCAAACGCCTTTTTCTGTAATGGCAACGTCCCAGCCTACAAGGCCCACTCCTTCAAGCCGTAGTGCAGCCTCCTCCGTTACTGTAAGAACTTTATCCCAGTGAGGTATCTGAAAGCCTTTCGTTGCAAGCTTTGAAATAGGATGCTGAGGATAATGTTTCCCCTCCAAATCAATTGCATCCATACAGGTTACGCCACTTTTTACATCCACCGTAGCGATAATTCCGCCTGCATGAAAATTGTCCACAATCTTACCGCGACCCATGCGAAAGCCCGCATAAATATGATAACATTTTCCTTCCTGCGTAATCGTCAATACCCGCACAGAATTCACCGAAGACGTATTGAACGCCGCCATCTCCGGATGCTGCACGATGCATTCCTCACAAATCATTGTTTTCTTCGCCGAAAACAGTTTCTCATACAACGAGCGTTTCTCGGTTTCAGACAAGTCCGCGCCGCAGTGTATCTTTTCGATACCCTTACCTTGTGTAGCAGACGTAGGCTTGCAGACTAAGTCCTCCACGCCTTCCATCCTTTCTAAAAACTCTTCAAAGGTGAGCTTCCGATTTACAAACCACTTTCGGTTCAGCAAATCGTCGTATTTCTTCGCAAAACGCTCCTTATGCAGCAGGAGTTTCAGCACTTTAGGATCGTGGTTGTACTTAAAAGAGATTTCATCCATCACCTTCGAGGTCAAAAAAGTGCTCTGTTTATCTGCATCATACCTATACAATTTAAATTTATAATAATCCTTGTAAGTGCATCCGCACACCTTTCTCGCCTGCCTAATGCGTTCAAGTGCCGTCTCCTCGTCCCATCCGGTCTCCTTGCAGACCATTTCAAGAGCATGTGCCTTTTCTTCACGATTTCGTGCATTTACAATCTGCATATCCCGTTTTACTTTTTCCAGTTCTTTCTCAGTTCTGGCCCAAAGTTTACGTTTTGCATAATATCTATAGGAAATATCCCATTCCCTGGCAACTTCCATCTGCTCTTTTGCTTGTTTATAGGTCCAACCAGTTTCTTTGCAAACGTATTCAATATATGGATTTCGCTTTTCTTTCCTCAAAATGCGCAATATTAATTTCTTTCCAGTTTCATTCATCTTTCAGTTCATCCCCATATAATTTTTCTAACACTCTGTTAGTTTACACATCTTTAAAGAAGATTACTCCTTGAAAATGAAATTGAGATGAAAATTCCAATATTTTCTTTTATTAAAAAGAAATATTGGATACAGGCTAATGTCTATATCCAATATCTCTAAGTACAATATGATTAAGAGTCTAATCCCTCTTCCCTTTTATTTCAGTATAATATATCGTCAACAAAAATCAAGGAATTTCGGATAACTGGTCGTTTTTTCGGATAACTGGTCATTATTTGGTAATTAATCCCATAATTGTATGCGAAAACTGCCACTTTTCATATTTCTTTTCCCTAGTCAGTTTCTCCTATTTACGTACCTTGATCTCTTCTTTATCCAGGGTATTCAGTATGAGTCAATGCTACGAAGAAAGAAACAGGCTGCGCCCAGTGCTAAGCGCTGCTTGATGAATTATGACCGAATGGAATTTACACCACATTTTGAACTTGACTTATTTTTTACTCTTTTTAACCTAAATTGTGATTTTTTTATAAAAGTGTATAAGATTTTGCTTCTTTCAGCTCTTTCATACTGCTGTGTCTCCAAAAATCTTTGATAAACCCTCGGTATTGCCTCATAAAATGCAGTATTTATGTATGTATCTTCCAATATTTCTAAAAACTTTATGCAGAAGTGCTCTATTGCTGAATGCAATTTATACATTTATCCAAGATTTTTTGATTTTCGGTTAAGATTTAATGATTCACTTATACACTTTTTTCGCGAATATCCGTTTTAGGTTAAAAGCAGTCTCCACTCGCTTAATGCTCTATTTATACAACCATTAAAAATAGAAAAAAGAGACAGATTTAACTCTGTCTCTTTCATAATGCGAACTTGCAATTATTCGATGATCTCAGTAACAACGCCGGAACCTACTGTTCTGCCGCCTTCTCTGATCGCAAATCTCAGTCCTTCTTCGATTGCAATCGGGGTGATCAACGCAATTGTCATGGTTACGTTATCTCCTGGCATACACATTTCTGTTCCTTCTGGTAACTGCAGGTCTCCTGTTACGTCTGTTGTTCTGAAATAGAACTGTGGTCTGTATCCGTTAAAGAACGGAGTGTGTCTTCCGCCTTCTTCTTTCTTCAGTACGTATACTTCGCCCTTGAACTTTGTGTGCGGATGAATGGTTCCTGGTTTTGCCAGTACCTGTCCTCTTTCGATTTCTGTTCTCTGCACACCTCTAAGCAGTGCTCCTACGTTATCTCCTGTTTCTGCCTGGTCTAACAGCTTTCTGAACATTTCCAGTCCTGTTACTACTACGCTTCTCTTTTCTTCTGTTAAGCCGATGATTTCTACTTCTTCACCAACTTTCAGTACGCCTCTTTCTACTCTTCCTGTTGCTACGGTTCCTCTTCCTGTGATGGAGAATACGTCTTCTACTGGCATCAGGAATGGCTTATCGTTTGCTCTTTCTGGTTCTGGAATGTAGCTGTCTACTGCTTCGAACAGTTCTACTATCTTATCTCCCCATGGTCCTTCTGGGTTCTCTAATGCGCCCAGTGCGGATCCTCTGATGATTGGTGTGTCATCTCCTGGGAATTCATATTCGTCAAGCAGTTCTCTGATTTCCATTTCTACCAGATCCAGCAGCTCTTCGTCATCTACCATGTCGCACTTATTTAAGAATACTACGATGTATGGTACGCCTACCTGTCTGGACAGCAGGATGTGCTCTCTTGTCTGCGGCATCGGTCCGTCTGTTGCTGCGCATACCAGGATTGCGCCGTCCATCTGTGCTGCTCCTGTAATCATGTTCTTTACATAGTCAGCGTGGCCCGGGCAGTCTACGTGTGCGTAGTGTCTATTCGGTGTTTCGTATTCTACGTGTGCTGTAGAAATGGTGATTCCTCTTTCTTTTTCTTCTGGTGCTTTGTCGATCTGGTCGAATGCTACCTTTTCACCCAGCTGATATCTCTGATACAGGGTGGTTGTGATTGCTGCTGTCAGCGTTGTCTTACCATGGTCTACGTGGCCAATGGTTCCGATATTGATATGCGGTTTGGTTCTCTCAAATTTTGCTTTTGCCATTTTTGTTTTCCTCCTAATGATAGGTCTGCCCCAGTCGCTAGTCCGAAAGGACAGACCGCTAAAGGTTAATTTATAATTTTATTTATTTCCAATTTTTTCAACTAAGCTGTCAGGCAATTTTTCGAAGTGGTCCATCTGCATTACATATACACCACGACCCTGAGTCTTGGAACGCAGGTCGGTTGCATAGCCGAACATTTCGGACAGAGGTACCATACCTCTTACTGCAACAACGCCGTTGTTCATGTCAGAACCTTCGATTCTTCCTCTTCTGGAGGAGATATCGCCGATTACATCACCCATATATTCTTCAGGAACTGTAACTTCAACTTTGAAGATTGGCTCCAGAAGAACTGGTTTTGCCTTCTTAGCTGCTTCTCTGAATGCCATGGAAGCGGCAACCTTAAATGCCATTTCAGAGGAGTCGACTTCGTGATAGGAACCATCGTACAGTTCTACACCAACGTCTACTACCTGATATCCTGCAATAGGACCGTTTTCCATCGCTTCTTTGATACCGTCTTCAATCTTAGGGATGTATTCCTTAGGAATTGCACCACCGACGATATTGTTGACGAATTCAAAGCCTGCACCCGGTTCTCTCGGATAAACTTTGATCTTAACATGACCATACTGACCGTGACCACCGGACTGTTTAGCATACTTGTGGTCAACATCAGCGTTGGAAGAAATAGTTTCTTTGTAGGATACCTGAGGTTTACCTACGTTTGCTTCTACCTTAAATTCACGCAACAGTCTGTCTACGATGATTTCCAGGTGAAGTTCTCCCATGCCAGCAATGATTGTCTGTCCGGTATCTTCGTTTGTATAGGTCTTGAAAGTTGGGTCTTCTTCTGCCAGCTTAGCCAGCGCAATGCCCATCTTTTCCTGACCTGCCTTGGTCTTAGGCTCGATTGCGATTTCGATTACTGGATCTGGGAATTCCATGGATTCCAGAATGATCTCATGTTTTTCATCGCAAAGTGTATCACCAGTTGTAGTATCTTTCAAACCTACTGCAGCAGCAATATCTCCGGAGTAAACCTTGTCGATTTCCTCTCTCTTGTTTGCATGCATCTGCAGGATTCTTCCGATTCTGCCCTTCTTACCCTTTGTAGAGTTGTAGATATAGGAACCGGAATCCAGTGTACCGGAGTAAACACGGAAGAATGCCAGCTTACCAACAAACGGGTCAGCCATAATCTTAAATGCAAGTGCTGAGAACGGTTCGTTATCATCAGCGTGTCTTACGTCTTCTTCTCCAGTATCTGGGTTAACACCCTTAATAGGCGGAATATCAACTGGGGACGGCATATAGTCGATGACTGCGTCCAGCATCATCTGTACGCCCTTGTTTCTATATGCACTGCCGCAAAGCATCGGAACCATTTCGCAGGCAATCGTCTGCTTTCTGATGGTATCTTTCATTTCTTTTACGGTCAGTTCCTCGCCTTCCAGGAATTTCATCATCAGTTCTTCGTCACATTCAGCAACGGATTCTACTAATTTTTCTCTCCATTCTGCGGCAAGTTCCTTCATATCGTCAGGAATCTCAGTGATTTCAAATTCCTGTCCTAGTTCATCTTTGTAAATCTCTGCTTTCATTTCTACCAGGTCGATAATTCCAACGAAACTATCTTCCGCACCGATAGGAAGCTGAACAGGCACTGCATTTGCTTTCAGTCTGTCCTTAACCATGTCAACTACTCTGAAGTAGTTTGCTCCTAAAATGTCCATTTTGTTTACAAAAATCATTCTAGGAACACCGTACTTTTCAGCCTGTCTCCAAACTGTTTCGGACTGCGGTTCAACACCGCCCTTTGCACAAAGTACAGTTACTGCTCCATCCAGTACTCTCAGGGAACGTTCTACTTCTACTGTAAAGTCAACGTGACCCGGGGTATCGATGATGTTGATTCTATGGTTCTTCCACTGTGCTGTAGTTGCTGCAGAGGTAATTGTAATACCACGTTCCTGTTCCTGTTCCATCCAGTCCATTGTAGCTGCACCGTCGTGGGTTTCGCCAATCTTATGGGTTCTTCCTGTATAGAAAAGGATACGCTCCGTGGTAGTGGTCTTTCCGGCGTCGATGTGCGCCATGATACCAATGTTTCTTGTTTTCTCAAGTGAAAACTGTCTACCAGCCATTACATTTCCTCCATTTTTTTATGAAATTGAAGAAAGTGAAATTACCATCTGAAGTGTGCAAATGCCTTGTTAGCTTCTGCCATCTTATGTGTATCTTCTTTCTTCTTTACAGATGCGCCAGTGTTATTTGCTGCATCCATTAATTCTTTTGCCAGTCTTTCAGACATAGTCTTTTCGCCTCTAAGTCTGGTGTACTTCGTCAGCCATCTCAAACCTAAAGTCTGTCTTCTTTCCGGTCTTACTTCAATAGGAACCTGATAGTTTGCACCACCGATTCTTCTTGCTTTTACTTCTAAAACAGGCATGATATTGTTCATTGCCTTTTCGAATACTTCCAAAGGTTCTTCGCCGGTTGCTTCCTTGATTCTATCGAAGGCGGAATATACAATCGACTGTGCTGTACCTTTCTTTCCGTCAAGCATGATGCTGTTGATCAGTTTTGCTACAACAACACTGCCGTATACTGGATCTGGAAGTACTTCACGTTTTGGTGTGTTACCTTTTCTTGGCACTTCTCTTCCCTCCTCGCTTGATAATTTCGCATAAGGCGTTGTTGCTGCACTCGTCGCATTCGCTACCGTACTTAAGTACGCGGCGCTTCATGCTCCTCCTGCGCGCCTAGCCTTATGCGAAATTATCGGCGCGAGAGTATGCTCTTCTCTCATGCCACTCCTCTTTCTATAAGGCTTGCCTTATCATTGAAATTACCTGCACAATTGTTCTAACTGATTTTCTAATTGCACATTCTCTTCACCCATACGCAAAAGCGCAGGATTACTCTGGAATCGCCCTGCAATTAAATAGGCGTCCAGTCTTACGGGGGTACTCGACTTCCTTCCAAGGAGCCGCGAGCGCACTTAATATCCTGTCGTACCATGCCAGAGGCTGTACATCCTGCCAGCATCAATATTATATATATTAAGGGCTCTTTCTATTCCCGATTCATTCTTTACTTGTAAGAAATATTCTTATTTCTTCTTAGGTCTCTTAGCACCGTACTTGGAACGAGCCTGATTTCTGTTGTTTACGCCGGCAGTGTCCAGTGTACCTCTGATGATGTGATAACGCACACCTGGGAGGTCCTTAACTCTTCCGCCTCTAATCAGCACTACGCTGTGTTCCTGCAGGTTGTGACCGATACCAGGAATATAAGCGGTTACTTCGATACCGTTGGACAGACGTACTCTGGCAACCTTTCTAAGAGCGGAATTCGGCTTCTTAGGGGTTACAGTCTTAACTGAAGTGCACACGCCTCTCTTCTGTGGTGAGTTGGTGTTAGTTGCTACTCTTCTTAAAGAGTTCATACCCTTACCGAGAGCAGGAGCGGTTGACTTCTTAACAGAACTGGTTCTGCCCTGACGTACTAATTGGTTAATAGTAGGCATTCGTTTCTCCTTTCTTTTTAAACTTTATTTTCACAATCAAACTGACCCTAAATCACTTCTAGGGTCAATTTCATTCGAAACGCTCTAATATTTTATCACATATTTTTTCCAAGTGCAAGGAAATTATTCCTGATTTTGCTGCAAATTTAGCCGAAGGTGTGGGAACAATCTTTGACTTCTAAAAATCTCTATTCCGTTTAGACACACAGGTGAAACCCCTAAAAAGTATATAATGCCATCCACCTTCAGTTCAAAGAAGGATTTACATGAACCATACAATGCTTGATATTCTCATCACTGCGCTCAATCGTCGCATGGACGTCTTCTGCAATCGTATGCGCATTCTTAAGGCTCAGTTCGCCATCTACCTGAATTTCCACATCTACATACATTTTCGCACCAAATTGTCTCGTCTTGATATCATCAATATCGACCACACCCTGCACATTTTTAATTTCCTGCTCCATGTTCTGTATGATGCTGTCATCGCAGCTTTTATCCACCATTTTATCCACAGTCTCAAGGAAAATATCTACAGCAATCTTGATAATAAAAATACAAATTACAATACTTGCAATAGGATCCAGAACTGCAAATCCCATACGAGCGCCGGCAATTCCAATCAAACTGCCCACAGAGGAGAATGCATCAGATCTGTGGTGCCAAGCTTCCGCTTTCAGAGAAACCGAATTGATTTTCCTAGCTGCAATAATCGTATACCAGTACATACCTTCCTTTACAAGGATGGACACCACCGCCGCTGCAAGCGCAAGGGTTCCGGGCGCTGCAACAGTTGCCCCAGCTCTGATAGAAAGCACCGTTTTTATCCCTGCATATCCAATTGCAATGCCAGCCAGTACAAGTATATTTGCAAGAAGCAGCGCAATGACACATTCCATTCTTTCATGACCGTAAGGATGCTCCTTATCTGCCTTTTTTCCAGAAAGATGTGCGCCTAAAATCACCAGTCCTGTGCCCAAAACGTCTGAACCGGAATGGATTGCATCAGAAATCATAGCATGGGAATTGGCAATGACTCCAGCCACCAGCTTGACTGACGCCAACAAAATATTCCATACAAGACTCACATTGGAAACACGAATGATTACTTGTTTGGCGTCATCTTTTTTATATTCCATACTTTTCAGCTCCTCAAAATTAATTGGAAATCATCATATTCAATATTTCCGTGTCAGTATTCTTCATCCCTTCTTTTCCCAGTCTCCATATGTTCTCAATGGTCTCCTCGGCGGATTCTTCAACCAGCCCTTCTCCATCCTGAAATCTGCTGCCATCTATGGCAAGTTCCCTGGCCATAATTGACGCATCTAGGGCAGATGCAATCTTTGCAGCACAGGACGCTTTCGCACCATCACATACGATACCCGAAACATTTCCCAGGGTGTTGATCACACCATTGGAAATCACATCAAAAGAGTCGTCATACAGAAAACTGATACCAGCACCCGCACCGCAGGCAGCCCCCACGACGCCACAAAAAGCTGATAATTTTCCGATCCCTCTTTTGATATGTATTGCTACTAAATTGCTGAGAATCAGCGCGCGATACAGCTTTTCATCCGCTACACCTAAATATTCTGCGTACTTAACAACGGGAACAGATACGGTGATCCCCTGGTTTCCGCTGCCTGAATTGATTACTACCGGCAGTTCACAACCTGCCATTCTGGCATCAGAGCCTGCTGCCGCATATGCCTTTGCAACTTCACGAATCTCATGGTGTCTGTGTTTCAGAATGCTTTTTCCCACGTTTGCACCATACTGATTCTTTATGCCCTCTTCAGAAATCGCTTTATTATACTGAATCTGACGGTCTATGTATGGAATCAATTCCGCAATATCGCCTTCTCTGGCAAAATCATAGATTCCTTTCAGATCCATAATCTTTTCCTCTTCCTCGAAATCATGGAAGGACTCACTTTCGCTTTCGAGAATCGACTGTCCGTCTCTGGCAACTTTGACAATGTTTGTATGCCATTGCGAAATCACGACCTCCGCACAGTGGGTGCCGTCAGAAATAATCATATCAATGTACAGATTCTCAACACCCGCAGCCAACTCTACAGAACAGATGCCCTTTTCGAGATACTGAACCATTGTCGCAACCTGTTCTTCCGTAATGCCCTTCAGAACCTCCAGCTTGTCATCCGGGTTTCCCCACAGTACGCCCAAAAGTGCGCTGGTCTCTATGCCTCTCATATCTTTCGTGGATGGCACAATCACGCCTTTCACATTTTTGATGATATTTCCGCTGCAGCGAACCAACACCTTCTCCGGAACATTTCCCAGTACTTTTCTGGCGACTGCCCCTGCATATGCAATCGCAATAGGTTCTGTACACCCCATGGCGGGCATCAGTTCCGTTTCCAATATTCTAATATATGCATTTTTCATATGTTTGTTCACTCCTTCAGTTTTCTATACAATGTCGCAATTCCGATGCCAAGCGCATCTGCAGCTTTCTGCTTGCCTTCGGTAGTATCACCGTAAACACGGATTGCCTCATCGATATAGGCCTTTTCTACATCCTTCAGCGGCTTTATCTCTGCCGAATGCTCTATAGAAAATTCTTTTCTCTCACATTTTACACGCGCAGGCAGACTGTCAGGCTCTATCACCCTCCTATTGGAAATGTTTACGCAGTATTCTACAACATTCTGCAGTTCCCGTACATTCCCCGGCCAGTCGTACGTCTCCAGCATTTTCATCGCTTTTTTGGAAAATCTGCTGATATTTTTGTTCAGCACTTCATTGTATTTTTTTATAAAGGTATCCACAAGAAAAGGAATGTCACTTTTCCGCTCCCGCAATGCCGGCACATAAATCGGAATCACATTAAGACGGTAAAACAGATCTTCTCTGAATGCACCGGACACAATCATCTCTTCAAGATTTCGATTGGTTGCCGCAATAATTCTTATGTCTGTTGCGATATCAACATTTGAACCGATTCTCTGTATTTTCTTTTCCTGAATGGCACGAAGCAGCTTGGCCTGCAGATGAATCGGAATCTCTCCAACTTCATCGAGAAGCAGAGTCCCCTTGTTTGCCAATTGAAACTTGCCGATTCTCCCACCCTTTGCCGCGCCGGTGAATGCGCCCTCTTCATACCCAAACAGTTCACTTTCAAGAAGATTATCCGGAATTGCTGCACAATTGACAGAAATAAATGGTCCCGCTGATCTTCTGCTTGCATTGTGTATCGCTCTTGCTATGATTTCCTTTCCCGTTCCGCTTTCTCCCTGAATCAGAACGGTCGATAAGCTGTTGGCAATCTTCTGCGCCTGCATCTTCAGATTCTGAATCGGTTTGCTTTTACCGATCAAATCTTTAAATGTCATTTCTGAAGATGCATTGGTGACTCGGTTGATTTCCTCATAATACTTTTCGCTGTCCCGAAAATAAATCACGCTGCCTACCTGTGTGCCCTCATCGTTGATGGAAACAACCGTAACCATTTCATGGTTGATTTCAGTTTTTCCGTCCGAAAAGGACAGCTCTTTGCTGAAGGTTCCGTTTACGTGGTATAGGCTCTTCATCAGTTCGCTGCATTCTGCAAGTTGGCGAATATCTGTGATTCTTTCAGGCATCTTCGGTCCGATGCCGAAAAGCTTCCTAAACATCTGATTCCCATAAATAATTCTTTCAACGTTATCAATACATACCACTGCACTGCCGATATGGTCGACAACTGCCTGCAGCTGCTTTTTTACAACAGACAGTTCATAGTTTTCCTGATTTTCGTCCAGCTTACTGATGAGCAGCTCTGACATCTTTGAAATAAAATTCTTCAACTGATCTACGCGTTCTTTTTTATCGCCGGAAAGTCTTTTTTCTTTGGAATAAAGTGCGATGCACCCTATTACAACGTCATTTTTCAATAAAGGAAAAGCTATGATAGAGTGAATATCACAGGTTCTGAAATTCGCGCACAGGCTGCATCCCTTTAAAGAATGCTTAATATCCTCGCTGACAATCGTTGTCTTATGTGCCATTGCATTGAGCATAATTGACTGTTTCGTCACAGAAATATCAGTCAGTTCCGAAGGACTGCTGCAATTGCTGTCACCTAAAAGATTCATCTCATTATCACAGATGACTACCTCTTCGTTGATTACAGATGCAATGGTTTTCGCCGTTGCGAAAGCATATTCTCTAATGTGCATTAACTCTGTCATACGTCTTCCCCTACATATTATTTACCGTACTTGGTTGCCGCAATTCTCGCAGCCAGGTAATTTTCAAGTGGTGTATCCTCGTAGATGGTACACCCCGGTCCCAGCATGAATCCAGTTCTGCCTGCCATTTCTACTGCCTCGCGAATATGTCCATATACGTTTTGATAGCTAGTTTTGTTGAAATACTGCTCTTCATTAATGCCTCCAATCAGACATTTGTCCGTGTATTTTCTAGCCTCTGCCAAACTCGGTCCCACCCATCTGTCATGCCAGTTGAGACAGGTGCCCGGGTAGTTTGCAAGTCTTTCAAACATGGACTTCTCTTTTTCCTGTGTAAAGCTATGTACGTGAATTACGTTGAACCAGGTTCGGTCTGCATATGCACCGATGACTTTCAAATCATACTGCTCACCAAATACATCATACATTTCGTCCGTCATAAATCTGTAGTTTGCAAGCTGACTTGCAAAGAAAAACCCGCTGACGCCAAGTTTGATGTTTTCGTTTACAAAGGCAATTGTAGTTTCCGTAACCTGCTCCAGCGCACGATGCACCAGTGTCGGATGCGCTTCGATTTCCTCAAAGAGTTTCTTTTCGCCCAACAGCTTGTACAATGTAGTGATTGGACTGAAAATGGTGTGAATCACCGGCGCCTCATCCTGGTGTTCTTTCATAAGCTGCAGCATTCTTTCCGCATATTTCAGCTGATTGCCGTAGGTGCCCTTTGTCACGTCAAGAGGCACGATTTTTTCCCAGTCCTCCGGCGTCTCTATAAACGCTTCTACGATTCGCGGCCACTGATCCGGCTGACATATTTTTTCAATTTTACATCCGTAATCTTCTACCGTGTAAAGTCCAAAAGGCATCAGCTTTACAAAATCAATATCTGTTTCTCTGTAAAAGGCAAACTGTTTATCGGCCAGTTTCACATAGTCCTGATCCACATCCGTGTGATGTGGCCAGAGCCCCAAAGGAATTCTATCTACTTCTTGAAAGTTGACTGCCGCTTTGACGCGTTCTGTTTTTGTCATAGTTCTGCTACACATATTGTCCCTCCTTTAAAACGGTCCGTAATTGATCAGATTTGCCGCAATCAGAATCACTGCACCTATGCAGATCCAGATCAGCATCAGCGGCCAGATAAATTTGAACCACTTATTGTACGGAACCTTCGTTACTGCCAGATAGGACATCAGTACTGTGGAGGTCGGAATAATAGAATTGCTGAAACCGTCTCCAAACTGGAAGCAAAGTACTGCAGTCTGTCTTGTAACCTGCACAATATCAGAAAGCGGAATCATAATCGGCATAATGGTTGCCGCCTGCCCTGTGGAAGATGGAATAAAAAAGTTTACTATGATCTGCACAATAAACATGCCGACTACAGAGATGCCTGTAGGCAGCGCAATGACAGCCTGACTCAGGGCATGAATGATGGTATCCATAATCTGACCTTCTTCCATAACAATTACGATGGCTTTCGCAAACCCTGTTACCAGTGCGCCAAAAGTCAGTGATGCCGCACCTTCAACAAAAGTATTTGCAATTTTGTTCAGATTCAATCCACCGATGATTCCGGCAATCACTCCAACTGCAATGAAAATACCTGACATTTCATCAATGTACCACTCCCAGTTGAATACACCGTATACCATGAATATGATTCCGGCTACAAACAGAAGCATAATTGCAACATCTCTTTTTCCCATCTTCGCGATCTGAGAAATATCCACATCTTCTTTTTCTGTTTCACATCTGCATCCGTAGACAATGCTGGCTTTCGGATCTGCCTTCACCTTTTTTGCGTAGCGCATGATATACCAGACTGTCACAGCAAACATGATCACAAAAACAACAATTCTCAGTTCGATGCCGGAGTACATTGGTAACTCAGCAATAGATTGTGCAACACCTGTAGAAAATGGATTTAAAAATCCTGCATTGAATCCGCATGCTGCACCAAGGGTAACTGCTGACAGACCAGTAAGGGCATCATATCCAAAAGCGTGGGCTACTGCTACTCCAATAGGTGCAAATACCACCAGTTCATCAGATGCACCGAATGTTGCGCCCATCAGACCAAAAACAAAAGCGAAAACTGGGATAAAAAACTTGCCCATAAATTTGTTTCTGGCTAAGGTTCCCACACCATGCTCAATTGCACCGGTTGCATTGATGATTTCCATGGATCCACCAATGATAAATACGAAGAAAATAACGTCTCCCACGCCCTGCATTCCAAGTGTGACAGAAGTAAGTAGTGAAAGCAGCGAAACCGGTGATTTTTCCACATATTCAAACGAATTAGGATCAATGACATCTTTCCCGATTTCCTCATTAAACACTGTGCTGTAACTACCCGCAGGGATAACGTACGTTAAAATTGCCATTAAGATTACAAATCCGCAAATAATGACATACGTATGTGGAACTCTGCTTTTCTTGTCATTTAAAGTTTCCATTTCATTCCTCCTTAAGATTATGCGCTGTTTTGTAGACAAGTTCCTTTATTATTTATAAAGCAATTATTGTGCCATCTCCTTGAACCCTTACAAAACGAAGATTTCTTCCGTATCGATTTTTTCTTTGTCTTTCCTGATTATCATTTTGATAATCAGGAAAGGTTTAATTATCATTCTAATAAATTTTTGTAAATATTTCAATATATTAATTCATTTTTATCATATTGATAATTAACAAGGGTTTCTCTCTCGGCCAAAAAGAAAAAAGAATCCCAAGACTTCTGCCTCGGGATTCTTTCCGTGCCGGTTAGGTGTACGGGGATATTTTCTTCTGGACGCAAAGCCGTACCATGGCTTAGACTTCCTATTTCATGATGTCATTCGCTTTTTATATCGATTTCCCATATTTCTCAAAATATTCCTCTGCCAACATAGACATCAAGTGCACATCATAAAGTACCCCGTTTTTTCTGCAGTTTTTTCGAAGCACACCCTCATACTGAAATCCAAGATTCAGATATAGGTGCGCCGCCGGATTTCCCGTGTAATGATCCAGATAGACTCGCTGCAAAATCGCGTAATTTTTTACTTGCTTATCGACGCCTTATCCTTTGAGACCATCGAAACACCATACAGCAAAATTCCACTGACAGCTAAGCTAACTAAAACCGATGGAATTTTTCCAAGAATCGACACCTTGCCTAAGACAAAAAACTCCCATGCAAGTCCGCAAATGATTGAGCCTGCCACACTGGCAATCGCCGCTTTCTTCGTCGCCCAATCCGTGTACAATCCCAAGAGCATCGGAAGGAAAACTGCCGAACTGTAAAATAAACCGGATGTATATAGCACCGCAATGATATTATCAAAAGCCAACGAAATAGCAAGACTTATCAGCGCTATAACAACTGTCGTAACCCTCGATAGTTTCACGTCACTCAGCTCTATTTCTCTCTTTTCCACGATCGGCATCAGAACATCACTTACACTAAGCACTGTAACCGCATGCAATACCGAAGTACTGGTCGAAATCGTCGCCGCGAAAACACCAGCAACTGCAATCCCCGCAAAGCCTGCAGGCAGCACTTTAACAAGAAGCGTCGAAAACACCATATTCGAGTCTGTTATCTCTGGAAGAAGCGACACAGCGCTTACACCAATTAACCCCGTTGCTGCCGAAACCACAACATAAAATCCTGCAGTAAACAGCATCCCAAATCTTGCCGTACTGCCGTCTTTTGCAGATACAATTCGTTGTATATAATTCTGATTGGTCCCATAAGAGATGCCAAACAAAATCCCCCAGGACAACGGCGTCCATATGCCTATACTGCCGATCGACATAAATCCTTCCGGCAAACTCCTCGTTATTTCTCCAAGGCCTCCACCTGCACTGATTGTCACAGGTACTGCCGTAAAAACAGCCGCCACCATAACAAAGAACAGCAAAATGTCTGTATTAACAACAGTTCTCAAACCCCCGCTAGTCAAAAACAATGTAATAAGCATTCCGATTACCAGTGTAATTCGCACGTCTAAACCAGTCAACGTGTTAAGCATTACAGATGAAACCGTAAACTGTGTCGACAGTGCAGCAACAGACGCACAGATGTGCATTACACTGGTAATGTACTTTACGCTCAATCCATATCGTTTACCCAAATAATCCGGTACAGTAAGTCCGTTCAAACCGTTGAGCCTTTTCGCCAAAACAAAGCCTATCAGTAAGAATCCTGGCGCAGCGGCAAGGTTCCACCACATGCCGCCCATCCCCATCAGATAGCAGTACCCTACTGCGCCAACCAGTCCGCTCCCGCCAAAATCCGTCGCCGCCATAGACAGTCCGGTTTGCAGCTTATTCAAGCCTTTATTCATCGTCAGAAAATCACTTGAATCCGAAAGTTTGCGATTGGAGCAGTGACCAACAATTAAAACAGCTGCAAGTAGCAGAGCCATAAAAATATAGTCTATCGTCTTCATCATTCTACACAGCCTTCTTTACTCGACAAACAATTTACCTTCCTTAAATACATATTTGGGTAGTTTTTTCATGTCCTCAATATTTATATCAGGCTCACCTTCCATTACGATTAAGTCAGCCAATTTGCCTTCTTTTACGGTTCCAATACTCTCCTGCAGTCCTACAAGAGCTGCACTGTCCACCGTCGCCATCTTCAGTAGCTCTTCGTTAGAAAATCCCGCCGCCTTTCTGGCAATAAATTCCAACCCAGGGAATTCATTAAAAGTAACTCTGTCTGCATCCGTACCCCAACCAAGCCTAATTCCGGCGCGATAGGCTTTTGTCATATACTCCGAAATATGCTCCATGATTTCTATAGAACGTTCATGCATGAACGCAGGCGTATTTCCCGTCAAATCCTTCAACATGGAATATGCAATTTCCACAGTTGGAACGATGAAAGTCTGGTTTCCATGCGCTAATAATGTCTCGATACACGCATCATCAATGTAGGAAGCATGCTCAATACTGCCTATTTCTGCCTCCGCACATGCCATAATGCCCTTTTTTCCATGACAATGAGCCGCTACATAAGTTCCCTGTTCTTTCGCCGCATCGGAAAGTGCCTTCAGTTCTTCAAAAGAGCAGATCATAGCTCCAGGATCCCCACCGATGTTCATAACTGCACCAGTTGCCATATATTTGACAAAATCACAGCCAGCTTCAATATCTTCTCTCACAATTTTTCTTGCGTCAGCCACATCGTCAAACACTTTATAAAGTGGTCCGAATTCTGCATTGCCCGGTGCAGTCGGGGTGTTACAATGGCCGGAAGCAATCACACGCGGACCCATGATAGTTCCCTTAGCATACATGTCACGCAGCGTTACGCCCAGATTAAATGCAGAGCCACAGTCCCTAACCGTAGTATAACCGCTGCGCAGATAATCAAAGCCATATTCAATTCCTTCCACTAGTTCTTTTACCGCACTGCGATATTTAATCTGCAAAACGTCCATCGTTGTAAAATCAAAATGCATATGTAAATCCAACATACCCGGCATGAGAGTATCTCCTTTGACATCCAGTATGTCAACATCCCCCTCAAAGGCAGTTCCCGCCGGAAGAATCGTCTTAATTCTCTTGTCTTCAATCACAACATCTGCCAGTTGATTTTCTTGAACCACAAATCCCTCAGTCAAATAGGGAATCAGTCTGCAATTTTTCAAAACTAAAGTTTTCATATCACATTCCCTCCAAATCCTTACATCACTGCCCGCTCAGATTCAAAGCAGTGATTTTTCTTTTCATATAAATGCAGCAACACTGCACAAACCACTACAATTCCAAGACCAACTATCAGCAAAATAAAAATGTTGTTATATCCATCTGCGCCTTTTGTATCCAGCCATTTTCCACATAAATTATACAGCCACAGGTCAGTTGAATAGCCTACTGCTGAAGCAATACCCATAGAAGTTCCGGTAATTTCAAAAGGAACCTTCGCTTCAGGAATCGGAGTATATAGACCGGAACGGCTCAGCGCAATTACACTGATAAGTACAATACTCAAAATCACCGCAATTGTTTTGCTGGATTCCTGATGCGGAACAAACAGCAGACCCACAATCGTAATACCTATAGCGATACAAACCAGAATCAAGAATTTAGGCGTGCGGCACTTATCCAGAAGAAGCCCTCCCAGCGGCGAGAGGATGATTCTTACCACCGAACGATTTGCAATTGCAAAAGCTGTACTGAAAGTCACAGATACACCGAACAAGCCAGATAAAAACGGGTTGAGATATGTTGCACCAGAGATCACAATAAACAACCCCATAACAATAAACCCGTTCAACCAGGTCACCGGATGCGCCAGCGCTCTTCCAAGCATAGAAAACTTGAAATCATCGTTAGACTCTAAGCCCTTTACATCCTTCACCAGCACCATAATTAAAATAGCCACAATCGCAATTACAACGGCAAAAATTGTCGTTACATATCTGAATCCCATGCTTTCTGCAAACTGTGACAGTGCCGCCAGCACACCGTAACTCATAATTGCACCTACAATTGCTGCACACATTTCAAAGAATCCAAACATCTTTCCTTCTTCGTTTTCATCTGCCTGTGCACGAACCAATTTCAAGTATGCCGACCAGTGAATGAAGGTTGTCGATACGCCAAACCCGAGGTAACATCCGATTAACACCGTGTAGTTTGGTGCAAAAGTCATTAGAATTCCAAGACCTGCCGTCAAAAGCTGAGAAATGACGACCAGCTTTTTCGGTGAAAATCTATCTGCTAAAATACCACCCAGCAGATATCCCGGCGTTGCTGTAAAAGAAAACATCGTCAGTAGCATCCCCGCCTGCTGATTAGATAAATGAAATGCCTCCAAAAATTGCGTATAAAAAGTCGAACTTAAATAGGGCAAATTATAGCACAAAGTAGACAGGGTCAATAAAAACACAATGAAATACTTTCTTCGATCTTTCAAAATAATCACTCCTTATAATAAATTTTCTATCATTATAAAGAACTTCCTTTTCCTTTTCAAAAAACGGTATTTTCATTCTACGACTATTTTCTGCACTTTTTTCCAACAACATTGGATTTTTTGCATAAAATATGCTATACTAATAAAAAACTTTACGAGTTTTACTTTATTTCAGAGAAAAAAGCAATTATATGAAATCTTTGCGGAGGTACAGCATGGAAGAAACAATACGCAGTATACTTGGTCAGCGCATTCGTCACTACAGGAAACAAAAACATTACAGTTTGGCAGAATTTGCTCTACTCATTAACAAAAGTAAATCTTCCCTTTCAAAATATGAGCGTGGGGAAGTATCAATTGATGTGGAAACACTCATTATTATTGCAAAGAATCTTGATGTTCATATTTCACAGCTTCTTGACATGGACTATTTACTTCCAACTGAGAATTTATCACAAGAAACACCCGGTTCTTCACAACCAGGAAAAATCTATTATGTGTACGTACCCTCTCTCATACAGAAAAAAAACAAAGAGGTCAACATCTTGACCATAAATCAAGAAAAAGCTTCCTTTTATGGGCGTGTAGTCGACCCCACCGATTTTGCTAAGTGCACCTATTATTACACAGGAACAGTGCAGACTTTCGATTCATCCCAGAGGATTTTCCTCGCAAATACTGCAAATAAAAATGATTTGCTGGTTCTGGATCTTACCAGCAATTTTGGTACATCTTCAATTATCGTTGGTCTGTTCTGCAGTCTTTCCCTTGGTCGATACGATTCCTTTGTCAGCAAATGTATCGCTACCGAGAATCCTCTTACCGACCTCACCGAAGCCACTGCACTCACAGCTCCAACACGTGATGAATTGAACCAGCTAAAGAAAAGGCATATATTCAAAATACTGCAAACCTAAATTTTACAGGCAGAAATAAAGAAAAAATACCATAGCCAGCGCCACAACAGGCAGATTCACCTCATTTCTTCTGCCAGCGGCAATTTTGCAAATCAGATAAAAAATAAATCCCGCAGCAATTCCTGTCGTAATGGAGTATGTCATAGGCATCGCCACTATGGTAATAAATGCAGGAATGGCGTCATCCAGACGACCAAAATCAACTTTTTTCACTTCCATGAGAAGATACATTCCCACGATAATCAAAGCCGGTGCAGTTACAGCACTTGTCATCACCCCTGTCAGAGGCGAGAACACAACCGCCAGCAAGAAGCACAAAGCAGTTGTTACAGCAGTCAGACCGGTTTTTCCGCCTGCCGCAATCCCGGAAACCGATTCCGCATAGCATGTAACGGTAGAGGTTCCAAATAAAGCGCCCATCACAGAACCTGCCGCATCAGCAATTAAAATCGACCCGCTTCCCGGCATGGTTCCCTTTTCATCAGTCATTCCCGCCCTGGAGCTGGTGCCGATTAAAAAACCAAGGGTATCAAACATATCAACCATGGTCAATGAGATAATAAGCGCAATAAGTGACAGGATACCGGACAAGCCCGCTTTTCCTGAAATCAATCCGGAAAAATCAAGCTTAAAAGCCACGTCCGCTATTGCGCCCGGAAACTCTGCAAGGTGGTCGGGCATCGCTGTCTGTCCTGCCGCCAGACTCAGTACAATCGTTATCACCATACCGATAATCAAACTTCCATTTATGTTCAATACCACCAAAACAGCTGTGATTGCCACTCCAAGCAATGCAATCAGAACTGTAGGCGAACTGAGATCCCCGAGAGCAGGCATTCCGCTTGCTAAAGATATAATCCCTGTATCCAGAAGACCAATGAGCGCTATAAACAGACCCACGCCGGCGCTTATAGCGTATTTCAGATTTACAGGTACTGCATTGATTATCTTATCTCTCAGAGGCGAGATAACAATTAGAAAAAATAGGATTCCGGAAAGGAAGGTAAGTGCCAGCGCCTGCTGCCATGAATATCCGTAAATTCCGCATAGGGTATACGCAAAAAAGGCATTCATCCCCATACCCGGCGCCATCGCAAAAGGCTTATTGCTCAAAAATGCACACAGCAGCGTGCCTGCTGCGGCAGAAAGACATGTAGCAACCATAACGCCGCCGGAACTCATGCCTGTAGATGACAGAAATACCGGGTTCAGAAAAATGATATACGCCATGGCAAAAAAGGTTGTCAGACCGGCGCGTACTTCCTGTCTGACAGTGGTGTGATTTTCTTCCAGTTTAAATAGTTTTTTCATTAGTGCCCTCCATATAAAAAAATAACGCATCCGGCAGAGATACTTTCGCATCATATCTCTCCAATGCGTTTGCGCTGCTTCCCAGCTGGTGTTCTGACTCCAGTATCAGCATCTTTCTTCGCCTTCCCGGTTTCCCAGTGACATCGTGAAGAAGACTCCTCTGTTACAGCGTTGGCGGCGTACAGGAATTTCACCTGTTTTCCTTTAAACCCTTTCGGGTACTGGCAAGCTCTTTTCAATTTTCATATATCATTATACACAATTTGAGCGAAAATGCAAGACTTTTGCATGTCTTCAAACAGGGCAAAGGCATGAAAAAAGAAATGTGACAAATATTCGTGATTCTTTTATTTTTGTCAACATCAGAAACCGTTCTCAGACTGACGGAAAAATCTCTTGAAGAGTGTACAAAAGGAAACGCCGTAAACCTGTCAAACTCCACTTATAAAGACAGCCGCCCTTTTCGCTAGGCGGCTGTTAATTATTCTTAATTCTTTAGACATCCCACCGGCACTACATAAATTCCATCCTGCCTTCGGTAAGCATAATCACCTACGCCAATAAGAATCATTAAAAAAGCCGGTTTTTTCATTTTATCTGTGTCTATTTTTTTCGGCGTGTTGGCATAATTTTTTTCGGCGTGTTGGCGTTTTTCCAGCTTATTCACTGCATTCATTTACCATATCGCTCAAAGTATTCCTCTGCCAGCATGGACATCAGATGCACGTCGTAAAGCACTCCATTCTTCCTGCAATTCTTTCTCAGCACGCCCTCGTACTGAAATCCCAGATTCAGATACAGATGCGCCGCTGGATTTCCCGTGTAATGATCCAGATATACCCGTTTCATCCCAAAATCCTCAAAGCACAGTTTCATGGTCGCTTCCATAGCCTGTCTGCCGTAGCCTTTGCCGCGAAGTGCCGTATCCGCAATGTAAATCCGCCAAATTTCACACTTCCAGCCTTCTATGATATCGCCAAGAATAATTCTTCCCACCGGCTCACCGCTCTCGCGCAGACAAATAGTGTACTGGCGCATATCGGCAGCCTCATCAAATTTCACATATGCCTTGGTCACATCCTCCAGACTCTGCCCGTCCGCAATGCTGAAAAACTCCGTTACTGCAGGCTGCCTTTCCCATGGGTCAAAATACTTTAAATCCTCAAAAACGCTGTCGCGTATGATTAAATCTTTGGTTTCAATCGGGTTCATATCCTTTCTCCTTTCAGAATTCACCGCCAAATCTTTTCCCTAAATTAATTTCAATATATCGCACAATTCCTATTAAGTCAATAAAAATGACTGGCTCCCAATTTAACGCTAATGATTCCACGATACTCCTTCCTCATGGCAAAATGCATATTTTTAAAGAAATCTCCGCAAATATGCACATCAGTCTGCATATTTGCGGGGATTTTGCATTATATATGCATATTTTTCACTGCGAACCGGTAATCGCGTTGCTATTTCAGAGTATTTTATTGGCGAAAATGCATATGAGAGGAAAAATCGCCAAAAATATGCAGATTCCTTCAGGACGTTATGCATATTTTAGGTCTTTTTTACGAATATATGCACAGGCGGCACAGAACGCACTAACAAAAAGGAGCTACCTCCTCAGATCAACCTAATTGGTCAACCGTACAAGTAGCCCCTTTACAATATCCAGTCTCTTATTCTAATTCAATCAGCTCGGATTCTTCCGGTTCCAGCACCAATGCTGTATCCATTTCCATAATACCCTCGTTAGGCATGCTCATCAAATCCAAATCTTCTGCGCTTTCATCATCCATCGCTTCCACGTCAGTTTCAGCTTCTAACAGGGCCTCTTCCTGCATACGAGTATATTCACGCATGAATTCCTCATTTACACCGTAATCCACGTCAATATTTTTGTAACGTTTCATACCGGTTCCTGCAGGAATCAGCTTACCGATGATAACGTTTTCCTTCAGACCCATCAGCTTATCGTTCTTGCCCTTAATTGCGGCATCAGTCAGAACCCTGGTGGTTTCCTGGAAGGATGCTGCAGACAAGAAGGAGTTAGTTGCCAGAGAAGCCTTGGTAATACCAAGCAACATCTGTTTCGCTTTTGCAGGTTCGCCGTCTGCTGCAAAGGCAGCTTCGTTTGCTTCCTTGATTTCAAACTTGCTGTACAGACCACCCGGAAGCAGATCCGTATCGCCTGCGTCTTCAATCTTGAACTTGGAAAGCATCTGGCTTACGATAACCTCTACGTGCTTGTCGTTGATATCTACACCCTGGTTCTTATATACACGCTGCACTTCCTTGAGCAGGTACTGATATACGCCCTCAACACCGTTGAGTCTCAAAATATCGTGCGGGTTCAAAGGACCGCTGGTGATGTTACCGCCGGCAAGGATATAATCGTCCTTCTTTACGGCAAGTCTTGCGCCATAAGGCACAACGTAAGTCATATCTTCTCCGTCATCGCTTCTTACGATAACCTCTGTCTTATTGTCAGTTCTAGGCTGAATATCGATTACTCTGCCGTTTGCCTCGCAGATTTCTGCAAGACCCTTTGGCTTTCTAGCCTCGAACAATTCCTCTACTCTCGGAAGACCGTGGGTGATATCGGAACCTGCAACACCACCGGTATGGAATGTTCTCATAGTCAGCTGTGTACCCGGCTCACCGATGGACTGTGCCGCAGTGATACCGACAGATTCACCGATATTAACCTCTTCACCTGTTGCCAGGTTTCTTCCGTAGCATTTTGCACAAATACCGGTTCTGGAGTGACAAGTCATAACGGAACGGATTGCAACGGAGTCAATGCCTGCGTTGACAACATCCATTGCCTGTTCATCGCTGATTTCCTCGCCCTGTTCAACAATGATTTCCCCGGTCTGCGGATTTACAATGTCAAGAAGCGCAGTTCTTCCTGCGATACGCTGATTCAAAGGTTCGATGACTTCTTTACCGTCGGTAAAGGCTCTAACCTCCACACCCTCGTCAGTGCCGCAGTCAAATTCCCTAACGATAACGTTATGAGATACGTCAACCAGTCTTCTTGTCAGATAACCGGAGTCGGCTGTACGAAGCGCTGTATCGGCAAGACCTTTACGAGCACCGTTGGAAGAAATGAAGTATTCCAAGATTGAAAGCCCTTCACGGAAGTTCGCCTTAATTGGAATTTCTACAGTCTTACCAGTTGCGTTCGCCATCAGACCACGCATACCGCCGACCTGTCTGATCTGGTTCTTACTACCTCTGGCTCCGGATGTTGCCATGATGTTCAGATTGTTCTGCGGATCCAAAGATTCCATCAGTGCGTCTGCTACATCATCCGTAGTCTTGTTCCAGATTTCAATAACTTTATCGTATCTTTCAGAGTTTGAAATCAGACCCATTCTGAAAGCTTTTTCGTATTTGTCAACTTCTTTCTGAGATTCTGCTACGATATCCCATTTGTTGTCAGGAATTTTCATATCGTCGATACCGATTGTAACGGCAGCCTTTGTGGAATAGTGATATCCCATATCCTTGATATAGTCAAGCATGATAACAGTTCCAGTATTGCCATGTGCTTTGTAGCACTTATCGATAATCGCACCCAGCTTTTTCTTGTCGCAAAGGAAGTCAACTTCCAAGGAATACGGGTCAACATTTCTGTCAACAAAGCCGAGATCCTGCGGAATCTGCTGGTTGTAGATGAATCTTCCCACAGTGGATTCAACCAGATGTCCTCTCTGGTCATTTTCGTCAAGGTACATTCTAACCTTTACCTTAGCGTGGATATCAACGATTTCATCCTGATATGCCATCAGCATTTCATCAAGGTCAGTAAATACTTTGCCGTCGCCCTTTTCCGGTACACGCTCAAAGCCTGCGGCCTTGTGAGCTTCAGAAGCTTTTCTGTCGTTAAATTCGTCTTTATCATAGGAAACCTTTTCCTTGCCGTCAACGATTTCAACCTTTTTGCAGGTGCCCGGATAGGTCAGATAGTACGCACCCAGAATCATATCCTGTGTCGGCGTAGTGATTGGGGAACCATCCTTTGGCGCCAGAATGTTATTGATGGACAGCATCAAGAATCTGGCTTCTGCCTGTGCTTCTACGGAAAGCGGTACGTGTACCGCCATCTGGTCTCCGTCAAAGTCAGCATTGAATGCTGTACATACCAACGGGTGCAGCTTGATTGCCTTACCTTCTACCAGTACCGGTTCAAATGCCTGGATACCCAGTCTATGCAGCGTCGGTGCACGGTTCAGCATTACAGGGTGTTCTTTGATGACACCTTCTAATACATCCCATACTTCCGGTCTTACTTTTTCTACCATTCTCTTGGCGTTCTTGATATTGTGGGCATAGCCCTGTTCAACCAGTTCTTTCATGATGAAAGGCTTGAACAGTTCCAGCGCCATTTTCTTAGGCAGACCGCACTGATAGAATTTCAGTTCCGGTCCGACTACGATTACAGAACGTCCGGAGTAGTCAACACGCTTACCCAGCAGGTTCTGTCTGAAACGACCCTGCTTACCCTTCAGCATGTCGGACAAAGATTTCAGCGGTCTGGAGCCAGGACCAGTAACAGGTCTTCCTCTTCTGCCGTTGTCAATCAGAGAGTCTACAGCTTCCTGCAGCATTCTCTTTTCATTTCTGACGATAATATCAGGTGCGCCCAGTTCCAACAGACGGTTCAGTCTGTTGTTTCTGTTGATTACTCTTCTGTATAAATCATTCAGGTCAGAAGTTGCAAATCTGCCGCCGTCCAGCTGTACCATCGGTCTGATATCAGGCGGAATAACCGGAATTACTTCCAGAATCATCCATTCCGGCTTGTTTCCAGAAATTCGGAGAGCTTCTACAACTTCAAGCCGTCTTACGATTCTGATTTTCTTCTGACCGCTGGCATCCTTCAGCTTTTCTCTGAGAGATGCAGACAGCTCTTCCAGATCAATCTGAGAAAGCAGTTCTCTGACTGCCTCTGCACCCATGGCCGCTTTAAAGTCATTTCCGTACTTTTCTTTGGCTTCTCTGTACTGCATTTCAGTCAGAATTTCTTTGTAGCCAAGTCCTGTATCGCCAGGATCGGTTACGATATATGCCGCAAAGTAGAGAACTTTTTCCAGGTTTCTTGGCGTAATGTCAAGAATCAGTCCCATTCTGGAAGGGATTCCCTTGAAATACCAGATATGAGAAACCGGAGCAGCCAATTTGATGTGCCCCATTCTCTCTCTTCTCACCTTTGCTTTCGTTACTTCTACACCGCAGCGGTCGCAGACGATACCTTTATATCTGATTCTCTTGTACTTACCGCAGTGACATTCCCAGTCCTTCATAGGTCCGAAAATCTTTTCGCAGAACAGACCGTCTTTTTCCGGCTTCAGGGTTCTGTAGTTAATTGTCTCCGGCTTTGTTACTTCGCCGTGAGACCATTCCAGAATCTTTTCTGTGGAAGCCAGTTTAATCTGTAAAGATTCGAAATTATTCAATTCGAAATTGTTTGTGTTCTTATTTACATTCTCAGTCAAAGATTTCCTCCCCTTTCTTATAACTCATCATCTGCAAAGCTCTCAGTCATATCGTCGTCGGGGGTCTCTTCTGTGAATCCCTCTGCAAACAATTTTTCTTCACTTTCCAGTTCCGTATCTACGTCCATAATGCCGTCGATACCGGAAACGTCATCATATTCGGATACTTCCTTTATCTGAATTTCTTCGTTGTCCTCAGTAAGCACTCTTACATCCAGTGCCAGTGACTGCATTTCCTTGATGAGAACCTTGAAGGACTCAGGAATACCCGGTTCCGGAATATTTTCACCTTTGACAATTGCTTCATAAGTCTGTACACGACCTACGATATCATCGGATTTTACGGTGAGGATTTCCTGCAGTGTGTGTGCTGCGCCGTATGCTTCCAGCGCCCAAACTTCCATCTCTCCAAAACGCTGTCCGCCGAACTGTGCTTTACCACCCAGAGGCTGCTGCGTTACCAGAGAGTACGGACCAGTACTTCTTGCGTGAATCTTATCGTCTACCAAATGGTGAAGCTTGAGCATATACATGTAACCTACGGTTACAGGATTGTCAAACCACTCACCGGTTCTGCCATCTCTCAGTCTCAGTTTACCTGTCTCTGAGAAACCACAGTCCTCAAGAAGCTCACGGATATCTTTTTCGGTCGCACCGTCAAATACTGGTGTTGCAATATACCAGCCCTTAGTCTTTGCTGCAAGACCCAGATGCACTTCCAACACCTGACCAACGTTCATACGGGAAGGTACACCCAGAGGGTTCAGCATAACCTGCAGCGGCTCGCCGTCTTCCTTAAATGGCATATCCTCTTCCGGTAGGATACGGGAAATTACACCCTTGTTACCGTGACGACCTGCCATCTTATCGCCTACATTGATTTTTCTCTTAGTTGCGATATAGCATCTTACTAATTTATTGACACCTGGCGGCAGTTCGTCGCCATTTTCTCTTGTGAAGATTTTTACGTCTACTACGATACCAGTTTCACCGTGAGGCACGCGCAGGGAAGTATCTCTGACTTCTCTTGCCTTCTCACCGAAGATGGCGCGCAGCAGTCTTTCCTCTGCGGAAAGGTCGTTCTCGCCCTTTGGCGTTACCTTACCGACCAGAATATCTGTGGAGTCAACCTCTGCACCGATTCTGATGATACCCTCTTCATCCAGATCCTTCAGCGCCTCATCGCCGACGTTAGGAATATCTCTGGTGATTTCTTCAGGTCCCAGTTTGGTGTCTCTTGCTTCTGCTTCGTATTCCACGATATGCAGGGAAGTCAGCACATCATTCATCAGAAGTCTTTCGTTCAGAATGATTGCGTCCTCGTAGTTATAGCCTTCCCAGGTCATGAAGCCGATGAGCAGGTTCTTGCCCAGTGCAATTTCTCCAAGGTCTGTGGAAGGACCGTCAGCGATTACTTCGCCGGCTTCAATGTGTTCACCGTGAGATACAATCGGTCTCTGGTTAATACAGGTTCCCTGATTGGAACGCTTGAACTTCAATAATTTATATTCATCTAATTCGTTGTTGTCATCTCTTCTGATACGGATTTTGTCAGCGTCAACAAACTCAACAGTACCTGCATTCTTAGCGAGGATTACAACACCGGAATCTCTGGCTGCCTTGTATTCCATACCAGTTCCTACAAACGGCGCTTCTGTTACCAGAAGAGGCACTGCCTGACGCTGCATGTTGGAACCCATCAGGGCACGGTTGGCGTCGTCGTTTTCCAGGAACGGAATCATTGCAGTTGCAACGGATACTACCTGCTTCGGAGATACGTCCATCATGTCTACAACTTCTCTTGCGAACATAGCGATTTCGCCGCCGACACCTCTGGCAGCAACCTTTGCATTGACAAAGTGTCCCTCTTCATCCAGCGGCTCATTTGCCTGGGCGATAATCAGCAGTTCTTCTTCGTCTGCAGTGATATAACGGATTTCTTCTGTAACCACACCGGTTTCTTTATCTACTACTCTATATGGAGTCTCAATGAATCCATATTCATCTACGATACCATAGGTCGTCAAGGAACCGATCAGACCGATATTCGGACCTTCTGGCGTCTCAATCGGACACATTCTTCCATAGTGAGAGTGGTGTACGTCACGCACTTCGAATCCGGCTCTTTCCCTGGAAAGACCGCCAGGTCCCAATGCGGAAAGTCTTCTCTTGTGAGTCAGCTCTGCCAGCGGATTGTTCTGGTCCATGAACTGGGACAGCTGAGAACTTCCGAAAAATTCCTTGATTGCAGCCGTAACAGGTCTAATATTCATCAGCGCCTGCGGCGTTGTTACCTCAATGTCCTGAATGGTCATTCTTTCCTTAACCACACGTTCCATTCTGGCAAGACCGATACGGAACTGATTCTGGAGCAGTTCTCCTACAGTTCTCAGTCTTCTGTTGCCCAGATGGTCGATATCATCAGTGCTTCCAATGCCATAATTCAGGTTTAGAATATAGCTGACAGATGCAATGATGTCTTCCATAATAATATGCTTTGGAGAAAGGTCATTCTTTCTTGTCACCAGCATCTGTTTAATCTCATCCTCATCCTGGCACTGTTCCAAAATTTCCATCAGTACAGGATAATATACCTGATCTGCCACTTTCAGATCTGTCGTGTCAAAATCTACATACTGAGACAGCTCGACAAATCTGCTGCCGATTACTTTTGTAATCTGTGTTTCATCATCTTTTCCACGTGCCATTACATATTCAACACCGGCATTTTCGATGTCCTTTGCAAGAGCGCGGCTGATCTTCTGACCAGCTTCCGCCAGGATTTCTCCAGTGTTCGGATCGATAACGTCCTCAGCAACGACAACATCAGGCAGTCTGTTTGACAGCCCTAACTTCTTGTTATATTTATATCTTCCTACTTTAGCTAGGTCATATCTCTTTGGATCAAAGAATAGGGAATTCAGCAGGGATCTAGCGCTGTCCACTGTAGGAGGCTCGCCAGGTCTCAGTCTGCGGTAAATTTCCTTCAGACCACTTTCGTAGTCATTGGTTGTATCTTTCTCTAAGGTCTTCAGCAGTCTGCTGTCTTCACCGAAGATATCAATAATTTCTCTGTCGGAGCTGATACCCAGTGCACGAAGCAGCGTAGTCAGCGGCTGCTTTCTGGTTCTGTCAACTCGAACGGAAATAATTTCGTTGGAGTCTGTCTCGTATTCCAACCATGCACCTCTGTTAGGAATAATCTGGGTGGAATAAAGTTTATTATTAGATTTGTCAGTTTCGACACCGTAGTAAGGTCCCGGGGAACGAACCAGCTGTGTTACGATGACACGTTCAGCGCCATTGTAAATGAAAGTTCCCTTTTCTGTCATCAGAGGGAAATCTCCCATGAACACTTCCTGTTCCTTTACTTCTCCAGTTTCTTTGTTTACGAGTCTTACTCTGACTTTCAGCGGAGCTGCGTATGTTACATCTCTCTCCTTACACTCCTCCTGTTCATACTTCGGAGGATCGTTCAGGGAGTAATCAATGAATTCTAAAATCAGATTATCCGCATAATCTCTAATCGGGGAGATGTCCTCAAAAACTTCTCTCAGACCTTCTTTGATAAAAGCATCATATGAACTGGTCTGGATGTCAATGAGATTTGGCATCTGGCCAACTTCATTGATTTTTGAGAATGTCATACGGTCTTTTCTACCTACTTTGATAGGTTTTGGCATATTTATCACTCCTTATATCTTCACAGTTTACATTTGCGTGGCAGTCTATTATGATACCATATTCTTGTCAAATAGTCAAGCTAATCATGGAAAAATTTGCGCATTTGCAAAATCTCACAGTCCCTTTCCTCCAACCAAGCGCGCATTTTCGCAGAAAAAGCAGGTACGAATCCATTTGATACTGGTTCGTACCTGCTGTTATGATTTATTTTTTTCAATTGTTTTCTATATACTTTCCGATATCTTCCCTCACTTCCGCCAGCGAAATGTCGCTCCGTCAATAATTACAACCCGTTATTCACGGCAAATGCATGAAAAGTATCCTGAACCATAAATACTGACAAAATGATACCAGCATGCAGGATTTTGTCAGCAAATTGTAAAGAATCCTATCTTAATACGCCTGAAATCCTGACAAAGCTGACAAAATCAAAAATAATTGTCAGTTCTGTCAGGATTTTTGATAGAAACACTGACAAAGCTGACAAAACTCTAAAAAGCTGTCAGCTTTGTCTGTTCCAGAAAATCACTAAACGTTTTCGTGGGTTTGCCGTGCTCGTTATGCCCTTATACTAAAAAAGGCTTAGCTGCTCTCCCTGCTCCTTACTATCTAAAGTTCGCAAAAACTGAAAAACCTTTTCCCTTTCATAAGCAATTCCATACGCTTTGCAAGTAGATACAAAAATTTCCATTAGCTTCCTGCTGCGTGGACTTTCCAGCACATATTGATTTCCGTAGTACTCCATATATCGCTGCTTCATTCCGGGAAACTGTAAATCCAGCTGTTGGAAAAAATACTCGCGGTTCCCTTCACGCATAGTAACGCCCATTCCAAAGTTCAATATACCATACACGCCGCTTTGTCTGCACCCACGCAAAATTCCTCTCAGATTTTCTTCCGTATCATTGATGAAAGGTAAAATTGGGCAGAGCCAGACAACTGTAGGAATCCCTGCTTCTTTCAACTGCATCAGCACCTCTACGCGCCTTGCTGTAGTACAAACCCCCGGCTCTATTTTTCGACACAGTCCTTCATCAAAGGTCGTTAAAGTCATCTGTATCACGCATTTAGACCTTTCGTGAATCGCCTTTAACAGATCGATATCCCTCAGCACCCTGTCAGACTTGGTAATCAGCGTTACGCCATGTCCATAAGCATAAATCATTTCCAGCGCCTTTCGCGTATGCTGCAATTCCAGCTCTAAAGGGACGTACGGATCAGTCATGGCGCCCATACCTACCATACATTTTTTTCGTTTTCGAGATAGGGCGCGTCCCAAAAGCTCTATGGCGTTTGATTTCACCTCAATATCCTCAAAATCGTGTTTCATCTGATAGCACTTACTCCTGGAATCACAGTAAATACAGCCATGAGAGCAACCGCGGTACAAATTCATACCATTGTCCGGAGAAAGTATCCCCTTTACCGTTACATAATGCATAGCTTTATTTTAACACAAAAACAGTTATCTGGCTTTCTTTTTTGTTTATGCAAAAAACGCCGCTGCATTATCATAAAGGATTCTTCTAATGCCTGTCTCATCTACGCCACTGACAAGCACCTTCTGCAGTTCCACCGATGGATCATGAAAAGGTGTGTCTGTACCAAACATAATTCTGTCATTGCCAACAGTCTCATAAGCTTCACGTATTTTTGACGGCATCGGCATTCCGCTCATTTCCAGAAAAAGATTCGGATAGCGACGTGCCATTTTCAGTGCCGCGTCAATATAAACACCATGACCATGTCCCATATGAATCATCATTACCTTTACATCAGGATGGCGCTCAGCCAGAAGCCCAATTTGCCAAGGCAAGGAATAAGGCGGATGACCACTGTGAATGCAAACAGGAATGCCGGCTTTTTCTGCTTTATGAAGGACCGGATCCAGAGCCTCGCTGTCCGCGCAATAAGCATGACGCAGCGGGTTTAGCTTGACTGCCTTAAACCCTTTTTCAAAATAGTTTTCCATGGAATCCACGGTACTCTGATTAAGTGGATTCACATAAACTGCGCCTATAATACACCCCGGATATTTCCGCATCATATCCAAAGTAACCTCATTGTCCTCGTGACAGAGAACGGTTTTCTCAATGCCGAAGCGATCCATCTGTGCGATGAGCTGCTCGCCTGTAATGCCTACGTCTGCCCAGCCTCCAATATATCCGATATGCGCATGACCATCTATGATTTTCATTTTGCTGCATCTCCTCTCTCTGTCAAATTTATAATTCTGCCGGATAGTACTCCAGAAAGCACCATAAAAATAACCACGCCTACAGTCGTCTGAATGGTAACATTAGGTATCGATGCAACAGCCGGCGCCATTCCAAGCATTACTATCTTTACAAGCGTATAAGCGATAATCTGAAATATACCACCAATTATAGAGCCTGCTAACTGCAGCTTGTGAGCCTGTGGATTGCTTTTTATCACAGTGCCCATGATATAAGCCATGATATATTTAATCACCAGTGTTGGTAAAACCCATACTGCAGCACCAGCAAGCAAATCTGAAAGCGCACCGCCAAGAGCCGCTGCAATAGCACCGTTTTTCCTTCCTAACATCAATACAGCCAGAAAAATCATACAGTCGCCCATGTGACTGTATCCGCCAGTTGCTGGATTTGGAATCTTAATCAGATATGTAGCAACAAACACAATTGCCGCCATCAACGCTGTCATAACCAAAGTCTTTGTTTTCTTATCTTCCATAGCGATAACCCCCTTATCAGTTCTTCTTCGATTATCTAGTATTATAGAAGAAATCTGCACCGTTTAAAATATACACTCTTATATTTTTTAACAGGAACAATTTCCCTAAAACGCCCGCATTGCGCAGGAATTTTGCAAAAATAATAACAGTACAGTCTACAAAACTGTACTGCTGCTAAAAACTATATTTAATATCTCTCTTTCAGGATGCCTTTTCGGTATGCCTCCACCAGACGCTTCATGTTTTCTACTTGTTCTGTCAGCTCCCGTCCTTGATCGGTATCGATTACCATCATACGCTCCGGAAGGACCTCTACAGTTTTCACCTCCGGCGACTGGAACTCCTGCGTCCCGTCAGGCTGCAGCGGCTGATACGGCTTGTGCTGCGCCAGTGCCATAAATCTGGAGTTGAAGATGAAGGTGTAGCCCGCAATGCCGGTCTGCTTCTGATAGGCCTTAGAAATACCGCCGTCGATGACATATAGAAGACCGCCACCCTTAATTGGGCTTTCCCCGTCCTTGATTTTTACTGGCACGTGACCATTCAAAATCTTTGAGCGGTGCGGATCCAGTCCAAACTCCATAAGAATTTTCTCGCAAGGTCCTCTTTCCTTAATCAACTTATAGTACGGTCTGGTCGGCTCCTTGTGCGCTGCTTTATCTGCGATGAACAGCCGCTCAAAGGTTGTCATCTTGGCTTTTCCAAACAATGGCGAATTACCCCCCAGCCACAGATACCACATCAGGTCGCCCATACGCCCCACTTCTCCGGACTCATCAGGAGAAAAATACGCATTACGCACTTCGCTGTCCAGATAATCCATCAACGCCTTTCCCTTAAAAGCTTCACCGTTGAGCTCCACAAGCTCAAAATCTCCGTCTTCCGTCATCGGAATGCAGCCGTGGTAGAGCAGATTGCCGTTGACCCGTTTATATAGCGCACCATGGCTGTAAAGAAATCTAATGTGCTTCTGCAGCTTCTCCGAATTCAGGACAGAAGCTTCCAGTGCATTCATCATTTCCTCTTCTTCTTCCGTCAGCGCATACGGATTTTCCGGATCTACAGTAGGGAAGTTGGTATCTCTCAGTTCATATACAGTACCGTCAATTTCCACAGTGCCGTTTTCCCAGTTAATTTTATCCAGAATCAGACGGTTTTCCAGATGGTATTCAGGGTGCGCCTTAATACGCTGCCCTTCCACCTTAAACTGGCAGATAGCGATAGCCTTGTGCATTTTTGCCGCCAGAGGCTCCTCAATCTGGTCGTACTCGTTCTTCTCCAAAATATGCGGCTGGAAGAACTGGCACGGATCGTCGCCGTACACCTTCTCCGCAAAGGAAGCAAGCGGTCTCAAGTTGATACCATATCCGTACTCCAGCATATCAAAATTATTATAACTAATATTCATACGAAGAATATTGGCTATACATGCCCAGTTTCCCGTAGCAGCGCCCATCCATACGATATCGTGATTGCCCCACTGAAAATCCACATCGTGGTAATCCATCAGAAAATCCAAAATCGTATCAGGGTGCGCACCCCTGTCAAAGATATCCCCAATAATATGTAAATGATCCACAGCTAGATTACTGATAGCGTCCGCCATTTCTATGATAAAGTCATCTGCGATTCCGCTTTCAACAATGGTCTTAATAATTGCGTTATAGTAATGGAGACGGTTCTCCTCATCGTCTGCGTGAAGCAGTTCGTCCATAGCGTAGTCCAGATACTTCGGCAGCATGCGGCGAACCTTTGAGCGCGTGTATTTGGTAGATACCGACTGACAAATCGTAACTAAACGATGCAGCACAGTCATACACCACTTGTTAAAATCGGCTTCGTTCTTTCGTCTTCGCGCCAGCTCAGCCTGCGGATTATAAATTAGTGCCGCCAGATCCTCTCTGTCGCTGTCGCTGAGAACGCCGCCGTAGTGCTCATCAATTTTGGTCTTGATGGTGCCGGAGGCACTTTTGAGCATGTGGATAAAAGCCTCGTGTTCACCATGAAGATCGCTCAGGAAATACTCCGTTCCCTTTGGCAGTGCCAAAATCGCACTCAGGTTTATGATTTCTGCTGTAGCTGCTTTAATATTGGGATAATCCTTCGAAAGCAGCTCCAGGAATTTAATGTCAGGCATATCAGATTCCTTTCAATTATATTTTAACTGTTGTCCTATTTATTATATACTTTCACGTCTATTTTGTCCACATCAGCATAAACTTAAGCAGAAGGAGAATTTGTACAATGTTTCATCACGGAAAACTGAACAGGCAGCACGCTGTCATTTATTTTGTCTCCATGGTTATCCTCATGGTAGTCCTGCCCTATCTCTCTATAAAACTGTTTCCGGCTCTGGTAAAAGACCTGCCTGAAACTTCCACTTATGATGGAGAAATCCCCGACACTGTAAGAATTTACCTGACAAAAGAGGATAAATACGAAACCATCGCTTTCGAAGATTACATAGAAGGCGTAGTAGCCTCAGAAATGCCCGCCTCCTTTGAGTACGAAGCTTTAAAGGCGCAAGCTGTAGCAAGCAGAACCTATGCCCTCGGCAGAATCCTTGCCGGAACCGAAATCTGTGACTCCGTCCACTGTCAAGTCTATCGCAGCGACAACATTGATGAAAAGGTCAGCAAAGCGGTAGAGGAAACCTGTGGTCAGGTTCTTTTATATAAAGGAAAACTTGCCGCACATGCTCTTTATTTCGCTTCCAGCGCAGGACCCACAGAAAACTCACAAGATGTCTTCTCCGGCACCTACGCCTATCTGGTCAGCGTTGACAGCTCCTACGAGCCCGGCGCTACCCATAAGAAAGAGAAAACTACCATGACGATTTCCGACTTTTCAAAGGCGATCAAAAAGGCTTTTCCCGAAAAGAACTTCGGCACCATCAAAAAATCCAATATCAAAATCAAGTCTCGTTCAGAAGGAGGCCGAGCTGCAACTGTAAAAGTCGGCAAAGAAACCATCACCGGCAGCGATATCCGCACTGCCCTGAACCTTTACTCGACCCGCTTTGAGATATCCTTTTCAGGAAATACGAAAATCACTATCACCACCGCAGGCTCCGGTCACGGCGTCGGCATGAGTCAGTACGGCGCCAATGGTCTGGCAAAGAAAGGAAAGACCTATAAAAAAATACTTTCCCACTATTACCGAGGAACTTCTGTCAGCACAGGAGAAAGCAAATGACGACTTGCTCTATGGGAAACCCCTGCGAAAAAGGAAATCCCGGTGCAAATATGGATTTTGCTCTGGGATTATCTCTTTTGTAAACAATATTCTATTTAATCTTCGATACGGAATATATTGGCGCCCAGCCCTCTGAACTTGTCAGTAAACTTTTCGTATCCGCGCTCAATATGATAAATCTCTGAAATCTCTGTCGTTCCCTGGGCCACAAGTCCTGCCAGAACCAGCGCTGCACCACCGCGCAAATCCGTTGCGATTACTTGCGCACCTTCCAGCTGCTTTGCTCCCTGAATCATGGCACGGTTACCGTCAGTCTTGATGTTGGCGCCCATTCGATTCAGTTCCGCAACGTGCATAAATCGATTCTCAAAGACAGTTTCAATTACCGTACTAGCGCCGTTTACCGTAGTCAAAAATGCCATAAAAGGCGACTGAATATCCGTAGGGAATCCTGGATAAGGCAGGGTCTTCAAATCCGTTGCAACCAAATCAGGATTATCCGCAATAACGTACATGCCCTCATCTCCCATTTCTACAGTGACACCGCACTCACGAAGCTTTGCGGTAATCGGCTTTACATGGTCAGGTACCACATTCTTAATCAGAATCTGTCCATGAGTGATAGCTGCAGCCAGCATAAAAGTTCCCGTTTCGATTCTATCCGGAATGACTGTATGCTGCGCGCCGTGGAGGCTTTCAACCCCCTCAATCTTGATAGTATCAGTTCCTGCACCCTTAATCTTTGCGCCCATCTTGTTGAGGAAGTTTGCCTGATCGACAATCTCCGGTTCTTCTGCCGCATTTTCAATATAAGTGGTGCCTTTGGCAAGAACTGCAGCAGACATAATATTCTCTGTAGCGCCTACACTTGGAAAGTCCAGATAAATGCTGTTTCCCACAAGCCCCTGTGGACCTGCAATTGCTTCCACGTAATTATCCTTTACGATAATCTCCGCACCGAGTGCCTCAAATCCTTTCAGGTGCAAATCAATAGGTCTTGCTCCAATGCTGCAGCCCCCCGGCATGTGCACCTTGGCTCTTCCCACTCTTGCAAGAAGCGGACCCATGACAAGAAATGATGCCCGCATTTTGCTGACTAAGTCAAACTCTGCTTCACACTTTAAAATTTTCTCTGTATTTATCTCAATAATGGATTCTTCCAGTTCGTTTATCTCTGAACCCAGGGAACGCAAAATATCCTTCATCACATCCACATCTCGAAGTGCCGGTACGTCCCGGATTATACATTTTTCTTCTGCCAAAATAGCAGATGCCATCAGCGGCAGCACTGCATTTTTTGCTCCGCTGATTACTACTTCTCCATTTAATGGCTCGCTCTTCTGAACTAAAAATTTCGCCACATCTATCCTCCACAAATTGTTATTAACACTTCCCTTAACCAGCGAGGTTATTTTCTCCCCGCAATCAAAGGTATATACTATTAGTATACTAATGATTCCCCTTTTTTTCAACTAAAGATGAAAAAAATGAAAAAAAAGTCTGCCGAAGCAGACTTTTAGCAGATGTTCTATTCCATGCAGCTACATTTTTTTCATTTCTGCAATGCAGTCAACACACACAGTCTTACCGTGAACTAATCTGACATCTCCCACTTCTCCGCAGAAAATACAAGATGGCTCATATTTCTTCAACATGATATACTGACCATCAACGAAAATTTCCAGAGAATCCTCTGTCTTAATATTTAAATTTCTTCTCAATTCTACCGGAATCACGACTCTGCCGAGTGCGTCTACCGGTCTTACAATCCCTGTTGCTTTCATAAAAACTCCTTTCCGTCTTGCATTTACTTACTTTTTTTATTATTGCTATTCTCCTCGCCGTCTTCTTTCCTAAAAATCGCAGCAAGAGAACCAAACGCCTTCACAATATTGGATACAGCACCCACCAGATTCTGCTGACCTTTCACTGCTTTTGAAATATCAGCGACAGCAGATTGGACGTCTCCAACCATCTCATCCAGCTGCTCTGCCTTATCCGCAGCAATACCGGAGATTACTGAGGCATCTCTCAAAATCTTATTGGTTTCCTTGATTGTCTTCACTAGATTCTTTGCAATAATAATCAAATATATCACCAGTACAATCAAAGCTGCAAAAAGCAGATAAACCAGCGTAGCCTTAATGTCAATAGTTACCATAGTAAACCTCCTTATCCCGACTATGGATTATTATACCGTTTTTTCCATAAAATAGCAACCTATTTCTTATTTTTTCTCATATATTTTTAATATTTCCTCCGAATAGCTGCCATCTGCACAATGCACATACATGGGGTCTAGTAGTCGCAGCTCCTTGTTTCCGTTTTTTATGCAATGTACCAGCATGATGTTAGGTTTTTCCAAAGGTCTCCCGCTAACAAAGCGCATTTCCTTCGGCTCCAGTCCATGCCTTCTGCAGCTTTCACAAATATCTACAAGCCGCCCCGGTCTATGCACCATATAGAAATCCCCTTTATCCTTCAAAAGCGCCGCAGCAGTTTTTACAAAATCATCCAAAGAGGCTGTCGTCTCATGGCGAGCGATTGCCTTTGCACGATTGCTGCTTTCAATACCGCAGCTTCCCTGGGTGTAGGGTGGATTTGTTGTCACTACATCATAAGTCCCGCACTGAGATTTGTCAAAATTCTTGACATCCTGATGAAAAAACTCCAGCCGCTGCTCCAAACTATTGTGCCGCCTGTTTTTCTCTGCCAGAGCCCATGAGCTTTCTTGAACTTCCATACCAGCAATATATGCAGCCTGCGTTTTATGACTGAGAATCAGCGGAACAATACCCGTTCCCGTGCCCAAATCCATAATTCTGCACGCCTGCTTCCGCCGCATCGCGCCACTGGCAGCAAAATCCGCAAGAAGCACTGCATCTACACCGTAACAAAACTCCTCAGGATTTTGAAAAATCTCTAACTCTCCAAAACCTGTTCTATCCATCCGAAGTCCCATGAACTACTCCTTAATTAAAGCTTTTAGTTCATCAATGTACTCAGCGTCAACGTCCTCCAAAATATTATTGTTCTGGGAACCACCATGTTTCTTGTGACCTAGTCTCCTAATTTCATCTTTTTTATAGGTAAAGATTTCAGTGCCCAGTTTTTCACCACCATCGTCATCTTTTTCACCTGTATAGAGCCTAACCCGCACTTTGCTCTCCAAAATATTGGTATCCACAACCTTTCCCATGCCGTCGCGAGTCTTCACTTTCTCTCCGTTATCAGGAAGTCCTTTTCGAAGTTCCATATAGACATCATTTTCATACTTCAGGCAGCACATTAGACGTCCACAAATGCCGGAAATCTTCGTCGGATTCAGAGAAAGATTCTGTACTTTCGCCATTTTAATAGACACCGGTTCAAAATCGGAAAGCCATGTATTGCAGCACAGACTTTTCCCGCAAGAACCGATACCTCCCAGCATTTTAGCCTCATCACGCACGCCAATCTGACGCAACTCGATACGCATTTTGAACACACCTGCCAGATCCTTTACCAGTTCTCTGAAGTCTACTCTGCCATCGGCAGTAAAGTAAAAGATAATTTTATTGTTATCAAAGGTATATTCCACATCGATCAGCTTCATTTCCAGATGGTGCTTGTCGATTTTGTCCTGACAGAGTTTCAGTGCCTTAGCTTTCTTTCGCTCGTTTTCCTCGTGGCGCTTGATATCCTCTTCTCCTGCAATTCGAATAATTTTCTTTAGTGGCTGCACCACTTCTTCTTCCTTGATTTCTGTAATGTCCATAGTGACTGTACCGAACTCCAGTCCTCTGGCAGTCTCCACGATGACAGAATCGCCCAGACCAACTTCCAAATTGTCCGGATCAAAATAATATACTTTGCCGGCATTTTTAAATCTAACTCCAGCTACTTTTATCATAGTCTTACCCTCCAAGCTTCAATATCAGATTTCTGATTGCATATTTGTAATTTACATTGGCAAGCAAATCCCGCCTTGCCTCTTCTATATATTTAATCTTCGCAATTAGCTTTTCTTTTCTCACCGCCTGCGGGCCGTCCGCCGTTAAATATCTGCGATAAAGCCGTTCCAGCCCATCCAGAAGCTGAAACGCCTCTTTTCGGTCTTTGACAATCTTTCCAAGACGATCCTTTATGTCACAAAAGTATGCCCCCGCAAAAATCATTTCCATGATTTCCTCTGCACCGGAAAGATTAGAATTCTCATTGCTATTTATAAAATTCCCCAGCCTGTAGATTATGCACCTTGATGTAATAGTCTGCAGCAGGTTCTCTGTATTCTCAGACAAAAGCACAATTACGGTTCCGTCATTAGGCTCTTCCAGCGTCTTTAGAAGCCTATTCTGTGCCCGCACTGTCATCGTATCTGCATCTTCAATTATTGCTATATTTCTCATCCCACCGGACGGTTTATTTTTAAGTTTTTCCTGCAATGCCGAAATAGCGGCATCCTTTACAGAAAAATCATCCGCCTGTGCTGCATATAAGTCCTCATAATTATCATGGTCAATTTTCCGGCAAACTACACATTGATCGCAGCCAAATCCTGGCTCTAAAGAACACAAAATTGCCTTTACAAAATCCTTGGCAAATTTCCGCTTATCAACACAGCTGTCGCCCTCTATGATATAGGCGTGGGACACATTCCCGCAGGAAATCGCCCTGCTGATTCTCTCTGGCAGCCTTCCGAACTCCTTATACTCTCTTAATGACATATAAACTAGCCTTCCAAAATTCTATCAAGATGCGAAAACATAATGTCGCGAATGGTTTCTTTATCTTTTCCCGCGTCAATCTCTACAAACCGGTCTGGATAAAATTTCGCAATCTCCTTATATCCCGCATACACTTTGTCGTGAAATTCCAACTTTTCCTGCTCCAGCCTGTCCTGACTGTCCTCTCTGATTCTGGACTTTCCAATTTCCGGCGAAAGTTCCATCAAAAAAGTTACATCGGGCATACACCCGTCAACAGCAAGTTCATTGATGACACGCACCACATCACCGAGATTTCTCCCATAGCCTTGATAAGCAATACTGGAATCGATAAAACGATCACAAATTACAATCCTACCCGAATCTAACGCCGGTCTAATCAGCTGCTGCACGTGCTGTGCTCTTGCCGCCGCATAAAGAAGAGCTTCTGTCATATCACACATTTCCTGGTTTTCTTTATCAAGTATAATATTGCGGAGCTTCTCTCCGATGGCCGTTCCTCCAGGCTCCCTGGTAAATATGCATGGCAGAGCCCTTTCCTGACAATATACCTTTAAAAACTCTATTTGTGTCGACTTCCCGGAACCGTCCGGTCCCTCCAGCGTAATAAAAAGTCCTCGTTTCATAACCTACTCCTAGTGCTTCTTAATTGCATCATCTACCATTTTCATAAAAAGAAGTGCAATTCCATAAGCTAACGGACAGCAAAGCAGAATACAGAATATAATTTTCAAAAATAACATTGTCTGACCATCCTTTCTGTTCGCCCAAATATACAGAATAAGTATATCACAAATCTCCATTGAGATAAAGGACTTTCCTGTTATCTGAGTAAAAAACTGTAAATTCAGCGATTCACGACCTTCCATTTGCCCTATCTTCACTACCCGCCTCCTGTCTTAAAGTTAGGCAAAATAAGAATTGCAGAAACCTACCCTTTACTTCCGCAAAAAAAGGAAAATCCACATTCCCATACCCAGCCGCCTGGATTTACATAGGCATATATATTAAAAAAATGACAAAAATCCAATAATATATATCACTATCTATAGAATATGCACCCCCACTTTTCTAGTTTTAGACCTACAAAAATATCATTTTCCTTTTTTTGAACAGAAGTACAGCAAAATTCTGCAAAGCAAAAAATCGTTTCATGCTGCAGGTTACATTTATTAAAACCAGCACTACGCCCATACCTCAAGCCAAAATCCCATACTCAACTTACCCGTTGTTGTCCCGTTTCAGACGTGACCTTCGGACACTAAAAAAGCAAGCTACTTCGTAACTTGCTTTTTACTGAAACCGGCAACGACCTACTTTCCCAGGCAGCTTCCCACCAAGTATCATCGGCGCTTGAGAGCTTAACTTCTGTGTTCGAGATGGGTACAGGTGTATCCTCCCCGCTATTGTCACCGGATTTCCTGCTTGCCTTTTTCAATCCTGACTTTGTTGCTGCTCTTTCGCTCATCAGTTACGTACACTAGTACGTGCCCTCTTCGCTCCTTCGCACGCCGCGTCAGCTCTTGAAAAATTCTTCGCAGCTTCTTTTCTCTTGAGGTATATACCCTCAAATCTGAATAACAATCAACAAACTCTTCGTAAAACCACTGGTCAAGTTCTCGACCGATTAGTACCTCTCAGCTACATGCATTACTGCACTTCCACCTGAGGCCTATCTACGTGGTAGTCTCCCACGGGTCTTACCTTTTAGGAGGAGATCTCTTCTTGTGGGGGGCTTCGCACTTAGATGCTTTCAGCGCTTATCCCTTCCATACGTAGCTATCCAGCTATGCCCTTGGCAGAACAACTGGTACACCAGAGGTATGTCCATCCCGGTCCTCTCGTACTAAGGACAGCTCCACTCAAATCTCCAACGCCCACAGCGGATAGGGACCGAACTGTCTCACGACGTTCTGAACCCAGCTCGCGTACCTCTTTAATGGGCGAACAGCCCAACCCTTGGGACCTACTTCAGCCCCAGGATGAGACGAGCCGACATCGAGGTGCCAAACACCCCCGTCGATGTGAACTCTTGGGGGGTATCAGCCTGTTATCCCCGGGGTAGCTTTTATCCGTTGAGCGATGGCCCTTCCACTCGGTACCACCGGATCACTAAGCCCGACTTTCGTCCCTGCTCGACTTGTCTGTCTTGCAGTCAAGCTCCCTTCTGCCTTTGCACTCTTCGCGCGATTTCCGTCCGCGCTGAGGGAACCTTTGGGCGCCTCCGTTACTCTTTAGGAGGCGACCGCCCCAGTCAAACTGCCCACCTGACACTGTCCCAGTACCGGATTACGATACATGGTTAGAATCCCAACGTTACAAGGGTGGTATCCCAACGGTGACTCCACCAATACTGGCGTACTGATCTCTTTGTCTCCCACCTATCCTGTACATGCAACGCCGAAACTCAATATCAAGCTACAGTAAAGCTCCACGGGGTCTTTCCGTCCTGCTGCGGGTAACCGGCATCTTTACCGGTACTACAATTTCACCGAGTCTATTGTTGAGACAGTGCCCAGATCATTACGCCTTTCGTGCGGGTCGGAACTTACCCGACAAGGAATTTCGCTACCTTAGGACCGTTATAGTTACGGCCGCCGTTTACTGGGGCTTAAGTTCTGTGCTTCTCCTCACGGATGACACTTCCCCTTAACCTTCCAGCACCGGGCAGGCGTCAGCCCCTATACTTCAGCTTTCGCTTTTGCAGAGACCTGTGTTTTTGGTAAACAGTTGCCTGGGCCTTTTCACTGCGGCCTGCCGAAGCAGGCACCCCTTCTCCCGAAGTTACGGGGTCATTTTGCCGAGTTCCTTAACAATAGTTCTCTCGCTCGCCTTAGGATTCTCTCCTCATCTACCTGTGTCGGTTTGCGGTACGGGCACCTCGGGTCTTGCTAGCGGCTTTTCTTGACAGCGTGAAATCGACTGCTTCCGGCTTACTTGCCACCCCGTAACGCCTCAGTATTGACTATGCGGATTTGCCTACATTGCCTACCTCGACGCTTGGACACGCTCTACCAGCGGCGTGCTCAGTCTATCCTTCTGTGTCCCCACTTCGCTTAAAACGACCTCCGGTGGTACAGGAATCTCTGCCTGTTATCCATCGCCTACGGCTTTCGCCCTCGGCTTAGGTCCCGACTAACCCTGAGCGGACGAACCTTCCTCAGGAATCCTTAGATTTTCGGCGGGCAGGATTCTCACCTGCCTTGCGCTACTCATGCCAACATTCTCTCTCGTATACAGTCCACAAATCCTTACGAATTTGCTTCTTCCCAGTATACGATGCTCCTCTACCATACATTTCTGTATCCAAAGCTTCGGTAGTAAGTTTTAGCCCCGTTTATCTTCGGCGCAGAGCCACTCGACTAGTGAGCTATTACGCACTCTTTAAATGAGTGGCTGCTTCTAAGCCAACATCCTAGCTGTTTATGCAGCTCCACATCCTTTTCCACTTAACTTACATTTTGGGACCTTAGCTGTTGGTCTGGGCTGTTTCCCTTTCGACTATGAAACTTATCTCACATAGTCTGACTCCCACATATGATATTCCGGCATTCGGAGTTTGATAGTTTTCGGTAACCGGTGAAGGCCCCTAGAACATTCAGTGCTCTACCTCCGGGTATCTTTCTGTGAGGCTAGCCCTAAAGCTATTTCGAGGAGAACCAGCTATCTCCGAGTTCGATTGGAATTTCACCGCTATCCACAAGTCATCCCAACCTTTTTCAACAGATATGGGTTCGGTCCTCCATAACCTTTTACAGTTACTTCAACCTGCTCATGGATAGGTCACCCGGTTTCGGGTCTACAGCATGCAACTTCTCGCCCTATTAAGACTCGCTTTCACTTCGGCTCCAGTGCTTTACACCTTAACCTCGCTGCATACCATAACTCGTTGGCCCGTTCTACAAAAAGTACGAGGTCACTTGCGCTCCCTCTGCTTGTAAGCATAAGGTTTCAGGTTCTTTTTCACTCCCCTCCCGGGGTTCTTTTCACCTTTCCCTCACGGTACTATTCTCTATCGGTCACTGGGTAGTATTTAGGCTTGGGGGGTGGGCCCCCCGGCTTCAGACCGGGTTTCACGTGTCCGGTCCTACTCTGGATCCACTCTGCTCCTTGTCAATTTCGTCTACGGGACTTTTACCTTCTTCGGTTTGCCTTTCCAAACATATTCGACTATCAACAATGGATACATCTTGAGTGTCCGCAACCCCGATAGCAAGCTATCGGTTTGGCCTCTTTCCCTTTCGCTCGCCGCTACTTAGGAAATCGATGTTTCTTTCTCTTCCTACGGGTACTTAGATGTTTCAGTTCCCCGCGTTTCCTTCTCATAACCTATTGATTCAGTTATGGATACCTGTGCATTACCACAGGTGAGTTCCCTCATTCGGATATCTGCGGATCAGCAGATATTTGCTCCTCCCCGCAGCTTTTCGCAGCTTGTCACGTCCTTCGTCGGCTCCCAGTGCCAAGGCATCCGCCTTATGCTCTTCTTCACTTGACCTTTCGCTCGTTTTAATCCGTTCTGACTTTGTTGCTGCTCGCTCACTCCTCAGTTACATACCAATGTATGCGCCTTCCTCGCTCACTCGCGCGCCTCGTCATCTCCGAATTCTAACTTCGCGGTTCTTTGTGTACCATGTACAGCGCTTGCACATGGATTTTTGTTAAAGAATCTTTTCTGGTTTCTCGGTTGAAATCATAGAATCTACCCTTCGCTTGCTTTCGCTATGCTTTGTGTATTTTCTCGATTTCTCTCTTTTCTGTGTTTGTTTCTTGTTATTCAGTTTTCAAGGTACTTTGGTCTTTCGACCTTGGTGGAGAATAAGGGGCTCGAACCCTTGACCCCCTGCGTGCAAGGCAGGTGCTCTCCCAGCTGAGCTAATTCCCCATGAACTCATAGTGTAAAAATCTCGTCTCCTTAGAAAGGAGGTGATCCAGCCGCACCTTCCGATACGGCTACCTTGTTACGACTTCACCCCAGTCATTGGTTTTGCCTTAGACAGCATATTTCCTTGCCGGCTTTGGGCACCCCCAACTTCCATGGTGTGACGGGCGGTGTGTACAAGACCCGGGAACGCATTCACCGCGGCATTCTGATCCGCGATTACTAGCAACTCCGGCTTCGTGCAGGCGAGTTGCAGCCTGCAGTCCGAACTGGGACCGGTTTTCGAGATTTGCTCCGCCTCACGACTTCGCTGCTTTCTGTACCGGCCATTGTAGCACGTGTGTAGCCCAGAACATAAGGGGCATGATGATTTGACGTCATCCCCACCTTCCTCCGAGTTGTCCCCGGCAGTCCCACTAGAGTGCCCATCTTACTGCTGGCAACTAATGGCAAGGGTTGCGCTCGTTGCGGGACTTAACCCAACATCTCACGACACGAGCTGACGACAACCATGCACCACCTGTCTCCTCTGTCCGTAGAAAAACCCGATTAAGGGTCTGTCAGAGGGATGTCAAGTCCTGGTAAGGTTCTTCGCGTTGCTTCGAATTAAACCACATGCTCCGCTGCTTGTGCGGGTCCCCGTCAATTCCTTTGAGTTTCACACTTGCGTGCGTACTCCCCAGGCGGAGCACTTAATGCGTTAACTACGGCACCGAAGTCTTGCGACCCCGACACCTAGTGCTCATCGTTTACGGCGTGGACTACCAGGGTATCTAATCCTGTTTGCTCCCCACGCTTTCGTACCTCAGTGTCAGTTACAGTCCAGAAAGCCGCCTTCGCCACTGGTGTTCCTCCTAATATCTACGCATTTCACCGCTACACTAGGAATTCCGCTTTCCTCTCCTGCACTCAAGCATCCCAGTTCGCAGGGCGAACAATGGTTGAGCCATTGCCTTAAACCCTGCGCTTAGGTTGCCACCTACGTACTCTTTACGCCCAATAATTCCGGATAACGCTTGCCCCCTACGTATTACCGCGGCTGCTGGCACGTAGTTAGCCGGGGCTTCCTCCTTGGGTACCGTCAGTTCTTCTTCCCCAAGGACAGAAGTTTACGACCCGAAGGCCTTCTTCCTTCACGCGGCGTTGCTGCATCAGGCTTTCGCCCATTGTGCAATATTCCCCACTGCTGCCTCCCGTAGGAGTTTGGACCGTGTCTCAGTTCCAATGTGGCCGTTCACCCTCTCAGGTCGGCTACTGATCGTCGCCTTGGTAAGCCGTTACCTTACCAACTAGCTAATCAGACGCAGGCCCATCCTTTGCCGATAAATCTTTGACCATCTGCTCATGTAACCAAATGGTGTTATCAGGTTTTAATCATCGTTTCCAATGGCTATCCCTGTGCAAAGGGCAGGTTGCCTACGCGTTACTCACCCGTCCGCCGCTTTCCACTGACTCCTTCAACCGAAGTATCTGTCATCAGCTTCTCGCTCGACTTGCATGTGTTAGGCACGCCGCCAGCGTTCATCCTGAGCCAGGATCAAACTCTTAATTAAATGGTATATCAAAGACTAATGTCTTAAATATCTTTCTTAAGATATCCTTGTTCGGATTCTGAACGCTTTGCGCTCTTGCAATATATTCTTCTTAGAATTATTGTTCTTCTTTTAAGAAATTGTCGCGAACTCTCACAAACTAGTAATCTCTTACCAATTTGCTGATTGTTCAAATTTGTTTTGACTAAATTTCTACACTATGAAGTTGTCTAGGTTCTGTCTGCTCTTTCAAGCGGACTGCTGTCCTTGCGACAGCTTATTTATCTTACCACTCTTTGGCTCTTATGTCAACCTCTTTTTTGAAGTTTTTTCGAGCTTTTTTCTTCTCCTTTTCTGGGAGTTTTCTGTGGCAAGTCTGCCTGTGGGGTTCCCCCTGCAAGACAGCTTTCTTAATATATCACCCTTTTCCCCTTCCGTCAAGTACCTTTTTCTCTTTTTTCATGTCTTTTTTGAACTTTAGACCTTCTATATGCCTGTTTCACATGTTTAATGCTGCATGCGGCAACTTTGTCGCTAGTCTTCCAAAAACTTCACGCATCGCCTTTTTATGCCTCCTGGCAAGCGCAAAATGACAAGGAGCCTACCCTTCTTTGGAAAGTGTATATAAAAACAGGCCTCCTCGAAAGGAAGCCCGTCTAATCTTGGCTTTATTATTGATTAGAACTATTTCAGTTCAACTTTAGCTCCAACTTCTTCCAGCTGAGCCTTGATTGCTTCTGCTTCAGCCTTGTCAACGCCCTCTTTGAGGTTGGAAGGAGCACCGTCAACAACTTCTTTAGCTTCTTTCAGGCCCAGACCGGTAATTTCTCTAACAGCCTTGATAACCTTAATCTTTTCTGCGCCTACTTCAGCCAGAACTACTGTGAATTCGGACTGTTCTTCTTCAGCAGCACCGCCTGCTACTGCGCCTGCTACTGCTACTGGAGCTGCTGCGGATACGCCAAATTCTTCTTCGCAAGCTTTAACTAATTCGTTTAATTCTAAAACGGACATCGCTTTGATAGCTTCAATGATCTGTTCTTTATTCATTTTCTTTTCTCCTTTATTTCGATTTTAATTCACTTTAAATTCGGTGCATGAGCACCATGCGAAAGCTTTACGCTTCCTTTTCTTCAGCAATTGCTGCCAAAGTTCTGACAAACTTGCTAACTGGTGACTGGATGCTGCCCATAAATTTAGCAATGAGTACATCTCTGGACGGAATGTCTGCAACCTGTTCGATACCTGCTTTATCATAGTAAGTACCTTCTACAACACCTGCTTTGAATTCCATTTTTTTGTATTCTTTGATTAACTCGTTAAGAGTTCTTGCCGGAGCAGTTGCATCTTCTGTGCTGATAGCCAGTGCGCTTGGTCCGTCAAGTACTTCTGCAAGGGGAGCATAATCAGTTCCTTCGATTGCTCTTTTGATTAAAGTGTTCTTGTAAACGGTATAATCAACGTTTGCTTCACGAAGTTTCTTTCTCATAGCATCAGCTTCTGCAACGTTGATGCCCATATAGTCAACTACGACTGCGGCCTGTGCATTTTCCAGCTTAGCTTTAATTTCGTCAATGATTACCTGTTTCTGCTGTTTAGCTTCTACTGACATACTTTTTATTCTCCTTTCTGGAATTGCTCAAGGGCAACTCGCGAATATGGTACGCAATAAATAAAGGAAACCCTGCCTTTGTAGACAGGGTCAATATCTATATATTGTACCTCGGCGGGAAATTAAGCCTTAAAAGGCACCCGCTGTCTACGGTTAAATCTCAAATTTAGTTTTGATTAGCCAATCAGTGCCGGATTGATTTTGATTCCAGGACCCATTGTAGCTGCAACGGTAACGCTTCTCAGATACTGACCTTTTGCAGTAGCCGGTTTTGCTTTTACGATTGCTTCCAGAAGTGCTTTGAAGTTTTCTTCCAGCTTTTCCGGACCAAATGAGCTCTTTCCGATTGGAGTATGGATGATGTTCTGCTTATCCAGACGATATTCAACTTTACCAGCTTTAATCTCTGCTAATGCTTTCTCAAGATCCATTGTTACTGTGCCTGATTTAGGGTTTGGCATTAATCCCTTAGGACCTAAAACTTTACCTAATCTACCAACAACACCCATCATGTCAGGTGTAGCAACTACTACGTCAAAATCGAACCAGTTTTCAGTCTGAATCTTCTGAGCCAGTTCTTCTGCTCCAACGTAGTCTGCACCGGCCTTTTCAGCTTCTTCAGCCTTAGGACCTTTTGCAAATACTAAAACTTTTACACTTTTACCAGTTCCGTTAGGCAGTACAATTGCACCTCTAACCTGCTGGTCAGCATGTCTTCCGTCTACACCAAGTTTTACGTGTACTTCTACAGTTTCGTCAAACTTAGCTCTGGAAGTTTCGCAAGCGAGTTTCATCGCTTCACTTACTTCGTGCAGCTTTGCTTTTTCAAATTTAGCAGCTGCTTCTTTGTAACCTTTGCCTCTTTTTGGCATGTTTCTTACCTCCTTGTGGTACTAACAACCTCTACTTGTCTTTTCTTGTGCAAGTCTCGGTCTCCCATCTCATTAGCCTTCAACAACGATTCCCATGCTTCTTGCAGTTCCCTTGATCATGTCTGTTGCTGCTTCAAGGGTTGCTGCGTTCAGGTCTGGCATCTTTGTCTTTGCGATTTCTTCTACCTGTGCATAAGTCAGTGTAGCAACTTTTTTCTTGTTAGGTTCTCCGGATGCTGCATCTAATCCTGCTGCTTTCTTCAGTAAAACTGCTGCCGGCGGTGTCTTCGTCACAAAAGTGAAAGATCTGTCCGCATATACAGTAATCACTACAGGAATAATCATTCCCGGCTGATCCTGTGTTCTGGCATTGAACTGTTTACAGAAGTCCATGATGTTCACGCCCTTCTGACCCAGTGCAGGTCCTACCGGAGGTGCTGGAGTAGCATTGCCGGCCGCAATCTGAAGTTTAATATAACCTTCAACTTTTTTAGCCATCTTTCTTCTCCTTTCTCTATAGTCTGTGCTATAGTTTGTCTACCTGTCCAAACTCAAGTTCAACAGGGGTATCTCTACCGAACATTGAAACTTTGACAGTCAGTACCTGTTTCTCTTTGTTGATTTCCATCACTTCACCCATGAAGCTTTCGAAAGGTCCATTGATGACACGTACTGTATCTCCAATTTCAACGTCCAGATCGATGTAAACTTTTTCTATTCCCATTCTGGCGACTTCTTCGTCAGTCAATGGAATAGGGTCGGAGCCATGACCTACGAACCCGGTAACACCCTGCGTATTTCTCACAAGATACCAGGATTCATTGGTAACAATCATCTTTATAATTACATAACCCGGAAACATCTTCCTGGTTTTAATTTTTCTCTGGCCGTCTTTGATTTCGACTCTGTCTTCTGTCGGCACGATGATGTCTAAAATTAAATCCTGCATACCGCGGTTTTCAACCATCTTCTCGATATTCACTTTTACTTTGTTTTCATGACCCGAATAGGTATGCACCACATACCACTTGGCCTGGCCATCGCCTCTAATACCTTCTCCCATCAAAGGAGAAGCTACATTGTTGTTTTCAATATCAGACATATTACGTACCTTCTTCTCTTAAATTAGTTTAGGGTGATACCTAAAACCGCTCTCAGAGCAGCCAATACACCTGTATCAATTAACCAGAATCCCAGTGCGAAAACGGCACATGTAGCAATTACCACACCTGTAAAGGTGCCCAGTTCCTTTCTGGTAGGCCATACGACTTTGCCCATCTCCAGCTTAATACCTTTGAAATAATCCTTGGCGCCGGTCTTCTTGGCTTTGTCTGCTGCCTTCTTAACTTGGTCTTTGTTTGCCATGATGAATTCTCCTTATTTAGTCTCCTTGTGAAGAGTCTCTTTTTTGCAGAATTTGCAATACTTCTTTAACTCGATACGATCAGGATCGTTCTTCTTGTTTTTCATGGTATTGTAGTTTCTCTGCTTGCACTCAGTGCATGCTAATGTAACTTTAACTCTCATGTCGATTGTCCTCCGTTTAACTCAAAATTCAGAGCCAGGGGAACCAGCTCTGTTACGAATAATCATAAAGTTGCTTATTAAGTGTATCAAAGCGCACTGTCAATGTCAATGTTTTTTTGAATTTCTTTCAAAAATATTCTTTACTTTTCTTTTCCTCACGCGCCAGCCTGGTCTATAAATCGCTTTGGTTTATTCTGCGCCTCCCACACGTCAACCATGTGAAGCGTTTCTGAGGTATTGACGCTGACAAAATATCAGCAAAACCCTAACCCCGCGCAGTCGAAATGCTAACAGAACTGACAAAAATCCGTGGAAATGTCAGTATTGTCAGCATCCAAGCAGTTCTAAACGATTTTTAGCGGTTCGTTATGCCCATCCCTCCTGTCTATTGATTTTTTCACTATGGACTATATAATAGAAGAAGAATGCATCAGAAAAGGAGAGCGCCATACTATGGACACCATCAACAAAAAGAAACGAGTTTTTACCATTATTCAGGTAGGCAGCCGCAGCGATATTCCCAGCAGAGTTTATGATTTAGCGCTGGTTACTGCTGTTCTTGTCAATATTTTTATTGCGCTGTTTGAGACCTTTCCGGAGTCTGCGCCTTATCTGACGACAATGCGCGCCGCAGAAGGCGTTACGGTAGCATTTTTTACCATAGACTATATTCTACGTATCTGGACCGCCTCTTATCTATACCGAGGTGTTTCCGTTTCTCGTGCGCGGATAAAATTCATCTTTTCCTGGGCGGGCATGGTGGATTTCCTCTCCTGCGTGCCTTACTATCTCCCTTTCTTTTTTGCAAAAAGTGCCGTCGTACTGCGCATGTTCCGCATCATCCGAATCCTGCGTATTTTCCGCATACAACACTATGCCGATCCACTAAAAGCGATTGCTACTGTCTTAAAGAAAAAAAGAGGGCAACTTCTGTCTTCCATATTCATCGTTCTAATTTTAATGATTACCGCCTCCCTTTTAATGTACGGTCTGGAGCACGAAGCACAGCCGGAGGTATTTTCCAATGCCTTTTCCGGCTTCTGGTGGGCGGCTAACACACTGCTCACCGTCGGCTACGGGGATATGGTGCCGGTTACCCTTGCTGGCAAAGTCTGCGGCGTCATTCTCACGTTCCTCGGCGTCGGCATGGTCGCCATTCCTACCGGTATCCTTTCCGCCGGTTTTGTGGCGCAGACAGAACAAAAAAAGGAAAAGCCAGAAGACATCCGCTATTGCCCCGGCTGTGGGCGCAAACTGCATTGATATGCAAAGTCAGTCATTCGACAGATGCACCGTTTTCCTCACACGCACAAAAAGCCAGCCGGCATCACTGCCCAGCTGGCTTTTACACTTTTTCTTAAACTACAGTTTTCCCAGAATCTCCACTTCCATCCCGGCGTGTGCTTCAAAATAGGCTTTGATTTCCTCCACGTATTCGTCTGTAGGCGGTTCAAACTGCATCTGCTCGCCGCCGATATGCTTTTTCTTGGAAATACCCAGGTTGTGATAAGGCAGCAGAGTGACCCGTTTGATGCCATGGTCTTTATAAAATGCCGCCGTTTTCTCGATGATTTCCCACGTGTCGTTGACGCCGCTAATAAGCGGCATGCGCATCTGCAGCTTCTCGCAAGTCTCAGGGGACGCGGCAAGATTCGACAAATTTTCTAAAATCACCTGATTGCTCTGCCCCACATACGCCTGATGCACTGCATCGTCGATGGATTTCATGTCATAAAGCACATGGGTGACATTTGCTTTTTCGGAAAGTTTCACAAGCCAATCCCCATTTCCAAAGCCGGAAGTATCCAAACAGACAGGAATATCAAGGTCTGCCGCCCCATCCACCAAAGCATTTACAAACTCCGGCTGAGCAAGCATCTCACCGCCGCTGACAGTCATCCCTCCGCCAGTGGTCTCATAAAAGCCCATATCTTTTTCTACTTCCTTTAGAACTTCCGACACGGTCATGGTCTTGGCGACAGGCAGAAGCGCTCTTGCATAGCAAATCTTTGTGCACTCCATGCAGCTGTCGCAAAGTTCCCGGTTAATTTTAATTACATTTTCACTGTCGACGAAGACAGCGTGCTTCGGACAGTCTTTCACGCAGTAGCCGCATTTAATGCAACTGTTAGGCATCTCGATGACCTGCTGCGCAAAGTCAATAAGCTCCGGATTGTGGCACCAGGCGCAGTCCAGAGGACAGCCTTTGAGAAACACTGTGGTTCTGATGCCCGGTCCGTCTTCCGTGCTGAATTTCTGTATGGATCCGACTAACGCCGTCATTTCTTTGTTTTCCATCTTCGTCTCCAAATGTTAAAATTCTAAAGTCTTACGCCTCTTTAAAGTGGGTCGTTCTGTAGATAATGGTATCCTGCGCGCTCTTGTCAAGTTCTGTAAAGTAAGCCATATAGCCTGCTACACGAACCATCAGACCCTTGTAATGCTCTGGATCTTTCTGTGCTGCTTTCAGGGTTTCATCGTCTACTACGTTAATCTGAATGTGGTTACCGCCATTATTGAAGTAAGTTTTAATAACTCCTTCAATTCTCTGCAGCCCCTTTTCGCCTTCTACGCCCTTCGGGTCAAAGCGCAGGTTGAACAGCGCACCGTCGTGGAATTTATCCTGACCCATGGAAGCAACAGATTTTACAGTGGCAGTCGGACCGCTGGTATCGCGTCCCATCATCGGAGAAGCGTTGTCGCAGAACGGCTCTCCTGCCAGTCTTCCGTCAGGGGTTGCACCGCAGACCATACCGTGAGAAACGTTTACAGTCTGAGAGTGTACGTTAAAGGAGAACCAGCCGCCTCTTGCATCCGGCCAGGTCTGCACGTTATCCGCGATAAAGTGCATCATTTCCTTATAAACGCCGTCTACGTGCTCATCATCGTTGCCGAATTTCGCAGGTTTGTTCAAAAGCAGCTGACGCATTCTTTCCTCGCCCTCAAAGTTCTTGTCGATGGCAGTAATCAGCTCATCCATGGTGATGTCTTTGTCTTCAAATACACACTTTTCGATGGCAACGATAGAGTCAGCCAGGTTTGCTGCGCCGGTAACGTACATGCCTGCAGTGGTATACTTTGCACCGCCGTGCTGTACGGACTTACCGCTTTCTACACAGCCTTTGGTCACCATGCCCGCAAAAATCACCGGGAATCTGGTCATATGCATGCTCTGCATCACTTTATAACCGGTTGCAACCAACTTGTAGTGGTGCAGAATCTGTTTCTTCAGCGCATCCTTCAAATCATCGATATTTTTAAAGTCTCTTGGATCTCCTGTCTGAAGTCCCATCAGCTTACCGGTGGACGGATCAACACCGTTGTGGAGTACGAACTCCAGCATTTTACCCATGTTGACATAGCCTGCATCCGGTGAACCGTCTGTGGAACCGCCGCCAGGACCCGGCTGAATACATCCTACGATGGTCCAGTCTCTGGCCTCTTCCATGGTGCAGCCTTTGCCCAGGGTCATCTTCATCGCAACATCGTCGTTGAAGAATCCAGGGTTTGCCTGACCGTCCTGAATCATTTCGCAGCCTTTGCGAATCAGATCTTCCGGTGTACCTTCCCAAACTCTTACGCCCATAACCGGCTGAGTCGTCTTCAGCTGATTTGCGGCTTCCAGACACAGATAGGACAGTTCGTTAGTGGCGTCTTTGCCGTCCGGGGTCTGACCGCCGACCAGCAGGATTTCCCACATCGGATAACCGGCGAAGGAAGTCGCGTACCATTTATCTCTGACTTCGTAAACCTCGCAGGATTTCAGGTACAGGCATTCCAGCATTTCCATCGCTTCTTCCTGTGTAATATTCTTTTCGTCGATGACGTCTTTTTTGTAGTAAGGCCACATGTACTGGTCAAATCTGCCGTATCCGTTTGCGGTGGTGCAGACTTCGATATGGAAGTATACGTGTGCAAACCAAATCATCTGCAGCGCCTGCCAGAATGTCTGCGGTGGATTTTCCGGTACCACGCGGCAGTTTGCAGCGATGCCGAGAAGTTCTTGCTTTCTCTTTTCATCTTTACATTCTGCTGCCTGCCGTTCTGCTTCCTCTGCCATTCTGTGGGCATAGGTAATCAGACCCTGGCACTGAATGATGCACGCCTGCCAGAAGTTGACCTTTTCTTCGTCTGCCTGACATTCGCAGATCATATTATCGATGTTCGCCTGACATTCTTCCATGTAACCTCGCAGACCGATGGTCAAAAGTTTTTCGTGGTCGCAGGTGGTTTCGCCGGAAACGCCATTTCTCAGACCGACCGTAATAATATCGTCCTGGATGCATTCCTCGATATGCGCAGGAAGGGCTGTCTTGGACATGTCTTCCATGGATCTGCCTTCCCAGTACGGCAGATATTCCAGAATCAGCTTCTTGTCTTCTTCTGAAATATCATATGGGTCTTTGGTTCTGGTTGCGAACTCGTTAATATCACTGATATACCAAGAGCTGGACTGAAATTCCGGGTGCAAGTTTGCACCTCTGTATTTGTTGGTCGCCGTACCAACAATCAGTTCATCTTCCATAATCAGCGTCGTCATATTTTCCATAATGTAGTTGACAACTCTCGCCCGGAATACCGGAATCGCATCGCCTGCAAATTTCTGATACGCTTCTGTGGCGAGAACAAGCCGTTCCGCCGTAATGCATGGACGGGTATTCCACAGCTTGTTTCTCATCCGCGTCAATCTTTCATTTAACATAAGTTTAAATCCCCTTTCTTCGATATTGGTTTAGCCAAGCATCATACCGCCGTCAGCAAGCACGTTGGATCCATTGAGGAAGTTTGCTTCCGGCTGGCACATGAAATAAACGATATCTGCCATTTCGTACGGTTCTGCAGGACGTCCCAGAGGCCCAAGGGTGATGCTTGCATCTTCCATGTCAGCAAAATCCGCTACAGATTTTTGGAACATAGCGGTATTGACCCAGCCCGGTGAAATGGAGTTGGAGCGAATGCCGTACTGTCCATATTCGTTGGCAACGTTCTTAGTCATACCGATGACAGCCCATTTGCTGGAACCGTAACCGATTTCGCAGGTATAACCGCTCATACCGGAAACGGAACCGAAGTTTACGATATTGCCGTGCTTCTGCTCCAGCATGATTGGCAGGGTATGCTTCATCATTGCAAAAGTGCCAAATACGTTTACGTTGTAAATATTTTTGAAGTTATCTAACGTGCAGTCAACAGTCAAGCCATATTCGCCAATGATAGCCGCTACGTTGACCAGCGCATCGATTCTCCCGAATCTTTCCTTGACCGCCGCGATGGTTGCGATAACCTGTTCTTCCTCTGTAATATTCACCGGACAGATCGCAACTCTTGCTTCATCTAATTTCAAATCAGCTGCAACTGCTTTCAGCGCTTCTTCGTTGATATCACACATTGCCACACTGTATCCATTCTCATAAAATTTCTTTACAATTGCGGAACCGATTCCACCGGACGCACCTGTTACAACCGCAACTCTTACTTCATTACTCATCATAGTTCCTCCTTCTATCATCTGCCCTTGCAGACACTATGTCAGTCTTATTAATCTTATTCTAATTAGATTTATCCCCATATTCAACAATTATTTTGCCGTAAAAATCAATTATATTGCGCAAAAAAATCAGCCCAATCGCTTTCAAAGGGCCAGCATTTATGTTACAATTTTAACTATCATAGGAAACGGCAGGTGTCGCCATGCTTTTTGAAAAAATCACGTATCAGGATGATTTTCCCATCAACATTACCATTGCGAATATAGAAGATTACCCGATTCACTATCACCAGGATATTGAATTTGTTTTTGTGCTCAAAGGGCAGGTCACCCTGAAAAACGGCTATTGCAGCTATACCCTCCACGAAAGAGATATCTTTACCAACTCAGGTCATGAGGTTCACAGTCTGACCTCGGAAGATCCGGATAATATTGTCGCTTTGATTCAGATCAGCACCCATTATTTTTCCCAGTATTTTCCTTCCCTGAGCAAAGCATGCTACCGCACCTACACCAACAAAGGGCGCAGCAGTAAGCACGATAATCTGCAGGAAAAGCTGCTGGACATTTTGCTGCAGTATTCCATTCGAAGTTCCCGTTACAAGACAGAATGCACTTACGCCATGATTGAGGTCATCAAATATTTGGAAAGGATTTTCAATCTCTTTGCCTTCAACGGCGAAATGGTGATTAATTTTGAGAGCAGCAACCCTGTGACCATCGAAAGAATCAGCCATATCATCGGCTATATCTATCAGAACTACGCGGAGAAGATTACCCTGGACGATCTGGCGGAAATCGAGCATTTGAGCACTTTTTATCTTTCCCATATTATCAAGGACTGTACCGGTATGAATTTTCGGGAATTCCTGTGCTTTGCCCGGGTAGAATGGTCTGAAATTCAGCTTCTTGATACCAACAAAAAAATCAGTCAGATTGCCAAGGATGTTGGTTTTTCTACGACTTCCTATTACGAAAAATATTTCCGCAAGTGGTTCGGCCATTCTCCGCAAGCGCACAGGGAGATGTATATGCCAATGGTAAAAAGCGAATTTCATCGGGAAACGCTGACATTAATCCCGCCCAATAAAGCCATCACACTGATCCGCAACCTGCTTTCTTCCCTAAACTCACAGAAGAACAGCACGTCTTTAGTCAATACATTGAAACTGGAAATTGATGCGGACATCCACGCCACACCACTAGCTTATATTTCACACAATCTGATTGTGCAAATCCGCTGTGAAGATTTTGCTGTCATGGGATTTCATATCTTCTCGAAGCTGGCCAACCTGCATCCGGAAACCGTCGTGCTTCTTTATAGCGATGACGACAGTTCACAGCAAATTGACAAATTCCAAAACCTCCTGCTCGCCGCAGGGTTTGAGGTAGAATGCAGAAAGCAAAATCATATACCATTTTCCGTCATCTCAGCAGGAAACGATTCCATCGCTTACCCGATTCACCTGATTCACAAGCTAATTCGTTCTGAGGAAAAAGAGATTCGACTGCCGCTTCGTGACTACGATACTGGCGAAATGATTCTGAGCGGTCAGCCTGCCCTGCTGACGGCAAACGGCACCTGCAAACCAGGCTATTTTGCCTGTCAGCTGCTTTCCCGCCTGAAAGGAAATCTCCTGTGCTGGGGAAAACAGTACTGCGTCATCGAAACCCAGTCTGACAGCAATCCTGCCTACATCATCATCGTAAGCAACTTCAACGAAGCCATTTATGAAATGTGTACCAAGGAGACCACTGCCCACCAGGCAAAAACCATTCTCAATGAGTTCAAAGACGAAATTGATTTCAATGTCAGTCTGAATCTGCCTCCGGGGATGTACTCGGTGATGAAATATTCCCTGACAAAGAACCGGAACATTTTCGCTTATTTGTCCGCCTTTGATTTTAACGACGATGTAGGCTTCCACAGTACGCAGACTGTATCCATTCCGACAGAACCGGAATTGGAACTCTATATCGAAGATGTGCGAACCACATTCAATATGAATTTTTCCATGAAAGGCGTAGAATTACAATATGCTGTAATCAGACTGAAAGGAGACTCTAAAGATGCCTAATCAAAATCACAAGTTAAGTGAACGCACTGCTGCCGTCGGACTGATGGTCGCTGCACTATTTTGGGGGCTCAGCTATCCTCTTACAAAATACGTAGAGGCATGCCCTACTTTCTATATCATTTCACTCAGGTTCGGCATCGCCGCGCTGTGTCTTGCCATCGCCTTTCATCGGAAGTTTAAATTGCTGAACAGAGACGTCATCAAGTACGCATTCTTGTTGTCTTTTGCCGTATTCCTCATGTTTGCCTTCGGCATCTGGGGCATTAAGTATACGACCTCGGTCAGATCTTCTTTCTTTACCACCTTGTCGTTCCTGATGATTCCGGTCCTGAACCGGGCCCTGTTTAAAATCAAAATTTCTAAGATCATCGTAATCAGCGCTCTGCTCTGTCTTGTCGGCGTCTTCCTGCTATGCTACGCGCCTGGTATGGGTGGACTCGTCATCAATTCCGGAGATTTACTATGTATTCTAGCTGCTGTAGCCGGCTCGTTTCATATCATACTGGTTGAAAAGGTTTCAAAAAATCCGAGAGTCGATTCGTCCCTCTTTACCGTATTCCTCATGGGGTTCATTTCTCTGTGGGGCACGCTCATCGCAAGCATCACCGGTGATATCCATTATTCCCTGACCGGTAGCAGCCAGCTGATTGCCATTATCCTTATGGGCGTATTCTGCAGCGCTGTTTCCTTCTGCCTTCAGACCCATCTAGAAGCTTTCGTATCTCCTGACCGGGTCGGGGTCATCTTCGCCTTGGAACCAGCCTCCGGCTGCATTCTATCAGTCATTCTGCTGGGTGAAACCATGCGGTTCACTGGCTGGCTGGGTGCGCTCATCATCATGGTCAGCATCCTGTATATGGAGTTTGCCGCCAGCAAAGAAGCCAGCAAACAACCGAAAACTGAAGATTCTAAAAGAAAAGACTCTGCATAAAGCAGAGCTCTTTTTTACCTTATTTTAAACTATTTTTTAGAATGCTTTTTTCTTGCCTTTGCTTTGGCTTCTTGCTTTGCTCGCGCCTTGCGCATTCTTTCTTCATCCAATTTTCTGTTGTATTCGTCCGCGTCTTCTCTTCTCTCTTCCTGCGTCCGATCATCTACATACGCATTCGGATTCATTTTCTTTGCCAATTCCATCACGCCCCAGGCGTCTTCCTCCGTAAACACAAAAGGTCTAATCGCCACATCTTTGGCGATTTCAAGAAGAATGTTCGGTTTGGCTTTTTTAAAGTCGGGACGGATTGCGGTAATCTGGTCCCATTCCCATCTATTTACTACCTTCCAGGCAAACAGTTTGTACCTGATTTCAACGCCTCTTTCCGATACCAAATGAGTTTTTTCAAAAAAGATGGCTAAGGTAAGAATTACTGCCAAAATCATATAGAAGTAATTCTGCTGTCTAAATGAAAGGTAGAGTATGATAATGCCGCCGATTAATAATATCGTTTTTCTCTTTAAATCCCGTTCTTTTACAATACCCTTATAAGTCATAATCTGTTCATTCCTTTACTTTTCTTTTGCAAAAAGCGCATACCCGTAAAACGGGTATGCGTAATTTTTTATGTTAGATTCACTTGCCGGTTTATTTGCCGATTTCTTTGTAAGTTCCGTCAGCTCTGAGTTCAGCAAGTCTCTTGAGCGCATGTTCGTGCTCTTCAGCAGGTGCCCCAGCCGGTTTGCCAGCCTTCACTTTGCCTCCAAAGAATCCGGTACGAGAACCATCTGCGAAGATGATGTTGCCCCCCCAAGCTGCTGTAGCCAGGGAGATAATCGGATTCAGGATGTTGGTGAAACAGTACGGCAGATAAGCCATGGTGCTTACGCCCAGCATGGAGGAGTGATATACACCGCAGGAAGACCAAGGTACCAGTGCGGAGAACAGTGTTCCGCCGTCTTCTGTACATCTGGAAAGAACATTTCTGGAAAGACCCATATCGTCGATCTTTTCTTTGTACATTGCAGGTGGAATGATGAGTCCCAGATACTGGTCACACATAGTCAGGATACAGAACATTGCGGTAACAATTACTGCAGCCATCAGGTGGAACGGCGTCTTAATCTTCTTAATCATTCCGCCCAGCAGTCTTTCTACAGCGCCACATCTGGAGTACATGCCGCCGAAGCCGATGGCAATGAGCGCCATGTTAATAGTCCAGAGCATGGAGTCCATACCGCCTCTGTTCAGCAGTGTGTCAGCCAGTTCATTGCCAGTTTCAGCAGAGTATCCGTAGTGCACCATTGCAATACATTCCGCAAAGCTTGCACCCTGGAAGATGACTGCAAAGATACAACCTGTCAATGACGCAAGCAGTACACCCGGGATGCCTGGCATCTGCAGTATTGCAACCAAGATGATAACTGCAACCGGTAACAGAAGTACCGGGCTCATGTATGCGAAGTTGTCTTTAATCGCATTAGATAAACCGTCTACCAACTCAGGATCATATGTACCTGCTTTTCCTGTCAGGGACATTACGCAGTAAATAACGAATGCGATTAGGAACGCAGGGAAAGTCGTTCCGATCATTGCTTTTACATGGTCGAACAGACCGGTCTGAGAAGCTGCCGCAGCCAGGTTTGTGGAATCGGACAGCGGTGAGAACTTATCTCCGGTACAAGCGCCGGAAAGAACCGCACCAGCAATCATAGCAGGGTTGATACCCATGGTTGCACCGATACTCATAAACGCGATACCCAGTGTAGCGGATACAGTGTAGGAAGATCCCAGGGATAAACCTACGATCGCGCACAGTACAACAACTGCCGGAAGAAAAACTGCAGGTGTGAAAATCTGCAGACCGTAGTATACGATAGCAGGGATTACACCAGCCCATTCAAAGGATCCAACCAAGCATCCTACGAAGAGCAGGATGAACAGCGCTTCCAAAATCTGGCTGATAGAAGCAAAACCTGCCGCCATCATTTCAGATAAAGGTACGTTGCAAAGTTTGCCTACTACGCAGCAGGTAATCGCTGCAAGCAGTACGTAGATGTGCGGGTCGTTGCCCCACTCAAACAAAAAGTTCGCAAGCATCAAACCTAACAGTACGAGAACCGGTAAAAAGGCCTCGAACACGTTAGGAAGACGTTCGCCAGTTTTTTTAGTTTCTGTCATAACTAAAAACCTCCTAAGTATGATAAGAAATAATTTCACACTTGCATTATACCATGTCTTCCATTTCACACATTAGTTCAAAATCTAGTAATTTTCGCAAAATATTTGCAATCATTCAGCCAGCGTAAAAAAATCCATGCTATAACGCAATAATTTTTCGCATTATGTAGCAAAATGCCACTAATGCTGTCATTATTATACCATACCTGTCGGATAATGCACTGATTACCTTGCTATTTTTATTGACCGAGTTGCCATTTCTGAAAAGTTCATCAATTGGCTACTATTAGTCAAAGTTATATGCTGTCACAATTGGTTCCCTGTTTAAAACCTTATCATTGAAGTATTCATACAGGCTGATGCCCAAGAAGGAACCGCTGATATTTGCAATATTCTCAAACCCGTTGCCCTGCAGACAACATGTCGCATAATAGGATCTCTGACTGGAACGGCAGTGCAGATATACCGGCACGTCCTTTGGAATTTCGGAAAGTCTGCCGCGCAGCTGCCCCAGCGGAATATTCTTTGCGCACTTGAGATGTCCCCCTTCAAATTCCTCTGGGCTTCTGACATCGATAATGCAGGCACCGCTTTCCGCCAGAGCGCGAACCTGGCTGACATGCACCTGTTTGATTCTGCCGTTGAGTACATTGAGCGCTACCAGTGCCGCCAGATTCACAACGTCCTTTGCAGTCGAAAACGATGGCGCGTAGCACAGCTCCAGTTCTTTCAAATCTTCTAGTGTGCCTCCCATAGTAATCATCGTGGCAATCACGTTAATTCTCTTATCAGTCTCACCGGTTCCAATTGCCTGCGCGCCCAGAATCCTGCCCGTAGGAACTTCGAAAATCAGCTTAAATACCATATAGTTCGCGCCCGGCATAATGCCCACTCTATCTGAAGGGAAGATCATCACAGAATCATAGGAGAAACCCTCCTGCTGTGCTGTCTTTTCGTTGAGTCCGGTGCACGCTGCATTAAGTGCAAACAGCTTGATGCAAGAGGAACCGATAAAGCCTTTGTTGTTTGCAGAAATTCCATAGATGTGATCCGCCGCCGCTCTTGCCTGTCGCTGCGCAGGTCCTGCCAGCGCAATTCTGCCCGGTTTATGTGTCAGACTGTTAAAAGATTCTATGGCATCTCCAACAGCGTAAATATCCGGGTCGGTGGTCTGATAGTTATGATTGACCTTGATGCCTCTGCTCTGCCCGATTTCAAGACCAGCCTTTTCAGCAAGTTCCGTTTCCGGCGCCACACCCACAGCCATAATAACCGCGTCCGCATCGATGCTGAAGGCTTTACCGTCCTTTACCGCTGTTACCTTTCCGTCTTCTATAGCTGTAACCGATGACTCCAGATACAAGTTGATTCCGTGGTCATCCAGTTCCTTATGCAGAATCTGCACCATATCGTAGTCATAAGGCGCCATAATCTGCGCTGTTCCCTCAATGACAGATACCTGCTTTCCAGCTTCCCGTAGGTTTTCGGCTGTTTCAATTCCGATAAAGCCGCCACCGACAACTGCAACATTGTTTATTCCGGCAGCGTCCAGATAGACCTTTAGTCTACTGATATCCGTCACATTTCTGATAGTAAACACATTGCCTGCGTCAATTCCCCTAATACTCTTTGGCATTACAGGCTTCGCGCCCGGAGAAAGCACCAGCTTGTCATAGGAATCCTCAAATTCCTCACCGGTATTCAAATTCTTTACGTTCACAGTCTTTCTGTCACGGTTTATCGCAGTCACCTCATGTCCTGTATATACATCTATATCATGATTGTTCTTAAAATCCTCCGGAAACATCATAATCAGGTCTTCATCAGATCCCACAACACCTCCGAGGTAGTATGGAAGTGAGCAATTGGAAAACGAAACATGCTCCCCCCTTTCATAGATTACAATCTCTGCTTTCGCGTCAATTCTGCGAGCTCTTGCTGCTGCAGATGCACCGCCAGCTACGCCGCCTACCACAACCAGTTTCATCAAACTTCTCCTTTCAGATACAAAATTACTTAGTTAAAGCAATTTTATCACTTCAAAATTACCATTTCAATTTATTAATTTGCTAACTATCTTGTCATCGAAGCGGATATCTTGTTTTTTTTTCGCTTTTCCGCTAAAATAATTTTAACTTACTACATAGTAAAAACTGAGAGGAGTTATGATGATGCAAGACTATACAAAATTACCCCAGGAAGAAAAAGAAGCCCTGATAAAAAAAGCGATGAACGTCGGCATTCAGACGGAAACTGACTACGGCAACTGCATCCAGAGCATGCTAAACGGTCTTTATTCCGCATTTCCTGACTTTGGAATCACCAAAGATATGCTCAAGGCATGTTTTGGTATTGCTGGAGGCTGCGGTTGCTGTCTGGAAGGTACCTGCGGCGCACTCAACGCAGCGGCATGGGCAATCAGTATCTGCTACGGGCGACCAATTGATGACCTGGCCGGCGATTATGACGCCTGTCATGTAATGGTTAGAGAGGTTGCGGATAAGTTCCGTGAAGAATACGGCGGCATCCTCTGCAAAGATGTTATGATTCATACCATGGGCGCTGTTTATGACTGGAAGACGCCGGAAGGCGATCAGGGGTATATGGATCACAACGGAACATTCCACTGCGCTACTGCTGTCGCGTTCTGTGCGGAGATTATCGCAAGAATGATTGTAGAAGGAAAACTAAAACATGAGTAAAATCCAACGATTCGAAACACATATACCTATCGATGAACTGATGAATCAGTATTTTGATTTTGAGCTGACCCACAGCAAGTGCCGTCAATGCTCTGGTTATCAGAAAACCTGGTCCTGCCCTGCTTTTGACTTTGAGCCCGCTGATTTCTGGCGGGGCTTTTCATCGCTTCATCTGATTGTCGACCGCGTCAGCTGCGCATCTGCCGCAACCATAGAAGAAGCACAGAACTGGCTTTTCGCAGAAAAGAGCCGGTTTGATGCGGAAATGCGCGAGCTGGAAAAAAAATCACCCGGAAGCTATGGGCTAGCTGCACAGGAATGTGTGGCTTGCAAAAAATGCGCCCGTCTTTCCGGTCTTCCCTGCATCCACCCCGAAATCATGCGCTACGGCCTTGAGTCTATCGGCATACTGGCAGTTAAACTAGTGGAGGATAAATTTGGTTTTTCCGCACAGTGGTCTGACGGTGTTTCTATTCCCGACTACTATCTGCTAGTCGGCGGTGTGATATTAAAAGATTGATTAAAAAGAGATGCCGCACGGGCATCTCTTTGTTCTCGTCTATTCTGTTTCTATTTTTATTCCTTTTCATCTTCCATGACTGCGATAATCCGGTCAACCGCAGAGACAATACTTTCCTGATCCTGCAGCACGACAGAAGCATAAAGGTTCATTCCATCCAAATAGCAGACTTCGCTGCTGGACACTCCGACAATGCTCTGCTTTTCTATATCCCACGATGGCATCCCATCAGTCTGCATTTTAATTAGGTTGCGGATATCGTCCTGTGACATATTGATTTCCACACAGTCTTCGATAGAGTCAAGAATCGCTGTATATCTGGTCAAAATCGTCGTACTGGAAATCGCTTTTTTCAAAATTCCCTCCAGCACCTTCTGCTGATTTTTGTTTCTCTGCAAATCCCCGTCGCTGAATGACTTTCGCTCTCTTGCAAATGCCAGTGCTCTTGCGCCGTCCAGATAGTTGGTGCCTTCGTAAAATTCATAGTAAACCCCCATGCCATGGGTAACAAAGGTATAATCGGACTCTACATCAATGCCGCCGATGGCGTCGACCAAAGAGGTAACTGTCGTGTAATTGACCTTTACATAATAGTTCATATCAAGTCCGGTCATCTTTTCCACTGCGGCAATAGTTTCCTTGATTCCGTGTACCCCGGTATGCGTCAGCTTATCCTTCGCGCCGTCGGCATCCGGCAGCTCCAGGTAGTAATCTCTAGGTATCGATGTCAAAAGCACCTTATGGGTTCTCGGATTCACTGTAACAATCATATTTACATCGGAGCGTGAAACCACATCAATAGAGCCTTCTGTGTCCAGTCCGCTTACGTAAATATTAAAAGAATCCTTCGTCACGTTGACGTCTTTTGCGATATTCGTTGTCTCAATCGGCACCTTTACTGTATGCACAATCTTACTGCCTTCCTTAAAACTGCTGTTTTCGCTACACATCGTAGTATAATGCGCTTCACTGATAAAAATCAATTCATAAGATCCGTCTAAAACACCCGATGCCAGCGTACTCAAATCTTCAATCATTTCGTAGGTGACATTCGCCTCTTCCTGTAGCATATTCTTGGCTTCGGAATAGTTAATTTCGTTAGTCAGGAAGGTCTGTACAGCCTTTCCCGTGATAGAAGCTGCCCCATCATAAGTGCTGTCTGCTTTCGCCAATACATAGTAAGGTTCGGTCTGCTCCTTTACCGTAGTAACTTTGTCCATAAAATCAATCGTTCCATTTATGTACACAATCCCCGCGCCATAAGCCCCAACCAGTGCAATAGAAATAATCAGGGAAATAATTCTTCTGGAATTCTTAAAGCGTTTGAAAAACAGCGCTGGAAAAGTGAGAATCAAAATTATGATAATCAGCCCCGCTGCCATGCATACATACTTAATTGCCAGCACGTCCATATAAATAAAAAAACCAAAAAAAGCAATGGTCACTAATATATAAAAAATCGACCATATCCTGGTAAATACTCTAAACGCGCCTCCGTTCTGTTTCTTCTCGTGTTTATCCTGTCTCATCGGTATCCTCTAATATCTCTCAAAATATTGAAGTTGTCACAGTTTGTAACCATAATATTTTACTATGTCTGTAGAATTTTGTCGATACCTCTTAAGAATTTTTTAGAATTATAGCTTGTAACTTGATCATTGCAGAAAAAAGAAAAGGAAAGTCTTCTGTAGAGAGACTTTCCTTTTCCTTCTAAATATGATGAATTACGTCACCTGCGAATCGCAGACAGCATTTGCTGCTAATTTTCCTTACGTCCTTCAGACGTTTCTTTTTTTCTGAATTTCATGACGGCTATAGCCAGAATTACTGCACTACCAACAAAGGCCAATCCCACACAAAGCGCATTGCTCAACGACCAGCCACTGGTTTCTGTATCTTCCGGTGTACCTGCCAGAGGAACCGCCTCATCATCAATGCGAATCAATTCCTCTTCCTCTTCTTTTTCTTCTTCCGCAGCAGTATCCTCTTGTGAGTTTTCCTCTTCTGAAATGTCAGAAGGCGCTGCGCTCTGCATATCATCTGCAGCCTGGCTACCCTGTATATCTTGTCCTTCCTCTGTCTGCTCGGGCTCCGAAGGTGTTTCTAGTTCTGCCCCTTCCTCTGAATCAACTGCTGGAGCCACTTCCGACTCATCCGCATAGACCCATGAAGCTGGAAGCAGCATGAGAAGCGTCATAATCAGACAAATCAGCACTCTTGATTTTTTCATCTGCCCATCCTCTCTTTCATACACTAAATAGTGTGTGCATTTTTTAAGATTCTTTTGAAATTAGTCTAATAAGTTATATTATACCACACGCTGGTTAGTTTTTTGTTATTTTTTGCTATATAGACTCTTTTATAATGATTATAATAGAAGACCTGCGACTACTCGCAGGTCTTAGCTACTTATTTATTCAAATTGACTCAATATCGTAATTATTCGATGATCTCAGTAACAACGCCGGAACCTACTGTTCTGCCGCCTTCTCTGATCGCAAATCTCAGTCCTTCTTCGATTGCAATCGGGGTGATCAACGCAATTGTCATGGTTACGTTATCTCCTGGCATACACATTTCTGTTCCTTCTGGTAACTGCAGGTCTCCTGTTACGTCTGTTGTTCTGAAATAGAACTGTGGTCTGTATCCGTTAAAGAACGGAGTGTGTCTTCCGCCTTCTTCTTTCTTCAGTACGTATACTTCGCCCTTGAACTTTGTGTGCGGATGAATGGTTCCTGGTTTTGCCAGTACCTGTCCTCTTTCGATTTCTGTTCTCTGCACACCTCTAAGCAGTGCTCCTACGTTATCTCCTGTTTCTGCCTGGTCTAACAGCTTTCTGAACATTTCCAGTCCTGTTACTACTACGCTTCTCTTTTCTTCTGTTAAGCCGATGATTTCTACTTCTTCACCAACTTTCAGTACGCCTCTTTCTACTCTTCCTGTTGCTACGGTTCCTCTTCCTGTGATGGAGAATACGTCTTCTACTGGCATCAGGAATGGCTTATCGTTTGCTCTTTCTGGTTCTGGAATGTAGCTGTCTACTGCTTCGAACAGTTCTACTATCTTATCTCCCCATGGTCCTTCTGGGTTCTCTAATGCGCCCAGTGCGGATCCTCTGATGATTGGTGTGTCATCTCCTGGGAATTCATATTCGTCAAGCAGTTCTCTGATTTCCATTTCTACCAGATCCAGCAGCTCTTCGTCATCTACCATGTCGCACTTATTTAAGAATACTACGATGTATGGTACGCCTACCTGTCTGGACAGCAGGATGTGCTCTCTTGTCTGCGGCATCGGTCCGTCTGTTGCTGCGCATACCAGGATTGCGCCGTCCATCTGTGCTGCTCCTGTAATCATGTTCTTTACATAGTCAGCGTGGCCCGGGCAGTCTACGTGTGCGTAGTGTCTATTCGGTGTTTCGTATTCTACGTGTGCTGTAGAAATGGTGATTCCTCTTTCTTTTTCTTCTGGTGCCTTATCGATCTGGTCGAATGCTACCTTTTCACCCAGCTGATATCTCTGATACAGGGTGGTTGTGATTGCTGCTGTCAGCGTTGTCTTACCATGGTCTACGTGGCCAATGGTTCCGATATTGATATGCGGTTTGGTTCTCTCAAATTTTGCTTTTGCCATTTTTGTTTTCCTCCTAATTGTATAACGTTATTTTTTAGAAAGGCGGACTTGGGCGTCCCCAAATCTGCTTATTGGGTTTTGCTCAAACCTAAAAAATATTTTAGCATAGTTTTCTGTAGTTTACAAGTCATTTCCATGGTAAAACTGCGGTAAAACCAAAGCAATCTGCCAATGAATACAGCTGCATCAAAAAAGGACGTTTTACATACATCCTTTTTCACTGTAGCTCTACTTGCGTCTATTCTATTTCCGTTTATAGATTAGTGCTGCACAGCCAGTCCCTGCTGCTGCCAGAATCATCATCCATACTGCCAGCCACAAAAATGCGTCATCTCCGGTCTTTGGGGAACTGTTCTTTGCAGTACCGTTGTCATTCTTCTTTTCAGTTTTATTCGGTTTATCAGCCTTTGGAGTATCAGGCTCGTCAATATCAATGCCAGGTGCTAAAGGTACATCCGGCTCATCAATATCCACATCGCCAGGATCGTCTGGATTTTCTTCTCCCGGATTTGGATCAAGGGGAACATCCGGATCCTCAATTTCTGTCGGCGGCGTTACCGGAATATAGGTACTCCGGTACTGCGCTGTGACGGTCAGATTCTCCTGTACATTGGTAAATTCTTTATCCCATCCCGTAAAGCGGTAGCCGCTGCGCACAGGATCTTCAGGAGCTGCTGCATCCTGACCGGCGAGCACTTCTTCACTCTTTAAAACGTTGCCGTTATAATCCACAAAGGTTACAGTAAAGCAATCTGTATATCTCGGTGTAACATAAATATCACCCTGACGGAATCTCAGGCTGGAAGCATCGCTTTCGTCAACCTTTTCAGTACCGCTGTTCACCCACTGCACATCAAAATCATCTTTCTTTGTGGAAAGGGTATAATCCAGTCCAACTTCCCGCGAATCCAGCTTCGAAGTCTGAATCTGACTCATCGTCTGGTCATACTGATAAGTCTGCAGATTGAGACTTGTAATCTTTTTGCCTTCTACATCAAAACGATTTCCTAAAAGTTCTGCAAATCTGATTTCATTATCCTCATGATAATAATCGTATGCAGCAACTCTCACCCACGTACTCTGTGCCGCATCCCAAACATTTACAGTAAAGAGAGTTGGCTGGTAAAAGATTTCTTTAGAAGACACGTTGTTTCGTCCCACATTAAAAACAATATATCGATTTGAATAATCAGTTTTATCCGGACTGTCTGTAATTCCCGTTTTAATATATCCGCCCACTTCCATCGGCGCAAAGTTTTCCTGCGCACGTACATAGATTTTCAAATCTGTATTTTGTTTTGTCAGATAGGTTCTTGAACCTGTCAGGCGGAAAGATTCTGGCTTTACTGTATGCTCATAGCCAAGATAGCCGGTCTTGTAGTTTGCTCTGTGCTCCACATTGGCAAAACGATAATCCTTCAGATAAGTGGATTCTTTCTCTCCCTGAGGAACCGCCGCCGCAAAAACGAGTACAGGCACAGAATAGTAAGAATCCTGGGAATCCAATCGTGCACCGACAATCCCTGAGCTTGCGTCAGCCTCGTTTCTTGCTCTGAAAGTCAAAGTACCGATTCCGTTTTCATCTACTGTATATTTGTTATCATTGGCAGTCGATCCGACCAGTCTCGGCACCTGCGCAATCCAATTTCCCGATCCGGGCCTACTCTCTCTGTCTGGCAAAGCGGCAGGCAGCACATATCCTTCATCTGCCTGCAAGGTCAGTGTAACCTGCAGACCATCAAACTTATAATCAGTAACCTGTACGTTCCATCCATCAAAATGCAGCCGCGCATAGGTTCCAAAGGTTTTTTCATCTGTGTAATCCGGCGCAATTACATTGTCTCCGTTTAATTCCGCCTCCATTGCATCTACGTAATCATTGTAATTATCTCTTGTAATTTTTTCATTGGAAATCGAAGGGCTTTCTCCATCCGAAATCTCTGCTGCTGCAAAACTCAGCTGCAGTGACATTGCAATCATGAGTGCCATAATCAAGCAGCTAAACTTTTTTAATGTTTTCATATTTTCTTCCTTTCTCCTATAAAGCCCTTATTCTTTTCATTGTTGATTTCACTGCAGCCGCAGCACACCGGCAATTCAACTGCATGAAATTATAATATTAACTCAGTGGACTTATCATATCATGATTTAGGTTAGATTCTTGTTATATTTTGTCACCTACTCCCAAAAATTTCAATTCCTTTAATAAACAAAATATTTCTTTTATCATGCTAACTGCATTTAAGCCGCGCTAAGCCGCGTTTAGGATAGCTTCAAAATATATTTACATTTATTTTTGTATTCATTTTTTAGCATTATTTTTTGAATACATACAAATCATATCACAGCGAATACAATTATGTAAAGAAAGGATTTGAATTATGGCAAAATTTATTCCACAGAAACAAGATAAAGAAGTAATTTCCATACGGCTTACCTCTGACCTATTAAAATCCATCGATGAAAATGCAGGAAAGGCAGACCTAAGCAGAAATGAATTCATCAATCAGTGCATCATCTTCGCCCTGCAAAATATAGAATTTGAGAATTAAATGAGTACCTGAGAAGTAACAATGAAGCTGAAACCTCGCCCTTTTCTGATTCTCTGCAATTTACAAGAGGCAATCTTTCATCACACAAAAACAAAAGACGCTGGAATTCCAACGTCTTCTATACTTGGAGCTGTTGAGCAGATTCGAACTGCCGAACCTCTTCCTTACCAAGGAAGTGCTCTACCTACTGAGCTACAACAGCATACCAATCGTTCTATATATTACTATATTTTCGGCTCTTTGTCAATGGCAAATTTACAAATCTTCACCGCGGTCATGAAAATCGATAAAAAGCGGTTGCGCACAAGGTTTTATGCCTTTGCTACGTATAAAGCCTTTCTTCCCGCTTTCTCCAATTCAATTTTCTAAAAATCGCTGTATCTTTTTCTTGATTCGCTGAATAGCATTGTCCACTGTCTTAGTAGAGCGGTGCAGATGCCCCGCAATTTCCCTATACTCTTCTCCTTTGAGCATATGGTTCCACACCTTTTTTTCCAGAGGACTAAAAATATCATGCTCGTTGGCTTTCAGAAAATCTACAACTTCTCTCATCAGCATCATCGCTTCTGGGTCCGTGTCTGCGCTATTTGCCGCAAGTCGCTCTGACAAAGCGGCTGCTTCCCCATTTTCAGCATTCTCCGCCTGAGAGTTCAGGGACACAGACTCATTGAGAATCTGATGTTTCTGACGATTCGCCGCTTTAATTGCAGTAATAATCTGGCGATTGACGCAAAGCTCCGCAAAGGTACGAAAAGAAGCTGCCTGGGTCTCGTCATAGTCACGAATCGCTTTAAAAATCCCAATCATACCTTCCTGCACTACATCCTCTATATCACCGCCAGCAATAAAATAAGTCTTGGACTTCATCTTGGCAAGTTCTTTATACTTGTCAATGAGATATTCATAAGCAGTACTACTTCCCTCCTGCGCCATTTTTACAATGGATTCATCGGTAAGGATATTTAAATCTTTATTATTTTCCATCTCTCTGTCTGCGCACCTCATATAGCAAAACTGCCGCCGCATTGGAGGCGTTCAAAGAAGTGATATTTCCAACCATCGGCATGGAAACTGTAAAATCACACTTCTTTTTAACCAGCGGGCTAATGCCAGCCCCCTCACTTCCAATCACGATTGCAAGTTTTCCGGTTAAATCCTGCTGATAATAGGTCACACCGTCCATATCACAGGCAGCAATCCAGAATCCATCTTCTTTCAGTGCATCAATTGCCTGTCCAATGTTGGCAACTTTGACACAAGGCATGTACTCGACTGCACCAGCAGAAGATTTTGCTACGGTTTCCGTCAATCCGCAAGAGCGGCGTTTTGGAATAATCACGCCATGAGCACCTGCGCACTCGGCACTACGCATGATTGCGCCCAGATTATGCGGATCTTCCAGATTGTCGAGAATCACAATTAAAGGCTGCTCTCCCGCCGCCTCTGCTTTGGCATAGATATCCTCCATCTCACTATAATGGTAGGCTGAAGCATAGGCAATGACCCCCTGGTGAGGCGCACCGCCGGCAATTCTGTCCAGAGTCTGTTTATCGCTCTGATAAATGGGAATTGCCTTTTCTTTTGCCATGGCAATAATCTTCGCAATGGAGCCCTCTGCGCCTTTTCCGACCAGAATCTTTTCCATTTCTCTGTCATTTCTAAGCGCTTCTATCACAGGGTTTCTGCCTAAAATCGCGCCTGCCGGAAGCTCTGCCTGCCAAAACTTTTCTTCACCTTGTCTCGTTTTAGTTCCCGCAGACTTTGTATTTCTCTCACTTCTGCGGCTTGCCTTCGCTTCCTCTGGCGCTCTGTAGGCTTTGCCCTTGCGGGCGTTAATGGATGCCCAGTCTCTTTTATTTTTTGCCATCTTCTTTTCTCCTATATTCAAAAAACTGGTAACAGATTCCTTTTTCCTCCTGCAGTTCACTTTCCCAAACTACCTCAAATTCCGGCATTTCATCCAGATTGACAAACCAGGTATCCGCCGGAAATTCCGCGTAAATCTTAGTAATATAGCAGGTGTCACATTTAGGAAAAAAATCTCTGTAGACCTTTCCACCGCCGATGATCATGACTTCGTCAGAATCCAGTCCGGCCAGCACCGCAGAAAGTTCCTCTTCAGAATGCACCACGGTTACGCCGGAAGGCGCGTAATCGGCTCTGGTGGAAAGCACGATATTTTCACGGTTTGGAAGGGGTTTCCCACCTGGCAGGCTTTCTAAGGTGGCTCTGCCCATTACCACAGTTTTTCCGGTCGTTCTCTCCTTAAAATATTTCAAATCACCTGAAAGGTGACAGAGCAGTCCGCCCTGATTGCCAATGGCCCAGTTTTTGTCTGTTGCAAGTATCAGTTTCATAAAATCTCCCTTCGCCCTAGTGGATGCTATCTTTCAATCGGCAACATTGACAAATTATTCTTTTTCCTAATTTTTTGTCAATGTTCAGCCGATATTTATCGCGCAAACAACGATATTTTCCTATCAACTTTGACAAAATTGCCAAAACTTTTGTTTTTTGTCAATCCAGGCAATGTTTTCACTCCAAAACCTTGACAAAATTGACAGATTTCCGATTTCTTGTCAATTTTGTCAAAATTGCATCGAAAACCGCAATATTAGCCGAGATTTTTGCCGATTTATTGACAAAACCGCAAAAAATTTCAAAATTTGGCAATGCCATCGCAGCTGAAATACCATAGCTGAATTACCGCAATTAAATCGCCACAGGGATGTTTTTTACCTGTGGATTTTTCTGGTAATCTTCGATTATAATGTCGTCCACGGTAAAGTCATAAAAATCCTTTACGTCCGGATTGAGTCTGAACTTCGGCGCCGGATACTGAGGTCTTTCGATTAGTTCCTCTACAATCGGCACATGGCGATCGTAAATATGGGCGTCAGCGATAACGTGCACCAGTTCGCCAGGAACCAGTCCGCAAACCTGCGCCAGCATATGTACCAGTACGGAATACTGCACTACATTCCAATTGTTGGCGGTCAGAATATCCTGCGAACGCTGATTCAAAATAGCGTTCAGTCTATCTCCCGTCACATTAAAAGTCATACTGTATGCGCACGGCTCCAGTCCCATTTCCATTAAATCATTGAAATTATAAATGTTAGTCATAATCCGTCTGGAGTACGGCGTATTGCGAAGCTGCCAAATGACATTGTCCACCTGATCCATCTCGCCTTGGGCAAAGCGATATTTCACACCTAACTGATAGCCATAGGCTTTTCCAATAGAGCCGGTTTCATCAGCCCAGGAATCCCAAATATGGCTGTTCAGATCATTTACATTGTTTGACTTTTTCTGCCAAATCCACAGCATTTCATCCACCGCAGACTTGATTGCAGTCGGGCGCAGGGTCAGCGCCGGAAACTCTTCCTGTAAATCATAGCGATTCACTACCCCGAAATTCTTGATGGTGTGCGCGGGAGCACCGTCTGCCCATTTTGCACGAACCTGCTGTCCTTCTGTAGAAAAGCCATGGTCTAAAATGCCGCGGCACATATTGACAAATAACACATCTGCTTTACTCATTCTTATCTCCTTCTATTCTGCCCACGGCTTCCTTTACTATTTCTGTCATGCGTTCATCCTGTCCATCCAGATATAGATATCCGATTAAAGCCTCAAAAGCCGTCGCCAGCTTATACGCCACTGGTCCTGCGCTTCTGGATTTTGATACGCTTTTGTGATTTCTGGCACGCTTTACAATCGCAGTTTCCTCTTCTGTGAGAAAGTCCCTCATCAAGGATTTTATAGCTTTTGCCTGCGCCTCCGCTCGCACATAAGTCACCGCCATCTTATGCAGCATGTCCGCATTTTTCTGACCGCTTTCCATCACATGTTTTCTTATAAATACTTCATAAACGGCATCGCCTATAAAAGCCAATGCCGTTGTGTTTATTTCCCTTGGATTGAATTGTTCCATATTACTCTTTTATAATCTGCACGCCCTGTGGGGTGTCCTTGAGTGTAATGCCCTTTTCCTTCAACAAATCTCTGATTTCGTCAGCTCTTGCAAAATTCTTTGCTTCTCTTGCTTCCTGTCTCTCATCAACCAGTTTCTGAATATCTTCATCAACAGCACTATCTTCTTCTACCTGCAAAAGACCCAGCACGTCAGCAAATTCCATCAGTGTATCCAAAGATGCTTTCGCAAATTCTCTTGTGGCGCCGTCCTTCACAGCAGTGTTTGCCGCGGTTACCAGCTCGAAGACTGCACTGATTGCGTCAGCAGTATTCAAATCATCGTCCATAGCCTTAACAAAGGCTTCGCGGTACGTCCCATAGTCTTCCAGCTGCTCTTTTTCTGCCTCAGTCATAGAGCCTTCTGCCCCTGCTGTCGTCAGATACGTCAGGTTTTCTTTACAGTTTGCCATTCTGGAAAGACCGTTCTTCGCCTGCTCCATCAGAGCGTCAGAGAAGTTAATCGGGCTTCTGTAATGACCGGAAAGCAGGAAGAAGCGCATAACCTCTCCGCTATACTCCCTTAGAATGTCTCTTACAGTAAAGAAGTTGCCCTTGGATTTAGACATTTTCTCGTTGTCAATGGTGATATAACCGTTGTGCATCCAGTAGTGGGCAAAGGGTACGCCATTGCAGCACTCAGACTGTGCAATTTCGTTCTCGTGATGCGGGAACTGCAGGTCCTGTCCACCCGCGTGGATATCGATAGTTTCACCCAGGTGCTTTTTGGACATAGCAGAGCACTCGATGTGCCAGCCAGGTCTTCCCATACCCCATGGGGATTCCCATGCAATTTCATCTTCTGTTTTTCTTGCCTTCCACAGTGCAAAATCCAGCGGGTCCTGCTTTACTTCGCCCACCGCAATTCTAGCGCCGGACTCTAAATCATCGATGTTCTGCTTAGAAAGCTTTCCGTATTCAGGAAACTTTCTGGTAGAAAAATATACGTCGCCGTCCGCCTCATAGGCGTAGCCTTTATCGCAGAGCGTCTGTACGAAGTCGATAATTTCCTGAATGTGCTCAGATACCCTCGGGTGTACATCTGCTTTCTTAACGTTAAGCGCAGCCGCATCCTTATAGTATTCACCGATATATTTTTCGGAAACTTCCGGCGCAGTAATGCCCTCTTCTCTGGCTCTGTTGATAATCTTATCGTCAACATCGGTAAAGTTCTGCACAAACTTTACTTTATAGCCGCTGTATTCCATGTACTTTCTCAGCGTGTCAAATACAACGAAAGGTCTGGCGTTTCCAATGTGAAAAAAGTTATATACAGTAGGACCACAGACATAGATAGAAACTTCCCCTTCGCGAATCGGTACAAATTCTTCTTTTTTTCTAGTCAGTGTATTATAGATTTTCATCTTCATTTCCTTTCTGTTCCTTACTTGCAAGCTGATTTAGTTTATTCTCCAGCATAACCACTCTTCTGCGCAGGCATTCAAGTTCCGTTGCTACCGGGTCGGGTAAATCCACCTGATTCAAATCTTCTGTGCTTTCACCGTAACGTCTTACGATTTTTCCCGGAATGCCAACTACCGTGCAACCTGGCGGAATCTCATTAAGAACGATGGAACCTGCGCCAATTTTTACATCGTCCCCCACAGAAAAAGGTCCAAGGACTCTGGCGCCGGAGCTGACAATGACACGATTTCCGATAGTAGGATGCCTTTTTCCGGTGTCCTTTCCGGTACCGCCTAAGGTCACGCCCTGATAAAGCGTCACATCATCGCCGATTTCCGTGGTTTCACCGATAACCACCGCCATGCCGTGGTCAATAAAACACCTCCTACCGATGGTGGCTCCCGGATGAATTTCTATACCGGTGAAAAATCTAGTCAGCTGAGAAATCATTCTTGCAAGCAATTTAATATTATGTTTGTAGAGAAAATGAGCCGGCTTATGCCAAATCAGTGCCCAGATGCCTGGGTAACAGAGCAGAACCTCCAAACTGTTTCTCGCTGCAGGGTCTTTCTTCAGCACAGTTTGAATATCCTCTCTCACATCTTTCCAAAAAGCCATCTTACAAATTCCTCCTACTTTTAACCAAATCTTTACTCAACTACAATCGTCTTAATCTTTACTGGTTCCAGCGGGCAGTCCATGCGGTCTCTTTTCACATTGACTATATCCTGTGCAACCTCCATACCTTCTGTAATTTTTCCAAAAGAAGCGTACTGACCGTCAAGGTGCGGCGCATCAGCTACCATGATAAAAAACTGGGAGCCTGCAGAATCTGGCATCATCGATCTTGCCATGGACAGAACCCCGGTGGTATGCTTCAGATCATTCTTTACACCATTTGAGGTGAATTCCCCCTTGATACAGTATCCCGGTCCGCCGGTGCCGTTGCCCTTCGGACAGCCGCCCTGAATCATAAAGCCCGGAATAACTCTGTGGAAAGTCAATCCGTTATAAAAACCTTCGTTTGCTAATTTCTCAAAATTTTCTACGGTAATCGGCGCAACGTCTTCGTAAAGCTCGCCCTTCATGATACCGCCATTTTCCATTTCGATGGTTACTGTTTTCATTCTATTCGTCTCCTTTATTCTTTATATCTTAATTTATAATAAGTCATGCCATTTCGCTCTTCTTCTAATATACCCCAAATTTCATCATTGAAAAATTTTGGATATATATGCTCCAGCGTGTTGATTTCTTCGCGGGACATAAAGCGAACCTCGCGGAGCACCTGATGATCGTCATCAAACTCAGGGTCTTTACCAAGCCCCAGCTGACCACCTCTGATTTCTCCCAGCATATAGTTGACAAAGCGCTGCCCTCTTTCTGGAGAAACCTCTTCAATGTGCCATGCTACGCCCACAACTTCAATATCAAGACCGGTTTCTTCCTTCGCTTCCCGAACCGCAGCTTCGATGGAGTTTTCGCCTTCTTCAATCCCGCCGCCAGGAACCATCCAGATATCTCTATCCTCGTGGTGCTGCCTTACCATTAAAATTTTGTTTTTTTCTTCATTGGTAATGACTACCCTTACGCCGCCTACCCACATAATATCGCTCCTAACACGCCCGCACCGACGATGATTGCGATGGGGCTTACCTTAAACTTTCCTGCTAAGATTACCGTCGCCAGCGCAATAACAATTGCCACCGGATTCAGCGCAGCAAAGGCGCTCTCACCCATAAAGATGACCGCCGCTGCAATGAGCCCTACCGTAACCGGTCTGATTCCAGCAAAAGCACCGTCGATAATCTTACTTTCTTTGAATTTATTGATAAAATAACATACCAGAATCACCAGGATAAAAGAGGGCAGTGCTACGCCAAGGGTTGCTGCAAAAGCACCACCGTATCCGGCACAGTTAAAACCAACATAGGTTGCAGCGTTCACTGCAATCGGTCCCGGAGTCACCTGAGAAATTGCGACCAGATTGGAAAATTCATCAGCAGACATCAGTCCAAACTGCTTCGCTCCCTGGTAAATAATCGGCAGCATTGCCATCCCACCGCCAAAGCCAAAGAGTCCTATCTTTGCAAAGACAAAGAATAGCTGAAGGTAGATCATACACGCTCACCTCCATCACGGTTCTTTCGCTTCTCCATCACTGCAGTATAAACAAGGCCAGCTGCGATACCGCCCACAATTGCCCATACCGCACTGACAGAAAGTCCTGCTATGAGCCCGAAGGATGCCAGCGCCAAAATCCACTGGAAAGGCTTCTTCAAAACCTGCTTTCCGACTTTGTAGGCAGAAAATGCAATCAAACCTGTCGCCGCTGCCTTAATGCCGACCAAAGCTCCCTGCACATAAGGATTGTCGCCAATCCCCTGCAGAAGTTTTACGATCAGAATAATGATCACAAAGCTGGGAAGTATCACGCCCACTGTAGCTGCCAGAGCTCCGCCAATCCCTTTTTTCCGGTGTCCGATATAGGTCGCCATATTGATGGCAACTACCCCCGGAAGACCTTGGCTGACTGCAATACAGTCCACAGCTTCCTCTTCTGTCATCCAGTGTTTCTCATCAACTACGATTCCCTGAATCAAAGGAATCATCGCCAGCCCACCGCCGATAGTGAACAACCCCAGCTTGAAAAAGGACCAAAACAACTGAAAATATATATTCTCTTTTACTCCGCTCGTTTTACCCATTTAAATTCCGCTTTATTTTTCCCTGTTTACAATTTCAATTGCCCTTGCAATTGCTTCGCTGACAGAAATCTCTTCCTTCTCGGCATCCCTTCTCAGCTTGTATTCTACCTTATCTTCACCTGCCAGCTTTCCAACAGTGATTCTCACTGGAATACCCAGAAGATCTGCGTCCTTAAACTTAACACCTGGGCGCTCTTTTCTGTCGTCCAGCAGAACCTCCACTCTGGCGTCTAACAGTTCCTGATAGATTCTCTCTGCTACGCCTGCCTGCACTTCATCGTCCGGTTTTACCAAAGTGATAATTGCATGGTAAGGCGCTACTGACATTGGCCAGATAATACCGTTTTCATCGTGGTGCTGCTCCACAACAGCCGCCAGGGTTCTGGTTACGCCAATGCCGTAGCAGCCCATGACTATCGGCTGTTCCTTCTGATTTTCGTCTACATAGTTAGCACCCATGGACTCAGAATATTTGGTTCCCAGTTTAAACACCTGACCCACTTCGATACCTCTGGCATGTTTTACCGGTGCACCGCAGATTGGACAAGGATCTCCTTCTTTGAGCACCTTCAAATCGGTTACAATGTCCCCTTTATAATCTCTTCCGTAGTTGACATTTTTCACATGGTGATCTGCCTTATTTGCGCCTGCGCAAAGGTTTGCAAGACCAGGAAGTTCACTATCCACAACAATGGTACAGTCGTGGAGTCCGCAAGGACCTGTAAAACCGCCAACACAGCCTGTTGCTGCTGCCATCTTTTCTTCATCAGCAAATGCGATAGCATGTTCTGGAATCTTCAGTGCGTTGACCAGCTTAATCATGTTCAGCTCTCTGTCGCCTCTGACAAAGGCTGCCACATAACCGTTTTCTTCACCTTTCTCATCGTAAGTGACAAAGAGCAACGCTTTGATAGTCTGCGTCTGATCAAGCCCTAAGAAGTTTGCAACTTCTTCGATGGTCTTAGTGCCCGGTGTATGCACTTCCTCCATAGGAAGCAGTTCCACATCGGTCTGCGCTGGTGCGTCTACACACTCAGCTCTTTCAGTGGTAGCCGCCATGGTACAGCTTTCGCAGTATGCGATTTCACTTTCACCGACTTCGGAAAGGGCGGTAAACTCATGAGAGTTGCTGCCTCCGATTGCGCCTGTATCCGCTTCTACCGGTCTGAAGGTCAAACCACAACGGGTGAAAATTCTGTCGTAAGCGTCATACATGGTCTTGTAACTTTCGTCAAGACCTGCATAGTCCTTATCGAAAGAATAAGCATCCTTCATGATGAACTCTCTGCTTCTCATCAGACCAAACCTAGGTCTTGCCTCATCTCTGTACTTAGTCTGAATCTGATACAGGTTCATCGGAAGCTGTCTATAAGACGATACATCATTTCTGATGACATCGGTGAAAATTTCTTCGTGTGTAGGTCCCAGACAGAAATCTCTGCCGTTTCTGTCCTTCAGTCTCCAAAGCTCAGGTCCGTATGCGTACCATCTGCCGGATTCTTCCCAGAGTTCAGCAGGCTGCACTGCAGACATATGAATTTCCTGGGCGCCAGTTGCGTCCATTTCCTGTCTTACGATTTCTTCGATTTTACGAACTGATCTCCAGCCCAGCGGCATAAAGCCGTACACGCCGGAAACCAGCTTGCGAATCATGCCGGTGCGAAGCAGCAGAATATGACTGGAAATTTCCGCTTCGTTTGGCACTTCCCTTAAAGTTTTAATATGCATTTTTGATAATCTCATTTTATTTTCACGATCCTTTCTGGACGGATTCTACCGATTCAAAAGACACACAGCCTCTGCCGCAATGCCCTCTCCTCTTCCGGTAAAACCCAGTTTTTCTGTAGTGGTTGCTTTTATACTGATCTTACTTTCGGGCACCTTCAGGGTCTTTGCGATGTTCTCGCACATTTGCCCTATAAACGGTGCCAGCTTGGGTCGCTGACACACCACAGTTACATCGGCATTTCCCAGGGAATATCCCTCCTCTGCTAAACGTTTTCCAACTTCCGCTAGAAGCTTCAGACTGGAAATCCCATGGTACGCTTCATCAGTGTCGGGAAAGAGCTTTCCGATATCGCCAAGAGCAGCAGCACCTAGCATAGCATCCATCAGTGCATGGACAAGCACGTCAGCATCAGAGTGTCCGTCGAGCCCCTTGTCATGAGGAATTTCAACGCCGCCGAGTATTAACTTTCTATCTTCTGTCAGCCGGTGTACATCATAGCCCGTGCCGATTCTTGTTTCCATCTGTAAATCCTCCGGTGTAGTAATTTTTAGGTTGGTATACTCGCCGGGAACAATAGATACTTTCTGACCCAGTCTTTCTACAAGGCTAGCATCATCAGTTCCGTAAAAGCCGTCTTCTGCCGCCTTTTCATAGGCGCGCTCTATCAGCGCAAACTGAAATGCCTGCGGTGTCTGCACGCAAAAAAGCTGACTTCGGTCTAAAGTTCCCTGCCAGTTGTGTCTTATAGTATCTTTAGGCGGCACAGCAGGAATTGCCGCACCAGTGCATTTTGCTTTCTCCACAACTGCCGTAATCAGCTGCGTGCTGACATAAGGTCTGACTCCATCGTGAATAAGCACAATGCTATCTGCTGCACCGATTTCATGCAAAACTTTAAGTCCGTTATAAATAGAATCCTGTCGCTCCTGTCCGCCAGTAACCAGATGTACCTGCCCGGCTTCAATCTCTATAGCAAAAAATCGGCGGCAAAGGTTCATATAATCTGCCCCCGTTACAATTACGGTTCCATCGACAACAGAATTTGAAAGAAACTTCTGCACTGTCTTTTCAAGTATGGTCTTTCCGTCAATCGTTAAAAATTGTTTTGGAAGCGGTGCTGCCATTCGTTTACCAGATCCGGCAGCACCGATAATCGCATATACCTTCGTTCCATTTAACATAAATCATCATCTTTCGCCACAGGCTATTTTTTCAGTCTGCCGAAAATCATTCTTCCCGCGGATGTCTGCAGCACACTGGTCACATTGATGCGGGTCGTCTTGCCAATCATTCTTCTTCCATCTTCAACAACAATCATGGTGCCGTCATCCAGATAAGCGATCGCCTGACTGTTATCCTTACCCTGCTTTACCAGAGTCACGGTCATCTCTTCACCCGGCAGAACCACCGGTTTCAGTGTATTGGCAAGCTCGTTTATATTGAGCACGCCTACACCGTTAATCGTTGCCACTTTGTTCAAATTAAAATCATTAGTTACGACTTTTCCGTTCATCAGCTGCGCCAATTTCAAAAGTTTCACATCGACTTCCGGAATTTCCCGCAGAGATTTTTCGTTATCAGTATTATAGATTTCAATACCATAGTCATCCTGAATCTTATTGAGAATATCAAGACCGCGTCTGCCTCTTGTCCGTTTCAGAGAATCGGAAGAATCCGCAATATGACGTAGTTCTACAAGCACAAATTCAGGAATCACAATTGGTCCTTCCAGAAAACCAGTCTTCATAATCTCTGCAATTCTGCCGTCGATGATGACACTGGTATCAAAAATCTTTGGGATTCCATCATTTTTCTTCTTACCTTTGCCAAACAAGGTGGATTCTGACCCTTGTTGTCCCTGCTGATTCTGCTGGTTCTGTCTGCGCACGCCCATGAAAAGGCTGAAAATTTCTCTGCTCTTCTTCGTCGCGATGACTACCCCCAGATATCCGAATAACACATAGGAAATAATCGTCAAACTGGTATAGAGATACGTATTCTTGATGCTTGCATAAATCTGTGTCAAAAGCAACGCAATGAGAAGCCCCAAAATAAGCCCTACTACACCTGTAACCAAATCATTTGCTGACACTCCTCTGAGATCGTCCTCAATATTATCTGCTACTTTTACACTCTGCCTTCTAATCGCCGGTGTCAATCTGAAAAAAATAATTCCAAATATAATAGCAAAAGCGATTTCGATTCCGAGCTGCTCTCCCCCAGTAAAATACTCACTCAGGTTTCCACCGCTTTTAGTATACCAAAGCACCAGCAGTTCAGATAGACCGTAACCTAAGATTGCACCTAACAATGTTACTAATCCTCTGATTAGTTTCTTAAACATATGCTCTCCCCCTTCCTTTAAAAATACATACAGCGTGCATACCGATCTTCAGGGAGAATAAGACAAGCACAGCCCCTACTAATCGGTTTGCAAGGCGGGAGAAGCCTAATCCCCCACTTTACATCTATATAAATACAGTATAGTGCATTCCCGCGTCTTGTGTCAACCCTCCTGTGTATACAAATTTCTTGTTAATTGCACGTCTTTTGTGTTAAAATTAACTATACAGTCTTCATGTAATGAACACAATGAAACTGTATGATATAATTAAGTACATTGAATCGTCAATATTCTATCAAGAGGAGGATTATTTATGTATAAACTTTTAGTTGTTGATGACGAACCTAAGATACGTGAAGTCATCAAAGAATACGCTGAATTTAACGGATATGAAGTAACCGAAGCCGAAGACGGAATGAGCGCCGTAGGTCTCTGCAAGCTCAACGAATATGACCTTGTCATTCTTGATATCATGATGCCAAAGCTGGACGGCTTTTCCGCCTGCAAAGAGATAAAAAAAATTCAGGACGTACCTATCATCATGCTGTCAGCAAGAGGCGAAGAATACGATAAACTTTTCGGTTTCGAACTGGGCATTGATGATTACATCGTAAAGCCTTTCAGCCCGAAAGAACTGATGGCAAGAATCAATGTAATTCTCGCTCGCAGGAATGCAGTCTCCCAAAGCAAATCCGACGTACTGCAGTTTAATGGACTGGAAATCAATATGGCAGCTAGAACTGTTACCGTAGACGGCCAACGTGTTGAATTGACTCCAAAAGAATATGAACTTCTTTTCTATCTCATCGAGCATAAAAATCTGGCATTATCCAGAGATAAGCTGCTCTCTGACATCTGGGGCTACGACTTCTTCGGCGATGACAGAACGATTGATACCCATATTAAAAATCTGAGAAATAACCTGGGCCCATATCGGGATTACATCGTAACACTCAGAGGGGTGGGATACAAATTTGAATTTGAAGAATAGATTCGATTTTAAAAGCATACGTTTTAAACTTTGGATTTACTTCATCGGTTTTGCTATGCTTTTAATCGGCTTAATCTGGTTTCTGCAAATTTTCTTTCTCAATAACTATTATGACCACATGAAAACCGGCGAAATCACCAAAATCGCCAACATAGTCATTGATGCATACGAAGATAGCGGAAAAAATCTTTACCGTCTGACTGAGGTTCTAGATGACATTTACGTGACGAACGAAGATATCTATATTCAGGTCGACAGTGTCGACGGTTCTGTACAGATTGCCCCAAGCTACAAGGATCATATTTCCCTTTACAGATATAAATACAACTTGCAAATGCAGACCCTGCTGACAAAGCTGAAGGAGAGCCCTCTCAACAAAGTTGCGACCATTTCTGAAGATACCAATCCGTTGACAGGAGAAAAAACGAAAACCTTAGGCTACGCCTGCTATCTTTCCTCTCCCAGCGTACTTTTGCCTGATTCCAGCGGTAGTTCAGAACTTGTCATGTACATATTCTCGCCTTTGTACCCGGTAAAATCAACTGTCTCTATCCTGCGTGTGCAGCTGATTTATATCACCATCATCGCTACACTGCTAGCTCTTGCACTGGCTCTGTATCTTGCCCGCAGAATTTCCAGACCAATTAAAAATATCACCCATTCTGCAGCCGAGATGGGAAAAGGACATTACGGTATCAAATTCCAAGGTGGTCATTATTCGGAAATTACTGACCTGGCAAATACATTAACCAATGCCTCCAGAGAACTGGAGAAAACCGATATGTACCAGAAAGACCTGATAGCCAACGTATCCCACGATCTTAGAACCCCGCTTACGATGATTAAATCTTATGCGGAGATGATTCGTGACCTTTCCGGTAACAATCCCAAGAAGCGCGATGCACATCTGGCAGTCATCATCGACGAAACAGATCGTTTAAACATACTGGTAAATGACATGCTCAATCTGTCCCGCATGCAAAACAGAACTATTTCGCTGGAGCGCACCAACTTCGACTTAAAAGCTACAGCAGAGTCGCTGCTGGCTTCCTATGATTTGCTGGCTGAACAGGAAGGCTACAAGATTAAGTTCAACTGTTCTGCCCCGATGATAGTCAACGGCGACGAAGCCAGAATCAAACAAGTTCTGTCCAACCTAATCACCAATGCTGTAAAATACTGCGGTGAAGACATGGTCATTATCATCAACCTGAAAAAGGCTGGTCGTAAAGTTCGGTGTGAAGTCATCGACCACGGTGCTGGCATCGCCCCTGATGAAATCAATCACGTGTGGGAGAGATACTACAAATCCAGTACTCACCACGTAAGACCGACCGACGGCAGCGGGCTGGGACTTTCTATAGTCAAGGAAATCCTGACCCTGCACAAAGCAAACTATGGCGTCAACAGCAAGCTTGGCAAAGGCAGCACCTTCTGGTTTGAACTGGACTTAGTGAAACAGGATCGCAGTTTCTTTTATAAATCATAGTAAAGATTCGTTATATTAAGACTCAGAGGTTTTCTAATCTCTGAGTCTTTTTTTGAACTCTTCTATCTTGTACTTCCTATTTTCGATATTCTCAGCATAGTAAGACCCCCTCCCATGCAAGCTTTTTACAAAAAAGTGTCAAAATCCTACAAAAAAATATCAAAATCCGACATCGACCTTGTTTTACTCTTTAGCATGGGTTATACTTCCATAAAATATATTTATTGGAAATAAGATTGGAGGTTACCATGAATAAACAAAATAGTAAAAATAACTCACCGAATTCTCAGCACGTCGATGACACTTTCTTCAAAAATCCTAACCGCTGGCTCATCGGCTATGAGGATGACTGGGTATTTCATTATGTCTTTGGGCAAAATACAAAAGAAAGCAAAGATGCTCTAATTGCTTTTCTCAATGTCATTCTCTGCAAAGAGAAAAATCCTATCACAAGCATTGAAATTCTCAACCCTATCAATTATCGCACTTATCCAGCTGATAAAGAAACAACTCTGGATATCAAAGCCCGCACATCACAAAACGAGCTCTTTGATATTGAGCTACAAAATGGAAATTTGAAACACTATCCAAATCGCTGTGTGCAGTACGGTGGGAAACTGGTTAATTTGTCATTGGAAAAGGGAGAAGATTATGATAAAATGGGAAAAAGCATTGTTATCTCCATTGTAACGGGAACCCTGTTCCCGAACATTCCTGGCATTCATACTACATTCCATCTGTGGGAGGATTCCTGCCGCCACCTGCTTAGTGACCGACTGGAAATGCATTTCATCGAGCTGGGAAAAGTGCAGACAGATAAACCAATGGAAGCAATGAACAACGTGGAGCAGCTTGCCGCCTATCTGAAACTGGCAGGCGAAGAAAAATCCGCAAATTATTTAAAGACCCTAATTGAAGATGGAGGTGAAGCAATTCAGATGGCAGAAAAAGTATTTCAGCGTGCATCAGAAGATTTTTATGCCAGAGTTCGTCAGATGGAAATTGAAATGCGCGAACATGATTTGGCGACAAAACGATTGCTGGAGGAAGAAGAACGAGCCGAACGGCTTCAGGAAGCTGAAAATAAAGGCATTGAAATTGGTATGAACAAGGGACTCAAGAAGGGGATTGAGCAAGGACTCAAGCAAGGACTAGAAAGGGGACTTGAACAAGGGATCCAACAAGGGCTTGAACAAGGGCTTGAACAAGGGATCCAACAAGGGCTTGTTCAAAGTATCCGAGTACTGATTCTTGATAATCGCTCCGAAGGGATTTCTGAAGAAAAAATTCTACGCAAGCTTGTCACAATATTCAACCTGAACGAGAACGATGCCCTGCATTACATGAATCAGTACAAATAAATTCAAAAATAGAGGCAGTAAACCGGACTCTCGCAGCGCCGTTTTACTGCCCTGTTGCTATGTAAATTCACAATTGTTTCTACTCATTCTCCGCGGAAAGCATCGATTGCCTGATAAATGTTTTCTGCACCAATCATACTGCAGCTTCCCAGTTTTTTTGTATCAATGCGATCGGCATTTTTCTTAGGCAGGATAATCTGCTCATACCCCATACGTACTGCTTCCATGACGATTTTTTCAGCATTCTGCACAGAGCGCAAATCGCCAGTCAGACCTACCTCGCCGATTGCCATAACTCGCTTTTGGCTAACAACCCCTCGCATGGAGGAATAAACCGCCAACGCTACCCCTAAATCTATGGACGTGCTGTCTGGTCGCATACCGCCTACCACATTGACATAAACGTCCTGATTAATCATCGTTATACCGGCTTTCTTCTCCAGTACAGCTAAAATCATACTAAGTCTCTGATGATCCACGCCGACTGCCGTTCGTCTCGCAAATCCTACGTTAGCAGGCGCAGTTAATGCCTGAATTTCAAAAAGTACCGGTCTGCTCCCTTCGTATACTGCGGTGATGACGGAGCCTTCACTCTTTACTGCAGTGCTTTCTAAAAAAGTGGCCGACAGATTCTTAATCTCGCGCAAACCACCTTCCTCCATCTGAAAGGCACCGATTTCACTGGTAGTTCCAAATCGGTTTTTAAACACGCGAAGAATTCGCAGGTCATGATCTCTCTCCCCGGTAAAATTCAGCACGCAGTCCACCAGATGTTCCACAATCTTGGGTCCAGCCAACTCTCCATTCTTGGTAACATGGGCAACGATAAACACAGGGATATCTCCTGTTTTTCCAAGTTTCATCAATTGGTTTCCCACATCTCTGACCTGAGACACACTGCCGGGCACTGAGTCCAAAGTCTGTGTATACATAGTCTGAATGGAATCTATAATTAAAAACTTCGGTTTAAGATTTTCGCAGGCTGCAACAATATTTTCCATGTTGGTTTCCGCCAGAATATAGAGGTTCTCGTTCAGTTCTCCGCAAACCCGATCTGCCCGCATTTTAATCTGTGCCTCAGACTCTTCTCCCGAGATATAGAGAACCGTACCCAGTGACTTAGCCAAATTAGCAGCTGCCTGTATAATCATCGTAGACTTGCCGATACCCGGTTCGCCTGAGATCAAAGTCAAAGAGCCCTTCACCAGCCCTCCTCCTAGTACCCGGTTCAGTTCCCCGATGCCTGTATCAATCCGAACGTAATCTCCTCCCGCACCAATTTCCTTTAGTTTAGATGGTTTAGCTCCTGCGGAGGCTCTTCGTCTCGTATCATTTGTCGGTGCCTCTACAATCTTCTCCTCTACCATGCTGTTCCATGCACCGCAAATACACTGTCCAACCCATTTACTGCTTTCGTAGCCGCATTCCTGACAGACATATACTGTTTTCGCTTTCTTTGCCATAATACGCTAACCTCTCCTCTTTGCAAACATTTGTTCGTATCTTGTATTATACCAAACACTGCCCCATTTGTCCACACCGATTATGCACGCCACACTGCAAAAGTTTGGAATGGCATAAAGGCTAAAGAAAAAACAGAATCCCAAAAGCCACCGACTTCCGGGATTCTGAAATTATTTTATCTAATTATTTTTCCTGCTGTGCCTGATATTCAGCGATAATCTTTTCAGACAGCTGTTTTGGCACTTCTTCGTATCTTTCAAATCTCATTTCAAAGACGCCTCTACCCTGAGTCATGGAGCGAAGAACCAGCGCATAATCGAAGAGCTCAGCCTGCGGCGCTTCTGCAAGAATCTTCTGTCCGCCTCCATTCTGTGGTTCCATACCTAAAATCTTGCCTCTTCTCTTGTTCATGTCGCCCATTACGTCACCCATGTAATCATCGGAAACGAAGATTTCCATGTGCATAATCGGCTCCAGAAGGCAAGGCTTTGCTTCGACGATACCTTTCTTGAATGCCAGAGATGCAGCAATCTTGAAGGATACTTCGTTGGAGTCTACATCATGGTAAGAACCATCGTACAATACAGCCTTAACGTTTACTACCTTGCAGCCTGCAAGAGGACCTTTCTGCATACTTTCAATGAGTCCTTTTTCAACAGCAGGCACGTAGTTCTTTGGAATAGAACCGCCGAAGAGTTCTTCGGAGAATTCAAATTCCTGCTGAGATGGTGAGAATCTGATGTGTACGTCACCGTACTGACCAGCGCCTCCGGACTGTTTCTTATGTTTACCCTGTACATCAGAATTTCCCTTGATGGTTTCCCGATAAGCAATCTTCTGCGGCACAACCTTAACAGTAACACCGAATCTGTCTTTTAACTTCGCCATAATGATACCCAGCTGGATATCGCCCTGACCGCCAAGAAGGGTCTGATGGGTTTCAGCGTTTCTTTCTACTACAAAGGACGGATCTTCTTCTCTCAGTCTTGAAAGACCTGTTCCCATCTTTTCTTCGTCTCCCTTATCAGCAGCTTCAATTGCGACGTAATAAGTCGGAGATGGATAATCCAGTGGCAGATATCTTACGATATCGCTCTTGTCGCAAAGGGTATCGCCTGAAACGGTATACTGCAGTTTTGCAACGGCTACAATGTCGCCTGCTTCTGCATAGTTCAGTTCCAGCTGTTCTTTACCTCTGAGGAAGAACAGCTTGCCAAGCTTTTCAGCTTTTCCTGCTCTCTCGTTGTAAACTTCTGTACCGGAGTTAATCTTACCGGTTACCACCTTCATGATGGAAATTTTTCCTACAAACGGGTCAACAATTGTCTTAAATACAAACGCAGACATCGGTGCGTCGGTGACAGAAATTTTTTCTACCGGCTCGTTCTTGTCGTTGAATCCCGGATATGCACCATGCTGCAGCGGTGTAGGAACATAGGTCAGCAACAGGTCTAGAAGACCTTCAATACCTTGTCCCAGCTGAAATGCCGAAGAGCATACAGGGACAATAACGCCTTCGGAAATGCCTTTGATTAAGCCATTTCTTACTTCTTCATCAGAAAAATCATCTCCGTTGAAGTATTTTTCCATCAGTTCATCGTCAGCCATTGCGATTGCTTCTTTCAGCTCTTCGTCGATTTCTGCAGAAAGTGGCCAGCTGAATGGAATCAGTGTTTCACCGAATTTTGCCTTCAGTTCATCAAAGGTTTTATAAAAGTCAAATTCGTCCTTATCTCTCTTATTGATAACGATGAATCTAGGTTTCTTATATCTTTCACAAGCATTCCATGCAGCTTCGGTTCCTACCTGAATACCTGAACCTGCATCTACCAGAATCACAGCAGCCTCAGCAGCGCGAAGGGCCGCATTTACTTCGCCGACAAAGTCGAAATATCCCGGTGTATCGATAAAATTAATCTTGCTGTTCTTCCACTCAATTGGAACAACAGAAGTATTAATGGAATAACCTTTTTCAATTTCCATTTTGTCGTAGTCGGATACTGTATTTCCGTCCTCGACTTTACCCAATTTTGTGATTACGCCTGTTTCTAACAGAGCGGCTTCCAGGAATGTAGTTTTACCACATCCGCCATGTCCTAATAAAGCAACATTTCTAATTGTTTCGCTTGTGTAGCCTTTCATCGATAAGACCTCCTACATTAATTTTGCGTATGTCAATAGTATAACACATTCTTCTCTTATAGTCTATCGGATTTTCGAATAGTTCGACTATTCCATGAAATTTTTCCCAAATGAAAAAGGCTGCCTCATTACAGCCTCCTTGCTTTTCATTTAACTGCTAAATAGTAAACTGGAATATCGAACCTCCCCGTCCTTATCTTTCCAGCTGATTCCAAGGGTAATCTTGTCCGCTTCGTTTATCGCCGTTTGCGCCAGTCTATATGCTTTCTTTGGTGCTCCCTGCGAAAAATGCTTCGAAACTGAGATTGGCACGCTTTCTGCCACTATTCTGCAAGGTTTTGCTTTCTTGCTGCAAAACGGCTGCACTTCTATTTCGCCAATATTTCCCTCTTCATTGCCCAAATAGCACACATACGCCTGATATGTTCCTTCGCCTCTACCGGCGCTTCTGGATATGTACCCTTTCCAAAGTCCATCCTTACTCTCTGCGTAAAACTCGCCCGAATCCCTTACGACCATCGTGCATAAAAAAATCAAGCCTGCTGCAAAAACAACGATTCCAATTTTAAGCCAAATGTTATATCTGCTTCTCATCTCTAATTCCCCCTAAAGTACTGCCATTTATCCCCTGTAAAAATCGTCCGCTATTTAATCTTTGACTTAACTTCAGTTTATTGCAAAGTTTTATTGCTGTCAATAGCTGTAGGAAAATTGTAAGAATTTAATCCCTTTATATAGTTACAGCAGACTTTGAAAAAATAATACACTCCTTTCAATCAGATTGTCATTATAGTCAAATTCTGCTGAATGAATCGGCGTACATTCCATACCCGCGCCCATCCAAACCAGCGCGCCGGATGCTTTTTTCAGATACCAGCCGAAGTCTTCCGAACTTCTAATCGGGTTTTCCAAAGTCTGGGTCTTCCAGCCTTTTTCATCGGCAATATTTCGGATTTTTTCAATGCTTTCTCCGTGATTATAAGTCTCCGGGAACACATCGTGATAAGCAGTTTCCAGTAGAAGACCATACTGCTGCGCCTGCTCCTTTGCAAAATTTTCTATCCGGTCCCGCAATGCATTCATCTCATCTTCAATTTGTCCCCGAATAGTCAAAAGCAGTTTACCCTTATGGGCTGCTACCCCAAAAGCTCTTTCGCCGATATCCACCTGCACTACCGTCGCCAAAATCAGTCCTTCATGACATTCCGGCGCAGCCATCTTTTCTAACTCCAGCACCAATCTGCTAATCACCGCTGCAGGATTCCTCCCCTTTTCAGGCTGACTTGCATGGGCGGAAACTCCTGTAAACGTCAGCTCCATGCCCATGGATGCACAGTTAATCGTACCTTCCCGAAGAAGCAGCGCCCCTTCTTCATAGCCCGGAAAATTGTGCAGCGCATAAACCGCTTCAATTTGCTTTTCTTCAATCAACTGCGCACAAACTTTGCCGCCAGCGCCGTTTTCTTCCGCATGCTGAAAAATCAAATATACCTCCCTGTCTGTCCCTGTTTCGGAAAGTTCCATGGCAAAGGCTGCCAAGGCAGCGCTGTGCCCATCGTGTCCGCACTTGTGGGCAACACCTGGATTTTCAGAAGCATAAGGCAAATTGCTATCTTCAAAGACTGAAATAGCGTCCATATCCGCACGAAAAGCGATCCTTCCTTTTTCGCTCTTTTGCTTTGGCTCATATACCGCATAAAACCACTGTCCTCTATCGACCACCTGCAAATCTGTATTTACCTTGATAAACTCCATCAGTATTTTCTTTGTACGCACTTCCTTTTCCGAAAGTTCCGGGTATCGATGCAGCTCATGGCGTAGCGCAATCGCTTTTTCCAGCAACTCCTGTTTCATCTGTTCCTCCTCACATAACTGGTCCCCCACGACCTTTATTCTTACAAAAAGAGCCGGGGCTTTCGGTTACCCAGGCTCTTTGTCTTATCTTTTTAAAATTCTGCAGTTTTCGGTGTTCTTGGGAACGGCAGTACATCTCTGATATTGCCCATTCCGGTCAAGTACATAATCATTCTCTCAAAGCCTAAACCGTAGCCGGCATGTTTTACGCCGCCGTATTTACGCAGATCCAGGTACCACCAATAGTCTTTTTCATCAAGACCAAGTTCTGCCATGCGAGCAGTAAGCACGTCAAGACGCTCTTCTCTCTGGCTTCCGCCAATGATTTCACCAACGCCCGGCACCAGCAAGTCGCAAGCTGCAACAGTCTTGTTGTCGTCGTTTAACCGCATATAAAATGCCTTGATGTCCTTTGGATAATCCGTAACGAAAATCGGCTTCTTGAATACTTCTTCTGTCAAATAGCGCTCATGCTCTGTCTGCAGGTCAATACCCCATTCTACCGGATACTGGAACTTCTTGCCGGACTTCAGCAGCAAATCTACTGCTTCAGTATAGGTGACTCTGCCAAAATCGGAATTTACGATATTGTCCAGTCTTTCCAACAGCCCCTTATCGATGAAGCTATTGAAAAACGCCATCTCTTCCGGTGCATGCTCGCGCACGTAGTTGATAATATATTTTACCATAGCTTCGGCTAAATCCATGTTATCGTTCAAATCAGCAAAAGCAATTTCCGGCTCAATCATCCAAAACTCAGAAGCGTGTCTTGTAGTATTGGAATTTTCTGCTCTAAAGGTCGGTCCAAAGGTGTATACGTTTCTGAATGCCATAGCAAAGGTCTCTGCTTCCAGCTGTCCGCTTACAGTCAAACTGGTTTCCTTGCCGAAGAAATCCTGGCTGTAGTCGATCTTTCCATCTTCAGTCATAGGCAGATTGTCCATATCTAAAGTCGTAATGCGGAACATCTCACCTGCACCCTCACAATCACTGCCCGTAATAATCGGGGTATGTGCATAGACAAAATCCTGCTCCTGGAAGAATTTGTGCACGGCGTAAGCTACCAGAGAACGCACTCTGAACACCGCAGAGAAGGTATTGCTTCTCGGTCTCAGATGCGCAATTTCTCTTAGAAACTCCATGGAGTGGCGCTTCTTCTGCAGCGGATAATCTGCTGCGGAATCTGCCTCCATCGTCACCTCTTCTGCCTTGATTTCAAAAGGCTGCTTTGCTTCCGGTGTCAGCACCAGCGTGCCGCGAACCAGCCAAGCAGATGCAATCGGCGCTTTTGCCACTTCGTCAAAGTTGCTGATTTTGTCAGCTTCATAAACAACCTGTACGGACTTGAAAAAAGTGCCGTCGTTGAGTTCTATAAATCCAAACTTATTAGAACTTCTATTGGTTCTGACCCAGCCTCTGACGATAACTTCCTTGTCGGCATAGGAGGTAGCGTTTCTGTGAAGTTCTCTAAGCTGTATATCTTTCATTCTCATAACCTTCCTTTATAAAAATCGTTTATATCATTTATACATCATACCATGTAATTCCAATGACTTCAAGAGCTGATTGCAGCGATTCTAGCAGAAATCAATGCTTTTAAACTTTCTTTCATTTCTTCCGTTAAATATGAATCCTCACATTGCAAAAAAAAGGCGTCCTTCAGTCCACATATCCTTCCAATCATCTTTTCAGCAGATTTTTCAGGAAGCCCGCAATGTGCAGCAAACTCCAAGAAATCCCTTCTCTTCAACCTTTTTCTCTTTCCATTTAAGGTAAGCGCTGTTTCATCAGTATCTTCCGGTATAATCACATTAACAGGCAGTAAATCATATGCTTGCGACAGGCAAAATTCTCTATTTGCCGGCGCAGTTTCTATTAAAGAAAAATTCTTTAAATGCATATCAGAGTTTCCAATAATATAAGAAAACACTAGCCGCATATAAAGTTCTGATAAATCAAAGCCCCTATTAACCGAATACGCATTAATTATTTTTCCACATATTTCGTATGACGCTTTATATTTGTCCAAGGTCAATCTTCCCGAAAGCTGGCAAAAGTCCTCCATGGCATACAGTTCTACCGAATCCCCATCTATAAGTCTGTCAATGTGTCTTGTAATATATGCGTATTCGTCATGAATTTTCACCAGTCCGTGAGGCACTGTCTTTACCCCCGCAATCCTTGCTAACCTCATCGCCAAATCTTCAAACTCCGGAAGCTTCTCAAATTCGTCAGTTTGCGGCTTTAAAATATAACCCGTTGGATAGTCTACAAGTGTAAGACGGGATTCCGTTTCTGTGGATAAGTGCAGTGAAAGCTTCTTCTGCACCCCAGGAACTGTCAATCCTTTATTTACCGTCTTCCTTGCTAACTGATTTAATCCCTCTTTTGTCACATCTAAAATAGGCATTTTATCCGTACCAAAAAAAGCTTTTACACACTTCTTGTGCCAGCAAGAATCTTTCTCCTCCAGCGACACCGAATCCCTAATATCCTTTTGACAGTATAAGCATTTCATCTCTATTCTTTCTCCGTTCTGATCGACACATCACCGATACAATCCCTACAAGTTAAAAGCAATAGACCAAACCGGTCGTTAGCATTGATTTTCCAGTTCCTGCTTGCAACATCAAGAAGCCAGCCTTCTGGAACAAGACCATCAAAAAAAGAAAATAGCATGCTAGCACTATAACCCTTCTCGCTTAAAGGTAGTGTCAAGCTAACTGCCACTGCGTTTTCCTTGTTTCTATATTCATTATCATAAGAAAAAGTATATCCTTCCTCTGTTTCTGCTACTACCCCTGCGTACTGATTTTGGATATATACATATCCTTTTCGATACTCTAATGGCATTCTATCTCTCCTTTTTAACAGGCATTGCTTCCATGCCAAACATCGCAAGTGCCTGATTTACCTTATCCAGTCGTACAGTTTCCTTCCCCTGCTCTAACTCTCTGACAAAACGCAGTCCAAGGCCCGAACGTATAGCAAATTCCTCTTGCGTCAACCCTAACTTTTTTCTTTCTTGTTTTATATAATATCCAATTCTATTCATATTTACATATTACACCCTATCGGGTGCATTTTCAATCATTTTTTCTATTATATACCCTTTAGGGTATATTTCCGCATTCTATTTTTATAATTTATACCCCTTCAGGTATAGTTTTCTCTTTTTCAAATTCCAGCCGCATATCATTCCAGACTGCACCACCGTGAGCCGACTCTGACACCCCGATTTTCTGAAAGCCGAATTTCTCATAATATGCAATTAAATAATCCTTGCACGCCAGGGTTATTCCCTTAAGCCCTGCCTGCCTTGCCGCCTCAATACTGTACTCCAAAACCTGCCCGGCAAAGCCTTTCTTTCTGTGTTCGTCCGATGTCAGAACTGATAAAATCGCAAAATACGGACCCGCCTCAAGGGATATATTTTCATAAAGCGCATCAGAAAACACATCCCGCTGCGTCAGTCTTCCCACTACCGCGCTGACAATCTCACCATCAAGCTCTCCCACAAAGAACCAGTCGCTGATGTTCTTCAAGCGATACTCATAAGTCTCTCGCAAAGCCGCCTCCGCTGGCGGAAATGCCTGCTTTTCGATTTCCCAAACTCTGTCCAAATCCGGCAGTCTGCCGTTCCGAATGGTTAGTTTCATCACACCGCGCTCCCTTGCAAAGTTTTCTACAATCCCCTATTTCTTCCCTTTCAGTACTGCCGCTACGATTCTATCACGTCCTGCCAAATCCTGCAGACAGGTCACGCAGGCAAACTGCTCAGTTTGTTCAATGAGACTGCATACAGCTTCCCTCTGATCGTGACCGATTTCAAACATCAGCACGCCATCTTTTTTCAGACAGTCAGCAGCGTCCGCAATAATCCTTCCGTAGAAGTCTAGTCCACCTGCTCCGCCGTCCAGCGCCATCATTGGCTCGTGGTCGCGAACCTCACGCTGCAGCGTTGGAATCACAGAAGTTTTTATGTAAGGAGGATTAGAGATAATCATGTCAAACCGCTTGTTTTTAAACCGACCCTTAAATGGAAGCAGCAGATTTCCCTCCTGAAAAGTCACTTTGACCCCCAGCTTTCCGGCATTTTCCTTTGCGACCGCAAGGGCGTCTTTACTAATATCCGAGCAGGTCACCTTGGTTCCTTTGCAAAGCTTTGCGAGAGAAAGTCCGATTGCGCCACTGCCGCAGCAAAGATCCAGCACCTCCCAATCCTTTTTTCTCTTTGGGAGAAACGCCTCTCCACGCAGTGTTCCATCAGAAATTACACCCATAGCATCCTCTACCAGTGTTTCCGTGTCCTGACGGGGAATCAGCACGCTTTCATTCACGTTAAATTCCAGGCCCATAAAATCCTGCGTACCAGTAATATACTGGAGCGGCTTTCCGCTGCTCCGCAAATCCAACAGTGTAAAATACTCATCGCACAAACTGTCCGGCAAAATCTTCTGATATTCCAAAATCAACTGTGCGCTAGTAATTTTCATTAAATAGCAATACAACAGTTTGCAGTCGATTGCTGCATCACCGATTTGGCGTTCTTCAAGCTGTCTTTTGCCGATATTTAAAATTTCTTTCACCGAAAGGCTCATTCTTTACTCCTCTTTATCCCTGCGCATCCGCAGATTCCTGCTGGCCCTGCTTAGCGTCCTCCTTGCTCTTTCTCTCTATCTTATGCTCCTGTATCAAATTTCCTTCAAGGTCACAAATCCCCTCAAAATACGGCGTATCCTCAGGCACCATAACTGCTTTCATAGCACAAATAGCAACTTCCAACTGGTCATCGGACGGATTCTTTGTAGTCAACTTTTGTAAGTACAGTCCCGGCAGGCTAAGAATCTTGACAACCCAGCTGTCACTCCTTCCTGCCCACTTCAAAAGCTCGTAGGAAAGTCCTGCAACCACCGGTACCAGCAGCAGCCTTGACACAATTCGGAGTACCAAATCCGGCCAGCCAAGGAATAGGTGAAGCACGAAACTGATAACCATAACAAAGAGCAGAAAGCTGGTTCCGCACCTCGGGTGCAGTGTATAAAACTGCTGCGCATTGGCAGGAGTCAACTCTAAATTGTTTTCAAAACAGTGAATGCACTTATGTTCGGCACCGTGGTACTGAAACACCGTCTTGATATCCTTCATCTGGCTGATCAGCCCCAGATAAATCACAAAAATTCCAATTCGCATGATGCCTTCAATCAAATTAAAAGCAAAATCGCTGTCAATAATCGGCTGAAGCAAATTTGTCACTACTGTCGGAAGCAAAATAAACAAACCGATAGTCATAGCAAGCGCCAGAATCACAGAAAGGTAAATCATCAGATTCCATGCGCCCTTCTCCCCAAAATGTCTGTTAAGCCATGCTTCCATTTTGTCCTCTTCTGCGTTTTCCTCACTGGACCAGCTGGCTTCCAACACGTCCGCAGAATACATCAGAATGCCGGTCCCCTGCACCAAAGACATGACAAAGGCAACAACCCCTCTGATAATCGGAATCTTTGTCCACTTTCCCATTTTCTTATTCGGCTCTGTTTTCATGTGGATTCGTCCGTCAGGCAGCCTCACCGCAACCGCAGTGCGCGACAGTCCTTTCATCATAATCCCCTCCATGACCGCCTGTCCACCAACGGGCGTTGGGCATGCGTCTTTCAAAAAAATCTTGCTCAAATCCATAATTAACCTCTATCTACTGCTGTATAAAAATCTTTTTTATAATCTGGATAAAATTTTCATTGTTTCTGGTATGCGCCAGATTGTCGATAATCGTCTCTGTCACTTCCTGCACAGGACTGTTCGCAAGAGCTCTTCTCATTGCCCAGATTGCTTCCATCTCATCCTGACTCATCAGCAAATCCTCCTTACGGGTTCCAGATTTGTTCAAGTCGATGGCAGGGAATATTCTCTTCTCTGACAATTTCCTGTCCAGATGGACTTCCATATTACCTGTACCCTTAAATTCCTCAAATATAACATCATCCATGCGGCTTCCTGTTTCAACCAGCGCTGTCGCCAAAATGGTGATGCTGCCACCCTCTTCGATATTTCTTGCTGCACCGAAAAATTTCTTCGGCTTGTGAAGAGCACCTGGATCAAGTCCGCCGGACAAAGTTCTTCCTGAAGCTGGAACCACCAGATTGTAGGCTCTTGCCAGTCTGGTAATACTGTCAAGCAGGATGACTACATCTTTGCCGTGCTCTGCCAGGCGCTGTGCCCTTGCCAGAACCATCTCCGCAACCTTTACGTGGTGCTGCGGCATTTCATCAAAGGTAGAATAGATAACTTCGCCGCCGCTAAGGGAGCGTTTCATGTCGGTCACTTCTTCCGGACGTTCGTCAATGAGCAAAACAATCATCTCCACTTCCGGGTGTTTTTTCTCGATGTTATTGGCAATACTCTTCAAAAGAGTCGTCTTCCCAGCTTTTGGCGGTGCCACAATCAGACCTCTCTGTCCTTTTCCAATAGGCGCAATCAGGTCAATGAGACGCATAGCAAGTTCTTTGCTGCGATCCTCCAAGGTCAGTCTTTCCCTTGGGAAAATCGGCGTCAAATCCTCAAAATCCGGTCTGCGCATAGCCACACCCGGTTCATCCCCGTTGACCGTCAGCACATAAAGCAGCGCGCCGAAGCGTTCGCCCTCGTTAGGCAGTCTGGAAATTCCTTTAATCAAATCACCCGTCTTCAGATTAAATCTTCTAATCTGCGTTGGTGAAACATATACATCCCTGTCACTGGTCAGGAAATTATTAAAACGCAAAAATCCGAAACCACCTTCAGCAATTTCCAAAATTCCCTCCACTTCCGGACGTTCCTGTTCCTTGTGGGTAGGGACTTTTCTGCGCACAGGGTGAGCCTCCTCATGTGCGAGCACCTGCGCTCCTGCTTCTTGGACCTGTCCTGCCTCAGGGCTCAATGGCTGCAATTCCACTTCCGGCTCTATCTTGTCTTCCTCTGACCTCTGTAAAATTTCCACCGCAGGCTTTTCTGCCTGCAATGCTTCCTGCAAAGCCGCCTCTTCCCGCGCTTTTCGCGCCAGCGTCTCTGCCTTTGGCGGGCGCCCCCTCCGTTTCACAGGCTTTGGCTCTGCAGGTTCATCAATTTTCCTGACAATTGCAGCTGCTCCTTCATCCACCTGTGCAGCTTCCGCTGCACGCTTTGCCAAAGTTTCTGCCTTCGGCGGACGACCCCTTCTCTTTGCAGGCTTGATTTCTGCTGCCTGTGTTTCTATTTTCTGTGTTTCTTCTAATTTCTTTCTTGGCATGTAATAATCAGACCCTAAGGCCTGTTCCTTTCTGTGTATAGTGATAATAGCTTTAATTGAAAATTATTTATTAAGGGAAAACGTTTAAGATGCGGCTTTCTAAAATAGAAAAAGCCCTTACCATCAAAAGACGAAAACTCTAATTTCATTATAATACAATGTGAAACCAATGAAAAGGGTATTTTTTTGTAAAAGGACCGCGAAAACTGCTGACAAACTAATATTTCTGCGGAGACATTTCAAATAAAAAGTGATATTGAGCCGAAAAAGATTCAGGTCAAATGCGGAGAAACCGACGCGCCACAATCTCAATGTTTTTTTGTATCTATGGCGTTCACCCTCTGGAAAACGCCATATTCTAAGAGTTTTTTTGTATAAATGGCATCAGCCACTCGCCAAACGCCATATTTGAATTTATTTTCTAAAATACTGGCGTGCCTGCCTCCTGATATCCACTTTTTTGATATTTTACTGTAGAGTGCCAAAGTTTTTCCGACTATTTGTCTGCATTTCTTTCTGCATCTGCCATTTTTTCTTAAAACACTTTTATATGTGGCACTTTTTCATAGGTCTCCGCCATGTATACAGAAATCAATCCCAAATGTGGCACAGGGGCAAATCACCGGCACGACATGTCTTCATTCTCTTGCTGTTAATCTTACTTCCGTACACAAAACTGCCGCTCTAACTTCTTCAAGCGGAGGCGCTGACCTAAAACAAGAAGCTGTCTCATTTTATCTTGAGACAGCCCCTTTTGTGCATATGTTCTATTTATTTTGTATAATCGTAGAAACCGATACCGGTCTTTCTTCCCAGCTTACCGGCTCTTACCATTTTTCTCAGCAGCACATGTGCTCTGTACTTAGGATCACCGTATTCGCTATACAGTACATCCATAATTGCAAGGCATACATCAAGACCAATCAGATCGCCCAGTTCAAGCGGTCCCATCGGGTGGTTAGCGCCCAGCTTCATAGCTGTGTCGATGCCTTTCGCATCAGCAACGCCGTCAGCCAGAATGCCGATACCTTCGTTAATCATCGGAATTAAAATTCTGTTTACAACAAATCCTGGTGCTTCTGCAACTTCTACTGGAGTCTTACCCAGTTTCTCTGCCAGTTCTACGATTGTTGCCTTAGTTTCATCGGAAGTTGTCAGCCCCTGAATGATTTCTACTAATTTCATAGCAGGAACAGGGTTGAAGAAGTGCATACCGATTACTTTGTCAGGTCTGCCTGTTGCAGCAGCGATTTCGGTAATGGACAGGGAAGATGTATTTGTAGCAATGATTGCTTCTGGCTTAACCAGCTGATCCAGTTCAGCAAACAAAGCTTTCTTTGCTTCCATATCTTCTGTTGCTGCCTCAATGATCAGGTCTGCATCTTTTACAATGCTGATATCAGTGGAACCCTGGATTCTGCCCATGATAGCTGTCTTGTCTTCTGCAGTGATTTTTTCTTTCTTGATCATCTTATCCAGATTCTTTTCTACGGTAGCAATACCTTTATCTACAGAAGTCTGTCTTCTGGCTCTCAGTACTACTTCGTATCCGTTCTGTGCAAGTACCTGAATGATGCCAGCGCCCATAGTGCCGGTTCCTAATACACCAACTTTTTTCATTATAATAACCTCCTACTTAATGATTGTTAATTTTATTCAAAAGTTTTGTTAAAAAATTAACTTTCCTTTTTTCTAATTATATCACAATAAAAAATAAAGTAAACCCCTGAAATAAATTATTTCATTCTTACTGGGCTATAACCAGTAAATCCGTGATCCCCTTTGAAAGCTGCATAAACGCGAATAATTGTCCCAGATTATAGTCGTCCATATGGGTCAAAGAAACTTTCACACCGCAGGCTGTTTTTTCAAAGTGGCGATTTGCTTCCTCTGCCATCAGAAGATTCAGGGAGCCATCTTCGTTACATCCGTCAAAGTATGGCATCATAATATCCAAACTGTCCTTCTCTACAAGGAGCAGGGTCTGAAAAGCTGATTCAAGTTCCACATTCGCCGACTGCGAAGGCATTCTCCTGCAGCTGCCATACCACGCGCCAAAATCTACAAGCTGATTCTGCCAGACAAGCAGCAGCTCCTCACCGGCGCCGCTGTCCTTACCGCATGCTTTTCGATATGCTGCGCGCCCTACTGCGTAATCTACACCATCCAAATCCCAGGACGGTGACGCCAGCATATCGTAAAACCCTGACAAATACAACTCCAAATTTACGCCTTTAATGGCGAGTGCAAGCAGAAGGGCTGAGGTTCCAGCTCCATATGCCGCCGGAATTTCCGGATAAGATAGCAATGGATAATCCTCCGCGGCTGCTTCCGCTGTCAGAAATTTACTTTCTTTTCCTGCAATGGCAAAAATCCGCTCAGCAGCCTGTTCCTTTCCGCAGCTGGAAATAAGCTGCTGCTTGAGCACGCTGTACGCCCCTCGAAGCTGCAAACTCTCTTCCGCCTCTGATATAGCAAGAAGTGTAAAGGATTTCCCTTCCAATGAATGCAGCAATGACGCATAGGCTGACGGCGAAAAGGTGTCGCCAAAGACGATGACCTTTGACTTTTCCTCTACTGGCTCTGCTGCAGAAATACCAGCGCGAAGCAGCTTCGCCATCTGCCCCGACGCCAAAACTACAGTCACATCTGCTGACTGCACGATTTTATCTCCCAAAGCCTGCAGTTCCTCCGCCTGCGCCATGTCTGCTCTTGTTATACTGCGGCGAACCCACTGACTTTCCCAAAGCTGATCCAGACAAGCTGGGCATTTTACTTTCAATTCTTCCGTATGCAGTTTTTCAAAATTTCTCGTTTCAATAATAATATTCATATGTTCAGTTTAACATGAAAATACAGTTCGTTCAATTATTCTCTGTCACAATTTTTCTGCTTTATTTTAACTCTTTTAATTCGTAAACTAATTTTCTTAAAAGTAAAATATAGCCTACTAAAAATGGGCAATCCCGTTATGGAACTGCCCACTCATTTTTGAAAACTATGCAATTTTTCCAAGTCTGCAAACCCGCATAAACGATATACTCCCCATATGATAGTTTTGGATATTTCCATTGTCTACCATATGGGGAGCATATCAAAATACAGCTTTATCAAAAACTTTTAATTGTCCATTGGTTTCATCGTCGGGACGAAATCGGTCATATTGATAAGTTCCTCCATAATCTGTTTTACTGTCCTATTTTCTCGATTCTCCAAATCGTCAATCTGTAATCAGGTCATACTATGAATCACTTTTACATCGTGTATGTGTACGATTTGATGTAAATGATGTATGCTCTTATGACTAACTTCTGATTTTATAAGAGAAGTCCTGACATTCCCGATACGGGAACATCAGGACTATATTATTTTACTCATTTTTGAAGTATAAGTCAAGTCCCTCAAATTCGGAGCGCTTGAGTTCCTTTGTCACATCGGTGTAGATATTAAGCGTGGTGGAAATATCCTTGTGACCGAGTGCGTCCTGAATTACCTTCACATTTACTCCTGCTTCACACATTCTTGTCGTGAATGTATGTCTGAGAGAGTGACAGCTAAAGTGTGGCAGCAATACCTCCGCATTTTCATCTTTCAATAACTGCTCATCATTACAGTCCCGGATAATCCGGCGGATTGCCTTGTTCAGCGTTGATTGATGTTGAGCCTGCCCGAAGCGGTTAATAAATATGAAATCGCTGTACCCGTCAATGATAACCTCGCAATGTAAATCAAACATTTCCTGCCTTTCCTTTTCCATAAGGAAGGCTTCTTTTACAAAATCAAGCATTGGTACTTGTCTGTTGCCCGCTGGGGTTTTTGTTGTATTCACATTGAAGTAGCAGCCTTTCTTGCTGTCATCGGTTCGGTGATCGTAGTAAACCAAAGTGTGATTAACATCAATAATGCCTTCTTCCATATCAATATCGCACCATCTCAGCCCGGTCACTTCACCAACTCGTAATCCCGTACCGACCATTACCGCAAATATCGGATACCAGTTTTGTACTTTCGGCGTGTTCTTCAGATAGTCAAGAAACAAATCCTGCTCAGGTCGTGTTAATGCCCTGCGTTTTTCCGTCTTAAAAACATGGGATTTTTTCAGCTCTCTCAACACATTGTCAGACGGATTGTTACGAATGTAATCATCATCAACCGCCATATCCAAAATCTGATGAAGCACGGTATGGATACTGTCAATCGTAGAAGCCTTTACTCCTCTTTCGTCGGCAAGATAATTATAGTACCGCTTAACATCAGATTTTTTCAGAGTTGAAATACGCTGTTTTCCGATATTTGGACGGACGAAAGTCTCATACATATATTTATAATTTTCAAAGGTATTGTTTTTCAATCCTCGTTTCAAAACTTTCCACAAATCAAAAAGTTCATTTACTGTCGTATAGCGGGCTTCGGTCTTAATGCCATCGCTTTTATCTTTTGCAATCTGTTCTTCCTTTGCACGAAGATCATCTAAGTTCCTCGCATAGACATAACGCCTCTTTTTGTTTGCGTCCACCCACGAGTATTGGTAAGTACCGTTGCTTCTTTGTAATTCCCCGGTACGAAGAACTACTCTTGATTTATCCTTTCTCTTTTCCTTAGCCATAAGTCACCCCTCCTAAATATGCTTTTTATCCTTGATATAGGTATCTAATTTCTCCCGGACAATAAAAACCTGATTCCCAAGCGGCACTACAAACGGGCATTTCTTTTGCTGTGATAATTGTCTGAGCTTCGTTATCCCGATACCGGAATATGCCGCCGCTTCTTCAATAGAAAGACATTTTTTCTCCCATATTGGCTTGTCAGCATTCCTTGCTTCAAGCTTTGCCTTATAAGTCATAACTTCATCATCCATAGTAGTTCCTCCTTAAATCGAATATGATTTTTTTATGTATTCATCAAAAACTTCTCTTTTTATCAGCCTGCGGTTTCCAATCCACAATACAAATGGGCAATCCTCTTTGTTTGTCATCTCGTAGAGCTTATCCCGACTTATCCCTGAATAAGCTGCTGCTTCTTCGATTGATAAATTTGTTTTGTACCATACAGGAACTTGGATTTTTTCCGCCTGATTTCGTTTTCTTTCCATTTGCTGTACCTCCTCGCTTTTGGTGAGTACATCATAGTAGAAAAGAAGCGATAAGCCAATTATGCGAACTGGCTTATCGCAGACTTGACAACTCTGTTATATCAAATACATATTTGCAATGTACTCATCAAAAACCTGTCGCTTTATTACCCTCCGATTTCCAATCCATAATACAAATGGGCAATCTTCTCTATTTGTCATCTCATATAATTTTGCTCTGCCAATCCCTGTATAAGCGACCGCTTCATCAATAGAAAGATTTGTTTTATGCCACAATGGGACTTCATATTTAGACTGCTTTGCCTTCTTATTATCATTCATCAGCCTGTACCTCCTTGTCCCCGGTGGAAGTACGCCTTTCATAAATGATATAATCCCAGCCCATATTGTCGCACTTATCGCATTTCTCCCTTTTGGAAGCCAGCGGATCAAGCCGCCTAACAATATAATTCTGTGTTTTCTTATATGCCTGTAAGCAGGCAGGACAAAGGCAGCGAATATCCCCCTTGTGCTTTTGCGGCTTATCCACCCACAAACCAAGCGCTTTCTTTAAGCCGTGATTCACCTTACGGAGCAGATATTCGTTGTCAACAAATCCGATATACTCCACAAGCTCGGACTGATTGACTGTTTTCAGTTGTTCCAGCATAACCATCGAAGGCTCTTTGAGTCCAAATTTATCTCCCAAGATAATATGGGACGGCAAATAACGCTTCTTTATAACTGATGTAAGAGCTGCAACAACCGTTGTCATGCTTGCCTGATTGCCTTCATCGCATTGAACTACAAGAACAGGTCTTACCCCATTCTGAATTGAGCCTGCATTGTTTCCAAAATCATGCAGATAAATTTCTCCACGCTTCACCTTTTCTTTATTCTCTGTTTGCATAGCATTGACCTCGCATTTCCAAGATTAAGTGAAGGGGAAATCTTTATCCGGATTCAAAACAACCCCTTCACTAATTTGGAATCAGTCAGCCAAATGACAACCTATTTTCGGAAAAATCCCTCAAATATTTTTTTCACTTTCTTGACCGCTACGTTCAAATGCTTTTCAATCGCCTGATGAGATACACCCTCCGCTTCGGCAATTTCCCTTGCGCTTTTATTTGCAACATACCGAGATATGAGGTATTTGTATTGCTTTTCGGTAAGGGTTGAGAGAGCCTTGTCCATCAGCTTCATCTTCAACTGATAACGATTTTCTTCGTATTCCTCTGTTATCTGCTGCTCAAAAAAGTCAGGAACAAAGACCTCCGAATGGAATATCCCTATAAGCTCATCGTCACATCCAAAAGCGTCCTCGTTGTTTAAGCTGCGCTTATAGAATTTGCTTTCATTTCTTCTAAACTCATATACTGCCTTTCCCTGTTCAACGGACAGCAGCACGAACGGTATGTAGCGGGATATAATATCAGGGTATTTTTCAAACAGTTCTTTTTCGGATAGTTCTGTAATAACCGCCCATTGCTCCACGCCTATGTATCCCTCATACTCGTACTTCAAATTGATAACCTTACACTCGTTCTGAAACTCCTCTTTCAGAACATCAAATTGGCTTTTTGCCATTTTCTTTACATCCAGTCTGAATTTTCAAAAATGTAAAAATTCAGACCGTAAGGCGGCGAACGGCAGCCGACACTATATAAGGTCGAAATACCACAAAATATAAAAATGCACCTGCATAGCGACAAATTTCGCCGTGCAAGTGCGTTTGTTTCATTGTATTTATGGCATATCAGTTCAGTATGTGAGCCGCATTGTCCTTTTGTGGGGTAAATGCTTTTTTCAATGAAATACTTTCTGATAATACCTTTGTAACAGTTTAATATTCGCTGCTCATCACAAGCAGCGGAACGCCGAGAATAATCCAGCGCATTAAAAAACCTCCGATCCAAAAAAACTCAGAATCGGAGGATGTAGGCATATTAAATCGCCCTGTCAAAACCTCGTTTTTTTTATTTGGCAGGGTTCATATTTCTTTATAGTTCAGTTATCTGCGAACTGTCAGTCCACTTATAATTGAATTGCTGTGCCATTATAAAGATGGCATAAATCAGTATAATTATATATGGAAGTGGACTGTAAGTGCATAATAAACCTGAAACGCTTGGTTGTATCATTAAGGCAGCTCGTGAACACGCCGGGATCACCATAGAAGCGTTGGCTGAAAAAGCGAATATTACCGAGCGATACCTATATCGGATCGAGAACGAGGGCAAGAAGCCGAGCTTCGATGTCCTACATAAGCTCGTCCGGGAATTGAACATTTCTGCGGATTCGATTTTCCACCCTGAGAAGCCGTCCAAAGATTCCGAGGTAGAAAATCTCCTCCGTATGCTTTCAGCTTGCGATGAACGGTCGTTAGAAGTCGTTAAAGCAACTGCGAAAGCCTTAATTGATACTGCACCCGAAAAGTAGCCGCAAGGCTGCTTTTTCAATCAGATTAAGTCTATCAAAATAACATCAAATCTGTTATCGCACTCTGATAAAATCCTTGTAAAGCAAAAACAGAGCCGCAGTTTTTACTACGACTCTGTCTCTCATTATGTTTAGTTTTTAGGAAATTTGATTGTAATTTCAGTACCTTTATTTACAATGCTGTGCAACTCAATTTCCGCATTATGCAGTTTTGCAGCGTGTTTTACAATAGACAGTCCAAGTCCTGTACCACCTATTTCTTTTGAATGACTTTTATCTACTCGATAAAATCGTTCAAAAATGCGCTCTTGATGTTCTGCCGGAATGCCAATACCCGTGTCGGTGATGGTCAGAACAGCAAATTCATTTTCATTCTTTACCCCTACAGATACCGAACCGCCCCTACAGTTATATTTGATCGCATTGTCACAGAGATTGTATATAATCTCCTGAAGCAGCTGCCTGATGCCGCTGATCAAAACAGTTTCTCCATACAGTTCAAATTTTATCCCATTGCTTTCTGCTTCGTCGGCAAGAGAATTTATCGTTTCCTCTGCTACCGCATATAAATCCACCATATCCCATTTCATATCTTCAGCGCCTTCGTCCAAATGTGAAAGCCGTATAATATCTTCCACTAATTGAATCATGCGTTGTGTTTCAGAGTAAATACGCTTTAAAAAGATGGGAATGTCCTCCGGCTTTACCATACCGTTCGCCAAAAGCTCAGCGCTTCCCGATATGGTATGCAATGGCGTCTTTAACTCATGTGAAACATTGGCTGTGAATTCACGGCGTAATTGTTCCGCCTTTTCTTTCTCCGTTACATCAAGTATTAAAAGCACAATCCCGGATACTATATTGTTTGATATAACAGGACTTGCCATCATTTGATACCGACCACATCCAAGTTCCACAACTCTTTCTGAATGTTCCCCGTTCTTCGCCCTATTAAGCAATTGGGCTAATTCCAAGCTGCGGTTTATTGACACGATATCCTCACCTATGCAAAAACAATCTGTCCCAAATAGTTTCGCAGCCGCCTTGTTGATACTCAAAACAGTTCCTCTATTATTCAGCAAAATAATTCCCTCAGACATAGCGGAGGTCATCACTTCAAGCTCATTCTGCCTTTGTCTTAATTCCTCACTTTGCCGACTAATCTCTTTTTGCTGTGTATCAATACGCCGAAGCAGAGGAGAAAGTTCATCGTATCCATTATTATCTAAAGGTTTATCCAAATTTAATTCATTCAACGGCTTAACAATTTTCTTTGACAGTCTCGAAGCTAAAAAAGCTGATAAAATAATAGCAATCACAAATATAATCATAATTGGCTGCAACATACCGAGTGTAAGTATGAGCAGAGAATTCTGTGTTACTGAAAGCCTGATAACAGTTCCATCTGGCAGTCGCTTTGCTCCATAGAGATAACGCTGCGTTAATGTGGAGGAATAACGGGAACTTGCACCATATCCCTCTGAAAGTGCTTCTTTTACTTCTTCCCGTTCAAAATGATTTTCCATTTCATCAGCCTCTGATATGCTGTCATAAAGAACTTTACCATCTGTTCCTATCCAAGTAACACGGTAATCTTTTATATTTAAGTTTTTCAGGTAATCAAGTCCTTCATCTTCAACGCCCTGTGAAGCAAGATCAATTTGCATACGCAGTTGATTTTGTTGGATACCAGAAAAATAGTCATACAGTACAGTCATAAAAAGTACGGCTGAAGCAATAAATATGCTGATGGCAACAACGAATACAGTACGAAAAATTCTTTTTGTCATAGCTTCGCCTCCATTCGATACCCAACGCCTCGGACAGTTTCTATATAACTTCCACATTCTCCGAGTTTTGTACGGAGAGTTCCAATATGAACATCGACTGTTCTTGTTTCGCCTATATAATCAGAACTCCATATTAATTGTAATAATCTGTCACGGGTGAAAACTTTTCCAAGATTATCCATAAACAAATACAAAAGATCGTATTCTTTTAATGTAAGCGTGATACGCTCGCCGCAGGCATAAACAGTATGCTCAGATTCCTTTATTTCAAGATTTCCCACCTTTAAAGTTTTTGGGGTGTTTTTTGGAGCTGTCCGCCTAAGTACAGCTTTCACACGGGAAACCATTTCCATCATTCCGAATGGCTTTGCAAGATAATCGTCTGCACCTGTGTCAAGACCGATTACCTTGTCATATTCAGTTCCTTTGGCTGTTGCCATAATAACCGGAATATCTGCGGTAACAGTATTGTTACGAAGCTTTTTTAGAATCGTGATTCCGTCATCACCCGGCAGCATAATATCAAGTATAATAAGTTTCGGCTGATCCGCTTGCAACGCACTAAAAAATTCTGTACCGTCCGTGAAGCCTTTTGCTTCAAACCCAGCAGAATTTAAAGCATATATCATTAAATCTCTAATTCCATTGTCATCCTCTACACAATAAATCATTGTCATTCTCCTTCTGCATAAAAATACCCATATTATATTATAGCGTAAATCCGCCTCTTTTTCAACTTTGCTTATATGCAATGAAATTATCGTTTATCTCTCTTTCCTTCCAGTAATAGAAAACAATACCCACTTTGCAATTTCCACCGCATGATCACCCATACGCTCAAAATACTTTGCAATCATAAGAAGGTCGAGAACTTTTTCTCCGTTTGATTCAGGATTACCAAATTTTTCTATCAAATCTGTCTTTACTTCGTCAAAGAGACCGTCTACCACATCATCGTAGGTAATGACTGCATTTGCAATCTCTATATCTTTCTTCACAAAGGCGTCAATACTGTCTGTTACCATTTTGATTGTCGCTCTTGCCATATCCTGAATATGCTCCGTATTATCGGAGGGTGAAATGTTCGCCATAGTCACAATTTCTACAATATCGCCGGAATTGTCCCCAATGCGCTCCATATCCGTCACCATTTTCAGTGCGGAGGAAATCGTTCGCAAATCCTTTGCCACCGGCTGCTGCTGAAGGAGCAGCTTCATACACATGGTTTCAATATCCCTCTCTTTTCTATCTATCTCAGTTGACAATTCGGGGACTTTTGCCGCCATTTTCGTGTTGCCCTCTGAGAGTGCTTTTGCCGCCATTGCTATGGCATTTTCACAAAGAGCGCCCATTTCAATAAGCTCTTTATGAAGCAGTTCCAGTTGTTCATCAAATTTTGACCGCATTTAACCAAACCTCCCTGTAATATAATCCTCTGTGCGTTTATTCCCCGGTTGTGAAAACATTGCTTCTGTCTCTGAAAATTCAACCAAATCCCCCAGCAGAAAGAATGCCGTATGATCTGAGATACGGACAGCCTGCTGCATATTATGTGTAACAATGACAATCGTATATTTTTCTTTCAGCTTCATTGCCAGTTCCTCAATATGCGAAGTGGAAATTGGATCAAGCGCCGAAGTCGGTTCATCCATCAGGAGAATCTGCGGCTCTACTGCAAGTGCTCTCGCAATACAGAGCCTTTGCTGCTGACCGCCGGATAGTCCCAAAGCATTTCTTTTCAGCCTGTCCTTTGCTTCCTCCCAAATAGCTGCATCCCGGAGTGAGCGTTCCACAATATCATCGAGTTTTGCTTTGCTTCTAATTCCGTGTGTACGAGGTCCGTAAGCAATATTGTCATAAATGCTCATTGGAAATGGATTCGGTTTTTGAAACACCATTCCGATATTTTTACGAAGTTCGTTTACATCAACTGAATTGTCATAAATATTCTCACCGTTATACATAACTTCGCCCGTAATCTTAACGCTGGAAACCAAATCGTTCATCCTGTTAAGTGTTTTCAAAAATGTGGATTTTCCACAACCCGACGGACCGATAAGCGCCGTTATGCTTTTTTCGGGGATTTCCATATTGATATGTTTAAGTGCCTGTGCTTTTCCATACCATAAGCACAGATCTCTTACTGTCATTATACTGCTCATAGGCTTCTCCTTTTCTTGAAATAACGGCTGACAATATCAGCGGCAAGGTTGATAAGCAGCGTCATAATCATTAGTATTGCGGCAATCGCAAAAGCTATTTCAAATTCACCCTGTTCCTTTGCATAAACATATAACGCTACTGTCAGCGTACTGCCGGAGTTTTGCAGCCCCTCAAATAATCCATATAATTCGTGGGCAAGTCCGGCTGTAAATAAAAGCGCCGCCGATTCGCCAAGAATTCTTCCGACTGACAGGATACATCCTGTGACCACCCCATCCACACAACCGGGAAGTACCACAGTACGAATTACCCGCCATTTTCCGGCTCCAAGTCCGAACGCACCTTCCCGGTAGTTCTGTGGCACGGTTTTCAGGCTTTCCTGCGTAGTGCGCATAACAGTAGGCAGATTCATAATAACAAGCGTCAGCGCACCAGCCAAAAGGGATGTTTTCATATTTAAAAACTGACAGAAGAACAACATACCAACAAGCCCGTAAATGATTGGTGGGATTCCCGACAGGGTTTCCGCAGCATATTCAATCGCCGTAACAATTCTTTTATTCTTTGCATATTCCGTTAAATAAATCGCCGCCCCCACTCCAAGAGGTATTACAAAAACAAGCGTGGCAAGAATAATATACAAGGTGTTCAGAATATTTGGCAGAATCCCAATGCGTTCTTCAATATAGCTCGGTTTTGTAGAGAGCAGTTCCCAAGTGATATGGGGAATTCCTTTCACAAGAATATATCCGAGCAAAAACAATACAAGTGCCGCCGTAATTCCCACTGACAGCCAGCAGAGCCACTTCATAGTAAAAATATATCCTTTTCGACTTTTGTTCACTTTGAACCCTCCTTATCCCGCTTCAAAAAGAAATTAAGTGCAGCGTTTATCAGCATAATAAAGAGAAACAGTACAAGGGCGATGGAGAACAATGCCTGCTGTTGTAACCCACTTGAATAAGACATTTCTGAAGCAACTGCTGTTGTAAGAAAACGCACACTCCCAAATAGGGATGGCATATTGGCTACATTTCCTGCCACCATCATTACTGCCATCGCCTCGCCAATGGCACGTCCTACGCCCAACACAACAGCCGCCGCAATTCCGCTTTTTGCCGCCGGAACAGACACCCGGAAATAGGTTTCCACCGGAGTAGCGCCAAGTGCCAAAGATGCGTCCTCATATTCCTTCGGTACAGCTTCCAATGCGGTTATGGAAACTTTGATAATTGACGGGAGAATCATTACCGCCAAAACAATCATTGCCGCAAACAGACTTGCACCGTCCGGCAGATGAAACAGCGTCCGAACTGCCGGCACTAATACAAGCATTCCCACAAGACCGTAAACCACCGACGGGATTCCCGCAAGCAGACTGACCGCCGATCCCATAATGGTTTTTATTTTTTCCGGAGCAAGCTTTGCAAGATATACAGCGGTCATAAAGCCGACCGGTACACCGATTACGATAGCTCCGGCTGTACCGTAAACGCTGGTTAAAATAAACGGCAGAATTCCATAGGAAGCTTTTGCTGCTGTGGAAGCCCAAACTTTCCCAAACAGAAATTTGAAAACTCCAATTTCCCGAATAGCGGGAATACCCGATATGATAAGATACACTGTAATCAGCAAAACAAATCCTACTGTAATAAGCCCCAATATCAGGAATATGCCGTGTATGATGGTTTCAAATAATCTCTTTTTCTTCATCACTACATTCCTTTCAAAATGTGAAAAGTGGCGGTTTCCTATCGCCGTCGCTTTTACAGTCCTTTATTTTACCGGTACGGCTCCTGCTTTCCTGATTAGTTCCGAAGCGTCGCTTGAAGTAATGTAGTCAAAGAATTTCTGTGCTGCATCAGACAGTTTACCCTCGGTTTTCGTAACCAGCACAAAATTACGCTGCACCTTATAACTGCCGTCCTTAATTGTTGTTTCGCTGGGCGTTACGCCTCCGACTTTCAATGCTTTTACGCTGTCCTTTACGGAAGCAAGAGACGCATATCCGATTGCTGCCGGATTCCCCGCAACGGTCGTAATCACATCTCCGGTAGAGGTAAGTTCCTGCTTCAATTTGCATTGATCCTTTGTTCCCGTAATGGATTCAAAGCCGTCACGGGTTCCGCTTCCTGCTTCTCTTCCAATTAAGACAATCTCAGCGTCCTTACCGCCGACTTCTTTCCAGTTTTTAATCTCACCAGTATAGATTTTGGCAATATCCTCAATCGTAAGATCATCTACGGTATTTTCGGGATTGACAATGATTGCAATACCATCATAAGCAATAACTGTTCCTTCAAGTCCTTTTGCTTTTTCTTCATCCTTCAAATCACGGCTGGAAAGTCCGATGTCACAGCGTCCTTCCGCTACTGCTGTAATGCCTGTACCAGAACCAGTGGGATTGTATGTAACGGTAATTCCTTCGTTCTCTGCCTCAAAGGTTTCTTTCAACGAGCCGATTACTTTTTCCATAGAGGTAGAACCATCTGTTGAAACTGTACCTGTTTCCTGTTTTCCACATCCGGCAAGCATACCGAAAACACAAACTGCGCCAAGTGCTAATGCAAGTATTTTCTTTGTTTTCATAATCAAATTCTCCTTTTGTTTTTTCTCTATAATCTTTTCGATTACGGTTTTATTATACCGACCGAACATCAAATTCGTTATCTTGCGATTGTAAAAACATTGTAAAGTTGATTTTATGTAAGCCGCTTGCATTTCTGCAAACGGCTTGTTTTCTAATACTGTGGCACACCGTATCCGTAAATCTGATAATTCCCTATTGAATACTGATTGATTCGGCAGCTATCGCCGGAATTGCCTTCTACGGTGTAAACAATACCGTTTTCGACTTTTTCCACAATTACAACATGATCGGTTTCACCATCGCTCTCCCAATCAAAGAAAATAATCATTCCGGGAACAGGCTCGGCAGATCCGTCAAGCCATTGTCCTCTGTCCTTAAACCATTGTGCGCCGTTGACGCAGCCCGCAAATTTCGGGATAACCCCAGTATCAATATAGCCGCACTCGTTAGCGCACCAGCTTACGAAACAGGCACACCATTCCACACGACTGCCAAATCCATACCAGCTCCAGTACGGTTCACCGCCGACATTACCGACCTGAGACAACGCAACGGTTACAATCTGATCGCTGCTGTACGAGATACCATAAAGGACAGCCGACCAAAGCGAATTGTTTTCATCTTTCAGCAATTCGGCAAGGTAGTCCTTGTAGTTTGCGAATTGAGACAAAAAATTCCCCTGAGAAGCTTCTTTATCTCAGGGAAACATTGCTATCCACATATTAAAAACCATTTCAAATTGCGGCTTTATTCATAAAGCAAATCTTTTTATAAGCAAATTCCTTCTGCTTTTTCGTCGGCAATATCTTTAATAACTCCTCCTGCGTAAAATCTTCCATCGGCGTTCCTTTTGAAAGAGCAAAAAGCTGTGTAATCAGCCAATCCTGCCATAAGTCCTCCAACATATCCCTGCTGTCCGTATAAGTCGTGACACTGTCAAATCCCTCGTTTGGCATATAATTCTGCAATTTCACAAACCCGAACCTTCCGGCGTCCACCACCAGCACATCATCTTCCTGATAGATTTCCAAAAAGGCATTGGCAACCTTTCTGCATTTTTCCCTTTCTTCCTCTGTTATATATGTCTGTTTATTCATAGGCTTTCCCTCCTGTATTTCCCTTGCAATTAGATTGTATTGAAAATCAAAGAAAACCTGTAGTTTGCGACCGGATACACCGCACAACGCAAAAAAGACCTTGAAAGGTGTTGTCCTCTCAAGGTCTTAATCTTAGAAATTATGGGATTTTTTAGTCCATTGGTTTCATCGTCGGGAACAGGATGATATCTCTAATGCTCGGGGAATCGGTGATCAAAATAACCACTCTGTCGATTCCAATTCCAAGTCCGCCTGTCGGTGGAAGACCTACTTCCAGCGCATTGACAAAGTCCATATCCATTGGATGTGCTTCATCATCTTCACCGGAATCAAGCTGTGCCTGCTGCTCGGTAAATCTCTCGAACTGGTCGATCGGATCGTTCAGTTCGGAGAACGCATTGCAGACTTCCCATCCATTGATGTAGCCTTCGAATCTTCTGGTGATTCTCGGATCTTTCGGGTCTCTCTTTGCCAGCGGTGAAATCTCTACAGGGTGACCCACAACAAAGACCGGTCCGTCCAGATAGCCCGGAACATCTTCGCAGTATTCTTCAAACATCTCAGCAATAATCTTGCCGCGTGTCATTTCCTTCACTTCATCAGCATCCATGCCATAGGCGATAGCTGCCGCTCTTGCATCTTCGTCAGAGTCAATCTTGTGGAAATCAACGCCGGTAATTTCCTTTACAGCATCGGTCATATCCAGTCTTCTCCAAGGCGGAGTCACATCAAAATCCTTGCCCTGATAAGTGATAACTGGTGTACCGTTTACAGCCATGGCTGCCTTGTAGATTACCTGCTCTGTTACGTCCATCATGCTTTCCATGTTGCCATACGCCATATAGCATTCCATGGAAGTATACTCAGGACTGTGATTTCTGTCCATGCCCTCATTTCTGAACATCTTGCCCATTTCATAAACTCGATCCAGACCGCCTACGATGAGACGTTTCAGATAGAGCTCATTGGAAATACGCAGTTTCATGTCGATGTCCAAAGTATTGTGATGGGTATTGAACGGTCTTGCGTTGGCGCCGCCTGCAATGGTAGTCAGAATCGGTGTATCCACTTCCAGGAAGTTGTAATCCTCTTCCAGTACTCTCTTGATCTCATGGATAATCTTTGCTCTCTTATAGAAAGTCTCTCTGACATCAGGATTTACGATTAAGTCCACATATCTCTGTCTGTAGCGGATATCCGTATCCTTCAAACCATGCCACTTGTTTGGCAGCACCTGCAATGACTTGGATAAAAGTACCAGTCTCTTTACCTGAATGGAAATTTCCCCTGCTTTTGTCTTAAAAATAGTTCCTTCTACACCGATGATATCACCGATATCATAAGTCTTAAACCAGGTGTATTCATCTGTGCCGATGTCGTCTCTCTTGACTACGCACTGGATTCTGCCCTGCTTATCCTGAATGTCGACAAAAGCCATCTTGCCCATTCTTCTGAACGCCATGATTCTTCCGGCGCAGGACACTTCCTGATCCTCCATGGCGTCAAAGTTATCTTTGATGTCCATGCTATGGGCAGTCACATCCCATGTTTCGTTGACAAAAGGATTTCTGCCAGCTTCCTGCAGTTTCTTCAGCTTTTCTCTTCTGATCAATCTCTGCTCATTCAGATTTTCTTCCGAAAGTTCCTCAACTTCCGGATTTACATTCATGTTGTTATCTTGTGTACTCATATCTATCATCCTTTATACTACTTAGTTATTTCTTCAATTCTGTAGTGCAGCACCCCATCCGGAACTACGATTTCGGCAACCTCGCCAATTCCTTTTCCGAGGAGTCCCTGACCTACAAGTGATTCGTTGGAAATTCTGGCAGGCTCTGCAAACGGGTCTGCTTCTGTAGATCCTACGATAACAAAGGACTGCTCCTCACCGGTCTGTGTCTCTACTACTCTTACAGTCAAACCTACGTTTACGTGATCGCCGGAAACTTCATCTTCGTTGATAATCTTTGCATTTCTCATCATGGTTTCCAGTTTGTGGATTTTCTCTTCCAGTTCAGCCTGCTCATTTTTAGCGGCATCGTATTCTGCGTTTTCGGAAAGGTCTCCGTAAGAAATCGCTTCCTTCAATCTTTCGGAAACTTCTTTTCTTCTAACGGATACCAGCATGTCTCTTTCGGCCTCTAATTTATCATAACCCTCCTGGGTTAGAAGTATTTCTTCTGACATATTCTAATTCTCCTTTCAGCAATGCCATAGTCCGAGTATTATACTCTAAAATTGTGCATTTGTCAATGTTTTCGCCCTTTACTTGTTTCCTTTTTTGTTTCCTTCGACGAAACGTTTTATTTTTTTACCTGTGGTCTTCTCAAAATCCTCCCTGCGGATGTGAAGCTTTTTGATTTTTTTATAATACGGAAGTCTTTCATTGATCTGATCAACGGCTTCCCATACCAGTCCTTTTACATCCTCTTCGGTAAAGGCTTCTCCCAGCGCTTCGCTGATTTCCTCTTCATCTAAGATGACTGTCGCTGCGATGGTCATATCGTTTCCAGCTTCAACCTCATCTCCCCACACCATACTTTCTGAAATATATGGTACAGCGCTCAGATAGTATTCCAGCTCTTCCGGAAAAACATTCTTACCGTTCTTAGTGATGATCACATTTTTCTTTCTTCCTGTAATATATATGAAGTTCTCTTTATCCACATAACCCAGATCACCGGTATGAAGCCACCCGTCTTCCATTACCGCTGCAGTCGCTTCGGGATTCTTGTAATATCCCAGCATTACATTATCGCCTTTGTAGCAAATCTCGCCAACGCCGTCTTCGTCAGGCTCTGCAATTCTGACTTCCATGCCAGGCAGCAGATGTCCCACAGAAGCAAGTCGCATATCTTTTTCGACGTCCGGATTCAGCGCTGTCATCGGTGAACACTCCGTCAAACCGCAGCCCTGCACACAAACAATGTCCAGGTCATTGAAGAACTGTAAAATCTCAGGGTCGATTGCCGCGCCGCCGGAAATGATAACACGCATTCTACCGCCAAATACTTCCAGAATTTCCTTGGTAAACGGCTTGCTGATGGACACACCCATCTTCTTGGTCTTTCTATTCATTGTCAGAAGCCGTTTCAGCATCTTTTCTTTGCCTTTTGCTCTGACATTTTTCCAAATCTTCTTATATAAAGTCTCAATGAGCACCGGCACGCCAAGAAGCATAGTCGGTTTCACCTCTTCAAGGCTCTTTGTGATATATTTCAAGCCCTGGCAGTACGCGATTGCGGCGCCTTTGTAAAGCGGCATCAGGAACGCGCAGGTACACTCGTAGGTGTGGTGCACCGGCAGCACTGAGAAGAAAATATCAGTCGGATTGACTTTCAAAATCGTCGGTGCGCTCATCAGGTTGCTCGCCAGATTGTAGTGAGACAGCATAACCCCCTTGGCAATGCCCGTGGTTCCGGACGTATACAGAATCACGCTCATTTCATCGCCGTAGATTTCCGCATCCAGGAACTGTCTATCTCCCTGGGCAACCAGCGCTTTTCCCTCCTGCACCAAAGCCTTCCAGGAAAGAATTTCCTCTTCATGTGCTTCTATGTCAAAGTCTACCAAAACTTCCAGCTTCGTATCTCCGCTCGCCTTCATTTCACGGAACAGGTTCGCAAATTTTCCGCCGAAGATAACGCCGGAAACCTCGGCATCGATAATCTGTGCTTTCAGTTCTTGCTCGCCAAGTTCTTTATCCAGAGGCACTACAACACCAGTTCCGCATAACACTGCCAGATAAGAAGACTCCCACTGATAGCAGGTTTCCCCAATAACTGCAACGCGTTTTCCTTTCAGACCGCGGTTAATCAGCGCCGTTCCCAGACCGTTGACATCGGCAAGCGCCTGTTTATATGTGATTGCTGTATACGGAGCGTCTTTCTCAAATTTCTGCATAAAGGCGACGTTGTCCCCGTAAAGGTCTGCGCTGGTCTCGATCATGTGCTTGATATCCGTAATCGGACGGCTCTCCTTATATCTTACGTAAGGATCCGTGCTTTCAGAAATCGCTTTCACAAAAGCCTTTGCCCTCTTCATCTCAGCATCCTTCATCTGCGCATAACCAGGCTTTTCCTGCGGCTCTGTCTGCACGCTGTCCGCTGCAAAGTTACCGTAGCGCTTAATCTTTCCGGTGGTCGTCTTATCAAATTCTGTTTCTCTGATATTGATGCGTTTGATTGCCTTATACGTCGGCATTTTTTTGTTGGTTTTGTCGACCAGTTCCTTGTAAAAATGATAGACATCGCTGCTGCTCATCTCGCCAAAACGCTCTTTCAAAAGCGGGTAATTCGGGAAAATATCGGCGGTAATCATCACATTGCCGACTTTGTCGTCTTCTCTGCCATACACCAGCGCTTCCTGTATCAGTTCATCTTCCATGAGCACAGTTTCCACTTCCTCAGGGAAGATATTCTTGCCGCCTTTGGTAACGATGACGGTCTTCTTTCTGCCGGTCAGGTAGAGGAAACCGTCCTCATCAAGATATCCCAAGTCGCCAGTGTAAAGCCAGCCGTCTTTCAGCACCTCGTCGGTAGCTTCCTGATTGTTGTAATACCCAATCATGACGGAGTCACACTTGCAGACCACTTCACCGATTCCGTCTTCGTCGGGGTTCTCAATGCGAACCTTTGTGCCAGGCATCGGTTTTCCGACTGAGGCGGCTTTGCTGTATCTGTCCTGATTTACTGCGATAATCGGTGCGCATTCACTCATGCCGTAGCCTTGAATCATCGGAAGCCCCATAGCCTCAAAATCTTCGATGACTTTCGGATCGATTGCAGCGCCACCTGCGATGAGCAGGGTGATATTGTTGCCGAAATTCTGATGAATTGCCTTAAACAGCTTTTTCATCAGCTTCGGATTGTTGTAAAGTTTCAGTTTCTTGGACAGGTCAATTGCCTTGCGCAGCTTTTCCGCCTCGCCCTGCTTTTCAGCCTGCTTCCACATGCCTTTGTACATTTTTTCGAAGACGAGAGGCACGCCCAGCATAATCTGGTTATGCACTTCGTTCATATTCTTCTGAATGTACTTGATGCCTTCGCAAATTACCACTGTACCGCCCTGATAAAAACAGGTGCAGATATCACAAGTAAACTCATAGGCGTGGTGAATCGGTAAAATGGACAAAGTCTTTGTCCCAACTGGCACATGAACCAGCTTGGACATGCTGACTACATTGGCAACGATATTCTTGTGGGAAAGCATAACGCCCTTGGACGTACCCGTAGTACCGGAAGTAAACATCAGGGTCGCCAGCTGCTCTCTGTCAATCTCAGCATCCACGTAGTCGCGTATGCCTTCTTTTAATAGCTGCTCGCCCTCTTCAATGAGTTCATCCAAGGAAAGCGCCTTCTCGCTGTGCTCGCTCTGCCCCATGGAAATAAAGTGTTCCACGTCATATTTTTCTTCAAAAAGAGGCGCCAGCGCCTTTTCGCTGCGTTTCGTATATACCAGGGCGCTTGCACCGGAGCGCTGCACCAGACTCTTCATCTCATCGATAGGCAGGTTCTTATCCAGCGGTACGATAACGCCGACACCGCAGACCACTGCAAAGTAGGTCAAAATCCACTGCCAGCAGCTTTCACCGACCACTGCGATTTTCTTGCCTCCAAGTCCCAGGTCAAGGAGCCTGGTTCCCAGAGCATCCATTTTCTCTTTAAATTCGCCAAAGGTAATCGGCTGAAAAGTTCCGCCCGGCTTATCCTTCTGTAAATACGCAGGCACATCTTTATAAAGCGACGCGCTGCTTTCAATCATGTCTTTTAAGTCCGCAACTTCCCGCACCGGGTAGTATACGCCGTCATATTTCTTGTTGTTCATATCGATTTATCTCTCTTTTCTCCCGCCTTCTATGGGCAAAATTTTACTTAACCATTAATTTATTATTTTACCATTTTTAGGTGGTTTCCGCAATAGATTTGCAGAAGTCATGAGGAAAATATTTAAAAAATTTTAAAGAAATAGGGCGGTTTTCAAGCCGTAAGATAATTTCGGAGTTGTAGCCGCCGGTTTGTAACATCTTCCTCAAGATTTTGGGGACTGTGTGGAACGGTTTTCTTTGATGGGGCTTAGGGCGAAACGTGGAGCAATGCAGCACTTTGCCAGCAGCGCACTGCAAATAAAAAACGGCGGCAATCCGTTATGATACCGTTGCCGCCTTTCTCTCTTCAATGTACAAATCGATGTCTCTGATAATATAATTTTCTCCTGTGGTGTGCAGCGCCTCAAAGCAGGAATAGATGTAATTCCAGACCTTGTATCGGCTGAATAGCTCGGCCACCTGCGCGCCGGTCAGATTTTTTGCCGACTTATACTGCTCCGTGCAGTAAATCAGAAAATCTCCTTCTCTGCTCATCGTCATGCCTCCTCCGGAAACGTAAACGTTCCCCTTTGTTTTTCTTCGTCAAACATATTGAATATGGTCAGTGGGCTAAAATGCCACAGCTTAGTATCCTCCTGTTCCAAAAAAGAATAGACTTTGGAACTGTAGAATTCCTCTGAAGCAGTTACCTCGCTGCAGCAATACTTTTCTGCAATCAAGCCGACCACCTGTGGAACAAGGAGTATCAGCATCGCTTCAAATTTTTTCTTTTCCATTCCTGCCTCCATCAAAGTTCTTCTTCCGGCACAGTCCCGATAAACCGCAGATAGCTTAACGCATGTTCGGAGGTCAGTACCAGCTGATTGTACAATTTCTTGATTTTAAGTGCCTCCAAAGCCTGTTCTTTTGTCAGCGCTCCGGCACTATAAAGCGTAAATGTCGTATAGACGTCGTCGTCAGCGACAGGTCCATAGATGATGTCATATTTGTCCCCGTCATATGTCCCCGCTCTGTTCTCCGATACAAAATCCAACCAATCTTCGTCAGGAAACGCAAAACGCAGTACAAAGCATTCCGCAAAGGCGACAGTTTCGTCAATTTCATATATATTCACAACTCTGCTACCTTCTCTGCTACGCTTATATACCTTGTCCGCAAAGGCAATCGCCTGTTCTCTATTCGTCGTAGTATAAAATCCAAAACCAAAATCCAGGAACCGATTCTGCCGAATCAATTTAGGTGCGGGTACCTCCACATTACTCCCATGATATAAACGCATCCTGCACCTCCAATCAAGTCTTCAATCTCCCGCAGGCAGGGGAGGATTTTACCCCCTCGCTTATTTTCTTAATCCTAACATAATCAGAATCATTTTACAACGAATTTGTAACATTTTGTATAGTTTTTCGCCGCATTTTACCGCAGATTTCGTCATTTTTCGACAGAGGAAAAAGTGGCTGCTTCTGGATCCATTTCAGTGCCTGTCAAATGAGTCTGTCAGTATAAACTAATGCTAAGCACCTAATTACACCCCCTTTTTCCTGTGCAAATGCTGCTTTAACTCTTTACTCTGCTCCTATCGAATAGTATGTTTTATAATCATATCTTCCACCACCTTGAGAAATTTTTAAAGGAGCAATCCATTTTTTATTCCCATAGACTATATCTGCCGTAATACTGCTTTCGGTAAGATTACTCTGGCTCCAATTTACCCCATCTTTGGAAAAATATAATCCATCAGAATAAGTCATTCCTACCCACATTTTATTTCTATAAATGATGTGTGTAAAATAATTAGAAGCCGTTCCGGGTGCGTTATATGTCCATGTTATACCGTCTGTAGAGTAAGCAACTCCATGATTGTAAGTCGAGACGCACCATATATTATGGTCGGCATCATATTCAGCGTTATAGCAATGTATGTATTGTATTTCACTGGATACACTCCATGTTTTGCCATCCTTCGAATAATACACGCCATCGTAACTACAGGCCACCCAATGATTGTTTGCATAAGTTATTTCATTGATTTTTGCTTTTGAGAAGTCTGTAGCAATCCACGTTTTACCATCCGTCGAATAATAAAACGGTTGATTTGAACTGCTTCCTCCATATAACAGCCATAGCCCATTAGCGTAGTATATACCATAGAGTTCAGTGCTGGTAATGTTGCTAACTGTCCAAGTGATACCACCGTCCGTAGAATAGACGATTCCGCTCGAAGCTTTTTTACCGACCCAGATTCCATTTCCATATGTTATAGCGGAAATATTCTCTCTGTAATTTGAAGTTGTTTTACTGGTCCAATTTTTTCCATCGGTGGATTCATAAAATAAATTTGAAGAACTATATGAAAAAGCAATATATTTTCCATTTCCATATCCTATTGTCAGACTTTCACTTGGTAAGTTGTCTTTTATCCATTCAAATCCATCTACAGAATAGTAATGATTTTTACTTCCGTCTGTTGCTCTAAAAATTCTCAAATCATCATTATAGGCAATACTTTGCAGCTGGCTTGGTGCAGTTTCAAGCAAAGTCCAGATTTTCCCATTAGGAAATACTTTCGCGGACTTTTTCCAGACGCCGTCTATCTTGGTGAAGATGCTTTTAACATTTCTCCAACTGCCACCTGTTTTCACAAAGCCAGAATCTATTTTCTTTTGGTTTCCATCTACTTTCATATAACCGCAAAAATCATTTTTCTTCGGCAATTCCAGCACCGTAATTCGGCAGTATCCATCGCCAGAATGACCGTTTTCTGCGGTTCCTGCAGGTGACAGAAAGCTTTCATTTCCGGAAATCGTCTCAGCATTTTCCAAATAATACGCAGCGTCCAGCAAACACCCCGAAGGATAACGAGAGGAAGTCTCAGCAGTATAGACATAACCACTGCCGCCTCCACCGCCGCGGTCATCATCTCCAGAACCGTCCGGATAGGAACCTGCTCCGCCATACCAGCCGCCTCCGCCTGCGCCGGCATAACCAGAAGAAGCATTATATCCTTTGCCTCCAACTCCGAAATCGCCGTAAGTCCCTGCCAGACCCTTTCCCGATGCCGAAGTACTGCCAGTTCCGCCAGCAATCTGCGTTCCGCCGCCTCCGCCGCTGCCAAAGCTTTCTGTAGTCGAGCCGCCCGTCAGGCCACCGCCATACATACCTTTTTTACTAGGAGCGCCATCAGAGCCGCCTCCGCCTGCAACAATTACTCTGGCGTAAAGCGAATTCTGACCAATTCTCACATCAGTCGCACCACCACCTCCATTATATGTAGTGCGCGCGCCACCTCCATTAAAGCCTCCAGAAGTTTTTCCTGTATTCCCTGCACCGCCTACATATACATATAAATTGGTATCTTCTGTAAGCGTTAATTCTCCTACAGAATATCCACCTTTTCCAGCGTATGTGGAAGAAGATCTGTACCCGCCTTCTGCGCCCCATACCTCAATTTTATACTTTGCCGGAGGCAGCGCCACTTCATATGCTTTACCAAGATAAGGTCTATTGATGATTTGACCAACCGTTACACCAGTATTGATAAAACTTTCGATATTATCGCCGCCAATATCCGGCGCCCGCATTATCTCTGCCATGTTGCACCTCCTTATTCCTCATACACAATCCAGATATCGCCATTTTTGCCATCGGAGGATGTTGGTTCTGATGTACTAATTTGGATGTTTCTGAAATATCCACCATTGTCTGCAACTCCGTTTGAATTATACATGCCATTCGCATTCAATGTAATATATTTCATATTTCCTGCGGCATCATAGACTCCTAATTTCGTTTCGTTCCCACCAAAACTCAAACATCCTCCATCAACAATTGCTGCACCTGTAATGTCTTTAAATTCAGAGAAAATAGCAAAACTATTTGCATCCCCATAAAGCACTGTTTCTCCAGGTATATTAGTTGGTCCGAAATGCAATTTACTCTTATTAAATAGAATATCTGGAACGCTAGATGCATCTTGCTGTCCTATTAATAGTGCAGTTTTTCCATTCTTATTAATCGGTACAAATTGTACATTTTTATATTCGTTATAACTTTCATCAGCTGTAAAAGTGAGTTTACCAGTCATAGTGCCGCCAGTCTTTTGCACAAGATTCGTAGTATCGACATCTGGAATTTGTGAAAATTTTTCATCCACGTATTTCTTATTGGCCGCGCTATTATCCAAGGCGGGATCTTCCACATTGTTTAAGCGTAGCTTTCTGCTGGCAGCGTCTATTTCCGCCACGACGCCCATTCCATCTCCGCTCACATATAGTGAATTTCCAGAATTATAGATGTGAAATTCCTGCGTTCCAGTATCCGTTTTGCCAATCAGATTGAGCATTGAATCATTGAGGTCAATATTCAGCTTACCATTTTCAGTCGAAGTTCTCGAAAAGTCCAAGTGCGTTTCACCATCATCGTACGGCTTGGTTCCTTTTATCAGTATGCTGTTTGTCGCTGATACTTCTTTCACAGTAATCAAATCCGTGCTAGCATCCAGTTTTGCATCCAGCACCGCCTGAAACTCTTCTGCAGTCATACCCGCATCGCCTTTATCTCCTTTGTCGCCCTTCGCGCCCTGCAGTGGTCCGTTGTTGACCCACCTGCCGCCTGCCGCATCGTAAATATAAATGTCATAGGGCTGCGCTGTGCCGATGCCATAAGCCGCTCCTTCAAACGGCGTAACCTGTGCCTGCAGTTCTGCCAGCGAGGCAAAATAGCCGCTTACAATAAAACCTCTGCCGGTTTCTCCTTTCGGTCCCTGGGCGCCTGTTTCTCCCTGAAGCCCCTGCGGACCTTGCGGCCCACGTTCACCGGTGTCACCTTTTTCTCCCGGAATGCCCTGTATACCCTGTTCACCCCGGTCGCCTTTTTCACCTTTCTCACCCTGCTCGCCTTTCGGACCGCGCAAAGCCGCAAGCTGTTCCTGCGTAAAATCTTCGTAGGTAAAAGCATCGCCTTTTTCCCCTTTGTCACCTTTTAGCACATTCTCAGAAGACATTCTGATTACTTCTGTGTTCAGAAGTGACATTCCTATGGTTTTTTCCATCTTACATAACCTCCTCGTTCAAAATCGGTAGTACTTTTACACGAACAATATCAGTCGCCACTACCACCCCGTCCTTTTTTCCTTTAATCTGACACTGCACTGACTTTTCAAACTGTAGCGTCTCCGCCTGTGTCAAAGACAGATATACGGTGGAACCGTCCACGGTCAGCCTGCTGTCGTCAAAGGTCAGTTCCGACTTTTCCGTGCCGCCGCTCATGGTCAGCAGCAGTTCGTAGCCTGTCCAATCCCATTCTGTCTCAAATTGCAAAGTTGGTGTCGTTCCTCTGCGCATCGCTTATCCCTCCTTTTTTTCCTGCGACGAATCCTGCAAAGGTCTTGCAGATGCCGCTGCAAGGACTTCCCGCAAAGTGCTAAGGCATGCCGCCATCAGCACCGTAGACTGTCCTTTGGTTTCCACCAGATTTAACGTGTTATAAATGTTGTTCAGTTTCTCGTATTCCATTTTTCATTTCTCCTTTCAGTTCTTCTAAAGATTCTTTCAGTTTGTCGATTTCCTTTTTTTGGTCTTGGATTAAAACAAGCATGGCATTCAAAAGATGCCTATCCCTATAATTTTCAACAAGACCGTCCTTATCCAGAATAACAGCATCTGGTAAAACAGAATATACATCTTCTGCAATCAGTCCAAAAGTTGTAGTTTGATATAACTGATCTTCGCTATCAATGTAATCATCGTTGTAGACCCATTCCTTTATCTCGATATCGTAAAGTCCATAGATTTTTTTAATAAGTTCGCCACTCATATCATTGATATCATGTTTAAAACGTTTTGACGAACCGCTATATTTCTGTAAATACCCACTACTGCTAAAACCACAATCATTGTTAGATATAGTAGTATTTGTATGAATACATACATTGTTCGCATGTACCAATGTGGCATAGTTGCTGTTAGTTCCAAAATAGTCAGCTCGAATAGTTCCTGATGCAACGATACTTCTTATATTCATGAAATCTGCATCTATTGATTTGACGTTTATCCCTCCATTAGCATTTATTACATCACTTATCGTCAATTGTCCTCTAACCTTCATGCCTTGGAATGAACTGTCGTTACTCAATCTTACTGTCCATCCACCACTTCCGTCAGTTTCCTTCATAACCTTTGCCCCACCGGGCATAAAATACATATGTTCTCTGGCATACATGGTGATATCTTCATATTCCACATTCGTTGACGGTGAACCGATTTGCAAATTATTGTTGCCATTTACACCTAAAAGAAGATATTCTTTTGCATTCGCGCCCCACCATGCATCACCATCTGTGATATGATAAAGCTTCCCGCCAAGGTGCAAATCTCCCGTCTGAATCGCATTCTGGGTAATGGCAGTTACCGCACCTGCCGATGCCACACCCGAAGGCAGCTGTTCCCATGTAATCTTTGCATCCGCTCCCATGGTCACATTCTTCCCGACTTCTAGCCCCTGCACAACGGCATTGTCCTCGATTACCAGATTAGAGGTCTGGATTTTTCCGTTGAAGTAGCCTTCCGTCGCCTCGACTCTACCCTTAAAGCACCCGTTTTCCGCATAGACATTGCCGCGAAAGCTGGCGTTTCCGCTTTCGGCGTCAAAGTACAAGGACGCGCCCTCAGGCATCACGCCTGTAGCATCGTAAACCACTTTTCCGTCATCGTCGATAAAGTTCGCCTCCGCACCGCCGCTTCCGATGGAAAACAGGGTATGGTCGCCTGCCACAAGACCGTAGCGGGGATCCAATACCATCTGATTTCCAGGAATCCCGTCATGGGGCGCGCCCTGCATCACAAAGGCAGCGTTGCCCAGATAAGCGCCGCTGCCGTCCACTCGAAAGTGGGTTAGATTCGGCTGCTGGGTCACAGCATCCACACCGGTTGCTTCGATGGTCAATTTGTTTCCGATGAGAATATTTCCAATGAGACTTTCCGCAACTACGCCCATGACCGACTTTTCCGTGCCGTCCACATCGACCGAAAGCTTGCCCAAGGCAAGACCTGCCGTATTCCACCCATCATCGGTAAATACAATCTGATTGTGAATCATGCGGACTTCGCAAGGATCAAAGACCTGATTTTCTCTATCTGCCAGCCTGCGCAGATGAATCCCCGCACCGTCGATTAAAACATCCTGATTTTTCCCGTTGATGATGGCGCGTTTGCTCACATCCAGCGCCGAGTGAATCAGCTTTTCCACATCGTTTTCGATATTAGAATTATGAAAGGCGCTGTAGCTGAACTTGCTGGCGTCAAGACTCGCCGCCTGTTTGGCAGTTTTTCCGATGGTATCTGCCAGCAAAAATTCCGGGTGATTGGCTCTGAACTTATTGCTCAAAGTCATCTGAAAGCTTTCTGGCTGCTCAAAATTCAGCTTCATCTCAATCAAAATCGGCTGCAGATACACGCCGTCCTTCCACTCCAGATTCACCGATTTGCCGAGGGTAATTTGATCCCGCAGCTCACTGAATTCAGCAAGCGCCATAAAATTAGCGCTATCCACCGAAAACTCATAGGACGGTCTTGCTAGCTTTGCAAGACAGGAAACGCCGTAATCGTACAAATCCTGCACTGTATTCTGTTGTTGATACAGGCTTGCGTCCAGGGTCAAAGTCAACGTGCCGCCGGTCAGCTGAAAGGACAAAGCGCCAGCCTCTTCATGGGTAAGTCCTGTTAAACTGCCGCTTACCACAAAGATTCCGTTGGAATAGCTCACGTCATCCCCGTTGTAAGTCGGATGCTCCACATGAACCACTACGGTACAGCCATAACTTCCATCGGTTCCGGGCTCTGACTCAACCGACAGGGTCGAATTCACCACGGTTCCCGTCAGCGAAAAATCACCGGATGTATTCTGCACGGTCAAGACGCCCAAATCAATGGAGAAAAATCGTCTTCCCAAATAAATCGTATCCAGCGATTCCAGTATCCTCAAGAGTTCCCGCTTTTCGGTTTCAGAAAGATTCAGCGCCGCCAGTTCCTCCGGCGACAGGTTTCTATCATCACCGATTTCCTTGATGTTGCCCTTTGTAATCGACACCTGATAACCATCTGAGGCGTTGATCTTCCGGCATGTCTGCGGCTCGTCAGAAACCTCTGATACTACATAAGTGCTGTCCTGCAGCGAATCCTCTTTCAGATACGGATTTAGTTCCTTCAGCTCATCTGCAGTAAAATACCTGTCAAAACTGCAAAGCCCACTGATTTCTTCCAGCATGAGGTGATTTTCTTCCAGACTTTTTTCCAGCTTTTCCACTACCTGCCTTTGCTTCGCCACTGCGGCGGTCAGCTTGTCAATCTGCTGCTGACATTTAGCGATATCCGCAGCCTGTGCTCCACTAGGATTTGTCTTATAACTATCCATCACCAGAAGCTGGGCGTCCAAATCCTTTTGCAAATCCGCCAGCCGTACGACTTCACCATTGCAGACAGTCGAATCCGTATAAATTGCGGAATGTATCTTGCTGAAAATGTTCTGATATTGCTTGCAGTCTCCTTGCCACCGTTTCCACTTCTCACCCAGCGTCTCTGGAATATCTCCGATTTCAATAAAATAGTCCAGGTTGTAAATTTTGTTTCCGCCAATAGGATTGACGCTGGTGATATCCGTATCCTCCGCACCGTATACGCTGAGGCAGGTGACGATTTCATCGCTGAGTTCCTCAAAGCTTTGGTTCTCAATCAGGTTGACCTTTGAGAGAAACAGCGGCACATTGGAAACCGCTGACTCCGCGTCGTAAACGTGAATTTCTCGCATTTCCGTTTCGAAGAGAAACATGCAGGAATAGGATTCCTGCAGCGTGTTCATCATCAGCGAATATACAGAGTCCGCCGAAATATCAAAGGTTCTGTAACGGGTCGCCACTGCCGTATCGATATGTCCGATTTTCCAGCCGGGAACCCCCGATAAAAGAATGTCCATGATGGTATCTTCGTTTTTCCCCACCGGATCGTAAAACATATAGGTGCCGCTTATGGCAGAAACGGTCTTGTAATTCAGTTCGTACTCCAAGGAATACGCTTTGCATTCTTTCACCTGTGTGATTCCATCGTCTTTGACCGTCGGATTAACCAGAATAAAAGTGCCGTAAGGCTCCATGGTGACTGTGCGCATACCGGAAAGTTTTTCAAAACACGGATTGTCCGAAAGCCTGTCGCCGTCCATGTACTGCCTTGGCACACTGAAACTGATTTCCGATACATCGTTAAAGCGAAACTCCGCCTGCAGATCATAATACCCGCTCACCGGACAAATCGGCGCACCAGTCATGGTCTTCAGAAACAGCACCGGCTGTCTCAGCTTTCCGCCCGGCTCCATCTGCAAATCATGAAAATTTACAATCATCTTACACACCTCCTTTCCTCAGAAACTCACACTCGACGCGCAGAAGACCGCTGCCTGTAAAGCACAGCACGTTATCCCCTTTTACAAGGCGGAAAAAGTAGTGACGGCTTTCCTCATCGCCGAAGCAGTCGTAGATATTGAGTGCGCTGCTGTTGCAGGTGATAATCTGATTCTTATTGTCCACCTTTACGACAAGTTCTTCGCTGCCGTCATCTGCGGTAAAGTCCTTCGGCACTCGTATCGTAAAAGGACGATTGCCATCACTTGCATTGATTACGGTAAAAGCCTCACAATCCTTTGAAAGGCGCAGTTCCATCTTTGGGTAAAGATAGCCGGAAAATGCGCTGTCGTTTCTCAGCACCACTTTTTCTAACGTCTTTCCTGCTGCGTTTTTCACGGTTCCGTCCTCAACCCGGTACGAATACTGTACCGGATATTCATAAGCGAACTGACTGTCACACACCACAGTGCAGCGAAAAGCTGCCGCAAGTCCATGAAAGTGAATCAGCTGCACATTCTGTATCAGCGCCTTGTATCGCCAGCCGCTCATATCGTCCTGCTCGATTTCCAGCCACTTGTAGGTATCGCAGGATGTGAGCCAGTCCATGATTTCGTCAATCTGTTCCCGCTCCAGGGATTTCACGCTTCCGACCACAAAAGACCAGGTCAGCGGCTTATTCACATTGAGCCCGAAAAACAGCGGGTCTGTACGAGACGCCAATCTGGTTTCTGTAATTTCCGACTCCCAAATCGGCTCTTCGGTTATCGCCTGGTTATCCAGATAATAGACCAGCAGTCCAAAATCATCGCTGGATTTCCCATCGTAAGTAAACGATTTTGCCGTAAACATCATTCATTCCTCCTTTTCTCATTTATTATTGTCTTTTCATTGCATTTGCTGCGGTACGAGACGCGTAGCCCCGGCGATTCATAGCGGACTGCAGCTTGGAAAGGGTCTGCCCGGAAATATAATCGCCATACTCGCGGAGCGCTTTCACAGTATTCGCATCGGCATTTCCTTCGATGGTGACAGGCGCCTGCACATTTACTACGATATCCCCCATGCCAAGTCCTCCGCTGCTTATACCGGAAAGCCCTGTCCTGTGCAGTCCTTCTGTCAAAAACGTCAGCGCCTGCATCTGTATGCCGAGGCGCTTTTGGTCGGCACGGTTCAGTACCAGTTCTCCCTTCTGCAGCAGCGCATAGGTTTCGTTCTGCTTCGGTGTTGGAACGTAGCTGCCGACAAAACCTGCGGAAAGTCCGTTGTGGAAAATCTGCCATTTGGCGCTGGTGCCTTTATATTTGTGCAAATGGAATTTCTTTTCTTTACTATTCCATTCCAAATGGGCTTCGCCGTAGCTCCAGAGCTTATTGAGCTGTTCCATCATCGGTTTTAACTCGCCTTCTTTGTCTTTCTTAGACTTCTTGGAATCGTTAATCTCCTTCATCTTCTTAATGAGTTTATATGCGTGAGCGGTAATTCTGCGGTCGCCTTGGTCGCCCATATAGATCACTTTGTTCTTCTTGTCATACCAAACTTTTCCCTTGTTCCATCCACCATCTATCAGCCTGTCCACCAGATTACTGTTATCCTCATCGGTGTTCGTCTGCGTGTTTTTTGGCTTGATCGCTTCTTGAACCTGCGCTGTCGTCATTCCCTTTACCGATGGATTTTCGCTGTCTCCGATATTTTTTTTCTGTTCCTGTTCAGCGTCTTTCTGTGCCTGCAGGAGCTTCACAATATCGGATCCATATTTCGTCAAAAGAGATTCGCACTCGGTCCAGATATCCGTTACTGCTGTCAGTAGCCCATTGCCATACTGATAGTTATACTCCTTTAATTCTTCCAGCAGTCTGGAAGGATTGGTATTTTTAATATAGCTGTAGACGTATTCCTGCCACTTTCCAGCATGTTCCATCTGTTCGTTTAGTCCGTCGATTTTGGTCTGCATCGCTTTTTCATAAGCATCGCTGGCCTCATCGAGGGCTTTTACCTTGGCGTCATAGGCTCTGTCCGCCTGTTTCTCGCTGATGTCCTCCTGCTTCTGCCGAATTTCATCCATGAGGGCGGCATACTTCGCCTTACCTTCGCGGGAATTATCCAGCGCCAGCACTGCGGCTTTTGCCTGCATTTTCGCCAGTTCTTCGCCCTGCTCCTTCATCTCTTTCTGGTAAGAAAGTTCATCTCGGGTGAGATCCAGGGATTTTTTCTTCTGGTCGATGATTTCCTTGTACTTATCAACCTGCTTTTCCAGCGCGTCAATCGTATCTTCATAGCGCTGTTTCAGCATGTCAGAAACCATGTCGGTCAAATCGTTGATGGAATCTACACGCTTTTCAATCTTGTCCAGCTCTGCTTCAGCAGCATCTTTACGTGCTTCGATCAGTTTATCTTCCAGCTTGTTGTATACTTCCAGAAAATCCTCAGTGCTGCCAAATAAGCCTGCCGCATAGTCTTCCTGCAGCCGCGCCATCTCCTTTTCCAGATAGGATACTGCATCCTGCCCCGGTATCCAGTCCTGTCTCAGGTCACGGCGGTCAATGTATTCATTTGCACTACTGATGCGGTCGTTCCAGCTCTGCACCACTTTCTTTGAAAGCTCGATAGATGCATTGGCATAGTCCTCTTCTGTGGACTTACGCCCTTTGAGCCACTTGTCCATCAGTTCCTTCGTCTTTTTGTAATAGGTTCTGATACCGATGATACCCTGCTCGTACTTCTGATCCAGCTGCTCCTTCGCATGAGAAAACACTTCCCTTCTGGCTGCAATGACATCGTTTAAGTGCTGGCGATAATCTGCGGCATTGCCCTTCTGATCTTTGAGATATTTTTTGCCCAGAGCAGTTAGTCTTTTGTAATACCGTTCATAAGAAATCTGGTTCTTTTGCAGCTTGTCATCCAGCTTTTCCTTTGCAGCGTTGTACTCGTCACGGCGCTTCTCTGAAGGTTTTTTCTTAGGGGTAGAGTCGCCGGAGGTTGGGGTTGAGCTAGGAGTTGTTGGGGAGTAATTGGTATCAAATGTGAACATTTTTCTATATGCCGCCTCTGCATCACTTCGTATGCCTATTGCCTTTGTAATCAAAGCGCCTATTGCAATTTTACTTCCCAGGCCAGGATCTTTTTGCAGTTCCTGAATTGCCAACATAATTTCCGCATACTCAGCCAAACTTTTACCGGCAGTACCCGCTGCCATTCCCACGGCATATAGCATCTTGGCATTATTCGAAACTACCTGTGCAAAAGAACTCCCCGTTACATAGGATTCATATGTTGCAAGTAATGCCGTTTTCTGTGCTGCATTCAAGCTTGCTGTAGCATTAGCATTTAATGCTAAATTGCTTTCCAATACCGCTTGAATCTGCGCTCTTGCCTGCTTTTTTTCCTCCTCGGTCGCAGATGCATTTTGTAATTTTGCTACTGCCAGCTTATACTCTACCACTTCTTGTGCATTGCTAACACCCATTTGCCTTAGCTGATTGATGTACAGTTCCTTGTTTTTATCAGTCAAGTTTCTCATCACATCTTCACTGTTCAAGTATGCGTTTACCAGACCATTCATTGCATCTTCAACTTCAGCAACAGACGATGAAGAATCACTCAAAACAGTAATTGCGTTTTTAAATTCTTTAGTACCAGACATGGAATCGAATGCTTCTGCAACGCCTTCGATCGTCTCTATGGATACCTTTCCGCCGTTATCTGCGAATTCGTTACAGGCATTACTTAATGCTCCTATGGCACTTTCCATGTTGGATATTTCATCGATGGAATCCTCCAAAGTCGGTACTCTGACTTCAATTTTACCTCCGGAATTCTTAAGTTTCTGTAAATGCTCTGCTAAATCTTCTGCAGAAATCCCGGCGTCCTCACAAGCAGTCACAAACTCTTCACCCAACTGCTCTCTTAGCGATGTTGTGTTAAACTCAAAGTTTTTATTTTCAAGCAGCTGATTCAGCTTACTTCCATAAATTCGAAACTCATCTTCATTAAACACCTCGCCCAGCAAATCTTTCACTTTCAATGTTCCATTGGCAAGGAGTCCTTCGTTGATTGCGGATTTTGTGCTGAGGACAAAAGCTTTCACCTCTGCGCTTGCATTGGAGAGGTCGATGTTGTTGATCTGCTCTTCTGCTTTTGTAGCCAAATCAAGTAAAGATTCCTCCGCATAGTTCATCTGTCTGACATAGGACTCTTTCTGCTGTGAATTTTTTGCTGATGCAGCATTCTGTTTCGCCTTATTATAGCTGTCTGTAGCACTGCGAATCTGCTCATCAATTGTGATTTCTTCTTTAGTTCTATCCTCTTTCCTAATGGTTTGAGAATAGCCCTTCAGTGCTTTATATGCATCGTCACTTGCCTTCTGCTTTTGCGTCTTCTCCTGTGCTTCCAATAAGGCTTTCTGCCGTTCCAGCTTCGCATTGGCTTCTTCAAGGGCTGCAAGCTCCTCTTTCTCTACCAGCGACAGAGGTCCTTTGTTTCTCAGTTCCGCAATTCTATCCTGGGTGGTTTCTAGTTCTCCATTAAGGCTTTCCAGACTAGACTGTGTTTCCTCCAATTGCTGGGCAGATTCTGCCGCCCATTCCAGCAGGTGATCCTGCGTTGGCACCATACTCCATAATTTCTGCAGTCCTTTGAATAACAGGTTAATTGCTTCTGAAACAACGTAGAAGAGGGCGAAACTCTTCATCATTGCACCGAATTCCATCTTTACAAGATTTGCTGCATTTTTCAAACCATCCATGCCGGACGCTCCGACAAGGGCGGATGATCCGATTTGCTGATATTGGATGGCAGCACCGTTGGCTGTGTTAGCAATTTGTTGTAATTCTTCACTAGTTGCACTTAAATACTTACGAAATGCAACTTGCTTATCTCCACCATCTTTTAATGCTAAATTATATTTCTTTACAGCGTCCAATTCACTGTCTCGGATTACCATACCTTGACTACTTGTCACATCCGAAAAGTATTTACCGAATCCAACTTTACCCGGATGCTGTCCTTCATATTTCATGCTGTTACTTTCACAAGAAGCTCTTGCTACTGACCGTAATCTATCATTGAAAATCATCTTAGATAATGATATACTGAATAAAAGCGAGGTGATGATAATGCCACTTGTTGGAAAAAAGTTTAATGGCAATTTATTTCTCTGTAATAAATGTGATTTCTTTAGAGAAGAAGCAGATTTTCTTGAAAATCCTTCCCTTACTCGCACTTGTCCATTTTGCGGAAAAAAACATGGAGGGCAACTTACCAATACTGGCAAGTCCTATGAAGAATGGGAAGCTATTCTCGAACAGCAACCTGATGCCCCCCTAAGAATCGTCTTGGTTGCACCCCTTTTGATAGTGTTCTTGCCTTTGCTCATAAGCAAGTTATTGCTCCAATGGGTACTTTCGATCAAAAGATTGTTGATGAAATAAATGAACAAATTGAAGAAAGTAAAAAACTCCACTGCCCGCGTTGTTTTTCCACCAATGTTGAAACCGATGGCGGTGGTGTTGAGTACGGCTCAGATGGAATCGGTTCCACCGGTCCCGGTTGGGATCTCGGCAACGGGTTAGTCGCTACCATAAACGACCGTGGTATCTGCAAAAACTGCGGATATATGTGGCCACTCTAATTCTTTCACATCTATTCAGTATACGAAGGCGCTTTTGTGCCTTTTTCTTTTTTAGTATTACGGCGGCAGGGCACTTCATCCCTGCTCTGCAGGCTCTCCCTGCAGTTCAGACTGTCTCTTCAAAGCTATCTTTTCGATAACTCCGGCTTCCTTACAGTCGTTGAACCTTCCCCTTGCAATTCACGTTTAGGGGCTTGGCTGCTGATTTGGCATTTTACAGTACTTAGCACCGCTATCTTTCAGCGGCTTTTTCTCAGCCTATACCATCCTGCATGTTTTTTCCGGGTTTCCCCACCATGACGTCTATCGTTTCCGATTCCGCTTTGGTCTTGCAGTCTTTAGCCAGTTCCAGCAATTTGAAAGCTTCATATCAGCTACATGGCTGACAGCCTAACGCTTGCCTAATAGACTTGCGGTAAGCGGGCAAATTGTTTACCTATGATTTTATTCTTTTCAAGCCAGCCCGGTACAGATGTCGGCAAATTATCAACCGTACGGGTTATCATCTGATTCAATGAAAAATATGAATCGTCCACCTTTGGCTTTACTTTCACCTCCACGGTCTGCTGAATCTTCGGAATTGCAACATGTAAATCCTTTAATTCCGCTTTCATCCGCGAGATGTCCTTCTGTGACAGTTTCACGCCTACTTCCAGCGGTGCAGTGTGCAATTTGCTCGTTGATTTCGCAACTGCCTGTTCCAGTTCTTTCTGCACTTGCTTTGCAAGGGCTTCTTTGTTGTCAATGACAACTTCGGTTTTCACCGTGTGTTTTGTTTTACTTTCTGACATATGTCCTCCTTTCTACTACAATATAAATATGGTTAATATCCCTTACAGCCAGTAAGGAATTACCCATCTTGTTGCTTAAGCTGTATAATGATGGAGCAATCGGTATATCGTCTACCTTTCTTGGACTTCGCGTCCGCATCAAAGACTGATAACCAGCTCCTCATTCGCAGCGTTCGTTTTATGCAGGTTGAACTGCCAATAGGTACGTTCGTGTCACACCACAGTAGATTGAATAGGCAATGAGTAAAACTGGTTCTTATCCATTGCAATACATCTTAAGGAGTGACTAATTTATGAACGCAGTAGGTATCGATGTTTCCAAAGGTAAAAGCATGGTGGCAATCTTACGCCCTTTCGGTGAGATTGTTTACAGTCCTTTTGAAATCAAGCACACATCCCATGATATTAATTCTCTTGTTGATCTCATCCATTCCGTTGATGGTGAATCCCGTGTCGTGATGGAGCATACTGGACGTTATTACGAAGTCCTTGCTCATCAGCTTTCCGAGGCAGACATTTTCGTCAGCACAATCAATCCCAAACTAATCAAAGACTTTGATAATGATTCTCTTCGTAAAGTCAAATCCGACAAAGCAGATGCAGTGAAGATTGCTCGCTATGCTCTTGACAAGTGGCAGAATCTGAAACAGTATAGTCTTATGGACGAATTACGCAACCAACTTAAAACCATGAACCGTCAGTTTGGTTTCTATATGAAGCACAAAACTGCCATGAAAAATAACCTTATTGGCATCCTTGATCAGACTTATCCTGGCGTAAATACTTACTTCGACAGTCCTGCACGAAGTGACGGCAGCCAGAAATGGGTTGATTTTGCATCTATATACTGGCATGTGGACTGTGTTCGTAAAATGTCTTTAAACGCCTTTACTGACCACTATCAGAAATGGTGCAAACGCAAGAAGTACAACTTCAGCAAATCAAAAGCCGAAGAAATCTATGGAAAAGCTAAGGAACTTGTTCCTGTACTTCCCAAGGATGAAATAACCAAACGAATCATCAAACAAGCAGTTGAGCAACTCAACAGTGCTTCCTCTACTGTTGAGGAACTGCGCATCTTGATGAATGATACAGCCTCAAAGCTCCCTGAATATCCCATTGTTATGGCAATGAACGGCGTCGGTCCATCTCTTGGTCCACAGCTTATTGCGGAAATCGGAGATGTTACTCGCTTTACTCACAAAGGTGCTGTTACAGCATTTGCTGGTGTTGACCCTGGTGTAAATGAATCCGGAACCTTCTCACAGAAAAGTTTTCCTACATCAAAACGCGGCTCTGCTGATTTACGGAAAACGCTGTTTCTTGTAATGGATGTTCTTATCAAAACAATGCCACAGGACGATCCTGTATATCAGTTTTTAGACAAGAAGCGTTCCCAAGGTAAGCCTTACTACGTTTACATGACTGCCGGAGCTAATAAATTTTTGAGAATCTACTATGGGCGAGTGAAAGAATATCTTGCATCACTTCCTCAATCAGAATAATATATACATACCTTTCTGATAGACCAGCACAATGTGGTGGTCTTATTTTGATACCCTTTTGCAACCTGTATAAAATTTTCAAAGTTCTTTCAATTTAGCCTTGACTTTTTATTTGCAGGCTTTGGATAACTCCTTTAAAATATTGTTTTAATATTTGCGAAATCAGGCTGCAAGACTTTGTATGTAGAAGCTGCTTTTCATTCCACCCTTTAGGGTCAGATTATACTTTTTAACTGCATCCAATTCACTATCTCGGATTACTATTTCTTTACTGTTTATAGTATCGGGAAGGTATTTCCCAAATCTAACCTCTCTTGGCTGCTGCCCTTCATATTTCACTCTGTTACTTTCACAAGAAAGCTCTTACTACTGATCGCAGGGCAAACGCATGAAGTCGTTTTTTTGTTCTGAAATTCATAATCTGACCGTATAGCAACAAAAATGCTGTCATGCGGTCAAGTTTGAAAATCCTGTTACGGCATTTCTGACCGTAAATAACTAAGATTAGACCAATACGGTCAAAAAATCCAAGTTTACCTGCTTTCAATTGTGTATCGACTTTTGGGGACAAATCTGACACTTCGTATCGTAAAAATGGGGTAAAGTGTCATTTCTTCAAAAACATAAATCATAAAAATGACACTTTACGCCTAAATTGAAAGAGATTGTTTCATTTTTCCCGTTACGCACCTTTAGCAGGCACTAGGACAGTATCTTTTTATCCACCGCAGCGGAATTTCCCGGCGTCTGACCGGACTGCGGCTTTGCCTCTCTGCCTGTCGTCTCTGGCTGCGCCTCAAGTTGTGCGGAAAGCTGCTTCCATGCCGCTAATGCTTCTTCCAGCAGCTGCTCCGTTTTACCCGCCAAACGATTCATGCCGTGCTGCTCCTCCATATCAAAGGCAAGCTTCTTGTCGATATATCCTTCGATAAACGGAAGCTCTGTATCTGCCATCAGTTCCTGATAAAGCCCCGTCTGAAAGACGTATGCGTAGCATTTTGCCAAGTCCGCAACCTGCGGCGACGCCTGCTTTTCGTCCACGGGCACCGGAATATTCGTAAAGTATTCCAAAATAAAGCGGGACAGCATCATATCTCTGGCGACAGGATTGTAATTTCCGTCACAGGTCGCCGCGTAAGCCACAGTGTCCACCATCATCAGCATTTTCCCCATGGAAATCCGTCTGCGGTACTGCACGCAAGCCGTTTCCTCTTCACCTGCAGAAATCTGTACCGCACCGGTTAAATCTCCGGATACCAATTTATCTAAAACTTTCATTTCTTTCTTTGTCATCTGTTTCATGTTCTTCTCTCCTCCATTTTAGTATGAAAACAGGGAGCATGGTTTTTTCTTCCAGCTCCCCGCAAGTTCAATTTTTCTCCTGCGCTTTTATAAAAATTTCATTGATCAGTTTTTCCGCGCCCGGTACAAAGCCATAGGAGGGCTGTCCCGGCAAAATCCCAAAATCCGCAAGCTCTGCCTGCGCGCCTTCTGCGTCTGTAAGTCCTTTCTGATAGCTTTTCAACACCAGATAGATTAAATAATGGCGCTGGCTGCAGCAGACCGTCCGCCACGCAGTGTAGCTTTTAATCTTGCTGCAGTCATCACAAGCATAGTAGCCCGCACCGCACAGGATACAGGTATGATTGTTCTGTCTCTCTGCCATAACCTGTCTCTTTTCTCAGGTTTCCCTTATTTTGCCATTGCGATGGTAAACAGCTCTTTGGTTGGAGAACAGTAATCCTGCATCGCGTTGACAGTGAAGCCGTGCTTTGCTTCGTTGGTCAGGGTCAGCGTTACAGCGTTGTCCATCTTCGCGTTGTTAAAGATAATATACGCGTAGTACTCGGTATTCACATCGCAGATATCAGCTGCCAGTACTTCCAGTACAAATTTGCCGCCCTTGGCGAAGTTTTCCGCAGTGTTGGTCACCTTTACAGCCTCAGCGGATTCTCTGTCATACCAAACCGCTACATAATCGCCAACCTGGAAAGCGCCTGTCGGCAGCGTAATCTCTTTTCCAGTGATGGAAAAGGCTTCCGCGCTGGCTTCCACCGCAGCCGGATACGCCTTATTTTTGCTCTTATCCGAGTGGGTGGAATAGATGTACTTCAAATCGCCTGCCGGTTCGTTTACCAGGGACACTTTAGCCGCATCCTTCACCTCAATCAGTTCAAATGCCGGCAGGATAATCTTGTTGTCCGCATTTGCTACCTCTTTGTCAGAGCCCAGCTGCGCAGCCATCAGTCCAAAGTTTACTACCGCGTTGGAACCGGTAAACTTAGCATCCTTGGTTCTGTCAAATGCAGCGATTTTCTGACCCATCGCGTCATTTACAAAGACCTGCTCGCCGGAACATTCCAGTGACGGATCACTGATCTGGTCGATGGAGAAAATCACTTCTCCTGTCGCCTTATCAAAAAGGGTACCTCTAAGAATTCTGTTGATAATTAAATTTTCTACGTTAAACATTTTTCTTCCTCCTAATATTTTTATAATTTTTTTCGCCGGGCTTAGTCTAAGTCGCCCAGCCAGTCCAGTTGTTTGTCCGAAATCGATTTGGCATCGATATTTCCTGTGTAAATGCCTGTCATCAGATTTCGATAATTGTTCAGTTTTCTGATGCGTTGTACCGCGTCGAAAAAGTTGTACAGGCACAGGTCCCATACGGTTTCATAGGTGTACTTGAAGTCAGCACAATTGACAAGACCCGAAATCAACGGCGCCAGCAAAGAGGAAAAAGGCTTGTCCTGGTTTCTCTCCTGGGCTCTTCGATCCTCTTCAATATATATTTTCTTAGTAATTTCATTGCCTGGTTTTCTCTGATTTCTTTTGATTCTGTGCATACGGCGCAGATGGTCTGCAATGAGCTGATAAATCACGTCGTCTATCACAATCTCTCTTTCCGCGTCGCGAAGTACGATATCCTCCGCGGGATTTTCCCCGTCGCTTCCCGCCTGACGCCTTGTAAAAACCTGAAACCTCGAAAAGTCAAGACCCCCAAATAAAATCTTTGTCTCCTCCTTCGGCAGGTTTTGTGTCAGCATGATAAACAGCGCAAAGTCCGTGATTTCTTCATAGTCAATCCCCATGTCATAAAAGGCAACTTTGTAGTCAAAAGGTGTGGCAGTCAGCAGGCTGACAAGCTTCCAATATTCCTCCTCACCATAATCAGCTATTTCTCCTATGGTCGGATGATGAATCTTTATATGTGCATTGATTACATAGTCTTCACCGCGGAGAAGTGAAAGCTCTGCGGGCGCGTTCATAGTTACGCACCCTGCCTGCGCAGAGGTTCCATCGACTGAAAGCGCATCACTCTCTTGTTATATACGCTGCCTGCCGGTTCTTCCCAGGTTGATATCAGCTTCATATCCCCCCTGCCTATGCTTTGAAAACGGTTAAACAAACGATCTAGTTCCTCTTCTATCATATCCATCCGGTTGACCCCATTATCGTCTATGTAATCTCTGCGGCACCAGATGGTAACGACCAGAATCTGCTTTTTGAAAAAAGGATTCTCCTCCGATATTCCGCTAACCGCCTCCTCTGCGCTAATGCAGCATTTCGGACCACCTGCGTCTTCCGGCACGATTCCGTAGGAAAAAATCACCTGCGTATCTGTCTCACCGATGGCATCCGCAATCGCGCTGCTGGCGGCAATCATCTTTATAGCCCTTTGTTTAAATCCTGTTTCTGCTGTTTTTTCTCTAACCTCCATACATGTTCCTCCTTTGACTTTTTATTTCCTTTTCGCAAAAGAAAAGCGCACTTTTTTCTTTTGCCCTGTTGTTCTTTGTTCTGCTAAGCTCAGCTTGTTTGCGGGCGAAAAAAACGCTCCCCACAGGGTAAAGAGTTTTACGCGATTATGAGCAAGCTCTTTACCATGTACAGTGTAGCACTTTTTTATGTACCCGATGCACACTCTTGCGCCGTCTCTATAAAATTTTGACATACTTGTCAGTAATGGTAATCCAGCCGCCCTGCGCCAGCTTTCCTCTGGTTCCCTTCTTATTGGTTTTGATAATTCTATAGGTCTTGTCCCTCTCTAAATAACGCAGTTTCGGCGACGCAAGCAAAGAGGTTTTGCGTACAATCAGCTTCCCTCTTGTCTTTACGTCAAAAACCATGTCAACGCCCAGATACTGACATAATCCCATCGCCAGCGCGAAACCGTAATCTTTCGCGTCTTTCAGCCTTTTCAGGTCTGCCTTGATGGAGCCGGTTTCAAAAATGCACGCCGGCATATCGGTAGCCGTCAGTTCATACAAGTCCGTTCTCTTTGTCAGTCCTCTGGTCTTCATGCCCATGCGTTCCATCACTGCGTCATTGAGACATTTCGCCAGTTTCTTGCCCTCTTTCGAGACATACAGCGGCATGGTGCCGGACGGCGCTTTGTAGTAATCACAGTGCAGAGAAATAAATACCTCCGTCTTTTCCCGGTTTGCTTTCGCCACCTGCGCAATCATGTTCATGTTGTTGTCGCTGTCCGCGTCAGTCACAACCGTAATACCGGCACTGCGCATGTACTTTGCAAACGCCTTTGTCATCGGCAGCATCAGTGCCGCTTCATCTTCATCTTTATATACGGTGCCGCAGTCCCAGGAGCCGTCCTGAGATTTGCCGTGCCCGCAAAAAATTCCTGCTTTTTGTTTCATCTTTGTACCTCCAAATAAAAAGCCCTGCGGAATGCGCAGGGTGAAATTGACTATTGCATAATCTCTTCATTCGTGGTATATTGGTGTCAAGAGAAAGCCTGACAGCAAGCTTTCTAAATAGGTTTAATTTAAAACCGCTTCAGGGGGCTAGCCTGGGCGGTTTTTACTTTTCGTGGTTATCCCTCAAGACTAACCCCAAAATCATAAGTACAATGACTAAGATTTCGTAGTCTGTCATATCGGAGTCCTTTCCGAAAGTTCGCCGCCTTTAATGGCTCACTCTTGACTATATGTATTATACCACGCCTTGTTCCTACGGACAAGGTTTCCTTACTTCTCTACGGTCACCCCCCTCAAAACATCCTGTCCTGAATTTCTTCTCTCAGCTCTTTCATCTTCTCAACGCCGTTTCCGTCGATAAAGTGATTTAAAAGCGCCAGATTCACCCGCATATTTTCCTTTGCCATTTCCTTCATATCGGCAATTGCCTGTTTGTCATTACCTAGGAAAATATCGTGATTGTCCAGCCTTTTCTCGCACTCTGTAATTCGTTGCGCAATTCGTTTAAAAGGCGAACACATCTGCATAATCACTTTGACGCCACCGGCGACAACTGCCAGCGCGCCGAAGAGCGCCAGAATCGTCGAAACCGTTACTTGAATTTCATTCATTTGAGCGCCTCCTCTTCCGCAGGCTGATGTTCCAAACTAAGTTCCGGCAGTCCCGCCGCACTAGTCAACAGCGATAAAATGCCCGCCAAAACTGCCGCCGATCCGGTCATTTGCCAATCGACTTCTGCCAGCACAGCGCTGGTTCCAATGGTCGCTGCCGCAGTCTGCGCCATGGTCTTTACCGCGCGAACCGCTGCCGCTTTCGTCCACTTTTTCATATAATCTCTCATCGCATTTCCTCCTTTCTCCTTTTTTCCATAGAAAAAAGCACCACTTCGGGTGCTTTGTCTATTTTGGACTATATACATTTTAGCATAAATTTAAGTACCGTTTACACAGTCTTTGGGAAACCGCATTGCTATATTTGACAACATAAAAGGGTACCCATTTCGCTGATGAATACCCTTTATTTGTATAATCTTAATTGCAATAAATAGATGTCTAATAGATCCAAAGTTCCAATTTTGCCATGAAAATCTTTGCTGTATAATTTTAAATATCCCTTAAGCCGAATGAACGTAGGCTTACTCAATCCTGCTTTTTTCCATTCTTTAACTACATACTCAGAAGAATTATCTCCTCTGCATGTTCCCGACATTTTCAATGACATTACAAATGCTTTTTGCGGATTGACGACTAATACTGGTCTTCTCTTAATTTCGTCAGATTCTTCAAATTTCCCATTGTTTAATCTTCATAGTCGGCTGGCAATACGAGATATCCTTCGTCATCTCTATATCCTATTTCATCCTCCTCTGAGAAATCAGGTTCAAAATGTCCTATTGAAACCGAGTTGTTAAAGTAGGATTTGATATTTTCGTTTGGAATAATAATACTCCTCTCTCCTTCTTTATAGTACAAACTCCACGGTGTATTTGGCTGATGTGTCATTTCCCTTAATGCGGACGCCGAATATTTACCGAATTCTCTTGCGGTATCCAGCAAGGTTTGCATTTCAAGTTCATCAAAATTACTCGAATCAAGTTCCCCGTCAAATTCATTAATTGGACGATTCCCAAAGCTTTTATATGCGTGATAGATATCAGCAACCACAGGACCGTGCTTCCAAGCTTCAATACTATCAGAAAACAGCGGCTTTCCGGTTCGTTTCAGATGACATCCCTGCGCATAATATAAAAGTTTATTTAGTTTAAGGTTGCATAAATCGTTTTCTTCGTCTTGCATCAGATAGATGAAGAATCTGGCAGCGTCAATTGCCTTTAACATGATTTGCACCTCCTTAAAATGATAAATTTTCCTAAAAAAACATGCAGATCCCACAAAACATAACATTTTTCTCTAATTATAATCACTTCGTTTTCCTACATTCATTATAGAAGTTCACCATTTATTTTGCGATGAATTTTTCATCATTTTGCTACAGAAATTCTTCAATTTGCCGCAGATATTTTCAGAAATTCTGCCGTAAATATTGCATAATATCTATCATATGTACCTAGTCCCTTATTTCATGTTATTTAGCTAGATGCCTCCCATGTTACGGAATAATATAAACCAGTCCCCTCGCCATAATAATAAGGACTGCCAGCTACCCATATTCCATTTGCGTTTTCTATACATCCGAAAGTTCCAGAAGTAATATCGGTTTGCATCCATGTTTGACCATCAATAGAGTAATAAATTCCATAACTTTCTGTTCCGCAAATCCATATACCATTACTATTGTGTATATATTTAACAGTTGAATTAAATCCACCACTGCTAGGCGCGTTTGCAACATTATTCCAATCTTTTCCATTGTGAGAAAGCACTAATCCTCCTCTACTGCCTAAACCGCCTATCCAAATTCCATTTGCATTACATATAGGAGAGATATTATTATTGCTTTCTCCTTGTGTCCAATTTTTCCCATCTGTAGAAAAGAATTGACCATCATATCCTGTTGCTATCCATTGACCATCAGCATAATACACATAACGTAAATCAAGATTATTTGTATTAGAAACCCCGTACCAATATTTTCCATCAGTAGAATAATACAGCCCATAATATCCATTCGTGATATTGCAAGCAGCAAAAACACCCTGTCCTTCACATATACACTGAAATCTTCCACCTTTTATATTGCTTTGTGTCCATGTTTTTCCATCTTTTGAATAATACAGTCCTCCATCCATATAAGAACCAATCCAAACTCCATTTGCATAATATATATATAGAAAATCTCCGCTTTTTATATTGCTCTGAGTCCATGTTTTTCCATCTTCTGAATACCATAGACCTTTATAGAGAATTGTACCATTGATAATACACCCAGCAACCCATACACCATTGCCATATGCCATACATTCAATTTCATAAGAATCTCCCAAATTGCTTTGCGTCCATATTTTCCCATCTTCTGAGTAATACAACCCCTTTTTATAAGTTCCTGCAACCCATATACCATTAGCGTAATCCACAAACTCAATGCTCATGTCGGTTATATTACTCTGCGACCATTTCGTCCCATTAGGAAAACCGCCGCCCCCACCTCCAGCATTCTTCACACTGATACTCATTTTTCTCTCACCTCCAAAATTACTGGTACATCCACTGCCGGCACATCGCCATATGCTTTCAACACATTCCCGGCGGAGCTTCCCACAATTCTGGCGCCGCTCCATGCGTCAAGCTGCGCCTCGGTGCAGGTACTGTCCGGTTCCACCGAAAGGTCAAAAGACGCCGCCGGATAATCCGCCTCAAAGCTATAAGTTTTGTCTGTCTGATTCCATGCGGAAGCGGCAAGGGTCGTCAGCACAGTCACCGGCTTTTTCGCCTTGTCCGCCAGCGCCTCGCTCAATGCCTCGGTCAGCCGCGCAGGTTTTACATATCGCAAGTCTGCGACGCTCTCTGTTAAAACACCTGCCTGAGGCACTTCCACGGTTACATTTGCCGCGTCCGAGACCCTGATGCAGAGATTCCACTGAATAGAAAAGGCAGGCTGCTGCGCCTCTGCCGGAATTTCTTCTCCCTCTTCTGTGTCCGTCTGGCTCACCATATAAAGAATCTCTCCCAAATCAGGATCTTGGGCATAAATGCCCAGGGTATGCATCTGATAAGATTCGGAAAGTCCCGCGTTGGTCAAAAGAACCGGCAGCGTCATCTGCGCCGCATCCTCATCCATCAGCCTGTCTGAAAGGGTCAGCTGCTGCATTTCCGACGGCAGCGCTGTCAATGTCGAAAGCTGCGCCGCGTTGACTCGCTTCCCGCCGGACATTGCTTTTGTGATCACGAGCGGCGTTTCCCCGCCCATCAATTTTAAATCCAGGTTTTTCCCCTGTTGTGTTCTGCAAAAATGCATCCATGTTGCCATGTTAAATTCCCTCCTTTATCTCATATATCTCATAGGTTTTCATCATTGCGGCTTTTGCCGCCAAATATCGCTTGCCCACTGCCTCTCGAAGTACTTCTGTTACAATCTGATAAATCAAGTGCGCCGGTTTCAGCTTGTTCAGTTCACGCCGCACCGCCTGCATAATTTCCTGCGGAATACAGCCGCCGCATACGACAGTAAATTTGTTTTTTCCTGTATTTTCTCTGATTTCCGTTTCCACGCCTGTCAGATTTGTAATTATACTTTCGATTTTGGCAGGCGGCATCGGCGCTCTGGTTCTGCGCCGATTTACAATTTGATTTCTCCGCTGCGCGAGGGTCAGTTTTTCACTCGATAAAATCCCAAGCCGTTCTTCCCAGAGGGGAATCGTAAAGGTGGCGGACTGAGGCATGACCTGAGCTGCAAAGGCTTCCGCCCACTGCTCCATCCGCTCAACGCTTTCGCCGATTTCCTCCAAAAGCCACAGAAACACATAGGCGTCGCTGTACACCGGCGGAAACCAGCCGAGAATTTCCTGCGCTTTATCGCTTTTTAAAATTGCTTCAATCTGTTCACTGCTGTAATATTCCATCCTGCCGCCTATTCCCTTTCTGTCAGTGAAACCTGCTCACTGACGATTTTCGGAAACGCATTGACCGGCACCGGTATATTTTCGGTCTGTCCATTGAGCTTCAGCGAGGCTAAATTGTAATCCGCAATCCCGCTGGTCTGGGATAATACCGCGCCAACCTTGGTATAGCGCACTTCCTTATCTTCCGGTACCTGTGCCATGTACGCCGTCAGATTGCGGACAAATTCCTCCTTCACCGCCGCAAGATCGGCGCCCTCTGTCAGTTTTACCTCCGCCGCGATGGCAATCTCGATCAGCACCGGCGGCACGACAGAAAGTACTGCGCCGTTGACCGGCGCTTTCCGCTTCTCTCGGTCCTCTGGGCTTACAATGTAATCGTAGACGGTCTGACACAGGGTTTCCGTCGCGGGATTCCCCTGACTGTCTGTCAATACGATGGTGACAAGCCCGGAGTCGTCATCCTCTGTCGGCGGTACCACCACAGCTGTTCCCGTGCCCGGCACTTCCTCCGCCCAGCGTTTGTAATCGCTGTCATTGCCCACGAAAGAAAGTCCCTGCATTTTTTCGTATTCGGTGATGCGTCCAATCAGCGCCGCATCACTTTCCGCATCGGAACCGCCGGTCGCCGCCTGCGGATTTTGTACAGCGGAAATTCCCTCAAGCGGCGAATCCTGCAGGATAATCGTCCCTGCAGCCACATTGCCGCTGCTGCCGGCTTCTGCCGCTTTCACGACTATTTCTACTGTTCCGTCTTCTCCGATGACCGCCTCTTGCTGCGACACAAAGGATGCAGCCGGAACGTCGCCAATCGCCGCAGTAGAAAACACACTTTCCGCGGGGATCACGGTACCTGCTGTTCCCGTCACCGCAAGGATTGCCTCCGCAAAAGACGCCGCTTTCCGCGTAATCCCGTTGACCTCAGCATGATAGTCTACATAATCCGAATACCCTTCACAAAACCGTGGGAAAATTCGTTTCAGTGCTTCCGCCATGATATACTGGGTAAAATATGCCTCCTGCATAGCAGTCGGTGCCAGCAAATTGTACGGATGACTTCCTTCACTCAAATCTATATCCTGCGGCAGCGCCGCAGTCATTTCTTCCATAATATCTTCAAAATCTCTATTCAGAAATTCTGGCATTGTCCATTCTTCTGCCATATTTTTCACCTGCCTTCTAAACTCACTTCTAAATCTATGGTTGCGCCATCTGTGCCAACCACTTCTATTGTTACTACCACGCTGTCTGCACCCCAGTCAAAGGTCATCTCCCCTACGTAGTCGGTTCTCCCGTAAGGGTCCGCTTCCAGCGCTTCTTTGGCTTCCGCCCGAAACATTGCCTCCGCTTCTTCTCTGGTGTCCGCCCTTAAAATCTCCGTGATGGCGATTCCAAAGTCGGTGGAATACAGTGGGCTTGCATACCGTTCCATAGATAAACAATTGATGCACCACTGCTTCCACGCATCCACGGGACTTGCGCTCTGTACCCGGTTTCTGCCGTCCCTGACAAAGTCCTTTTCAAAGGCGACTGACGCTAGATAGCCTGCGTCTTCTTCTGTCTCTGTCACATCTTCGTCAGGTTCAAACTCTTCCAGATCCTCCGGAAACAAGTATTCATCCTGCAGCATCTTCATCCTCTCCTTCCCCTGCAATTAAATCGACGACCACTGGCTCACTGCCGCACCACGCCAGCAGCACCCGGTCGCCCTCTTTCAGTTTTTCATAGTGAATATCCTCCATATACACACTGCCCGTCACGACTTTCCCCTTCTTCATCACCAGATCCGATACAGTCCTGCAAATCGAATATTCCCCTGCTGGAATCGGTCCCGGCGACTCGTCCGGTACCAGCGCGCAGCCTGCTCCGATTTGGGCAAGTTCCAGCCGCGTACCCTTGCCCGTCTGTCTGACGCTGTGCATCCGCCCCTGCAGGGTTTCTCCCAGCTTTTCAATATTGCTCGACATCTTTTCCTCCTTTCTTAAAGTCTTCTGCAAATAGAAAAACGCCGCTGCCGGCGTTTTTCTGCTTTTCTGCTTCAGTTCTTCACAATACATATTCTAGCACAAATCTATGTACCTGTTGCACAGTTTCACTTCTTTTTCTTCATGCGCCGCACATTCATCATCATAGTGCCCTGATCGCAGTCGTGGGAAATTTCGTTGACGACATAATCATGTTCTTTCCCTTTATTCAGCTCGATTCTGACCCGGTCGCCTTTGCGAATCCAGGGAATATCCAGCGCGGTGATATCGTACTCTTTTCGCGGCAGCGCGCTTTCATCGAGGATATGCTTCGCCTCTTCCTTTGCCTCGGACAGCTTGGTATCGCCGTCTTTATAAATGACTCTGGTCAGCGTGCCGTAAGTCTTTCTGTTTCGCTCTTTCCTGGCTTCCACCTTTCGCTTGCCGTTGTCGTCACTTTTTCCAGCGATGAGCACATTGGTGACCATACCGTCCATGGTCACAGATCTGCTGTAGCTGCTCATAATCCCCTCATCGCCCCGGGTAATTCGATACACCGTTTCGTTGGCACCCTGCTTATCGATGTAAATTCTGCCCTTATGACTTTTAATGTTGTACTTTGTGCCCTTTTTCTTTTGCACCTCATCCAAAAGTTCGCTAGTCAGCACGTCTGCCAACGTACCGGACAGCGGCAGCTTGGGATGGGTGATACTGCTGTAGCGATATGTCAGCTTTACGCCGCGGCGCTCCATCAAAGTTTTTACAATGTCTTCGGTCCGTTTCCCCTTGCTGAAATAGGTCAGAATCTGGGAGTTCATAAAGTAAATCATGTTGTCGTAGCAGGTCAGCGTCAGCTGTGTGCCATTTCCCAGGCTATAATCTGCATCCCATACATAACCGCGAAACACTTCGGTCTTCTTGGTCTTTCCGCCGCCTTGCGCGTAAATAAAAACACGGCTCCTGACAGTAAACATCTTGCTGGGATAGCCGTATTTGTCTATGCTCCGATTGTAAAGCCGTATAACGGCTTTCTGCGCCAATTGATTTCTGGATTCTGTCAGGGAAAGGCTGGTTACCAATCCTTCTGTCTCGCCGGTCTTCACATTCAATTTCTTCACGGTGAACTGGTTTCCGTCAGGTGTTTTAATCACCACCTCATATGCTGGTCTTTCATATTTCATCTGTCACACCTCCTTATTTCTTCGGCAGCTTCAGCACAAGCCCTGGCCAAATGCGGTTACCATTGTCCGAAGAACTGTATTTATGCTTCTTTGCGTCATCTTCAATTGCTTTTTTGTTGAGTTTGTAAATCTCGTTCCATCGATGGGAGTTCCCAAGCTTCCTGCCTGCAATACCCCAAAGGGTATCGCCGCTTTTCACGGTATATTTTGTGAAACTCTTCGACGGGCGCTTTTTGCTGTTCTTGCTTTTTTTTGGTTTCGGTTTTTTCGTAATGGTCACCGGCTCATATGCAATCCACTCGATGGAATACTCCAAATCGCCAAGTCCGCCCGTATAGGCGGAAGAATACTGATTCACGTAGCACTTGAAGCCGGTGATTCCGGTGCCTTCGATGATTAGCTCGATCAGCGTGCCCCGACTCTGCCATCGTTTCAGCAGTTTGTCGCACTCCAGCGGATCTGTCCAGGGCGCTGCCAGTACGGACAAGTCCTTTCTGCTCTCTCCCGGAAAACGCGCTTCCCAGGAAATCCGCCTCAGCCCTTTCCCTTTGGGTCTGACCACTTCCCCTCTGTCCAAAAGACTGTAGCTGGCAAAACTCATGTCGCCGCCGCTGTCTTTGATTTCCAGCGGCAGCCAGTCAAAATCAATCATTTTTTTGCTGTTGTTTACTTCCTTTGCGATAATTCTCATAATCCTGCACCTCCTGCTGCCGGTGTATTGGCAAACTGCCCCTTAAAGGCTGCGTTAAATACACCTGCGATTTCTTCACTGATTGCTTCTTTGTTTTCCCGGATGGTTTCGACCAGCGACTGTCCGTCTTTGGCTTCTACTTTGATTTCGACACCACCGACTTCCACTGCAATCGGCATGTCGCTGCCGCCGCTTCCACTGAGACTTCCGATACTGCCGCCTACGATGCCGCCCGCTGCAAAACCCTTCGGAGAAAAGCCCGGCGCTTCCAGATAACCGCCGACCTGATTGAAAAGCTGCAGCGCCCGCTTTCTTCTGTGTTTACCCAGCGGAATAATTGCCTCTGGCGTGCCCTCTTCCGCCACTGTAATCAGCTGGGCGCCGCCGTGGACGTAGCCTCCTTCTGCGAAAGCAGGGGCAATGATGCCGCCACGGTACTTCACTCCAGCTGGATTATAATGCATTTTTTTAACTCTATCCGGCAAATTATTAAAAACATTTTTATTACCATCTTCTTTTAAATATTCCGGTTCATAGTGCTGTAAATACCAACTTCCTGCCCGGTTCTGCGCAATACTTCCTAAGAGTTCCATCTTGTTCATAAAGTCTTGTACTGCTTCCGGTAAGGCTTCTCCTTTTTCTTCATATTGTTTTGCTGTTTCCAGCATGTCATTGTAAAGTGGCTTCATACTATCTACATATTCACCAATAGCTGCTCGATCGACCGGGTCACTTTGTAGTCCCCGTATATTGCCTAGCATTTCCTCACTCAGTTTTCCATCTTCCATGTCAGCGCTTAAGTTATCAAGGAATGCAAGTTTGTCAGAATATTTGTTCGTAAATTCATTCAGTGCAGTTTCAGCAATCGCACCATAGGTATCCATCTCCTGCTTATACAGTCCATCGGTTTGTCCAGTTCCATCTTTTCCCCAAAGTAGCGTTTGTTTCTGCTTGTCCGTCTTTCCGATGGCTGCATAACCATAAGCGTCTTCTAATGCATCGATTCTTTCATTTGCGCCCGCTGTTGCTTCTTGTATAATTGCATCGAAAGAGTCTTTAGAATACTCTTTACCAAGCCCTAATTTCATCTTTTCCAGCATTGCCTGAAAATCTCTTTCCTCCTGACTACCCTGATCCGAACCTGATGCTCCATAAAGCAATTGTAATACCTCTTGCCTGATTCCGTCTATTTTCGTCTGCTCACTTTCATCAACCACACCATCAGACAAAGCGTCAACGGTTACTTGATTAAGGTCTTCAATCAAATCATCCAGGTTTTTCAGTTTTTCCCGATACTGTTTATCGATTCCTTCCAGTATTTCGTCTGCTGATCCAGGCTCTGTCAGCAATGCTTTTACAGATTTCTCCTCCGCATACTGATTATCCAGCAAGTGCATCCGACTGCTTTCACCAAAGTCATTCGTTGATTCCGCCAGTCCCATCAAACTTCCTGCACCTGCTTCTGTTCCACTGAGCCAGAGGCTTTTCTGCAGCCCATAATCTGCCTGCTGCAGGTTCGCAAAGGATCCCTGCAAATCATTGATTGCTGCTGCTGCGTTGTTAATCCGCATAGTCTGCCCTGTATCAAACAATTCTCCCACAACCTGTGATACTTCTCTTGCAGATAGTGCCGTTTTTCCGAACATTTTATCCAGCTGTTCACTTGCAAGCGCTTTCTGCTCCGCTTTTAATTGTGCCACTTTCTCCGCGGCACGGGCAGAAACATCGGCATATTTTTCTGCACCGTTTATGCCGTCTGCAAAAGAATCTGCTATCGGTTCACTGAGCAGTTTTCCAAGGAGGTAGCCGCCAGCCGCACCAGCCAATGCGCCCCATGGACCTAAAGCACCACCTAATTTCAGTCCCAGTGCAGCACCTGCCTTCGATCCTACAAAAGAACCAGCCATGACAGTTGCCCCTTCGGCAACCTTATATGTTCTGTCGTAGGCATTATCTGACGAAAAAACACCTTCTGCAATGTCTGCGCCGCCGTCCAAATAGCCGAAAGCAGTGATGGCTGTAGAAGCAGATTTAGGGATATCCACAATTTCAAAATTTCTACCAAATTTATCATATGCATCCACCAATCCTCTTGCCGTCACAATCGCACCGCCAACCGACATGGCACCATCAAAAAAGCCTTCATTGTCAGCAGTTTGCACCGGTACACCGCCTGTTCCTCTGACACTTCCCCCGGTATATGGCACCATATACCCTCCACCATAGCTTGGTTGCAGCTGCATACGTTTGATTTTTCTCTCTGCCGCATAAATATCTGTATATACCCTCCGCATGTCGACAGAAACAGATACCTTATAGCTACTTTTCGAAAAATCCCTTAACCTTCCTGACACAGACTCCAAAACCGGCGTTATCTGATCATCAAGAAAAATAGACGCAGTATATTCCGTCTGTGCAAATTCATTCAGCAATCGCTCTGTGGTCTCCATCACCTTTTGATACTTTTTCATTTTTGCAGGTAGTTTACCAAACTCACTGCTGTAGGCTTGCAAAATCGTTACATCCTGTTTTGTAATTCCTGTTTCTTTTCTCATATTCTCTCCTTCCTTTTTCCCATAGAAAAAACGCCCGCAGGCGTTTCCTCTTTGCTTATTAATCTACATATTTGAACTTTAACAGTTCCTTCTTTCTATCCTTGAATTCTTCCTCCGTGATAATCCCATCGTCCCAGAGTTCCTTGAACTTACGTATCTCATCAGCAGAGCTGACAATCAACTTCTCTTTCCTCATTTCCTTTTCGTGCATTTCTCTGATATATGGCATTATCTTTTCAATCTCACGTTGTGTGAATTCCAAATTTTCTTTTTCTGCGCGTACATCAGAAAATCCCCTATACCAACCCTCTATATTAAAAAAGATTTCGGTTTTATCTGGAATAAAGATTATATTTTTTAACTTGGTATAGTCGACCTCTGCCATCCCGTACTCATCACAACAAATTCCAATTATTCGATTATTTGTCAATATATATATCCATCTTTTGTCCTTATTCCCAGACATGTCATATATATATATATATATGCCCAAAAAAACGAAAGAATATATTCATCCGACTCTAAAATAAACTCTGCAAGTTTTAAATCTCGCCATCTATCGTCATCTGATACGTTTTTAGCAAAAAGACCTTTTTTCTTTTCTGGGTCTTTATGTTCATGATAATATGCAAACATCTCCTCTGCTGTACGCATTTTTCTCATCTCATCCACCATTCCTTTCCCACACCTGCATTAGAGTCCGTTTTCCACTGTACACATTATATCATACTTTCTTGAACCTGTTGCACAAAATTATGGATTCTCTTAACGCAATTCCCCTTTCCTTTCTCCACTCTACATACCTTCCGCATATCGACAGAAACAGATACCTTATAGGTATTCTTCGAAAAATCCCTTAATCTTCCTGACACAGACTCCAAAACCGGTGTTATCTGATCGTCCAGAAATATAGATGCGGTATACTCCGTTTGTGCAAATTCATTCAGCAATCGCTCTGTGGTCTCCATCACCTTTTGATACTTCTTCATTTTTGCAGGTAGTTTGCCAAACTCACTGCTATAGGCTTGTAAAATCGTTACATCCTGTTTTGTAATCTCCCTCATATTCTCTCCTTCCTTTTTCCCATAGAAAAAACGCCCGCAGGCGTTTATAAGTTTAATAATTCTTTTTTCTTTTTCTCAAATTCTTCTTCTGTAATAATCCCTTCATCTAAAAGTTCCTTATACTTACGTATTTCAGTGATGGAACTATCTGTACTTGGTTCCTTTTTTTCAGATGTGTTTCTTCTTTGCTGAATTAAAGGTAAAACTCTTTTCTTCAGCTCGTTTATAGATTCTTCTCTATAGCAAATACATCGTTCTTCCTTGTTATTATATTTAATTATTATTGTATTATCATTTATTTTCATTTCAATAATATCGTTGTACATTATATTCTCGAAAAAGTTCTCGAATGCAGTTAAGGGTGAAAAAACTTGCTTTTCTGCGCCAAATAGTATTCTTTTTTCTGTAAATGCATAGAACACATTCCATTGCACCCTTTCAACTATTCGTTTCCCCTCAAAACAATGTATTACATATTCATCAGGGTCTAGCGATTCCTCAATGGCTCTCATTATGTCTACACACTTTGGAATTGTTTTTTGATAATAACAAAAATACCGACTCATCTCCACACGATTTTTCATTTTTTTTGGCACCTCACTGCCCGTTACCTTCATCAACATATCTGTAAGTCCCATCGTCGTCCTCTCTTTCTTTTCAACAGACATCATGATTTTTTATTATGCCTATTATACCATATTTTCGAAATGAACGTATACAGAAAATAGCTAAATAGCTTTGTCTTTTTCAGCATCACATACCCTCCACCATAGCTTGGCTGCAGCTGCATACGCCTGATTTTTCTCTCTGCCGCATAGATATCTGCATATACCTTCCGCATATCAACAGTGACAGCTACCTTATAGCTACTTTTCGAAAAATCTCTTAACCTTCCTGACACAGACTCCAAAACCGGCGTTATCTGATCATCAAGAAAAATAGATGCGGTATACTCTGTCTGTGCAAATTCATTCAGCAATCGATCTGTGGTCTCCATTGTCTTCTGAAACTTTGTCATCTTCGCAGGCAGTTTGCCAAACTCACTGCTGTAGGCTTGTAAAATCGTTACATCCTGTTTTGTAATTCCTGTTTCCTTTCTCATGTTCTCTCCTTTCCTTTTTCCCATAGAAAAAACGCCCGCAGGCGTTTCCTCTTTGCTTATTAATCTACATATTTGAACTTTAACAGTTCTCTCTTCCTATCCTCGAATTCTTCCTCCGTAATAATCCCATCGTCCCAGAGTTCCTTGAATCTTCGAATTTCTTCGGCAGGGCTTCCCAAAAACTTTTTTTTCTGTGCTTCCTTTTCCTGTATTTCTCTGATATATGGCATTATCTTTTCGATCTCATGTTGTGTGAATTCCAAATTTTCTTTTTCTGCGCGTACATCAGAAAATCCCCTATACCAACCCTCTATATTAAAAAAGATTTCGGTTTTATCTGGAACAAAGATTATATTTTTTAAACTGGTATAATCAATTGCTTCTACTCCATCCTCGTTACAACAGATTGCTATCATTTGTTTGTTAGTAAATATATATATCCATCGCATATATTCATTTGTCGCATATACATATTTAACTATATATATATCCCCAAAAAAATGAAATTACATATTCATCCGGTTCTAAAAAAAACTCAGCAAGTTTAAAATCACCCCGTCTTTCATCATCAAACACTGGCAAACTTGTATCAAAAAAACCTTTTTTCTTTTCTGGGTCTTTATGTTCATGATAATATGCAAACATCTCCTCTGCTGTACGCATTTTTCTCATCTCATCCACCGTTCCTTTCCCACACCTGCATTAGCATCAGTTTTTCACTATACACATTATAGCATACTTTCTTGAACCTGTTGCACAAAATTATGGATTCTCTTAACGCAATTCCCCCCTTTCTTTTCCCCTCTCTATATATCCGCCACATGCAGCCAAAGACAGACACCTTATAGCTACTCTTCAAAAAATCTCTTAACCTTCCTAACACAGACTCCAAAACCGGCGTTACCTGATCGTCCAGAAAAATAGACGCAGTATACTCTGTCTGTACAAATTCATTCAGCAATCGTTCTGTGGTCTCCATCACCTTTTGATACTTTTTCATTTTTGCAGGTAGTTTACCAAACTCACTGCTGTAGGCTTGCAAAATCGTTACATCCTGTTTTGTAATTCCTGTTTCTTTTCTCATATTCTCTCCTTCCTTTTTCCCATAGAAAAAACGCCCGCCGGCGTTTCTATAAATCTAATAGCGTCTTTTTCTTTTGCTGAAACTCTTCCGCAGTGATAATCCCATCGTCCCAGAGTTCCTTGAACTTACGTATCTCATCAGCAGAGCTGACAATCAACTTCTCTTTCCTCATTTCCTTTTCGTGCATTTCTCTGATATATGGCAATACTTCTGCAAGTTCACGTTGCGTGAATTCCAAGTTTTCTTTTTCTGCTTGTACTTCAGAAAATCCTCTACACCAACCGTCTATATCAAAAAAGATTTCAATTTTACTTGGAATAAAGATTATATTTTTCAGTCTGGCATAGCTAATTGATGAAACTCCATAATCCTCACAACATATCGACATTATTCTCTTGTTTGTAAATATATATATCCATCTTTTATTTTGGTCAGCTGAAATATCATATATATATACATATATATATCCCCAAAAAAATGAAATTACATATTCATCCAGTTCTAAAAAAAACTCAGCAAGTTCAAAATCACCCCGTCTTTCATCATCAAACATCGGCAAACTCGTATCAAAAAAACCTTTTTTCTTTTTTGGGTCTTTATGTTCACAATAATATGCAAACATCTCCTCTGCTGTACGCATTTTTCTCATCTCATCTACCGTTCCTTTCCCACACCTGCATTAGAGTCCGTTTTCCACTGTACACATTATATCATACTTTCTTGAACCTGTTGCACAAAATTATGGATTCTCTTAACGCTATCCCCCTTTCCTTTCTCCACTCTACATACCTTCCGCATATCGACAGAAACAGATACCTTATAGGTATTCTTCGAAAAATCCCTTAATCTTCCTGACACAGACTCCAAAACCGGTGTTACCTGATCGTCCAGAAATATAGATGCGGTATACTCCGTTTGTGCAAATTCATTCAGCAATCGCTCTGTGGTCTCCATCACCTTTTGATACTTTTTCATTTTTGCAGGTAGTTTACCAAACTCACTGCTGTAGGCTTGCAAAATCGTTACATCCTGTTTTGTAATTCCTGTTTCCTTCCTCATATTCTCTCCTTTCCTTTTTCCCATAGAAAAAACGCCCGCAGGCGTTTCCTCTTTGCTTATTAATCTACATATTTGAACTTTAACAGTTCCTTCTTTCTATCCTTGAATTCTTCCTCCGTGATAATCCCATCGTCCCAGAGTTCCTTGAACTTACGTATCTCATCAGCAGAGCTGATAATCAACTTCTCTTTCCTCATTTCTTTTTCATGCATTTCTCTGATATATGGCATTACCTCTGCAAGTTCACGCTTAATAAAATCTATATCTTCATGATATATCTTTACATCTGCTAATCCCCGATACCAGCCATCAGTGTCAAAATACACTTCTCGATGCTCAGCGCTTACCAGTATATTATTTATTTTCTCATATCCCAATATTTGCCAACCTGCTTCTACACATTTGGCAATTAATCGTTTATTTGTAAACATGTACGTCCATTTAATCTCCTTATGTTCTTGCATATATACTTGTCTATATATATATCCCCAAAAAAAAGTCATTACATACTCATCATCATCTAAAAGTAATATGAGATATTCATAATCAAGCAATATATCTTCTGGCCCTGAAACCTCTATTCCAAACATTCCTGCTTTCTTCTTATGTTCCACATTTTCATGATAATATGCAAACATCTCTTCCGCTGTACGCATTTTTCTCATCTCATCCACCATTCCTTTCCCACACCTGCATTAGCATCAGTTTTCACTATACACATTATAGCATACTTTCTTGAACCTGTTGCACAAAATTATGGATTCTCTTAACGCAATTCTTCCCCTTTCTTTTCCCCTCTCTATATATCCGCCACATGTAGCCAAAGACAGCCACCTTATAACTACTCTTCAAAAAATCTCTTAACCTTCCTAACACAGACTCCAAAACCGGCGTTACCTAATCGTCCAGAAATATAGATGCGGTATACTCCGTCTGTGCAAATTCATTCAGCAATCGCTCTGTGGTCTCCATTTGATTACCCGTTCTTCAATCTTTGCAAGTACATTGCTTACCTTATCATTCACATACACTTCAATGCAACTGTTTACATTCGTATATTTTTGCATTCAATTTTCAGTTTGATTCAAATACTCTAATCCCTGATTATTTAAGTTTTTTAACTGCGTCAATCTTTTGTCCATCTGCTTCTCTGCCTGCTCCAAATTCTTCATCGACTTTTCATCATAACATTCAATTATATATTTTTTTGTCATGCTAACCTCCTTTTGCAAAATAAAAAACACCCCTGCCGGTGTCTTTTATGTTCTTAGCTTTTTATTATTTTATAGTGCAAGTACAAGTAAATATACCATACTTCCTATCGTAACCACTGTTGTTGCCAAAGCAATCCACATTGCAATATCGCCCCAAATTTTCAATATCTTATATTTCTTGTCCAATTTATCTAATTGCTCTTTTTCAATCTTCCACATAATTTTCTCCCTTGCTTTCAAGAAAAACATCCACCACGCATGATTTTTTCGAGTGTTCTATGGAAGTTCATCTACAATTCCATAATGATAAAGTATTAAATGTATGAAAATTATAGCAACTGGTAGCTGTATTATCGCCCCTACCGTAAACGTCACTGCTCTAATCACAATTGCTTTTTTGTCATTGCTCTGCACGGCTTTGTCGAACTTTTTCTCATAGGCATAGGTCGGTTCTTCCGGAATGTCTTCAAAATAATCTGTACAGATTGCCGCAGGGTTTAGCAACCTGTCTTTTTGCGCTTGAAATTCTGCCTGCGTCATAACTCCATCATCAGTCAGTTTTTTCAGCTTTGCGAGTTCATCCGCTACACTTCCGGAAAAGTTTGCGCTTTGCCTTTGCTCCTGATTCTTCTGCTGAATGATTGGTATAATTTCTGCCAGTCCCTTCTGGACACCAGTTACATCACCCTTCAGCACTTCTACATTCGGCTCCCACTTTGTCGCATCAATTACAACACTTCGTCCTGCCGCCGTAACATTATGAAGATCTCTATAGTCAATCGACCTGACGATTTCAACTGTCAAATGTTTCTGCCCTATAATCAGCCTTCTATTAGTAAATACGTATGCAAAATTTCCGTCTGTCATCATTCTGACATTATTCTGCAGCCCCTGAAAACAGAATACCGCATACTCATCCGGCTGCAAATGTTTTGCCACAAGATAAAAATGCGCTTTTTCATAAAACAAATCGTTTGCAAAGCAAAACTGCCACATTTCTTCTGCCGTCCGCATTCTACGCATACTAGCTTCTCCTTCTTATTCAGCATTATGTGCAAATCTTCACTATACACATTATAGCACACTTTCCTATCCCTGTTGCACACAAATCGGACAACGATTGATAAAATCTTTCCAACAAAAAGACGGCAACCCCTTCTGCGTATGCCGTCCTTTTCCTGTCTCTATTCCCCTTCTTTTTTCCCAAAGCTGCTGACTTTGATGGGTACAAAGCCTTCTTCGATCGCCAAAAGGTCCGACGCCATCATAAAAGTTCGTTCGCCGGGAGATACCGGCTGCTGACAGGTACGAAGCCCCATCAGAATACCGGGTTCTTTATTGTGATTCTGATAAGCGAAGTGAAGCCACTGCGCCAGTCCGCTTATCTTGATGAGTTTTTTGCGTATTCCTCATCACTGATTTCTTAATTGGGACGACTATCATGCACAGAATCCTGCGCCTCCTGCTGCCGGTGTATTGGCAAACTGTCCTTTAAATGCCGCGTTGAATACACCTGCGATTTCTTCGCTGATTGCCTCTTTGTTTTCCCGGATGGTTTCAACCAGCGACTGTCCGTCTTTGGCTTCTACTTTGATTTCTACACCGCCGACTTCTACTGCGACCGGCATACTGCTGCCGCTTCCGCTGAGACTTCCGATACTGCCGCCTACGATACCGCCCGCTGCAAAACCCTTCGGCGAAAAGCCCGGCGCTTCCAGATAGCCGCCGACCTGGTTGAAAAGCTGCAGCGCCCGCTTTCTTCTGTGCTTACCCAGCGGAATAATCGCCTCCGGCGTACCCTCTTCTGCCACTGTAATCAGCTGGGCGCCGCCGTGAACGTAACCGCCTTCTGCGAAAGCCGGAGCGATGATGCCGCCGCGGTATTCCGAAAGTGGTGATAACGTTGGTGGGGCAGCTCCAAATATTTTATGTCCTGTAACATATACATCTACCGGCGCTGTGATAAACTCTGGAATCCCAAAATCTTCTGCTGTAATATTAATCTGTTCTTCTATTACTTTTTCTCCATCAATCAGCAATTCTGTTGGAACTGTTGCTGTGCCTCCTGTCTCCTGCGAACTAGCTACAGGCTGCTGCGCTGCCCCCGCCAGATAATTATAATTTTCAGACTGAAAGACTCCATTTGCATTATCACTGAACCAATTCAATGCTTTATCATCAGCAAGATACGCATAAAAATCCATTTGACGTAAATACTCTTGTGCCTCTCTGGGAGCATTCAAGCCTGCTCCTTCATATAAGCTTACTATTTCCAATACTTTTTGCGTCATATCCGACATGCTGTCAACATATTCACCGACAGCCGCTCTGGTTTCTTCATCTGCACGCAACGCATTTCCCTGATCTCTTATTTCCTTAAAATCCTCTATGCCAAATTGACCTGCTTTAATTTTTTTGTACATCGGTTCTATAGAAGTCATTGACTCCCCAAGTTCATCCTGAAAGCGATCAGTGAATTCATCAAGCATTGTCTCTGCAACATTCATATAAAGATCTTTCTTCTCCGCATATAAACCTTCGTTTCCATCTTCCGCTTTTCCCAACAATAATTGTCTTCTCTCATCCGCATTCAAGTCTGGCGCAACACTGGCATACAAATTGTCGAGTACAGCAGCCTGTTCATCCGCACTGCCAATTCCTGTAGTAATTACATTCTGAAAAGATTCCCAGTTCATGCTTTTTATACTTCCTGTTGGTATCCCATCTAAACCAGCTTTAAATTCATTAGGCTTATCTTCTGCAAGGGTTCTTTGGTTTTCTATATTTGTCATGATTTCATCAATTTTGCTTTTTTCAGATTCGCTAATTATTCCATCTTGCAGAGACTTGTTAATCTCATCGTCCAGTTGTTTAATCAGGTTCTCAGTTTCCTCTATTTGCGCCTCGTACTTCTTACCCAGTGCGTCAATTAATATGTCCCCTGTATCTGAGTCTCCTGTGATTGCATGAATTGCCTCAATCCCAGCATACTGTTTTTCTCTCAGAAAGGAAAGCTGCTGCTGTCCATAATCAACAGTTTGTTCTTTTAACACACTCTGTTCTCCCGCATCTAAATGCCTTGTCGATGCCATCCACAGACTTTTATCCATCGTATAGTCCCCTTGCTGCAAGCTTTGGTATGCATCACCAAGCTCATTTATCGCAGCATTAGCGTTGTAAATTCTTGCCGTCTGCGACGGATCGAATAATCCTGCTACTACCTGGGAAAGCTGTTCTGCTGAAAGTGCGATATCACCAAATTTCTCATCCAGCCTTATCTTTGCAAGTTCTTCCTGTTCTTGCTTAAATTTTTCCAGACGTGCCGCTGCTTCAGATGAAATTGCCGCGTTTTTCATCGCACCCAACTTCCCGCCGCTCATAAACTCCGAAATGGGATCGCTAAGATATTCTCCCGCCAGATATCCCAGTCCTGCGCCCGCTGCTGCGCCAACGGGACCGAACAAAGATCCCAGCGCCGCGCCAGCCTTCATACCACCAAAGGATCCTGCCATGATAGTGGCGCCTTCAAAAATTTTTGAAGTTCTGTCGTAATCGTTACCTGCAGCAAACATTCCTTCGGCAATCCTAGCGCCACCGTCCAGCATGCCGATGGTAGAAATGCCGGTGGCAAGATTTTTAACGCCAATTTTTTTAGACATTTTAGGAATATCTTCTAGCAAAACTTTATAATTCCCATACAACGCCCCCACGGTCGCACCACCAAAGAACAGTTCTTCCAGCATGTTCCCATTCTTCGCTTCCGGAACCGCCTGGGTTCTTTCCCACACGGCTCTGCTTCCGGTATAGGTCTTTGACTGCCGTCCTCCGCCCTGCGCATAGCGAAGCTGTGGCTGTATGCGATATGTTTTCGCTGTCAGGTTTTGCAGTCTCCGTTCAAACAGGTCCAGTCCCTGCATCGCCTCGTCCATGTCCACATAAAGGCTCACCCGGCAGGACTTCTGCGAGAATCGGTCTGCGAAACGATCCAGCGCCTCCAACGCTTGCTCCGTTTGATCCAGCGCATCAGCAAATTTCCGGGTATCGCTCTCTGCTTGCTTGATTGCATTGCTGTAGCTTTTCACAGATGCTTCGTCCACTTCAATAATTATTTTTTTACTCATTTCCCTTTTCCTCCTTTATTTTTCCAAAAGAAAAACGCCCCAGGCGTTTTTACAAATTCAATAATTTCTTTTTCTTCTGTTGAAACTCTTCCTCAGTGATAATTCCATCGTCCCAGAGCTGTTTAAACTTGCGTATTTCATCGGCAGGACTTAGAAAACGGTTTCTTTCTTGTAGCATTTTCTCACGCTCTTCCCAAATAAAAGGCATGACCTTTTCTAATTCTTTCTTGATGATTTCAGCAAGCTGATTACTTTTTACAAATATACGAGATAAGCTCATATAATAAGTATCAACTTCAATAATAATACTTTTTTCCTCAACAGTCATGTCGCCTATTTTTTCCCATCTAATACTTTCTATCCCATCACAATACATTCCAACTGTAATAATTCGTTTGTTTGTCAAAAAATACATATATCTTTCATCTGACTCCATATGCGCATATATATATATATATGCGCTGAATATTGTCAAGCAATATTCATTTGGCTCTAATAATGATTCTGCACTTTTATACGGCTGTAAAGGTTCATCTAAAACCCATTTCTCCAAAAAAGACCCTTTGCCTTTTTCCATTTCGCAGTAATACTCGTACATCTCTTCTGCTGTCCGCATTTTTCTTAGTTCTGTCATAATATATCCTTTCTATCATCAACCACTCATTATTTCTTTTATGCCCTACATTATAGCATATTTATCGGGACAATTTATACCTAATTCGCTAATTTTAATCCATCTCCCTTTTCCTCCTTTATTTTTTCCAAAAGAAAAACGCCCGCAGGCGTTTTATAAATCCAATAATTTCTTTTTCTTCTGTTGGAACTCTTCTTCTGTAATAATCCCATCGTCCCAGAGCTGCTTAAACTTGCGTATCTCGTCGGCAGGGCTTACAGAAGCGTTTCTTTTTTGCAGCTGCTTCTTTCGCACTTTCCTAATAAAAGGTATAACCTTTTCTAATTCTTTTTCGATAAATTCAGAGTCTTCCATTGCTCTAACAAATACACGAGACATACTCATACGATATACATCCGCTTCAATAATAACATCTGCTCCAGTAATGTAAACACTTTCTATATTTTCCCATCTAATGCTTTCTGCCCCGTAAGTATCAATACAAATACTCATAATCCTATTATTCGTTAATATATATATCCATTTTTCAGAATTATATCCGGTATCATATATATATATATATATATATATATATATGCACGGAATGTGGTTAAGAAATATTCATCCGTCTCTAAAAGATTTTCCACCCTTTTATATGGTTCCAAAGGATCCATGAATAATCTCTTTCTGTCTAAATCAGATGTTCCTGGTTTAATGTCTTTTCTGACTTCGCAGTAGTACTCGTACAGTTCTTCTGCGGTTCGCATTTTTCTGATTTCTGTCATGATATATCCTTTCCTTATCAGTTCTCAGCTTTCTACCATACACATTATAGCATACTTTCTTGAACCTGTTGCACACAAATCGGACAGCTATTAATAAAATCTTTCCAGCAAAAAGACGGCAACCCCTTCTGCGTATGCCGTCCTTTTCCTATCTCTATTCCCCTTCTTTTTTCCCAAAGCTGCTGACTTTGATGGGTACGAAACCCTCTTCGATTGCCAAAAGGTCCGACGCCATCATAAAAGTTCGTTCGCCGGGAGATACCGGCTGCTGACAGGTACGAAGCCCCATCAGAATACCGGGTTCTTTATTGTGATTCTGATAAGCGAAGTGAAGCCACTGCGCCAGTCCGCTTATCTTGATGAGTTTTTTATGTATTCCTCATCGCTGACTTCTTCCTCATCGATTGGTCCAAACATTCCGCTGATACTGTAAATCAGATTAACAAGCTGTGTTTTTTCTCCAGCGACTAAAAGTGAATTAACGCATTCAACCGGTTTCAAATGCCCCAGCTTTTTCATGACTGCAGAATTTCCCCAAATTTTTTCTCTGTCATTCTCTGTAGTTCCTAAATAAATCACCCAGGAGTTAAACATGCTACTATCCATCTCGCCTCTTACTTTTGGCAGTTTCTTGCCCTGTGGATTTTCATAGTATTTAGATGCTTTCTTTCTGGCAAAAGCAATATCATCCTCAGATACCGGATGTAAATGCACCGTAAAATACAGCTTGCCCTTTCTTCTGATTTCCACCTCTTTCACCATTTCAGGTGCCTGCTGGTATTCCGCCGCCGCAAGGAGCGAGCTAACCAGATCATACTCATCCTCTTTCTCAATTTTCTCCGCAACTTTTGCGGGAATTTCCGGATCGGTGACCGGTGTAATGTAGGTACTTCTCATCGTTTCCTGTGTGTTGTTTTCCATCTTTTCTTTTCCCCTTCCGTACAATTTTTAGATGAAGGGCGGGTGCCCCTAAAGCCGCCGCCCTCCTGCATATAGCCGATTGAGCCTCGATTATTAGCCCTTGAACCACTCCGGCGTGGAATTGATTCTGTAAGACTGATTTCTCTTGATGATTTCACCCGGCGTCAACGTCATCAAATCAAATTCTCCATCCGGAATACAATCCTCGATTGTAAGCTGCTGCTGCGTTCCGTCCGGCTTGTTGGCGCTGGCTCTGAATGTGAAGCTAATATTTTTTCCATTCTTTGCCGCTGCCAGCAGCGGCTCCATAATCACATCATCTCGAACCACTGCCTCTGTAAAGGTCAGCGTATAGGATACATCGCCCGGTACACTGAACTTCTGGTAAGAGCCCACCGGTTGATAATCCAGATTGGTATAGTTTGCCTTGACAGAATAGGTATCAATTTCTAAAAGTTCCACAGGCTGATCATCTACAGAAAGAAACAGCTTTCCGTCCTTTCCTGTCATAAGATTTTTTACAAGTGTTTTCTGATCTAACATATCTTTTCCCCTTTCGTTATTTCACGTAAATTTTATGCAGTCTGCACATTGCTGAATCTATAGTGCAGATAGATTTTTTCCAGCGTGTCGATATCGTCTACTTCAACGATAAACCAAGCGCTGTCACTGGTCTGCGGATTATCCGCATCCAGCGTAAAGCTGCCGCCCGGCATAATTTTCTTTTCTCCTGCCATGTCGTTGAGAAGACGCATACCGCTCTGTACCACATCGGCAATGCCATCGCTGTCGCAGCTTACCTTTCCGACTTTTTTCTCCATCATGATGTGAAGTCTGCGCATCAGTTCATTTCTGACCTTCGTGCGTTTCAGTTTCTTCCAGCCCGCATCCTGGCTCTCGTCAAGCGTTACCAGTGTCGTTACGCCGGAGTCAAACCAAACCAGACCGTCGGCACTTCTGGAAAGCAGCACAAGACCATTTTTAATAGCTTCCTCGTACTGGGTGCCGGTAAAACGTTCCGTCACATCTCCCGCGCCTCGCAGACTTTTATGTACGATGCTCTGGTTTGCCGGTGTTGCGGCGACTGCACCTGCCAGATGAGCTGCTGCGAAAATCGCTGGTGCTGCGATGCCGGTCAAATCTGTATAGGTATTGCCGATCATGGCAATCTGTCCGTGATTCTTTGCCGCCGCGGCTGCCATTCTGTCAGCAAGCGGTTTTGTCACATCAGCACTCATCACCGCAATTGGGAATTTTCCGGTCTTTACTACGTCTTCTACATACGCTGCCAGCACGTTCTGTACGCCGTCAGCGTTGCTATCGCAGCAGATGACATTATAGTAGTACGGTTCCAGTGCCTGGCATCCTTCCAGATAACTGTCAGCCGTCGTGGCAGGATCTGTACCGCCGCTGAGTACCGCCTCAAATTCCTCCACCGCACCGGTTTTGCCCTGTTCTGCAGTTACATAAGCACTTGCCTTTAACGCCTCTGCCAAAGCTGCCGCTTCACCGGTTTCGTCTGCCGCAAAGGTGTAAACTTCTTTTACTTTATTGCCTGCGATAATCAGACACTGTTTCTGCTTGCCGCCAGGCAGCGCCAGCACTTTTACCTTAATCGGCAGCGCGCCTTCATACTTTGCGGTAAGTACGACGTTATCCCCCTGAGTCAAGGTCGCCTTGGTGCCGCCGGTGCCCGCTCTATACACATACACCGTGTTTACGCCCTCCGCAAACATAATTTCTGCCATCGCTGCGCCGTCGCAATCACCGTACGCCTCTAAAAGGTCTGCCGCGCTGCTGAACGCAGATACCTGTCCGCAGGGACCCCATGATGCTTTCATCACCAGTGCGGCAATGCCGTCGACTGCGCCTACTTCCTCCGTACCCCGGTTTGAGTAACGATAATACACATCCGGTCTAACTTTCATTTCTCCTTCTCTAAAAATCTGTGCCATTTACTTTACCTCCTTTTGTTTAAACGTTTCAATTATTTTTCTGGCATCTTCCTCTGTATACGTCTCCTGACCCGCTGTCACAAGGGCTGCTTTTACCAGCACCGGATTGCTTCCGAATACGCCAGCAGCCTCTGCCAGTTGGGCGATCGTATATACAGATTTACTTTTTTTGGTTTTCATTCTCTACTCCCTTTCTTTCATTGCTACTGCTACATGCTGCAGAATTTCGCTGCTTTGACCCGCCGCAATCACCGGATAGATGGCTTCTACGGCAAGCTGTCCTGCCTGCACCGCATCCTGCGCCAGATCGAGTCCCTGGGTGTCTCCCACGATGACAAAACTTTCTTCGTCCGCAATGCGTCCTTCCTCAAGTAATGCGTGTTCGATTAAAAGCGCCATGGCGCCCGCTTCGGCGATGCTGCCAGGAATGATTACATGACATTGTACCTTTGCGCTACGCCACATGCTGCCCTTGCCGCCTGTAAGGCTTTCACACTTTCCGGTTTTGGCAAGACGCCAGTAGACTGCCGGTTTTTGCTGCGTCGGACGAAATGCCTGCGGCAGCAAACTGTCGTCATATCCAAGCAAATATGCGGATCTACCGATAACCTGCGGTAAATTCTCTTTGCTCCATGCACTAAGCAATGCCGCCGGACTTTCCGGCAAAAGGCACTGGTCAGGATATTCATAAACCGAAAAGGTTATGACTGCCCGCTGCAGGTTTTCCGCTGTTTCTTCCTGCTTTTCCAAAGCCGGCTGTTCGGCTTTTGAGAAGTGCATAGAATAGACGTGTCTTTCTTCGGCAAAGAACCAGCCATCCAGACGCTCCCGCACCGTATCCATAAATACATATATATTGCTGTCCGACTCTGCCAGAAGTTCTGCGGTCAGAAAGTTCTTTCCCTCTCTGGCAGCATCTTCCTGCAGTTGCAGATGCAGAAGCAATTGCCCATAGTGACTGCCCGCACTCCAAGCTGCGTCACTTTCTTTGGGCGCGACGTCTGCAAATACTGCCGGCTTTCCTGCATACTGTGCAAGATACGTCTGCAGTGCAGTGTCTGTCTGCAGATGTTCCAGTATCAAATTGATCATCATACTTTCCTCCTTTCTCCGTGTATCGGATTTTTTCACTGTACACATCCTAGCACATTTTTATGTACCCGATGCACACTCTTTCGATTACACCAAATCCAATTCTTCCGCTACCAATCTGATAAAGTCTCCCTGCCACTTTCCCGCGATGTTCCGATGGCAGGGTACCTTCATTGCAGCGCCTGCAACAGTATGAGACTGTTTCCAGTACACCATGTCGATAACCTTCAGACGGTCAGCAGCAGTTTTTGGATGGGTCAGACGTGTTTTTAAAATCGCGTTGCTAACGGCATCGTATTTTCTCTGCTGCTTCGGCGGCAAATCGTGAATGACGCAATCCTGCGTTGGATTGGCAGTTTTTCTGCCTGTACTGGGTTCCAGCGTCGCACGAAGCCTCGGTGAAAGCGGCGTCGCCAGTTCTTTTTCCAGCACAGGATATTCTTTGATAATGGACTTTACATAATGCCAATACGGCTCTCTTGCCCTTCCCATAAGATAGACCTCCTTTTGCATTTTCTTGCATTTTATGCAAGTTTATGATGAAAAAAAATACTGTATCGCCAAATCTTGCGTTTTATGCAAGTTTTGGTATGTGCCTACTTTATCATACGAACATACGTTTGTCAATAGCTTTTTAGAAAGTTTTTTTGCATAAAATGCAAGTTTTTGGGTTGCGGAAAAAGAACATATGTGCTAAAATTTTTATATCAGAGGAAATATCAAGAAAGTCATGCTGTCGCCCAAATACGGCACAGCCGTCTTTCTTTTAGGAGGCCCCATGCATCATTCCACTACATTGAAAGAACTTCGCAAATCCCGCGGGTATACGCTTTTGGACATCGCACGGAAAATGGGCGTATCAGAAGGTACCGTGCAGCGCTGGGAGTCCGGCAATATCAGGAATATGAAGTACGATAATATTGTCAAACTGGCAGAACTTCTGGATGTAACCCCCGCTGTACTGATGGGCTGGCAGACAGAGCCGGCACAGAATACGCAGCATCAGACAGAAGAAGTGCACACCATTGCTGTCCATCATGATGGGACGGAATGGACCGAAGAAGAACTAGACGAAATCGAAGCATTCAAGAAATATATACTATCGAAACGCAAGAAGAAATAACCTTGATTTGCATTTTAGCAGCATGTATGTTTGCAGTGGAGCAATCCTTTGCATATAGGTAAACTCGCCTGCTTTTCTGCAAAAAAGGGATCGCGAGGTGATAACTTTGAGTAAAAATCTTATGAGCAAATACGAAGATTTAATTGGTGAATACGAAGATATGCTGGATATTGAGGAACATTCCATGTGCCACGAAGGACTCTATGGTGACGATACGATTTGGATTAACAAGGAACTTCCAGAACAGCGAAAGGCTTGTATTTTAGCGGAAGAATTAGGACATTATGAAACTTCTGTCGGCAACATACTGGATTTGAACGATTTAAACAACGCCAAGCAGGAGCGTGCTGCCAGACTCTGGGCATACAACAAGTTGATTCCACTAGAACATATTAAAGAAGCCTGCAGAAACGGCTGCACCGACATTTACGAAATAGCAGAATATCTGGATATTGATGAGGCTTTTCTCAGAGAGTCTATCATCTGTTACGAATCTAAGTATGGTGATATTTGGCAAGAGGAGAAACAGCAGGCACTTGCAGATGCTCTTTTGAACTACACTCGCAATGCTGACATCGATACACTGGAATAGTTTCAAGGAATTGTATTGCCTGATAATATTAGGAGATGAATTTAGAATATATGGACGAATTTGTACGCGTATTACTTTTGAACCTTCCCGTGGAAATTGACGGACGCACAGTCATTTGCGCTGATGACACCTATATCATCATGATCAATGCCAGGTTTAGTCATGAACGTCAATGTCAGATTTATGACCGCGAGATTGGTTATATTGATAACCACCAGCTACATATGATGATTCCAGCCTCGGCTTTGGAAGGACTTACAGACTTTGCGCAAGTGGTTTAGAAAGTGATGCAGGAATTTCTAAGAAACTCTTGTATCACTTTTATTTTTTGCGAGTATATTTGTCAAGAAAAGCAAAAAAACGTCCGCAGGCGTTTTACAAAATTTTCGATTTTTACAGCTTCCGCACCTGATACATCTCATTGAGTACTTCAGAATTTGCCGGAAAGTAGTCCATAATGTTCCAATACCCCACTCCCGCCAAATCATACTCTTCAACCAGCGCCAGCTTTGCACGAATGCTGCGAATGTCTTCAAACCAGACTACGTGCTTATTTCCAGCCGAATCAAAATAGGTGAAATACGGCGCCTGCGAAAGTTGGTCATAAATTACTTCCGCGCCATAATATTGCGCCCGCCAGAAAGCCCCTTCACTGGACATTTTTTCTGCCCGAGTTTCTCCTTTGACAAAGGGGAGTTTCCAATCATAACCGTAATTAGGCATGCCCATCAGAATTTTTTCCCTTGGAATTTCACTGACCGCGTAGTCCAGCACTTTCCGCACCTGATTGATTGGCGAAACCGCCATAGGCGGTCCGTACGTGTACGTACATCAATGATGGACGTATTTGACAATCCAACTTTGTTCCGTTAAGATGCAAAAAGGCTCCACCTTTTGTGGAGCCTTTTTGCTGAGTTAGGCCATTTCTGGCAATGTCTTCTAGTTAGGCGCGTATAGCGCAATGTTATTTTTTTAACTCAATTGTATGATATAGTATATCACATTTTTAAAAAAAGTGTACACTTTTTTTAAAAAAAACAAAACTTTTCACACTTTGCTCGATTTAGATAAATATAATTCAGCTATTTTTTGATCAATCGTACTAATTGTAGTAGGTGATAAACGGATACCATACAACACGTTAGTTGAATACACTGGATCAAATATTCTAATCTTACTAACTGTCGTAATTTGATTTGTCAAAGCAACGCTACCCTTTTGCATTTTTATAATGCTTTTTCTGATTTCCTCCAATTCCGTCAATTTCTTATTAAGAACCGATAATTCTTCATTTAATCCAGCCACACGTGTTTTAAGTTCATCTTCATTTCTTCCATCGGAGTTATCAATAACGGAAATAGTTTCCTGAATTTTTTCTTTATATCGAAGAATATCTTCTTTTATTACATCGCTTAACTGGTCATGCTTCCCGATTATCTTCTTAAAAACTTCATCTCCGATAAACACAGAATCCTCATGCACCCTCTTATCAGGCTTATATGATGTCAGTGGCACTATAGTAATAGTGTCATTATTCTTGCTATTTCTCACATCTAACACTACCCCAAAATGTAAGCCACCTTCTTCCCTGCCTACACGGTATCCTAAATGAACTTTTACTATATCACCTTTTTTATATCGTATTCCTTTTCGTGAATCGAAAGTCCTTTCTCTTTTTAAAAAACGAGAGTAATCCTCAATCCAATAAGCAAGCTTATCTGCACGGCTTTGATCTCTGCTATCTGACGAATTAATTAAATCACTAATGTAAGCATCCAGTTTCTTTAAAGCATGTCCCTTATGTCTCACTAATTCCTCTTGATTTTTTACTTTGCTCATTTCATTTCCTCTTCTACATTATTTTCTATATTCCCTACCATGATTTATTGTTAAAACTTTTAAGATTTCATTTTAGATGTACTTGCTAAATACTAGTATATGTAGTTACCTTTTAAAAGTCAACCAAATAACTTATTTTTTTAATTTTTATAAAAAATCAAAAAGACGCCCCAAATCTACCGAAGCAAATTTACAGAAGCCTATCCTATCATCACCTTATTTGTATTTCTCTCAGTATTTAATTAATGCCTTTGTGATTGCTTCTCTGTGCTCTTCCAACAAAATATCCCGTTGAAACCTGCAGGGAAGTTTGTTACAATTAAAAAAGAGCGGTGGCAAGCCCGCCCTCTGAGAGTGTGTTATAGAGGACTTCATTTAGTCCTCTATATTTTTTTGTGTATCTTCAATCAATTCGTCTATCAAGACATTGGCTTGTTCGATGTTGCCATCTCTGAGCGCCTGTTTCAACTGCTTAAGCTGCCTCATCAAGCTTCTTAAGTATCCTTTAAAAACTGCCATATCCATATTATCCTCCTCTCTCCGCTTGCCCGGCTAATCAAGTCAATTTCTTAACTTGATTATAGTATATCACTAATTTTAGTGATTGTCAATCATTTTTCACTAATTTTCGATAATATTTTTTCTCTGTCTTCATCGGTTTCGATGAATTTAATAATGTCTTTCGGCTGCATTTCTAAGACTGCACATAGGCGATTCAGATTATCAATAGAAATTGTAGTATCTCCGTCTTTAAACTTCTTCATTGTTGATTGTCCGAATATACCGGTATTTTTAGCGGTCACGGTATTTACGCCGGCTTTTTTTAATTCTTCGATCACGTCAATTTTGTATATTATCATTGCTACCCTCCTTTTTCTTAGAATACTATATCAGATAAATAAAGTCAATAATTATCACTAAAAAAAGTGAAATTTCATATTGACAATCACTAATTTTAGTGATAATATGAAATCAGACAGACCGAGAAGGAGGAAAAAACAAATGAATAAACCTAATTTACTTGACAGAGATTTATACGGCGAAAGAATCCTTGCTTTATATGAAGATTTAAACGGGATTTTAACAAATTTGGACGAACGCATGACACTCGATTTGTTAATGAGTCTCGTTTACAAATCAGGATTTACGGACTCACTTCTTTTTATGAATTGTTTGCTGACATGATGGCAGGTCAAAAAATGAAAAGACAAAGGTCGCACGCTGTATCATTTTAACAATGAAAATGGTAATCCTGCGGTTTATTATAAGCATTAAATTAGGGGTAGTTATTACCCCTAGAAAGAGAGAAAATAATGAAATATTATGGAGTTACAACAAAGTTCTATGATGACGGAAAAATAAAAGCCGAAATGTTCGAAGTTGAAGCTGATAAAATGCCTGTTGTCGACTATCAAGAAACAAACGCTTGCGACATTTGGAGAGATTATTTTACTACCTATGCGGAAGCCGAAAGCTTTTTAAAAGAGATGTTAAACTTATAATTGAATTATAAAAGAAAAACCGGAGGGTGAATTATCCTCCGGTTTTAGATATTGCTCTAAAATTAGCAAAAATCAACAAGAGCTCATAATTTTGTAGTCCTCTTCACATTAATCCATCCTGCACCGGATTTCAAACGCCCATAGTTCCCTATCGTCTCAACAATCGTAAATACTCCGGGATTTGTAATATAATTTACAATAGCACTGTTTGCTCTAGCTTCTTTATAAACATTCGTACCCAACGGAACTTTTACCTTGTATTCTTTAGGCGCCGAAGAGATTGCTTTCTTCATTTTCAAATTAAGCCAGTCGGCGCAAGCTTTGGCTAGCGCCTCGCCCATTTTCTGAAGTTCGTCGTCTTCATCCCAGTCTTTAATGTCAGTCTTATTATCAATAAAAGCGCATTCGTTAAGAATCGCTTTCATGCTTGTCAGCCTTAAGACATTAAGGTCTGGACGATATTTAACGCCACGGGAATTTTGCCCAATTGCTTTAACTCGCTTTTCGAAGCATCGACCAAGTTTCAAATTGGAGTTGCCATACACAAGTGCTTCGTAACCGTCACCGCCTCCAGCATTAAAATGAACCGAAACGAACAGATCCGCTTCCCATTTATTTGCTCGGTTGCTAATTGCGGTGGTACTATCATCTGTTATATCTTGGTAAACATCACAGACATAAGTTTTTTTCATATATGTACACGCGTGTTTTACCACTTTAAGCGCGAGATCTTTCTCTTTGAGTCCATTTGCGCAAGCACCAGGATCAGTCCCACCATGTCCGGCGTCCCAATAAATTTTAGACATGATTATCCTCCTTTTCCCTCAGTTGGATAAGAGTAGCTTTAAGCCGCTCAGGGATAGGGACAAATTCGGAAGCGTTCTCTAATAGTGAAATTCCCTCGTTGCAAATAAAAAATATAATAACGATTTCTCGCAGCGGAATCGAATTGCCCACCACTCCCTGAATAATAACAGCGGTAGCAACAACAATAAAAATCATAATTTTACGAAGCAACCCTTTAAACCCTACGGCGCTTGACAGTGTACGCATATACAGCGCCTTAAGAACGCCGGTAGCATAGTCTAAGACTACTAGAAAAACCAAAGCTCTAAGAATCACGTCCCAACCTCCTAGCCAACTGCAAACAAAACCACCTAAAAAACCGGTGACGATGCTAATGTTGTTAAATAACCTTTCCATGTTTTACTCCTTTCGTTTAAATGTTTTCCAACGCCTCTAGGCGCTTTATAACATCTTCAATGCTCATAGTATTTTCAGCGATGTTACGAGCGTTATCGGCAACAGCCTTTGCTACTGCTTCCAAGTCTCCTGATACTGCCGATAAATCTTTTGCAACCTGTTGCACATGGTTAAATGCGTCAGTAGCCGTTTCGTCTGTACCATTAACGTGATCAGTTAGGTTCGTCACTTTATTACTGACATTATTAACGGTTTGTTGAATCGTAGGAATACTAGAAATCGAAGAGGCTATTTTATTGTTCAATTCTGTAAAAGTCGACCTCGTGTATCCTAATGTCAGCGAATCGTTTTGAGGATTTAGCAGGTCAATTGATTGCCGGTTGCAAAGCATTGTAGCATCAAAATTATGAGGCGTACTAGTCACCTTAACATAATCACCCAAGTTAAAACTTTCAATCGAACGGTCTAATAAATGCAAGTCTATCGCATTTAATTCAATTGTGATATTCTGGTTTATCGCTTCCAAAAGATAATCTTCCGCTTTAGATTTCAGATTTTCAGCAATAGAAACATTATCCCAATTTACGACACGAAAAATCCAGCCATACAAGGCGACCGCTGCCGAGTCATAGACATAATCTTTCCCACTGTTTATCGCCGTAATCGTCAACTTTTGGTTTGTTTCCGAATCCTCTCCGAGTGATGCCCCAAGAGGAATAATCGCAGTGGCAATATCTCCAGCTTGTACGGTTTTGGTATAATCTTTAAGGTTTACCCCAAACTCTACATGCTGTGTCGAAACATGTTCAAAGTCAGCTAAATAATTCAGTGTCGGTATAGGATCCTGTCCGTCGTCGCCGTGAGTAATATAAAAATATCCACCTAGACTATCACCGATTAAACGGCTGTTGAGATTATCTAAGGTGGTATCATAACTCTCGTTACTCCGATTGATATAGTCATTTGGATCTGTCACTGTAATTTGACCGATTTTAAATCGCTTAAACTCATCAACTTGCGAATTATGTTCGACTATAAATTTCGCAAATAAATCTCGAGGTGATCCCTTAAAAGTGAATGGACGAATAATGGAGTCTTGTAAGAAGCCTAGTTCGCCCTCGCAAGTCAAAGTCTTATCATTCCAGTAGTCAGTTGAATCGTTAAGAATTCGCCCTCTGAATATAATCCTATTGTCCTTGTAAACCGTAACTGTAGTTTTTAGCTTTATAAATTTATCATAAAAGAAATGTTCCGGATATAAGGAAAAGACAAAACTACCTGACTTATTCGTTTCTAAGCTAATTTGACCTTTTCCTATTTTGTAATCATCAAATGTACTGTCGTAAATCAAAATATCATCTGCGAATATTTTATACATCACAAATCAGCCTCCTTGTACGTCAGTGTAATCGAACCCGATCCCGATACCGTTATAACGTTACTCCCCTGTTTCAATTTGAAATCCGATACGGTATGTATTCCGCTTGGCAGGTCGACAGATATTCCATCAAACGACAGATTGATATTTCCGGTCGATATAATTGTTGGCTGCACTGTTTTAACGCCAGAGTTGGTGCAAATAAGATATTTGGGTTCACCACCTACAACTGAGACGGATCTAACAGTATCTTCAACAGCATAACGCCAAGGCTCACATGTCGCATCGAATTGTATCTGTGCGTAAGCTAAATTGTTGGACCTTGATGTTACTTTAATACGCCCTAACAAGTAATGTTCTAAGTCGTCAGGCTCAATTATTTTAAATTTTTTACCATGTATCTCTGAAGTTATTTTTTGTAGTAATCGTTCTCTATACTTTCTGTCGCCAGCGTCAGTCCAGAACGTTAAAGATACATTGCGATCCTGATATGCCACCTCTCCGGAGAGAGCCTCGGTTAAGTCGAGGCTCCCATTTGCACCGTCTAAGGTTATGTAATTAGTTTTAGGCTCCGGTGTAGAGACTTCTTTTTTAGTAAGAATCAATCCCCAGTCATACCACGTATTAAACTGATTCAAAACACAAAATCTTTCCATGTTAAATACCTCTTGCGTTAAGGGCCTGTTTGTTTGCTAGTCCCGCGTCTATCTTATCAATTGTTTCACCGACAAGTACGCCAGTATCTAAAACGATTTGCAGTCGACTCATTCGCTCCAGAAGCCGATCCAGCTTTGCGAGTAACCCACCGCTGTCATTTCCGCCTACCGGAGTGTCAAACGTTGTAACTAACTGCCTATCTAGTGTCGCACTGTTGAGCGTTTCGCTGTTCATCTGCGCTAATGCATCAGTTAATTGCGGTGTGCCCTGTACAACGCCAAGGGCAATCCCTGCAGGAATTTGTCTGCCGACCTCACGAGCAAAAACGCGTGAAGGCGACTTGATTTCTAAATCCTTTTGGGTGGTCTTCGTCGCAATCTTTCCGACCTCCTTCATCTTCGCCTTTAGCGCCGAAATTTGAGAATCAATACCTGAAATGATGCCTTTTACGATATCAGCTCCAACGCCCTTCGCCGATTTTTTTGTATCAACGCCCAGTTTCTTAATCTCGGATTCATAAGTGGATTTAAGCTTTTTCAAATCCTTTTCGGCTTGAGTAATCAGCTTTTTAATCTGCTTTTCCGATTCAATTCTAAGCGCCTCGTTTTCAGCTTCGGAACGTTCCAAAGCTATCTGCTTTTTCTCGTTATAAAGAGCAATGTACGCCGATAACTCTTCGTCCGTCATACTGTTGATTTCTTTTAAGGTATTGATCGACGATACTCCCATACCTTCCAAATCACCCAGTAAATTACTATCCATGCCATCACGAGCTGCGAGATCATCTAAGACAGCATCCCACTCTTTTAAAGCATCAACCTGCGATTGCAAATTGGCAGTCAGCGTATTTTTGTCAGCACTTTCAGCAGCAGAAAAAGCATCAAACAAGTTTAAAGATTGCAGGATTTGCTTCTGTCTATCCTCGACCGCTTTATTATAGGCATCAGTGACAGCCTGAATATCCTTTTCAAGTTGCTGCTGAATCTTCTGCGTATCGGTTTTATATGCTTCGTTGAGCTTTTTTAGTTCCTTATTCAGTTCCTGCTTCGCCTGGCGCATTTGGTTTGTAGCCTGACGATAAGCCTTTGTTCCTTTCGTCAGATGGCTTCTTACGATTTCCCAATAAGCAATTTCATCAGCTAAGGTCATATCGTTAACCTTTTTCATTTCTTCAGCTCGTTTCTTAGCTTCAGAGACGTAAAGCAGTGCTAACTCACTTGCTGATTTTTCTGCGTTGGCTTTTTTATTATTAACTCCTTTAATGATGCCTGCTACAATTTGCTCACCAACTTGTTTTTCCATCTTACGCGAAGGAGAGTTAATGTCTAATGCTTTCTTGACGGATTTTAAAATACCACCTGCAAAACCAGTGATTTTTTCTTTTATCCAATCCACCTTATTGGTAATTCCATTCCAAAGTCCAGTTACTATTTCCTTACCTACCGATTTGATTTTCGTTGGTAAAGATTTTATACCTGCAATGACTGCATCAGTCAATTTTTTAGCAGAAGCTTTTCCTTTTGCTGCTAAATTAGTGCCCCAAGAAATCACATTTTCGATAACCTTTGTTAAGTTAGCTCGAATTCGACCCGGCAAGTTTACAAAGTAACCTACGATAGATGATATCGCTTTACTAACACCTTCCCGAGCTTTTTGGTTCATGTTAGTCGTCCACTTTGTTATATTCGCAATCGTCTCTAACAAATGATTCCATATTCTTTCGGGCAAGTTAGCAAAAAAGCCTATGATACTACCGATGAAATTGTTACACCAGTCTATAAAGCCATTCCACGCATTTGGAATTGTCTCGGTAAAAAAAGTAACTAGAGCGTTTACAATCGTACCCACTGTTTCTCGTACTCTTGCAAAAGCGTTATTGACCGCGTCTCTAAATTTCTCGGAATGCTTGTACGCATAAATTAACGCCGCAACCAGCGCCGTTATTCCGGCAACAATCAAAACAATAGGGTTCGCAAGCAAGGTTGCTCCAAGACTCGCAAATGCCGCTTTAACAGCTCCAAAAGCTGTTACCAGTTTGGGTACAACCGTCATAATCGTACCCACTGAGGTTATCAATTTCCCGATAACTATCAGCGTCGGCGCTAACGCCGCCACGATTCCCCCGATTATTATAATAATTCGTTGGGCGGTAGGACTAAGCGCATTAAATCTATCAACTAAATTTTGGATGAATCCAACTAAGTCTTTGATGATCGGTACAAGTGCTTCACCTATCGATATCCCGGCTTCCTGCAATGCTGATTTCAAAAGTGTCAGCTGACCTGATAAGTTGTTATTCATCGTGTCGGCCATATCTTGAGCAGCGCCGTCAGCATTTCCGATATAACTAGACAATTCGTCGAATCTTTCTCCTGAATTAGCAAGGAGTGCATTTACGCCCTTTAAGTCTTGCTTATTAAAAATCGTGTTGAGAACTTGAGTCTGTTCTCCTTGCGACATCGTGGATAGGATTTTATCCAAATCACCCATCGTTTCATTGAGCGGGCGCATGTTACCTTCGGCATCGAAAACTTCAAGCCCTAGCTTTTTCATTTGTCCAGCAGCTTTGTCAGTTGGAGCTGTAAGCGACAAAATAATATTTCTAAGCTTTGTACCGCCCTCTGCGCCTTTAATGCCGTTATCTGCAAGAATGCCGAGGTTAGTATTAAGTTCAACCGTGCCACCTGCTAAGTTTTTAGCTGTTCCTCCGACTGTTAAAATCGCTTCCCCCAGCTGTGCAACGTTAGTATTGGACTTCTGAGAAGTCTTCGCCATTTGGTCAACGAATGATTCAGCTTGATCCGTCTCTAAACCTAACGCCGACATAGCATCCGTAACCATATCTGACGCAGCCCCCAGTTCAATTCCGCCGGCAGCGGCTAAATTTAAAACAACAGGCAAGGTCTCAATTGACTTGTCAACATCGTATCCAGCTAAAGCAAGATAATTCAAAGCTTCAGCTGCTTCACTGGCCGAGTACTTTGTAGACGCTCCCATATCACGGGCGGCTTGCTCTAGCTTTTTATAGTCTTCTGATCCGTTATTGATTTCTTCCGCGGTCATGCCCATTGTAGCTGCAACTTGGGACATAGATGCCTCAAATTCAGCCGAAACTTTGACAGATGCTGCGCCTATTCCTCCAATCGCCGCGGTAGCTGGAAGTAGTTTTTTCCCTGCAGAAGCAATTTTTTCTCCGGTCACTTGCATTTTTTCGCCAACTGCGGCGATTTGCTGTGCACCCACCGAACCAAATTCCTTCTGTTGCTCAGTCAGCGATTTTAGCTTTTGCTCCGTTAAAACAATTTCGCGTTGCAAATCTCGATACTGCTCTTCACTAATATCTCCTCTCTGAAATTGTTCCTGCGCTTGTTTTTCAGCTTCTTTTAAAGTGTCAAGCTTAGATTTAGTTTCCGCAACCGCCTGAGTCAGCAAGGTTTGTTTCTGCCGTAGTAAATCAATGTTCCCCGGATCCATCTTCAGCAGCGTGTTGACACCTTTTAATTCTTGCTGAAGGTTCTTCGTCTTTTGCTCTACGCTTTTTAGCGCGTCGCCCAATTTAGAGGTATCCCCGCCGATTTCAACAGTGATACCCCTAATCTTTTTACTCGCCATAGTCAACCTTCCTTTCCGAATTTGTTTCGTAAAGCCTCCTTGTCTGGTTCGGTCTGTTCTAGGCGATATGCTTTATCCAAATATTCCTGACCTTTTTCAGTCTGACTCATGTTATATATAAATGCGTCTCGTCTATATCGCAAAAAATCAACATAATTCAAGTCTTCAACTTCAAGCAGCGATATTCCCACATATTGCGCTACTAGATGCTCCCATTGAGTTGAAATAATATAATTATGCCCCTTACTATCTTCTAAAGGGTAGTAAGGGAGAGTTAGTTTTTTAAGGCTACAATTTCAGAAACGAAATCCATATAACTCTGTAGGAAGATGACGATGTCTTCCATATCCATAAGTTCAATCAGCGTTTCCGTTTCAACCTTTCGACCGGTTTTGTTGTGACTCATAATGATAGCCAGTGTGTCGTAAATCTCTTCAAGCCCATCGTCATCTGTGCCATCTTCTAGAATTTTTTCCAGATTGATAAATTCGTTTAAAATCCGCTTTGTTGGCGTCCGTAACATCAATTTTGTTTTGTTCTCATCTGGAAGAGTAACTGTCAAGTATTTCTTCTTTAGCGTATTAAAATCTAATGCTTTCATAAAAAATCCTCCTTTTTTCTGATATAAAAATAGGACGGAGAGTAATCCCTCACGTCCAATTTTTGAATTATACAGTCTGTGCGATTTCTTCGATGTACTGGATGAGAGTGCCCTCTTCGTCCTGCGGCAAGCACTTAAACTCTGCATCAATAACGGTTTCTTTATCTTTCGCAAACGCTAAACTAAAACCCGCTTGATTTACACCTCTGATAACCAGCCAAATATCGCCATCAGCTCTATCTGTGTGATGAAAACATAACGCATAAGACTTTCCGTCATGATTACCCACACCTCCAATTTTTACAGTTCTAATTCCATCAGCTTCTGTAACTCTAGCGGTGGAACACAGATGTTTCAGAGTTTTACCATTCCAAGTAATGATACCACTCTTCAATGTCGCTTCTTCTTCGGTCATGATAGTTTTAACGGCTTTCCCAGTGTCATCTTTAGCTTCATACCAAGTGCCCTTATATTCAAGGGTTGCGCCCCCTTGAATTCTTCCCAATAAATCAGCTTCCGTGAAGTCTGTGTAATCAGGAATAGCGCCGGTGTACTCCTTAATCATTAGGTCACCTGATCCTAAGATGATAGTTTCAGCGTCTCTTTTATTTTCAGACATAGTCTCTCCTCCTTCTATTTTTCAACATGCGAAAAGGTATAAATGATTTGATATAGCTGCTCTTCCTCAATCCAATAGCGTTCCTCCTTTTGGTATGGCACAGCGAATAAATCAAGACTTGTTTCAATCGCTCTTTCGGCTCCTGGATCGGGTTTGTATGAATACAACTCAATGGTGTACTCATGGTCTTTAATAAAATTACGATCGTCAGACCCCCAAACGTCGTAGGAATCCATATAAACAGCGTACGTTTCACGAGGTGCCTTTAAAAAACGTGTTTCTTTAAATGTTACCCCTTCAACAAATCCCGCCGCGACCAAAATGTCTTTAACCATTTTTAATCACCTCTTCAACCGCTTTTTCAAACTCTTTGGTAATCTTATCAGCGGCTTTACTGATAAAATGCGTACCTGAAACTCTCCCGCCGTTTCGACTAACGTGTCCGTCTTCCAAAAGATGGGATAAACGATAGTCTGAACCATCAACATACCAAACGTAAGTCACCGAACGAACGCTCTCGCTCAATTTTCGACTTTTGATAGATGACTTATAATGATGTTTTCGTTTTCCGACAGGTGCGGTTAATTTCGTTTCGTTTACCAGTTTCCTCATACTCTTTTTAGCTTGGTCTTTTATATCGTCCGTAATTTCCTTTGAATACTGCGTTAGCTCGCGCGCGATAATATCGCTTAAATCCTCAACCGGTATGTTCAATAGGACACCCCCTGCAACTTTACTATTTTGTGCTGAAGCAAATAATCATCAAAATCGGTAATATTAAAGAGATTATCACGATACAAAATCCGATAACATTGTGTATTATACGCAATGTCCTCAAGGGCTCTAAAATATCTTACTTCAAAAGTTAAGTGGCGTTTTTCTTGAATTGCGCCGCCGTTGAGATATTCGTCCGATAATTTGGATTTATTAATCCTAGCGTGCAAGCAATACAGGTTCGTCCATTCTTCACTCACTTCATCAATTTTTTGAATGATGATAGGCTTATCATAAACTTTTCCCACTTTAACCCCTTCTTAATTCTAGGCGTAATTGCCATGATAGATCATTAACCAACTTGCGAGTATTACTCGAAACGGTATCATTAATCCCACGGTTATCATAAAGATCGGAGATAATTATCAAGCCCAACTCCTTAGCTTTGGGATCAGCCACAGGATAATGCTCCCCGATTGAACTTTTTAAATAAGCATCAGCAGTACTAATTAGACGAGAGAGATTTGCCGTCACCATTTCATCGACATAATCTATCCCGAGATACTCCGAAACCTCTTCAACAGTAAGTAACCGTTCCATATCATCATCTCCTCTTTATCTGCTTAATATAGCTGCTACGATATCCTCTTTTACTCCCCCGACGGTGGAGTAACTGGTTCCGGTTCTGCTGTCGGTACGATATAACCGTTGATAAATGCGTCAGCATCACGAACGGTAACATCTTCACGTTCAATAGCTCTATACAGAGTCAAGTCTTCCTCGAAAGCATTAAGTTCTCCGATTACCGCAATGTCGGAAATTTTGATATTCATTTTTTTACGGTCCCAGTAAACAATTCCTTCCTTAAGATCACCAATAATAAACGGAATTTTCTCCTTATCAGTCGGTAAATCAGCATTAGGGATAATTTTAAGCGGAATCCTCTGGGCACCAACCTGCAAAGACATAGCCACAGTATCGCCCGGCATCGGCGCTAATAAATAACGTCCCATAGAATCCTTTAGAGTATCGAGATACTGCAAGCCGTCGTCATTCGTCACAATTGTAATGCCGCCAGCGAATGCCTGACCTAAAGTTACGTTGATAGCTTTTTTGATGCCGTCCATATTTTCGAGATTCTCAGCTTTTTTACTTTTGATTTCATTCATAATCAGCTTATTTGCTGTTACCCTAGACTCATCGCCAATCCACTCAATCAGTACTTGCGCCACATTTGCATCGGAGTCTTCCAGCACTTCATCGGTTACTGCAAAATAGCCGGCGTATTTATCAATCTCATACGGAAGCCTTTCGAACTTTGGAGTTTCTTTTTTGCCGATCTTGCCACCCTCGCCGACCTTCGTGAAACCAGTCTGCTGAGCGCGCTTCTTGAAAGTTCTCTGACCTTTATTCGTCTTGACAGGAACAACTGTCACCAAATCCAGCAAAGAGGCTTTGGCATTTCTGTATGTTTGAATCTGGGTAACAATGTCCTCCGGAACGGCATAGCCGCCATCAGAAAGGGTCGTTTCGTTCATGTCTTTACGACTCAACATAAATCCTTCCTTTGCATCTCGCCCGAATTTTTTAATTGCGCCAAGTTCTCCCTCTTCGTTCTTTGGCGTTTCGATTGGATCAACAACTTGTGCATTGGCGTTTTCGCCCTCTGCAAGTTTGCCAGCCTCAAAGAGTCTTTTTTCTGTTTCGTATTCTTTTCTAAGCTCATCGATTTCATCCATCAGAGCAGCTGCTTTGTCAACGTCCTTATTCTCATCTTCTGAGTTTAAAAACGCTTTCGCCATTGCTGTTTTTTCGTCGATTTTAGACAAAAGTTCTCTCATTCTCTTGTTCATTAAATATCCTCGCTTTCTGTATTAAAAAAGGACTCCGCATTTTTAATCATTAAAGATAAAAGTCGGGAATCCAGCTTGTCAGTGCCTTTTTCGTTTTTTGATTCTAAAGATTCAGCCGTCTCTCCCACAGGTTTAACAAACTCCTCGTTTTTGTGCGCTCCTGCACGTGGCTGTGCCGGAACGGCGACAAAAGATAATTCGTAAGCTTCTTTCGCTCCATGCAGAATCATCATACAACGTTTTTTTATGGATTTACCTGTTTCACTATCGACGACATCATACACCCTTCGAGGGTAGTGCCTGCAATATTCCTTCATATTGTCAGTCCCACAGATGTTACAAATCATCTTCTTAGGGACCGTCGATGTTGAGACTTCTTTCTTGATGCCCCCAATGATTTCCGCAATTAAATCCTTATTGGATTCTGTACGAACCATGTACATTTTAGCAATTAACTCGGTATGTATCTCTCCGAAGTCAGTAAGCTTATTAGCATCTTGAATTAACTCCGTATCAAAAACCCGCGCAACTTGGTTATCAGCTCTTCGACTGTGATCTTTTAGCATTGTGCGCCCTGGGTACAGCTTTTTTAAATCCTGCAAAGCTTTGAGATTAAATGGCATACCGTTTCGGTCATCACTTTCATTGTCAGCAATGGTCGCTTTAAACACAAATACATCGTCTGTACTAATAGGGCTAAGCGTGTACTTGTTAATCTTCCTCAAATCGGAGTCACCAACTTCAAGCGGTGATACTGATGCCAGTTTGCAAATCACCCCTGGAGCTGCTTCTTGATTATCAAAATCAAAATTCAACTTATCAGTCATCGTTATTACCTCCTTCCTTAGAATCTTTAATATATTGAGATCCGGTCAACTCGACCGGAATGCTCGCACCATTACCCAATAATTTATCTCCACCCTCCTTAGCTTCCAAATCCAATAAAGCGCGGGCTTCGTTAGGGGTATAAATGAAATTTCCAACGCCTGTCGATAACGTTTTTATCTGTGTTGCTAAATCAGCTCTCAAGATTACAGCAACATTAAATTTAAAATGGTATCCTGCGTCAATTTCCTCTCGCGATAGCAGTTTATAGCTTAATTCCTCTTCATATTGTTTGATAATATAAAGCAGCGTATCAACGTAGAAACTCAGTTGCTGCGCCTCTGCAGACGCATATGAGGACTTTGTATAATCGCCAATCTGATATGGTTTAATTCCAAAAGCACTAGCGATTTGCAGTGCGCTGTACTGTCTAACTTCGATAAATTGATTATCAGCTAATTTTACGTTAATAGGCGTAAAGCTAAAACCTAATGGAATCGGGATAATATCTTTAATTCCATCATCAGACAGCTCACCTGACGCATAAGCTTGTGTCATTTTAACCAATTCTTTTACGTTTGAATCGTTAAGTGAGCCGGTATAATTCAGAACCGCTTTCGCGGTAAATCCTGAATCGTACATGCGATTTAACATTTTTTGACTCTTGACAGCGCCGTCGAGCGTCCTTTTTAACTGATCCTGAACTGATACCCCTACTAAGCCCTCAAGCGTGTTAGATGATTTAAAATGCAGAATTTCCTCGGAGCCAAAACAATACCGTTTGCCGCCCGATGAGTAGATATAAATCAAATCTGGCTGGTCCGCAAGCAGTTTTGCGTCGTCATACCAAAGTTCAACGTCAGTACTGGGTAAAATCCATAGTTTCAAATTTTTCCCAGCTCCATGAATCCATACGTACGCATTGCCGTAATGATTGCGATTATATTCAACCGTAGACCAAAAAGTCGAAGAGGTCATATAAGGATTCGGTCTATCGTGCAGCGCATAATAAAGCGAGTGTGCTCGAGCTGTCTCCACGCCATTTTTTTCGTTATATTTTAATAATTTTAATGGCAATTTACCAATCGCCTCGCTGAGTACTTTCATGCAAGCAAAGTAGGTTGCCTCGGAGGTCACCTGACCGTCTCGGTCCGGCTCAATACCAAGGAACCGGTAAAGATTATCCAACTCGATAGTTTCTCTATGCGAGCTTTTAAAAAACGATTTTATCATCGTTTTAATCTTTTGTGTAATTTTCATTGTCCCTCCTTAGTCCAGCCTATAGCAGCAAGATAATCCGCCAGTCCGGTGTCAATGTCTACTGTCTCCACGTTGCGATTTTTTAGCATACATGCGTGTGCATCGATACAAGCATCGGCAGGATCAATTCTCTTATATCTCGCTCCCGGCTTTTTATCGATTTTGATTTCGCCAAATGAATTTCGCACCGTCGAAGCATTGATAAACGACCAGGTCAGCAACTCATTTCCCTCGTGATACATTACATCCTCGGATCTAACTAACAACTGCATGTCAACCGTAGCATCGTTGAGAGATTTACAGCTCTGTACAATTATCACCACCGGACATCCAAACTCTTCCAAATCAGCCAAAACACCATCAGCATTATGTGGGTCAATACCGATACCTAAAAAAGTAAGGTCGTATTCTCGCTGAACTCGCTCAAGATCTGCGATAATAAATTTATAATCGTTTTTAAAATCGCTAGCGCCGCCGGTCACTGTAATCAGCTCCATAGATTCCCAAACGTCATATGGCGCTAAGTCTGTTTCAATATGCTCTTGCAATCTTCCGCGAGGCATGAATGAATGAGAATAAATATAAAATTTTTCACGGGTTCCCCCGTCAACAACTACATTGACAGGGAACTCTAACGCATAAGTCGTTAAGTCTCCACCGCTGGATAAATCTAAGCCTACCCAACAAGAACAACCTCTCATATCTTCAAGGGTTAACTCAACACCACAGTTTTTCCATTTTTCTACGTGTATAAACTGATCATCGGTATTTTGAACCCACATATTAAGAGATTTCGTTAAAAAATCTCTTAACTCCGAGCCTCCCATATCTTTTGCGGTTTGCGCATCGGTTTTCAATACCTCAAATTTCTCAGGATCTGAGGCAATAAGCGGATTTGCCTTTATCCAATTTTCCGGATTCCAAATATCGTCACCTACATTTAAGCTATAAATATCAACAAAAAAGTCCTCCGCAGATATTAAGCCTTGAAGAACTTTAACGGCATAATCGTCTATCTCTTTACAAAAAGAATTTAGATTATCACCTCGTGTCGTAATCATAGATATTAGCGTTTCATCAAGCGCCCTAGTACCGTTATACAACGCTTTGTAAATTTTATTGTCCTTATGTTGATGAATTTCATCAATGGAAGCGTAAATTGCTCTAAATCCATCATCGAGTCCTGCTTCGCGACTTAATGCTTCAATGGTGCAGCCAGTGTGCAAAGCCTCAATTACAGATTTGTAATCTTTGATACTGAAGTATTCACCGAGGTCAGGGTCAACAGTGATAAACTTACTCATCTCTTCCCAAGCTAGCCGCGCCTGTCGTTTTTTTGTCGCAACTGTAAATAATTTGCCGAGATGGTAGCCGCCAAAAGCGCCGATATAGGTCCCCATAATACCATTTTCAAACGTTTTACCATTTTGACGAGCTACGGATTTATACCGTCTTCGGAAACGTCGTGTATTATTCGAAACCTTAAACCACCCAAACGTACACCCTAAGTCGAACGCTTGTGAGTCCAATAGTTTCACCGGTTTAGGTTTAACTCCCTCACCGATAGTTAATGTTTCCGCATAGTCAATGACCTCATTAGCACGAACAGGATCGTAATAATAAGGAAAGTCATCAGTCTGTTGTTTTTTTAGATCATCCAAATGGCGTTGACATGCCAAAATGTGCAATTGCCCAGCGATAACTTTGCCATTAACAACACGGCTAGCATACTCTGTCGCACGGTCATAAACAAGAGCCGAGCTATTACTCATTGGTATCAACACCTTTTTCAAACCGTTTGAACTTGTTTTCGACCGTTGTAGATGGTACTGCTTCAGGAACAACCAGCCTACAACGGCTTGATATAGATAACCCTAGATCATTCGCTGACGAACGCGCCTGCTTAAAATACCGCTCCTGAATCTTCGCCCACTTCTCAAGCCTAAAGGGGTCGTTTTTATTCTCTGGTTTCCTCATCTGCTTAACTGCATTGATATAAAACCCGTTGGCGACAATATAACGAGCCAATGCGTCCACATCAGTTTCCCCCATTATCTTTAGCTTAATAAGTTGTTCTGATAGTTTCCGAAATTCTTCTTTCTGTTTTTTTGTGAGATAATCCGGCGCGACGATATCGTCCATGATAGGCTTAACTTCTGTATTTTTCCTAGCAGTAATTTCATCTTTAGTTAAATGCTTCTTGCCATTCGCTAAAATCACCTCAATAGGTTGTCTCGCTCCCGCCATGAAAATCCCTCCTTCTATTTAGAGCTAATCTCATGTCGTAACTCCAATATCATATTTTCCAACCGCCTAAACGAGTAAATTTCTTCATCGGTCGTCTCAATTTGATAATCGAAAGGTTTCGGTCTAGTGATAACAGGAATCTCAACAGTTTCAATCGTTCTAAATGTATCACCATCATACAAGCCGATATATGCTCGAATCGGCAGAGGCGATTGCAGCAGAGAATTAGGAATCGCTACTGTTACAACATGGTTGCTAATGGATGCTTGTCTTACAATCGCCCTATCTAAATCCGCGTTCGAAAAATGAACTTCCGGCGCTGTTGTTAAGTTTAAACCCTCGACTTCCAATGTTCTATTGAGATCCCACTGATAAAGACTATCTGTCACATAAGAACCGTACGCATGGAAATTCGCTTTAATCATACTTAGTCTCCTTTATACTAGCTCAAAATAATTGCCCAGTAGTTCGCTCGGTGTTGCGTAAAGCGGTTGACCACTATCACGAATACATTTATATAGAATCTCGCCATAAAAGTAATACTTTTCGGCGAAAACCACCATATTCGGATCATATGGAATAGGATCGACAATCGTGCCCGCATGTTCCACATCGATTACATCCCAGCCTGCAGGATATAACTCAGGGTTTGTAAGGCTCGTAGACAAATGTGCCTGTTTACACTTACACAATTTTACTTTGCCATCAGAGAATTTAAACCTTACTCTCTGCCCAATACCATACGATATAGACTGCCCCTCCACATTTTCGACCCACTCAGGATAAAACTCCGCAACTTTGATAGCCGCATGGTCATCAGCAGTCAGAGTCGTCACTTTCAGAAATTCAACTAAATCATTATGCCTCATTACCTGCTACCTCCTGCGCTAATCTATCTCTGTAACCCTGTTCAATTTCTGCAATCTGTTCATCCGCAAGACCGTATTTGTTCGGCTCTCGCCAATTTGGATTTTCGTAGAATCCTTTTTCTGGTGTATAGCAGCATTTTCCATCTTCTATGTCCTCTGGCATATTTTCAATAGAATGAACGTCTACCATATGGTTCGGGAATGCTGTGTTTTCGTTTACTAATATTGGGTATCCATTGCTCATGTAGTCCAACTTCTCACCGTGCATTATGAGCTCATTACTATCTTTTAACGTGATTACGTACATTCTAATACCTCCTGTTATTCGTTTGTTACGATTTTGATTACCTGATTGCCATTGCCGCTTTGAGTTGAAACACCATAGATACTTTCACCCGGTTCAGTAGTTCGTACGGAATTTAATCTAGTGTACTCTCTAGTTATCACATTTCCATCAGTATAGTAGAATTTTTCATAGTGTTTAAATTTTAGAGCAACTGCTTGTACGACTCCTCCGGTGTTTCCTGCTCCAAAAGAGTTATCCCAATCGGGTTGAATATCAATACCACCTGAATTTAATATGTCAATGTACCCTATAGATAAAATATTTGTGTCTTGGTGTTTACAAGCTACTATCAGTCTATCTTCTGACTCAATATCTGTATCAAAGCCTTGCGCCGAATTACTAGCTTGAGAAAATAGATAAGTTGATTGTACGGCACTGACAGTACCATCTTGTATCAACAAAGTCATTAAAGCCACACGGATGTCTGTTGAATCATATTTATAAGGGTAAAAAAGTGCATAGTATGTTGAAGTTTTGTGAATTTGCATTTTACACCTGTTTATAGAGTTGGCACCTGAATATCTTGATAAAAACACTTTTGTGCCAACACTTACTGAGTTATTGGAAATAACTACTGGCATACAAACCAAAAATGGTGTACTAACGCTTGCGTTATTTGCACTTATTACAAATAGTGTGTCATCGTCTTTAAACGCTACAATAGCCTCCGCATAATACGCAGTATCTACAACAACTGCATGGAATGATGATATGATTGACATATCGCTGAATTTTACAACTGCAATTGCAAGCTTATTTGATGAGCTATAAGAATATGCAATAACCGCAGTTGCAGAATCACGTACAACGATACTTGAAATTATTCCCGTATACGCCGCATCACTTGTAGCATCTATAGATGCAATTTCTCCGACAGAAATTACATTCTCGCCATCTACACTAACTATAACGCATTTAAGCGTGCTTCCAAAAGACACAATAGCTCTATTGTTATCTATTTTGTCCACAGATATCATTCTTGTATTTTTAGCATTGCCTATAAGTGTCTGTTCACCAGCAAGTACTCCTGAGTTAGTTTCCGTGAGAATCCTTGCATATATTGGAGTGTTATTATTGTTGTTGGTCGTGCTAGACATGTAAATTAAAAGAAATTTTCCATCACTCAATTCAGCTTTATCCATACAAGGATAGATTTTAAATGGAGATATTTGGGGATTCGTTTTTACCATTTCATAGGCTACGAAGCTATTTTTTGGAACACTCGTATCAGGTTTTACCATACACAAATGCTCAACTCCGTTTTCTATCTTACTACTGCTCCCTCCGCCAGCATTCTTCACACTAATACTCACTTTGCTATCACCTCCAAAATTATAGGAATATCCACTGTCGGCACATCACCATACACTTTTATCGTATTAGACTCAATACTTCCAACCAGCCGGGCGCCACTCCACGCGTCAAGTTGTTCGACAGAACACGAACTGTCCGGCTCAATGGATAAATCGTAAGCGTCTTTCGGATAAGTTTGCTCAAAATCATACTGATTGTTACTCCAGTCCGTAGCTTTTAGCGTTGACACGACTCGCTGACTTTTCCCTGCTGCCTCAGCTTTTAACTGATAATCATCTAATATCTCAGATAAGCCGTCGATATTGCCGACTTTAGTAATAGGGTAAACTAATGCTGTATCTCCATTGTCTTTTTTTACGGTAAGGAGACCGTTTTCTTCTACTACCGCCATCGTGTTCTCCTTCCCTCCAATTAGCTAATCTGAATAAACAGATCTCCTGGTTGCATATCCCCCGGCTGCGTTTTCCCGATGGTAACCTTACTCTTACCCTCCCATTCAGTCACTTTCTCTGCCGTAACGCCGTCAAGCACAGTCTTATTGGTATGGCTGTGATTGCCCTGTGCCGCTGCATTTACCTTTGCGGCAAGGGCAGTATCAAGATCTGCCTCTGCGACTTTATCTTTTACTGCAAGGGCGCCCAATCCGTCAACAGTCGCTTTAATTGCTTCGACAGCAGATTTTTCGGCTTTCCCTCCGATAGTAGCAAGCAGCGCAGTATATTCGTCTTTATGAGTCGCCAGATAATCAGCAATCTCCTTCAACGTGTCGTATGCCGCTGGTGCACCGTCAATTATTTCGTCTTTAACAGCGGTCTTCGCCTGTTCGATTAAAGTTTCAACATCAGCAGTCTTCGCTTTTTCGTTCAGCGTCATGACTACCTCGATTAATTTCTCCGTCAAAGCACTTCCATCTTCAAGTACAACATTTCCACCAGTTGTTTTAGGTAATAATTCGTGGACAACTCCATCAATTAAACCTGTTAAAATAGCATTTGATGCTTTCATATTTCCTTCTCCTTTTTATTATAAAATTTTTAGAGCGTATTTTCCGTCTGTCAACGCCTCTTTGGAATCGACGATATTTTGAATATTTTTATTTTGCTCATCAATTTCAACATACCACCCCGTGTCTTTTTCTCCGGTGAGAAGCATAACTTCTCTAACCTCCGGAGTATGACTTGATTTAGGAGTAAGTTTAAGTATAATCGGTATGTCTAGTTCTGGAATGTCACCTTTAGCAGTGAGTACATTCACATCAATTCTGCCGAGCAAAATAGCTGCGTACCAAGCTTCTACTTGGTCTACTGTACAAATATAATCCGGCTGAACTTCAATGTCGTACAATTCCGCAGGATAAATTTCTTCGAAACTATAAGTTTTGGCCACCAGGTCCCAATTTGAAGCAAGCAATACTGTTTGCCGAAAGATTGATTTATTTTCCTTACTCCCCAGTCCGTCGGATGCTTCTTTCACAATCTGCCTACATTCTTCGGTCGCTGTTTGGCAATCCTCCAAAATTCCTGCAGCATTGTCATAAACAGTTTTAGCAGACGTATAATCCTTCGTCGCCTGTCTCAAAGCTGTTTCGGATTCAAGCACCTTATCAACAGCCTGTACGTATTTTTCATTAACTTGCTCATACTTGGTATTTATTTCATCATAACGAGCTAAACAGGTAGCCAGAACATTAGTCAGACGATTGTTAAGCGCATTGTAAGAATAAATTTCATCACTATCATCAACAAAGCTATAATCAGCTGGTTTTTTTCTTTTTTTAATAGGAATATCCATCTGATACAACGACTCGAAAGTATCTCCGTCATATTTGCAAACATAAACCGAAATTAGATAAGGTTGCTGCAACATCGAATTTGGAACTTGCACGCTAATGATTCCCGCATCGTTCATTTCGGCTTGTCTAACAATAGCACATTCCATTGCTACATTAGCAAAATGAATCTCAGGAATCGACGGCAGCGATAATCCGTAAATCGTCAATATTTGATTACTGTCCCATTGGTATAATGGATCATCAATGATACATCTGTCTCCAACGACTTTAATATTTGCCATTATAGACCTCCTCAATTTCTAATTTAAGGTAAAAAAATTTGCGTGGGGAGTTTTTGCTACAAAACAGTCCCCCTGTATCGTTATCCCCCGATAATTTTGTAGAATTTGAACCACCCCTGTAGCTTCTACCGTCAGCATACTCAAACGATATTTTCCTTTTCAAGTCAGGAGTCAATCATAATAAAAAGTCGCCTACAGCTTAAATTTAGCCTCATGACAACCAGGAGATTTTATTTCTTTTTTCTTTGAAACCTATCATGTGTTTCATTATGGCACCGTACGCACAACGCCTTTAACTTGTCATACTCTAACCGATGTTCCCAACCTTCATCCGTTTGAATCGGCGTCATATGATGTACTTGGGTTGCAATGGCTCCGCATACTTCACATCGATAGCCTTGATCTTGTAAGTACTTCGCTGATAGCGTTCGCCATTCGATGGAGTTATAAAAGATTAAATACTTCGGATTACGCTTGCGATTATATCTACGATTACTTTCTTTCTGCGCAGTTTGTTTTCGTAATTCAATTTCTGCTTCTACCAATGGTTTACACAGACTGCAATATGTCGCACCATAAGGCATGAGATTGCCGCAGCGCCCACAAGATTTCAATATCATAGTCTCATATCCCCCGAATATGAAAAGAGAGGCAATATACCAAGTGTATATCACCCCTCACCGAACAGGAGGCTTTAATGTTATAAAAAAGCACAATATCATTTTAGATTATTTTAGCTTACACTACAATGACAGTAACATGACTATTTACTGTCCTCGGAGTGCTAATATGCGGACAGCCTCGGAGTAAAGTCTGTATGTATGCCGTGTTGTATATCCTTCGAGCTCCGCTATCTCTTCAAGGGACAGCCCGTCGATAAAATAAGATTCTAATACCATACAATATCGGGAATCTCCGAGGGCATCAATATCGACTAATATTTCACTTTTTAGAGCGCGACCTTTCTCTTTCATTCGCAAGATCCTCCCACTAAGTTCTTCTTTGTCTGATATCAAATCACTTATACTAGTAGGGATTCCACCACGCGGCATTCCTGATAGCGATGGAGGCTTAACAGTTTTGATACTCTCGTCTAAGGTCAATAGTTTTTCTTCGAGTCGCTCAATACAGGCTTGATTTTTTCTATAGCGTTTTAAGAATCGCTTTTTTTCCTTAATCATTTGTTTTTCTTTTTCTGTCATGATTCCTCCGCATAATTTTTCATTCAACTCAAAGATTTCCTTTTCAATGGATTTCTCCTCTTCATCAATGTACCACAATTAACCCCGTATTACGAGGTTTTAAAACTATCCTTGTATTTTCGCATCTTGATGAGAAACCGCAGCTGACCTGCTCCCTCTTCATTTTCTCTTTCGATGATGCACTCTGTAAAAACCCAGCCCGGATATAGTTTCTCGAAAATCATTCTATCCTCCGGGCAGCGTTCCATATCCTCTAACTTTTTCTTCGTCAGTTCGCGCCGGTTATCTTTAACGACAGCTTCAACTTTTTTCAGGTTCGTGGATCCGCCCCAGGCTCTTTCGCCGCCAGCCTGTCTTGCCATGTAAAGGCTCTTACCTTCTACTCCGTATTCGTTGTACTGGAGACGGTCAGTATTTGCTCTTCCTTTTCCCCAAATCTGCTCTGCAACATCACGGTCCATGCTGTTTATAATCATATGTACATGGTATCTGACCTTGTTTCCGTTGTTGTCCATGTTGGATATAACGTAAATGTATTTCAAAGGCTCGGTAATGCCTAATCTTTTTCTCGCCCGTTTTAGTCTGCTCACATAATTTTTAATATCTTTCATGACCTCTTCTCTGGTTGTTGGTATATTTTCCTTGTCGTAGGTCAAATCTATATATAAATCTTCTTGCGTAAAATTTAGGTGCACCTTTCTGACAAAATTTCTCTGAGACTTTTTATCATTCAACTTTTTCTGTGCAGGAGTGCTTTCCTGAATCTTTGTTTTCCTTTTGAACTTCTTACATCTATCTGAAACTCTGAAAATTTCTATCTCACAAAAGCTTCCGGTTTCATACACTTTCTGTCTGAGCATTTTCTTCTCCTTATTTAACGCCTCAGTTGTTACTATCCATTACAAGGTCGATATGCTCTACACACGAGCTCATCTTCTTTCCATTATTGTCCTATAGGTATGCCTGGGACTGCTTTTAGGGCTTGTCCCAGGCTTGTTTCTTCTTATATATATGTAGGAATTTATACAATCCCTTCGAGTGCAAATTTTAGCGCTCTTGCTTCTTCCTTTGTCAGCGTTACGCCTTTGCCGCATTTGCTATGGTCTTCCGACCATGCTCTGAGGTCATACTTTGGCGATTTGCCATTCCAGCTTACGCGGTTTAATTCAAGGTTCCATTTTCCGACTTCCCCAATTTTGGCAATCAATTCAACGATTTCAAAATTAACAATTCCCATCTTCGTCGTTCTCCTTCTTAATTCCTTCACGATTTGTTACAACATCCATATGAATCATTGTGGTTTCTTGTCCCTCCATCGTCATAACATGAAACGATGGAACTATCGCAACATTGATTCCCTCTGAAATTAAATAACCTCTTGCGGTGATCACTGCTTTAACTGCTTGGTTTACTGCTGCCGCACCAATAGCCTGTAATTCCGCCTTTCCTTCCTCTCTTATAAAACCTGCAATAGCTCCTGCTAACTTCTTTACATCTGTGTTTCCTTTGACTTTCATTTTTTCTTTTCCTTTCATTTTTTCTCTCTCGTGTTCATGTAAATTCTATCTCCGGCATTTTCAACGCCTTCGACTTCTCTTATCAGACTATAAAGTGCGCCTTCTTCATCTTCTTGTATGATGTCGCCGTTTTCAAATTCTTCCATTGTCATTATTGCACTTACTTTAATTTCGGCTCCAGCTGGCATACTTGATAACTTTTCCATCAGTTCATAGTTCTTCATTTTCCTTCTCCTTTCAATTCCTGTGTATCAATGTCTTTTATAATTCTTTTGAAATTCCAAGCATTTCCAATGCGTACTGATATCCCTGGTGAAAACCTCTTCTTTCATGCTGAAATTCTGCTTCTCCTATTGCGGTTCAGGCAGTGGCTGCCATGCGTCCGTTTCCATTACAAAAAATTCTTTGGAACATTCATCGTTTGGATCAAATGTCATAATTTCCACCAGGCTTACGCACTTATCATTAACGCCATCATAATCCGTTCTACTTATAAGATATCTGCCAGCTATTTCTGGCAGTCTCTCACTGCATGGTATCCATGCATTTTCTGTCGGTATATCGTGAATCATGTCAATAAAATCATGCACATCTGCGTATGGATTGCTAAATAGCCGATTTCTCAGTTCGTCCGCATCTATTAGTCTCATCAATTTTTACCTTAAATCCTCTCTATCATTTGTGTCATAATCTGCTTTAGGGCACAGCGCATTTTTTCTGCCTGCTCTGTGTCTTCGGTTTCCATGGTCACAATGGACTCTGCGCAGCTGCCGAATGCTTTCTGCAGCTGGTCTGCGTAGGCTTTAAAGGTCGCCACTTCGGTATTGGAGTTGTTGGCCAGTTTTCGAGTTAAACGGTCGATTTCCTCAGCGGCCTGCTGGTTGCTTTCCTGCAGCAGGCGCAGGTCTTCACTGACCTTTGCCTTTGCGTCCTCTTCTGCTTTTGCCTGCGCCTCAGCTGCCGCCTTTTCTTTTTCCGCATCTACGGATTCTTTCAGCTTCTTGGATTTCTCCTTTTCCTTGGCCAGCTTGTCCTGCATTTTCTGCAGTTCTGCTTCTTTTTCGGCAAGGGCTGCAGGATCCGCTGCTGGCTGATCGGCAAGTTCAGCTTTCAGACGGTCGATTTCCGCCTTAAGTTCTGCTTGCACCTCCTCTCTGTTTTCTGCAATTGCTTCCATTTCCGTTTCAAGGCCCTGTTTTTCCTCTTTCAGGCGCTTGATTTCATCTTTTAATTCTCGAACGCTCATATCCGGCATTCCGGGATTCTCCATGACCTTTTCGGCCACCTCTTCCGGCGCTTCCAGAATCGCCCAAACTTTTGAAATTTCAATATCCGACAACGTTTTCGGATTTGCAAACACTCCGTTTTCCGTCTCTATTTTTTTCGCCAGTTTCATCATCCGCTCAGCTTTTCGTTTACTGAAGCGTAAATTTTCATTACACCAATCTTCCCACCCACCATGTCCAATTCTACTTTTGATAACATTTAGGTTTTTTCCTGCTCTCGCCGCCAACTCAATACCCATCTTGCCCAGCAGTTCCATCTGGCTCCAATAGAGATTGGCTCCGTTTTTTAATTCTTCTGTTGTCAAACTCTCCAAGTCTACAACTTCTTTGTATTCCACATCTATAATGTCTCCCATGTTTTTTTACGCTGCCGGGGCAGCTGCTCCTTTCTTCTTTCTTTTCACAATTTCCTCTAGCCAACGCTCGGCAAAGGCATTCACTTCGGTTCCTGCGTCACGGTTGCCTTTTCCTCTGCATTGCGCTATTTCGCCGTCTCTAAGTTCCAGCGTTACAAAAGACTCGTCCGGGGCTTCGCACTTTCTGATTACGAAAATGCTGGTTTTCCCATTGGCCGCCCTCTCGACATAGCTGGCAACGCAGTTATTGTTGTTTGCTCCTTCTTCAAAAAATTCCGCTACGCTTCTGAGGGGTCTGATTAGATAAGTACCGTCGGACCAGCTCAGTTTTTCGAGTTTTTCAACCTGTTTCGTGAGTTTTTCATTTTCTGCCCGTACTTTTTCCTCGTATTCTTTTTTCTTCTTTTCTCTCAGCTGCGCAGAGGCTCGCTCATGGGCTACGGCGAAGTCTTTTGCATAAAGGTAATAGTCTGTTTCAGGGTACTTGAGCTCTCTTATCTGTCCAATGTAGTCTTTATATTCACTTAATACAAATCCTCTGGTGTACCCATAACTGCCGTGACCGCAATACGACCTGTTATCTTGGTATAGCTTTTCTAAGTACCTTGCGGTTTTTAGCGGATCCATGCCTTTTAGGTTTACGCCCCATTTCGGTTTTGTCACAAATATCCCGATATCGTCGAAGAACGCAAAGAAGTCTTCCATGTCTTTTTTCCGGATTTTCTTATGATACTTCTTGATGTGCTTGTAGGCTGCGATATGATCGACGTCAAACATGTTCCACTGTCTCAGCTTGTCTATATCCTGACTGGTAGTGCCTAACACGCCGGGCAAATCATTTCTTCGCCAGTTCGGCCGCAGAAACGTACCTGTGCCGTAGATTAAGCTGCTTTCTATCTCGCCTAGCCCTGCTTTTTTCAGATACTCCAGTTGCGGATGCTTGGCGTTTACCGCCAGGCGCTTTACCAAAGCATTGATGTCCGGTCTGCTGTTCGGCTCTATTTCTATTCCTGCGTACTGTAGGAAGCTTTCCTCGACTGCGCTTGCCATACTCTCGTGTATGTAGGGATTCATTCTCGTGATGTCTGCGCATATGTGCGCAGTAGCACATTTGTACCAGCTATTTCCCCATTTTGCATAAGCATTTTGTTCATTCCTTGCAATTTTGACCGTCTCCCCTATGTAAATTTTTCCGTTTAAATCCTTCAAATCACCAAAGGCGCCCTGCTCGTATTTGTAACAGGCATAAAGAATATTGATGTACAAGGACTCAGCCTTTACATTTCCTACCGCCACAGTTCCATCTACGTATACATTTCTTGTGTGAGGATTCGCCTTTCCTTCATGGCCGCACAGCGGACAGATTATGAAGTCGCCCGCTTTGAACTTGTCCATTACATGGATTGTCCTTGCCTTCGGAAACGGCTTTTCCGGATTCGTATAGTCAAAGTATTCTCCGCAGGAAAGGCAAAAGGCCCGCTTTTTGAGCCGGTCATAAATAATCGGGTGGCTGATGGATGTATGCACATACTTCTTGATTCCCTTTGGCAGCACGATGTTCCAAGGGTCTTTCTCAATTCTTAAAACTTCGTATTTCATAGCTGTCTCCTAAAGTAAATCTGTAATGTCTATGACATTTCCGGTAGTTCTCGACTTGTCGTCCGGTGTAATGCTGTAATACGCTTCGACCATGTCTTTGTACTCCTGATCCGGCAGACCGTTTATCTGGAATCCGCTTCCCTGTTTTCTTGCTCGTTCTCTGGCCTTCGACTCGCATTTCTTACAAAAGTCTTCCAGTGTCTTATCTCTCGACAGCAGCTTGTCCGCAACTTTGTCTGTCGTGCAGATTGATGTCAAATGCTCCTCAATAAAAATTGCGAAGTTGTTATTGATTTCCATCGCTTCCGCTGTAATCTTGGCGATGGCGTCATCTGTTTTCTTGCTCATTTCTTCCTCCTAATTTCAGCATATACATGATCTGCTGCAGTTCGCCGTAGGTCATGTGCTTTTCTTTTGCCAGCTGGTTCTTTTCTATCAGGGTGAGTTCGTTCCACATCTTGCAGGCGGTTTCTACTGCTACTTGGTAGTCCCATAAAAAGCGCTGTGCATTTTCTACGGGAATCCGGATGGCGCCGGTTGTCGTTGCAATAACAATTTCTCTCGTCGAAACTGCATAGCAGCGGCTCCTGCCGCTTTGTATGATTTCACAGCCGGCTTCTTTCGCACGCCGGCAAAATTCTTTCAGGTTGATTTTTTGATTCAAATTCATTGCTTTTCTCCTCATTTTGTGGTAAATTAGGAGTAGGTATTGCAGTACCTACTCAACGGCTTGACTCGCTTTTGCGAGTCTTTTTCTTTTTCTCATGAAGCAGGTTTTGTTCCCGCATGGCCAGTGTCCGCGTTTATAGCATTTTACGTGCAGTGGGCACGCTGGACATTCTCTGATTCTTTTCCATAGTCTTTTCATTGTCTCCCCCTATTCGCAGCCGGCACCATAAAGGAGCAGCCACAAGGTAATGATTGGTGATGCGGTAATCAGCAATGTGCATACCGCATATATATAAGCTGCTGCGTCATATTTCAGTGCCAGCTTTTTTAGTTTCTTCATCTCGTTTTCTCTCCCATTCTCTTCTCTTTGCTCGGAGCCAGCTTGTTTCTCTTTCGATTTTCTCAGCGATCCAAGGTTTGTCGTTTTGGTAAAAATGCTTAATCTGGCGTTCCTTAACCGCAATCTGTCTGCTGAGTTTTTCGATTTCGCCGCGGTAATCCGGTTTCGGATTGTAGATATGGTATCTGCAATGAAGCCCCATCGGTGATGGGTCATAATACGCACACTCCATGCAGCAGCTGGTGCAAACCGGCTTTCCTCCAAATTGCGGACACTGCCGGGCTGCATGATAATCAAGATTTCCGCATTTTGGACATGGTATCATTTTGGTGTCAACTCCTGTATGTAATTTCTGCCTATGAGCCGCATCCAGCTTTCTAGCGCATCATCTGCACTAACGCACTCATCAATCTGCTCATCGATGTAAAGTTGTTCGTACGTTTCGTGCCACTTCTGGTTCTCTGCTTTCGCCCAAGGCGTAATGTTCTCCTGCAGTTCGCGGTGTTTCTCCGGGCAAAGATCCACCTGAAAACCATGCTCAATGCTGATTTGCCGGTTAGGTCTTCCCGGGAATACTTCATGGCGCTCAGCGTAAGGGCGCCCGGTGTAAAAACAGATCCTCTCAGGCTTGTCCTTGTATCCGTTGCACTTTTTCTTTTCTCTTGCTGCACGGTCCATTTGTTCAACGGCATATAGGTAGTATTTTTCGTCTATCATGCTTCTGCTATCTCCTCTCTGGTTGCGGTTCGCTTAATCCTGTACTTTTCCCCTGCGTTCCAAATCGTTACTTTGGAACTCCCAAAATCAAAGACGGCTTTGTAGCAGTTACCGTTTACGATTTCAGCGCCTGCACGTTTAAGCAATTTAACCTGCTCGTCTGTCAGCTGAGATAGTGCCTTCTTTTCGTTTTTTCTCGAGATGAAATTGATGTTTGCCATCAGTCTTGCTTTGATTTCTTCCAGTTTCGCACCGCCGCAGGAGCAATCCTTGCTCACCTGCTCATCTGCCGCGTCTTGACTTTCTTCCATAATCGGCTTTGTTTCTCCGCAGTATTTGCACGTGCCTTGGTATGTATCCATCAGTAGACCTCCTTTATAATTGCCTTTAATATGGCTCCATTGCTATATCCTGTTACCAGTAGTCTCTTAGCGCCGCCTGTCTCCCAGGCGATTCCAACATATTCGTCATAAACTTCGCCGGCTTCATCCTGCATATCAAACTTGTATATGAGGCTGTCTACCATGCTATTTTTATCCAGACTCAAAAGCGTTTCTATGCCTCTAACAAAGCGGGACTTTTCTTCAATCATCTGTACTGTCTCTGCTCTCATTCTTCTTCCTCTTGTTCAGCTGGGTTATAACGGACTCGCGCGGCGGGGTCTTTCGACTTTGCAAGATTTTATCAAGATGCTGTTGCTGCGCTTCTTGCAGCAGCTGGTGCACTTCTCTTTCTGCTGCTGTTTCTTGTCTTCGCGGCGCCGGGGCTTGTCCTACTTTCTTCCTGCGCCGCCAGTGTGATTTTCTTGTCATACGCTCAGCCCCTTTTCCTTTGTGCTTCCTTTAGCGGCACAAAGCCTGCAGCTGCCATCGCTTTTCGAGTAAGTTTCGCTTTCACCTCTTCCAGCTCTTTTGGCTCAAAGTCTTCAATCGGTTTTCCGTTTATGTAAATTTCGATTTTTAATGCTGCCACACTTTACATCTCCTTTCTAAAATCTATACGTCATACTTCAAGCTGGATTTCTGCATTAAAAAACACTATGAAAATTCATAGTGTTAAAATGTGTCATATTTTGTTATAATTATGCTAAGCACTGGGATTTGTAAAGGAGTGACTCTATGAGTGATAAAAAACCGATACCAACCCCGGCACCTACACCAAAGAATCCTTCAACGACTTATCAAGATAAGGGCGGTGCAAGACCAGCATCATCACCTCCCCCTCCTCATCCGCCAAAACGGCCTTAGCTATTTATCTCTTGCATGATTTCTTCCCAGTGCTCGTTTATATAGTCTGAATTGTAAAAGTTGAATAAAGTACCGGTTTCCATATCAAAGTAGCTATCTTCAATATAGTTCAATACTTTCAGTTCTGGGGGTTTGTCTTTGTCATGTTCCAAAATCTTTTCAACTTCAGTCACTCTCATGAGTTCAAATTCTTTTCTCTCATTCAAACTGAGGTTTCTGCCTTCTAAGTAACCCGATATCACATAATTTCCATCTTTGTAAATTGATACAACCACCGATTTAAGGTTTCTTTCCTTATTTAAAAAGAAATTTTCCCATACGGTCCGCTGATCTGAATTCATGGGTATAAGTCCATAGTCTTTTTCTGCTCTTTCAATTTGACATCCACGTACCCAGTTCAGAATTTTTTTGTACAAACGATACGCAATGACCGTTACTATTGCGCAAATTCCGATGTACGCACCTAAGAAGTCAAAACGTAACATTCTTTCCATTAACCCATCTATCGAGATTGTTACTTCTTTGTCCATGCAATAAAGAATGCTGTTTTGTACTAGGCATGTTACGGTAGTTACTATTACGCTCAACGTACACGTTGTGATCAGTGTTTCATAAATTGTCGAACTTTCAGGTTCTTTCTTCTCCCGAATACTTTTATATTCATCATATTTTTTTATCAGTAATCCGGGTGCCAAAAACATCAGTATTAAAAAAACTATTTCCATTAAACTTTTCCTCCTGCTTAGAGTATATCCCATTCAACACATTTTAACAACATTTTGTGAGGTCTTATTTTATGCCTCCCCTCGTTAATGCCACTTTCTCGCAGAGGGCGTTTTCTTATGAAATCCAACCTTTTACATATTTTCATGAATACGATTATTACTCGCTATCCATTGCACTTCCTGACTCAAAATACTTTATCCACTCTCTACTTCCAACTCTATCTCCTTGGGCTTGTTAGGATCTGCGAAATCACCTTATTCACATTCTCCCGCAGCTTCTGCTTTTCTTCTTCGGTTTTATCCGCATAAGCTGCATCATTAAATCTTATAGTCACGCCTTTGGCGGTCTTGTACTCTTTTACGATTGCCATAATATGTACCTCATTTAATTCATACAGCTTTACGGTTTGTCCTATGCTCTTTACTTTTAATTGAAATTTCTCCTGCAATGTCAGAGATTATCAATACTTCATTCCCTAAGTCGGTAAACAACTACTACTCCAGAAAAAAGTCTCGAATAAAGATTGAATTTTTCTCTAAGATACTCATTCCATTTTTGGCTTTTGCTATTCCTTTTGGATATCAAATTTATTCAAATCATCAGTCCACAATAGAATAAAGCATACTGCGGCAGCCACATATTTAGTGATTTTCAAATAGTCCACCTTCTTCACCTCCCTCTTCAAAATTTGTCCTTAACTTCTGGATCATCAAAGAACTTCCAGAGAATCTCCAGGCATATTGAGTTAATTGTTCTTCCTCTATACTCAGCTTCTGCTTTTATTTCTTTATACAATTTTTCAGGGATACATAATCCCAGCCTCTTTTTTGATTGCGTCACTTTTGCGTCAATATATTTTTTGACGCATTTTTTATGTTATAATTGCGTCAAAACCACATCACTAAATCATGGAGGTACATTTTATGGCATCTACGCTACCACGTTACACACTTCGCATTCCCCAAGAATATCTTGATAAAATCAGGTATATAGCAGAGGAAAACGGACGTTCCGCAAATAAGGAAATCGAATTAATGATCAAATATCGCATTAAAGAGTACGAGGCACAAAATGGTCAGATTGTTTTTGATGATTAAGTTCTTTGTAAATGATGCTGAGCATTAACTGATTGATGCTCAGCCCTTTTCTTTTTGCCTCTGTTCTTAACAGGTTATCTAATTCATCTGGCATTCGTAATGTAAGTCTAACTGTAGTTCGTTTCACGCTTTCACCTCCCTCTTCAATTCACTTTGTTTACAACAGTAAACTTTTATATTAAAAAAACTTCACTAACCTCTTTTCCCACAGATTTAGCAAGCGCCGACAACGTGCTTAACTTCACATCGATTTTCTTTTGGGTTTCAAGAAATGAAATTGTCGTTCTTGCCACTCCTGACTTTTTAGCCAATTCATCTTGTGTCATACCTTGTTCTTCTCTGCACTTTTTCAAAATATTTTCCATTTCGTTTCCTCCTTTTGCCTTAGTTTACGACAGTAAACTAATTTTGTCAACTACTTTTTGTTTAATATCGTAAACTTTTTCTTGACTTTATAAAATTCAATTTGTATAATGTAGTAAACAAATGAAAGGTGATATTTATGAAACTTGGTGAATTTATACATAACTATAGGGTAGAGAATAAGCTTACCATGCAAGATTTTGCTAATAGGTCGGGGTTGAGTAAAGGGTATATCTCTATGCTCGAAAAGAATCAGCACCCGCAAAGCCGCAGACAACTTACTCCATCATTAGAAACATATCAAAAGATTGCCATTGCTGCTAATCTTTCGCTCGATGAATTGATTTCTGTACTTGATGGAAATGAAATGGTTTCTCTATACAGTGATACCGCTTCCGAGATAGGTGATAGAATCAAAACATTAAGGGAACAGCGCTCCCTATCCCAAGACGCTCTGGCGAATTTCTTAGGAACAACTAAACAAACTATTTACAAATATGAAAGAGGGATAATTACAAATATTCCATCTGATAAGATAGAATTATTAGCCGATGCCCTGCACACTACTCCCGAATGGATAATGGGTTGGGAAAATGAGACCGATGCGTCTTCATCGCCGGAATCCTGCTCAATTACTTCTGATATTGTCGCTTTGCTACAAAGTGAATCCGCTGAAACTCAACAGGATGCTCTCGAACTTGTGAAATATTTTGTAAGCTGCGACACATATAGCAAAGGTAGGCTACTTGCATATGCACAGGGACTAAATCATAGTTCAATTGATAATGATTACGCAGAAATACGGCAGGAAGTAATAAAAGCACGGGAAGAACGAAAACGCAAAGACCGTGAACAATTAGAAGATTGTGCGCCCGTCAAAGAATCAGTTTAGCTTATTTTCGAATTAATTCCTCTGCAGATATGTAATTTCTGCAAATGAATTAAAAAATAATAAAAATTAATTTAGCCCCCTCTTCTCTTGCTGTGTTGTAAATAATGAGATCTTCTACTTTATCATAAACTGCCAATAAATAGGTGTGCTTTAAATCTTTATATTGCCTTTTCATAACTTGTCCTCTCTTTTTAGATTACGGGCACACGATTATAAGTATATGGGACTAAGATTTATTTTGATAGGGTCTATTTTCGGAGGTTATTCTAAAAGAAAGAGATTTTAGGATTGTAATTTAAACCGGGAATACAGAATTTCACAGATACCGACATTATTATGAGCACCAACCTACTAAACTATAAATACTAACTAAGGAGATATTTTTATGGCTTTGAATAAAATTATGTTTAACAATGGCACTCTTTTCAAGTACTCTGCTATGATTCTTCAGTCAAAGATGGATAATGCTTCAAAAGGACTAGCGTCTCCGAATGATTCTGGTATTAATATCTTGGATTTATGTCTTTTTGTTCCTGCGGTAGTAAATTGTGCTTTCGCCTGTGAACTTTTTATGAAGTCCATGTTGTGTAACACCTCAACAGAACATAATCTGGCAAGACTATTTGGGATTCTTAATCAGGATATTCAGGATAAAGTTAGGCAAACATCTATTGCAAAAATGCAAGAGGTTATTCCTGCTTACAATGATATTCAATTTCAAGCAGATTTAAATTCCCATGGCAAAGTTTTTGTGGACTGGCGATATTTTCACGAGGGAAACGCAGATACTGCAAACCTTCAGTTTCTATTTAGCTTTATGGATTCCCTTTCCATTACTGCCAGACAAGAAAATATCTAAGCTTATGAAAGAATGCTTCAACACTTCCGTGAAACATTTATTAAAACAAACATGTTTCACAAAAAAGTATTGACAACACAATTTCAAGATGTTAGAATCGGAGTATCAAAAGAATAGTTTGTATTCTTTTGCATATACTATTTTGGAACGTACTCCGGTGTCCTTCGGGCCCGGGGTCTTTAAATTTTTTGGAGGATATAATCTATGGCGACAAATAGCAACCAAATAAAAGAAAAGAGGTTTAAAGATTATGACGAAATGATTGATTTACTCAAATCTAGAAATGTTTGCATTGATACGAGCGAGCAACGACGTAGCGCAAAAATAATTCTTCAAAGAAATGGATACTATAACGTAATAAACGGTTACAAAATTCCATTCCTTGCCTCAACTCCCCCGAATCCAGAGGAGTATAAAGCTGGAACAACAGTCAATGAAATTTTTGCGGTATATGCTTTCGATCGTTCTATTCGGGAAATTTTTCTAAGGAATATTCTGCATGTTGAAACAAACGTAAAGAATTTAATTTCTTACCGAATTTCTTCAAAATACGGACATGATAATTACCTGCTTTATAAAAATTTTGATACAACCTCAAGAGATGCGAATAACAAAATCACCAAATTGTTTGCCACTATACAAAATCAGATTGCGTCGCATTCATATGATCCAAATATAGCACACTATTTAAAGAATCATGGCTACATACCTATGTGGGTCTTGAATAGTATTCTTTCATTTGGTACGATGAGCAAATTTTATAGTCTTATGAAACAGCAAGATCGACAGTATGTTTCAAAAATTTTCAACCTACAAGACAATACGCTAGGAAATTTTTTGGGATATCTTACTTCAATACGAAACTTTTGCGCCCACGGAAATAGACTATATTGCTTTACCTCTTCGATCCCTTTAGCTGATACAAAGGTTCACAAAAACCTTGCTATTACGCAGGACAAAGGTCATTATGTTAATGGTAGAAATGATCTTTTCGGTGCAGTGATTATTTTGAGGTATTTATTATCAGCAAAAGAATATCGCAGATTCATTTCCGAACTGAATGGAGCTATCAATAAACTATCATCCAAACTCTCTACGATTTCCATTGATGAAATACTAAAAATTATGGGGTTTCCGCAAAATTGGAAAGATGTAAAAACAAAAAATATCATATTATGATTTTAAATATTCTCTATACGAAGAAGGCATATAAACATTAAATCGTACCACATATCCCAAGCAACCTTCCCTGTTTTATTGTAATAAAAACATAAAATCAACGAGGTGAATTATGCTACATAACTTAGATTCCGGCCTATATTCCATCTACCTCCGCAAGTCCCGCGAGGACATGGAAGCGGAGCTACACGGCGAAGGCGACACCCTGCTGCGGCATGAGCGCCGGCTGATGGATCTTGCCAAGAAAATGAATTTGAATATTGGTCAGGTTTACCGGGAAATCGTTTCCGGCGAATCTATTGACGCCCGCCCGGAAGTCAAGAAGCTGATTCACGATGTGGAACAAGGCAAATGGAAGGGCGTTCTTGTGGTGGAAGTAGAAAGGCTTGCCCGCGGCGATACGCTGGATCAGGGCATCATTGCCAGGGCTTTTACAATCTCTGGTACCAAGATTATCACACCGCTGAAAATCTATGACCCGGCAAACCCATCCGACATGGAATACTTTGAGTTCGGCCTCTTCATGAGCCGCAGAGAATACGCTACCATCAACCGCAGAATTCAGGACGGCAGAAGGATTTCCACCATGGAGGGCAAATGGATTTACGGAGACGCCCCTTACGGCTACGAACGCATTAAAATCCCTAATGATAAAGGCTACACGCTGAAACCTCTCGAGGAAGAAGCGGCAGCCGTTCTTTTGATGTATCAGTGGTATGCAAATGAGCATGTTGGCTCTTATACTATCTCTATCCGTCTCGATGAGCGTGGGTACCGAAACCGCCGGGGTGAGAAGTTTTCTCCGTCCTCTATCCGCGATATCCTAAAAAATCCGGTCTACGCTGGATATGTAACCTGGGGCAAGCGCCCGGAGGTCAAGCAGATTGAAAACGGTCATGTCGTGAAAAAGAGAATCCAGGGCGGGCCAGAAATGATTTTGAAACGCGGACTTCATGATCCGGTAATCCCACAAGAGCTTTTCGACGCTGCGCAGGCAGTTCGTTCTACAAGAGCAGTCAGACCCAATAACTTTGCCTCTGGCAGTCTGCAGAATCCGCTGGCTGGCATCGTCACCTGTGCGTGCTGCGGGCACACTATGCGCCGGCAGAAAGATAATAAAGGAACCGATCGTTACCGCCTTGTCTGCAATACGGTCCGCTGTGAGAATATCTCAAGCCGCTTTGACCTTGTAGAAGACGCCATCATTGACGCTCTGCAGGCATGGACCGACAATTATATCCTAAGATTGGAGAAGCATACAAAAGAAACTGATACCTTTGAGGAAGATTTAGAGCGCCTGAAAGCCGAGCGTGCTACACTGGAATCCCAAAAAGGCAAGCTATTTGATTTCTTAGAACGTGGTATTTATGACGAGGATACTTTCATTGAGCGAAACAAGAATCTGGCTGGCCGTATTGAAGAAGTGCAGCAGCACATCGAAAATCTGATTGCCCGTCACCGGGAGCAGGCAGCCCAGATGAGCACCGAAGAATTTATAAAACAGGTGAAACACGTGCAGGACGCTTACGGCAGCTGCAGCACCAACGAAGAGAAAAACATGCTGCTAAAGAGCATTTTTAAGAGGATTGACTATATCAAAAAAGAAAAAGGACCGGGAAAAGAAACCGCCTTTAGCCTCGATTTCTACCCGGTTGTGGATTTTTCACGTCATTGACATTCATCATTGATGGTAGTATGTGTAGCCCCACTCATAGGTCATAATCAGCGCATAATCCACAATTTCCCCAATCTGCCTGTAATCATGCCCCTGATAAATGCTTCCCTGCTGCGCATCGGAAGTCTTAGGTGCCAAAGCCGCCGTTACATAGTAGCCCTGCGGTCCCAGCAATTCTTTCGTCTGTCGAATCAATTCTACATAGTCCTGCCTATTTTCCACTGGTACAAACTCAAAGTCAAAATCTATCCCTGCGAGTCCTTTTCTTTGAATCGTCTGCAAGATGTTGTTTACCAAATTTGTGCATGCCTGCGGATTCGAAAGTAAAATGCCTGCGGTTACATCATTAAAAGTTCCCGACTCGTCCAAGGGTGTCAGCACCATCATCGGTTTTACCCCTGCAGTGTATGCTGCCTGAATCAGGTTCTCGTCGTTCAAATCCACAACACCGCCCTCTGCAGTGATTCCATAGCTGAAATTTCCCAGAAAGGTCAAATCCGACAGCCAGGAAGAAAGTACCCATGGCTCAATAGACGGATAAGCATAGCCGCTCACAACAATTATTTTCATTTATAAGCCCCCATTCTCATATTACAGAATACGGAGCCGGGCATCTTTTTAGAACTCCTGCAGCACAGCAAATTCCATTCCCGCTTCACCAGTCACGCCGCAATAAATTTCCTCAGTAAAGCGTCCAACCCCAAAATAGTGCGTCAGCATTTGTTTTGCCGTTACGGGCATTTCCAACTCTAAAACGTCCTTTATAGGAATCCAACGCAGTATGCCCTCGTCTGTACATTCATTTACAGCCGCGCCTTCCCTTAGCTTTGCAAAGAAATAGTAATTCTGTCTGATTTCTCCATTTTTTAGCCGCAAAGTTACATATCGCATTTCTACAGAAGTAATATCGCTTTCACAAAGCCCTGCTTCTTCTTGTAATTCCCGCAGCATACAGGCTCTTGGCTTATTCAGTTCCTGCGGCTCAAAATGTCCTCCAATACCGCACCAAGAAGGCGCAACCACCTTTGAGCCAATCCTGTAGAGCATAAGCATGCTCCCATCCTTTTCTATATAAATCGCAGTCATATTTCGCAGCGCAGCTTCCTTCATACTTTTCATTGACAATTCCTCCTTAGCCTTCATTTTACTCCGAATTTTTCTTCTGAGCAATCCTTTCCTAAAATATGGACGCGCTGATTGACATTTCTGAGGCGCTTAACGCATCTATCGATTGGTTGCTCCTCAACGAAAAAGGTGATCAGACGGTCCCTTTGCAGAAAAGTGATGTTGAACTGAAAACGGTCCAGGTCAAATCCCGGGATGAAATTCAATCTGATTTAATGATTGGTATGCGGTAGTTCGTGCTGCAGAGAATCCGGCGCGCCATAGTCTCAAGATTTTTTTGGATATCCGGCGTTCACCCCATGAAAAATGCCATCTTCTAAGCGTTTTTTTGTATACATGGCGTCAGCCATCCGCCAAACGCCATATTGGGATTCATTTTCTAAAAAACTGGCGCGCGCCTGCCGCCTGGTACTTACTTTTTTGATATTTTGTTGTAGGGTGCTAAATTTTTTCCGACTATCTGTCTGCATTCTGTTCTGCCGCCGCCATTTTTTCTTAAAAAGCTTTTGTATCTGGCACTTTCTCATAGGTCCGCGCCATGTATACAGAGATCAAGCTCAAAATTGGCGCGGGCAAATCACCGGCATATCTTATTTTTCGGTCTGCTAAGCTTACTCCCATACCCAAACCTGACTGACTGACTGCTTCAAGCCAGTTCGCTGACCTAAAGCCGAAAAAAGCTGTCTCGTTTTATTTGAGACAGCCCCGTCATATATATCAGCAGAAATAACTAAGCCAAGCTTTTGCCAAGAGCTCTGCAATCAGCCTCCGCATCTGCATCTGGCGCTTCATTGCAAATTACACAAGAGCACGCAATGACAGCTTCATCTTCAATACAGCGATCTTCCCAGCTGCGCATCCATTCTCCATCGCCCCATCCGTATGAGCCAAACAGTGCAATCTTCTTTCCTGCAAGCTTCTTCTCGCACCGTTCAAACATCGGTAAAAATTCGCTGTCTTCCAGTTCCTCTGCTCCCATAGACGGGCAGCCGAAGGCGACAGCCTCATACTGATCCATCAAATCTGCAGAAAACTTTGATGCACGATAAAGCGTTGCATCTGCGCCAGCTTCTACTGCTCCGGCAACAACCTGCTCTGCCATCTTTTCAGTATTTCCTGTTCCACTCCAATATACGACTGCAATCTTACTCATGTTTTATACCTCTTTTCTTTCATTTTATATATTTACACAGCCACAGTGAGCTGCAGCAAAGACTTGCCTTCATAAAAAAGCCGTTTATAGACCATTTTACATTTATCAAACTTTGCAAACAGTTTCACAGCCTCGCACTCGTTGCAGTAAACCTTCCAGCAGCCACTGCATTTACTGTTTCTGCCTGCATTTTCTATAAAACCGACCACATCACCCAGCGGATAACCTAAAAACAATCCAATCTCATGAGGAAAGTCTCCTTCTTCTATGAATCTTTGGCGCAGCTTTGCAATGGCGCTGCTCGGCGTAAATGCCTCATATCCCTGCTCCCGCAAAAATTCTGCTGCTCCAGGGCGGTTAAGGTCTTCCTGCAGTTTTTTCTCACGATAGACATAGATCAGTGCGCTATGATCAAACTTTCGAAGAATTGCAACAGAAACGCCTTTCAACGATAACTCACTATTTAAAGTTCTAATGTAACCGTATAATGCCTGTTCCGATTCAAATCTATAGTTAAATAAATTTGCTGTTTTTAGTGATGCCAGCGTTGGTGAGCAGTGCTCGATCAAATAGTTCTCCATTTTCCGTTCTCCTGTATCAACTCCTGTTGTTCTTCGTCATTGGTTAGTTTCAACTAACCCATCTCTAAAAATAAAACCGCCTCTCGTTTCTCTCGGCGTTAGTTAGTTAGTATAGTTAGTTCTGACTAACTATACTACAATTTTCACCCCCTGTCAATAGAAAAATTCATTTCACTATTACTGCTCTTCTGTATGGCAAATTTGCAATTCAGCTTTTTTTAGTCTATGCTGCCGAATTTTTTCTTCTATGTTTGAAATTTCCTCTGAACAATCCGTAACTTGTACCTTGTCATACAATTTGAACATCAAATTAATTTCCAATCCCTTATCTCCCATAGAAATAGAAATATCATCTGCAGAAGATATAATTGCAACAAAATCTGACAAACCCATATCATTATCCAATATAAGTTCGTCACCTATATAAGTCAGAGTCCCAATAAATTCTTGCTCGTCAACATTTAATATGATATGCCCGCCTTGTATCCACGCAATTTCATAAAGTAACGGGTATAATACTTCTGTAAGCACTCGATATCGCTCGTTATTTCTTTTTTTCAGAAATTGCGATTCTTTTGCTTCTAATAATGTTGCCAACAACTGAAATTCTTCTTTTCCATAGTCCGTCATTGAAATTTTTTCCATTTGTTTTAATCCCAGCGTTCTTTGCCGATGTTGCGTTAGAAAATCTGCTTCTTTTCTCATAATATTCTCCTATTACAATTTGACTTTTCACTATCCTGTGCACAAATTACTGCAATTCAATACCGTATTGACGTTGTTATGAGTTTATAAGAATCTTAAAAAGAATTATACCACATTTAAGCCCGATAAAAAACAATTTTTACTAGATATTTCAAAATAAATTCAACATTTCAGCCCGATAACAAGGCTTATAAAAAAGTTATTCTATATCACAGGGAGGTACGAATATGAATGTAAGTTTTATCGGTGAACGCATAACGGAGTTACGTCTAAAAAAGAACGTCTCTGAATATCAAATGTCCTATGATTTAGGACACAACAAAAATTACATCAGAGCAATCACTTCCGGTCGCTCATTGCCATCAGTAACAGGATTATTTAATATCATCGAATACTTCGGACTAACGCCATCAGAGTTTTTTGACAATGAACGACCGCAAATGATTAGAAAAGCGATGGAATATATGGAACAACTTGATGAAGAAGACATGGTAATACTGCTGAATATCATGCAGCTAATTTGCCAAAAAAGAAAACAATCTGACTAAAGATCATTTTGGTAGTTTAAATCTCCTTATTCCATATATAAAACACAAAAATAGAGAATTATTACCGGCTTATTTACAAAAAAGCCACATTTCAGCCCGATATCATATTTTTTAAAAAAGTTATCATAATGAAAATGGAGGTGGCAGTAATGAAAGCAAAATATATTGGTGAACGCATCACAGAATTGAGACTAAAAATGAAGGTCTCTGAATATCAAATGTCTTACGACCTTGGGCATAATAAAAACTATATTAGAGCAATTACATCTGGCAGATCGTTACCGTCAGTAACAGGTTTGTTTGATATTATTGATTACTTTGGTTTAACACCATCAGAATTTTTTGATACTGACTACTGGAATGATATGTCCGAGGATATATAATCATAATAACACTTTATAGTAAGATAGCACTTTGCGCAAAAACCTTAAAACCTCTGAAAAATTAAGGCATTTAAGGTTTTTTTGTAGTACTTCTGATGTTCTGACCTTAAAAATAAAAAGCCCGCACATGGCAGGGTGAATTGACTATTGCATAATCTTTTCATTCGTGGTATATTGGTGTCAAGAGGAAACCGGAAAAAACGGTTACCAAAGTTTTACGACTTAGCCGCTACATTTTGATCGATGGGAGCGGCTATTTTTTTATGTAAGCAATGATTAGTGATACTACTATTCCTAAGACTGTAAATACAACCATTAAGATTTCATAATCCGTCATTGTAACACCCCCTCTCTGAGGGGTAACCGCTTTAAACCTTCGTCCTCTTGACTATATGTATTATACTACACCCCGTTCCTGCGGACAAGGCACTTTATTTTGCATTACTTTCCGGCAACCCCGCTGCTGTTAAACTGCTAGAAGATGCAAATTATAGAAGACAGCGACATACAAGTATCGAAGTTAATTAAAGCCCCCTATCACCAGACAGCTCTTAAAGCAAACATTTCACAAATGTTAGCACGCAATCCCCCTCAAAAGTCTTTATCTTGACATCAAAACTAAAATTTGAATATAATGGTCGTTCGTTTTCCAAAAGAGTAAAGGCAAAAAGAAGAAAGCCGAAACCCCAGATAATTCAAGGTTTTCAGCTTTTCTAGTGGTACCCCCGGCGGGAATCGAACCCACAACTATGCTTTAGGAGAGCACTGTTATATCCATTTAACTACGGAGGCGTATTCAGTTTAAAGAAGTGTCCTTAACGAACACTTTTTTATCATACCACTTTTTTGACAGAAATTCAATGTCTTTTCAAAGTTCTACAAAGTTAATGTTATTTTATGGAAGATTGCACGCTTTCACAAAAAGATTTCAAACTCTGCAAAAACAGATCTCTTTTTTCGTAAGAAAGACAGATTTGGTAATCAGTCTATGTAAGATTGAAAACTGGAATAAATACACAGGAAAAATTTTATTGTAAAATCCGCTCAGTTTGACTTAATCCCCCTTAAATTTACAGGCATAGTCATTTTTATTTTGCTGATTTCACCATCGTTTTCTCTTTACTTGTAATTTAGGGGTTGATAATTATTTGACAATGTAGTAGAATAGAGGAAGGATTTGTTAAAAACTAGACAAACTTTAACAGACGAAATAACGATGCCATGCTGAGTCACCGTGCCTGTGCACCGAAAAGTTTGCTGGTCATTGAATTAGGACGTTTTTATATAAGGGAGGAACATTATGTACAAAGTATCTTCACTTGCAGAAGAATACCAGAAGAAACTAATTACTGCGGACGAAGCAGCCGCAATGGTTCATAATAACACTCGTATCCACTATGGAACAGGCTGCGGTGTTGTCAATGATATCGACGAAGCTCTTGCAAGGCGCGCAGATGAACTAAAGGGCATTGAAGTGCTCAGCACGGTAGCCCTCAGAAAAGAACCATTTAAGCTTTATCAGGCAACTTCTTCCAACGAACAGGTAAGATTTGCCTCAGCCCATTTCAGCGCATTTGACAGACAAATGAACAAAGAAGGGCGATGCTGGTACATCCCAATGCTGTTCAATGAACTGCCGTACTACTGGGTCAACAATGAAAACGACATTGACATCGCATTCTTCCAAGTTGCGCCAATGGACAGCCACGGTAACTTCAATCTGGGACCGCAGGTTGCTGACATGTGGGGCGTTATTAAAAGTGCAAAGAAAATCATCGTAGAAGTCAACCAGAACATGCCAATCGCTCACGGTCATCAGACACAGCTAAACCTTTACGGAATCGACCATATCGTGGAAGGGTCCAATGCACCTTTGGCAGAACTTGGAACAAAGCCCGCTTCAGACATCGACAAACAGATTGCCGCCCACGTAGTGGAACTGATCAACAGCCACAGCACCCTGCAGCTGGGCATCGGCAGTCTTCCAAACTGTATCGGTCAGATGCTGGCAGACTCCGATGTAAGAAATATCAACGCTCACACTGAAATGTTTGTGGACGCTTATGTGGACTTATTTGACGCAGGAAAATTAACTGGAAATAAGCCGGTAGATAAAGGCAAAGCCCTTTATACCTTTGCAGGCGGCACAAAAAAATTATATGATTTCATCGACAATAACCCGATTTGCTGCAGTGCGCCGGTAAACTACGTAAATAATGTTAACGTTATTTCCAGCATCGACAATTTCATCTCCGTCAACAGCTGCATCCAGGTTGACCTTTACGGACAGGTATGTTCCGAGTCTGCAGGTCATCAGCAAATTAGCGGCACAGGCGGACAGGTGGACTTCGTAATGGGCGCATTCCTGTCAAAAGGAGGAAAGAGTTTCATCTGCACACCGTCGACCAGAACACTGAAAGACGGAAGCAAAGAATCACTGATCTCCCCAATTTTGACGCCAGGTGCAATTGTCACCACTCCGAGAACTGCAACCAACTATATCGTAACCGAGTACGGCGCTGCTAACTTGAAAGGAAAATCTACTTGGGAAAGAGCCGAAATGTTAATCAACATCTCCCACCCTGACTTCAGAGAAGACCTTATCAAAGCAGCTGAAAAGAACGGTATATGGAAAAATACAAGCAAGTGTACATTCTAATCCAAATATATCTCAATCTTAAGAAGAAGTGGGTTGACCCAAAAGGGGCAACCCACTTTTTCATATTTTTTCGTGTATCTTAATTCACGTCGTTTCTTGACAAAATTGCTGCCGGCGTTTTGCGCATGGTGTTAAATACAGGCAGTAGTCCCGCCACCAGATTAAATCCAAACACAAGGCCAAAGCTGATGAGCAATACCAGCGGATTCATCAGATACTGTTCTCCGATCATTGGAATCTTTGAAATTCCATTTAAGATGTATGCCATCACCGCCATGCCCGGAATCGTAGTCAATGTAGTCATTGCGATGATTTCGCCGACAAACATTTTGTAAATATCTTTCTTTTTTAGACCGATTGCACGAAGCACGCCGACCTCTTTAATTCTCGAGAGGAAAGAAGATCTCAACATGAGATACATTTCCAGAAGAGAAACGAGCAAGATAATGCCGGACACCAAAATTGTTGCGATAATCTTTTTTTTGCAGCTATCGATATAAGACTCCCTGTCGGCAGTATAATTATCTGTGACCTTGACATTTTGCGCCGATAGGTTTTGATAGGTGGCTTCCTTATCCTTTGGAGAAAGCACTATCTCTGTCTGGTCCTCCATCAGATAATCTATGGCTGTATTCTTGCTGACATAAAGTGCGTCTGTACCGCGTTTATCGTTGTAATAACCGCAGACAGTCAGCTTCTTACCATTCACCTTCACATCGAGCTTACTTCCGATAGCTGACTCGTATCGATGCATTTCATGAATCAACACTTCCCCGGTTTTCTTTGGTGCCGCTCCTTCGACAAGCGTCACCGTTTCCCGGTCACGAAGTCCGTAGGACAGCACCAACGGCATCGCCTCCTCGCTTTCTTCAGTGTATCCGGAATCTTCTTCCGTACGCATTTCTGCCTGCACCATCAGAATATCCATAAAAAACTCTCTGTCTGCGTAAATTGAAGGGCTTCCCTGATCAGTAATTCCCACAATCGTGAATTCTCCCAGACGCGGTAGCGTTACCTTTCTTCCAATAATCTGTTCTTTTGAAAGCAGGCCAATCATTTTCGGCATATCGTTAGAAAGAAAGCTATCCGCCGTGATTCTATCGATGACAATCTCCGAACTGTCCTTTGCATTTCTGCCCTCCAACAGTTTTTCTTCCTCTACCATATCCAAAGCTGTCAGGGATCCTGCTAAGCTGACCTGCGCACCTTTGGTCTGGTAATAATCATCCAGAGGAAAGGCGAAATTCACCTGGGAATTGCCCGGAAGCGCATAATCAATGCCATCCATATTTTCGTATTTTTTAAAGTTCTGCGGTGTCACCTTTGCCCCGTTCACCGTCAAGTAGTTCTGATTAACCTGGACAAATTTATCGTCTGTAATATTGGTAATTCCAGCAATACTGCTTACCGCATAAACGGCAAACATAGACGCCATGATGAACCCTACAAGCAAAATTTTCTTAATGAGGGAATAAGAAAAAATTTTCTTGTATCCACCTGCAATCATAGTCACCGGATTAAAAATGGAGGTGTACTTTGGCGTAAAATTCTGATCCAGCATATTTGCATAGTCAAATTCATACGCCTCGTAAACGTCTTTGGAAATTTTCCGGTAATGGTCATCGACCAGTTCCACCGCTTCTGAACCTTCTCCTATTCCAGCGGGAGTTTCGATATATAGATTGTTGTTTTTGAGAACTACCTTGATTTCCAGCTGCTGGTCCTTCTTATCACTGTAAAATTTTAACTTCACATTTTCTAATTCCAGCTCCTGCTGCACCTGCATATCCTGAAGATAGATTTTGTTTTCCAGCCGATAATCCAGTTCGCTATTGTGGGCATTTTCTCTGTCACTGACGATTTTTCCATCCACAATTTCCACAATACGGGATGCGTAAAATTCCGCGATTTCTCTCTCGTGGGTGACGAGAATCACCAGCTTTTCCCGGGAAATTGCCTTAATAATATTCATAATCTCCAGCGTATTTTTACTGTCCAGATTACCTGTCGGCTCATCAGCAATGATAATCTTTGGATTTTTTACGATGGCACGGGCAATCCCCACACGCTGCCGCTCTCCGCCGGAAAGCATTTTCGCCGGGCGGTTTTTGTATCGATCAATGCCTACACGCTTTAGGATATACATGACCCGCTCTTCGATTTCTCTCTTATCTTTAATCCCCATCATGCGCAAAACCAGCGCTACGTTGTTAAAAACTGTATCATCCTCAATGAGATTATAGTTTTGGAAAATATATCCAATATTTGCATTCCTGATTTCGTCTTTCTTCCCGTCAGAACGACCGGTCAGTCTCTCCTCGCCGATGTAAATTTCACCGCTGTCAACTTTGTCGAGACCTCCGATTGCATTGAGCAGAGTCGTCTTTCCGCAGCCGGAATTTCCCAAAAAAGTGACGAGACCCTTATCGGCAAGTTCTATAGAGGTGTGGTCAATGGCTCTGATTTCGTTGTTTTTCTTCCTATTAAAATACTTGTTTACATTTGTTAATCGAATCATCTCTTACACCTCCTCTTTATACGCATTCATCGCTGTCTTTTTAAATAGCTGTCTGGCATATCTGCCCGCCAGAAGTACCGACATCAGGCAGAGCACTACATACAGAATCACTACATCCCCGATAGAAAGGAAAGACACCAACTGCTGCAGATAAGCGACTTTCACCACTTCCAACTTTACCAGCGCCAAAAGCCCCATGCAAATAAAGTAAGCAATATTGAACACTGCAAAAAGTTCTACTTTCAGCAGACTGCTGCAGTTTTCTTTGCTTGCACCCAGCATACGGATAGTCGAAAAATAGATGTTCCTCGACTTCAAGATTAGCTTAATGATGAAATAAGTGATGAAGAACAGCACAATCAGCACTGCCGCCAGCATGATGGTGTAAAATGTAGTGAGAATGACTCCAAAACCACCGGCGTAGCTCACATATCCGTCATGTACACAGAAAGTGTGGTAACCCTCCTTTTCAATTTCCGCCGCTGTTTCTTTAGTCAGCTTATCGTCTTTTACACGGACGGAGGACTGGAAATTCCCTTTGTCAAACAGGGCTGCATAGTCCTTCGGATTGATAAAGAGACTGCCGCTCACCTCTTCAAAATTCTCGATTTCAAGGAGGGTTTTCAGATTACTCTGGTTGTAAACCGCACCCACACTGAAGTTGATTTCGCTTTCAAAATACAAGCTCTTATTGATCAGTTTCAAAGTTTTACCTACTGCGCTTTCCGTACTGAGCGCAGCAATGTCTGCAGGCACGTAAATTTCACCCTTAGGCACTTTGTCGCTTGCTTTGATTGGTAAAACGCCTGCACCGGAGTCCCCGCTTAAAATGTTATCCGCAAAGACAATCTCCTGGCTGCACTGGTGCTCCAGCACTGTCAATCTGATATCATCCAAAGTCTCTTCACCGACACAATATAAAGCTTCATATAAAATATCTGATTCATCTAAAGTCTCTTGTTGTTCTTTGGTCAGATAACCGTAGCCAACGACTTTCATTTTTTTACGCAAAATACTGTTTCCTGTATTTTGATTGCGCACATCGACCTTGTCGGCTTTCATCACCATATCGATAACCGCCTCAGCATAGCCGCCTTCCGGAATAATCAGGACTGCCTCGTTATACGATTCCGGCATCCTGCCCTCCACAAGCTGCCCTTCCATAACCTTGGCTTCTTCTACTTTAGAAGTAATGTAAAAATCTCCCTTCTCAAAATCGTCCGATACGTCAGTAACCAAATCCAGCATAAGATCATTTTTGATAATTCGCTCTACATTATCTATTTTTCCAATCTTTTCATAATCGTCCTCGGTCAACTCGCTTCTATCCTCTTTAGTAAAGAGAATTCTATTTCTGTCAGTATCCATGAAATAGTAGTTATAACCGCCTGTATCCATATCCCCCATGTTCTTAAAGGATGTATACTGGCTGATTACACTCATGCACAGGAACAGAAAAACCGTCAGCAGCAGGAAAAATTTTGCAGGAATATTAAAGGTATTGCGCACGCCAAGCCGTCCCATACTTCCTAAGGTAAGGCCGTCTGCCTTCGCAGTTTCGACAGACTCCTCCGCGTCCCCGCAGCTGCCGATGGTCACTGCCATCCGTTTATCTTCTGCCACTTTTCCATCGTGCATAGTGATTTTTCTGGTCACGTAAGGCTCAACCTGCTCATAATTATGGGTTACGATGATGATCAGCTTATCTTTAGAAAGCTGGTGCAGCAACTCTATAATTTCCGCCGCTGACTTACTGTCCAGATTTCCAGTCGGCTCATCAGCTACGATAATCGGCGTTTCTTTCGCCAGCGCTCTGGCAATGGCAACGCGCTGCTTTTGTCCGCCGGAAAGTTTGGAGGCCTTGGTTTTCTCGTAGGAGGAAAGTCCGACCTTCGCTATAATTTCTCGTACCCGCTCCGGAATTTCTGACTTGTCATATCCGCTCATCAAAAGTACCAGCTCTACGTTCTGATACACAGTATAGCTGTTGATTAAATGAAATGTCTGAAAGATATTTCCGATATATTTCTTTCTGTATTCTTCTAGATCCTCTTTGGAAAATCCGCTGGTCGGCTGACCCATGATATACATTTCGCCTTCCTCAAAGGAATCCAGTCCAGAAATCACGTTGAGCAGTGTGGATTTTCCGCTTCCGCTTTCTCCGGTAATTGCGACAAACTCACCCATTTCAAAATTTAGGTCAATCTTGTTGAACCCTGTAGAAACCAGTCCGCCGCTTGAGTAGAATTTCGATACTCGTTCTAATCTTAACATATTTCTCCCCTTTCCTAATTCTTCCACTACTATATCACGACAATCTCACAACCGTCTATAACTTTGGAGAAAATTTAAGAAATGTAAGGAAAATGTAAGAAAGGTTGGGGTGCCGACTTCCGCAGCACCCCTGCACTACTTCTGCACAAAAAACAGACAGCGGATTCATCTGCTGTCTGTCTGTTTTAAAAATTATTTTACGTCTATCAGTTCATATTCTCTGGTGCCGATGCCTAGCTTTTCACCGTGAATCAGTCCCGCTTCCCAGTCAGTATCAGGGTGCATGATTTTGAACACGTCGTGACCATGTGCGTGGCCACATCCATGATCATGACAGGCACACTTATCAGCCGCACTGCCAGCAATCACTGGCTGCTTGTTGGCTGCATCCACACAAGCCTGGTCGATGGCAATGGGATCAAAGGAAGCGAACATGCCTACATCAGGAATTACCGCAACATCATTTCCGCCCTCGCAGTCGCAGTCAGGAGATACATTCATCAGCATATTGATGTGGAATGCCTCTTTTCCGGCTAACGTTGCTTTAGTGTATTCCGCAATTTTTCTATTCATCACCGGCTTTGCCTCATCCCACTTCGTTGCGATAGCGCCCTTTGGACAGTAAGCGATGCAGTAGCCGCATCCAAGACATTTGTCTTCATCAATCACTGCTTTTCCATCGATCACATGGACACCATCGTTGGCACAGTTCTTCACGCACATGCTGCACCCGATACAATCCCCTGTGTTAATCATCGGAGTGCCGCTGCTGTGCATTTCCATCTTGCCTTTCTTTGAACCGGCTCCCATGCCGATATTTTTGATAGCGCCGCCAAATCCAGCACCAACGTGCCCTTTAAAATGGGTTAAAGAAATGATTACATCTGCTTCTGCAATGGCAGCACCAATCTTTGCGGTTTTTACATATTCGCCGCCCTCTACCGGAATTTCACGTTCATCAGTTCCTCGCAGACCGTCGGCAATAATGGTATGTACACCTGTTGCCAGTGGGTTATAGCCGTTCATATATGCTGCATCCAAATGATTCAGTGCATTGTTGCGATAGCCCACATACAAGGTATTGCAGTCTGTCAGGAACGGCTTGCCGCCCTTCGCCTTGATATGGTCACAAAGTACCTTAGCATACTGCTGACGCAGAAATGCCATATTTCCAAACTCACCGAAGTGGAGTTTCACTGCTACGAATTTATCCTGAAAGTCAATCTGATCGATGCCTGCTTTTGTGATTAAACGTTCAAACTTGTCCAGCAAACTATCGCCCATGCCTACATGCATGTCTGTAAAATAAACCTTTGAACTCATCTTTCATCCTCCTTGAATTAATATACCTTGATTATATGTTATCTGGCAGGATTGGTCAACACTAGCTTATTCTATTTCGAAAAAGCTCCTTTTCTCTATCTGATAGCGTCTCATACAAGGTCAGCACCATCTCAACCTTTTCTGATTTGCACGCATCTGATGTAAGCGCTTTTAAGAAAAATGATGTAATTGCACTGGTCAAGGAACCAATCAGACCAATTATGTTTACCTTAAAGAACTGACGCTTATTGTCAGAAATTATATGCGAACGACCTATGAAAGTAAAGAGATTCAACCTATATTGCGATTTTCTAAAAAAAGTGTATAAATAATTCATCTTGACCTTTCTCATATCTTGCATTTTTTGTAATCATTCAAACAATTTCACGCAAAACTTGCATAAAACGCAAGTTTTTAGGGTGGAGAACAGTAATAGATGAGCCTTCCATAACTATAATGAGAATCTGACCGATTACTTTTATACATTATTTTAACATTTTCTAATTCTCGGTTAAGATTCAGCCTTTTTCTTATACACTTTTTCCAAAAACAACCGTTTTAAGTTAATCCTTCATGATTGCAAAAATACGATAGTCCCGCTCTTGAAATTCCCCGTGTAAAATGCTATAATAATATGTTATTTTTATAGATTACGTAGGGAGGTTTTCGTATGTCAACAAACAATTACACCAGTCCGCTTTCAGAAAGATACCCGAGTAAGGAAATGCAGTATCTTTTTTCGCCGGACATGAAATTCCGCACCTGGAGAAAACTTTGGATTGCACTGGCAGAAGCTGAGAAAGAACTGGGGCTTGCCATCACGCAGGAGCAGATCGACCAATTAAAGGCTCACGCCGAGGACATCAACTACGATGTCGCAAAGGCGAGAGAAAAAGAAGTCAGACATGATGTCATGAGCCACGTGTACGCTTATGGTCAGCAGTGCCCGGATGCAAAGGGAATCATTCACCTTGGCGCAACCAGCTGCTATGTTGGCGATAACACAGACCTGATTATCATGCGCGAAGCTTTAACGCTGGTAAAAAAGAAAATCATCAACACCATCGCTTCTTTAGCTAAATTTGCAGACACCTACAAAGACCTTCCAACGCTGGCATATACCCATTATCAGGCAGCGCAGCCTACCACTGTCGGCAAGCGCACAACCCTTTGGCTCAATGATCTGGTCATGGACCTGCAGGATCTGGAATACGTTCTGGACAGCCTCAAACTGCTCGGTTCCAAAGGAACTACCGGAAGTCAGGCTTCCTTTATGGAACTCTTCGAAGGCGACCACGAAAAATGCAAAGCCTTAGACCAGAAAATTGCTGACAAAATGGGATTTCCCGGCTGTTACCCGGTTTCCGGGCAAACCTATTCCAGAAAAATTGACAGCAGAGTGCTGAACGTGCTGGCAGGTATTGCCCAATCCGCACACAAATTTTCCAACGACATTCGTCTGCTGCAGCACATGAAAGAAGTCGAAGAGCCTTTTGAAAAGCACCAGATTGGCTCCTCTGCCATGGCATACAAGAGAAACCCTATGCGTTCAGAGCGTATGGCAGCCCTTGCCAACTACGTCATGAGTGATGCCATGAACCCGCAGCTGACAGCTGCAACCCAGTGGTTTGAAAGAACTCTGGACGATTCAGCAAACAAGAGAATTTCCGTCAGCGAAGCATTTCTTGCAGTGGACGGAATCCTAGAATTATATATCAACGTTTCCAACGGTCTTGTGGTCTATCCGAAAGTCATCGAAGCGCACTTGATGGCAGAACTTCCTTTTATGGCTACAGAGAACATTATGATGGATGCCGTAAAAGCCGGCGGAGACCGTCAGGAACTGCACGAGCGAATCCGCGTACATTCCATGGAAGCGGGCAAAGTTGTCAAAGAGCAGGGTAAGCCAAATGATCTTTTAGATCGTATTGCGGCAGACCCAGCCTTTCATATAACAAAAGAGGCTTTACAGAAGGCTTTGAAACCGGAAAACTATGTGGGCAGAGCCCCACAGCAGACAACAGAGTTTCTCAGCGGGGTCATAAAGCCTATTCTATCAGCAAATGAGGCGCTGCTTGGTCTCACTGCTGAAATTAACGTTTAATCGGGGAGCGCATCTGTAAGGCAAAACCCGTCTAAACGTGAACGAATAGGAGGTTACACTATGATCAAAGCAATTGTCGGCGCCAATTGGGGCGACGAGGGAAAAGGTAAAATCACAGACACACTGGCTGAAAACTGCGACATCATCGTCAGATTTCAGGGTGGAAGCAACGCAGGACACACCATCAAAAACAATTACGGTAAGTTCGCCCTGCACATGTTGCCATCGGGCGTCTTTTACGGACACACCACCAGCATTCTGGGCAACGGCGTAGCACTGAACATTCCGAAGCTGATTGAGGAAATCAAATCCTTGACAGACCGGGACGTCCCTGCGCCAAAAGTTCTGGTTTCAGATCGCGCCCACATCGTCATGCCGTATCACATCTTGCTGGACGAATACGAGGAAGAACGCCTTGGCGGAAAATCCTTCGGCTCCACAAAAAGCGGTATCGCACCTTGTTACTCCGACAAATACGCCAAAATCGGCTTCCAGGTGAACGAGCTCTTCATGCCGGAGGATAAACTTCGTGAGAAACTGGAAAACGTCTGCACATTAAAGAATGTGATGATTGTCAATTTGTACGGCAAACCTGCACTCAAAGTTGACGATCTCATGGAAACCATGAAGCAATATAAAGAGATGATAAAACCATATGTTGCCAACACTTCCGCTTTCCTTCACCAGGCTATTTCCGAAGGAAAAAACATCCTTCTGGAAGGACAGCTGGGTGCGCTGAAAGATACAGACCACGGCATTTATCCAATGGTTACTTCATCCTCTACGTTGGCGGCATTCGGCGCTGTAGGCGCAGGTATCCCGCCATATGAAATCAAAGAAGTTACCACCGTCGTAAAAGCTTACTCATCCGCAGTTGGCGCGGGCGCCTTCGTCAGCGAAATCTTCGGAGAAGAAGCTGACGAACTTCGCCGCCGCGGCGGCGACGGCGGCGAATTCGGCGCCACCACCGGGCGCCCGCGCAGGGTTGGTTGGTTCGATGCGGTTGCTACCAGATATGGATGCAGAATGCAGGGAACTACAGAAGTTGCCTTAACCGTTATCGATCCGCTCGGATATTTGGATGAAATTCCAATCTGTGTCGGCTACGAAATCGATGGAGAAATCCATCAGGATTTCCCGAATACCACTTATCTGGAAACCGCCAAACCGGTACTGAAAACAATGCCTGGCTGGAAAAGCGATGTAAGCGGCATTCGCAATTGGGAAGATCTGCCGAAAGCCTGCCAGGAATATGTCAACGAAATCGAACGTCAGATTGGATTCCCAATTACACTAGTATCGAATGGGCCTGGCAGAGACGATATCATTCACAGAACCCCGCAGCTGTAATTTGGTTTTGCTGCAATCTTTGGCACCAGGCTTAACAAATACGACAATCGTAGAAAGGGGAAACAGGCAGTGCCTTTCCCTTTCTAAAAACACAGTTCCTATTACGAAGAAAGGATTTTGAGATTATGTATAAGGACGCAATCAGACCCGCATGGGCTGAAATCAATTTAACCAATTTAGATTACAACATTAAAAATATCAGAGCAAAAGTCGGCGCAGATAAAGAGATGATTGGCGTCATCAAAGCTGACGCTTACGGCCACGGTGCAGTAATGTGCGCAAACGTGCTGCGTGCCAACGGCGTAAAAACCTTTGCCATCGCCACACTGCAGGAAGCCATCGTGCTTCGCCAAGCTGGCGCAACAGAAGAAATCATCATGCTGGGACTGACGCCGGACATGTATGCAGACACCATCGTAGAATACGACATCACACCGGTGGTCTGCAGCGCTTCCAATGCTAAAGCCATCAGCGACGCCGCTCTCAAAGCAGGCAAAACTGTTTCCGGTCTAATCGCTGTTGATACCGGCATGGGCAGAATCGGTTATCTTGCAGATGACATTGATAACGCAATTTTTGATATTAAGAAAATCGCTATGCTGGCAGGTTTCAAAATCAAAGGTCTGTTTTCCCACATGTCCACCGCTGACGCATACGACAAGACCTACTCCCACCAGCAGGAAGAAAAATACAATCGTTTTTACGAAGCACTGGTTGCAGCAGGCGTTGACGTGCCGATGAGAACCCTTGCAAACAGCGCTTCCATCATGGAACTGCCGAGCATTCACTTTGATGCAGTGCGTCCAGGCATTATCCTTTACGGCTGCTATCCTTCCCATGAAGTAGATAAAAACCAGCTGGCGCTGAAACCGGTTATGTCCGTCAAGGCTAACATCGTCCACCTGAAAGACGTGCCGGAAAACTTTTCTGTGGGCTACGGCAGAAAATACATTTCCAGTAAACCATCTAAAATTGCTACCATTGCCCTGGGTTACGCAGACGGCTATCCTCGTCCGTACTCCGCACAGGCAAAAGTCATCGTAAACGGTGTAGTTTGCCCGATTGCCGGAAATATCTGCATGGACCAGTGCATGATTGATGTATCAAACGTTCCAAACGTAAAAGTTGGAGACGAAGTCATCATCATGGGTACAGACGGCGTAAACACAATCCTTGCCGACGACATTGCAGACGCAACTGGCACCATCAATTACGAAATCTGCTGCGCTTTCGGCCAGAGACTTCCAAAAGTTTACGTTCGATAAACTTCGTGTTTTTGCAAAAATGACCGCAACATGCCAATTCTAAGACATTGCGGTCATTTTTTTAATTCTTGTTTTACAAAAATGACCGCATTTGCTCAAATCATCCAACTTGCGGTCATAAAATCCATTTCCTCTGCTAACAACATGCTGCCTATCCCCTTAAACTCCCTCAAATCCACACGAATTTCCAATTTTTAGTATTATATTTACAGGCAAATTCAACGAATCTCCCATTATTTTACATATCCCTGCAATTGCAAATATCATTGAGCTCCCAATTTTGACCGCATTTCATATAAAACGCATCAGTACGGTCAAATCCTCAAAAACAAAAATTTTAACTCTGACCGCCATCTGCCCAAAACAAGGCTTTGCGGTCAAAAATCTAAAAACTAAAGAATTATAACACTGGTCCAATCGGCAAATGTCCTGCTCACGCCGCAGTCCGTCTTGTGTCATGGGACTGACGCTGCATCACACGCTGCCGCCACACGAAAAAGCTGCAAATCATAAGCACCGCCACCAGCCATCCGCCAAAAGTCAGCACAATCCGCAGCGTTGTATCCACAAAGAAAGGCTGCGGTACAATGCGAATGAGCAAATCCGTCTTTGGATCTAAAAGCCACAGGTCGTTGTCGAAGAAGATATGATGGAAGATGACAAAGTATTTGTGAAAATCCGTCGCCACAATCAAGCCGGAGACAGCACAGACCACAAGCACGCCCAAAATCCCCCAAAGTAAAAACTTAGGAGTCAGCAAAAGCCGTTTTCGCAAAAACAGCCAGCCAAAGCACACAACAAAGACTACAATCGCCCACCGTCTTATCATCATACCACCAAAAAACAATTCTTTCACATCTGCCATATGCGCAATTTCCCTGGCGCTGAAAAATCCGCGGGACTGCCCGGCAACCATCGTCGGCACCTGCAGTTCTTCCCTGTCCCCACGCAAATATGCCATCATTTCATCAGTGACATGAAGCAAATCATCCATTTCCATCTCCACACTCGTTGTCACATCATATTTTTCGTATTCACTTTTAAAATAGTCGGGACTCCAATAAACGACCGCCTCCACTGCAGTAATCAATAGTATCAGTACCAGTGCAAGGCTCATGACAAATCCCACAATATACTCTAATATTCTCATGCTTTTATCATACTGCCGAACACAGACAAACTCAAGCACCAATTTCGACAAAACTATCCAAAATCTGCCCAAATTCAAATTTTTTCTTGGACATTGCGCCCTCTAGCATATATAATGGACATATCTATTTTTATTTTTTAAGACAAAGGAGAAACGTACTACTATGGAGAAATTATTCAAGCTACAGGAACACGGCACTGATGTGAAAACCGAAGTTATCGCCGGCGCCACTACGTTCCTCTCAATGGTTTACATTCTTGCAGTAAACCCGGGCATGCTCGCAGTAGCCGGCATGGACAGCGCAGGCGTTTTCACTGCAACAGCTGTTTCCGCTGCTATTGCAACTCTGTTCATGGCATTTTTTGCCAACTACCCTATCGCCCTTGCTTCCGGCATGGGACTGAACGCATACTTTGCATTCACCGTTTGCGGTGACCTTGCTTCAAAAGGCATCAACGACCCTTGGAAAATCGCACTGGCTGCGGTTCTTGTGGAAGGTCTTGCCTTCATTCTGCTGTCTCTGTGCAATTTCAGAGAAAAGCTGGTAAACGACGTGCCTGCTAATCTGAAATACGGCATTACTGCCGGTATTGGACTTTTTATCGGTTTAATCGGTTTCAAAGGTGCAGGAATCGTCATCGGCGATGCTTCCACTCTGGTAAACCTGGGTTCCTTTGCAACGCCGCAAGTGGTACTTGCACTTGTTGGTCTGATTCTGACCGCAGTTTTGTTCCACTTCAACGTTAAAGGCTATATCCTCATCGGCATTCTGGCTACTTGGATTTTGGGTATGATTGCAGAAGCAATCGGCTGGTATGCAGTTGATGTTGAAGCTGGCGTGTATTCCTTGTTCCCTGATTTTTCCGGTGCAAGCTTTATCCCAGCTGCCCCTGCATTCTTCTCTTTTGACTTTGCATGGATTGGCGAAAACATGGTGCAGTTCCTTGTCATCGTATTCTCTTTCCTTTACGTTGACCTGTTTGACACTGTCGGCACTTTAATCGGCGTTGCTTCCAAAGGCAATCTGCTGGACGAAAAGGGAAATCTGCCTAAGGTAAAAGGCGCTCTCATGGCGGATGCCTGCGGTACTATCGTCGGCGCATGTCTGGGCACTTCCACTGTTACAAGCTATGTAGAATCCAGTGCCGGTGTTGCTAACGGCGGCAGAACCGGTCTGACTGCAGTAACCACTGCTGTTCTCTTTATTGCTGCACTATTCTTCTCCCCAATTTTCCTTGCAATTCCGGGATTTGCAACAGCACCTGCTCTCATCTGGGTTGGGCTTTTGATGATTGGCGCTGTGAAAAATATGCACTTTGACGGTGACATTGCAGACGTGGTCGGCGGGTTCCTCGCCCTGGTACTCATGCCATTCACTTACTCCATTGCCAACGGAATCATGTTCGGCATTCTGGCATGGGTTATTCTGAAGGTCCTCACCAAAAAAGTAAAAGATATTCCTTGGGTTATGTGGATATCCGCATTACTTTTCGCAATCAGAATTTATACACTGATTCGCTAATTAATAAAGAACTAAGAGGCAGTCTTGTTGATTGCCTCTTTTTTTGTCTTCATTTAACCAGCCTCCACTTTATTCTCCTGTCTAAATTTCCCTAAATCGGTCATACTAAGGAATATAAAAAGCTTTGAAAGGACGTTTTTATTATGAATCATCTGAAACACGAAAAATCTCCTTACCTTCTTCAGCATGCTGAAAATCCGGTAAACTGGTATCCCTGGTGTGAAGAGGCCTTTGACCTCGCTGCAGAAAAGGACCTTCCCATATTCTTAAGTATCGGCTACTCCACCTGCCACTGGTGCCATGTCATGGCACACGAATCCTTTGAGGATGAAGAGGTTGCCGCTTTCTTAAACGATCATTTTATCTCCATCAAGGTGGATCGTGAAGAGCGCCCCGATATCGACAGCGTCTACATGCGCGCTGCTCAGGCTATGACCGGTTCCGGCGGCTGGCCGCTTACTATCTTCATGACGCCTGAAAGAACACCTTTCTTCGCCGGAACCTATTTTCCAAAACATACCAAATGCGGTCAAATCGGTCTTTTAGAACTGCTCTCCGCAGTCTCTCAAAAATGGACCGAGGACAGAGACTCCCTCCTTACTCAGGGCAGTCAAATAGTTGCCTTTCTTCAAAAGCAGGAAGCAGCTGCACCGCAGACAAAACAGAATCCAGAAAATTCTATTGCAGAAGCCCTGTCATATTTCGTAAAAAACTTCGATAGAAAGTATGGCGGCTTTGGCAGCAGTCCTAAATTCCCCGCAGCGCACAACCTACTGTTTCTCATGGCGCAGAAAAGTAAAAAAGGTGACAAATACCTGGCTATGGCAGAAAAGACCCTAACCCAAATGTATCTGGGCGGCATTTTTGACCACATTGGCGGCGGCTTCTGCCGATACGCAACCGACGATAAGTGGCTTATTCCCCATTTTGAAAAAATGCTCTATGACAATGCCCTGTTGCTCATGGCGTACAGCCAATGTTACTATGAGACAAAATCTCCCCTTTATCTGACTGTAGCAAATAAAACCGCCTCCTACATGCTGCGAGAACTGAAAGATCCAGAAGGCGGCTTTTACTGTGGACAAGATGCCGACAGCGACGGTGAAGAGGGCACCTATTACCTCTTTACACCGGAGGAAATTCGCAGTGTTCTTCATCTGGAACCTGCGGCAGCCTTCTGTTCTCAATACGACATCACACCACAAGGCAATTTTATGGGGAAAAATATCCCCAATCTTCTGAGTACCAAAGACCACGGTCTTCTGCCCGACGAAGACGTGCTGCGAATTTTATACGACTACCGGTTAGAACGCACCAAACTCCATAAGGACGACAAAGTTCTCACCAGCTGGAATGGAATTGCTATCGCCGCCTTTGCAAAAGCTGCAAGACAGCTGAAAAATGCTGATTATCTGGAAGCTGCTCTTTCCGCGGCGGAGTTTATCTGGAAACATCTCCAAGATGAGGGAAAACTTTTTGCCAGATGGCGGCAGGGTCACTATGCCTTTGCAGGAACGCTGGACGATTATGCTTGCTACATCTGGGGACTTTTGGAATGTTACAGCACGACCTTCAATCCTATCTTTTTGGAACGCGCAGACCGGATTGGCAGCACCATGATAAAACTGTTTTTCGACTCTAAAGAGGGCGGCTTTTACCTTTATGCTGCCGACAGTGAGGCACTTTTTCTGCGCCCTAAGGAAACTTATGATGGGGCTATGCCTTCCGGCAATGCCGTCGCTGCTCATATTACAAAAAAACTGGCATTTCTTACCGGTGAAAGCTTTTGGGAGGACATTGCTGACAAGCAGTCTGCTTTCATGGACAGAGCCTGCAGTGATTATCCCTTTGGTAATAGTTTTTACCTTTGGAGTGTCAGCCAGGATCTTTTTGAAGAGGGCAAACTCATCTGCACTATGCCTGACGCAGAAAACCTATCCACAGACACGCTGTGCCGACTTTGGGATCTTCAGATGGACGTAGTGCTGAAAACAAGAAAAACAGAGGAGACACTGCATAAAGTATCTCCTTATCTGAAAAATTATGAGATTCCGGAAGAAGGCAGCGACTTTTACCTCTGCCGAAACCATGTATGCTATAGCCCTGTCCACAGTCTGGATGCGCTGGAATCCTTGTAATTACTGCATCAGCAGCTTTTTTCCTTTACGATGTAGATGGGGCGTCTCTTGTTTTCTAGGTAATCCTTAGACAGGTAGGCGCCCAAAATATAGATGAACAACATTTGCAGGCTGCCCAGAAGCAGTACCACAAAGAGTATCACGTCCAGACTGCTCACCGCCCCCGGAACCCAGATACTCTGTATCAGGTTGCATCCCATGAACACCATACCGGCGAGAAAGAGGAAAATTCCCATTAGACCTGCCGCTTTCAGCGGTGCCGTTGAAAAGGAAAGTATTCCCTCAAATGCATAAGCAAACAAACTCTTAAAGCTCCACTTGGTACATCCCATTGCACGCTCCACACCCTCGTACTCAATCCACTTGGTATCAAATCCCACAAAGGAAAAAAGTCCCTTCATATACCTGTTATATTCTTTCATTTCCAAAATGGCATTAACCACCGTGCGGTTCATCATACGAAAATCGCCGTGCCCGTCGGTCATATCCATGTGGGTGAGCCCTTTGCTGATTTTGTAAAAGGCTTTAGAAAACAGACTGCGCAGAAAACCATCCCCTTCGCGGCTCAGGCGGAGCCCGCCGCAGCAGTCATAGTCCTCGCAGCTGACAACCTTGTACATCTCAGGCAGCAACGCTGGTGGATGCTGCAGATCTGCATCCATAATCACGCTATAATCCCCTCTGGCTTCTTTGAGCCCGGCGTACATCGCAGCTTCCTTCCCAAAATTTCTGGAAAAAACTACATAGCGGACCTTTTCATCTTTTTCTGCCAAATTTTTCATAATAGTTCTGGTTTTATCACTGCTGCCGTCATCTACAAAGATAATCTCATAGTCCACCTCCGTCATCTGACGCAGTACTTTCCCAGTTTCAATGTAAAATAAAGGTAAAGACTCCTCTTCATTATAGCAAGGCACAATAACACTGATTAAATCTCTCTTATTCATGTGAAACACCCCTTTGTTTAAAAATACTGTACTTGCAAGCAAAGTAATTAAGTACCACTGTGATAACGCTGACGAGAACCTTTGACACAAAGCTTCCTGCGCCAATGCAGTCTACCAGAAGCAGCAGCAGTAAATTCTCAATGACCAAAGTTGCCGCCCGAAGCGAAAAGAACTGAAGAAACTCCTGTTTTTTATCTCCTTTGGAGTGGAAGACCACTTTCCTGTTGGCGAAGTAGGCGAAAGTTACTGCGCCTAGCCATGCAAGCGTGTTTGCTGTTAAATAGTTGACAGAAAGTGCCATTAGTCCGATGTAAATGATATAGTTAACCCCTGTTGTCATGCCGCCCGTCATAATGTAACGAACAATTTGTGATTCCTGCAATCTCTTCATTTCTCTCTTTTCCTTTTCCTTAGAAATACTATAATTTGTGATAACAGCAGCATTGCCATCGCCGCTGCGCTGAGTGCTGCTCCTGCTGCAAACCCCGGCGCTTTATAACTGATTTGAATGCTGTGCTTTCCTTTCTCCAGTGGAAATCCCACGAAAGCGGTATTGACCTTTTCAGCCTTTTGCGCTTTCCCGTCCACCAAAATCTGAAAGCCCTTCTTATATGGATAAGATGTAACAAAATAGCCATCTTGCTTCATCGTTACGATTCCCTGAAATATATCGCTGCCGTTTGCCTGAAAATCCTCTGCGAGAGTCGGCACCGCAATGTCCTGCGCTTCTGCTGTCGGAATATCCAAAGTGTAGACTTTGATATCCTCGATATTGTAGCGGCCCCTGCTCATCGCAATTTCCAGCTCCGAAAGTCCTGCAGAATCCGACAGTACATAAGTGAAGTCGTAGTTTTCATTAGGATACGGCGCATACCAGGAGGATAAATTGTTTACCATCCCATTGATATTAATCAGCACCTGCCTGTCATCCTTTCTATCTATGTGAAAAGATATGGCAAGGACCTTGTCCTTTAAAGTTTCCTTTAAATGCAAAGTGTGTTTTCCTTGCACACTCTCATCGTAAACCGTTGGAAATGCTTCTTCAAAAAGTTCCTCTGGATTTTGCGCTTCTGCACTCACACCGCAAAGCTGTGCCAAAGTCTTTGGAAATTCACTAATTCCCCCACGCTCTGCTTTCTCCTGTAAAAGCACTTTGTCGGTGCCGTAACACATAGGCAGCACATCGGGATTTTCTGCAAGAACGTAACCGTTTCGCCTGAAAATCGGTTCATAGCCGTAAGGCACCTGTTGTTCTCCGGTCAAAACATACCTTACTCCCATGAAGTAATTGAATAGGCTGTTCTGATTTGGCATGAGAACTACCCGATTTCGTATGCTGATTGGATTTCCCATCGTATCATAATAAAATTTCCCATAGGTGCTGTTTGTCACCGAAGAATACATGGCTGTCTTGTTCAGACCACCGTCCGGCAGCACGTTACTGTTGACGTAGTTATTGCTGAGATAGTCAAAACGGTATAGCGGCTCTGAAGCAAACATGGTAATATCTCCGAAAGAAAACCAGCTTTGTCGCATATCATCTTTCTGCAGCCAGTGCTCTAACTCTTTGTTTACCCCAAAGTTGGCACAGAGAGGAAGCAACAGCAGACATGCCGTCAGCACATGCTTTGTTCTTTGGGGAATTTTCCCCATTCTCTGAACGAGCACCCATGCCAATACCACAAGTCCATCTATCAAGATTAGCAGCGCCCACGCGTCTTCTTTTCTTAGCACAATTGGTACGGCACAAAGCAGCGCCGGCAACATCAGCGCTTTCTGCTTGCCCTCTAATATCCTTGCCAGCGTATCTGTGCAGATCCAGACAATCAACGGAACCAGCGGAATCAGAATCTTTTCTCTAGCATAGAGAAATCCGCTCAGTACGTACCAAACAGCTGGCACCATAAGAATCAGAAGCACCACTGCCGTCAGCCAGCGTTTTTTCTTATCCCATAGAGACAATAGCAGCAGATACAAAGAAATCAAGGTCATGCCGCAGCTGTAAGGCTGGTACAAAAGTCCGCTGAAAGATAAGTTGATAGTTTCGATGGACTCCTGCGCAAAACTTCCAGCATCTTTTTCCGTCGATAAAATGGCAAGTCCGGTTGGAATCAGAAGCACCGCAGCAAGGCAGATAGCGAGAGTGACTGCAAATGCAGTTTTCCCTGTCATTTTCAATGCCTCTTTCGTAGTATTTCCCGAATTTACAAGCTGATGTAAATAATATAGAAAACATACCACCATACAGGTCGGCGCATAGTAAAAACTATGTATGCAGATGAAAAACAAGGCGATTGTCAAAAGCAAACCATTTTTTCCCGCTAAAATCCGGTCGATTCCCAGCAGCGCCAGCACCAAAAATGGCATATAATTGATGAACATAATCTGGTGATGTGCATGGAAGAAGCATGTGGCTGCTGCCATTAAGATTGCTCCTGTAGCTGCTAGGCGAACGGTAAAATTTTTCCCCTTTAGCCAGAGATAAGTGATATTAACACTTGCCACTGCTCCTACCGCCGCGTAGACGGAAATAATCTCTTTCATCTCAACGTTTGGCAGCAGACAGGACAAAAGCACGTCCGGTCTGAGCAGTCCGTAGTAAGCTAAATCGTATGCGTTAATCCCTCCGCCGAGTCCGACAAACTGCGGGAAAATCCCCCCTGCTGAAAGCATGGTCTGCCTCAGCGCCTCCGCAGCTCCTACATGTTGACTGTACCAATCCCCTTCTGATCCAAAGATTGCTCCCTGTTCGACAGGCAAATAGAGAAGCAGAAATGTAAGTCCCGTCAGTAAAAGATACGGAAGTATTTCCGCCCCTGCCTGTCCTATTCTCTTTTCCCATTCCCTACAGTTCTCTAATGTCTCCATCTTTACCCTTCCTTTGTTTGTTTACATCTCTATCATAAGGTACAGTTCTTAAATAAACCCGAAAAGAAATCTTATACTTTTCTTAAAAAAATCTTAACATCTTTAGGGAGATTTCCCCTAAATATGATACCCCCCCCCCAATATATTTTTGTCAAGTTGAAGTTAGTTTAAACAACAAATCAGAAAATCCCAACAATCATATTAAAACCCATTATTACGCATTTCTTCCCATTATTTTTTCCCCTCAGCCGCTCTCCTCCGCTATTTTCCCACTTCTCTGCGCTGCAAATTCTGGCACTATTCTTGCATTATATTTTCGATATAGAAAGAAAGGAACCCTGACTATGGTTGACTGCATTATAAAAAACGTCCGCATTATTGATGGTACTTCGGCTCCGTGGTATCTTAGCAGCGTTGCCCTCAAAGACGGACGTATTGATAAAATCGGCACGTTCAGTGCAGAAGAAGAAAACACCGCAAAGGAAGTCGTGGACGGAGAGGGTTTATACCTTTCTCCGGGCTTTATCGACCTCCATTCTCACAGCGATGTCTCACTGCTGGAATATCCGCTTGCCGAAAGCAGAATTCTGCAGGGTGTTACCACAGAAATCGGCGGCAACTGCGGCATGTCCGTAGCACCGGTCAGCGCTGACCCTGAAAGAAAAAAACAGTTAAAAGATTATGTTGGTGATTTAACATACAACTGGGAAACCGTTGGAGAATATTTAGATACTTTGAAGGAGCATAAGCTGAGCGTTAACTTTGGAACCGCTGTCGGACACGGCACCATCAGACTGGCGGCTATGGGATTCGATGCACGCAAACCGACCAGCGAAGAGCTTGCACAAATGCGCGGACTCCTTCGCAAAGCTTTAGAAGACGGTGCATACTTTATGTCCAGCGGACTGATTTATCCGCCGGGTTGCTATGCAGACGCAGACGAGCTGGCAGCTTTGTCAGAAGAACTAGTTCCTTTCGGTTCTTTCTACGCAACCCATATGAGAGACGAAGGTGACTATCTGGTGGAAGCGCTTTCCGAAGCGCTGGAAATCGCAAAACGCTCCGGCGCACCGCTGCAGGTATCTCACCACAAATGCACCCGCAAATCCGGCTGGCAGGTCAGCTGCAAAACTACTATTGCCATGATTGACAGAGCTAGACGCGAAGGTCTTGACGTAAAAGTGGATCAATATCCATACAATGCTTCTGCCACTACTTTGGACAGTAATGTGTCCTTATGGGCATTTGACGGCGGCATGGAAGCCCTCTTTGAACGACTTCGGAACCCAGAGACTAGAGCAAAACTAAAAGAAGAAGCCAGACAAAGCCACCTGGGCAGATGGGGAGACATCTGCGTCTCCTACGTTGCCAGCGAAAAAAACGCTTGGGTGGTAGGTAAAAATATAGAAGAAATTGCAGAAATTCGTGGCGTTGATCCGGAAGACGCATGCTTTGATTTGATTTTAGAAGAGCGTGGTCGTGTCAACGAAGTCAACTACGGCATGTGCGAAGAAGATATCGAATACATCATGCCACAGCCATATGTGATGATTGGCTCCGACGGTGAAGCTGCTTCCATGGATTATCCGGGACAACCGCATCCTCGCTGGTTTGGTACATTCCCTCGCGTAATCTCCAAATACTGCAGAGAGCGCAAGCTCTTCCCGCTGGAAACAGCCATTTTCAAAATGACCGGACTTCCTGCAAACCGTCTGGGCATTAACAACAGAGGTCTAATCAAGGAAGGCATGCAGGCGGACTTAGTCCTCTTTGACTTTGATGAAATTGAAGACACTCCGTCCTTTAATAATCCTAAACAGCCATGCAAAGGCATTCGCCGTGTCTACGTAAACGGCGTGCTGACAGCGAAAGACGGCATACACACCGGCGCAAAAGCTGGCGCTATCTTGAAAAGAGGAGAAACCCTATAATGAAAGAACAAATCTTAAATGAACTCTCTCAGATGGAGGGAAAAGTTGGATTTTACTACCATAATTTAGTTACTGGCGAGACTTACGGCTACCGCGAAAAAGAACCATTTCTTCCGGCAAGTGTCATAAAGTTCCCTTTAATGGCAGCTATTCTCCTGCTCCGCTCCCGTGGGGAAGCAGACTTTCGAGAAGAAATTCTAATTCATCAGGATCAGAAGGTGCCCGGCTGCGGTGCAGTACAGCACATAACCGGTGAGGTGACTTTGGATATGGAAACGCTGGGAAAACTGATGATTACCATTAGTGACAATACAGCAACTAACGCACTGCTGCGTCACTATACCGTCCCAAAGATTAGAGAAGCTTTTCTGGAACTTGGCTTAATCGGAACCCAGTTTAACAGAGAATTGTGGGATTTAGAGAGAGAAGCCCGCGGAATCAACAACTACTTTGTTCCTGAAGAAATCGGCATTCTCCTGGAAAAGATATACCATAAGACTCTAGTCAATGAGGAATCTTCCATCTGGCTGGACGATATCATGAGGCAGCAGCAAATAAACCACAAGATGGGCGGTCATCTGATTATGGACTATCCTATGGCGCACAAAACCGGCGACGAAGAAGATAAAGCCCACGATGTAGGCATTGTCTATGCAAAACAGCCTTTTGTTGTCTGCTTCGCCTCAAACGAAGTCGATGTCCCTATGTACGAAGACTTTATCCGCAGAACCACCAAGGCTCTTGTCGAGCAAGCTGAGCTGGCTGACAACGCCGAAACAAAATAGCGATACCAAGACTAAAATCTTTTCATTTTCATTCACAAAGAGCTGCATTTACTGCAGCTCTTTGCCATTGCAGCAATTCACATGAGTGTGCATATTTTAAGCATTTCTTTTCAAAATACGTACAACTGCGTGCATATTTTGAAATCTTTTCTCGAAAATATGCACATCACCTTTTCAAACTATGCATATTTTCGTGATAATCAGCAAATATATGCAGATTATCTGAATATGGCTCCCGATTTTCAAGTGAAATGTACATATTTTTGGAGTTTCTTCGAAATCTATGCACAGCCTCGTGCATATTTTGAAACCTTTTCTCGAAAATATGCACAATACCCAGCACCTCCAAAGTAAACTCCATCAAACCGCCGCTCCACCAAATATCAAAAAAGCGGAACGCTGCAAACCGGCGCGATAGCACGTCTTGCAGCGTTCTTTAGGTTAAGAAAAATGTATATTACTGGAATGGTAATTTCTATTTTTTAGACCCTTTGCCTTTATACTCCTGTCATAAACATTCTTGCAATGGCAAGGTCGGTCGGTGTCTTCGCAGTGATTTGCACAGTATTGGAGTCAATCTGCTTTGCGCCCGGATACCAGGAAGCGTGTCTGGCTTTCTGATGTTTCTTGAAGTTAATCTCCATACGATACTCATTTGCCAGTGGCTTCGACTGATGCTTTGCAGCCAGGGCTTTTTTTACACCGTCTTCAATCAGTGCGATAGCTTCTTCCGGATGAATATTCCAGGTCGCATTCCCTGTGCCGTGCTTTACAGCCACAGTCTCCATAGATGGATACAGAGATTTTGCATCATCGCAAATGCCTTTGTCTCCAGAAAGGAAAATGGAAGGTACACTCATTTCATCGGCAAGAAGTGCATTGAGGGAAAACTCCGAGGCAAGTTCTCCATTGACTTTAATCCAGTTGAAGAGATAATCTTCAATGGTATGGGTCAAAGGACTGTCATTGGACCACGCTTTTGCATGGTAACCGATATAAATTGCGCCATCGTAACTTTGATCAAGACCTGCCATCATAGCGTAAGGATCCGACATCCAGCTGCGAATCAGCTGGGTTCCCTTTGGCAGCAGGTTAGCGTCAATGTTCAGCCCGTCTTCATGACCGTCTTTAACTACAACCTCGTAGCCGGCATCAAGAGCTGCCCTGCATGCTGCTGCAGTTTCCAGGCTCATCTGTCTGCATGCTGCGTCATAGCCCTGACCGCCATAGCGGGTTTCACACCAGCCAGTTACTCCGGTGATTCCTTCAATATCTGCACTAATAAATATCTTTCTCATCTTATAACCTCATCCTAGATGAATTCACGCAGTCCGTAGAGAACTTTGTTTCTGATTCCCTTTGTGGTTTCTGCATGGTACATGGAGCTGATAACAGCTTCTTCTACTACCTCTGCAGTAGCGTCGAAGAGTTTATCCATAGCGTTGTCATGAAACATCTTAGTTTCCAGAACATCTTCTTTGCTGTAATGCGGAATTCTATTTCCATTGGAGAATGCGATGGCGATATCGCCGCTTCCATTTCCAAGGAAAGAACCGACTCTGGCAAGACCGACAGTTGCTCTCTTTGCAATACGTTTCAGCTGTCTGTCGCTGAGCGGGATATCTGTACCAAGTACAATAATGATAGATCCCTTTTCAGGTTTGTCTTCCTTTGGAAGCTCCGTCTTAATACGCTTTCCGTCAATTCTGAGATTGCCTAGTACACCAAAGTTTGACATGACAATTGCGCCAAGAGTGTATTCTTTTTCGTTGCATGTGATAATTCTGGAAGCGGAACCGATTCCGCCTTTCAGCCCCATACAGCACATACCTGTACCGCCGCCGACACCGCCTTCGGTGAATTCCTCGTCAGCCTTTTCCAAAGCTTTCAGCACATGCTCTTCTTTCACGTGCATGCCGCGAATGTCGTTCAGTTCGCCGTCGTTACACTCCGTTACAACACAGTTTACGGTTCCCGTAGATACACCAATATCCTCATTATCTTTCAGCATATACTGAATTAATCCATTTAATCCAGCGCCCACGCTGAGGGTATTCGTCATCAAAATTGGTGTCTCGATGGTGCCCAGTTCTTCGATTTGAACAAGACCCGCACTCTTTCCGAATCCGTTGATGACACATGCACCGGCAGCAACCTTCTCCTGAAACAGGTTTCCTTCGTGAGGCAGGATTGCTGTAACCCCGGTATGTATAAATTTTTCGTCGTCTTTCAGCGTGACATGCCCAACCTTTACGCCGGGAACATCACTAATCAAGTTTCTTTTTCCTTTCGGAAACTTGTTCTGCAAATCTACTTTGCAATCCTTTGGCAAGCCCATTCTTTGCCCTCCTCTATTATTTTATGTGTCCTTTTACAAACCATAGTTAATGCAATTTTTGTGCCAATTGACATATCGCCCAAAAGCTTGTAAAAGCACACAGAGTAGCGATTCACCCATTTGCATGATGTGTTTCTATCTTATTTCATCTCGTTTCAACTTGTTCCTGCATTTCAGAAAGCATCCTTTCTGAAAAAAGGAGCCGCCCAGATAGCGGCTCCTCATTCACTACTTCATATTAGCATAATGCTCTATATTTTACAGATTAGTATGCCAGATCATTGAGCGGAGTGGAACCGTCAGCTAATACGTTGAAGCCCTTCAGGTCTTTGTTCATAGCGGAGAAGGAAAGTTCAGCGTACATAGGAATCATGTTTACATTTTCAAACAGATACATCTGGATATCACCAACCATCTTAGTTCTTTCTTCACCGTCAGTTTCGTGAGCTGCTTTTTTAACCATATCAAAGTATTCGTCTGTGTTGCTTGGTGCGTTCTTGTCATAGTGGCAAGCATTCAGTACCAGCATTGGTTCTGCCCAGGACAGCCATTCGATACCAGCGTCATACTTGTCAGCACTGATGTTTTCGTATACGTAGTTCCAGTCAATTGCTTCGATGTTCATCTGGAAACCAACCTGTCTCAGCTGTTCAGCCATAGCTTCAGGAATGGTGGTAGCATCAGTCCAAGCATACCATGTGAACTCTAATTTCTTACCGTCCTTTTCACGGATGCCGTCTTTGCCTTCTTTCCAGCCAGCTTCTTCAAGGAGCTGCTTAGCCTGTTCAGGATCGTTTGCCAGATTCTTCTGGAACCAGTCTTTTGCATCCTGATTGAAGTTCTGTACTGTATCGTAAATCATGGAATAAGCAGGCGCAATCAGTCCGTCAACAGATTCTGCCAAACCGTCTCTGTCGATAGCCAACGCTAATGCTTTACGAACGTTAATGTCGGAGAATACATCGTGGTCAGTGTTCATTTCGAAGTAAGCAATGTTCGGATATGTAGTATCAACCATTTCGATATCTTCATTGTCCTGCAGTTCCAGATACTGGTCGCTGCCTACGGACATCAGAATGTCTACGTTTCCAGCCTTCAGATCTTCTGTCTGGGTAAATTCTTCTACATTAAATCTTACCTTTACCGTTTCAAATTTACCAGCGCCCTGGTTTTTTACCAGCGGATTTGCGCATTTGAAGCCTTCGTTTCTTACAAGATTTACTTCAGAACCAGATACATATCCGTCTTCAGCCAGCGCATACAGTCCGTAAGGGTGGCATCCCCACATGAGCTCTTCGTCACTCATATTGTCCAGTTCATCTTTGTCGATTACAATTACGAAACCAGCACAGAAGTAATACAGCATGTCGGAACGGAATTCGGACAGGTGCAGTGTAACTGTTCTGCCTTCCCATTCCATGGATTCGATGTTGTCATAACCATCGTTATAAGGGCTGACTTTCTGTCCGTGTTCGATGGAAGCGATTACGTCTTCCGGTTCAACCTGTTCGCCAGTGGAATACAGCATTCCTTCCGGTACATCAAAGGTAGCAGTCTTTCCATCTTCGCTTACTTTCCAGTTAGTGCATACGTTGTCAGCTACATCGCCTGTTTCAGCGTTCCACTGGAATAAAGAAGCTGAGTTCAGTCCCTGTCCGCCTGCAGTGCTGTCCAGCTGGTAAGTATCCAGTCCGTACCATTCACCGTCAATAATGGTCAGCTCAGTCTTTGCAGAAGCCTCATCTCCGCCATCGCCACCGCCGCAAGCGGTCATGCTGAATACAAATACAGCAATCAGGCTCAATACCAATAATTTCTTTTTCATGTTGTCCTCCTCTTTTCATTGGGTTAGGATACCCTCTAGTTTTTTCTCTACCGAGGGCAATATATATTGCAATTTATATTACAACCATCTTTAATTTCCACTTAATCAGCAAGCGGATGGAAGCAGGAAACCTGATGTCCCGGTGCGATTATCGTATCCTTTGGCATCGTTGTCTTACATTCCTCAGTCGCATATTTACATCTGTCGCAGAATCTGCAGCCGACTCCGATATTGATCAGGCTGCCCGGATCGCCGCCCATGACCTCTTTCTTTCTGTCACGAAGATTCGGGTCAAGAATCGGCGCTGCGTTAAGCAATCCTCTTGTGTACGGATGCTTTGCATGTTCCGCGATTTCAAGGGTTGGTCCGAATTCCACCAGACGTCCCAGATACATGACAGCGATTTTATCGCTAATGTACTTGATGACGTTCAAATCGTGAGTGATTACCAAATAGGTCAGATTCAACTGTTCCTGCAGGTCAAGCAACAGGTTGAGAATCTGTGCCTGCACGGATACGTCAAGAGCACTGGTCGGCTCATCGAGAATCATCACTTTTGGATTCAGTGCCAGCGCTCTTGCGATAGCAATTCTCTGCAGCTGACCGCCGGATAACTGGTGTGGGAAGCTGTCCAGATATCTCTGGTCCATCTTTACCATTTCCAGTACTTCCTTAGCCTTCTGCTTTGCTTCGGCTTTTGGCACGCCGTGAATAATCATCGGACGCATGATGGAGCTTTCTACAGTCTGTCTCGGATTCAGGTTGGAAGCCGGGTCCTGGAACACGACAGCAATTTCGCTGCGAAGCTGCTTCATCTCAGCCCTGCTGGCATTTGCAAGGTCAATTCCGTTGATGGTAATGTTACCGCCGGTCATCTTAGTCAGGTTCAAAATTACACGCGCCAGTGTCGTTTTTCCGCTGCCGGATTCTCCAACCAGACCGACAATCTCACCTTCTCCAATTTCCAGGGAAATATCATCTACTGCCTTTACGTAGGTAGTTGTCTTTTTTACAAGGCCTTTAGAAATAGAAAAGTATTTTTTTAGGCCATCCAGTTTAATCATCACTTTCTCCATCTTACTTTTCTTCCTTTCCAGCCAAATGACAACGGCAGAAATGGCTTTCACTTACATAATTCATCGGAGGTGCTTCTTTGAAGCACACTTCCTCTGCAAACGGACAGCGGTTTGCAAAACGACATTCCGGTTTCTTCTCGGTAATACGAGGAACAGAACCCGTGATAGTCTGCAAACGCCCCTCCGCTTTGGTCTTGCTAGGCAATGCCTGCATGAGAAGACGAGTGTACGGGTGAGTTGGGTTTGCAAAGATTTCAAATACGTCTCCGCTTTCTACCATTTCACCGGCATACATGATACCAATCTTGTCTGCAATTTCTGCTACCAGACCAAAGTTATGGGTAATCAGCATAATTGCCGTATTATATTTATCTTTCAATTCTTTCATGATTTCCAGAATCTGCGCCTCGATCGTTACATCAAGAGCAGTGGTCGGTTCGTCTGCAATGAGCAGCTCCGGATTTCTGGATAACATCATAGCGATCATGACACGCTGACGCATACCGCCGGACAGTTCATGGGGAAAGCTCTTTACGCGTTCCTCCGCATCCGGCATCTTAACATCCTTAAATAATTGAGTTACTCTGTTCCATGCTTCTACTTTATCTACTTTGTCAAGCTGGATTGCTTCTGCAATCTGTCCGCCTACGGTGTACACTGGATTTAGGGAATCCAGCGGATTCTGGAAAATCATACCGATTTCTTTTCCGCGAATAGACTCCATTTCCTGCTGTGTACAGGTACGCAGATCTTTGCCTTTGAACAGAATTTTTCCATGCATCTCCTCGTTGCCACCCGGCAGCAGATTCATGATGCTGTGGGCAACGGTGGATTTACCGCAGCCAGATTCACCGACTACTGCAAATACCTCGCCTTTATTTACTGTAAAGTTTACATCGTTGACAGCAGAAAGGTATCCATCCTTTACTTTGTAGTCGATGGACAGATGTTCAAGCTTTAATAATTCTTCACTCATTTCCATACTCCTTTCTTGCTTTACTGTGACTTCATATGCGGATCGAGGAGGTCTCTAAGACCTTCACCCAGCAGATTAAAACCAAACGTAGTGTATACCAGTGCAATACCAGGGTACAAACTGAGCCAAGGCGCTCTGGTAATGGATTTGATACCTTCAGAGATTGCAAGTCCCCAGTCCGGTGACGGCGGCTGTGAGCCAAGTCCCAGGAAAGACAGCGTAGTTGTCGACATGATAGTTCCCGGCAGGTTTAAGGATACCAGAACAATCAAAGACGGAACTACATTTGGCAATATGTATCTGACCATTAGAGCAGCGTTGCTTTCACCAAAAGCTTTTCCGGTTTCAACAAACGCCATATTTCTAAGGGATAAGGTCTTTGCTCTTACTGCACGCGCATAACTTGCCCATGCAACGAGGGAAATTGCGATAATAGTGTTGGTCAAGCCTTTACCGATTAAGGTAACTACCGCCAGCGCCAGAATGGTTCCCGGAATACACCAGGTCAAATCTGTCAGGAAGGACAGGATTCTGTCAACCCATTTTCCAAAGAAACCGCAGGCAAGACCTACAACAACGCCGATAACAAGCTGAATACTGCCGCCCAGGAAGGCTACCCACAGAGCCAGTCTGCTTCCGTAGATAACGCGAGAAAACAAGTCTCTCCCCAGTGCGTCTGTACCAAACCAGCATTTTGCACTTGGCGCCTCATAGCGACCGCCAACGCCGTGTTCATTGACACCGTATGGCGCAATCACGTCTGCAAAAGCTGCTATAATAATGAGGGAAACCAGAACGAACAAACCAATCATGAAGTTTTTGTTCTTCCAGCACTCATAGAGTCTTTCTTTCCATTTTTTGTTCATCTTAGTTGTCACCTCCGCTCAATGATAATCTAATTCTCGGATCCAGGATACCCATGATGATATCACTGAGCAAGTTGCAGATTACGGTCAAAATCGCAATCAAAAGCAATACCGCCTGTACAACCGGCATGTCCTGAACGATAATAGAGTTGAGAAGGAGGTTTCCCATACCTGGCAAACCAAATATTTTTTCGATGATAACGGCACCAGAAATCAGCCAAGGAATTGACATGAACACCAGTGTAGTAACCAGAATTAATGAATTTCTAAGTACATGCTTAATCAAAACAGTTTTCTTTGGAAGTCCCTTTGCATAGGCTGTGGTTACATATTTTTCGTTAAAAACTTCCAATACTTCTGTTTTAGTGATACGGAGCGTCCCCCCCATACCGGTAAGTACGGTTACTGCAATTGGAAGTACCCAGTTTTCAGGCTGTGCATAACCACTAATTGGCAGTACACCAAGCTTTACACTGAAGAACAGGATGAATAGCGCTGCCAGCCAGAACGACGGCACTGCGGTGAGCAGCAGCGAAAAGTTAACTGTAAATCGGTCAAAAAAACCGTCTTTCTTTACCGCACACAACAGTCCCAGTGGCAAGGCAATCACAAGCTCCAAAATCAGCGACCATACACAAAGCGTTAAACTGTAAGGAATCCTCTGTTTCATTAAATCCCAAACATCACTCTTGTATCTTGTGGATGTTCCGAAATCTCCGTGGAGAATGTCTGACGCCCAGTTCTTGTACTGGGTAAAAAATGGCAGGTCATAGCCCATTTCATGGGCAATTTCTGCTTTTCTTTCTTCCGACACTTTACGGTCTACGACCATATCTACCGGATCACCTGGCATCATGTACATTAAGCTGAAAACCAGGAAAGATACGCAGATAACTAAAAGCAGTCCCTGCAGAATTCGTTTGATAGTATAATTTCTGATAATTACATCTCCCTTCTTTATTTGTTGCTAAATATAACATACAAAGAGCTAAATAAAATTCCCCTTACACTCTCTGATAAATTCTGTTGTAGCATCTCACGCCCCATGCTTTTCCATCTCTAAGGAAAAAGCGGAAGGAACTGACTCTTCGGGTCGGATCCTTTTCAGCAAATACCGCAAATGCCAAGCCGCCGCAGTATTTCAGGATTCCTTTCATCCCGTTATAATCCACCTTTAATATGCCGTCCTCATAAGTAACGATGGTATGTGCCGGCAGGCCTTCATTGCTGAAATAATCCCCGCAGAGCATTTCCGGCTGGCTGAACTCTTTGCCATTTGGCACGGTCCAATGATGTTTTGTTTCCAGCGGAAGTCCTAGTGCAAAATTATATAACACCCACAAAAATTCCTCTACATCGACATCGCCCTGATTGCAAAGGACAGTGCCGCTGTAGCCGGTTTCTGTAAATCCACCCATAGAAGATACGCCATGAAGTCCGCCGGTGTGCTGGCAAATCTGCATACCTCCAATCAGATTTTTCGTAAGACCTAAACAATAGAAGGGTTCTTTCCTGAGTGGGAATTCTCTTCCCACCATCAGTTCTACTGCTTCTTTCGGGATAACCTGGCTGCCTTCCCACATACCGTAATCTGCCAGCATCTTGTAATATCTGGTCATGTCGCTTGCTGTGGACTTTACACAGGCGCAGCCGCGGAAAGGTGGAAGCACCGACCAATTGTCATCCTCGTACATTTTGTTTTCTTCATAGTCTTTTTCAAAAAGACTGGTAATATTACCCTGTGCCAAAATCTTTGCCTCACTTGCGTCAAGATCCAGAACAGAGCGAGTCATGCCTAAAGGTTTAAATATCCGTTCAGTCAAAAACTCTTCCAAGGTGATTCCTGCTGCCATATCCACTACATAGGAGAGAAGTGCATAGCCGTCATTGGAATAACTCATGAATTCGCCCGGCGCACCAAGCGGCGTATAATCGCCCTGTGCCAGATAATCTACAACCTGATCGATGGTTTCCATCTTGTTCGGCGCTGTTTTTACCATATGGCGATACCAGTCATTGTCCTCTTCGGCACTGTTCATCGCGATGGACCATTCCAGCGGAGGAAGAGGCGGAATACCTGCTCTGTGCATAGCGATGACTCTCAGTGTCACGCATTCATCCGGTGCGCCTGGAATATGTAAACTTGGAAAATACTTGGTAATCGGATCATCCAGGCTCAGCTTGCCTTCTGCATGAAGAATACAACATGCCAGCGCTGTCATGGATTTGCTCATAGAGGCTATGCCAAAAACCGTATTTTCGTCTGTCGGCAAATTCTTTTCTATACTTCTATATCCGAAGCCTCTTTCGAAGATGGGTCCCTCTGGTCCGCGAAGGGATACAGCCATGCCCGCATATCCTTTTTCCTGAAAAAGCTTCTCTAAATACTGATTCAATACTTCTTTATCCTGTTTCATTGTCTTTCCTTTTGTCTGTCCATACGTCATTCGAACTTATAAAAATAATCTGACAGATTATTTGCATATATAAACAGCAATTTTTATGCCAAACTTATTTATCTAAATTCCTGACGTACTTCTAACGATTTTCTATCCTTAATGCACCCCATAATAGGATACATTAATAATTAAATCCTGTTTCAACTCATTTTAATCTTCTTCCGCTGAACAAAATCACTTTTTCAGCAAGCACTTCCATCGGATCTACATAAAAATCTGACAATCCGTTATCGGCTTTGATGACGGACAGTTCCGTGCATGCCATAATTGCTTTTTGGCACCCGGCACTCTTTACCGCTTCTTCAATTCTATCCCAAGAGGCTGCATCCCAGACAAGTCCACTCTTAATTCGGTCATAAATCTGATACATGACTTCCTTTTGTATTTCCTCAGACGGCGCATAAGCTGTAAGCCCCGCCGCTTCCATATGTTTTTGATAGAGTCCTGTTTTGATGGTCCCATCCGTTGCAAGGACAGCAACTTTTGCGCCCGGCGTTTCTCTTGCAATGGCATCAACAGTTTCTTTAATCATGTGAATAAAAGGAACCTTGAGTTGATCTACCATCATTTCTCCAAAGAAATGTGCTGTATTGCAGGTAATACAAATCGCTTCGCACCCGCAGTTCTCAAGAACTTTTGCGTCTTCCAAAAGCTGAGAATACACTTTATCATATTCACCGCTTAAAATGGCGCCAGTTCGATCCGGCATAGATGAATCACTGTAAATGACCATCCTTACATGATCCTGGTCGCAATCTGCAGCAGTCTTTTCTGTTACAAGTTTATAAAAGAGCTGCGATGCCATCGGTCCCATGCCGCCTAACACTCCAATCTTTTTGTCCATATTGTTACTTCTCCTTATTTTTTAGGCTGTCTTAATTTAAAGAGCAATTTATATGCCAATTTTACCACAGTATTCAATTTTTTTATATCGCTGTTTTCCCCCTTTTTTCATCACGCTTCTTCCAGTATTTTGTGTTATAATCCTATTAAATCATATTTCACCACATTTTCCCTTTTGTTTTTGCTCGTTTTAGGCTATACTATTCTTATTAAATTATCCCGTGCATTTTTTGCTCAAGCGAGGTGTTTTCATGAACAATTCAAAAAGAGTTATCATTATATATAGAACGTCCAACAACAAGAACGCTATTGATTTTATCAAAAATAATCTGGAGGACATCTTTGGCGAACATATCGTATTCACCAACTGCTACTTAAACGATTTGGCAGATGGACAGAAACTCCATGCCGATGCTTTTCTTGCCATTGACGAATACATTTACCAGCAGGCCTCCGCCTACATCAGAGATTTCAACAAAATCATCAAAATCACCAGAAGTCCGGAGCGTGAAGCGCTCAAAAAAATTTCCAAAATCCCAGCTGGAACCGATGTCCTCATCGTCAATGACTCCTATAACAGCTCCCTTGATACACTTAACTCCTTTTACGAGGTGGGCATCAGCCATATCAATATGATTGCTTTCGATGAATCCTTAGCACACATATGATTGCTTTCGATGAATCCTTAGCACACACCGGTATTTACAGTCATTTAAACATTGCCATCACACCGGCAGAGCCGCAATTGGTTCCTTCTCATATCAAAGAAATCATCGATATCGGCTATCGCCAGGTCAGCTTTGAAACCATGTTCAAGCTGATGAAGCTTTTGGATCTTGACATCAGCATCATCAACCGGAATCTGTTCCGCTACATGCAGTCTTTAGTAGAATCCAACAGTGCTTTCCACGACAACTACGTCTATGGTCATCTGAAGAGCGAAATGCTCAGCCACATTGTCAATTCCAGCAAAATTGCCATGCTGCTGATCGACAAATACAACCAGATTGTCTACGCCAACAGCAAGGCGCTGCAGATTTTTCAGGCAGATGACAAAAACGATATCCAGCTGGAGCGGTTTATCGAACCCGCCATACTAACCGCTGCTGACACTCCACAAGATCCCCTCATGATCGATGGAGGCAGCTATTATTACAGCAAATATCCCCTAACCCTGATGGATGAAGTTACGGGCTACTATATCACCCTGCAGGATGAAGCAGAAGTTTCTATCGCCAATAAACTCAATCGACAAAAAGGTCACATCGCTAAATATCATTTTAAGGATATTATCCACGAATCTCCCGGCATGAAACACGTCATAAAGACCGCCAAGCAGATTGCACTGACCGACCACACTGTACTGATTCGAGGGGAAAGCGGAACCGGAAAAGAACTGATTGCTCAGTCTCTCCACAACGCCTCCTACCGCAACAAATTTCCTTTTGTTGCCATAAACTGTGCAGCACTTCCTGACAATCTGCTGGAAAGCGAACTGTTCGGCTACGAAGGAGGCGCTTTTACCGGCGCACAGGCTAAGGGGAAAATCGGTCTCTTTGAACAGGCAAACCACGGCACTATTTTTCTTGATGAGATAGGGGATATTTCCCCAAAGCTGCAGTCAAGACTACTCAGAACCATTCAGGAAAGACAGGTTATGCGAGTTGGCAGCGACAGACTCATTGATGTCGACATTCGCCTGATTACTGCAACCAATCGAGATTTGGAAGCAGCTGTCAGAGAGGGAAGTTTCCGAAGCGATTTATTTTACAGACTCAACGTGCTGCCCATCATCATACCGCCGCTGCGAAAGAGAAAAGAAGATATTCTGCCGTTGCTGCAGCATTTCCTTGGCACGACTTTTAAGAATATCCCTCCCGCACAGCTGCGTCAACTTACTGACTACAACTGGCCCGGTAATATCAGAGAACTTGAAAATATAGCGACCTATTATCAGACACTTTCTGCTTTACCTCCTCAGATTAGCCAGCAGAACGGTAACGGAATTCCACTGAGGCTGTCCGGTGTCAGCATCAATCTCGCTATTTTAAAGGAAATCCGAGACCACACGCAGCTCTCTCACGGCATTGGCAGAGTTGCACTGATTCAAAGTCTGAGCCAGCGAAACATAAAAATCAGCGATTTTAGATTGCGCAGCGAATTGGCTGCACTGCAGGAAAAGGGTTATATCGAAGTCGGAAAAGGTCGTCTTGGCACAAAAATTACCGAAACCGGTCTTGACTTTCTTGCTCATTCCAATGACGCCATGTAGCTTTGTCCACGTATAAATATTTAAATAGAAACCATTAAATTTACGAAAGGGAACTCAACTATGACCAACGTAGAAAAAAAACTTTATGCAGTCCTTTTGATTGCACTCTTCACTGCTTTTGCGCTCCTCTCAGGCAGCCAACACGCCTTTGCTAGCGAAATTACCGGCGAAGACGTCATCAAAAATTCCAAAGCAGGCATTTTGTACGAAGCAACGACAGGAACTGTTGTCTGTGAGAAAAATGCAGATATGCAGCTCCCACCCGCCAGCATGACTAAAGTTATGACCGCCATTTTGGTTCTGGAACAAAACCCTAATCTCGAAGGCGAGCTTACAGTAAACAAAAACGCCGTCAGACACTACTACTGCAGTTACATGGAACCGCAGAGGCACCTCCTCGCCGGCGAAGTCATCTCTTACGAGGAGTGCATGAAATACCTGCTGATTCCATCAGGAAACGAAGCCGCTACCGCCTTCGCCTTCGAACTGTGCGATACTTTCTCCGAATTCGTCGACATGATGAACGCAAAAGCAAAAGAAATCGGCTGCAAAAATACCAATTTCAAAGATCCTGTCGGGCTATCTTCCAGCGATCATTACACCACGCCGCGCGACATGGTAAAAATCTGCGAATACGCAATGCAGTTTGATAAATTCCGCGAAATCGTCGCTATGGAAGACGGTGCAGTTCCTGCTTCCAACGTGAGAGAAAAAGGCTTTGACTACTACACTACCAACTACGTAAAGTATCCCGACGACCGTTACGAAAGCCCTTATTCTCAGTACGTAACAGGTATCAAAACTGGCTATACCCCTGCTGCCGGCTGGTGTCTGTCCAGCTGTATGGAAAAAGACGGTCTGGTGTGGTATACCGTTGTCATGGGTGGAGATGAACTGGATAACGGCGATGGACGAATCCTGCAGGGTGACTTCATTGACACAATTGCTCTTTACGAACAGACCGAAGGACTAACTGCCGATGATTTAAAAAAGCCCATCAGCCCGCTTCTCATCGGAGGTATCGCTGTTGCCGCAATCGCCATCATCATTTTAGTATTCTTCGCTATGAAGAAGAAAAAGACCAGCTAAACAGCTAGTCCTTAAAAAACCCTTCGACTAAATCTTGCAAAGTAATATGGAAGAAAAAATCATATACCATATCGTCAAAGCGCTGCCACATCGGCAGCGTTTTGCATTTGCTCCTTTGCGGGCAGCTTTCCGCTCCTTTCTGCAAACACGCTACAGTTGCCAGCGTTCCTTCCGCCAGTTCTAAAATCTCTCCAACGGTGTATTCCTGCGGTCTGCGGGTCAGCTTATAGCCGCCGCCCTTGCCGCGAGCACCGACAAGGAGTTTTTCCTTGACCAACACCTTTAAAATAATTTCAAGGTACTTTTTGGAAATTCCCTGCCTCATGGCAATTTCGTCCAGTGGTATAAATTTATCCGTATTCTGCTCTGCAAGGTCAATCATTACCCGCAGTGCATATCTGCCTTTCGTAGAAATCATAGTGCGCCTCCTTTTGGGTTAAACCTATTATACTACAAGTTTTTAGGTTTTTTCAAGGGCGCCAGTCTGTTTTCTACGGCAAATCCATAAAAAATTTCTAACAAATAGGTGACATAGAGAAACATTGACAAATCCTTGAATTTTTTGTATTTTTGTCAACAAGCACGAAGAAAACAGAGGGTTTTCCGGTCATTTTAAGGCACTAAATTGACAAAAACCCGCAGATGAGCATAATTTGTCAATATCGACAGCTGTAAAAGAAAACTTGAGCAGACGCCGGATTTTTCCTATTTACCTATTGACAAAATAGGTTTATGGTTGTATGATATTCCCATAAAACAAACAGAAAGGGGTTTTAACATGACAAAGATATACACTTCCGCCGACCAACTCATCGGCGGCACACCGCTTTTAGAGCTTAAGAATATTGAAAGTGCACTGAATTTAAAAGCAAAAGTCCTGGTAAAACTGGAGTATTTCAACCCTGCCGGTTCAGTCAAGGACCGCATTGCCAAAGCCATGATTGATGACGCTGAACGGTCCGGAAAACTGCATCCAAATTCAGTCATTATTGAACCTACCTCTGGCAATACCGGTATCGGGCTTGCAGCTGTTGCTGCCGCAAGAGGTTACCGCATTATCATTGTAATGCCAGAAACTATGTCCATTGAACGCAGGCAGCTCATGCAGGCTTATGGCGCAGAGCTGGTGCTGACAGAAGGCGCAAAAGGCATGAAAGGCGCTATCGCAAAAGCGAAAGAGCTTGCAGAAACTATTCCAAATAGTTTCATTGCCGGTCAGTTCGTGAATCCTGCTAATCCAAAGATTCATCATGAAACTACCGGACCCGAAATTTTTGAAGACACCGATGGACAGGTTGATATCTTCGTAGCAGGAGTCGGCACCGGCGGCACCATTACCGGAGCCGGTCAATATTTGAAAGAGCAGAATCCCGCCATCAATGTGGTCGCTGTTGAACCTGTTTCTTCAGCAGTTTTATCCACCGGCGCTGCCGGCTCCCATAAAATTCAAGGAATCGGCGCCGGCTTTGTTCCGGAGGTACTGGACACCCAAGTCTATGATGAAATCATTACCGTATCAGACGATAACGCCTTTCACGCAGGTCGCCTTATCGCAAGCAGAGAAGGAATCCTGGTTGGCATTTCCTCCGGTGCTGCCCTTCATGCTGCTGTAACCCTTGCAAAACGTCCGGAAAACGAGGGAAAGACTATCGTCGCCATTCTTCCAGATACGGGCGACAGGTATCTGTCCACGCCTCTCTTTGCAAAATAATCATGTTAAAGCGCGCAATGTGCATCATTGATTCAAAAAATTCAAATGCACCATTAGCTCATTTTCGCTTAAAATGGTGCATTTTTATCTCGTTTTTTCACTGTACCTCTTCAACAGGAAAGCTCAAAGTCGCTTTGAACTGGTCACAGTCGATGTTAATGTCAAAAGCCCCTCCAAGCGCACCTGCATAGGTGCTGACAATAGCAAGTCCCAGTCCGTTCCCCTCGCTGGAACGAGCTTTATCACCGCGGGCAAACCGCTCCACAATATCCTCCGCATTGAAGTCCATAAAGTAGCCCGCAGTATTGGTAATTTCCAGGCAAAGTCTTCTCTCTGTAGCCCTGTCTGCAAAATAGGTTCGTACAAAAACTCTCGTTCCTTTTGCGGAATATTTCAGTGCATTCTCAATCAAATTTTGGCAGATACGGTACATGTGCAAATTGTCCGTCGTCAGGTGTGTGTCTTCCTCAGTCATGGAAGTAACAAAGTACAGCCCGCTCTCCTGAATTTGACTGTCCATATCAGCAAAAATCTGCTTAATTAGCATGTTGATTTCCACCGGCTCTAGGTTAATCTGGATATTGCCACTGCTGGCTTTCGCCAAAGAGAAGAGACTTTCTATCATTTCCTTCAGTTTTTGCGCTTTGTCAGAAATTACGTCCACGTAATCCCTCGCAACTTCATCCAGTTCTTCTTTTTTCAAAAGTTCCAAATATCCCACCATAGAAGTCAGCGGCGTTTTTAAATCGTGAGATACATTGGAGATCAAATCTACCTTCAGCTGCTCGCTCTTCGCCTCTTTTTCCAGACTCTTACGCTCCAGTTCGATGGCCTCCAAAAGCCTTGCCTTGTTGATATCAGTTACCTTTTCCATCATCATATCAAGGCGCCCTCGCATAAATTTTTCCACGTGAACCTTACACAGCATATAGAGCAAAATGACCGTCCCAATCAGATAGTAGCTAGTCGCCAGATTCGCGTAATAATAATAGTAATACGATGTCATCTGCTGAAAGCGATAAAACAGCAGCGCAACTATAAGGAGTACAACAAATATGATCAGAAGAATTTTTTGCTGCTGCCTTTGCTTCTGTTTCCATTCCTGATAAAAGTCACCGTTTTGCGGAATCCAGCTCCGATAAATGCGCGAAAGCGCCTCAGGAATTAACAGCGCCATCGCACCTGCCATGGGAAAATACCCCACAATTCCGATTGTCCAAACCTCCTTAGTTGTCAGACGCCCCAGATAGTGCAGTATGAGCACTGCCGTGAAGATACCGATAATTGCCAGGACGATTCCAAAAAAAAGCTTACGATTTTCTTTCAATACTCCCTTTACTTTTTTAATTGAACTTTTCCATTTTGTATCCAATTCCCCACACCACCTTTATGTATCTTGGATTTTTCGTATCAATTTCAATTTTTTCCCGGATATGTCTGATGTGTACCATGACGGTGTTTTCCACAGCAAAGGTCGCCTCTTCACCCCAAACGTTTTCATAGATTTGTTCGGCAGGAAAAACTCTTCCGGCGTTTTCCATCAGCAGTTTGAGGATTTTGTACTCCGTCGCCGTCAGCTTAACCTCCTCGCCCTCCACGATGACGTTCTTCTGGCGTCTGTCCAAAACCAGCCCGCCGTTGACAACTTTATCCTCGTCAGATTTAGGACTGCCGCCGCCCCACATGTGGTAACGGCGCAGCTGTGCCTTTACACGGGCAATGAGTTCTGCCGCATTATACGGCTTGCTGATATAATCATCTGCTCCCAGAATCAAGCCGGACACCTTATCGCTTTCTTCCGTCTTCGCTGACAAAATGATACAGGGAATCTTATGATTCTCCCTGATTTTCATCAGCGCAGAAAGTCCGTTCAGCCGCGGCATCATGACATCCAGCAGAATCAGATCCACCGGATTTTTTTCAAGAACCTCTAACGCTTCCATTCCATCATAGGCTGTAAGAATGAAATATCCCTCCAATTTCAAAAGCTTCCCCAGAGAGTCAACAATTTCCCTGTTATCATCTACAATTAAAATGGTCTCTGCATCCATGTCAGTTTAACCTCCTCCATATCCTGTCATTACTTTACAAAATTCCCTTTATAAAAAACATAATGAAATTCTTAAAAAAACCTTAATTCTCCGGATCATCTCGCAGCATACGGCGCATTTCCCGCAAAAATAATGTAACTGTCGCCGCTACGGCGATTGCATCCGCCACCGGTTCTGCCAAAAATACGGCAAAAACTTTGTCCATAAAGAATACCGGCAGCAGGAAAATCAGCGGAATCAATACGATAATCTTTCTAAAAATCGCCAAAAATGCACTAATTTTCGCATTGCCAAAAGCAATAAACGACTGCTGGCAGGAAATCTGCAATCCCATTAAAAGAGAGGTCGCCATATAAATGCGCAGCGCCCATGTTGTAAATTCTACCAGCTGCGGATCATCGGTGAATATTCCCGCAAAGACAGAAGGCACCAGTTCCGCCAAAAGCCAAATTATTGCCGCATATACAAAGCAGCTGACCGTCTGCAGTTTAACCGCCTGCTTCAGTCTGGTCATATTTTTTGCGCCAAAGCTGTAACTGATAATCGGCTGGCCGCCCTGCGTCAACCCCTGCATAGGCAGCATAGAAAACTGCATAACGCTGGATAGAATCGTCATAGAGCCAACGGCTATATCGCCTCCATATTTCAGCAGCGACGTATTGAAACACAAGGTCAGAAGGCTTTCTGTAGACATCATCACAAAAGGCGCAATGCCAAGTGCGACACACGGCAGCAAAATTGATTTTTCCGGCTTCAAATATTCTCTCTTTAGACGCAGCACCGTCTTTCTCCCCCGCAAAAATCGATATGCCCACAGGGCGCTGATAGCCTGGGATATTACCGTTGCAGTTGCTGCGCCCCGCACGCCCATATGCAGTCCGAAGATGAAAATCGGATCCAATACAATATTCGTTACAGCGCCGATGACAACGGTCATCATGCTAATCTTCGCAAAGCCCTGTGCCGAAATAAAGGCATTAAGGCCTAACGTCGCCTGTACAAAGATTGTGCCCATGGCATAAATAGTCATGTACTGCTGGGCGTAGTCTATGGTGTTCTCACTAGCACCAAAAAGAAACAAAAGCGGCTCTTTAAACACCAGCACCACTGCGGTCAGCCCCGCCGCAGTCATCAAAAGGGCAGAAAAGCAGTTTCCCAAAATTTTCTCCGCTGTGGTATTATCCTGTTTTCCCATAAAAATGCTGGCGCGGGGCGCACCGCCCATGCCCATCAAATAGGCAAAAGCCGATATAATCATGATAATCGGAAAACAAATCCCCACACCTGTCAGCGCTGCTGCACCTTCTCCCGGAATATGCCCGATATACATTCTGTCCACCATGTTATACAGCGCATTGACTACCTGCGATGTAATGGCAGGAACAGCCAGCACAAACAGCAGACGCCCTACAGACGTCTGCCCTAAATCCACTTCATTAGCCTGTTTAAGCCTCATTACCGTTATACTCTCCTTTGCAAAGCAGACCTCCGACCAGCACGAAGTAGTCTGGCACTTTCCCCTCTTCAATCCACTGCAGATTGATTCCCAGCAGCTTGCTTGCAGTCAGTCCTACATTGCCGCCAAGGGATTCCACTGAATAGCGCATTTTTTCCGGAAAGCGACACGGCTGTCCAAGGGGTTTGCTGCAGTTATCCTCACCGCAAATATGACAGCTTCCTGCACTTAGGGATCTGCTGCCCGGCTGCCTTTCTTCTGCTGCGAAAAGTTCTGCTGTTAACGCCTTCTTCACCTCAGTCATCAGATTCTCCCAGTCATCTTTTTCCTCCTCTGCAAGAATCATTTTCTTTCCAACGACATGCAAGGTGTCAAATTGTTTCCAGTAGTCTTCTACCGGGTCAAAGTCATAGGATGGGCAAGACCATTTTCTGTCATAATTTCCGCAGACTTTACAGCATTCTAAAAATTCCTCCACATTGACGTAGCCTTCGATATAAGTCGGCATGTCAATTGTCTTTTCAAATGTTTCAATTTTCATAGTTCCAGTTTACCATAAAATGATTTTGTGGTAAACTGGTTATATACCATTCTTCTGGAGGTTGCACATGGCATTTGGATTATTTAAGAAAAAACATACCGCAGATATTATCTATATGAACGGACACGTCTATACCCAGGACCCCGCGTTTCCGTGGGCAAGCGCTGTTGCCTGCAAAGACGGCAAAGTCCTCGCCGTAGGCGATTTTGAGGGGATGGACGAAATTGTATCTTCCGACACCCAGGTCATTGACTTAAAAGAGCAGTACTTGTTCCCGGGTTTCATGGAGGTACACAATACGGATATCCTGAAAGCTTTTGAGGACATGTATCTGGAAATCGACCCGGTATGGGATCTGGACACTGTTTTAGAGGAAGTCGCCGCTTATGCTGAAAATACGGATCGCGATATCATCTTTGCATACGGCTACAACGAAAACATTCTCGCTGACTATGAAGAAGCTGAGGAAGTGCAGGGACTTTTGGACGAGATTACGCAGGACAAGCCGGTGCTGCTTCTTGGAACCAGTGGTGTGCACTGCTGGTTCAACTCTCTGGCAATGGATATGGTCAGCGAATCTGCGGAGGAAGACGGCATGCAGTACATTTCTGCAGACTATGTGCTAAGCGTGCTGAGTCCTCTCGATTTTGAAGAGGTGGAGGCTGCGGTGATTGCGTCCTCTGGCGCACTCTGCGACAGAGGCATTACTTCAATCTTTCCGCTCAATACCCCAGACTATTTCCAGCACCTTTATCGGGACTGTCTGGTTGCCCTCATCGGTGAGAGTATACCTGTCAAACAGCGGCTGTTTTCCAGTCTCTACATCAACCGCCCTATTGCACCGGAACTGATTTTACACAAGCTGACCGCCGGAAAAACCGCATGCATTGAGCTGGACAACCTGATTACCTATGACTTCCTGAAGCTGGAAGTCTGCGACGACGAAAATCTCGCCTTTTTCTCAGAGGATGCGCTGAAGACCATCTGTCAGGCAGTCTGCGACAAAGGCTACAATATTCACTTGGACGCACTGGATCAGACTTCTATAGAAAAAGCCCGTGCTGCCTTTGTTTTCCTGCGCTCAAAGGGCTGCAAGCATAACACCCTGGTGCTGGCGGCGGACAATGCGGTTTCTAATTCTGAAGTAAATTCTACAGAGGAAGGATTCCTGACTACCTGGTCTACGGACTGCCTGAATCAGTCTGTTTATTCCCATGTAGGAAGTGTTTCTGAAGCAGTCGACATGCTGACTGTCGGCGCTGCCGAGCTTTTGGGCTGCGGCAAAGAGTACGGCAGTATCGAGCAAGGAAAACGTGCTGACTTCACTGTCTTTTCAGAAAATCCATTTGAAAAAAGTGTGCAGTACTTTTCTTCCATGCATGCTTCTATGACAATTGTCGACAGCCAAGTGGTCTACGATCTGGAAACTGCCTGCGATAACGAAATGTATGACCTTCTAGTCACAATGCGCTTATAAATTTAGGAGTTTTGTGGTAGAATATAGATAATAACACTAAATCCATAGGGCAATCCCAAAGGAGACTTCATGAACAAGAGTAAATTTATCTGTTTGACCCTGTGTCTGACTTTGTTTGCTGCTGTCTTATGCACAACCAGCTGCGAAAATAAAGGCGACACTGCAGAAATTATCCATCCGATTACAATCACCATCAGCATTGACTATCCAAAAAAATCGGAACTCCCTGACATCGAAACCACTGCTTTTAAAATCGAAGAAAATTCCTCTGTGTTGGAGGCAATTCAGATTTACTGCAACGTCAACGACATGTCAGTTAATGTAGAAACTACCGATGGAACAATCGTAGGCATTAATGACCTAAACAATGGGGATTTTCATCCGAACAGAATCTGGCAGTACAAAGTCAACGGACAGCTGTGCGCCGATTCTGCCGGCGACTATGTCCTGCAGGACGGCGATGTGCTGGAATGGGTTTATAAGAAAATAGATTGATGTAGATTAATGCAAATTAACAGCCGGAGCTAAATGCTCCGGCCGTTTCTTTCCTTTCACTCAGTCTCCACGTCTCTCCTACACTGCAAGACTGTAGAATCTGTCTCTATGCATATTTTGAAGAATTATGTCGATAATATGCACAACCGTATGCATATTTTTAAAGAAAATGCCTTTAATATGCATATTTGTCTTATAAAAACCGAAAAAAGCTGCCGAAAGAACAGTAAAATTTTCATCCAGCAGCTTTATTTGTACATATTTTGAGGATTTTTTCAAAAAATATGTAGAGTATCGTGCATATTTCGGAGATTTTTCTCGAAAATATGCAATTTGTAATTCTTCACTTTATATTGCACAAAGGCTGTTTTATCAGCGCTATTGTAACCTGCTCTCAGTCTCTCAAACACCCAACAGGTACCACATATACACCGTCTTTTCTCTGATATGCAAACTCCCCCCTCGTAAGAACCATCAAAAAAGTTGGTTCTTCAAGTTTACTTCCTTTTCCACTCTGGTTATATCTCTGAACCAGCGCCTTTAACTCCAAGAGATGTGCCGCTAAAATTCTTGTAAGATATTGATTTTTCATGCTTTCGCCTCAATTCAAGTCTGCTCTAATGTCTCTCCAAGGCGGTGGAAAATACCACCTGGGTTTCGGTCTTCCCGAAAACCTGCAGTTTGCCAAGGAACTCGTCCAAAAGGCTGGTGGAGGAAAACACTACCTTCAAAATCATAGAATAGGGGCCCGTGATGTGGTTGCATTCCAACACGCTCTTTTCTGACTTGACAAAATCATAGAATTTCGGGCAGTCCTCCGGCTCCACAGTAATCATGATAAACGCCTTAATTCCGTAGCCCAGTTTCTCCAAATCCAAATTGGCGTGATATCCTTTAATATATCCGTCCTTTTCCAATTTATCAATTCGGGCAGAAACCGCCGGCGTTGTCAGATATACCAGAGCTGACAGTTCCTTCATCGGCGTGCGTGCATTTTTTCTAAGCTGATTTAAAATCTTGATATCGATATCGTCTAAGTTTCTCATAAAACCCTGCCTTCGTCAAATTTCAATACTAACTATACCACAACTCCACAAAAAACAGAACCCAAAAGTTAAAAAACTTTTTAGGTTCTGCTTTTTGATTATTAGGAACTATTATTATGCTTTGGTGATTGCTTCTTTAATTTTTGCAGGCATTACTCTGCATTCGTCTTCTGTGTTGGAAGCCACGGAAACACGAATTCCTCTGCCCATTGGAATACAGAAAATATCCATTTCCTGCAGCAGTTCTCCTGCTGCCTCCGGTTTCTCACAAGGAATTGTGATGAAAAATCCACTGTCATACGGGCAGGCAGTCAGACCTGCTTTTTCTGCCTCTTCCATAAAAATGGCGCCGCGTCTTCTGAGAATCTGCAGATAATGTTCTCTTTCTTCAGTCACCTTCGCCATCAACGCTGGGTCTTCCACGATATTTGCCAGCACCTTCATAGCAGCTCTGTTGCCGTTAGACCAGGATGCTCTGCATTCCACGCTCATCACATCCACAAATTCCTTTGCAACTTCAGCAGTCTGCGCCATGCAAAGGAGCGCGCCGCAGCGCATGCCGTACATTGTATAGCCTTTGGAAGCACTGAATGCAATCAGCGGCAGAATGTGCGCAGGAAGACCTGCCAGTTTCTTTAAGAAAAATCTATATTCTACTGCGTCACCGGAGAAATCCAGATATGCGATATCAACAAGGAGTGCAATCTTCTTACCTTTACCTTCATACGTATCAAGCACAGCCAGCACCTGATTCCAGTCTTCCTCCGTGAAAGTATAGCCAGTTGGGTTGTGCGCTGGTGTATTGATGATAATCAGCGTTTCATCCTGCTCTGCTAAAATAGCGGCAAGTTCTGTCTCAAAAGACTTGCTGTCAAATTTCAGTTTTTCATTGAAAAGACGATAAGTAGAAACGCTGCGGCCGATTTCTGATGCTATCAGATTATATGGATTCCAGTGCCAATCACTGACCAAAATTTTATCTCCGAAAGCTGTATATGCGGAAATGGCATTTCTGATGGAACCGGTACCGCCCGGCGTATAACAGCTTTCTACGAATACCCCCTCCGGCATATCGTCTAGGAAAACAGCCTTTTTTACTGCTTCTCTATATTCAGGCAATCCCAGAATCGGTGCGTAAGCTGCATAGTCTTCCGGCTGCAGACTGCGGATACATTCCATAACCGACTCCAGCACAACCAACTTTCCTTCATCGTTAAGCAGTACACCGATGGTGGAATCGATTACGTTCTCTTTTCCTTTTTCTGCAATTCTTGCTTTTGCTTTGGAAGAAACTCCGAAAAGCTTATCTGGCGCTCCGATGGTTTTTCTTCCGTTTTGCTGTGCCATAATCATTTCGCACATACCTCCTAAAAATTTCTATCTTTATTATTTGCTTTCTATGTTATACCGGATAGGCTCTGTTTGTCAAATCATATTTATCCGGATCGATTTTATGCGCCTTTGCGTCTCTGTATTTGAAGTACTCCGTTGCCACCTTCGGAAACAGTGCGTAAGACAGTACATCTTCGTCCTGCGTTTTAAACACGGAAATTTCTTTTTCCAAAGTTTCCAGCTCTGGTTCCAGCAGATCCGCCGGACGGCAGGTAATCGGCTCAGCATCACCAATAGCCTTTTTCTGCACTTCCGGATTAAACGGCTTTACAGTCTTACCATATTCACCACGTAGGATTGCCTTCGTTTCCTGAGACATGATTTTATAGCGCTCGCCGGTCAGCACGTTGAGCACCGCCTGGGTACCCACAATCTGTGAGGACGGCGTTACCAGCGGCGGTTCGCCGAGATCGGCACGCACCCTTGGAATTTCTTCCAGCACTTCATAAAATCTATCTTCTGCCCCCTGTTCCTTCAGCTGAGAAACCAGATTGGACAGCATGCCGCCCGGCACCTGATAAAGCAGCGTCTTTACATCAACTGTCAGCATTTTCGGATCAAGCAGTCCGCTGGCAATGGAACTGTCACGAAGAGGTCTGAAATAGTCTGCAATCTCTGCCAAAAGATTTTGATCAAGTCCTGTGTCGTAAGGTGTTCCTGCAAAAGTTGCCACCATAACCTCGGTTGCCGGCTGACTGGTTCCCATAGAGAATGGGGAAATTGCTGTATCAATCACATCGCAGCCAGCTTCTACACCTTTTACATAAGTAATCGGTGCAACGCCGCTAGTGCAGTGACTGTGCAGAGAGATGGGAACTTTCACCTGGGTTTTCAGTTCTCTTACCAGGCGGTCAGCCATATCCGGGGTTAAAATGCCTGCCATATCCTTGATGCAGATAGAATCTGCACCCAGGCTTTCCATATCTGAGGCGAGTTTTTTCCAATAATCTAGTGTGTACGCACTGCCAGTAGTGTAAGACATTGCAAGCTGCACATTGCCGCCTTCTTTTTTTGCGGCACGCACAGCTGTCTCCACATTGCGCAAGTCGTTAAATGCGTCAAAAATTCGCAAAATATCAATGCCGTTTGCAATGGATTTCTGTACAAAGTATTCCACTACATCATCAGCATAATGTCTATATCCGAGGATATTCTGTCCGCGAAACAGCATCTGCAGTTTACTGTTTTTAAGTCTGCGACGCAGCGTTCTAAGGCGCTGCCACGGATCTTCGTTTAAGAACCGAAGAGAAGCATCGTAAGTCGCACCACCCCAGCATTCAATAGAGTGATATCCAACCTGATCCATCTTTTCCAGAATTGGAATCATATCCTCTGTTTTCATTCTTGTTGCTATGAGAGACTGATGTGCGTCTCTCAAAACGGTCTCGGTTATTTTTAACTTTTTATTATTCATGTTATTACTCCTTTATACGCCGAAGATTGCCATAAATACGCCTGCAGCAACAGCAGTGCCGATTACGCCTGCCACGTTAGGCCCCATAGCGTGCATCAGCAGGAAGTTGGTCGGATCTTCCTCTGCGCCGACTTTCTGGGATACGCGGGCTGCCATCGGCACAGCGGAAACTCCTGCGGAGCCGATGAGCGGGTTGATTTTACCGCCGGAAATCTTACACATCAGTTTTCCAAAGAGTACGCCAGCTGCTGTACCAAAGCAGAAGGCTGCAAGCCCTATGCCCACGATTTTCAGCGTGCTCCAGTTGAGGAAAGCCTCTGCGCTGGTGGTTGCTCCCACGGAAGTTCCAAGCAATATAACGACGATATACATCAGTGCATTGGACGCTGTGTCAGTCAGCTGTCTTACAACGCCGCTTTCTCTAAAGAGATTTCCCAGCATCAGCATACCTACGAGCGGCGTAGTGGACGGCAGAAGGCCGCACACTACGATGGTAACCACAATAGGAAAAAGAATTTTCTCTCTTTTGGAGACCGGACGAAGCTGTTCCATTTTAATGGAACGCTCTTCCTTTGTGGTCAAAGCTCGCATAATAGGAGGCTGGATGATTGGAACCAGTGACATATAGGAATATGCTGCTACGGCAATAGGCCCCATGATGTCAGTCTGGTGCAGTTTCATCGCTAAAAATATAGAAGTCGGGCCGTCGGCTCCGCCAATAATAGCGATTGCCGCTGCCGCCATATCGTTGAATCCGATAAGCATGGCGAGCATGTATGCGCCAAAGATTCCAAATTGTGCCGCCGCACCAAGCAGAAAACTCTTTGGGTTTGCAATCAGCGGCCCGAAGTCTGTCATTGCGCCAACGCCCAGGAAAATGAGTGATGGCAAAATCGTCCACTCATCTAGCAGATAAAAGTAGTGGAGCAGTCCTCCCTCTTCCATGATGGGAGGATAAATATTGACAAGCAGCATGCCGAAGGAAATCGGCAGCAGCAGAAGCGGTTCGTACTGCTTGGCAATCGCTAAGTATAAGAATCCACATGCAACCGCAAGCATTAGCAGATTGCCTATGGTCAAATCGAAAAAGGCAGTCTGATGGATTAAATTTCCTAAAGTTGTGATAATATATTCCATGTTTTTCCCCTAAGTTTATGCAATGGTTGCTACACTCTGTCCGGATTCTACGCTGTCTCCCTCTGCAGCGGTAATGGAGGTGAGCTGACCGTCTTTTGGCGCTACTACTGGAATTTCCATCTTCATCGCTTCCAGAATCAGAATAGTATCACCTTTTTTCAGGTTATCGCCCACTTTTGCAGAGATTTTCCATACCTTTCCTGCAGTTCCTGTAGTAACAGCTTCACCCTCACCTTCGGCAGCGGCTGTCTGCACAGGCGCAGCAGGTGCAGGCGCAGCAGCAGACGCTGCTGGCTGCGCGGCAGGTGCTCCCGCCCCCTTTTTCTCTACTTCTACCTCGTATGTCACTCCATTGACTTTAATGATATATGTTTCCATAGTTTTCCTCTCTTACTTTCCTCTTCTCTTTATAGATCGAACAATATATGCGCCATCGGCTTCATTCTCAAAAGATGCTCCGCCATTTTCTGCGGCTTTTGCTGCTGCAATAGCCGCCGTAATGACTGCAATTAAAGCGCCGTCATCTTTGCCGTCTGCAGCAGTTGCAGGACTGCTTGCTGCATCCGTCTTTGCCGCCTCTTCTTTCTGTTTCTTAGAGGCACCCGGCTGCGGTATGAACTTGAACAGGGAAATAATGCAGCTGATTAAAACCAGCATGACGAATACGGTGCCCATACCAAGCAGCGTATTCATTCCCGCTTTCGATAATATTTCTGTAATTGTCATTGACTGCCTCCCTAATACAAATTAGCAAAGGTCTCAAAAGCGCCAACCAGATATTTTCTGCTGTCCGCCGGGTCAATTACTTTATCGACATAATCATGTCTTGCCAGTGCTCTTGCCCCGCTATGGCTCTTCTCATAGTCAGCAATGCGCTGCTCTATCATCGTGGAATCTGCCTGTGGGTAAAGAATTTCAACGGCCTGTTTTGCATTAATCAGGTTTACTTTTGCGCCGTCCCACATAAATACATAGTCAGCACCCAGTCCTTTACTGTTCATGATACTGTAAGCGCTTCCGTAAATTTCTCCTGTAATCAGATTTACTTTCGGCGCCTTCGCCTTCGTCAGAGCCCTAATCATTCGACCGGCTGCCTTCGGCAGATAGATTTCCTGTTCCTCCGATGTGTCGAAGCCTTCTGTATCGGTTAGGGTCAAAATCGGGAAGGAGAATTTATCGCACAGTTCTATAAAAGTTGCCGCCTTATCAAAGCCTTCAGCACTGATTCTTCTCATACCTGACTTGGATTTCTGGTTTGCAATCGCACCGATTACTATACCGTCCAGCATGATAAATCCGGTTACCATATCCTCGCCGCAGTCTCTTCTGGTTTCAAAGAAAAAGCCGTTATCGGATATCTCCTTCAAAATCGCTCTGCCGTCACCACTCAGCCCAGCCAGATTCGGACAAAGTCTGTTCAAATCGTCGTTGCAAGGCTTCTGCCGCGGCTTTCTTTCTGTATTCGCCGGAATCAGCGTGTGTACCAGCGTCCGAATGGAGTCCTTTATTTCATCAAAGCTCATACTTGCGTCAGTGAAGTCCGCCTGGTCTACAATTTCGTCAAAACTACGGTCGATGGAACTTGCCGAATTTACGAAAAGCTGTCCGTGTTCTTTTTCAACAAAGACGAAGTCCGCCATGTTTGCTGCGATGGACATGCCGCCGCCACACATACCGACTACCGCCATAATCTGAGGAATCAAATCTGAAGCCTGCGCCTGCAAAGCATAAAGTCTCGCAAATTTGTCCAGACTGTCAAGACCTTCTTCAATACGGAACCCATGACAGTCCAAAAGCCCGATAATCGGTGCTTTTGCTTTCATAGCAAGCTGATAGAGCCTGTTGATTTTCTGTCCGTGCATTTCACCATAAGTGCCGCCCAGCACTTCCACATCCTGACTGAATATATAAACCAGCTGTCCGTCGATGGTGCCGTATCCTGTGATAACACCATCAGATGGTTTGTCCTGCGTATCCGGCGTATAAAAATCGGTCAGTCTTGCAGTAACCGCCTCTCCGATTTCCATAAAGCTGCCCGGATCCAAAATCTGACAAATCATTTTCTGTGCACCGGTAAATTCTTTTTTATTGCTCACGATTTTATTTCCCCATCTTTCTTTTGGAATTTTTTCTTTATTCTATATAGCAGGCACCCCAATTGCAATACTTCAAAAAAAGTACTTGATTTTTTAAGAATGCCGCTACTTTCAGTTAATTTTTTTAATTTTTCCAGAAGAATAATTTAAAATCCATATTCACCTCTCCATAGCTATGGTATAATGAACGCATGTAATTGAATCGGCGTTGCCGCAATGTCGCGTTCATTGAATCACGCCTTCCGATTCTACTTTCAGCGGTATCGGCATGGTATAATGAACGCATGTAATTGAATCGGCGTTGCCGCAATCAAAATGCAAAAGGAGTTACTATGGCTTTCAAAACGAATCCCCGTCTGCTATTAGTTGCAGACCACTTCTTCACATTACGCACTTTAGAGGAACAACTTCGGTCTTTTCTTCCAAAAGAAGTTTCTATCACCTTATACAATGTCTCCGCAGGAGATTCTACTGTCCTTAGCGGACAGTACTTTGGTGTTTTTTCCGGCGAAAAAGTTTACCAGCAATTTCTTGACAGTGGGCTTTCGGATTATCTGGAAGAAACTTTAGTCGGCAGCCGTACCATTACCAGCCACAAGCTGGACAAGATTCTTTTCCTGCCTCGCGATCGGGAAATCCTCGTCGTCATGGAATCCCGCACTTCCGCCGAGGAAGTCATCAGCGATTTGCAGAGAAGCGGCTTTAACTTTTATCAGTTCGTACCATACTCACCAGACTGCGATTTTTCCGCAAAAGCAAGGCCTATCGCGATTACTGCCGATGCCATGATTCACGTGCCTGCCGGCGTTGAAAACGTCTACAATATCGGCGCAAAAATTTTCGATTTTTCCACCATCATACAAATTATGGATTCCTATCATTTGCTGGAATCCAACCTGCAATCCTACGCAAAGCAGTATCTGGACGACCTCTTAATCTTTGCAAGACGAATCTCCGATGCTGCCAACGAAGCGGGCAAAACTTCCAAGGCAGTGCGCACCGCTCTTTGCGGACCTAATTGCTATGCAAAATATAAATTCCGAGACATTATTGGGCAAAGTCCTTGCATTTCCAAGGTGAAATCTACCGCCGAAAAAATTGCTGCCACAGATATGTCTGTTCTCATTGAGGGCGACAGCGGGACCGGAAAGTCTATCTTTGCAAGCGCAATTCACCACGCTTCCGCAAGACAAGGTGCACCTTTTGTTTCCATCAACTTTGCTGCGCTGTCTGACGCCCAAATCGAGACAGAACTTTTTGGCTGCGAAGAAGACGGCACAATCGGGCTTTTTCAGCTGGCAGAAGGCGGCAGCATTTTCCTCGATGAAATAGACGAAGCCTCCCTGAAAGTGCAAGCCCAGATTCTTCAAATCATGCAGACTGGCGAAATCATAAAAACCGGCGGCAAGCGTCACTTCCCCGTCGACGTCCGTATCATTGCCGCCACCAATTGCAACTTAGAAGAAATGACTGCAGAAAAAACTTTTCGTAAAGATTTGTTCTACCGCTTAAAAGAAGGCTATCTTTATCTACCGCCCCTTTCTCAGCATAAGGAAGATATTCCCCTTCTCGTTACCCACTGGATGAACACCCTGTTCTGCATCAACAAGGAAATCACGCCTCTTGCCATGGAGGCTCTGATGCAAAGGGAGTGGCAGGGCAATATTCGCGAGCTTTTTGCCACCATTAAATTTACTCTTGCGGTCTGCGAAAGCGATACCATCACGCCCGAGGATTTTCCCTATGATAGTGCCTCCACTGCTGAAAGCGGATTCCACTTTGCTTCTGCTGAAAAAACTGATGATATCTCTAAGCTTATTTTGTCTGCCATTCGGGAAATTAACCAAAGAAGCGAAATTGCCGGCAGAAGCCGAATTTACTGGTTTCTCCATGATGCCGGCTACGGCATATCCGAATACAAAATCCGCAAATATATTTCCATGCTAGCTGAGCAGGGGCTAATTTCTGCAACCCATGGAAAGTACGGCATGTCCCTGACCGACAAGGGGCTGATGATTTTAGAAAGCCGAAAATAGATTTAGTGTTGTCTTGGTGCCCGCTATGCATATTTCTTGAAAAAGCATCAAAAATATGCACACATTCCTGCATATTTTTCTAAAAAACTCAAAATTTACGCACAAAAAACGCTATCAGACAGGTTTCCAACCCGGACTGGCAGCATTGCCTGCCTGCCGTTTAAAATACCTTTCGGATTGCCACAACCAGTCCTGCACGACCATTTCCATCATCGTTTTGATAAATGCTTATTCGTTACGTTGATAATTATCAAGCATGCTGCTGTGAAATACGTTGTAACGATGGCGGGAAACTTCCATTTTTAATTTACCAATACGGGTGGTAATGTATTTTGGGGCGGATTCCGTTTCCATAATCAGTGCGTTCAGTACTTCTCATAGGTGCCGGCTTGTAATTTTTCAGCAGATTCTGCTTGAAGAAACTGGTTAAGTAAACATTCCATAAGTTCTCCAAAAGCTTCTTCTCTACTAAAAAAAAGACCTACAAAAACTCCTGATTTAGTGCAAAATTAAGTTGAGCCATATTGAACCTCCATTTAGTTATTCGTGTTTTGTTTTTTATATTTTAACCGAATGGTGAACACTTGTGGCTCTTTTTTATTTTTCTAATTTACACCAGTTTACAGACTTAATCCCTTTATTCTATCCCTTCTTTCCAAATTTACACAAATAAAAATCCGCCCCTTTCATCGCATATAACGCTAAAAAGGGGCAGATTACATGAATACCCTATATTTTTATCAATGCTTTTGATAGCTGATAAATGTACCTAGTCTGTCGTTTACAACCATTTTATGATCCACTGCTTTCTCTCCATTGATAAATACGTATTCGATGCCTTCCGGCAAAATATTCAAATCAGAAAAAGTAGCGCCGTCTTTGACGGTATCCGGATTAAATATTGTCAAATCTGCATCACAGCCGATTTCGATTCTCCCTTTATTATCCAGATTCAATCGCTTTGCCGGCTCTAAGGTCATCTTTCGAATAGCATCAATCATCGGCAGAACTTTGTCTTCTCTGACATACTTTCCGAGCACTCTCGGAAATGTGCCAGAAGCTCTTGGATGACCATTGCCGTTATTGATAATGCCGTCACTGCCCACCATTCCATTTTTATTGGCGATGGCGCCGGCAATTTCCTCTTCGTTCATGACAAATGCAACCGCAAGCATGTCAGGGTATTCTTCCCGGACTTTTTCAAAGGTCTCTTTATCACAGCGAACATCCTTGTAAGGATCGTCCGTTAGAAGTATGTCACTGTAATCCTTATGCCAGCCTTCAATGCAGCCGTCCTCAAAAACAGCAGATCCCATATGGGTAGAAAAGGCATTATACGGATAAGTATCATAATCCAGCCTCGGGTTCCTCTCCATTGCCTGGTTAATAGCATCCAATGATTCCTGCATCAACCCCATGGCGGAACAACTGGACAAATGAGAGATCTGGAATTTCATCGGAATCGCATCTGCAATTTTAATCATCTCGTAAATCGGTTCGATATCCCGCAGACAATCCTCCCTGTAGTGGGCAGATACCAGCAGGTTCGGATCATCGGTACAACCGATAGCATACAGAACTTCCTCGGTTGTAATGCCGGGATCGTATTCAATACCAAAAGAAATACCGTATGCGCCATGGCTTAGTTCTCTTCTAAGTAAGGTTCTGATCTGCTCTCTCTGCTCCTTTGTCGCAGCCTCATATCTTCCGACATTCAGCTGATAGCGGAAGGTATTATACCCTGCCAGCATAATATAATTAATCGGACACCCGCCCAGTCTATCGATAACTTCTTTAAAGTAAGCCAAGTCCTGCTTCTGCATACCGCAGTTACCGCCTACCGCCGTGGTGACTCCCATATTCAGCATCATCTGTGCAATGACATAGGTTTCCCCTTCTTGCTTAAAATCCTCCTCGTGCATATGAATATCTATAAAACCAGGAGAAACTACACTTCCAGAAGCATCGATGACATTGGCAGCTTCCGGACACGCAGATCCGATATAGGTAATCTTACCGTCAGCAACACCAATATTGCTTTTTCTCATCTCTCCGGTCGCAAAATCCGGATACTGTCCATTCTTTATCAGTAAGTCCAACATGCGCAAGCACCTCCTATGAATTTTTTTAGATTTAAAGTGTACGCCTTTATAACCTTTATACAACTTTTCTATCGTCATGCAATTGGTTTTATTTTCATCCAGTATTTTTTCAAGTTTACTGACCGCTGCGATGCTCCTGAATAGACAACACCAGGCAGATGACGATGTATATGCCTGCGAAGGGTATAGTCAATGTACAAAGAAGACCATACCAAGTCAAACTGTGTATCGCAAACATGTTGATGATCATAGTAATACCGGCAGATACAAAAAATGCCGCCTTGTTAAATCCTCTCTTAATTGCTGCAATAAAAGCGATTAGAGCCAGTGCCGGCGGCAAAAAGAACAATACATAGCCCATATTTACTTCTCCGCAAAATCCGCTTTCATAGCGTTCAGCTTTTCTTCATCACTGAAAATCTTTGCGATCTGCAGTGTGATAATTTTAGCTCCAACTACAAGACCCTGATGGGCTCGCTCACTTTTCATTGCCTCTGCAAATTCTCTGGTATGAATCGGAATATTTTCATCAACAATCTGCAGACAAGGATGGAAACCCGGGCAGGCAAAGCTGACATTTCCAGCATCGGAGGATCCGAAGATTTTATCGTGGTCTCCGTTTACTTCAATTCCCAGCTCATCATAGATTTCAGCCAGAGCCGCTGCGCCGGTAGGATTTGGTTTCATATTATCATAGATGGCTGCCGTAGGATATTTTTCCCAGGTTGTCTGGGTCGCAATAGCCGCCCCTGCAGCACAATCGTCTACCTTATCGATCAGCTTTTTCAGATAATGCTTATCCAGGGCACGAATATAAAATTCTGCTGTAACCTCTTCCGGAACAATATTCGGCGCTTCTCCTCCGTTTCTAATGATGCCGTGAAACTGCGCATCCGGTGTACTATGCTGACGCAGCATATCTACTGCGTGGAACATCAGCTGCGCTGCATTAAACGCATTTTGTCCCTCCCACGGTGCTGCTGAAGCGTGAGCTGCTTTGCCATGGAAACAGTACATGTAAGCTGCCAAGCCCTGTAATTTTGGTGTCAGCAGGCTGGTATTGTACAGATGTACCATAATTGCCATATCGTACCCATCAAAAACACCATCTTCTGCCATCTGACACTTAGCCCCGTCTGTTTCCTCCACAGGTGTGCCAATAATATGAATATCCGTGTCCAGCTCATCTTGCATCTCTTTCGTTGCCAGACCTGCAAGAATGCTAATCGAACCTGACAGGCAGTGTCCGCAGGCGTGTCCTATCTCAGGCAGAGCATCGTATTCAGTCAGAATTGCTACCTTATGCTTATGCTGGTTCTCCCCATAAATTCCCTTAAAAGCGGTATCACGCCCGGCGAAGGGATATTCCACCTGATAACCGTGAGATTGCAATAGTTTGACGATTTTCTTAGAAGTTTCATATTCCTCTCCGGAAATTTCAGGATTGTCAGCGATATTGTCATTCAGTGCGGTCAATTCTTCTCTATATTTTTCAATTTCAGAAAAAATTCTCTCTTTTAATTCACTGTAATTCATTTTATCTCCTCTTAGGAAAAAGGGCATATCATCCAATATGCCCTTTCTTCTGTAAACATTTTTTAAAATGGTCCTAACTGCATTGCCTGTGCAATGACGATAAAAATTGCACCTAACAGATATTCTAATCCAATTAAAGGTAGAATCCACTTAGCCCATTTGCTCCAAGGCACTTTTGCAATAGCCAGTCCAGCCATAAAATAGCCGGAGGTTGGTGTGAAGATATTAGAGATACCATCACCCATCTGGAATGCGAGGCAAGCAGTCTGTCTTGTTACGCCTACCAGATCACCCAAAGGAGCCATAATCGGCATAGAAACAGCAGCCTGTCCGGAACCTGAAGGCACAATGAAGTTGAGTAGGCACTGGAAAATGTACATTCCGACAGCAGATACCATCGAAGGTAGTTTGCTCAGTCCAGAAGCAGCAGCCTGCAGAATCGTATGTAAAATCTGTCCATCATTCATCACGACCAAAATACCTCTTGCAAAGCCTACAACCAGTGCGCCGGAAGCGATGTCAGCCATGCCTTTTCCCAGTACATTTGCATAGTTGTTGAATCCCATTCTTGCAATTGTCGCAACAATGAAAGACATGCACAGGAACAGCGCTGCAATCTCGTCCATATACCAACCATACTGAATGACACAGTAGACTAATATGATAATAGAAGCGACAAAAACAATCAAAATTGCTTTTTCCTTTCCGCCAAATTCCGGTAAGGAATCGAGATCTACAGATTCTTCTCTGGTTTTGTCAAATTCATGCATGTTGGAGAGCTGCGGATTCTTCTTAATCTTCAATGCATATCTCATAACGAATGTGACTGCCAGCAATACGAAGCAGATGTATAGAACTACTCTGAAACCCATAGCTGAAAGCGGCGGCAGGCCTGCGATACCCTGTGCAACCTGAATCGTAAACGGATTCATGAAGGCACCTGCAAATCCTGCACCGGCACCACACAGCACGATAGCCGCACCTGTGATAGAGTCAAATCCCATGGCAATACACAGTGATACGAAGATCGGAATAAACGGGATGGTCTCTTCTGCCATACCGAATACGGATCCGCAGATGGAGAACAGAACCATAATAATCGGGATGATTATAATAGACTTGTCCTTCAGCGCCTTAATCAATCTTCCCATGCCGGCTTCAATCGCTCTGGTTTCTTGTACTACAGCCATAGTTCCACCAACAATAAAGATGAAGAAGATGATCTGTGCAGACTCCTGCATACCGCGGGGTACTGCGGTCAAGAACTGCAAAAAGCTCACTGGTGTCGAATCGACATTGTGAAAAGTCTCTGCATTGACAACTTCTCTTCCGTCTTCCAGTGTCATCATGTCATATGATCCTGCTGGTATAATATACGTAAGGATACTGCATAACAAAATAAGTGCTAGCAGCAGGATGTATACATGAGGCACCGCAAATTTCTTTTTCTTTTGTTCCATTAGTTTACCTCCTTATAAAATTTATATATATTATACCCCCTCCCGACATATTTTTTCAAGTGGTTTTTAAGATATTAGGCATCTTTAATCAAAAGCTAAAACTGCATGAGCGGTAATTTACCGTCCATGCAGTTTTCAAATAATCTATAACAACGTATTTATTTTATCCTATGAATATCAATTTCCTCGTAATCACAGCCCCAGTCGCTTCCGTACAAACCGCGATCTTCGTATTCCAGCTCTCCGCACTGATTGTCGCAAGGATCTTCTCTAGGGAATTTCTTCACTGGCACCATTTCCGCCTGGAAAGAATCATTAATCGGCACTCTGAACGGATCAACATTTCCAAAGAAATAATCCCAGCGCTTCGTCTTGCCTTTTTTGTAGGCACTCCCGCCGTAGGACAGGTCTGCACCCAGCCAGCCTTTGGACGGCAGATAGAACAGCGCCCAGTCATGCTGGCCTAAACTACCCGGTTTCGTGTCAAGCCCGGACTGCCATCTTGCCGGTATGCCGCAAATTCTGCAAAGTGTAATAAACAAAAGCGCCTGAATACCACAGTCACCGCGAAGATTCACTGCGCAGTATTCGCTAAGATTGTCGATTGCCGCATAATCTCTGACAAAGCGGTAGGTCACTTTGGTTGTCACATAATCATAAATGCGTCTTGCCGTTTTCAGCAGATTGCCCGAAGGATCTTTTAAACTCTCTGCCAGGCCTCTCAGATACGGTGTGAACTGAATGTGCGCCAGCTGCTCGCAGAGATACTGGGCTTCCTCTGCTGGAATGTCGCCTTTCTCCTCACCCAGTTTCTCAATGGCTTCCCAGGAAAGGTCTACAAAATGCGTCACATGATCCAAGCTATACTCCACAGAAAATACCTGACCGGCTTTCGCTTTTTCCTCAAAGTATGCAACGGGGTGACCGTCTTCCAGAGAAGGCATTGCCTTCGGCTGCGGTGTTACGCTTATCACTTTCACATTTTTCATCTGCTGTCGTTCCACAGGAAGCGGCACGTGAATGCGCACAGGCTTTCCTTCTTCCAAGGCATCTTCATTAATCCAGACCTTCTGGCGAATATGAATATGCGCTGAAGTTTCCTGTCCATCCACTAAATTCTCAACGAGCTGGTCAACAGCCTCCACTTCCTCGGCTCTCGCCGCCTGCTTTTCATAAGCGTCGCCCTTTTCCCGAGCCTCACGCTCTTCCATTTCAGGATATACCTTAAAAAGCGTACTGCAGAAGCTTCTCAAGTAGCGCACTTCTCCATTCAAATAAATAAAATCCACTTTATTCTCAAGGCGCAGCTCATCAAGTTCCTCCGCAGTAAAAGATGGAATCCTCTCCTGCACCATTTCTAGCGCTTCCGCTTCCGTTCTGTTGTAACACTTTTCCAGATGTTCTAGATTGGTCAGTTCCAACTCCAGCCGGCAGCGCATATCATAAGTCAGTTCTCCCGCCAAACGTCTTGCAATAATTTCTCTCACGCGATCAAAATGACCACTCCACTTCTCTTTTAAAATATCCTCCGGCAAAGCTACTGCCAGATACTTCAGATCCTCGTGTTTCATTTCGTACTCAAAATGCCTCCTACTTCTTTCATGGGGTAACAAATTAAATACAGTATACCATACTTCTAAAAAATTCCTAGCAAAAGTTTTAAAAACATTCCTTCCCATGAATGCCGGGAAGCTACTGCAAAATGAATTTCGCTTCTTCCGCACCATTTATAGTAAATTAGCCTTAAATGGTGCACATACAAACGAGGTTGCCTCATTTTTCCTTGAGACAGCCTCGTAAATTTTTCTTTTTATGAGATCTGCGCCTTCAGCCTGTCGAGGTTTTCGGTAATTTCCTCAGGCAGCCATTCAAACTGACTGTAAAATTCTTCAATTCCTGCGATTTCCTCTTTCCAGATCTCCTTGTCTACGCGAAGGAGTTTCCCCAGTACTTCTGGCTCAATATCCAGTTCATTGGTATCGATATCTTCTGCCTTTGGTTCATAACCAAGCGGAGTTTCCACCGCGTCAACACTTCCCTCGCAGCGGTTCAGCATCCACAGGATAACCCTCAGGTTATCACCGAACCCAGGCCACATAAACTCATCGTTTTCGTCAGTTCTGAACCAGTTTACATGGAAAATCTGCGGTGGATTGGTCATCTTTTTACCCATGTCAATCCAGTGCTGGAAGTACTCTGCCATGTTGTATCCGCAGAACGGCAGCATTGCCATCGGATCATGACGCACTACGCCAACTTTTCCATTGGCAGCAGCGGTTGTTTCTGATGCCATAGCAGAACCGATAAATACGCCGTGGTTCCAGTCTCTTGCCTGGTAAACAAGCGGCTCAGCCTTTGCTCTTCTTCCACCGAAGATAATTGCGGAAATAGGCACGCCTTCTCCTGTTGCAAATTCATCAGCGATGGTCGGGCAGTTTGCTGCCGGCGCTGTAAATCTGGAATTTGGATGTGCGCCCTTTTCTTCGGAAGTCTTTCCGTTCCAAGGATTGCCCAGCCAATCTTCACCGTTTTCTGGAGGATTCTTGTCGAGTTTTTCCCACCATACGGTATTATCATCTAAGTTTCTCGCCACGTTAGTAAAGATGGTATTTTTATGTGTGGTTCTAAGTGCATTCGGGTTGGACTTTTCGTTAGTCCCCGGCGCAACACCAAAGAAACCGTTTTCTGGATTAACTGCATACAGTCTTCCATCATCACCGATACGCAGCCATGAAATATCATCGCCAACGGTAGAAATCTTGTATCCTTTTTTCTTAAAATAGTCAGGCGGCGTCAACATTGCCAGGTTGGTCTTTCCGCAAGCGCTTGGGAATGCGCCGCAAACATATTTCGCTTCGCCCTCTTTGTTCTCAATCTTCAGAATCAGCATATGTTCTGCCATCCAGCCTTCCTGTTTTCCAAGGTAAGAACCGATGCGCAGCGCCAGGCATTTTTTGCCAAGCAGCACGTTTCCGCCATAAGCTGAGTTGATAGACCAAATTGTATTGTCTTCAGGGAAATGTGCAATGTACTTTTCCTGTTCATTAATCTGTGCTTTGGAGTGCAGACATTTTGTGAAGTCTGCGCCTTCGTTGAGCAAATCAATTACCTTCTGATTTACATGGGTCATAATCGCCATGCTCAGTACTACATAAATAGAATCGGTCAGTTCGATACCGATCTTAGCAAATTCTGTTCCCGGTACGCCCATGGAAAACGGAATGGCATACATAGTTCTGCCTTTCATGCAGCCGTCAAAGAGTTTGCTCATCTTCGCATACATCTCTTCCGGTGCAACCCAGTTGTTAGTAGGGCCAGCATCTTCTTTTCTGCTGGTGCAGATTACCGTTCTCTTTTCATCTCTTGCAACGTCTTTGGGATTAGTGCGGTAGTAGAGGCAGCCAGGCAATTTTTCCTGATTCAGCTCAATCATCTCACCGGTTGCAAGGGATAATTTTCTAATTTCATCAAGCTGTTCCTTGCTCCCGTCAATCCAGACAACCTCATCCGGTTTGGTTAATTCCGCCATTTCTTTTACCCAATCGTTTACCAATTGGTTGGTTACCATAGTCATAAAGTTTTTCTCCTTTTCTCTTTTTATAACTTAGGCCGCTTCGGCGGAAGCAGTCTATTCAATTTAGCGATACACGCTTGAATTTGTGTATACAAATTCATTCTATACCAATTATACTGGTTTGTCACGCACATATTTCTTTTTTCGGCAAAATATTTGCGGTGAATTTTTTCCACTTTACTCCATCTCCATAAATCCGCTCCTCATGCAGACACCCGCCGCACCGGCTTCCACGCACAAAGGGGAATTTTCCCCATTCACGCCGCCAATGGCATAAACAGGAATCGATACGCTGGCGCAGATTTCTTTCAGGGCAGCCAGACCCCGCGGCGGCAGACCCGGCTTACAGTCCGTTTCAAAAATATGACCAAAAATGACAAAGCTTGCGCCCAGTGCTTCTGCAGTCTTTGCTTCCTGCAGACTGTGTACTGACACCCCGAATATGCCGGCAGTGCCCACCTCCTTCTCACAGAATGCAGCAAAAGACAGCTGCTGCCCATCCGGGTGCAGCTTTTCTGCAAGAGCTACTCGATTGTTGAAAAAACACGGTACGCCATGTTCTCTGCAAAGAGGCAGCACCTTCTGCGCCAGCTGCATGTATTCTGCGTCTGGCAGGTCCTTTTCTCTAAGAATCAGCGCCGCAGGCTTTGTTTCAAGTACTTTACTGATTTGGGTCAAAAAATCGCCATGTACCAAATGGCGATTTGTGATTACTATTTTTTTACACATAAATATATTCGTTGACTACCGGCTGCAGACCTTCTTTTTCAATGTCCCGATACATCTGCTCAAAACTTCTCTCATCTGCGATTTCAAACTGTTCGTCGCCGGTGTCACCTGCGTCCTTTCCGTCATATTTGCTCTCATGGTCTCCGATCCCGGTGGAAACGCCAGCGGAGACCTTTGTGGCGGCAATCTTTACAATGCCGTTGCGAAAATGTTCTTCCTCTCTCGTGGACACGGTAATTCCCACATAAGGCAGGAAGATCCGATACGCGCACAGTACCTGACAAAGCTGCCGCTCGCCCACGTCAAGCGGGTTGATTTTGTCGTTGTTTACGATAGGGCGGAGCCGCGGACAGGACAGCGAAAATTCCCCATGGGGATACTTTCTCTGCAAATAGTAAACATGTAGCGCCGATGCCAAAGCGTCTTTTCTGAAGTCAGAAAGTCCGAGAAGTGCTGACATGGCAACGCCTCGCACGCCTCCCATCAGCGCTCGCTCCTGCGCTTCAAAACGGTACGGGAACACCCGCTTATGCCCCATCAAATGCAGTGTTTCGTACTTGTCAGCGTTATAGGTCTCTTGAAAAACCGTCACATAGTCTACACCGCACTCATGAAGATAGCGGTACTCAGCCACATTGACAGGATAAATTTCAATTCCGATATTGCGGAAATATTTTCGGGCAATTTTAACCGCCTCGCCGATGTATTCCACACTGCTGACCTTGCGGCTCTCCCCGGTCAAAATCAGGATTTCCTCCATGCCGGAATCTGCGATTACCCGCATCTCCTTTTCAATCTCTTCCGGAGAAAGTTTTTTCCGCCGAATATCGTTATAACAGTTAAAACCGCAGTAAATACAGTAGTTCTCGCAATAGTTGGCGATATAAATCGGCGTAAAAAAGTACACGGTATTGCCGAAGTGTTTACCGGTTTCAATTTTGGCTTTTTCTGCCATCTGTTCCAGATACGGCTGTGCTGCTGGAGAAAGGAGTGCCTTAAAATCCTCCACCGAGCAGGTATTGGCCGCCAGCGCCCGTTTTACGTCAACCTCTGTGTAGCGTTCGTAGTCGTAGGTGTGCATCTGGCTAAGCACCTTCTCCATCACGTCAGAGTCAATCTGCTCCATGCCTTCCATATATTCCATGTGGTTGGTTCTCGCCGACGGATCTTCCTCAATCTGGTGTTTCCGCGCCAGCGCCTTTGGACTCAACTTCTCCGAGTCCACAAAAAACTGATTTTCTTTCATGGGATTTTCCTCCTAATCTCTCAAAAATCCAGTCAATGGGTCGGATGCACTGGCGCCGCGTTCCAACACTCTGCCAAGACCTGACAAATGTGCGCTTCTTCCCGCTTCGATGGCTTTTCGAAAGGCCGACGCCATGGCTGGAATATCGCCTGCCGTCGCAATGGCGGTGTTTGCCATCACTGCCGCCGCTCCCATTTCCATCACTTCGCATGCCTGTGAAGGTTTGCCGATTCCTGCGTCCACAATAATCGGCAGGTCAATCTCATCAATGAGAATCTGCAGAAACTCTCTAGTTGCTAAGCCCTTGTTGGAACCGATTGGCGCCGCAAGCGGCATCACGGCAGCCGCACCGGCGCTGACTAAATCTCTTGCCGTATAGAGGTCGGGATACATGTACGGCATTACGATAAACCCTTCTTTTGCCAGAATCTCTGTCGCTTTCACCGTCTCCACATTGTCCGGCAGCAGGTATTTGCTGTCCTTCATGATTTCGATTTTTACAAAATCACCGCAGCCCAATTCTCTTCCCATGCGGGCAATTCGCACCGCTTCTTCCGCAGTTCTTGCGCCGCTGGTGTTTGGCAGCAGGGTCACATGTTCCGGAATAAAGTCCAGTATATTTTCGCTCTGCTTTGTGTTAGTTCTGCGCACCGCAAGGGTGATAATTTCAGCACCTGCCTGCTCCACTGCCGCATTAATCAACTCCATAGAGTACTTGCCGGAGCCCAAAATAAATCTGGAAGAAAATTCTCTTCCGCCTAAGCTCCACGTGTCTTTCTTTTCCATATTGTTCCTCCTATTCTATACCTCTTCGTCCAGAATCAATCTGATTATCATATTCGCCTGGTGCGCCGCACAGATCATGACTCGCGGCGCCATCAGTCCCCAGCCCTCTCTGATTTCCGAAACGCCGTCACCGCAAAGAAAGTAGTGCTCTGTGATTTTTCTCGTTCGAATTGTATTACTGTCGCTGTATCCCGCCATGCCGGAGCCGCCTACCAGATATTTCCCCGGTAATTCTGTCAGTACGCAGTTGGTCAGCATAGCTTTTTGTTCCGCGCTGTCAAAGGCTTCGCAGATATATGTATCTTCTGCCAGCAGCTGTGGAATGTTCTCCTCTGTCAGCTTTATAAAATCGGTAATAAACTTTGCATAAGGAGAAAATCTCCTGATTTCCTCTGCCAGTGCCTCCGGCTTAGGCTGTCCCAGCTGGCTGACCGCATACTGCTGTCTGTTTAAATTTGACAAATCCACCCTATCAAAATCAATGAGATGAAGCTGCCCGATACCGCTTCGCGCCAGCGCAATGGCAATCGCAGAGCCAAGTCCTCCAAGCCCGCAAACAGCAACCTTTGCAGCCGCCAACTTATCCTGCACAGCCTTCGTATGACGAAGTTCCAGACACTTTCTGATTTCTTCTTCTGCCGGTAAAATTCCGCTCCTTTCTGCCATCAGCCACCTCCTACAAAACTTACAATTTCTATCTTATCGCCATCCGTCAGAATGGTTTCTTCATACCTCGCCTTTGGCACAATTTCTCCGTTGCGCTCCACCGCAATGCGCATGCGGGGATAATCATTTTCATCAATGTACGCCGCCAGACTTTTTCCTGCGGCGTTGACATCAATACCGTTGATTCTTACCATATCGGTCTCCTTTCTGATTTTCTTCACTTTGTACTAAGCCGTCTTAACCTAAATTCCAAAAAATCCTTTTTTATGTATAAAAGAAACGCCAAAACTTAACCAAAATTAATAAAATCGCTAAAAAATGTATAACGCACTCCTGCTTTTCATATGATGAAGCTTAAAAATCCTGCAATTTTCATTGAATTACACCGACTACAGCTTTGGTTTCCCTCTTATAGCGACAATTTTGCTAAAATTTTTATACACTTTTTTCAAAAAAGCGCTTTTTAAGTTAATTTCGCATCTTGCTTCTAAGATAAGCCCCCCACCTTTTCCAGACGCAACGCTTCGGGTGGGTGCCCGGGTCCTCTGACAATAAAAAACCGCACGAAAGTTCACACCCGCGGTGGTGTGCCCCTTCGTGCGGCTATAGCCAACACTCTAGTTATATTTTACTGTGATTTTTATAGAAAGTCAAGATAGAGATTTGGTGAGCGATTAAATCATCTGCTCCAAAAGTGATAATGTCTTAAGAAAGCGCAAGAGAAAATGTCCCAAAAGGATTCCTAAAAAACACATATCATAGTAAACTATCTCTTCGGAGGTGGTTTTTATCAGAAAGGTTGAACTTAGAATGAAAGAACAGAAAAAGTACGAAGTGATTAAAAAGCTAAAAGAAACAAACGGAAACAAGAAAAGAGCTGCCGTCGAGCTAGGCTGTACCGTCCGCCACGTAAACCGAATGCTCAAAGGTTATGAGACGCAGGGAAAAGAATTCTTTTCCCACGGAAACAAAGGCAGAAGACCTGCATCTGCTCTCTCTGAGGAGTTAAAAGAGTCTATCCTGCTTCTCTACCAGAACAAATACTATGATTCGAACCTTACGCATTTCACAGAAAAATTGGCTGAGAATGAAGATATCCGGGTCTCAGAGGGAACCGTCAGAAATCTGCTTTACTCTCATGACATTCTCTCTCCCCTTGCATGGAAACGGACTCGCAGGAAACTCAAAGACAAGCTAAAAACCCAAAAGGATACTGCAACATCAAAGACAGAAAAAGAAAGCCTTCAGACTGCAATCGTTGACCTGGAAGATGCACATCCTACCAGAGCCAGATGTTCCTATGCCGGTGAGATGATTCAAATGGATGCGTCTGTACATCTTTGGTTTGGCGAAAACAAAAGCCATCTGCATGCCGCCATTGACGATGCCACGGGAACCCTTGTCGGCGCATATTTTGACAGCCAGGAAACCTTACATGGATACTACCAGGTCTTCCGCCAAATTCTTGAAAATTATGGCATTCCCTATATGTTCTACACTGACCGCAGAACCGTATTTGAATACAAAAAGAAAAATTCTCCAAATTTGGAGAATGATACATTTACGCAGTTTGCTTATGCATGCAAGCAATTCGGTGTCGATTTAAAAACAACCAGTATACCACAAGCCAAGGGCAGAGTTGAACGTCTTTTTAAAACCTTACAATCACGCCTGCCTGTCGAATTACGACTGGCAGGCGTGAAAAACCTGGAGCAGGCAAATGAATTCCTTCACTCCTACATAAAGAAATTCAACGCACAGTTCGCTCTACCCCTTAATCCTACCACGTCTGTATTTGAAACACAACCCTCAAAAGACAAAATCGACCTGTTTCTTTCCTTGCTCACACCCCGTATAGTGGATGCCGGTCATTCCATTCGGTTCAACAACCATCGGTACAAAATGTTGGATGAATCCGGCATGCATACAAACTACTACAAAGGAACGCAGGTGCTGGTAGCGCAGACCCTTAGCGGCAGGCTGTTTTGCAACGTAAACGGGCGAATTTACGCCTTGGAAGAGATTCCGTTGCATGAAGAAGTATCTCGGAATTTCAATACAGAAAAAGAACTTGCAGCAGCGAAGAAGCCAAAGAAGCAAAATATCCCGCCTATGCATCATCCTTGGCGCAAAGATAACTTTATGAAACATGTCTACGCTATGTATGGTAACGAAGCAACCTGGGCTGTTTAACTGCTCACGGTAACCCTTGCTTTTTGGTGCTAATATTGCACTTATTTTTGGACTTTTTCAATTACGGTTGACAGATAGAGATTTGGTGAGCGATTAAATCATTGTTGCTAAATTCATTTACACATATCACAAAATAATCCGCCATGTTTTTTTGAAATTCAGATATTCTTGCACCCCCTCTTAAAAATCTGTATTTATTTTTCTAAACAATCCCTTTTGCGTCAACTATGGCATTGATTCCATTTTCAATCGCCTACCATAAAAGGAAATGCTGTACTTCGATTACATTAGCCTCGGTAATCCGTTTCTCCGCATAGTCAATCACATCATGCCAAAACGCTTCTTCCTCCGGTGCAAACTTTTCCGTTGGATAATCCTTTATTTGCCATTCAAAAGTCCGGTTTCGATTTTTATTATATCTGATAGAAAGAATAATGCTGTGATCCTCTTCATTTGCTATACCGCCGACCAGCTTCTTATTCGTCCGCAAACTAAAAACTTCGCCTTTTTCGAGTTTTCCCAGTTCTTTTTCTTTTACCGTTTCTTTCCAGAATATGTCATATGCCGCAAAAGCTGACGCGAACAGGGAAACGATGATTAATACAGCAAACATAGATGTGGTGCTTTTGTTCATAGGATTCGTCCTCCTTTACCGAATCTCCGATCTTTTCATATACTTCCTGTCACATGCCTAAAAAACACACTACGAAGTATGAATTTTGTGGGAAAATTTCACCCGGTTGGGCCACTCTTTCAAATGCTCCGGCATGAATACGATATCGCTGTAGCATGCATCTATCCTATTCATTGCCTCTTTATAATTGCTTACACCGGTGACAATCATGTATCCGGTACGCTCCTCTATCCCATCATAGATACCATATCCATTTTCCACATAATCCGGCACCTCTATGCAGATTTTGCGAAGGAATCGTTTGGACAAAAGCCGTCCCGACTCATATGCGCCTAACTCATTGCAGGCTTGTGCGAATTCCCACGGATTTTCCTTTTCGTAAAATCGATAGCTCAGGTCTTCTTCATAATCCGCACCAATTGACAGATTGAAAGCGACCTGCTCGTTCTGTGTCATTTTATCATTGGAAAGGCGAAAATATCCCCAGTATTCATCTTCCTTTAGGAAATTAACGTAGTAGCTTCCGTCAAGTTCAATGGAAACCTCTTCACAAAATTCCGAGTCATCCATTTTTATCATAATACCGGTCAGTTCCTTGTGTACCGGCCATGGAACATTTAAAACCAGTAGGATTACCACAATGACAATCCAGGTTACCAGCGTTCCCCTGTTCGTTTTCTTCTTCATCTCTTTGCTTTCCCTATCACACTTTTACAATTTTCTTAAGGATATCGAAAACTCTTAGCGCCTAGCCCGTTCTTCAAGACAACCGGTCAAGCCTCACTCATTTCGTCAAAAGGCTCACATCTCAGCGCATAAGTAACGTGCTCTTCGTCATACCACAATTCAAACAAATATTATAACCCGGGCTGATGGAAAAATGCTTTGAATCCTTTGTAATACTTTTTTCCTCCGCATTTTCCGGAAAGTCACCGTTTGAAAACCTTTTTACGACGATTCGCTCAGGCTGCTTCGGATAAATTACATTCAACGCAAGGCCAGTCGTTTCTTCTAAAACTATCGTCACCTTGCGATTGCTCGTATCAACTTCTACCGACTTTTCATACCCATCGAAATCCCAGTCACAACCGCAAAACCGATTGTCCGGAACGTTCATTTCACCATCTACTGTAGTATATATGTATTCTACAGTAGGCCATTTTTATATTCCGGCTGTCTCGGGCTGATGAAAACGAAAAAGATAAATGTGCAAAAGTAGCAGAGACCCGATACAGCGGCAAAGAAATAGACGTTTTTCTTCTTAATCCAGTTTCTCCTTCTATGATTTTCTTATATAAATCTATTTATCTCTCAGCAAAAAAACTCAAGAATTCGCTCCTGCAAGCGCTCCAAATAGCCTCCCAACATGCTGTCATCATAATTTTTCCCCTGAGCACCGTAGCATTCCCACCATTTCAGCAAATCTTCATAAAAGAGCACTTGCTTGATTAAAATGATTACAAGAACCACAAGAATTATTTTTTTCAATGTGCTTCTTTTAATCATCACTGTCTCCCTCCTCAATTAACTCATTCATAAAATAGTTCAAATTTTCAGCCTGTACCATCGCTTTTCTCTCAAAGGCATCAATGGCATCTCTTGTTTTTACAATCTGTCCCTCTATCTTTCCCTGCATTACAAAAATTGCCACAATTGTAATTATAATCAGTGCGCTCCAGATATCGAATTCCAATTCTTTTATCCCTTTACGCAAATTTTCCCTAAAGGAATTTTTTCCGTCAGCAATTTTCTTGGCGGCAAATTCGTCTTTAATACGCTCCCCCTCAACATGGAAAAATTTTTTGTTTTCTGAGTGTTCCAATTTCATGACCGCATCTCCTTGATTTTCGTTTTAAGCAATTCTTTTTAAATATATAGGGGGTTTCATTAAAACCCCCCTGTATGTTTTATTATATGTTATTTAACATCAATCTTTGCTTTTCTTATTTTTGCAATGCTCTAAGAAATAACTTTTGGTGTACTATTTCCTTTTTTAGGACTCAACTTTTCAACTCCCGAGCTGAATTCAATTCCGACATTTATACCTGAACCAGATAATGCAAACGATGGAGATACTGATAGTACCGTATGCCCATAAGCTGCATAATAATAGAAAACTTTCCTTGAAAATACATCTGAAATCAAATTAAGAGAAACTTTTCCATTTTTAGCAAATAAATTTTCTTTCGAAATTCTTAACGGAAATGTATACCCTGCACCTGCTATCCCTCCTGAAGAGGTTGGATCTTTTCTTGTACCAGTAGTGGATTTTTCATAACTACCAGTCGTCATATCATAGTACTTAATTGTACTACTACGGGAAACGATTTCCCAGTCATTCCAACTTGCTGCAACTATATCCGTTGAGGTCGACATCGGAATCCCACTCCATGTCCATTCGTATGAAAAAGTCCCTCTTGAACGTTCTGTTTCCTTGTATCGAAAGTCAGTCTTTACGACATTTAAAGACAGTGTTGCTGAGAGTCCATACAATTCTGCTTCACTTCCTTTAAATGTTCTAATCATTTTTATTTGTTCTTCATCATACCCGAGATTAGTTAGCCCTTGATCCTCCAGTTTATCCAACTTTTCAAGATGCTTGGTATAATTTTCTTTGTAATCCTTGATTTCTACAATCTCAGATTTTGTGTAGCCTTGTTTAACAAGACTAAATTCACTTTCTTTAGCCAGCTCTTTCAGCATTGCATATTCATTACAAGTAGATGTTTCCACTGTATGACCTAATTTGCCCGTTGTGTCATTCGATGTCTCCGCAAACGCTGCCGTTCCCATTCCTAAAACCAAAGACAATACTAATATCATGCATAAAAACTTTCTCATGCCGTTCTCCTTTCGATTCCTAATCAAAGTCTCTCAAGTCTTGCTTTTTCATCAAATTTATCGTATAATTTTTCCATAGAGTTTTCCTAAATAACTTAAATTGGGCTCCTAATCCAACTTGCTATTTTAGAAAACTCTTTTTCTTTGCAGGTTTTCATCTGCCTATCCGCTTCCCTGAAAATTTCTCAATTTTCCCGCCTCCTTTCGCTAGATTTCTCTATTTCCCAATACCCTCATTCTTCCTTATGATGTCTTTGTCAAATTCCAAGAATGTCCCACCTTGACCTGTTTATCGGTCTTGTTCTGCGCCAGGTATTTAACACTGGTATTCATCTTGTATTTGGCGGTTGTCATACCTGCTTTGCAAGTGAAATTGCAGTACATGCTGACTGAGGAACCTACGCTTCTCGCTGTGCTGGTGGTGACAACCGGCGTTCCTGCATTAACAATATAACCCACAGGTGCATCTTTCACATCCTTGCCAAAGTTCTCATCAATCCCATTTGCAGACAATATATAATGATTTTCTAATCCCAAAGTAACACTAGCTCCTCCAACTGTCACCGTCGCCTTTCCTGTAAAGTAGCGATTTCCATAGTCTTTCCACATCTCATTGCTGCCTGATGTCGCAAGAGGCATGACAGACGGAATTTCCACGGCAAGTTCACTTTGGTCTCTCAATTCTACAGTCAACGTACAGCCATCTCCCATATCGTACGCCTTCACTGCATATAGACTTCCATCGCTCATCGGGCACATCGCCGTGTCCAGGTTTTCATCGCCAAGCACATCCGCTACTTCATCCAGCTTTTCAGACAAAAGCTCCTCCGCTTCCTGCTTTGAAATGGAAACACTTCCTGCAGCGTCCTGTTCTCCACTCGTATTACCTACGGGGACGGATACTGCAAATGCCGGCATAATTGCTATTGTCATAATTAATGATAATCCTAATATTGCGCATAATAATTTCTTTTTCATCTTTTGCCTTTCTTTCAATTTTGTTTTTTATTCTGTGTTTCTTTATGTCTCAAGTATAAAATCATGTCAGCAAAATTGCAAGAACTTTCGGATAACTGGTCATTTTTTCGGTCAACTGGTCAAATTTTCCAGATTATGTCAAAATTTTAAGGCAATCAGGTGGTTTTCCCAATTGCCTTTCGTCCTTTTCTATTCTTTCTTTTTTCCTCGAATCAGAATATTTGCCGTAACATATCCCTCTTCCTCTAAATTCCATTCAACCATTCCACCACTTTTCCGCGCGGCGTCTGCCATATTTCTGGTTCCAATCCCATGATTCCTTTTATCGTCCTTAGTCGTTGCAAGTCCGTCTCCCTGCCGCTGCGGTTTCTGCAGCGTGCTGTTGCGAATGGAAATCGTAACAAAGTTTTCTCTATTCTCAACCTTTACAGAGATTTCTCCCTCCTTGCAAAAGCTTGCCGCTTCAAAAGCATTCTGCAGCCCATTGGTAAGAATGACACACAAATCCACCTCAGGGATATGCAGATGCTCCGGGAACTTTCCTTCCACGCTGATTTTCATCTTCTGTTTCCTGCAGGCATCCCCATATCTGTTCAGAATCGCATCACAGACCAAATGATTGGTTAAAAAGAAAGATTCACTCTTTATCTTTTCTCCGGCAATCTGCTCCAGATAAACCCGAACTCTGTCCATATCCGTTCCCTCAGCAATTTGCTGCAGCGTTGTAATCTGTTTGATGTAATCATGCCTGAACTTACGCAGCTCCTCATCCATCAGGCTCTGCCTGCTATACTGCTCCGTCTGCTCGGCGAGGCATTTCTGATTCAGTAAAAGCAGACGCTTCATCTCTCTCCGCTGAGACTGCATGCAGCAGGTGAGAATAAAAATAAAAAGGACTAAGACTCCTAAAAATCCGTCTCTAATTAAATTTTTTCCTTGAACAATTTCAGCAATATTTCCGGTAGTACTTGTGCTAAAAGACCAGCCAGTATTATTTATTCCCCAAATACAAACAAAAAAAGGAACAAACATCCACACATTCAAAAGCTCCATATGCGTGAAAATTCCTTCCTTCTTTCTCCTTAATATCAAGCTCAGCACACAGAGAGCCACCAGACACTCTGCAAGACCCAGATAATAACAAAGAGGTAGCTCAACTTTAATGACATCACCTTTGACTGCTACAATCCAGATTCCCATATTCAGCCTATACATGACCCAAACCATCTGCATCATACAGATTCCCGCTGCCAGATTGATTTTCCACTTGCCATGAAAGAAAAACGGCATCGCCGCTGCCGGAAACAGTATACTGCGCCAGATTAAATAAGTATAATCTTCCGGCAAGATAAACAGCATAGCACAGCGAACAAACAGAATCACCAAACCTACACAAAGAAACCGATTCTCTTCTCTAAACTCATAGCCAAGAACGCCTTTAAACAAAAGTAGTAAAACTAATACTTCCAGTAGCTGTGCAAGTGGTGTCATACCGTTTCCTCCTATTCTTTATGCAAATTTAGAAAACCGCAAGTTATACTGCCGCAATTTCTCAAAGCAGTCCTTTTTTCGCCTTCTGCTGACTTTCAGCTTTTGCCCGTCACGCAGTACAAAGATATCGTCATATGCATCCACAATATGCTTGCAGTTTACCAGATGAGATGTATCCACTCGAACAAAATACAAATCTTCTAGCTCCTTCTCCCATGTGGAGAGGCTTTTCGTGGATAAAGGCGTTTTTTCGCCGTCTGCCAGAAGCGCTTTCGTATATCTCTGCTCCGTATAAAACATAATAATCTTCTCGCTATGCTCATACAGCACAGGAGAAAGTTCCAGCATCCTGCCAGCTAAAAGCAGCCGTACAGCCAAATCCATCTTTAGCTCAAAACTTTCCCATACCAAAGGCTTTGCTAAAAATCCAATCACATTAGTTCCAAAAGCATCCACGATGTTTTCCTGATAGCTGGTTGCAAAAATAATCAACGGCCGCTCCCTTCCCATCAACTGATCCTTTACAGCAGTACCTTTCTTCTTTGGCATTTCCACATCTAAAATCAAAAGATCATATTCATGCTTGATGGGGTGTTCCGGATCCTGCGTACATACAATCTCCGCCTGTACATTTCTCTCTGCAAAAAATGTCTGGCAAGCTGCTTTCAGCAGCTCAAGTTCTTCTGCTAAATCATCACAAATACATACTTTCATTGTAATTCCCCTTAATCATAATGATTCTTAATGAAATTATACCATAAAAATATGTATATGAATATGTTAATTCACCCTAATTCTAGCATAACGTCAAGCGCCTTACAAACATTTTCGGATAACTGGTCGTTTTTTCGGATAACTGGTCAAAAATGGGATATTATTCCAGCCTCCTGCGTCTTTTCCAAAAATAGGTCAAATTGACCTATTTTTTGTATGGTAATTTGTCATAATATTTCTTAGAAAGGAGGTTAACTTGCAATGAGTCGACTTAAACAGTTAAGAAAAAACAAAGATTTGACACAGCTCCAAGTGCAACTCAAGACCGGTATCGATCAGTCCAATTATTCTAAGATGGAATCAGGTAAACGCAAGCCAACTTCCGACCAGGCAGAGCTCTTATCCCATCTTTTTGAGACCAGTGTCGACTATATTTACGGATTCACCGATGACCCGACCCCATATCCGAAACCAAAGAAAAAGGACTAATGGTTGCGTTGTCACAATCAGAATTAAAAAGTTTAGGCGGTCATATATGACCGCCTCTGTTTTTTGTCCTTATATTAATCCCGCCATATAAATCGGAAGATATGTGATTCCATCCTCATACAGCAAATCCTTTGTGTACAGGATATATTTATCCTGCACTTTTAAGTCATACTTTTTCAGCAAATAATCAAAAGATTTATGTTGCTTATATCCTGATGATTTTACTTCTATGGGAACAATTTTTCTCTTTCTCACTGTCAGGAAATCAATCTCATACTTACTTTCCTTTGCTGCATCTGCCCCTTGATACTTAAACTCATGAAAATACAGCGCACTACCACCTACACGCAACATCTGCGCTGCCATATTTTCCATAATCATACCCTGGTTGATTCCCAGCTTATCGAATATCAGCGATTTATACAGGTTCTCATCAGAGGTATCACCTGTCCTCATAATTTGAGTCACCAGCAGCCCAGTATCCCCCATGTAGAGTTTGAAGTTTCCCCTATCTGCATACAGTTCCAACGCAACCTCCGGTGCCGTTACATTAATACATACATTACCCATCATAGACTCCGCAACAAAATCAATTGCGTCCACATAACGCTCATATCTTGCTTTCTTATCTAAAATAGATAACTTGAAATGAGAATTATGATTCGAAAGCTGCTCCGGTATCGTTTTAAAAACAACGGAGGCCCTTTCCTTGTGATTGGTATCATGCTTTTTTAAATCATCTTCATATAAATCCAAGATATTTCTTTTTACAAAATCAATTTCTTCATAAGTTCTGCCATTTACAAACGCGCTTACTGCCTGTGGCATGCCTCCTACCGCCATATAAGTCCTGAATTTCTGCATAACTTGCCTGTGAATATCCCCACCCAAAGCTTTTTTTCTTTCAAAAGCTTCTTTCACAACAGAGAATGTAATTTCATCGCCCGTCGACCATAAAAATTCTTCAAAATCCATCGGATACATTTTCAGTTTATACTCCTCCGATGGAATCAAAATATCTTTTACATTCTCCTTAATCGAAATCAATGACCCCGTTTCAATGTAATCATACCTTCCATCTGCAACCAGGTACTTGATTGCCTGTCTTGCTAATGGAAAAAGCTGCACTTCATCGAAAATGATTACGGATTGCTTCGGTTTCAAAGATTTCCCTTTTAAGAGAAATAGATTTCTAAAAAAAGTATCCAAATCGCCTATATTTTCTTCAAAGTTCCTTAAAATCTCTTTCTTCTCTTTTGCGAAATCGAGTAGAATATAGTCTTCGTATTCACTGCGTGCAAAAGTTTCAGTAATGGTACTCTTTCCAATTCGACGCGCTCCCTCTATTAGAAGTGCACTCTCGCTACCGGACAGTTCTTTCCATTCCATCATTTTCTCGTAAATTTTCCGTTTAAAGACCATCTCATTCCTCCTCTTTTCCTACATAATATCACTTTTGTACGAAAATCGCAAATCTTTTTATCATAAAATGTACGAAAATCAAAAATCTTTTTAAATTCCACCCTGATTTCTCCCTCTCATACCTCTTTCGAAAGCTTAACTACTCCTTCATAATTCACATCATATAGCCCAAACGGAGCTGTCCGCACAGACAACTCCGTTTTATATTCTTACCTTCTATGCACTTTTCAATCAAAATTTACGCCCGGTACATTTCCTTTCCCCTGACGTAAACTCGTTTTGGCTTCGCCTGCAGATCAAGCGGGTGTTTATCCCAAATGACAACATCGCCATCAAGACCGGCAGCCAGTCTGCCTTTTCGCTCTGCAATTCCCAATATATCGGCAGGATTGCAGGTGATACAGCGAAGGGCATCTGCCTCAGACAGTCCATTTCTCATATACATGGCGGCAAGCCAGTTGAGAGATTCCTGCGGCGTCACATTGTGATCCGTAGTCACTGCAACCTTAACCCCTGCATTGACTAAAACCGCTGCAGTATCAAAGGACTTGTTTCTAAGCTCATATTTAGATTTGGAACCAAAGGTCGGTCCTACGATGGCAGGATAGCCTGATTTTGCAATATGCTCTGCAATCAGGTGCCCGTCAGTGCAGTGATCTAAAGTCGCACGAACTCCAAACTCCTTGCAGATTCGAATTGCCGTACAGATATCATCAGAGCGGTGGCAGTGAGCTTTGATTGGAATTTCACCATCGATGACCCGAACCATTGCTTCCATGCCCAGGTCAATCTTAAAGTGATCACCCTTTTTCAATGCCTCTTCTTTTTCCGCCTTATAGTCAACAGCGTCCTGCAGACATTCCCGCAGCATAAATGCCACTGAAGCCCTGGTGTTAGGCTGCTTTCCTCTGCGACCAAAATCTCTCGGATTTTCCCCAAAGGCACACTTCATACCCGCATCGGAAACCAAAACCATGTCATCAACAATCAAAGAACCGTTATTTTCTACGATAACCGCAGTCCCTGCTACAACACCGCCGCTGCCAAAGCCTGTGCACATGGTTGTAACGCCGCCGGTCAAGGCTTCTGCAAAAGCCACATCGCCCGGAAAAAGTGCATCAATAGAACGCATTTCCGGCGTTACCGGTTCGTTTTCGCAGATATCATCGCCTTCCCACTGGATACCTTCTTCATACATACCGATATGGGAGTGGGCTTCGATGAGTCCCGGCGTCACAAAACAGCCGGCGGCGTCGATGATTTCCTCATCGACGCCACCCATGATATTTGCACCGATTTCAGCGATTTTCTCACCTTCTAATCGAATATCCAGCTGCTCAAAAATGCCAGGTTCATCTAAAAACAATTTAGCATTTTTAATAATCATCATTTACTCCTCATATAGCACGCAGGCAACCTGATGCTCAGTCCCTACATTTGTCAGTTCCAGATTTCTGCCCGTACACTTTTCCGTCGCATAAGGACAGCGAGTCGCAAACCGGCAGCCCGGCTTCGGATCAATTGGACTTGTGATTTCACCCTTAATCAACTCTCTCGGCTTTCCTCTGTACGCTAGATCCGGAATCGGAATGGCAGACAGAAGCGCCTTGGTGTACGGGTGCTTCGGATCATCAAAGAGTTCCTGCGACGGTGCGTATTCAACAACCTGCCCCAGATACATCACTGCAATATGGGTGGAAATGTGACGTACGACCGAAAGGTCATGGGTGATGAACATGTAAGTCAGCCCCATGGAATCCTGCAAATCCATCATCAGATTGAGAACCTGTGCCTGAATGGATACATCCAGTGCAGATACTGGCTCATCGCAGACGATAAAGCTCGGGTTCAGCGCCAGAGCTCTTGCTACACCAATACGCTGACGGCGGCCGCCGTCCAGTTCGTGTGGGTAGCTGTTAGCAAGCCTTCTTGCAAGTCCTACTGTATCCATCAGCTCCAGAATTCTCTGATCCTTTGCCGCCTTATCCTTGTAAATATGATTTACCTTCAGCGGTTCCTCGATAATCTGGCTGACTGACATTCTCGGATTCAAGCTGGCATAAGGATCCTGGAAGATAATCTGCATTTCGGAACGCATTTTCTTCATATCGGAAGCGCCCAGCTTCTGAATGTCCTTGCCTTCGTAAAGCACGCTGCCCGATGTTGCAGGCAGCAGTCTCAGTATGGTTCTTCCAAGGGTACTTTTTCCGCAGCCGGATTCGCCTACTACGCCCAAAGTATGTCCCCGCTCAATGCTGATGTTGACATCGTCTACTGCATGGAGCATGCCGGAACCGGTCTTAAAATATTTCTTTAAATGTTTCGTTTCAATCAGTGGTGTTCCCATGTTTAAATCTCACCTGCCTTTAATTTTTCGTAAAGGTGGCATCTGATAGAATGACTTCCTTCAGTGAACACCTCCGGCGCCTTGCTCTTACAGATTTCCTCGCAATGTTTGCATCTTGGATGGAACTTGCAGCCGCCAGGCAGATCCATCGGATCTGGCATCAGACCGTCTACCGGTTTTAAGCGGTTTGAACTTCCCTGCAGACTCGGCAGAGATCCGAAGAGTCCTTTGGTATAAGGGTGGTGCGGTTTTTCAAAGTCAAAGATATCATATACGCTGCCGATTTCGATGATTTCTCCTGCATACATGATGGCTACATTGTCGCACATCTGACATACGATGCCCAGATCGTGAGTAATCATAATCATGGAAGTGTTCAACTCTTCCTTCAGATTACTCATCATATCCAGTACCTGATTCTGTACGGTTACGTCAAGGGCTGTGGTCGGTTCATCTGCAAGGAGCAGCATCGGATCGCACACCAGCGCCATGGCGATGACAACGCGCTGTTTCATACCGCCGGAAAACTGGTGCGGATATTCATATTTTCTGTCTTCTGTGATGCCAACCAGCTTCAATACTTCGTCTACACGGGCTTCTACCTGTTCATCGGAAAGCTCCGGGTGATGGGTTTCGATGGCTTCGGCGATCTGGTCTCCTACGGTCAGTACTGGATTCAGTGATGTCATCGGATCCTGGAAAATCATGCTGATATGGCTTCCTCTGATATCTCGCATTTCATCTTCTGAGTACTGTACCAGGTCTTTTCCTTCAAACTCGATTTTTCCTTTGCTGATGTTCCCTACTTTCTGGGGCAGCAGTTTCAGGATGGAAAGGGCTGTCGTCGTTTTGCCTGCGCCGGTCTCTCCGACAAGTCCAAAGGTTTCCCCTCTCTTAATCTGGAATGAAATTCCATTGACGGCATAGGCGGTTCCATCGCTGGTATCATACTGTACGTGTAAATCCTCAACGTTCAGGAGGATGTCGTTGTTCTTATTTTCCATGTTTTCCATACTGTCTCCTCCTTAGTCTTTTAGGGTCGGGTCAATCGCATCGCGCAGTGCATCGCCCAAAAGGTTCAATGCCAGTACGGTTACTACAATTGCGATACCCGGGAATATTACCTGATGAGGGAAATAACGAATCTGTGCCTGCGCTTCACTGAGCATTGCGCCCCATTCCGGTGCAGGTGGCATAACACCAAGTCCCAGATAGCTCAGTCCGGAGGCCGCGATGATTACATATCCTACGCCTAGGGTCGCCTGTACAATCAGTGCTGCCAGGGTATTTGGGAAGATGTGCTGTGCCATAATGTGTATGCTGCTTCCACCGACTGCCACAGAGGCTTCTACGAATTCGTTGTCTCTGATGGAAAGTACGGAAGAGCGGATGATTCTCGCATAGCCCGGTATATCTCCAAGGGCGATGGCGATGATCAGGTTTGCGAAGTTCGGTCCCAGTGCGGACACTACTGCGATTGCCATCAGTGTGGACGGAATGGCAATGAATACGTCGGTTAAACGCATGATGATGTTGTCGGTTTTTCCGCCGAAGTATCCTGCGATACAGCCCAGAATACTACCTACTGAAAGGCTGATAATGGTGGCTGAAAATCCGATAAACAGGGAATATCTGGCTCCGTATACGATACGGTTAAAGATATCTCGTCCCAGGTCATCTGTTCCAAACAGATGCGCCAGGGAAGGTGTCTGCAGTTTGTTTGGGATATCCTGGTTGATGACCTGTGTCTCGTAATCCAGGAAAATCATTCCATAAAGACACATCAGTACGATGATGGCAAGCATCACAAGGCCTATGATGGTCTTGTTGTTTCTGATAAATCTTCTGCCTACGTCCTGCCAGAAGCTGCGGCTTTCCTGCACTTCCAGCGCCAGTTCCAGGTTTTTAGCTTTGCGGTTGAACATTACTAGTCTCCTTTCTTCTGGTCTTTCTTCTCGTCTTATTCTTAAATCCGTACTGCGCTTTGATTCTTGGGTCGATGAACGCATAGGATATGTCTACGATCAGGGTGATGACGCTGAACAGAAGGGACATGAACAGTACGCATCCCATGACCAGCGGTACGTCTTTGGAACGAACGGAAAGCAGGGTCAGTGTTCCGACGCCGCTCATGCCGAATACGGTTTCTGTGATGACTGAGCCGCCCAGTGCCCATCCAAAGTTTACGCCCATTGTCGTTACAACTGGAAGCAGTGCGTTTCTGATTGCGTGTTTCCAGATGATTTTGTTTTCTTTTACGCCTTTTGCTCTTGCGGTTCTCATGTAGTCTGAACGCAGGGTTTCCAGCATGCTGGATCGTGTCATTCTCATGATCTGTGCTACCGATAAAAGCGCTACGGTAAATGCCGGCAGGATAAAGCAGGCGAAGGAATCTGAACCTGTTGCCGGAAGCAAGTTTAGCCCTACCGCAAAGGCAAGCATCAAAAGCATGCCCAGCCAGAAGGACGGCATGGCTGTAAAGATCAGCGCGACTATGGTAAACACGTTATCTGCTATGGAATTTTTCTTTATTGCTATGTATACCCCCAGGGGTATGGATATGACTGATGTCAGAAAAATATCCAGCACTGCAAGCAGCAGTGTGGTTGGGAATCGCTCTGCAATTTCGCTGACTACGCTGCCTCCTGTTCTGTAGGAGGTTCCCATATCGCCCTGTACCAGGTCAATCATATAGTTGACGTATTTTACTGGAAGTGGGTCGTTGTATCCCAGTTCGTCATTGAGCTTGTCTATGGCTTCCTGCGTGGCTCGCTCTCCCAGTATCAGTCTCGCCGGGTTTCCCGGTGTCAGCGAGATGATGGTAAAGATGATGATCGAGATACCTATCAGTACCGGTATCATCATTACCAGTCTCTTTAAGATATATTTATACATAAGTTCACTCCGTAAAATACAAGATGCCGGACCGCATCCTGCCGAAGGGTCCGGCGTTTCTTCTTCTAGTTTGATTTACTTGTCTTTTTTATTTCCATGCGTAGTCGTATACGTAGTAGAATCCGCATGGAGGAATATCAACGCCTGTCAGGTTGGAGTTGTGTGCTGCAGCGTCTACTCTCCAGTAAAGCGGAACGTAAGGTGCTGCGGTCTGATAAATTTCTTCCAGTTCTGCGTAGATAGCGGCTCTCTTATCAGGATCGCTTTCTACACGACCGTCTGCCAGAAGCTTATCAGTCTCTGCATCACCGAATCCAGTATAGTTACCAGACATATCGTCTTTCTTATACAGAGAATAGTAACCAACATCTGGGTCCATAACAACGTAGGACCAGCCCATAATCATCATTTCGTAATCCAGATTTTCAAGATCGTCCCAGAACTTACCGGTTTCGATGATATTGATTGTTAAGTCGATACCAATCTGAGCCAGGTCGGATTTGATAATCTGTGCGTGGGTGCTGCGGTTTTCAGGAATACTCATGGAAATCTTGAATCCATTTTCGTATCCTGCTTCCTTCATCAGCTTCTTCGCTCCTTCAACATCGTAAGGCAGCGGATTGAAATCCGGATCATAGCCTAAAACACCTTCAGCGATGAAAGTGTTGGTCGGAGTTCCGTAACCGTTCAGTGCGCCATCAATCATATTCTGCTTGTTGATGCATTTTGCGATAGCCTGACGAACTCTTACGTCGCTCAGTTCTTTTACGTTAGTGTTCATACCGATAAAGTAGAACGCAGTGGACGGTTTCTGCAGTAATGTGATACCGTCTTTTTCTTCCAGTGCCTTAATGTCAGCCTCTGAAACATTGAGAGACAGGTCGATTTCGCCGCTTTCCAGTGCCATTGTTGCAGTGCTGGAGTTCGGGATAATCTTATAAGTTAAATTCTTAATGCTAGGTTCGCCCTTATAGTATCCGTCATATGCTTCGAATTCAATCTTGTCACCCTGTGCCCAGTTCTTGAACTTATAAGGACCGGAACCAATCGGGCTCTTGGACATATCTACTTCGCCGCCTTCTTTATAGAAGTCCTCTTTTACAACCTGAGAATAAGTTGTACAAAGTGCCAGGAACGGTGCATATGCGTACTGCAGTGTAACTTCTACTGTCTTTTCATCCACGACTTTAACGGAATCGATAAAGTTCATGTACGGTCCGGTGTAGGAGGATTCTGCAGCAGCTTCCAGTGAATATTTTACATCTTCTGCTGTAATTGGATCTCCATTGTGGAAAGTTGCGTCCGTTCTGATTGTGAACGTATACACCAATCCATCATCGGAAACTTTCCATTCTTCTGCCAGCGCAGGAACGATTTCACCATCGTTAGTCATACGAACCAGTGGTTCATATACGTTAGACAGAATGGACATTGTCAATGTATCATTGATACGGAGCGGGTCAAGTGCTACAGCGTCCGCATCAATACCGATGGTCAGAGAATCTTTTGCTTCTCCGCCGCCACCATTATCGCCGCCACCGCAGCTTGCTGTCGTGAAGAGAAGGGCTGCAACCATCAGTACAGCAATTAATTTCTTCATTTTCATAATACTGTCTTCCTTTCATTTTTCTTTAGCCATTTAAAGTAATGTGAGACTATTTTAACATTTTTTTGTATTAAAATCAATTCACTACTTCTCCTGACCTCACAAAAGTACTATTTTCCCTATGTATTTTCCCATTTTACCAAAATATTTTATTCAGTTTTGGTCATATTTTGTGGTATAATAACCTCACGGCGCAAATAAAATCAAAGATTTTGACGCCTGAGAGAACATTGAATCATGGCTTGCGACTCTATATTTAGAGGTTTCGCCATGGTATAATAAATCAAGAATCAATTGGGAGGTAGACTAATGAAAGAAAAAGAACAGCAAAAGTTAATTATGGCTGTATTAAACGGAGATGACTATGAGGACACCATTCATGATTTAACACAGAACGGATTTTTCGTCACTGTACTTAACTCTTCCGGCGGCTTTTTTCGTAAAAAGAATGTAACAATTATGATTGGTACTGACGAGTCTAAGTGTGCAGAAGTTTTAGAAATACTCAAGGTTAACGCCGGTGTGCGTGAAAAGACCACCTATCAAAACGTGACTGCGCCAGGATGCGAACAGATGAGTCTGGTTCCGCCAATTCCTATTAAAAAGCCTGCAGGCGGCATAACCGTATTCATCATGGATTTATGCAGTATTGAGAAATTCTAAATTTCAACATGTATCTTCGATTGATAAGCACACACTTTTAAGAAGTCCGACTTCCCCAACGTGTCCTTTTCAATCGAAAATACCAGTAAATTAAGAGAGGTGATTTCCATGGCACTTTTGCAAAGGCAGACCTTTGATATTCCCATTACCGAGATCGAAGGTCTTGACGACATGTTTTTCAAACTCATCGAGATGAAGAAAGAAAAAGCGCTGAAGCGTTTTTCTGCCCAGTACGAAGAAACCCGGCAGCGGATTTTCGACTCGGTTACTGTAAGGGGCATATGTGAGTCCTTTGCCGTTGATACTATTTCTGGGGAGAATATCCGCCTCGTTGATGGTACGACTATCCGCAGCGAAATGCTGTCTCATCTTTTTTCCGGTGCAGAGGAAATCGTATTTGCAGCCATCACCGTTCTTAGCTACGATGAACTAGCTGAAAGCGAAAGTGATAATCTGAAACAGCTTTTCTATGACGGCTGGGGTTCTGCCATAGCAGACTGCGGTCACACTTGGCTCCGAAACAAAATAAAGAATCAGCTTTCCGACACCGGCGCAAGCGTTTCGTTTCCGTGGAGTCCAGGGCAGCACGAAGTGGATATCAAACTTCAGCGGGAGCTTTTCGCCCTGCTCAGACCTGAAGATATCGGCATCACCCTGTCACCAAGCCTTATGATGCACCCGCAAAAGTCGGTCAGCAGCTTCATCGGTATTGGACGCGATGTAGAGGAATCACTCCGTGCCTGCGATTTCTGTAGACTACGAGAAACTTGTCCGGCGGCATATGCATAAAATGAAAGAGAAGCCCGTTTCTTTGGCTTCTCTCTTCTATTTTATCTTAGATATTCCTTTTCTACATACGGGCTTGTTGCTGTTTTCAGCATGCCGCCGTATCCCAGTTCAAATTCCACAATGTCTCCGACCTGATAATCTTTATCGCAGTGGGTCACGTCCAAAATGATGTGGTCGGAACTGCCACCCATGATTTCAATCTGGGTATCAAGGGGCGTCATACTGCCAAGGTCGGTGTCCTGCTTACCGATACCAATGATGGCACGCTTCATAATACCTCTATCCTCATAGTAAGGTTTTTCTCCAAAAGCATCGACGCCTACTTCCCCGATAGGAAGGGAAGGTTTTTCTTTCAGTTCAATAATCTGTGCCTGCAGAATCAGCCCGTCGCTGACAGTACCCGGCAGTTTGGTCTCATATGCAGTATCATTGCCCAATAGGAAAGATTCGCCAAGTCTCAAGTTGTTAATTCCCTCTGGCAGCTGCCCTTTGTCCACCAGATAGATGGAACTGGAATTGCCTCCGGAAATCATTTCTAACTTGATACCGTACTTTTCTTCCAAGCGCTGACCGATTGCAACCAGTTGGGAAAGGTTTTCTTTCTTCGGAATAATTGCGCCGTAGCAGGTCAAATTTACACCAATGCCATACAGATTGATGTTTTCCATTTTCAAAATCTCTTCGACTGCTTCGTCAATCAGGTCCTCATCCTGGAAGAAAATCCCCTCTCTCAGATCGCCCAAGTCTATCATCAGCAGAATGTCATGAACCTTGCCTGCTTTTTTCGCCTCTTCACTCAGCAGCCTGATGGTTGAAAGCTCTGAATTAAAGGACAAGTCCACATATTTGACGACCTCGGAAACCTCGCAGTGCATCGGAATACGCAGTAGCACAGTCTTTTTTCCGTTTGTACGTGCCATCTGCGAAAAACTGGCAATGTTTTTCACTCTGGAATCAGCGATAAAATCCACATGAGGATTTTCTGCCACCATCTTTACCATCTCTTTGTCTGCGCAAAGTCCTTTGGTAACAATCATCAGTGAGCAGCCACCCCGTTCTTTGGTTATAGCTGCGCAGGCGTTCAGATTGTCTTCCAGTTTCTTTAAATTTATCTGTAATTTTGGATACATCGTTACTCTCCTACTCTACCCGGTTCGGGCAATTTTTTCTCGTACAGTGCTTACAATCGTGGGTACAGTCTCCCATGTACTGCCCACCTCCTTCAGTTGTTGCAGCCCATTTGCCTTTGACACCCTGACCGCTTCGCATTTCTGCTTTTTCCTTTTCTTCGCTCTTCGCCAAAGCAGCATCACGGGCAGCTTTCAGTTCCTCTTCGCTGGCTCCGCCGATTTTTTCTTCCTCTTTGAAGGCTGTCATATCATAACCCAGGCTTTCCATTTCTTCAATGTGTTTGCGATATTCTTCGTCCCTCTGCTTTGCTTCTTCTGCTTCTCGGTTCACATCTGCCATAGCTTTGCTTACTGCAGTAAAATCCTGCTCCTTTTTCTCAGGGAACTTGAAGCCAAGGCTCTTTTCCAGCAGACGAATTGCACCTTCTCTATGGTGTTTAGATAAGACGCCCAGAGACGCCATGATATAGTCATTGTCTACCAGAATCTGTGCATGCTCAGTCGGGAACAGCATCATGCCGGTCTCATTATGTTTTGCAATTTCCTGCATAATTTCAACGCGGTGCGGCAGACGGGTCAGAGCGCCACCGGTTCCTATGATATATTTTACCGGAGTTAAGTCCTTGCCTTCAGCTACGGTACTTCTGCCGGACGGTCCGTAGATATAGCGGATAATACCTGCATGGCGTTCTACTGCTTTCAAAACCGCTTCCTTTGTTAAGCGTTCTACTAGCTTAAATTCATCTTCTGTCTTAGGAATGGCAACATAGGTTTCCAGGGTTTTGTCGAGGTCGATTCCCATTTTTTCACATTCCTTACGCAGCTTTTCTTCGCCGATGGACTCGATGACTTTCATTCGGTTTACATAAACACCTAAATCTCCCTCTACTGTACGTTTCGCCTTTGGTTCCGGAGAAACCATAATGCGAGCGATTTTATCGGATTCTGTTGCTACGGAATGCAGGTCTGTGGTCGCGCCGCCAACATCCAGTACGATCAGGTCTCCCAAACAGTCGTAGAGCAGCTTAGTACATTCCATCACCGCACCCGGCGTCGGAATAATCGGTCCGCTTACCATATCCCGCACGTGTTCCATACCGGGCGCATTGGTAATATGCTCCTCAAAAGCATCCTGAATTACCTTTCTGCAAGGTTCCACATTGAGGTCGTCAATTTTAGGATAAACGTTCTCTACGTTATATAACTTTTGTCCGCTTTCCTCGTCAAAAATCAGCTTCATTTCTTCTTGATTTTCGATATTTCCGGCATAAATAATCGGAGTATTCAGTCCTAATGCACGAATTTTCTCCGCATTGTCGATAGCAGTTTCCCGTTCACCGTAATCTACACCGCCTGCAATCAAAATCAGGTTCGGGTTGACTTCTTTAATTTTTGCAAGGTCAGTTCTCCTCAGCTTTCCGGCAGTTACATAATGGATAATGCCGCCTGCGCCGAGCGCTGCTTCCTTTGCCGCTTTTGCAGTCATATCATAGACAAGTCCATGCACTGTCATTTTCAGACCGCCTGCTGCCGAAGAGGTCGCCAGCATTTCATCATACTCCAAACTGTCTATCTTCATTTTTCTGCAAAGATCATCAATAGCTCCCTGCAGTCCGATACGTACATCGCCATCCATGACCGAAGTCGGTGCCTGCCCCTGCGCCCAAAATAATGGATTTTCTGTATCCAAATCTTTAAACGCATTTACTACTGTGGTGGTCGAACCAATTTCGGCTACTAAAACGTCTACTTTCACTCGTATACCTCCCCATCTGTTATATTATCAATTTATTTTTAATTTCACTTTCTATAATCGGAATATCAATGGTGCCCTGCTCATTATCATAGGTAACAATGAGGTTTTTCCAAGGGACAATACCTGCTGATTCATATACATCCATTTTCCATTTGTGTTTCTTCATATACGCCGGATTTCCGGTCAGACCACAATGTTCCCAGTAATAAATTTTGCCGCTGGCGGCAAGGAGGGTGAAATCTGGCGCTAACGTATACCTTCCGATTCTCAGAATCTGCTCATAACGAAACGGTACCTTGAATTCATAGTACTTTTCTGCAAGAATCAGTTCTGATTTTGAACGGACCGCAAGACCTTTCGATGTCAAATGAATTTTCTTTTCCGGCATATAATCACTCTGCTCAAAGAGTTCATTTTGCCAACGTTCTGCTTCCGTTTGCTCTGTAGTTTGAAAAAATAATGAGTTAGGCAATTCTTTGTATTTTTTCGGAAGCTGTTTCAGAATATGTTCGGGAGTCGTATCAGAAAATCCATCTATGGCTTTTCGCAATGCACTCAAGTTATTTTCCAGTATTTTTGCTTCCATTTCCAAATACTTTTTTCTTGCCAAAAGCGCCACCATCTCCGGATGTTTGTTTAAGCTGAATCTTTGCCTTTTTCCATCTATCCAGACATTATGATAATACACAGTTCTACCCCGTTCTTTAACCTGCAGCAATGTACCCGGTGGACAAGTTCTCAATTCTTTGCTGACAGAATCCTGCTTTTTTTGTATTTCTGTCAGTATTTCTTCTAATTTGATCCCCAAAATCACAGTTTTTTAGCCCCCTTCCTGACAAAACTGACGTATTTCTTTTATTTTGTCATTTTAGTCAGGATTTTGGGTGGAAAAGCTGACAAAACTGACAAAAATCATCTATTTTGTCTGCTTTGTCAGTATTTCAACGCAACTCCTAAAATTTTTTGTGGATCGTTAAGCGTAACTGCAAAAATATAATAATGACAAAGCGGTTCTACTTTCATTGTACAATGTTTGCAGATCGCTTTCAACCATTATTTTCCTTTTTTTAAATTTTTTCCCTGTATCAGTCAGTTCAAGTAGCGCCATGTCCTGCGCTATGACTGCCTAAGCAGCGGCATTTGCAAAACAGGGGCGGGCATTTGCCCGCCCCTTAGGTCTTTCATTACATTTCGCCTCTGCGTCTCTTTGCTTCTTCACATAAGAAAGTTGCAACGTCGATACCGTGAGAGTCTCTGCCGAATCCAGCGTCAATGCCAGTCTTTACAGCGTCATCAGGAATTACCTGTGTACCGCCGGCAGCGATAATTACCTTATCTCTGATTCCCTTTTCAACAGCCAGGTCATTGATTCTCTTCATATTCTTGTAGTGAATATTATCGTGGGAAATGATGGTGGATGCCAGAATTGCATTTGCATTCAATTCTACAGCAGCGTCAACCAGCTTTTCTACCGGAACGGAAGTGCCCAGGTAGTTTACTTTGATTCCCCATTTTTCGATACCGCCGTGCTTGATGTTGATGATTTCACGAAGACCTACAGAGTGTTCGTCTTCACCAACAGTACCGCATACGACAACCATCGGATGATTTTCAAATTCGTTGTACAGAGTTGCATCATCCAGATGATGTGGTTCAGGCGGAATTTCCAGAGCACTAGGGTCAACATCGAAGTTAACCTTACCCTTCATTTCGATTCTGGTTCCTTCTGCTTCCTGCATTACTTCCTTACTGATTACTTCAGGATTTTCAAGACCAAGCTTCTTGCCGATTTCCAGCGCTGCAGCTTCTGCAGTTCTGGTATTTGCAGGAATCATCATAGTCATCATGACTACGCCGTCTCCGCACCATTCCATTTCAGGCTTGATAGCTTCGCCGTCCAGATACTTAGCAACTTTTTCAAGTCTGCGATCTACGCAGTCTTCTTCATCCAGCTCATCGATGAAGACGATTTTGCTTCTATCTTCAAAAGTACATCCGCCGATGAGTGCTGCTGGATCTGCAGGATCTCCGCCGTACTGTTCTACATTATTGTAACCGAAGTGTGCAGTTACAGGAGCCATGTAATCTTCTTCTCTTTCGAAGATATAACCGTAACCTACGCCGCCTTCTGGATTTCTTGCGATACCATCGCCGTTTCTTTCAGGATATTTTGCAGAGTCAACGAAGAAGCCTTCCTTAACTGCCTGGAAATATCCGCCGACTTCGATGATTTCTTCCATGAACAGGCAAGCTCTTTCTTTCAGGTCACGAGCCATTTCACGGAGCGGACCATCTTTCTTCAGTTCAACCATTTCCATCAGACCGTCCATTGCCAGAAGTGCCTGTTTTGCGTTGTCTACAGCCTCCATGTTGTAAATGTGCCAAGGCACGTTTCTTCCTTCGTCCGGTGTGATAGTGGACTGAATGTCTGCACTGGTCAGCTTGGAAATAACCATGTTCATAACATGGGTTACAGTTGCTTCTCTTGCGGAGGAGCAGATATATTTAGTGTTCTGCTGTGCTCTCATTTTGTATCTGCCGCAGAAGTCACGAAGAGCTACTGCATACGGCAGGTCGTAGTACATACAAGGTGCTGGTGTTGCTGTCGGAGGTACAGTTGACAGCGCAATATTTTCCGGTTTGATGCCTACTTTTTCTGAGAACAGAGAGTTGATTGCGTGCTGCACAATCAGCTCAGGCATTACTTTCCACGCTTCTCTTGCGGTAGCATTTGCATTGTGAGCGCCGTCAATCTGCAGAATGCCAGCCCAAGCTAAAACTTTCTTGGATTCACAAGCGTCTACAAAAGAACGAACGCAGTTGATATCTCTGTAAAGTACGTTGTACTGCGGATCCTGGTGCGCACCGTTGATACCTTCTTCTGCGAACATAACAGCTACATCAGGTCCAGCTACGCCGGAAACGTAGGAATGGTAGTTGATTGGACGACCAACTTCATCTTCGATAATGTCCAGGGCTTTTCTCTGTGCTCTTACCTGCTTACGAGTTACAGGAATACCACCGATACCCTGTGGGGTTCCTTCCATCAGACCGTCGATGTGGGACTGACCCATATGACGAATAACCATGATATGGTCAGCACCATGCCATGCAGCCATTCTCATTCTTCTGATATCGTCTTCAAATCTTCCGGAAGCGATTTCAGTTGTAATAACCGGCATCGGCTGCGGATCGATATCTTCAAAGTACTTTGCAGGAGGAAGACCTACGCCGTTCTTCAAAGGTTCGGAGCAATCATGATACTCAAAAGGTCCCATTTTAAGACCAGGAGCAGGTTTTCTCCAAGTCCAGCCTTTTCTTCTCGGTTCATACTTATCGAGGTCTTTTAAGATGTTTCTAACATCTAATTTTTCATTGTGTTTTAAAACCATATCTGCCATCTTTATTTACCCTCCTTGAACAGTGCTACTGCATCGTCCCAGTATTCGCCAGCAGCCAGTTTTTCACTGGCCTCTCTGATGGAGATGCCTTTGTCTTTAGAAATTTTGTAAACTACATGACCTGTTCCGTGTCCCATCAGACCTCTGTCCATGCAGCCTTCTACGATTTTCTGCGTATCCAGGGAGGAAACGCCCATTCTCAGTAAAACGGCTCTTTCAACGGAAGGGGTTGTGTTTTTTCTTCCCAGTTCAAGAAGCGGGTCAACAACCTGGGCGGTCAGTTCCCAGAATCTGTTGTAAAGTTCTTCGTCAGAAAGATTTGCGATATGCTTTCTTCTCTGTTCGAAATCGTCTGCTCTTTTCATTCTATTTTCTCCTTTATGCTAAAGATATTAATATCCCAGTTCGGCAAGTGCTGCCATAACAAAATCGGTATCAGTGTTGGTTTCTGCTACTAAGAACTGAATATCCTCGTCAGTCAGTTTCTCTACGCCTGCCTTCTTTACTGCCTTCTTGATTAAAGACTTTCTGAAGTGGGTGATGTCAGCTTCTTTGTGTTTTACAAAGCTTGGATCCTTCGGCAGAATGATGTTCACGCCCGGCTTGTCTTCTTCCTGCGGGTTTCCGAACTTGATTTCGATGCCGTTTTCTCTTGCAAAGTCAAGCTGCGGCTGAATATGTTTACCAGCGCCGGTGTATTCAGTTTCACTGATGACAAGCACTGCATCTTCAGGCAATTCCTGCGCCAGAGAAAATGCTGCCGCAAGGGCTGTATTTCCTGCCGGTCCTCTTTCGATACCCTCAAGATTAGCCAGTGCTTCTGTCATGTACATAACCTCACCCTGTGTTACAGTTACATAACGATCCATGTAACGCAGAGGTCTTGCAGCAGAACGCGGAACATCAGAGTGGTCCGGATCAGTTGCATAAGGTACACCAAATCCAGTATGACCTGTGGTGCAGGATTTCTTATTAAACTGCTCGTCGGAAGCCATGTGCAGTCCGGTCAGGTCGATGGAAGCGGAAACCATTTCTGTATCAACAGCGCCAGCCTTTAATAGACCTCTTGCTGTACCTGTCATCATACCGCCGCCTGCATTGGTGCAGACTACCATATCCGGGTCTTTGCCAACCAGTTCACGACACTGCATTGCAATTTCGTAACCCAGTGTTTCTACGCCGGCAATGCCGAACGGAGAATACAGTGAAGCGTTGAAATATCCGGTGTCTTCCAGAACAGAAAGGAATGTGTAGAACAGTTCAGGTCCTACAGTCAGCTGAATAACTTCAGCGCCGTAAGCTTCGCATTTTCTTGCTTTTTCTACAATTTCAGGCTGTCCAACACCTTTGGAATCGTAACATTCCTGTACGATGATACATTCCATTCCCTGCATTGCTGCCTGGGAAGCAACTGCTGCACCGTAGTTTCCGGAAGTTGCTGCGATAACGCCTTTATAACCTAATTTCTTAGCGTGTGCTACTGCACATGCCGCTCTTCTTGCTTTAAAGGAACCGGAAGCGTTGGCTGCCTCGTCCTTTGCAAAAATTCTTGCGCCATAGCCCGGCTTTGCATATTTTCTTGCCAGCGCGGTCAGGTTGCGCAATTCAATCAGCGGTGTGTTTCCTACTGCAGTTTTTGCCTGAATCTTAGCAACTTCTTCCAGGGTGTAACCGGTGGATTTCATCAGTGCCTCATAGTCAAAAGCTACTGAACCGGATTCAAATTCTGCGTAGTCAAGACCCAGTGCTTTTCTCTGAATCTCATTGGATCTGCCCATAACGGAATCATAATCTTTTGCCAGTGTCATTATTTGTCACCTCCAAACATGATTTCTCTCAGCTGTTTGTCAATCTCGATGATTTCAGGGACAAATTTGCCGTAGCTGTGTGTATAGTACGGGTTTACTTCAATTAAAGTGCCCTTTTCCATACGACCGCATGCAGTTTTTACGGTAACAACATCGCCGATTTCTGCATCTTCCTGCAATGTGCCCTTAGTCCACATCTGCAGGTCACATTTCTGTGTATCTTCAGGAATTTTAGCAGTTCTTTCTTCTGCCTTGAGTACTACAGAGTGAATGCGTACCCATTCTCCTTTTTTTACCATTTTAATCATCTCCTACATTATTTATATAGTATGACGCCGCTTGCGCCAGCTATCTTACGTCTCTCATAGTAACCTAGAAGACGCTGGATTTTTTGTTCACAGCGAGGCAGCAAGTCATCGAAACACGGAGGTACTTGTGTGAATTTAAGTACTGAACGATGAGACTGACAACGCTGTGGACAAATAAGACAAGTCTTAATTATTTAACCAGTTTGCAGTCTTCCTCGATCATATTTCTCATGTCGCCCATGATTGCGTGAGGAACTGGAATGTCGATCATAGTCTTAAGACCAGGTCTTGCGTTGATTACGTGCGGAATGCAGTTCATGATCATAGCCATAGTTCCGATACCGCCTTCGATTTCCGGAGTATTAGCCATGTTTACAGGAGGATTACCCTTAATTTCTACGTAGTCACCTGTGAATACGCCAACCTGCTCAGGTTCGATCTGCTGCGGATGATCCATTTCAATCTTAACTTCGCCGTCAACAGTTCCCCAGCCCTTCATTGCAACGCCTGCAACCTGACCAGCTGCTGCGAAGCCGTAAGGAGATTTTCTGTCTACATCAGTCACGATCGGTTCCATATCCTGTTCAAACTTCTCAAGGTTCCAGCCCAGCGCATCGCAGATCATGCCAACGGATTCTGCGAATCCTACGTGACCTGCCATAGTGCCGTCTGCTTTTCTCTTGTTAAAATCTTCTACTTCTACGCCAATTCCCTGTTCTTCCATTACAGCAGGACCAAACGGAGATAAGCTGTTTACTCTTCTGGAAACGATGTGATCAACGGATTCACAAGCACCAGTCCACAGGATTACGAGAAGGTCCATAATCAGACCAGGGTTGATACCAGTACCCAGTACAGTTACGCCGTTCTTCTTACCGATTTCATCCAGCTTCTTAGCAAGTTCAGGTTCCTGTGCCTGCGGATAAGCCATTTCTTCAGCAGAAGTAATTACGTTCATGCCGTTTTCCATAACCATAACCAGTTTGTCATACACTTTTGCAGTGAAAGAGTCTGTGCAAACTACTACGATGTCTGCTGCACCTGGTTTGATAACTTCTTCTGCTGTGCCAACGATAACATCTTCTCTGTCGCCTCTTTCGATGCCCGGTACTACTTCGTACAGGCTCTTACCTAATTTGTTGCCGATGTCAATTGCGCCGACAATGTCAACACCCTGCTTCTTTACCAGCATTTTACCGATTCCGCCGCCCATAGCGCCGAGTCCCCAAAGGATAACCTTTACATTTTTCATTTGCTTTTCTCTCCTTTTAATAAATCATTACTATAATATGAATTGACTTTGAAACGCGTTTTCGCGTGATATCTATATATAAAGCAACAACCATGCCAAATATTCCCGTGTATACATGATACAATTTCGCCGCAATAATTTCATAAAAATAGTGGTTTTCAGCACTTATTCTGTGCAAAAACCACTAAATAACTCTCGCAGATTGCGGAAATTTTTAAATTTTGAAGTGACCGCATTTCTAATTCAGCGGGCACAATGCAAATTTTTTGGCATTATATATGCAAATATTTTTGCATTCCGGCGCCTTTTCTCAACCTTTAATCCCATATTTTTTCAATTTATGCTGCAAGGTCTGCCGCTTAATATGCAGGGCTTCTGCGGTCTTCGAAATATTTCCACCTTCGGAAATCATTACCTCTCTGATAATTTCCTTCTCCAAATTATCAAGATACTGATCAAGCGGACCTTTCCGATCCCACTTTTCGACATCAGCGCCAATTGCATCTACCTGCATCGGCATCTGCAACAGTTTTTCTGTCAGCACGTGTTCCCTGTCTGCCATAGCGACCGACTGCATAATAATATTTTCCAGTTCACGAACATTGCCCGGATAATTATAATCACAAAGACGCTGCAGCGCATGTTCCGATACCATCCAGACCTCTTTTCCAAAGCGTTCATTGTGCTTTTCCAGCAGTTTTTCTGTCAATACTGGAATATCTTCAAGGCGGCTGCGCAGCGGCGGAATGGAGATATTTACTACATTAAGCCGGTAATAAAGATCCTTTCGAAGTTTGCCTTCTTCTATGAGTTTTTCTGGGGGTTCGTTGACCGTAGCAATAATTCTCACATCAATGGGAATATCTCTGCTTCCACCAACTCTTCTGATATAATCCTCCTGCAGCACGCGCAGCAGCTTGCTCTGTAAATCATACGGCATGGAGTTGATTTCATCCAGCAGCAGAGTGCCGCCATTAGCTTGTTCAAAGAGCCCGGCTCTATCCATCGCCCCGGTAAACCCGCCTTTTGTGGTTCCGAATAAGATGCCCTCAAGCAAGGATTCCGGCAGCGCTGCGCAGTTCTGCGCCAAAAACGGATTTTGCCTGCGAGCACTGGCATAATGGATACTCTGCGCAAGAAGCTCTTTTCCTGTCCCTGTTTCCCCATAGATAAATACCGATGCGTCGTTGCCTGCCGCCCGCTTTGCCCGTTCCAAAACCGCAGTAAACAGCGAACTGTTTCCGATGAGGTCATCAAAAGTATACTTTTTCAGCTTCGGCCTTGCCTCTTTAGGCTTTATCTCTTTTTCCCGCAGCTGCAAAATGGTATCGCTCATGGAACGAATATTGGTTACATCTCTTGCAACTTCAATAGCTGCAATGGTTTTTCCTTCATGGATTACAGGTACAGTGCTGTTAATTGTTGCGATTTCCTTTCCATATAAGCTGGTATATGACTGTTGTTTATTACGGATTTCAACGTTTTTCTTTAAAGCCTGATACATGGTGCTTTCTTCCAGCTTTACACCGGGAAACGCTTTTGCAAAAGGCTTTCCGATGACATCGTCAATGCGAATCTGCTCCATGTCCGCCATAATTTGATTATAGAACATGCCCACGCCGTCTGTGTCTACCACGTAAATCCCCATGTCTACGAGATTGATCAGCGCTTCCAGTATTTTTTTATATTCCTCTGCGGTCAAGTCTCCGTACCTCCTGCTTTATTCTCTTCTATTTTACACGATTTCCTGCACAAGTGCAAATTTTTTTGCAGAAAAGTTCAACTATAATTTATTTATACTTTATCCCGTATTCGTTCAGCTTTTTATACAGATTCTTCTTGGCAATCTGCATTTCACCTGCTGCCTTTGCAACATTGCCCTGATGCTTGTTTATGATTTTTATAATGTATTCTTTTTCAAAGGATTTCGTCTGCCCCCGCAGTGAATCATCCGGCTCGCTTTGCTGAAAAATATCCTTTATCTCTTCCGGAAGTACATTCACATCTAAACTTCCTTCGCCAGAGAGTACAACCATTCTTTCTATCAGATTGCGAAGTTCTCTCACATTGCCGGGCCAGTCATATTTCTGAAGGACTTCCAACACCTCTTCATCTATGACAGGCAGCGGCTTATTCATTTCTCTTGCATAAAGGGACAGGAAGCTGCTACATAAGACCGGAATATCCTCCAATCTTTGCCGCAGAGGTGGAATCTCAATAGGAATAATATTAATTCTGTAGTATAAATCCTTGCGAAAGCTATTCTCTTCAATCTCCTTCTTCAAATCTCTGTTCGTCGCGGCAATTAGCCTGAAGTCACTCCTGATTGTCTCATAGCCGCCTACTCTTTCAAAGGTCTTTTCCTGCAGCACTCTGAGCAGCCGCGTTTGCATATTCGGACTCATCTCTCCGATTTCATCAAAGAAAATTGTTCCGCCGTTAGCAATTTCAAAACGACCCTTTTTCTGTCGCTCTGCTCCTGTGTAAGCGCCTTTTTCACTGCCAAACAATTCGCTTTCTATCAGATTCTCATTCAGCGCCCCGCAATTTACGCATACGAAAGGTTTGTCCGCACGACTGCTGTATCTATGTATCATATTTGCCAGAATTTCTTTTCCCGTGCCGGTCTCTCCGGTAATCAATACCGCAGAATCCGTTTTACCTACAATTTTAGCTTTCTCTCTGAGTGCTTCTGCTGCCGGGGATATACCGATAAATTCACTTCCCATCGAAAAGGAAGCTAACCGGTTTTTTAAGGTCTTATTCTCAGCCTTAATATTGGAAAGCTCTGCTGCCTTTTTTATATTGGAAATCAATTCCTCAATATCTGCCGGTTTTACCAGATAAGAAAAAGCTCCTTCCTTAACAGCCTCCACTGCTCCAGAAATTGATCCTTCAGCAGTAAGCATAATGACCTCTGTGTCCGGCGATTTTAGTTTTATTTGCTTCAAAAGCTCCATACCATTCATCTTCGGCATGATGATATCAGAAACCACCACAGCGATATCCTCTTTACCGATAACCTCTAGCGCAGAATGCCCATTCTCACAAGGCATAACTTCAAATCCATTGAGTTCAAAGATTTTCTCATAAAGTTCCAACAATTTCCTGTCATCATCAACCAGCATAACCCGTGCCATGATATTACGCCTCCTTTCTTTCTACCGGAATTAATACAATAAACTCAGTGCCGCCGTCTTTAGGCTCACGTAGTATAATCTCCCCTTCCAATGTATCGACAAGACGTTTGGTAATCCAAAGTCCGATGCCTGTTCCTTTTTCTTTCGTTGTCAAAAATGGTTCAAAAACCTTTTCCTTTGGTATAACTTTAATACCATCTCCATTATCTTTAATTCTGATAAATGCGTTATCATCCTTCCTACAGCACTCAATCACAATCTCGCCTTCACAATGTACCGCCTGAATCGCATTTATGATGATATTCTGTAGAATAACTTTTATTGCCTCCCTGCCATTTGAGTTTACATAAAACTCCTTATCAATTTCTTTTTTTATAACAATTCCTTTGCCGATAATCTCTTTTTTAGACAACAGCAAAATTTGATTTACCAGAGTTCCAAGATGTATCATCTCGCTGCCGTCTTTGTCCCTCTTTGAAAAATCCAGCAGAGTTGAGATCACATCTTCCGCCTCATCGACCCCTTTTTGAATTGCAAATATTTCCTCCGATTCCTTCGCCTCAGTCAGTTTTAAAATATACGCAGCGCCTTTGATCCTCGCAAGAATATTCTTTAGTTCATGTACAATTGCAGCAGCCAACTGTCCTACTCCTGCCATTTTTTCAATCTGCTGAAGTTCCTTTTCCTGAAGAACTGTTTTCGTAACACACTCTCTGGACACTACGATTTTGATGACCTCTCTATCCTTTAAAATCGGATAATACTGATTCCTATATGCTTCTCCGTCCACTACCTGCTGTTCAGAAAAAGGCTTTCCGGTCGCTACCACTTCTGCAATTCCATTTTTTAAATTATCCCGCGGTATCGTGACAAAATCCTTAGACTGCATGTTGACAGTTCCATCTATGTCTGCAATCATGAGCGTCTCTTCAATGGCGTCCAGAATTACTGTAATTTCACGGTTCTTGTCGATGAGACTTTCTGTATAAGAGACAATATTCTCGTTCATCATCCGCAGCGCCTCATTGAGTTTGCAAATCTCATAATTACCGCAGGCCTCTTCTTTTTGAAACTGAACAGTTGAATAATTTCCTTCGGAAATTTTTTGCGCCTGATTTACAAGTCTTTTCATAGGTCTTGAAAAACTAAAATATAAAATCAACGCAAAAATTACTGCAAGAATCAGATTGATCAGCACTACAACCATAATGCCTTTCAGATTCACAGTATAAAATGAACTAAAATCATCTATGCCGATTTCTGTAAAAATAACGCTGTCTGCACCTTCCACCTGCGAATAGATGAACATGCGCTGCTCGCCGTTTTCCTCAAAGTATTTAATTCCCGAACCACCGCCGAGAACGCCTTCTTTCAGCGCCGCTCGCCGTTCTTCTGACAATACATCTTCAAAAATGTTTTTCTCCAGCGTTTCACCCTGCTCTGCAGTCAAACTGTCATAATCAGTATGGTAATACACCTCTCCGTTATTTGACATCCAGCACAATTTTCCGCTCTGTCCTAAAGAAAACTCTGTAAAATACTTCTCTTTCATTTTTTCAATGGAAAGATCCAGACAAATCACGCCAAACAGTTCGCCATTTCGATCATATACCGGCTGGGAACAGGTTATCGTCCATCCTGTTCCCAGATAATCATAATAAGGTCCTGCCCAGATTGCCTGATGATCTGGATTATACTGATTTGTCGCCTGTGTATAAAAGATATCGCTGACCTGACTGTGGTCACTGGTAAAAAAAGCGTTGAGGTCACCATACGGACTACACCGCAAAAGATTCCCCTTTGTTACAATATAGCACCACGAAACCTCTTCATTTTCTATAATCTGCGCAAAATAACGGTCCAACCTTTCCGTCACGTTGATTTCATAAATCAGTTCATCTGACAAGGGCGCAATGTTAGGCACAATAATATTGCTCTGCTGACTGCTGCTCTTTGTGCTGTCCTTTTTTCTAGTCATCGTGCCGGTTTCTGTCATCATATACTGGCTGCTCAGCGCTGCCGAAGTATCCTGCGAAAGCGCCTCCTCCATATATACGCCCATAACTTCTGCTCTATTTTGAATCCGATCGAAAGTAATGGCAAGAAGGTTCCCTTTCTCCTTTGTCATTTCCAGCAGGCTGCTCTGTGCGTATTTCATAGCGCCGTTCTGACTGCTTTTCTGCATATATACAGTAAAAATCATAACAGAAAGGATATTAAAGATTAAAAAAATCAAGATGATGTTCACAGTAAGTGATCGCTTCCTCTTTCTCATGGGGTTCTCCTTACCTCAAGCTGGCAGCAATTTGATGATTTGATTTATTATAACATAAGCCCGAGATATTCCCCGGGCTATGTTATCATTTTGCTTTTCCTATTTTTGGAATATCAACGGTTCAGTCTTAGCCTCCATGCCGCAGCTCAGCGCGTGATTTCATTTGCTTCTTCTTTGGTGACTGTATCTGGACTCAATACAACCGGCGCCCAATCCAGCGGATTTTTCTTTTGCATTGCCTTTGCATAACCCCAAAGCACAACACCGACCGCCGCATACACTGCCAGTACAATCCACTCTGCCGCACCCATTGCAGTGCCATTAGTCCAAAGAATCCATATGCAAAATACGATTCCTATAACGCCAAGCAGCATGCCGGCAGGCGCTTTATATGGTCTTTCCCACTCAGGATGCGTTTTTCTGATTCTCATGAAGGAAAGCGTCACCATCAGATATACTGCACCTGCTGCAACGCCATAAATTACGTATATGTAATTTACCCATGCCTCCGGCGCAAAAATCGTAAAGTAGATGGACAAAATGCCTACAACTAGATTTGCAAACTGCGGCTGTCCATGCTTGTTTAACTTAGCAAATCTTGCAGTAAACTGATGCTGCTTTGCTGCACCATAGAGGATTCTGGAAGCAGAGAGCCAGAAGGAGGATAGCGTAGTAATACAGGTCAAAACGCCCATAACGACGAGAAGAATCCCCAGCCAGTGAAGTCCCAGATGATCTGCCACCATAGGGTCTACAATGCTTACTTCGCTAATCCAGTCAAGGGATACGATACCTCCGATTGCAACGACCGCCAGACCATAAACCAGCACTGTACAACCTAAAGATCCTACAAAAGCTTTCCAAATATCCTTTTTCGGAAAGTTTGCCTCCTCTGAAAGCTGCGGAATCAGGTCAAATCCTACAAACTTCATGATTAAAAGACCGATTCCTGCAGTATACCCAGCGGCTCCGTTTGGAAACCAGTCAAGATTTGCAAAGCTCCACTTTCCACTTGCAATAAAAATAACATCCGCAGCAACGGCAATTACCAGCGTACTCCAAAAGAACACATTCTGCAGTTTGGTAAGCAGCTTCAATTCAAAGTTGGTTAAGAAATACCAGAGCACCAGCAGCACCGCTGCAATGATTTTTATTTGTGTGGTTGTAATTGGGAATAAGTATGCCAGCATAGAGGCAATTCCCATCGACACCGTAGGCATTGCCATGATATAAAGAAGCATAATCATCCAGCAGGATACAAAGCCGGTGTTAAATCCGAAAGCGTTTGTAATCCAGATATTCTGTCCGCCTGCATAGGGCATCATAGAAGTCATTTCAGTATACATAAATGCCAGCGGTAAAATCAGGATTGCGCATGTCAGTAAAGAAAGCGCTGCTCCTGCACCACCGATTTCAAACCAGTACTTGATTTCAACCATCCACGCTGCAATCATGCCGCCGGCAGCCATAGCAATCATGCCGGACAGTCTTATTTCTTTTCTCAGTCCTTGTGTTTCCATTTTTCTCTCCTGTTACCTATGAGCTATAAGTTCTTCTCAATGAGTGCAATTGTTTCGTCCGTGGAAAGTACATCGCAGTAAATAACGCTCATAATTTTCAGTTCTGCATCATGCAGCTCCATGCTGCCTGCTGCACATGCATCTTCTACACAGATTACTTTGTAACCAGCATCTGCAAGTCCTCTTACTGTAGACGCAACACACTGATCCGTTACAATTCCGGTTACAATCACGGTTTCCACGCCCATAAACTGCAGCAGCTGCAGATAGTTGGTCCCCGTAGTCACGCTGTCTGTCGTCTTATTTACGACAATTTCGTTCTCAAGCGGCGCCAGCTCATCAATCATCTGCGCTTCATAGCTATTCACAGGAAGCAGCATACCATTCCAGCCTTCAGACTTCTGTACCGGTGATCTGTCTTCGCCGTCTTCCCGCAGGCAGGCGATTCTTCCATAGGTCACCGTCAAGTTATTCTTTCTGAAAAATTCCAGCAGCTTTTGGTTGTTAGGAATTACAACTTCATCCAGTCTGTCATGGAAAGGAATCCATCGTTCCCATTCCCCTGCCGCCTGAAACTGCAGCGCTTCGCCGCAATCCCGCCGAACAAATTCGTTTTGCAGGTCCACCAGAAGCAGCGCCGTTTTCTTTGGATTGATTTCAGGTTCACATACTTCCCCAATTGTTTCGTAGTAGAAGTTTAGATATTTTTCTTTGACTTTCATTGACTATTCCTCCTTGTCAGAATCTTTTTTCACTTCATCATTGCGATTTTCGTGCCAATGCCTCCTAGAAGAAAAATATTATTGAAATTTCAACGTTATCTTCGATTATTCCTTCTTTTTCCACTCTACTGTCCCAACCGACTTGTCACCTTAACGTAAAAAACTCGCCTCAGGTTTTACCTTTTGGTAATCCAGTTCCGGCGAAATTCACGCAAAAGAAAAAGCGCATATATACAACGTATATACACGCTCAGTAAACTTTTCTCTATTTCTCTGTTTTCACAATGCAGCCCTTCTTGTACAAAGCAATCCCATACTTCAATATAGGTCTATAGCCATCGGCAATCAGCGGTGCTGCATAGCCCTGCGTCTCTATCTGTGCAAGCGCTTCATCGCACTTTGTTTCCATCTCCGCAAAGGTCTTTGCAGCCTTCAATTCTATAATAATTGCTCTGCCCATAAACTTTTTTTCTTTAAGGATCAGGTCAGGTCTGCCATTTCCACTTTCCCGGTTGGATAGAATCGAATAGCGTCCGGTGTTCTTCAGAAGTCCGCTCAAAAATCCATGATAATAGCTCTCCGCATAGTCAAAGTAACTGATAGTGTCCATCAGCTGGCAAGAGATAAAGTCCGCAGCAGCCTCGCAGTCGCCATCTTCTAAGGCTTTAATCAGAGGGCTTCTGTCTATGCGCTCAATCTTTCGGTCGAACCACCCGACAATAGATTGCCTGTAGATAGATCGAATTTCCTTATTTGGAATGGTCATTTCCAAATAAATGGTTTCGCCTTCAATTCTCTGACTTTTCATCTTCAAATATCCTGTAAAGAACAGGAAGTTCCACAGATTGTCTCTGGAACTGTGAATATCTCCATAAGTGATTTCTTCATGAACTGGCTTTTCAATGGTTCCGCCGTCCATGAGAATTTCCAGTTCTTCTCGGGTAATATCGTCAGCGTCTTCAACCAGTTCTTTCACAATGCCATTGCCCGATGTGTTTGACCAGTACGGTCTTGTTGCGATTTGCGCACCCGCCTTTGCATTGCTGGCATAGCTGAGAATACTCCACGGATTATAGATTTCCGTATTTCCAAACAGATAGCCATCGTACCATGCTTTTGCTTCTTCAAACCTGTCTTCCAGATTATAATATGCCAGCATATTCTGCACTTCCGCACCGGTAAAGCCAAAACAGCTGCTGTATTTCGGACTGATAATGGAGTGAATTTCCAGATTATTAAGCCCCGTAAAGATACTTTCTTTACTGATTCTAAGGCAGCCGGTTACCACACCCAGTTTCAGATACGGATTGGTTTTCAGGGCTGACTCAAACAGCGAACGGATAAATCCAATCATCTCATCGTAGAAACCTTGAAAATATGCATTTTCTAACGGCACGTCATATTCATCAATGAGTATGACAGCTTCCCTGCCGTGATAGTGATACAGACACTCTGACAAAAAACGCAGTGCGTCAATATATAGGGCAGGTTCCTTGCTTTCTCCAAGAATTGCCTGATATTTATCTCGTTGGGTGGTATCCATTGTCCCATCAAGGACATACCGGTGCCTCGAAAACTCCGCAACGATTTGCCGTTTCAGCATTGTATATGACAAATCATAATTATCCTGCTTCCCTGACTTGAGTGATAAAGTAATCACCGGATACTGCCCCATGTGTGCAAGGTAGGTTTCTCCTGCTCCCATTATGGCAAGCCCTTCAAAGAGACCGCGATTATCTATCTTCTCACCTTCCGTCGTTCTCTCATCTTCAAAGAAACGGCGTACCATGGAAAGATTCAAAGTTTTTCCAAACCGGCGCGGTCTTGTAAGCAAGGTCACTTTGCTGCCATCCAATAGTTCCTGTATCATCATTGTTTTATCCACAAAATACAGGTTCTCTTCTCTAATCTCTTTAAAATCCTCAAATCCAATAGGGATTCTCTTCTTATCCATTCGCCATCTCCTCCTCGTATCTATAGTATACGTGAAAAATTGTAAATTCACAAGCAGACAATAAAACAAATTCTTTTATCTGCCTTTCATCTGTTTCTACCACCTTTTTTCGACACATTCCTTGCTATTTTGACCGTTTTATTGTATATTGGTATTTGACAATCTAAAACTTTGGAGGACATTCATTATGAGAATTAGAAAAGAACAGGACTTTGACGAAAAAGACATCGAAATGATTGCAGACGTGTCCGATGCACTGGCACATCCCGTTCGCCTGCGTCTGTTCCGCTACATCATGCAGTGCAACAAAACCATGGAAAACGTATGCAACAAAGACCTTGTCGCAAATTTCGACTATGCACAAGCCACCATTTCTCAGCATATGAAGAAACTGGTACAATCCGGTCTAATTGAAGTGAAAAAACAAGATAAATTCTCATATTATTACGCAAATCTGGGCATACTGATGCAATATATCAATGTGACGAAACGGTATTCTGTCATATAGGGGGGTATTCCCTCCCGCCCAGTGCAGATATCCGCCTTACATCCATTGATGAAACATAAGGCAGGAGGATGATGCACCTATGCGAAAACTTTCATCTATACAGCTTTTGTCGGCAGGGTTTGCCGTGATTATTCTGACAGGTGCACTGGTTCTTTGTCTGCCGGTCTGCACAACAAGCGGTGAATCCACGCCCTTTATCGACTGCCTTTTTACTTCAGCCTCGGCGACCTGCGTCACCGGTCTTTCTCCGATGGACATTTATACTCATTGGAATTTTCTGGGTCAACTTATCATTCTGCTTCTGATTCAGATTGGCGGTCTTGGATTTATGGGGCTCTCCATGGCGCTTCTTTATTTTTCAGGACATAAAATCAGCATTTTTCAGCGTACCACATTGATGGAGTCTATGGGCAGTCTAACCATCGGCACTGTTACCAAGGTGCTGCGCACGATGACACTGGGCACCCTCATCTTCGAAGGTGCCGGCGCCATTGCTCTGGCATTTCGTTTTATCCCGCTCTTTGGAGCTGCGCAAGGTCTGTGGTTCAGCATCTTCCACGCAGTCTCCGCGTTCTGCAACGCAGGCTTCGATTTAATGGGTATCTTTACCCCCGGTACATCTTTACAGCATTTTTCAAAAGACCCACTGGTGCTTCTAACCACTACTATACTGATCATCACAGGCGGCATCGGTTTTATCGTCTGGCGTGACTTCATCGACCATCGTTTCCGGTTCCGCACCTACACCCTGCACAGCAAAATTATGCTGACCTGTACCGCAGCTTTGGTTATATCCGGCTGTCTTTTATTTTTGTTCTTAGAAAGCAATACCACACTGCGCTCCCTTTCCCTCGCAGAAAAATGGATGAACGCTCTATTTTTGTCGGTTACCCCGAGAACAGCAGGCTTTGCGATTTCTGACTACAGTGATTTTTCGCCGGCGGGCAGAGTCCTGACCATGTGTCTTATGGTTATCGGCGCCGGTCCTGGCTCCACTGGCGGCGGTATCAAAGTTACCACATTCACTGTTGTTCTGCTCTCTATCGTTTCCCAAATTTTTCGCAGCAGAGATCTATCTTTGTTCCAGAGGCGACTGCCCGAAGAAGTGCAGCAGCGCGCCTTCTCCAGTATTTCATTTTACCTGATTGCAAGTATTTTCTGTACATTTCTGCTGCTTCTTGCGAATCCCCTTCTGGAATCTGAATACGTACTTTTTGAGGTACTATCTGCCCTTGGTACAGTAGGTCTTTCCATGGGAATTACGGCAGAACTGGGTGTATTTTCGAAGGCGATACTCATTGCGCTGATGTATCTTGGCAGGCTGGGGAGTATTGCTGTCATCATGGTAATCAGCAGTCATAGACCTGCCCACAGGCTGCGGTATCCTAAAGAGCCAATTCTCATCGGATAAGCGGTACAAAAAATTCAAACAAAAGGAGACAACTCATGCGTTCTATTTTAATTATTGGACTGGGCAGATTCGGTCGTCATCTGTCCATGCGTCTTTCTGAACTGGGAAATGAACTTCTGGTAATCGATCAAGACGAGCGGTGTGTCAACGAAATTGCACCCTTTGTCACTGCTGCCCAAATCGGTGACTGCACAGATGAATCAGTGATCAAAAGCCTCGGTGCAAGCGAATTTGATCTTTCCTTCGTCTGCATCAGCAACAATCTGGAAACTTCTTTGATTATCACCATGATGCTGAAAGAACAGGGCGCAAAAAAGGTGATTGCCAAAGTCAATCAGGATCTTCATGCTAAATTTCTTCTTTCCAACGGAGCCGATGCCGTCATCTATCCCGAACGTGACATGGCGCTGCGCACCGCTATGAAATACAGTGCCGCCAGTGCCTTTGACTATCTGGAACTTTCTTCTGATTACGGTATTTTTGAAATTGCGCCGCCAAAGTCCTGGATTGGACACAGTCTTAAAGAACTGGAGATACGAAAAAAATACCGCCTCAATGTCATCGCTTATAAAGAAAACGATGTCATCAAGGCGGTAGATTCCCAAGATTTTATTTTTAGGGAAACCATGCACCTGCTCATTGCCGGAGGACGGCAAAACTTTCAGCAGTTTGTGAAAAAACATGCCAGCTTATTTTAGCAGCAGCTTCACTGCATAATCCAAAATGCGCGGCGTGCGCTCATACAAATCCTCTTTGTATACTCTCTCCGTCAGTTTATGGAAATCCTTTCCCCACGGACCGATGTTAATCCCTGCCATGGAAATAGCTTTAATCTGCTCGAAAGGAATATCATAGTACGCACCAAAGAGCGGCATAGCACCTGCCACCGATTCCCGCTGGGCTGTCGGATCGTCAATATTGATGTAGCTCAGATCGCAGATTCCGGTGTAGAAATATTCTTTATCGTAAATTTGTCCATACTCTTCTTGTGTATATGTGGATAACTTTTCGCTCAGCCCCGACGCTTCCTCTGCAATCCCATCAAAATATACATTGGACACGTTTGGATAATACGGCGGAAGTAAACCGTACACAACTCTGGGGGAAATATCCTCAATATAATCGTAGATTTTCTCAATGAGCTGGAAGTTCCCTTCAATCATATTGATACGCCCTGCGGCAAGATTCCGCAAGATCCGCTCTCTTTCCATTTCGTAAGCCTCTTCAAAGACTGTCCCGTGCTGGGCTTTTGCCTCTTCATAAAGTTCTCCAAAACCTACAGTCTTCACCTTCCAAGGCAGCTTCTTTACCGGCTGCCCCGTAGCAGCTAAAAACTTCTCATAATTCTCGTTAAGCCGCTCAATTACTGTCAGAAATCCATCTTCACAGACCCTCTTTACCTTTCCTAAAAGCTCTGCAGGCGTTTGCTTTAAAGTTAGAACGCTAAAACAACCTTGTGCAGACAGCGGCATAGAGACATCATAACGATCTTTACTATCCTTTTGATATAACCAGGTTGGCGGCGGCGCCGCTTCTCCGTCTACTACATCGGCAAAGTCCATGTTAACTTCCGTTTTCGCCACAATTTCCGACAAAACGGATACCGGATTGAGTCCCTCAAAGACTTTCCCTGCATGAGATAAAAATCCTCTCACATAGACAAATGGCATCATTTTTCCCACTGTTCCCTCAGAAAAAACACCTTTGGAAAAATCTTTTCTCTGATGGGGCTCGCTGTTGATCATCATCAGATATTCAAGTCCCTGCTTTTCCTTTAGTTCTGCCAAAAGCCGCACCGCAGCCCGCATGCCGGCAGAAAGGTTTTCCTCATCGGGGACGCCAAGAACGATGACATTTCCCTCAAAACTCGCAAGTTTGCTGTATTCCTCTAAAAGTGCGTACTGGATAGCGCCTCCCGCTTTCATATCACAGCCGCCTCTGCAGAATACAAAGCTGCCCGCTTCCAAATCTGCCAGCGCATCTTCCGGCAGCATATCTTTATGATCTGCAAGGGCTGCCGCAAGTTCATCAGGTGAAAAAGCCAGCGGCTTGAGCAATTTATAATCTTCGATATCCACAATGTCGTAATGATGTACCATGGCAACAGTTTTATTCCCTTTTCCCCGTACTATAGCCCAGCAGACATGCCTTTGCAGCGGATCATCTTCTAAGGGGTACAGACCCCAATTCTCGGGGTGCTCTTTGAAATATGGAATCTTTTCAAAATGCCCAGTGAAAAATTCCTCTACTAATCGCTCACCAGAGGTATTAGTAAAACTTTCAATTTTTACATATTCATATAGAATTTCTTTGATCTTATCGCCCAGCAGCGCAAAATCCAAATTGTGATTTTTCATGAATATTACCTCGAAGCTCCTATTTTCTGCATACCGGGCAGGTCAGACAGGTCGGTCCGCCGGTACCACGGTAGGACATTTCTTTTCCTTCGTAAGTGTAAACCGTTACACCTGCGTCTTCGATTTTTTTCTGAATCTCCGGACAGCCTGCGATTAAAACACATTTTCCAGGTTCCAGCGCCAGCAGGTTGGTTCCCAGATAATCGTATTCTTCATCATTGCATTCGATCAGCTGTATGCCCTTTTCGATGAGATATTCTCTAAAGAATACCGGCATGTATTTGGAATAAACAACGGCTTTATCGGTATCCACAAAACTGATAATGCTCATCAGGTGAAGACACGCCTCTTCGCCGTCACCGTGGGGCATTGGAATCACAATATATTCATCGATAAAATCCTTTGTGAGTTCTTTGAACTGGCGAATGCCTTCATCATTAGTTCTATACCCCCTGCCGATCGCTACAGTCTTTTCATCAATCCAAAGGACATCGCCGCCTTCCATTTTTCCCGGCGCCTTAATGTATCCTAAAGTCGGCACCCCATGCTCTGTTAAAAAAGCTTCTGTCGCAAGGCGCTCCTTATTTCTAAGTTCTTTTCCCATCGGAAAGTAAATTGCGCCTTTTTTCGTGACTTTGAGGGAGTCATGGGTGTAGATAGAGTCAAGTCCGGTTCTCTCGTCATAAGGAAGATAATAAACATTTTCGACATTGTCTTTGATGATCTTTTCAAAGACCTCGTACTCCTTAAGCACCTTCTCATAGTCTGGACACCCGAAATACTTGAATTTTTCCCAATTCTCGTTGAGGTTTTCCTGACTCACAAAAGCCGCTTCCGGCCGTTTAATTAAAATTGTGTCAATTTTTTTGACCATACTCTGACATCCGTAATTCATAATTTCCTCCATTAACATAAATTATTTTAAAAAGGGAATGTATTTTCACACATTCCCTAATTATCACATAAAACTATGATCTTTTCAAATTTTTAAGAGTTAATATCCTCTGTACGCCTTGTGATCTGCTTTGAGCTTCGCGAGCAACTCCTTATCGGTATAAAGCTTTGCCGCTAAAGTCAGCAGATAATTCGCTGAATTTTTGATCGCCTGATGGGTTCCCGGGCAAGTCATTTCATCTGCAAATTCCTTGGTATGGGGATCGTAATTCTTACCAATTCCCATAACCGGATGAAATGCCGGACAACGATAATCGACATTGCCGATATCTGAGGAACCTGTCATGGCAGAGGATCCTTTTACAAAGTCTATATCCAGATCGGTAAAGCAGTCTTCCATAATCTTCTTACCAATTTCACTGATATGCAGTTCATGGAACGGCGCACCGACCAGAAACATCTCAGCTTCCGTCCGAGTCGCAAGAGCCGCCGCTTTTGCGCAGTCTCTGACCCACGCTGTAATATCATTAAGGTCTTCCCTTCTTGGCGCTCTGGTTATAAATTCAATTTCCACCTCATCGGGAACGATATTAGAAGCAACACCGCCTTGCTTAATGAAGCCATGCAATCTAGCTTCCTCTATGACATGTTGTCTCATCATATCGACTGCGTCCATAAACAGTCGTGCCGCATTGAGGGCATTTCTTCCCTTTTCCGGTGCTGCTGCCGCATGAGCTGGCGCGCCGTGCCACTTGAAGCCCAGACCATCTAAGGCAATAAATTTAACCTCTGCCGTATTAAAGCCGCCCATGTGAACCATGGCTGCAAAATCATATCCATCGAAAACACCCTCATCCGCCATATAGCATTTATCACCGTTGACTTCTTCATCAGGTGTTCCGATAATATCTACGCCGAAATCCAGCTGATCCTTTACCTGATTCAGCGCCAAAGCCGCAAGAAGGCTCGCACTGCCGCTGGCGCAGTGACCGCAGGCATGACCTAAACCCCGCAGAGCGTCATATTCTGCTAAAAGCACCATTCTGCTTTCCTTTTCAGGATTGATAATCCCTTTAAAGGCTGTATCTAATCCAGCAAAAGGATACTCCACCTGAATTCCGTATTTTCTCAGCAATTCTACCATTTTGCGAGAACTATTATACTCTTCCGACCCAGTTTCCGGATTTTCTGCCATATAGTCATTGACTGCAATAACTTCTTTCTCAAAGATGCGCACCTGCGCAAGCAGCAAATCTCTAAACTCTTTTTCCTGCATTTTAGAAAATCCTTTCTTTTCCCGTTATTTTAACTATAGTTCATCAGAACTGCGATTACAATAAAGATAATCTGTAATACGAAGAACACTGCAAAAATCGGCAGGAAGAATCTATACCATTTGCCCATAGGAATTTTTGCAATACCACACATAATTGTACAGGACGCTGTCGGCCATAACAGATTGGAGAATCCATCACCAAACTGATAAGCAAGCACTGCAATCTGTCTGTTTAGATCAGACAGGTCTGCCAGCGGAATCATAATCGGCATAATTGCTGCCGCCTGACCGCTGCCCGATGGGATAAAGAAATTCAGGACATTCTGCACAATCAGCATTGCAATACCTGTTCCCCACGCTGGAAGTCCATCCATCATGCTGTTCATACCGTGAATTACAGTATCAATAATCACTCCGTTCTGCATGATAACCAGAATTGCTCTGGACATACCTACTACGACCATTGCAACTGTCATTTCTGACAACGATGTAATCAAATCTGCGCAGATACCCTCTGCTCTTTTGCCTCCGATGATAGAAGAAATGATACCGGAAATGATAAATACAGCGCTCATTTCATTGATATACCAGCCCAGTTCTAAAGAGCCATATACAATGGTTGCGACTGTAACAACCATACCAAGCATAATAATTTTGTGTTTGCCTGTAAACTTCATGGTTTCATCACGTTCAACCTGGAAAGCAGAGTAATCCATGCCGTAAAGCAGACTCTTCGTTGGGTCCTTCTTAATTTTTAGAGCATATCTCATCACCAGCGCCACAGCAACCAGATAGAATACCACAAAGATGAGCCATCTGTATCCTAAGCCGGAGAACATCTTCAGCTGCCCAAACGTCTGTGCAATACCGATGGTAAACGGATTTGTCGTTGCAGAGGCAAAGCCGACTGCCACTGCCATACCTGACATGCACATTCCCACGATTGCATCATAACCCAGCGCAATGGCAAGCGCCACGAAAATCGGAATCAGCCCATATACAGTCTCAAATTCGCCATAAGTAGATCCCGCTAATGCAAAAACCAACATAACGATAGGAACAAATAATTTGCTGTCCTTTGCCCTGCCGTTAAGAAGCGTGTTAATCATCGCTGTAAAAGCACCAGTCTGCATGACAGAATATACCCAGAAATATCCGAATAAAATCAGGAAGATAATCTGTGCACCGTTGATAAAGCCTTCCTGAATTGCTACGAACAGTTTGAACGGATTGACTGGGCTCTGATCAACATAAGCAAAACTTCCCCCATCTACAACGTTATAGCCCGTTGCCTCATCCAGCACATACTCATACTGACCTGCTGGTACAATGTAGGTTAAGATAGTTACCACTACAATGATGGAAAACAGCATTAATGTACTGCTCGGAAATTGAAATTTCTTCTTCTTGTCATTTAATGTCGGCATTTCATAAACCTCTCTTTCTTTCTATAAATAAAATAATTGCGCTCGGCAGATTATATTCGATATAAATTATAAAATATATTATATTTTCTACCGAGATGAGTATATTATATATAAAACTTTTTCTTCTGTCAATAGGTCATATCTGATTTTTCAGATAAATTCGCGTTTCTTGTCGAATTCTATTGACGAAAGATTCCAGCCGTTATATATTATATATAAGCGTTAGAATTTTGAGAGGAAACCATACATGGAAAGATTTAAAACATTAAAAGACCACGTCTATGACTATATCGCCGAGCAAATACGTGATGGCGCCCTTCTCCCCGATAAACGTGTCAACGAGAATGTGATCTGTGAAGAATTGAATATCAGCCGTACACCTGTCCGCGAAGCCTTAATTCAGCTAGCCGCTGAAGGCGTGCTGGAAAACCGCGCCCGCAAAGGTTTTGTCATCAAAGCGATGAGTCACACCGACATCAAGGAAATTTATGCAGTCATCGGAGTCCTCGATGGCTACGCAGCAAAATTATCCTGTGACAATTTAACAGAACAGGATTATGCCGATATGGCTTTTTATATAGACGCAATGGAGCTTGCTATCAACTCTGGCAATTACGAGATGTATTACAAACAGCAAACCACCTTCCACCAGCTATATATCAATAAATGCGGCAACAATACCCTAATCGATACAATTGCTAAAACAAAGAACAAACTATTGAAAAAAACCTATATCGATGACAACGATCAGACCCTGAAAGAAGTGTTTGCAAAGACTAATAATGAACATCGTAAAATTCTGGAATTGTTCAAAGCAAAAGACACGGAAACTTTGTTCCACTATATTGCCGACACTCACTGGATGCCGGACTACGCAACCTATGATATGATTGTATAAGCATTATAACTAAAAAAGATGTCACGTTGGCGTAAAATTGCCTGCCTGACATCTTTTAGTTTGTAGAAAACCGCCAAAAAAAAAATGTCAATTCAATCCTTGACATTTCTTCTCTTATCCAAGAATAAACAGGGAAAAAACCTCGCAATGTAAACTATAAACCACCATACAGAAAAAACTTCTCCGTATTAAATTTTTCCCTGTTCATTTTGAACTATTTTTATTATAATCCTTTTTCCGCAAAAGTAAATACCTATGAGTGAAATTATTTATGATAAGTTTCATTCCTCATAATTTTAAAACTTCTATACACCTGTTCCAGCAGAATCACCCGCATCATCTGGTGCGGAAAAGTCATCTCAGAAAAGGAAAGTTTAAAATCAGCTCTCCTGCTTACTTCATCGGAAAGTCCCAAACTGCCGCCAATAATAAAGGCGATATTACTGTCGCCGGAAAGGCCCAGTTTTTCTATCTTTTCCGCTAATTTTTCAGAGGAAAGCATTTTCCCTTTGACTTCCAATGTAATCACATACATGTTTTCCTTAATCCGCCTCAGGATTTCCTTCCCTTCGGCGTCCTTTACAGCCAGCTCCTCGGCAGCACCAGCTTTATCAGGAAGTCTGGACTCCTTTAACTCCAGGATTTCCAGACTGCAATAGCTGCGAAGCCTTTTGCTGTACTCCTCTACAGCCTGACTCCAGTATTTTTCTTTTAATTTACCAATACAGATAACCGTAATGTTCATATACTATATTTCCATCTCTTTTCCAATCTCGTCTCTTTTGGCAATATCTAACATCAAATCTTTGTCTATGTAAAAATCCTCTTCAAATAAAATGTTGCGAATGGTTAGATATGCCTGTCCCGGCGTATTATTTTCCTTGCTTAAATGCGCCAGCACCACCTGCGGTATTTTTGCGCAGCCCTTTTCTTTCCGTGCCCGCAGCATTTCGCAAAGGCATTGCCCTGCCGCCTCGTTGGAAAGATGTCCTTCATCACCCAAAATTCTTCGTTTCAAATAATATGGATATGCCCCCATCTTCAGAATATTCACCTCATGATTGGCTTCCAAAACCAGCAGGTCTGCTTTCTCAATATGTAAGAAAATTTCCTCGGAAATGTATCCAGTATCAGTCACAATGGTCAGCTGTCTTCCCTGGTGAATCAACGAATAACCAAAAGGCTCTGCCGCATCATGGGAAAGCCGAAAAGGAACTACGGTAATATCTCCAATCTGGAAACGCTCTGCAGCTCCAACTGCCCTTGCTCTGTCACCATCAATCTTATCCATAACCTCCGCCAACGTGCCCGCGGAGCCGCAGACTCTGGCATTGACCGCTTTCTTGCTTAGCATTTTCAGACTCCTGACATGGTCCATATGCTCATGGGTTACCAAAATTGCGTCTACTTCCTCCGCCTTTAAATTGAGCAAAGAAAGCCCCTCAAAAATTCGCTTGCCGGTAATGCCCACATCTATTAAAATTGTCGTATTTTCACTTCTTGCCAGATAGCAGTTGCCGGAACTGCCGCTGGCAAAGGAATAAAACTGAAACGCCATCTCTTACCTCTTCCATATAAAAATCACAAAACTTATTTTATCATGTTTTTGCGGATAGCGCCATATCTAATTCCTGCACTAGCACCATTGCCAGTACAGTGGCTTAACCTAAAATAGGTCTTTTTGAAAAAAATGTATAAGCGAATTCGCAAATCTTAACCCAGAAATCGAAATAATAGAAAATATGTATAAAAAGATAGGAGCAGTAAGCTTGAGCACGCATGATTCCTTGATTTTTGTCCTCAAATCCTGCATTTTTCGCAAGATTTCCCTAAACAAATTTCAAATCTTGCATATTACGCAAGTCCTGCAGTCCCCTGCCATAGCACGTTTATACATATTTTTTTGAAAACCGCAATTTAGGTTAAATCTGCTTATTCTCCCTCATTATAGCACACTTTTTCACCGCCACAAAAATTTTCCGTTGTACTTTTTAACAAAATAAGGCATAATAGTATGTGTAAAAAATTACAAAGGGGATACCAATGATGATTTTGAGAATTTACACAGACGGCGGCTGTTCAGGAAATCAGAGCAGTGAGAACGCCGGCGGCTGGGGTGCCATTTTAGAATTTGGCGAACACAAGAAAGAAATGTTCGGTGGTGAAGCAAATACCACCAACAACCGCATGGAACTGACCGCAGTCATAGAGGCGTTTAAAGCGCTCAACAAGGATGGGCAGACTGTAGAAGTTTTCTCCGACAGCGCTTACGTTTCCAACTGTTTTCGCGAAAAATGGTACGAAAGTTGGGAGAAGAATAAATGGCGCAATGCCGCCAAGAAATCTGTAGAAAATCAGGATCTGTGGAAAGAGCTTCTGGCACTGGTGCGAAAGCACGATGTGAAATTTTTCCGCGTGAAGGGGCATGTTAACCTAAACAGCAAAGCTACAGACTTTGATAAACTTTACACGAAATTCGTCGGCTGGAACGGAAGCCGTTTTTCCTTCGACGATTTCAAATATATCACTGCGATGAACAACCGTGCCGATGAGCTGGCAAACATGGGAATCAGTCGCATCAAAGGAGAATCTTAAAATGGAAAGAAAAGTAGGAACAGTATCCAGAGGGCTTAGAGCTCCCATCATAAAAGAGGGCGAGGACCTCGCCCAGATTGTCATCGACACTGTCATGGATGCGGCAGCAGCTGGTGAATTTACTATACAGGACAGAGACATCCTTGCCGTAACAGAATCCATTCTGGCAAGAGCACAGGCAAACTACGCTACCACTGATCAGATTGCTGCAGACGTAAAGGCAAAGCTCGGCGGAGAAACCATCGGCGTCATCTTCCCGATTCTCTCAAGAAACAGATTTGCAATCTGTCTACGCGGTATCGCAAAAGGTGCAAAGAAAGTTGTACTGATGCTCAGCTATCCTTCTGACGAAGTAGGCAACCATCTGGTTGACATCGACCTTCTGGATAAAAAAGGAATCAACCCGTACTCCGATGTGCTGACACAGGTACAGTTTGAGGAGCTGTTCGGAAAATCCAGACATACCTTCACCGGTATGGACTATGTGAATTACTATAAAGATCTTATCGAGGAAGAAGGTGCAGAAGCCGAGGTCATCTTCTCCAACAACCCAAAATCCGTTCTGGATTATACCAAAAAAGTACTGACCTGTGACATCCACACCAGAGCAAGATCCAAGAGACTGCTCAAAGAAGCCGGCGCAGAAGTGGTGCTAGGTATGGACGATATATTGACTGCAAGCGTAGACGGAAGCGGTTACAATGATAAATACGGTCTGCTCGGTTCTAACAAAGCAACCGAAAACAGCGTTAAACTCTTCCCGATTCACTGTCAGGAATTTGTTGACGGCATTCAGAAAAAAATCAATGTCCTGACCGGTAAAACTGTAGAAGTCATGGTCTACGGCGATGGCGCGTTTAAAGATCCTGTAGGAAAAATTTGGGAACTGGCTGACCCTATCGTATCTCCAGGATACACAAAAGGTCTTGACGGTACACCAAACGAAGTGAAACTGAAATATCTTGCCGACAATGAATTTGCTGATTTAAAAGGCGACGAACTAAAAGATGCAATCAGCGAATACATAAAGAACAAGGACGCAGAACTGGGTGATTCCATGGTTGCAGAAGGCACCACGCCTAGAAGACTGACCGACCTGATTGGTTCTTTATGTGACCTGACCAGCGGCAGCGGCGACAAAGGCACACCGTTTATCTACATTCAGGGATATTTTGATAATTATACCAACTAAAAAATTGGGCGACTTTACGGGCAAAATCCCGGCAAAGTCGCCTTTGTTATATCGTGTACTTTATTCTTCCTCAGTACTTTTCTTTTTCCTTAATCTTATGTCACAAAGCACGCCCAGCCCCAAAATAATTGCAATTGGAATGAATACCCATATCTGACCAGCCCATATATAGGCAATTAGAAGAAGCCCTGCACAAATTCCGCAAAAGTTTTCTACTATGATCATCCACCTGCTTGCGGTTTTGCCAGTTTTCCGACTTTTTTTCCAATCAGAAAAAAATGCTTCCACCAAGACAGCAGCAAGCAAAATCGTTGTAACCGTTGCGACCATCTTATGATCCAGCTTGATTGAAATAACAATTCCCACTACGCAAGCGATCTGAAAAACTCGTACTAACATATTTCGCCTCCTTTTGAGTACCAGAAACGACGCCCTGTTTGTTATGCCGTTTTCTAGATTCAAATATATATTTGTAATTCATTCAAAAGATTTTCAAGAAATAGCTTAACTTTTCATAATTAGTTTTTCATAAATATTACAATATTGAGAAGTCTATTTTTAATTATTGTATCATAGAAATTATAAAAAATAGATTTTTTAGATTTAATAATATAATATTTTTTATAAACCAATTAACTTCTATATTAAATGCTACTGCATGTAGTATAAAAATACCAGCCGGAGAAAGCTTCCAGCTGGTCAACAACTTTGTTTTTTCAATTCTACACTTGGCGAGGCACAATTTAATCATGTGCCAGCCCTTGCTCTTCTTTAATTAACATCAATATCTTTCAACCAGTAATAGCCATCATTAGATGAAACACGGTTATATTGATAAGTCATGGTGCATTTTGTTGGTTTATCACTAGTAGTCATGTCAAATTTACTAGCTAGCTGACTGTAATATGATTTAAAGAGTACTGATTTGAAAACTCCAGCAGCAGTACTAGTAGTGATATCAAGTGCTCGCGCTACACTTCTTACTCCAATCCCCAAAGCACCAGATGGACCAGGCAATGCAGCTGTCATAATTGAAACAACTGCTCCGAATGCGATTTCAACTTTCTGTCCCTCAGCGTAATAGTAATCTCGAAAAACTCTGGCTTCTTCTTCAGATAAAGTAATACTCTTTGTAATTGTTCTGCCAAGCTTATCTGCCTGACTCGGTGTTTTTGCGATTGCAATTCTAACTTCTGCCATATAAATTGCCTTCTTTCTTCTTTTGTTAAAAGGATGATTTGGCACAGCTTCTAGCAATCTTTGACCAATGGCAATCCTTTGCTTGGGAACAGCTGAGCAGCAGCAATGAAGCCAGAAGCCAGAGAGAATATAATAAATTCAAGGACGACAAAGCCGATGTAAAAGGCAATATCCGCAAAATTCTTAATTTGGTTCCGGAATCTGCATTATAACCTGAATACTATCCGGCTATAGTTCACTGCTGTAAATCACTTTTCTACACCGTGATTTTTACTTTTTCTTGCATGCACGTCGAAGAGAACCCCTAGAGCAAGTAAAATAACACTCACAACATATATCCACACTTTGTCCAAAAGGATATATACAATTAAAAGCCCCATTGCGCAAAATGACAAAAAATCTTGACCTATAATGATATGTTTATTATTTGTCGCTTCATCATTTTTCGGCTTTCCCGAAAACCTTCAGGTCAGCCGTTTTTTTATTCTTTTTCCAGCAGCAACCTTGCCCTGCTCTGTATTTGTTTTTCAATCAATGCAATTCTTTCCTCCGGCAAGTTATATCTGGAATGTTTCTTAAATTTAAAGTTTAACAAATGACGTAGACTCTCTCGGTGTTCTGCTGTAAGTACTTTTTTTGCACTGCCTATAAAATCATCGTATACGCAAGGCTGCATTGTTTTCGCATAGGCTGTCAGCGCTTCCTCTGATTTCAGATCATCTCGTCCTGCATAATTAAACAGCGAATTTCCATGATCGAATAGGGGCGCCGGCTTCAAAATCTCATTGGTCCGATTATCCACCAGAACTCCAAAGTTTCCAAAATGCCGGTCTGTATTACAGATAACTGCGTCAAAGACAATCATATCGTGGAGTGCTCTCATATAATCTGCGCCAAGTTTCTCGTAGTATACTTCTACTGCCTCCATGCCTCCCGCTGTAACCATTCTTCCAACCGGCAAGAAGGCTTTTTCTTTACTTGTAAATAATTTACAGGTAGAACATAGCCCCCCTTTCCATTTGGAAAGTCCATAGGAAATTGCCTCAATTCCCATAGCCTCTGCAACCTGCGCCGCATAAAACTCCGAGTAAGGTTCATTTCCCGTGTTATATGCACCCGCAGTTCCGCCTTTGTAAAGCTTTATAGTACCATCCACTCGTCTCCAGCATTTTGGCAGCATACCATTTGTTGTAAATTCAGGACAGGAAGCAAGCGAACTGCGCACATTGCTCCCATAACCGGTAAATGCAATCAATGCCAACACTCGGCTAAACCGATTGTCATAAAGATTAAAGTCCTCAAATGTACCCGAAAAGTCCGCTTCACAGACCCAGTAACAATCATTTAGAGATAAACCTTTTGAAACCTTGATAATATGCATAGGTCTGTTAATACTAAGTCCGCACTTGCTCAAAAAATTATGCACATATGCTCTGTTAGCGGGAATTGTTCTGCGTTTCAGCCATTTAGCAATTCCCTCACCGGAAAGCCGCAAGTCAAGAGGAAGAAGCTTCGCTTTGCTTTCATCATGCCATAATATTTTAATATCCGGTGTACTGCTGTCTTCCGTTGCTGTAAAGCGAAGCAGCGGTGTATTAAAATGGCGCAGTTCATAAATCATAAAATTCACTCCAACCTTCTCACATGCATAAATTCAGCGAAACCTCTCAAAATATGCACAGAAGCGTGCATATAATCAAGAAAAATTTCTAAAATATGCATTTTCAGACCTGTTTTCTCTGATTTCAAGACTTTCTATCATCAGAATTTGCATATATCCATTATTTTTTCCAAAAATATGCACGTCATACGAAGAAAATGTGCATATTTCAGAGAAAAACTTCAATTTTATGCACAAACAGCGCGCGGGCTGGCACAAGAAGTCGCGTTGTACTTCGCCAGTTCGCGCGCCACCCAAAGCCTACAGAATATTAATGGTCTTTCTCAAGTTTGGCTTAATCTTTACAGCGGTTGCCTCTTCAGTGTGATCTTCAAATTCCTCTGGTGCGTCTTCGTAGCGAATCATGTTTCCGCTTCCGCCAACGCAGCCGCCGACACAAGCCATACCTTCGATAAAGTTATTCGGCAGAAGTCCCTTGCTTGCGCGCATTAACGCCTTTCTGCACTCCTCGATGCCAGAGCAGGAAATCGGATTAAATTCAAAGTCCTGCACATCCAGTTCTTTCAGTGCCTGAGTTACAGCCTCAGCAAGACCGCCGCTTCTCGCAAAGATTCTGCCGTAGTAAGTCGCCTGATTCCATTCGGTCTCTTCCTGCTCCTTCAGGATAATATCCTTACTGTCGAAGAGCGCCTGCAGTTCCTCAAAGGTAATAGCATAATCTACATATTTGCTGATTTCCGGTTTTCTGACCTCAGATTTCTTTGCGATACAAGGACCGATAAATACGATGGTATATTCCGGATGCCCTTCCTTTAAGAACTTTGCAAGCTCTGCCATCGGCGAATAGTTATGAGAAATCTTGTCCATCATATCCGGGAACTTAGTTTCTATGTATTTTACAAAAGCAGGGCAGCAGGAAGATGTCAGAAATCCCTTTTCTACAAGTTCCTGTCCCTCTTTAATGGATACCATGTCCGCACCCAGCGCAACTTCCAGCACTTCCGCGAAACCCAGCTTATGAATGCCGGTAATCACTTGTCCCAATTTTGCATATAAAAACTGGCTGCCGATGGACGGTGCTACGATTGCAACCGTTGGATTATTGGAATCCTTTCTGGTGCTTTCCTTCAGACAGTTGATAACATCCACAATGCTGGACACATCAACCGTTGCGCCAAACGGGCAGTGGTAAACGCAGGAACCGCAGCTGATGCATTTTTCGTAATCGATAGAAGCTTCTCCTCCCGGACCCATAGAAATTGCACCTACTTTGCAGGCAATCTCACACGGTCTCTGGAAATTATGAATCGCGCTGTATTTACAAGCTGTAGCGCAGCGCCCGCAGTCAACGCACTTGGTCTTATCAATTTTGGCATGATGATTTTCATCGATAGTGATTGCCTTTAACTTACAAGCTTCAATACACCCGTGAGCAAGACAGCCTCTGCACAGGTCAGTTACAACGTATCCTGCTTCCGGACATTCATCGCAGGCAATATCAATTACCTGCACCACATTAGAATTCTTTCTGCTGCCGCCGATGGCAAGACGCATACGCTCCGCAACGACTGCCCTATCCTTGTAAATGCAGCAACGCTGCGGCGGCTCATCCTTTGGAATAATTTTGCTGGCAACTTCGTTAAACTCTGCAAACACGTCATTTCCTTTCCATGTCTGTACTGCTACCTCACGAAGTACCTTGTACTTTGTTTCCTGTACTTTGTTGTCAAATAACTTCACGTATGACCTCCTACTTAATTAATATTGCTGATATCCAGATCTTCATCTGAAATGTATTTATAATTTTCTCTGTTCATTATATCATAAATCGCTGGCACAATATACAGCGTTGTTAAAGTTGCATAAACAAGTCCGCCGATACAAACAAGGGCTACCGGCTGCATCATATCAGTTCCTGTTGAATTTCCAAATGCCATGACAATCAAGCCCAAAATCGTAGTCAGCGATGTCATGAGAATCGGACGCATACGAGTCATACCCGCTTCGACGATGGCATCTCTCTTGGATGCACCACCTGCACGCAATTGATTGATGTAGTCCACCAGCACAATGCCGTTATTTACGATAATACCCGTCAGCATAACCATACCAATCATGGCGATGACACTGATTTCCTTGCCGAAAATCAGCAGTGCCAATAGACCTCCCGTAAATGCCAGCGGAATGGTGAACATAATGATAAACGGTGATTTCAGTGACTGGAACTGCGCCACCATAATCAGGTATACGAAGACAATTCCCAGAAGCAACATAAGCACTAAATCACTCATAGCATCCATGATTTCTTCGTTTTCACCGTCAAACTCGATGGTTGCTCCTTCCGGCAGCTTGTAATCTGCTACAGCCTGCTTCGCCGCGTCCGTCACCTTCGTGATATTGTAGCCTTCCTGCAAACTCGCCGATACCGTTAAAAATCTGCTCTGGTTGTCTCGGTTGATAGCTTTTAAGGTTTCCTTTTCCGTCAAATCCGCAATGTCGGAAAGCTTCACTTCCTTTTCAATGCCTGCGCTGTCGGTCACCGTTAGAGTCAGATTTCTGATATCCTTTGTTGTCAGCTGGCTTTTCTGCTCAGAAGAAACAATAACGTCATAATTGTCGTCCTGCCATGTCACAGTAGTTGCCGTATCCTCATAGGTCATAGCATCCACGATAGCCGCGTAAACCTGCGCAACTGTAAGACCTTCCTTCATTGCAGCAGTTTTCTTTACTGTAAAGTGGTACTCTTTGTCAGATTCCTGCACACCACTTTCAACTTCTTCGATTCCTTCAACGGTTTCCAAAACGTCAGTGATTCCGTGAGCCGCTTCCTGCAGATTATCAAGATCACCGCTGTAGACTTTGATGGAAACCCCTGCGCCACCCATGGCAGTGGTAAAGTCGCCCATGGAAGAGCCAGAGGCAGTAACCTCTGCTTCCATATCTTCGCAAAGGCTGTTAATTTCTGCTGCAATGGCACTGCTGTCAGTCTCACTTTCCGCCTCCAGCATAATATACAGGGATACGGACTGCTCTGAGGAGGAATTTCCCATCATGCTGTCGCCGCCCATCATTGCACCAACTGTTTCTACGCCGTTCACGTTCTGAATCCGCTTGATAGCCTCGTCTGCCTGTTCTTTGGTTTCCTCTAAGGTGCTGCCCTTCGGCATTGTTACCGTTGCTTGAATCTGCGGCGAACTCATCTCCGGCATGAATATAAATCCTTTTGACAGGCTCATATATACACTACCTGCCAAAAGTACTACTGCAAGAAGAAGTACCGGTAACTTATGACGCAGCACAAAGGTAACGGACTGCTTATATTTTTCCAGAACTGCAAGGAAAAAATTCCCTTCCGTTTCTCTGGTCTTTACCAGTAATTTAGAGGCCATAGCCGGTACTAAAGTCAGTGCAATAATCAAACTAGCTGCCAAGGTATATGTCACTGTCAGCGCCATATCGGTAAATAGCTGTTTAGTAAGTCCATCCGTAAAGATAATCGGCACAAATACACAGACCGTTGTCAACGTTGACGCCGTAATAGCAGCACCCACCTGTTTTGCACCTGCCACTGCTGCCTTTGGAGCAGGAACCCCCTGCCGCCGCAGACGAACGATATTTTCAATCACAACAACGGAGTTGTCGACCAGCATTCCTACAGACACTGCAAGCCCTGACATAGAAATCAGGTTGATGGAAATGCCGGAGAAATACATTAAAAGTATAGCAAATATGATACTGATTGGAATGCTGCAGAGCGTAATCAATGTCGGCTTGATTCCTCGGAGGAACAGGAACAACACGATAATCGCAAAGAGCGCACCCCAAAGCAAACTGCTCAAAATAGAAGTTACAACCAGCTTTATGTAATCACCCTGATCCATCAGCGTTGTAAAATGCAGACCTTCGTATTCCTTGGCAAGCTGATCAAACTTTTCCTGCAGATTTTCACAGGTCTCCGCCGTCGCAAAATTAGACTGTTTTGAGAAAGTCAGCACAATGCCATCTTCCCCATTAATTTTTGCATAAAGGTCCTCGCTGTTATCGCTGATGAATACATCAGCAACATCCTCGACGTAAACCTTTCCTACGCTATCCACGCCAGAATCAAAGAGGAACAGGTTCTTCGCCTGCTTCTCTGTGGTTATTTGATCTCCTACGCTGAGCAGCACATTATTCCCATTCTCCACGATATAGCCAGCCGGCATGGAAAAGTTCTGCGCCTGCAAAATGCCGGAAATCATATCAGTCGTAATTTTATCTCCGATATTGGCGCTTTCTCGCGCTTTGCTGGACTGAGAATCCAGCTGCACCTGTGCAGATTTTAACTGCTTATCCGCTTCGGAAAGCTGCGAACTTGTCTTTTCAAGCTGTTTTTCATTCTTTGTAAGCTCCGCTTCCGCCGTTTTAAGGGCAGCCGCCTGCTTTTCATACTCGCCCTCCGGCAGAAAATCCTTGCCTGCTTCCAACTGTTCTTTTGCCTTTTTAAGTTCTTCCTTACCTTCGGCAATCTGGTTCTTTCCCTCTTCCAGTTTTTTCTTGCCGTCAGTCACCTTAGCCTTCTGGTTGTCCAGCTGGTTCTGGGCATCGGCAAGCTGACTGTTGACTGACGCTAAAATCTTGTTGTTCAGTTTGTCAATCTTGTCCTGACTGATGACAACGTTTACTTTTTCTTCCAGAATCCCGGAGGAATTTATGCTTGCAACACCAGCAGTTCCCTCTAATCTATTCAAAAGCGTATCACTGACAAAAGCGGATAACTCCGCTCTTTCTTTTCCTTCATAATCTACTGCAGCAACACTGACTGGAATCATGTTGGGATTAATTTTCATAATCGTGGTAGAACCTACCCCATCATCAAAGCTACCCTCCACCAGATTGATTTTCTGTAAAATATCTGAAGAAACAGTATCCATATTCACACTATTTTCAAATTCCAGAACTACCATAGCATAGTTAGCATTGGAAACAGATTGTACACTTTTTATATCCGTCAAAGTTGCCAGACTCTGCTCCATAGGTCTGGTTACTCCGGTTTCCACCTTTTCCGGTGTCGCACCCGGATACGGCGTTACAACCACTACATACGGCATATCGATATCCGGAAACAAATCTGGCGTCATCTTCGTATATGATACGATTCCCGTCATTAAAATAAGGATGACTGCAACAAAAACCGTAAATGGCTTTTTAACGCTAAATCTCGACATGTTTTTCCCTTTCTTATACCCAAATTTTAAGGCTTTGTCTCAAAAAACGACACTCAGCCACAACTTAAAATTATATATGGCAGAGTGTCTATTGTCAATGAAATCAACCGTTCTTTCAGTAAAATTCGCACAAAGTTCACATAAAAAAACTTATTTTTTCTGTGATATTTTCCAAACTGCATCAACGGCCCTTTTGATGTCCTTTCCCGTGTTGAATGGTCCAACACTAAGTCGAACGGCACCGGTATCCCAAGTTCCAATCGTTCTGTGCGCAAGGCCTGCACAGTGATAGCCGCTTCTGACTGCAATTCCAAACTCCCTGTTCAGTCTGTCTGCAACTTCCTCGCACTCAATGCCGCGAATATTGAACAAGCTGATTCCTGTCTTCTGCTCCGACACCGGCCCATATAAATCTACACAATTCATATTGCGAATCGCATTGTCAAATTGACAAATCAGCTGTCTTTCATGGTACGCAATCGCGTGAATTCCCACTTTTTCCACTACTGATGCCGCATAGCCCAGCCCTATGATTCCCGGTGCATTGACAGTCCCCGCTTCAAAGCCTTCCGGAAAGTCCGCAGGCTGCAGTCTGCTTCTTGATTCTGTTCCGGTTCCTCCGTAAAGCAGCGGCTGCAGTTCTATTTCCTCGGAAACATAAAGACATCCGGTGCCAAGAGGTCCAAGCAATCCTTTATGCCCAGGAAAAGCCATCATGGAAATTCCCAGTTCCTCCACGTTCAAAGGCATACAGCCCGCAGCCTGGGCAGCGTCCAAAAGCAGCGGAATTCCTTTTTCTTTGGCAATCCCGGCAACCTCTTTGATTGGCATGATACTTCCTGTCACGTTGGATGCCGCCGTCATCACAATAAGTCTCGTCTTTTCTGTGATGGCATTTCCTATCGCCTGCCCGCTCACACACCCCTCTATATTTCCACATACAATGGAGTGCTGCACCCCTCTATCTTCCAGCGCCTTCAAAGGTCTCAGCACTGAGTTATGTTCCATGGAGGTGGTGACAACGTGATCCCCATTGCGCAAGAATCCGTACATTGCCAGATTCAAACTCTCCGTGGTATTTTTTGTAAATAACAGTCTGCCTGGATTTTTAATACTAAAAAGCTTTGCCACCTGTTTTCTTGCCTCATAAATCTTTTCCCCTGTCTTCATGGACATAGCATGACCTGACCTGCCTGGATTTCCGCAATAATGCAGCATGCAGTCTTCCATTATATAGGTCATACCCTTTGGTTTGGGAAATGACGTTGCTCCATTGTCAAGATATATCATCCGTTTCACCCCGCAAAAAAAATAATGGAGGATTTTATCTCCTCCATTATCTTATTCCGCGTGTCTATGCAATGTGTGTGTTTTTTTAAATTTTTTCATTTCCATGATACCATCTACCAATTCCGGAAAATATCTCACCCAATAAACTAGCAAAAATACCATATGAATCCAAGACGGCAGCCGTTTTATGAACACCACCAGCAGCGGATTCAATTGCAAAATCAATATCCATGCACCGAAACCTGCCAAAATTGGATAATACCATTTTAAGTGAATCACCTTTGCACCGCAAAATCCATTAATCACAAGGGCGCTCAAAAGCCACATTACAAGCCCCACAGCAATTCCCAAAACGAAAATGCTGATAAAAGAGACCGTCGGATTCAGCGTAAAATTCTCTTCAAGAAAAGCATTTCCATATAGAATTCCAAGGGCACCAAAGCCAAAAGCGCTCAAATAAGGTCCGTAGCAAACTCCCCTATTCTGAAAGCCTTTGTTTTGCAGCGCAAACAGAAACACTTCAAAAATCCATCCCGCAATGCTGTAAATTGAAAACAAAAGTAAAATTTCGTATAGCTGATAGTCCATTTCTCTACTCTCCGTGTGATATGATACCGCTGCCGCTGATTGGAATCACTTCTCCCCCCAGCACCGATTCCGGTTTCCCCATAACCTTAAAGTAATCCTTCACTCGTGCCATAACTTCCCTAATCTCTCTCATAGGCTGCCCCGCATAAGTAAACTGATCTGAAGCAGCGCCAAATACATCCAGCCCCAGTTCATCACCGATATACAGTGCTCTGTATTCATGATAGGTCTGGGTCACTACAATGATAGTTTGTGCCGAAAAAATGTCCTTTGCCCGGTACATGGAGTCATAAGTGGAAAATCCCGCATGGTCACAGAAAATGTCTTCTTCCGGCACACCGGCTTTCTTTACATAATTCAGCATGACATGAATCTCATTATGACTTTCCGTTCCATTGTCGCCGGAAAGAAGAATCTTCGGCGCAACGCCCTCCTGGTAAAGCATAATGCCCAAGTCCAGTCTGTCCTTTAACATCGGCGTCGGCGTTTCGTCATCTTTAATTCCCGCGCCCAGCACTAAAATGCAGTCTGCGCCTTTATCCTTAAGTCTCTCGATATCCGAAGAAGCAAGCACAGACTCCTCCTCAGTAACGGCGCACAGGATATTATCCTTCTGCGATTTTACGATATGGTTATTTATAGTCATACTGGCAATTCCGATGATGCAGCCAAGGGCGATGACTGCAAAAATACATCTGCCTATGAATTTCTTAATTTTACTCACCTCTTGTATATGGTTTTTGCAAAAAACTGAAAAATATGTTACAATCGTTTATAGTATAACATATGGGACTATATATTATCAATAACAGCCGTTGCGGCAGGAGCTCTACAAAATGAAAAAATTTCTTATTTCAACTGAAAATCCTTACGAAGTCTTAATCGGCGAAGCTTTACTCAAGGACGCAGGTGCTTATATCAGCACTTGTATTCCTCCTTGCCATCTTTGCATTATTACAGACAGCACGGTCAACAGTATTTATTCCCAGGTCATCATGACATCATTAATGGAGCACGGATACCGCACCTCCAAAGTAGTTTTTCCTGCAGGCGAACATTCCAAGAATTTGAACACTTACTCCAATATCCTGGAAGCTATGGCGGACGAAAGTCTCAACCGCTCCGACGGCATTATCGCCCTCGGCGGCGGCGTTGTCGGCGATATGGCAGGCTTTGTTGCTGCCACCTATATGCGCGGCATTCCGTACATTCAAATCCCGACCACTTATATGTCTGCGATAGATGCTGCTGTCGGCGGCAAAACGGGCATCAATCTGCTCTCCGGAAAAAATCTGGTCGGTGCTATCTGGCAGCCTTCCCTGGTACTGTGCGACTACAAAACCTTTGACAGTCTGCCGCCTTCCAAACTACAGGACGGTGTTGCGGAAGCCATTAAATGTGCTGTCGTTGCAGAGTCCTCTCTGATTGAACATATTAAAGCACAAGATTACGAATACGTCATTGAACGCTGTGTTTCCATCAAAAAATCCGTTGTCGAAGCCGATGAACGGGACATGGGTCTGCGCCAGATTCTCAACTTCGGTCATACGATTGGGCACGGTCTTGAAAAACTCAGTGCTTTTTCCATACCTCACGGAAAAGCCATTGCAAAAGGCATGGTCGTAGAAGCGAAAGCAGCTTTCAGGCAAGGTCTCACCAATGTAGATATCAGCGGCGATCTGACCGAAATTCTCACCAATCTCGGTTTCGATTTGTCTGTTGATTATCCCCTCGAGGATTTATACCGTTTCGCCTTGATGGACAAAAAAATCAGCGGTGATAAAATTACCATGATTATTCCCGAAGCTATCGGAAAATGCAGACTTCAGAAGATTTCCCTTTCAGAGCTTCACAAGTTCATAGAGCTGGGTCTGCAGCCATAAATACGATTTAAAGTATATAAAGAGCGTGAGTCACTGACAATACACGCTCTTTTCTTTTAACTTCTTATTAGGTGATACAGACTTATTTGCTGTCTTTTCCCGCAAAAAATTCTTCTCTCAGCATGGAAAACACCATCGAATCACGCAGACTTCCATCATAGATTTTATAGTATCTGCGAATGGTACCCTCATAGGTAAAGCCACACTTTTCAATAATACGCTGAGAACGCCTGTTGACTCTGCTGGTACAGATTCCAACCTGATCCAGTCCCAGTTCCTCAAAGGCAAAACGAAGCACTTCCTTTGCCGCCTCTGTCATATATCCTTTGCCCCAGTGTTCCTCCGCCAGATTATATCCCAGTTCCCTGCTGTTAGCCTCAGGTCTGATATTATCTGGCTCCAGCGCAATAACGCCGACCACTCTGTCATCGCCTTTAATACAAATCGCCCAAGCTTCAGGCGGCATAAAAATTTCCTCTATAATTTTTCTGGAATCTTCCACGCTTTTATGAGGCGCCCAGCCTGCAGGCGGTCCTACGTTAGGATTGCTCGCATAAGCATACACATCTTCTGCGTCTTCAGGGGTAAACATTCTAAGGTTCAGTCGTTCTGTTTCCAAAGATTTCATGGTTTTCCTCCGTTCGCGTTTACTCTGTAGTACTGATAATTTCTTTATTAGACTTATCTATCTGGCTGACCTTCATATTTTCTGCGTCAGCAGGGTCAACTTCCTCCTGCAGTCCCAGAAGACTCGGTCCAAGATAAATGGTTCTCAAGGTTTCTCCGTTAAGGGTTACCTTGCTGTATTCCGTAAAGTTCTGTCCTTTAATGTAATACTTTCCACCGATATTGACTACCTTATCAATTTTGATTTTCTTTACACCCAGAGTCATTTTGGCCCTTTCAAACGGATTTTCTCCGCCGTAAATATAGCCTTTTCCATAGTACATATCATACCCCAGCGCTTTCAGATTATCCAGATAATCTGCTGCATCATGGTCTTTTGTCTGATGATACTTTACAGTAGTTCCGGTATGAATATCTACCCGGTTCAAAACTTCTGCTGCAAGCTGATATGCCGCTAAATTTTTATCCCTTTTTTCCATCGGGAAATTGCTCCACATGATATATTCCGTTTGGTACAGATTGTCCTCGGCATAAATATCTTCCGTTATATCCAGTGCCGGAATATGGTCACCGTACATAACCAGAATTACGTCCTCATCATAAGCTTCAAGGGCTTCCGTCAGTTCCTTAATGAACAAATCCATCTCATAAATCTGATTGACATAGTACTCATACTGCCATTTGATATCTTCATTCGGCGCATCCGTGACCTGGATTTTTGGATTCTTGATGATCTGCTCAGTCGGATATTTTCCATGTCCCTGTACGGAAATGGTATAGATATAATCTCTTTCCTCAGTCAGCTCCATGGTTTCCAGAATTTGTTCCGTCAATATGCTATCCTTCGCCCAGTTTTTCGGCGTTTTCGGCACGTCACTCATGTATTCCAGTGAAGTAAAGCTGTCGTAACCGATATTGGCAAACACATCATTTCTGTTATAGAAAAGGGCTCTGTGGTTATGCACCGCATGGGTCTTATAGCCCAAGGATTTTAGGTCAAAGGCAAGGCTCTCCCCGGTCCTCTCTTTCAGAATGGACTTAAACGGATATTCGCCCGGTCCAAAGAACTTAACGCTGATTCCGGTCATCACTTCAAATTCCGTGTTGGCAGTTCCCGCGCCGCAGGCAGGAACGGTGAGTTTGCCAGTGGTATATTTCTGCTTCATTCTGCGGAAGTTCGGCACCGCGTCCGCTGAAAGCTCAATATGCTTAAACATGGATGGATCCACAAAAGATTCCAATTGAAGGAATAGAATATTCGGGTGATTTTCATCCTCGTCACTTTCAACCAGCTTCATGGTACCATCTTCATTGTACTGATCCTTATCAAAGAGGCCCTTAATCATTTTTTCATCGTATCCTGCAGGCTTTGCAATTCCGGTATTGAGCCAGGTGTTCACAAAGCAGTACGGCACACCGTAGTCCTCATAGGCATACGCCAGATTTCCAAAAAAAGTACTCAGTACTCCGATACGAATCAGCCCAAAAGTCATCACAAAGGTCAATGCAATGACTACAACTGCAGCGGTCAGATTCCTCTTCCACTGTATTGGCTCTTTCTTCTTCGGTCCCTTAATCCAAAGAAGCAGCAGCGCTGTTGCCGCCAGCAAAATGCCGCCAGCAATAAGAATAATTTCGGTTTTGCTGAAATAATTGGTTAAAATCGTTGCCCCGTCGGCGAGATTGCTCAAATCCTTTACTGTAAACGGTGTCATTCTCTGCATGAGAATAATACCGTTGGTAATGCCGATTCCCATCCATACGATGGTGACCACTGTTACCACAAATACCCTTCGTTTAAAAAGGGTTGCAATAATCAAAGTTGCAAAGATCAGCAGCGTATTATAAAAGAATACAACCGGACTGTGCAGTAAAAACTCAAAACCTCCAAGACCTTTTCTTGCCAGTGTTTCTATGGCAAAGTTAAGTACAAAAGCCCATACTGCGCAGAAGGCAAAACTGTTTTTTAATCTTTTCTGATAAAATTGCTGCAATTTCTCCATGTTACTATCCCTCACTTTATTTCCCTTTTGCCAGGTGGTTTGCAATCGCTGCAAATTCACTCAATGACAGAGTCTCAGCCCGTCTCTTTTCATCAATCCCAGTGCCTGCCAGACACGTTTTTATCTCTTCCTTTGTAAAATCGCCTAATTGCGATAATGAGTTAGAAAGGGTCTTTCTTCGCTGTCCAAAGCCCGCCTTAATGCAGCGGAAAAACAACTGCTCGTCCACAAGTTCTACCGGCTTTTCCAATCTAAGGTCAAGACGTAGCACCGCTGAATCCACCTTCGGTGCAGGAAAGAACACTTCCTTTGGTACTGTTGCCACTGTCACCACCGTGCAGTAATACTGCACCGCTGCAGATAAAGCGCCGTAAGCCTTGGTGCCTGGCCCAGCCTTGATTCTGTCTGCCACTTCCTTTTGCATCATGATGGTAATGCTGTCCGCCGCTACATGGCTTTCCAAAAGCCCCATGATAATCGGCGTGGTAATATAGTAAGGCAGATTGCCTATAATTTTCGTTTTCTTACAGCCTGAAGCTGCAATAACTGCGTTTAAATCCGCTTTCAGCACATCTTTATTGATAATCTCAATGTTGTCAAACTCCTTCAGCGTATCCCGCAAAATCGGAATTAGATTCCTGTCGATTTCAACAGCGACAACCTTCTTCGCAAGCTGCGCCGCCTCTGCAGTCAAAACACCAATTCCCGGCCCGATTTCGATGACTAAATCCTCATCAGTAATTTCCGTGGCTTCAATAATCTTGTCGATGATGTTCTTGTCAGTCAAGAAATTCTGACCAAGACTTTTTGACAGCTTAAAACCGTATTTATCCTTAATTTCTCGAATGGTCGAGGGTGCATATAATTTCATGTAAGTTCCTTTACTCTCTGATAAAATTCCTCTTTTGTAATGTGAAACTGGTTCAGTTTCCGCAGGAATGTCTTCGTATTTCCATAGCCAATGGAAAGAAGATTCCCAAGCTGTTCTCTCCGCTCCTTAGCCTCCGGCGTTCCCGCCAATCTGCAAGCAGTCAAATCCTCCATGGTAAAAAGCTGCTGAGAATCGGACGCTGTACAGCGCGCGTGTTCCAGCGCTTCTATGATATCTTCAGGTTTTGCATTTTCTACGCCCACATTGCCTTTCTTCAGTGCCTTTCCCTTAGGCAGAAAGGCCTGCTTGCAGCCTGGAAAACGCTCCGCCACTTTTCTTCTAATTTTTTCGCCGGCATAATCCGGATCTGTAAATATAATTATGCCCTGTTCATTATACGCCTTTTCGATGAGAGGCCACATAGAATCCGGCATACCGAAACCGTGCGTTTCAATGGTCATTGCTGACACTGCCCGCCTGATTGCCGCCGTATCGTCTCTGCCCTCTACAATGATAGCCTCTTTAATTGTCTTTTTCGTCGTTTCCATTGCTGTCATCTTTGTCCTGTTCTTTATCTAAAACAAATAAAATTTCTCCCGGTTTAATCATGCGCAGCTGAATTCTCGCCTGTTCTTCAATATATTCCAAATCGTTTACATTTTCAAGTTCAGCTTCCAATGCTTCTTGCTGCTGCAAAAGATTTTGATTTTCTTCCTGCAGGCTTTTTTGCTCTGCCCTCAAATCAAAGACATTTTTTATGGACATTCCAACGACCGCTATTAGTATCACTACTATAACGGTCAGGATTAATCTGCCTTGATTCAGTTTTACTCTTTTTTTCTTTCGGACAGTGCCGGCAGTGCTGACAGTTTCGGCTTTGCCTGTTTCACTTTTTCGCATTTCTGCTTCCGTAAACTGCTTAACTCTCCCTTTTTTCCTCTTCTTCATACCTGTGTACCCAACTTTTAGTTCTCTTTCAGTATACCACAAATGCCTTTTTTCCACAAGAATATGCCGCCTAGCATAGCCGCAAGCCCATACAAAGTCACAACACCATGAGACGCCCTATACAAAAACCTGTAGAACAGAAACGCTGCAAATATCCAAAAAGCAAAGTAGATAACTGTTTGAACCCGCCGTCTGTTTCCGCAGCATTTCATCAAATAATTTCTCGCTTCAAAGGTAATCATGATGCCAATTCCACAGCCGAACATAATCAGCAGCTGAAACAGTTCTCTCTGAATCAGCGCTGTCATTTTCGAAACCTGTCAAAAAGTTTTGTCTTTGCTTTTTTCTTTGTATAGGTCAGCGCTTCAATCTCGCCTGTGGCGACTAACTTCCCCTCTTCCAAATCCAGCACTTCAATATGCAAATTTTTTCCGGAAATTACTAGTCCCTCATCTGCTAAATCAGCCAGAATTGTTTCTTCATCAAATGCATCCACCGCTGTCACTGCGCTCACCATAAGCCGGCTCTTGTTTTCCAGCTCAATCACATGATTTTCCATCGCACAGACCTCCTTTTATTGGTAAGTATATGCCGGAAAATCCGAAATTTTCCCGAAAAGACTTTGCCGCCTGCATTTAGGTACATGCTGGTGTTCTTAAAAACAGCGTATTTATAAATAGTTAAATGGATCTACAGCAGTACCATTCTTTACAATCTCAAAGTGACAATGAGATCCGTAGCTGTTTCCTGTATTTCCTACTTCTCCGATTTTCTGACCCTGATATACTTTGTCACCCACGCTGACATTAATTGCACTGCAGTGTCCGTATCTGGTCCTCATTCCGCTGCCATGGTCAATTTCTATAAATAGCCCGTAGCCGCTGTACCAGCCTGCGTAAACCACTGTACCTCCGTCTGAAGCATGAATCGGTGTACCTGTCGGACATGCCAAATCCAGTCCGTCATGATTACGTCCCCATCTCCATCCGAATTCCGACGTCAGTGTATACCCAGATACCGGCATAATAAAGGTACCTGTCGGTGCCGTCTTCGGTAGTTTCTTGGTTCCTTTTATTACGATTTTCTTTACGGATTTTTTGATGGTTTCCGTCTTTAAAACTTCTTTTCCGACTTCTTCCCCGTTTTCTCTGATGATTCTAGCCGTCACCACTCGTTTTCCGTTGACGCCTTTCTGAATCACTTTAGTCACATTTTCGTACAGGGAATCATCTTCCCTATATTCTGTCTTATATTTTACCTTTTCCGCATAGGTTGCTTCTTCTTCCGTCACTACAGTTAATGCTGGAACTGCCTGAGAAATCAGGATTTCATCACCTGGGAAAAGAGAATCCTCTTTCAATTTTGGATTGTTTTCCTTTAGTTCTTCAAAGGTCGTATCAAACTTGCTGGTAATTCCCGAATAAGTGTCGCCTGCCTTTACTACATAAACCTTCTCCTTGGAACCGCCGTCCATAATCTTTGATACGGCTTCCTTCTTGCCGCTGATATAAGCAAGCTTCGTGTCCATCTGCCTGATTTCTACGTTTTCTTTAAAACCAACACGCAGATATTTTATCTCACCTTCACCGTCCATGAAAGATTTCTGCACATTGCGCAGTGCAGCATTAGCAGCATCCTTGCTTTCGCAGATGACAAAACACTGTCCGTCTATATAAATGCCGTAAGCCTGTGCTTCCATGTCGGTCATGTAAGTAAGTCTCTTCAGTACCGTGTCAATGTCATCAATATCCTTATCCAAAACTACCACATTTTTGAAGCTGATGTTTTCATCAGCTTCAATATGAATCTGTGACCCGTACTCTTTACTCAGCTCGGCACTGACCAAATCCAGAATCTTAATGACATCCTCCTGATTCTTTACATAGCCCAGTACTTTGCCGTTATAAGAATACTGAAAACCTGTAGCATAGTTGAACATAGCTACCATGGCAACCGCTACCAGCACAAATCCTGCAAAGTGGCTTAAAATACTCTTTTTATGGTCGATAAAGCTCTTCCGGTTCCTGTGAATGGCGCTGGCTGTATGATATCTCATGATAAGCCACAGCCTGTCCACTCGTTCCTGTGTATGATCATGGAACGTCACGACGCCAGCTGCACCGCTAATGATGAGCTGCCAAAAGGAAACAAGCCATTTGTCGAAGCGAATCTGCGCCTCGTCATGCCAGGTAATAATCCCTGCCGCAACGTCCACTATTTTTCTAAACTTTTTTTCTTTATCCATATTTCCGCCTCTTCCGTACGCTGCTTAATACAAGAACAACGCTCTCCCAGATCTGTCATTCCAGTATCGCTGCACTTCTCACAAGCGTACTTTATGTCGGTGTAATCCATCTCAAAATTGTTTTCCGTCAGCACCACTGCACGTTCTGCTGCCAGCTCGTCCATAATGCTGTTTATCTTCTTACTCTCGTTCTCTGAAGAGCCTAAAATCAGCGCCTTAGAAAGCTGGGATCCCATCCTGCGGATTTCCTCATCAATGTCTTTAATTCTAGGCAGCTTCTGATAAACTTCCTGTTTTCTCTCTTCCGCCTCTTTCTCTGCCTTATCCCGCAAGTAATCGTAATACTGGTTGAGCACTGCCTGAGTCACCACAATCTTGGTGTTGACATCCACGCCTTTGCTCTGCGCTTCGTCTCTCCAGTTTTCTAAAACCTTGTTGACATAGTTAAAATTCGGACTGGATATACCGGCTGTCTTTGTACAGGCTTCCAACACTCTGTCCATAGAGTAGCCCATACGCTCAAACCAGTTATCCATCATTTCTTTTTCTGCTTCTGTAGCATTTCTGGTAAAACCAAGAGCTTTAAGCACTCTTCTGTAGCGGTAATATTTTTCGTCCATCTCCTGCAGTTTTTCGCTAATCTGATCTGTGGACTGAAGCCCTTCTTCGGTCCATCCTTTTACCACACTTTCGATATACCGCATGCTGGTCTTGTTCTTGTCGATAGAATATTTTACTGCTGTAAAAACCACCTCAGGGCTAGCGCCGTAATCGGTAAGCCATTTCATAATCTGACCCAGCTCAGAAGAGTCCAGAGTCCGTCCCAAAGCTTTTTCGATATCTTTAAACATAACTTTGACTTCCGGATTTCCGAAGACATTGTCACCTTTCGGTCTGCTTGCTTCCCCCCGTACAGGTGCAGTGTTTTTCCCATACAGCTGCTCCTTCAGACTGAGAAATTCCACAATAAAGCTAACGTTGCCCTGTGTATCAAAGTAACGCTTTCTTATAACGCCTCGCTCTTCCCAATATTCCCAGGCTTCCCGCACTTTCTCCTCAGAAAGTCCCAGCTGTTTTGCTATCGCTTTTTCCGTAATTTCAAGACCGTGTTCTGCATACATACTCGCATACAGATATACCTTCACAAAATCTCCGGGCGCGGATGGCATATATTCGTTGATAAAAATATTTTCTACTTTTGTATCCAGCAGAAAAAAGTCTTTGATTTTTTCTTTTATAAAGTTCATAAATACTCGCCCTTATGCTTCTTTATTCAGCGCGCAAAGCAATTCTTCTATGTCAAGACCATGTCCCTCTGCCGCTTCATGCAAAGTTTCCTGCACTGCTCCGGGACAACCGGTGCAAAGCAGTCCATACTCTTCAAAAATCAATTCCATCTCTTCGTTAAGATTCAAAACATCACAAACCTTCATATCCCCTGTAATTTTCATAAGCAACTCTCTTTCAGATACAAATCACTATAAACTACGCTTTATCACTGAACTTGGTGTATCTTGCCACCCAAGTCAAATCAAAGGTTTCGGTCGGCCCACTTCTGTGTTTTGCAAGATTCACCTCACAGACACCCGGTTTTTCTGAGTTTTCCTTATTATAATAGTCGTCACGATACAGGAACATAACCATATCGGCGTCCTGTTCGATAGATCCGGATTCACGCAGGTCAGACAGAATCGGTCTATGATCCTGTCTTTGTTCCGGTGCACGGGAAAGCTGAGAAAGTACCATTACAGGACAATCCATCTCTCTTGCCAGCAATTTTAAATATCTGGACAGATTACTGATTTCCTGCTGTCTGCTGTCTGCTCTCCCCTCTGCCTTCATCAGCTGCAGATAGTCGATAATGACAAGATCCAGACCCTTTTCAGATTTCAGTCTTCGGCACTTATTTTTCATTTCAAGTACACTGATACCTGGTGTATCGTCAATATGTAAATTGGTTTTGGACAAAGAGTCCAGCGCCATATTAATTCTGTCCCAGTCGTTTCGCTCCAGACTTCCCGTTTTCAACTTCTGCATTTCTACGCGGGACTCCATAGCCAGAAGTCTCTGTCCAAGCTGTTCTTTGGACATTTCCAAACTGAAAATCAGCACGCTGGCACCGGATTTTACTGCTGCGTTCTGGGCGATATTCAAAACAAAGGCAGTCTTTCCCATAGCAGGTCTTGCCGCAATAATAACAAGGTCAGATCGCTGCAACCCGCTTGTCAGCTCATCCAGCCGTTTAAATCCCGTGGAAAGTCCGATGACCTGTCCCTGCGTCTGTATTGCTCTGTCTATCATCGCTACATTTTCTATGAGAACTTCTTTAATAGGCGCAAAATCGCTGCGCTGACCTTTCTGGGCGATTTCAAAAATGCCCTTTTCAGCGTAGTCCAAAATATCAGAAGCCGCCATGGATTCTTCATAGCCTTTCTCTCTGATATCCTCAGCGGTCTGAATCAATCTGCGCATAGAGGCTTTTTCAGAAACAATCTTGGCATACTCCGCAGCACTGCTGGGTGCAGGAGCAACCGATGACAAGCTGGCGATATAGACTCTGCCGCCGACCATTTCAAGCGACTTTCTCTTGCGCAGTTCCTCACAGACCGTTACAATGTCCACCGGTACATTATTTCTGAATAGCTCAATCATCACAGTGAAAATCTCTTTATGCGCTGCGTCATAAAAATCCTCTGGTGTAATATGGTCAATAACATCGGAAAGCGCGTCCTTGCTCAGCATGGCTGAGCCTAAAACAGACTTCTCCGCTTCCGTATTATGGGGTGGAATTTTCTCAACCATGTAGATTCCTCTCTATACTATCAGTCAATCAGTTTTAGTCGGTTACTTCAACGGTCAGCTTACCGGATACTTCCGGATACAATTTCACATCAATTTCAAATCTGCCAATACTCTTAATTGGGTTTTTCATCTGAATTTTTTTCTTATCGATGGTAAGACCGGTCTGCTTTTTCGTTTCGTCAGCAATATCCTTGGAAGTAATGGAGCCGAAAAGTCTGCCGCCTTCACCGGACTTAGTCTTGATAATAACAGTTACATCTTCCAGCTTCTTTGCAAGTTCTTCTGCCGCCGCTTTTTCTTCTGCCTTTTTCTGTGCCAGCAGTTCTTTCTGCTTCTCAAGACTTCTGATATTGCCATCGGTCGCCTCGGTTGCATACCCTTTCGGCAGCAGCATGTTTCTTGCGTATCCATCGCTGACTTTTACTACATCACCAGCTTTACCAGTACCTTTTACATCTCTATTTAAAATTACAATCATCTTTATCTCTCCTTTTATTTTAGTAATTCCAACACTTTCTCTATAACTTCCTCAGGGCTGCAGTCCACCTGCGCACCCGCCGTGGTTAGATGTCCGCCCCCGCCCAGTTTTTCCATAATTACTTGTACGTTGATTTCCCCCAAAGATCTGGCGCTTATTACTGTTTTTCCCTGTGAAGTTCTTCCTGCCACAAAGGAAGCTTTAATGTCCTTGATAGTCAAAAGCTCATCTGCAACCTGAGAATTTACTACCTGCGCATCTTCATTGCAGCCTTCACAGATGGAGGTTGCAACGCCTTTTTCGTGAAAGTCCGCAGCTGCAATACACTTTGCACGAATCTTAAATGCCTCCAGATCAGTCTGGAAAAATCGCTTTACTTCTGCAGTGTCTGCGCCGGATCGTCTGAGCCATGCCGCAGCCTCAAAAGTTCTGACGCCGGTCTTTACAGCAAAGCGGTTAGTATCGATTGTCATTCCTGCAAGGAGCGCTTCTGCCTCCAGCTTAATAAGTGTTTTCTTTGGCGCTGCATACTGCAGAATCTCGCTGACCAGCTCTGCTGTTGAAGAAGCGTAGGATTCAATATAGGACAAAATCGGATTTTCCACATAATCCTCTGCTTTTCTGTGATGATCGATAACCACAATTCGCTCTGTCATTGTAAGCAAATTTCTGTTTTCAACATAACTAGGTCTATGGGTATCTACTATAATCAACAGCGTGTCTTCATCAGCCAGGCTTTCAGCTTTTTTGTTGTTAACAAAAATATAATTATCGCTTTCTTTAGCCTGCTCATAAATTTCCTGCAAAGATCCTATCACTTCATCAAGAAGAATATATGCAGTTCTGCCGCACATAGCGCACAGTCTGTGAATGCCCAGCGCCGAGCCAAAGCAGTCCATATCCGGGTGAACATGACCCATGATGATCACTTTCTTTGACTGCTCAATCAGCTGTTTCAATGCATGGGCGATAACTCTGGATTTTCCTTTGTTTCCCTTCTCTACAGTCTGCATTTTCCCGCCATAATACTCGATTTTGCTGACACGTTTAATGACAGCCTGATCGCCTCCGCGTCCTCGTGCAAGATCCATAGCGGCTCTGGAGTATTCCTCTGTGGTAATCAGGTTCTTTCCTCCAACGCCTACCCCGATACTCAGACTCATCGGAAAATCCGCTTCCGTCTCAATCTGTCTAATCTCGTCCAAAATACCAAACTTATTTTCGATAATATTCTCTAAATGAGAATACTGGCAGTACATGACATACTGTGAATTGTTCAGTTTGTTGATAGAGCCTTCGTTTTTGGCAGCCCACTGACGAATCACACTATCGGCAGCAGCGGTAATGCGCATCCGCATTTCTGGCAGAGTGCTGGCCTCAAACTCATCGTAATTATCTATAACGATTCTAAGCACGCATACGCGTTCATCGTTATACCGATCTTTCAAATTCTCAAAGTTGGTTATATCATAGAAAAATACCAAAAGGTTCGCGTCCTCTTCCCCACTTTCTCTACTGATAATCAGCTTAAATTGCTTCCCGTTTCTTTCCAGAAAGAAGTGTGTTCCCTCGTCCACCTTACTATATAAATCAGAGGTCTTTATTCCGGTTAAGGCAAAAAAGTCCGCATCTTCAATTCCGTCATAAATAAACACATCTCCGATGTGCTCATTGGCGCTTACCACTTTCCCTTTACTGTTAATAATGCAGACAGGTAAAGGTATTTTAGATGAAATTTCTTTTTCAAACAAAATTTTTGCCATTTCTCGTCCCTCTTTTTAGCGCATAAAACCAGTGCAATATACATTAATATATCACATTAGCTGGTTTTCTTCGTGTTGTTTCTGTGATAATTCCCTAGGGATTACTCATAGGGTTTACAGTATAGTATACCACATTTTCTAAATTTGGTCTACCTCTAATGCACCACCGCACTTTGCACACCGGTATTTTTGCGGTTCATCCACGACCCTGCTTTTTCTCATACGATAGCTGGTACTACCGCATCTTTTGCAGCGAATACAATATTTATAATGAACCCTTTGCTCCGCTGCCGGAGTTGTTATTCCCAGCTCTTCTGAGGTGCTCATTCTTTGTATGTGGTATCCGTATGTCTGATTCACCATTTTAGCCAGTTTTTTCCATTTTGTTCCATGGTTGAAGCAGCCTGGACAGGTGTGGAGCAACTCATGAAGGATGACCTGCTTCAAAGCTTTATCTCTGGCATCTGCTAGCGCAGTGGAAATCTCAATTCGGAAAACCTGTCCAAGACCTTTTTTCTCTACCTTGCAGCAGCCAAGTCTCTTTTTGGCCCTGTGGTTCGCTTTAATTTCCAGTATTTTACTTGAAGGTTTAATACCTATGCTGCGCAGTTCTTCCTCTGCCTCTTTCATCAACACTCTGATTCTATGTTCAAATTCTATCATACTCTTCATCCTGATATAGCAAAATGCCTCTTGCTTCAAGAGGCATTTCCTTGATGTTTCATGTGAAACAAATATTATAATTCCACAGATTTCAATAATTCTATTAAACGATTTAATTCTTCCGCACTATAATACTCTAATTCAATCTTTCCTTTTTTCCCTTTTTGCTCGATGGAAACTCTAGTGCCGAAAATGTTTTTTAGTTCATTCTCTACGTGAACCGTATCTGCACTCTTCACTTTTTTTACAGGTCGCTTCTTTGGTTTTCCCGCAGCCTGTACCAACTGCTCTATCTTACGAACAGACAGTCCTTCTTCTATTATTTTTCTGCAAAGCTCTGCCTGCAACTTTTTATCGCTTATCGAAATGAGCGCTCTTGCATGTCCGGTTGAAATTTTTCCTTCCGTTACTAAATCTTGAATTTGAGGCGGCAGTTTTAAAAGACGCAGCGCATTGGTAATGTACGGTCTGCTTTTGCTGACACTTTTGGAAACTTCCTCCTGCGTCAAGCCGTAGGTTTTAATCATCTGATTCAGTCCTTCCGCTTCCTCAATCGGATTCAGATCTTCACGCTGCATATTCTCTATAATTGCAATGAGCATATTCTCTTCATCGTTAAACTTACGAATCAGACATGGGACTTCTTTCAGTGCTGCTTTTCTGGCAGCTCGCCATCTTCTTTCACCGGCAACAATCTCATACCCAGTACTGCTCTTTCTAACTACCAGTGGCTGAATGATTCCATGTTCTAAAATTGAATCAGACAGCTCGCTGATTTTTTCCTCATTGAATACCTTTCGTGGTTGATTTTCGTTGGGTTTGATATCATTAATATTAATATATACTACTGCGTTTTCTTCATCTGCCATAGTAGGTGCTTTCACAGTCTCTTCTGGCTGCACCACTGGCGCCTGATCAGCAAACAGCGCATCAAGTCCTCTTCCCAGTCCCCTGTTCTTTGTCTTTCCTGATGCCATTATTTATTTTCCTCCCACTCCAGAAATTCTTCCGCAAAGTCACGATATGCTTCTGCTCCCTTAGATTTTGGGTCATACTCTGTAATTGCCATACCGAAACTAGGTGCTTCTGCCAGTCTGATGTTTCTAGGAATTACTGTTGAATAAACTTTAGAGCCGAAATACTTCTTTACTTCCTGTACAACCTGAATAGATAAATTTGTTCTGCCGTCGAACATACTTAAAATAACTCCTTCAATTTCCAGGGAAGTATTGAGGCTCTTTTTTACAAGTTCAATTGTATTCACCAGCTGACTTACACCTTCCAGCGCATAAAACTCACACTGAATTGGAATCAGCACACTTTCTACAGCTGTCAACGAGTTTATCGTCAAAAGTCCCAGCGATGGGGGGCAGTCGATAAAGATATAGTCATAGAAGTCCTTAACCTTCTCTATCGCTTTTCGCAGACGTCTTTCTCTGCCTTCCAGGGCTACCATTTCAATTTCTGCACCAACTAAATCAATGCTGGCCGGAATAATATCCAGATTTTCTATATTCGTATGAATAATCGCTTTGCGGGTGTCAAAGTTATCTTCAATGAGCAGGTCATATACCGTATAAGGTAAATCCTTTTTAGAAATACCGATTCCGCTGGTAGTATTTCCCTGCGGGTCTATATCCAGCATTAGGATTTTCTTATCTTTCAGCGCCAAACTTGCACCTAAATTGATATTGGTTGTAGTCTTACCTACGCCACCCTTCTGATTAAATATTGCAATTGCTTTTCCCAATGTTTTTCCTCCTGCAAAGAATGTACTATAGACATTATATATGATTCGCTGCAATTTTGCTACTGTTTTACGAAAAAAAATCAATGATGTTTCACGTGAAACATCATTGATTTTTTGGTATCACGATTTTTAGTTCTATATATTCACCCTTATCCTCTTCTGTCATCTTAGAATTCTCCTCCATATCGTGAATTTGTGCAAAAGCTTTTCGAATTGTGTTAGTATAAATTTTATAGCTGATATAATTAATTTTTCTTCTGTTCCTATATTCTGCTTCATCTTTTGTCAGATAATCATCAATCAATTTTTCTGTCTGCTTTACATTGAGATTGTGACTGATTACCCTTTGAAGAATTTTTTCTCGAATTACTGAATCCTCTATTTTAAGCAGCGCTCTGGCGTGTCGTTCCGTCAGCTTTGCTTCAATCAGCTTTTGCTGTATATCAGGTGGGAGCGTAAGGATTCTCAATTTGTTAGAAATTGTAGACTGACGCTTTCCAATCTTCTCAGAAAGTTCTCCTTGTGTCAGACCAAAATCCTCGATCAGTTTTCTATAGGCATAAGCCTCTTCTATGTAGCTGAGATTTTCTCTTTGAACATTTTCTACTACCGCAATCAATGCTGTATCCTTATCGTCGAAGTCTTTAATTAGAGCTGGAATCTTCGTGAGCCCTGCAAGCTTTGCAGCACGAAGTCTTCTCTCCCCTGCAATAAGAAAAAAAGACCCACTTTTATCTTTTTTGACAATTATCGGCTGCAATACCCCATATTCAGCAATAGAATTTTTAAGATCGTTCAATTCCTCTTCCGCAAAATGCTTTCTCGGCTGCTCCGGATTGGCTCTGATGGAACCTATAGGTAGTTCCACACTTTTCCTTTGTAACATATAATCCCCCTTTCTTTTCCTAATAACAGCATACCATGTTTTCCAGGGAAATGTAGAAAAAATGCCCAACAAAAAAACCCATATTCTATCACAATATGGGCTCTTTCACCGGAGTTCCTGCTTTTCTAGGATATTTCGCAGGAGTATCTTTAATCTTTTCAATTACGACTATATTATGTTCGTATCCTTCCAGCGGCGTTGATTCTATTCGTATGATTTTCCCGCCAAGTATTTTAATAGCTTTTTCCGCATTCTTCAGTTCCTCTTCCGCATCAGGACCTTTATATGCAAGGAGATATCCACCCTTTCTGATAAAAGGAAGACAATATTCTGCAAGTACCGCCATATTAGCAACAGCTCTGGAAACACAAAGATCAAATCGTTCCCTATAATTCTTATTCCTTGCTAGCTCTTCTGCTCTTCCATGAATCGTTTCAACATTATATATTCCCAGCTTTCCAGTTAAATCGTCGATTACTTTTAATCTTTTGTTCAGAGAATCCGCCAAAAGGAACTCCTTATCGGGACTAACGATAGAAAGAGGTACGCCCGGAAACCCTGCTCCTGTCCCTACATCTATGACGCTCTCACTGTTTTGATATTCTGGAAAACCAACGCAAAGTATGGAATCGACCAAATGCTTTACTATAAATTCATCTCTGTCTTTAATCGCAGTCAGATTAATCTTTTCGTTCCATTCCAAAATGCCTTCCATATAGCCGACAAATTTCTCTTCCATATCCTGTTCCCATGGAATCTGCAATTGTTCAAATGCTTCAGTTAATGCTTTCATATTATGCTTTCTTTCTTCTGATCTTTTCTAAATAAACTAAAATTACATTAATATCTGCCGGGGATACACCGGAAATGCGAGATGCCTGCCCTACTGATCTAGGTTTCAGCTGGTTCAGCTTCTGCACTGCTTCCAGACGAAGCCCTTCAATGTCAGTATAGTCTAGTTTCTCATCAAGGGCCTTATTCTCAAGTTTTTTAAACTTTTCAATCTGCGCCATCTGCTTAGCAATATATCCTTCATATTTGATCTGCACTTCCAGCTGAGTCTTTGCATGAGAAGTCAGCGCTCTTCGAGAAGGATCTATCACTGCCATATTTTCATAGGTTACTTCCGGACGTTTCAGAAGTTCTGCCAAAGTTGCCTTATTCTGCAGCGGTGCACTGCCTACACTTTCTAAAAATGCATTCGCATCTTTCGGATAAATATAAGTCGTTTCCATTCTCTGACGTTCTTCTTCCACAATTCTCTTCTTTTCGAGGAATTTGTCATATCTTTCTTTATCTGCCAATCCTAACCTGTAAGATTTTTCCGTTAAACGCAAATCTGCATTGTCTTGCCTCAAAACCAGTCTATATTCCGCTCTGCTGGTCATAATTCTGTAAGGTTCATTTGTACCTTTAGTCACGAGATCGTCGATGAGAACGCCAATATAAGCCTCACTTCTGTCCAGAATCAGCGGTTCATTTCCATTTATTTCCAGAGAAGCGTTAATTCCCGCCATTAATCCTTGTGCAGCTGCTTCCTCATAACCGGAACTTCCATTAAACTGACCAGCGCAAAATAAATTCTTAATCATTCTATTTTCTAAATTAGGTTTTAAATCAAGCGGGTCAATGCAATCATATTCAATTGCATAAGCAGGTCTTGTGATAATAATATTTTCAAGCCCTGGTATAGTATGATAAAATTGTTCTTGCACATCTTCAGGTAAACTGGAAGACATACCTTGGATATACATTTCTTCAGTATCCAGTCCCTCTGGCTCAATAAATGTCTGATGTCTCTCTTTATCTGCAAATCTGTTAATTTTATCTTCGATAGATGGACAATATCTAGGTCCTATACCTTCTATTTGTCCTCCAAATAAAGCAGATCGATGAAAGTTATTTCGAATCACAGTATGGGTTTCTTCATTGGTGTAAGTGAGCCAGCAAGAAACCTGCTCTTTTTCCAGCTCATCGTTCATAAAAGAAAAAGGTACAATTCTTTCATCGCCTTTCTGCTCTGTCATCTTTGTGTAATCAAAGGTAGAAGCAAGCGCTCTTGCCGGTGTCCCGGTTTTGAATCTGCGCAGCTTCATGCCATGTTTTTTCAGATTATCTGCAAGCTCTATAGAAGGTGCGAGTCCATTTGGACCGCTTGAATAAGCGCTGTCTCCAATAAAAATTTTACCACGCAAGAACGTGCCAGTAGCCAGCACCACTGCCTTCGCCTTATAATATGTATGCGTCATTGTAACTACACCGCATACTTTTCCCTCTTCTATGATCAAATCCACAATTTCAGCCTGCTTTACATGCAGATTTTCCTGCTGTTCTATGGTTTTCTTCATTTCAGTATGATATCTATGTTTATCAGCCTGCGCACGCAGCGAGTGCACCGCCGGTCCTTTTGCTGTATTTAACATTCTGCTTTGTATAAAGGTTTTATCAATATTTTTTCCCATTTCGCCGCCGAGAGCATCAATTTCTCGAACCAAGTGACCTTTACCAGTTCCTCCAATAGATGGATTGCAAGGCATCATGGCGATTGCTTCCAGATTAATGGTAAACAGCATTGTGCGATTACCCATACGTGCAGAAGCCAGTGCAGCTTCACATCCTGCGTGACCTGCACCAACAACAATAATATCGTATTCACCCATAAATACTTGTTCCATATTTCTCCTAACTTACTTTCCTAAACAAAATCTTGAAAAAACTTCATTGATAATATCATCCTGAACAGTCTCTCCTATAATCTCACCAAGAGACGCGTAGGCGCTGTTGATATCAATTTCAATAAACTCTAAAGCCTCTCCCATCTGTGTCATAGCAATCGCATCACCCAAAGATTTTTCAGCTTTAACCAAAATGTCTTTATGTCTCACATTGGTTACGATGAGACTATTATTTTGACTCACTTTTCCATCATACACCATAGAAACAATTTTTTCTTCGATGTCACCGATTCCCTCTTGCGTTTCCATAGAAGTTTTCATCACATAAGCATTTGGTAAAATGTCTCTAACTGCACTTTCATCAATTTTCGCAGGGAGATCAATTTTATTTAAAACTACAATTGTTTTCTTTTCATCAATTTGCTCCATAATTTCTCTGTCTTCCGCAGAAAAATCTTTACTGCAGTCTAAAATGAAAATAACTAAATCGGCTTGATTGAAAGATTCCTTTGATTTTTCAATACCGATTTGCTCTATAATATCACTGGTTTCTCTGATGCCGGCGGTATCGGTCAGTCTTACAGGGATTCCCTTTACACTGAGATACTCTTCAATGGTATCTCTGGTAGTTCCAGGAATTTCAGTTACAATAGCTCTGGACTCACGAAGAAGACTATTCATCAGTGAAGATTTTCCAACGTTAGGTTTTCCTATAATTGCTACTGCAAGTCCATCCTTTATAATTTTTCCTGTTTCTGCACTTGCCAACAAACGATTCACTTCGGATTTTACTTCTATTAAATCCGTTTCTAACTTTTCATAAGTAATTTCTTCGATATCCTCATCAGGATAGTCTATATTGACTGTGACATTTACTAAAATATCTACCAGTTTTTTTCTAATTTCTTTAATAGTACCGGAAAATACGCCTTCCAGCTGGTTCATTGCAACATTAAAGGTCTTGTCGGTCTTTGCGCGAATCACATCGATAACAGCTTCTGCCTGAGACAAATCGAGACGACCATTTAAAAATGCACGCTTGGTAAATTCTCCCGGCTCTGCCATTCTTGCACCACTTTGCAGTACCAGTTCCAAAGTCTTGCGCAGCGGCACCATGCCGCCATGGCAGTTGATTTCTACTACATCCTCTGTAGTGTAGGTCTTTGGACCTTTCATATAGACACAAAGTACTTCATCTATGATACTATTTGCCTGTGGATTTAGTATATGTCCATAGGACATTTTTCTATTTTCTAAGGATTCAGGATGTGCAGGACGAAATACACGTCTTAATATATTATAAGCATGTTCTCCACTGATTCTGATAATTCCAATACCGCCCTCTCCTGGTGCGGTTGCAATTGCAGCAATTGTATCTTCCATTTATTTCTCCTTGAAAAAAGAAGCCCGCATCTGCTGCGGGCTATAAATTATTTGAGCTCAATGATAACCCTTCTGTACGGATCTTGTCCCTCGCTTCTTGTTGTAACGCGGGAATTATGCTGAAGAGTTGCATGAATAACCTTACGTTCATAAGGATTCATCGGTTCAAGTCTTACACTTCTCTTAGTTTTTACTACTTTGTCGGCAAGTCTATTTGCTAATTTTTCGAGAGTCTTTTCTCTTTTAGCTCTGTAATTCTCTGCATCGACAACGACTCTAATGTAGTTTTCTGTATCTTTATTTACAACCAGACTTGTTAAATACTGAATTGCATCAAGGGTTTGTCCTCTTTTACCGATGATGGTACCAGAGTCTTTACCCTGAATATCAATAAATACATTTTCTTCATTTGCTCTTGCAGATATTTCAATTTCTAAACCCATCTGCTCTGTTACTTCATAAAGAAATTCTAGGGCGATATGATTTTCTACAGGAAAAAGTTCTCCTGCTTCTTTTTCTACAGAAGATTTTCTCTCAGGTCTTGCCTTTTTTTCAGTCTTCTCAGTTTTTGGCGCTTTTCTCGCCTCAGTCTTTGGTTTTTTGATTTCTTCAGAAGCCGGTTTCTTTACTTCAGAAACTACTTCTTTTACAGCAGGCTTTTCTTTTGGTTCTTCTACCGGTTTCTTCTTCTCAACTCTGACTAATGCCAGTTTAGAACCAATTCCAAAAAAACCTCTGGAAGGTTCTTCTAAAACCTTTACATCAACTTCGTCTATGGTCAATTTGAGTTCATCCAATGCCAGCTTTACAGCTGTTTCCACATCGGTTCCCCATTTTTCCGAAAACTCCATATTAATTTTTTCCTCCATAGCTCTTACTACTTCTTTTTCTTTTTGTTATTTTTTTTATTTTCTTTCAGAGCCTTTCTAAGCATGTTAAAACGCAAATTAAAGAAAATCTGAATAAACTGACTCATAAACCAGTAAATTGCAAGTCCAGAAGGATAAGATCTTGCTAACCATACAATCATAATCGGGAAGAAGTACTTCATCATGTTAGTCATGAAGTTACCTCCAGCCATCTGATTAGGATTGGTCTGCTGATTCATCCAGAAAGAGAAGAAAGTAGCAATACCAGCCGCTATTGGCAAAATCCACAAATCAGGCTGGCTTAGATCTTTAATCCACAAAAATGGTTCATGTATTGCAAAATACATACTTTCATCCGAAATGAAAATCATAGGGTTTCTGAGCAGTGCAAAGAGTCCCATAATGATAATCATCTGCACAATCATAGGCAGACAACCGCTCATAGGATTAAAACCTTCCTCTTTGTAAAGCTCTGCCATCTTTTCATTCAGAACTTCTTTTTGGTTTGCATATCTCCTCTGAAGCTCCTGAATCTTTGGCTGCATTTCAGCCATACCCGCAGTCGAAAAAATCTGTTTCTTATACACTGGATAAAGGGCAATTTTCACGATTAAGGTAACAATAATCAAACAAATGCCGTAATTTCCAATGATATTATACAGCTGCGTCAGAAGCCATCCCAAAGGAGTAGCTAATATGTTAAAGATAAACATTAAATTTCCTCCGTTATTTTAAAGGGTCATAGCCGCCGGGATTTCCCGGATGACACTTTAAAATTCGTTTTATTCCTAAGTAACTACCTTTGATTGCCCCGTATTTTTGCAGAGCCTGTATAAAATAGGTGGAGCAAGTAGGATAAAACCTACAGGTAGGCGGAAACAAGGGCGAAATACATTTCTGATATACCCGAATCAGGAAAATCATGATTCCTTTAAAAAATCTGCTGATATATTTCATGCTTTTTTCGTTACCCCGGTTCTTTTCAGTGCTGATTCTAAAGACTTCTTCACATCTTGGCACTTAGCGTTGACAATAGTATTTCTAGCAATAAAAATCAAATCATAGCCTTCCGGAATTTTAAAATCTGTCAGTCTAAAACTTTCTTTCATTAAACGTCTGGCTCTATTTCTTTTGACACTATTGCCAACTTTCTTGCTAGCTAAAAAAGCTTTTCTGGTGTAGGGAAGGTTATTTTTTCTGTAAAAAACGACCACATATCTGTCCCCTACAGATTTACCTCTATTATAAATAGACGTAAAGTCACTTTTTCTTCTTAAAACATTTTTTTTAAGCATTTCAAAATTAAGCAGTTAATTTTTTTCTGCCTTTTGCTCTTCTTCTCTTAAGAACGTTTCTGCCATTCTTGGTGCTCATTCTTTTTCTGAAGCCGTGCTCTTTCATTCTCTGTCTTTTTTTAGGCTGATAAGTCTGTTTCATTGGTTTTACCTCCTTATAAATTGTAAACTCATACGCAATCTAAATTCCAATATGCGCACATATGCCTTACTATTATACTTACAAAGGCTTGGCTTGTCAATGATTTTGTCTTTTTTTGTTCTTAAATAGCCATGCTGCTATATAAAAACAGGTATGTGCGTAAAATTATCCACAAGATATGGATAACTATATGGAAATTTTATTTTTCAACCTTTTAAATTTGTACTTGTATATGGATAACTTATTAGGTACAATAAAACTACACCATGAAATTGAGGGCAGAAAATGAAAAGTATATGGAATCAAGTTTTAAATATCATTGAAGAAAATACAACATCAATCAGCTATAATACCTGGTTTAAACCACTTAAAATCAACAACATTGACAAAAATGTAAAAATCGTCTATTTAGAAACCGATGAAGATTTTATTATCAAAGTTTTAAAAGACCGTTATTTACAGCTGATTGAGTCCAGTTTCAAAACTGTAACCGGAGAAGAATACCGCGTTGTAATCAAAAATAGCAGCGACTACGAATCCAGTAAGGAGGAGGCTCCGCAGCAGCCAGTTTTAATGGATCCAAAGCTGCGCAAGCAGAAAATTTTTAATCCAAGATACACCTTTGATAATTTTGTTGTAGGCGGCAGCAATAAGTATGCCCATGCAGCAGCCCTTGCCGTTGCCGAATCTCCATCGGAAGCATATAACCCGCTGTTCATCTATGGCGGTTCCGGACTTGGAAAAACGCATCTGATGAATGCTATTGGTATTTATCTTCTGGAAAACAACGAGAATCTCAACGTTCTCTACGTATCTTCCGAGATGTTTACCAATGAGTTTATCAAGGCGCTGGGAGAAAACAAAACCAGAGAATTTAAAAACAAATACAGAAAAGTCGATGTACTTCTCATCGATGATATCCAGTTCCTGGAGGGAAAAGATACCATGCAGGAAGAATTCTTCCATACCTTTAATTCTCTGTATGATCTAAATAAGCAGATTGTCATTTCCAGTGACCGGGCGCCGAATAAACTGGACAAACTGGAAGAACGACTGAGATCCAGATTTATGTGGAACCTGATTGCTGATTTACAGCCGGCTGACTATGAAACAAGAGTTGCAATTTTAATGAAAAAAGCAGAAAATGCCAACATTGAAATGGACGACGAATTATACGAAGTCATTTGTCTCATCGCTGAAAAAATCAAAGATAACATCAGAGAACTGGAAGGTGCCTTTAATAGAATCGTTAGTTTTTCCACCCTTATGGAAGAAAAAATCGATAAAACCTTTGCAAAAAGAATTCTCAAGGACATCATTCAAAACAACGGAACCAGTCCTACTCCTGAGAAAATCAAAACCATTGTCAGCAGATACTTTAAAATCAAGGTTTCTGATATGGAGAGCTCTAAGAGAACCAGCAATATTGCATTTCCAAGACAGATTGCCATGTATCTCTGCAGAGAATTAACCGATTATTCCCTTCCTAAGATTGGAAATCTCTTTGGCGGCAGACACTACACTACAGTTATGCATGCCTGTGACAAAATTCAGGATGAAATAAAAAGCAATGAATCAGTCAAAGAAATTATAGAAAACCTAAAAAAGGATATTTCTGAATAACTTTTACAGCTTATCCACAAATTTTTAACTTTAAATTTTTAAGATATTGCAAGGGGCAGAAAAGTTATCCACAGAATCCACAGCCCCTACTACTATTACTACTAAATTAATATAAGAAAAAGATGGCATTTCGGAGGTTTTAAGTATGAAATTCACATGCAACCAATCAGTTCTCACCAAAGCATTAAATATCGTGTCCAAAGCGGTCACATCGAGAACCACTATTCCAATTTTAAAAGGTATCCTTTTAGAAGTATCTGATAACGGCACATTAAAAATGTCAGCCTCAGATTTAGATATTACGATAGAAGAAACAATTGAAGTTGAAAACACCGAAAGCGGTTCCATTGTAGTACAGTCAAAACTTTTTGGCGATATTATCAGAAAGCTTCCTAATGCCGATGTCAGTGTGGAACAGGAAGAAGGAAATGTAATCATCAAATGCATGAATTCTCAGTTCAGTATCATAGGTCTTTCTCCTGATGAATTTCCAAATATAAAAGATATAGAAGAAAATCAAGACAATATCGTATTCAATAAAACAATTTTAAAAGAGATGATTAGAAAAACATCTTTTGCTGCCAGCATTGATGAATCAAAAGGTGTTATTACAGGTATTCTTATTGAGCTTTTAGCAGATGGTATAAACATGGTTGCAATCGATGGCTACAGAATGGCAATCACCAGAGAAGCTATGATTAATAAAGAAGAAAAGAACGTCATTATTTCTGCAAAAATTATGAACGAAATCAGTAAGATTTTAAGTGATGCATCAGAAGAAGATGAAAATGTAAAACTTTTCATGAGTGATAAAAAAGCTATCTTTATGATTGGCAGCGTAAAGGTTGTCCTCAGACTTCTTGACGGTGAATTCATCAAATACAAGGATGTGCTTCCAAAAGACAATAAAATAAAAGTGAAAGTCAACAAAGGAGATTTGATGGAAAGTATAGAAAGAGCTTCCTTGCTTTCTAAAGAAGGAAAGAACAATCTCATTAAAATGTCCATCAAAGATACCATCGTTACCATCACTTCTAAGTCTGAAGAGGGAAATGTAAAAGAAGAAGTTATCATTTCTAAAGAAGGAGAAGATTTGGATATCGGATTCAATGCAAAATATGTCCTCGACGTGATGAAATCTATCGATGATGAAGAAGTATATATGTACTTCAACACACCAATTACCCCTTGCCTTGTAGAGCCAATTGAAGGGGAAGCATTTGAATACTTGATTCTTCCTGTTAGAATCACCAACAATTAATTATGTACATTAAAAATATAGAGTTAACTAATTTTAGAAATTATAACCATTTAAAAGTGGATTTTAATAAAAATGTAAATCTTTTCCTGGGTAATAACGCCCAGGGAAAGACTAATTTACTGGAAAGTATATACATTACTTCTATTGGTAGATCTTTTAGAACCAATAAGGACAGCGATCTTGTAAAATTTGATCAATCCATAGCAAAAGTTAAGGTAGAAGCTGAAAAAGAAGTCTTTGACACTTCTGTAGAAATTACCATTAAAAAAGACGCCAAGAAATCCATAAAAAAAGACGGCATCAATATCAAACGAACGTCTGAACTTCTTGAAAATATCCTGATTGTAATTTTTTCGCCGGAGGATTTGAAAATCGTCAAAGATGAGCCGGAAAAGAGAAGAAAGTTCATAGATAGAGAGCTTTGTCAGATACAACCTCTCTATTATGACAGCTTGACTAACTATAAGAAAACATTGGTTCAGCGAAACACTTATCTGAAAGAAGAAAATATAGATAACAGCATTTTGGATTTGTGGGATACCCAGCTTGCTCATTACGGCGCACGAATCATTCATATTAGAGAAAAGTTCATCAAAAAAATCAGTAATTTCAGTGGAAAGATCCACAGCAGCATTACTAATGGAAAAGAGAGTCTTTTTCTGGAGTATAATCCTAATGTTGCATATATGGAATCGCTAGAAGATTTGGAAGGTTTTTTTTATGATGAAATCAAAAAAGCCTTTAAAAATGATTTTCGCCAGCGCACTACTACAAAAGGACCTCATAAAGATGATATTTCATTTTATGTCAATGGGATTGATATGAGAAGTTTTGGTTCTCAGGGTCAGCAGCGTACCTGTGCTCTTTCACTGAAGCTGGCTGAGCTGAATCTGATTAAAGAAGAAACCGAAGAAGATGCGATTCTGCTCCTTGACGATGTGATGAGTGAACTGGATATTGAAAGACAGGAATATCTGATAAAAACCTTGAAAAATAATCAGCTTTTTATTACTACGACTGATATTTCCGGTGAAATTTTAAAATCCTTTCCCGAAGCAAAAGTGATTTACATCGAGAAAGGGGAAATGAGAGAAAATTAAACCTATTAAGAATTACGATATATATCGACAGTTTTTAATAGGTTTTTTCGTACTAAATTAACGTTTCTGCGGCTTTTTTAATAGAGTTAAGGTAAAAATGATAAAATACACTTATTTTCTTGTAAAATCGCTTGTTTTAGTGTATAATGGAAAAAGCGCTTAAAATTAACAGAGAAAATAAAAATTGATATAAGGTGGGTGTAAGATGAGCAAAGAAGTGAAAAATCAAAATCAGTATGACGCCGCCCAAATTCAGGTACTGGAGGGTCTTGAAGCAGTTCGTAAAAGACCTGGTATGTACATAGGCAGTACCGGACCTAGAGGGCTCCATCATCTGGTATACGAAATTGTTGACAACAGTGTGGATGAAGCACTTGCTGGTTACTGTAAATCTATCAATGTAACCATTCAGAAAGATAATTCTATTATGGTAGAAGATGACGGTCGAGGTATGCCGGTTGATAATCACCCGAAACTTGGCATTCCAGCTGTTGAAGTTATTCATACAGTCCTTCATGCCGGCGGTAAATTCGGCGGAGGAGGATATAAGGTTTCCGGCGGTCTGCACGGTGTAGGTGCTTCCGTTGTTAATGCCCTTTCTACTAGAATGGAAGTAGAAGTTAAGAGAAACGGAAACATTTACAGACAGGAATATGAAAGAGGTAAAACTGTTGCACCTCTCGCAATCGTAGGGGAATCCAAGAAGACAGGTTCTAAGACAATTTTCTGGCCGGATCCTGAAATTTTTCAGGAAACTACAGAGTACGATTATGATACTCTGCAGCACAGACTTAGAGAAATGGCGTTCCTTAACAAGGGAATTAAGATTGTTCTTTCTGATGAAAGAGAAGGAAAGAAAAAGAAAGAAGTTTTCCATTATGAAGGCGGTCTGAAGGAATTTGTAAAGCATCTGAATAATAATAAAGATGCCCTCCATGAGGAAATCATCTATTTTGAAGTAAGCAAAAAGGATATGGAACTGGAAGTTGCCATGCAGTATACTGATCGGTATAACGAAATGGTTCTTTCTTATGCCAATAATATTAGTACTACAGAAGGCGGTACCCATATGGCAGGCTTCCGTACAGCGCTTACAAGAGTATTCAACGACTATGCAAGAAAAAATAAGATTTTGAAAGACAATGACGATTCCCTTGCCGGCGAAGACGTAAGAGAAGGTATTACAGCCATCGTATCTGTAAAACTGACAGAACCTCAGTTTGAAGGACAGACTAAGACAAAGCTGGGAAATACTGAGATGAGAGGTTTCGTAGAAACTTCTACCAGTGAAAATTTAACAGCTTTCCTTGAAGAAAATCCAACTCAGGCGAAAGTTATATTAGAAAAATGTCTCCGTGCATCAAGAGCCAGAGAAGCTGCAAGAAAAGCAAGAGAATTGACAAGACGAAAAAGTGCTCTTGACAGTATTGCTTTGCCAGGAAAACTAGCCGATTGTTCTGAAAAGGATCCGGCAAAGTCTGAGATTTTCTTAGTCGAGGGTGACTCCGCAGGTGGCAGCGCAAAGCAAGGTCGTGACAGATTGAGACAGGCTGTTCTTCCGCTTCGTGGTAAAATCTTAAATGTAGAAAAAGCAAGACTGGACAAGATTTTAAATTCTGATGAAATCAAGAATATGATTACTGCGTTTGGCTGTGGTATCGGCAACGAATTTGATGAAAACAAGCTGAGATATCACAAAATTATCATCATGACCGATGCCGACGTCGACGGTGCGCACATCAGAACGCTGTTGCTGACTTTCTTCTTCAGATATATGACGCCATTGATCGAAGGTGGTTATGTTTATGCTGCAAAACCGCCGCTTTTCCTGACAAAAAGAGGCAAAGAGGTTTACTATACGTACAGTGAACCTGAGCAGGACAGACTGATGGCGAAGCTGAAGGAAGACGGAAAAGCAGGTAAAATAGACATTCAGAGATACAAGGGTCTTGGTGAAATGGACTTCCATCAGCTTTGGGAAACCACGATGGACTACAATAACAGAACCTTAATTCAGATTACCATCGACGATGCTGCAGCTGCAGACGAAGTATTTACAGTGTTGATGGGAGATAAGGTTCCGCCTAGAAAGAAATTTATCGAAGATAATGCACACTTAGCAGAACTTGACATTTAAGAAAGGAGGGCAAAAGTATGAATACATTATTAGAAGATACAAAATTAGAACAGCATGAGATATCTAAAGAAATGAAAAAATCCTACATCGACTACTCCATGAGTGTTATTGTAGGACGTGCCCTTCCTGATGTCAGAGACGGACTGAAGCCGGTTCACAGAAGAATTCTTTACGGTATGAGCCAGCTGGGCGTTACACCGGATAAACCGCATAAAAAATCCGCCCGTATTGTCGGTGAAGTAATGGGTAAATATCACCCACACGGCGATAGCTCTATTTACGATGCTATGGTAAGACTGGCACAAGATTTTTCTACCAGATATATGTTGGTAGATGGTCACGGAAACTTCGGTTCCGTCGATGGTGACGGCGCCGCTGCAATGCGTTATACAGAAGCAAGAATGACGCCGTTTTCTCTGCAGATGATCAGGGATATTGAAAAAGAAACGGTAAACTTTGTAGATAATTTTGACGGTGAAGAAAAAGAACCAGTAGTGCTGCCAAGTAGATTTCCTAACCTTTTAGTAAATGGTTCCAACGGTATCGCCGTAGGTATGGCAACTTCCATTCCGCCGCATAATCTCAGTGAAGTCATCGATGCTACAGTAGAGTTGATTGATAACGAAGAAGCAACTGTAGAAGATTTGATGAAATATGTCAAAGGACCAGATTTTCCAACGGGTGCGACTATCCTTGGAAAGAACGGCGTAAGAGAAGCCTACAAAACCGGTATCGGTAAGGTAAAGGTTCGTTCCTGTTGCGAAATTGAAGAAACTGATAGAGGGCGTTCACAAATTATTGTAACGGAAATTCCTTATCAGGTAAACAAAGCTAGACTCATCGAAAAGATGGCAGAACTTGTAAAGGATAAGAGAATCGAAGGCATTTCTGCAATCCGAGATGAATCCAATCGTAACGGTATGCGTATCGTCATCGAACTGAAGAGAGATGCAAATCCTCAGATTACGCTGAACAGATTATATAAGCATACACAGCTGCAGGAAAGCTACAGCATGATTATGATTGCTTTGGTAGACGGTCGTCCAAAGGTTCTTAATCTCTATGACATTCTTTCAGAGTACTTGAAATTCCAGAAGGAAGTTGTAACCAGAAGAACTCAATTTGACCTGAAAAAAGCCGAAGCCAGAGCCCACATCTTAGAAGGTCTGCGTATCGCTCTTGATAATATTGATGAAATTATTAAAATCATCAGAAGCGCATATAATGACGCAAGAGAAAAGTTGATGGAACGTTTCGGACTTTCAGAAATTCAGGCTCAGGCAATTTTGGATATGAGACTTGCCAGACTGCAAGGACTGGAAAGAGAAAAAATCGACAAAGAGTATGCTGAGCTGATGGAAAGAATCGCTTACTTTAATTCGCTGCTTGCTGATGAAAAACTGCTCATGGGTGTTGTAAAAGATGAACTTCTGGAAATCAAAGAAAAATACGGTGATGACAGAAGAACCAAGATGGTTGCAGATGTAGATGAATTTGACGATGAAGACTTAGTTGCAGAAGAAAAAGTAGCGATTACTTTGACGCATCTTGGATATATCAAGAGAGTTCCGGCTGACACCTATAAAGCACAGAGACGTGGCGGTAAGGGCATTACAGGCATTACGACCAGAGAAAACGACTTTGTAAAAGACCTGATTATGACCTCTACTCACGACTATCTCATGTTCTTTACCAATACAGGAAAAGCTCATAAGATTAAAGCATTTGAAATTCCAGAAGCGACAAGAACAGCCAAAGGTACACCTGCTGTAAATTTCCTGAATTTAATGCAGAGAGAAAGAATTACAGCAATTATTCCGGTACAGGAATTTGCAGATGATAAATTCCTCATTGCTGTAACTAAGAACGGTACGATTAAGAAGACACCGCTTTCTCAGTTTGATACGCAGAGAAAGACTGGTCTTATTGCTATCAACTTAAAGGATGACGACCAGTTAATCGGTATCAAAGAAACTACTGGAAGCAACAATGTAATCATAGTAACCAAAAATGGTAAATGTATCTGCTTCTCTGAAGAAGATGTAAGAAGCATGGGTAGAATTGCCGGTGGTGTTCGTGCAATTAAGCTTGAAAAAGATGATGAAGTTGTAGCAATGGAACTTGTTGAACCGGGTCAGGAGCTGCTGGTAGTAACAGAAAATGGTTACGGTAAAAGAACTCCTGTAGAAGACTATAAGATTCAGGTGCGCGGCGGTAAAGGTCTTTTGACTTATGATAAATCCAAGTTCAAAAAGACCGGTGCTCTTATCGGTGCAATGGTTGTCGATGAAGATGATGAAGCTCTGATGATTAATTCAGATGGAATCATCATCAGAATCAGAGCTGGAGAAGTATCCAAACTGGGCAGAGCAACCCAGGGTGTAAAGATTATGAAGGTCGAAGACGAAGTAAAAATTGTCGCTATGGCAAAAGTAATCAAAGAAGATGAGGAAGAGGAAGTAAAAGAAAAACCTGCAAAGGAAGAAGCACCGAAAGAAGACGGTGACGAACAGCTTACTCTGTAATTAAAAATAAAAGGCTGTCGCACAGTTTAAAGATTCGTTTAGATGGAGCGACAGCTTTCTTCTTTTTGGCACTGCACATCGTTTCTTTTCACTTATATTTTTCTGTACATATTTTGGAGGATTTTGTCGATAATATGCACTCCTGTGTGCATATTTTAAGAAAAAATGCCTTTAATATGCACATTTGCGCAGCTAAGAACTAAAAAAGCTGCCGAATGAACAATGAAATTGCCTTTCAACAGCTTTGACTGTACATATTTTTGAAAGTTTTTAAAAAAATATGCAGAGCGTTATGCATATTTTTAGGATTTTTTGCGAATATATGTACATTCACAGCCAGTTATTGGATTTATAAAAATTATGCTGATAGAGGAGTTATTTAAATGGATCAGTTAAAATTTACAATACCGGGAAAACCGGAATATCTGACAATGCTGCGTCTTGCAATCAGCTCGGTAGCAGTAACCGCAGGTTTTGATCTTGATGGAGCTGAAGATATAAAAACAGCTGTATCTGAGGCTTGCAAACTGGTATCCTGCCATGGTTTTGACGGATTTTCCGACAAGTACGAACTGCAATGCAGCGTAGAGGAAGGGAGGATTGAAATCATCATAGAAGACAGATGTGAAAATCATACCCTTGAAAAGCTGCATAAACCTTGCAAAAACTGCCCAACTGAAGGAAATATCGGTGTTTATGTTATTCAAACACTGATGAATGAAGTAGAAATTAATGTTTTAGAGAACGGACAAAAGTCAATAAAAATGGTGAAATATTTATGATGGAACAAGAATTGTTTATCAAATACAAAGACAATCCCACCAGAGAACTTCGTAACGAAATTGTAGAAAAACATCTTTACATGGTAGACATTCTGATTCGGAAATATCTAGGAAAAGGCGTAGAATATGACGATCTTTATCAGGTTGGTGCTCTTGCTCTTGTTTCTGCTGTGGAGCGCTTTGATCCGGAAAAAGGATATGAGTTCAGCTCTTTTGCAACACCAACTATTTTGGGAGAAATCAAAAAATATTTCCGGGACAAGCAATGGAGTTTAAAGGTTCCCCGCCGCCTGAAAGAGATTGCCGCGAAGGTCCAGGAAACTAAGGAAACACTTTACACGGAGTATCATCGTAAACCGACGGTGGAAGAAATCAGCAAGGCTACAGGCTTTTCAAAGGAGCAGATTATCGAGGCACAGGAAAGTTCCCAGGCTTACGGTACTTATTCTCTTGATAAAACCTTTGATGACATGGGAGAAGATGGGGAAAGTCCGCTTCTCGAAAAGTATGCCGGTTTTGTGGAAAAAGGCTATGAACGGATTGAAATCTCTGAGATTATCAAAAAGGTCATGGCTACTTTCAGTGAGCAGCAGCTTTACATATGCAAGCAGCGGTTTATCCATAACCGCTCTCAAGCAGAAATTGCAAAGGCTCTCGGCGTTTCCCAGATGACCGTGTCGCGGGCTGAGAAAAATATTATCAGCCGGTTTCAGGAGGAACTGAAACACTAGAAAAGAGCCGCATAAATTTGCGGCTCTTTAAGGTTTTGTATTTACAGCCTTAAAATTTTAGCTGAAGCAATCTGTGGACTGATAGAAACGGAATTGTCATATCCCAGCATAACCATAGTTTCCAGGAATTTTATAGCATTTGCCATGGGTTCGATAACGGTTATATTTATGTGCTCCTCTTTCAGCCTTGCATTGAGGGTATTTGCAATATAAAACATTCCAGTACATCCCAGGCAAACTGCCTTGATGCCGTAATCGTCAGACATTTTTTTGCAGATAGAAAGCAGTCTGTCTATCAGGAAATCCGCCTGTTCACGAATATCGTTTACTTCTAAATCAACAGGGATAATAGAGGCGATATGGTCCAGCATACCTATTTGCTTTGCCTTTCTTTCTTCGTGAATAATTCCCGCTGTGTCGGTGGTAATAATACCAATTTTATCTGCGAGAATCAGCGCAGAATGTATTGCCGCCTGATATGGACCGATAACGGGAGTAATGGCAAGTTCTCTGCAAGCAGATACGCCCGGATCATCAAAGCAATTCACATATATGCCATCGTAGGATTTACTCAGCGTTTTTACCAGATTTACAGTTTGCCAGCCGTTATAAATATCCTGTAAATCCGATTCAATAGAAGTGTATCCTTGCGGAATTTGTGCAAATTCGATGACCGTATCTGGATGAAGATAGGGCTGAAGATATGAAAGAATATCAGTTTTTTTGTTCTCATATTCCGCAGTCACAGGGATTAAAAATAAAAGTTTCATCAGCGCTCCTCTCAATCAATATAAATTTCATCAATATATTTTTGCATTTCGATATTTAGAATGTTTTCGATTCTCTGATATACGTCTCGGTATAAAAGACCTTTTCCAAGCAGCATATGCTCTTTTGATGCGGCAACTACTGTAATATTGCAGCCATTTTCAATTTGTGCAGTAGTCAGAATTTCTCCCGTTTGTGTATCTATCGTTGTAATCAAATCAGGGAACGTTTGCAGCCTTTCCCCATTTTTATCAACGGCCATATATTCATTAAAAAAGTATAGCTGATATTTGTCGTTTTCGCTGCAAACTGTAAAAGAACCATGATCCAACGCGTTTTCAGTGCAGAGAGTGTGATTCTCTACCCTGCCCTGGCAAATTATATTTCCTTCTACTACGGAACATGCTGCTGCAATCTTTTCTTCCACTGTTTTTCCAGTTAAATATACTTCGCCCAGTCTGTATGCTAAATCATATGCTCCCGTTGCACCGGAAGTTTCAAGCCATGACGGAGCGACAGGGTTTCTTGCGACAGCTATAGCGCCGCCTGCCTTTGCTGCGGCGTTTCTGATCAGGTCAGAGGTAGTTTCTATGGAGCCGGTTAAAAGTACTTCAACATATGTATTGGTAGATTCTCTGCCACCAGCCCCAGCTTGCACCGTGATATTTTTATCACCTTTCTCAAGACCCAGAGATCCCATAATCCCAAAGGGATGTGCTCTGCCGTCACAGGCAGAATTAATGACGGGAATATTTAAGCGAGCAGCTGGAATAAAGGGCTCAAAAGAAGATGAAGCACCCATTTCGCAGGGAATAAAACCTATAATTTTTTTCTTTTCCTGAGATTGAATTAGATAAAGAATTTTTTCGTAAACGTCCTCTGAATAGTAAGCGGTATCCGATGCGGGAGAGCCAACGCCGGATATGGTAAGAATGACGCCTTCCTTTTCGCTGACTTCGGAAAGGGGAATAATCTGCACTTCTCCCAATTCCAAAGCGCGCCTTGCGGTTGAAAGACCTTCACGAATATCTCCGCCTCCGCCTCCGCCGAGAAAGAGACTTCCGATTGCAATTTTCTTAACATCTTCAAGATTTACTAACATATTAGTGGTACCTCCATGTAATAATGCAAGTACCGGAATTACACACTGCCAGTATACTGGGTTCAGAGGCGAAAGTCAACCTATATTTTTTGAAATTTCAAAAAGTCCTTGACACCAAATCGAAGCCATGATACATTAAATTTAGTTAAAATGTCAATATTCATAATGTTCTCGTTAGCAGTTTGATTTGTGAATCAAAACAAAAGGAGAAAGTTATGAATAACACAGAAAGTAAGCAGAACAATATTCTGCTTGAGGAACAAAAAGAAATTGACAGACATAAGATTACTGCAGATCAGATGCCAAAAGTAAAAGAGCCTGCAGTTTTTGTTGTTGCTATTATTGTTGCGATTCTCGGGTGTATTGTAGGACTTCAGGTACAGATTCATACAGGTACTACACCAGATACATCTATTGTCGGCGCTATTTTTGCTATTCTTATTGCGCAAATTCCTCTCAGATGGCTAAAACCTTTTAAAAACATTCACCGGCAGAATCTGGTACAGACGACGATTTCCGGTGCGACGTTTGCTTCTGCAAATTGTATGTTCTTAACTATGGGTATCCCTGTTATCATGGGATGGCCGCAGTTGATGGTTCCTATGTTAATTGGTGCAACTCTTGCCACTATTGTGGATGCAACGATTTTATACAAGTCCTTTGGATCTCCAATGTTTCCGGCTGAAGGTGCGTGGCCTCCGGGAATTGCTGTAGCCGAATCTATTTATGCTATGGCTGACAAAGGAAAACGAGCGCTTTTGCTGCTTGTAGGTTCTGCTGCCGGATGGATTGGTGCAATGATTGGAATTCCAATGGATTTAGTTGGAGTAGTATGGGTTGGAAGTTTAGTAGCGATGGGTGCTTTTGGTGTAGGTGCTTTGTTGAAAGGTATTTTATCTACGAACGAATTTTCTCTCACCTTTGCAGGTCACACCGGAACTTTTGCAACAGATATTTTCGGATCGGATTTCTCATTTGCCGACAGCGTTTCTCTTTCCTATCTTGGTCATGGCGCGATGATTGGTGCCGGAATTATTTCTTTATTGCAGTGTGCACGAATTTTATTTAAAAAAGAAGAAAATGGAACTTCTGCCGCATCCAGATTCGGAACAAGTCTCAGTGATATGAAAAACGCTTTGAGCAAAGGCTTTATTGCATATATTGTTATTGCAATCGGTCTTGCAATTGCGACAGGTCTGTACTATGAAATGGGTATAGTGAAGCTAATCGCATGGGTCATCTTTGCTGCAGTCGCAGCGTTGGTATCTGAGCTTATCGTAGGTGTTTCCGCGATGCATTCAGGCTGGTTTCCGGGATTTGCTACTGCACTGCTATTTTTGATTATTGGTATGATGATTGGCTTCCCTACACTGCCGCTGGCAATTCTTGCAGGATTTACAGCTGCTACAGGTCCGGCTTTCTCTGATATGGGAAACGATTTAAAGGCAGGATGGATATTGCGTGGTAAAGGCGCAGATATGGAGCTAGAAAAAGTAGGAAGAAAACAGCAGTACTATGCAGAATTGCTCGGGTTTGGCGTTGCCTTTGTCATGGTAGCAATTTTTGCGAAGGGTTATTTCAATCAGGGTATGTTTGCGCCGATTAACTTTGTTTATCAGTCGACTATTGAAGCGGGATCTACCGTTGAAGTAATGAAGTGGCTTGCGATTTGGGCAATTCCAGGTGCACTGATTCAGCTTTTGGGCGGAAATCATCAGGCAGGAATTCTGTTTGCAACTGGTTTTTTGGTTGGATGGACTGAGGCTGGTGTTGTCATTCTGATTGCAATTTCAATCAGAGCGATTGTTATCCATAAAAATCCTGAAAGAGACAGCATTTTTGCAATCCTTGGCGCAGGTGCTCTTGTGGGATCCGCGCTTCGGGATTTCTCCACTTCCATGCTTGGATTATTTAAGAAATAGGTTGCCGCAAGGAGCTATGTCAACGCTTTCATTTTCATAATTTTGTACAGAAAATACAGCGTTTGCGTAAAGTCAAGAGAGCTCCTTCCATACGGAATCAGCTCTCTAATTTTATTTAGGCGGTAGCGTACCGTATTAACATGAATATGCAGCAGTTTTCCCGTTTTTACATGATCAAGGTCACATTCAATAAAGGCTGTCATTGTTTCAATCAAGTTGGAATGGTATTTCTTGTCATGTTCAGCAATGGGCGAATATAACTCATTAAAGTAGTCCTCAAGAAGTGGATTTGAAAGGAGTTTGACGAGCAGTTTTGATAATCCGATATCTCTGAAATACACTGTGCCGTTGATATCGTGTGCGCCGGATAAACTTGCCATAGATGCTTGTACAATCACTTCATCTACTTTCTTCAGCGGAAGCATTTCGCTGATTCCTATGACTGCATTAGGCAGCATTCTGCGAATAAACTGGATTTCATCCTCACAGGATGAAAGATTGGTCGCCGTGCGGTAGGACCAGATAATCAACATGCCCTTTTTATAGTGGCATCCTAAGGCAAACTTGTTTTCTCTAATTTTATTCAGCAAATATACTTCGTTGCTGATTGCTGTGATTTTGTTGGAGGAGAGGTCGGTATTGACGCAGTAAAAGGCTCTAATATAGGAATGAAAATTCTTATTGAGCAGAGGAATAATCTCTAGTTTTCTCTCTTCTTTACATTGGGAGGAAACTAGTTCATGGATTAGATTTTCATGAAGTTCAGATTCATGATAGGATAGTTTAAGCTCCATGATGGAAGAAATAATCAGTGCATATGGGGTACTTGAGTCGATAAAAATAATGGGAAGCTTGTGTGTGTTTGCTAATTCATATGCACTTTCTGGAAGCTCGTCCAAGTATTCGTCAATGATAAAAAGGGCGGAAACCTTCATGTCAATAAAATGCCGAATCACCATATTGATGTATTTCTCATTGTCCACTCCGTAAGCCATTGACGTCAAATATAGATTCTGCCCGTAATTTACTGGTGTAGACTCTGAATCTGTTTCATCATAATAGTTATCCAGCACATTAACGTACGATACGATGTTAGATAGCCCGTTCTGGCCAGCTTTCAGCTCTGCATTTGCCATGATTGGCAGGTGCAGAACATCTAATACGGTAATATCCTTCATATATGCAACCTTCCTTTTCGTCTTGATTCTGTCATAATTATAACAGAATCTCAAAAAATCGCAAATAGAATTATATGTCCATACAATAATTAATAAAGAATTTTATATGAACATACAATTCTTTTCGATTTTTCTGTTTGCTAAAATGAACATTAATACCGGAATTACACAAACAGGAAGAACGCAGATCGTGTGCTGCAAATTAGAACAATACCGAGTATTGACATTTTAACGACTAACTAAAAACGAATTTCAGGAGGTACATAATGGTATTCAAGCAAATGATTGAGGTATATGATATTCTCGATGATATCCATGCAAATGGTGAGAGAATGGCGAATTATTTTAGATCCATTAAATCGGATGCAGATGTTGAAGTGAAGACAATTTACGGAGATAAAGGAAAGACCGACTTGGTAAAGGTTACGATTCCGGGAACGAATGGACGGATAAAAGGGGGCGACGCCCCTACCCTCGGCTTAATAGGCCGTCTGGGGGGACTAGGTGCTAGACCTGAGAGAATCGGTTTTGTATCTGATGGAGATGGTGCGCTTACGGTGTTGACTGCAGCGGCAAAACTTCTCGATATGCAGAAAAAAGGAGATACACTGGAAGGAGATGTCATTGCGGTTACCCACATCTGCAGCGATGCGCCTACCGAACCCCATGAACCTGTAGACTTTATGGATTCTCCTATCAGCATGAAGCAGTGCAATGATGAAGAGGTTTGTGAAGAAATGGAAGCAATTTTGACTGTCGATACCACAAAGGGAAACAGAGTCATCAATACAATGGGTTTTGCGATTTCTCCAACGGTAAAGGAGGGATATATTCTGCGAACCAGTGAAGATCTTTTGGATTTAATGGAAATGACGACAGGTCGTCTGCCAAAGGTTTTCCCTGTTACGACACAGGATATCACCCCTTATGGAAATGACCTATATCATTTGAACAGTGTACTGCAGCCTGCTGTTTCCACAAACGCTCCTGTTGTTGGAGTTGCAATTACAACGGAAGTTCCTGTTCCGGGATGCGGAACCGGCGCAACTCACGCAGCAGACGTAGAGATGACTATAAGATTTGTCTTAGAAGTCGCCAAGACCTATGGAAGAAAACAGTGCAGTTTTTATGACGAAGCCGAATTTAATCATTTAGTAGAACTCTACGGCTCCATGACGCAGCTGCAGACAATGGGTATGAAGTAAGATGAAGAAAATTGGTTTTATCACGATCGGTCAGTCCCCTAGAGATGATATCATGAAAGACATTCTTCCAATAATCGGAGATGATATAGAAATTTTACAGAAAGGGGCTTTGGACAACCTTTCAGAGGAAGAATTGGAGGAAATCGCACCGCAGTCTGGCGACACAGTTCTTGTTTCATCCCTTAGAGATGGGCGGTCTGTTTCCATGGCGGAAGAAAAAATTATCGTGCATCTTCAGCGGTGTATCGATGAATTGGAAGTTTGCGGTGTGAGTGGGATTATGTTCCTATGTACGGGAGATTTCAAAGATCTTCTCACTGCACATGTTCCTCTGATATATCCAAACCGTCTTTTGAGGGCGATTATCCCCGCCATATGTGATAGAAAAAGGCTTGTAGTTCTCGTTCCCGAAGAGGAACAGAAATCTGAGGCTATGGCGCAATGGGGAGGTATCGGCATGGAGACCAGCGTTTTTCCTATCTCGCCGTATACTGCTGCCGAAGAGGATTTTGCGGCGCTGGCTCTTACGTTAAAGGAAGTTGACTGCGACTGCATTCTGATGGACTGCATGGGATACTCCGCAGAGATGAAGTATATCCTTTGTAGCCGCAGCGGTAAAAATGTATTGCTTCCACGTACTTTTTCTGCCGCTGTGCTGAAAGAACTGATTTAAGGAGCAAATATGAAATCACTTATAGAAATATCAAAGGACATTTTAACAGGTTGCATGGATTTAAAAAAGGAAGAGACGCTGCTTGTTATCACCGATACGTTAAAATTCGAAATCGGAAAAGCCCTATATCAGGCGGGTCTTGAACTCGGGTGCGAATCTCTTCTCATGTCCATGGAAGCTCGCTCTGTTTCCGGAGAGGAACCTCCTGAGGCTGTAGCAAATGCAATGCTGGGTGCAGATGTTATCATCTGTCCCACAGAAGAGTCTCTAACCCATACGAGTGCAAAAGTAGAGGCCGTCAAAAAAGGCGCCCGTGTAGGTACTATGCCGGGTATTACAGAGGAAATGTTTACACAGGGTGCAATTACCGCTGATTTTAAAGAAGTTGAAAAACGTACGTTGGAATTGACGCAAATGCTCACCGAGGCGAACGAAGCTGTAATTGAAAAGGATGGGTTGGTGATGAGGCTAAATTTGCAGAATAGAGAGGGCGTCCCAAGTACTGGCGTATATAGACATCGTGGAAGTAGCGGAAACCTGCCTTCAGGAGAAGCGTATATTGCACCGAAGGAAGACGGGTGTGATGGTGAAACTCTGATTGACGGTTCAATGGTAGGCGTTGGAACGCTTGTCGAGCCCCTTCACGTCACAGTGAAGGACGGTCAGCTTCAGAAAATCACAGGCACAGGTTCTGAAAAACTGGAAATCTTATTTACTAAACCGGAGAACGGCATTGTGGCTGAGCTTGGCATCGGCACAAATGAAAAAGCGCTGCTCTGTGGAAATACACTGGAAGATGAAAAAGTCTATGGAACGGTACATATCGCCTTTGGAACCAATACCTCTTTTGGCGGAAAAAATAAGGCAGACTGCCATATGGATGGCATCATCTTGAAGCCTACGCTGTATTTGGATGGCAAAAAAATCATTGCAGACGGAGAGTTTGTCTATTAAACTTTCAGCTGAGAAATCTGTTCAAAGGAAAACCTCCCGTAGGAAAGGTGTTTAAACGGGAGGTTTTTTAGTATGACATTTTGTAATTCGCTAAATAATTAGTAGAACATACCGGTCGGACCACAGGTTAAAGTGACGGTTTTTGTTACAGTCTCTACAACAATATTACCATTATAGCGTTTTCCGGTTGCTGTGGCTGTCGCTTTATTTCCGGACTTGCCACCTGTAATATCGGAAACTTTCCAGTTTGAGTCTAGAGAAGCGGCAGATGGAGTTGCAGAAGTACATCTGGCAGTACCATCTCCATAGGTAAATGTACCGGTAACTCTGACGTACCATACGGATTTGCCTGCTGAATTTTCGTAATATACGGTTTTAGATTTTGTTTCAGTGGTTCTGTCAAAAGGCTGAATGCCCGGTGTAGGTACATCTTCTATCACAGTTATGAAGCGGCTGCCGTCAGGCAGTTCTTCGATATCTACAGAAATTACGTTGCTCTGTGCAAACGCAGGCTGCAATGTGAACACTAAAATCATGCTGATAATAGTGAAAAAAGTGGTGAATTTTTTCATATCTAAGTCCCCTTTCTATTCGATGACAACTCTTTCATGAGTAATGATAGAGTTTACACTTTTTAAGTATGAATCATAAAGAAAAATAACTCTGATGGTACATGTAACGATTACTACAGTAACAGCAATAATAATCGCTCTTTTAATCGTTTTTCTCAGAGAAATCTTTTTGCAAAGCTCATGCTGGTCTAAACAGGAAATATAGTTAAAAACAACATCAGCAGGTTCCTCGAATCGCTCCAAAATTTCTTCATAGGTGCAGTTTGGATTGGATTCGATATACTCGTCGACTGATTTTCTAAGGTCGTTAATAAATATTTTCTCCTCTTTAGAATAAATAGGAAGCAGTAATTTTATTTCTTTGAAATACTGTTTGAGTGCTTTAGCCCTAATCTGCTGCATAATACTCCTCCGGCAGTTCTTTACAAGCGAGAATTCGGTCAGTGCCTATCCTGTTGTTCTCGTAATCCTCTAACAGGTCGGCAAGACGAGCTTTCCCGGAATCTTCTAAGTGATAGTATACTCGAATACGTCTCTTGCCGATAGGTTTTTCAATATCGGAAATGCACCCATTATTCTTTAGTTTATAAAGGGTTGGATACAGAGAACTTTCGGTGACGATAACCTTCCCTTCGGAAAGAGTCTCAATCAGCGTAGTTAACTGATAACCGTATAAATCACTTTTGTCTAACAGGAAGAGGACAATAAGCTCCACCGTTCCCATCTTAAAATTGCTTCTACCTCTGGCCATATAGTAGTCTCCTTATAACTGAAATTGTACAACAGAAGTTTTGTAGTGTCAACGTTATTAAAAAAATATATTATGAAAAACAAAATAATGGTTGACATAGTTTTAGGAATCTGCTATGATATAGAAAAGTCAGAAAAATAAATCATTTGATTCGTTTGCTTCTGTCGGTATTGGGATTAGATTTAAAAAGGGGTGATGCGTATGAGGGAAGAGACTGAAAATGTGAACTAAAGCAAACAAACGATTTCAGAGGCATATACTTGTTCGACAGTTTCAATATTAATATTTGGAGAGCCATTCCGACAAGAAAATATGAAAAGTTTTTTTTGATGAATATGATTCAAAAAAGTGATGTGATCCAGTTAATAATAAATCATATATAGATGATTAGTATGATATTGTTTCAATCATATTTTATAATATATGGGATAATCTTATAATTTATATATTGGACATCGAATTATCAAGAACTAGAGGAAAAACGAAAGGATAAAATCATGAGAAGGAAATTAAAAAAATTTTTTGCATGTGTATGCGCATTTACTCTTTTAGCTACAAGTTTTTCATTTGCGGCTGAAGATCAAACAATTGAAAATGCGGTAAGTGCGTCATTACCTCAGGCAACATCCAAAACTGTCACTGATTCACATGGAAACAAATATACAGTTTCAGGATTATCTTCTATAGTTGGAAAAAAAGCAGAAACTCATACCGAATTCAAAGTATCCTATTACTTTGGAGGGAAAAAAGCTCCTGTAGATGCATATACGAAGAAATTAACCGGAGTTGGCCGGGTGTGGTTTTATGGTTCAGCATCAGATAATCAATTCACTAAGTCTGCGAATAAAACAGGAGCAAGTGGTTCCCTTATCGCAACAGATACTTATGATTTTTTGGTGAAAAGTTTAAATAGTACACATAAATTCTCATGCGAAGGAGGATCTGTAAGTTTTTATACCGAAATGTAAAGAGTAGTGGAAGATAAGCCAAAAATATTTCTAGGAGCCTCATAAATTTGAAGTGCCAGTATGGATGGTGAAGTAATCAAGATTTGGCGACTACTGCTATATGGTAGGAAAGGTTATAGGTTTGTACTAAAGTGACCTAGAAGTCCTTAGAAATGAGGACTTCTAGGTTATTCAGATTGTTATTTCAATTCAATTATCGTATGCTGAATAGCACGTATGTGAGAAGGGCGGCTTATAAGGATTACTAGATGGGAGGTATTTATGAGAAAGCAAAAGATAATCATTATATTTTTATATACAATAACTTTCTTCCTTTATTCCTGCAGTGAACCCGACAATTTGTCCGTAAAAATTTCCGAAACGCCGTCAGATATAGTTGTACAGGGTGCAAATGATTTTGGAACGTTTTCTGCAGGCGAATCAGGAATATTACACATCGAAGATAACCATTTTCTATTTTTTGATTACGAATCAAAGAAGGATTATGTGGTTTGTAGCAGGGCAAACTGCAGGCACAATGATAGTAGTTGCAGTGGTTGGTATGATGGGTATCATGGGGCTTTAGGACTTGCTGAATATGGAGGCAAACTGTATTGTTTTGTCAAGCGGCAGGAAAAAAATTTATATGAATTTATTCAGATGGATTTGGATGGAAATAATCGAAAGGTAATTGCAAAAATTGATTGTGGAGACAGTTTGCCTGGAAACTGGGAGGCAAATCTAGACTTATCATATACATATTATACAAACTATAAGGTGATTACAGTTTTGAACTGGTTATATAATCCAAAAGAAAACTCTGAAGAAATCATTCAGACCCAGCAATGCATTTCCGTGGATTTGCTGTCAGGTGAAATTATTGAAATTATGGAAAGAACAGAAGAACCTGTGCAATGCACTATTGAGGCGGTTTCAAAGGATTACAGTATAATCAAGGTGACAGGGTATGCTGAGCAGCGTTTTACAGAAGATGAATTCTTCACTCGGTATGAGCAGGGAGAATTTGCAGATTATGTTCAAATTATGAAGGCAGAGAATCCTTATGAGGCATATTGTGATTGGTATTTTGATGAAGTAACATGTTGGTATAAGTATCTGATTTTTGATATAGATAAAAAAGAAACAGATATATTGCAGATGGGAGATTTAAAAAAAGTCAAGGATGAAAATGGAAAAACAACAGCCATAAAGCCACCGTTTTATATCATAGGTGTATATAAGAATGATTTGGTGATTGAAAAGCTTGAAGAAGGGGTTATTGAGGATGAAGAGTATCCCGGTATTATTAAAGAACAAGTCTATAGGTGGGATTTGCAGAAGAATACAAAAGAAAAAATTCTTCATATAGATGATGGCTATGTTTTTGATGCCGGAGGATTAGATTGTAGCAGTATTGTTGACCATAATAAAATTCTATTTCTAAGAAGAAAGCCAAACGGAAAGGCCGTCTATTACTATTATTGTTTTGAAACAGAACAGGAAGTACAGATGTATGAGACGGTTCGGAATGTACCATATCGAATTGTAGGGGAAATGAAAAATTGTTTCATCTATTACACGGCAGATGAAACAAAGAAGTCTATGTATATGCTTGATAAAGATTATTATTATAAAGGGAATTTTGAAAAATCTATCCGCATTGAAACAATGGATGAGTATTTCTAGGGAGGATTTATGCAACTTGAGATAAAGGATTTATATAAGTGCTATGGGAAGAAAGAGGCGTTGAAAAATGTTTCTTTTTCCATGACTCCAGGAATTTACGGTCTTTTAGGACCCAATGGAGCAGGTAAATCAACATTGATTGGTATATTGACAGGAAATTTAAAAGCCGATAGGGGAACCATATATTTCAATGGAGAAAATGTGAATGAAATAGATCAAGATTATAGAAGAAAGCTTGGTTATATGCCACAACAGCAAGCATTATATCCGGCATTTCGTGTGGGAGAGTTTTTGAGTTATATGGCAGCTTTAAAGGGTATGGAAAAAAAAGAAGCCAAACGACAGATACCGGAAATTTTGAAATTAGTTGATCTCTCGGAACATATGGGAAGTAGAATAAAAACTCTTTCTGGAGGTATGAAGCAGCGACTTTTAATTGCACAGGCAATTTTAAGCAATCCGGATATCCTCATCCTAGATGAGCCGACTGCAGGACTGGATCCGAAACAAAGAATTGGGGTACGTAATCTGATTTCTCGCATTGCTGTTAATAAAATCGTTCTTATCGCTACCCATGTAGTTTCAGATGTAGAATTTATCGCAAAAGAGTTGATTCTTATGGGGGAAGGTGAAATTCTTAAGAAAGATTGTAAGGAAAAAATTTTAAGCCAATTGTATGGTCTGGTGTATGAAACTGAGCTGACGGAAACACAGTATAAGGATTTACCGGCTACATGGTGTATTGCGGGTGTTTCACAGATGGATCAAAAGATTATTGCTAGAGTGGTTACAAAAAAGCCTGATTCGGTATGGAACTGTAGAGAAGTAAGACCATCGCTGGAAGATGTGTATCTCTATTATTTTGGAGGATTTTGAGAGTGGGGAATCTGATAAAATTTGAATGGAAAAAACTCTTCCAATGGAGATTTCTTTTTATTTTTCTACCACTGATTTTTATTTTAAATGGAATATTAGTTTTAGAACAGATTACAGGTGACTTTGAAAAAAAAGAAACTTTCCAGGAAGATAGTTGGACAGAAAATAGAAGTGAAAATAAAAATGAGTCTTATGAAGCATTTCTCTTAAGCATTGAATTGCAAGCAGAAGATATGCAGAATACTGCTATTTTTAATACAAGTTACTTCAATAGAAAAAACTTGGAAAAAACTAAAAACGCATATAGTCGGCTTCACGGAATTGAGTTGGAACCTGATTATCCGACAGGATTACGTTATGTGACGGATTATCGTATGACAGATTGTCTTCTTCTCTTTTCTGTTTTAGCACTGTTGATTCAGCTTATGCTACAGGAAAGAGCAGAAGGGCTATTGCATTTGCTTAAGCCTACTCTAAATGGAAAGGGCAGACTGATTTTTGCTAAGTATGTGACATTTGTTTTAGGAGCACTGATTCTTACTATTTTGTTTTACGGTACAAATTATTTTCTAGCTGCGGTAATAAATTCACTAGGGAATGGAGATGCGGCAATTCAATCTTTAGAGGGATATTTTGCAAGTCCTTTTGCAATCAATATCCGGACATATTTTTGGTTGTTCCTTTTGTGTAAATGGCTTGCTGTTACTGCAACCAACAGTGTATTTTTCCTTTTTTGTATTTATTGCCGTAATCATGTTTATGCTATATTGTGCAGTATTTTAACCCTTAGTGTAGAACTGTTGCTTTGGCTAACCGTAAAAGACTATGCATGGCTCAGTCCTGTTAAGCATTTTAATTTAGCGGCCATTTTAGATACTTCACATTTTTTTAATGATTATACGAATTTTAACTTTTTAGGAATACCGGTTTCTGCTGTAATGGCGGGACTGGTTACAAGTATTTTGTCAATTATAATTTCTTTGACTTGGTCAATAAAACTGTTTATATCAGAAGCTTCTTCAGAAGCAAAAAAGAGTAGATGGTTGAAAAAATTTCAAATGAAAGCATGTGGAACTAGAGTTTCTGTAAATTTGTTTAGCATGGAATGTAAAAAAATGTTATTTATGCAGAAGGGGTTGTTTCTTCTCTTAGCGCTACTCGTTATACAGGCATTATTTTATTATGAAAATCATTTTTTCTCTGACCAAGAAGAAGCCTACTACCAAAGATATTCGCAGGTTCTAGCAGGAGAATTATCAAAGGAGAAAGCTGATTGGATAGAACGGGAGGAAGAATATTTCAGGAGTTTAGATGAAGAACTTGAAAAGCAATATCAGCGATATCAGCAAGGTCTAATTAGTGCTACTGTATTGGACTATTACATTAAGAAGTTGACACCCAGACAGGCGGAACAAATTGGGTTTGATAGAGCGAAAACTCAGTACCAATATGTGGAAGAACAGAGGAAAAATGGATTAAATGTGGCCTATCTGTATGATACCGGATGGAATAAATTGTTAGGTTCGGAAGGAAGGCGAGAAGAACTCCTCGACTTTGCAAAGCTTTTTTTGATAATGATTTTGGCATTGTCATCTCTTGGAACTATAGAAAAAACGTCTTCTGTAGAACTCTTGATTTTACCGTCTGCAAAGGGAATTAAAGGCAGCAATCGCATAAAAACCATTTTGTGTACAATGTATTCTCTTGTTGCTGCAGCAATTACTTTTGTATGGAGACCGATGCAGATTTTAAATTACTATGAAATGTCTGGAAGCCAGTACAGTGTGCAAAGTTTGCTTCTTTTCTCTCAAATAAAATGGCAGATGTCGTTGGGAGTTTATGTAACTTTCATCTATTTGTTAAAAGGTGTGATAGCTATTTTGGTCGGGCAGTTCCTGTTTTACTTATCTAGGAAATGCACACATGACAGTACCGTATTGTTTTTAAGCAGTCTGCTTCTTGTAGTGCCTGTTGTAGCAGTGTGGTTTTATTTGGGATTATGACGTTGACTTATTTAAAGAGAGAGATAATTGGAAGATTAAATCAGTAGAATCTGCATAGATTGAAAACCCAGATGATAAAAACCAAGTTATATTGAGTTCTATGAACTTTTGAATTCGGGGCGCAAGAAAGCTGGAGTATGTGGTGCATGGCGACCTATATGATAAAGCTGATATAGAAGTTGAATTCAAAAAAGTAAGTGGAGGAGAAGCTAAAACAATTCATATTACACCGGGAGAGGAGCTTTTGCTAGAGAGCTTAGGATTCTTGGAATTGCAACAAGTGTTGGAGCTATAGAGAGAAAACTTCGTTTGAATGATGTAATATATTCCAGATAAGGAGGAATTTAAAATGCAATGTCCATTTTGTAAAAATACAATGACATCAGGAAAGCTTATGGGACTCCGCAGGCTTGCATGGAGTGAGCAGGGGAAAAGACGATGGGCATTGTACGAAAAAGAAGGGGAAGTAACCCTTGCCACGGGAATAGATGTTGCCAAAATAGAAGCATTTAGATGTAAACAGTGCAGAAAAGTCATCATTGATGTAGATTCTGAAAGATGACAAAGTTATTCTTAATAAAACAAGATAAAAAGGTAATAGAGGGCGGGCTAAGTTTGATCTACGCTCTCTATATTTATATAACATAGAAGCAAATGAACCTTTTGGTTATTTCAAGAGATTGGTTTTATTCTAAAGTTATATAAAATGACGGGTAAATATATAAAATATAACTTGACATTTCTATGATGTGTACGTATACTTATAGTGACAATTATCTGAATAATCTATATTTATTAGTTGGAAGTAATAAACTCAAAATAATTCCAGATTATTTTGTTTCGTCCACTTAAGGCAGGAAAGGAGAACCAAAATGAAGAAACTTATTAGTATATTCTTCGCATTGACAGTAATTTGTGGAATGAACATAGCTGCGTTCGGAGAGACGGATATGGAGAAAGTATCAGAAGAAAAGATAATTGCAGAGGTTGATCTTACATACTGTCAAACACTGCCGGAAAGTTTTAAGGTGCAAAGAGAAAATGGGGAAACTGTCCATATAAATATAAATCCTGACGTATTAAACGATGTCGATGGAAAAATGGTAAAAGAAATTATCGAAGGAAATCATCTTGAAGATGGTAGTGCAATCAATATTGATAATATCGGTTATGGGGGACAGCAAGAAGAAATGGAGCAGCTTTCTACAGACTCTGAAGCATGTTCTAATGCAGATAAAGTACAGCAGTCTCGCATCAGCCGCATTTTTTTCTTATGCTTGCGCAATTGCTTTCTGATGATATGGGGTAATAGTTTGTGGATATAATCCTGTGATGATATCTAACAGGTCAGGTATAATGGAAAATATTTATCGAAACTGAAATTGGTGGATTGAATAGGTCTTTAAATAACCGCTCAAAGATGAAATCTTGTTTATGGGTTTGATATGTGAAATCACGACTTTGATGGGACTGATAATCATATGGTTCAATTGTGGGGGTAAAATTGCCGATGAGGATAAGAGCAAAGTTTATGTCAGACAGTTCATCATAACCGTATTGCTGGTATTTTTGATTTATTATTTAAATGAATGGGGCATAATCGGGGATTTAGCCATGAGACTGGAAGGATAAACATGTTTGTGTCAGGTTATATAATTGAGGAAATAACTTGTAAAAGAGAAAAGAAACTGAATTGCCATGGGAAGTAAAGCAATTTAAAAAATGACAGATTCGCGGAGATAAAATCAATAAAAAGTATCAGAAAGGCAGATAGGATGAAGAAGAAAGTTAAATTGGCGTTATGCACACTATTGACAGTCAGTTTGTTTTTTACCTTTGGCTGTAAAAGCTCTTCCACAACCGATGAACAGGCTGCCAGTGAGGAACTGAACGTGGCCCATCGCCTGATAGAAGAAAAGTTTAAAACATCTCCGGATAATTTTGCGATAATGGCATATGAGATTAATTCGGCGGAGGAATTCCGTCTTATTGAGATGAAGGATGACATGTATATGATTCGCGGAGGCTTTCAATGCAGCTATGGCTGGTCGAAGGAAAAGTCAGTTTTAGAGATGGAAGTGGAGGCTGATTATACGCTGAAACAAAGCGCAGAAGGAGATTGGAGTATCGAAAGTATTACGCCGGTCAAAATTGAAAGCGATGCGGAAAAGAAAGGCAAAGGCTGGATTACTTCCATTGATGCAAGCAGCCTAGTTCCTTTTATTTCCATAAAAGAAGCGGAAGACGAGAAGATGCAGATTCCAGATATTGCGCAGAACTTATTAGGGAAGTTGATGGTAGAATTCTCAAATTACGAAAGGGAAAAAGCAACGTTTCTTTTAGCAGCGGCATCCAGTTCAGCGTCAAATCTGGAACAAATTAAAGTGCCGGAAGGGCGAAGCGATGTCAAGGTTTGCTGGAAAATCGAAGAGGGTATTAGCGGGTCGTATTTAGGTTATATCGAAGGCTTGGGTTACATGTCTCCCATGCTGCAGACAGACTTTGGGAGCCAGGATATGACATTAAACCAGAAACCTCTTTATTTGGTAAAGAAGCAGGATGGATATTATTTAGAGACTTCCTTTGTATTTGAGAGGGGTATAAAAGGGGAAATTTATTAAGATATAAAACAATATATTACAAAGAAATATAGAGATATAGAGTTGACGAGGTATTACGGATAAAGGAGAAATAAAAATATGGAGGTGTTAGTATGAAATATGTAATTATTCCGGTTTCATTTTTGTTAGGCTTTTTCGGAATGTGGATAGATGTGGCATTATTCAGAGGAGAAGCAAATTTCTTTGGAATTGTTTGCTTTTTATTACCTTCGGTTTTTTGTTTGGGAATGCTTTATGATGAAACTTTTAACAAAGATTAAGATGTTATATATCAATTAAGCATACAGATTATGTAAATTTAAAGTCAGGAGACTTATACGAAATATGTGATTATTCCTAGTTCTATTTTCCTAAGTTTTTTTGCGTTGTGGATAAGTGGAAGCATTACATTTGCTTTTATGTGTTTTTTGTTTCCATCAATTTTCTGCTTGGGAATGCTTTATGATAACGGGTTTAATTAAGGGTAAAAATATTTTGTATAAATTTTATGTAGTTCAATGTTGTTATCCATTACACATAAAAACTGTAAATAACTCCCAAATTTTGACCACTTATTTCTTTTCTGTTGCAATGGAATATGATTTCTCTTAAAATAAGTAATTAACTCATTATAGTATTTTAGCGAAAGGAGAGAGCCATGTTTTTTAGAGATTTGAGGAACACTTGCAGGGATTTTCTACTTGTTCTTTTGGGGATTACGCTGCTTATAACCTTGTTGGACGTATTTAACGTAGGGGCAGCAGCAGGTTCTCTTCTAGCGCTTATTTTTTCAGTGCGGTATTTGAATACGATGCTGAATAAATCTGTTTTTTGTGAAGACGGCAGCGTGCTGGAGCTGCATGTATCGCTGACGCAGCTGATTTGCAGTAAGACGGCGCTGTTGCTTTGCTATAACACGGTGTTCATATTGGTATTTTTCGTATGCCAGTATCTGAAAAAGGACTACCTGACCCTTAGCTTCAATTTACCGCTTTATGTGGATTTTGACGGCAATCTGCAGGTCGGGGGTTCTCTGTTTTGGGCAGTTCTTTCTAAAATAATTGGCGGGACTGTTATGTGTTTGAGCTTTTTTCCGTTGATGGCGATTTGCTGTAAGAAAATGAAGAACGCAGAAACTGCTTGCAGGGTAGCGTGGTCTATTTTCTGGCTGCTGAATATTTTTATTGAGCCGTTTCTCCTCACCCCGCTGCTGGAAATGGGCATTTGGTCTGTTTTTAAGTTCGTCGGTGCGGAAAGATTGACTAGTCTCCTGCTGGGTGCAGCGTATATTGCAATCGTTGCAGTTGTGCTAAAGAAGCAGAAAAAGTTATAATAACTGTGGCTTTGGAGTCCTCTGAAAAAAGTTTTCGGTAGTTGCATTAAGTGCTGAAAATATGCTATAGTAAATAAAAAGGAGTGATTTTATGTATACGGTAGAATTCATAAAAGAAAAAACTATACCTGTTGCCGAGTCTTACGGCATTAAGAGCATGAGTTTATTTGGCTCCTACGCAAGAGGGGAAGCGGACGATGATAGCGATGTAGATTTGCTTATAGATAAAGGGGATTTACAAGGATTAATCCAATATTTTTCATTTGTGCATGAGTTGGAAGACACCTTGAATTGTCATGTTGATGTAGTTACGACAGGTATTAAGGATAAGGATTTTTTAAATAGAATTATGGGAGAGGAGATTTTGCTATATGAAAAGAGATCCAATAGATGATGTCATAACTATTCGTAAAATGCTTAGTTATTGTAAGGATATTGAAGCATTAATGGATAAATATGAGAGAAATTTTGAGTTATATCAAACTGACATTTCATATCAATATTCTTGTAATATGTGCATTATCCAAATTGGAGAACTTGTTTCACGCTTAAGTGAAGATTTTTTAGAGCATCATGCAGAGATTCCTTGGTATGCAATCAAGGCAATGCGTAATCTTCACGCACATGACTATGACAATATTAACTTTGAAATTGTTTGGGAAACATTAATAAAAGATATCCCTGAACTTGGAGACGCTTTACAAAAAATCATTATTTAAAAAGATTTGCACAAGAGCGATAGCGTTTGGAGTTTGTTAAAATCAGCAATTTGTTTGTAAAATAGCAAACATTTTGGCGAATCAACAAACTTTGCCGGTCTTAGTGGAGCCGCTCAGTAACAGAACTTCCGAGGGGCAGCGCAACTGTAAACTTACTGCCTCGCCCGAAATCGCTTTCGGCACTGACGCTGCCGCCGTGGGTTTCAGCAATCCATTTTACCATAGAAAGACCCAGTCCAAAACTGCCGTCGTCTGCAGTTCTGGCTTTATCGACTTTATAAAACCTGTTGAAAATATTTGGCAGGTCTTCTTTTTTGATTCCGATTCCATTGTCTTCCACTGTAATTACGATGTTGTCGCTGCGGCGCAAGGTCAGCTTTACATAGGAATCCACTTGTTCTCTGCGATATTTGATGCTGTTGGTAATCAGGTTCATAATCATGCGCATGAGTAGCGTCTCATCGGCATAAATAGAAATTTCCGGAGCAATGTCACACTGCAGGGTAGTTCCTTTTTCTTCTGCCATCAGAGAAAGCTCGCTGACAATGCTTTCGCAAAGAATAGACAGGTCAAAGGTTTCCTGTTCGATAGCGTCTGCGCGATTAATCGTGCGGGAAATCTGCAAAAGCTGCTGAATCAGCGACATGGTGCGCTTACACTGCTTCTGAATCGTTTCGAGGGATTCTTGGTATTCCGCTGCACTGCGATTTTGCTGCAAGGTGTATTCACACTCCGTCAAAATAACGGAAATCGGTGTTTTCAGTTCATGAGAAACGTCGGAAGAAAATTCTTTCTCAGCCAGAAAGGCGTTTTCCAGCCGCTCCATCATGTCGTTTAAAGTCTGTGATAAATCGTAAAGCTCGTCTTTTACCTCGCCCTGCGGAAGCCGTTTGGACAGATCCTGTCCAGTGCCGATGGTGTTTGCGGCGGCGGTAATTTTCGCAACAGGAACAAAGGCGCGATTGGTAATTCTGCGCCCTGCTAAAATAGCTGCAAGAAGCAGCAGCGGAAGTGCAACCAAAGTGACATAAATAATTGTACGCAAAGTTTGCAGGGTGCCGTCCATGGCATAAATGCCTCTGACCCAAATGCCCTGTCCATTTTCGAAAGTATTATATAAATCATAAATCAGCCAGATATCCTCGCCGGAATCAAATTCCTGATAATCACCGTTTTGCAGTGGCATATAGGAAGGAAAATCCCGCGGCGTGGAACCCTTTATTAGAGTGCCGCCTTCACTGTAAATGAGCAGAGTAACGCCTTTGGTGTAAGCGTCAAAATCGTTGTCGACCTGAATAATATTGTCTTTGCATTCGATGTCATCAAAGGAGTTTTGTACAGCGCCCATAAGGGTGTCCTTGGAAACCAGTGTCACCTGCCTGCTGGCGGTGAGAAGAAATACACCTGTCAGGAGCAACGTAATGAGAATCAGGACGAGAGAGTAGTACAGCGTAACCCGTTTTTTGATGGAACTGTTTTTCATCCTTATCATTTATGTTTCGTCCTTTATTACATAGCCAAGACCGCGAACGGTCTGAATCAACTTCACCTCAAAGTCAGCGTCAATCTTGTTTCGCAAAGTGCGAATGTACACATCGATGATGTTGCTGCTGCCCTCGTAGTCGTAGTTCCAGATGTGGTTCATCATTTTGTCTCTGGAAAGGACAATGCCTTTGTTGTGCATGAGATATTCTAAAATGGCGTATTCTTTTGCAGTGAGGGGAATTTCTTTTCCTTCACGCAGCGCAACCTTTCTGTCTGTATCCAGGGTCAGAGGACCTGCGGAAATCTGACTGTCTACCCTTTCGATTCCGCTTCTGCGTATCATGACACGAATTCTTGCGGAAAGCTCTTCCAGCGAAAAAGGTTTAGTCAGGTAATCGTCTGCGCCACTGTCAAGACCTTTTACTTTATCTTCAATGGTATTTTTTGCAGTGAGCAAAAGCACCGGCGTTTTTACCTTTTGGCTTCGCATGGTTTTTAGTACTGAAATGCCATCAAGTCCGGGCAGCATGATGTCCAAAATGACTGCGTCGTATTCGGTTCCTGCCATATAGTCGAAAGCGTCTTTTCCGTCATGGCAAAAATCCACCGCATAACCCTCTGCCTTCAGGTGTTTGGCGACCGTCTGGCAAAGTCTTTTCTCATCTTCTACAATAAGTAATTTCATAATAGTTTTCTCCAAATCAGTTACACTAGAATTACACTTTTATTATATTTTATCTGTGAAAAAATACAAGTTTTTTTCAAGAATCCATAAAAGAACCAAGAAATCTTGAATTCGTGAAATAAAGGAGATGAGGACATGAAAAGGAAGCTATATAACAAGATTTTAGAGTGGAAAGAAACTGATAAAGGACAGACTGCTTTGCTAATTGATGGCGCACGCCGCGTTGGCAAAAGTTACATTGCAGAGGCATTTGCTAAGGCAGAATACAAAAGCTATATTTTGATTGACTTTAACCGCGCCAGCAAAGAGATTAAATATCTTGTCGCAGACAGTCGTTATGATTATATTGAAACAGGCTCCTTGATGACAATTAAGAAAAATGTGCAGGATATTTTAATACCTTCTGAAGAACGCCATATGAAAATGTTTCCTTTTGATTTTGAAGAATTTTTATGGGCGTTGGGGAATGAAACGATAATGGATTATATAAGAAATCGTTTTAATGAGAAGAAACCTGTGGGTCAGGCATTTCATCGGAAGGCAATGGATTACTTCAGGCAGTATCTTATTGTTGGTGGAATGCCTCAGGCGGTAGCAGCTTATGTGGAAGGACGCGATTTCGACAGAGTTGATCGAATAAAGCGCGATATATTGGAGCTATATCGTGCCGACATTATGAAGCATGCGGCGGGCTATGAAATGAAAGTTGCACAAATTTTTGATGATATTCCTGCACAGCTGCAAAAACATGATAAGAAATTTAAATTATCCTCCTTAAAAAAAGAAGCTCGCTATCGGGAGTATGAGGATGCTTTGTTCTGGCTAAATGACGCAATGATTGTAAACATATGCTATAATTCCACGGAACCCAATATTGGTCTGCGTCTGAATATGGATCGCCTGCGTCTGAAATGTTATATGGCAGATACAGGGCTTCTAATCAGCCATGCTTTTGATGAAAACGGCATAGTAAGTGAGGAAATTTATAAGAAACTTTTATTTGATAAACTGGAAGTAAACAAAGGCATGATTGTAGAAAACATCGTAGCGCAGATGCTTGCGGCAAGCGGGCATAAGCTTTATTTTTACACAAATTCTTCCAGAGAAGATGCGGCATCTCGTATGAAAATTGATTTTCTGATTGCAAAAAGCAAAATTAGCACAAGACATAATATTTCACCAATAGAGGTGAAATCAGGTAAAAATTATACTTTGGTTTCTTTACAGAAATTCAAGAATAAATATAAAGAATAGCTGCATGTGGCTTATGTATTACATGGAGGAGATTTAAAGGAAGAAAATGGGATTTTATTCTTACCGCTGTATATGACACCGCTTTTATAAATTTTTCCCAAACTCGAAAAAATTTCATTTTCCTTTCATTTTTCGGGTGTATTCTATCCACATAATCGGGAGAATAAACCTAAGGGAAAAATTCTTATGGAGGTATAGTATGGATAAATTTGTGAACAAAAAAACCGGCATTGCAGCAGCAATTGTTGCTGTAGTCGTGATTGCCGCTATCGTTGTATCGACATCTTTTACACAGGCGCTGACCTTAGATGAAGCGAAGGAAATTGCCAAAGGCTACGTGCCGGAAACAGCAACTTTTGTGACCAGCGAGGAGGAACAGAACAAATACGAGGTTATGTTCCGCGATGACAGCAACAGCGAAAGCTTTGAGGTAGAAGTCAGCAAGAACACGAAAAAAGTGAAAAAGGTGGAAAGTCAGCTGGATGACGACATGGGTAGCGAGAAGGTAGAGCTGAAGGAAGCCGATGTGGAAAAGATTATTAAAGAAAAATTTGCCGGCGTTACCAGCGTCAGTGTAACCTTAAAGAAAGACAATGGACTGTATGAATATCAGGCGGATTTTAAGTCTAATGACTTTTATGGTGATGCTGAAGTGCATCCGGTGACGGGCGTTATTTTGGAAAGTACTGTAAAATACGGCACAGCAGTGACCATTCCTACTGATGACAAAGACGATAGTCAGAGCGGAGAGTTCCTTTCCTACGGCGAAGTTGAAAAGGCTGTGTTGCAAGCTGCTGGCGGTGGTTTTATCAAGGATATTGACCTAGACAAAAAGAACGGAACCTATTATTACGAGGTTGAGCTGGTAAAGGACGGTATCGAATACGACTATATCGTGGACGCTAAGACCGGAAAAGTTACCTTAGAGAATGAGCATGACGCTTACCTTAACTACGATGACAAAGATGATTGGAGTGATGATACGAATAACGGAAGCACCAATAACGGAAATGGTGGAAACAATAATCAAAACTCCAGCAATGGAAATTCTCAGGGAAGCAGTACTTCCGGCGGAAATGAAAGTGGAAAAATTTCTTTCGAAAAAGCGAAAGCTATCGTTCTTGCAAAGATTCCGGGTGCAACCATCACAGAACTGAAGCTGGAAAGGGACGATGGAATCTATATCTATGAAGGCGAAGCAGTTTTGGGTAATTATGAGTATGAATTTGAAATTAACGCTTCCTCAGGGGTGATTATTGACTGGGATAAGGAACGCATTGATGATGATGACGATTGGGATGATGATTGGGATGACGATGATGACTGGGACGATGATGACTGGGATGACTAAAACAGAATAAAGATGAGTAAGTGTGGTCTGCCAAAGAAATTATATGGCAGACCGTATTTTTTTCTTTTTCTTGACAAAATCTTGACTTTTCTTTGGTAAAATTAAAGAAAAGAGTAGGAAAGGAAGAGAGCAATGACAGCCATGACACGAAAGCTTTTAGTGGTAGATGATGAAAGAAGCCTGACAGAGCTTCTTGCGAATCATTTTCGGGAAAAGGGATATCTGGTTTACACGGCGCTAAACGGGGACGAGGCGCTTGCACAGCTTTCTGTAAAACCGGATTTAATTCTACTTGATATTAACATGCCAGGCATCGACGGACTGGAGTTCTGTAAACAGGTCAGAGGTCTGGTATGTTGTCCGATTTTGTTTCTGACCGCACGAATTACAGAGCAGGACAAGGTCAATGGGCTTTCTATTGGTGGGGATGATTATATTACAAAGCCATTTAGTTTGGCAGAACTAACGGCACGGGTGGAGGCACATTTGCGCAGGGATGCCAGAGGAACAAAGAAAATTTCTCTTTTGACGTCACAAAACCTGATGGTAGACTTGACAGGGCAGAAAGCAACCTATATGGGGAAAGAAATTCCTCTTTCTAAAAGGGAATTCTTAATTATAGGATTTTTGCTTGAAAATGCTGGACAAATTTTTGACAGGGAAAGAATTTATGAGGAAGTATGGGGATTTGCAGCAGAGGGTGACAGCGCAGTGGTAAAGGAACACATTCGCAAAATCAGGGCTAAGCTTGTGAAAGCGACAGGGAAAGAGTATATAGAAACCATTTGGGGAATGGGTTACAGGTGGAATAAATGAGGAAAGAAAAATCTTTGAAGCATACCTTTATCAGTACCATGCTGATAGCAGTTGCAGTTATTGCCAGTCTGTCCGTTGTAACAATATGGGGTTGTGGTAGGCTGCAGAAGGCCATTTTGCCGGACGCTAACGCAGCCTATCTTCATATATTGACTGTCGATGAAAGCGGGAATCAGAAAGAACAGAAACTACGGTTGGAATTTGGTGAAAAAGTGAAAGCGCCAACCTTAGAGGAACAGCTTGACGCGATTTTGGTTCAAATCGGAAGAGAAGTGACTACTTATTCCATCGAGAAAATTGAACGAAGTTATGACTCTTTGTCACCGAAAAGGAAAGTAGCGTATTCTGGGCTCTCCACCTGCAAGGTATTGTTGCCCGCGCTGTATTCTATTGCCGGAACGCTGATTTCCGCCCTTTGGTTTTATCGGAAGAAGCTAGATCCGCCTATTAAGATTTTGACAGAAGCGACAGAAAATATCGCAGAGGAGAATTTGGATTTTGAGGTGTACTATGAAAGCCGAGATGAGATGGGCAGGCTCTGTGATTCCTTTGAAGCCATGCGGAAAGCTATGTATGAAAACAACAGGGTTTTGTGGCACATGCTGGAGGAACGGAGAGTGCTGCAGGCGTCTCTTGCCCACGATTTGCGAAACCCGATTGCAATTATCGAAGGGTATACGGAATATTTGCAGGAGAAAGCCCAGACCGGCAGTCTATCTTCTGAGAAGCTTGGACATACGCTTGCGAATCTTTCCGCCGCCGCAAAGAGGCTCAGCCGCTATACCGAATCAATCTGTGATATTCAGCGTCTTGAGGATTTGGAAATACAAAAAAGACCCTGTAGACTTCCGGATTTACTTTCTGACATGACGGAGGATTTTGCCAATATGGTGGAGCAAAAATGGCTTTCTGTAGAAACTGAGATTTCCATAGAACCATGCTCTATCATGGTGGATAGCCAGATTCTTTACCGTATTTTAGAAAACATTGTTACCAACGCATTGCGATTCGCGAAAGAAAAAATCTGGATTCATGCGGCGTTTTACGATGAAATGCTGCGGATTTCTGTCTCTGACGATGGGCCTGGGTTCTCACCGGAGGTGTTGAAAGTGAAAAATCGATATAATCTGGCGGTAAATCAGGAGGGCGCTCACATGGGAATGGGACTGATTATTTGCCGAATTCTCTGCGAAAAGCACGGCGGCGCGCTGAAGATTTCTAATCGTCCGGAAGGCGGGGGACAGGTTGAAATAACAATTCTCGCGAAAAAAGAATAAAAAGAAGGAAAACCTTGACGGAATTTTGACTTTTTCTTATTAAAATCTCCTCAGAAGATGAAAATATGAGGAGGTTTTTTTATGAGGAAAAAACTGTTTTTGACATTGCTTTGCGCAGTACTTGCAGCAGGTGCGGTGGGAACGCTGACAGGCTGTAAAAGCGGCGGAGGAACTGGAGGCGTAGGAGAAAAGGGAAATGCCGACAGCGAAATCAGGGGAGAATTATCTCTTTTAACGTCAGAATCTATTTACAATGACTGCGAGGCAGACCACGGCTATTACTACATCAATGGAGAAGGCACCAACCTGATGTACATCGACTATGAGAGCAAGCAGGAGGTATACCTTTGCAACAGTCCCGGCTGCAAGCACGATACGCAGGAATGTACTTCCTATATCGGCGGAGACAATGTGGGAATGGAAAACTCGCTGTTTTATTATAAGGATTATTTGTATTTATTTACCCATCCTTATGATAATGATGGAGTGACGTCGACTACAATCAGCTATGATGACAGCGCTATTGCTGACGGATCTCCAATTGACAATTCACTGGCGTGCGAACCGGCAGTCCTTTACAGAATGAAACCTGATGGCACGCAGCGGGAAAAAGTTTATACCTTTGAGGAGGGGTTGACGATAGAGAAGACGATTCTCAATGATGACAACGGACTGTATTTTATCGCAAAGGAATTAAAAAGCGAGAAGAAGGACGCAAACACTACTTCCGTATCCTCAGAGGGTAGACGACTGCTCAGAGTGGATATAGATAGCTGGAAAGAAGAGAAGATTTGCGATATGGAGCAAGATAGAGGAATCGTTGGCTGTTACGAAAATCAGCTGCTACTCAGTTACATGCAGTATGATCACGAATTGACGGAAGAAGAAAAGGATGATGACGATAAGATGCGAGAGGCCCTTTTGGCATCAGAATCGGTGTATATGCTCTTTGATGTTGAGAGCGGTGAGAAAAAAGAGATTTATAGGCACAAGAACGATAAACTGGGAAATTTGTTCAGCAAAGGGCAGTACCTCTATATAGCCAATGAAGGGGAGGATATCATCTGGAAAATGGATATCGAAACTGGGAAGAAAGAGGAGTTTTGCAAGACGCCTTACAACAATCTCAACGATATTTATGATGACGTGCTGATTTGCTGGCCGTGGGGAAGCGATGACAATGGAGTCCTGACCGATCCAATTAACTATTTTATCCATTTGGACGACGGGTCTTTAGAAAAGTCCGGGCTAAAAAATCACTATGGAAATTACGGATTGGAAATCAGGGCTGAAACGCCGACTCAATTCCTGGTCGTCTATGATTACGACGCGGAAATCGATCCAATCTATCCGGATCAGGATAACATTCACGCCAATAAATTCGCTTTAATTGATAAGGAAGACCTTTACAGCGGTAAAGAAAAATATGAGAAAATCAAGATGACCAGTAATGGCATGTAATAGGAGGGGAATATGTTAGAGATATGCGAGGTAACTAAAAAATATGGGAAAAAATATGCGCTGCAGGGTGTAAGCCTGCAGCTTTCCGAAGGAGTTTACGGACTGCTTGGCCCCAACGGAGCGGGAAAATCCACGCTGATGAATATCATTACAGGAAACCTGACACCTGATACGGGGCAGGTGCTGTGGAACGGAAAAACGCTGAAAGCTTTGGGCGTGGATTACCGGCGGATTTTGGGGTATGCACCCCAGCAGCAGGGGCTTTATGAGGGCTTCACAGGCCGCAGATTTCTCAGCTATCTGGGCGTGCTGAAAGAGATTCCGAAGAAGGGGCTTTCCGCGGAAATTGAAAGCGCGGCGGCTTCTGTAAATTTGACAAATAAGCTGGATTATCCTATCGGGACCTATTCCGGCGGTATGAAACAGCGACTGCTGATTGCTCAGGCGATGATGGGAAATCCTGCGATGCTGATTCTTGATGAACCGACAGCGGGGCTTGATCCCAAAGAGAGGGTGCGGATTAGGGAAAAAATTCAGGAACTTTCCAAGGGGAAAATTATCCTCATTGCGACCCATGTAGTGTCCGACGTGCAGTCTATTGCCAGGGAAATTGTTTTCCTAAAGTCCGGCGAAATTGCCGACGCGGACAGTGTGGACGCTCTAAAAGCCCGCTATGGCGCAGAGAACTTGGAGGATATATATATGGAGATTTTCGGAGAGGAGGCAGCAGATCATGGTGAAGCTGATACCCTTTGAGATCCGCAAATTCTGGGGAAAGAAAAATTTCTGCTTGGTCATGCTGTTGATTTTCTTTGTCAATCTATTTTTTCTGTGGTTTTTAAGTCAGCCGGGGGATTTTTCGCCGGGGCTTTCCGACTATAAAAAGCTGAATCAGGATTTGTCGGGGGTCAATGCTGGGCAGCGGTGCGAGTGGCTGGCTCAGCGCCATGAAGAAATTGAGAACTATAGCGTGGTGGCGGAAATGCTCAACTTGCGTTCCCGCAGCGATGATTTCGCGAAACGGATGGAAACAGCGCTGACGGAGGAGCATCCGGGAGTTTTTGAAAAGTACCACGAGAAGTATCTTTCCGGAACGTATCTGCGTTATACGAATTCTTTGGAAAAAGAATCGGCAATGCTTAAAGGTGTATATGGGGATTTTCAGAAAGTAGAGAACTATGGGGATTTCCTGAAAGAAATCGCGAAGAAGAAGGAAAATTTGTCTGGAATTTCAATTTTTGCGGCGGATACGACCTCTTTTGCGGCGAGAAATATGGAAAAGGAGTCGGAAGACTATGAGACGATGAAAAAAATTACGCCTGTAGCGCAGCTGGCGACGCCGGTTTCCTTTGCCTTGGAATTTCCCGTATCGGATTTGCTGTTATATCTGGCGGTCCTTTTCTTTGGCGGCGCGCTGATTTACGAAGAGCGGGAGAAAAAGCTGTTTCTTGTTACTTTTTCCTCGGCACGAGGAAGGTTTTCCACAATTGGAGCAAAGACGGGCGCGCTGGCGCTACACTGTTTAATGGTTACTTTTTGCTTATACGGAAGTGATTTTGCCTGGAGTTTTGCCTCAGCAGGTTTTGTTGACCTGTCCGCACCCCTCCAGTCACTGGCGCCGTATATGGAAAGTACCTTAAAGTTATCCATAGGGGGATTTTTAGTTTTTAATTTATTGCTGAAGGCATTGGTGCTTTTTACCTTTGGCACATTGCTTTTGGCTGCGGCGATTGCGTTCAGACAGAATTTTATGTCGCTGCTTTCCGGAGGACTGTGTCTTGGAATCAGTGGATTTTTGTACAGTGTAATTCCCGCAAACAGTTGGAACAACTGGCTTAAATTCCTAAATTTCTATGGAACGATGAAAACAGACAGACTCCTCGGCGGATATCTGAATCTGAATTTCTTTGGGACTCCCGTATCGCGGCTTGCGGCAACGCTTTTATTTCTGTGCGTGGTATGCGCGGGCGGCGTCTTTAGCAGTATAGTCTTGTTTCTAAGGGGAAAAAATCTTTCCGCGGCACAGAGGAAAAGTCGGGCAGCAAAATTGTATGGGGAAATCAGACGGCAGTTTGGGAAAAAGATGCGCAGCTTGCAGGAAGAAAAAGGATTGGATGCGTATGGCGGATTGTTTCGCCATGAGAGCTGGAAAATTTTTATCATGCATCGAAGCATCGTGATTTTGCTGCTGTTTACCGTGTTTATCGGCTATCAGCATATTTCCAGGCCTTATGAAATCAGCGGCGCGGAAAGCTACTATCAGGATATGATGATGGAGCTTTCTGGGGATTTGACAGATGAAAAAGAGGCGATGATTGAAAGGGAACAGGCGCGTTATGAGAAAGCTTTCGCGGAAATTGAGCGGATTGAGGGCTTGATCGCGGAAGGGGAAATTGATCAGCAGGCGGGCAGTGCTATGCTGGAACCCTATCACAGGGAAACGGCGTTTTATCCGGCGTTTCAGAAAATCCTGGCGCAGTGTGAGTGGATTCGCCAGACAGGAGACGGACAGTTCGTCTATGATACGGGCTATTTGCTTTTACTTGGATTTTCGGAAGGAGGAGCGGCGGACGCGCTGACTGATTACATTCTTTTGGCACTGTGTATGATTTTGGCGTTCAGCTGCACTTTCGCCATGGAGGATCAGGTCGGTGCCTGGAATGTGTTGTCTGCTACAGCTTGCGGGAAAAGGCGAATCCAGGGCGAAAAAATAAAAGTGACGATGCTGACAGGACTTCTGATAACAGTAGTGATTTTTGGATGCAATATTCTGCAGGTGGCAATGCATTGTCCGATGGAGCATCTTGGTGCTTCAACGATGAATTTAATGCCTTATCGCAGTGCGGAACTTGATATGCCGCTGATTATGTGGATTGGTATCGTTCTGCTGATGCGGATTTTGGTGGTGATGGCACTTATTATGTTGGTTTTACTGATTTCAGCGAAATTGAAAAATCAGCTGATAACCATGTGCCTTGCAGGACTGCTTCTGGTTATTCCACCGCTGCTATACGCGATGGGATTGGATTTTGCCAAATCATGGAGTCTGCTGCCTGTATATCAATTCGGAACGCTGGTAGCGTAAAGCAAAGGATAACTATGTGGAATATGTGGATAAGTTTGTCAAAATGGGACAATTATAAGGGGAAAATTGTGATAAAAGTTATGCACATATATGGACAAGCATGTGGATAAATCAAAGAAAAAAAGAGGCTCTGTCTTAATGGTTATTCCCATCAGGACAGAGCTTTGCCTTTTATTCATTACAGTCCCAGCTGTGAAAGCAATGCCGCCTTCGGCAACGCGCCGACGGTTTTGGCTGTAACCTCGCCATTTTCGAATTTTGCGCAGGTTGGGATGGTCATGACGCCGTACTGGATTGCCAGAGGCTGCTCTTCATCGATGTTAAGCTTGCAGACCTTGTATTTGCCTGCTGCTTCTTCATCCAGTTCCTCAATAATAGGCATCAAGTTAATGCAATGACCGCACCAAGGTGCCCAAAAATCTACGACAACAGGAATATCGGATTCTAAAACTTCCCTTTGAAAATTATCTTTTGTTAAGTTAATCATATTCATCTCTCCTCTTCTTTTCTGTTATTTTCCCTTTCGATCAGTTCGGCAAGGGCTTCTCTAATAGTATCTTCTACTTGGTGGCTAATATTCGCAAGGGCGTGTCTGTCCATGGAGGCAGTATCAATTGCCGGCATGATTTTTATGTCGATGACAGCACCATTTGTGATTATGCCGCGGTCTTCAAAGAGGTGGCGGGTGCCATTTAAGGCAACTGGTACGACAGGGACTTTAGCCTTAGTTGCCAGCTTAAAACTGCCGGGTTTGAAGCTGCCCATTTCTGCTGACTGGCTTCGGGTGCCCTCCGGAAAAATCACCAGCGAAAAGCCTTCTTTCAAGGTCTGCACACCAGCCTGTATGGATTTCAAGGCTTCTCTGGCATCACCCCGTTTGATAAAAACGCCGCGAATGGCTTTGATCCATTTTCCGAAGTATGGCATTTTTTCAAGGCTGTCCTTTGCAATAAAGCCGACCTGTTTACCGTCCATCATCTTTAAAATCGCTATAATATCTGCATACCCCTGATGATTAGAAATAAACACACAGGCACCAGTTTTTGGAATATTTTCTTGCCCTTCTATGTGAAATGTAATGTCGAAGAGTTCCTCAAGACGCTGAATCCAAAGGGCAACGCCTTCCCCGATAATAGCTTTTTCTTTTTCTACATCGCCGGCATTCTTTGCCGCTTCGATTTTCCCTAAATAATTGTTGAACACGCTGACAGAACGGAATAACTTGTATCCTTTCGGTATATTTCTAAGTAATTTCAATTCCTGACCCTCCTCCGATGCAAATTTTTTGTTACTTTCATCATACCACATAAAGGGGTAGAATATCTATAGAAAAGGTAAGGTTTTCTTTGAGAAAGGAAGCAAAGAAAAACTGCAATCCCCATACAGGAATTTCTGATGTCATTTGGTCATATTAGACCATTGCAAATAGTGACAATATGTGATAATATATAGTTAACAAATATTGAAAAGCGGACTGCAATAGGCAGTGCGTTTTTTCTTTCATCTTCGCATGAGCAAAAGAAAGGGGGATGCCTGTGAATCGCAAGGAAATTTATACTTACAGTAAAAATTTGATAGAAATACCGTATGGAGCGAGAGAAGGCAGCCCTGAGTCCGAAGGCTGCAACTAGGTGCAAGCACTGTATAGAGGAGTATGCTGAAACTTTTATGTAATAGGAGGACTTAAAAATGAAAAAGATAAATATAAAGGAACTTTGTATTGATATTGCTGTAGATATTATTGGAGGAATTTTAATTGCACTCAGTGCATACAACTTCGCTTCGGCGGCAGCATTTCCTATGGTGGGACTGAACGGAATTGGTCTGATTTTTTACCACCTCTTTGGGCTGCCTATTGGAGCCGTATCTTTAGTGCTGAATATACCTATCACACTGCTATGTTATAAGCTTCTCGGAAAGGCTTTTCTGCTGCGTTCTTTAAGGACGATTATTATTACTTCGTTTATCATGGACGTAGTAGCGCCGATGTTTCCTGTTTACCATGGGGAACCGATTCTTGCCGTTATTTGCACAGCAGTACTTGCTGGTTTTGGCTATGCAATGATTTATCTGCGTGAGTCATCTACGGGAGGAACGGATTTTATTTTAATGGCAGCTAAGGTATTAAAGCCGCATCTTTCCTTTGGAAGTATTTCTTTCATGATGGAGGCTGTTATCATAATTCTGGGCGCCGTAACCGTATCAGGCAGCGTAGACGGGCTGATTTACGGTATGCTGATCAGTTATATTATGGCTGCAGTAATAGACAGGGTAATGTATGGTATTTCTGCCGGAAAAATGACGCTCATCGTTACCGACTGTGCGAGAGAAATAGCGCAACGCATTGATGAAGTTGCCGGCAGAGGTGCAACGCTGATAAAGGCAGAAGGGAGTTTTTCTGAGGAGGAAAAAAATGTGGTGATGTGTGCATGTAGCACGAAACAAATGGTCGGAATTAGGAAGATGGCAAAGGAGATAGACCCTGAAGCGTTTATTATCATTATGGAATCTAATGAAGTGGTTGGCGCAGGGTTTAAGGAAAGCTGATAAAGAGCGGAAGAAACAATAAAACCAGTGGAAATATCTACGAAAAAGGAGTATAATATAAACAAATCGCAAAAGATATGGTAGGAGGTATTTTATATGAAACTGATAAATATTGACTATATTCCGGGACAGGAGTTTGATGTGCTGGGCTTGGTAAAAGGTAATGTAGTACAGTCCAAGAATCTGGGAAAGGATATCGGGGCAGGTTTTAAGACACTGGTTGGCGGTGAGCTGAAGGGCTACACAGAAATGCTGCAGGAAGCCAGACAGATTGCTACCAAGAGAATGGTAGACGAAGCCGAAAGCCTGGGTGCAGACGCAGTAATCGGTATGAGATTTGCGTCTTCTGCAATTATGCAGGGCGCTGCTGAGGTCATCGCTTATGGAACAGCAGTAAAGTTCAAATAAAGAGGATTGTTAGATGAATTCGGAATCTAAGAAACAGATTCGAGCAGTTATCATAGGCGGAGCATTGTTATGCTTCGCCTATGTTGCATATCAAATTTCTGCTGCCGAGGTGCTATCCTTTGATACGGCTATCAGAGAATGGGTGTATGCTCGCAGAAATCCAGGGCTAAACCGAGTTCTTATTACTATAACCTATCTGGGAAACTGGCAGATGGTCAGTCTTATGGGAATTTTCTTGCTTATGGTAAAATCTACACGAATGAATATGGGAATTCCCTTTGCGGTAATTTCTCTTTCTTCTACTGTCGTCTATAAAGCGGCAAAGGAGATTTTCCAAAGACCGAGACCGGATTTTGCGGTGCGTCTCATTGAAGAGGGAGGCTATTCCTTCCCCAGCGGGCATTCCATGAATGGATTGGTATGCTATGGGATTTTAATTTATCTCATTCGAAGGTACTGCAAAAATAGAAAGCTTGCAAACGTTTTGACGGGGCTGCTCGGTTTTCTGATTATTGCAATCGGCTGCAGCAGAGTTTATGTAGGCGTGCACTATCCCACAGATATTATCGGAGGATGGTCTCTGGGCGCAGCTTATTTATGTATCGCTATTATTATTTTAGAAAAAGTGCGGGGACAAAAGGATGATTTATAACACGATTACCGAAACCATCGGAAAAACACCGCTTATGCGGCTTCACAAGATAGAAAACAGCCAGCAGATAAATGCGGCAATCTATGGAAAATTAGAAGCCTTTAATCCAGCAGGCAGTATCAAAGATCGGGCAGCGATGAGTATGATTGCCGATGCTGAGGAGAAGGGACTGCTGGCACCGGGCGGCACTATCATTGAGCCGACCAGTGGAAATACAGGAATTGGTCTTGCTGCTATTGCGGCGGCGAAGGGCTACCGAGCAATTTTCGTTCTGCCTGAGACGATGAGTCTGGAGCGGAGAAAACTCCTTGCCGCCTACGGTGCAGAGGTTGTGCTGACAGAAGGCGCAAAGGGCATGCAGGGCGCTGTCGATAAAGCGGAGAAACTGCATCAGGAAATTCAGGGAAGTATCATAGCAGGGCAGTTTGTCAATCCGGCAAATGCTAAAGCCCATGTTGATACCACAGGTCCGGAAATTTGGGAAGAGCTGGACGGTAAGGTGGATATTTTCGTAGCTGGCGTGGGCACGGGCGGCACCATTACCGGCTGCGGAACATTTTTGAAGGAAAAAAATCCGGAGGTAAAGATAGTCGCGGTGGAGCCGAAGCATTCGCCGCTGCTTTCGGAAGGCAAAACCGGCAGTCATAATCTGCAGGGGATTGGCGCAAATTTTGTGCCTGATGTGCTGGATAGGAGCATCATTGATGAAATTATTCCTGTTCTGGAAGATGACGCTTATGACCTTGCAAGACGCCTTGCAAAAGAAGAGGGATATCTGGCAGGAATCACTTCCGGCGCAGCGCTTTGGGCGGCGGTGCAGCTTTCTAAAAGAGCGGAAAATTGTGGGAAGAACATTGTCGTGATTCTGCCGGATTCCGGAGAAAGATATTTATCAACTGTTCTTTTTGATGCGTAAAGTCCGACAGAGGATAAAGGAGTTCCTATGGCTGTTACAATCAAAGACTTGCTGAATTTAGAAATCATGCAGAATTTTAAAATCGTGGCAGGCGAAAAGGGTTTAAATAGAGCCGTTACGGCGACGGAAATTTTGGATTTTGAATTTATGCAGGAGGGAGAAGAGTACAGAGCCAACAGTTTTGAAGGCAACAGTTTGGTGCTTTCCAGTCTGCTTTTTGCCAAAGATGATCCGGCGCTGGTGCTTGTGACTATAAAAAAACTGATTTCGCAGAATGTGCAGGTACTTGCCTATAAACCGGTATTTTTCAAAGAGCTTCCTGCAGAAGCACTGGCCTATGCTGATGAGCGTAATTTTCCCATTTTAGAATTTTCGCATGACGAATATTTTGAAGATATTATTTTTAGCGTAAAAAATCTGGTGGAACGAGATGATATCGTTTTGCAGGCGGAAGCCCTTTTTTCTGATATGCTGCTGCGGGAATTTTCTGCGGAAGAAGCAGAGTGTGCCCAGGAGAAAATGAGCTCACAGCTGAGACCTGTCAGGCTGGTTCTTTGCGTGAAGATAAAGGAAATCGCAGGGACGCAGATTTCAGATATGATCAAACGAGCAAAGCCTGATCAGAAATTGCGCAGCAAGACCTTTATTGGGAAATTGGGGAATCGATTCTTTGTAATACTTTCTCAGGATGAGGAGAATCCGTCCAGATTTAAAGCCCAGTTTGATGATGTGCTAATCGCATATGGTCTGATTGGCAGGGAAATGACTGTGGGAGTCAGTGCGGTTGTGGCAACAGGCGAAAATATTGATAAAGCAGTGCGACAGGCTTTCTGGACAGAAAAAATTGCAGAAATTGAAAAAGTTCCTGTTAAGTATTATGAAAAAACGGGTATATACAGATTAATTATTCCTGGCATGCATACCAAATCAATGGCAGCATATATGGAAGATTATCTGGCGCCGCTTTTTGAAGAAGAAGATAAGGATGGAGAATTGTTTCGTACGGCAGTCGAATATATTCTAGCAAAAGGTGACACAATAGAGACAGCAGAAAGGCTGTATTGTCACAAGAATACCATCCGGTACAGAATCGGAAAACTTCAGGAAAAACTGGATTCTGAAAGTAATGAAAAGGAGTTCTATCAGAATCTGGCAGCAGCCATCAAAATTTATTTATTAATCAATCAAGATTAAAGGAGGACGATGTTATGAAAAAGTATGTATGTGGAGCATGTGGATATGAGTATGATCCTGCAGTAGGTGATCCGGACAATGGAATCGAGCCGGGTACTGCATTTGAAGATATTCCAGAAGATTGGGTGTGTCCTTTGTGCGGACTTGGCAAAGATGTGTTTGAGGAAAAAGCGGAATAAGGGAAAAGGTGAACGCAGTGAGTGCAATGTTTAAACTCAGTTATGGACTCTTCGTCCTAACTGCAAAAGAAGGAGACAAAGACAATGGCTGTATCATCAATACGGCAATGCAGGTGACTGATTCACCGAAACAGCTGTCTATCTGCGTCAATAAAGCAAATTATACCTGTGGTATGATTGAAAGAACTGGCGTATTTAATATATCTATTCTCAGCGAGGCGGCGAAATTTGAAGTGTTTAAGCATTTTGGATTTAGCAGCGGAAAGGATACGGATAAGTGCAGCGGTTATGCTGACGCAGAAAGAAGCGAAAACGGTCTTTTGTATATTACCGGAGGGACGAATGCTGTGATTTCCGTTAAAGTAAACAAGACTGTAGATTTGGGCACTCATCTGATGTTTATCGGTGAAGTGACCGAAGAGAAAGTACTTTCCGATGTACCTTCAGCAACCTATCAGTATTATTTCGATCACATCAAACCAGCGCCGGACAGCAAGCCGAAAGTAAAAGGCTATGTCTGCAAGATATGCGGGTATGTATATGAAGGGGAAGAATTACCTCCAGATTATATTTGTCCGCTGTGCAAGCACGGCGCAGAGGATTTTGAACCCATCGGCTGATTAGGAAAATATTTTGATTAAAATGGGAGATTCTTACAAAAAAGTATTTGATAAGAGTCTCTTTTTTATCTATAAGACAAATAAATTTATAAAAAATTATAAAATATTACAAAGACAAGGGGACTATTTTCTGCTAGAATAGTAACATAGAGGAAAAGAACTGTTTGGGAAAAGTTTCTACCCATAAAAAGTCCTAAAAATAAAATCCTATACTTAATTAATCCTATAAAATCAAAATTTCAGAGACGATTCCCAAACGTCTTTTTTGTAGCGAGATATGAGTTTTATAAAATAGAATAGATATGGCGAGCGCAGCTATCTTTTGTACATATAAAGATAGCTGCGTTTTTTCTATGATGATGATTGCCTGCAGTTTGAAACAGAGTTCCTATCTTATCAACGGAATCAGGCGCATAGAGGATTACATAGACCGTAAAGAAATACAGTGGGGTATTGCTAAAGACGCAATACCCCCTATTATTTTTTGAACTACCAGCATACAAAAAAGCAATGGTAAAATGTAGTAAAGTATTAAAATCATGCAGTATGAAGAAAAAATTCTGAGGAGGTGCATCAATGGAATTAAAAATGAAAAGAGGCTACAAAGGATACCGTGCCTTTTCTTTTTTAGAGGAAGGTGTTGATTATCCGAAACTGGCTTGGCCGAAATGGGACTGGGCAGGAAGGAACGTTGTAGAATTGGACGACGAGCAGGAGGCAATGTATCGCGAAATTTTAGATCGGCATGTTATGATTTCTCTGCATGAGCATCCGTGTTATCATCCGGAGGATATGTCACATCCGAGTAAATTTATGGATGCATATCGCTGTGGACGGCAAATGATTGCGTATGAGGCGCTTGCGTATTCTAATCTGGACTGCGTCTTTGACAATCTGGCAGATGGAACTTGTCTGATGTCTTCTATGGCAGGTTGGAAGTGGAACGATGTAATTCATGATTTGGCGATGCATCTTGCAGACATTGCGCATCAGGACTTTCTGGTACAGTGCAAAAGAGTGCAGGATATTTACGATGCCAAGAAGGAAGGCAAGATTGCCTGGGTGCCTGTGGTAGAGGGCGCGGCACCGATTGAAAATGAAATCGACAGAATTGACGTACTTTACGGTTTGGGTGTCCGTCAGCTGGGGGTTACCTATTCTGAGGCTAATGCACTGGGATGCGGTTTAAAAGAGGAAGTAGACGGCGGTCTTACTGTCTTTGGAAAAGCCTGTGTGGAACGGATGAACAAAATCGGTATGCTCATCGACGTTTCTCACTGCGGACCGAAAATCGCCTACGACGTGGCGGCATACTCAAAAAAACCATTGATTGCAAGCCATCTTGGTGCGCAGAAAGTTTGGAACATCAAGCGAATGTTTCCAGATGAAACCATCATCGAGATTGCAAAGCACGGCGGTGTAATCGGGGTGGAGGCATCTCCGCACACGACCATGTCCTATCAGAGCATGACCCATTCTCTGGAAACGGTGATGGAGCATTTTGAGTATATTAAAGATTTAGTAGGTATTGATCATATCAGCTTCGGACCGGATACACTTTACGGGAACCATGTTGGTATGCATCATGCCTTTGACGAGCTGTTTTCTACTAAGTATGACTCAGATCCAGGTGTACCGTATGATGAGGTGCCGTATGTGGCATATCTTGAAAATCCGACAGAGGCTTCCTGGAATATTTTACGTGAGTTAATCCGCAGAGGTTACAGTGAAGAAGAGATTGCCAAAGTAATTGGCGGAAATACGCTGAGAGTTTTAGAAGAGGTATGGGTGTAAGCAGGGAACCTCAGAAAGCAGAAAGGAAATAGGTATGTATAAGTATGTGATAAAACGCCTGCTGCTTGCAATTCCAGTATTGATTGGGGCGACTTTCCTTGTCTTTGCTATTATGGACTTTGCACCGGGGGATCCGGCAAGGATCATTCTTGGAAGCGGTGCAACAGAACAGGCGCTGGCGCTGAAACGAGCGGATTATATCATGACAGAAAGCGCCCAGAATTATTGTGATATTATGCTGAAATTATTTGAGCAGACAGATTAATACTTCTGGCGCTTCTGCATGTGAGATTACAGCAGCACAGCGCCAGCTCCCCGGTCGAAGAAAATACTTTTAGCGCCGGTGTACAGCGGAATGCCATAGCAGACCCGCACGTCTTTTGGGAAAATTCCCATCCTAAGAGCGCCAGCGCCTGCTGAGTACATGACTCTATTGTCGATTCTGTGGTCCGCCGCCACGGAGACTGCAGAACCTACGGCAATGCCCAGGTCAGTGATGTTGAATGCGCAGTTGGCGCCTGCCTTTTTCATCTCTGCACAGTTTTCAAAACCGCACATCTTGCAGTCACTTAGTCCAAAGGGATTAGACACAGCGCCGATTAGAACTACACAGTGGCTATCTTCCACGTTATAGGAGTCTCTTTCGATAAATTCTTCGCCTCGCTGGGCGGCGACTTTGCGCATTTCTTCAGCAAGGGTTTGCTTTTCATCACCTGTAAGAATGAATGTGATGATTTTATCTTTTCCACTGGCTTTAGGTGCGGTCCTTGCAGCTGCAGCCATCAAATCGGCAACTTTTAGCGCAGCATCTCTTTCCGCTGCTTCCATGGCTTTTATCATAGTGAGTTCCTCCCTTGTTTTCCCATTTATGATAATATTATAGCTGACCGGACATCTTTTAACAAGGGCAACAAGGAAATTGGTACGGAAAACGCATGAAAGGCGCATGAAGCATGTCATTAGTACTTTTAAGTGTTTTTTGTAAAAAAGGTATCAAACTCTTTAAATTATGATATCTATTATATGGAAATTGAGGAAATTACTTTAATAATATGGCAAGTTTTTATGAAAATATCTGCTTAGAAAACGAAAAAGAACGAAGAATTCCATTTCTATTTCGTTTAATTTGCTCAAAACCTTTTAGTTAGTATAAAGTAACTTCTAAGTTTTGATACCTTTTTTGCAAAAAAACGGAATAGATACTAAAATCTAATACTCGCAACTTTTTCTTCTTGCCGGCTTGTTTGCGAATCGACAAACATTTTCTTGATTTCAGCAAACAGGCTCGGTCACGTCCGCACTGACCATGGCGCGGGCAGGGTGCTGCGCCTTCTGCAGTCTGCGGTGTGTGCGTGGCAATGCTGCATGTATAACAAAGGAGCTGCATGCATCAGCAGGCAGCTCCCCTTTTACCTATGAAATTGTAATTCCACCGCCGCCCAGCAAGGTTGCAAAGTAGCCTGCAAAGATAACAGATGTAATTGTAACTGTTACAAATCCGCCGACGACCATGGATGGGAACATTTTACTCATCAGATATCCGCGTTCGTCCGGGTCATCAGTCAGTGAGTTGCAAGTGTTTTCTGTGATAATTGCATCGCAAGGGAAGCCGTATAAAGCGGTAAGACCATTTGCAAAGGCAAGCTGGAAGTCCATGTGGAACAGCTTTGCAATGATGAAAGCAGCCAGCGCCATACCGGCAACACCGATTACAATCATAATCAGCATTGGAACAATCAGGGCCTTCAGCATGCTTGGCGTGCAGTCAGCAAGACCGGAGAATACGCTTAACATAGCTGCAAACATGAAGATTGTGTATGTATTTGCTCTTGTCATTGAACTGGTATCAAGGAAGCCAATTCTTGTCAAAATGACTGAAATAATCAGACACCACACAATTGTAGGAATCTGTGGAATCAGCTGTCCGACAATACTGGAAAGCCACACGCTGAGAGCCAGTTTTACGATGATGAAAACTGGAGTGTTAAATTTGTCTGGAAGTGGTGGGATTAATTTCTTAGTCCCGCTGTCATCTGCGATGGTAGTAAGACCGACAGTTTTCATTTTGTCAATTTCTTTCTGTGAAAGGTTCAAATCACCGGAACGCCACTCTTTCAGAAGCTTTCTGCCTTCTGAGTGCAGGCATAAAGCGGTGATAGGATATCCTGCGAGTCCCTGCACACTGTACATTGCGATTGCAAATACTGCGGCTTCTTTTAATCCTGCAGCTTCGGCAGCGCCCTGCATGGTCAGTGCAGCAACGATACCTCCGGTTAGAGGCGGAAGTCCTGCAATAACAAGGTTTTTGTCCATGATGATTGGACAGATGAACCAGCATAGTGCGACCATACCGACAAGACCGACCAGACAGACGACTACGGTTTTCCACTGTTCGACCAGCTGTTTTAGACTGATGACCGTACCGATGTGGGTGATGAACATGAGTACGCCAATTGTGCCAGCGAAGGAAGAAAGTCCCGAATCTTCGGATACTGTCTTAGGAATTACAGTCCAAAAACCGATTAAAAAGATGATTGCGGTTACCAGTACGGAAGGGACCCATGCACGTGTGATTGTGGATACCCATTCACCGATAACGTAGGCGATACCAACGATTACTACCGCCAAGAAAGCATTATAAAGTACCATAATAACTCCTTTCCTTTACAATTTAAATTTATTCTTTCAGAAATGCAAGTGCGCTGTTAACGATTGCCACCATTCCATATTTCATTGCATCTTCATCAAAGGTGCAGTCTGAGCGATGGAGTACGGAGACTTTCATTCCCGGTGCATGCCCTGCATTTAGAAACATAAGTACAGATGGCTTTCCGGTCTTTGTTCCGAAAAAGCTGTAGTCTTCGCTAAAGGACATAGGCTCTTTGAGGATGTAGTAATTTTCCTCACCTAGAGTGCCTGTGATTAGGTCGACGAGGTCTTCATCGTTGTAGCAGGCGTCATAGCCCAAGCTGATGTTGGCGTCTATTTTGCAGCCGGAAAGGGTTTCTATACCTTTGCAGATTTCGCGAATTTTTTCTGTTGCGATGGTGCGGGCTTCTTGGGTATAAGCGCGAAGTGCACCTTCCATGTAACAATAGTCGGCAATGATATTGATTGCCGCGCCCCCTTGAATCAGGTTCATGGACAATATGCAGGTGTCCAATGGGCTGATATTTCTCGCTTGAATCTGCTGCAACAAAAGGTTAATCTGCGTTGCGGCTAAAATTGCGTCGTTTGCATTTTGCGGTTGTGAACCGTGACTGCTTTTTCCGTGAATTTTGATTTTTACTTCGTCGGCGGAGGTTGTCACGGCGCCTTTTCTAATTCCTATCAGTCCAACGTTGTCATCGCTTGGAATGACATGGGTTGCGAAAAAAGCGTCAACATCGTCTACTGCACCTGACTCGATGATTCCAATAGCGCCGCCGGGCTGCGTTTCTTCACCTGCTTCAAAGATAACCTTTACCGTGCCAGAAAACTTATCTCTCATATCGCACAGGGTTCTTGCAATTCCTAGCATCATTGCAGTATGTAAATCATGGCCGCAGGCATGCATAGCGCCGGGGGTCAGGCTGCAAAATGAAAGACCTGTTTCTTCTAAAACCGGAAGTGCGTCCATATCACATCGCAGACCGATACATTTTCCGGGTCCTTTTTTACCTCTTATCGTGCCTACGACGGAAGACTTGCCGGCGCAGATAATTTCATCGACACCGTAGGCTGAAAGTTCCTTTTTTACCAGAGCTGAGGTTTTGGGCAGTTCAAATCCAATCTCTGGGTTTCTATGAATTTCCCGTCTTATTGTGATAACATCTTCCAGAATTTCGCTGATTTTTTCTGGTATAATCAAGGCGATATCCCTCCTTCTTCAGTTTTGAATTTTAATTTAGAGATTTTTCATAATAAATTGTAATATTTTTATTGATGAAAAGGAAATTAAAGGTTATAATGGACATCATTAGTGAAAGTAATGACAGCTATATTTGTGACTTGAACTAAGGGGAGATACGACTATGGAAATTAGACAGATTTATTACGTGTTAGAGGTTGCAAAGCAGAAAAACTTCACAAAAGCCGCGCAGGCTCTGTATGTCACACAGTCCAATATTTCACAGCAAATCAGTGCACTTGAGTCTGAACTGAACACGGCCCTTTTTGTAAGGGATCATCACAATATTTATTTAACTGTAGATGGAGAGCGATTTTGCAAATATGCAAGAGGGGTTGTGGATGCTATCGATGTGCTTATGAAGGAATTCAATGGCAATGAGGAGTCAGAAAAAGCGGTAATTAATGTCGCTGTTTTTCCGTTTTCATGGACCATTGGGGTATCTACAATCGTAAAAGATTTTTATAAATCAAGCACCAATGTTGTCGGCACCATAAGAATTTCTGATAATTACTGTGCCTATACTGACCTCAAAAAAGGGGCTTTGGACTTCGCCCTTGTCAAGCTGAGACCGGAGGATAAGGTTGACTACTTGACCTACATTCCGCTAATTGAAGAGGATTTACTGGTGATTATCAATCGGAATAATCCAATTGCGGCGCATCATGCCATTTCGGCGGAAGATCTGTCAAACTTACCGGTACTTGTAGGGGAGAAAACGACAAATCTTTACGATGATTTTCACAAGATATATGCGGATAGAAATGCTGAATTTCAGGTCGTCCTCGAAAACACATTTGATAGAGATTTGCTTATCAATATGCTTTCCAGCGGCGAGGGTATTACCTTTGCTACAGAATCCACAGCTGCACAGATTGTTAATGACAAAATCACAGCCATTCCTCTTGAAGTTCCAGTTAAATATAATACTTATCTGGTATATTTGCAGGACAAAGAACCGAGGGGAATTTACAGAGCTTTTGTAGATTACGTGGTAAATGAAACTCATAGTTTGAACGAAACGAAGAAAATTAAGATTAAAAATAACGATATTTTGTATTAGACGGGGAGAGCACTGAAAAAATACATATTTTTAAAGAAAACCCCGAAAATATGCACATCGGTCTGCATATTTTCGGGGTTTTTTACGTTATATATGCACATTCTGAGCTGTAAGGCGATAGTAAAACTGCTGTTTGATAGTTTTTTATAGGAAAAAATGCATATCAGGAGAAAACTTATCAAAAATATGCACGCTTATACGAGGATTTGTGCATATTTTTGGTTGTTTTGATGGAAATATGCACAGAGACGAACAGCAGTAAAGTCGTCATTCTTTGCACTTGTGAATTATGGGAGATTTGGTATAATATTTTTAGGTTAGTGAAGCAGAATGAATAACAGCAGAGGCTTCGGTTGCATTGAATCGTTTAATTAAGATAGATTTGATTAAAAAATTTTGACATGGAAGAAGTTTCTTCTATCAAGAAACTTGATGTATCACAAAAAACAAAGGAGGCACAGTATGAACAAACCAGTACTAGTCATCATGGCTGCAGGTATGGGCAGCAGGTACGGAGGACTTAAGCAGATAGATCCGATCAGCGACAGAGGAGAAATCATTTTAGATTTTTCACTTTACGATGCCATGATGGCTGGCTTTGAGAAGATAATTTTTATCATTAAAAAAGAAAATGAAGAAGATTTCCGCAGACTGATCGATCAGCGCGCGGGAAAATATATGAAGGTGGAGTATGCTTTTCAGGAGCTTACAGATATTCCGCAGGGGTATCAGGTTCCTGCAGAGCGTGTGAAACCGTGGGGAACCTGTCATGCGGTGCTCAGTGCACGCAAACTCATTGACGGACCTTTTGCGGTTATCAACGCAGACGATTACTACGGACCAGGTGCATTTCAGATCATCTACGACTATCTGGACCAGGCGAAGGATGACGAAAAATATCGTTACTGCATGGTTGGCTACAATCTGGAGAAAACTTTGACCGAAAACGGTCATGTAGCGCGTGGTGTCTGCGAAGTGGGTGAAAACGGACAGCTTCTGGACATTGTAGAGCGCACGAAAATCATGTATCACGACGGCGGGATTGCATTTACAGAGGACGATGGGATAACCTGGCAGGCTTTGGAAGAAGGAACCACCGTTTCTATGAATTTCTGGGGTTTTACAGAGTCCTTTGTCCGTGAAATGGAGGAACGTTTTCCGGCATTTTTGGATAAAGCGCTGGTCGAGAATCCTCTTAAAGGAGAATATTTCCTGCCGGTGGTTGTGGATCAGCTAATTAAAGAGGATAAGGCGACCGTAAAGGTGCTTCACTCCCATGACAAGTGGTATGGCGTCACATACAAAGAAGATAAGCAGAGCGTAGTTGATGCGCTGCAGTCCATGAAGGATAAGGGGCTGTACCCGGAAAAGCTTTGGAAATAATGCAAAAAAGACTTGCAAGGCCGCTGCTTTGCGGGTATAATAATAAGGCACGATTTTGTGCAAAATCTCTGCGTAGGCATGGGGCTTACGCCATTTAGTCCATAGGGAGGTGAAACCAATGACAAATTATGAAGTTATGTTCATTATCGATCCTACTTTAGAAGATGCTAAGAAGGAAGCTACAGTTGAGAAGGTACAGGGTATCATTGCAGCTGACGGAGAAGTTCAGAAAGTAGACACTTGGGGCATGAGAAAGCTTGCTTATCCGATTCAGAAGAAGAACGAAGGCTACTACGTTGTAATCGAATTCGCAGCAAGCACAGAATTACCTAAGGAACTTGACAGAAGACTGAGAATTTCCGACGATGTAATGAGACACATCATCATCAACAAAGACGCAAAATAAGGAATGGGGTGTAGTTAATGAATAGTGTAGTTCTAATCGGAAGACTTACCCGTGACCCGGAAGTCAGATATACTGCAAGCACACAGATGGCAGTTGCAACCTTTACCGTTGCTATTGACAGACCTGTAAGAGCAGGCGGAGAGAAGCAGACAGATTTTCCTCGCGTGACCGTTTTTGGCAAACAGGCAGAGAACTGTGAGAAGTATCTGGCAAAGGGCAGATTAGTCGGCGTTCAGGGTAGAATCCAGACCGGAAGCTATCAGAACAAGGACGGCGTCACTGTTTACACAACCGATGTTGTGGCAGACAGAGTAGAATTTTTAGAGTGGGGCGACAGACCGCAGAGCAGCGGTAATTTCGCACCGAGACAGAACGCTTCTTCAGGCTATAACAATCAGCCGGCTGCCAGCAGCATGCCGGAAGAGATGCCGGATTCATTCCAGGCAATTGATGAAGACGTTCCATTCTAAGGAAAGGAGATAAGAACCATGATGGATAGAAGACGTGGTGGCATGAGAAGAAAGAAAGTATGCCAGTTCTGCGCTGATAAGACAGAAGTAATCGATTTCAAGGATACAGAAAAACTCAAGAAGTATATCACTGAGAGAGGCAAAATCCTGCCTAAGAGAATCACTGGAACTTGCGCTGTACATCAGAGAGAAGTTACCACTGCAATCAAAAGAGCAAGAATCGTTGCATTACTGCCTTACGTTGCAGACTAATTTAAAAAGAGCCATACAGGAGCCGACCAGGCTCCTGTTTCTTTATATCAGAAAGCCTGTTAAAGACAAGTAAGATTGCATGACGCCAATTTGAAAGATTTTTTTTGAGAGTTTTGCATAGGGGCAACGCAAAAATAAAGAAAAAAAGCGGCGAAGTTGGCGTTGGTAGAATCGAAGGAGCTACTACAGTTTTATTGTGAATCCTCTTGACAACAGACAGGTGGGTGCTTTAATATGTTAATGTAATAAATGACAAGAGGTGTATTTAAGATGAAAATTTTGAAGAAATCCAAAGAGAGAACCGCAGAAGATAACCGGACTTTACGAGATGGTGTAACTGCGATTATAGACGATGTATGCCAGCGCGGTGATACGGCGCTTCATGAATATAACGAGAAATTTGATGACTGCCATAGACAGATGCTGCGAATCAGCAGAGAGGAAATTGAAGAGGCTTATGAACAGATAACAGAGCAGGAACTCTCAGATCTTCGCATGGCAAAGTCTAATATAGAAAAATTTGCAGCGGCACAGAGAGGAACTGTGACAGAATTAGAGAATTTCAGTCCACAGCCGGGGATTTATCTGGGGCACAGAATTATTCCCGTTACATCCTGCTGCTGTTATGTGCCAGGCGGTGGCTATCCTCTTTACTCCACTGCGCTGATGTTGATTACCCCTGCAAAAGTGGCAGGCGTGAAGCGGGTTGCAGCATGTTCACCGACAGTAAAAGGTACTTCGAGGATTCACTACAAAACGCTGGTTGCTATGGATCTTGCAGGCGCAGATGAAATTTATGCAGTAGGCGGGGCGCAGGCTGTTGCTGCGTTCTCATACGGTACAGAAGAAATCAAACCGGTGGACATGATTGTAGGACCAGGCAATCGCTATGTAACAGAAGCAAAGCGCCAGTGTTACGGACAGATTGGAATTGACTTTGTAGCAGGACCTAGTGAAGTTCTTGTCATTGCAGATGCGAAAGCAGATAGCAAGACTATCGCTGCCGATCTTTTGGCACAGGCGGAGCATGATCCCAATGCTAAGGGTATTCTGGTAACCACCGATGAAGCCTTTGGCAAACAGGTCATCGAAGATGTAGAGGCAGAACTGAAAATCCTTTCTACTTCAGGCATTGCAAAAAAATCCTGGGATGACTACGGTGAAGTTGTAATTGTAGATACATTGGCGGAAGCTGTGGCGATATCCAATGATTATGCGCCGGAACACTTAGAGGTCAATATTGAAAATCCAGATGAGATTATAGAGGATTTGTATAATTATGGCTCCTTATTTATCGGTGGCAATACAGCGGAGGTCTTTGGTGACTATGCATCAGGTACCAATCATACGCTGCCGACAGTAAAAGCAGCACGTTATACTGGCGGCGTCTGGGTAGGTACTTTCCTAAAAACCTGTACGCACCAGAGTATGAGTCTCGAAGCGTCGAAGAAAATTGCACCGCTAGTTGCTAGAATGGCATATGGAGAAGGGTTGGAAGGTCATGCAAAGGCAGCAGAGGCTAGAGCATAGAAAATATAAAACGCTGAGAGAGTACGGCTCGTCTCAGCGTTTTGCTTTAGTTATTTATCGTGTTAATTAAATTACGATATTTTGGCTTCTCCGTTTGGGGGATATCCAAGCAGTCCATGACCTGTTCAAGGTCTAAGTGAAGATTTTTAATTAGAGATTGGATATTGGAGAGTGTGGTCTGTTCCAAGGTTTTTTTAGTGACCTCTTTAGTGACCTCTTTAGTGACTTCTTTAGTGACTTCTTCGGTCACTTCCCTGGTCACCCTCTCCGTGGTTTCTTTTGTGGCTTTCTCTGCAGCAATCTCCGCAGCTTCTTCTGCTCTAATCTCTATGAATTCTTCCATGGTTATGCTCCGCCATGCCATCTTCTCCACCTCCGCGCTATGAGCTCTTAAAAAATTCACTAAGATGTTTTCCTTGAGGCAGCGTTCTACGGCAGCGCCTACTGCTTCTTTTCTGTCCTTTCCTGCAGAAAGCCCTTCTTTCACATACCTAACGAACATTCCATATTCTCTCAGCTTGGTACTTTTCTGCAATACAGGATTTTTCTCCGCTTCCTCTTCTTCTCCTTCATTGTACACCACTTTGATGACTTTTACTACTAATTCTACGGAATTTTCCTTTGGCTCCCCCATGAAGCTGGATGATAATCTCAGTTCGTCCACGTCCCATGGCTCGCTTCCCGTGTAGATAACGAAAAACTGTGGTGTCGGGATTTTTACCTGCCCCTGTCTGAAAAACGTTCTATTGTCTAGTAGTATTGCGATGTTATTCGCCAAATAGCGGAGCATACGGAGTGGAATATTAGCAGATATAGTACTCTGCTGTTCTCCAAATACCAGATATGCAACTGCAATCTCATAGCTAAGGTCATTTTTAATGCCATGATAGATGACGTCATCTAAGGTCAAAAATCTCACTTCAGTATCGGGTCCATAGTCAGTCCCTTCCAGTGCATTAAAAAGTTCGATGGCATTTTCTTTTTCTGAAAACAGCATGCGAAAGATACTGTCTTGATAAGTTCTCTTAGGTTCAGCTGCTGTCAGCAGCTTATTTTCTGTCATTTACTTCCTCCGTTCTATATTAATGGGATATTATTACTGTATTTCTATTATATTCCAAAAATCAATCAGTGGCAAGAAGAAATTCCTTTATAAGGATAAAATGTTAATATATGGATAATAAGTATTTCCTTTTTAAAGTTAAAATTAAAATTTCTTTCTTTTCTAAAAACTTTTGGGAAATCTATTGTCTTTGCTTTATACAAAGATTAGAATGTAGGTAAATATTTATAATGCGTCGAGGAGATTAAGAGATAGTACGCGGGAAAGGAAAACATATGGGAAAATTTGTTTATTCATTCAGTGAAGGGTCCAAGGACATGAGAAGTCTTTTGGGTGGTAAAGGCGCGAATCTGGCGGAAATGACCAGAATTGGACTGCCAGTTCCCTACGGGTTTACGGTAACGACTGAAGCCTGCACCCGGTACTACGAAGAAAATCAGATGATTGGCGAAGATATCATCGGGGAAATTTATGAGAAACTGGCGGAACTGGAAGCAGTCACTGAGAAAAAGTTTGGTGACAAAGAGAATCCGCTGCTGGTTTCTGTTCGCTCTGGCTCTGTTTTCTCCATGCCCGGCATGATGGATACGATCCTGAATCTGGGTCTCAACGACGAAACTGTGGAAAGTCTGGCAAAACTGACAGAAAACGATCGTTTTGCTTATGATAGCTATCGCCGTTTTATTCAGATGTTTGGCGACGTTGTGCTGGAAATTCCAAAGAGTGAGTTCGATGTCATCTTTGATGGACAGAAAGAAAAGGTAGGCGCGGCCTTTGACGTAGATTTAACCACTGACGATTTGAAAGAAATCATCGTTGGCTATAAAGCGCTGGTAAAAAAAGCTGTAGGCAGAGATTTTCCGCAGGAGCCAAAAGATCAGCTGATGGAGGCAATCAAGGCGGTATTCCGTTCCTGGAACAACGATAGAGCGATTCTTTACAGAAAGCTCAACAGAATTTCCGATAAGCTGGGCACTGCAGTCAACGTGCAGTCCATGGTATTTGGTAACATGGGAGACACCTCCGGTACAGGTGTAGCCTTCACCAGAGATCCGGCAACCGGAAACAATCAGCTTTACGGAGAATTTCTTGTGAATGCTCAGGGCGAAGATGTGGTTGCAGGAATCCGTACCCCGAAACCGATTGCAGAAATGGCTGAGGCATTCCCTGAAGTATACAAAGATTTTGAACGTATCGCAGAGATACTGGAAAAACACTATAAAGACATGCAGGATATGGAGTTTACTGTAGAAAGAGGTAAGCTATTTATGCTGCAGACCAGAGCGGCAAAGAGAACGGCGGTTTCTGCAATCAAAGTGGCGGTTGATATGGTGGATGAAGGGCTGATTGCCAAAGAGACAGCCGTAGAGCGCATTGACCCCGCGCAGATTGATCAATTGCTGCATCCGACCTTTGACACAAAGGCTGAAAAAACGGCAGAAGTACTGGCAAAGGGTCTTCCTGCTTCACCTGGCGCAGCGACGGGAAAAATTTATTTCACAGCCTCTGACGCAGAGGCAGCTGTAGAGTCCGGTGAAAAAGCCATTCTTGTTAGACAGGAAACTTCTCCGGAAGATCTTGCTGGTATGGTTGCGGCAGAGGGAATTTTGACTGCCAGAGGCGGTATGACCAGCCATGCGGCAGTTGTAGCCAGAGGCATGGGTAAATGCTGTGTTGCAGGCTGCTCTGAAATCATCGTAGATGAATCAGGTAAAACTTTGACAATCGGAGATGATCGTTTGGAGGAAGGCGACTATATTTCTCTAAACGGATCTACTGGTACTGTATATAGAGGGCAGATTGCAACTGTTCAGCCAGAACTTTCCGGAGATTTTGGAATGATTATGAGTTGGGCAGATGAAATCCGCAAGTTAAAGGTTCGCACCAATGCGGACAATCCGAAAGATGCAGCGCAAGCATTGGCGTTTGGCGCAGAGGGAATTGGTCTTTGTAGAACGGAGCATATGTTCTTTGAAGAAGAAAGAATTCCGGCAATTCGCCAGATGATTTTGGCGGAAACTGAGGAAGAAAGAAGAACTGCACTGGCAAAACTTCTGCCGTTCCAGAAGTCTGATTTTATGGGCATGTATGAAGTGATGGAGGATAAGCCGGTGACCATTCGTCTTTTAGATCCGCCGCTTCACGAGTTCCTGCCGCAGACCGAGGAAGACACCAGAGAACTGGCAGCTCATACCGGCATTCCGTATGAAAAGCTGGCGCAGGCAGCCAGTGAGCTTCACGAGTTCAACCCGATGCTGGGACATCGCGGCTGCAGACTTGCAGTGACCTATCCGGAAATCGCAGAAATGCAGACTCGTGCTATTATGGAAGCAGCCATTGAAGTTTCTGCGGAGAAAGGCGTAGATATCGTACCTGAAATCATGATTCCGCTGGTAGGAAGCAAGGCAGAAATCGCTGATGTAAAAGCGACTGTCGTAAAGACCGCTGACGCTTGTAGAGAAGAAGCAGGCAGTCAGATGAAATACCACATCGGTACCATGATTGAAGTGCCAAGAGCTGCTTTGACAGCAGATGAGATTGCGGAAGAAGCAGAATTTTTCTCTTTTGGAACCAACGATCTGACCCAAATGACTTTTGGTTTCTCCCGTGACGATACAGGAAAGCTGATTAAAGAATACGTGGATAAAGGGATTCTGCCTGACGACCCGTTCCAGACTATTGACCAGGACGGTGTAGGTTTGCTGGTGCAGATGGCAGTGGAAAAAGGAAGGCAGACCCGCCCGAATATTAAACTGGGTATTTGCGGTGAACACGGCGGGGATCCGAGAAGTATTGAGTTCTGCCACAGAACAGGACTTGACTACGTTTCCTGCTCCCCTTACCGCGTGCCGATTGCAAGAATTGCGGCAGCGCAGGCAGCAATTAAAGATGTTGAAAAATAAATATGAATTGGTAATAGGCAAGAGTCCTGAAGAACAGAATCTTTAGGGCTCTTGTTTTATCATTGTGCACTGGCTTGGTGTTTAACCTATAGACAATTTTTCCTTAAAATATGTATAAGAGCTTCCCCGATTCTTAACCGAGATTATAGAAAACGCTATAAAAATGTATAAGAGTGTTGTCAGTGAAACGGATTATCTCGAAATTGCGGGCGAAAAACTTGCGTTATATGCAAAATTTCCCCAAATTTTTGGCGTATATGGCGCGGTTCATAGGAAATTTGAGTGTGAGAGATGATGGACTTATACATTTTTAGAAAGAATTTGCTGTTTGGGTTAAGATTTCATTTTTGATTCAACCAACAACTCTAGCTTTAGCAGTTTTGTTACTCCATAGCCGGCAGTGATTCCTGCGACATACAGAATAATATCAAAGGTGTCAAAGAATCCTCGCGCAGTAAGTGCTTGTAAAAGCTCCAACGCAAAAGACAGGAAGATGGCGCTGCAAATCATGAGTGGGAATTTTATTTTCCTAAAGAAATAGCCCATAGGAACAAAGCAAAGAAAATTTAATAGACTTTGCAGTTTCATTTCCGGCTCGCCCAATGCCGCAAAAGAGTCTGCTGGATTCCAAATATATTCGGCATGGAGTGCGGAGCGACCGAAAAGGGTGATAAAAAGAAGTACAGCGTAAAGGGCTATTAACGAAAAATATAAATATCTCGGTATTTTGTGATAAAGCACGATGTAACCTAATGCTGAAAAACATGCGATACAGAAGAAAAGTGAAAACCACATGGCAGGAAAATACAGTGGATTGCCGGTTGATACAAATCGAGTAAGAAGTTCACAGAATAGGTAGTAGTGCATAAGATAACCGGGAACGATACTGACTATGGCAATGGTTGGAAGTTTTTTAAGGTTCATAAAAAAGCCTTTCTTTCCTAAAAAATATGATATCAATATTTTAATATATATTGGATGGAACGTACAGAAAAAAGTCAAAAAGGAGGTAGCTTCAAGAGCAGCCTCCAACTTTCACCAGCACAATCTTACTTACTGTTTGGTAAGGGGTATAAGCATTTTTCACCGAGTATTTAATTTGATATTCACCTTCGCAGTCGAAAATCCATGCTGCGGCTTCTTCGGCAGTCACTGGTTGGAAATCAGCATCAGAAGGACCTTTAATTGCAATTTTCAGCTTTGATGTCACATCTTTACCGTTATGAACAGCGCTGATTCCGGTGATAAGATCGGTCGATATGCGGGGCTGTACGGCTAAAGGTGTATTGCAACTGCCGTCTGTACCGACAAGAGCAGCGTTAAACGCCGGCGGCAGCGTCAACTGTGGGTCATTGTTGACTGCCCCTTTTTTAGAAGTGATTGTAATGACCTTTTTCGCCGCTTTATAAGGGGCGTATTTATTTTTGACGATGTATTTTACCGAGTATTTGCCGGTCTTTGCAAACCGGTAATTCTTTGCGTCCCGGTAGGAATAGATCTTGTATTTCTTTGCGCCGGGCGCTTTGATGTAGACCTTCATGGCACTGGTGCGGATGGCGGAAGCCTGCTTTGCGGTGACACCTTTTACAGCGTTTTTATCGCCCCAAGTGACGGTCCTGCTCTTTGCGCCGGAAATGACGGGCGCTTTTAAATTGTCCACGACTTTGATTTTCACGGTGGTGCTGGCGCTTTTTCCGTAAGGAGCAGTGACGGTGTAGGTGATCTTATAAGTTCCCAATTTGTTTGTGGAAAAAGTATCGCTGACATATTTTCCTTTCTTGGAAGAGTAACGCTCCACCTTGGAAACCTTGATGAAACCCTTTAAGTTCATAAAGGTATTCGGATCCTCCGCATAGACGTAGCTTTTCGGGTCATAATTTTTCTTGCCGTATTGCACCGTCAGAGTTTTTTTTGAAGAAACTCTGATGGTTGGCGCGTCTATAATATAGTACGGATTGGCGGGGTCCGGGTCTGTAGGATCCCAGTATTTATAGCGACCGGTGTAAACCTTAATCGGTGCAGGCTTTCCCAGCGGACCCGGGTTATCACTGCGATAAATGGTCACCTTGGTGCCGATTTTGCAGGTGTAATAAATCCACTTGGCATCGACGACGGAAAGGCGTACGCAGCCGTGGGATGCGGACTGCCCCAGCATGTTGAACTGGCTGGTGACCTGCGAAGCCTTGTCAAAGCGTTCTGTATAGTAAACGGAGTGGAATAGAATGTCATCGGTGATGTGGGTGCAGTACTGTCCATACACATCGTTCATCAGTTCACCCCAGTTCCATCTCCCCTGCGTGTAAAAAGTCCCTTTGGGCGTAGTGCCGCCAAGACCGGTAGAACAGAGCATGGCGCGAATCGGCTTCCATTTGCCGTCAATTTTTTTGTAAGCCGTTATAACGTTTTGCTGTTCGTTGACTTTGAGCCAGTATTTGCCTGTATAGGTGCTAGCGTGAGCATCTGAGACTGTAAAGCATAGCACTGCCATGGTAAAAAGCACAGCGAGCAAAATACCAATTCCCTTTTTTTCTCTAATCATATTTTGCCTCCCAATTTAATCAGTGACTATAGTATAGCACGTTTTTTTCTGTATAAATATGAAATTTTCTAAAGAATTTCCCAAGAATTCTTCTTTTTTTTCTGAACGGAAGGGAAAAGGACAGTAGTACCTTTTCTTATGCCTGATTTTTCAACGGAAATAAAGAATCAAGATTCTGAATTTAATAAATATACATAGTAAAGGGATACAACTTTAAAGGAATAACGTGAAAAAATATATACGTTTTATGGAAAATAATTACATAAAAAATGAAGAAAAAGCTGAAAAAATCAATGCTTTTTGACAAAAAAGAGTAGCGCGCAGAGCAAAAAAACTGTATAATAGGGATACAAAAAATAGGAGTCAAGAAAAGCATATTAATACTAAAATTAGAATAATTATAATGAAAGATAGGAGTGAGAAGATGGCAGTTTTGATTAACGGACGTGACCTTACGGTAGAAGAGGTTATTCGCGTATGCCGCGGAAATGAAAAAGTTGAAATCGAACCACAGGCGAAGGAGGCAGTCAACAAGGCACGGGCTTTCATCGAGCGAAAGCTGGATGAGGGCGCAGTGATTTATGGTTTGACTACCGGGTTTGGTAAATTTTCCAACGTGCTGATTTCTAAAGAGGAGACGACAGACTTACAACGCAATCTGATTATCAGCCACACTTGCACTTTTGGAGAGCCCTATCCGAGGGAGTATGTAAGAGCAGCTATGCTGCTGCGCTGTAACGCATTATCGAGGGGAAATTCCGGCATCAGACTGTCCACCATTCAAACTATGCTGGATATGCTGAATGCAGGCATTCATCCGGTGATTCCAAGGAAAGGCTCTTTGGGCGCTTCGGGCGATCTTGCACCGCTTTCTCACATTGCGCTGGGTCTGATTGGACTTGGAAAAGTGGAATATAAGGGGGAAATCGTTGACGCAAAGGATGCCATGGTGGCAGAAGGCATTACGCCTGTGGAACTGGCAGCCAAAGAGGGGCTTGCCCTGAACAACGGAACCCAGATGATGACAGCAGTTGGTGTTAACGTGCTTTGGGACGCAATGAATCTTTTGAAAGTGGCAGATCTTGCCACTGCCATGACAGCAGAGGCGCTACACGGAATTACTAAGGCGTATGACCATAAAGTGCAGGATGTGCGGGGACATCAGGGGCAGAAAATTACAGCGGAGAATTTGCTTACCCTGCTCGATGGCAGCAAGAATGCTATGGAGGTACAGCCGACTAAGGTGCAGGATCCATATTCTCTTCGCTGCATTCCGCAGATTCACGGGGCTTCCAGAGACGCGCTACAGTACGTGTATGATGCGGTTTCCAGAGAGATTAATGCGGTGACGGATAATCCGATCGTATTTCCTGATGAAGACGAAGTCATTTCTGGTGGAAACTTCCACGGTCAGCCAATGGCACTGGCATTTGACTTTATGAAGATGGCGATTTCCGAGCTTGCCGATGTTTCTGAAAGAAGAGCGGAAAGATTGATTAACCCAGCGCTTTCGGAGGGACTTCCGGGCTTCCTCACTAAGCATGGCGGCGTTTGTTCCGGCTTTATGATTGCCCAGTATGCAGCGGCTTCCATGGTTTCCGAGAACAAAGTTTACGACCATCCGGCCTGTGTGGATTCCATTCCGTCCTCCGGTAATCAGGAAGATCATGTGTCTATGGGAACGACCTCTGCAAGAACCGCAGCGATGGTGCTCGACAATGCACAGAAAGTGCTCAGTATTGAAATCGCAGCGGCGGCACAGGGCATCTGGCTGAGACAGGAAATCGGCGAAAGCAGTATCGACAACCTGGCGCCGGCAACCAGAGAGGCTTACGATTACATTAGAACCATTTCCGAGCCGATTGAGGAAGACGTCATCATGCATGATGAACTTGCAAAATTTGAGCAGATGGTGAAGGATAACAGCCTGCTTGAAGTAGTGGAAAAAGTAGTAACTTTGAAATAGATGGAGGGGAAAAGCATGTTAGATAACAAGACCATTGAAGGGGCTATGACTATCAGACTGGGAAATGAATATCCAGATTATCCGGCTTTTGCGGAAGGAATCAGAAGAGCACCGGACAGAGGATTCAGATTGACCAAGGAGCAGACTAAGATTGCGCTGAAAAATGCGCTGCGCTATGTGCCGGAGGAACTGCACGAAAAGTTGGCGCCGGAATTTATGGAGGAGCTGACAACCCGCGGTAGAATCTATGCGTATAGATACAGACCGGAGGGCAGACTTTACGGAAAGCCGATTCACGAATACAAGGGCAAGTGCCTGGCAGGAAAAGCGTTTCAGGTCATGATTGAAAACAATTTGGACTTTGAGGTTGCTCTTTACCCATATGAACTGGTTACTTACGGCGAAACTGGTCAGGTTTGCCAGAATTGGCTGCAGTACAGACTGATTAAGAAATACCTGGAAGAGTTGACCGAAGACCAGACCCTGGTTGTAGAATCGGGGCATCCACTGGGACTGTTCCCGTCCAAACCGGAAGCGCCGAGGGTTATTATCACCAACTCCATGATGATTGGTATGTATGACAATCTGGACGATTGGGAAATTGCCGAGGAAATGGGCGTTGCCAACTACGGGCAGATGACTGCAGGCGGCTGGATGTATATCGGACCGCAGGGTATCGTTCACGGTACATTTAACACCATTTTAAATGCAGGCAGAAAATATCTGGGTGTGGCAGAGCAGGGGGACTTACAGGGGCATACCTTCGTGTCCTCAGGGCTTGGCGGCATGAGCGGCGCACAGCCGAAGGCTGCTAATATTGCAAATGCCGTAGGCATTTTTGCGGAAGTGGACTATTCTAGAATTGTCACTCGGCACGACCAGGGATGGGTTGACGTTATCATGGACGACATTGACGAGATTTTCAAGCTGGCCAACGAGAAAATTGCGGCAAAAGAAAGCATTTCCATCGCTTATCACGGTAATATCGTAGACCTCCTGGAAGCTGCTGCCGCAAAGGATTTTCACATTGATTTGCTGTCAGATCAGACCAGCTGTCACAACGTATATAACGGCGGCTACTGCCCGGTGGGCATGACCTTTGAAGAAAGAACAAAGCTGCTCCATGAGGATCGAGACAGGTTCTGCAAAGAAGTTGACAAGACACTCCACAGACATTACAAGGCAATCAAGGCGCTGACCGAAAAAGGAACCTATTTCTTTGACTACGGCAATTCCTTTATGAAAGCTATGTACGACGCAGGTATCAAGGAAATTTCCAAGAATGGTTACGATGACAAAGACGGCTTTATCTGGCCTTCCTATGTAGAGGATATCATGGGACCGGTACTCTTTGACTACGGCTATGGTCCGTTCAGATGGGTTTGCCTGTCTGGAAAACCGGAGGATCTCGACGCAACCGACAAGGCGGCGATGGACTGCATCAATCCGGAAAGAAGAGCCCAGGACAGAGACAACTGGGTTTGGATTCGCGATGCAAAGAAGAACAAACTGGTCGTTGGAACCCAGGCGAGAATCCTTTATCAGGATGCAGAAGGCAGAAGGGATATTGCGCTAGCATTTAATAAGCTGGTGCGCGAAGGCAAGTGCGGTCCTATTATGATAGGAAGAGATCACCATGACGTATCCGGTACCGATTCCCCATTCAGAGAGACTTCCAATATCAAGGATGGCTCCAATGTCATGGCAGACATGGCAGTGCAATGCTTTGCAGGAAATGCAGCTAGAGGTATGTCTCTTTGTGCACTGCACAATGGCGGCGGTGTAGGCATCGGAAAAGCCATCAACGGCGGTTTCGGACTGCTTCTTGACGGCTCTGAAAGAGTGGACGAAATTATCAAATCTGCTATGATGTGGGACGTCATGGGCGGTGTTGCCAGAAGAAACTGGGCGAGAAACGAAAACGCACTGACTACTTCCATCGAATACAACAAGAACTACGCCGGAAAAGGACATATCACCATTCCGTTCCTTGCTGACGATGCGCTGGTGGAAGCGACAGTTGATAAGTTTGTGAAATAAATCGGGATAATCGTGAGAATCGGAGCAGCCTTGGGTGGGCTAATCTGGTTTATCATGTGAAATGTCTTCGTATGCTGACAAACCTGACAAAAAGCAAAAATATTGTCAGTTTCGTCAGCATTTTGAAAGAAAACCCTGACAAACCTGACAAAATTATAGAAATTTGTCAGTACTGTCAGCAAAATCTATGAGTATGGGAGTGTTTGAGCTGAAAATGCTGACAAAACATTGATCCATTCATAGATTTTGTCAGTAAACACAAAGAGAGACGAGGAGAATCACCAAATGGCAACAGTACTTGTAAAAAATATCGGATTGCTGCAGACCCCTGTTGGCAGTTTCAGTCACGGCGGCAAAGTGCAAGGTGAGAACCTAAAGCTGAAGGACGCCGCTATTCTCATCGAGGACGGAATTATCAGTGAGATTACCGAGGGCGGCGTGCTGCCAAAAGGAGCAGAAACAGCTGATACAGTCATCGACGCAGAGGGCAGGCTGGTGACGCCAGGGCTGGTGGAAGGGCATACCCATATGGTATTCGGCGGCTACAGGCAGCATGAAATACCTATGAAGCTGAAGGGCGCGGGATATCTGGATATTCTGAGAGCAGGCGGTGGCATTCTGGATACCGTGAGAAAGACCAGGGCTGCAAGCTTTGAGGAACTTTACGACAAAACCGAAGGTTTTCTCGATGAAATGATGGGGCTGGGTGTTACCACCTGCGAAGCAAAGAGCGGCTATGGTCTGGACTTTGACACTGAAGTGAAAATGCTGGAAGTGCTGAAAAAGCTCAATGAGGATCACCCGATGGATATTGTGAGCACTTTCATGGGAGCCCATGCCATTCCTGAAGAATACAAGGACCGGGAGAATGGCGCAGATCAATTTATTGATATGCTCTGTACGGACCTGCTGCCTTATGTAAAAGAAAACCAGCTGGCTGACTATGCGGATATCTTCACCGAGGATTCGGTATTTAACTATGAGCAGAGCAAAACCTACCTGGAAAAGGCAAGGAAGCTGGGTTTTGGGCTGAAAATCCATGCTGATGAAATTGAGGCAATTGGCGGCAGCGTATTGGCAGGCGAAATGGGAGCAGCCAGCTGCGAGCATTTAATTGCCATCGATGAAGCGGGTCTTGCGTCTCTGGCAAAAGGCGGTGTGACCGCTATGTGTCTGCCGGCGACTTCCTTCTATTTAGGTGCAAATTTTGCGCCGGCGCGGAAAATGATTGAGATGGGCATACCTGTGGCGACAGCCTCTGATTTTAATCCGGGATCCTGCCCATCGCTGAATCTGCAGTTTGTCATGAATCTGGCATGTATCAAATACCGCATGCTGCCGGAAGAAGTGCTGACTGCAGTGACCATCAATCCGGCTTGCGCTATTGGAAAAGGTGAGCTAGTGGGGACGCTGGAGTGTGGCAAACAGGGCGATCTGGTAATCTGGGACGCCCCTGACATGGATATGCTTTGCTATAGATTTGGCTCTAATCTGGCATTGCAGGTAATCAAGAAAGGAATGGTAGTAGCATGAAATTAATCGATATGCAGGTAAAAGAATATTTGGACGTTTTGAAATCAGATGCACCGGCGCCGGGCGGCGGTTCTGTCAGTGCATTGGCAGGTGCGCAGGGCGCGGCTTTGTTCATGATGGTGGCGGATCTTACTATCGGTAAGGAAAAGTACGCAGACTGGCAGGAGGTGTGCAAAGCAGCAAAGGAAAAGGGCGCAGCCCTTTACGAAGAATTGACTGCGGCGGTAGATAAGGACACCGAGGCGTTCAATCTTGTTTCCGCAGCCTTTAAAATGCCGAAGGAAACTGATGAGGAAAAGGCGGCAAGAAAACAGGCAATTGCGGACGGAACTCTGGTGGCAACGGAGGTGCCTTTCCGCACCATGCAGTTGGGCTATGAGGGTTTGATGACAGCAAGGACCATGATTGGAAAGTCCAATCCTAACGCAGCAAGCGACCTGGGCGTAGCCATTTTGAACCTGACGGCTTGCATCAAGGGCGCATGGCTCAATGTAAAAATCAATCTGCCGGGCGTAAAGGACGAGGCAAAGGCAGCGTATTACGCACAGGAAGGACAGAAAATGTTCGATGAGGCGGATAAAATTGCTAGCGGTCTGTATAACGAAGTGGCTGCAGCACTGTAATTTTTAGATGATAGAAGGAGAAAGAGGAACAATGGCACAGATTATTGAAAGTATTCCAAATATCAGTGAAGGAAGAAGAACTGATGTAATAGAGGCATGTGTGGATCAGATTAGAACCACACCGGGCTGTACCCTGCTTAACTACAGCTCCGACGAGAGCCACAACAGAACCGTTATCACCTATATCGGTGATGCAAAAGGCGTGGAAGAAGCCAGTGTGAAGTTGGTTAAGAAAGCGGCTGAACTCATCGACCTGACAAAACACGAAGGGGAGCACCCTAGAATGGGCGCAGTAGATGTCATGCCTTTCCTTGCCATCAAGGACTGCACCACAGAGGATTGCGTAGAACTTTCCAAGGTAGTCGGCAAAAGAATCGCTGATGAAGCAGGCGTGCCAGTTTTCCTCTATGAGTACTCCGCACAAAGACCTGAAAGACAGAATCTCGTAAAAATCAGAAAGGGTCAGTTTGAAGGCATGGCAGAAAAAGTGCAGGAGCCTGATTGGGAACCTGATTTCGGCGGCAGAAAAGTTCACCCGACAGCAGGGGTTATGGCAGTAGGAGCAAGACCGCCGCTGGTTGCATACAATTTGAATCTGAACACAGACGATGTGCAGGTTGCGAAGAACATTGCAAACGTTATCAGAGAAAAGGACGGCGGACTGAAATGCGTCAAAGCCATGGGCTTTGAAATCGAAGATGAGGTGACAGGCAAGAAATATGCCCAGGTTTCCATCAACATGACCAATTATGAGCAGACGCCGCTTTATAGAGTTACCGAAATGGTAAAATCCGAAGCAGCCAGATATGGCGTAGTCGTCACCGGCACAGAAATCATCGGACTTTGCCCGATGAAAGCATTGGTGGATTCTGCCGAATATTATCTGCAGATAAAAGATTTCGATTTCCACACACAAGTACTTGAAAATCATATTCTGTAGTGTTATAACTAAAGGGCAGAGTATTTTTCGAGAACAAGGAGAACCAAATGACCGGCGGCAATAACTATTCTAACGTATTTTCACTGACTGATGAAATCGCAGATATCATCCGGGATAGAATCCTCAAAGGGGAGTATAAAATCGGAGAAAAGATCAAGGAAACACAGATTGCGTCAGAGCTGAAGGTCAGCAGAACGCCAATCAGAGAAGCGTTCAAGCAGTTAGAAAATGAAGGGCTCATTGATTACATTCCAAATAGAGGATGTTTTGCGAAGGGTTTTACCAAGCAGGATATCGAGGATATTTACGCGGTGCGTAAGGCACTGGAAATTCTGTGCGTGGAATGGGCAGTAAGCAGAATCACAGAAGAACAGATTCAGAATCTGCAGGATCAATGTGACCTGATGGAGTTTTATACGGTGCGCCAGGATGAAAAGAAGGTGCTGGAAATCAACACTGGGTTTCACGACATCATCTATAATGCCACCGGCAGCCGTTTTATGGCGCAGGTGCTGCGCTCTTATAAAGAGTACATCGACCAGACGAGAAAGGCGCTTTACTATGAGCCTGACTATTTGGACGAGATTCTGGAAGAACATCGGTCGATTCTTACTGCAATCAAGAACAGAGACGTAGAAGAAGGCAAGGCGGCCATGTCAAGACACTTGGACGGCTCCAAGCGCCGGGCAGAGTTTATCTATAATGTGAAATAGATAAAGAACAGCAGGCAGGAACGAAAGTTAGACGTTTCTGCCTTTTTATATGGTGGGAGCTATATTATCGTTTTGATTTTTTCATGAACAAATTTATGACCTTTAAAATATAAATTTCTTTATTAGTGAGACAAATATGTCAGTTTAATTAAGAAATGTGGCTGTATAGGAAATGCTGCTCTGTACCGTTTTTCCAACTGAGAAAAGGCAAGCAAAGCAGAAGTAATTTTTATACACAAAAATGTGTATACATAATACATTGAATTATTTAAAATGATATGCTATAATAATGGTGCCTTAACAGGGAATAGAAATAGGAGACTTTATTATGGAAAAGAAAAATGGTAGAAATGTGACCGGTTTTATTGTCCCATCGGTCGTCGGTATCATCTTATTTATGATTCCGGTGAAGTACGATGGAAACTGGACGGTTACAGTAAAGATTATCGCAGACTTAATCGGCGGAGCGCTTGGTTCAGTTCTTCCGATTCTCTGCGTTGCCATCGTTACGGTTTCGGCAATTGGTTCTTTAATTGGACTGGCGAAGCCAAAGTTCATGACAGAACGCGCAATTTTAGCAGATACTTTTTGTACAAGTCCGGTTTGGGTGCTGGTGAGAGTAATTGGAGCCGTATTCATCTGGATGACTTATCTGGGCATGGGAACAGAAGGCGGTAGGGATATCGTCAGTATGATTACTGACGGCGGTGCAGGAGGATTTGTATTAGGAGATCTTTTGACTGTACTGGTAATCATTTTCTTAATCGCAGCTCTTCTTCTTCCGTTGCTCTTGGATTTTGGACTTTTAGAATACGTCGGCGCGCTGCTGACAAAGATTATGCGCCCGCTGTTTAAGATTCCGGGTCGTGCAGCTGTAGACTGCATTACCTCTTGGATTGGAGACGGAACATTGGGCGTTATGCTGACCTGCAACCAGTACGAAGGTGGATATTACTCGGAAAGAGAAGCGTCTGTTATAGCAACGACATTTTCTGCAGTATCCATTACTTTCAGTATCGTAGTACTTGAGCAGGTAGGCTTGATGCAGTACTTCGGTCTTTATTATCTGATGATTTGTCTGGTCGGTATCGCTTGTGCGATTATCGTACCGAGAATCCCGCCGCTTTCTCTGAAGAAGGACAGATACGTTGTAGAAGGAAAGGCTATGCCGGATACACTTCCAGCACCGTACAAAACTTCTCACGAATACGGTATGGCTTTAGCTATGAAGAAGGTTGGTGAATTCAGGGGAATCGGTCAGTTCTTTGAAAACGGCATGAAGAACGCCGTAGGTATGTGGTTCGGCGTACTGCCTACAGTTATGGCAATCGGCACGCTGGCGCTGGTTCTTGCAAACAATACCCCGATCTTTGAGATTTGCGGAAAACCGTTTATGCCGCTTCTCGAACTGTTACAGGTTCCGGAAGCTGCAGAGGCGTCCAAGACAATGATTGTCGGATTTACAGATATGTTTACGCCTTCCATTATTGCTGCGGAAGGTATTGCAAGTGAGATGACCAGGTTTATCGTAGCGTCTGTATCTGTAACACAGCTGATTTACTTATCTGAAGTGGGTGGTCTGATTCTGGGCTCTAAGCTGCCTGTGAACATTGTTGAGCTGTTCATTCTGTTCTTAGAGAGAACAATTATCAGCTTACTGATTATCTGCCCGCTGGCACATTTGATTTTTTAGGAGATGTACTATCCCTGCAAATAGGCAAAACAAAATCCCGGCACGTGCGAAAGCGTCTTGCCGGGATTTTTAAGTGGGGAGAAGCCTGTAAAGTTTATAACTTTATACTGTGGCGATTCTTTTGACAAGAAGAACCGGGGCGAGTATAATGGACTTTATGAATAAGATGAATCAGGAAAAATATATCGGCTGTCACCTTTCTAGTTCGAAGGGTTTTGCAGCCATGGGAAAAGACGCTTGCAGCATAGGCGCCAATACATTTGCATTCTTTACGAGAAATCCCAGAGGTGGAAAAGCGAAGGAGATCGATCCGAAAGATGCAGAAAATCTGCTTGCTATCATGGAGGAATATAATTTCGGCAAGCTGGTGGCACATGCACCTTATACGCTGAATCCGTGTTCTGCGACTGCGAAAACCAGGGAGTTTGCGCATATGGTAATGTCTGAGGATATGAAAAGAATGGAGTATTTACCGGGAAATTATTATAATTTTCATCCAGGCAGCCACGTTGGTCAGGGCGCAGAAAAAGGAATCGAAATGATTGCTGACCTGCTCAACGATATTATTACACCGCAGCAGTCTACTACAATTTTACTGGAAACTATGGCAGGTAAGGGCAGTGAAATCGGCGGTCGTTTTGAAGAGTTGGCAGCGATTATTGACCGTGTAAAATGTGAAGAGAAAATAGGCGTATGCTTGGATACGTGTCATATTAGCGACGGCGGCTATGATATTATTACGGATTTGGAAGGAGTGCTGGCGGAATTTGATCGGATCATAGGACTGGGTAAGCTAAAGGCATTGCATATTAATGACAGTCAGAATGAAGTAGGAGCACGCAAGGACCGACATGCTTGTATTGGGGAAGGAAAAATCGGCAAAGCCGCTATTTTGCGTGTGATTAACCACCCGAAACTGCTGGGACTGCCGTGTATTTTGGAAACGCCGCAGTCTGACCTTGCGGGCTATGGCAGAGAAATTGCAATGCTGCGGGAGGAAGGAGAATAAAGGATGGAAGTAAAGGATATTTTGGTAATTAATCCCGGCTCGACTTCTACGAAAATTGCTGTTTACAGGGGAGAAGAGCAGCAGAGATTGCTGGAAAAAAACATTGTCCATGATGATGAGGCAATTAATGCTTTTTCCTGCGTGGCAGCGCAGAAGGATTATCGGAAGGATATGATTTTGGAGTTTTTGCAGGGAGAAGGGTATGATTTAAAGAATTTGTCTGCAGTAGTTGGTCGCGGTGGTATGGTGTATGAGCTTTCAGGCGGCGGCTATCAGGTCAACGAAAAACTCTGTGCGCGAATGGCAAGTGCGGATATTCCACAGCACGCTTCTAGTCTAGGTGCACTCCTTGCATTTGCTATTGCAGAGCCACTGGAGACCCCATCGTATATTTACGATTCGACTATGGGATGCGATCTTTTGGAAACTGTGAAAATTACAGGTATCGCTGAGGTGGAGAAGTATGGTGCCACTCATCTGCTTAACTCTAGGGCTCAGGCGATTAAACATGCGACATCACTGGGCGGTGATTACCATAAAATGCAGTTCATCGTCTGCCACATGGGAGGCGGTATTACAGTGAATGCCTGGAAAGACGGAAAGGTAATCGATGTCGCCTCCTATGATGACGGACCTATGGCGCCGGAGCGTTCCGGAGGCGTGCCGCTTCTGCTGATGAAAAAGCTTTGCTTTGACGGGCAGCATACGGAGGCAGATATAGAGGCGCTCATCAGTGGCCGCGGAGGCCTTTATTCCTACCTTGGAACAAAGGATTGCAGGGAAGTTGAGCGAAGAATTGCTGCCGGTGACGATTACGCTGCACTTGTTTATGAAGCGATGGCGCTGCAAGTCGGAAAAGCTATTGCAGGGCTGTCCTGCACGTTGAAAGGAAAGGTGGACTTCATCATTTTAACTGGTGGAATTGCTCACTCTTCTAAGTTGACTGGCATGATTGCGGACTACTGCGGACATATCGGAGAAATTGTCGTCATGGCTGGTGAAAGTGAAATGGAAGCCCTCGCTGCCGGTGCGCTGCGCATGCTGCAGGGTGAAGAGGAAGCGAAAGAATATTAATAGTAGTAACGTGAACTGCCCTATGGGAAACCATGGGGTTTTGTTTTGCAAAGGTTTTGCACCTTCGCTGCCGTGCCATATTCTTGATAGAATTTTGAGAATATGGCATTAACTACCTGGAAAGTGCCATATTCTTAATTCGATTTCGAATGCATGGCGTTTATCGCCAAAGAAACGCCATGTTTTATAGGCATTTATGGAGATGATGGCAGAAAATCGGAGTCTCCTGCCATGTTTTTAAAGAAGATATTGTTGTTATGGCGGAGAATCACAGGAGAGAAGAGACCTAAAGTAGTCTAAGTTCGTGTTTCGTGCAAGTTTAAAAGAAAATATGCAGGAATGTGGCAGTTTATTAGAGACCAACGCTATAATACAGAAGAAACGACTTAAAAGTGGCGTGCGTAACAATTCACCATCTGGAGAGCTAAGGAAATTATTGTTAATAATATCAAAAAACGGAAAATATATTGACAGAACGCAAGGGAATATGTTATTTTATAATAAAAATGGAAAAAACTGAGAATAATAAGGGGAGAAGGATGGGAAATTTTTTTCAATTAATAGAGCAAGAAATTCGAAGAGAAGAGCAGCTTTTGAAACAATGGAATAGTAAATTAGAGTCTGCACCCAAGGGGTATATCTCCGCGAGAAAACGCAAGTTTATTACCAGCTATTATTGGAATCGAGAAGATGGTCGAGGGGAGAATAAAAAGCAGGTACAAAAGAACATTACAGACAATAAGGGTTTTGTTTTGCAGTTAGTTGAAAAACAGCTAGCAAAGAAAATTTCTCAGAGATGTGAATCGAACTTACGGTTTTTACGCAAATTGCGAAGATATTATAAAGCAGTAGATATTAATGATATTTTACGGCAACTCCCGGAAACTTATTGTGAAATCATCAAGTTACGAGAGAAGAAGACTCTTGAAGCCCGGCTAAATCAGCCCTATAAAAAAGCGCCTTTCAATGCGCTGAGCCACAAACACGAAACGGATTATGGAGAGTTGGTACGCTCTAAATCAGAGCAGCTGATCGCCAATGCCCTTTATGCCTATGGGATTCCGTTTCATTATGAGGAGATTTTCGTTTATCGGAAAGGCGTAGGCAGTGTGATTTATCCGGATTTCACAATTCTGCTTCCAGATGGGAATGTAATAATTTGGGAGCATTTGGGATTGCTCTCGGATTTAGGGTACTGTCAGAGGACTGCAGAAAAACTAAATATCTATCAGCAAAACGGATATACAATTGGTAAAAATCTGATTCTAACTATGGACGACAGCAATCAGAATGTCAGCAGTGTTCTTATTAATCATATTATTGAAACGCAGATTTTGCCGCACTTCGCAAAGGGCGGAATTGCGGAGAAAAGAACCGCTGCCGCAATATGAGACTGCGACAGCGTGCATTGACTAATTTTATAACTTACTGATATCCAGTTTATCGTAGCCTGCCAGCAGAGGCTTCAGCATTCTGCGGATTTCATCGGTACCACCTTCCACATCGGATTCGATATTCAGTGGCATGATTGGATCGTGCAGAGATTTGCGAAGAAGGAGCCAGCCAGTGCAAGACGGCTGGGCAAAGTCGATGCGAACCCCTTCGTAGTTTGGTGTTACCAGCGAAGCGCCTTTGATTTGACCGGAGTCTGCCAGTATTTCCAAATCTTTTAGAATTTGGTCACCGTAGGAGGCAAAGTCCTCTGCCAGAATCGGAAAACGAACTTCGATGGATTCTGCTGGCATTTTCATCTCGGAAATTAGACTGGAGATGCCGCGCCCCTCACGAAACAGCAGCGCTGCTTTGATGACAATTTTTGTGGCGAGGTAAGCGCCGTCGTCGAGAAAATAATTTTCTTTGTATGCTGCGTGACCGCTGGTTTCGATGGCGAGCTGACTGTCTACGCCGGATTCGCAGAGTTCTATGGATTTGTTAATCACATTTTTGTAGCCGCGCTTAAACCGCAGATGAGAAAGACCGAGCGTATCTTTAAGGAAAGCAGTCAGCTGCTTGCTGGTAATGCTGTCTGTAACAACGGTTGTACCCGGGTACTGATCTGCAATCAGAGCCGCAGCCATTGCAACAATGCCGTTTCGGTTGATTTCGTTGCCGTGTTCATCGACCGCAGAGGAACGGTCCACATCCGTATCAAAAATCAGCCCCAAATCGGCACCGCAGGTACGAACCTGCTGACATATCGCCGCCATGGCTTTTTTGTCCTCCGGATTCGGTGCATGGTTTGGAAAATGTCCGTCCGGTTCAAGGAACTGACTGGAAGAAACGTCCGCACCCAGTGGCGCTAGTACCTTTTCCGCGTAAAATCCGCCGGAGCCATTACCTGCGTCTACGGTAATCTTCATGCCGGAAAGCGGCGTGTCGCCGGCGGCAGCGCCGTCTGTAATCAGTTTGCGCAGATGGGCAGCATAAGTATCCAGCAGCGGAATTTCTTTTATTTCCGATGGCGCGCCGGGTCTGATTGAATTAAGTACTGAGTCGGACTCTGCAAAGGTAATGATGTCGGCGATATCGCCTTTGTTGAGACCTCCCTCTTTGCTGAAAAACTTCATGCCGTTTCGGTTCCAGGGAAGATGGCTGGCGGTTACCATGACTGCACCGTCACACTGATACTCTTCAAAGATAGTGGACATAAACATGGCAGGCGTGGAAGCCAGTCCTGCGTTTAAAATTTTGCAGCCGTATGGCGCGAGGGCATCGCAGAATGCTTTTACTATAGCTTCGCCGGAAAGTCTCGGATCTCTGCCGATAGAAACCGTCAGCTGTGCTGCTTCTTTACCAGTGGTATGGTGCAGCCAGAATAAAAATCCTCTGGCGATTCTTCCTGCGGCTTCAGTGTCCAGGTTCACATGTTCACCTTCTACGCCTTCTAAAGCAATTCCTCTTATATCACTGCCGTTTTGCAGCTTACCGTAATCATATCTTGGCATAATGAAATCTCCTGTCGCATTTTCAGTATAGAAATATACCTTTATTATATTTTATCAATGCGAAGAAGGCAAGGCATAATACAAACCAGTAGGCTGTATATTTTGGACAGACCTGTCCTAAAATATTGCCGGGCAGTGCAGAGTAATCCCAGACATCCCATTGCAGCCACAGGTTTACGACAACGCCCATAGAAAATTCGTAAAATGTTACGATGAGAGCACCGACCGCTGCGGCAAAGAAAATGTTCGTATGAAGGAGAAACGGTGTCAGCAAGTAAAAAGTAAAGGCGACGGCACCGCCAGTCAGTACCATGGACCAATGCGTGTATCCACGATAAAGAATTTCCGTAAGACCATAAAAAACGCCGCCTAAAATAAATACTATCAATTCCATGGATTTAATATTTGATCCTGAGAAAAAATTATGCGCAAAACAATGAAATGGAAATTATTTTATGATACAATAAGGACAAAGGAGATGAGATTTATGGAGAAGCAGGAGAAAAAGAAAGGTAAAATTATATATAAAATTATCATCCTTGTGCTTTTGATTATTATCGGTGTCTGTATCTATAAAATCGTGGGAATTTTAAGCGAGTATCACGAGGGAACCAAAGCTTATGAACAGCTGCAGCTTCTTGCTGGCATAGAAGATATGGAGGATATAGAGAACATCAATTTCAAAGCATTGCGGAAGCAGAACAAGGATGTGAAAGCATGGCTTTATTCAGAAGGTACGGTTATCAATTATCCGGTAGTGCAGGGCGACGATAACAGCTACTATTTGTACCGCATGGTAAACGGAGAGTGGAATGGAAAAGGCTCACTGTTTATCGATTACCGCGTGGAAAAGCCTTTCAGAGACTTTAATACGATAATTTATGGACACCGCATGAAAGACGGTAGCATGTTCCACTCTTTGACAGAATATGAGAGCAAGCGATATTATGACAAGCATCCGGTGATGCAGCTGATTACACCGAAACACGAGTATGATGTTGAGATTTTCGGTGTGATTCGTATACCGGCGGACAGCCCGATGTACAAATGTCAGTTTGACAGCTACGAGGAAAAAGCCAACTATCTGGCACAGATCAAGAAGAACAGCCTGATCAATATTGATGAGGTGGAGGTAAGCGCAGAAGATCGGATTGTGATGCTCAGTACCTGCACTTATGAGTTTGAAGACGCCAGAATGGTCGTGTATGGTAAGCTGGTGGAGAAAGAGGAAGACGGAGATAAATAGAATAGAATGCAGGCAGTTTCTATGTATAAAAATCATGAAAAATATGATAAATATGCGCTTTTAAAATCGGGTGGTTTGAGATATATTATATCTATAGTGAGGAACTCGCAAGAATAAGGAGGAAATAGTATGTTTACGAGAGCAATTACAAGAAAACCCTGTAAAGCGCTGATTGACGGCATTTCCACTGCACAGTTTTGTGATGGCACACCGGATTATGAGAGAGCGATAAAGCAACATGATAAATATGTTGAAGTCCTTCGGAGTTTGGGACTGGATGTCACAGAATTGGAAGCAGACGAAAGATATCCAGATTCCTGTTTTGTGGAAGACCCTGCTGTAGTAATGGAGCGCTGTGCAGTTATCACCAACCCGGCTACGGATTCAAGAAATGGTGAGAAGCACGAGATTATCGACGCAATCAAAAAGTTTTACGACGATTCTCAGATTTTCTACATCGAAGCACCGGGAACCATGGAAGGCGGCGATGTCATGAGAGTTGGGGATCACTTCTATGTTGGTCTGTCTGACCGTACTAATGAAGAGGGCGCAAAGCAGTTTAATGATATCGTGACGAAATTCGGTTACACTTCTTCAACTGTTCCTGTAACAGAGGGGCTGCATTTGAAGGACTTTGTCATCTATCTTGAAAATAACAACATGCTGGTTACGCCTGTTATGAATGAGATGCCTGCGTTCAAGGATTTTAACCGGTTTGTCGTCGATACAGACGAGCTTTATGCAATCAACAGTATGAACATCAATGGCACAGTACTTGTACCGGAAGGCTATCCTAAGACACAGAAAATCATCGAGGATTTAGGATACCCGATTGTACTGGTGGACACCGGAGAATTTAGAAAGATTGACGGAAGTCTGACTTGCCTGTCGTTGAGATTCTAAAATTGTGAAAAAAGCTGCCTGTGGGTTTCCCCTTGGCAGCTTTTTGTATGCTATTTTACTGTTCCATCTGCGTTGAAAAGAGGAAGTTTTTCCAGGAAAATAATATCGTCTCGGTCTGCAGCCTCGCCTTCTGCAAGGACTGCCATTCTGCCTGCGATTTCGCAGCCGACCTGTTTCAGCAGGGTTTCTATAGAAAGCAGAGATTCGCCGGTACTGATGACGTCGTCGATGATAAGCACTTTTTTGCCTTTCATTTTATCAATTTCCGTCTGACCCAGGCACAGTGTCTGAATGTGGTCGGTAGTGATAGAGTCCACCTCTGTGGTGATGACATTCTGCATATAGAGTTTCGGTCCCTTTCTGGCAACGATATAATCGTTGATGCCAGCTTGTCTTGCCATTTCATAAGCAAGAGGAATACCCTTAGATTCCGCAGTAATGATCACGTCAAATTCCGGCGCTTTTTCCAGAAGCGCTGCGGCGCTGGCACGAGTAATTTCTACATCGCTGAACATGATGAATGCGCCGATATAAAGTTCATCGTTGATTTTGCAAAGAGGCAGCTGGCGCTTGCAGCCTGCAATGGTCATTTCGTAAAACATGATTTATTTCTCCAATTCTGCGATTTCGTCTTCGCAAGCCTGCATGGCTTCGAGGACCTCAGCCATGAGTGTTTCCAGTTCCCAGCCCAGCTGTTCAGCGCCGGTTCTGATGACATCTCTGTCACAGCCTGCAGCAAAGCGCTTGTCCTTAAATTTTTTCTTTAAAGATTTTAAATCCATATCCTTGCAGCTTTTGGAAGGGCGCAAAATAACAGCAGCGCCGATGAGTCCGGTCAGTTCGTCTGCCGCAAATAGGATTTTTTCCATCAGGTGGGTCGGTTCTACGTCAGAACATAGACCGTAGCCGTGGGAACAAACCGCATGGATAATCGCTTCGTCCACACCGGCTTCACGCAGGAGTTCCGGCGCTTTTTTGCAGTGCTCTTCCGGCCACATCTCAAAATCGATGTCGTGCAGCAATCCGCAAATTGCCCAGAATTCCGCATCCTCGTCAAATCCCTGTTTTTTCGCCATGTAGCGCATGACACATTCCAGTGTAATGCCGTGATGGATGTGAAACTCCTCCTTGTTATATTTTTTCAAAAGTTCCAAAGCTTCCTTTCGATTAATCATTGGTATCACTTCCTGTTCTGTTAAGTTTTGGTATTTCTAATTTGATACTTTCAGTATACGACAAAACGCGCAGTCTTGCAAGGCCTGCGCGTTTGCTTTGGTTGGTGATTTCTTCAGAAAACGCGAAAAGGGGCACAGTGGAACTGACCCAATTTCGCGTTTCTTATTATACTTTTGGAAGTGTGTGCTTATTATTGTTATTTTGCCTGTAAGCGCTCTTCTTTGGATGGAAGCTGTGGTATTATAACTGCAATGAAGATGACAATGCAGCCCAGCCCCTCCAGCAGTGTGAGCCGTTCGCCTAGAATCAGTGCGCCGAAGAGCACAGAGAATACAGATTCCAGACTTAGAATCAAAGAGGCCGCAGCAGGCTCTGCGTCTTTTTGACCTAAAACCTGACAAGTATAGGCAACACCTGAGGAGATGACGCCGCAGTACAGAATCGGCAGCCAACAGTCTAAAATATCTGCAAGTATTGGTGTTTCAAAGATGAACATACATATGATTCCGATTATACCGGCGGTCAGGAACTGGATGCAGGAAAGCTTGATACCGTCGCATTTTGGAGAAAAGTGATCAACTACCAGAATGTGACAAGAAAAAGCGACTGCACAAATCAGAACAAACAGTTCACCGGTATGAATGGTAAAGCCTTCTCCTTTTCCTGCCATGGTCAGCAGATAGAATCCGAATGCGCCCATGACAATGCAGCCCCAGACAATAGGTTTTACCTTTTGTCGCAGGAATAAACCCAGTACCGGTACGATGACGATGTAAAGGGATGTGATGAATCCAGCCTTTCCGGCACTAGTTTCAAAATATAGTCCGAACTGCTGCAGGGTAGAAGCGATACATAGGACGACACCGCAGGAGATACCTCCGACGATGAGGGTTTTTCTCTCAGCGGCAAGTTCCGCTTCTGTTTTAGGTGCTTCTTCTTTGTCCTTGCTCAGTGCTTTAAACACGTAAATGACGGGAATCAGCACAAGCCCGCCGATAAACATACGAATTCCGTTGTATGTGAAAGGCTCCAATGAAGCGCCCGCTTTTTGGGCAACAAAGGCGGAACCCCAGATGACTGCTGTAATCAGCAGTAAGATGTTACTGCGCATTTTTTTACTCATAAAATTAAATCCTCTTTATTAATCAGAATTATTTCGTATCTCAATTATATTAAAAAAAGGAAAACATTACAAGCGGAGAACATTTTTTTTCATACAAAAAAGCAAAGGGGTAGTTGTATTTTGTACAAATGAAGGCATGTTTTTTGAAAATACAGTGGCGCAAAAACTGACTGAAGCGACATAGAAATTACAGAAAAGAAGGCCAAACAGTTTATCTGCCGTCCTATATGCTGATGTGTTTATAGGCTTCAATGAAAAATCCGTGCTTTTCCCTCGTTTGGAATTGTGGTAAAATAGATTTATTGTGAATGAAAGAGAGATGTAGAAGAAAGGTTACAAAAGATGAGCAACGAAAAGAAATTATTTGAGCTAATTGGAAAAATAGAAACCTTGGATGAAGGGGCAATGGCAGCAGCAAAACAGCGGCAGGATTACCTGGCAAAACCGCCGGGAAGTTTAGGTAAGCTTGAGGATATCTCCATAAAAATTGCAGGGATTTCCGGAAAAGCTGTAGGAAATGATGTGTCGAAGCAGTGTGTTGTCATCATGTCTTCAGATAATGGTGTCGTTGCAGAGGGCGTCGCGTCTGCACCGCAGTCTGTTACTTTGTCCCAGACTATCAATTTTACCAGAAGATATACCGGAGTCAGCTCCATGGCAAAGTATTATGGCATTGATCTTTTAGTAACAGATGTGGGCGTTGCCATGGAAATTCCGCAGGAACTTTATACGGATGCTATGCTGACAGAAGAGGGAAAGATTCCTGTCAAAATCGTAAATAGACGAATTGCAAACGGTACGCGGAATCTGGCAAAGGAAGCCGCTATGACCAGAGAGGAGGCGGTAAGAGCTATTCTCATCGGGATTGAAGCAGCGGAGGCGGCAAAAAAAGCTGGCGTACAGCTTATGGGCGTCGGTGAAATGGGTATCGGAAATACGACTACCAGTTCTGCAGTTTTGAGCGCATTGACCGGCGCACCTGCAAAGGACGTAGTCGGCAGAGGCGGCGGACTTAACGATGAGGGACTTGCTAAGAAGCTGAAAATCGTAGACGATGCAGTCAACAGCTGGTGCATGAGCGATCCTATAGAGAAGCTGGCAAAAGTTGGAGGCTACGATATCTGTGCTATGGTAGGTGCATTTTTGGGTGCAGGTATTTACAGGATTCCGGTTGTAATTGACGGTTTTATTTCTGTTGTTGCAGCTTGTGTTGCCAAGGAACTGAATCCGAGGGTGGTGGATTATATGTTTGCTTCCCACAAATCCTACGAAATCGGTTATGTGATTGCAATGGATCGACTGGGTCTTGCGCCGATGTTTGATCTTGGCATGCGTCTTGGAGAAGGAAGCGGCTGCCCGATTGCATTTAAAATTATCGAAACTGCCATTGCGTCCATGAATATCATGAAGACCTTGGAAGAAGCGTCTATTGACGGCGATTACTTAGAAGAAATTAGAAGGGAAAATTTATTCTAATGAATGTATTTATCAGCGGCGGCTGCAAGAATGGGAAGTCCATGTATGCCCAGCGGATTGCAAAGAGAATGTCTCAGGAGGAAGGAGTTCCTTTGTATTATCTGGCAACCATGATTCCTACCGACGATGAAGATAGAGAGCGAATTACCCGACACATCGGTGACCGGGAGGGATGGGGCTTTGAGACCATTGAACAGGGAATCCAGATTGAAAAAGCTTTAGATGGAGAAGTGGACGCAGGTGGAGCCTTTCTTCTTGATAGTGTGACGGCGCTGCTTTCCAACGAGATGTTCAGGCAGGATGGAACTATTGACCTTGGTGCAGGCGAGCGGGTTTGCAAAGAACTGGTGCGCTTTGCAGAAAAGACGGGAAATACAGTGTTCGTATCAGACTATATTTACTCTGACAGCAGAGTGTTCGACCACTACACCGAAAGCTACAGAAAAGCCCTTGCGCTCATCGACAGGACCCTTGCAAAGACCTGCGATAAAGTCATCGAAGTGGCTTTTGGGCATATATACGAATACTGTGAGGAAGATAGATGAAGAAATTTATAATTGGTTTTTTTATGGCATGGGGAAATTTTATTACGCTTCCTTGTCCATATAAACGGTGGGACAGCCAGTTAAAAAACATGATGCTGGCATTTCTGCCATCCATCGGGATGGTGATCGGTTTACTTTGGATGGGACTGTTTTGGATCATGCTGCGGATAGAATTATCACCGCTTTTGATCAGCTTCCTTATGATGTTTTATATTTTTGCCATATGCGGGTTTATGCATATGGACGGCTTTATGGACTGCAACGATGCAATTATGTCCAGACGTCCGTTAGAAGATCGGCAGAGGATTCTAAAGGATTCCACAGTCGGTGCTTTTGCGGTGGTGACGGTAGCGTTTCTGCTTCTTGCATGGTTTGCAGCTATGTCGACGGCGATTTATAGAATTAGCTATGCAGATCTTTTGACTTTACCTGTGGTAAGCCGGGCGATTAGCGGACTTGCGGTGCTTGTGTATCAGCCTATTGGGCACAGCCAGTATGTGGAAGACTACAAAGCTCCGGGCAGATGGAAGTATCGGCTTTCCGTGCTGCTGCAAACAGGGCTTGTAATGGGGCTTTCTGTGCTTCTAGGCGCAGGATGGATTAAGATGCTGATTTGCAGCGCAGTGATTGCTGTTGTCGGCTTTATCGCATGTCTTTATGCGAGGAAACAATTAGGTGGTATGAGCGGCGATATTGCGGGGTATACCATTTGTATCGGTGAACTGGCAGGCATTTTTGCGCTGGCGGTGCTTTAGGAAAGGATGGGAAAAGAAATGATTTTTATTTTCGGTGGTGCGTATCAGGGAAAATTGGATTATGCGCTAAAGAACTACGACTTGACGGAAAAAGATGTACACCATTGCGATATGGAGTCCATGGTGCTGAACTTTGATAGAAAGGTTATTGATAATCTGGACCGTTTTGTGCTGGCATGCATTAAGGAAGATGTCAATGCGAAGGAGTGTCTGGAAGACAATATTGATAAGCTGCGGGACAAAATTATTATCTGCGATGATATTTCTCAGGGAGTGGTGCCTATGGACAAGACCGAACGGGCATGGAGAGAGGCTACCAGCAGGTGTATGACCTATTTGGGGCAGGAGGCAGACGAAGTGATTCGTATTTTCTGCGGAATCGGCAGCAAGATTAAATAATTAAGGTGAGACAATGGTATCAAAAATTTACCTGATCAGACATGGAATTACGGAGGGAAATCAGAAGAAATGGTTTTACGGTGCGGCGGACTTACCGTTGGCGGATGAAGGTATCGCGGCACTGGAGAAAGCTGCTTCTGGCGGCATATATCCGCAAATTCCGGAGGACGCAGACTGCTATACGACAGGACTTTTGCGCACGGAGCAAACCTTTGAGCTGATTTTTGGAGAGCGTAATCATGGTGTGATTCGCAATTTGCGGGAGATGGAGTTTGGAGATCACGAGTGCAAATCCTACGAGGAGCTAAAGGATAATGAGGAATTTTCTGCTTGGTGCTGGGACGAGACCGGTGAGGCGGTTTTGACTGGCGGCGAGACGAAAAATGCCTTTGCAGCCAGAATTTCTGCCGGCCTTAGGGAACTTGTCGGTTATCACCGTTTGAAAGAACTTTCTCATCGCCACGACGGCAAGGACGCAATCACAGTCGTAATCTGTCACGGCGGTGTAATTTCTGCCGTTATGCAGGAACTTTTTCCGGCAGCAAAGGGCAGCATGTGGGACTGGATGCCGGAGCCAGGATTCGGCTATGCAGTGGAATTTAAAGATGGCGAGCCGGCTTCCTTTGAGGAAATTAAATAATCCAATAAATATATAAAAATCAAAAGGTTTTTTACTACTTGTACATATATCCGGGAAAAGAGCCTAAAATATGCATAAACTCTTGAGGAAATCTGCATATTTTTGATGTTTCTTCTCCTGATATGCATTTTTTTCAATAAAAACCTCTGAAATAGCAGCCGGATTGTCGGTTCGGTGCGGCGAATGTGCATATATAACGCAAAAATCCCGAAAATATGCAGACTAATGTGCATATTTTCGGGATTTTCTTTGAAAATATGTATTTTTCCACAGGACAGAAGCAGCTATTCTTCTAGTCGCACGGATACCTCCCCCGTGGTGAGGGTTTCAATCTGACGCATTTTAGGACCTTCCATGTATTCCACTACCAGTCCGCCATTGTCGTCGATATCGATGGCTCTGGCTTTAATGGATGTTTCATTAAGATTGGCATGAATACGGATATTTTTGCCTAAGAGAAAACACTTTGTGCGGTATTCGATGAGGAAAGACTTGCTTTCTAGATTTTCCAGTATTTCTAGAGTCTGATTATAGATTTCAGCTGCCAGCTTTCCGCGGGAGAAGGCGTTCTTCTTGTCGGATACACAGCCGACGATATCTTTCAGATCTTCTGGAAAGCTGCCGGGGAAACAGTTGACACCGATCCCAATGATCAGGCTGTCAATTTTTCCTGATTCAAAATTGGTCTGCGCCTCTGTGAGGATGCCGCAGATTTTTTTGTTCTTATAAAAAAGGTCATTGACCCATTTGATTTTTACTTTGACGCCGGCTACTTTTTCCAAGGCGCGGCAGACTGCCACAGCTACGGCCATAGTAACGTAGAGGGATTTATTCAAATCAAAGGTTGGTCGCAGGGCAATGGTCATGTACAGTCCAGTTCCTGAGGGTGAAGCAAACATTCTGCCCAGACGACCCCTGCCGGCTTCCTGCTTGTTGGCAATCACCATAACGGGTTTATTTCCAACGGTGATTTCCTTCGCTACATTGTTGGTGGAATCCACGGTGTCAAAGACGCGCAGATCACAGGGGTAGCGAAGATCGCCGACGACAGAGGCATCGGTGAGAATGTTGCTCTTTGTTTTTAGACGATAGCCGACGCTGGGCTTGCTTTCTATATGATAACCTTCATCTTTAAGCTGCTTCATAGCTTTCCAGATGGCGTTTCTGGAAACCTGTAATTCTTCTCCGATTTTCTGACCGGAAAGAAAGATTCCTGTATTTTCACTGAGCAGTTTTAAAAGTTCGGTTTTTGTGGACATGTCGTATTCCTCCGTATTTTGTTTATATGCTTAGTATAGCACGAATTCCTATCAGAAAAAAGTTGGAGTTTGTGTGAAATCCTTTATTTTTTTTGATATATGTGGTAAAATACTATGTTACAAGTACCTTTTTTTAATTCAAAATATGAGGAGGAAAACAGGAAATATATGGATAGTCATATAGGGTATTCTATCGGGATTATTGTTATTTTTGTGGTTTTGTCGGCGTATTTTTCGGCAACAGAAACGGCGTTCACATCGCTTAACCGGATCAGACTGAAGAATCTGGCAGGAGATGGGGATAAACGAGCAAAACGAGTATTGGAGTTAGAAAGCAAATACGATAATTTACTTTCGACGATTTTAATCGGAAACAATATTGTAAATATAGGGATGACCGCAGTTGCGACAGCTTTATTTCTGGAATTAACGCCGCAATATGGGGCAACACTTTCAACTGTAGTTGTCACCGTCGTCGTATTGATTTTTGGTGAGATTTCTCCAAAGAGCCTGGCGAAGGAGAGTCCAGAAAGTTTTGCTATGTTTTCATCAGGTTTTATCAATGTGCTGATGGTGATTTTAACGCCAATCAACTTCGTTTTTAGCCAATGGAAGAAACTTCTTGCGAAGATTTTTAAGGTGGTAGATAACAGGGGAATTACGGAAGACGAGCTTTTGACTATTGTGGAGGAAGCTGAAACGGAAGGGAATCTGGCGGCAGAGCAAAGCGAGCTGATTCAGAATGCTATCGAATTTAATGAACTTGAAGCGTGGGATGTGCTGACACCCCGTGTAGATATTAAGGCAATCGAAATTGATTCTACGAAGAAAGATGTAGCGAAGATGTTTATGGAAACCGGCTATTCGAGATTGCCGGTTTATGAGGATGATTTGGATAAGATATTGGGAGTTCTCAATCAGAAGGATTTTCACAATTACATTTCTGGTTCTAAGAAGACAATCTCTGACTATGTAAAACCTGTAGTTTACGTAGCAGGTTCTATGAAAGCGGCAGATCTTTTAAAAAAGCTGCAGGTGAACAAAACCCATATCGCTATTATCGTCGATGAATACGGCGGGACGGCGGGGCTTGTCACGATGGAGGATATTATTGAAGAGCTGGTCGGTGATATTTACGACGAGCATGACGAAGTGGAATCTCAGGAGATTACGCAGCTGCAGGATGGAAGCTATAGAGTCCTGTGCAGTACTAACGTAGAGAAAATGTTTGATTACTTTGATGAAGAGGTAGAGCTAGATGCAACTACCGTCAACGGCTGGGTTGTACTGCAGCTTGATAAACTGCCGAAGGCGGGAGATACTTTTGAATATGAAGTAGGAAATAAATTATTTGAAGGTCGGGTTATCAAGGCTGACGAACGCAAAGCAATTGAAATTAATTTAAGAGTTACGGAAAAACCTGAAGAAGAGCAGACGAACAGAAAGGGGAATTAATACAGACTATGGGACTGATGGAAAAGATCTTTGGTGATCTAAATGAAAAAGAAATTAAGAAAATATCTAAAATAGTAGATCAGGTTGAAGCACTAGACGAGGATATGCAGAAGTTATCCGATGAGGAACTGCAGGCAATGACGCCAAAACTGAAGGAGAGGCTTGCAAATGGTGAAACACTGGATGACATTTTACCAGAGGCTTTTGCGGTCTGCCGTGAAGGGGCGGTGCGAAGCCTGGGCATGAAACATTTCCGCGTACAGCTGATAGGCGGGGTGGTTTTACATCAGGGAAGAATTTCCGAAATGAAAACTGGTGAAGGTAAGACCTTGGTGGCAACGCTGGCAGCATACCTCAATGCCTTAGAAGGCAAGGGGGTGCATGTGATTACAGTCAACGACTATCTGGCAAAGCGTGACGCAGAATGGATGGGTAAACTCTATTCCTTCCTGGGGCTCTCCGTGGGCTGTGTTATTCACGGAATCTCCGGCGAAGAGAGAAAAGCTGCTTATATGGCGGATATCACTTACGGAACCAATAACGAATTCGGCTTCGATTATTTGAGAGACAATATGGTAATTTATCAGGAAGAACTCATGCAGCGCGACCTGAACTTTGCCATCATTGACGAAGTCGACTCCATTTTAGTAGATGAAGCTAGAACGCCGCTGATTATTTCCGGCAAAGGTGCAAAATCTACGGATTTATATAAAACTGCGGACCGCTTTGTTACGACGCTGACTAAGGAAACGGACTTTACGGTAGAAGAAAAAGACCAGCAGGTAGCGCTGACGGATGAAGGCGTTGCCAAGGCGGAAGCCTTCTTTAAGGTGGATAACTATGGCGACCCTGAGAATATGGAGATCAACCATCACGTGCTGCAGGCTCTGAAGGCGCGTAATCTGATGGAGCGAGATGTAGACTATATCGTAAAAGACGGAGAAATCATCATCGTTGACGAGTTCACCGGTCGTCTTATGTTCGGAAGAAGATTCTCCAACGGTCTGCATCAGGCAATCGAAGCAAAGGAAAGAGTAGCGGTTCGCTCAGAATCTAAGACGCTGGCAACCATCACTTTGCAGAATTATTTCAGAATGTACAACAAGCTGGCAGGCATGACCGGTACGGCGAAGACTGAGGAAGAGGAATTCCGCGACATCTACAATATGGATGTCGTGGTGATTCCAACCAACCGCGAAATCGCCAGAAAAGATTTGGACGATTCCGTTTACCAGACAGAGCGGGGTAAAGTCAAAGCTATCGCAAATAGAGTTGCCCAGGTGCACGAAACTGGACAGCCAGTGTTGGTAGGTACCATTTCTATTGAAAAATCCGAGATGATCAGCGATATGCTAAAAAAGCGCGGTGTAAAACACAACGTGCTCAATGCGAAGCAGCATGATAAGGAAGCCGAAATCGTTGCAGAAGCAGGTCGCCTTGGCATGGTAACCATTGCGACTAATATGGCAGGTCGTGGTACCGATATTATCCTGGGTGGCAATCCGGAATTTGAAGCGAAACGGGAAATGAAGAAGCAGGGCTATTCTGACGAAGCGATTTCCTTCGCATCCAGCTTTATCAAATCTGATGATCCGGCGCTCAATGAAGCCAGAGAAAAGTTTAATCAGCTGCATCAGCAGTTTAAGGAAGAGAGAAAAGAAGAACAGCAGAAAGTTGTGGAACTTGGCGGGCTTTGCATCATCGGTACTGAACGCCACGAATCCAGACGTATTGATAACCAGTTGCGAGGTCGTTCCGGTCGTCAGGGCGACCCTGGTCAGACTCAGTTCTTTATCTCATTGGAAGATGAACTGCTTCGCCTCTTTGGCGGCGAGAGAATGCAGAAGCTGGTTGACAGAATGGGGCTTGAAGAGGATGAAGCGATTGAAGCAGGTATGCTTTCCCGTGCCATCGAAGGTGCACAGAAAAAGGTGGAAGGCAAGAACTTCGGCATCAGAAAATATGTATTGCAGTATGACAATGTCATGAACAAGCAGAGAGAAATCATCTACGAAGAACGCCGCAAGGTGCTCTTTGGTGAAGATTTGCGAGAGTATATCATCAATATGATGAAGACGATTGTAAATGCAATCATCGATCCGATTGTAGTAGATTCCAAATTCCCTGAGGAATGGGATTTTGAGACGATGAACAAGAATTTGCGCAAGATTACTGCAAATTACCGCGGAAAGAGTTCCCATACAGCGGAAGAACTTCGCGATATGACAGAAGAGTCTCTGCGTGAGTCGGTTATCGCTGAGTTTGAAAAACTGTATGAGCTGAAGGAAGCTGAAATCGGTGCGGAGCAGATGCGAGAAGTTGAGCGCATGATTCTTCTTCGTGTCGTAGATAATCTTTGGATGGATCACATCGACGCTATGGATCAGCTGAAATCCGGTATCGGTCTGCGTGCTTTGGGGCAGCAGGATCCTGCTGCAGCTTACGCAAAAGAAGGCTTTGACATGTTTGAGCAGATGATCAGCGCAATTCAGGAAGACACGGTGAAGTACTGCTATAACGTAACTGTTGAAACAAGAACAGAAAGAAAAGCCATCATGGAAGCTGAGAAAGCAACGAAATCAGACTTTGTTGAGGACGATACCGTTCGAGCAATGCAGGGCGAAGGGCAGCTTCCAGAAGGTGCGCAGGTGCCGGAGCGGGAAAACAAGCCGGAAACCTACAGACGCGATCAGCCGAAAGTCGGCAGAAATGATCCATGCCCATGCGGCAGTGGTAAGAAATATAAGAACTGCTGCGGGAGATCCTAGCTGATTTTCCCACACTTCAGTGGGAATGGAAAATCGGGCAGCGAAGGGAGCCAGTCGATTGTAGACTGGAGACCGGAGGAGTGAAGCGATAGCGAAACGTTGCCCAATTGTCTGAGCTGATGCCGCCAAAGACGGCGGAGGCGAAAGAGGAGTAAAGTTGTGCAAAATTGAGCGTTTTTAGGCTTGATGCAAACCCCATAGAGTTATCAGTTGTGCAGATTGGCTTTTTTATCATGCCTCTGCACAACTTTTTGATTTTCTTTAAGATTTGGTGGGAAAGGTTGTGTAAATTTGAGCTGTTTTATCGCTGACACATAACCTGAATCGGAGGCGAAGCCGAATATCGAGGACATATAAGCATTTTGCTATTAGAGTTGTGTAGGGATCTTGGTTTTGCTAGCGCTTGCACAACTTACGATGATTGGAGTTGTGCATGGAAGATGTAAACAAGTAAATTTGCACAACTTGTGCTGGTTGTCATGTAAGGAGAGAAAAATTGAACGATAGAGAGCAAATTCGCAAAAGTACAATTTCTGCAAGAGATTGCCTGGGCGGTGTACAGCGGCAGGAGTTGTCCGCAAAAATATCGGAGCACATCGCAGCCTCAGCGGAGTTTCAAGAGGCTGAAATCATCATGTTATATAAGGGCGTGCGGGGTGAAGTGCGCCTTGAAAAGCTGGAGCAGATTGCAGAACATGCCGGTAAGCGGATTGTTTATCCGCTATGTACAGGTCCGGGGGAGATGATTGCGCTGGAACCAAAGAAAAAAGAGGGTGCATGGGAAAAAGGTGCCTACGGCATTATGGAGCCAGTGCGAGAGCATTCCATTGTTGTGTCGCCGGAGGATATTGATCTGGTGATTTGTCCATGTACTGCCTTTGATGAAAAGGGGAACCGCATGGGTATGGGAGCTGGCTACTATGATAGATTTCTGCCGCAGTGTGCAAATGCGGTTGTCATCGCTGCTGCTTTTGAAGTGCAGAAGGTAGAAAGACTGCCTGTAGATGAGTGGGACTATCCGATGGAACGGGTTTTCACGGAAGAGAGAACATATTAAAAAATCCGCACGGTTCATTTTTGAAGATGTGCGGATTTCTTTCGCGTCCAAGCTTACAGCTCTTTTTTGTTATCCGGTCCCGGTGTGGTTACAATCACTTTTTCGGGGGTGATAACAACTGCACCTTTTGCGGCCAGCGCACCGCCAAATTTTTCGGCGGCAACCTTTTTAAGCATGTCTACTACCGGACCTTCGCTCAGGTATTCGGCGGAACCCTTGATTTGATAGCCCTCGGAAGTAGCCGGGTTGCATACAGAAACTGCAGCTTTGCCGGTTGCCTGAATATTTTTTGCAGTGGTTTCCATGAAAACATCTCCGACAATCAGCTTTTCATCGTCTGATACCATCTTAAATCCTACCGGTACAGCGTTGGGTTCGTCGGAAAAGGTGGCAATGTACCACAACTGTTCATTGAGTAAATTTTTTACAGCTTCACTTAACATCGAAATATTCCTCCTAATAATGTATGTTTGACCATATTATAACAAATTCGCTACTAAAAAATAAGATATGATTATATTTATTAGTAACTATTAAAAAGAATAGTGACTTGTAAAAAAATAGTAGAATTGATATAATGCAAACTGACGGAAAAGGAGGATAAGCAATGTATCAGGCAAAATTAGAAAAGGATATTCGTTGCCCTTTGGAATATGGACTGGAAGTCTTTGGTGGAAAATGGAAATCCCGTATTATTTGTGTACTAGCGGGGAAAGAACCGGTGCGTTATAGCGAAATTCGCAAGGAAATGCGCAATATAACCGACGCAGTTCTGGCGGCGAATTTGAAGGATTTAATTAAAGAGGGAATTGTACTGCGAAGATCCTACGATGAAATTCCGCCGCGGGTGGAATATAGTTTGACAGAAAAGGGCAGGACTGTATTGCCGGTGTTGATCGATATCGCAAAGTGGGCAGAGCCCTATTTTGAGAATCATGCGAAGGCTGCAGAAGAAAGGACCTGCCAGCATTGCGGTGTGCAGAAGAAATTTTAGCAAAGTGCGGCGTTCGCAGCTTGATATCTTAACTTATATCCGGTTTTTTCAATAAAAGTGTATAAGAGAAGTCTCGAATCTTAACCGAAAACTATGGAATCTTCAAAAAATGTATAAGCCCAAGAGAATGTTTCAGCCGTGTATAGTGTTCTGCATATATAATTCGGGGATTTCCGCGAGAAAACTTACATTTTATGTAGAATTCAATGCCTTACAGATAACATCTTGCGTGAAATGTAAGTTCTGCGAGGTGTGGGGAGATTCTTTTTATACATTTTTTGAAGAAAGTCGGGAAGTGAGTTAAGATTTTTCGGTGAGGAGATTTTGCGAATAACAGACTCGCAGTGAAAGTCATCGAAGCCATGGCGCACTGGCACAGTTTTTTTAGAAAACCGGTGTAAAACAGATGTAAAGCCGGAATTTTTATGATAAAATAATAAAATATGAATTTAACAGTAAAGGATGTGAGAAAATGATTCAATTCGATCAGATGAAATCTGACCTGCCGATTGCAAAGGCGAATCTCAAAGAGGTAGGTGAGTCCCTTTGACCTTGCGGGTCTTAGGAAGCAATTAGAAGAACTCAGCGTGCAGACGGAGGATCCGGAATTCTGGAACAATCCCGACACGGCACAGAACATTTTAAAGAAAAAGAAGAGCCTGGAAACCAGACTTGAAAAATATGAATCTCTGGAAAAAGGCTTTGACGATATGGAAGAACTGATGGAACTGGCAGAAGAAATGGAAGACGAGGAAGAAGCTGACTCCATCGTAGAAGCCTTCGGAAATCTGCAGCAGCAGCTGGAGACACTGAAACTGGACACTTTGTTATCTGGAAAATACGACCATAACAACGCTATTATTTCCGTACATGCGGGAACAGGCGGCGTAGATGCTATGGACTGGGCGCAGATGCTTTACAGAATGTACGTCCGGTGGTCGGAGAAGAAAGGATATAAAGTGACTTTGGTCGACATGCAGGATGATACCGAGGCGGGCATTAAGAGCGCAACTTTAATTGTAGAGGGTGAAAATGCTTACGGTTATTTGAAGAACGAAAAAGGTGTGCACCGTCTAGTCAGAATTTCTCCGTTTAACTCAGCAGGAAAGAGACAGACTTCTTTTGCGGCGCTGGAAGTTATGCCGGAAATCGAAGACGATATGTCTGTAGAAATTGACCCAGAGGATCTGCGCATTGACACCTACAGGAGCAGTGGGGCAGGGGGTCAGCATGTCAACAAGACCGATTCGGCGATCCGAATCACACATCTGCCGACCCACATTGTAGTAACTTGCCAGAACGAGAGAAGTCAGCACCAGAACAAGGAGATGGCGATGAAGATTCTGGCATCCAAGCTGATGGAACTGAAAGAGCAGGAGCACAAGGAAAACTTAAAGGAACTGAAAGGTGACTTTTCCCTGATTACCTGGGGTTCCCAGATTCGCTCCTACGTTTTCCAGCCATACACCATGGTAAAAGATCACCGTACCGGTGCAGAAGTCGGCAATGTAGGCGCAGTGATGGACGGAGACATCGACTACTTTATTAATGAAAAACTGAAACAGAGGGACGAAGATTAATATGAACATTATTGAAAAACTAGCAAGTGAATTTAAAGTCAAAACAGCGCAGGTGGAAAGCACAGTTGCGCTCATCGATGAGGGAAATACGATTCCCTTTATCGCTCGTTACAGAAAGGAAGTGACCGGCGGTCTGACTGACGTGACTCTTCGCGATATGGACGAGAGACTGCAGTACTTGCGCAACCTGGAAAGCCGAAAGGAAGAGGTGCTCCGTCTTATTGAAGAACAGGGCAAGCTGACCGAAGAGCTGAAAGCCGAAATCCAAAAAGCGGAGGTTTTGCAGCGTGTAGAAGACCTGTATAAGCCATATAAACAGAAAAAGGCAACTAGAGCTTCCAAAGCAAAAGAAAGAGGACTGGAACCTCTGGCAATGATTTTTTATGCCCAGCAGAAGAAAGAAGGAAATCCTCTGGACTTTGCAGCAGATTTTATCAATCCGGATAAAGAAGTGGAAACAGCAGAAGACGCTGTGCAGGGCGCTATGGACATCATCGCAGAGATGATTGCCGATGACGCAGATTTGACCAAGGCAATCAGAGAAAAGACCTTTGCCAAAGGACAGATTGCTACAGAAGCAACGGATCCGGAGGAGAAGACTGTCTACGAAATGTATTACGGCAGCAGCGAAGCGATTGCTAAAATGCCGAACCACAGAGTTCTTGCGGTCAATCGCGGTGAAAAAGAAAAGAAATTGAAAGTAAAAGTCGCTATCGACAGCGAAGAAATTACAGGACTTATCGCGAAGCAGGTCATTCGCGGAAAATCCATCTTCACCGAGATTTTGGAGGAGACCATCGCCGATTCTTACAAGCGTCTCATTGCGCCGTCCATCGAGCGTGAAATGCGCAATATTTTGACTGAACGGGCGGAGACTGAGGCGGTAAAGGTCTTTGCAAAGAATACAGAAAAGCTTTTGATGGTGCCGCCTGTAAAGGGAAAGAAAATAATTTCCATTGACCCAGGCTACAGAACTGGTTGTAAAGTTGCGGTGCTGGACGAGACTGGAAAGCTAAAAGCCTACACCACCATCTATCCGACCGAGCCAAAAAATGATGTAGCTGGAACGGAGAGAACTTTGGAAAAGATTATCAATAAATTCGGTACGGATATCATCGTAATCGGAAACGGCACTGCTTCCAGAGAAACCGAAGAAGTAGTTGCAAACTTCCTGAAAAAGCACGATTACGATATTCAGTACACCATCGTCAACGAAGCGGGCGCTTCCGTTTATTCGGCTTCTAAGCTGGCGACAGAAGAATATCCTGACCTTGATGTTACCACCAGAGGCGCTATGTCGCTGGGCAGACGTCTGCAGGATCCGTTGGCTGAGCTGGTAAAAATCGATCCAAAGCACATCGGCGTAGGACAGTATCAGCACGATATCAACCAGAAGCAGCTGGATACAGCGTTGACTAACGTGGTTGAGGACTGTGTAAACAGAGTTGGTGTAGATTTGAACACTGCTTCTCCATCTCTTCTTTCTTATATCGCAGGCGTCAACATGGGTATCGCCAAGAACATCGTGGCATATAGAGAAGAAAACGGCAGATTCAAAAACAGAAAAGAACTGATGAAAGTTTCCAAGCTGGGAGAAAAGGCGTTTAAGCAGTGTGCAGGTTTTATGCGAATTGCAGACGGCAGCGAGCCTCTTGACAGTACCTCTGTACATCCTGAGTCCTACAAGGCCGCCGAGGAAATGATGAACAAAATCGGCATTACCAAGGAGGAAATCTTATGCGGCGGCGCTAAGAATATCGATGAGAAAATTTGGGAGGCGTACCCTGCGAAAAAACCTTCGGAAAGTGTAAAGAAAATGGCAGAGGATCTGGGTATCGGTGAAATGACTCTAAGTGATATCATCGCAGAAATGAAAAAACCGGCAAGAGACCCTCGTGAGGACGCGCCACCGGTGATTTTCAGAAACGATGTTAGGAGTTTTGAGGATTTGAAGGTGGACATGGAGCTAACTGGAACCGTCCGCAACGTGGTGGACTTCGGAGCTTTTGTGGATATCGGCGTCAAGCAGGACGGACTGGTGCACGTGTCTCAGCTTTCTAACAAGTTTATCAAGCACCCGATGGACGTGGTGTCCGTGGGAGATACTGTGAAAGTAAAAATTCTCAGCGTAGATCCGGAGAAGAAAAAGATTGCGCTGACGATGAAATTCTAGAAAAAGGAGCCTGTCATGGCAATAAAGACGATTTTATTTGATTTTGACGGAACGGTTGCAAATACCAATAGACTGATTATTGATTCCTGGCAGCATGTTTTTCGGACGGTTCATGGAAAAGAAGCCGATGAAGCAGATATTAAGGCGACCTTCGGAGAGCCTTTGGGCATTAGTATGGTGAAGAACTTTCCGGATATGAGTCCGGAGGAAGCCATCGACATGTACAGGAGCCATCAGAAGGATATTTATGAGGACATGATAGAGCCCTTCCCCGGCATGATAGAGCTTTTGCAGGGCCTTAAGGAAAAAGGTTATCAAGTAGGCATTGTAACTTCCAGACTGCGCAACTCCACGATGATCGGGCTTAGAAAGTTTGGTATCATGGAAGTGATCGACTGCATCGTAACTTGTGAAGATACGGACAAACATAAGCCGGATCCTGAGCCTGCGCTGATTGCCCTTGAGCGGCTTTGTGCAAAGGCAGAGGAAACGCTGATGGTAGGCGACAGCATGTTCGATATTAAATGTGCCCACAATGCCGGCATGAAGGCGGTTATGGTGGGGTGGGCAGAAGCTATTACGGAAGCTGATTTGACTGGTCCTGACAGACCGGAGTACTGTATCACAAAAGCTGAAGATCTGTACGACATTCTTTAGAATTTGGGGAATCACTATGCTGCAAATCTTTTACGGAAGAGAAAGTATCGAAAAGGAAAAGTTCATCTACGAGGATATTCAGAAAAATCCAGGCAGGACGATTGTCATCGTGCCGGATCAGTACACGCTGGAAGCAGAGAAGCAGGCTTTCTTGTTTTTGCATGCAGAAAGCATGATGGACGTGGAGATTATCGGCATGTCGCGCCTTGGAAGCAGATTGCTTTCGCAGCAGGGGGGCGGCAGCAAAACCTTTATCGATAAATACGGCAGACATATGCTGCTGACCCAGATTGCCGGAAAATGCGAGGACAAGCTGCAAGTGTTTAAAGGCAGTCTCAGAAAACCGGCATTTATCGAGATGACGAATAACTTTATTTCGGAGATGAAGCAGTATAACGTGAATCCGCAGGACTTGACGGAACTAAGCCAGGCGCTTTCTGAAGAAAGCGTTCTGCGGGCGAAACTTGCTGATCTTGTGCTGATTTTCAGTGAATATCAGAAGAAAATTAAGGATAGATATACTGACTCTGAGGATTATATCGACCTGTATATGAGTAAGATTCGTTCATCTGCGTGGATTTCCGAGAGCAGGATTTGGGTATACGGCTTTGACAGTTTTGCGCCGAAAGCCTTGGATGTGCTGGGAAATCTCATAGCAACTGCAAAGGAAGTCAGCGTATTTTTGACCTGCGACAAGGGCTGCAGAGATGAAGAACTGTTTCTGCTGCCGGAAATTGTCATGAGGAATTTACGGAAACAAGCGGAAGCCTATGATATGGAATGCAGGATGCAGCAGATTGCTGAAGGGACTGGCTTTGATGCGGTGAGAAATCCAGCCATCTCCCATATTGAAAAAGAGTTTTATGCGGTGGGGCAGCGAACCGGCGATTTTCCTTTACTGAAGGAGCAAGATGCGCCGATCGTTTTGGTGCAGGCTGCCAATATGTATAGCGAGGCAGAGTCAGCAGCGTCTTATATTTTGCATTTAATCAGGGACAAGGGATTTCGCTATCGGGATATCGTAGTGATTTGCAATGATCAGACCGTGCGTGGCTCTATTATAGGAAGAGTTTTTGAAGAATGGGATTTACCTGTTTTTGATGACAAAAAGCGGTCTGTCTTGAGTTCGCCTATTGCAATTTTTGCGGTGGGACTGTTGGAAACGGTAGTGTATAACTATCGGAGCAGCGATATTTTCAAAGTGCTGAAAACTGGGTTTTCCAGTCTTTCTGATGAAGAAATTGAGCGCCTTGAGAACTACTCCATTCAGTACAGGATCAAGGGGAACATGTGGCTGGCGCCTTTTGTTAAGGGGCAGATGGAGTACGGAGATGACGGTCTTGAGGAACTTAACGCCATAAGAGAAAAGGCGATGGAGCTGTTTGCCGGGCTTAAAATGATTTGCGATGAGACGGTATCTATGGGCGATTTTGTCTGCCGATACTATGATTTTTTGATAGAGGACTGCGGGCTAGGCGTGCGGATTGCGGAGTTGCTTCGCGTACAGGAGGAGCAGGGTCTTTTTGATCTGGCGGAGGAGACTGCACAGATTTGGGGGCAGATGGTTGGACTTTTGGATCAGATTGCAGAGCTTGCCGGGGAAGAGCAGTTTAGACGGAAGGATTTCGTAGAGCTCTTGATTGCCGGACTGTCTCAGCTTGAAATTGGCGTGTTGCCGCCGACTGCGGACGATATTCTCATGGGAACCATGCAGAGAACCAGAAGCGGTCAGGTGAAAGCGGTGGTTATCATCGGCGCTAACGAAGGTCTGCTTCCTGCAAATGCTTCTTCTGAGGGGCTTTTCAGTATGGAAGAACTGGAATTTTTCGCAGAGGAAGGAAAAGAAATCTGTAAAGTAGAAAAAATTCGTGTCATGGAAGAACAGCTGGCGATTTACAGGAACCTGTCAAAGGCGTCGGATTACCTGTGGATTAGCTATTCTGCCAGCGACGGAGACGGCAAGGAAAGTCGCCCGTCTGAAATCATCGATACACTGCGCAGGCTGTTTCCAAATCTCACCGTGCAGACAGATGTAGTCAGCAGCGGCGATCTCGATGCAGTAGTAGGTGGCAGGGTCAATACCTTGCGCCATTTGACGGAAGCGCTGCTTTCTGTAAGGCGGGGGGAAAAGATCGACAGCAGGTGGAAGGCTGTCATACATTGGTACCAGTGTCATGAACCGGAAAGCCTGCAGCGGGTTTCCGAGGGGCTGTCCTTTACCAATGCGCAGAAGGATATTTCGCCAGAACTGGCGTCGCTGCTGTATAAAAAGGAAATGAATTTGCCGATGACTCTGAGCCCGTCCAGACTGGAGAAGTTCAGTCGTTGTCCCTTTTCCCATTTTATTGCATATGGGCTGAGACCGCAGGAGCGGCGGATTTATGAGGCATCGAGTAGAGAAATCGGGGATATTTACCATCGGTGTTTAATGGAAGTTTCACGAAAGCTGACGGTAGAGGATCGATGGGACAGTATTTCGGAGGATGAATGCCGCAGTTTTGTCAGCGATATTGCAAAGCTGGAAGCTGCAAATTACCGGGAAGGAATTTTTGATTTCGGCAATGAAGAACGTTACAAGACCAGGCGTATTGAGGATACATGCTTTCATGTCTGCTGGGCGCTTGTGGAGCAGGTGCGGGCAGGAAATATCAAGAAAAGTCTTTACGAGGTGCCTTTTGGAAGAGAACGCAGTATAGCGCCTATTGAAGTGAATCTAGGGAGCAGTACGGTTTATATCGAAGGCAAAATTGACAGATTGGATATTTTAGAAGGCGACCGGGTTAAAATTGTAGATTACAAGACCGGTAAGGAAACCTTCAACGAAAAGGAAGCCAGAGCCGGATACCGTTTGCAGCTTATGCTGTATCTCAAAGCGGCGCAGGAAAAGGTGCGAAGGCCTGCCGGAGTATTCTATTTTCATATTGCAGACCAGCGAGTGGACTTGACGGGAACAGAGCGGGAAAAATTTTTTGAAAAAATTTCAAAAGAAATGAGGAAATTTTTCCGATTAAGTGGTATAATGGTAGATAGTGGTGCGGTTATCGAAGATATCGCTGGCGAGTTCAGCGGATTTTCGGATATTCTGCCTCTGCGAAGAAACACTGCTGGTGAGGTTTCCGCAACTTCTGAGGGGTTTCTTCTCAGTGATGAACAATTTGAGCAGCTACAGGCAGATGTAGATGTACAGATTGAGAAGCTGTGCAGACAGCTTTCTGATGGCAGAATCGCCATCCACCCGAAGAAGACGGAGAAACAGTCCCCTTGTACTTACTGTGACTATAAGGGTATCTGCAGGTTTGACCTGAGTTTTCCGGGTTGTAATTACGAGGTCATTAAATAAATATGATAGATGCCGGGCGGCGTATGATAAAAGCCGCCGCCCGCTGGATTTGCTTCCGTGGCTCAGTTGGCAGAGCAGCGCATTCGTAACGCGCAGGTCGCCGGTTCGATCCCGGCCGGGAGCTCCAGAATATTGAAAAATGCAGGTTGTTATAGCCTGCATTTTCTGTTTCTATGGAATTTAACCCGGTAGCAAAGGTGGGTTTTGATGGGGCGTTTTATGCGATACTGACGCGCATACAAGTCAAATATGACTGCCGGAAGTTGATGAAAAATAAGGAACCTTGTCCGCAGAAACAAGGCGTGGTATAATACGTATAGTCAAGAAAATATGGAAGTCTTATGGCGGCGAATCTTCGGAAAGGAGCCTGAATGTCTGACTATGAAATCCTAGTCATCGTATTGATGATTATTGGGATTGTCAGATGGGATAACCACCGAAAGTAAAACCGCCTCGGGCTGCCACCTGAGACGGTTTTGAATACATTTTAAAGCTTATCAGAAGGTTCGCCAAGGCTTCCTTCTTGACTCCAATATACCACGATTAAAAAGATTTTGCAATAGTCAATTTACCCTGCACTCCGCAGGGCTTTTTATTTTGGCGGTCTTTTTGTATATGCACCATTTAAGTCAAATATGCGATAAATTGTGCAGAAGAAACTAAATTTAATTCAAAAAGGAGCAAGGTATGATAGCACAAACAGTCAGGAAGACGAATTAAGAAAAATGTTTGTTTTCTCCGCCGATAAACATGGTATAAAACAAAATATAAAACACAAAGTAAAACTGAGCCCGTATATAATGCAAAAAAAGAAAGAAAGGAGAGCGGTTGTAAAGTATAACAACCCAAAAGGAAAATGAACGAAAAAACATTAAAAAAACCGTCGTTCGGTATTTCCGTCGTTATTATTGCATTTTTGTTTGTGGTGATTATTGCACAGCTGGTACTGGGATATTCTCCGGAGATTCATCTGACTCTGGTATTTTCCATTGCCTTTGCAGTAATCCTGTTGATGGCCACTGGCACAAAGTGGGCACAGATTGAGGAGGGTATTCTTCACGGCTGCAAAATCGCTACCGTACCGATGCTCATTCTGATGTTCATCGGTCTGTTGATTCCGATGCTGATTGCTTGTGGAACCATTCCGTCCCTCATTTATTATGGACTTAAAATTATCAGCCCGTCTGTTTTCCTGGTAACCGCTTGTGTGGTATGTTCCGTATCCGCAATCTGTATCGGTTCCAGCTGGACTACAGCGGCTACCTTTGGTGTTGCGTTCATGGGTATCAGCGTAGGTCTTGGTATTCCAGCTCCTATTACTGCCGGTGCAGTAATTTCCGGTGCAGTACTTGGTGACAAACTGTCTCCGATGTCCGACTCCACCAACCTGGCTGCAGGTGTTTGTGAAGCAAACCTGTTTGACCATGTTAGAGCAATGGTTTACACTACTGTTCCTGCATACGTAATCAGCTTAGTATTATATGCTATTATCGGAAGCAAATACTCTGCATCCAACATGGATATGGAGAGTGTAAATGAAATTTTAGGCGCAATTGAGGCAAACTTCGATATTGATGCACTGCATGTCATCATCAGTCTGCTGCCGCTGGTTCTGATCGTTGTACTTGCTGCTAAGCAGGTCAGTGCACTGGCAATTATGGTTGTAGGATCGCTGTTTGCAATGTTGATTGCAGTAATTACACAGGGTTATAACCTGTATGACTTGATGGTATACATGAATAATGGCTTCTCCATGGAAACTGGTTCTGATATCGTAGACTCTTTGGTAAACCGCGGTGGTATTCAGTCCATGATGTGGACGCTGTCCCTTGGTTACTTGGGTCTGTCCTATGGCGGTATCTTAGAAAAATGTCTGGTAATGGAAGCAATCCTGGACAAGATGGAAAGACTGACCCGTACACCGAGAGGTCTGGTTATCACTCACAATATTACTTCCGTTGTCGTTAACTTCTTATCCGGTTCTCAGTATGTAGCAATCATCATTCCAGGAAGAATGTACCTGCCTGCATACGACAAGCTGAACCTGCAGAGAAGACTGGCATCCAGAACTTGTGAAGACTCTGGTACAGTAACTTCTCAGTTAGTACCTTGGGGACTTTGCGGTGTATTTTACTTAGGCGCACTGGGCGTATCTGCATGGGATTATGCACCATACACATTCCTGTGCTACCTGACACCGATTATTGCAATCCTTTGCACCTGCTTCAAAATGTTCTTGTGGGAAAAGACACCTGAAGAAGCTGCAGCAGTTGCAAAAGAAAACGAGGCTAATGCGTAAGAAAAATGTGTAATGAAGTAATCAAGCTTCTGGAAAATCTGGTTGCAATTGACAGTCCTTACTTTGAAGAAGAGGATGTCATGGAATATGTCTGCCAGATATTCGAAGAACAAAATATACCTGTTAAGGTGCATGCTTATTACGAAGAAAAAATCACCGGATTTCATGGGAAGAATTTACTCATTGAAGCAAGCTGCGGAAAGGAAGGTCCGACCATTCATATCAATGGACATCTGGATACCGTTAAGCTCTGCGACGGATGGAGTAAAAACCCCTGCGGTGAGATGATTGAAGACCGCTTTTATGGCGTAGGCGCACTGGACATGAAGTCCGGATGCGCCGCCGCAATAGCGGCAGTGCAAAAATTTTTGAAAACCTATAAAGCATTTAAAGGAAGATTGCTGCTATCCTTAGTATCTGTGGAAGAAGGTCCTTATGGCATGGGGACAAATGCTATGATAGAAGACGGACTGCTTGCGGATATTGACTATTCCATTATTACAGAACCTAGTGCAGGATTTACAGGAAACGCTTTCCCAACCATGTGCCTGGGTGCGCGAGGCGGCTACGGTCTTACAGTCGAGTTTTACGGAAAGTCTGCCCATGCGGCAGATCCGCAGAAAGGAATTAGTGCGGCTTTAGATGCTTCAAAGTTTGTTGCAGAACTGGAAAACATTAACTATGTGGAAGATGATAAGCTTGGGAAAGGGGCAGCTTGTGTTGTTGCAATAGATTGCGACGGTGGTGCCTGCAGTGTGCCTGATAAAGCTGTAGTGAAACTGTTTTGGCATATTGTCAGAGGAGAATCTCCGCAAACCATCGAAGCAGAAATTAAGAAAGCCCTTGATAGAGCAGCGGTTAAGTGCAGATACGAAATTTGTTTTCGGGAAGCGCCATCAGAGGGCTCAAAAGGATTCATGCCATATGTGACAGAAGAAAATAACCTGTATACCCGTGATTTTGCACAGGCAGTACGCGATGTGACGGGAAAGGAGGCAAATATATCCTATTTTCAGAGCATTGGAGATTTTAACTATCTGGGAACCAGACTGGGCGCACCGGCGCTGATCTTTGGACCAGATGGAGAAAATTACCACAGCGCTGATGAATATGTACAGATGGATACTGTGGTGCAAACTGCAGAGATTTTATATCGTTTTCTTGAAAAAACTATGGTAAACTAAAGGGAGGAATCGCTTTGCGTATGGAAAACTTAGATACACTGTTATATAACGGCAGAATTTACACCATGGAGGCTGTCGGAGATACAGTAGAAGCAATTGGAATACAAGACGGCAAGATCGTATTTGCAGGAAGCAGCGAAGATGCAAAAGCATACGACAGCCGCATAAAATATGACCTGAAAGGTGCAACCGTGATTCCAGGACTATCTGATGCGCATATGCATATGTATGCTTATTGTCAGAATCAGACCTTTGTAAATCTGGAACATGCGAAAACCATGGATGAACTATGCAGCCTCATGAGAGAGAAAGCAGAAAAAACGCCGGAAGGAACCTGGATTAAGGGCGTAGCTTTTGACCAGAATAAGCTGGCAGAAAATAGAATGCCGACCAGAGAGGATCTCGATAAGATCAGCACCAAACATCCGATTTTAATCCGCAGGGTTTGTCTGCATGCTGCAGTTGTCAACAGCAAGGCGCTGGAACTTGCAGGGGTGGATGAGAACTATCCGCAGCCAACAGGCGGTATTGTGGAAAAGGATGGAAGCGGGATGCCAAATGGCGTTTTCCGTGAACAGGCTACAAAGATCTTTGACTTTATCATTCCAGATCCGCTGTCTGATAAAAGTGTAAAGGATGAGGTATATCAGACTGTACTGCAGGATATGCATGCAAAAGGAATTACCAATATACATACCTATGCTGCACAGATTTGGAACTATGCAGAGGACATAGACTACTACAAAGAATTAGCTGAAAAAGAAGGGCTTGGCGTCAGAATTACAGTTTATCTGGATGAGTTGTTTGACAAAGAGCCTGTGACTGAAGAAGAATACAACAATCCGTATCGTTTAGTTCAGCAGGGAGGATACAAGCTGTTTACCGATGGATCACTGGGTTCTCGCTCTGCAGCATTGAAAGAGCCTTATGCAGATGATCCGGGAAACAGCGGGTTTATGACCTGCAGTCAGGAAGACCTGAACGAAAAGATTTTTACAGCATATCACAAAGGTTTGCAGCCTGCCATTCACGCAATTGGTGATGTAGCGCTTGATGCAACTTTGACAGCAATAGAAACTGCCATGGCAAAGGAAAAGGAATGCGGTGCAACCGAAGAAGAACTGGCAAAACGTTTGCCTTTCAGAATTATTCATGTGCAGATAATCAACGAAGAACTTCTTACACGGATGAAGGCACTGCCAGTGGTGCTGGACATTCAGCCGATTTTCCTTGCTACTGACTGGAACTGGATTGAGGATAGATTGGGTCCTGACAGAATGGATGGCGCTTATGCATGGAATACACTACAGCAGGCAGGGCTGCGTCTGACAGGAAGTTCGGATTGCCCAGTAGAAAGCTACAGCCCGATGCCGGGTATTTATGCTGCGGTTTCACGCTGCGGACTGGACGGGGCGCCTAAGGGCGGATACCACCCAGAGCAGAAACTGAGCCGTTTTGATGCTGTAGCATTATATACAAGAAACCCGCATTATGCAACTGGACAGGAAGATGTTCTGGGACTTTTACAGGAAGGATATTTTGCTGACCTTGCGGTACTTGATAAAGATATTTTTGAAATCCCGGAAGAGGAAATTCTGACGACAAAGGTAACCCATACTTTTGTTGCAGGCAACCTCGTCTATGGGGATTTGAAATAAGAAAAATCAAATCAGCATGGAGGATATTATGCTAGCGGACGTTATCATTAAAAACGGAAAATGTGTGACTATGGAGGAGGCAGGTCAGTGCTTCGACTGGGTTGCTGTTAGGAATCAGCGTATTCTAGATTTAGGATATGGAGAAGATTTTGAAAGCTATTTGTCGGAAGATACTGTCATTGTAGACGCAGAAGGACACACCGTTTTGCCGGGCTTCATCGACAGTCATTTCCACGTCATTCAAACTGCCTTTAATGCAGTGAGTTTGAATTTGAGCGATGTGAAAAGTCTTGCAGAAATCAGTACCCGGATAAAAGAAGCAGCGATTGCCCATCCCGGCGAGATGATTCGAGGCTATGGATTGTCGCTTGATGGCCTTAGGGAAGATAAACAGCTGACTCGCAATATGCTGGATCAATGCTGTGATGACGTTCCTGTCTGGATTAATTCTAAAGAATACCAGGTAAGCATTTTAAACACCTATGCGCTTCTTTACTTTAAAATTCCATTTACAACTGTAGGCATTGAACTGGATGAAAGGTCAATGCCTACCGGTGTTTTTAGAAGAAATGCCAATTCGCTGCTTAGAACTAATATTTTGGACAGTTTTTCCGATGAATTTAGATTTGATACAGTCAATCAGCTGATGCCGACACTGCTGGAAAAAGGAATTACTACGATTAATGCCATGGAGGGCGGGACTTGTTACAGTGATAAGGATGCCGAGTTTATTTACCACCATGGGAAGGATTTTCCCATTGATATGGTGCTGTTTTATCAAACTATGGATATCGAGAAGGTAAAAAAGAAGGGGCTGAAACGAATCGGCGGGAGCCTTTATATCGATGGAACCATTGAAAACAGAACGGCAGCACTTTCTTTTGAATATGAGGACTGCCCAGGTACTATGGGAACGCTGTGTCTAAGCCAGCAACAGCTCAACGATTTTGTGCTGGAATGCTACGAAAATGAAATTCAGCTGGCGCTTTATACCATCGGTGACAGAGCCATCGAAGCGGCGCTTACTGCGCATGTGCAGGCGATGTATCAGGTGGGGACAACTGCACTGCGTCATCGTCTTGAACATGTGGAACTGGCAACGGAGGAGCAGGTTGAGCGGGCGAAAAGGCTGAATCTCATCTTCTCCATGCAGCCGTCTTACGAGCTGGATTGCGGCGGAAAGGGCGGGATTTATGAGAGAAGACTGGGAAGCAGATACAGACTGACAAACGCATTTCGTGAAATCATGGAAAAAGGAGTCAGGATTTGCGGTGGTTCAGATAGTGACGTTACGGAAGCAAATCCTTTGCTGGGTATTAGCGCGGCTGTGAATCATCCGGTGGAAGAGCATCGTATTGACGTGTACGATGCCCTCAGGATGTTTACCTGCGAAGGAGCCTACGCTATTTTTGAGGAAGAGAATAAAGGAACATTGAAAAAAGGAAAACTGGCGGATATCATCGTGCTGGACTGCGATATCTTTGAGGTAGAAAAAGAGAGACTGAAAGATATCAAAGTGACGATGACGATGAAGTCGGGGGATATTATTTACGAACGTTTTTAACTGCGGCACATCGGGGAGTAAAGAAATGTTGGAATTGTTCTTTTTGGGAAATTTAAAAATTTTATATCGTGGAAAGGATATTACGACGCAGCTGGGAAGCAAGGCATGCGCACTAATTTTTCTGCTCATGGAAAGTAAGGGGAAAGGTCTTTCCCGGGAAAAAATCATCGCTTATTTGTGGCCGGACAGCAAGGAGGAGGCAGCCAGATATAATCTTCGCTATAACTTGTGGGAAATCAAGAAAATCATCAAAGAAGATGCAGATGGGAATTTGTTTTTGCTGTCGGATAACAATGCCTGCAAAATCAATGAGAACTATGCATATGGATGCGATTTTATAGAGGCGGCTTGCTTTGACCGGAAGAAAGAGTACACTATGGCAGAGCTTTTGCACTTTCGCAGTCTGTTTTCCGGGGAACTCTATGAGGGTGCTTTCTTCAAGGGGTGTGAGGAACTCAACAATCTGATTCTATATCGCAGAATTGAGTTTGAAAAGCTGAAAGTACAGGTCATGGAGTCGATGGCTGAACTGCTTGCGCAGGAAGAAAACTATGAGGGTGAGATTGAAGTGTTGCAGGAGATTCTCAAGATTGACCCTTATAATGAAGAAATTGCTGGTCTGGTGATGGACGCTTACTGTAAAATTGGAAAAAGAGCGGAAGCAGTCAATTTTTACAGAACCTTTAGTAATACGCTGGCATTCAGTATTAATATTGCACCCGGAGAAGTATTGACTGAGAAATACAGGCAGATACAGGATGGTGCTCAGTATGAGGCATTTGTTCGAAGAGAGCGGAAAGTAAAAGATTCTGCAGCGGTTTCTACAGAGGAGAGAGTTTGTATTACCTGCATGGAGGGTATTCCATACTTTTGGCTGTCTGCACTTTTGAAAGATCTTAAAGAACTGCACGGAGATTTGCTCTATAAAGCTTTGAACGAGCGTGATGTATTCTGCCTTGGCAGCATCCAGCAGGAGTTTTGGAAGAGTGAACTGGCTGGTCGTGACAGCAGCACACTGAAAGATGTAAATATTATGAATGCTTGTGTGAAAGCACTGAGTGCGGTAGCAAGCCGCCGCAGTTTGATTATAGAAACCAGGCAGGGTGAATATATGGACCAAGCTTCCAGAGCTTTTGTGCGATATATGAAAGCAACCGCTGAAGAGCAGGGACTGAAAATTGTATTTTTTGAGAAATAATGACAGGAAATGATGGGCATAATAGAATAGAAAAGTGTTAAAAATTGCAAAAATCTATTCTAAATGCGGTTAATATATTGATTTCCGTAGGTTTAATTGCTACAATAGAATAGAAAAGTGTTAAAAGTTGCAAAAATCTATTCCAAAGGAGGATTTGCTATGGAAATCCGAAGAGATTTTTATCTGGATAAATTGATAAAAAGAAAAAATAATGGACTGATTAAAGTCATCACAGGTATTCGCAGATGCGGAAAGTCTTATTTGCTGAATACTATCTTTTATCATCATCTTTTGGAGAGCGGTGTGGACAAGAGTCATATTATCCGTTTTGCCTTTGACTCTGCAGATGATTTGTTCCTGATTGGCGAAAGCCTAATTCAAATTGAAAAAGAAAAAAGAGGCGTGAATCCTGAAAAATTCATGGCATATATTAGAACGCAGATTGTAGACGATGAAATGTATTATCTGCTTCTGGATGAAGTGCAGCTGATGGATTGCTTTGAGGCTGTACTGAACAGCTATCTAAGAAAAGAAAATATAGATGTGTTTGTAACCGGAAGCAATGCAAAATTTCTCTCTAAAGATATTATCACTGAGTTTGCAGGCAGAGGTGATGAAATCCATATGTATCCTTTGAGCTTTGCGGAGTTTATGACTGTTTATCAGGGAGACAAGTATCAGGGACTGTCTGAATATATGCTTTATGGCGGTATTCCATTGGTGGTTCTTCGGGACGGAGCTGGAGATAAAGCGGCAGTCTTGCAGAATTTGTTTAACGAAATCTATATGCAGGATATTTATAAACGCAACCGTATTCGTAATCACGGGGAACTGGAGGATCTGCTGAATATTCTTTCCTCCGCTATCGGCTCTCTGACCAATCCGGAGAAGCTTAGGAATACTTTCAAAACTGTAAAAAAATCCCGAATCACTTCCGCGACGATTAAAAAATATCTTGCGTGTTTTGAGGATTCTTTTCTAATTGAATCCGCGCAGCGGTATGACATTAAAGGCAAATCATATATCGAAACGCCAAAGAAATACTATTTTTCAGATTTGGGACTGCGTAATGCGAGAATCAACTTCCGGCAGTTTGAACAAACGCATTCCATGGAAAATGTGATTTATAATGAACTTCGCATGCGAGGTTACAGTGTAGATGTGGGAATGATTTCGACTGCAGAAAAGAACAAGGACGGAAAGGTAGTCCGAAAGCAGCTGGAGGTGGATTTTGTCTGCAATCTTGGTTCCGCCCGGTACTATATTCAGTCGGCATATTCTCTGCCTGATGAAGAAAAACGAAATCAAGAGATCAGACCATTCCGCAGGATTGATGATTCTTTCAAGAAAATTGTCATTACTGGGGACATCGTACCTGCTCATTATGATGAATTCGGTATTCTGACCGTAAATATCTATGATTTTCTGATGGATCCTACTTGTATTGAAAAATAGACGAAAAAAGACGAAGTAAGTATACCTTTTCTTCGTCTTGCATCTACAGTTATTGTCTGATGACAAGCAGGCTCCCGGGACCCGCCCGAAGCTGTGCTTCGAGGAAGGGTGGGGTTCTTATTTCGTCAGTTCCCCACGCAAATCTTCTTCCATCTTTGTTTTGATTTCCTCTTTTGGAAGACCGAGGCTGAAGAGATAGTAAAGTTTTGCAACAGCAGCTTCTGTAGTCATGTTATAGCCGCTGACGGCGCCTGCACGGGTCAGTGCAGAACTGGTTTCATAAGCGCCCAGCTTGACGGTGCCCTGTTGGCACTGGGAGCAGACGGTGATGATCGTACCATGCTCAAAGGCCTTTTTAATAATTGGCAAAAGCGCATTGTCGTAACTAGGGATGTTGCCTGCGCCGAATGTTTCCAGCACGATGCCTTTCAGACTCTCCGTCATAATGGATTCAAAGAGACTGAACTGAATGCCTGGAAATACTTTTAATACACCGATGGAGGTCTGGCTAAATTCGGTTAGCGAGAAAACTGCATCTGATGCAGGCTCAAAGAGTTCGGCAGTGTTGTATCTGATATCAATTCCAGCCTCTGCCAGCGGGTGGTAATTTGGTGAATCAAAGGCAATGAGCCCGTCGGCGGAGGCTTTGGTTGAGCGATTTCCGCGCAGAAGTCTGCCGCCGAAATAAAGACTGACCTCACGTACGATACCTTGACCGGCGATGAAAACGGAGGTAATCAGATTGTCTCTAGCGTCACTTCTGAGCTGACAGAGTGGAATCTGTGAGCCGGTGACAACTACAGGTTTGTTCAACCCTTCCAGCATAAAGGACAGGGCTGAAGCGGTGTATGCCATAGTGTCGGTGCCGTGAAGCACGACAAATCCATCATAGGCGTCGTAGTTGTCACGAATTGCCCTGCCGATCTGATTCCACTGCTCTACTGCGATATTAGAAGAGTCCAGCAGCGGTTCAAATTCGATCATGTCCCACTCCGGCATGCCCTCTCCTTTTAAATCGTCGATAGACGATATTGCATCGTGAAAATAACCCCTCTTTGGCGCATAGCCTTTGTCTGTGGGAACCATGCCGATAGTGCCGCCTGTATATAAAATGCAGATTTTTTTCTTCATATTAAAACCTCCGATTCTGTTAGTTAATTTTATTTTAGCACAAAGCCCAATAAAATAAATAAAAAATTTCCCAGGGAAATCTTTAGAAATGAAAGTAATGTAGCCAAATATAAAGCCACTTGCTTAGATATGTTGCTTTGGCGCCATGAAGAGTTCAATTTTATCGTGTTACGGAAGTTTTGACACAATCAGTGTTTTTGGGGTGGAAAGTGTCAGTCCTCAGTTTTTGGTTTTTGGATATTTGACACAGTGGCGCCTAAATTTAAATAAAAGTGTCATTTTCTCCAATGCCAGACAGCATCATACGCTTAGGCGCTGTGAAACCTCCGGTTCAGATGATGTAAAAAACTGAAAAATTTCCTTTCATTTATAAAAATGCAAGAAAGGGGAACTTGTAATTTGTTCTATTACATAATATTTCTAGCTGAATTCTGACACTGTGCTAGTCAAAATCCAATAATAGTGTCATTTCTTCAAAAACACGAATTTTAAAAATGACACTTTACCTTTATTTTTTATATAAAGTGTCAAAAAAGTGATTACCGCTAAGCAAAATCTTCGGTATTGAAGATGATAATGAGACGGAGAGTCTTTCGTGCGGCTTGTAAATATTTTATAAATTATACTGGTGCAAGAGAAACTATATTGATATAATAAAATAAACGAAATAGAAATGAAAAGGAGATGATTGATATGTCTAATATACCTACCCCACATATTTCAGCGAAGCTGGGCGATTTTGCAGAAACCGTACTTATGCCGGGCGATCCGCTGCGCTCTAAGTTTATTGCGGAGAATTTTCTGGAAGGCGCTGAACTTGTCAACAATGTAAGAGGTGTACAAGGATACACTGGTACATATAAGGGCAGGAAAGTATCCGTCATGGCTTCCGGTATGGGAATGCCTGCTATCGGGATTTATTCTTATGAGCTGTTCAACTTTTATGATGTAAAGAATATCATCAGAGTCGGCACTGCCGGCGGACTTCGCGAGGAAGTTAAAGTCAAAGATATCATCATGGGTATGGCTTGCATGACCAACTCCAACTGGGCTGCTCAGTATGAAATCAATGCGGTGCTTCCTGCTGTGTGCTCCTATGATCTTTTGAAAAAGGCTGAGCAAGCGGCTGCTGATTTAGGCGTTAAACCGCATATTGGCACGATTTTTTCATCAGATGTATTCTATGACAGCACCAGAGATTACGACAAGTGGAGAAGCATGGGCGTGTTGGGCGTAGAGATGGAAGCGGCAGCGCTGTACATGCAGGCTGCAAAAGCCGGAAAAAATGCGCTGTGCATCTGCACCGTATCCGATCACATGGTTACAGGGGAATCCTGCAGCTCAGACGAAAGGCAGACCGCATTTACTACGATGATGGAAATTGCGCTGGAAACAGCAATTAGATAAGATCAAATTTAATAGAACAGAGAAAACAGGGTGAACCGATGATGGTCAGCCCTGTTTTTTGTCTGTTATGGTATCTTTTCCAGAGAAAAAGTTTCCTGCCGGTTGATTTATCTTCGCGAAATATCGTGCATCTCTATTGAGCAGAGTGAGCGGGCTGGATATAATAACTGTAGGAGGTGTAAGGATGAATATTTTGAGTTTTTCAGAGAACATCACTTGTTTGCGCAGGGAACGGGGAATGACCCAGGAACAGCTGGCGGATTTTCTTGGCGTAACTAAGGCGTCTATATCTAAGTGGGAGACGAAACAGTCGCTGCCGGATATATTGATGCTGCCTAAACTTGCTGCTTTCTTTGATGTAACAATCGATCAACTGGTGGGATATGAGCCGCAGTTGAGTAAAGAACAGATACAGGGGATTTATGAGGAATTGTCGGAGGAATTTGCGATACGGGAACGGTTTGAACAGACCATGAGTCGGAGCAGGAAGCTAGTGAAGCAATACTACAGCTGTTATCGTTTTTTGTTCTATATAGGTTCGCTGTGGATCAATCATTTTATGCTGGCGGAGAGCAGGAAGCAGCAGGAAACGATTTTGGAAGATGCGATAGCCCTCTTTGATCATATCAGTTCTCAGAGTGGGGATGTAGGTCTTTGCGGTGATGCGCAGATGATGCGTGCTACAGCACTGTTACAGTTGGGAAAAGCTGCGGACGTTGTAGAGTGTTTGGAAGAAACATTGAGTCCATATCGTTTAGCGGTACAGAGCGACGGGCTTTTGATTCAGGCATATCAGATGCTAGGAGAAAATGAGCAGGCGGATAGCTTTGCGCAGGTAAGCATGTATATACATCTAATCATATTGATGTCTGATGCAGTTTGGCGCATGTCGTTAAGGAAGGATGACCGGAATTTTTGCATGGAAACCATCAGGCGCGTGGATAGCCTTTTGGAAGACTGGAATAAGGAGATGACGCATCCCAACGAGGCCATATATCATATGCAGGCAGCCGTTGTTTATATGTGTTATTCCATGCATGAAGAGGCTTTGAACCGTTTGGAACGCTACGTAAAATGTATCGGAAGCTGTGAAGAAAACGGATTTCGGCTTTGCGGCGACAGCTATTTTGATAAAATGGGGGATTGGTTTGAGACGCTGGTGCAGGGCGGAGGAGCGCCGCGCAGTAAGAAAGTGATTTTGGAAAGTGCTGCGCAGATTTTTCAGCATCCGGCGTTTGCGCCTATACAGAAAGAACCGCGTTTTTTAGCAATAAAGCGTTTATTAGAGACCATAGGAGGGCAGGAAAGATGAGTTTGCGAGAATTAATACCGTTTCTCATTCCACTGGCAATTGCGGAGATTGCGCTGCTGGCGTTTACCATGTGGCATATATTGACCCATGACAGGTATAAAAGGGGAAACCGGGCGATTTGGATCATTGTAGCCATTGCTGGTATGCAGTTTATTGGCCCGGTGCTATATTTTTTACTGGGGAAGGAGGATAACTGATGAATGTACTGGAACTTCGCAATGTTTCAAAGCGCTTTGGCGCAAACAGTGTGTTGAATGATTTGAATTTTTCTGTTCCAGAGAATAGTATTTTCGGATTTATTGGAGAGAACGGTGCGGGGAAGACCACTACCATGAAGCTTATTTTAGGTCTGATGCAGCCTGATAGTGGGGAAATTCGTGTGCAGGGGGAAAAAGTCCTGTTTGGCAGCAGCCGGACCAATCGAAACATAGGGTATCTGCCTGATGTACCAGAGTTTTATGATTTTTTAACACCAATGGAATATCTGAACTTATGCGGAAAAATATCCAAAATACCGAAGGCGGAATGTGAACATAGAGTTAAAGACCTGCTGGTGATGGTAGGGCTGGCGGGAAAGAATAAACGTATTCATGGCTTTTCTAGGGGAATGAAACAACGACTTGGTATTGCACAGGCACTGCTTACACAGCCGAAGCTTTTGATTTGTGATGAGCCTACTTCAGCCCTTGATCCGGCGGGCAGACGTGAAATTCTGGACATTTTATCGGAGGTGAAATCTCAGACGACGGTTCTGTTCTCGACGCACATCCTGTCTGATGTAGAGCGAATCTGTGATGAATTTGCGTTTCTTCACGGTGGAAAGCTTGCTGCCTGGGGAACTATGGAGCAGATGAGAAAGCTGCGTGGCAGTAATGGGATAGAAGTCGAATTTGACACTGCGGCAGACGCTGCGTTATTTGCGGAGCGATATCCGCAGGTCAGAAGGACAGGAAGCTGCAGACTGCATTTTGATGATAAAGGAGTGGACGATATGCCCGCTATTTTAGAGGATTTATCGCACAGCGGTCTTGCAGTTCAGCGAGTAGAACAGAAGGAGCCAGCGCTGGAAGATTTATTTATGGAGGTGATGGGAAAATGATGGAACTGCGAGCATTTACATGGAAAGAATTTTTGTGGGCAGCGCGGACGGGAAAGCTGATGTTTTTGATGATTCTCTTTGTCCTCTTTGGCGTCATGAATCCTGCAATCGCTAAAATGACACCGTGGCTGATGGAGACATTAGCGGGAGATTTGGCAGACAGCGGTTTTCATATAGTGGCGACTACTGTTAATGGACTGACTTCGTGGAATCAGTTTTGCAAAAATATCCCTCTGGCTATGATTGTGTTTCTCTTACTTTTTTCTGGTATATTGACCAGCGAATACGAAAAGGGAACACTAACTATGATGCTGGCAAAAGGTTTGGCGCGCTGGAAAATCCTTGCGGCAAAGGGGCTGGTTACGGGAATCCTTTGGACCGCAGGCTATTGGATGAGTTTTGCCATTACATGGGGTTATAACCGCTTTTTCTGGAATGACGATAGTGCAGCGTACGTTTTTGCTGCTGGTGGGTGCTACTATTTGCTGGGATTATGGCTGATTACATTGGTTTTACTTATGTCGGCAATTTTCAAAACCGGCGGAGCCGCCCTTGCCGCTGTAGTTTGCAGTTTTGCTGCGGTATATTTGCTAGGATTTCTCCCCGCAATTAAAGAATATCTGCCGGGCTTTTTGTTCAATGCCCAGACGTTACTTGCTTCCGCAGCAGAGCCGGCGGATTTTGTGCCTGTGATTTTGATAACCATTGCCATAAGTGTTGCAAGTTTGGTAAGTGCTTTTATCCTGTTTGCACGGCGGACGGTTTAGAAAATATGGAAGGTTCGTATCAAATAGAGTTGGAATCAATGAAATATTCGTGTAATTTAACGCGAATCATTCGATAAAAATTGTTGAAATGAACATGAATATCTGATATGCTATAGGTAACACTCTAAGGGAGGGTTATTCTATGGATAGAAAGATTACGAAATTTTTGGAGGAGTGGAAGGAAAGCCAACACCGCAAACCTCTTATTTTACAGGGGGCAAGGCAGGTTGGTAAGACCTATTCGATTTTAGAGTTTGGTCGTACTTACTATGAGAATGTGGTGTATTTTAACTTTGAAACGAATCCTGCGTTGAATAAGACTTTTGAAGAGAATATCAGTCCTGATTATCTTATACCGATATTATCTCATATTGCAGGTCAGACGATTATCAGAGAGAAAACGCTGATTGTTTTTGATGAGGTGCAGCTTTGCGAAAGGGCGTTGACTTCACTGAAGTACTTTTGCGAGGATGCACCAGATTATCATATCATTGTGGCAGGTAGTCTGCTGGGCGTAGCGGTCAATAGAGCCAGCTTTTCTTTTCCTGTTGGCAAGGTGGATATGAAAACCTTGTATCCGATGGATATGGAGGAATTTATGCTTGCTATGGGCGAGGATTCACTTGTAGAGCAAATTAAGAAGTCCTTTGCTTCTGATACGCCACTGCCGTCAGCATTTCATGATACGGCGATGAAACTCTATCGCCAGTATCTGGTTGTAGGTGGTATGCCAGAATGTGTGATGCAGTTTGCAAACACAAGGGACTATGTCCTTGTTCGTCATATACAGGATACAATTCTTGCAAGTTATCTGAATGACATGAGCAAATATAACAATCTAAATGAAATAAAAAAAACGAGGCTTGCCTATGACAATATTACTGTGCAGCTTTCAAAGAAAAATACTCGTTTTCAGTATAAGCTCGTAAAAAAAGGCGGGCGCGCTTCAGAGTTTGAAAATGCTATTGAGTGGCTTTGTCTGTCAGGTATCGTGTCACGGATTTACAAGGTAGAGCAGATTAAAAAGCCCCTTGAGAATTATCGCGACATTGACTCGTTCAAAATATATGTGTCGGACTTGGGACTGCTTTGTGCGAAAAAAGATTTAACCGCGGATGATATTCTCTACATGACATCAGAAATTAATGACTTTAAAGGCGGCATGACCGAAAATTATGTCAATGTACAGCTTGCAATAAATGGATATAATACGTATTATTGGATGTCCGAAAGAGGCGCAGAAATTGACTTTGTCATTCAGCGTGATGGCAAGCTGATTCCTGTTGAGGTCAAGTCTGCTGATAATACGAAAGCGAAAAGTTTAAAGGTCTACATGGAGACTTATAAGCCGGCTTATGCAATCAAGCTTTCTGCGAAGAATTTTGGCTTTGAGGATGGAAAAAAGACGGTGCCGCTTTATGCAGCATTTTGCATTTGATTTAAAATAGGATGTGCTAGGTGAAAAAACAGCAGCCAGGGAAATTCTTTTGGCTGCTGTTTTGGTTTGCGCGCCATGGGCGCGCTCTAACGGGTGAAAGACCCGAACACGCCTAGGCAACGAGGAAGTGTATAGCTGAACAGCAAGGGTGTCCATCGTGAGATGGAATCTGAAGGAAGCTGTAGGCAAACCCTTGGTCCGACGGACAAGAAAATATAAACCGCCGCCAGTCCGCAGGGTGGAGATACCAAAACCTGAGGGTGCCATAACAGCTAGATACAAAAGGCAATAAGCAACAAGAGATTAGCCGAATATGGGCTAATCTCTATGCTGGACTATTACACCGCAAGGTGTGTTACACGTTAAGTTGGTTGAACCGACGTGTACCGAATGGTACGCACGGTGGTGTGAAAGGCCGGAAATTTCTCAATTAGAGAAATTTTCTCCTACTCAATCTATAATTTTTGGTTATTTACTTTCTGCATCGCAGTATACGCATCTGTAAACCTGCTTTTCTTTGTCGACCAGTTTAAATTTATGTACGATTTCCTGCTCAATGGAAGTGATACATCTAGGGTTTTTACACTTGATTACATCGGTCAGAGTTTCCGGCAGTTCCAGATGTTTCTTCTCGAACAGTTTACCGTCTTTTACGATGTTGACGGTGATGTTGTCGTCAACATAACCCAGAACATCAAAATCCAGATCGATTAGCTGGTCGATTTTGATGATGTCCTTTTTGCCGTATTTGGAGCTGTCTGCATTCTGAATGATTGCAACACAGTTATTAATTTTGTCCAGTCTGAGCAGCTCGTAAATCTGCATGCTCTTTCCTGCTTTGATATGGTCCAGTACGATACCAGTGCTTACGCCATCTATATTCATAAGTAATTCCTCTCTTTCTTTATTGCTTTAATTATGCTTCTCTCTTAATTCCCAGTAAGTAAAGAATCAGAGCCATTCTAATGTGCTTGCCGCACAGTGCCTGGAAGAAGTAAGCGGCTCTCGGGTCGTCATCCACTTCTACAGAGATTTCATTGACCCTTGGCAGTGGGTGCATGATGGTCAAATCTTCTTTTGCAGCCTGCAGTTTTTCTAAATCCAGAATGTAGCTGTCCTTCAATCTGATATAGTCTTCTTCGTTGAAGAAACGTTCTCTCTGTACACGGGTCATGTACAGAATGTCTAGCTCTTCCATAGCGTCTTCCAGTCTTTCAACTTCTTTCCATTTTGCGCCGGCTTTGTCCATGGATTCCTTCACGTAGTCAGGTACCTGCAGTTCCTGCGGGGAGATGAGAACGAAGCTGACGTTTTCGTATCTCAGCATTGCTTCGATGAGGGAGTGTACGGTTCTTCCGAATTTTAAGTCGCCGCAAAGACCTACCGTCATGTTGCCCAGTCTGCCTTTTTTTCTCTTGATGGTCAAAAGGTCGGTCAGGGTCTGGGTCGGATGGAAGTGACCACCGTCGCCGCCGTTGATGATAGGTACGGTAGTTCTCTGTGCAGCTACAATCGGCGCACCTTCTTTTGGATGGCGCATTGCGATGATGTCTGCATAGCAGCCGACAGTTCTGATAGTGTCGCTTACGCTTTCGCCCTTTGCTGCGGAGCTGGAGCTTGCTTCAGAGAATCCTAGCACGCTGCCGCCCAGTTCAAGCATTGCAGCTTCAAAGCTGAGCCTGGTTCTGGTGCTCGGTTCAAAGAACAAGGTCGCCAGTTTCTTGTGTGCGCAGATGTCTTCGTATGCAGCATGGTTTTCCACAATGTCATCAGCCACACGAATTAGCTCATCGATTTCTTCGATGGTGAAGTCGGTAATGTTGATAAGATTTTTAATTTTGTTCATTTATTTGTCTCCCTTCATCCAACCTTCATCAGAAGGATTGTCTCTAAACTTTAAGATTCTCTCTTTATCAGAAGCCTTGATATAGCCTGTGTCAGCAGCGACTTCTACCAAAGCGTCAAGGTCACATAAGCTTACGTTTTTTACGTTGTGCTCCGCAAATCTGTCCAGACCCTTTTTCATGCCGTAGGTGAAAATGCTGGCAATACCCAGAACATCAGCGCCTGCAGCACGAAGGACTTCTACAGTATCTATTGCAGAGCCGCCTGTGGAGACCAGATCTTCCACGACAACAACTTTCTGACCCGGAAGGAGTTTTCCTTCAATCTGGTTGGTTCTTCCGTGGTCCTTGGCGGAACCTCTGACATAGCCCATAGGAATGTTCATCAGGTGACCGACGATTGCAGCGTGGGCAATGCCTGCGGTGCTGGTGCCCATGACAACTTCGCACTCGGAAAAGTGCTCTTTGATGGTGGCAACCAGTCCTTCTTCTACCTTAATTCTTACCTCTGGTGCGGTCAGGGTCAGTCTGTTGTCACAGTAAATCGGACTCTTAATGCCGCTTGCCCAGGTGAAAGGTTCTTCTGGTCTTAGGAAAACTGCCTCGATGGACAGAAGCCCTTTTGCGATATCTGTTTTCATAAAAAGTTCCTCCAATCTATATATAAAAAATGTATTAGCCTATAAATTCTCTGCATACGCGTTCGTAAGCCGCTACTGGATCATCTGCCTTGGTAATGGGTCTTCCTACGACGATATAGTCGCTTCCCAGTTCCTTTGCCTTTTCCGGTGTGGTGACTCTGACCTGATCGCCTTTATCACCATCGGCAAAGCGCACGCCCGGGGTTACGGTGAGAAAAGATTCCCTGCAAGCCTGATGAATTTTGCCGGATTCCAAAGGGGAGCAGACAACGCCGTCAAGACCAGCTTCTTTTGCGTTTTGTGCATATTTGGTTACCACTTCGTCAAGGGGCGCATCGATGAGCAGCTCCTTTTGCATTCTTTCCTGACTGGTGGAAGTCAGCTGCGTCACTGCGATGAGCAGCGGGCGACTGCCGTCTTCTCTGGTTAAGCCACGGAGCGCAGCTTCCATCATGTCTTTGGTACCGGCAGCGTGCAGGTTACACATGTCTACATCCAGCTTGGATAAAGCTGCCATAGCTTTCTCCACAGTATTTGGAATGTCGTGCAGCTTCAGATCCAGAAAAATCTGATGCCCTCTATCCTTGATTTCCTTTACGATGGCAGGCCCTTCGCTGTAGAAAAGTTCCATGCCGATCTTTACATAAGGCTTTCTGCCTGTGAACTTGTCTAAAAATGACAGCGTATCTTCCTTTGACGGAAAATCGCAAGCGATGATTACATCTTTACCCATAATATTCCTCCTATCTTAACCGAAATCTGAAAAAAGTTGATTTTATGTATAAATTCTCGTCTGTTTTAGTCCCGTTTCAGCTGAATTTTATACATTTTTTTGAGAAAATCTTGATTTCGGTTAACTTTTCGCGTTTTTGTTATACTTAAATTCAAGTTATTTGCGATATAAGTTAAAATTCTATATTCGTCTTATTTGACACAGCCTATAATATCTGCCAGCTTTTCAATGCCCAGTTCTTCGCAGACAGAAGGCAGCTCTTCGATGATTTCTTTGCAGGCAAACGGATTGACAAGGTTTGCCGCGCCGACCTGAACTGCCGTCGCTCCAGCCATCATCATTTCGATGACATCACGGGCAGAGCTTACGCCGCCCATGCCGATGACCGGAATATTGACTGCATTTGCAACCTGATAAACCATGCGAACTGCAACCGGAAAGATTGCCGGACCGGAAAAACCGCCCATTTTGTTGGCGATAACAGGTTTTCTTCTATTGATATCGATACGCATGCCAAGCAGCGTGTTGATCAGGCTGATGCCGTCTGCTCCTGCGTCTTCGCACGCCTTTGCGATGGATACGATGTCGGTTACATTTGGACTCAATTTAATGTAGACCGGTTTGGTTGTGACAGCTTTCACAGCTCGGGTTACTTCCGCAGCGCTTTCAGGCAAAACTCCGTATGCCATGCCGCCGTTGTGGACATTAGGGCAGCTGACGTTGACTTCGATGATGCCAACCTGCGGCTGTTTGTCCATGGCTTTAGCACATGCTACATATTCGTCCAGAGAAAATCCGCTGATGTTGGCGATTAGGGGTTTGTGATAGAGTTTGGCAAGCTCCGGCAATTCCTTTTCGCACACCGCATCAAGTCCCGGATTTTGCAGACCAACTGAGTTGATCAGACCGGAAGGACACTCCGCAATGCGGGGCAGGGGATTGCCGAGGCGGGCGTCTTTGGTGGTGCCTTTAAAGGAAATAGAGCCAAGGATATCAAGGTCGTAAAGCTCCGCAAACTCCTTGCCGTAGCCGAAGGTACCGCTGGCAGGAATGACAGGATTATCAAGGGTGATACCGCTTAAGGTTACTTTTAAGTCTACCATTTGATTTCCTCCTTATATAAAATCGGTCCGTCTTTGCAAATGCGCTTGTAGCCGTACTTTGTTTCGCAGGTACAGCCCATGCAGGCACCGAATCCGCAAGCCATTCTCGCTTCAAAGCTGAATTGTCCGTCTGGCGCCTGGTCGTAAACCGCCTTTAACATCGGCTCAGGACCGCAGGTATATACATAATCAAACTCCAGATTTTTCATGGCATCTGTGACAAAGCCTTTGATGCCGAAAGAGCCGTCTGCTGTGGTGATGATAGGCTCGATTCCCAGTTTGCGGAACTCTTCTGTCAGGATGATATCGCTCTCTGTGTTGAAACCAATCACAACCTTTGGGGTAACACCTTGTTTTGCCAGGCTTGCGGCAAGTCCGTAAAGAGGCGGCACGCCGATACCACCGCCCACCAGAAGGGGTTGTTGTTTGCAGTAGGAAGTGTCAAATCCGTTGCCAAGAGGCAGCAGCACGTCAAATTCGTCACCTGCTGCAGACTGGGCCAAAGCTTTGGTTCCCTGACCGACCACCTTGAAAATGATGGTGACAGAAGTTTTATCCCAGCAGCAGATAGAAATTGGTCTCCGAAGATAAAAGCCGTCCAGCTTGATATTGAGAAATTGCCCCGGCATAGTGATTTTACTGCAGTCACCGGTTAAGGTCATAACATAAATGTCGTTTTGAATTTGGCTGATACTGCTTACTTTAAGCGTTTGTCTCATCATATACGATTTCTCCTTCCACCAGGGTCATCACTACTTTTCCATAGACCTTCCAGTCCGTAAACGGGGTTGCTTTGCCCATGCTGACGAAGTCGCTCGGATCGATGGAAAAGTGTCTGTTTAAATCTATTACGGTAAGGTCGGCAGGTGCGCCGTCTTCGATTACTCCGCCTTCAAAGCCGAAGCGTCTTCTTGGATTTATGCTCATCACTTCGATGAGTTTTTCCAGGGAAATGATGCCTTTCTTTACCAGATGTGTATATAAAATCGGAAAGCTGGTTTCAAGACCTACGATACCGAAGGCGCTGCCTGCCAGTCCCTTAGATTTTTCTTCTTCGCTGTGGGGTGCATGGTCGGTGGCAATCATGTCAATCGTACCGTCGCAAAGGCCTTCAATCAGAGCGTCCCGATCGGCCGCAGCGCGCAGAGGCGGATTCATCTTGAAGCGTCCATCCTCCTGTAAGTCTGCGTCACAAAGGACCAGATAGTGGGGACCTGTTTCACAGGTCACATCCACGCCGCGGGCCTTTGCCTGCCTGATGATGTCAACGGTTTCCTTTGTGGAAATATGGCAGACGTGATAAGATGCGCCGGTCTTTTCTGCCAGCTGCACGTCGCGTTTCACTTGACCCCATTCGCTTTCGGAGCAGATCCCCTTGTGATTGTGAGCCTTGGCATATTCGCCGTCGTGAATGTAGCCGCCGTGGAGCAGGCTTTCGTCTTCGCAGTGGGCGACAATCAGCTTGCCCAGCTCTTTGGCTTTTTCCATGGCTTCTTCCATCAAATCACTGGTCTGCACGCCTTTGCCGTCATCGGAAAAAGCGCAGACATAAGGCGCCATGGCTTCCATATCAGAAAGAGCGCTGCGCCCGTCCTGATTCTGGGTAATGGTTCCGTAAGGAATGGTTTTCACTTTTGCGTCTTTTTCGATAATAGAAAGCTGCGTCTGCAGAGACTCCATATCAGAGGGAACCGGCTTTAGGTTCGGCATTGGGCAGACACAGGTATAGCCGCCTTTTGCTGCCGCCGCCGTACCGCTTGCGATCGTTTCCTTATAAAAAAATCCGGGTTCGCGTAAATGTACATGTACATCGGTGAAACCCGGAATGATAATACGGTCTGTGCAGTCAATGATACTACTTGCGTGGTCTGTATCGAAAGTATCTGTGGAGCTGACAAAAACTTTTCCATTGGAAACAAAAACGTCTTTTTTCTCAAACCCGAGGGGTGTCAAAACCATACCATTTTTTAACAAAGTCGTCATGTATTTGCTCCTTTTCTCAATATTAATCCTTATTTTTGCTCAAATCTTCAATATATTAGCATAGAATCAGAATACTGTCAATGGGCTAAGAGAAAAAATCTCGCACTAAAATCAGCAGCATATTATCGTCGTAGAGTATGCTCGCTGCATAGGAATTTTCCATGGCTTTTGTGATGGTCTCTGAAAGGTCGGGGACTATCAGACTCAGCACCGGCACTAGTACTGCAAAACCTAGAAGCAGCAGAATCAGTCCTCTTGCGATACCGAAGAGAAAGCCGAGAAATCCATCAAGAAATCCAGTGATTCCTTCGTTGTATCTGCGGGACAAAAGCCGTACCAGCCCAAAGCAGATTAGCTTGATGAGGAATACCACAGAGAGGAAGCCGATGACCGTCATCAGCGATGAAGTGATAGATGCGGCGGTATCCTCTGCAAGAGCCGCAGTACCGTCATCAATCCAGTCATGGAATAAATCCGGCAGCGCCAGGTAAGCGCTGCTTTCATTGACCGTAGTTTGGATATGGGAAAGAATACCGTTGTGAATGATATCATCCAGCTCTGTGTAATCCATGAGAAAGTTTTTTGCTGTGCCGCACAGAATAAATCCGAGAATCACGCATACAAACCACTGCATAAAGCTGACCACGGTCAGTGCAAAACCCTTGCGGGCGCCAAGCGCTGTTGAGAGTACGATAATTCCCAGTGCGATAATATCTATAATAAGTCCTGAACCTGTTGACATAATATCCTTTTCCCCGTGAAAATTTTATCTTGTTTTTTGTGCTCACCGTGGGAGCGTAAATTTGCCTATTGCATAATCTCTTGTTTCGTGGTATATTGATGTCAAGAGGAAACCGTTGAAAACGGTTGACCGGGGTTAAAAGATAACCGCTTGAGTCTGCGAAACTATCGGCGGTTATTTTTTATTTCCTCGAATCATTTCTATCAATGTAATTACCATTAAGATGATTACTAGAATTTCATAGGATGAAATAGTATCACCTCCCATTTGTACAATTCGGATTTTTCACCGTATATGTAGCAGCAACGGAAGGTCAACCGCTTTCTTAGTTCGTCCTCTTGACTATTTGATTATACCATGCCTTGTCCCTACGGACAAGGTTCTTTGTTTTTTTGGTTACCGTGGAAACTCAGTAATTAAGATATCGTAAAAGCCGTTGCTCTATCCCATAGAATTTGTCTTTTCGCAGTTGGTAGTAAACGTATTTCCTAACCTTTTGTGTTGTGACAAAACCACCTTCTTTCAGCTGTTTCAGATGAAGTGAAACCGTAGTTGGAGACAGAGAAAGTATTTCTGCCAGTTCCTTGGTCGCTGCTTCTAATCAGTATTGGATATTTCATGTGGAAATAGTGTAAAAAGAAAATAGGAAACTTGAACTGGGCTTGCATATTTATGCGGCCCTTTTCCGTTTTCGTATATTTTGCGTTGGGTTAGGTATGAAGAGAAACCTTCCGCATATATTTAGTGGTAAGAAAGTAGAAGCAGGGGAGTAATGCTATGTCAGATTACAGAAAATTTATCATAGAAGTAAGACGGGCACATAGGGGTTTTAGATTATGGAAAAGAGGGATGGATGCTGCTAACTGCATCGTAGAAACTTACAAAAACAAGCGGTCTGTTTATTTTGCGGTTTCTAACCTGCTTCCGTCGGATGTGCTCATGCGAGAGTACAATAAGGAATATCATTTGCTTCTGATCGGTGTAGATGAGGGCGAGCTGATCCATAAAGACTTTGGGGTATTTCATGTAAATTCTGCGGGAGAGGGAAGCCTTTTTAAGAAGTTTACGGGACCCTCCATTGAGTGCTACACCCATTGCCTTCTTGTAACCCTATCTAAAGAGGACGGCTCCACAGAGACGATTTTCAGCGGAACTATGCCATTTTATCAGCCGGCAGCAGATGTGAGCACAGAAGCACCTATAGAGGATTGTGATGGGAGCGAACAAGGCTGGGAAAGTATTTTTTCTTGTTTTTGTGAAGAGGATGCTGTGGAAATCTTCGACAGACAGAGAGATGAAACAGGCGCAAGGTGGTGCAGAATCAGTAAAATTGACCAGCTGCCTCAGTCGCTTGCTGCCTGCAGCGACTGCATTGAGCGCTATGGACACTATACAATTGGAAAATATGAAGACCGCTGGTTTGTTGGCGTGCCGGGCAGATTCTTGCAAAAAGAGCAGCCTTGCAGAGAGCAGGGATGTTTTCTGTTGTGGCAGCCTATTCGCGGCGGCGAAAAGTACTTTAGCGACTTATCAGAACTGACAGGAAAGCTGCAGGAGGAAATCTTCGGATACTGGATTGGAGGTATTGATAAAGAGAGCGGCGAGGTTTTGCCGCTGTGATTTTGAAAAAGGAATGCGCTTTTTGCCGATATAACCTGTTTGGCAGAGGCGCTTTTTAATATACATTCATACATGCACGCAAATCAATACAAAAAACTGTTGAATACTGTATGGAATTGTGGTAACATTGAAAGGTATATGAATAAGTTTATGAGAGAGGCCCTAAAGGAGGCGCAGAAAGCCTTTGAGCTGGGGGAAGTGCCCATCGGGGCGGTCATTGTAAAAGATGAGCAGGTTATTGCAAGAGGTCACAATTTAACGGAAACCAGCAAGGATCCTACAGCCCATGCGGAGATGATTGCAATTCGCCGGGCGGCAGAGGCGCTGGGCGGCTGGAGGCTTCTTGGCTGCAGCCTTTACGTTACAGCTGAGCCTTGTACTATGTGTGCGGGCGCCATGATTTGGGCGCGTATAGAGAATCTGTACATCGGTACCATGGATCCAAAGGCGGGAGCTTGCGGTTCGGTTTTCAATGTACCGGCAGAAACGCGGCTGAATCACAGAATTCATGTAGAAACAGGCATTATGGAAGACCAGTGCGCACAGCTTTTGCGACAGTTTTTCAGCCAGCTTAGACATAGAAAGAAAAAGAACAAATCGGAGGAACAAACATGAAAAGAATAGGCGCAATTGTATGCCTTGCAGCATTGACGATAATGATGACTGCTTCCGTATGCTTCGGAGCACAGTCCCAGAAGCTGGAGATTGTGGACATGTATCCGGAAGACGGGCAGAAGAACACCAGTATTGAGAATATGAGTGTGAAGCTGCACTTTAATAACGAGATGGGTAATGAAGCCTCTGCAAAGGCTAACGCAAAAGCTTTCAGCATTACAGATGATGAGGGAAAACAGATTCCAATCAGAATCTTTTATAACCCAAAAGATTCCAAAGAAGTTATGGTATTGGCAGATACAGTAAAACTGAACGATAACGGACAGAGACTGAAGGACAATACCAAATACACTTTGCATATTTCAGGAGATGTAACAGATAACGATGGAAATGCGCTCGGAACAGATCAGACGGTGTCTTTCACCACACTGAATCAGGGTCAGAACACGAAAGTTTACATGATAATGATGGTTATCATGTTCGGGGGCATGTTCTTCTTTACGTCCAGACAGGCGAAGAGACAGATGGCAAAACAGGAAGAAGAGGTCGGAAGAGAAGAACCGTTTAACCCATACAAGGAAGCAAAGAAGACCGGTAAATCCGTACAGGAAGTTATCGCTGCTCACGAGAAAGAGGTAGCAAAGAGAGAAGCTAAGGCAGCAAAGAAAGCGAAGAGAGCCGCAAGTGACGAAGACGAAGATGACTACTACGAAGAAGAGAGCGGCAACTATAAGGTAAAAGGGCCTAGACCGATTTCCGCAGGCGGCAGTAGCTATGTTACCGGAAGGAAAGCTTTGGCAGAGGAAAGACTTGCAGAAGAAGAGAGACTTGCAAAGAGAAGAGCTGCCAACAGCAAAAAGAAGAAAAAGAAATAACTGCGAATACGAAATGAGCGGAATTCCGCTCATTTTGCGCATTGGAAATAGATATGAGAGAAATAAAGATACGTTCTTTTGCAAAAATCAATCTGTCCATTGATATTACTGGTGTTTTGGAAAGCGGTATGCATCAGGTGGACATGATTATGCACCAGCTTTCTTTTCACGACGATGTAGTAGTTAAGTATGCGCCGATGAAGAAAAAGCGGCGTGGAGAGTTTGACATTCGTGTTTCGACTAACCGCTACTATATCCCCACCGACGAAAGAAATCTGGCATATAAAGCGGTACAGGTGATGATGGAGGTCTATGGCAGGCGGGTGCCTGGCGGGAGAGTGGAAGTCCATATTTTTAAGCGAATTCCGGTAGCTGCAGGGCTTGCAGGAGGCAGCGGAAATGGAGCTGCTGTTTTACATGGTCTGAACCAGCTTTGGAAGCTGGGGCTTTCTTTGGAAAGGCTTTGTGAACTTGGAGCAACGCTGGGCTCGGATGTGCCATTTTGTGTCATGGGGCAGGCGGCAATGAACTTCGATATACCGAAGAAAGTTAGGAGAAGTCCTTTGGCGGCAACCTGCGGCAGGGCAACGGGAACCGGAACAGAGATTGTACCGCTGCCAGGAATTCGGAAAGCCCTGGTTATTGCAAAACCACCTATCGGTGTTTCAACAAAGGAAGTGTATGGCGGCATTGACGGCTGCAGGATTGAGAAAAGACCCGATAACGATGCACTGACGACAGCTCTTAAGCAGAAAGACTGCGGACAGATTTATGCCAACTGTATCAACGTTTTGGAAAACTACACACTGCGGGCTTATCCCAAGGTGCAGGAGTTAAAGGATATATTGCAGGCAGATTCCCGTGTTGAATTGGCGCTGATGAGCGGCAGCGGGCCGACCGTGTTTGCTATGTGCAGAACCATTGCGGATGCCAAGGTGGTGTGTGAGAATTTGCGGCAAGAGGGTTATGAGGCTTACTGGACAAAGACAATCAAGTGAAGTAGGAGAAAGATATGTTAAATTTTGATTTACAGAACCATAGACCATTAAGAGAAATCGTTTATGAGCAGCTGAAAATGCAGATTTTGCGCGGTAAAATTGTACCGGGAACCCGGATGATGGAGGTTGAGCTGGCTGACGAAATGGGTGTCAGCAGAACGCCGGTAAGAGAAGCCATCCGGAAACTGGAAAAGGAAGGGCTGGTAACGATTGAACCCAGAAAGGGAGCCTATGCCTCGGATATTTCCCTAAGGGATATGGTAGACACACTGGAAGTTCGTGAGGATTTGGAAGGATTAGCTGCGGCGCTGGCGGCAGAGCGGATGACTGACGAACAGATTCAGGAGCTGACAGAGATTTCTAAGAAATACAGAGAAGCGGTTAAGAACAGCGAAACCGAAAAGATGATTAGCTATGATGAACAGTTTCATAGATACATTGTAGCCTGTAGCGGAAACAAAACTCTGCTGCAGATTAGCGGAACGGTGCAGGAATTGGCGCTGCGTTTCAGATATCTTTACTATGATGATTTTTCCAGATATGAATTTATGCCGGTAGAACACCAGCGCATTATCGACGCAATTTCCAGCCATAATGTAGAAGAAGCCAGAAACGTTGCCGATGTTCACGTAAAGAAACTGAAAGAATTCGTTATTCGCGAGGGCGAAGAGGAATTCAAATAATGACGGCTCTCAGACCCTTTATACTTGAGAGACCAGAAGAGTCGGAGTAATCCGGCTCTTTTTCGCTGGAGTAATTCTTCTAATCGGGCAGTTCTTTTTTTCTTCCGGTCAGCATAGAGTTTTAGCAGGAATCATTTTGAAGGGAGAAGAACTATGACTTACGAAAAGGATATACCGGAATACGCCCTGCAGCCGGCAAAAGCGCCGAAAACCGTTCCGGCAGAAGCCATCTATCATACACAGAAAATTACCTATCCGGCGGAGGAGCAAACGGTTACTTATGAGTTTGAAGAGGACATTTTAGTGCCGGATACGAAACCGGATATGCGGGAAATACTTTTGATGGACGCAGGATGTGACATTATGCCTACTGAGAAAAAAGTATCTCCCAAGACCGATGACCTTCTGAATATTACAGGAACGCTTACAATTCAGACCATATATGCTGCAGAGTCAGAGGAAAAAGAACCCATTTCTATTACCTCAAAAGTACCGTACAAATACCAGTGGAGCCTGAACCCGATGGCGCAGGCAGAAGGTGTGTTTGGATGTCAGGTAAAAAATCTGGATTACATGATTGTCAACGAGAGAAAGTTTCGTGTAAAAATTACGCTGGAATTTACTGGGCAGCTGTTTTGTCAGAGAGAGTTTCAGTTTTTTGACGGGCTGAAGGATGAATCGCTGGAAACAAAACGGACTCAGGTTTCCATGACCTGTCTGGAACTGACAAAGAAAGATGAAGTCACCATTGATGAAACCTTTAAGGGAAAAGACAGTTCACTGCGTCCAGAATATATCTTAAAGCAGGACTTTGCTATTACGGAAAACTACCGCCAGGTAACGACAGAGAAAGTTGTTATCAATGGATTTATTTTCTGCAGTCTGTTGTACTGCGCGCAAAGCGAAGAAGAGGGCAGCGGTTCTGTGATTTGTCAGCATAATCAGCGAATTGAATTCACACAGTTTGTGGCAATTGATAAAGAGCAAAGAGGAAAGAACTGGACTGCGGTAAAGACTTCTTTTTCAGGTAAGAACCTGACTGTTTCCATTGACCGTGGAGAAGAGGGAGAAGATGAGGCACAGTTTAGAATCAAGGGAGATGTACAGACACGAGTAGAACTTTATGAAATGCGGCAAAAGGATATCATTGTAGATGCCTATCATTTGGATAAAAATTTCCAGTTTCAAAAGGCTAAGGAGCAGGTGTCTAATCTTGCCGGAGAAGCGATGGCGGAAACAGAAGTCCGGGAGATTATCAGCCTGCCAGAAGGAATAAAAGCTGCGGAGACAGTATACTGCACCGGCACTGTGCAGGAGTGCAGCTGCAGTCTGGAACGGGGCAGAATTATAGCGACAGGAAGTATCGCCTGCTGTGCGCTATGGAAAGATCAGGACGGAGATTACCGCAGTACGAAAGTTATCGCAGACTTTCGCGGTACAATGGATATGGAAAAAGCGCAGGTTACGCAAAAAGCCAGCTGCAGACCGGTGGTAAAAAGCGCATGGGTGGAACTGATTAATGAAAAGCAGATTGAAATCAATTGTACTGTTTCTCTTTGCGCAGCCCTCTATGACGATGATGAAATGGCACTTCTCAATCAGCCATGTTTTATGGAGAAGTCAACAGAAAAGCAATATCCGATGGTCATTGTAACATTAAAAAAAGATGAAACTCTGTGGGATTTAGCAAAACGTTACAAAACTACGCAGGCTCATATCAGAGACGCAAATCAGCTGGAAGAAGAGCCGACAGAAGGAAAAAGGCTGTTAATTATCAAATAAATGTTTAGATTTCAGATTTCTGTCCATACTCGAAGATAGAACGGAGGTAAATAGGATGGAAAGAATGAAATCAATACTGAATTTAAGGTTGACACGACTGCAGCAGGAGATTTTGCTTTTGCTGGCGCTGCTTTTAATCTGTACTGGGGTGGGGATTTACTACATAAATCATACGCCCAATGAACACCCGGGGATGATTCGCCTTCACGTGGTAGCCAATAGCGATTCAAAAGCGGATCAGGCGCTGAAGCTAAAAGTAAGAAATGAGATCCTGAAGTTTATGGACGGTCAGGAGACTCTTGATGGCGCCAGAGCGTATCTGAATGCAAATCTGGATACCATTGAAGAGATTGCTGAGGAGGTTATTGCAGCAAATGGGTTTGATTACCCTGCACGCGCAAACTTAAAAGTAACTTTTATTCCAGAAAAAAGCTATGAGGATTTGACTTTGCCGGCAGGAAATTATGAAGCACTGAAGGTAACTCTTGGCAGAGGCGACGGTCAGAACTGGTGGTGCGTGATCTTTCCGCAGCTGTGCCTGGTTGGCGAGGAAAATGGGACTGAAAAGCTAGTTCTGAAATCAAAAGTAAAAGAGATTATGAAAGCTACTGAAACCGAAAGGTGAGGTAGCTTTTGCTTTAACGGAGAAGAGGATAGAATGCTGATAGACTTGTTTCCGTTTTTGTGCTAAAATAAAATCAGTATAGGAGATATCGGAGGTACGAACTTATGTTAGTATTAAAAAATGCGCGTCTGATTCCTGAACTGACAGAGGGGTATGACGACAAATGTGCAGACGTTGTCATTGACGGCACTGAAATTTTAGACATCAAGCCGGCAGGCAGCGTCAGTGCAGCAGAGGACAAAGTCATTGACCTGAAAGGAAAGACTCTGATGCCTGGTCTCATTGAAGGACATCTGCACCTTGACCTTTGCGGGAAGAATACTTTTGAAGAAAACGTAGAACCGGATTCTTACCGCGTTATGCGCTGTTTGCAGCTGGCACAGGACAACTTAAGAAAAGGGTACACCACAGTGCGCGATGTAGGCGATAGAAATAATATTACAATCGGTCTTGCAAGAGCTGTAAACGAAGGCATGGTGGTAGGTCCGGATATTTTGACCAGCGGTGTGATAATTTCCCCAACAGAAAGAGGCAATGAATTTTTCGGCACCATGTATGCCGAATGTGATTCTCCTGCGGAATTTACAAAGGCAGTTCGCCGCCAGTATCAGCTTGGCGCTGACTGGATTAAGATTATGGGTACCGGGGCAGTAATGAATCCGGGAGGGGAACCTGGCATGCCGATTATTTACGAGGAAGAACTTGCAGCAGCCTGCAGAGCAGCTGACTATGTGGGTCTTCCTGTTGCAGTACACTGTCACGGAACTGAAGCCATCAAGATGTGCATTCGCTGTGGCGTAAGAACTGTAGAACATTCCTCTATCATGGACGATGAATGTATCGAAATGTACGCAAATACTAATCGTTCCTTCCCGATGCCGACCTTGTCACCGATGGTAAACTTCCTGGAGTTTCCGGAAGGAAAGCCAAAGCACTACGTCGAGAAAGCTGAAAGATTGCTCGAAACTTTGTTGCATGGCGCTAACGCATATAAGAAGAATAACATTAAGATTGGCTGGGCGACTGATGCAGGTGTTTATACAGGCAGCCACGGCAATGGTCTTTATGAGTTCCGCGTCAGAGTCAATATGGCAGGTTTTACACCGCTTGAGACCTTGATTCAGGCGACTAAGAATAACGCTGAGATTTTGATGATTGACGATAAAGTCGGCACAATTAAGTGCGGAAAGCGTGCAAATCTGGTTGTCTTCGATGGAAATCCTGATGAGGATATCGAAGTCCTCGATAAAGTGTCAATGGTAATCAAGGCAGGAGAAATTGTAAATTTATAAAGCAAAGAAAAAGGCGGTTTCAAAGTAAAACGAAACCGCCTGCTTTTTTTGAAGCGTTATAAAGTTTCGATTGCGTCTACCGCGTCAATAACTGCGCTGCGAAGTCCCCTGCGCTCCAAAGCAGTAACGCCGACGATGGTGGTGCCACCCGGAGAGCAAACGCCGTCTTTCAGTACGCCAGGGTGCATGCTGGAGGAAACCAGCATTTTTCCGGTTCCGACAATCATCTGACTTGCCAGCTGATAAGCAAGATCGCGGGACAGTCCATGAAGCACACCTGCGTCCCCAAGAGCCTCAACAAACAAGGCGGTTAGCGCAGGGCCACAGCCCGCAATGGTACCTGCAATACTGAACTGAGATGGCGCAACGGATTTTACCAGACTGATGGTTTCTAAAAGTGTCTTGACAAAAGCAAATTCATCTTCGGTTAAAGTGTGGGCATTTTCTGCGATAAAAATGCCTTCGCCGGTGGAAACCGGTGTATTTGGAATGGTACTCAGATGATGAGTACCCGGCAGAAATTTTTCATAATCTTCACTGAGCATACCTGCGGCAACTGAAATCAGAATTTTGCCCTGCAGCTTTTTGCAAATGGGAGCAGTGACTGGTTCAACCATATTTGGCTTTACTGCAATAAAAATGATATCACTTTTTTCAGCTACTTCCTCTGCACTGTGGCAAGGGGAAATGCCTCTTTTTCTAGCGTTGCAGCACAGCTTTTCGTAGCTGCCGCCGCAGGCACAAATCTGGTCTGGCCGCAGCGCTCCTTTATATAAAAATCCGTCGGTGATGGCTTGCGCCATATTCCCAAAACCGATAAAACCTAAGTTGATTTTGTTCTGTGTTAGCATACTCTATTGTCTCCTTTGTCAAATCAAGCCATGATAGGAACCATCTGCAGTGTTGAGCCAGTCAATCAGGGTTTGCTTATTTGTATTGTCGATTATTTCAGGTCATTATCTTTCATAAACTCTACCATCTTTGGATAACGGGCTACAGAATCATTATACTTCCCTTGTGTTAGATAATACTTTATCATAGAATCAGAGAAAAAACAAGCTTTGCGGCAGAATGGAAGCTCATGTGTGTAGTGCATAAATTTAGAAAAAACCCTGAAAATATGCACAGCATCTTGAAAAAATGTGCATATTTTTAGAGCTTTTTCGCAAAATATGTAGATTTAGTCTGAAAAAGGCAGCTAAATCGAAGAGAAAAGTCGATTATAACTGCCTTTTCTGCATATAATTAGAGATTTTCTGGAAAATATGCACGACATTGTGCATATTTGTGGCATTCTCATGAAAAATATGCACATCGCACCGAAGCCGCCAATCGAAAGGGCGCCTACTCCCATACAGTCATGATACAACCATCCACATTGTTTCCAGAAATTTCGGTAATGATGCCGGCGGTCTCATGGCTAGCCTCGTTTGTCTCACTAAAGAAAACTGATATTTCTTTGTCTCCGCGTCGCAGAAGCATAGGATGACAATAAGTGAATCGGTGCAGATAATCGATATATTCTTCCAGACAGAAATTCATTTCCTCCATGATTTCTGAGTGAGGATATCCCACGTAGCGGAAATGCCAAGGCTCGCAGGCAATACCGGTGATATGCTCTTTTTCGGCGGTGTACCGCTGGATAAAGCCGTATCGGCTGGCAGCCTTGCGGAATTCAGCGCAGATTCCGATGTCAGGAAAATCCGGACAAATAAAATCAATTTTCGGCGCTTTTTTTGCGAGGTCGATGGCAAGACCGCTCTGGTGCTCACTGCAGCCCGGCTTTGCTACGTACTTTGCGGTGAAGGCAGCGCCGTTTTCTGCAAGGGAATCTTGGTAAATCTGCATTTGCTCAGAATAGGGTCTGTAGCCGCTGACCGGGACGATTTCATCACCTGCGCCGATTGCCCGAAGCAGCTGTAAAAGGCAGGCAGCAGCGCGGCGCTCCATGGTAACGGCAGGATAATTTTCCAGAATTGGAACGCAGCAGGGCTGCGCGCTTTGCTGCAGCGGGTGGTCGTGATTGACTAAAATCAGGTTGCCGCCAAAGGCTTGCATTCTTTCTGTCATAATAAACACCTCCTGCTTTTACACCTGCAGCGCCAGTGAAATCAGCTGCTGCACGATATCGGTATAGGAAAGCCCCACGCCTTTTAGCATATTTGGATAGCGACTCATTGCGGTGAAGCCGGGAATGGTGTTAACTTCATTGAATACAATTTCACCCTCCGGTGTGAGGAACATATCCACTCTGGCAAAGCCGCTGCAGCCTAAAGCTCTGTAGACGGCAGCGGCAGCCTCCTGAATTCGCAGTTCTGTAGCAGAATCAATGCGAGCAGGCATATAGATAGTGGAAGTTTGCTGGGTGTATTTTTCGGTGTAATCAAAGAATCCGCCGGAAAGTTCAATTTCATCGACCCGCCCTAAGGTCAGGTGGGAATCGCCCAGCACCGCGCAGCCTACTTCAAAACCATCGATATTTTCTTCGATGATGATTTCACTGTCATAGGAAAATGCCAGTTCCGCAGCGTCAGCCAGAGCGGACGGCGATTCGACCTTGGTGATACCGAAGGAAGAACCGGCACGCAGCGGTTTTACGAAGAGGGGATAGGTTAGAGTCGAAACGGCTGCGGCAAGTTCTGCTGTAGATGGTTTTTCGTAGAAATAGGCGGCCTTTGGAACTTTTACGCCGGCAGCCTCAGCAAGCAGATGGGCACGGTGTTTATCCATGCAGAGCGCAGAGGACATGATATCGCAGCCAACTACAGGGATCCCGGCGAGCTGCGCTAGACCCTGCACGCTGCCGTCTTCTCCGTTACGACCATGAAGTACAGGAAACACTGCGTCAAGATAAATCGTAGAAATGCCATCTTTGTCCACTTCGCAAAGACCGTGGACTTTCCGGTCCGGTGAAATAAAAGCGCTTCGGCACTGGCTTTCGTGTTCATACCAGGTATCGTTCAAAATGGCTTCGTATTCCCCAAGATAGCGAAGCCATTTGCCGTCCTTTGTGATTCCCACGGCGATGACCTGATACTGATTGGTATTGATGTGATTCAAAACAGCATAAGCGGATTTCAGCGATACTGGATACTCCGGAGAACAGCCTCCGAATAAAACTGCAATATTCTTTTTCATATATTAAACCCCTTCCTTGATTTCGATGTGCTGCGGCAGCGGATAGCCGATGACGCAGTGATTATGGTAAAGAATTTCCTCTGACTCGCACCCCGTAAAGCAGCTGCGTTTTTTTCTCGCTACATCCGCTTCCTGATAGAGAACACCGCCTTTTCGGATATAGTCGCAGGAAGTGTTGTAGACCTTGTAGTCGTAGCACTTTTCACTTTCGCTTCGCACTGCGCCTATGATGTCGTCACCTTCAAAGGTAACGGAGATTTGAAAAGCATGGCAGGTATCATTTTTTACCTTTAAGTCCAGCCAGCCTTCGGCGATGGTAGCGTCGATTCCGGCAAGTTCATTTGGATCAGCCGGTGGAATGGACTCGGTGCCGTGGCCGTGCCGCTCCGTTACGGTCAGAGGCGTGTGAAGAAAGACCCAATAGAGCAGGTTGCTCAGCTGACAAAGACCGCCGCCGTACTCACCGGTGGTTTTTCCGTTGGACAGGCTGAGACCCTCCAGATAAGGCTCGTCTTTGTCGGCATCTTTGATAGCGTAGCAGAGAGAAAAGCATTCTCCCGGCTTAATGACAATACCGTCTACCTTGGCTGCAGCTAACTTCAGGTTGTGCACCTTATTGTATTGGTACTGAATGTCGTAGCCGCTGTGCGTGTTGATCATCATTGCACGGCTTTTGAAAATTTCATAGGGCAGCAGCTTTTTCTGCTGCGTTCTTGTATAGATATTTCTTGATAGACGCATTCCCGTGTAAAAAAACAGCTTTCGCTGATACTGACGCAAGGGCAGCAGCCACGGAAAGGCTTCTGTCAGTCGTTTTCTTGCCATGGTAACCTCCTCATAAAAACTCATGAAAAAACCACAATCCTTTGTTACGATTCAATCATAACAGGATTGTGGTTTTGAATCTTATAGACCTTCTGATGAGTGACTAACCATTTTTAAACGATTTTCTTACAAATTTCTCACAGAGGCAGGGCTACCTCAAAGCGAATGATATCGTTTTCGCTGAATGCGGTGATGGTGCCGCCGTGGAGCTCTACGATTTCTTTTGCGATAGCAAGCCCCAGACCGGCGCCGCCGCTTCTTGTTGAACGGGAGGTATCCAGCCGGTAGAACTGCTCGAAAAGTCGCGTCAGCTTTTCTTCGGAAATCGTGTCGCCATAATTCTCAAAGGTGAGAAGCACATGGGGAGATGGTAGTTTTTCTACCTTTGCAGTAATGCGGATTGGGCTGTTCTCAAAGCTGTAGTTGACTGCGTTTCTTAGCAGATTATCGAAAACCCGCTGCAGCTTGTCAGGGTCGCAGCGAAGCATGATACTGTCTTCTGACTGCAGCTGCGTTGTCAGATGTTTGGCGTCCAGCATAGGCTGAAACTCATAAATCAACTGATTCAGCATGAGGGACAGGTTAATCTGTCTTTTTTCTAAAGAGATATGAGACAGATTAAATCTGGTAATATCAAAAAATTCGTTAATTAAGTCGTCCAGTCGTTCCGCTTTATTCAGTGCGATATCCATGTAGCGCTCTCTCATTTCCTCGGAAATCTGCGGCTCATCTCGAAGCAGGGTTAGGTAGCCGATGACAGATGTAATGGGTGTCTTCAAATCGTGAGCCAGATAGGTGACCAGATCGTTCTTTCTCTGTTCGGCCTCTCTGGCGGCTCGCTGATTGTTCATGGAAGAGAGTTTCAGTTGGTTCAGCTGACCTTCAAGTTCGGAAAGCTGGGGTGAAAGCTCCACCAGACTATCGTCCTGCCGGTTGACCGTCTCAGCTGCATCGACCAGTTCCTGAAAAAATCGGAAAGGCTTAAACCAGTAGTGGAAGAATATCACGACAAGCCCAATGCCATAGTAGGCAAACGCAACGAGAAGCAGATGCTGCTGCAGGCTCATAGCCAGTCTGTAAAGAGGCTCATCTCCCTGCCATGTAAACATAGCAAAGGCAAAGGTGGACAGAATGTAAATGCCGATTCCGCTGAAAAGCAGAAGGATTGCGGCAGCAATCATTTTTGCAAACAAGGTCCATGCCAGTTTGCGGCTCAGTGAATTAGTTTTCAATTTTGTACCCCACTCCCCACACTGTCTTGATGAATTTCGGATGCTTTGCAGGTTCCTTTAGTTTTTCCCGCAAGCGTCCGATGTGTGCCATCACAGTGTTATTGCTGTTGTCCAGATATTTTTCTCCCCAGACCTTTTCAAAAAGTTCCTCGGAGGAGACCACTTTGCCTTTCTGCTCACAGAGATACCATAAAATGGAGAACTCCAGCGGTGTCAGACTGACCTCCTTGCCGTAAAGGGTACAGGTGTGAGTATCTTTGCTGATGACAAGCCCTCTAATGTCGTGCATGTTGGCAGCAGGTTGGCTGACAGCCTGATTATAGCTTGTGTATCTGCGCAGCTGCGTCTTAACACGCGCTGCCACCTCCAGCGGATTAAAAGGTTTGGTAATGTAATCGTCAGCGCCTAGAGTTAGTCCCATGATTTTGTCCATATCCTCTACCTTTGCAGTCAGCATGATAACTGGAAAAAAGTGGTTTTCACGAATTGTCTGCAGGATTTTAAAGCCGTCAATATCCGGCAGCATAACGTCCAGAACAGCCATATCAAGGGGCTGTGAGGCGATACAGGAAAGAGCGTCCTGTCCATTGTAAAATTTATGTACATTGTAGCCGTCGCTTTTCAGATAGAGTTCGATTAAGTCGGCAATCTCCTTTTCGTCGTCTACAACGAGAATGTGTTCGTTCATAGCAATCTCTCCTTTTCCCATTTTGTAAGTCTTGTTTTCACTTTACCATATTGGGGGAAAATTGGCAAGACACAGACTGCTTGCAGGCACGGCAAACCCATGAAACACATCATTAGTACTTTTAAGAGTATTTGGCAAAAAAGGTACTAAAATATCCAAAACGTTTTATCCATTATATGGAAAACAAGGAATAAACTTTTGTATAATGGAAGACTTGTATGAAAATAGATCCTTAGAAAACAAAAAAGAACGAAGAATTTCATTTCTATTTCGTAAAACCTTTTAGTTAGTATAAAGTAACTCCTAATTTTTGATACCTTTTTTGTAAAAATACGGATTAGGTACTAAACTTTAATGTTCGCAACTTTTCATGGGTTTGTCGTGTGCTCGCAGGTAGTGGTTCGACCAGATGTCAATCTGAAAAAATCGACTAGAATAGCGTAATTTCTTGACAAATTCGACATATAAATTTATAATGTTAAACAAATAACGAAATCTGGTATGACCAGATGAGGTTGAACGAAAAACAAGTTTGCGCAGGGAGAAAGAACAGAAAGGAGATTTCCTATGGCAGATCATTTGGCGGGATATGTACCGGAGTACATAGAGAACGAAGTTGAGCGGGAGCCAATTGTCAAGCTGGCGAAAATGATTACAGATCGTGTTCCTCAGAAATTGGGCATCAAGAAGATTACAAAATACGACCCGGAATATTGGGGACTGGCGGCGATGTGCACCGACGAAATGGCAGAGGTAGCGCTGAAAATGGGCGTGCGAAAGCCGAAAACGCTGGATCAGATGGTGGAGCTTACCAAAATGGATAGAGACCATTTGGAAGAATTGCTGGAGCAGATGGCTGTAAACGGAGTGCTGGAATATAACTGGGAAAATCCGGAGCATGTGAAGCAGTATGTGCTGCCGATGTTCGTGCCGGGCAATGCAGAGTTCAGCAATATGAACCTTCAGATGCTGCAGGCACATCCAGAGGTCGGAAGATTTTTTGAGAGAATGAGCAGGCTGCCTTTGGAGAAGATTACACCTATGGTGCCGCCGGGAGGAGCAGGCATCGGCATGCATGTCATTCCTGTAGAAAAAGCCATCGAGATGGAGAATGAATCTATATCTTTAGAGCATATTTCCTATTGGCTGGATAAGTATGAAGGTAAATATGCGGCAAGCCCTTGTTCCTGCAGATATTCCAGACAGACCTATGACGAAGGCTGTGCTGATGATCCGGAAGGTTGGTGCGTGGCCATGGGAGATATGGCTGATTATGTAGTAGAAACCAACAAAGGCGGCAGATATGTAACCAAAGAAGAGGCGCTGGATATCTTCAGACAGGCTGAAGAAAACGGCTTTGTCCATCAGATTACTAATATTGATGGTGAAGACAAAATTTTTGCAATCTGTAACTGCAATGTTAACGTTTGCTATGCCCTTAGGACGTCGCAGCTGTTCAATACACCGAATATGTCGGCTTCTGCATACCGCGCTCGTGTCAAAACAGACAACTGCGTGGCCTGTGGCAGATGTGTGGAGTATTGCCCGGCGGGTGCTGTAAAGCTGGGGCAGAAGCTTTGTCAGAAAGACGGAAGCAAAGTGGAATATCCAAAGATTCCGCTTCCAAGCCAGCAGCCTTGGGGACCGCACATGTGGGACGAAGATTACAGGGACAACAACAGAATCAACTGCTACGATACGGGAACAGCACCTTGCAAGACGGCTTGTCCTGCACATATCGCAGTGCAGGGATATTTGAAAATGGCGGCGCAGGGCAGATACACCGAAGCATTAGCGCTGATTAAGAAAGAAAATCCTCTTCCAGCTATTTGCGGTCGTATTTGCAACAGGCGGTGTGAAGATGCCTGTACCAGAGGCAGCATTGATGAGGCGATTGCTATCGATGAAGTAAAGAGATTCATCGCAGAGCAAGACCTGAGAGCAGAGACCAGGTTTATTCCGAAGAAAGTAGTGCCTGCCCTGAAAGGCTTTTTCCCGGAAAAAATCGCCATCATCGGCGGAGGTCCGGCAGGTCTTTCCTGTGCGTTTTATCTGGCAGAAAAAGGTTATGCACCGACCATCTTTGAAAAGAATCCAAAGACCGGCGGCATGCTGGTATACGGAATTCCTTCGTTTAAGCTGGAGAAAGACGTGGTTCAGGCGGAAATTGATATTATCGAGGCTATGGGCGTTGAAATTCGTACCGGTGTGGAGGTAGGAAGAGATATCACCATAGAAGATTTGAGAAAAGAAGGCTATAAGGCATTCTATATTGCAATAGGCTGTCAGGGCGGCAGGCTGGCAGGTGTGCCCGGAGAGGATGCAGAGGGCGTTATGACTGCGGTAGATTTGCTGCGAATCGTCAGTGAGGATTCGTCCTATAACGTTGACGGCAAAGCGGTAGTCATCGGCGGCGGCAATGTTGCCATCGACGCAGCAAGAACCGCCGGCAGATGCGGCGCATCAGAAGTTTCCATGTACTGTCTGGAAAGTCGGGATATCATGCCGGCGTCAGAAGAGGAAATCGCAGAAGCAGAGGAAGAAGATGTAACGATTAGCTGCGGATGGGGTCCGAAGGAGATTCTCACAGAAAATGGAAAGGTCACCGGCATTGTCCTGAAAAAGTGCCTGTCTGTCTTTGATGAGGAAAAACGTTTTGCGCCGGTTTACGATGAAAATGAAACCATCACAGTGCCGTGCAGCCGGATTTTCATGAGTATCGGTCAGAGTATTCAGTGGGGCGACCTGCTGAAAGACAGCAAAGTGGAACTGGGAAGAGGGCAGGCGGCTGTGGCAGACAGCCTGACCTATCAGACTGCAGAGCCGGATATCTTTGTAGGAGGAGACGTTTATACCGGACCGAAATTTGCCATTGACGCTATCGCAGCCGGAAAGGAAGGCGCTATCTCTATTCATCGTTTCGTACAGCCTCATTCCAGCATGACCATTGGCAGAAATCGCCGCCAGTTCATAGAGCTGGATAAGGAAAATATTTACATAGAAAGCTACGACAATTCCAGTCGTCAGGTTCCCGGCAGAGATTCTGTAGTGAATCACAAGAGGTCTTTCCGCGACCCTTCTCTGCCGCTGACAGAAGAACAGGTGAAAGTCGAGACGGCGAGATGTTTAGGCTGTGGCGCATCTGTCGTGGATGGGAATAAGTGTATTGGCTGCGGCGTTTGTACAACCAAATGCGAATTTGATGCAATCCATCTGTACCGTGACTTCCCAGAGGCCAGCAAAATGGTGCCAAGCGAAGACAAGTTGAAATACATTTTGCCATACGGTGCAAAGCAGGCGATTAAAGTGAAGTTCTCAAAAAAGGGGAAGAAGTAAAATGCACGAGCTTGGGATTGTATTTCACATCATCAAAGGCGTGGAGAAAACAGCAGAAGAAAACGGACTGACGAAGGTTGCTTCTGTTACGGTGGAGCTGGGGGAGGTATCTTCGGTGATACCTCACTATCTGACCGACTGCTGGAGATGGGCGGCAGATAAAAATGACCTGACTCGGGAAGCGGAGCTTTTGATTGAGGAGATTCCTGCGGTGACCTACTGCGAAAACTGTGAGAAAACCTATGGCACAGTGGAGTACGGGAAAATTTGTCCCCATTGCAGCAGCGAGAAAACCTGGCTGCTGCAGGGAAATCAAGTCATGATTAAAGAGATAGAAGGCTGTTAGGCTAATTTAAGAAAGAAGAAAAGGAGTTGATTGTTTATGTTATTTCATGTTTATGGAGCAGGCGCGGCAGCGAAATGGATTGCAATGCTTGCGGTTCTTGTTGGACTGATTTTGCTCAATGAATTTGCCAGAAGAACCAAGACCGGAGGTCTTTTGATGTTCGGCGTATTACCGGCAGCGCTGACGGTATACTTTGTAGTTATCGCTGTAGCAGCGGGTTCAGGCGCTGAGTGGGCGCTGAATAACCAGACTTATCTGTATATGAACGGCTGGTTCCACTACGCGAAGTTATACGCATCTTTGGCAGGCTGTATCGGATTTATGATGATTAAATATGAATGGGGAATTGGTAAAAAGCACTGGTTCAAGGCTTTTCCATTTGCCATCGTAGCCATCAATATTCTGATCGCCGTGGCCAGCGATTTTGAGTCCGCTATCAACGGATGGGGCTCTTGGTGGTTGTCTTCTGAGGGCGTATGGCTTTATGGAGGCTGGCACAATGTGATGAACGGTATTGCAGGTATTCTGAACATCTTCTGTATGACCGGCTGGTGGGCAGTTTATTCTTCCAAAGATGGAAAGGATATGATTTGGCCTGATATGATTTGGGTGTATATCATCGTATACGATATCTGGAATTTTGCTTATACCTACAACTGTTTGCCGACCCATTCCTGGTTCTGCGGCGTGGCACTGCTGCTGGCACCGACCATCGCAGCGCTTCTGTGGAACAAAGGCGGCTGGATTATGAACCGTGCAAATACTCTCTGTATTTGGTGCATGTTTGCACAGGTATTCCCATTGTTCCAGGAGACTTTTGCAGACGGAAGCAGCAGATTTGCGTGGGCGACCATCTCAACCCAGTATGCTGACGGAACGATGAACGGTATCATGGCAGGAAATGCAGTCAATGCAGACCCGACAGCAATGACCGTTGTCAGTGCGCTGGCATTGATTACCAATATTATTGCACTGCTTTACATCGTGAGAAAATCCATGAGGACAAAGACCAATCCGTATAAGGGCGAAGTCTTCACTGACTTTAAATATTACAAGGATGCGGCTGCAAGAGCTGTGATCAAATAGGTGAAAATATGGATAAGTATAAGGTGATAGAAGTAAAGGAAAGTGTTTTTGCCAGTAATGATGCTGATGCTAAGACGCTGCGAGAGGAACTGAAGGCGCAGGGGACTTTTCTGCTGAACCTGATGTCTTCGCCGGGAGCAGGAAAGACTACCCTGCTGAAGCAGACTGTCAAAGCACTGCAAAGTGGGATGGCGATAGGCGTCATGGAAGCCGACATTGATTCTGATGTGGATGCTGCTGCCATTGCAGAGACCGGTGTAAAGTCTATTCAGCTGCACACAGGAGGCATGTGCCATTTGGACGCAGATATGACTCGGCAGGGACTGCGTGAGCTGGAAACGGGCGAACTTGATCTGGTGATTCTGGAAAATGTAGGAAATCTGGTATGCCCTGCAGAATTTGACACCGGAGCGGTAAAGAACGCTATGATTCTCTCTGTTCCTGAGGGTCACGATAAGCCGCTGAAGTATCCGCTGATTTTTCGGGTCTGTGACGTGCTCATCATCAATAAAACAGATGTGCTGCCGTACTTTGACTTCGACATGGAGAAGGTGGAGGAGTATGCGCACATGAGAAACCCTGATTTGAAAATCTTCCCGGTTTCTGCAAAGACAGGGGAAGGCGTGGAAACATGGTGTCAGTGGCTGCGAGATGAAGTAGCGACGTGGAAACAGGCGTAAGCTCATAAGGAAAACTGCTATGCAAAAAGTTCATCTGATTGCATAGCAGTTTTTTTGACATTCTATTTGATTTTATGATAGGTATGCAGCAGCTTATGCTGCTGAGAAAACGGCGCGCCATAATCTCAAGATTTTTTTGGATATCTGGCGCTCACCTCCTGGAAAACGCCATATTCAAAGCGTTTTTTTGTATACATGGCGTCCGCCATCCGCCAAACGCCATATTTGGATTCATTTTCTAAAAAGCTGGCGCGCGCCTGCTGCCTGATACCCACTTTTTTGATATTTTACTGTAGGATGCTAAAGTTTCTCCGACTTTCTGTCGGTATTTCTTTCTGCAGCCGCCATTTTTTCTTAAAACACTTTTATATGTGGCACTTTTTCACAGGTCTCCGCCATGTATACAGAAATCAATCCTAAACGTGGCACGGGGCAAATCACGGGTACGGCATGTCTTCATTCTCTTGCTGTTAATCTTACTCCCGTACACGAACCTGCCAGACTAACTGTTTCAAGCGGGCGCGTTGGTCGAAAGTCGAAAAAAAGCTGTCTCATTTCATTTTGAGACAGCTCTATTGCAGTTATTCAAAGTAAATTTCTCTGCTTCCGTGGATGCTTTCGCCGATGGAAGTATTAATCCAGGCGACAGCGCCTTCTTTGTCGCGATTCTTGATGTGTTCCCAAAGACCGAAGTTGTTTTCATAAAGGGCATGGATACCGTAGAGCATGCAAAAACGCTCCCACATGGTGGAAACCGGTGCCCGAAAGGAATGAAATATCAACGGAATCAAGGTGTTCCCTGAGAAAAACGCAAGGGCATTCTGAAAGGCATAAGCGCCATTCACTGCTTCTTCTATGGAGGAGGCGGTACGAATTTTTTCTACGTGATTGTGAAGCTGCAGAATTTCTTCCTCGGTGATTCGGTCGATGCACAGGTTAACAGCCAACGTATCCAGCGCGATGCGGACTTCCAGAATAGAGCGGACTTCATCACGACGCAGTTTTCCGCCGTTATAGTTCATGATGGAGATTAGAGTTTCCAGCGTACCTTTGTTGCGATAGTCAGAGACATAAGTGCCGCTTCGAGGGTGAACTTCCAGAAAACCCTTCTTTTCCAGTTCGGCAAGACCGCTGTTGACTACGCCGCGGCTCACCTGCATGGTTTCTGCAAGCTGACGCTCGGAAGGAAGTTTCTCTCCAATGGAAAGACTACCGGAAAGAATCATGTGCTCCAGCTGTTCTATGAAAAGTTCCTTTAACGAAGGTGATGCGATTTTTTTAAATTCCATAAAGGTCTCCTGATTGGAAATTGCGTGTGTCATTTCAATTTGATTTGGTATTGGTATAACCAAAGTAATTATAACACGCCTTTGCCGGTAAGTAAATCAAAACTGGCTTGCAGGCAACAGTTCAGGCGTCTTTGCTGAGCCCTTTGAAGATTTTTCTTGTAGAAATTGCAATCAGCAGAGACACCGTGGCGGCAAAGAATATGACAATGTACTCCCGACCGCTGCAGAAGTCAAAGAACAGTCCATAAAGGGAAGTGCCCAAAGGCTGTGCGCAGGTGCAGAGGGTCATAATGACAGAAAGCACTTTGCCGATTAAATGTTGTGGAGTTTCCCCTTGCACAAAGGCGAGCATCTGCACGGAAAACAGGGTCGAAAAAATCATGAGGCAGAAGAAGCAGCCAGTGATGATGAAGTAATTAATCCATGGTGAGGAGATTAGCATAAGTCCAAATGCCATAGGATAAATCATAAGGGAAGAAGCAATCAGGAAATTGCCTGCTTTGGACAGTGTAAGCTTTTTGGCAAAAAGTCCTGCGCTGATACCTCCTGCAAGTCCGCCCAGCGCAAAAGCGCCTTCTGAAAAACCGAAGAGTCTGTTTCCCAGCGCCGGTTCAAAGTCCAGCACCTCCGTAATCAGATATGGCGTGGCAACTACAATCATAGCGGACAAAAATAGGTTGATTCCGCAGATTACCAGCAGAACTTTTATAATAATCGGCTTATCCCTGCGAATGAAGTGAAAGCTTTCACCAAAGTCACATTTTACGATATGCCATATGCTGCCGCCAGCAGACTGTTTGGTATGAGGCATGTGAATAAAGATTTCCATTACTGCTGACAGGAAGAAACACGCAGTGGAAATCCAAAGCAGCGGCATTAGTCCGTAAAAGCTGTAGAGAATGCCGCCAAGTATCGGTCCGATTAGGGAAGAAAAGGAATTGATCGTGTTGATGACAGAGTTAGCCTGCACATAGTAATCCGGCTTTACCAGCGCAGGAATGCTTGCGGATACCGATGGCTGATATGCACTGGCAATGCCGTACAGCAGCATTAAAGTGACTGTAATCAGTGTGACAAAATCCACAGAACTAAGAAGCAGCGCAAATGCTGCGATAATCAATGCCGTGAAAAAGTCCAGCACTACCATAATGGTACGCTTATTGATTCTGTCAGCAATGATACCTCCAACAGGAGAAAGCAGAATGGACGGAATAAAAGCAAGAGCTGTTACTGTTCCAAACAGCGCAGAAGATCCGGTCTGATTCAGAAGGTATAAAGGTAGCGCAAATCTAATAATAGCGTTACCGAATAGTGAAATAATCTGTCCAGTTATAACCAGCGTGAAATCCCTGGTAAATAGTGTATTGCTCATGTGAATTTATCCTTTCTTGCTATCGCTATAAATTGTAGCTAGTTCATGGAGACGCTGCAGCATGTCATCGTCCAGAATATCCAGTCCGAAGCCCTGCAGCATTTGATTGAGAATCATAAATTTGTTGCATGTTTCCTCTGGGGTGTTGTTAAATATCATTGGATTCGTCCAAACGTTGGCAGCAAGAATAATCAACTCAGCAAGCTGGGCAGGATAGCTTGTCTTGATGGTGCCGTCAGAAATCCCCTGCTGGATAATGGGGAGAATGTAATCGGGTGCAACCGTGTTAATCGTATCATCGATTAGCAGAAACAGGAGTTTATGATTTTTCTTAAAATCCGGCGCAATTCTAAAAATATCGTTTTGCACCGGACGGCAGATGGACGATTTAAAAATAGTTTTCAGTTTATCTTTGCCGCTGAGATCTGTGCGGTCACGGATTTCATCCAGCATTTTGTTGGAGTCACATGTTAGGCGGTCGATCACTGCAACCAGAATATCCTCCTTTGATGCAAAGTGGTGATAGATAGCGCCCTTGCTGAGCCCTTTCAGTTCATTGATGATATCCTGAATCGAGGTGTTTTCGTATCCTCTTTCCATAAATAGCCGAGTGGATGCGTCCAGGATTTTTTGAACTGTTTCCTCAGGGTGTTTATTTCTGCTCATGATAGCAGCCTCCTTTTTGTATGGTGTACGTGTATGAAAATGAAACATACCGTTGGTATGTATATAAAGATAACATACCAACGGTATGTTTGTCAAGGGCATACAGCGAGCGTATATGCGGCGAAAAAGGAATGTTGAAAACGGAGTGGAACTTAACCTAAATGGGGATTTTTTCAAAAAAATGTATAACCTATTTGGTCTAGGTCTGCCTAAGGTCTGGTCAGCAATCTGTTTTGGCTTGCATATTGTGCAAGATGTCAGCAAAAACTCTAAAAAAATACGTAAAATGCAAGTTTTATACTTAAATTGGTCTGCCAGTCGGCTGCAGCCTGATCGCAGTCCGATGTTCGTATACATTTTTTGTCGATTTTTTGATTTTCGGTTAAGATTTAGAGAGTTGCTTATACATTTTTTTGAAAAAAACCTTATTTGGGTTAAGCTGCAGCCGCAACCATGACTGCAGCAAGAAAAGCACCGCTGACAATTTTGACAGCGGTGCATCAATATAGATGAAACGTTTATTCAGTTGCTTCTATCAGGGTAGTAGTGATTTCAACGGTCTGGTTGTCACGAATGACGGTGACCTTGATTTTATCGCCAGGCTTGTGTTTGTTCAGTGCGCTGACCAAACTTGCCTGATTTTCAATCTTGGTGTCCTCTACGTAGTAAATCATGTCGCCTGCTTTAAATCCGGCCTTCTGTGCTTCGCTGCCGGTGACTTCCTGAATGTAAACACCTGTCATGCGCAGACCATACTGCATTGCAACTTCTGCACTGGAAGCATCCAGAACGGAGATGCCGATGGCTGCACGATTGGTAACGTGACCGTTTTCGATGAGGTCTTTGGCGATTTCAGCAGCTTTTGCGATTGGGATGGCAAAGCCCAGACCTTCTACATCGGAGCCGGAAGATTTAGCTACGACAATACCGATTAAGTTGCCATACTGGTCGAAGAGTCCGCCGCCGGAGTTGCCCGGATTGATGGAAGTATCGGTCTGCAGCAGGGTCATTTCTCTGCCCTCTACGGTGATCGTTCTGTCCAGTGCACTGATGATACCGCTGGAAGCGCTTCCTCCCAGCTGACCCAGAGGATTTCCGATAGCCACAACCATATCACCTACCGACAGCTGGGAACTGTCTCCGTAAGAAGCAGCGGTCAGATTCTTTGCATTGACTTTCAACACTGCGATATCGTTCTGTGCATCGCTACCGACTACTTTTGCATCCAGTTCTGTACCGTCTTTCAATGTGACCGTAATTTTGGAAGCGCCGTCGATAACGTGGTTGCAGGTTAGGATGTAGCCTTTGGTATCTACGATGACGCCACTGCCTGCACCTTGGGTTACGTAGTTTTGCAGCCAGTTATCCATAGCGACGGATTCTGTTCTGATTTCAACTACTGCGTTTTCGTTCTGGGCAATGATTTCCTGTACGGACTTCTCACTTCCAGTAGCTTTTGCCAGCGTGTAGTTGGTTGCAGATACGGTTTTTCCGCCGCCGCTTACCAGTCCGGAGTCAGCCAGAAGTGTATAGCCGCCAATGGTCAGACCTGAGGTTGCTAGCATGCAGCAGATTAGCGTGATGACAAAAGCCCTGCGGGTAATGTATTTTGGATCCTTTTTTTTCTTTTTCGGAGGGGCAGGCGGTGTTTGTTGATAGTAAGTATACCCCGTCTGTCCCGCATACTCGCTCTGCGGCTGATCGTACAGGGGCTTCTGTACAGGTTCTGGATCAGGCGAATATTCAGTTTCAGTCTTAGGTGAACAGTCGCCTACCATGACGAAATTTGGTTCTCTATGTTCATTATTGTTATCCCAGTTATCCATTTGAATTCCTGCCTTTCTGATGTAAAAAATCTTTTTCTCTTAATATACCCAAATTATAGCTGAAAAATGTGGTTTTTTTGTGTTAAAATTGTCAAGAGTATGATAAAATATATGATTGAATGTGTGAATTAATAAACGAGAGGTTAAACATAGAATATGAGCAAAGTAATTACAGCAATCGACAAAAGCGGCTCTTACAGTGTCAGCCTGACTATCACCACCGACATGGTAGAAGAAGCCCGAAAAATCCATAATACCACGCCCCTTGCTACAGCGGCGCTGGGTAGAGTTCTTACCGGTGCGGGACTGATGAGCCTGGATCTTAAGAGCGAAGAAAATAAGCTGACTGTACAGTTTAAAGGAGACGGACCTGCCAGACAGATTTTGGCAACTGCCTATGGAGACGGCAGAGTTAAGGGGTATATCTCTAATCCCGATGTAGAGCTGCCTCTTCGCGCAGACGGACATCTGGATGTAGGCGCAAGCCTTGGTGTTGGAGATCTGACAGTGATTAAAGACTTGGGCATGAAGGAGCCATATGTAGGAACGATCGCTTTGGTTTCCGGTGAAATCGCAGATGACCTGACTGCCTACCACTATATTTCCGAACAGCAGAACGCTTCCGTAGCGCTGGGGGTTAAAATTTCCAGAGAGCGAAAGGTGCTCTGCGCTGGCGGTATGATTATCAAGATGCTGCCGGGTGCTTTGGAGGAATCGGTGACAGCGCTGGAAGACATGATTGGTAAAATGCCGCCGATGACAACCAGCATTGAGAAAGTCATGGTTCGCTCCGCCGGAAAAACCGAAGAAGGTATTGTACTTGACTTGCTGGAGGAGATTTTTAAAGATATGCCGGAAGAACTTATGCCGGACAAGACAGAAACCAGAGAAATCAGGTGGGAGTGTGACTGCAGTGAAGAAAGGCTGGAACAGATCCTTATGACCATCGGCAGAAAGGATCTGCGGGAGATTATCGATGAAGACGGGCAGGCTGAGCTTGTGTGCCAGTTCTGCGAGAAGAAATATTTCTTTGACAAAGCGCATCTTGAGCGTATTTATGAGCAAATGTAAGGTAGGGGGATTATTATGAAAAGAATAGGTGTCATCTTTGGCGGTCGTTCAGGCGAGCACGAGGTATCACTGCTGTCCGCAGCTTCAGTCATCGAAGCCATCGACAGAAATAAGTATCAGGTGGTCATGATTGGAATTACGAGAGAAGGTCAGTGGAAGCTGTACCTGGGCGAGCTTTCGGAGATTCCTTCCGGAGCATGGGAGGAAACAGCTGAGGACATTACAGTATCTCAGCTAAAGGACCTTGCAGACTTTATCTTTCCGGTGCTTCATGGACCTTACGGCGAGGACGGCACGATTCAGGGACTCTTTGAAATGCTGGATATGCCTTATGCCGGCTGCGGTGTACTGGCATCGGCGCTGTGCATGGATAAGGTTTCCGCTAAGAAAATTTTTGAAGAGGCAGGGCTTCCGACCAGCGGATACAAGCTGGTGTACAGCGAAGACCTTGCAGAACACATGGAGGAAATCATAGCGGACATTGAAGCAGAATTGCCGTATGTCATGTTTGTCAAGCCTTCCAATATGGGTTCCAGCGTGGGCATTTCCAAGGTAAGAAATGCAGATGAGCTGAGGCAGGCGCTTCTCCTTGCTGCAAAATATGACAGGCGTATTATTATTGAAGAGGGGATCGACTGCAGAGAGGTAGAAACCGGTGTTATCGGAAATCACAAGCCGCAGGTTGCCGCAGTGGGAGAAATCGTTGCAAAGCTTGATTTTTATGACTATACCGCAAAGTACACCGATGATTCGGGTACGGAGATTTCCATTCCGGCGCAGCTTCCTAAACTGACCTACGAGAAAATCCGTACTCTGGCGAAGGAAGCTTATAGGGCTTGTGACTGCAGCGGATTTTCCAGAATTGATTTCTTTGTAGATAAAAAAACTGGAGAAGTTTACATAAACGAGATTAACACGATACCCGGCTTTACCAAATACAGCATGTTTCCGAAGATGTGGGAAGAAATGGGCGTCGGATTTACAGAATTGATTGAAAGGATTGTGGAGTTTGGTTATGAGAGATATTATGCTAAAAATAACAGGCAGACAGTTCTCTGAGAATGACGAAGACCGCATGGAGTTCATTACTGAGGGGAAACTGTACGAGCGCGACGGCGCAAGATATTTGATGTATGACGAGAGCGAATTTTCCGGCTTTCCGGGCTGCAAGACGACCCTGAAGCTGACCGATGACTGCATTCGCATGCGCAGAATTGGCAGCGGCGCAGGGGCTGGCACGGAACTGGTATTTGAAAAAGGAAAGCGTTTTAGCAGCAGCTATCACACGCCCTATGGAAATTTGGAGATGGAGCTTTTGACCAATGAGGTTGAAAATAACCTGTCGGAAGATGGATTCGGAGATATCTGCATTGACTATCAGGTGAATCTTGGAGGTATTGCGGAAGGGCGCAACAAACTGAAAATCGAAGTAACTCAGTGAAACAGCAGGAAAGGGGATTTACAAGATGGATAAGAAAAGAAGACGAATCGCACAGGTGCTGGTGGTGCTCATCATCGCTGCGATGATAGTTACAACCGTGCTTTGGGCAGTGCAGTTGTCAATATAAAATTTTCATAAAGTAACACAAATAGATAAAGAACGGAGGAATTCATGTTAAAAAAAGGTTTTGATCCAGAAAAGTACATTGAAGAGCAGTCGAAGTATATTTTAGAGCGAATTAATCACGGTAATGCAGAAAGGCTTTATTTGGAGTTCGGCGGCAAGCTGGTTCACGATAAGCATGCGATGCGCGTGCTGCCGGGATTTGATGAAAATGCGAAGATTAAGCTTCTGCAGCATATGAAAGATCAGGCGGAGATTATTATCTGCATTTATGCAGGCGATATTATGACCAGCAAGACTCGTCAGGATTTCGGTATTACATATGACCTGGAGGTTCTGCGTCTCATCGACACCTTCAGAAAGTACGATCTTACCATCAACAGTGTCGTTGTAACCAGATACGAAGATGCGCCGGCTGTCAATACGTTCATTAACAAACTGGAACGCCGCAATATCAAAACCTACAAACACAGATTCACAAAAGGATATCCGACCGATGTGGACACCATCGTAAGTCCGGAGGGCTACGGTGCAAATCCATATATTGAGGTGTCTAAACCGCTGGTTGTGATTACAGGACCTGGCGGTGGCAGCGGTAAGCTGGCGACCAGTCTTTCCCAGCTTTATCACGATTTTATCAGAGGAACTAAGGCGAGATATGCTAAGTTTGAAACCTTTCCGATTTGGAATCTGCCGCTGAAGCATCCTCTAAATATTGCTTACGAGGCAGCAACAGTGGATTTAAAGGACGTTAACATGATCGACTCTTTCCATTTGGAAGCCTATGGGGAAACGGCAGTCAACTATAACCGCGATCTAGAGGTCTTTCCGGTTGTAAAGCGAATCATCGAAAAGATTACAGGCGAGGAAGCCGAGTATAAATCTCCGACCGATATGGGTGTAAATAGAATCGGTTTTGTCATCAATGATGATGAAGTCTGTCGTGAAGCCGCTTGTCAGGAGATCATCAGAAGATATCTTTTGGCAGAGGTTGATTACAAGAAAGGGATTATTTCTGAGGGCTGTCTGGAACGGGCGAAGCTTTTGATGAAAGAAGTGGGCAAAGATGTGTCCGACCGTAAGGTGGTGCAGCCTGCCAGAGATTACGCTGAGAAAAAGAGAAACTGCGACAAGCGCTACGAAAATGTGGTCGTTATGGCAATCGAGATGCCGGACGGTTCTATTGTAACAGGAAGAAGCTCCCGCCGTATGGTCGCAGCAGCGGCGGCAATCCTCAACGCTATCAAGAAATTATCCGGTCTTGCCGATGACATGCTGATTATCACACCGCAGGTGCTGGAAACCACCCAGAAGCTGAAGACAGATATTCTGGATTACGACAGGACAAGCCTGAACTGCGAAGAGGTTCTCATGGCATTGACCGTATCCGGCACACAGAATCCATTTGCATCCGTTGCAGTCAGCAAGCTGCCGCTTTTGAAAGGCTGCCGTGCCCACTGCACTGCGATTTTGAGTGACCGTGACGAGCAGACACTGCGCGCTCTGGGCATTGATGTAACCTGCGACCCGGAATACGTTACCACTAACTTATATACGAATTAAGATGAAGAACAAGACGAAAATTACGTTAGAACGATTTGAAACTTCAAAATACAGGCTCATTGTAGAGGGGATTGGGGTCGGTCTTTTGACCGGGCTATTGGTATCTTCTTTCCGCATGGGTCTTGAACAGGCAGAGTCTCTCAGAGGCTCTGTTCTTCTTGCAGTGAAAACTGGTGGGGTGAGCAGCCTTATTTGCGCATTGGCAGCGCTGATCTGCGCTTATATAGTGGTTTGGTACGCAAGCCGCAAGGTGCCTCTGTGCACAGGTTCCGGCATTCCCCAGGTCAAAGGGGAGCTGCTGGGACAGATGGAACAAAACTGGTGGCAAGTCATCTGTGCCAAGTTTATCGGCGGTGTTTGTGCCATCGGTGCAGGACTTTCTCTCGGTCGTGAAGGCCCCAGCATTCAGCTGGGGGCTATGGTTGGAAAGGGCTTTTCACGTCTGTCGGGCAGACTTCGCACCGAGGAGAAAATGCTCATGACCTGCGGCGCTGGTGCAGGTCTTGCCGGCGCTTTCGGTGCACCTCTTGCCGGCGTGGTCTTTTCTCTGGAAGAACTGCATAAAAATTTTTCCACGGAAATACTTCTGTCCACCATGGCGGCGTCCATTGCCAGCGATTTTGTTTCTTCCTATATCTTTGGGCTTAGCCCGGTATTCGGCTTGTCTGTAGAGGGAATACTGCCGCTGTCCCGGTACTGGATGATTATTCTTCTGGGGATTGCGCTGGGCGTCTTCGGCGTATTTTATAACTGGGTGACTGCAAAGGTGCAGGATGCTTATGACAGATTGCCGCGGCGCTCTATGCGCATTGCAGTGCCTTTCGTCTGCGTTATAGGACTGGCGGTATTTTTTCCTTACGCCCTTGGCAGCGGTCATGGGCTGGTAACGGAAGTTGCAGACGGCAGTTTCGGACTGTCTATGCTGGCGGTGCTTTTGATACTGAAATTCTGTTTTTCCATGATGAGCTTCGGCTCCGGCGTGCCGGGCGGTATATTTCTGCCTCTTTTGGTACTGGGCGCAATCAGTGGCGGGCTCTTTGCAGTGGGAGCCGGAAATATTTTCGGATTCGAGGATATTCACCTTGCCAATTTTGTAATCCTGGGCATGGCGGGACTGTTTTCTGCAATTGTGCGTGCGCCGGTTACCGGTATCATTCTGATTACGGAGATGTCAGGTGACTTTAAAAATTTCCTTTCTGTTGCGACAGTGGCGCTGGCTGCTTATATTGCTGCGGATTTGCTCCACGGAAAACCTATTTATGATCAGCTACTTTCCCGTATGCTGGCAAAGCGCGCATCCTATGGTACGACAGAGGAAACCCGCGGACACAAGGTGCTGATGGAAGCGCAGGTTTATATCGGCAGCCGTATGGACGGCGAAAAAATCGAAAAAATGCTGCTGCCGCCGGGCTGTCTCGTGGTTTCTGTGGAGCGTGAGAATAAGGAAATTGTGCCCAGCGGCAGCACCGTGCTGCGAGGCGGCGATAAACTGATTTTGCTGTGTTCCCAGGGAGATGTGCAGAAAGTAGAGGAGAAGCTGGATAATATTTGCAGGAAGATTAAGATGTAGTTTTGCGTACCGGTGAGGTTTTATGGAGAGAATACGCTATATCGACAACCTGAGAAGCAGCCTTATTCTGTTTTTGATTCCCTATCATGGGGTAATGGCTTGCAATTGCTGGGGTGAGGGTAACTACGTGCTGGCTTATGTATTTGCTGTAATACTGAGCAGTCACAGAGTTTGCCAATGTACAGGAAATGGAGATGTGTGTAGAATTGATTTTGCGCCTTGTGAAAAGATTTGCAGAAGAATCTTAGTGAAATTACAAAAGCCCCCTATGAGTGGCAGTGTTTGCTGCTCATAGGGGCTTTTACGTCACCGGAATTAGGATAGCAGCCAATCGATTAAATATAAGGACTTGATGCCGTCGTAAGAGTTGATATAACTTCTATCCATTGATAATACGATTTTCTCGTAGTTGTCGGGAATCATGCGCAGCGGCCGGAGTTCCCGTTCACGCGTTACCTGCGATTGCATACTTTCCGTCACCTGGATATATAATTTGTCATTCGGCTTTTCGGCGACAAAATCGACCTCTGTTTCTCCGACTTTGCCGATATATACACGGTAGTCGCGGCGAATCAGTTCCAAAAATACGATATTTTCGATAATGTGACCTCGATCCACATCTCGGTAGCCGAGTAGCATATTGCGGAATCCCATATCAATAATGTAATTCTTTTCCAATGTTTTCAGCAGTTGTTTGCCTTTTACATCATATCTTCCGACGGAGTAAAAGATGAAAGCGTTACGCAGCATGGAAATATATTTATCTACTGTTTTACCTGCAATATTTTTCTTTTTACTGTTTTGAATATCGCCCTCGTTGGATAGGATATTTCCGATATTATTGGGGGAAGTGATGCTGCCGATATTGGAACAAAGGAATAGCATAATCTTTTGAAGCATGCCATGATCTGCCTGATTATTACGCTGTAGAATATCTCGTAGTGCTACAGTGGAATAAATGCCTTCCAGCGCCTGATTGATTCTTGCTTCGTTAAATTGATATTCCCGTAGAATTGGCATGCCGCCGAACTGTAGGTATCTTTGAAACTTTTCTTCTACAGTGACCGATGGAGCAAACTCGTAAAAATTCAGAAACTCCTTAAATGACAGAGGCAGCATACGGATCTCTACATATCTACCGGAAAGCAGTGTTGAAAATTCTGTGGAAAGCAGGTAAGCATTGGAACCGGTGATATAGATATCCACATCAAAGTCGAGACGAAAAGATTCGATAGCCTTTTCCCAATGCTCCACGACTTGTAGTTCATCGAATATCAGATAAGTTTTTCCGTCTTTTGGAAGCTGCTCACTGACATAGTCGTAGAATGCCAGATAGTTAGTAAGATTACGATAGCGAAGAGACTCTAAGTTCATATGAATAATGTTTCTTTCCGAAACTCCGTTATCAGATAAATATTGATGGAACAGATCTAACAAAGATGACTTCCCACATCTGCGGATACCGGTAATGATTTTGACTAAATCTACATCTCTATGCTCAACGAGCTGATTTAAATACTCGGGACGATTGATAAGTTCGGTCATGATATACCTCCTAATTTTCTTTTCTTTATTATACTTGAAAACTCAGAAAGGTCAAGAATTTACGACTTGCAAATCTGAAACTTTACCAAAAAATATAGTTTTCGACAAAGAAGTCGAAAAGCTGTACGATTTTATGAGCGTATTACCACTTACGGCGGATTTTCTACAGCTTATTGCTGCGTTGTTTACTTCTTTTTAGGGATGTGATAGGATTGGTGCAGGAGGTGGAATGTGAGAATCAGGGTAGAACAAATAGCAAAAGGGCAGGAAGAAGAAATTATCCTCCGATGTTATGAGGTCAGCGATGATTTGCAGAGACTGGTGCATCAGATAGAAAATTTACAGTCCGGTCTTACAGCTTATCGCAATGGGGAAATTCATCGCCTTTCTTTTGATGAGGTGTACTATTTTGAAGTTGTGGACGGAAAGTCCTTTCTATATTGTAAAGACTGCGTCTTTGAAAGTAAATTAAGGCTTTATGAGTTTGAAAAGCTGAGCGCTGAAACTAAATTTTTGAGAACATCCAAATCCATGGTACTCAATGGGGATAAAATTGACTTTATTAAGCCGTCCCTTTCGGGACGGTTTGAAGTGACACTGCTGAACGGCGAAAAGGTTATCGTTTCAAGGCAGTATGTCAATGCTTTGAAAAAGAAAATGGGACTATAGGAGGACGATAGATATGAATATGCGAGAATTAGTGCGAATGATGCTGCTGCAGTTTTTCATATGTTATACATGCACCATGGCGGCGACCTTGTTTTTCTGTAGATTTGTTAATACGCCGCCGGTTATGATGCTGGAAGTTGATTATCTTTGGCATTGCGGAATTTTTTCTATTTTTGCAATTCTGCCGGGCGCTGTTTACTACAGCGGAGAAGAACTGAGCACGAAACAATGGAAGAATCGCACCATTGCACATACGATTTTGCTTTTAGCGGTTTTGATGACGGCGGGCAGAATCATTAACATGTATGAGAATTTGATTGGAGGTGTTCTCTTTTTTATCACAGTGTTAGTCATTGATGGTTTGGTACGGTGGCTGACCTATTTGGGCGATCAAAAAATTGCGGACGCAATCAATAAAGAATTAAAGGAAACGAGGGAAAGAGATGAAGCATATCATTGAGATCAAACATCTGAGCAAAAGCTTTGGTGATGTGAAGGCGGTACAGGATTTGAGCTTTCACGTGAAAGAGGGGGAGTTGTTCGCTTTTCTGGGTGTCAACGGTGCAGGCAAGAGCACGACTATTTCCATTATTTGCGGTCAGCTTTCGAAAGATGCCGGAACGGTACTTGTCGATGGCAAAAATACCGATGAAAGTATGAATGATGTAAAGCAGGAGCTGGGCGTAGTGTTTCAGAATTCGGTGCTGGATAAAGCGCTTTCTGTGCGCGACAATCTGAAAAGCCGGGCGGCGCTTTACGGTATTTGCGGAAAAGCCTTTGAGGAAAGACTCGCAGAGCTTGCAGAGCTGCTGGATTTCGGAGATCTGCTGAAGAGAACCGTGGGAAAGCTTTCAGGCGGTCAGAGACGGCGCATTGATATCGCCAGGGCGCTTTTACATAAGCCTGGCATCCTAGTGCTGGATGAGCCGACGACAGGACTTGATCCGCAGACGAGAAGACTTCTTTGGGATGTGGTGCGCGAACTTCGCCGCAAAGAGAACATGACGGTATTTCTGACAACCCACTACATGGAGGAGGCGGCAGAAGCGGATTATGTGGTGATTTTGGACAGCGGAAAAATTGCTGCGGAGGGAACGCCACTTGCACTGAAGAACGCTTATACAGGTGACTTTATTATCATGTATGGTATCTCAGAGGAGCAAGCAGCAGGTTTTGGTGTGCCGTATGAAAAAGTACCTGGTGGCTGCCGGCTGACGGTTGCGGATACAGCGGCGGCAACGAGTTTTATTGTAGCGAAGCCGAAGCTTTTTACGGATTATGAGATTACGAAGGGAAAAATGGATGATGTATTTCTTGCGGTAACGGGCAAGGCTCTACAAGGAGGGGAAGAAAAATGAAGGGATTAAATGCGCTAGTGTGGCGAAACACAAAGTTGTTTTTTAAGGATAAGGGAATGTTCTTCACATCGCTGATTACACCGCTGATTTTGCTGGTGCTATTTGTAACGTTTTTGGGCAATGTGTACCGGGATAGTCTGGATGCGACTGTTGCTGATATTCCTGGAGTTACAGAGCTGGATAGCAGTTTGGTCGAGGGATTTGTTGGCGGCTGGCTTTTTTCCTCCCTTCTAGCGGTTTGCTGTGTGACTGTGGCTTTTTGTGCTAACATGCTGATGGTACAGGATAAGGTGACGGGTGCAAGGATCGATTTGACCATGGCGCCGGTTGGTCACGGCACTCTTGCTATGGGATATTATATTTCCACGGCAATCTCTACGCTGATCATATGCGTTGTGGCGCTGGGCGCGTGCCTTGTTTATCTGAGGAGTTTGGGATGGTATTTGTCAGGGGAAGATGTGCTTTTGACTTGTCTGGATGTGGTGCTGTTGACCATGTTTGGCACGGCGCTTTCGTCAGTGATTAACCACTTTCTTTCAACGCAGGGTCAGATGTCTGCGGTCGGCACAATCGTCAGTGCAGGATACGGATTTATTTGTGGCGCCTATATGCCGGTTTCTCAGTTTTCAGAAGGCATTCAAAAATTTATTTCATTTCTGCCCGGCACTTATGGCACTGCGCTTTTGCACAGCCACCTGATGCGCGGCACTTATGAAGCCATGGAGGAGGTGCTGCCTTCTCAGGCGGTGGACGGTTTGCGCGGCGCTTTTGACAGTAATCTTGAATTTTGCGGACACGAGGTCACAGAGCCTGCGATGTATCTGGTGCTTGGCGGCGCTGTGGTGATTCTCATTGGCGTATATGTGGTGCTGGGGAGAGTGCAGAAAGCGTAAGCGAAAAGTCTAAAAAGAAGAATATGTTCCAGGAAAATCGCATATAATAAAATTAACTCTCGAAAATATTGATTTTTTGAGAGTTAGATGATAAAATATAGTGAAAACTATCTGAAAGGACGTATTTTTATGAGTTATAAACTTCTGAGTAAGGTTTATTATAAAAATAAAGATATTTTTGAGACTGAATTTGCTGCACGAAAAAATCGAGCGGATACGATTTCTCTGGGTTTTCAGATTGGTGACTATGAGGCCTTTTATGTGAATCACCCGGAATTTGCGTTGCAGATGGCACGCCTTTATAAAAAATTTGCGCAGCTTGAAAAGCTCTGCGCTGTGCTTCCTGGGGTCGCATATAAGTTTTACGAGAGAAACTGCCTGATCGATGAAATTATCATTACTAACGATATCGAAGGAATAAGAAGTACGCGCAAAGAAATTATCAGCGTCATGGAGACAGATGAGCATGCACCCAAGAAAGGACGGTTCGCCGGACTCGTTGAAAAATACATGTTCCTGGAGAATGGGAGTGCACCTTATGAAATTGCCCTGGAGACGAGTCAGGATGTTCGGAATCTGTATGACGAAATTGTTCTTGCTGAGATTGAGAAGCCAAACTGGCCGGACGGAGAGATTTTCAGAAAAGATTTGGCGGAAGTTATCTCTGGTACGCAGCAGGTAAAACACAAAGGCGTCTATCCAGAACAGAAAATCATCGAATATATAGATCAGACGCTGGCGCTTTTTAAGCGGCAGGACATTCTGAACCTTCATAAGGTTGCTATTTTGCATTACATGATTGGCTACGTGCATCCATTTTATGACGGAAACGGAAGATTGAGCAGATTCCTGAGCAGTTATCTTTTGAAAAAAGAGTTCAACACGCTGACTGCTCTTCGCCTTGCCTACACTATTAAGGAGAACAAAAGCGAGTATTATAAAGCTTTTGATATTTGTAACAATGGGCTGAACAGAGGAGAACTGACCTATTTTCTCATCTATTTTTCTGAAGTTGTAGAAAGGTCAATTGATTCGCTCATAGAGAAGCTGGAAGAGGGAAGAGATATGCTGAATGCATATAGGAAAGCGCTGAAAATAAAATATGACGGATGTAATGAAAACGAGCGCAGAAGAACCATTGATGTTTTATGGTTTTTGATACAGAATGCAATCTTTTCCAACGAGCCTTTAGGTAAAAGCCAGCTTGCCGGACTTTTGCGGGTTGGGGTATCTGCTGCGCACTCATATGTTATGGATTTGATCAACTCTGGTGTACCTATCGCTATCGAAAAAGAGGGACGCAAGCTGGTTTATAAATTAGAACCTGCGTCACTTTTAGAATTTCTGCGCAGCTAAAGTAATAGAAAGGGACTGACTCATCTTGAGCCGGTCCCTTTTAATGTTGTCATTCATATGTTTATGCGGCGAGTTCGCCTTCATTTTCGAAGAAGTAAACAGTAACGATTTTCTTATAAAGACGTTCGTGCTTTTCAAAGTAGAGTTCGATTTCTGTTTCCTCTCCGGAATAATAATCCTCTGGCGCAAGCAGACAGGTTACGGTGATCGGATACCAGCCTGTGTCATTGGCATCCTCAATTTCTAGTTCGATATAGTAATCGTCATAAGCTAAGGTTAAATCGTCCTCAGTATTAATTCCTTTGACATAAATCTTAAAGGACGGATTTTCCGGCGTCAGGTTAAAGTATTCTTTCGATACCCGGATTTCTCCAGCGAAACTGATTTTGCCGGACTTAGGGATGCTCATTTTGCTGTTATATTTGGAAGACTTACCGAGTGCTTTAACCTTATAGTAGTAGGTCTTGTTATTATCAACGGTTTTGTCGTTGTAGTAGGTTCTGGTAGTAGTAGCGATTTTTTTATAAGTGCCGCTCTTGGACGTGGCGCGGTAAACATTGTATTTGACTGCCTTGGTGCGTTTGCTCCATGAAACTTTCAGGTAATTGTCGTCTATGTTCTTTACGGTGACGGTAGGCTTGGTGATTGGAGTCTGCTTGGACGTGGCGGCAAAGGACAGTGATGTGGTTGCCATCATAACGATTAAAAGCAGTCCAATTAAACGAAATACTTTCTTTTTCATTGCAATCTTGTCCTTTCTTTAATTTTACATGATTTTCTAAATTTTACCATAGACAGGGCGGTTTGTCCAGTAGGAGAAGATAAAAACGGTTAGAAATTTTATGGAAATATGAAATAGTTATCGTTGAAAAATAATGGGTCAAATTGGTTTTTATAAAAAAATGTAAAATTTTTTTGAGAAAATATAACCAAAACTACTGGAAACTTCGTCAAGATGTGCTAATCGTATGATTGTAATTTAAAAGGCAAAATCGTTGTGAGGCGATGCTGGCAAGCATTGGTATTATACGTGCTTTGTAGAAATGCGGCGATTTATTACAAGCAATGCTTATTTATTTGAGGAAATTAGCAACGTGGAGCTACAGCAAAATGTTTTGATATCAATTTTATTCAGGACGAAGGCATTATTAGAGATATTTTACAGCGCCTGAATTTAGAGATGGAAGAATAAGTATCCAGCAAAATTCCTTATTGGAAATAGGCTTCTACTCATGGTATACTAATATCAACGTTAGGTACGTAAATCGCTGAAAAAGAAGATTTCTTCATGGGCGGACTTATTAACAAACTGAATCAAATTATGCAGATTGATAACACCAAATATGATGGTATTCTAATTGTCAATAAGAATGGGATTGTGGAATACAGCACATGGTTTGGAAGAATGTCTAATTCTGTCATTCCGGAGTGGGAGAGGTCGATTATAGGCGAACACCTGACGGATTTTTATGAAGAATTATCTGAAGAGACAAGCACTGTATTGCAGACTCTTAAGACGGGAAAAATGTCCATAGACGAGCCTCAGGTCTTAACGTGGAAGCATTGATGGTACTTCGAGGCAGTACCTATCCGATTGTGGAAAATGGCTTGATTGTAGGCGCTGCTAATGTGGCGCAGCTTCTCTATTTGCAGAATTTAAAGACTTCGGAGTATATTAAGCAGAAGCTGTATGTAACAGACGATATTATTACGCAGAATAAAAAAATGGAAGAAATCAAGGCGTTGATTTTAGAAGTCAGCAACAGCGATTCTCCGGTGATGATTTACGGGGAAACAGGCACCGGGAAAGAGATGATTGCTGAATCAATCCATTCAGAGGGAAAGAGAAGAGCCAAGAATTTCATTGCACAAAACTGTGCAGCGATTCCCCCACATCTTTTGGAAAGTATGTTTTTCGGAACGGAAAAGGGCGGCTTTACCGGGGCAGAGTCCAGAGAAGGGCTTTTTGAAATGGCAAGCGGCGGCACACTGTTTCTTGATGAAATCAATTCCCTCGACTTAGGGATGCAGGCAAAACTTTTGAAAGCAATTGAAGAACAAAAAGTGAGACGAATCGGGGGCAGCAAAGATATTCCGTTTAATGTGAGGCTGATTTGTGCTACCAACGAGCCTTTGGAAAAACTTTTGAGAGAAAAGCGGATTCGTGAGGACTTGTATTATCGCATTTGCGTTCTCCAGATTGAAATTCCGCCTTTGCGACAGCGACCAGAGGATATTCTTCTTTTGGCGGAGCATTTTATCGCTTATTATAATGAAAAGATGAATCGGAGCATTAAGGGTATCAGTTCTTTAACTGAGCAGGTTTTTGTTCAATGGGATTGGCCGGGTAATGTGCGGGAACTGAAAAACATCATCGAAAGCGCATTTAATCTTGAGAAGAAGGCGCAAATTAGTTTGGAAAGTGTAAATCCTTTGTTTCGAAGAATGCAGCTTGTAAAAACAATCAGTGATGAACAGAAGGTAAAAATACCGGAGCATAAACCTGCACCGCTGGGAATTCAAAAAATAGAGCCGGGCAGTCAGCACAGCTTAGAGGATATGCTTAAAGCCTATGAGAAAGAAATTATAGAGATGATAATGGAGCAGGAAGAAAAACTGAGTGATGTGGCAGCACGCCTTGATATCTCGCCGCAAAAGCTGCAGTATCGCTTAAAAAAGCTGGGCATATCCCATAAAAAATTTTGAATTTATAAAAATATTTTTATAAATAAATATTTTTTTACAGATATTCCAGGATGGAACCAAGCTGCAATAAATATGTAAAATCAATGAAACGCTTGAAATTCAAGCGTTTTTTGTTGTGCTTTTTTTAGAATTCTCGGTTGGCATACCCTTTGCGATAGGTAATCGTAAAAAGGAATTGAAGGAGATGAAAGTGTGAAGAAGAATTTACCAAAACAGATTGATGTAATTGATGTAACTCTTCGAGACGGATTTCAGCATGAAGAGCTGTTTGTGCCAACTGAGGCGAAGCTTTGGATTGCGGAAAGACTGATGAATGCCGGCTTTAAGCGGATTGAAATCGGCACGTTCAGTCATATCAAGTACGTGCCCCAATTCAAAGACATTTTAGAAGTTCTGAAATGTCTTCCTCACCGTGAGGATGTGGAGTACACGGTTCTTGCGCTGAATACAAAGGCTTGCGAGCGAGTTGCGCAGGCTCTTGAAGAAGGTGTTCAGATAGATAGAGTTCTCTGCGGACAGCTGGCGACCAGCGAGGCTTATGCCAGAAAGAATATGAACAGAACCCATGAAGAGCTTTTCCTTGAGGCGGAGAAGAACGTAAAATTTCTCCATTCCCTGGGAATTAAAAAAGTCTTTGCGAATATCGGAACCATTTTCGGCTGTCCGATTCAGGGAGAAGTCCCTATAGAAAGGGCATATGAATTTGTAGACAGAGCCTTTGATATCGGATTTGACGAGATTGAACACTCCGATCCTGACGGCATTGCAGATCCGGAGAGGGTTTATAACTACTTTTCACATGTGATGAAAGCCTATCCGGATACGTCCATGCATTCTTTCCATGTGCACGATGTGAGAGGAATGGGAATGGCGTCCTACTATGCGGCGATGGAAGCAGGCGTTGAAACCTTTGACTGCACCCTGGGCGGAATCGGCGGTCAGGTAGCAAATATTGTAGACCGTGTGCCGGTGAAAGGGATTGGCTCATATTACTTTGATACAAAGCGTACAGGCCTTGTGGAAACATGCGACTTCGTATCTATGTTAAATACAATGGGTATTGAAACAGGGATTGATGAAAAGAAGTGTTACCAAATTGAGCAGATGGTGGAAAGAATTCTGGGAAGAACCCTGGACTCCTTTACCGCCTCAATGAAAGAGTTAGGAGAGTAAAGAAATGAAAACAAGCAGTTATTCAGGATTTTTCAAATTATCCGTAGAAGAAAGAATGAAAGAAGTTGCGGAGTTCGCAGCGCTTTCCGCCAAGGAGCAGGAGATTCTTAAGAATGCAGACGCTTTAGATATGGATAAAGCAGATCATATGGTGGAAAATGTAATCGGAAAATTTGCTTTGCCTATGGGCGTTGGAATCAACTTTGTCATCAACGGTAAGGATGTGGTGATTCCTATGGTTACAGAAGAGCCCTCTGTTATTGCAGCCTGCAGTAATGCCGCAAAAATGGCAAGAGGCGCAGGCGGCTTTGTTGCAAGCACTTCTGGAAATATTATGATTGCGCAGATTCAAATCCTTGACGTGGCGACGCCTTTTGCTGCAAAGAGCGCTATTTTGGAAAACAAGGAAGAGATTATCAAAATCTGTAATGAAAAGGATCCGGTTTTAGTTAAGTTCGGCGGCGGCGCAAAGGATGTAGAGGTTAGAGTCATCGACTCAATCGTAGGACCGATGGTCATTGTACACCTTTTAGTTGACACTTTAGATGCAATGGGTGCAAATGCCGTAAATACCATGGCTGAAGCGGTATCTCCATATATTGAAAAATTAACAGGCGGCGTTGCAGAACTGCGAATTTTATCCAACCTGGCTGACCACAGAATCGTCAGATCCAGAGCAGTATGGAAGAAAGAAGCTATCGGCGGTGAGGAAGTTGCAGATAAGATTATCAACGCATATGCCTTTGCCGCGGCAGACCCATATAGAGCGGCTACCCACAACAAAGGCATCATGAACGGCATTATTCCGGTAGTAATGGCAACAGGAAACGATACTAGAGCCATCGAATCAGGTGCCCATTCCTATGCAGCAAGAAATGGAAAATACACTTCTTTGACCACATGGGAGAAAAATGAAAACGGTGATTTGGTTGGTTGTATTGAAATGCCAATGGCAGTAGGTCTTGTAGGCGGAGCGACAAAGATTCACCCTGCGGCACAGACAGCTGTAAAAATCTTGGGCGTTAAGACAGCGGCAGAGCTGGGACAGATTATCGCCTCAGCAGGTCTTGCAAATAATCTGGCTGCGATGAAGGCTCTGGCAACAGAAGGTATTCAGAGAGGCCATATGTCTCTGCACGCTAGAAATCTGGCAAATACAGTAGGCGCAAAGGGCGAGATCTTAGAGAAGATCGTAGCGAAAATGGTGACGGAGAAAAACGTCAGATTAGAGTACGCACAGGAATTATTTGACCGCTATCAAAAGGCATAATAAAAAGGAGCGAACAAAGTGAGTAATCAAGTTTTCATAAACGGTAAGGTATTTACCGCAGATACAAAGGAGCCTTTTGAAGAATGCTTTGTGGTAGAGGACGGCGTTATTTCATGGATTGGAAAACAGGAGGACTTGCCGGAAACAGGATATCCCGTTACGGATTTAGGCGGGAAGCGGGTGATACCGGGCCTAGTGGACAGCCATATGCACCCCGTCATTTTGGCGGACTGTGCCGCTAAAATTTCCTGTCTGCCTCCAAAGGTACATTCTATAGAAGAGCTTACGGAGGTTATCAGAGAGAAAAGCAGCGATAGCAAACCAAATCAATGGATTCAGGGCTGGGGCTATGACGAAGAAAAATTTGCAGAGCACCGCAGCCCAAACAGATGGGATTTGGACAAAGCGACGACAGAATATCCTGTGGAGCTGCTTCGTTCCTGCTCCCATATTCGCAGTGTGAACAGTAAAGCGCTGGAACTTGCCGGAATTACAAAGGATACACCTGACCCGCCGGGCGGGGAAATCGACAGAGATGAAAACGGCGAGCCTACAGGCATTTTAAAAGAAAATGCAAGACATCTGGTTGGGGAGATTTTGCCGGAAAAATCCAAAGAGCAGGTCATCGAAAGTCTTGTTTCTTTGGGAGAACTACTGCTTTCACAGGGCATTGTAGCTGTGACGGATATGGGAAATCTGGACTCTGTGGACTATTTTGAGTACTATGAGGAAGCCGCAAAGAGAGGCTTTAAGCAAGATGTAGCCATGTATTATATTTGGGATTTAATTCGTAAAAATCCTGAGTTTAAATGGAGCGAGGAAATTGCAGAGCCAAAGCGGCAAATCCGCAAAGCCGGAATCAAATTGATCGGTGATGGAAGCGTAGGCGGCAGGACTGCCTGGATGGATGGACCTTATTTGGGCAGCGATACGGAGTACGGCATTTCAGTCTGCAGCGATGAGGAAGTAGAAAGTGCGATAGCCTTTTGTAAGAAGAATCATTGCCAGCTTTCGGTACACACGATGGGAAAACGTGCCATCGACCGTATGACTGAAATTGCATGCAGAGAGGGTCAGTGGCTTTCAGATAAGCCGTCTATAAGGCTGGAACATATCACTGATCCGTCAGAGCAGGCCATCGACAGGGCGGCGAGGGAAAACATCGCATTTTCCACCCAAAGTATTTTCATGTATGCGGAGATTGAAAGCTATCGGAACAATCTGGGAATGGAGTGGATAAAGGAAACTTATCCGATTAAGCATTTGCTTGCCCGTGGGGTTAAAGTAGCCTTGTCCACAGACGCACCGGCCACATCCTGGGCAGAACCGTCAAATCCGTTTCCAAACATAAAATGTGCAGTAACAAGAACTGCCTATGACGGAACGGACTGCGGCAGAGAAAACTGCATAGATGTAGAAACTGCTCTTCGCATGTATACCAAAGAGGGTGCGGAGATTGCAGGTTTTAGAAATCTGGGACAGCTGACCGCCGGCTATCGTGCCAGCTTTGCAGTTATATCTGAGGATATTTTTACAATAGATCCACAACGCATCGATGAAATCGTTGTAGAAAAAACCTATTTAGACGGTGATTGTGTATATGATAAAATGAAAAAACAATAGATATAAGGATCGAGATTTAAATTTACAGGATATATTTTTTGATACATAGAAAGGATTTACTATGCAAGGTATTATAAATTTTTGTGTCGCATGTGCGAACTGGTTTTGGGGGCTCCCCATTTTGATTTTAATCGTTGGCGGTGGACTGTATATGAGTTTTCGCTTAGGTTTTCCTCAGATTACAAAACTCCGTTACATCTGTTCACAGACTTTTGGAAAGATGTTTGCCAAAGGGGAAGATGATAAAATTTCTTCTTTTGCAGCAGCATGCTCTGCTTTGCTTTGGCTTCCTCCATCGGAGCCTCCAACATTGTAGGTGTGCCGGTAGCCATCGCTTTAGGCGGTCCCGGAGCGATTTTCTGGATGTGGATTATTGCGATTGTAGGCGGCTGTACAAAGTATGTTGAAATTGCGCTTTGTATGAAGTACAGGACTAAAAACGAAAAAGGTGAATGGGTCGGCGGCGCTTTCAGCTATGTAAAGGAGTTATGCGGAGGGAAAAAGGCAGGACATGCAATCGCTATTTTCTGTGCATTTTTCACCATGATTGCAGGTATTCCGTCTGTAGCGTCTCAGACTTTGTCTGCCAGTGCGCAGGTTTCTGTTTTTGGTATTAACGGAACAGTATTCGGTATTATCGTTGCAGTAATTGTTGCAGTTATTGTTTTCGGCGGAATTAAAAGAATTGCCAAGGTTATGGAAAAAGCAGTGCCGATTATGGCAGCGTTGTACCTGTTAGGTGTAATTATCATTCTGGTACTTAATGCTGGTGAAATTCTTCCATCACTGGGAAGCATCTTTGTGTATGCTTTTGCACCGCATGCGGCCGTTGGCGGCTTTGCAGGATCCACTGTAGCGCTGGCGCTGCGTTGGGGTTCTGCAAGGGGTGTGTACTCCAATGAAGCGGGATTTGGTTCAGCTCCGTCAGCTCATGCGGCTGCAGATGTTGATCACCCGATTAGACAGGCAATGTGGGGTGTTTTTGAAGTAGGCGTAGATACGATTTTAGTTTGTACGGCTACAGCGCTTGCAGTGCTGACTACAGGCGTTTGGAAGATGCCCGGTATTGATGCCGGCGCTTTAGGACAGGCGGCATTTCACACTGTCTTTGGTGTGGCTGGAGATTACTTTGTAGCGATTTGCGTGTTACTGTTTGTAATTACGACGATTACTGTGGTTATTTTCTACGATGAAAGACAGGCAGAGTTCCTGTTTAAAACACCAAAAGCCGGTGTTGCATGGAGATTTATTGCAATTGCAACGATGATTATTGTAACCTTCGGTATGGAATTGACCGTGGTATATCAGCTCAATGACTTCTTTAATGCGTTGTTTATCATACCGAATATGGTTGCTGTTATCTGGCTGGTGCCGCAGGTTGTTAAGCTGCAGGATGAATTCTTCCATACACCGGGCAAATACTATCTTGCCGACATGGAAGAAAAGAGAGCGAAGAAATAGAAAGTATGTTGTTAAACAAAAAATATATTCTGTAAAGTAATGAATCTTATTTTGGGTAGGTACCGGAAAATCGAAGAAATTACGGTTTTTCGGTACGAATTCATGGAGGAAATAGGTATGAAACCATTAGAAGGTGTAACAGTACTGGATTTAACAAGAGTAGTAGCAGGCCCTTATGCGACTATGATTTTATCAGATTTAGGCGCACGGGTCATTAAAATCGAGAATCCGAAGGACCCGGATTATACCCGCGACTTTGAGCCGTATCTTGTAGACGGCGAGAAAAAACAGAGCGCCTTTTTTGCACAGTATAATCGAAATAAGCAGGCCATTACCTTAAATCTCAAAGAGGAGAAGGGGAAGGAGCTTTTTAGAGAGCTGGTTGAAAAGGCAGATATTGTCATTGAAAATTATCGAGCAGGCGTGATGGATAAACTGGGCGTCGGCTATGAAGATTTAAAGAAATATAACCCTAAAATTGTATATACTGCGATTTCAGGATTTGGACAGACGGGACCGTACTCCTCATGGCCTGCTTATGATAACAGCGGTCAGGCTCTCAGCGGTCTTTGGTCTATGAACGGTATGCCAGGGGAACCGACTAGAATTGGAACGATCATCGGCGATTTGGCAGCCACCTTTTTCGGCGCCATTGGAACACTGTCAGCGTATATTCATGCCCAAAAAACCGGAGAGGGGCAGCTTGTCGATGTAGCCCAGCTGGACTCCTCTTTGGCGCTGACGGAAAATGCAGTGTCCAATTATACTGTTGGAGGCAAGGTGCAGACGCCTCTCGGCAATGATCATCCCCTTTGCAGACCTTACGGAAAATTTAAAGCCAAGGACGGGGAAGTTTTCTTCGGTGGCTATACAGACAGATTTTGGAAAACTACCTGCGAATTCTTCGGCGAGCCGGAGCTTTTATCCGACCCTGAAATTGACACCATGCCGAAACGTTTTGACGAAGAGGTGTACGAGAGAAGAGTTTTGCCTAAAATAAATGAATGGTTTTCTAATTATACATGTCAGGAGCTGCAGGACGCCCTTGCCGACAAGTTACCACTTACAGCAATTCATGCAATTGATCAGGTGCTGGAGGATCCGCAGCTCAATGCCAGAGAGATGTTTATCGATTATACATACGGCAGTGCGCAGGGGAAATTATTCGGAACGCCGATTAAACTGAGCAAAACGCCGTGCGATACATCGGGAAAAGCACCGGAAATCGGACAGCACAATCAGGAGGTTTATAAAGAATTCCTTGGGCTTTCTGGATCGGAGATTGAGAGATTGCGTGAGAAAGGAGTTCTGTAATGAAAAATATCTCTTATGAAGTGAAAGACGGGATTGCCGTTATAAAATTTAACAGACCGGAGAAATTGAACTCTCTCACCCTGCAGATGTATGAGGATTTAGGAGAAGCCTTTAAAAAGGCGCAGGCAGATAATCAAGTTGCGGCGTGTATTTTAACCGGCGCAGGAGAGAAAGCCTTTTGTGTTGGTGCGGATTTGACAGAATCCCTTCCTTATTTAGGACAGGGTCATTATATTGACGAATGGGATCCAGCCCATCTCAAGCATGTGGATATGTATAAACCTGTAATTTGTGCAGTCAATGGACACTGTATGGGCGGAGGCTTTGAAATTATGCTGGCGTCAGACATCCGAGTAGCGTCCAGCGAAGCCACATTTGCTCTTCCGGAGGTTTCTTTAGGCATTGTACCGGCAGGAGGAACTCTGGCGAGATTGGCAAGACAGATTCCTTACATCAGAGCGATGGAACTGATTTTGATGGGTGAGAAAATCAGCGCCAAAACAGCTCTTGACTACGGGGTGCTGAACCATGTTGTTGCACCGAAGGACGTGATGGATAAGGCAATGGAAATTGCAAAGAAATTTTGCACTCTAAGTACGACGGCAGTGCAGACTGCGAAAGAATCAGTACTGAAGCTGCGGGAAATCCCGCTGGAGCAGGCTTTTGAGACGGAAGCACTGCTTGGATACAAAGCTTTCACCAGTGAAGACGCAAAAGAAGGCCTTGCTTCATTTTATGACAAGAGAAAACCGGAGTTTCCTTCTCGGAAATGGTAAAAGAGGGGGGTTCTGCTACAATGATTTGAGGAATTGAGCGGAGCCCTTATGTTAATTTTTGATACTTCTACCGCAGAGATTTCTGTGGTATACTGTGAAAAATGGAAAGAAAGGTAGGCAGGAAGGTTATGTTGTGCACAATAGAACTGATTTTAAAGCAGCCGTTATTTGAAAATGCGAAGGTTCTTGCAGGAAAAAAGTATCTTGATAATGTAGTCAATCGAACCTCTGTCTATGACTGTTCGGTGAAATCCGGCATCTTTGACAAAAGTATTGTGAAAAAGGGAGATTTGTATATCTCCGGCCTCGATCAATTTGCAACACAGCCGCAGGAGTTTACGAAATTTATTCAGGTCTTGGTTAATTTTCAATGCAGTGCGCTGATTATCACAGATGAGAATGCGCACCTGATTACCGAAGAAATAAAAGAGCAGTGTAATAGAGGAAAGCTGCCATTGATTATGGTGAGCTGGACAGTTTCTTATGCGTCTATTATGGAGACAATTAATAATATAATCATTCAGAAGTATTACCATATTTTTAATGGGAATAAATTAAATGAAATTCATACAGGAAAGCTTAACGATGCAGAGAAAAAACGGGTGTTAGAGAGTATTAATCCTAAATTTAAAAAACTGTTGCAAATAGTTATTGTTCGCGGAAATCTACATTCACCTATGATGGAGAATGATTTGATGGCGTATTTTTTAAAAAGGCAGAAGGACGTCTATATTTTCCACGATAATCTGCATTATTTTTTAATCAGTCATGACAGTGAAGAGGAGCTTAATCAAATCCAAACAATTTTTTGTAACTATTTGGAACAGTATTTTTCCAATTATACGGCAGGGGTCAGTGCAGTACACCCCAAGAAAGAAGTGAATCTTTGTCTCGATGAAGGACTTCTTGCCCTGGATACCGCCTATTATCTCCAGGAAAAAAGAATTGTCTATGACAACAAATCCATTTTGACGTTGATTATGAAGTTGAAGGATAGCAGTGAATTATACAGTTACTATGACAGCCTGAAATCTTTGATTTCTATCTATCGAAGTGAAAATGACTCGACCTTGTTTAATACATGCAAAATGTTTGTACAATGCAAAGGCTCTTACCGTGAGACGGCGAATCTTATGGGGCAGAGTGAAGCAACAATTCGGTATCGTATTAACAAATTGCGCCAGATTTTAGGATTTGAAGATGATATTGTCCAGTTTCATACCTGTATTACCATGCTTACGATGATAGATCGAATGTTATAATAGCTTTATCCCAAAAGGGCTTCGGAGGATTATCCGAAGCCCTTTTGGCAGAAGTATCATACAAAAGGATACTATGCAAGGTATGGGTTTCTTAGTTGTGTGGATACATTGCTTCCAGCTCAGGGTCAACCATTTTACCCTTATCCATAATCTGAACGCCGTCAATCCATACGGAAGTATCGATACAAATACCGTCAGTATGAGAAATCGCCTGCTGACCATCAGGTGGAGCAATAATCGGGCTTACATAACCGATTCCCCACTCCGTAACGCCCCAAACTCTTTCGTCTTCAACAACGTTACCTGAAAGCTGCGCGCCAGGATTGAAGCCGTATGCGACATGAGCCATCTTCAGCATGCCCGGATCGTCAAAGCTCTTTAACCATTTTTCGTATGCTTTTGCGTCTGCGCCGCCTTCAACTTTTACGATTTCGCTGTTCTTTACAGTTAATCTGATAGGAACATCAGGATTTCTTCCAAAAGGAGGAGTAACGGTGCCGTCGAAGACGATGGTTCCGTTTACAGAACCAAACTTAGGTACTACGTTGAGCTGACCTGCCATCATGTAGATACCGCTCTTTGAAGCAAGACCTGCATCTACTAAAATTGTGTGTTCCGGATTGGTTTCAAAGGTAACGTCAGTCCCTGCAGGGGTCGTCATGCGAGTCACCTTTGCAGCTCTGTTTAAATCAGCAACCTTATTCATAAATGCTGCCAGCTTTTCGCTGTTAAGATCTTTTAAAGTACGGATCAAAACATCTTCGGTATATTCTACCAAGCACATGTAGCGCATTTTTTTGTTTGCTTCAATTGCACGCAGGTATGGGGTAGAATAGAGCAGCCATTTCTGGTTGAATTCAATCCATACGTCGCAGTTGGATACGGCGGCAGTTAACGGCTCAATTGGCAGTTTTGGGTCTGCGGCCTGTCCAATGCCGTCCGGTGCAGGAAACTTAATCATCATAGGAAGAGCTCCTGCAGCGTGAGCGCTGGACATAACAGCGTTTACCACATTCATACATGAAAGGGAATCGCAAGTGATAACAACAGTTTCGCCCGGCTTTACCTTAAAAAGATCGCCAATTAAAGTGTCCGCAGCTTTTTGTAATTCGTAATCGTACATTTTATAACCTCCTTGTTTACAGTGAGTGTTTTAGTGCATTCTTCGAGGAAAAGTATAGTGGACAGAGGAAAAATTGTCATTGAGAATATTTGAATATTTTTAAGTTTTCATTCAAAATATTTTAATGCGGAAAAGACAGATATTATATAAAATGAAAGCACCGTAACAGGTGCACGCATTTCGCTGCTAAAAGGTGCATTCTTTGAAATCTAATCAGTCGCCAAGGGGCGGGGCGGAATTGCGGAAGGTATTCATTAAAGTATATTTGTTATCGAGAAAAGAGGATGAGTTATGAACGAAAACGAAAAGAAACGTAGTGGCGTTGAAACCACCACACTAACTCAAGTTGCACCGGAAGAGAAAAAGGGCTGGATTGAAATGGCTTTTTTACATGCCGGCGTTATGATTAGCGTTCCGAGCATGCTGATTGGAGGATTACTTGCTTCTGCAATGCCGCTGACACAGGCTCTTTTGGCAGGCTGCATCGGATATGCTTTAGTTATTGTTTTTACTTGCTTGGGAGGTATGGAGGGAAGCGACCTCAGCGTACCGGCATGTGTGATACTACAGTCCAGCTATGGTAAAGCGGGCTCAAGATATTTAAACAGCCTCTTCTTTACCATTTCAATGCTCGGATGGTTTGGCGTTAATACCGCAGTTTGCGGCAGTGCATTTACAAATCTGATGGCAAACTCTTTTGGAATTCACGTTCCGGAGGTTGTATCCATTTTAATCTGGGGAACAATTATGCTGGTTACAGCAGTATACGGCATTAACGCCATTGGAAAAATCAACACACTGGCTGTACCGGCACTGTTGATTGTTTGTGTAGTAGGCTGTTATTTGGCGCTGCGCAATAACGGTACTGCAAATCTCAATGCGCAGACAGAAACGACGATGACTTTAGTACAAGGAATTACATTGACGACAGGATTTATGAGTATGCAGACCATGACAGTTGCAGACTTCTCCCGTTATCAGAAAAACCGTGGAGATACACTGAAATCAACCGTATTTGGCGTACTTCCTGCGGGAATTCTCATGCTGGTAATCGGAATTCTGATGGCTAAGGCTGTGGGTCAGTATGATGTCAGTCAGGTTTTATGCGATGTAGGTCTTCCGATTTTAGGTATGGTTGTACTGATTTTAGCGGCATGGACTACAAATACAAGCAATGCTTACCTTGCAGGTATCAACCTTGTAAATATTTTGAAACTGAAAGATGAAAAGAGAGCTATGGTTACGCTGATTGCCGGTGCAATCGGAACTATTTTAGCAGTTCTTGGAATTATGAACCAGTTTGAGGGATTCATTACATGGCTGGGTGCTGCGTTTGCTCCGATGGGCGGCGTAATGTTGTCAGACTACTGGCTGCTGAGAAAAGGTACTGCTTCAAAATGGGAGCCGGTCGAAGGCTTTGCATGGTATGGAATTATTTCCTGGTTAGCAGGATTTGTGATGAACATTTTCGTAACAGACGGACTGGTTCTGGTACAGAGCATCGCTTTATCCGGATTACTGTACTATGTTCTTTGTAAAGCCCTTAAAAAAGACGCTTCTCTGCTGAGCTAAGAAACAGGAGGCTGTGATGAAACGAGAATTTGAAAAATTTTACGAAGAAAATAGAGGGGCTTTGCTTGGAGATATTTCTGCACTTATAGAGATTCCCAGCATTGCAACCCAAAGTGATGATTGCAGTGCACCTTTTGGAAAAGATGTTGCAGATTGCCTTGCAAAGATTTTGCAGCGTGGTGAAGAAATGGGACTTCACACTGAAAATATCGGCAACTATATCGGGGAGATTACGCTGGGAGAGGGGAATCATTTGATTGGAATTCTCTGTCATGCCGATGTAGTGGACGCCGGTGAAGGCTGGGAAACTGAGCCTTTTAAGGGAATCATCAAGGATGGAGAAATGTACGGACGAGGCTCCATTGACGATAAAGGACCAATGGTTTGCTGTATGTACGCAATGAAGTATATCAAGGAGAACAATTTGCTTCCGCCTGATTTCAGACTGAAAATGGTAATTGGTACAGATGAGGAAGTAGAGTGGAACAGCATCGCCAGATATCTGGAAGGGGAACCGGAGCTGCCGGAAATATCCATTGTTCCGGATGCTAACTTTCCTGTGATTTTCTGTGAGAAAGGGCTGATCAATGCGGATTTATCTTACCCGGTTATAAATGAAGGCGGTGCGGCTAAAGCTTCGCTTTCTCTGCAGGAGCTCTGCGGCGGTGAACGTGCAAACGTAGTGCCTACTGGCGCAAGATGTAAAATCTCATGGACAGATGAGAGCATCCGGGCAGAAAAATTGATAGAAGAAATCAGCGCACATGCAGAAAAGCTTGGGGCGGAAACCGGTGTTTGTTTGACGAAAGAGGGCGAAGTTTTTGTTGAAGTAAAGGGCAGAGCTGCCCATGCGATGACACCGGAAAAGGGTGTCAATGCGATTTCTGCTTTGATGGAAATTTTGTATCTTCTGAGTGAGGGAGAGCGTTACACTTTTGTGCAGCAGAATTTGATTGAGAAGTATCATACTTATATAGGTCTTGACTATAACGGAGAAAAGATGGGAATTGGGTGGGAAGATGAGGCTTCCGGCTTGATGACTGTCAATGTAGGTTTGATGAAAATGGAAAAAGATGCGTTGACGTTGACGATGAACATCCGTTATCCGGTAACCAAAACCTTTGAAGATGTTGATGCGAAACTGAAGCCGCTTACCAGAGCGTTGAACGGAAAATTGGAATATGGCGTCTGCATGGATCCAATCTATTTTGAAAAGGACAGCGAGATTGTAAAAACGCTCATGAAGGTATATCAGGACGCGACCGGAGATATGCAGTCTCAGCCGATTTCTCTGGGCGGAGCAACCTATGCGCGGGCAATTCCTAACGCCATTGCGTTTGGACCGGTGTTTCCGGATCAGGAGGAGCTTGCTCACGAAGCCAATGAGCACTACAGTGTTGCTGATTACGAGAGAATTACGGAAATCTATGCAAATGCTTTGCTTGAGCTTTGTAAGACAATAAAATAATCTGCGATTTCCTGAGAAATTTTCTGCAAAAATTACTTGTATCCTGCAAACAAGTGTGATATAGTATAAAAGCTGTAGTAGATACAGATAAATTATGCACGGGCATTGCCTGAGCAGGAAAGAGGTAAGAAGCATGAAGGAAGGAATCCATCCTGATTATAAGGAATGTAAAGTAACTTGCGCATGTGGTAATTCTTTTGTTACGAAATCCGTAAAAGAAGAAATGAGACTTGACGTTTGCTCAGCATGTCATCCGTTCTTTACAGGACAGCAGAAGTTCATCAACCGTGGTGGACGTGTTGAAAAGTTCAAGAACAAGTACAACCTGTAAATATAATCAGAAAAACCAGAAGCCGGAGATTTGTCTCCGGCTTTTTAGTTTTATGCATTAGAATGTCTGTGTTAGCATCAAATAGAACACATAAAAAGAATTTCTTCATTGCAGAACTATACCCTTTCTTCTTTCAAAAAAAGGAAAACTTTCAGGCGGCAAGGCATGTGACAAGCCAACAAGAGGAACATTTCACCTAAATCTTAAACTTCTCTTTGCATATTATCCGTTTTAAGTCGTATTTTTGCTCCAAAAACAAAAGGTACTGCACTACAGGCGTTCGTCAAAACGCTTGGAGTGCTTTTTTTGGGAGATTTTTTGCTTTTTTCTGCAAAGCGGATTTGGGTTTCGTTTGGTTCCTATATAGAACAGCACATTCAGCAGGACCTCGTTCCGACTTTATTTTCTTACAGCTTTTCCTAATCGGTTATTTACGATTTTATCATTCTGCAGAGCAATTTCGCCACCGATGAGGACATAGCTAAATCCTTTGGATGGAATTTGTCCGTTTTCGTAAGTGGCGCAGTCTTGCACTTTTTCCAGATCAAAAATGGTAATATCAGCGTCGCTGCCCGGCAAGAAATTTCCCTTATTCGGCAGATGTAGACGATTTGCTGCCATGGTTGTCATTTTGCTGATTCCCTCAGAAAGACTGATTTTTCCCGGACGGATGTAATTTGCAATGAAACGTGCGAAGGAGCCGGAAGCGCGGGGATGTCCCATGCCATCGGTTCTGATTCCGTCGCTGCCCAGCATAATCAGCGGTGAAGTCAGCGCCATTTCGATATCTTCTTCTCGCATAAAATAGCCGACTGTAGCTGTGTCCGGTGCAGTTGCCCTCAGCTCATCAAAGATTTCTTTGGTACAGCGCTTGCCTGCATATTTTCCGCTGGCAATGAGAATACTGTCGTAGTCAGCGTGGTAACGTTCCAGGAATCCGTCATCATAGGTGGTTTCGCCGATTCCAGTACTGAAAGCACTGTAAGGGTAACAGTCGCAAAGCATGTCAATTCCCTTTGCACGGTAATTTCTGATATTTTCAAGAAGCTGCGACATTTGTCCATAGCCGCCCATACTGCCTATATGAGAAAATTGTACGCGAATCCCGCAGCTTTCGCCTATGGCAGCCAGCTCGTCTGCTGCAGCAAATACTTCGTTGACGTCTTGACGAACATGGGAAGCTGCGATTTTATCACCTTTGCGGCAGAGTTTAGCAAGAGCAGCGATTTCTTCTGGTGTTGTACCTGGCACGTATTTTACCCCGAAAGAAATCCCGAGGCAGCCTTTATCCAGAAAATCCTCGCATACAGCAGTCATTTCCTTTAAGATGTTTTCGTCAATGGAGCGATACTTATCCTGCTTTCCGCTGCGTCCCCTTAGATAGGTATGACCGGCTAAAAGACCGAGATTTACCGGCGCACCGTCTCGATCGGTAATATCCAGATAGTGATCCGGATCGCAGGCGTTGTTGCCGCAGTTGCCGCCGATATCCAGTGTTACTCCCATATGAAGTGCTGATTCTGCCATGCTTACGGCAGTGGTGTCTGTCTTTGGATCGTAGTCATCTTCGTGCATGTGAATGTCGATAAAACCGGGGCAGACGATTTTGCCGGCAGCGTCGATGACTAAATCGGCATTTGGCGATTCATCTGTAAGTTCGACGATTTTTCCATCTTCTATATATATATTGGTGATTTTTTCGATTGCTTGCGCAGGGTCGACCACCGTTCCGCTTTTGATTAGTGTACTTTTTATCATCATGAAGCCTCTCTCTTTCAGTTTGCAAACATTGTACTCTTGTAATATGAGAAAGTCAATGGGGAAATAGCTTGCATCATGGCAAAGACATCGACAAAGGCTGCACAGAAATAATTGACAGCTTTGGGTATTTTTCAATTGTAGGAAATTGCAGTTTGTGGTACAATATATGTTTAGATAGATATGGAAATTTTTATTTTGAGGAGATAGATATGTTTGATAAGTTAGACTTTATTGTTGAGAAATATCAGGAATTGTCCCTGAAGGTTTCTGATCCGGAGGTCATAAATGATCAGCCGGTCTGGCAGAAATACATCAAGGAAATGGGCGAGATGGAGCCGATTGTTAAGAAGTACGAAGAGTACAAGAAAGCAAAAGAAGGTCTCCGCGATGCCAAGGATCTCGTTGAAAACGAGACAGATGAAGAGATGCGTGATTTGGCAAAGATGGAAATCAACGATTTAGAGGAACAGATTGAAAAGAACGAAGAAGAACTGAAAGTTCTGTTGCTGCCAAAAGACCCTAACGACGAAAAGAACGTAATTCTGGAAGTCAGGGCAGGCACTGGCGGTGACGAAGCTGCATTATTTGCACAGGATCTTCTTAGAATGTATATGCGATATGCAGAACGCCACAGATGGAAGACAGAACTGATGGATGTCAACGACACTGGAATCGGAGGTATTAAGGAAGCCGTAGTTCTGATTAAGGGTAAGGGTGCATATTCCAGACTGAAATACGAGAGCGGCGTACACAGAGTGCAGCGCGTGCCAGAAACGGAGTCTGCAGGTCGTGTTCATACTTCTGCAGCAACGGTAGCTGTTCTGCCTGAAGTCGACGATGTGGAAGTGGATCTGAATCCAAACGATGTCAGAGTGGATGTGTACCGCGCTTCCGGTAACGGCGGTCAGTGCGTAAATACCACAGATTCTGCAGTCAGACTGACCCATGAGCCGACTGGACTTGTAGTAACCTGTCAGGATGAAAAGTCCCAGATTAAGAACAAAGAAAAAGCCTTCAAGGTTTTGAAAGCAAGACTCTATGACCTGAAACTACAGGAACAGAACAAAGAGATTTCTGAGGCCAGAAAGAGCCAGGTTGGTTCCGGCGACAGAAGTGAGCGAATCAGAACCTTTAACTTCCAGCAGGGCAGAGTATCCGAGCATAGAATTGGTTTGACTCTGTACAGACTGGATGCAATTTTAGATGGTGATTTAGATGAAATCATCGATGGCTTGATTACTAGTGATCAGGCAGAGAAAATGAAGAACTTCTAATCAGACTTGCTAAATCCGCCCGCAGCGTTGTTGCTCGAATTTGATTCATTTCTCACGTACCATTTGTACGCTCCGAGCCTCATCAAATCCGGCGCCTAGCTGCGAACGAATTTCACTGCGTCTGCAGACTTACTAAATCCACCCGCAGCATTGTTGCTCGAATTTGATTCATTTCTCACGTACCATTTGTACGCTCCGAGCCTCACCAAATCCGGCGCCTAGCTGCGAACGAATTTCACTGCGTCTGCAGGCTTGCTAAATTCGCCCGCAGCGTTGTCAGCTATGCGGGCATGAAACTATGATGAATACAAAATTACTAAAAGATACAACTGAAGATATTGCAGCGGCAGCGGATATTTTGGCAGCGGGAGGGCTGGTTGCATTTCCTACAGAAACGGTCTATGGACTGGGTGCCAATGCCCTCGATGCAGAAGCTGTGGGTAAGGTGTATGCGGCAAAGGGTAGACCTTCTGACAATCCTATGATTGTCCACATATCGTCAAAGGATGATTTGCTTGCACTGACCCCTGAAGTCACCGCTGATATGCAGATTTTGATGGAGCATTTCTGGCCGGGTCCCATGACCATGATTGTGCCAAGGCTTTCCCTGATACCTGATACGACTACAGGCGGGCTTGATACGGTAGGGATTCGTATGCCGGATCATCCCGTGGCGCTTTCTTTGATTAGCGCAGCGCAGTGTCCTGTTGCAGCGCCCAGCGCAAATCTCTCCGGAAAGCCCAGTCCAACGACGGCAAAAGATGTCAAAGAGGATCTCTATGGAAGAGTGGATGCGATTATAGAAAGCACCGACTGCCAGGTGGGAATTGAATCCACTGTCATCGATATGATGGGTGAACAGCCTATGATTCTAAGACCTGGCATTATTACCAGAGAGGATTTTGAAGAGGCGCTGAAAAAGCCGGTAGCACTTGATCCAACTTTGAATCAGCGACCGGATGTATTTAATAATGAAGATTTTAAGCCCAGAGCACCGGGCATGAAATATAAGCACTATGCTCCGAAAGCACAGATGACGGTCTTTGAAGGAAGCCCGCAGGCTGTGCAGGAGGTCATTTGCAGGGAGGCTGCAAAATACAGAGCGGAGGGCAAGAAGGTCTGCGTCATTTCCTTTGACGAAAAAGACCAGAAAGCTGCGGCGCACCAGTTTTTTGCACGGCTAAGAGAAGCGGACAGAGAAGGCGCTGATATGATTTTGGCATCGGCGCTGCCGGAAGAGGGCATTGGCTTTTCTGTCATGAATAGAATGCTGAAGTCCGCAGGATATAATATCAGAAAGGTTTAATACATATGATTATTGCAGTTGCCAGCGACCATGGCGGGTTCGCGTTGAAAGATATTGTAAAGAAACATTTATTAGAAAGGGGATATAAAGTAGTGGACCTCGGAACTGATTCCGAAGCGTCCGTGGATTATCCTGTGTATGGAAAGGCATGTGGGGAAGCGGTGGCTTCCGGAAAGGCGGACCTTGGAATTGTTGTTTGCGGGACAGGCATAGGCATTTCCATCGCTGCCAATAAAGTGAAGGGCATTCGCTGCGGGCTTTGCACTTCTGTAGAGATGGCAAAGCTGACCAGACAGCACAACAATGCCAACATCCTTGCGCTGGGCGGAAGAACCACTGCACCGGAGCTTGCTGTTGAGATTGTTGACGCATGGATGGATACTGAATTTGAAGGCGGTCGTCACGAGAGAAGAACAGCGATGCTGGACGAGATGTAGCCGCAAAGCAGCAGAAAGAGAGGTAAGAGAATGAGCAAAGTATACATTTTTGATCACCCATTGATTCAGCACAAGGTTGCGCTGATGAGAAAGACAGATACCAGCACCAAAGATTTCAGAGAATTGGCAAAGGAAATCGCCATGCTGATGGGTTTTGAGGCGACCAGAAATTTGCCGCTAAAAGAAGTAGAAATAGAAACACCGCTTTGCAGCACTAAGGTAAATATGCTGGAAGGGGAAGATATTGCTATCGTACCGATCCTTCGCGCAGGTCTTGGCTTTGTAGACGGTATGCTGGCACTTGTTCCAAATGCGAAAGTTGGACATGTGGGTCTTTATCGTGATCCTGATACCCATGAGCCGGTGGAATACTATTGCAAGTTGCCGACAGACATCGATAAAAGGCAGATTTTTGTCGTAGACCCTATGCTGGCAACTGGTGGAAGTGCGTCAGCAGCCATTGATTTTATCAAGCAGAGAGGCGGGAAGAATATCACATTCATGTGTTTGATCGCAGCACCGGAGGGCATTGAGGTACTGCAAAAGGCACATCCGGATGTGGATATCTACATCGCAGCGAAAGACGAGAGATTGAACGAACACGCTTACATTATTCCGGGGCTGGGAGATGCAGGCGACAGACTGTTCGGCACAAAGTAAAGGGCGATTATTAATGAAATTCCAGGGCAAAATTCTAAGAAGAGAGGATATTTACCATGAAAAATTTTATTCCTGATTCCGTAAGCAAGTTTGATAATGTTTACGATGTACTGAAAGAAAGAGGCTTCATTGAGCAGGTAACCGATGAAGAGGCAGTTAGAGAGTTACTGGGCAAAGAAAAGATCAAATTCTATATCGGTTTTGACCCGACTGCAGACTGTCTGCATATCGGACACTTTATGCAGGTTATCATTTTGATGTACATGCAGAAATATGGACATACACCGGTTGTACTGCTGGGCGGCGGGACTGGTATGGTAGGCGACCCGTCGGGCAGACAGGACATGCGTCAGATGATGACTGTAAATACTATTGATGATAACTGCGCAGCTTTTAAAAAGCTGTTTGATCAGTTCCTTGATTTTGACGATGAATGGAAATACGAGGGCAACAACGGTGTATATGCGCCGGGTCATCAGAACAGAGAACCGCTCCCGGGCAAAGCAATCAGCATTAACAATGCAGACTGGCTGAGACCGCTCAACTATGTTGAGTTCGTAAGAGAAGTAGGAACACACTTTAATGTGAATAATATGCTGCGAGCAGACTGTTATAAGCAGAGAATCGGCGACGGTTTGACTTTCTTTGAACTGAACTACATGCTCATGCAGGCTTATGACTTTACCGTTATGGCAAGAGACTTCGGGCTGAAAATGCAGTTCGGCGGCAACGACCAGTGGTCAAACATTCTGGCAGGTAAGGACTTGTCCAGAAAATGGTGCGGTGTTGATGTAGAAGGTATGGTATTTGCACTGCTGACTAACAGTGAGGGTAAGAAAATGGGCAAAACCCAGAAAGGTGCGCTGTGGCTGTCACCGGAGAGAACTTCCCCATATGAGTTCTATCAGTACTGGAGAAATGTCGGCGATGCTGATGTGAACAAGTGTCTGCGTTTCCTGACCTTCCTGCCGATGGAAGAGGTCAATAGACTATCCTCCCTGGAGGGCGCTGAAATCAATAAGGCGAAGGAAGTGCTGGCATACGAAGTAACGAAGCTGGTACACGGTGAAGAGGAAGCCAGAAAAGCCCAGGAAGGCGCTAGAGCTGCCTTTGGAGGCGGCGGTGATGCTGCTAACATCCCGACCACAGAAATGGCGGCATCTGAGTTTGATGGTGACGGAAAGGGTCTGGTATCCCTGATTAAAGAACTGGGACTTGTGCCGAGCAATGGTGAAGGCTTCAGAACCATCGAACAGGGCGGACTTTCCGTAAACGGTGAAAAAGTAACCAATCCGAAGATGAACGTAACGGCTGATCTGTTTAAGGACGGCGAACTGCTGATTCAGAAGGGTAAGAAGAAATTCCATAAGGTTGTAATTAAATAAATAGAGGATGATGTGCGGGAGCCGGCTGCAATTAACGGGTGTTTATCGTTAAAGCAGCCGGCTCTTTGTGCTTCATAGGTGCTGCTGCTTAAGATGGATGGAAAAGTATGGATGGCTTAGTTTGCGGCCTTTTTGACAGCTTCTTCGATTTCTGCTACCAACGCGCTGGGCGAAACTTTTAACGCTTCCGCTATGCGAAAGAATGTTTCTAATGTAGGTTTTCTGACACCGCGTTCAATAGCAGAAAGGTGCGTGCGACCGATATCGGTAAAACCACTGACGACTTCCTGTGATAATTGCTTTTCTTCACGAACTCTTTGGATGGTTTTCCCGACAATAATTGGATCTAGCATATGTATGATTCCTCCTTTACCAAAGAGTTTACATAATTTGGGCGATGGATATGAATACATATGTTGTTGTTCGGGGACAAACGTGGTATATTTTAAGTATGAAGAATTGTAAAAAAGGACAAATATAGGAGACTCGTTTACATGCTGTCAAAACTTGAAATTTCGTTTAAAAGAACGAACGACTTGAACTTTAATATGGGATCCATTTTTCAGAGCATCTTAATGGAACAAGTAAAGCCTGACTATGCAGAGAAGCTGCACTGTCAAGGAATTAAACCTTATGCGCAGCACTGCATTGCGGAAAGAGATTCTTTCAAATGGACAGTTGCAGCGATTAGTGAAGAAGCAGACCGAGAAATTTTGCAGCCACTTTTGAGTGATAATAAAGATGAAATATATCTGCGCTATAAAGACTTGAATTTAAAGATTATCGAGAAGAGATATTCGTCGAAGTCCTATAACCAGCTGATGTAGGAAACCTATTTTTCTGTATGTAAGCCATATATTAACCTTGCATTTCGTACTCCAACAGCATTTAAAGAAATGGAAGATACCAATTCTTTCCGACAGTGCAGAATATTTTCTACAGCTTGATTCAGAAATATGATGCAGTATCAGGAGAACCTCCAATTTTTTCTGAAAAAATAATGGAGGATATATCAAAATATGTAGAGATTAGTCGTTATGACTTGAGGAGTACACGAGTTCATTTAGAAGGAGCAAAAATACCTTCTTTTTTTGGAACGTTATCCATGCATAGTTATGGACCGCTGCTTTTTAGAAATTTGTTACATATGCTGGTTTCTTTTGGTGAGTATTCTGGAATAGGGATTAAGGCCGCTATGGGGATATGCGCAAATTGTGCAGCAGGTGAGGGATTCAGAATTCAATGCTGAACTGCATCGCAGGGAAAGAGAATTGTCGGAGAAGAGCGAGACGGAGAAGAGTCTTGCCATCAGTGAGGCTATTCAGAAAAAAGAAAAAGAAAGCGATCAGGCTTTAAATGAGATGAATAACCGATTAGCAGAAAAGGAACAGCTGATTTCTGCATTGAAGGCGCAGATTTCTGGCGCAGAGACGGAAAAGAAACTTGCAGTGGCTGAGGCCTTGCAGGAGAAAGAAAAGGAACTGTCTGAAAAGGTAAATCAGATTACCGTGCTGGAAGGAAAGCTTTCCAATGTAGAAAACGAAAGCGAGCTGAAAGAAAAGAATTTAAAGGAACAGTACGAGTTTAAACTGAAGGAAAAAGAAGAACAGATTGAGTACTATAAAGATTTCAAAGCGCGCCAATCAACCAAAATGATTGGAGAAAGCCTGGAACAGCACTGCTTAACGCAGTTTAATTCCATCAGAATGACAGCGTTTCCAAATGCTTACTTTGAAAAGGATAACGATGCGAAATCCGGAAGCAAGGGAGACTTTATCTTTAGGGAAGCTGATGAGGACAGCATCGAATATATTTCGATTATGTTTGAGATGAAAAATGAGGCTGATGAAACTGCAACGAAGCACAAGAATGAAGATTTTTTCAAAGAATTGGACAAGGACCGCAGGGAGAAACATTGTGAATATGCAGTGCTTGTGTCAATGCTGGAAAGTGATAGCGATCTTTATAATCAGGGCATTGTGGACGTTTCTTATCGCTATCCCAAAATGTATGTCATCAGACCGCAGTATTTTATTCCGATGATTACTTTGCTTCGAAATGCAGCAAGGAACTCTTTGCAATATCAGAAAGAACTGGCAATCGTTCGGAATCAGCAAGTCGATATCATGAATTTTGAAGAAAATATGAACGCTTTTAAAGAAGGCTTTTCCAGAAATTACAGACTTGCCAGCGACAAATTCCAGACGGCAATTGAGGAGATTGACAAGTCAATCGACCATCTGGAAAAAATAAAGAAAGCATTAACCTCATCAGAAAGAAATCTCCGCCTGGCAAACGATAAAGCGGAGGATTTGACGATTAAGAAACTGACGAAAAACGCACCGGCGGTGAAAGCTATGTTTGATCAGATAGGAAAGGATAGCGAATAACAGTGTTTTGAAGGAGACTGTGAAAAAAATCGTGTGCGGATAATTTTCTAGAAGTTGCCCTTAATAGGGACTTGTTTTTGTGGGTGCATGATATATACTGAATCTGTATTTACTGGGAATAAATTACAAAAATCACGAAAATGAAAGGAAGGTATCGTGCAATCGGAAATCAGGACAAATCAAACAAAACGGATTCAGTATCCCTTCAGTAACAGACTGGTATTCGCCATCATCATGCAGCAGGAGACCCTGTGCAAAGAACTGCTTCGGCGCATTTTCTCGAACAAAGAAATCTTACAAATCAAATTTCAGGAGGAGACGGAAGCGGAAACCAGCGATAATGGCGTGCAGGTGGAGAAGACGATTCTCAACGGGATTTCTGCCAAGAGCATTCGGCTGGATGTGCTTTTCAGCCATGAAATCGGATGGGCGGACATAGAACTGCAGGTGCAGAGAGAAAAACATCTGCCGAAGAGAAGCAGGTATTACCATGCCAGCACGGATTTACATATTTTACCGGCAGGGGAGAATTACGAAAGGTTAAAGTCGGTCTATGTCATTTTTATCTGTTTCTTTGACTTTTTCGGACTGGGAGAACCCGTGTATGAATTCGAGATGTATAATGTGAAAACCAGCTTGCCATTAGGAGATGAATCGTATACACTGATATTAAACATCATGTATGAAGAAGAGAAAGTGCCAAAGCAGCTGAAAACACTATACGCGTATTTGAAAAGCGGTGAGGCAGACGAGAAAGACACTTTCATCCAGAAAATACATGGAGAAGTTGCGGAGCTAAATCAGAGAGAGGAGCTGAAGCAAGTCATGACTTTGGAAGAAGAATATCGCATGGAGAAGCAGAGAAGCCTGGAAGAGGGTATTGAGATTGGACTGCAGGAAGGACGCCGGGAAAAGGAAGAAATGCAGAAATCCATTGCCTTAAAATTGAAAGAAAGCGGCATGGAGATTCAGCAGATTGTCGAAATGACGGATTTGTCCGTGGAAGAAATTGAAAAACTATAAATGGAAAATTAAACTATAGAGAACCGTGCGGCGGAGATTTTCGCAGTGCGGCTCTTTTTGCTTTTAGGAGTCGTATAAAATTTTACCAGGTAATTCAATAGCTTGAGTGACAGTATGGACGGCAACTTCAGCATCGATTTCAGACCGAGGAACCGAAATGTGAATTTTATGTTTTGAAATAATCATTACATTATATATAGATATAATGAAAATCATACATTGAATTTCGCGCGCGGCGAGGGCATGACTACTGTGTCTCAGAGCACAGACTGGGTGATGTGCATATAATTTAAATTTTTCTTCAAAATATGTACGTTTTCATGGAAAGCTGTGCATATTTTTAAAGAAATCGGCGAAAATACGTAAAATTTATATCACGTAGAACGATTTTCTAGACTAAGTTCGATGTTTTTGTGCATATTTTAATGATTTTTTGCGAACTTACGTACGGAGGTGTGCATATTTTGGGGATTTTTTTAGAATTTCTGCACTGATGGTTTTGTGGAGCTTATAAATCGAAAGGATTGCGCGGCGGCAGCAGACAGCGTGAGCCGTCAAGAGTAGCTGTGAGGATCTGTTTGGCGTTGCGGTTTCGCGATTGTCTTGGATTTTCAGCTGGCGTTTGAAGTTTTTGTGAAGGTTATTTTCTCCTGCGCCTTTTTGTGTTACAATAAAATGTATGTAAAAAAGGAGAGCAAGAAGACATGTTGGGATTAACAGCAAGAGAAGCAGAAGAGAGAGCGGCGCAGGGGCTTTCCAACGAGCAGGTGGACTCCTCGACGCGAACAGTAGAAGAAATTATAAAGAGCAACGTATTCACTTATTTTAACTTGATTTTTACGGTACTTGCGGTGCTTTTGATTGTAGTAGGTTCTTTTAAGGACTTGACTTTTATGCTTGTGGTATTTGCTAATACAGCAATCGGTATTGCCCAGGAAATCAAATCGAAGAAAACTTTGGACAACCTGAAACTCTTGAAAATGCCAAAGGCTCATGTTTTTCGAGATGGAAAGGAAGTCGAGCGACCGGTGGAGGAACTGGTGCTGGACGATGTGATTGTTCTTCGGGCGGGAAGCCAGATACCGGCGGATGCCATAGTGGTTGACGGCAGCGTACAGGTCAACGAGGCGCTGATTACCGGTGAGTCTGATGAGATTACTAAGACGGTGGATTCTCAGCTTTTGTCCGGCAGCTTTGTGGTATCCGGCACTTGTGCAGCGAAACTGACGGCGGTAGGCAGGAATTCTTACATTTCTAAGTTGACCATTGAAGCGACCAAGGACAAGCATGGCGAGCAGTCGGAGATGATTAAATCGCTGGATAAATTGGTCAAGGTGGTCGGTATTATTATCATTCCGGTAGGACTGATTCTTCTGACACAGCAGTACTTCATTTTAGAAGATGGATTTAGACATAGCGTGACCTCTATGGTTGCAGCGATTTTGGGTATGATTCCGGAAGGGCTTTACATGACGGCGAGCATTGCCATGGTGGTCAGTGCAATGCGTCTTGCAAAGCAGGAGGTGCTGGTTCAGAATATGCGATGCATCGAGACCTTGGCGAGGGTCAACGTGCTTTGCGTGGACAAAACCGGCACGATTACAGAAAACGAGATGAAAGTCGCGCAGATGCAGCGGATTTATGATGGGCTGACAGACGATGAACTGTCCCGCTTAATCGGTGATTTGGCATTTGCCCAGAATCCGGACAATATCACCATGGCGGCGATGCAGGCGTACTTTACAGAAAGGTCGGGAAGAGCCACCCTCAGCGTGTGCGGTTTTTCTTCGAAATATAAATATTGCGGCGCAAGCTACGAGGATGGTAATTTTGTGCTGGGCGCGCCGGAGTTTGTGCTGCGGGAAGCCTTTTCTCAGTATGAAGAAGAAATTACAAAAGTCAGTGAACAGGGATACCGCGTGCTGGCCTTTGCCCGGACAGAAGACGTGCCTGACGGACAGCCTCTAAGCGGGAAGGTCCGGCTTCTGGGGCTTGTCTATCTGACTAATCCGATTCGCAAATCAGCGAAAGAAACTTTTCGGTATTTTGCTGAAAATGGTGTAGGTGTAAAGGTTATCTCCGGGGATAATCCGGTGACAGTTTCCAACGTTGCCCTTGAAGCTGGCATAGAAAATGCTGACAGATACATTGATGCAAGACAGCTTGTGACAGAGCGAGCCGTTTATGAAGCGGTAGAGCGGTATACTGTGTTTGGCAGAGTGACGCCGGAACAGAAGCGCATGTTTGTGAAGGCGCTGAAAAAGCAGGGCAAGATTGTGGGCATGACAGGAGACGGGGTCAATGATATTCTGGCTCTTCGGGATGCGGACTGCTCCATCGCCATGGCGTCAGGAAGCGAGGCAGCGTCCAATGCGGCGCAGCTGGTGCTGATGGACTCCGATTTTTCAAAGATGCCGTCGGTGGTGGCGGAAGGCCGCAGAGTCGTAAACAACATCGAGAAGACAGCGAGCCTGTTTTTGACAAAGAATATTTTTTCGTTGCTGCTGGCGCTCTTTTCCATCGTCAACGTGCTGTCATACCCGCTGACGCCGTCACAGCTTACCCTGATTACCATGTTTACCATCGGCGCGCCGTCCTTTGTGCTGTCGCTGGAGCCGAATCACGATAAAATTACGGGAACCTTCTTCGGAAAGGTCTTTAAAATGGCAACCCCTGCAGGGCTTACTACTTTTGTCAGCGTCAGCTCTCTGGTCATATTTGGAAAAGTCTTTGACGTTGATCCAGATTGTATTTCTACAGCCTGCACGATTTTAGTTGGACTGGTTGGCTTTATGATTCTGGGAAAAGTGGCAAAACCGACTAATAGCTTCCATGTAGGGCTGATTGCAGTCATGCTATTGGGCATGGCGTATTGCTTCTTTTTCCAGAAGAGCTTCTTTGGCATCAATCAGATTTCCACGCAGGCTATGATGCTTCTGGTGGTATTCCTCATTGCTACGGAAGGGCTGTTCCGCTATGTGTACAAGTTTACCAGCCTGTGCGGACGGATTCTCGATCGCGGCGGAAAAAGCCGCAAGACAAAGGAAAAGAAGCACAGAAAAAAGATAAAAATCAGCTGGCAGTAACCATTACCGGACACGGCAGGATGTGGATCACATGTAGTATAGGAGCAAATGAAAAGTGAAAGCTGAAATAAGGAATGTAGGAAAGACTTTTTTTGAGAATCTATATGATGGCGTACTGATGGTCGATGCAGAGTATGCGGTTCAGTACATCAATCCCGCTTACACCCGGATTACAGGGATTACGGCGGAAGACATTGTCGGAAAGCCGCTGAAAGATATCTGCCCCCGGCGCACGTCTTTTGGAAGTAGTCAATTCAGGTAAACCCATCGTTGGAGCGCTTAGAAGCGAACAGGGAATAGACTACACGGTAAATATGTCACCGCTCATAGAAAATCAAAAAATTGTAGGCGGTATTTCTATCGTCAGCAATATTGAAGACGTGAGGACGTTGTCTAATACGATAAATAAATACGAAACAAAATTCGGCGACTGGAGAATCGGATGCGGTCTATCCATCGGACTAAATATACGCTGGACAATATCATGGCGCAGGATCCGTTGTCAAAGAAGTTGAAAGAGGATATTAGAAGGCAGGCGCAGGAATGCTTTGAACGGCTCATAGAGGGCATGAAGCAGGCACAGGGTATTACGGAACAGCTAAAGGCGGATAAGCCACTTGAGTGGGTGCAGAAAATGAACAATATCCGAAATACAGTGGAGGAAGTTATCAATGCGGAATTGATTTACGCATTGAGTTGGCGGTAATGCAAAATAAGGGACAAAGTAGCAACCCTACCTTGTCCCTCTTAGTTTTTTATAGGCAAAAGCTTAAACAGGGTCGTTACAATTTGATAACGGTACAACCATTACGGATTTTACCGTCCTCGCCCATGATTTCATTTTTGGTGCGTACTCGTTTGCCTGTCTCGTCAAAAAATACACTTCGTGCGGCAATCTTGATTTCGGGTAGCAGTGTCCTTTCACTGAAAATCAGATGTCAGAGGATTTGATATATAAACTGGGAGTTATCTCACTCCCGTCAAGATAAAATTCATTAACTGCTCTACATCATCAAAATCATCATAATCTCCGTTTATGCCATTTCGATGATACACAACTCCATTTTTCTCATTTCTCTCTAAACAGTCCAAAAGTTTTTCTTCTCCATATTTTTTAGCAAATAAAGTAAATGTGTAGGGTTTGATTTTGCCTAATAATCCTTTCTTGCAATTTTCTTCGCACTTATAACAATGTGTCAGTCCTTTTGCAATCGAACATTTTTTATTCTCACAAACATCATTATCTGGACAACCGTTTGAGCCACATCCATTACAATCAGCATTTTCTGTGCATAAGCAACACGCAAGACCACATCTGGCAATTCCTAATTCTCGTTTCATAAGACACCTCCGCAACTTCTAATTTGTTCCTGTATAAAAAGTATATCACGAAGGCGTGAAGATTTCTATACTGTTGTTCATTTGCATAAGCAGTAGCGTGTCAATGTAACGCTATTGCCTAATGAGAAGCCTTGTTTTGTTACTATCTGCAAGCCCAAAATACAGTAGGGGAAGTATTATCCTCCACCCACTGTATTTTAAGGCAATAAGCGTTACGCTCATTAGTTATAAATCAGTTCGCTATATACAATTTCTCTCGCCCTCGCTTGTATTTCATTCATTCTTCCAATCCACAATATCATGCTTTCTGCTTTTAGTTGTTCAGTCACGCCCTCCTTGTCAGCCATTTGTTCGACCAATCGAAACATCATCTTCGTTGCTTGTTCGTCAATATCAGCAAGATAACAGTTCAATTTTCCGCTTGTGAGAAGCGTGGTGTAAACTGCCCGTTTATGTTCCTGCAAATAGTGTTTGTGTCGTTGCCCCCATAAGCCGATAGGCTTGTGTCCTTTTTCGGCTGGTAAAGTAAGGCAAGGAATATAATAATCTCCTTGCAGTTCATACCAAAGACCGTTGCTTTCATCATAAATATACTTATCCATTAAAAAGTCCTCCGTTATAATATATTCGCACATATATCACAGTTCTCCGATTACCACACTCTGTTATAACTTGTTATGAGATTTTCTTGCCCTTGATTTTGCCCTTATGATTGTGCAGAACAAGGGTAACATGGTGTGAAATCATATAAAGAAATAAGGTGTGATGATTGCGATAAATCCTTTGTTTTCAAGGCTTTCGGAGGATTTTATTAAAACCCTATGAGGTGTGATAAACACCTGTAAAATTATGAGTTTCTAATTACGATTTATCAGTTTGTACTAGGGAGAATTATACCATACCCGATTACGAGAAACAATCCTCGCGCTATGTCCGTTCCGACTATCCAGACCGTCAAGGAGCGAGTAGTATTTTTCCACAAAGTGCGCGAAAAAATCTCCACCCTTAAACCCCTGACCGTCTGGAATTTTGCCGTTGCCATTGCGCCGCTGAAAACGGGGAACAGGATTTAACAATCTTGCCCCGTTTCACGCCGCACTAGCAAGGGCCTGCGTCAATAACGCAAAAAAGCATTTGACAAAACGCTTCATGACATGCTATGTATGAATTGACCTTGTTTTGTAGGAGCAGATAGAATACTGCTAAACTTTAAAACAAGCTTGAAGAGTATCTGTTAAGTCTTTCGGGCGTAGCAACTCTCCCCCCCACCATACACCGTTTTTTATTTGGTGGGCGTTTGCTTTAAAATCTTATGAAATGAAACAGAAGCGATAAATATATCAATTAGTTACTTCTTTCAATTTAATTTCTACTTTGTAATATTTTAAAAAATATGGTACAAACAAAAGAGCCCCTATTGTCAAAACCAACCAACCAATATATGTTCCTTGATTTTCAGGATAAAAATAATTTATAGCTAAATGAACTGGACATAGAATAATTGTAATCACTCCCCATAATATTTCCAATTTTCTTTTCATCTTGTTTGCTTGCGCTTTTTGTTTCTGTAATTCCACCAAATTTTGTTCTGCCTTTTTTTGATAATTTTCCACTATAATCCTTTCTCCTGATAACAATTCATTTACATTTATGCCAAGAATGTCACATAGATCCATCATTATCGCTACATCTGGACAGCTTTTTCCTGTTTCCCATTTTGAAACCGCCCTATTACTAATGTTAAGCTTTTCTGCCAGCTGTAGCAGAGTAAGATTTTTTTCTTTACGACATTCAGCAATAAATTTTCCAATTTTTTCTTGATTCATTTCTTACCTCCTAGTTTTATCATACATAATAAGCATTTTTTTTGGAAGGAACTATTGGTTGATTCTCTAATTCAGCCATCAGTTGACTACTAGTACATCGAATAATGAATGCCGGCTATTAATAGCTACTTGCAACTTTACTTTTATATTGGCGGTGGACTTTATGTTCCTTCGTTTCACACATCGGGATATGACTTCACTGACAGTATCATGGAAAATGCTGTGGAAATGTTTAAAAGTCTCATTGAAGAATAACGCTGGCTTGAGAGAGGAGGACGAAAGATGCAGATCGATTATAATGAAATCGAGATGGCAGCGATGGAAGCATATAAACGCGGAGATGAAAAGAAATCCGTTCGGCTGGGGATTGAATTTTCAAAACAGCTGCGGGAGGCTATCGCCCGTGGGGAAGATCATTGTTCTTGCGCCAGACCGTGCAGAATGCATGGAAACTGTGTTGAATGTGTAGCAGCGCATCGAGCGAACAGAGACCACCTTCCGGTTTGTTTCCGCGATATGATGAATGAAAGATTATATGGTCTTTCGGAATTGACAGAGCAGACTATTGCAGAAAAAATAGAGGCAGAATCTCAAGGTGTGTGAATCAAAGAAAAAACGGCGAGGTAATTCCCGCCATTTTCTCTTTGGATTAGGACTTTATTATAATTTATTATAGGTATTTGCGAATGATATAAAATATATAATCCACATCAAATTTGTGGCTTACGATGTAAATATCATACCGTTTTTTGCGGATTTGTCAAGGGGTTTGGGAATATTTTTTTGTCCATAATGCAAATGCACGATTTATAATAATATATTACATGTAATCTATGCACATGAGTCAGGGCTGCGTTTATGACAGCTCTGAAATTTGATTTTTATTTTTTAGTTTGCGAGCCAGATACACTGCAGGGGTGTCCAGAACGCTGGTGAAAATGAAGATGACGTAGCTGGACATGCAGATGTGGATCAGTGTAGAAAAACTGTGGACTCCTACAAAAGCACCGAAGGTAAATAGTACGGTATTCATAAGCTGAGACAGCAAGGTGGAGCCGTTATTGCGGATCCAAAGTCCTTTCTGGCTGTCACCGAGTACTTTTTCCGTGCGTTTCCAAATCAGATGGTAAGCGCAGACATCAAACATCTGTACGATACCATAGACTGCGATGCTGACCAGCATAAGCCGCGGTGTGTTGGAAAATACCGACTGAATGGAAGGCATTGCCCAGTCGTTTGCATTTGGCGTGTATAAGAACCAGGACTGGGAAATCAGAATGAAAGCTATGCTGACACAAATGCCGATTTTTACAGCAGTGTTTGCGTATTTTCTGCCTTCTGTTTCACTTAAAATGTCAGTGACCAGGAAAGTAGAGGCAAACAGGATATTGCCCAAAGTCTGTTCCATGCCGAAAGCATCTACCAGAATCAGCGCTTCAATATTAGCTGCGATAGTGGCGACCACAGTCCACATATAAAGACCGGTCTTACCGAAAAATTTATAAAAAAGAACAACTGCTGCATAAATGCAGACTAGACTCACGATTAAAACTAATTCATTACTCATTAGATTTACCTCCTACTCCGAAATCTGTATTATTCATTAAAATATCTACCCGCTCATTATGCAGGTATTTTGGCATGATGGTGTTTTTAAAAAGCCCGATAACGCGGGGATCAGGCCGCACCGGGGTAGAGTTTTCTACCATAATATTGACACAAACCCGCTCAAAGTATGCCAGCCCTGTTTCGATGTCGGATCTCATAGAATCCGCCGTTTGTCCTGGAATACCGAAGAGCAGACAGCATTCGTTGAAGTCCTCAGCGATTTTCTCAGGGTCTGTTTCGTCGATGCCCTTTAATAGATAGGATTCTCTAAAGAGAGAATCAAAGGTTTCCACTCCGATTTTAAATTTTAGAAGAATGCCGGCAGCAGCAAATTCTTCCCGGAGGTGGCTGATACAACTTCTGTCTGTCCAGTGACATTCAAAGTGAACCTGCTTGATGTTTTTCGTCTTGCAGACTGTTTTAATCTGTGCCATGGTAGCCTTGTCCAAATCACAGATGCTGCCGGAATTGATTACCTCCAGCTTGTGGTAAAGCCCTGTAATTTTGCCAAGCACTTCCCGGTTTAGATTGAAGTTTGCGGTTTCGTCTTTGGAAAAATCCAGATGATAATCGCAGAATCTGCATCTGCGCCATTTACATCCGCTGCCGCGCAGGAGGACGATCTCCCGCGGATTCTTGTCAGAAATGATGGAATAACGTTCCATTTTTTGTCCTTTCCCGGAACAAAAAATGCGCCTACAGAATCTGCAGGCACATTAAAATAATAATCAAAAATAATGTTGACTTTAGTTCCGTAGTTTTGTTTATAGACAGGATGGTCACGAACTGTCTTATTTTATTTTCGTAAGTACTATAGCACAAATTAGCGGCGTTGTCAAAGAAAAGTGACAAATTAAAATCTTTATGATATACTGAGTAAATAGTTTTTAAGTAGGAGTTAAACGATGATATATAAAAATGTGTTAGACGCCATGGGTGAAACACCGATGATTCAGCTGAATAAAATGGTTAGTCCTGAAAGTGCGAGGGTGCTTGTAAAATTTGAGGGGCTTAACGTAGGCGGTTCTGTAAAGACGAGAACTGCTTACAATATGATTACAAAGGCGGAGGAAGACGGAATTTTGCGGCCGGATTCTGTGATTGTTGAACCGACCAGCGGGAATCAGGGAATTGGGCTTGCCCTTGTAGGCGCAGTAAAAGGCTATGAGACTGTTATTATCATGCCGGATTCTGTCAGTCAGGAACGTCGTTTCCTTGTGGAGCATTACGGCGCAAAGGTGCTGCTGGTACATGACGAGGGCAATATTGGCGACTGTATCGAAGAGTGTGTACAGATGGCGAACCGCATGGCTGCCGAGAATCCGAAAGTTTTTGTACCGCAGCAGTTTGAAAATGAAGCAAATCCAATGGTGCATCGTCACCATACCGGGCTTGAGATTTTGGAACAGGTGGCAGGACCTATTGACGGATTTTGTTCTGGTATTGGCACCGGCGGAACCATTACAGGTATCGGAGAAACGCTGAAAGCTTTGAATCCGCAGATTGAAATCTGGGCAGTGGAGCCGCAGAATGCTGCGATTTTAGCAGGAGGTACGGTGGGAACACATATACAGATGGGAATTGGAGATGGTATTATCCCAAAGGTTTTGAATCAGCAGATTTACGATGATATCTATATCGTCAGCGATGAAGAGGCGCTGCAGACGGCCAAGGACTTGGCACGCAAGGAAGGGCTCATGTGCGGTATCTCCAGCGGTACCAATGTGGCAGCGGCGCTTAGGCTGGCAGAAAAACTGGGAAAAGGCAAGACCGTCGTAACGATATTGCCTGACACTGCAGAGAGGTATTTTTCTACGCCGCTGTTTGAGTAGGGAGATAGTAGAGCAGTATTCTTAACCTAAAATCCAAAAAAATGAATTTTGTGTATAACGAAATTACAAAAACTTAACCGAAATCCAGAGAAACATCAAGAAATGTATAAGTTTTATGATGAATGTCAACTGCCTCGCTTTCAAAATTGCAGAAATCCAGGGATTTCGGTTATTTTATCGTGTAAATTCCGATTCAGTCTAAACCTAGACGATGATATTTATACATTTTTTGCAAAAATTTTAGATTTAGGTTAAGCTTTTCTAAAGAGAGGGAGAAGTTGTCCTTTGATGATTCGATCAATAGCAGCAACATCCAGTGTGCCATCGGGGTTGTCCATTGTGACAATCAGATTCTTCGGCATTACAATATTGTTGTGATGATATGTAGTAATTTTATTGAAAAAGCTTTCCCTGTATCTTTCGTTGTGCAAAAGTCCTGCATGCTCCCAGAAAATGTCTTCATATAAAGGTGGTGTGATCTCAAAATCTGGTCTGTAGGTAATCCAGTGCCCGTCAGGTGTTTGCAGACGAACCTTTGGCTCATATCTAAAATCAATATTCGCAGCGTGCATTAGCTCTGCAATAATGACTTCGGATTTCGAACGCAAATATAAACCAAAAGAAGTCGAGTAGGTTAAGCCTTCCGGACGGTAACTCGGCTCTGCACCGTCATAATGTGGAGATTTGCTCTTGAGGTTAGAGGGGAGAATGAGGTCAGAATAGGCCTTCGGCAGACGCTTTTGAATAGAGAACGGATCGTAGGGACCATAACGCGTTAGAACTTTTTCCTGTATATGAAGATTTTGTTCAATCTGGCAGGTGGCCTCCTCTAAAAATCTTCGATACTTTAAGTCATAAATCAGGTCGGAATTTTTACTATGAATGTAATGTTGCTTTTTGGCAGAGTCAATCCAATAATAATAAAGTCTGCCGTTGATTGTTTTATAAGTGAGTTTACCCTGCGGCAATTTTTGAAGCGCTGTGTGATATTGATGTAGAAGTTTCTTTTGCAGTGCGATATCTTGCTGTGTTAATTCGATGTATCCCATGATAACCTCCCTTGGTGAATGTATTTTATAGGAATATTTTACAATAAATGTAAATAAAATGCAACTAAAAAATCGAATTACCAGGGCGGGCAGGGGCAAATAGTTATTATGACAGTTTAACGGGGAAGGGATTTAACCTAAAACGAGAAATTTTTAAAAAAGTGTATAAGAGAAGAGGGCAAATCTTAACCCAAAATAAGAAACCGCTTAAAAAATGTATAAAACTGTTGACGTTATTTAGGTAGCGACGCTTGAATTTCTATTCATATACAGTTTTCTCAGACTTCATGCAATATTTTTGTTAATTTATCTATCAGCTGGCATAAAATCCAAACAGATTGCCGATACAGAGGATGACTCTTATACACTTTTTGGAGAAAATCAAAATTTAGGTTAAGGTTCGTGTTAAAGATAAGGAACACCGCTCTGATTTGATTGCAGTTATAAAATTTCCCGCATTTGTTGAGGATTTCATGCAAAAAGATGTTGCAATCTCAAGGGTTTTGCTATATAATAGTCGTGCACTGTGCTTTCACAGGCGATTTGCATGCGTAGAACCGCCAGGGTTCGGCAGCGCTGCAAGCTAAAAGTTAGTTTTAGTCATGCCGAAACAAATTCCTTGTGGAATTTCAGTAGGCAGAACCGAAAACGATACCGGCGAAGGTATCTTAGTAGGTAGAAAGGAAGAGACAATGAAATCTTACATTGCAAAACCTGCAGAAGTAGAACGTAAATGGTACGTTGTTGATGCAGAAGGTAAGACTCTCGGCAGACTGGCATCTGAAGTTGCTTCTGTTCTGAGAGGAAAGAACAAGCCAATCTACACTCCGCACGTTGACTGCGGCGATTATGTAATCGTAATCAACGCTGAGAAAGTAGAAGTAACCGGCAAGAAGAGAAAAGAAAAGATTTACAAGAGACATACTGGATACCCAGGTGGTCTGAGAGAAATCACTTTCGAAAAGTTACAGGCAAAGAAACCAGAAGAAATCATTAAGCACGCAGTGAAAGGCATGCTTCCTGATGGAAAACTGGGCAGACAGATGTTTAAGAAGTTAAAAGTTTACGCAGGTCCTGAGCATGCACATGCTGCACAGAAGCCGGAAACTTTGGAAATCTAAGGAAAGGGAGGAATAGACAATGGCAAAATTACAATATCAGGGAACTGGTAGAAGAAAACATTCAGTTGCTAGAGTTAGATTAATCCCTGGAACTGGAAAAATCACTGTAAACAAGAAAGACTTAGAAGATTACTTCGGAATGGAAATCGTTAAGAGAGAAGTAAGAAGACCTTTTGAAGTTGCAGGCTGCGAAGGCAAATTCGATGTAATTGCTACAGTAGCAGGCGGCGGATTTACAGGTCAGGCTGGTGCGCTGAGACACGGTATCTCAAGAGCACTTTGCCAAGCTGACAAGGAAAGCTACAGAGCGCCTTTAAAAGCTGCTGGATTCTTAACAAGAGACCCAAGAATGAAGGAAAGAAAGAAGTACGGTCTGAAAAAGGCAAGAAGAGCTTCTCAGTTCTCCAAGCGTTAATCAGAAAAGGTATTTATACTTTCAGCAATCAAAAACAAACCCCATCTTCGGATGGGGTTTTGTGTTGCCGATTTTACATTGCAGACTTTACATCTCGGCGGAATCCGTCCATCGTGTAGTCTGTACCAAGTCCTTGCCAGAAATGCTCTGGATCTTCGTGGTCAGAGGCAGTGCCACGAAGATAACCTTCGTAGTGTGAAACGATGACGCCGTCTGCCAGCGGATCTAACCCGTATTTATGGCAAAGCCATGCGAAAAGTTCCACCGCAGTATCGTAAGTCAGCTTTGCACAGGCGAGCGCTTCTTCCCTGTTATCACAGGTAAACCCAAATTGACTGGTATAGGAAAGGGAGGCGGGTTCACACATTTCTACGCCGATGTGGGTGCTGTTGTAAGTGCCGCCGCAGTGCCAGGCACGGTGATTCCACGGCAGTGTCTGATAAATTTTTCCGTCTGTGCCGTCGATAAATGCGTGAACGCAGGCTTCCTGACAGTCGGGATTGTTCCACTTTTCCATAAAGTAAAAAGGCTGCTGATAGGCGCAGCCTACTGAGTGCAGCATGAGTCCTTTCACCTCAATGGTATCGCCTTCTAAAAAGCAGGCACTCTTTGTTAGATAAGATTCTATAATTTCCATGATAAATTCCTCCGGGGATTAATGTAGTTTCATTATATCCTATGGCAAGAAATTTTACAAAATGATATTTCTATGGTTGTATTTTTGCCATTACCATGTTATGGTCATACCTAAATATCATGTGGTTGCGAGGAAAATATAAATTATGCTATACTGTTATAAAAGTTCATGAAAGGAACGATGTAAAAATGACGAATTTCTATGTAACATACACACTAAAGGATAAAGCGGCGCGAGACGCTTTTTACGGGGAAGTGAAAACCTGCGGCGTGATAGAAAAATCGTTGGCGGAGGATGGGTGCATCAGGTATGCCTATTATTATCCGGCAGATTCGGAGAACCAGATTTTGCTGTGGGAACAGTGGGAGAGCAGGCAGGCACAGAAAAATCATACAAAGCAGCCGCATTTTAAGAAGCTGGGAGAGATTAAGGCAAAGTATCCAATGGAAACGGAAATTCTTATCGAAGATGTTCAGGTTTAACTTTACTATTTCGTAACGCAAAAGACATGGAAGCGATACGATTCCTTGACAAAATCATCACATTTCCTTGCTATACTAAACTTGTCAAAAGGAGATAGGGTTACACGAGATAATTTCTTTTTGAACGTTCTTTCTTAATTAGATATCGCAGTCAGAAGACTCCATCGGATGATGGAGTCTTTTGACATGTGGGGAAGAAATTGTTTTCAGCGGCGGAAAGTAAGCTGGGATTTCTTGAAACCCCACTGGATTCGTGATAAAATAAGAAAAAGAAGCCTGACAGACAGAAAGGACGGAAAGCTATGGAAAAACAACTTTTCACCAACGAAATTATTTTATCGTGGCTGCAGTATTTTGCAGACAATACACCGATTGACCTGGAACAGATTAAGATGATGGATATCACCAAGAGAAATAAGAATCTGATTCCGACAGTAGAGGCGCATAAGGCAGTGCTTGCTTTTATGGAAGCAGGAGACGCTGAAATTTTTTATCATATGTGGAATGCAGGGCTTGGTGACTGCGAGGTCTGGTACAACGAGGGTTCCGCGCCGGAAGGTCCGATTAAGCACGATAAAGTCAGCGATATGATTAACCGCGGCATTAACGCTTCTGCGGGTATGCTGGTGGTAAATCCGAGCTCTCGCAATACCTATAAGATGGGCATGGACAATTTGAATTTCCGCAAAGATTCCGGAAGAGGCGTGGGAAGCGAAGTTCGTTCCATTATTTTGAACAAGATGGAAATCGGAAGAGAAGATACGGTCTGTGTGATTGGAGGCGAAAGCCTTGCCATTGAGGCTGCTTTTATGGCAAATGAAGGTACTGTTATTGCAGTGGAATACAATCATCGCAATAGAGATGCCATGATGGATAATATGGCATATTTTGATTTGCGCAATATGAAAATCACAGATCATGTGGATGAAGAAACCTTTGAGAATTACCCGACTCCTTCGGTGGCATTTATGGTCGCTTCTGCCAGCATGGAGCAGGAAATCAAGTTTCTTCTCTCCATGAATCCACAGATGAATCTGGTAATCTATACTTTGGATTTGAGTGTGGCAGGGGCTATGAGAGGCATTTTGGAGGCTAACGGCATCAAGGAAGCAGAGGTGATTCAGGTGGCGGTGTCCAGACTGAACGCAAAGAACGCTTTTGAAGTGCAGCCCGCTCCATGGATTATCACGGGAAAAGCGGAAGCGTAATCATGAGCACTATATTAATCACCTGCAGCAATATGAGCGATCATGTGAGGGCAGCGCAGGAGAAAGAGGGAACGGACTATCCGGTCATTGAACTGGACAGCAAACTTCACGCAGAGCCGAGGGATATGCGTGCAAGGCTCTTTGAGACGCTGGAAAAACTGGTGGGCGGCAGATGGGACCATCAGTTTATCATAGCCGAAAAAGGCAGAGTTTTGCGAGAGGAAGATTTTTTAAGATGAAAAAGGTAACAGCGATTTATTTCAGCCCGACCCGGGGCACGAAGAAATATGTGGAAGCGGTGGCAAAGGCACTGGATCCGGATTTTACCGTGATTGACCTGACTAGTGCGAAGGCGCGCGCTGGCAAATACCACTTTGGCGCTGATGATTTGGTCATCTTTGGGGCGCCGGTGTATGCCGGAAGGCTTCCCCTTTATCCGGAAAAACTGTATGGGAACATTACAGGTGATGGAACGCCGGCGATTTTTACGGTGACCTACGGAAACAGAGAGTTTGATGATGCGCTTTTGGAAACCAAGGACATGTGCGAGGCGAACGGATTTGTAGGAATTGCAGCGGCCGCATGGCTTGCGGAACACACCTATTCTGCGAAACTGGCGGGAGGGCGTCCGAGTCAGGAGGATCTGGCGGAAGTGGAAGACTTTGCCGAAATGATTACCCAGGCAAGTTTGTTTGAGCCTTTGGATGTACCGGGAAACCGCCCGTATAGAGAAGGCAGCCGGCATCCGATGAACACTGTTGCTGCAGAGCGGTGCAGTGAGTGTGGTCTTTGTGCGCGTATATGTCCGGTAGGTGCTATTCATGATGGAGCAGGCTTTGAAGCGGACCAGTCCAAATGTATCGGCTGTCTTGCCTGTGTAAAGCGCTGCATGCGCAGCGCGCGGATTGTAGACGACCCGGGACTTGCAGCGATAAGACAAAAATTGGAACCGGCATTTGGCGGTGTACATAAGGAGAATCAGTATTTTCTGAATACAAAATAAAACAAATTTAATGCAACTTCTCTATTGCTTTTTATACAGAAAGGCATATAATTTAATATTAGCGATAGGAGAAGAAGTATGACAGAGAAGAAAAATTTTGAAATGGATATGGTGAGAGGACCAGTGCTAAAAAAGATGCTCAGGTTCTCTCTTCCTTTAATGTTTTCTAGTATTTTGCAGATTCTGTTTAATGCTGCAGATATTATTGTGGTGGGACGTTTTGCAGGGGACCATTCGCTGGCGGCGGTGGGTTCTACCACGGCGCTGATTAATCTTTTAGTAAATCTTTTTATCGGGCTTTCCATCGGCGCTAATGTAATGGCGGCTAAATACTACGGTGCGCGGCGCAGTGAGGCTTTAAAGGAGACCGTGCATACGGCCATTGCGCTTAGCTTTGTCAGTGGAGTACTGCTGACGATTATAGGGATTTTGGGTTCGAGACAAATTCTAATCTGGATGAAAACGCCGGAGGAGGTTGTGGATCTTGCAGCGCTTTATTTGCGCGTATATTTTCTTGGCATGACTGGAGTTATGGTCTATAACTTTGGCGCATCTATTCTCAGAGCGGTCGGTGATACCAAAAGACCGATGTACTATCTGGGGTTTTCCGGTGTTATCAATGTGGTGCTTAATTTGATTTTTGTAATTCCGCTGCGGATGGATGTGGCGGGTGTTGGTGCTGCAACCGCAATTTCTCAGTGGGTTTCGGCGATTTTGATTATCCAGTGCATGAGAAAAGAAGAAGGCGCCATGAAATTAGTTCTGCGGGAGCTGCGCATTCATGGAGACAAGCTGATTGCTATTGTAAAAATTGGACTTCCTGCGGGCGTACAGGGGATGATTTTCTCCCTGACCAACGTGATGATTCAGTCCTCCATAAATTCTTTTGGCGCGACTATCGTGGCAGGAAACTCGGCGTCCAGCAACGTGGAGAATTTTATTTATTTCCCTATGAATGCTTTTTATCAGGCGACGATTTCTTTTACCAGTCAGAATGTGGGAGCAAGGAGAATCAGCAGAATCGACAAGATTTTGACAAGAGGCGAGATGTGCGCCATCGGAATAGGTTTGATTACAGGCCTTTTGGAACTGGCATTTGCACCGTTTCTTCTGGGGATATACTCTTCCAGCGGCGCGGTGGTTGCAGCAGGTATGCGCAGGATGCGAATTATAGCGCCGACCTATGCGCTTTGTGGCGCTATGGATGTTATGGTAGGCGCACTGCGCGGCATGGGCTATTCTGTTATGCCAATGCTGGTTTCGCTGGTTGGTGTTTGCGGTCTTAGAATTTTGTGGATTACGACACTGTTTCAAATGCCGCAGTTCCATACGCTGGAGATGCTTTACATCACTTATCCGGTGACTTGGGGTGTTACAGCGACAGCACATTTGATTACTTTCTTGGTACTGCGTAAAAAGCTTCGCGAAAAGGCTGTTGCGAGACGGCTGTAATGAGGCGGGTGCTGCGAATTACATATATTCAAGAAAAAGTCCTAAAATATGCACGACGTTGTGCATATTTTCTTGGGAAATTCTTAAAATATGCACAAACAAAGCTGCTTACGGAGAATTTTACTGTCCTTTCGGCAGCTTTTTCAATGGGAACAGTACCAATGTGCATATTAAAGGTGTTTTTTTAAAAAATATGCATACCGATGTGCATATAATCGACATAATTACTCAAAATATGCACATCGAAGCCTGGGTAGTCTGAAAAGCTGCCATACGGTTAAATCTAATAGGATTCAGCCGTATGGCAGCTTTCCTGTTTTTGTAAGGGGAAAATCTAACCAAAATCTAACGAAAGTGTTGAAAAATCAACGATTGACAGCGATAGAAAAAGCGAATATAATAATATTGGAAATAATGAGAAGAAAGAGTAATGAAGGAGGGGAACCTGTGAGAAAAAGGCAAAAACCACAATCACAGAATAGAAAACGAATCATTGCAATTGGACTCTCAGTGGCAATGCTTCTTTCGGTACCTACGATGCAGGCGGCTGCTTTTGAATCGGAGGATTCAGAACATGCAGCTCTACTAGCAGAAGAAACGTTTGACGGCAGTGGAACTTTGACAGAAGAAAATTCTGAAGGAGAAAATTCCGCAGAAGAGGAAAAAAACGTAGTGCTTGCAGAAGAAGACAGTGAAACGGGGATGGACACTGCAGTACAGGACAGGAGCGAGGCTACGGAAACATCAGAAGCAGCAGAAACGGCAGAGGCTTCTATCGGCGAAAATGCGTATGATACGCTGCAGGAAGCTTTGAATGCGGCCAAAGAAGGGGATACAGTCTGTCTGCACAAAGATATAAACAAATCTGTCGTAATACGCAAGGCGATTACATTGGATTTGCAGGGACGTAGTATTTCAGGAAATGGTTCCTGCGCGGTCTATATCAATGGTGTGGACGCAAAGATTATAAACGGAACGATTAAGGATACGACTGCAACCAATGGCGCAGGCATTTATATCAGTAAAGCAGATGTCTTGCTGGAAAATATAAATGTGATAGGAAATACAGCGACCGGAGGATGGGGCGGCGGTATTTATGCCGCTTACAGCAGTGTTACTATGAACAACTGTGAAGTTTGTGATAATGTCAATACTTATTACGGCGGTGGCATTGCGCTGGTTGGAAGCAGTCTGAATGCGGATAAGACAACGATTGAGAATAATGAGATTCGGGAAAAAGTCTATAGCACCCAGGTTGGAGGCGGAATCTATCTTCATGATGAAGACAGTACCCTGAACCTGAAGAACTGCAATCTGAACGAAAATAAAGCCTGTCAGGGCGGCGCGATTTATGCAAAAGGCGCTGTCACATTGGAAAATTGTTCTATAATAGGTAATGAAACAAGCTATCAGGGTGGCGGCATTTACGCCAACGCGTCAGTCACTTTGAAAGAGTGCACAGTAACAGAAAACAAATCAGATAGTCACGGCGGCGGTATCTTTGCAAACGGTATTAAGCTCAGCCTGAAAAGCACTACGTTCAGCGGCAACTATGCGAACGGCAATGGTGGCGGCATAATGCTCAGCGGCGGAAGTAGCAGCGCGGAAATTGCTGATAGTACCTTTTCACAAAACAGTGCAGGCAGCAGTGGCGGCGGGATTGGTAGCTATGGAACAATTGTGCTGGAAAACTGCAGCCTGACAGAAAATACTGCTGACAGCAATGGTGGTGGTATTTTATCCAGCAGCAGTTACGGCGGCGGCAATGTGACCATGACTGGGGGCAAACTTGCAGGCAACGAGACGGCTCTCCGGGGAGGAGGTCTTTATCTGACTGGCGATGGCGCGGAGATAAGAAATCTGGAAGTATCAGGAAATCAGGCGGCTTCTGGTGGTGGTATGCATATCAGCACAGATGAAAATACTATCATTGAAAATGTTGTGTTTACCGGAAACATCGCCAGAGAAGCGGCGGCGGTTTCTTCCAGAGGCATCAGTGGCAGTGGGGATAAGCCGATCGTATTGAAAGCCTGCACTTTTACTAAGAATGCCGGTGAAAATACTGAAAGTATTTTCGTCGGAGGTTTAAAGAATATCTTAAAGAACTGTATTTTCTCTGAAAACAACAGTCCGCAAGGATGTATTGTAAATGTTTATGGGAACAGTTCGGAACTGTTCTTAGAAGATTGTCTTTTAGAAAAGAACACTTCAAAGTACGCGACGGTGTATAGCAACTGTAGTAAGCCAAGGGATGGTATAGAATTGAAGAACACCGTAATCAGGTATAACGAGGCAACCGGAACCGAAACAAATGCGACTGGAGGTGTTGCTGCGGACGGTAAAGGCTATCTGCGCATGATTTCCGGTGCGATTTATGAAAACACCAGCGGTGCGGACAGCGGCGCCAATGATTTGTTCCTCAGTGCAAACAGTTCGGTAGACGTTATTAAGGCTGAAGCTATGGAAGACGGCGAAACGTCTTTTGAGGGCTACACTTGGCATGATGAGACGAACTATATCAATGAAAAAGAAGGGCTGAGCACAGACAGCACCAGTGACAGATATTTTACCGCGGGTAAATACGATGATAGAATTGTTGCCCGCATTGGTGATGAAACTTTTAGAAGTCTGCAGGCGGCTGTAGACGCTGCAAAGACAGGAGATAAGATCGTTTTAATCGCAGGGGAATCTGACGGAAGCGCTGCTTTAACGACAAAATCCATTCGCGTTGAGAAGGATTTAACTATTGACCTAAACGGTCATACTGTGTGGATTAGAGGCAGCAGCGGGATTTCAACAGCAGCGGGAAAACTGAAGCTGGAAGGAACGGGAACTATTCACGGCACATTGAGAGCCGTTGAAGAGGGACAGCTTTCCGTAGCAGAAGGTGTTGTTGCAGAAAATCTGGTGATGAATGGTCAGAAAGCGTATCTCGATATGAGGCAGGATACTTTAAACCTGACTCTCGGCGCAGGCAAATCTGTGACACTAGGTCAAAACTTCGAGGTGGAAAATATTTCCATAGAATTTGATAGTACAGTACTGGCACAGCTTAACGGAGACGGATTTTTAGAACAGAATATTACGCTGATGACCGGTGCCCTCGATAAAAATCTTTCGGATAAAATTAATGTAAAAGGTCTGAAAAATCCTTTAGTAAGACTTGTGCAGAAGGATGATAAAATTGAACTTGAGAAGAAAATGCTTCAGGGTGTGTATCTGGATGGAAGCAAAGGCAGGGACAGCGCCGATGGTCTTTCCAAGACGGCGCCTGTAAAGACTTTTGAAAAGGCAAAAGAAATCCTGACTGCTCACGAAGAATTAGATACTATCTATATCATGGGAACGGTTAGGATAAGCGGCAGCGCGTCTTGGACTTTGGAAAAAGGACAGATTATGCGCTATCCGGAATATAACGGAAATTTAATTTCCGTACCGAGCGGAAGCAATCTTGCACTTTCCCATATCACCATCGACGGTGCGGCGTCCTACGGTCTGACTAATACGAAATCGTTAATCAGTCTCGGCGGTACTATGGAAATTGGCGAAGATGCGATTTTGCGAAGCAACAACGTTTCAGCAGCTTCTGGCGTGGAGTCACGGGGCGGCGCAATTATGTGCAGCGGAAAACTTACTATGAACGGCGGCGTAATTTGCAACTGCAGTGCAGAATTCGGCGGTGGAGTGTTCCTTTATGGAGACGGCGTATTTACCATGAATGACGGCGTAATGGAATCTAATATTGCCACTGGAAAGAGCAGAGCAGGTCAGGGCGGCGCTGTGATGATTACACATGATTCACAAATGATTATGAATGGCGGTGTGCTGCGTGGAAATCGTTCAGAAAGCAGCAACGGCGGTGCAATCTCTGTCGGCGGCTTGGCAGAAACAAATGCTTATCCACTTTTAAAAATCAATGGCGGCTATATTGCAGAAAACTATGCGAAGAGCTGTGGCGGCGGTATCTATGTAGAATGTAACGGTAAGGCGATTGTCAATGAAGAGATGAAGACCGGAGAAGTCGTTGGTATTCTCAACAATCGCTGTGACGGTGAACGCGGCTGGTTTGGTGGCGGCGGTATCTATGTCAACGGTGGTCTGCAGGATCTCGGTTATAAAAATGGCGTATTATATGTTTACAATGTGGCAGTATACAACAACGCCGCAAAAGGCATGCTGGGTGAGTACGGTGCAGGTCTTGCGGGCTGTGGTACTTCCAATACAACGATTTACGTGACCGATGGAGGCGTGTTCTATCAGAATCACAGCACAGAAGGAATTGCAGAGGATATTCTTTGCTCCAATGTAGATCATGGAACCGGCGTATCTTCTGTGCATGTGACTCCGGGCAGCCATATTTCCGAATATATGCTGGGCGGCGGCGCTTACCACTGGAAAAGTGTGAGTGGTGAAGAAATTACGCTCAGCGGCGTGCACAAAAGCGGTATTCACGCAATGCATACGGATTTAACGGCAGAGGCGCCGGAAATTGAGAAAGCTATGGGTCTTGCTGGTGTGTTTATTGCTGGTAATACTTCCGGTACTCGCGGCGGCGGTATTGGAAGCAATGGTGATGTGATTATTGGTCATCCTGATGACGAGCAAGATTTGAGGGACATCAAGGCTACTAAGGTTTGGGACGATAATGACGACCAGCACAAGTTAAGGCCCGAATATATCAAAATCTGGCTGGTAAGAAACGGAGAGAAAGTCGCATATGAAATCTGCAGACCTGACGAGAATGACGTATGGCAAGAAGTAACTTTTAAAGATCAGCCGATTGCTGACGAAAATGGAACTCCATATGCATATACAGTTGTCGAGGACAGAGTCGGACTGGATTACCGCTATGTCAGCAGCGTGGAGGAAGTCGAGGAAGTGCTGGTAATTACCAACACCTTTAAGCCAAATATACCGGTGATACCGACTACGCCTGATGATTCGACTCCGGATCCTGACGATCCGAACCCACCAATCGATATTGAGGATCCGGATGTGCCGTTGGGACCGGGACCTGGATCTGATGATCCTGAGCCACCAATAGATATCGATGATCCGGATGTACCGTTGGGGCCGGGACCTGGACCTGGTGACGATACATCCAGTAAATTCTCGCCGGAAACAGGAGACGATACGTCGCTTATGCTGCTTTTAGGCATCCTCGGTGTTTCAGTTCTGGCACTGGGTACGGCAGTATACAGCAGGAAAAAACGGATGCAATAAAGGATTACCGGCAGAGGGGAGTAATTTAGCGAATTAATTAGGAAAACAAAATACAAAAAAAGAACATTTTATTGAAAGTGTTCTTTTTTTGTGATAAAATACTATCATGTATTATAGCATATAGGATAATAAATATAATTACTATTATTTACTAAAGGAGAGAACGAACAATGCAAAAAATCATGGGATCACTGGTTACGATTTCAGACGCTATTGACGGCTGGATGTACAGTAACTTGTTATTTTGGGCACTGATTGTAGCAGGCCTTTTCTTTACAATCAGAACCAAGTTTGTTCAAATCAGACTGTTTCCGGAGGGCATCAGGGTTTTAATGGAAAAAAGTCATGATGGAGGAATCTCCTCCTTTCAGGCGTTGATGATTGCAACCGCCTCTCGTGTAGGAACTGGTAATATTGCGGGGATTGCAACGGCAATCGTAGCGGGCGGTCCTGGAGCAGTATTCTGGATGTGGATTATGGCGATAGTCGGAGCAGCATCAGCTTTTATCGAATCTACCCTGGCGCAGATTTATAAGCAGAAGGACGGAGAGATTTTTAAAGGCGGTCCGGCTTACTATATAGAAAGAGCAATGAAAGCAAGATGGCTGGGTGTAATCTTTGCGATTCTTTTGATTTTGACTTTTGCTTTTGGCTTTAACGGACTGCAAGCATATAATATCGCTTCTTCTTTGGAGCATTATGCCGGGGACAACTATGCTGCAGCAGCGCTGATTGTTGGCGTAATTCTGGCGGGAGTTTCTGCAATTCTGTTTTTTGGCGGCGCACAAAAAATCAGTACGGTATCTTCTGTACTGGTACCGATTATGGCTTCAGTCTATATTTTAATCGGCATTATCATTACCCTCTCTCACGTAAAAGACTTGCCGGCAATTTTCAGCATGATATTTGAGGAGGCTTTTGACTTTGAGGCAATCTTTGGCGGTTTTGCGGGTTCTTGCATGGTATGGGGCGTAAAGAGAGGTCTGTTCAGTAATGAGGCAGGTATGGGGTCTGCGCCGAATGCGGCTGCTGCAGCTGATGTCAGTCACCCGGTAAAACAGGGTCTGGTACAGGTTATTTCCGTATTTATTGATACACTGATTATCTGTACGACCACAGTATTTATCGTACTTTGCACGGGAAAGTACACTGTAGGCGGTGAGCTCAACGGTATTCCACTGGTGCAGGAGTCTGTGAAATCCATGTTCGGCGAGATTGGTGTAGGGATTATCACTGTGTCTGTTGCACTCTTTGCTTTTACCTCTCTCATCGGCAATTACTTCTATGCAGAAGCTAATATTAAGTTTATCAGCGAAAGCAAGGCTTTTATGACCATCTTCCGGCTGCTGGCAGTAGTCATGGTATTTATCGGTGCCAACTCCAATCTGCAGCTGGCGTGGAATCTGGCGGATATCATCATGGGCGGTATGGCTATTGTGAACATTATTGCCATGTTCTGCTTAGGCGGTATCGCAATCCGTGCGCTGAATAATTATGTTAAACAGAGAGAAGAAGGGATAAACCCTGTATTTAAGGCGAAAGATATCGGACTGGACAATACAGACCTTTGGAAATAAACAGAAAGAATCTAAGGAGCTGCTGAGACAGCTCCTTATTTTTGCATCTGCATTCTATTGATTTTCACGCTTCGCAGGACTATAATGGTTCGAGAAGAACATTTTTGCAGGTGAGGGAGGAACCCATGGATAAGAAAAAAGGATATATTTGCATTTTTATAGCGACGATTCTATTCAGCTCTATGGAAATTGTGCTGAAAATGTCAGCGGGAGAGTTTCATCCCATTCAGATTACGATGGGAAGATTTTTTGTCGGCGGCATTGTGCTGCTGCCTTTTGCCATATCAGGACTTCGCAAGAGAAATCAGCGCATTACGGGAGCTGATATCAAATGGTTTGCAGTGCTGGGACTCATCGGTGTGCTAATCAGTATGACATGCTATCAGTTGTCGATTTTACATATTGAAGCCTCAAAGGTAGCGGTGCTGTTTAGCAGCAATCCACTTTTTGTTACTATTTTTGCAGTGATTATTTTAAAAGAAGCATTGCCAGGGCATAAGCTGATTTCAGTCATCGGGGACTTGCTGGGCGTCATCTGTATCGTGCAGCCGTGGCACCCGGGACTCAATGTGGCAGGAGTAATATTTGTTCTGCTTTCTGGGATGACCTTTGCACTTTACGGTGTGCTGGGAAAGAGTGAAAGCAGAAAGCTGGGCGGTATCGCTCTGACCTGCGGCAGTTTTTTCTTTGGAAGCATTGAGATGATGACATTTGCGGCGCTCAGTCATATTGGAGGTGTCGGCGCATTTTTGGAAGGTCACGGACTTGGCAGCTTTGTCAATATTCCGTTTCTGGAAGGATATAACATGGGAAACCTGCCGTATTTTCTGTACGTGGCGCTCTTTGTTACCGGCATGGGGTACGCCTCCTATTTCATGGCAATGGAATACGTGTCTGCTCAGGAAGCATCTATGGTATTTTTCTTTAAACCGGTGCTGGCGGCTGCTGCTGCGGCTGTAGTGCTGGGAGATGAAATCCCTCCTACTATGATGGCTGGTATTGGACTAATTCTGGCAAGTTCACTGGTTTCCATGTACGGGGATCACAAAATGCAGCAGAGACAGGAACGTGAAAAATTGGAGGACGAAGGTCATGAGTATATTTCATAAAAAAGCGGCGCTGATTGTCATCGACATGCAGAAGGCATTTGTAGAGCCGGGTGCGGCGCATTGTATTGCCGGCGCAAAAGCAACAGTGCCAGCGTGCGCAAAAGTTATCGCAGAAGCAAGAGCGGCGGGCTCGCCGGTATTTTGGGTGAGACGGCAGTATCGCCCTGACGGAAGCGATGTGGAATTTACCAGAAAAGCAGCGTGGAAAGCCGGCGGCGGTACCATGGCACCAGGCTCAACGGGCATAAATAGTGAAGAATTGGCGGAAGGGCTTATGGCAGAGCCTTCGGATTATCAGATTATTAAACCACGATGGAGCGGATTTTTTCAGACAGAGCTGGATTTAATTCTGCGTCGTCTGCAGATAGAAACAGTGGTGCTCATTGGAACCACCACGCCAAACTGCGTCAGAACCACCTGCTACGACGCTATCGCGCTAGACTACGAAACTATCATTATAGAACAATGCTGTTCTTCCCAGACGGAAGAAATTCAGAGAGCAAATATGGAAGATATGGAGCACATTGGCGCAAAGATTATTTGGTAGTATGGATAATCACATTGACCGGTTTGCTAAAATTGACAAAATCCTGAGAATTTGTCAATTCTGACAATGTTTTAGGCAGATTTTATTGACAAAATTGACAGAAAACCGATTTTTTGTCAATTTTGTCAAAAAATCGGAGAAAAACCTGCGATTTACGCAAAAATAATGGGCGAACATTGACAAAATCCAAAAAAATATATGGATTTGTCAATGTCCGCCGTGGATTAACTTAGTTATTTTCGAAACACTATACTAGCAAAGAAAGGAACAGATTATGAAACTGACCCGTGAGAACTTGCTGCTGTATGCAGTGACAGACAGACACTGGCTAGGGGAAGAAACCCTGTATGAGCAGGTAGAGAAAGCGTTGAAGGGCGGTGCCACTTTTATTCAGCTGCGAGAGAAGAATTTGGAGAGAGATGTTCTCGTCAGTGAGGCGAAAGAAATACAGACCCTTTGCAGAATTTACGGCGTGCCCTTTGTCATCAACGATTATGCGGACATTGCGGCTGAGATTGACGCTGACGGTGTTCACGTAGGTCAGAAGGATTTGGAAGGGCAGAATGTGAGAGAAATCATCGGACCTGACAAAATCCTCGGCGTTTCTGCAAAGACAGTGGAACAGGCGAAAGCGGCAGAGGCGATGGGCGCAGATTATTTGGGTGTCGGGGCGGTCTTTCAGACTGGATCAAAAGAAGACGCTGCGGAAATCAGCCACGAAACGGTGGCAGAAATCTGCAAGGCGGTGAATATTCCGGTCATTGGAATCGGCGGCATTACCCGGGAAAATGTAGGAAAGCTTTCCGGCAGGGGTCTTTGCGGGGTGGCAGTCATCAGCGCCATTTTTGGGCAGAAAAATATCGAGGAAGCAGCTAGGGACTTGAAAGAAGAAGTGAAAGTGATGGTGGAAGGAAGATGAGTCTAAAAGGTGTCATTTTTGATGTGGACGGCGTACTTCTTGATACTATGCACGTGTGGACCGACGCAGGGGCAAGGTATTTGCAGTCTTTGGGCGTGAAAGCGGAAGCAGGTCTTGGTGACAAACTGTTTACGATGACCGTGGATATGGGTGCAGTCTACGTAAAGGAGCGGTATGCGCTGGCGCAGTCTGCGGAGGAAATTACGAGAGGCATTAACGGCGTAGTAGCGGGATATTATGCAGATGAAGCGGCATTTAAGCCGGGCGCGAGGCAGCTTTTGGAGAGGCTGAAGACAGAAAGAATACCTATGACGATTGCCAGCTCTACTACAGAAGAGTATATCCGCACGGCATTTGACAGACTGGGCTATACGGGTTACTTTGCAGAAATTCTCAGCTGCGTCCAGTGGAAAACCAGCAAAGCGGAGCCGAAGATTTTCTTTGAAGCCATGAAAATTATGGGCACAAAGCCATCTGAAACATGGCTTTTCGAAGATGGGCTGTACTCCGTAAAAACCGCTAAAACGGCAGGGTTGAAAACCGTCGGTGTTTATGACCCGGTAAGCGAAAAAGAGCAGGCGGAGCTGTCGCAGAAGGTGGATATTTATGTAAGAACTTTGGAAGAACTTGACTTTGATAGACTTTTGGGAGTGCCTTCCCTAGAGAGGTAGCAGATGAAGAAATTTACAGCATTAACGATTGCAGGAAGCGACTGCAGCGGCGGTGCAGGCATTCAGGCGGACATTAAAACCATGACCATGAACGGGGTTTATGCCATGAGCGCTGTTACCGCGCTGACAGCACAAAATACCACCGGTGTGAGGGATGTCATGGACATAACGCCGGCGTTTTTGGCAGCGCAGCTTGACGCCATTTTCACCGATATTTATCCCGATGGAATAAAAATCGGCATGGTTTCATCAGCCGCGCTGGTGGATGTTATCGCTGAGAAGCTAACCTTATACAAGGCAAAGCATATTGTTTTGGATCCGGTGATGGTTGCGTCCAGTGGTGCAAAACTATTGTCAGACGAGGGGATTAAAGCTCTTTGCGAACAGCTGATGCCCTTGGCGGAACTGGTTACACCCAATATTCCGGAAGCAGAGTTTTTGTGCGGAAGAAAGATCAAGACGCAGAAAGATATGGAAGCAGCAGCTCAGACAATAAAGGAAAAGTTTGGATGCAACGTTTTATTAAAGGGTGGACATCAGACGGGCGAACCCAATGATTTTCTTTTAGATAAAGATGGCAGCAGGTGGTTTTACGGGGAGCGGATAGACAACCCCAACACCCATGGTACAGGCTGCACTCTGTCCAGCGCCATTGCGGCGGGGCTGGCAAAAGGGCTGGAACTTGAAGTCGCAGTTGAACAGGCAAAAAAATACATTTCCGAAGCGCTTTCCGCTATGCTGGATTTAGGGGCAGGAAGCGGACCGATGGATCACGCCTATTGGGTTTGACAAGGAGCATTAGAAAATGAAATTTAGATTGAATTTTAGTTACGGGTGCATACACGGCACTTACTGGATGATTTACGGAATCGTCAGTAGCTTTGCGTCTGTGTTTTTGCTGGGAAGAGGCTATCTGAACACAGAAATCGGCATTATTTTAGCGGTCGCCAATGTGGTGGCGGTGGTGATTCAGCCACTGGTTGCTGATTTGGCGGATCGATCAAAGAAAATTTCAACCATCGGAATCAGCCAGATTATGACCATTATGATGATGGTGATGACGGTAGGCCTCTTTGTGCTGCAGGGAAAATCCGTGGCGCTTTCTGTGGTCTTCGTCTTGCTCATCGCCTGGCATACGGCGGTGCAGCCTTTGATTAATTCGCTTAGCTTTAAGCTTTCAGAAAGCGGTATCCACATCAATTTCGGAATTGCAAGAAGCGTAGGTTCGCTGTCTTATTCGCTATTGTGTGCAGTGCTGGGGGTGCTGGTTGCGCGCTTTGGTATTGAGGTGCTGCCTATCAGTGCGGAAATTGTCATGGCAATGATGGCAATCAGTCTTCTTATGACCAAGAGGCAGTACGACAAAACAAAGAACTGCGGCAAGCGGGAGGCGGCTGAAGAGACAGCGGCAGAGAACCTAACAGAAATGGTAGAAATTGCAGAAGACATCAATCTACTGGAATTTATTAGAAGAAATAAGCTTTTTTTTATTGCCAATATCGGTGTCATCGGGCTGTATTTCAGCAACTCGGTTATGAACAATTATCTCATGCAGATTGTGACGGAAGTTGGGGGAAACAGTGCGGATATGGGAAGAATTTTGTCGTTGATGGCGTTTTTGGAAATCCCGACTCTGGTATTCTTTGATAAGCTTCGGGCAAAATTTACTTGTCAATTCATGTTGAAAGTTGCGGCAATTGGATTTACAATAAAGATACTGATGTGCCACATCGCTGCATCGGTATCCATGATATTAGCGGCGCAGGTTTTCCAGCTTATTGCCTTTGGATTATTCCTGCCTGCCATGGTGCACTTTATCGATGAAATTATGAGCAAGGGAGAGGCAGTCAAAGGACAGTCGGTTTTTACCATGATGGTGACCATTACTACCATGCTTTCCAGCCTTGCCGGCGGTGCGATTTTGGATATCAGTGGTGCGAAAATGCTGACGCTGGTGTCTTTGATTATTACAGCAGCAGGTGCGGTCATTATTTTAGCGACAGTTGATCGAATTAAAAAATAAAGGAGTTATAGAGATGAACCTCGAAAAAACAGCGGCTTCATTTAAAGAGAAAGGCTATAAGGCGGTCATATTTTCTACAAAGGAAGACGCAGCAGATTATCTGAACAGGGAAATTGACGGGACTTCCGTAGGAATTGGCGGTTCTATGACGATCGAAGAGATGGGGCTTTACGAAATTTTATCCTCCCATAACGATGTCTATTGGCATTGGCGGCCGGCAGGAGGGATGTCAGTAGAGGAATTGACCATCCATGCGGCAGGTGCAAAAATCTATCTGACTTCCGCCAATGGCGTCAGTGAAACGGGAGAAATGGTAAATATTGACGGCAAGGGCAATCGCCTTTCAGAAAGTCTTTATGGACATAAAAAAGTATACTTTATTGTCGGCGCCAACAAGATTATGCCAGACCTGCAGCAGGCCATAGACAGAGCCAGAAATATCGCTGCGCCGAAAAATGCCAAACGTCTTTCTTGTAATACGCCATGTGCATTAAAGAGTGACAAGTGCTATGATTGCAGCAGTCCGGAGCGAATCTGCAACGGCATGGTAATTTATTTTGGAAAAATGTTCTCCTGCGAGATGGAGATCATTCTAATAAATGAAGAATTGGGATATTAATTGAAGGGAGAAAGTATGAAAACCAAACAGACGATTGGACTGGTAGTTGCAGTGATTTTGTTCATTGTAACCGGTGTTGCCAGTGTTATGACGAATACGGTTTCAGATAGGATTTTTGACCGTGCAACAGAAAAAATTTTAAACGGTGATGTGGAATTTGTGCCGCCGGCAGGAGAGTATATCGCTATTGTAGATATTGTGGGAACTATTCAGGCGCAAAGCGATGATTTGTACGGCACGGAGGCCTATCGCCACTCTACCAACCTTAATTACATTGACAGTTTAATCGACGATTCCAATAACGAAGGGATTCTGCTCTATGTGGATTCCCCAGGAGGTACTGTCTATGAATCTCAGGAAATGTATGACAAGCTGATGGAGTATAAGAAAGAAACGGGAAGACCAGTCTATGCCTACATGGCGCATACCGGGGCCTCCGGTGCCTATATGATTTCCATGGCAGCGGACACTATTTATGCCAACCAGAATACAGTGACTGGCTCTATCGGTGTCATTATGAGTGGCTATGATTTGAGCGGTCTTTACAAAAAGCTGGGTATCAAAAACATCGCCATCACAAGCGGTGCTAATAAGGCGGCAACCTTTAACGATGAGCAGATGAAGATTTATCAGTCCCAGGTGGACGAATATTTCAGCGAATTTGTAAAAATCGTAGCTGATGGAAGAAATATGACAGAAAAAGAAGTGCGCAAGCTGGCTGACGGCAGAACCTATACTGCAAAACAGGCGGCCCAAAATGGTTTGATTGATAAAATCGCCAGCTATGAAGAGGCAAAGGAAATGGTTTCCAATACGCTGGGTGTAGATCAGTACTACCGTCTGGATTCAGCAACAGATTTCTGGACTGCACTCTTTGCAAAGGTTGAAAACCTGCTGCCGAAATCGGACAGTCAGGTACTGAAAGAAACCGCTGAAGAATTTGAAAGCGGGGTGTTTATGTATTATGTGCAGTAATACCAACTGTCAGGTGCAGGTGTACGCAGGATTCTGGGCGCGCCTTGCAGCCTACCTCATTGATATGGTGCTGGTATGGCTGGGTCAGCTGGTGGTGCGTCTGGTACTGTTTCTCAGCTTCGGCATGCTTTTGGAAAACAATCCGCTGGACAGCAGCTTCCTGTTCCAGTACTCCTTTAGAGATGGTATTTTGTACGCAGCAGGCGCTGTCTATTTTGTACTGTGCACCTACTATGCAGGAGCAACCCTTGGGAAAAAAGCGCTGAACTTAAAGGTGGTAAGTGCAGATGCGGAAAAGCTGAGTTTTGTAGATGTACTTTACAGAGAAACTATCGGCAGATTTCTGTCCTCCTTTATTCTCGGTATCGGATATATTCTGGTGGGAATTACTAACGAGAAAAAGGGACTCCACGATATTCTCTGCGACACCAGAGTGGTCTATGAGAAGAAGATACCGACCTATATTAACGGAGATATCAATAAGCGGTATCGGCAGGTTGACTCAGTGGATGTGCCAACGCCGTCTGTGCCTCCGGCATCTTCGATACCGCCGCGCGTGCCGCCAACGCCTCCGACAGGCGATATCTACGAGCGCTACATGCACGTAGATTCGAATCAGGGGCCGAAGGAGCGTAAAGAAGACGAAAAATAAGAAATTTAAAGAGGGCAGCTGTATTGACGGGTAATCACCGTTCATGCAGCGCCCTTTTTTGTTGTGGAAGGATTGGTGTGAGGACCCGCGGCCAATGTCCACTACCCAATAACTAGGGCTGTGCGCCGACAATCCTTGTTTTTTCTGTGTATATGGCGCATTACCTCAGTAAAACGCCATCTTTGGAATATTTTCCTGTATACATGGCGTGCCCCCCTTTGCGGCACGCCATGTTTTATGGTTATTTAGAGTGGTGATGGCGCGCTACCTCAATAAAACGCCATCTTTGACCTAAATTTAAAAAGAACTGGCGGATTTAGCAGTAGCTGCCCTTAGCTATCGTTCAAATCTTTAGAGTGCGCGCCATTTCGCCCTCTAAAAAGCAAGGAAGATGGCGGATTTCTTCAGGTGTACGCCATGTATACAAAAAAATCCGCCAAAGATGGCACGCAGTCGGACGAATCTGCTGTCCTCTCATTAAAATTATAAAAAAGCCTTGACAAACTGTTATAACTGTATATACTGTATATATACGGTAAATCATACACCGAATCAAAGGAGGCCACCTTGGATATTATTATTAGCAATGCAAGTCAGCAGCCGATTTATGAACAAATCTATCTGCAGATTAAGAATCAGATTATTGCCGGTATGCTCGCAGAGGGAGACGCACTGCCGTCCATTCGCTCTCTGGCGAAGGATCTTAGAATCAGCGTGATTACTACAAAAAGAGCTTATGATGAGCTGGAGCAGGAGGGGTTTATCTATACCGTAGCGGGTAAGGGCTGTTTTGTAGCAGAGCAGAACACCCAGCTGATTCGAGAAAATCATCTAAAGCAGATTGAAGCTAAGATGATGGAGATTTTAGAACTGGGAAAGGTTTGCGGTCTGACTTGTGGGCAGCTTGCTGAAATGTTGATGTTGCTGGAGGAGGAGTAAAGAGATGAGCTATGAGAATGCCATTGAACTGAAATCTGTGAGCAGAAAGCTGGACGGATTTGCCCTGGAGGATATCACTTTTAATTTGCCAAAGGGCTGTATTCTGGGTCTGATTGGGGAAAATGGCGCAGGAAAAACTACTACCATCAGGCTGATTATGAATACTTTGAAGAGAGACAGCGGAATGGTGCAGGTGCTGGGGATGAGTAACGAGGATGCCGGCTTTGACAGGCTGAAGGAAGAGATTGGCGTAGTTCTGGATGAGGCGACCTTTCCGGGTGTGCTCAATGCCAGTGATGTAAATAGGATTATGAAAGCTACTTATCGGAAGTGGGATGAGGAAACTTATTTTGGATATCTTACCAGACTGGGTCTGCCAAAAGAGAAAGCCTTCAAGGATTTTTCCAGAGGCATGAAGATGAAGCTTTCTATTGCGGCTGCGCTTTCTCACGACCCGAAGCTTTTGGTTTTGGATGAGGCAACCAGCGGATTAGACCCAATCGTGCGAGATGAAATTCTGGAGATTTTCTATGATTTTACCAGAGAGCCGGATCACTCTATTCTGATTTCTTCGCATATATTAAGCGACCTTGAGAAACTTTGCGACTATATTGGGTTTATCCATCAGGGAAAGCTTTTGTTCTGTAAGGAAAAGGATTTGCTTTTGGAGGAATACGGGATTTTGAAGTGCAGCAAAGAACAGTTTGCTGATGTGCCGGCTGAAGCCGTGGCAGGCATGCGCACTGGTCAGTATGGGATTACGTGTCTGGTGAAAAGAGAACTGGTCAGCGATGTTTTTATGCTGGAGAAGGCTACCATCGAGGATATTATGCTGTATATGACGAAAGGAGTGCGGGGGAAATGTTAAGGGGACTTTTAATTAAGGACAGTATGGTGCTTTTTAGACAGTTAAAGCTGTTTTTCATTTTAATGATTGGATTTGCAATAATTCAAAATGAGGCAACCAATGGGTTTGCGCTGATGTATATGACTATGCTACCGATTACGGCACTGGCTTTTGATGAACAGTCGAGATGGGGCACTTATGCGCAGATGATGCCTTATAAGATTAGGGATATCGTAATTTCCAAGTATCTAATCGGCATAATCGGCGCAGCATTAGTTGCTGTCATCGAAATCGTTTCCTCGGCTGTATTCATGCTGGTAAGGGAAGGCAATCTGGAACTCCTCACGGAAAAACTTTTAGTTTTGCTGCTGGTATTCTGCTGCAGTTTGGTTCTAATGTCAATCAACCTGCCGATTATTTTTAAGATGGGTGCTGAAAGGGGCAGAATTGTCTATATTTTAATCACGGTGGGGCTGGCATTTTTAACTGTGCACAGCATTGACCTGGAATTCTGGAATTTTAACCCGAGAATCTATCTTGTTGCTGGTGTGTGCATCTCAGCTTTAGCAGTGATTGTTTCCATGGGGATTTCCATGAAGGTGTACAAAAGGAAATATCAATAGGTGGTTACTTACAGGGACTTGCGCTTGCGAGTCTCTTTTCCTTTTCTTAAAAATTCTTAAATTCTATGGGTTTTACTATATTTTTTTGTAATATCGGTATAAAATAGGAAGTGCAGAAGGGGAAGAGAAAGGACAGTTTATGATGCAATATAAGATTTTAGTTGTGGACGATGACCCGAATATCAGAGAGGTTTTAACCGTGCTGCTTGGCAGTGAAGGATACGTTGTCGACCAGGCCGAAAATGGAGAAATTGCACTGGAAAAGATAAAAGAACATAAGCAGGTAGACCTGGTAATATTAGACATCATGATGCCGGGTATGTCCGGTGTGGAAGTATGTGCCAAAATCAGAGAAACCTCATCGGTGCCGGTTCTATTCTTGACGGCAAAGTCTCAGGAGCAGGACAAGGTGGAGGCTTATTCTGAGGGTGGTGACGACTATCTGGTGAAACCGTTCTCACAGACGGAGCTTTTGATGAAAGTAAAATCCCTGCTTCGCAGATATAAGGAGTATTACAGCAGGTTTCCTCTTACAACGGAAGAGACCCTTGTCGGTGGAATTTCCATTGACAGCAAATCGAGAGCGGCGGTTCGAGGCGACAAAAAGATTCCGCTAACAGATAAAGAATATGATATTTTGCGCTATTTCATAGAGCACCGTGGCGAAATCGTAGAGAACAAAGACCTTTACGAAGGTGTATGGGGAGAAAAGTATCTGCCGTCTGCGGGCAATACTATTATGGTGCATGTTTTGAATCTGCGTAAAAAACTGGAAGAAGACGTAAATAAACCGAAAATCATCAAGACAGTGTGGGGAAAGGGGTACAAGGTTGAGTAAACAGAAAAAATTTGTTTCCCTTAACCTGAAAATGGCAATCGTCACTCTGATGGGGATTTTTCTGGCAATATGTATGTATTTGGTCAGCACCTGGTTTTCAAACTATATGATTAGTGTCAACTTTACCAGCGAACCGGCAATTGAGCGTAATGTCAATGCTGCTTTTGAGGACTTAGAGCAGTATATTGAGGAGCATCACGTGAAGGCGACGGATACGGATGTGCTCCGGGAGTGGGTATCTGATCAGGATTACACCTATCTTTACATATGGGACAATGAAAACGTAATGCTAGATGCAGGATGGGCGGTGACGTCTAACGAGAATACGGTAGATGAAGGAATTACAGAGGACAGCGATACACAGCTTGAGAATTATCTGCCGCAGCAGAAGGTGGCGCGAATTGAGCCGGAGTCTTTTCAGGAAGATGTAAGAAATCGAATTATTCAGTACGCAGATAAAAAGTATTATACCTATATCGATATATACAAAGAAGAAGGCTGGAGACAAATTACCGAGACTGTCAGTCTGGTTTTGAGTTTTTTGACTTTATTTCTGGTGCTGCTTTTATACCACGGGTATATAGCAAAGCGTATTATGACTCTGGCAACGGAGGTAAATATTGTAAGTGATGGAAAACTGGATCATGAAATCAAAGGCACGCGTAATGATGAAATCGGCATGCTGGCTGACGGTGTGAATGTCATGAGGGACTCCATTTTACAAAAACATCAGAGTGAAAAAGATGCGTGGGAGGCTAATAATCAGCTGATTACTTCCATGTCTCACGATATCAGAACGCCGCTGACATCCATGATAGGATATCTGGATATCATTGAAGGAAGAAAATACGAAAGCCAGGAGGACTTGGAACGATATATTGCTTCTTGCAGGGATAAGGCTTTCCAATTAAAGGATTTATCTGACAAGCTGTTTCAGTATTTTCTGGTCTTCGGAAATAAGGGAACTGACAGGGAATTGGAAGTATTCGATGCGAGTATTTTGTTTCAGCAGCTTTTATCTGAGCACAGTGCGGAGATTATCAGCTATGGATATCAGGTAGAATTCTACTTTAATATACCAGAAGTGCAGATTAGAGCGGATATTTCTGGTTTACGCAGACTATTTGATAATATTTTTTCTAACATTATGAAGTATGCAGACAAGAATGAAGTAGTCTGCATTTATGCAGAGACGGAAGCTGAGAATGTCAAGATTTTGGCGATTAACGGCATGCCTGAGGAAGCGAAGAAAGTGGAAAGCACGCGAATCGGGCTGAAGACCTGCGAAAAAATCTGCAGCGACCTTGGCGGCGATTTTTCTTACGATGAACAGGAACGTATCTTTACGGTGAGAATTCTGATTCCGACTTTGCCGGCAGAAGAGCTGGAGCAGGAAGAAAATACGCAGGCAGAGGAAGTGCAGAAAACGGCTGAGGAAATTTTAATCGGCGAGTAATTTGTAATTAAGATTGAGCAGAATATAATGAATAAGCTTTAAAAGTTAGGAATTTAAGCGCAGTGGCTGTTTGGTTGCTGCGCTATTTTTATATTGGAGAAAGAATTTCTTGACTAAAGTATTAAATGTGTTAAAGTAATGTCAATATCGATTATAAATTTAGCTAGAGATATTAAATGAATGTTGCTAAAGGTTTTTTGCGCATTTTGTTAGAAAGGGAGAATGTAAAATGAAAAAGATTGCAATAATAGCAACGGAAAAGGAATATGCTAAATATCTGAAAGAAACTCTTGAGAAGTATATCGGAAAGTATGCACAATCAAACGAGTATTCTTTAGAGGAGTTTGAATCACTTATGACTATAGAAGAGGAATATGGAATAGTTGCTAGCTCGGATGTTATGCATCGTGTGCGTAAAAAGGCTGGGGTGGATATGGAAGTGATATTGATATCACTTTCTCTTAGCAAAATGCAAATGAAAATGTTAGAAGCTTTGCCCAAGGGAGCAAGAGCACTACTTGTTAATATTGATTATAGCCATTGCATGAGGTTGATGGAATTGTTATATAATGGCGGATTCTCTGATGTGGAATTGTTTCCGTATTTTGGAATTGGTGAATATGATAGGGACATAAAGTTTGCAATTACACCCAATGAATTGCAACTGATTCCAGAGAGTATAGAAACTGTGATAAATTTGGGCGAATCTGTTATAAACATGGATGTGCTGTACTTGATTGCTGAAAAAATCGGAGTGTATAATGAATTCGTGGAGAATGAAGCGTATGAAATTCGAAAAGAGTTTTTTTCGAATATGGATAAATTGCTCGATGAACGAAAGACTTTAAGAGAGAGCATTAAAATATTTATCCAGTTTCTAGAAGAAGGTATTATTCTTATTGATGAAAATGAAAGAATTTACTTATGTAATAAAACTGCGTCAGAAATGATGTTGCCAAGGACAAAGCGACTAGACGGAAGTTATGTGTATGATATATTTCCGGAATTAAAGAATAAAAAGGATATTCAATTTATAAAGCTTGAGCAAGAAAGGCTATGCATATCGACTTTTGAATTGAAACAAGGCGAAGAAATTCTAGGGAATATTATTTTTCTTTCAAGATGGGAGGAACCGTTAAAGCAAAAAATAAATTCTGAGTTGAGTGATGCGCCACATGGCGCTCGATTCACTTTTGAGGAGATTATTGGGGAAAGTCAAATCATTAAAGAAAAAATTGCATATGCAAAGGGAATTGCAAAGAACAATTATCCGGTATTAATTACGGGCGAAAGTGGCACTGGAAAAGAGGTTTTTGCACAAAGTATACATAATGAATCAGAACGATGTGGATTTAATTTTGTTGCGATAAATTGCGCGGCTATTCCAGAAAATCTATTGGAAAGTGAACTGTTTGGATATGCAAGAGGTGCATTTACGGGAGCAAATAAAGAAGGAAAAGTTGGTTTGTTTGAGTTAGCGCATAAGGGTACTCTTTTTCTTGATGAAATAGGTGAAATGCCGCTTTTATTACAAGCTAAACTCTTAAGGGTGCTTGAAGAACATAGAATTATGCCAGTGGGAGCGAATAAGACGATTTCTGTTGATGTAAGAATTATAGCAGCTACAAACAAGAATTTGTATGATATGGTAAAACGCAAATTGTTTAGAGAAGATTTATATTATCGAATTAATGTGCTGCCGTTGGAGCTACAAAGTCTTAAGGAAAGGCCAGAAGATATTTTGCCTCTTTTTTATTATTATGCAAGGAATGCAAATAAGAAGATTGTCCTTACAAAAGAGGCGGAGAAAAAAATTCTATCACACACATGGCATGGAAATGTGCGTGAATTAAGGAATATGGTTGAATACTTGACATGCTATAATAAAAGAATTATTGATGTAGATGCATTTCCTCCAAGCTGGGAAGAAGATACAGTGATAGAAGAAGATGCGGAGGGATACGAGGAAACAATGTCAGATTCTTTAATGGAAAAATTTATTTTGTTGGAAGGAAGAAATATTTCGCTACATAGATTGGTCTTAAACGTGCTGAAGGAGAGTTGCGAAAAAGGTGAAAAACTTGGGCGTGTTAGAATGTTAGAACGTATTGGAGAGGATAATCCGCACATCACAGAAGGAGATATCAGGTATTCTTTGAAAGTGCTTTCTGAGTATGGATTCGCTATAGCAGGACGAGGAAGGTCAGGTACTGTGATTTCTAAGGAGGGGAAAGCGATTTTGAAACATTTGGAATATGATAAGATTGGCTTTATAAGAAAGTGAAATGATGACAAGATACTAATCCCGGAATTCTTTTATATTTAGGCTTTATAGGTTTAAAAACAACCTATAAAGCCTAATTTTTTATTGGACCTAAGAATACTTTGGGAGTATAAAGTACGGATTTGGGTAATTTAGGGGAAGAATCCCTTTTTGTCTGATTTTGAGTTTGGCATGGATTTTGCGACTTTAAAATAGTGTAATTACATTTAGTAACCGTGTGCTAGCAAATGGGATGAACAAATAGGAAGGAGAAATATTATGGAAGGTATATTTTCATTTATAAACGATGCATTTGCAAGCGTTGTTCCTGTAGCTGATTTTTTGTGGGATTTCCCAACAAATTATGAGTGGTATGCTAGTATCCCTATTTTAGGGAGGTTTTCTTTGCTGATCCTCTTATTGCTTGGCGGTGGCTTGTACTTCACACTCAAACTGGGGTTTGTCCAGATTAGGGATTTTAAAACGGGCTTTAAATTGTTAATGTCTAAAAAGGAAGCAACAATTGGTGAAAGTCCAGTAGGAGCATTTTTAATCAGTATGGCGTGTAGAGTTGGCGCAGGCAATATTGTAGGCGTAACAGGGGCGGTTACACTGGGAGGACCTGGTGCCATTTTCTGGATGTGGTTTTCTGCATGTCTTGGTATGGCTACAGCGTTTAGTGAATCAACTCTAGCGCAATTATTTAAAGAAAGAAGAGGCAATGAATACGTAGGAGGTTTCACATTTTACGTTCAAAAGGTATGGAGAAATAAAAAATGGGTGGGATTTATTTTGTGCATATTGTACTTGATATATAATCTATTAAGTATTCCGGCACATACATTCCATGTATTCACTGGGATTAGTTCTATTGTTAATGAATTTTCCGGTCATACAACTGAGATTAATGAACCGATATATTATGTTGTTGCAGCAGTAATTATAATTATCGTTGCAGTTTTGACCTTTGGTGGTATTAAAAGAGCGATTAAATTCTCAAATAAAATAGTTCCCTTTATGGCAATTTCATTTGTGGCAATCGTGCTGCTATTAATCATTATTAATATTACAAAATTCCCTGCTTTTCTTTCAGCAGTATTTGTAGGTGCATTTAAACCTGCTGCGATTTTTGGCGGTGCATTTGGAGCAGCATTATCCAATGGATTAAAACGAGGGCTGATATCAAATGAAGCAGGTATGGGTACTGCCACACAAGCAGCATCCATTGCTGATGCAAATCATCCTTGTGAACAGGGTTTTATGCAGGCAATAGGTGTATTTATTGACACAGTTATTATTTGTACGCTTACAGGTTTCATTATCACAGCAGGAACCATTTGGGAAAATCCTGCCTATGATTGGGGAAACCTTAAATTAGACAAAATTGGAACATATGTTGCTTCTGTTAAGGAACTTGTTCCAGGAGATGGAGCCTTTGATACAGTAATCGTAATACTCTTCCTTCTGGCATTTACAATATTCGCGTTCACAACTTTGCTTTGCGATATGACTTATTCAGAAATTGCCGCAAATAAGATTTCAAGCAAGAAAGAGTTTATTACACTGGTACGAGTATTGTGTGCGCTGATCTTTGTTCCGATTGGAACCATTACAGTTCTTTCCGGAATGGGTCTGGACAATTTATGGTATGTATCTGATCTGATTAACGCATTGATTGTCTTTATTAACCTGCCGACACTGCTTGTGGCAAGTAAGCTAGTTAAAAAAGTATATGTCGACTATAAAAATAGTAATGGAGCACGATTTGTTTCAACTAATGTTGGGATAGAGACAGAGGCATGGTCAGAAGAAATGAAATTGGAATATGAAAGGGCGGAAGAAAAGGAGGAAATATGAAGATAAAAGCCGTTATGCCAGATAAAGCAATGGATAGCGAAACCCTTGAGCTAAGAGGAAAAATGTTGTCGGAGGTCTTATCTGATGATGTAGAACTATCTGTGGGGTGTATAAAGGAAGGACCTGACGAACTTGATTGTCATACAGATGAAGCTTTTGCCGCACCTGAATTAATCAGGGAAGCAATAAAAGCTGAAGAGGAAGGTTATGAGGCGTTTGTAATGTACTGCTTTAGTGATGTGGCGGTGGATGCAATCAGAGAGAATGTGCGTATACCGGTAATTGGACCGGGAGAGCTGACGTTGGCAATTGCAAGTTTAATGTGCAATAGATTCTGTGTAATTACTACAGAAAGCAGTAATATTCCCAGAACATATCGTCGGTTAATGAAAAACTGTATTGCGCAGACAAAGATGACATCTGTAAAAGCTTTGGATATTCCGATTCATGAATTAAGAGCAGATAAAAATGTGACACAAAAGTATCTTCTTGATGTATGTAGAAAGGCAGTTACAGAGGAAAATGCAGATGGAATCATTTTAGGCTGTCTCGGAATGGCGGAATATGGAGATTATATTGAAGCCAATTTGCCTGTCAAGGTTTTTGATCCGGCATTTCTTTCTGTAGCGTTTGCTGAATTTTGTGTAAGAACAGGTGTAAGACATATTTCGGATATGTATACGCCATTTACAAATAAAAGCAATATAAAACTTTAAGAGAAGGCATTAAGAGAAGTTTAAGATTGAAGGAGTAGTTATGAACGGGATAAAATGGCCGGAAGGAAAGAAGTCGGCAGTTATGTTCACTTTTGATGTAGACGGAGATACAACTTGGGAGAACGGCAATCGAGGACTGCCTAACGGAGAGAAATATATCAAATCCAGATCCATCGGGCAGTATGGACCAAAGCGGTGCGTGGATAGAATTTTGGATAAACTGGACGAGTATAATGTCAAGGCAACATTTTATGTGCCGGGGCTGAGTGCAGAACGTTACCCGGAAGTGATTAAAAGAATTGCAGCGGCGGGGCACGAGATTGGTCATCACGGTTATGCACATGAACGTTTTGCAGGATGTACTGTAGAAGAACAGATTGAAATTATTGAAAAAACCCAAAAAATATTCAAGGAACTGATTGGTCATGAAGTCACTGGTTTTCGCACGCCGTCAGGAGATTGGTCTATCGAAACGCCGAAGCTGCTCTGTGAGAGAGGGTTTCGCTATTCCAGTTCCATGCGAGGGGACGATCGACCTTACAGAACTATCATTGATGGAGAGGAGACGGATTTTATCGAGATTCCAACCAAATGGGAAGTAGATGACTATGTAGCGATGGCTTATAATATGTATCCAGCAGAACCGGCCGGACAGGATCGGATATCTTGTTATCGTTGTGTAGAAGATAACTTTCTAAGAGAATTTAAAGGACATCACAAATACGGATTGTGTATTTCCTTTATGAGTCACCCACAGGTTATCGGCTCTCCAGGCAGGATAAAAATTCTGGATCACCTATTAGCAGAAGTCACAAAACATGACGATGTATGGGTCGCCACAGGAAGCGAGATTGCTGATTGGTATCGGGCGAACCATCTGAAGGGAGGTGAAGTGGATGTACACAGAGAAACCAATTTGGCCGAAGAAAAAAGAATGTGCGGCAATGATTAGCATCAACCTGAACGCTGAATTATTTTGGCTACAGCTGGATCCAGCCTGTATCAATATGCCGAAAACTTTGTCTCTAGGACAGTATGGCATGACTAGAGGTGTGGATCGATTAATGAGTGTACTGGAGGAGCGTGATTTGAAGGCGACTTTCTTTGTACCTGGCTGGGTAGCGGAACAATATCCGGAAAAAGTCTGTGCCATTAAAGATGCAGGGCATGAGATTGCAGGACTAGGCTATCATCATGAACATATGGCCTTGCTGTCAGAAGATGAACAGGAAGATGCTATGGCCAAATGCGTTGCAGCAATCGAAAAGGTTTGCGGCATCAGACCGAAGGGGTTTAGAAGTCCTGAAGGAGAATTGACTTTGGATACTTTGCGTATTGCCAGAAAATATGGCATGACGTATTCCAGCAACCTTGGTGATGATGACAGACCGTATACGAAAGATTTGGGAAACGGAGAGACAATTCTCGAAATTCCAATACATTGGGTCAATTATGATTTGCCCTACTTTGCATTCAATTATAAACCGGCATTTCCGGCAGGTCAGGGTAGGATAGCAAATTATACAGGTGTATTATCCAACTGGAAAGATGAGTTTGACGGTTGTAGGGAATACGGACTCTGTTATGTATTACAGCTGGATCCGGCTACTATCGCTGCTCCAGGCAGGATAGGATTGCTCGAGGAAATGCTGGACTATATGCGCTCTTACGATGATGTATGGTTTGCGACGGGCGAAGAAATTTTAAATTATATGAGATAAAATATATCACTTAAAACTAATAAAAGGAAGGTAAAAATTATGGCAGAACTAAAACACTTTATTGAAACTGATGATTTCACCAAAGAAGAATATCTTGAGATGCTCAAGGTAATCAAAACGTTAAAAGATGCAGAGAGAAAAGGAATCAGACTCCCGCTCTTGAAAGATCAATCTTTGGCAATGATGTTTGACCAGCCGTCAACCAGAACCAGAGTTTCTTTTGAGGCAGCTATGACACAGCTGGGCGGCCATGCACTGTATCTGGAAACCAAGACGTTGCACTGCGGTGAAGACAGAGAAACCATCAAGGATACCGCGCAGGTACTGTCCGGTATGTGTGATGCCATCGAAATTCGTACCGAATCTCAGGATACCATCATTGAGCTTGCAAAGTACTCTGACGTACCTGTATTCAGCGGTATGAGCTCCAAATGCATGCATCCAACTCAGGCGCTGTGCGACCTGTTCACGATGACAGAATATATGCCGGAAGGCAAGAAAATCGAAGATCTGGTTTATATGTTCATCGGCGATAATTCCGTACTGGGCGATAACATCGGCGGCGTATGCAGAACTGAAGCAAGACTGCTTTCCAAAATGGGTGTAACCTTTATCTCCTGCGCGCCGAAGGAGGCAGAAATGGCACCGGAGGACGTGGCGTACTGCAAGGCAGAAATGGAAAAATCCGGCGGTAAATTCATTCAGACAGATGATCCGTATGAATATATTGATCAGGTTGATTTTATTGCAACAGATGCATGGTGGTATCATGGATCAGACCATCTGAAGGAAAAGAAGATTGCGACCTTCTTCCCTAAGTATTCTGTAAATAAGGAACTACTGTCCAAGGCAAAACCTTCCATTAAGGTAATGCACAATCTGCCTGGAAACAGAGGCTATGAGATTTCTGACGAAGTATGGGATAGCGATCAGTCCGTTTTGATTCCACAGGCAGAAAACAGATTACATACTGAAAAAGGCTTGCTGGTATACTTCATGTATCCGATTTTGGAAGAAAGACAGAAACAGCGTAAACAGAAGGATGTAGACTACTACATCAATGAAATTGATGCGTTAGTTCTCGGGAAATAAAAAATTTAAATGATATGAGGAAGGTGAATACAGTTGACAAAGATGGAAGAAAGAATTATTGCGGCGGTTGAGGCCAGAAGAGAGGATTTTATAAGATTCTTTCGTGAATTAGTACAGTGTAAAAGCTATACAAAGCATGAACAGGAAGTTGCAAAAAAACTCATTGATGGGTTGAAGGCAAGAGGTTTTGATGATGTGGGAGTCATTGAAAGAGCTCCTGGTCGCCCTAATGTTGTTGCGTATTATCGGGGTGTTGAAGATGGCCCAACGTGCACCTTTAATGGCCATTTGGATGTTATTCCTGCACAAGATGAGTCGGAATGGGAGCACCAGCCGTTTGACGGGGATATTGAAGATGGTAAGCTGTATGGACGTGGCACTGTGGACATGAAGAGTGGAACTTTTAGCTCCTTTTTTGCAGGAATCGTGTTGAATGATCTCAAAATTCCTATCCGAGGTAATGTAATGTTTACAGGTGTTTGCGATGAACTGATTTGCGGAAAGGATGGTATTTTATATCTTCTTAAGGAAGGATATATCAAGAAAACGCATCCTGATGATTTTGGTATCAATTGTGAACCAACGAATCTCTGCGAAATGAATGTTGCAACTAAAGGCGTGTTCAGAGTTGATATTGTTATTATTGGAAAGGGTGCTTTTAATGCTAGACCGTATCTGGGTATTAGTGCAATTGATAAGGCGGCGAAGCTGATTGAAGCTATTCAAGAACTGCATGAAAAAATCAGTACAGACCCAAATCATGTTCATCCTTTGATTGCGCCTAGAAGTGTACAGGTTGCAATGATTGATGGAGGAGAGGCATCAAATGTTGTGCCTGACCGTTGCAAGTTAACTGTAACACGCAGATTGCATCCTGGTGAAACAACAGAAGAGTGCATGAAGGATTATCAAGATATTATTGATAGACTGCATGAGGAAGATCCAGAATTCCAGGCAGAAATTCACCCATGGGAGGGATTCCGTCCGCCGGTTGAGGTGGATGAAAATGCGCCTGTAGTGGATGCTGTTCGCCGTGCACTTAAGAGGGTAAACGGTACAGAATTGGCATTGACTGGCAGCGAAGGTGGCACTGACGCTTCCCATGTAGTTGCACAGACGGGAATTCCTATGCCTGTCTTTGGACCGGGAGACCATTTGCTGTTAGGCACAATATATGAACATGTAAACTTGGACGACTTCATTGATGCGATTAAAATATATGTATTGAGCGTATATTATATGATGGGAATTCAGGAAGCCGAATAATTATTGGAGAATATAATGTAGATGCCTTACGCATGCCGCACTTTCGTCATAGAGTCGAGGTGCGGCATGTATTTCTAAATACAGTATGATCTACTTATATGAAGAATCACCTTTATACGTGAAACTACGACTTGATATAATTAAATCAATCGGAGTTTGAGATGTTGGAATGCATTTTTTAAGAATAAATAGATGTTGAAGAGAAAACGATATATCAAAGAAGGAGAGAATACATTAATGGCAGAGAAAATTGTGATCGCCTTAGGCGGAAATGCTTTGCAGTCCGGAAAGAGCGAAGCGACAGCTGAAGCACAGCTTGAAGTTGTTAAGAAAACTTGTGAATATATTGCAGATATCAGCTGCAAAGGTTATGAAATCGGTCTGGTTCACGGAAACGGACCGCAGGTCGGCAGAATTTTGCTGGCTTCTGAGACAGCAAAAGATGTTACCCCAGCAATGCCGTTTGATGTTTGCGGCGCTATGTCCCAGGGTTACATCGGATATCATCTGCAGCAGGCGCTGAAATATGCACTGAGCAAAAAAGGCAGAAATCTTCCTGTTCTGACTGTTGCAACACAGATGGTTGTGGAAAAGAGCGACAAAGCATTCCAGAATCCAACAAAACCAATCGGACCATTCTATTCAGAAGCAGAGGCAAAGGCTTTGGAAACTGAAAAGGGATATACCATGAAGGAAGATGCAGGCAGAGGCTTCAGAAGAGTTGTAGCTTCCCCGCTTCCTAGAAAAATCGTTGAAATCGACGCAGTTAAGAAACTATGGGATACTTCCATTGTAATTTCCTGCGGCGGAGGAGGAATCCCTGTAGTAGAAAATGCTGACGGTTCTATGGAAGGTGTGGCAGCTGTAATCGATAAGGATTTTGCAGCAGAACTTCTGGCTGAACAGGTTGAGGCTGATGTACTGATGATTCTGACCGAGGTAGAAAAAGTTGCAATCAACTTTAATAAACCGGATCAGAAGAATTTGGATAACCTGAATCTGGAAGACGCAGTTAAATACATCGAAGAAGGACAGTTTGCACCTGGAAGCATGCTGCCGAAGGTAGAAGCTGCGATGAAGTTTGTCAGAGCATATCCGAACAAGAAAACTATCATCACTTCTCTTGATAAAGCCATCGAAGCACTGGAAGGAAAAACCGGTACAACAATTACGTTTGCATAGGCTAGTTGCTGAGTCAATTTGATTTTAGTCATGGAAGGTTATAGATAGCGTTCAAGTTGCTAGAAGATATGGAAGAAATGTGCCATTTTACAGTCGTGAGATTGAGAAATGGCACATTTAGATACTTTTGAATATTAATTTGGTTGATTTACATAGTTCTTATCAAAGTTGATGACGACAAAATAGTTTTCGTCGATGGCTTTGATCGCATCTGTAAATGCCTGGTGTATTTCTTTGTTGGAAAGCTTGCAGCTTGGATTTACAACGATATCAAAGATGATGTTGGTGTGAGTCGGTCCAGGAACTACACGCAGGTCGTGGACGTTGGATATGCCGTCCAGGCTGTCTGTTACTTTTGTTGTTACTTCGTTCATTAAGGCTACTATCGGATCATCGACTTTGATTGGATCCATGTGAGCAGTAAGTACGATGTGAAGCTTTTTAGATAGCTGCCGCTCGATATTGTCCACCATGTCATGGCTTTCCATCAAATCGCCGTTTGCGTCCACCTCAATATGGATGGAAGCAAAAACTTTACCGGGACCGTAATTGTGAACGACCAAATCGTGAATGCCCAGCACGCCGTCAAAGTCTGAAGCCATTTCGCTGATAGCGGCAACCAAATCCGGGTCAGGGGCTTCCCCTAAGAGTGGGCTGGATGTTTCTTTTATGAGTCCAATACCGGACCAGATGATGAACAACGCCACAAGGACGCCCATGTATCCATCAATTTGGATATTTGCCATCTTGCCGATGATGATGCTGAAAAGCACTGCAGTGGTCGAAATTACATCGTTGCGGCTGTCTGTTCCGGTAGCAGTTAAAGCGACAGAATTGATTTTCTTACCGATTTTGATGTTGAACATTGCCTGCCAGACCTTCAAAAGAATTGCAAGGAGCAGCACGATGACCATAGACCAGCTGAACTCCAGCGGCTCCGGGTGCAGAATTTTGTCTATGGAGGATTTAATCAGTTCCACACCGACTACAACGATGAGAACCGACACAATCATGCCGGTGATGTATTCGATTCGGGCGTGCCCGTAAGGATGTTCATCATCCTCGGGCAAAGCAGAGAGTTTGAACCCCGCCAAAGTGATGACGGAGGAAGAGGCATCTGCCAGATTGTTGATACCGTCTGCGATGATGGCGATACTTCCGGAAATCAGCCCTACCAGAATTTTTGCAATGCAGAGGATGGCATTGGAAATAATGCCGACTACGCTGGCAAGCTTGCCATACCCTTCTCGAACTTGCGGCTCTTTCGTATTTTCGTGATTTTTCACGAAACGTTTGCACATAAAATCGGTCATATTTAGTTGGCTTCCTCCTGGGCAATAGCGGCTTCCACTGCTTTTACCAGCTGGTCAGGACAGGACGTTGCTTTAAATCCACAGCGAATGCCAGAAAGTGTTTCTTTCAGTTGGTCGACGGACATGCCGGAAACCAGCTTGCTGATTCCCTGTAGATTACCGTTACAGCCGCCGTGAAAAACAGCCTGTTTCAGAACTCCGTTTTCGACCTCCACATCGATATAACCGGCGCAGGTGCCTTGGGTTTTGTATCTGTAAACCATAGTAAAAAATCTCCTTTCTATATTTTATCGCAAGTATCACCAGTATAACACAGTTAGGAAAAAATATGAAGAAAAAATAATTGAACATTGACGTCCTGCTGGTGTATAATTGACGTATCATTCAAGGAGGAGGTTCAGCATGGGAGAAAAAGAAATACCTAGAATTAGTGGAACGCTTAGAGCAAAATATTTACAGATACCGGAAGTCATCTGGCAGGCCAAGGGCATTGTAATCATGGGGAGAAGACTCAAATCGGTTCTGTTTTCTACAGACATAGCTATTATCAGAAACTGTAATGCGGACGCGATTCTTGCCGTTTATCCTTTTACGCCGCAGCAGATTATTTCTGATGCAATTATCAATGCATCATCGGTGCCGGTTCTTGCAGGAATCGGCGGGGGCACAACCCAGGGCTTTCGTGCTGCTATTATGGCAAAGGACGCTGAAGCGCAGGGGGCATATGGCGTAGTTGTCAATGCACCTATGACTAATGATAATGTAGCAATGATAAAAAAAGTAATTGATATTCCAATTGTAGCAACGGTAGTCAGTGATTCAACCGATATTGATGCTAGACTAAGAGCAGGAGTGGATATTCTCAACGTATCTGCTGCAGCGAAGACGCCGCAGCTGGTGCGCCACATTCGCAAGGATTTTCCGAAGGTGCCGATTATCGCAACAGGCGGACCGACGGATGAAACGATTCTGGAAACCATTCAGGCAGGGGCAAATACAATCAGCTATACGCCGCCGACTTCAGCGGAGATTTTTGCTGAAATGATGGTGAAATATCGCAAAATGGCAGAGGAACATCCCGAAGAGCATAAGTGCCCGGAAGGAGATTTAGAATTTTCTGAGCTGCTGGAACTGCTGTAGCTGCTGCAACTGCTGCAGCTTTTGGGGGGCGAACTCGTGGGCTGTCCGGACGGGCGTTGGCTGGACGTGCCGGGGCTTGCTGTGCATAGAATCTGTGTTTTTCTCGAAAATATGCAGTTTTTTCCGACAGGTTGTGCATATTTTTGAAGAAAGTAAGAAATATATGCAGATTTATAGGTGGACCGCCGGAAAGTTGACCGTATATTGACTATGAATCTGCATATTTTAAATGGTTTTTACAAATATATGCACGTGCATGTGCATATATTTGGAGCTTTTGGTGAATATATGCACTAGGGGAAAACTACGGCAGCCTGAGAAAAAAGAAAAAAGTCATTGACAAGCTATTGTAAAAGTGTTATTATATCAAATGTGCCAATGAGCACTGAACTGAATAATGTGCATCCATAGCTCAGCTGGTAGAGCACCTGACTCTTAATCAGGGTGTCCAGGGTTCGAGCCCCTGTGGGTGTACCAATCAAACCTTGAAACTTCAAAGTTTCAAGGTTTTTCTTTTATCTTAAAAAAGTAAGAATCTGAGACGGTTAACTATTGGTTAACTATTTAGGTTTAACGAGGGCGGCAATCTGCTACAATTTTTCTCTTTCATCCAGTTCGTAGGAGGAGAATATGGGTGTTATTCGTGTTGAAAAAAATCGTAATTATACTGTGATGTCCAATTATCATTTGAGGGATAAAAGAATGTCACTCAAGGCAAAAGGCTTGCTGTCTTATATGCTATCATGCAGCGATGAGTGGAATTTTACCGTTCGAGGTTTAGAAGTAGTTCTGAAAGAGGGGCGAGACTGTATTCGTGCTGCGCTGGAAGAACTTCAAACCCTGGGGTACTTGATGAGAGTTCAGCAGAGAACGGAAAAAGGCAATTTTGACAAAATCGACTATGTTGTATATGAGCATCCGAGAGATATAGCTGAGCAAGAGGAAAAGCGTGAAGGCATTGAAAAACCAGAATTGTCACCGTGTACGGAAAACCCGTCAACGGTAAAATCGAAAGCGGAGGATCCTTCACAAAGAAATACTAAATCATCAAGAATTACTAAAAAGAATAATTATCAAAAACATAATCTATCCGTAGAGGTCGCAACGGATCTGATTAAAGAGCAGATAGACTATACTAAGGCTGTTGAAGTATATGATATGGCTTTAATTGACAACCTCGTCGATATTATGACCGAGTTGAAATGTTTAAGTGCCTGCCAGGAAATGATTCGGATTGGGAAAGTGGAGTATCCATCGGATTTGATTTCTAGAAAACTGGAAAAAGTGAGGTGGATGCATATCGAGTATGTGGTGGATTGCTTTAAGCAGCATACAGATAAAATAAAAAACATTAAGTCATACTTGCAGCAGTCCTTGTTAAACGCCCCTGACACAATTGACGCATATTATACGGCGGAGGTGCAACATGACTTCTATGGGCGGGGGTAGTTTGCAGCTGTTTCGCCGTTTGGCGAAGACAGCAAAAACGGAGGGGTCGAGGCAGACCCCTCGGGATTTTCCGTTAGGAAAATCAAGGGGGATTCCAAAGGGGTGTGAAAGGCTTTGTCAGAAGCCTGAGAACCCCCGTTGGCATGATAAAGGCGCGCAGCGACTGGTACTTTGGAACAAAGTATATCATGCTACACTTTCTCGGGAGGGAGGCGGAGCAAATGGCACATATGCGTAAATGTTCTATGGCAGAAGCTGTGCATCTTTGCAAACATTATGAGCGCAATTCGAATATTCAAAGCTATGGGAACAGCGATGTGGATATGTCGAAAAGCTGCGAGAATTATAATTTAGCTCCCGAACGAGAAAGCCAAACGGACTATATACAGGGAAAGTTATCGGAAATCGCTCATGCGAAAAGAAAAGACCTGATAGTTATGGCTGACTTAATTATTTCGCAGCCGGTAGACTTGCCGGAGGAATATCGGGAACCCTTTTTTCAAGAAGCATATTATTTCTGTGTGGCTCGATATGGCGGAATATTGGGGGAAGAGTCTGTAATTAGTGCGTATGTGCATATGGACGAATCAACTCCGCATATGCATTTTGCGTTTCTGCCTGTTACAGAAAACGCTAACGGGGAGCTACGATTTTGTGCTAAAGAGAAAATATGCAGGAGAGATTTGAAAACCTTACATGGCGATATGCAGAAGTGGTTTGATGAAAAAGGAATCCCAGCAAGAGTGCAAAATGGAAACACTAAATTTGATTCGAACGGCAGGGCATTATCTGTAAAAGAGTTGAAACGGGAAGAATACAAGAACCATGACCGATGGCATGAGCATAAGCACGGGGCAAAGAACATGCAGAAGAATTATGGGAGGTGGTAGATGTGTATTTTTCGGTTGTAGACACTTTAGAAAGCTTTGTTTGGAAATTGGTTGCGGCTGGAACACTGATTTTTTCATGGATATTAGCCATAACACTATTTTCTAAGATATATAGGCTTCATAAAGATGGAATAGATTGGGCATTTTCAAAAGAACATTCTAGCGGTATTATCTTTGGAAAGAAATTTGGACAGATGTACATATCCTCGCTAGAAGCGAGGGAGGGACATATTTGCATACTTGGACCTAGTGGTAGTGGTAAAACAAGTGGCTTGCTTATTCCTACCTTGCGGAATTGGCGGGGAACCAGCTTTTCGATTGATATCGCAGGCGATATTGAGAAAAATGTCCACCAGGCTAAAAAGCTTATTTATCAGCCGGAAAACTTAAATTCAACGCCATATAATGTGTTTTATGCGATTGATATAATGGAGCAGGACGCTGACAAGTATGAGGCAATAGAAAAGCTTGCATATTTATTGATGCCGGAGCTGCCGCCCAGGGAAAGCAGTGCCAGTGCAAAGTTTTACAATCAAGAGGGGCGAAAAATTCTAACGGCAGCATTACTTGCAGGATATGGACAAGGGAAAGATTTCATTGAAATATGCAAATGGGTGATGACGTCCAGTTATCAGCAATTATTCCATGAGATTGACCAGTCCGGAAATGAACTGGCGATTCAGTATATCAATAGTTTTTCGGGAGCTTTATCGGAAAATACCAGTGGGTGTAAACAGGCTGCAGATTTGGCTATAAAGCTTTTTGCAACGAATGAATATGTTATGAACTCAATTCGCAGACCAAAGCGTGGCGAAGCAAGTTTTGATCCTGGGAAAATTGAGATTTACAATGTGTTCTTTGTTGTGAGTGATGCAAAATTAGATGTGTATGCGCCTTTAGTGCATTTAGTTGTTGCGCAGGTGCTGGAATACTTTTCGGTGCGTTCTGATGAAATGAAGCAAAGCATTTTACTTTGTATTGATGAAGCTGCAAGCTTCGGAAAACTGGAATTAACGGCTGCGCTGCGGAAATTACGAAAGCGCAGAATTAGAATTATAACGGCAACCCAATCGTTGAATGATTGGATAATGATATATGGTGAGGCTGAAACGAAAGCAATGCTTGGCAATTATGCCTATAAAGTTATCCTTGGTGCAAATGATTATGAAACGGCAGAGTTTTGGGCAAAATCCATAGGTCACAAAAAAAGTACACGCAGAAGTTTCCAAGAGGGTGATAAAGGTGGAAAGGTAATACATACAGAGATTAAAGAATTTGCTTATGAACCGGAGGAGCTGGGACGATTACGAAATAAATTGATTCTACTTTATCCGGGTGGGTACATGATGTTAAGAAAAAATTATTATTTTAAGTAAGTGTAGAAAGCAAGCGGTAGTTGACGAAGATGCCGCTTGCTTTTTATTTGTTTATTTCAGGGTTTTTTGTGCGACCGGCAATGTAATCTAAGCTTATTTCTAAAGCTTCGGCTATGGCGATTGCTGCTTTTAGTGATATGCCTCTTTGATCTCTCTCGATTTTTGACAGATCAGATTGGTCTATATGCGCTAGTGCAGAAAGCTGCACTTGAGTCAGTTCTTTCTGTTGCCGTATTGTTCGTAATTGTTGTCCGAACATGTGATGGATACCTCTGCTTTTTACTCTGTGATATGTGTTTGCTGTATAGAATCATGGACTAGTGTTAAACTAATCATAGAGATTATATAATATTTTTTGTAATTACGCAAGTGCGTACACGCAGTAGCGATACCGACTATACAATAATGTTGAGGTGAAAGCTATGGGCGTAAAAGATGCAGTTGTTGAAAGATTCTTGAACTTATGTAAAGAACAGAATATTAAGCTAAATGAATTGGCTAATCGTTCAGGGGTTACGCCATCGACGGTATATAGTTTGATGGATAGCAGCCGTAGAGATGTATCAATTATAACCATAAAGAAATTGTGTGACGGACTTGATATTTCTCTGGGAGAGTTTTTTCAGAGTACTGAATTTGATGAATTGGAGCAGGAGATAAAATAAGAACCCTGATTTTGCTGACTGAAAACCAAGGTTCTTTTTTGTTATAATTGAGGGATTTTTGTAGTGTTAATGAGGTTGCGCAGCTTTGCCCGTTCTGCAGCATTCCCCTTTTCTTTCTCGGAAGCAGCACAGAATAAAAGCAAACTGTAATAGTTGATTTTAGATTCAATCCAAGTTTCCCAGTTATCAAGAATGGGCTTGTAAATTGAAGAGATTTTCAGTTTATCAGGACAAGATACGGCGTTTTCAAGAAGTGTTAATAGCTCAGTTTTTAATTTTAACAATTCGTCTGAATCTTCGCCATATGTGTGCGAATATATTTCTGCCCTATTTTCAATGGCAGAAATTAGTGAATCTAAATTCTTCAAGATTTTGTACTTTTGAGGACTCTCGGAAAGATTTTTGTTACTTTTTTTCGAAAAGTCCTCCGCAAACTTCACAAATGGTTTACCAGCTCTGAAAGAATTCTCTTGGATTGACATGTGAAATGTGCTTGAAACGTACTTGAATATTGTAGTTAGAGCCTCACTAAGACCGTCGCAGTATAGAGTTTCAACAAAAATGTTGTTCTGTGGGTATGGGGAGAAGAATTTTGCCTGGAACGCTTCGAGGAGAGTATCGGCAGGAATTTTTTTCGGATTTAACTCTTTCTCGTCAATCAAAAGCTGGGTGATTACTTGATATGTAGAATTAGGCACTTCAATCCGAGCCTTTTTCTTTGTAGCTGAAAAATATGGTTTTGGTTCGCCTTTTATTTGCAATGTGAAAAACCTATCGAACATAGATAACCTCCTGATTATTCATCATACTGTCTTACGATTTTAGCTCCAAAAGGGAATGTTGATTGTGTACCGTCTTCGGGAATTGAGAAAAAACCCGGAAGTGGAGCTGCATCGTATTCTTTGAAATTTTTGATTTTACCATTTTCCTTAATTAATGGTACACGCTTGGCGAGAATTTCTCGGAAGAGTGGATATTCTGTTATACACCTCTCCAGTATTGCATTTTCTTCTGTCTCTGACAAATGATAAATCTCTTTTTTTGAAGTGAAGTAAAAGTGAGGAATTCCGCCAAATTTTGCACTGTTTTTCGTCTCAATTACTCCCACGAAATTTGAATTCTTTTCATTATCCCATTCTATTCGTATCCAATCACTGGGCAATAAAGCATAAGCGTTTTGCAAGTCTACTTTTATCATGTGGATATTTGGCGTATCGGCATTATTTAATGATATTCCATCATTTAGGAGCTGATATATATTATCGCATTGAAGTAATACCGCATTTCGTTCACCCTCATACATAGAACCAAAATCAGGGCGTTCTTGAAGTGTTTTTTCAAATAGACTTTCTACTGCATCGCTGAGAGCCTTTTTGACTTGTGGTCTTAAGCCATACATTGACCTGACAAGGTCATTAATCATTGTGGAATAGCTTGCACCATTAAGTCCACGCTTATGTGAATCTAGCAGTATTTCTGTGTCATTATCGAAATCAATGGATATCTTTCGGCGCTTTTTCTCATCGGTTGCCATAATATACCTCCAAAGTATTGACATTTTTTTAAAAATATTATAATATCTAATCGTAATACGAAGTTGTAATACGAAATTTCAATATTATTATATCACAGTTGATGTGGAGAAGCAAGTAAAAGAGGAGGGATTAAGTTGGTACGAATGCGAACCGCTGCACAAGCTTATCAAGAATTAAAACAGGTTGACCCAAAATCTTGTATTACTGAACGGCAAATTCGAGAGCTAATGAAGAGCGGAAAGATTCCAGTCGTTAAAGTAGGTAATAGAATACAGGTTAATTTAGATATTTTAATAGACTATTTTGCGAATCCTGCTATATATGAAAAGTAAGGATATGAAATAGAATTTCAATGAAAGAAGATTGATTATATGATTGGAAAAAAATAAAGCATCTTATGCTAGGAGGGCACAAGATGCTTCAAAGGCGAGCTGTCTGCGACAACTCATAAATGCAATTCCATTGTAGCAGATTTTACCGCCTTTGACAATAATTTTAACTGTGCGGAGGCGTAAAATGAAAAAAACTAATTTTATCGATAGGCATGGGAATAAGAGATATCGGTTGCAGCGGAAAGTAGGCATGAAGTTAAATTCAAACAATGAGTGGGTGAATGATGTTCGTAGTTTTTACGGAAGTTGCAAGCGGGAGGCTGAGGAAAAGTATGTTGCATTCGTGGCAAGAAAAGAAGAAAACAAAATGAATTCTCAGTATACATGTCTGGGACAAGCAATAGATGCCTGGACAGAAACTGTCTTCAAAAAAAGTGACTTGGCAAACTCGACGAAGAAGAAGTATTTAAGTGCATATGAGCGGCTATTGAAGAACTCTTATCTTGCGGGACAACGGATTAGTGAGGTATCTGCTCTTGACGTGCAAAAGTTGTATAATTCTATAACCGAGTGCTATAGTTCACGAAGAGCATTACATAATTTTCTTTCGCGGTTTTATAAATATGCAGAAGTTAATAGCTTCGCAACAGATATAACCAGAAGTTTAGTTGTCCAAAGAGATGCGACTAAGAAGGAAGACTTTGATATTGAGGTTTGGAGTGATGATGAATTGAAAGCGCTAATTGGTAGTCTTGAAGGAAATCTGCTTCGGCTTCTAGTGGTTCTTGCAGTAAATACGGGGGCAAGGTTCTCGGAATTATTAGCCCTTACATATGATGACATAATGGGGGATATGTTGTCTATTAATAAACAGTTATATGAATTTTCGGCAGTAGATTCAGAAGACCCGGCAGTGTTGCATATAGAACCAGTAAAAACAGAGACTAGCAATAGACTGATACCGCTGGCTGATGAGGTGGTTTCCGAAATCGAAAAACATAAAAAGTTACAGGAAGCCCACAAAAAAATTTTCAAGTACGAGAATAACGGTTTGTTATTTAGTACGAAAAATGGTACAATGCTATACAAGAGAAATGTGAGGAGGTCTTTGCAGCGTCATTGCAAAAAAGAAGGCATACCTTTCCACAAATTCCATGCATTTCGACATACTTTCGGCACCAATTTAAGTAGGCAGGGTGTTCCACTGGAAGAAATCTCAAAGTTAATGGGGCACAGTAGTACAGAAATTTCAAGCAAGTACTATATTTATGTTGATGCGCTACGCCGTAAAAAGGCGGTTGAAAAAATTGTGTCGTATAGCTTAAAAGGGTAACTAATAGTTAACTATTAAGTTATGCAAAAAAAAGAAAAGTTATTTCAAATTAATAGAGAAAGAGAAAAAGGATAAAAAGACATATCGTTTTCAATTCCTGGAGTTTTGAGGATAAAAGCCTTGGCATCGTTGAAAAATAGCGGAAAAAGTTTGACGCTAGAGAAGAATCAGGGTGTCCAGGGTTCGAGCCCCTGTGGGTGTACCAATAACAAAACAGATACCATTTGGTGTCTGTTTTTTCTTTGCCTGCAATCAAATCGCAGGGGCTCGAACCCGAAGTGGATAAATATTGACTTTATTTGATGTTATTAGTTAAAGTAAAATAACAGGAGAAATTTGTCGATGATATCCGCAGGGAAGCGGGCAATCTCAGATATGAATACTTCTTTCCGAGCGCACATGGGTCGCCTATGATGGGAAAAATCAAAAAGACGCAGGGCTTATATGGGAATAATAATTTAATGATTCTTGCACCATTTTACGAAAAAAATAAGCAAATGATGCAGAGGCGACGGTGGACGTGACAACAGCGGCAAAATCATATATAATAGTGCTAATAGAAACTGCGCGAACAGAGAGGAAGGCTATATGATTTATTTGAACAACATCGAAAAGACGATTCACAAACCGGCGGCGAGGGATTTGGACCCAGTCAGCGACCAGCGGGCGAAGGAGCTGACGGCAAAGCTGCTTCACTGCAAAAGACCAGAAAATATATATTTGACAAACGACGGAAGTGCTGCCATGGAAACGGTTTTGCGCGCCTTTGTTCCAAGAGGTGGACATGTGATTGTCGGCGCTTTTGAGAAGGCGGATACATTGCAGGTGCTTTCCGATTTGGAGTGCAGAATCAGCAGACTGGAGGCAGACCATTGCGGCAGACTGCAGTATAGCACTCTAGGAGATTTGATTGAAGAGGATACCTGTGCGGTGGTTTGTGCCCATGGATGCAGCCTGACGGGGAATGTGGCTGACCTGGAAAAGATTTCTTCTATTGCAAGAGGGCACAAAGTCCTTGTCATTTCAGATGGCAGACTGACGGCAGGCGCTATCGATGTAAACCTTGAAAATCTAGGCGTAGATGTTTACTGCATTACCAGTGAGAAAATGCTTATGGGGGCTTCCGGTGTCGGTGGAATCTGTCTTAGAGACGGAGTGGATGAAACAGCGTTGCAGGCGCTGGCGAGCCAAATAGAAGGTCCACAGCAAAGAGCGCTGAAAACCTTTGCTGAATCAATAGAATTTATTTTGGAAACGGGCATTTACGGCATCGCAATGCTGCCGCATAGACTGGCGAAGAGATTTTTTGAATCTGCTAAAGCTATGAACTCTGTCAAAGTCCACGGTGACTACGGTCCGGGAGATAGACTGCCGACTATTTGCATTACGGCAGAGGGATTCACGGCGGAGGAAATTCGTGACTATATGAAAGAAAAAGATATTTTAATCGGCGTGGAAAACGGCGTGGCGCAGTTTTCTTTCGGCTATTTCAACACGCGGACGCAGGTCAAAGAAACTGTGCTGCGGCTTTTGGAAATGCTGGAGATTGACGATCCATACCTGCTGCCGTAAATTACGTGGAATACAACTAAAATCCAGAAAGGAGAACCTTATGATGAACCCAAGACCGATTATTTTTGATACTGATCCGGGCATTGATGATGCAGCAGCAATTGTCATTGCCATCAGAAATCCAAGTTTAGATGTACGACTTTTGAGCACTGTAGGCGCTAATGTGGAAGTCGAGAAAACTACTGCCAACGCCCTGAAACTGACCGAGTTTTTAGATGTGGATATTCCTGTTGCCAAGGGCTGCGGGCAGCCTTTAATGCGGACGCTGGAACCGTGTCCGGAAATTCATGGGCTCACCGGAATGGACGGTTTTGATTTTCCACCGTTACAGAGAAAACCGTTGGAAAAGCACGCAGTAGAAGCTATGCGCGAGATGATTATGGCAAGCGAGGAAAAGGTTACGCTGGTGGTAATCGGCACCCACACCAATATCGCCATTTTATTCAGACTGTATCCGGAGGTAAAAACAAAGATTGCCGAAATTGTCACCATGGGCGGAGGTCTTAGCGGAGGAAATACCAATTCTACGGCTGAATTTAATATTTATAATGATCCCCATGCGGCAGCTATTGTTTTTGAATCTGGTGTGCCTATTACCATGCTGGGGCTTAATGTGACAAGACTTGCCCTGCTTCATAGACCGGCGGCAGAGCGCATTGATAAAAGCGGTCCTGCGGGGCACATGTTGTTTTCCCTCTTTGAACATTATAGAGGTGGTAGCCTTGATACGGGACTGATTGTTCACGACGCCTGCACCATTGCATATCTTTTGCACCCGGAGTTTTTCAAAACAGAAATGATGTCTATTGAAGTTGCCACAGAAGGGGTGGCGGCAGGTACGACGGTTTCTGATTTTCGTGCCGTGCGCAATGGAGAAAAAGCAGCAAATATCAACGTCTGCACTGAGGTGGACGCAGAAAAATTTGAAAACTGGTTTGTAGAGGAGTTTTGTAGATGAAAATATTGAATTTTGGCTCTTTAAATCTGGACTATGTTTATCATGTAGAACACATGGTGACTCCTGGTGAAACTCTGGCGTCTACAAGACTTGAAACCTTTTGCGGTGGCAAGGGTCTAAATCAGTCCATCGCTCTTGCAAAAGCAGGGGCAGAGGTTTATCATGCAGGGTGCATTGGAGAGGATGGGGCTATGCTCTTGCAGGCGTTGGAGGAAGCCGGTGTGGAGACTTCATATATCAAAACCCTGCCGGGCAAAACTGGTCATGCCATCATTCAGGTGGACAAAAGCGGTCAGAACTGTATTCTACTCTATGGCGGAGCAAACCAGTTATTGACCGAGCATTACATAAACCAGGTTTTGGAATCTTTTGGAGAGGGAGACGTTTTATTGCTACAAAACGAAGTCAATCTCCTACATGTTATCATTGACAAAGCCTATGAGCGGGGCATGAAAATCATACTCAATCCGTCGCCTTTCGATGATAACTTAAAGTTTTGTGATTTCAGCAAAATTTCCATGTTTTTGCTCAACGAAGTGGAGGGAGAACAGATTACAGGAAAAAAAGAGCCTGCGGCAATTTTGCAGGAACTGGCGCGGCTGTATCCACAGGCGGAGGTGGTTTTGACCTTGGGCGGAGATGGAGCATGCTATCGCGATGAAAGCACAGAGTGCAGACAGTCTGTTTATCCGGTGGAAGTGGTGGATACGACTGCAGCAGGAGATACTTTTACGGGATATTTTATTGCGGCAATGATGGAGGGCAAAGGGGTTTCAGAAAGCCTCGACCTTGCATCAAAGGCGGCTTCTATTGCCGTGGGCAGAGAGGGCGCAGCGCCGTCGATTCCCCTAAGAGATGAGGTGTCAGCGCAGCTTTTATAACAGACCTAAAGTTTTCAGAACGAAAAGCCAGCCTGTCAGGGTAAATGCAAGGAAAAAAGTAGTCAGCATAATGGTGCTGCTGGTTAAGGTACCTTCGTGACCCATGTTTTTTGCCATGATGTAGCTGCTGACAGTGGTGGACGAGCAGCACATGATGAGGATGGAAACCAGTTTATTCCCCGTAAATCCCATGAAGACGGCAATGGGCACGAAGATAAGACCTAGTCCGATTAATTTGATAAATGCGGCGAGACCCGCAGATTTAGCGCTTTTCAGCGCTTTTTTTATGTCAAAGGTGGCGCCCATGGAAAGTAATCCCAGTGGCGTAGCAAGACGACCAATATTTTCCAGTGTTCTGTCTAAAATTTGTGGCATCGGTAGATTTAAAAGTGCCCAGAATAAACCTAGCAGCACGCCCCAAAGGATGGGATTTTTCAGAATGCCGATTCCGGCGGATGCCAGCCGTTTTTTGTCTAGTGTACCGTGAGCTGGTTGGAAGAAAGACAAAACCACCACTGCCATGATATTGTAAAGGGGAACTGAGCCGATGATCATCAGCGGAGCCATGCCGCTGCTTCCGTACAGATTTTGAATGAGTGCGATGCCGAGAATCGCCGCACTGCTGCGATAGGCGGCTTGAATGAATTCGCCGCGCGTGGATTTGTCTGGCAGAAGAAAGGCAATTGCGGCGGTCAACGCGATGGAGAGAGCTGTTGCGATAAAGCAAAAAAGCACAAACCTGCCGTCCCACAGGCTGTAAAAATCTTCCCTGCATAAATCATAGAAGACCAGCACCGGCAAAGCAATTTGAAAGACGAAGCTGTTCAGCTTTGCAACAAATACTTCATCGAATATCTTAAATTTTGTAAAAACCATGCCCAGCACCAGCAGTAGAAACAGAGGAATAGTCGCGTTGAGACAAAAAAGTAAATTCGCCAGCATAGCAGTTGCCCTTTCTAAAAAGATTACTCCTCATTTTACGCCACTTATCAGCAAAGTGCAAGATTTTCCAATTATAATTTTTTTATGGGTGCACACACTAAGCCTGACAAATAAAAGGAGGGTGAAAACCATGGAAAAGAATAACCAGAAAAACAACAAGCAGAACAACAAGAATAACCAGAAGAACCAGAAGAATTCTGATCAGAGAAACAACGCAGAAAAGAACGAATATTAATTCTGTGCAAGCGGAAAGAGTCGGATTGATCATCTCTCAAATGAAAGAGCCTGTGAATCCGGCTCTTTTTGTATGGTTTTGTGGGGAAAAAGTTGAAAAAATCGCCTATATCGTTTGCTATCGCTGGAATTTTAGTGTATAATATTATGAAGTCTATCAGGAGGAGAAGCGATGAATGCAATCGGAAAATTCGGGAATTTTATGATGAATCATCAAGTGACAATCGAGATTTTGATGGTGCTGGGTTTGGCCGTGCTTGCCGCAGTGCTGCTGATGCGGGCGACGCTGCATGCAAAGAAGAAACGACAGCTGCTTTCCGAACTCAATGATACGGTCAGCGAGATCAGCGCGGCGGTCAGCAGTCTGAAAGAAAAGAAATCCGAAGTCATATACATAGATAACAGAACAGCAGACAAAGGCACCTGCGAGGCAATTTCTCTGACAGAGAAAGCACCTTCGACAGAGCAGATTTTGACCAGGGCAGCGGAAGCAGCAGAGATGGCTGAGACGGCTGCAACTTTGGACGAGCAACAGGCACCTAAGAAGTATTTTAGTAGAGATTGCTGTGTTTCAAAAAAAGGAAAAACGTACACCATAGAAGAATTAGAAGAACAAATCAAAGAATAAAGAATAGAGTTTGGTAGGAGGCAGCGATGTATTGTAAAGAATGTGGAAAACTGCTGGGCACTGACGACAAGTTCTGCAGCAAGTGCGGCACCAGAGTCGAAGAAGGCGAAGATGCGTTCGTGCCTGCCTTTAAGCAGACCGATGCACAGGCAGCGAAAACAGAAGAAGTGATGATCAGGAGAAGTGTTGCACCAGAACGCTTTGACTGGGATCTGGATGGGTACCCGACAGACAATAAAAAGACCGAGGATATCGACTTCAACTGGGATTCAGTATTAGAAGAAAAACAGCGCAATCTTTTTGCTAGAGAACTTGCGCAGAGTCAGCAGCGGGCGGAAGCAGCAGAGGAAGCGGCAGAAGCGCCGGAAAAAGAGTCTGAAGAAACAGCAGAGCCGGAATCTGTCAAAACCACAGGTGATGAAGCCGTTGAACCGGAGCGGCTGTTTGCGGAGATGGGCACCTTTGAAGCACAGGAGCCGACCCGTGTAATGGACAGAGGCGCGGGCAAGGCAGACGGAATAGATAAGTTCTATACTTTCAATCAAAAGAATGCAGCTTTTCAGGCGCTTTTAGATCAGGAATATGAGCGGATTCAGAGTGGGCAGGATTTTGTTCCCAGCTTTATCGCAGAGCAGGAGGCAGAGACGGCACGTGAAGAGCAGTCGAAAACTACCCAAGAAAGCAGACATGAGGAATTTGACTGGACACTGCCTGGCGACAAAGCGTTTACCGAAGCAGTTACCGAAAAAATAGAAGAATCAAAAGAGGAATTGTGGTGGGAGAGCGATTCTGTGGAACCGGAAGCCGAGACTGAGCAGGAGGGAACGGAAGTCTTCCCTATAGAGGATCAGTCTCAGGAGGATTCCTACATTGGAGTTGAGCTGGCGAGCACGCCGGAAGGATATCTTGAACTTGATCAGCCGCAGGTAGTACCGCAGCCGGAGGTTGAGACGGGCTTTGCAGAGGCAGAGACATTTCACACCGATGAAGTGCCGACCCTGGAAGAACTTGCGCAGGAAGAAGGTGACGCTGCATCGCAGCTTCCCCCCAGCAGGACTGCGGAAAAGAAAGCAGAAGAAGACCGATCAAGGCTTACTTTTTACGATGTCTTTGGCGCTGATGACGACGATGATGCTGCTGCGGAAGCGCCAAAAAAGAAAGGAAAGGTCCTAAAAGTAATTGGAATTTTCCTTTGCATTTTTATCGTACTGGATTTGATAGCGATAGGAGTTCTGCATTTTGCACCGGACTCGGCAGCTGGCAAGATGATTGACAACGGCTATCACCAGATTCTTGGTATTTTTGCGGGAGAAACCCAGGAAGAGGAGCCGCCGCAAGAACCGGTACCAACGGCTAGTGAAATTGCACAGCTTATCGAAGCGAAGAAAGGGCTGGGGACTAATATTGCAGTTTGCGAAGAGGACCAGAATTTGTTGTTTGAAGATGGGAACGACTATGGTTTTGAGGGCTTCAGCAATGCGTATACCTTTGCCGATAAGCCATGGTACACAGATGATGAAGGAAATTCTGTAACCTATGGAGGTGAAATCATAGGCACAGTAGTCCAGTTCTACTCCGCTTGGGTAGACAAAATAAATGGAAAGAACGAAGACGTTTTGGATTTTGTAGATGAGACTTCTGCACTTTATTCTGAGATACAGGAGCTGAACGAAAGCGAAGATGTTTCATACGGAATCAATAAGCTGGCTATTGGAGATATCCGTGCCGGTGGAGCGGGATTTTACGTTTATGTTTCTGTAGTCAAAGTTGACAGCAGTACAAGCGAAGAATTTACAGAAAAGCAGATTGTCTACATGGAGCCGGTCAATAAGACTATGCAGATTGTAGAAATCAAAACAATTTAGGAGGACTAATTTTGAACAAGAAAAGCGCAAAAGGGCAGCGACGGCTTAGCGTAATCATCATGTTTATCGTAATTATTTTAGCCTTATTCTTATTACTGATAAACTTTATTACGGACTGGCTGTGGTTTAAAGAAATGGGATATGTGAGTGTATTCCTGAAACAACTGACGACCGAACTCGAAGTGGGTATTCCGATTTTTGTGATTTTAACACTAATCATGAATTTCTATCTGAGAATGCTGAAAAAAGGCTATTTTAATAAGATTGCATCTCACGAAGCAACTGATATGAAGAAGCTGGGACGTTATACGACACTGATCTCGGCGGCGTTCGGGCTGTTCTCCGCATTCTATGCAGTAAGCAGTTTGTGGTTTGAGATTTTGCAGTTTGCTAACGCAACGGGGTTCGATATCAAAGACCCGTTATTCCATATTGACATTTCGTTCTATATTTTCCAGCTGAATTTCTTAAAACAGCTCAACGAAATGTTTATCGGCATGGTGCTTCTGATTATTGTAGTTACCGTGATTTACTACTCTATCCTGCTGTCCGTGCATACGCCGGATATGTTTAAGGAAGAGGAGATTCCGCAACAGGAGCCTGAATTTGACAGTGAAGAACGCTATGACGGCGGAGACAACCCATTCTCCGGCATGGGCGGTAACAGTCCGTTTGACAAAGTTTTTGAAGCTTTTACCGGAAAGAAGGCACAGCCGAGAGCGGCAAAACCAAAGAAACAGTTTGACGACAACAATTTTAAGCAGCTTCTGCACATTGCCTCCGGTCAGCTGACCTTCTTGGGCGTAGTATTCTTCCTGATGGTTGGAATCAACTTCTTCCTGAAGCAGTTTGACTTGCTCCACACCCATACAGGTGCAGTATACGGCGCTGGATTTACCGATGTAAATATTACCCTTTGGGTCTACAGAGCTCTTTGCGTACTAGCGGTGCTGGGTGCAATTACTGTAATCATTCACATCAAAAAGAAGCAGTTCAGAAAAATTTTCACGATTCCAGTGATTATGATTCTGATTGGTGCGCTGGGAACCGGAGCAAGCTATCTGGTGCAGAACTTCATTGTGTCGCCGGACGAGATTAACAAGGAATCCAAATATCTGGAAAGAAATATTGAGTATACTCAGTATGCTTACCAGCTTGACAATGTTTCCGTAAAATCATTCGATGCAGACAATTCTCTGACCAGCGAGGATATTGCAGGAAACTCTGAAACTATTGAAAATATTCGTATTAACGACTATGAACCTGTAAACACTTTCTATAATCAGACGCAGAGTATCAGACAGTACTACAAATTCAACGATGTTGACGTAGACAGATATATGGTAAACGGGGAATACACCCAGACTTATCTGTCCACCAGAGAAATTGACAAAGAAAAGATTCAGGACACTTGGCTCAACAGGCACCTGAAATATACCCACGGTTATGGTATCGCTCTGTCCAGAGTAGACGCAGTAACCCAGAGCGGTCAGCCCGACGTTCTGATTAAGAACATTCCGCCGCAGTCCTCCATCGAGGAAATCTCTGTGGAGCGCCCTGAAATTTACTTCGGCGAAATGACCAACGACTACATTTTGGTCAACACCAGCGAAGAAGAATTTGACTATCCTGACGGAAGCGCCAACCAGTACAACAAGTACGAGGGAGAAGCCGGCATCAAGCTGAATATGCTCAACCGTGTTATGTTTGCCATCAAAGAGCAGAGCATGAAACTTTTGGTTTCTTCCAATATTAAGAGTGATTCCAGAATCATCATCAACAGAAACGTGATGGATCGCGTACGGAAAATCATGCCGTATCTGAGTTACGAGGAAGATCCGTATGCAGTGATTGCGGGCGGCAAGGTTTACTGGATGCTGGATGCTTACACTACCAGCTCCTACTATCCGTATTCTGAGCCATATTCTGGTAAGAATGGAGATATCAACTATATCAGAAATTCTGTAAAAGTAGTCATCGACGCATATAACGGCGATGTAAACTTCTACATTGTAGATGACACCGATCCGATTGCAAAGACGTTCCAGAAGATTTATCCGGCGCTGTTTAAGGATTTGAATGAAATGCCGGAAAGCCTGGTAGCTCATATCAGATATCCGAACACCCTCTTTGCAATTCAGGCAGGCGTATACAGCCGTTACCACATGGAAGACGTAAAGGTATTCTACCAGAACGAAGACGTTTGGGATATCGCTGATGAAATCTATGGACAGGATCAGCAGAAGATGTCGCCGAATTACTATATCGCAAAACTGCCGGGCGAGAACAGCGCTGAGTTCTTTAACTCTCTGCCATTCACACCGAAGTCAAAGCAGAACATGACTGCTTTGATGGTGGCAAGAAACGATGGCGAACATTACGGTGAACTGGTGCTGTACAGCTTCCCGAAGAGCAAGACTGTATACGGTCCGATGCAGATTGAAGCGCAGATTAACCAGAATCCTGAAATTTCCAGTGACTTTACGCTGTGGAGTTCCAGAGGCACGACATATAAGAGAGGAAACCTCTTCGTCATTCCGATTGAGTCTTCACTGCTTTATCTGGAGCCGGTTTATCTGGAGGCTGAAAACTCCGCAATTCCGGAAGTAAAACGTGTTATTGTTGCTTATGATGACAAGATTGCTTACGAGGAAACCTTAGCGGAAGCTTTGGAAGCATTGTTTGGAGAGGGAACCGGTACAAAGGCACCTGTGGATAACAATGGCGATGACAACCAGAATGGAGGTCAGAGCAGCTCCGAAAAAACTACAGCTGACTGGATTAAACAGGCATCTGAAAGCTATGATAAAGCGCAGGATGCGCTGAAAAATGGAGACTGGGCAAAGTATGGGGAGTATATGAAGTCTCTGGAAGAAGCTTTGAACAAGTTAGCATAATTAAGAGTGAATTTGGGAGATTGGGGCATTCGCGCGCGGATGTCCCATAACCCGTTATTCTATATAATTTTTTAGATAATCTGGCTTATAAAGGAGGACGATATGCTGGACTACGATTTAGATAAAATGTTGTTTACGATTCCTGCAGCAAACCATTCAGCGCAGGAGATTACAAAGATATTAAAGGAACATCCAGAAGTCCAATTCGTTTCCCTGGTGGGAATTGATATCGGCGGCCACGATACCGACGAAAAGATTCCCGTAAATTTGTTCCTTGAAGACATAGATAAGATGCTGGCAGGCGGTGTGCAGACTGATGGATCCAGTGTAGCACTTCCGGGTATTGCAGTGCTCAATAATGCAAAGATTGATATCATTCCGGATCTTTCTGTGAACTGGTATGTGGATTATAATTTTAGTCACTTAGGATACCGCACAGGACTCCCTATCGGAACTCTTAGAATTCCATCCTTTTTGGTACACAACGACAATTTTGAGGTTGGATCCAGAGTTGTGCTTCGCGATGCGCTCAATCACTTTAAGAAAAAGCTGATGGAAGAACTTGCGGCATATCCTTACGTATTTGAGTATATCAATGGCATTGACAGTGTAGATGACATTGAAGATTTGGTGCTGACCAGTGCCACTGAACTGGAATTTTGGGTAAAAACCCCAGATGACAAAGGGGATAGAGAGCAGCTGTTTACAGCGCAGGTTTTGAAAGAACAGTATTGGAAGCGTACTTACGGAGAGGTGAGAACCGCCCTGGAAGAGACGCTGATGCTATTAGATAAATATGGCTTTGAAGTAGAGATGGGACACAAGGAAGTCGGCGGCGTCAAGGCAAAAATGGGTCACAGCGGGCATTACGACCACGTCATGGAGCAGCTTGAAATCGACTGGAAGTATGCAGATGCAATGCAGGCTGCAGACAATGAGAATCAGGTGAAGTACGTGGTGAGAGACATCTTTACTAAACACGGTCTTGATGTAACCTTTATGGCGAAGCCTTTTGAGGGCGTTGCGGGAAGTGGTGAGCATACCCATCTGGGTCTTGCAGCCAAGCTGAAAAATGGTAAGATGGTCAGCATGTTTGCGCCGGCAGATTTCAGTAAGGATTTTATGAATCCACTGGGTTACGGCGCGCTGATGGGAATTTTGAAGAACTATGAGGTAATCAATCCTTTCGTAAGTTCATCAAATGACTCCCTTAACCGTCTGAAGCCAGGCTACGAAGCGCCGGTTTGTATCGTTACCTCCCTGGGCAGAGCTGTGACAGAGCCATCCAGAAACAGAACCGTTTTGGTGGGTTTAATCAGAGACCCGAAAAATCCGATGGCAACTCGATTTGAGCTTCGTGCGCCAAATCCGAAGAGCAACACCTATCTGGTGATTGCAGCTTCCTATATGGCAATCTTAGATGGTGTGCATGCGGTTCTTGCTGCAGGAAAAACGCCAAAAGAGCTGGAGGCTTCCATCTCCAAAAAACACGGGCAGGATGATTTTTATCTGGAAACAGAGCGGGAATATCGCAGTGAGTATAACGTGTTTGAAGATTTTACAGAGGAAGAACGTGACCACCTCTTTGGTCATGCGCCTGCAACGGTTTGGGAAAACCTTCGTGCATTTGATGAACACCCGGAAAGACTGGCAGTGTTTAAGGAAGGAAATGTCATGCCGGACATTGTTCTGGAGTCTTACCGTGAGCAGACCTTGTCACAGTGGAAAACAGAGCTGCATGACCGAATTATTCCGGATACGATGAATTTTATCAGGAGCTGCAAGCAGGTACATAATCTTGACGATTTTTCCGATTATGATATCAAAAACTGGATTGAAATTGATCGGATCAGACATGAGATCGCCAAGGACACTATCACAGAAAAGTGTCTGCTGACAAGAGCAAAGAATGCGCTGGACGAGGGTGACTACGATCTGGCATCAGATTTACAGCTGGAAATTCAGCAGAAAGTAAACCTGCTGAGCAGCCTGTATATTAGATATAAGAAAAATTTGCTATAGTAAATGGTAAAAGGAGTGTAACCATGTTAGATATTAAACGAATCAGAGAAGATTTTGAAGGCGTAAAAGCCAGAGTAGAGTTTAGAGGCAAAGGAGACTTCGGTATTGATAACGTAAAGAAACTCGATGAGCAGAGAAGAGAGCTTTTAGCAGAAGTGGAAGCGATGAAAAATAAGCAGAATACCGTTTCCAGAGAAATTCCAAAGCTGAAAAAAGCAGGAGAAGATACTACTGCGATCATGGCAGAGATGAAGGAACTGTCCGGTAAGATCAAGGAACTGGACGGACAGCTTTCTGTCTTGGAAGAAGAACTGAAAAATGCGCTGCTCAGCATTCCGAATACACCGTACAAAGACGTACAGTTTGGCGAAGACGACAGTGATAATGTAGAGGTTAGAAAGTTTGGCGAGCCGACAACCTTCGATTTTGAACCAAAAGCCCACTGGGATGTAGGTGAAGATCTGGACATTCTGGACTTTGAGAGAGCTGCAAAAATTTCCGGCGCTAGATTTACAGTATATAAGGGACTTGGGGCAAGACTGGAGCGAGCAGTGATCAATTTTATGCTGGATCTGCACACCATCGACCAAGATTACACCGAAATTCTGCCGCCGTTTATGGTGAACAGAGCTGCAATGACTGGAACAGGTCAGCTGCCGAAATTTGAAGAAGATATGTTCTACATTCCGCAGAAAGACTTTTTCTTGATTCCAACTGCTGAGGTTCCTGTAACCAATCTCCGGGGCGGCGAAATCATGGACGAAAAGGAACTGCCGGTCTACTATACTGCGTATACTCCTTGTTTTAGAGCAGAAGCAGGCTCTGCGGGAAGAGATACCAGAGGTCTTATCAGACAGCACCAGTTTAACAAGGTGGAGCTGGTAAAATTCGTAGACCCGGAAACTTCCTATGATGAACTGGAAAAACTCACTGCTGATGCAGAGGAGGTGCTGAAAATCCTTAACATTCCATATAGAGTGGTGAGACTCAGCTCCGGTGATTTGGGCTTCTCCAGCGCCATGACTTACGATATTGAAGTCTGGATGCCAAGCTACGGTAGATATGTAGAGATTTCTTCCTGTAGTAACTTTGAGGATTTCCAGGCTAGAAGAGCAGGGATTCGTTTCAGAAGAGAAAAAGGAAAGCCTGAATTTGTGCACACTCTCAACGGCTCCGGTCTTGCAGTAGGTAGAACTGTAGCTGCAATTTTGGAAAACTATCAGCAGGCTGACGGCAGCGTAGTGATTCCGGAAGCGCTCAGAAAGTATATGGGCGGTGCAGAGAAAATCACAAAATAAGGAAGAAAAGAGATAAAGATGTTTAAACTACCCAAATATATTGAACCGGATTTTTCCCAAGAAAAGTTCGTAAACGCACCTAATGCCAAACTGGTGGCAGCGCCTGTGGATAAAGCCGCACCGGCGGGATTTCATGCTACATCTATTTACCCGGAATATTTTAAGGTCGGTGGTAACTGGTATTTGGCAGAGGACAGCCGTATGGACAGCGTGCCGGTCTTTGAAAATGGTCAAATTTTTGTAAGAGAATTTAGAAACCTGAAGCAGGGAGACCAGGTTGTTGTAGGGCGCAGTGAGGACTGTGAAGAGGGCATTTATGTTCACGCTGACTGTTTTGAAAGAGAAGAAGCGGGCAGAGCCCAGACCTTTGCATTCCGCCAGAGCAGAAGCAGGGAGACGGGTTTCAGCTATGACTATGAACAGCTTGTGGAACTTTTAAAATATGAAAAAGCACATAATGGCTATATCGTTTGGGTGCTGGGTCCTGCCTGCTCCTTTGATGCGAAAGCCAGAGAGTGCTATGAAAAACTCATCGAGTCTGGCTATGTGCAGGCGATTCTGGCAGGAAATGCACTGGCAACTCACGACCTTGAAGGTGCTTACCTTGGAACTGCTCTGGGTACTGATATTAAAACCCAGGCGCCGTATGTCAATGGACATTATAATCACCTGGATACAATCAACTGTATCAACACCCACGGTTCTATCCCGGCTTTTATTGAAAAAGAAGGCATTAAAAACGGAATTATTTATTCCTGTGTAAAGAACGATGTTCCGTTTGTTTTGAACGGTTCTATCCGTGATGACGGACCGCTGCCGGAAGTATATGAACATACTTATGTAGGGCAGGATACGATTCGATCCCATGTCAGAAAAGCGACTACAGTAATCGGCATGGCGACAGTTCTGCACACCATTGCTACAGGTAACATGACGCCTACCTACAGAGTGCTTGCAGATGGAACGATCAGACCAGTATATTTTTATATGGTAGATACTTCTGAATTTGCAGCAAATAAGCTGGGAGATCGAGGAAGTCTTGCAGCAAAGGGCATTGTAACCAACGTGCAGGATTTTCTGAACAATGTTTGTCAGGGTCTGAACCTGTAAAAGTGAAACGAGCTTAGAGATAAAGCGATTTTGGCGGGCGGTTATCGCCCGCTTTTTCTAGGAAATGATGTAGTAATTGGGAAAGGGAATTTAGCAATGAAAACGACTGCCGGAAAGATTTTTGGCAAAATAGTGAATCGAATGACGATTACCGGATTTTTGATTCTGATACAGCTAGTCTGGTTTGGCATAGCGCTGATGGCGCTGACGGAGTACAGCACCTGGGTTTCTTTGGGATTTAGTGTTGCTTCGATTTTGATGGCACTGTTCATTACCTGGAGAGATGATAATCCAGCATATAAGACGGCATGGATTCTCCTAATATGTCTGCTGCCTGTGCTGGGTGCGGCGATGTATGCGTTTTTTGGAAATAAGCGACCTGCCAGATGGCTAAAATGGAGAATTAATCCGCAGGAGGAGCTGCACAGAAAGGATTTGCAGCCAGAGGACGATTTGACGGATCTGGCACCCGGCAGACTTTTGGATACAGTGGATTACATAGCTGCAAAAGGCGGCTTTCCGGCATGGAAAGGAACGCAGAGCAAATATTATGCCTTAGGTGATGACGTTTACGAGGATATGCTTTTCGACCTGCGCAGTGCACAGAAGTTTATCTTTATGGAATATTTTATCATTTCACGAGGCGAAATGTGGGATGGCATTTTTGAAATCCTTAAAGAAAAAGCTGCTGCCGGGATAGACGTGCGCCTGATTTACGATGATGTAGGCAGCATGAATTTGCTCCCGAAGGGTTTTGAGAAAAAATTGCGCCTGGCAGGAATTAAGGTACTTAGTTTCAATACAATGAGACCGTTCCTGTCGCTGGTATACAACAACCGAGACCACCGAAAGATTACCGTCATTGACGGGCAGGTGGCTTATTCCGGCGGCTACAATATTGCTGATGAATATATCAATAAAATTGAGCGTTTTGGACACTGGAAAGATTCCGGAATTCGGCTTGCGGGACATGCTGTATGGAATTTTACAGTGATGTTCCTCAACATGTGGAATGCATTTTTGCCTACGGAAGAGGATTATAGCAGGTTCAGACCTCACGCTGGGCATCCGGCACCTTTTGGCGGGGAGGGTATCGTGCAGCCTTACGGCGACTCGCCGCTGGATGACGAACCAGTAGGGGAAAATGTCTACCTGGAAATTCTCAATCAAGCGGAAGATTATGTGTATATTTTCACGCCATATTTGATTATCGACAATGAAATGAAGACAGCGCTGGTGCTTGCGGCAAAGCGGGGTATCGATGTGAGGATTGTAACGCCAGCTATTCCTGACAAGAAAATTGTATTCCGGCTGACTCGATCTTACTATGAGCCGCTCATCAAAGCAGGTGTCAAAATTTATCAGTACACGCCGGGCTTTATCCATGCGAAGAGCTTTGTCAGTGATGATAAAGTCGCTGTGGTGGGAACGATTAATATGGATTACCGAAGCCTGTTTCTTCATTTTGAGTGCGGCACGCTTCTGGCAGGCTGTCAGGCTGTGCTGGACGTGAAGAAGGACTGTTTGGAGACCTTTAGGGTGTCACGCGAGATTCATCATGAGGATTGCAAGCGCAGCTTTTGGGGACTTCTCTACGACGCGGTACTGCGAATGCTGAGCCCGCTGATGTAATGACCTGGCAGGTCACCGGCGATGAGAGCGGTGATATTGGTCGATGTGCATAATTTCTAGATTTTTTTCTGAAATATGCACGTTTAAAGCGAAAGGCGTGCATATTTTGAGGAAAAGCTTTGAAAATATGCATGTTTATCTGAATTGTAAAGGATTTATGAAGATGTTTTGGCGTCATTTATGCATAAATTCGTTGATTTTAACGAAAATATGCACGGCACTTATAGAAAATGTGCATATTTTCGATGAAAAGTTCGAAAATATGTAATTCGTCTGCATGATAAAGGGAGAGTCAGAATGGAAAAGATTGATAAGTTTTACGAAGTGAAAAGCCTATTCCAGTGTCCCAGATGCGGAAAGAAAATCCGCTTTCATGGGGGCGGTTTGGTATGCAAGAAAGAGCACCGTTTTGATATTTCGGCAAAGGGCTATGTGAACCTTTTGCAGGAAAATAAAGTGTTAAAAGGCTATGATAAGGAGTTTTTTGCCAGTCGCTATCGGTTTTTACAAGCAGGATATTACAGCCATATTATGGAAGAAGTTGTGGGAACAGTGGAACGCCTGGTGCAGGAAAGGGCGGCGCAGAAGCAGACGGAGGATGAAAATTTTGTCGTGCTGGATGCTGGCTGCGGAGAAGGATATTATGCCGCGCAGCTTTCTGAAAGGCTAGGGAGCAGTGGGCAGATTCTGGCATTTGATATATCAACAGAGGCAATCAAGCAGGCGGCAAGAAGTCCGCAGCCTGTCAAATGGATGGTAGCTGATATCACCAATATCCCGATGAAGGACCAGAGTGTGGACTGTATTTTGGATGTTTTTACACCGGCTAACTACAAAGAGTTTGTGCGGATTTTGAAACCGGGCGGTGTGCTGGTGAAGGTCGTGCCAGGTGCTTCTCATATGTCGCAGCTGCGCAAGGCGGCAGCACCGCTTCTTCGAAACAAATCCTATTCCAATGAAGAAGTACTGGATTATTTTGAAAAAAATTTTGAGATGGTAAGCAGAACACCTGTCAGCAAAACTATGGAAATTGGAAAAGAGCATCTTGCAGACCTTGTGCGAATGACACCGCTACTCTTCGATGTGGACAAGAGTAGACTGGACGTAAGCGGCATTAGGGAGATTACCGTGGAGGCAGAAGTACTGGTGGGAGAATCGCGTTAAAATTGTAAAGACGTTGTAAAGCAAATGATTGATAAGTTGAAGGGTTTGACGTACCTAAAACAGTGACAGCTGCTGGCCGTCATCGACAGGCTGCAGGAGGCTTTGGGGCAGACGGTGTCCCATGGTCAGACCATACTTTGCATTGATTTTTGAGAGCTTTTGATAAAAGCTCTTTTTGTATGCCTTATCTAAGCCGCCTCTGCCGTAAAAGGTCAAAAATGCGTCCATTTTTTCGGGAAACTCCGTGTGAAAAAATTCGAGGAAATGGTCTCTGGTTTTTCCTTTGAGATTCAAAAGACCAGGCAGGACGTAGTCCACCTTTGCGTCTGCGCCGCCTGCAAAAAGACTTTCCAGATTTTCATCACTGTCGCTAAGGAGCGGAATGATGGGCATGGTATGAAGACCGGTATGAACCTTTGTGGGTGCAAAAGCTTTGAGCATTGCAAAACGGCGGACAGAGGACACACCGCCCGGTTCCAGTTTTTTACGAAGCTGTTCATCAGTCGTGGTGATGGTTGCTGCTACGTTGACATAGGTGATACGGGAAAGCTGCTCCAGCAGATCAAAGTCACGCAAGATCAAATCTGATTTAGTGGAGATGATGCAGGGAGTTTTGTGCTGGATTAAGAGTTTCAGGATTTCGGGCATAAGCTGCATATCAGCTTCAATCGGCTGATAGCTGTCAGTAATTCCGCCGATGTTGACTACTTCGCGCTTCCACTGGGGCTTTGCAAGCTCTGCAGCAAGGCGGTCTGCTACATTTTGTTTGATATAAATGGTGTCAAAAAAACGATTGTCCTCCATATAGTCATGGGTGTATAGGGCATAACAGTATCGGCAGCGGTGCGCACATCCGCGGTAAATATTCAGGTCCCAATGAAAGGGCAGATATCTGCTGTTAATCCGGTTCATTGCAGATTTACAGGTAATGGGTTTGTAGTATGCCATGGGATTTCCTTTCTGTCTTGGTGGGCGTGTTGCAGATAAAATAAGTATAGCACAAAAGAGATGGGTTGAACATGGAGAAGACAAAAATTATAGCAGCAACAAAAGTTGGTATGATGACCTTGCGGGAAGAGCCTTGGAGCAGCTGGGAATTGAAAATGACTTGATACCATTGCAGACGCGACAAACCCATGAAAGAACAGGTTATAAGTTGCATACGCCAACTTTACGTCTTTATTTTTCTTTTCTTGCGTTGGCGTTTTTTGAGGGAAGGGCGCAATACTTGCAAAAAAATCCTCTCAAGTTGGCGGATTGAAATATCTGCTTGCATCGGCACGGATATTGTTTGTGCTTGTCGTAGAAAAATGTTTCTTAGAAGACCGCGTCGCTTTAATGGGGATGTTTCATGCCTTTGCTGTGTCTTCGCAGGGGTTGGTTCTTGCCAAGCGGTGCGGGCAATGATAAAATGAAATCAAATAGTGAAAATAAACCAAAATGAAAATAAACCAAACATACGGAGATGAACATGGACAGGAAACAGAGCATCGCAGATTTTTTGCAGGCACATGGGCAGACGGAGCCAGTGTCTTTTCACATGCCGGGGCACAAAGGTGCGGCAATTTATAGGGAAAATGGGTATGGGGAATTTCTTGACCATTTTATGGACTGGGATATTACAGAAATACCAGGGGCAGACAATCTGTTTCAGGCGGAGAGTATTATAGCGGAAACGATGAATCGGTATAAGACGATGTATGCTTCTAAAGAAAGTTATCTGCTTATCAACGGCAGCAGCGCAGGGCTGATTGCGGCTATTATGACTGTGGTACCAAGGGATGGCAAGCTGATCATGGCAAGAAACTGTCATAAATCGGTATTTAACGGTTTGATGATGGCAGGTGGGCAGCCGGTCTATGCGCATCCTGAATTGATAGAAGAATATGAGATTTCCGGAGAGATTACCCCGGAGGAGATCGAAAGGTGTTTGGTACAGCATCCTGACAGCAGCGCAGTGCTTTTGCCGAGTCCTAATTATTATGGGATCTGCAGTGATATAGCTGCCATCGCCGAAGTTGTACATCGTGCGGGAAAGATTCTGATTGTCGATCAGGCACATGGTGCGCATTTGAAGTTCTTCGATGCTTTTGCCGGTACGAAAAAAGCGGCAGAAAATCTGGGGGCAGACATCGTGATTAACAGTACCCATAAGACGCTGACGTCTTTTACCCAGAGTGCTGTGGCAAACCTTTGCTCAGACCGAATTGACAAGTATGATTTTGAGGATAAGCTGCAGCTTATTGAAAGCACCAGCCCGTCCTATCTTTTAATGGCGTCGCTGGATATTAATGCTGACCTTCTCGAAAGGAGAGGTGAAACATTGATTCGTCAGTGGAAAGAGGATTTACAGTATTTTTATGGAAGGGCTGCCGACATTAATGGGCTGCGGATCATGCGGCATCCGCTGCTTGACGATACAAAGATAAATCTGGACATGCGTGCCTACGGAATTTCCGGATTGGAACTTGAGGAACTGCTCATGGAGCAGGGGATTTTTGCAGAACTGGTTACTGGTAATATTGTGATGTGCATGACTGGAATCGGAAATAGGCGATGTGACTATGAGCGACTGCTTGATGCTCTTCGGAAAATTGCTACAGCGCATTCTTTGGTGCCGGAAAGGGCATGTGAACAGGCGGCGCGTGATGTAAACGGAGCGTGGGATTTTCAGAACCTTGCGCAGCGTCCAGTACCCAAGGAGAAGGAGCGAATTGCGCTGGAAATGGCGGCGGGTAGGGTGTGTGCATCGTCAGTGATTCCATATCCGCCGGGGATTCCGATTCTTTGTCCGGGGGAAGTGATGGACAAATCGGTAATAGACTATGTAAAAGCGCTGCGAGAGGCAGGCGAAAAGGTAATCGGTATAGATGATTTGGGCAGAGTCACAGTAGGAAAGGAGTAACGGATGACAAAGGTTACACTGATCGGAAACAGAATGGGAAACTTTGAATTTTTGAAAATTCAGTAGGAGTGGAGCAGCTATGCAGATTAACAGTTTGGAAAAATTTGCCAATCTTTACGGCAGAATTGATGCGATTTTGATTGTAAATAAAGAAAATATCATCGAATACTCTGCGATGGTGACTGAGGACAAAGAGTATCTGCGCACCGATGATATTTTAGGTAAAAATCTTTTTGCGGTATATCCTGAACTGAATGAGGGCAACAGCACCCATGCAAAGGTCATGGCGACGGGACTTCCGGTACTGAATCAGAAACAGACCCTGACGGAGCCGTCCGGCAGACGTCACACTACGATGACCAGCACATTCCCCATAGAAAATAACGGTGAACTGATCGGCAGCATTGACCTTTCTGTAGAGTTGCCTGACGATACGGACGATATTTCAAAGAAAAGGAAACTCTATACGGCGGATGATATCGTGACGCAGAATCCGGATATGGAATATATGAAGGAAAAGCTTTTGAAAATCGCGAAAAACGATTCGCCGGTCATGGTGATTGGAGAGTCAGGAACGGGAAAGGAACTCATTGTCGAGGCAATTCACAGTCATGGAAGGCGGAAAAAGAGACCGTTCATTTCCCTTAACTGCGCGGCTATTCCCGATGCACTCATCGAAAGTACGCTTTTTGGAACGGTAAAGGGTAGCTTTACCGGTGCGGAAAACAAGAAGGGGCTCTTCGAGCTTGCCGATGGCGGTACCTTGTTTCTGGATGAGGTTAATTCCATGAGTCTTGAACTGCAGGCGAAACTTTTGAAGGCGGTAGAAGAGCAGCGATATATGAAAGTGGGTGCGGAATCTTACACGGAGGTAGACACGCGACTGATTTCTGCCATGAACGTTAGTCCGAAGGAGGCAATCGGCAGTGGAAAAATGCGGCAGGATTTATTTTATCGTCTCAGTGTGGTGCAGCTTTTGGTGCCGCCGCTTCGCAAACGAAGGGAAGATATCTCGCTGCTGAGTTCTCATTTTATTGGGCAGTATAATAAGCAGATGGGAAAGTCTGTGAAGGAAGTTAGTCCTTTTGCAGAAAAGGTGCTGCAGGATTACAGTTGGCCGGGCAATGTGCGGGAACTTAGGAATGTGATGGAGTCCGCATTTAATCTGGTCGAAGGCGATGTCATCGGACTGACCGATTTGCCGGATTATTTGATTTCGGGAAGCGGCATGCTGGGCGAAAGCGGCAGTGCGGAGCCTTCCGGCAGTCTGGCAGAAATGATGAACCGTTATGAAAAAGAAATTCTGGAAAAAACTTTAAGGAATGCTTCCTCTTTGAATCAGGCGGCTACAAGCCTGCAGATTACCAGACAGGCACTGAAGTATAAAATTGAAAAGCTACAGATTGATTATCAGACGCTGCTGAACAGGGTGTGGTAAAAAATTTTACCTTTCTGTTGTAAATTTTTTTTCATAGACCGCCGGAGTAGTTGAAAAATAGTTGAAATGAAAAGGTTTCTGTTCTGGCACGGTTATTGCTAAAATTGTATGGCAGTAAATGAAAAGGAGTGAATATAATGCAAGTAAAAAATGAATTTGCAAAGAATAAAAGTTCATGGTGCGGTCTGAACCGGCCAGAAATGAAAGAGGAAAATGCCGATGTGGTAATTTTCGGTATTCCGTATGACGGAGGCGTTAGCTATCGTGGCGGTGCAGCCGAGGCACCGCAGATGCTGCGCGCAAATACCCTTCATTCTACTCCATGCACAGAGCGCCTTGCGTGGTTTGATACTCTGAATGTAGTAGACGGTGGAGACTTTGAGGGCAGCGACAGAGAGGAAGTCTTTGCAGAGGTACAGAAATACGTAGCGGATTTGGTACGTAAAGGCGTTCGCTTTACCATGGTTGGCGGTGACCATTCTGTGACCATTCCGGTGGAGAGAGGCATTAACGATGCAGTCGATGAAGAATTTGGTATTATTCACATAGATGCACATATGGATTTGTGCGAGGCGCTGGAAGGCGACTTGCTCTCTCATGGCAGCACTGAGCGCAGAGCGCTGGAACTTTCTCACGTAAAATCGCTGGAAAATTTGTACTTTATTGGAATCCGTTCTATCGAGCCGGATGAGTTTGAGCTTTACAAGGAAGGTAATATACAGGTGAAAACCGCTTATGATTGCTACCATGAGGGCATTGAAGCGGTGGCTGCTGACTGCATTGAAAAGATGAAAAAGTTCAATCAGGTTTATTTGACTTTCGATATTGATGCACTGGATCCGGCTTATGCTGCGGGTACAGGAACGCCGCAGTTTGGTGGGCTGACTTCCCGTATGGCTCTGACTCTGCTGGAAAAGCTGTTCCGTGGACTGAACATTATGGCTTTTGATGTTGTGGAGATCGCACCGGCGCTGGACCCGTCTCTTGCCGCAATGTTCGCAGGGCGGAAGCTGATTACGGAAGGCTGGGGCTACTGGGCGGAAGGGCTTGGAAAGCTGGAAAGGAAATAGAAAGAGAAACTGCTGCGTGAGGAAATTTGCGCAGCAGTTTTTTTGAGGAGGATATGCTAGTGTTGAATTTGTCAACGTTTCTGAGATTTTTGTGTCTGTACTGTACTGTGCCGTGGGGTGCTACGGGGGATTAAGTACTGAACGCCAATTAGGCATGATTTTTTTGAAATTTTTGCGTTAGCACTGGCAAATCCGCCAATTTCAAGGAAAAATTATGGAATTCTTGCGGCGAAGTGAAGTGAGAACGGCTCAACCCTTCAAAATCAACAGGGTTTTGCGCGTGCATTCATTAAAAAATCCCTTGATTTGGCGTTCGCCGCCGCTTTCTTAAAATAACTTCCTTGAGTTGGCGTATTACAAGGAGCGGTCGCAAGAATTTGAAAAAATTTGTGCGAAGTTGGCGGCGCAGACGTTGCAGATAGTGCGTGGAGGGAGGGTGGCAGGCTATAACGAAGGGGAACAAAGCGATAAGCAACAAGAGATTGGCAGACTTCGGGCTAATTCCCATGCTTGACTATTGATGCGAAAGCATCTATTGAGTTTTATATGATGATTATGATATAATAAAAATGATAGAAATTGTTCGTCTGGTGTGAAGATTGTGGAGTAGAGAGGAGCGATATATAAAATGTATTATGGTGATGGATTTAGTGCATTTGGAGTTATGTTTATAGTCGTGTTTGTAATCGTAATTGGAACCTTTATTGTCACGGCAGTAAAGGGTGTCAGTACATGGAATAAGAACAATCAGTCGCCGAGGTTGACGGTGCCTGCGAAAGTGGTTTCGAGGAGGACGGCGATTTCTCGTCATAATCATGCAACAGGCGGTGAAGCCTGTGGGACTGTAACTACTTCATCTACGAGGTATTATGTGACATTTCAGGTCGAAAGCGGAGACCGTATGGAGTTATCCGTAAATGGACCAGAATACGGCATGTTGGCTGAGGGAGACGTAGGGGAACTGACTTTTCAGGGAACCAGATATCTGTCCTTTGAACGATGGAGGGAAGAAAGATAAGAACATGATATTATAGAACTGTTTTTTATTTATACATGTCCTGTAGTGTGACAAGCATAACTTCACCTTGTTTTGCAAAGTCTTGCAGCCCTTGGGTGAATCCGCTCTTCGAGAAAATAGGGTAATGATATTTAGACCCTTGGCAAAGACTTTCGCGTAAAGAAAAAGATATTCACGGCACACCGGCTTAAAAATAAGACCCATGTAATCAGAAAATATTTACTGATTACAGAATCGTAAATACGGTCAATATGACCCGCACTGATGGCTGATATGTTTTGCAGTACAACAATACCAAAAACGAAAGAAGTTTCTCATATATTGCTTTCGATAAAGCTTCTAAATTTTCCTGGGAAGAAGCATTGAGAGCGGAGAAAAAGATGGCCGGTTTATCTTTGCAAAATTGGTTAATCAATGCGGTCTTGCCAACACGGCGACGCCCATAAATTATGATACATTCAAAATTGTTTTTACTATATTGTTTATTTAAATTCTGAAGTTCATAATCTCTGCAGTAAAATATGTGAAGTTCTCTTTGCTATTAAACTCTAAAGTTTTAAACTTATAAGTTTGTTCTAAACGGCTGGAAGATGAAAGTCAATAGAGGGTTGGAAAGAAGCTACGCAAGTTTTTAGGCGGCGGTTTTTTCTTGTGGGAGTGGAATTAGCGGGGCTGAGGGCTTGACAAACTGATGCCACAGTATTACAATGAAGAAAACTGATACTGTGGTATTATAGATTGGAGAGGTTTATGAGTAAGGATATTACGATTTATCATGGATCACAGCAGATTGTTGAAATTCCTACGTATGGCATTGGAAAGTCATACAATGATTATGGGCAGGGATTTTATTGCACTGAGAATATGGAACTGGCAAAGGAGTGGGCATGCCCTATAAAAAGGGACGGTTATTCTAATCAGTACATCCTTCATACTGATGAGATGCAAGTGATGCATTTGACAAAGGGGAACTTTAACATATTGAATTGGCTGGCAATTCTTTTGAAGAACCGCAAGTTTGATATCAACAGTAATATAGCAAGAAGTGCGAGGGAGTATCTGCTGGAGTATTTTTTGCCCGATACCAAGGGTGTTGATATCATGGTGGGGTATCGAGCAGACGATTCTTATTTTTCTTTTGCGGAAGATTTTATTAACAATACCATTTCGGTACGAGATTTGGGTGTTGCTATGGAACTGGGAACTCTTGGCGAGCAGGTTGTGCTGCTTTCTCCTGCAGCATTTAGCAAAATTGAGTTTGTGCAATATGAAATTGCCGACTATCGGAAATACTATTACAAGCGCGCTCAAAGAGACAGCTTGGCGAGACAGAATTATCAACAGAGAAAGAAAAATCCTGCGATGCTTCGAGAAGATTTGTTTATACTTGATATTATTAGAGAGGATATGAAAAATGATGACCCCCGTTTACAATGCCACATATCTGAGTAAGGCTGCGAAATCAGTCGGAAATATGCTTCATGACGCTGTAATAGAGTTTGGTTACAAAGGAGACGAATTTCTCCATATGTTTATTCAGTCAGGAATTGCGGAAGAGATTGAAAGCGGAAATCCGAAATATATTGCGGGCAAAAGCGGCATAGAACTTTTTTCAGAAGTTATGGAACGGACTGTGGGAAAGCAGATTGACGCAGACGTTATTGAAACCTATGAAAAATCTGATGTGTATTGGATTGGCTGGGCACTGACTCATTATCAGTGGTATTCGGGACGTAGCTTCAAGGATATTTTAGAGACGGTATCCTTCGATGCCCTGCGGGGGCTTTACGGCACACTTCACGAGACCGATGTACGGAAATTTTATGAAGTACTGGATGCTCATTTTGCACAGACAGGCAGTAAACTGAAGATTGTTCGTAAAGATTGCGGCCTTACGCAAGAAGAACTTTCTGGGTTGTCCGGTGTTTCAATCAATACCATTCGTGCCTATGAGCGGAAAAGCAAGGACATCAATAAGGCTCAGGCGGAAATTGTCGTTCGCCTGTCCGGGGCACTGAAATGCGAGATGATGGATATTTTGGGGTAGGCGGAGCTGATTGTTTTTACTATTAAAGAAATATAGAGTAAAGAACTACAGAAAACTATTGTAGTTCTATTTTTTTTGGAAAATAGCAAAGGTGAGTGTTTGGCGAAGGGAGTACAAGAAAAATTTAGATGATTAACATTACGGATTGTTATATTTGGAAAATAAAAGCGGTCGCTTTGTGATTCCCTACAGCAGAATTTATTACTTTGAAAAACAGAAAAGGCAGGTGCTGGTACGTGGAACCGGCGGACAGGTGCTTTGCAGCTTTTACGGAAAGTTTGAAGAAATGGAAGCGCTACCGCAAAATTTTCTCCGCTGTCATAACAGCATGATTGTCAACATGGGCAGAGTCAGCGCCATAGAAAAAAGTAACTTCCTATTAATAGATGGAAGTTTTGTATCAATCAGTCGTACATATTTGCAGGAAAGCAGACTGGGTTTTACCAGATATTGCATGCCGGATGTGCGGTGAAGTAAATATCTCGTTTTGAGTCTCAAGAATTTATTTATTACAAAATAAATTCATAAATTTATAGTGATTTTCTTAATAGAGTATTGTATAATGAACTTAAAATAGGGGGATTAGTTGGATGGAGGTAATTTATGTCTAATATAACAATAGAGGCAGCTCGTTTAATGGAGAGCTTACCTGAAAGCGAACAAAACTTTGTACTTGAGTTCATCAAGAAACTGGTTCTAGCGTGGGATCCGGACTATACAAAGCTCACTGCATCTGAAGCGGAAGCGTTAAAGGAAGCGGAGCAGAGCGGCTTTATTGATGAAACAGATATCGATTGGTCGCAGATTGGAATTTAACGATCATATATTTATTAACGTACATTTAACCCGCCTTGTGCATTTGCAGGCGGGTGTTTTTATGGTGTGTATAGCCTCCTCCATAGACGACTCATAAAGACGGCTGATAAAGTCGGTCCATGAGAATGGTCGCCGCATCACGCCTCCCCCCATCTGGCGGAATGAACCAATCCCTTGCCGCATATGTTGTTACGTACATAATTTATCCAGAACATGTAGGAAAATTCTGTGAAATGCGGTTTTCTTGTAAAAATGTAATGATTTTTGCGAAACGTTGTAGTATAATGTACCATGTATGATTATAAGGAAGCTATTTTTAGAAAGGAAGGTTTCAAATTATGAGCGCAAATGCAAAGCATTTACACAGCATTGACGCCGGTCACTATAAGAACACTGCCGGCTGTGAAACCGAAGTTATGCCGATTCCTGACATTGTGAAGATTTCAATGTCTCAGCACATCGGCGCACCTTGTAAACCCTTGGTAGCCAAGGGAGATGCAGTCAAGGTGGGACAACTTATCGGTGATACGGATGCCTTCGTAAGTGCACCTATCCATTCCAGCGTGTCCGGAACCGTAGTGGGTATCGAGACCCAGCGTTCGGCCGTTGGCGGTAATGACACGTTAGTTGTAATTGAGACTGACAAAAAACAAGAAATGAGTGAGGACATTAAAGTTCCTGAAGTAGATGATTTGGCAGGATTTGTAAAAGCAGTCAGAGCAAGCGGCCTTGTAGGTCTTGGCGGCGCCTCTTTCCCGACTCACATCAAGTACAATCCAAAGAATATTGACGATGTACATACTTTAATTCTGAATGCGGCAGAGTGCGAACCGTTTATCACTTCTGACCACAGAGGTATGTTAGAAGATACGCAAGATATCATCGACGGTATGAAGCTGATCATGAAGTACCTGAATCTGGACGAAGCTTATGTAGGTATTGAGTCCAACAAGCCTGATGCAATTGCAAAACTCGACCAGATGTTTGCAGAGCAGGGGCTTTCCAACATGCACACCTTCACTCTTCAGGACAGATATCCAAAGGGTGCAGAACGTGTACTGGTATACGAAATTACAGGCAAAGAAATGAAAGCGGGCGTTCTGCCGGCTGACCTTGGAATTATTCTTTCCAATGTTACATCTGTTGCCTTTGTCGGACAGTATTTCAGAACTGGCGTGCCTCTCATCAACAAGAGAATGACTATTGACGGCGATGCAGTAGCGCAGCCGAAAAATATCATCGCGCCAATCGGCACACAGATTCACGATGTAATCGAATTTTGTGGCGGATATAAATCTGAGCCGAAGAAGATTATCATGGGCGGACCGATGATGGGAAGAGCTATTTTCTCCGACGAAATGCCAATCGTGAAGAATAACAATGCAATCTTGGCATTCTCCAAAGAAAAGTCATATATTCCGGAGGAAACCGCTTGTATCAATTGCGGCAGATGCCATAAGGCATGTCCGTTCAATCTTCTGCCAACTGCTTTAGCAGAAGCTTACGAGCGCAGAGATGCACAGAGACTTTCAGATCTTCAGGTAATGCAGTGCATGGAATGCGGAAGTTGTTCCTATGTATGTCCTGCGAGAAGACCTCTGGGCTTCATGAATAAGCTTGGAAAAGGCGTTGTAAAGGAGGCTGGAATTAAATAATGGATAAGACATACTATAATAATCTGGCAGTATCCTCCGCACCGCATTTAGTGAGCAAGATGGATACAAGCAAAACCATGCTGATGGTAATCCTTGCTTTAGTGCCTTCGTTTTTGGTAAGTATCTACGTATTTGGCATGCGTGTAATCCTGTTAACTCTGGTTTGCGTAGTTGCCAGCGTAGGCTTTGAATGGCTCTACAACAAAGCCATGAAAAAGAGACAGACTGCGGGAGACTTATCTGCCGCTCTGACGGGCGTTCTGATTGCATTCAACGTGCCTTCAAACTTCCCGTACTGGATGGCAATCATTGGATGCTTTGTTGCAATTATCATCGTAAAACAGCTTTACGGCGGTATTGGCAGAAACATCGTAAACCCTGCTATCACAGCAAGAATTGTGCTGTTCATTTCCTTTGCAACAGAAATGACCACATGGCCGACTCCAAGAATGGCGGAAGCAGATGCAGTAACTAGTGCAACGCCGCTTGGCGTGCTTGCGGAAGGCAGTGCTGCCGATCTTCCGTCCAACGCTGAAATGTTCCTCGGATTCATCGGTGGTTCTATGGGCGAAGTTTCCGCATTGGCGCTGCTGGCTGGCGGGCTGTTCCTGATTTGGAAAAAAGTCATCAGTCCAATTATTCCGGCATGCTTTATCGGTACTGTATTTGTTATCGCATTCCTGTACTACAGCTTTTCAGGGGATGTGGATGCAAGTGCCCTGGACATGGCAATTTTCCATGTTTGCGCAGGCGGCGTAATGCTGGGTGCGTTCTTCATGGCAACTGATTATGTGACTTCCCCGATTATGTCTCTGGGTAAAGTCATCATGGGCGTTGGCTGCGGTATCATCACCATGGTTGTAAGACTTTGGGGTGCATATCCGGAAGGCGTATCCTTCTCCATCTTACTGATGAATATTATGACGCCGCTGATTGATCAGCTGTGCATCAAATTAACATATGGAGGTGCAAAGAAAAATGAAAAATAACAATACTTTCAAAGAATATGTTGCACCTATCGTTGTTTTAGTAGCGATTTGTTTAGTAATCACTGCAGCTCTTGCTGCAACTTACGGTGTTGCGAAGCCAATCATCGATAAGAATGCAATTGAATCTGCAAACGAGGCGAGAGCAGAGCTTCTGCCGGCAGCAGATTCTTTCACTGCCTATGACGGCGAGTTGGCTGTTGCGGATCCTGACAAGGTATATGCAACGGAGTGCTACATCGCAGACAATGGAAGTGGTATGGTGATTACTGTAAATACTAAGTCCTTCGGCGGCGTGCTGACTGAGATGATTGGCATTGATGCGGACGGCAAGATTACCGGCGTTAAGGTAACTGCCCACGCGGATACACCGGGTCTTGGAACCAAAGCCCACGATCACGATGGACATCTGTATCAGTATGAAGGAAAATCTTCTGATGAGATTACTTCCACATCTGCAAAAGATGAAGCTGCCATCAATCACATTTCCGGCGCGACTATTTCTTCTAATGCGGTACACTATGGCGTATACTGTGCATTAGAACAGTATAAGATTGTAGGAGGTGCTAAATAATGGAAAAGAAACCAAGCAAGTTAAGCATCCTTACCAAAGGTATCATTAAGGAAAACCCTGTACTTGTATTGCTGCTGGGTACTTGTCCGACACTGGCAACTACTTCTTCTGCAATTAACGGTATCGGAATGGGCGTATCTGCTATGGCGGTACTGATTTGTTCCAATATCGTAATCTCTATTCTTCGAAATATCATTCCTGACAAAGTTCGTATCCCGTGCTACATTGTAGTAATTGCAGGATTTGTAACGGTTGTTCAATTATTGCTGCAGGCATTTGTACCTTCCCTGTACGCTTCACTGGGTCTGTTTATTCCATTGATTGTAGTAAACTGTATCATTTTGGGAAGAGCAGAAATGTTTGCAAGCAAAAATAATCCGTTTGATTCCGCACTGGACGGTATCGGTATGGGTATTGGATTTACCCTGGCGCTGGGCGTTATGGGTCTGATTAGAGAATTCTTCGGTTCAGGTACACTGTTCGGACAGGAAGTTCTGACGAATATCGTTCCAGGCATGGGAATTTTCAATCTGGCTCCGGGCGGATTCTTCGTATTCGGTGTGCTCATTGCCGCTGTAAACTACTTTACAAAGGGCAAGGCGCTGAAGAAGAAAGAATTTGGCTGTGAAGGTTGCGCTATGGCTGCAATGTGCGGCGGCGCAAGAAAAGAAAAAGATTGTCAGAAAGGAGCTGAAGAAGTATGTTAGAAGCAATTACTATCATCATGAGTATGATTCTTGTAAACAACTATGTATTGGCGCAGTTCCTTGGTATTTGTCCATTCCTGGGCGTATCCAAAAAACTGGATTCCGCGGTAGGTATGGGTATCGCCGTTATCTTTGTAATGGTGCTTGCGACAATCGCGACCTGGCCAATTCAGCAGGTTTTAAACAAATTTGATATTGGATATTTGCAGACTGTAGTCTTCATCCTGGTTATCGCTGCGCTGGTACAGCTGGTTGAAATGATGCTGAAGAAATTCATCCCATCCCTGCACAAGGCGCTGGGCGTATTCCTTCCGTTAATTACCACCAACTGCGCGGTACTGGGTGTCTGCATCAACAATATCGATTCCGGTTACGGATACTTACTGTCCATCTGCAACGCATTCGGCGCCGGCGTAGGTTTCTTATTGGCAATGATTCTCTTTGCCGGTGTCAGAAGCAAGCTGGAAAACGAAGATGGCGTGCCGATGGCATTCAGAGGTGTTCCTCTTACATTAATTACTGCTGCTATGCTGTCCCTGGGCTTCATGGGCTTCAGCGGACTGTTCCAGTAAGATAGGAGGCGAATGAAATGTTAACACCAGTTTTAATTGTAGTTGCGATTGGTCTTGTCTGCGCAGTCATTCTGACCATCGCTTCCAAAGTGTTCTTCGTACCTGTTGATGAAACGTTTGCACTGCTTCGTGCGGAACTTCCGGGCGCCAACTGCGGTGCCTGCGGATATAACGGTTGCGACGATTATGCCAATGCTCTGGCTGAGGATCATTCACTCAGCTGTTCCATGTGCCCTGTAGGCGGCGCAGATGTTGCCGCAAAGCTTGCGGAAGTGTTGGGCGTTGAAGCAGGTTCTGCTGACAAACAGGTGGCAGTTGTGATGTGCAACGGTACTAAGGATGCAGCAAAGACCATCATGGAATATACAGGTGTACAGACCTGTTCTGCTGCAAAGCAGTTTTTCGGCGGACTTTCCGCTTGCCCTTATGGCTGTATCGGTCTTGGGGACTGTGCTGCAGCATGCGACTTTGACGCGATTCACGTGTGCGACGGCGTAGCGGTTGTCAACAGAGATAACTGCGTAGCTTGCGGCGCATGTGCAAAGGTTTGCCCGAACTCCGTTATCAAAATTCAGAGCGCTAAGAACCTGGTTGTGGTTCAGTGCAAATCTGAAGCAAAAGGCGCAGATACCAGAAAGGCCTGCACTAACGGATGTATCGGCTGCAAGAAGTGCGAAAAGACTTGTAAGTTCGAGGCAATCACAGTGGAAAACAACGTGGCAAGAATCGACCCTGACAAGTGCAAGAACTGCGGACTTTGCGCAAAAGAATGTCCGACAGGCGCAATCAACAATATGCGCGTAAAGAAAGCGCCGGCAAAATCAGCTGAACCGAAAGCAGAAAAGCCGGAGGCTTAAAAAAGATTTTAATTTGCGACCTCGCCCTGTGGCGAGGTCGTTTTTCAAAGGAGATGAGATGCTTAGGGACATCAGCATTCAGGATTTCAGGTGCGTTTTCATCAAGCGTCAGCGATGAAATAATGGTTGACTTTTTGAAACAATTGTGTATAATTTGTTTACAAATATGGAATTAAATGTAACTAATAGGATCGAAAGGGGACCGATGAAAAGCAGTAAAGACTATGTCCAGTGGGAATTAGAAAATCAGAAGAAATTGTGTAGTGAATACCGAAAGGCATTAAAAGGTCTGCCTGAGGGCAGAATGTTTATGTCAAATCGTGGTGATAAACAGTACTATTATGATGCCGAGAGCCATGACTATATCGGTAGAGTTGACAATAAAGAAGTAGCTGGCAAGCAGCAGCGTTATTTTCTGGAGAAATCTATTTCGATTATGGAGAATAACATCAAAGCCGCCGATAAATATCTGAAAAATTTTAAGGATTACATGCCGGAAGCTGTGATGGACAGCCTTCCAGGAGCATATAAGTTTTCCACTTTAGAAGGACTTCCTAAAATAGTAGCTTTTGCAGATGGGGAAAACTGGGGCAATCAGCATTATGATAGAAGTATGAAATATCCGGAACACTTGATTCATAAAACGATGAAAGGCGATATGGTTCGCTCGAAATCTGAACTGATTGTGGCGGATATTCTATATCAAAGAAGAATTCCATACCACTACGAGGAGCCGATGCTCCTTGGAGGTAAGGAAATCGTTCCTGATTTTAAAATTGCAGTACGAAGCGAGAATCGTTTTAAATATTTGGAGCATTGCGGCATGTTGGGTGATCCGGGTTATTGTAATAGTTTGGTCTGGAAAATGCAGCAGTATATGCGCTATGGATATGTGCCATGGAAAGACGTGATATTTACCTTTGATAACATGGACGGCAGTATAGACACCATGACAATTAACAGAATCATTGATTTCTTTTTCGTTTAGATGGCGGGGAAACAGTGGGCTTGTGCATATCTCCAGAAAAACAACATAAAATATGCACAAATCTTCTAGAGACTGTGCATATTTTTAATGATTTTTCTTCTCATATGCATTTTCAACGATAAAAAAGCGTGAAATGGCGTGATAACTGATGGGTTGCAGTGCGAAACGTGCATAAATAATACAATAATCCCGAAAATATGCAGACTGGTGTGCATATTTTCGGGATTTTCTTTAAAAATATGTATTTTGTTGCGGCAACAGCCTCCATGTAAGGGTCGGCGCTGAGCTGCCTGCACCTTAATACGGACACACGCACTTAGTTTTTATCAGAACATCGCTAATTTCACGGGCGGTATCTTTTAGCTGAAGGATAATCGCATCGACATCCTTTGTGAAAAGACGAGATTTTGGTGCAGTAATGCCAATATTGGCATTGATTTGTCCAGTATGATTGAAGAGAGGCACGCTGAGACAGAATAGACCGTATTCGTTTTCCTCGTCATCACAAGAAAAGCCGTTTTTTAAGATTTTAGCCTGCTCTTTTTTAAAGTCGTCGTAAGTGATAATGGTGTTATGTGTCAGTTTTTTCAAATGTGCATTTGAAAAGTACTCTGTTAGCTGTTCATCGCTCCAGGATGACAGAAACAGTTTTCCGGCAGAACAACAGTTTAGCGTAGGAAATGGAAGAAGATTGGAAGTCAGTGCTGATTCTTCTCCCCGGCAGGAAGCCAGCGACAGGCAATGCTCCTGAAAGAGCACAGTTAGACCTGCACTCTCGCCGATAGAGGCAGAGAGTGACTGTAAAAAGGGCTGTGCGATAGAGGGGATAGAAAGCCGGGTCTTTACTGCTTCACTGTAATAAATAAACTTCAGTCCAAGACGGTAGTGGTCTGTCGGAACTACCTTTTCAATCAGTCCATACTTCTCCAAAGATTGTAGGATTCTATGTAAAGTTGCTTTCGGAAGATTGAGTTTCTTTTGGATATCGATAAAAGTACCTTCTTCCTCAAAAATACAATCGATGACACTGAGCGTTTTATCAATGGAGTTAGAGAATTCCTTGTTCTTTGTGTCAGACGTAATAAGTGGTTGTTTCAAGTCCTTCACCTCAATTAATTTCTAATGGTTATACAGTGTTCATTGTAACAAGGAAACCGAGAGATGTCAAATCTGTCACGAACAAAATAAATATACGAAAATATAAATAAAAATTCACAAAAAGATATTGACAAATTTCTGAAAATGGTTTACTATTATAAAAAAGAAAAATGGAACTGAGTTCCAAAATAGGAGGAACAACTATGAAAGCAAGAACAAAAAAAGGAATTGCTCTTTTGCTGATTTGTATGTTAGCTTTGGCTTCTCTGACTGGCTGCGGCGGTGGCGGAGATGATACTGAAGCAAGAACAGACCTTAACTGGGCATTATCAGCAGAACCAAACTCTCTGGATCCTATGGCAATCGCTATGATGAGCACATTTACCGTTACATATGCAATCTACGATAATCTGGTAGAGGCAAATGAAAACGGTGAATATGTAGAATCACTGGCAGAAAGCTATGAGATTTCCGACGACGAGATGGAATATACCTTTAAACTTCGTCAGGGTGTAAAGTTCCATAACGGAACAGAAATGACTGCTGACGACGTAGTATACTCCATCAACAGAACCATCGAAAAAGGCTGGGCAGCTGATATGACTGCAGCCATCGATAAGGTTGAAAAAGTAGACGACTACACAGTGAAATTAAGCTTAAAAGAGCCTTTCGGCGCTATGATTGGAAGCCTTGCTTCCCCTTACTTCTCCATCATGAGCAAAGCTTATGCTGAAGAAAATGGCGAAGATGCTGTAGAAAGAGCTCCGATGGGAACCGGCGCTTACAAATTCGTTGAATGGGTAAACGGCGACCACATCACTGTAGAAGCAAATGAAGAATACTTCGGCGGCGCACCTGCAATCAAGACAGTAACTTTCAAACCAATTACTGACAAGAACACTGGTCTTGTTGCACTGCAGGCAGGCGAAACTGACGCATTCTTAAATGTAAACAACTCCGATATCTCCGTAGTACAAGATGATGAAAACCTGGCATTCTACAGCACCGACATTGCTGCTGTACTGTCTCTGAACATGAATATCGAAGCAAAACCACTTGATGATGTAAAAGTAAGACAGGCTATCAACTACGCAATCAACAGAGAAAACATCATTAAGGGTGCGCTGGAAGGAAACGGAACTGCTGCAAACAGCTCCATTTCTCCGACCTGCGATGGTTACTCCGATAAAGTAGCAGGCTACACCTATGATTTGGACAAGGCTAAGGCACTGCTGAAAGAAGCAGGACAGGAAAACCTGAAATTAACAATTAAGATTAAAGAAGATGCGAAGATTCAGAAGGTTGCTCAGGTAATTCAGGCAGACCTGAAAGAAGCAGGCATTGAAGTTGAAATCGATATCATGGAAGCTGGCGCATATACCACAGATGTATATTCTGAAGGCGACTACGAAATGACAATTTCCTCTTGGTGCGCAATGTTTACTGACGCATACTCCCTGCTGTACAGCCAGTTCCATAAAGACTGCTACGGCGGAAGCGGCAACATCACTCACGTTGTCAGTGATGAACTTTCCGGTAAACTGGAAAATGCGGCAAGACTGACAGGTGATGAAAAACAGGCTGCTTACGAAGATGTTGCAACAGACATCAGCGAACAGGCATACGTTGCGTCTCTGGTGTTTGAGCCAACCACAATCACAACAAATGCAAACCTGAAAGGCGTTGCAGCAGACGCACTGGGCATTTACAAAATCAAGAGAATGTCCTGGTAATTGCGCGAATAGACCTTGCGGTTAGTAAGACCGCTATAATGACAAAAAGAGGGTATTCACAGTGAAAATGGGGATACCCTCAAGTTTTCAAAGAGAGGACAGATTATGGTAAAGTATATTTTACAACGTCTGGGCATGATGGTGATTGTTGTGCTAGGAATCTCCTTTATCGTATTTACCATCATGAATTTGACACCGGGAAATGCGGCACAGCTAATTTTGGGGCAGAGCGCATCTCCCGAACAGGTTGCGAAACTGGAAGCTGAACTGGGCTTAAACGAGCCGTTCTTTGTACGCTATTTTGAGTATATTGTTGATATGTTTCAGGGAGAATTCGGAAATTCCTATCAGACAAAGCTTCCGGTATTTGAAGAAATTTTGAGCCGCTTTCCGACCACGCTGACACTGGCAGCTGTTGCAATGTTTTTTGCAACTTTAATCGGAGTACCGGTAGGTGTAATTTCCGCAGTGCGCCAGTATTCCTTTGTGGATGCAGTCAGCACTGTGGCAGCGCTCATCTTCGCATCTATTCCGTCCTTCGTACTTGGACTGGTTTTGATGCTGGTTTTCGCACTGAATTTACACTGGCTTCCAGCTACAGGTCTTCACGATATCACAGGCTATATCTTGCCGGCGGTCACCCTTTCCACGGGAACCATGGCAACCCTTGTGCGAATGACTCGTTCCACTATGCTGGAAGTTTTGAAACAGGACTATATCCGTACCGCAAGAGCAAAGGGAGCAGAAGAAAAGAGTGTTATCTTAAAGCACTCCCTGCGCAATGCGCTCCTTCCGATTATCACCGTAATCGGTGTAGACTTCGGATACTTGCTGGCAGGTACTGTAGTAATTGAATCCGTATTTGCAATTTCTGGAATCGGATCTCTTCTGATTACCAGTATTCGTATGAAAGATACGCCGGTCGTTATGGCGGCAATCATGTTTGTTACCATCGCATACAGCTTGGTAAACCTGCTTGTCGATATTATCTACGCTTATATCGACCCTCGTATCAAATCGCAGTATGAAAGGGCGTGATTACCGTGAAGAAACAAGAAAATGAAATGAAAGCACGCAGTCAGTTTACGGCAATCATGATGAGACTGCGTAAAAATAAACTGGCCATGCTGGGGCTTGCGATTCTGTTAGCCATGGCAATATTGGCCCTCTGTGCTGACTTTATCGCTGACTATGACACCCAGGTAGTCGGTCAGGATATGGACGCAAGACTGGAAGGACCGTCAGCAGACCATTGGTTTGGTACAGACCAGTTCGGCAGAGACGTTTTCGCCCGTATTATTCACGGCGCAAGAATTTCCCTGACCTTAAGTATTATCGCTATGGCCATTGCAGTTGCAATCGGCGCTATTATCGGTGCAATCGCTGGTTATTTCGGCGGCTTCCGTGACAATATTCTCATGCGTCTGATGGATATCCTGCTGGCAATTCCGCCAATGCTGATGTCTATTTCCATCGTTGCGGCTTTGGGGCAGAGCATGTCCAACCTTTTGATAGCCCTGTCTATCGCATACATCCCGGTATTTGCCAGAGTCATTCGTTCTTCGATTCTGTCCATCAAGGATCAGGAGTTTATCGAAGCGTCTCGTTGCTGCGGCAGTAACGACTGGCACATCATCATAAAGCATATCATTCCAAATGCCATCGGTCCGATCATCGTGCAGGCAACCCTTGCAATGGGTGCAACTATTCTGATTATCGCTTCTTTGAGCTTTATGGGTCTGGGCGTAAAACCGCCTGCGTCAGAATGGGGTACGATGCTCTATGAAGGCAGAGATTTCCTGCGTCAGGCTCCGTATCTGGTACTGATTCCGGGTACTGCAATCACCCTTGCGGTAATTTCCCTGAATCTACTTGGCGACGGTCTTCGCGACGCGTTGGATCCGAGAATGAAAAACTAGGAGGTGGCTGTTTTGAGCGAAAGAATATTGAGTATTGATCATATCTCGGCGGAATATCGCACAGACGACGGTGTATCCTCCGTATTAAACGACATTAGCTTTTCCCTGGACAAAGGGGAAACTCTGGGGCTGGTTGGAGAAACTGGCGCCGGAAAAACTACAACTGCGCTGGCTATTATGCGGCTTCTGCCAAAACATACCGGGTTTATCACCGGCGGAGAAATCCAGTTTGAGGGAAGTGGCAACCTTTTGGAGCGCACAGAGGCAGAAATGCGTGCCATCAGAGGACACCGCATCTCTATGATTTTTCAGGATCCGATGACCAGCCTGAACCCGGTACTTCGTATCGGTGACCAGATTAAGGAATCCTTTAAGATTCACATGCCGGATCTTTCCGATGAAGAAATGGAAAAGAAAGTGGATCAAATGCTGGAGATGGTTGGTATTCCTGCCAGCAGAAAGAGAGAGTATCCGCATCAGTTTTCCGGTGGTATGAAGCAGCGTGTAGTAATCGCAATCGCCCTGTCTTTGGAACCGGAGCTGCTTATTGCCGATGAGCCAACTACTGCCCTTGATGTTACCATTCAGGCGCAGGTGCTGCATATGATGCGTCAACTGAAGAAAAACCTGGGAACTTCCATGATTCTCATCACCCACGATCTTGGTATCGTATCTCAAAACTGCGACAAGGTTGCAGTGATGTATGCGGGAACTATCGTAGAGTCGGGAACGGCAGAGGAAATTTTCCTGAGCGAGTCACACCATCCGTACACCGTTGGACTTTTCGGTTCCATCCCTGATATGAAAAAACAGACGAAGCGACTTTCACCGATTGATGGTCTGATGCCTGATCCGATGGAACTGCCGACAGGCTGTGTATTTCATCCGAGATGCCCAAAGTGCATGGAAAAGTGTAGAACTGAAGTGCCAAAGGCAGTAAATGTGGATGGCGAGCATGTCATCAGATGTCATTTGTTCGAGGAGGTGGAAAGCCATGAGTAATACACCGAAGATTGAGGTAAAACACTTAAAGAAATATTTCAAAACGCCTTCCGGCTTGCTTCACGCAGTAGATGATGTGAGCTTTTCCATCGAAAAAGGACATACCCTTGGCGTTGTAGGCGAATCCGGCTGTGGAAAAACCACTTTGGGAAGAACTGTACTTCGTCTCGTAGAACCGACTGACGGCGAAATTTACTTCGACGGAGAGAAGATTACGGACTTTAATAAAGCGAAGATGAAACAGCTGAGAAAGAAGATGCAGCTGATTTTCCAGGATCCGTATGCGTCATTGAATCCGAGACTTTCCGTGTCGGAAATCATCCGAGAACCGATGGAAGTGGGGAAAATGTTCAAAACGAAAGCGGAAGTACACCGCAGAGTAAAAGAACTGATGGATGTAGTAGGTCTGGCACCGCGTCTGATTAACGCTTATCCTCACGAGCTGGACGGCGGAAGAAGACAAAGAATCGGTATCGCAAGAGCGCTGGCGACAGATCCTGAATTTATCGTCTGCGACGAGCCGGTATCTGCACTGGACGTATCTATTCAGGCGCAGATTTTGAACCTGATGATGGATTTGCAGGAAGAACGGGAACTTGCTTATATGTTCATCACCCATGACATGAGTGTAGTAAAGCATATTTCCACGGAAATTGCGGTTATGTATCTGGGGCAGTGCGTTGAGCTGGCAGAGACAGGGGAACTTTTCAGAAACCCGAAGCATCCGTACACGCAGGCGCTGCTTTCGGCAATACCTGAAATTGACATTACAAAGAAAGACACAGAACCGGAACTTTTGCGCGGTGAGGTTACATCGCCGATTAACCCGGCAGAGTACTGCAGATTCTATCCAAGATGCAAATATGCTTGTGAGGCTTGTAAAAACGAGAACTATAAACTGGTGGAAATATCCGATAACCATTATAGTGCTTGTATCATGAACCAAAAGGAGCACATAGATTAGATGGAAAATAAAGAACGATTATTAGAAAATTATGCGGAGCTGATTTTGAAGAGGGGAGTAGGTCTTCGTGCGGGGCAGATTCTGGTGGTAGAAGAAACATCAGTAACTGCCATTGAATTTCTTCGCATTTTAGCGAAGAAAGCGTACGAGCTGGGCGCAAAAGATGTGGTAATTCATTTTACCGACCAGCAGCTGACCAAAATTCGTCTGGAGCATGCGAAAATGGAGACCCTGTCCGAAGTACCGGACTGGTGGGTCGAAGCAAGAACGTCTTATGCTGAAAAGGACGCATGCTTTTTACGCCTGAACAACGACGCGCCGGACGGACTGCGCGACGTAGAAGATGTAAGACTCGCAACATGGAAGAATGCTACATCGGCGACTTTGAAGGATTTGAGCTTCCTGAAAAAGGACAACCGTGTGAAGTGGAGTGCTTCCGCAATCCCGGGAGAAGAATGGGCAATGAAAGTTTTCCCGGATAAAACAAAAGAAGATGCAATGGATGCTTTATGGGAAGCGATTCTCAAATGCTGTTATGTGACAGAGGAAAGCGGTGTTGATGGTTGGGATAAGCACATCAATGAAATGCTTGAGAACGTGAAAAAAATCAATAATCTGGGGGTTCGCGGGCTTCACCTGCGCAATGGTCTTGGCACAGATCTTACGATAGAATTGTGTGATGACACAGTGTTCGTAGGCGGTATCTGCCACTGCCCGGAACCGGACGGTGAACTGTTTGCGCCGAATATTCCAACAGAGGAAATTCTTTCCACACCGCATAAATACAAAGTAAACGGCGTCGTTTACAGCTCAATGCCATTTGTTCATGCGGGCAATATTATTGATGGCATGCGCCTTGTATTTAAGGATGGCAAGGTTGTAGAGTACAGTGCAGAGGTGGGAGAAGACGTTTTAGCCGGCATTTTAGAAGATGAAAGTGCGCGTTATCTGGGCGAAATCGCTCTGGTTCCATTTGATTCACCGATTAACCAGATGGGGATTTTATTCTATAATACCCTCTTTGATGAAAATGCTTCCTGCCATTTGGCGCTGGGAGCAGGTTATTCAGATATGATTTTAGGAGAAGACCGCAGCATGGAGGCACTGGAGAGGAAAGGTCTGAATATTTCAGCTCTCCACGTGGATTTTATGTTCGGCACAGAGGATCTGGCGTGCACCGCAACTTGTGAGGACGGCAGTCAGGCTGAAATTTTCCGAGATGGGAAATTCTGTATCTAAATGGAAATCTGTTCATAAGGCAAGAGTGAAGAGCCCAGGTTTATAGATGCCAATGGCATTAAGTTAAGGGATTTAAAGATAAGTTAGTATTGTTCGCGATATTAACTTCTCTTTTCTTTCCCTTTGATTCAAGCTGATAAATTGTTTTTTGTAGATTTAAAAACACAACAAATAGACAAGAGCGTTCCCTTGTCAAAAAAATACTGTATATTTCAAATCTCTAAATGAAGTTTCAATTCCCCGCCGCATGCCATACAGTTGTTTCAGAGTATCCGCAGGGAATTCATCAGTATCCGGCAGCTCTAAGCCATGCAGAATACCGGATGAATATTGATTAAAATCTTTCACCCGTATTAGATAAAACCATCCTTTTTCTTGGATATGAGCCATGTTGTTATATGCCTCATATCCTCTGTCTGCAATCACAATTACATTTCCCTGCAGAGCGGATCTGTCCACCATTTCAGTCAACGCTTTGTTTTCACCGGCTTCTTTGCGTTTGAAAACGACTGCATCCTCATAAGTGTGAGATTTCAGATTATATAAAGCATTCAAATGCAGCAGATTATAAGGCTTTACACCTTCTGCTATTTGAAAAAGAGCGTCTTTATCGTTTAGATTAGTTGCGATTTGAATATCTGAACCATCAACAGCCAAGAGTTTATATCCTTTATAATTATCATTACTATAAGTTGCTGCTGTAAAATCATGAAAAAGCGACGCAAATGCTTTAGGAAGTATGTTCTTACGCTGCTGGACAAAAGCAGATGATGTTGCTGTATTTAAGCCATAGCCAAACTGCCGTAAAAGTTCATTTGATAAAGATGCTCCCTCCATTGTCAATAACGAAAGAATCATTTTCTCATATGGTATTTTTCTGTTTCTGGAAAAATCTGTTTTGGGGTTAGAAACAAGGTCTGTTAAATCCTGTTTCTGCTTATTAATAATGTCCATAATCAAATTTTTTAGTTCCAGTGAAGTCCTATTCATGCGGTATCCTCCTTGTAAAAAGATGTTATCTAATTACAAGGGCCGCTTTAGCTGCCTCTAAAATATTCAGCAGCTAAAGCGACCGCATTTTTTTGTTCATATGTCAATACTTATTCTCAAAAAAATCCCACACCACATTTTCTGTGATGTGAGATTTTCTTAACTTAATGCCATTGGGCAAATGCTGGAGAGTGTTATTTTTCTGCAAAAGTGCATAAAGACTCTTTTTTTATTTAGAATATTTCTCTTACTATTGGAGAAATTAGAAATTTAAATATGGGGAATTGTACGTGGTATCTCCTTTGTAACTTGTCCCATTCCAAATAAAGATGTGACCATAAGCACGATATGTTCCGGATGATGTTGAATATGTTGCGCTTGTAGTATACTTCTTACAACCATCACTACTATTAAAAGACGTATCCTTCGATGCAACAATTGTACCAGCGGCATTCACAACATAGGGTCTTATTCCTAAATTACCTGCTGCAACAGAAGTTCCGCTTTCAACCCCAAGGCTAACACTTGAACTTGCATATTTTGTTCCTGCTTTAGAAAGGTTAATGGTAGCCTCACCATAATATGTTCTTGATCCAACCGTCCAAAATTTCTTTGAAGATGTAGCAGAATACAGAGATCTTGCTTGAATACCACTTTCATTTGTATCAGGTGCAGAAATAACAAATTCCCCAATAACCGTTATCCCATCATTTTTATAAACGGGGATTATTCGATCTTTTTGTTCTTTTTGAAGCTGGATTGCCTCTTCTGGATTTTTTGGTAACTCACCGAAAAAATCCGCTTCCTTAACAAATCCATTTTGTCCATTAGTTGCTACTGCAGCAATAAGATCTGGAACTTCTGTCTGTGTCACAATGGAACCATACGTATCCCCAGCTTCATTTGTTTTTAGCGTTTGAGCCTCACTCTCAGCCGGTACTAATGCCAGCATAAATGTAGCAACTAATGCTAACGCTAAACCTAACCGAAAAACTTTGCTTCTACAAGTCATAATACGACCTCCTTACTATCTTCAATTATAATAGAATATAAACGAATACTAATTAAATTGAAATTCTCCAATGACAGTAATACCATCATTTTTATAGACCGGAATACTTTTCACAAAAGAATCCTCTTGTATGTTTAATGCCTCTTCCGGATTTTTAGGAATCTCTGATACGAAATCGTCCTTTTTTACATATCCGCTTTTTCCATTTGTAGCCATTACAGCTATCAAATCAGGATCTTCCTTTAAGAAAATTCCTGTTGGATCAGCAATATGAGCCATGCGACCATAAGTTTCTCCATTTTCATTCGTCTTATAACCAATATTCAAACAAAGAGCAATGCAAACTGTAAGAATCGTTATACTACATATAACTATCTTTTTAGATTTCATTATTATATCCCCCCCTTTTCTTTTTTATAAGAATATCATATCGATAATAATCTGTCAATCGCTTATTCAAAAAAAATGAAAATTTCAGTCTATTTCATCAAATCTGACAGGTTCCTGCACGGCTCTTCGTGCAGATATAGTTACTAGTACAGATATTCTTCTTACCGGCGACAAAGACTTTCTGGAGACAGGGCTTGAAAAGCATATAGCTATGACTCCCTCAGATTTCTTGAAGATGCTGTAAAAATAATACTCTCTAGCAAATGTTCAATGGCATTAAGTTAAGGGATTTAAAGAGAAGTTAGTATTGTTCGCGATATTAACTTCTCTTTCTTTCCCTTTGATTCAAGCTGATTAATTGTTTTTTTGTAGATTTAAAAATGCAACAAATAGACAAGAGCGTTCCCTTGTCAAAAAAATAATGTATATTTCAAAAATCTATGCTATTCTATACATGAAACTTATTGCCTGTTTGACTTTCCTTTCACGAGGCCTTGAACGTCCAGGCCGAATGGGCGTTATATATCTTGTAATAAGTGATTCAATATCAGGTGGGATATTTATACTAAGCAGGAATTCACGGCATATATGTACTGCGACAGAAAAATTGACCTTATATTCATACTTTCTGTCTTTCTTTTCAATGACTACGTGCGAGGTAATCAATTCTGAAAAGTTATACATGATTAACCGTGCAAAGATTTCTTGAAGTATGTATTCCACCTTTTTTGAATGAAAATGAAGCAGTCCTACTGTATATTTCAAATCTCTAAATGAAGTTTCAATTCCCCACCGCATGCCATACAGTTGTTTCAGAGTATCCGCAGGGAATTCATCAGTATCCGGCAGCTCTAAGCCATGCAGAATACCGATGAATATTGATTAAAATCTTTCACCCGTATTAGATAAAACCATCCTTTTTCTTGGATATGAGCCATGTTGTTATATGCTTCATATCCTCTGTCTGCAATCACAATTACATTTCCCTGCAGAGCGGATCTGTCCACCATTTCAGTAAACGCTTTGTTTTCACCGGCTTCTTTGCGTTTGAAAACGACTGCATCCTCATAAGTGTGAGATTTCAGATTATATAAAGCATTCAAATGCAGCAGATTATAAGGCTTTACACCTTCTGCTATTTGAAAAAGAGCGTCTTTATCGTTTAGATTAGTTGCGATTTGAATATCTGAACCATCAACAGCCAAGAGTTTATATCCTTTATAATTATCATTACTATAAGTTGCTGCTGTAAAATCATGAAAAAGCGACGCAAATGCTTTAGGAAGTATGTTCTTACGCTGCTGGACAAAAGCAGATGATGTTGCTGTATTTAAGCCATAGCCAAACTGCCGTAAAAGTTCATTTGATAAAGATGCTCCCTCCATTGTCAATAACGAAAGAATCATTTTCTCACAATACTTATTCTCAAAAAAATCCCACACCACATTTTCTGTGATGTGAGATTTTCTTAACTTAATGCCATTGTTATAGATGCGCCTGGGCTTTTTACTTTTTTGCTTTTTTAGTACGCGATGGAGTGTATACATACTTGCGTGCTTTGCTTTGTTTCGGCACCAGTTACTTTGCAAGACCTCATCTGATTAGGAAGAAATATACATTTATGCAAAGAGATATTTGAATATTGCGCACAAGTGATATAAAATGTAGACATGTTGTAAAACAAAGGAGGGGATTTTTTGTATAACAGTAAAACTCATGTAGCGTATGAACTAAAGAGATTGTTAACGACAAAACGGCGTTATCAGGAAAGACTGGAGCAATTACCGCAGGGCTATTTGAAACTCTGCGCCTCTAATGGCAGACCGTATTACATGCGGCTCAAAGATGGACAGAAACAGTATTTAGGAAACGGTGCAAAAGAAGAAGTGCAGAAATTGCAGGAAAGACGATTTTTGGAAGTTACAATTCGGAATATAGAGTATAATCAGGGCTTGATGGAGCAGTATTTGGATCAATATCGTCCGACCGAGCCTCATGAGGTCATGCAGTCACTGCCGAAGGCGTATCAGAGGTATGATACGTACTGGGCAGAGGGGATACTGAATCCGAAGCAGTGGGAATTTGCTGATTACAACAAATCTAATTTTCATCCGGAGCATTTGACTCATAAAACGCAAAAAGGAGAATTTGTACGTTCAAAGTCAGAAGCTCTTATTGCGGACATTTTATATGAGCGAGGAATCCCATATCACTATGAAGAAAGGCTGCTGCTGGGCGATAAAACTGTTGTACCGGATTTCAAAGTTCTGGTGCGCAGTGAGAACCGGTTCAAGTTTTTAGAACACTGTACCATGATAGAGAATGAGCGCTATATTCGAAGCTTTATTTGGAAGATGCAGCAATACCAGGCACATGGATATTTACCGTGGCGGGATATTTTCTATACCTTTGATGATGTGGACGGCAGTATTGACACCTTCAGCATCAACAAAATGCTGGATCATTATTTTGAATAGTTCCGCATTTTAACTGGGGTTAGTTAAAATGCGGAACTCTCAAAGTAGTAATGCCGGAAAAGAAAATTACAGAAGCACTGTTTCCGTCGCCACATTATCGCAGAACGCTTTATCATGCTCGACAAAAATCATTGTCGGCTGAAATTGCAGAAGCAGATTTTCTATCTGCATGCGGGATAAAACGTCGATGTAGTTGAGCGGTTCGTCCCAGATGTACAGATGAGCGTTTTCGCAGAGACTTGCGGCGAGAAGGACTTTTTTCTTCTGGCCTTCACTGTAGTCCTCTATATTTTTCTCAAATTGAAGTCTGCTGAAGTCGAGTTTTCGCAGAATAGTTTTCAGCAGAGTAATATCAATGCTGCGGCGTGAGGCATAAGTATCCAGCGTACCGCAAAGACCTGCTGTGGTCTGCGGTACATAGGAAATGACAAGTCTGCTGCCGACGTGCAGATTCCCGGTGAATTCGGGGAGACTGACAGGCGCTTCGTCTGTTACAGCAGCAAAGGTGCTTTCTGCAGCTTGCAAAATCAGCTTCAAAATGCTGGACTTGCCACAGCCGTTAGGTCCCTGCAGTGCAATTCTGTCGCCGCGTTTGACAGTAAAAGATTTCTTGTTAAAAACTGGGAACGCTGTTGAATCCGCAGAGTCCAGGTAAAACCCGCTTACGTGATCTAAGGTAACCAGTACATCCGTGTGATAGGTTAGAGGATGGATTTTCAGGTCGTCTGCGCGCTCAATATTTTTCAAAAGAGAAGATTTTGAATTGATAGCTGCTTCCTTTCTTATCGCTGCCGCCTTGGAACGTTTCATCATTTTAGCGGACTGGGCGCCGATGTGACCTTTGTCAGGTTTGACACCTGCCTGACCGCCGGTACCGCCGGTTTTTCGCTTTTCAATAGTATCAGACCAGGCAGCAGTGCGGCGTGCGGCGGCTTCCATAGATTTTATCTGTCTGGTTAGCTTTTCATTTTCAGCCATTTCATATCTGTCCTGCAAATCCTTATTGTAGAGCCATGAGGAGAAATTTCCTTTTTGAATTTCGATATTTGTTTTGTTGATGGACAGAATGTGGTCCACGCAGGCGTCTAAAAAAAGACGGTCATGGGAAACCAGAATGAAGCCCCGCTTTTTCTGCAGATATTTGGCAAGGATTTCTCTGCCATGCATGTCCAGGTGGTTGGTCGGTTCGTCGATGAGAAGAAAGCCGTCCTCCCTTAGAAACAAAGCAGCTAGCTGCACTTTGGCTTTTTCGCCGCCGGACAGAGAAGTATACGGGCGATATAGAATATCGTCGGAAGTTTCCAGATAGTTGAGCTCGCGGGAAAGCTGCCAGTATTCATAATTTGGCACAATCTGATCGACGATGTCCAGCGTCAGGCGGTTTATGTCATCGGCAGTCTGAGGCGTAAAGGGAAAATAGCTGAAAGTTACTTTGGAAGAAATTTGACCCTCATAAGAATATTTTCCCAGAAGCAGATTTAGGAACGTGGTCTTTCCCCTGCCATTTCGACCAGTAAATCCCAGTTTCCAGTTCGTATCCATTTGAAAGCTGACATTTTTAAAAATCGTATCGTAACTGCCATCGTAGGCGAAAGTTAAATTGTTTATACTTATTAAAGACATAAATATGCACCTCCTGGTATTCATACAATAAAATAAGCTGCAAGAAAGTATCTCACAGCTTATAAATATTGCAGGGCTAAGAAACACGGCGCAAAGGCAGCACCGATAGTTCTTTATAAAGGTAGCATATATTTATTCTCAAAGATGGGTAACTTTCTCGCAGACTGCATGAGAAATAAAGCGGCAGGTGACTACCGTCTTAAAATAAACTTCTTCATGCATGATTAAACTAGCAAGAAATGTTACGCATCTTTTCACCTCAAATCTTTAGATATTTTAGTTCACACAAAGGTGGTAAACAGACAATCAATCTGCTGCTGTCTGTACCCAAAGGCTATTATAACAAATTCGCCAAAGAAAAGAAAGCCTTATTTTTCTTTTCCGCGAGCTTCCTCAAGATAATTGTAAAGGGTGAATTTTGAAATCCCGAGAAGTTCGCAGACTTTTTGACCGGATTTTTGAATCATAAAGACGCCGCGCTCGTCGAGGAATTGAAGCAGTTTAATCTTTGCGTCTTTATTCATTTTGTCCGGCGGCGTGCCGATAAATGCCAGCGCTTCTGTGATGATATTGTCCATCATGCCGTGAATGGATGACGGCTGCAGGTCGAATTCATTACCGTTGGTAGACAATACGCTGGTTTCGAACTGGCCTGATTCAGAAAGACCTTTTACGGCATTTTCCAGTGCAACCAAATCGGTAATATCCTGGTTGATACACAGAGAACTGTTCAGTGTGCCGTCCTCATCAAAAAAGTTGGCGGTTGAAGAACGAATAATCCGCCCGTTTGGAAGGTGGGAAATGTGACGAACCTTTTCAATGGATTTTCTGGGATGATTAACGTTCATGTATTTTAGGAAAGACTGTGTCGGTGCATCGCCGATGGTTCTGCCGGTCACGTGGCCGTTGACTATATAGACGATGGTATGATCCAGCTCTCCGGTAAAGTCGTGTATAACTACTTCTGCAGCAGAGCCGAACTGAGCGGCAACTAAATCTGCAATCTGTTTCAGCTGGTCGAAATTATTAACCATACAGCAACACTCTCCTTTAAGCTTTGTTCAAAAATATACTTTATTATACCAATTTTTTTGCGTTTTCGCAAGATGCCAAACAAAAAGTTAGGAGGTCAAAAAAATAATTTGACCAGGTACAGTAAATGTGATATGCTTAACATAAGATAAATTACATGCAATATGCAATCCGTACGGCAGGAGGAAAAGACTATGGCATTTAAAGATTTTGAGGAATTAGAAAAGAGCTTTCACGCAGCGGGAAAGAAGACCGTTGCAGTGGCGGCAGCGCAGGACAAATCTGCTTTAACTGCGGTGAGACAGTGCAGAAAGGAAGGTTTAGTTGATGCCATTTTAATTGGTGATGAGGCTCTGATTCGTGAAGAAATCAAAGCTTTTGACGGTGACCTTGACGATTGTGAAATCATCGATGCTAAGACTTTGGAGGAAGCTGCGCAGAAGACTTGCCAGTGCGTCAGAGATGGAAAGGCGGACTTCATTCTAAAGGGCAAAATTGATACGGGGATTCTTTTGAAGGCCGTTGTAAAAGAGGAGAATGGTCTGCGTACAGGAAAGCTGATGAGCCATCTGGCATTTTTGAAAATTCCAAATTACCACAAGTTGATTGTACTGACCGACAGCGGCATGGTTCTTTATCCGACCCTGGAACAGAAGAAGGAAATTATCGAAAATGCTGTTGAAAATCTTTGCAATATGGGATATGATATGCCAAAGGTCGGACTTTTGGCAGCGATAGAGAAGGTCAATCCCAAGCAGCCGGAGACTGTGGACGCAGCGGCTTTGACCGAAATGTATAAAAATGGAGAAATCACAGGATGTATTGTGGAGGGGCCTCTTTCTTATGATATTTTGATGAGCAGGCAGTCGGCACACAAGAAGGGGTTTGACAGTGAACTGGTAGGCGACGCTGATGTGCTGGTCGTGCCTGATATGCCGTGCGGCAATATTCTCGGAAAGGCACTTCTCTTCTCGGCGGGTGCTGATATGGCGGGGCTGATTGTCGGAGCAAAGGTGCCCATCGCTCTGACTTCAAGAGGCGCTACAGAGAAGGAAAAGAGACAGTCGCTGCTTCTGGCTGCGGCGTGTGCGAAAGGAGACAAATAAATGGCTGAATATATTCTGGTAATCAACCCGGGTTCTACTTCTACGAAGGTTGCTGTCTTTGACGGCGAAAAGGAAGTACACTCCATGAACATCGACCATCCGGCGGAAGAGTTGAAAAAGTTTGTGGATATCAATGAGCAGCTGCCTTTCAGAAAAGCTGCCGTGATGAAATATTTGGAAAGCCAATCGCTGAAGCCGTCTGATCTGGCTGGAATTGCTGCAAGAGCCGGCGCTATCGGACAGCTGGAAAGCGGGGCGTATCTCATCGACGAGACCTTTGTAAATGCGTGCAGAACTTCCCAGATTCCGCACCCTGCTAATCTTTCGCCGATTATTGCCTATGAAATCGCAGAGGAGGCGGGAACTGGTATTTGCGGCTATGCTTATGACGCAGTTTGCGGCTGCGGCGTGCCGGATCCGATTTTTACCTATACCGGTGTGCCGGAAATCAAGAAACCCTTTTTTACTCATGTGCTCAACAGCCGCGCTGTTAGTATCGAGCAGGCGAAGAAAGACGGCATGAAATTAGAAGACACTACTTATATCGTTTGTCATTTGGGCGGAGGTGTTACCAGCAATCTAATTAAAGGTGGAAAAGTGTTGGATTTTGTCGGAGATGATGAAGGAGGCTTTTCGCCGGAACGTTCTGGCGGTGTGCCTTGCAGAGAACTTGTAAAGTTCTGCTTCAGGAGCGGACTTTCCGAAAAAGAAGTGCAGAAAAAGCTGAAGGGTCAGGGAGGGCTTACCGCTTACCTTGGAGTCAACGACGCCAGAGATGTAGAGCGCATGGCCTTTGAAGAAGGAAACGAAGAGGCGAAGCTTGTATATGACGCTATGATTATGCAGCTTTCCAAAGATATTGCAAGTTTAGCGCCTGTAGTGTGCGGCAAGGTGGATAAAATTATCTTGACAGGCGGCATGGCATATTCTTCCTATTTGACTGCGGAAATGGAAAAAAGAGTCGGTTTTATCGCGCCGGTTTCTGTCAGCGCAGGAACCTACGAGATGGAAGCGCTGGCAAAGGGCATTCATCGGGTGCTTGCAGGAGAGGAACAGGCGCAAGTTCTGTAAATAACCGGATACGGGAAGCCAGTGCAGCGGCAGATTAGAGTTGCCTAACTGCACTGGCGTATGTTATACTGAGAAAGCAATTTAGCTGTGATTTGTTAGCTCAGCTGGGAGAGCACTTGGGTGACAACCAAGAGGTCGGCAGTTCGAGCCTGCCACAAATCACCAAATTATTAAGAACCAAGGTTTGCATATACGCATTTCTTGGTTTTTTGTTTGTCCGATGCGCTGCATGCAGCGGACAAAACCGGGCCGTGCATATAATTCGAAGTTTTTGTCAATATATGCACGTTTATAGGAAAATCTGTGCATATATTTGAAGAAATTGGCGTAAATACGTATATCTTATGGTGTGCCATACGATTTTTAACGGTAAATTGGCTGCGGATATGCATATTTTAATTGATTTTTGAAAATTTACGTATGCCAGTGTGCATATTTTAGGGAGTTTTTTGAAATTTATGCACCGCGACCGAAGACGACCGTGGACGAGCAGACACGGAGCGGAGGTGCCGCCTGTATCTATCATAGCATCGATTTACATATTGACGATTTGCTTTACACCGCTGTATAATCAAAAATAAAAAGACTGCAGAGGGAGATGGATAACATGCTGAGAAGATATGCAGAGCAGATTTTGAATCTGTACAACTTCATTGACGGAATGATGATTGTCAATGCAGACGCAAAGGTTGAATATTTTATTACATATCGACCTGACGTCAATCTTCTGAAGGAGCAGAATTTAATCGGGCGTTATCTTTTGGACATTTATCCCAGTCTGACGGAGGAGAACAGCAGCATTATCCGCGTTCTTCGCACGGGTAAACCGATTTTCAATGAGTATCAGGTTTTGAGCACCTATGATGGACAGAACCTTCGGGCGGTTAATACTACCTTGCCTATCAAAGAAGGAGATACCATCGTAGGGGTGGTGGATGTGTCACGATACATTGATTCTGATATCGAGCGGCAGGACATCGTGTTACAGATAAAAGAAGCCGACGATGTGAAGACCATGTATACCATCGACGATATCGTCACTTCGTCCATGCAGATGGAGATTATCAAAGAGCGAATCGGCATGATTGCCGACACCGACTCATCTGTGCTCATCTACGGCGAAACCGGCACAGGAAAGGAACTGGTGGCGCAGTCTATTCATACTAGCAGCAAGCGAAAAAACCGCCGGTTTGTATCACAAAACTGCGCGTCTATCCCGGAAAACCTGCTGGAAAGCATCCTGTTTGGAACTGTAAAGGGCAGCTATACTGGCGCTGAGAACAGACCCGGACTCTTTGAAATGGCAGCGGGAGGCACTTTGTTTCTGGATGAAATTAATTCTATGGAGTGCAGCGTGCAGGCAAAGCTTCTCAAAGCCATCGAAGAAAAGCAGATTACCAGAGTCGGAGGGCTTTCTCCGATTCCCATCGATGTAAAGATTATTTCCGCAATCAATCAGCAGCCTATGGAGTGCATCAGAACCGGAAAGCTGAGAGAGGATTTGTTTTACAGACTCAGTGTGGTGCAGCTTTCACTGCCGCCGCTGCGTGAGCGGCTGAATGACCTGTTTTTTCTGGTCAGCCATTTTATCTCTATATATAATGAGAAAATGCACAGGAAGATTTTGGGTATTGATGAAGAAGTGGAACAACTTTTTAGAAGATATCCTTGGCCGGGCAACGTGCGCGAACTGAAAAATATCATCGAAGGGGCGTTTAACGTGACCAACGCTGCATTTATTCAGCTGAAAGACTTGCCGGAATATATGTTTACTGCGGCGAGAAGAGAGCCGGACTATATGACATCGGGCAAACCTGCTGTCGACCTGAACAATCCGGATTTTTCCATCGACAAAGCCTTGGCTGATTTTGAGGTCAGTCTCATTGAGAAAGCGCTGGCTCAGACCGGTACTATGAGTGATGCCGCAAAAAAGCTGAAAATATCCAAGCAGGCGCTGAACTATAAAATGAATAAATATGACATCAATCGCTGATGGTACGAAAAACTTTACAGAATAGTAAAGTTTTTTTTACTACTTGCGATAGGCTAAAGCCATAGAACGATGGAAACCGCTAATTTCAGCGGTTTTTATTTTTTTATAAATTGGCATAATAATTGCGGTTTATAAATACAAGTTGTGCAACGAGAAAGAAGTAGGAATAAATGAGGAGGTTGACATGAGTCAGGAACTTAAGAAATTTGATATTGACGCAATTCCGGGGGAACGATGGTTTCCGAAAGAGACAACCTTTGAGGAGGATATGAATCTTTACTGGGGAGACTGGGGCGTTGCGTCTGAAGTTGAAAAGCTGCGTGCGGTGCTTCTTCGCAGACCCGGCAAAGAAGTAGAAAACTTTGATGCAGCAGAGTACAGATTTTCTGATGAACCGGTTGATATCGAATTAATGAGAAAACAGCATGACCAAGTTGCGGATATTTATCGGGAGCATGGTGTCAAGGTTTACTACGTAGAGGAACAGAGAGAGGACCGACCGAATGCAATTTTTTGCAGGGATTTGATGTTTATGACACCGGAAGGTGCGATTATCACAAGACCTGGTATGGCAGCAAGACGCGGAGAAGAACGCTATATAGCAAAAGCCCTTTCGGATATCGGTGTGCCTATTGTAAGAACTATCAACGGAGACGGCATGTTTGAAGGTGCAAATGCAATGTGGGTGGACAGAAAAACTGTGGTTATCTCCACGGGAAGCCGCTGCAACAGAAGCGGATACGACCAGGTGGAAACAGAACTGAGAAGAATGGGTGTAACAGAAATCATTCACATGCAGCAGCCTTACAGCAATATTCATATCGATGGTCTGATGAACGCTGCCAGCAACGATGTTGTGATGGTTCATGCGTCACAGGTACCTTATGACGTGCTGGACGTTTTGAAAAAGAAAGGATACAAGATTTTGGAAGCACCATCTACAACAGAGGTGCGCGAAAGCTTTGGATGCAACTTTGTAGCATTGGAGCCGGGACTGATTGTAATGCCGAAGGGAAATCCGAGATGTCAGTCGCTGCTTGAAGACAACGGAATCAAGGTAATTACTGTAGATATTTCAGAGATTATGAAGGGCAGAGGTGCGCTGCACTGCATAACCGCATTTTTGAAGAGAGGATAAGGAGAGGTATTTAGCATGACAGATAAGAAACGTGATATCGACGCAATTGCAGGGGAAAGATGGTTCCCGAAGGAATCTACTATCATTGATGATATGAAGGACTTGTGGGGTGACTGGGGTGTATGCTCCGAGGTTGACCAGCTGAAGGCGGTTTTGATGCGTCGTCCGGGGCGGGAAATTGAAAACTTTGATTGGCAGGAAGCTCGCTTTAAAGCGGCAATCGATCCGGAAAAATTTCGTGCCCAGCATGACGGTCTTGCAGACATTTACAGAGCTCACGGCGTCAACGTTCACTACATCGAAGAGCAGAGAGAGGATAAACCTAACGCGCTGTTTTGCAGAGACCTGGTACTGATGACACCGGAAGGGGCTATCGTAACAAGACCTGCTATGGAAGCAAGACGCGGCGAGGAAAGATATGCTGCAAAGACTCTTGCAGACCTTGGAGTTCCAATCATCAGAACCATTTGCGGTGACGCAACCTTTGAGGGAGCGATGGTGATGTGGGTCGACCGTCACACTGCAATTTTGGCAAGCGGCGTCAGGACCAACAGAAGCGGCTATGAAATGGTGGAATACGAACTAAAGCGCATGGGTGTAACAGAAATTCTGCACATGCAGGTACCTTACGGTCACGCCCATATCGATGGAAATCTCAACTTTGCAAGCCACGATGTTGCAATGATTCATGCGTCACAGGTGCCTTACGATGTGTGCGATGCTTTGAAGAAAAAAGGCATAAAGCTGCTGGAGTGCCCGTCCCAGACTGAAGCAAAGGAAAGCTTTGCAATTAACTTTGTAGCCCTGAAACCGGGACAGATTGTAATGCCGGCGGGAAATCCTAGAAGCCAAGAGCTTCTTGAGAAAAATGGAATCGAAGTTATTCCGGTTGAGTTTGATGAAGTTATGAAAGGATTCGGTGCAATTCACTGTTGTACTGCATTCTTAAAGAGAGGGTAAGGAGAAGTAATATGAGTATTTATGAAAAGCTGGCAGAAGAACTGTCACTGGACAGAATGTATGAAAATATGACTTATCTGGTGGATGAAGTCGGAGAGAGACTTTCCGGTTCGCCGCAAATGCGTAAAGCGACGGAATTCATCTGCGGAAAATTAAAGGAGTACGGTGTGGAAGCGCACATCGACCACTTCCCAATGTACCAGAGCTATCCGAAAGAAGCAACATTGACACTTCTTGCGCCGGAGAAAAAGGAAATTCCGGCAAGACCTGTATGTCATATTAAATCCACTTCAGCAGAAGGGCTCAGCGGGGAACTTGTTTATTTGGGAAGCGGTGCCTACGAGGACTATGAAGGAAAGGACGTGACTGGCAAAATCGTTCTGACCGACATGAACTGGAGTCCGGGCAGACCTGAAAAGGCAAGGATTGCCTGGGAAATGGGTGCAAAAGCTCTGATTATCATGAACTGGGGTAAGGCAGAAGACGGCCTGATTCAGATGGGTGCAGTTAAGGCCCAGTGGGGAAATCCGACACCGGACACAGAAAAGGATATTGTGGATTTGACTGTAATCAGCATTTCCAGAGCCGACGGTGAATATCTTGCAGGACTTTGTGAAAAGGGCGAAGTCAGCGTCCATCTGACGGCGGAAGCGACCAGAGAGTGGATTACTGCAGACCAGCCAATTGGCAGAGTTTACGGCGGAAAGAGTAGCGGCCAGTACGTACTTGTGGGAAGCCATGTGGACGCATGGGGAAAATCGGCAATCTGCAATGCGTCCGGCAATGCGCTGAATTTAGAACTCGCAAGGCTTTTTCAGAAACATAAAGATGAACTGAACCGCGACGTAGTATTTGTATTCTGGGACGGCCACGAAATCGCAGAGGGCGGCGGTTCCGCCTGGTATGCAGACAATTACTGGAAGGATATGAACGAAAACTGTCTGGCGTATATCAACATCGACAATCTGGCAATTAAGGGAACTACCATTCCAGGCGTGGAAGGACAGCCCGAACTGAAAGACTATCTGACCGGTGCAATCAAGGAAATCTGGGGTCAGGAAGGAGAGTGGCATCGGGCGTACAAAGGCGGCGGTGACTCCTCTTTCTTCGGTGTAGGCGTTCCGTACTGCTCCTTTGCAACAGAGTACACAGAAGAAAAGCTGGTAGAACTGAACTACGCATTTTACAGTCCATGGCTGCACAGCGACTCTGACACCATTGACAAATTGGACAGAGACCTGCTTTTGGGACACGGAAAATATTTTGCGTATATCATCGAAGGCATGGTCAATGCAGACCGTGTTCTTTACGATTTAAAGGCGTTAGCAGATGACACCAGAGAGCAGTGGAGCCAGATTAAGGTGCTTAGCGGCCGTGGTGCGGATTTAATCTCTGAACTGGGTGAAACTGTTGAGGAATATGCAAAGGCGCTGGAAGCCCTCTGGGATTTACGCAATCAGGAGGGATTCGCAGAGGAATACGACCGTCTGGCGCTGCTTTGCGAGAGACAGACTGCAATGTTGCGCTGCTACTCGGGCCGCTACGGACAGGACTCCTGCTGCGCGCTGCAGACAGAAAATCCAATACCGGCCTTGGCGCACGCTCTTGCAAAATACAACAGGGCAGAGGAAGGTTCTCACGAATATTACCTGTGGGAAACGCAGATTCTGCGCGTAAAACACATGGTTTATGATGCAATGTATTACTCCAAAGAGCTGATACAGCGTGGCATACTGAAGACAAAATAATAAAAAGGAGGAAAGGCAATGAAAGGAAAAAGTATCTCTAATCGGAGATGGTTTCTTGCAGCAGCTTTCCTCATCGGCATGCTGGTATTGACCCAGTTTGCCTTTGGGGAAGACGGAGAGGAAACGCAGTATTTTGGCGCGCTTTCTCTTATTACGCCGTTTATTGCAATTGTTTTATCGTTTATCACCAAACAGGTTGTGTTGTCGCTGGCAGCAGCAGTATTTGCAGGTGCAACTATCATCAATGGAGGAAATATTTTTGAGGGCTTTCTGCGCACCTGTGACACATACTTTGTAGGTACTGTAGCGGATTCTTGGAATGCGTCTTTGATGTTGTTTATTCTGGCTGTAGGCGGGATGATTGCCGTTATGAGCAGAATGGGAGGAATGCAGGCTATGGCTGTTGCCATGGCGAAAAAAGCACAGGGTACCAAAAATGTGTTGATCATGACTTGGATTTTGGGATTGATTATTTTCTTTGAAGATATTGCAAACTCCCTGATTGTAGGTCCGACCATGCGTCCTGTTGCTGACGAGGCAAAGGTTTCCAGAGAAAAGCTGTCGTATGTCATCGACTCTACGGCAGGTCCTGTAACCGATATGGCACCAATTTCTTCATGGGTTGCCCACGAAATTGGTATGATTACACTGGCATTTACCTCCATCAGCATGGAGGCCGCCAACGTATACGGAATTTTTCTGCAGACCATTCCGTACAGATTTTACAATATTTTTGCAATCGCAATGGTTATTATTGTAGTGCTCATGCAGAGAGACTACGGTCCGATGTACAAGGCAGAAAAGCGTGCAAGACTGACTGGAAAGCTTTACGCAGATAACGCAAAACCGATGATGAGTAAGGAACTGGATGCTATGAATGTAGCAGAAGGCGCACCGCTTCGCATTTACAATGCGGCAATTCCAATTTTGGCATTCATCTTTGTGACTGTTGCGGCACTGTGGTACACAGGCGGCGGTATGGATGCGGGCTTCACCTTGGAAGGCATTGCAACTGCATTTGGTAATACCGATGCAGCTTCCAGTATTCTGTATTCGGTTATCTTTACATCCATTTTGTGCATTATTATGGCAGTAGCGCAGAAAATCATGACTTTAAGAGAAGCCATCGATGTTTGGCTTGGCGGCTGCAAAGAGCTACTGTTCACCATCACAATTCTCATGCTGGCTTGGTCTACAGGCAGCGTCATGAGTGAGCTGGGAACAGGCGCATACATTTCCGGACTGGTAGGAACTGCAATTCCGGCACTTCTGCTTCCGGCAATTCTGTTTGTAATCGCTTGCGTGATGGCATTCTCCACAGGAACCTCTTATGGAACCAGCGGAATCATGATTCCGATTGCTTTTCCGATTGCTGTTGGAATGTCCGGCGGAGAAGTCGGATCCCTTGCTATCGTGACTATCGCAGCAGTAACTTGCGGCGCTGTCTTCGGCGACCACTGCTCGCCGATCTCTGATACGACAATCATGAGTTCCATGGGCTCTGCAGCTGACCTGATGGATCACGTAAAAACACAGATCCCGTATGCAATGACAGTAGCAGTTGTGGCAATTCTCGGATTTATCCTTGCGGCAGCAGGATTATCTCCGCTGATTATTCTTCCACTGGGCATTGTAGCTTTGGCAGTTATTGTAAGACTGATTGGCAAGAGCACTAAGCTTGAAGACCTCGAAAAAGAAGGTTCGGAGTCAGTGTAAATGAAAAAGCTGAGTTTATAGAATTGAAAATCCCCAGGCCTAAGGCTTGGGGATTTTTTCGATGTATCGCGTCTCCATCTTGCCACGCCCGGCAAAAAACGATATAGTATATGATGGAAAAGAAACTCGAAAGGACGAGACAGCATGAAACGGATTGAAAAGATACAGTTTATCGGCATGGGAGCGCTGGGCATTATGTTTGGTGATTTTCTGGCAGGGAAGATGAGCGCAGGGGCGGTGGCCTTTGTGGGAGATAAAAGGCGTACGGAGCGCTTTGAAAAAGAGGGTGCGTACTGCAACGAAAAGCCCTGCAGTTTTTCTATGATAGAGGCTGGAAAACAGGAGGTGGCGGATCTGCTGGTTTTTGCGGTAAAGGGCACAGCGCTTTCTGAGGCGGTAGAACTTGCAAAGGACTCTGTTGGTGAGGATACAACGATTATTTCTCTTCTCAATGGTATTTCCAGTGAAGAGGTTTTGAGCGAAGCTTTTGGCGAGGAACACATCGTGTACACGGTGGCACAGGGTATGGACGCAACCAGGGAAGGCAACCATCTGATTTACAGTCACATGGGTGAGCTTAGGATTGGTGTACCGAAAGGGGAAGGCGCTGCATGCCAAAAGCAGCGGCAGCACTTGCAGCGGATTTGTCAGCTGTTTGACGGGGTGCAGTTTCCTTATACGAAGGAAGATGATATTTTGCGCAGGATTTGGAGCAAGTGGATGCTCAATATAGGCTGCAATCCGACAGCGATGATTCTGGAAGGCACTTTTGGCACGCTGCAGACCGGCGGCAGTGGTCATCAGCTGGCGGTAGAAGCTATGAGCGAGGTAATTCCTGTTGCCAATGCAGAAGGCGTGGATTTGAATGAGACAGATTTACAGGAATATATTAATCTGCTGGATTCACTTAATCCGCAGGGCATGCCGTCTATGCGGCAGGACGGGCTGGCAAAGCGTTACTCTGAGGTAGAACTTTTTAACGGTGCGCTTATTGCAAAGGCGAGAAAGCACGGCATTGCGGTTCCGACTACGGAAATGGTATACCAAAGAGTAAAGGAAATCGAAGCGGGATACGAGAAATAGTACAGAATCTAACCTGTTTTTTCCGCGGGTTTTGTGGTATAATTATATAGTTAAGGTAATGCCAGCACGTTTTTAATAGTGTGGTTTAAGCACAGCTGAAACCTGACTGCATTTCGCCTTTGAAAGCTTTGGAGGTAACCATAATGGATGAAAGATTAAAGAAAGTTATTGACGAAAGTGAGAACATCGTATTTTTTGGAGGAGCAGGGGTGTCCACAGAAAGTAATATTCCGGATTTTCGCTCCGAAAGTGGGCTTTATCATGCGCAGCAGAAATACGGGTATTCTCCGGAAACGATGCTGTCGCATTCATTTTATAGAAATCATACAAAGGAGTTTTTTGCATATTATAGGGAAAATCTTCTTTATCCAAAGGCGCAGCCAAATCAGGCGCATCTGACTTTGGCGAAGCTGGAGGAGATGGGTAAGCTGAAGGCTGTGGTGACTCAGAACATCGACGGGCTTCACCAGAAAGCGGGCAGCAAGAAGGTTTACGAACTTCACGGCAGCGTTCTTCGCAACTACTGCGAAAAGTGCGGCGCTTTCCACGATATGGACTATATGCTGGACGATGTTAACTGTGAGGATGGTATTCCCAGGTGCAGCTGCGGTGGTATCATGAAACCGGACGTCGTCCTTTACGAGGAAATGCTGGATGATGACTGCATCAACGGTGCAGTGGAGGCGATTTCCGAAGCGGATACCCTGATTATCGGAGGTACGTCTCTGGTGGTATATCCGGCGGCGGGACTGATCAACTATTTCCGGGGAAAGAACTTGGTGTTGATTAACAAATCAGAAACTCCTTATGATGGGAGAGCAAATCTGGTGATTTACGATTCGATTGGAAAGGTAATGGATTGGGCATGAATATTTTAGTAGTAAATGATGACGGGATTGAGGCTGCAGGTTTTGCGGCACTGGTGAAGGCGCTGTCTGAAGTAGCGGATGTGTACGTGTGCGCACCGGAAAGTCAGCGCAGTGCAAGGAGCCACTCTATCACCCTAGGGCAGGATGTAATCATCGAAAAAACGGAGTTTCCTGGAGCAAAGGCTGCTTATAAGATCAGCGGAACGCCGGCGGACTGCACTAAAATCGGGCTGCAGTTTTTTGCAGAGGCGGGAGCACCAATTGATATGGTTTATTCCGGCATCAACATGGGAAGCAATCTTGGCAGAGACACCCTGTATTCGGGAACTATTGGCGCGGCGGCAGAAGCGGCGCTCAGCGGTGTTCATGCGGTGGCGGTTTCGGTAGACGACCATGACGCGGTTTACTTTGATGTAGCTTGTTGCCTGGCGAAAGAGGCAATCGACCTGGTATACGGTAAACTGGATAAGTCGGTGGTACTGAGCATCAATGTGCCAAATTTACCGAAAGAACAGATTCGGGGAATAAAATACGTTCCTCTTGGAAACACAAGATATTATGACGATAAATTTCATCTGGTGGAGGGCAGCAGATATACCTTGTCAGGACAGCCGGGTGACTATGTAAAGCCGGGTGAGGAGAACGACCTTTCCGCCGTGGCTGAAAACTATGCGGTTATCACGCCGCTGCAGATGGACTTTACAGACTACGAGAGTTTAGAGCAAATAAAGAAATGGAGCCTTAGTTTATGAACATTTTCAAACATTGTTTTGAAGATATGACAGGAGAAGATATACGTATTTTAAAAGAGTATTTTCATGGATTTGACTATCGTGGAGCAGGGTATACCTTCCTAGCTAACTACATTTGGAGAAATACCCACTGCCTTTGCTGGGAGGTCATCGGAGACTACTTGTTTCTGGCAGGCGCAGACTGCATGATTGGCGAGCCTAGTGCGGTGATTTCCATGCCTATGACAAAGAACGGGGTGTATGAACCCCAAAAGCTGCGTGAGGCTGTACTGGAGGCACGCAGCCGTTTTGAGAAGCGAAAAATTCCTTTCTCGATTGTGCTGGTACCTGCGCATATGCGGCAGTATCTGGAAGAGGCGTTTCCGGAGGAATTATCCTTCGAACACGATAGAGATTCCGATGAATATGTCTATTTGAAGGACAAGCTGATTTCTCTCAGTGGACGGGCGCTGCACAAGAAAAAGAACCATCTCAATTATTTTTTGAAAACCTACAGCTACGAGGCAAAGCCTATTGACCGCACTATGACCGCCGAGATTATGGAATTGGTTCGCAGCGTGAAAGCGGGCAGGGATTATGATGCAGACGAGCTTGAGAGCCTTCATATGGAGGAAGAAGCAATCGGCGAGGTGCTGAAGTTTGCTGAAGTTTGCTGAAGTTTGCTGAAGATGAAAGCGTTTATGGAACTGCGGTTTTCATCGATGGAAAAATAGAAGCATTCGCGATAGGAGAGAGGCTTTCTCAAAATACCGCTGTAGAACATTTTGAAAAGGCAAACGACAAATTTCGAGGGCTCTATCAACTTGTCTGCAGTGAATTTTGTAAAAGTCTGCCGGAGGAAGTCGTGTATGTGAATCGAGAGGAAGATATGGGTCTTGAAAACCTCCGCCATGCCAAGGAAGCGCTTAAGCCTGACCACATGGAAGAGAAATATACAGCTTGCTTTTTGTAGGCGGATATGGTACTATTAGAATGTGAATAATTTAACAAATGTTAAAACATTAACGTTCAAACGTTAAAATGTTAACGATAGCCAGAGATGGCGTTTATTTTAAGGAGGTACATATCAATGAGAGAAGTAGTAATTGCTAGTGCAGCTAGAACTCCAATCGGAAGTTTTGGCGGCAGTCTGAAAGGCGTTCCTACCAGACAGCTGGGTGCAATCGCAATCAAAGCTGCAGTAGAAAGAGCTGGAATCAAACCTGAACAGGTTGATGAAGTAATTATGGGCTGTGTATTACAGGGCGGCTTAGGTCAGAACGTGTCCCGTCAGATGGCTTTAGATGCAGGTCTTCCTAATGAAGTTCCTACAATGACAATCAATAAAGTTTGCGGTTCCGGTCTGCGTGCAGTAGAACTTGCTGCTCAGATTATCAAAGCAGGCGATGCTGATATCGTAATTGCTGGTGGTGCAGAAAATATGTCTGCTACAGCTTATGCTATGCCGGCTGCTAGATGGGGCGCAAGAATGAACAATACACAGATGGTTGACATGATGGTTAACGATGGTCTGTGGGATGCTTTCAACGGATATCACATGGGTATCACTGCCGAAAACGTTGCGGAACAGTGGGGCATCACCAGAGAAGAACTGGATGAGTTTGCTGTGATTTCCCAGCAGAGAGCAGAAGCTGCTATCAAAGAAGGCAAATTCAAGGACGAAATCGTTCCTGTTGAAATTCCGCAGAGAAAAGGCGATCCAATCGTATTCGATACTGACGAATATCCTAAGTTCGGCGCTTCCATCGAAAAGATGGCTAAGCTGAAACCGGCATTTAAGAAGGACGGTATCGTAACAGCTGCTAACGCTTCTGGTATCAACGATGCTGGTGCTGCTCTTGTTGTTATGTCCAAGGAAAAAGCTGACGAATTAGGAATCAAGCCTCTGTGCACAATCAAATCCTATGCTTCCGGCGGTGTAGATCCGTCCATCATGGGTGTTGGTCCTGTTCCTGCGTCCAAGAAAGCTCTGGAAAAGGCTGGTCTGAAGATTGAAGATATCGACCTGGTAGAAGCAAATGAAGCTTTTGCTACTCAGTCCTTAGCAGTTAGAAAAGATTTAGGATTAGATCCTGAAAAGACCAACGTAAACGGCGGCGCAATCGCTTTAGGTCACCCAATCGGAGCTTCCGGCGCTAGAATCCTGATTTCCCTGATTTACGAAATGCAGAAGAGAGAAGACGCTAAATATGGTCTTGCTACTCTGTGTATCGGCGGCGGTATGGGAACTACTGTTATTGTTGAAAAATAATCGAAAAATAGTTACTAAGAAAGGGCAGTCTGTATGGCTGCTCTTTTTGCATATTCCAAATTCTTGCATGACAACCGCATTTTATAGCCCTGATGTCATTATCTCGGTGGGCTACGGTGTCAAGTCAAAGCGCGGTGTGGAATTTCGAAAATGGGCAAATCGCGTACTGAAAGACTACATAATGAAAGGATTGCGGTCAGTCATAATCGTATCAATCAGCTTGGAGAGGTGATTCCCCCCCCCTCCCGTCCTTTTGCGATAATAATTTTTAAATTCTTTTTGTGTCTGCGTTCTCTCTGGTCAGTGCGATTTTGCGTCAGCAATTTACGGCATAGAGGACTTTTTTTAAAACTATAACCTTACCCCAAAACAAGAAAATACCGGCTTCATCGCGGGCAGAAAAATTCGTCGAATTTTTAATTGACAAGTGTAAATCGGAGTGGTACAATTTTAATATGTTATTAATATATTAAAGATACATTGGAGGAAAATCTATGGCATGGCACAATGAATTACGAAGTCAATTTCCGGTAACGGGGCTATGTACATATCTGGATTCTGCCTATGACTGCGGCGGTTCTCTCATTGGAAAAGCGGCAGCCAATCGATATTTTGAAGATTGGGCACAGGCGGCGGCGACGGCAAAGCGAGGCGGTCCAGGCAGAGAGCCTTTTTTCAAAATCGCAGATGAGACCAGGGAATACATCGCGGAACTACTGGGTGGTGTTTCCCCGAAGAATGTAACGATTACCAAGAATACAAATGAAGGCTTCAATATTATTATGCAGGGATTTGCGTTTCAGCCTGGCGATAATATTGTCATCTTTGACAGAGAGCACTCTGCCATTGTTGCACCTTGTGTGAATGCGGCTAAATCTCGCGGGGTGAATTGCAAGTTTGCAGAGATGGATTCGGAATTTAATCCTTCCATCGAGACCCTTTGGGAGCAAGTAGATGACCGCACTGTAATGGTATTTGTCAGCCATGTGCAGTCACTGACAGGGTGCAAGATAGATCTGAAGGAGCTCGGAGGCAGATGCAGAGAAAAAGGTATATTCCTGATTGTAGATGCGATACAGAGCGTTGGACTTTCCAGCTTTCGGGCGCAGGAATGGGGCGTAAGTGCTGTTTCTGGCGGTGGCTACAAGGGTCTTGGCGCATTTATCAGCATCGGATATCTTTACTGCTGTGATGCGCTTTTGGAGAAAGTAAAGCCGACCTTTGTGGCAAACAATTACGAAAAGCTTATCCTGAAATACAGCAATAATATTCCGGAACTCTGCTGTCTAGATCCTTTGGATGCGAGCAAATTCGATAACCGTTCCAGCGATTATCTTGGAACCTACGTATTTCACGATTCCTTAAAGGCAATCTTGGAGGTTGGAACCGCAAACATCGAGAAGCATATTACAGCGCTTCTCAGCAAGCTTTACGAAGGTTTGCAGCAGCTGGGATACAACCTGATTACGCCGGAGGCGGCGGAAAAACGCTGCGCATCCCTTTGTATGAAGACCACTCACGCAAAGGAAATTTACCAATACTTCCTGGATCACAACGTAATTTCTTCGTGTAGCGGCGGTCAGTACATCAGAATGTCCTTGGGCGCTTATAATAACGAAGATGACATAGACCGCGCCCTGAAGGTGGCAGCAGACTGTCCGTGGCGGTAGACAGAGACTTCAAATACCGAAAGGTGATTGAAATAAATGAATTTTGCGAAGCAAAAGAAAGGAGAAGGGAAAACAGATGTATAAATACGTAATAAAAAGATTACTTCTTACAATCCCTATTTTGCTGGGTGTTATCGTCCTGGTGTTTGTTATGATGAATATCGTGCCGGGTGATCCAGGTAGAAATATCCTGGGTATGCAGGCAGAACAGGCAGCGGTAGATCAGCTGAATCACGAGCTGGGATATGATCAGCCGCTTCTGACAAGACTGGGCAAGTACTTGAGCGATATCGTTTTCCACTTTGATTTTGGAAAATCATGGATGACTAATCAGGATGTTTTAGCGGATATCATGCGATATTTTGCTTACACCTTTAGGGTTGTACTTTTTGGAACGGCGGTGTATATGCTGTTGGGCGTACCGCTGGGCGTTCTTTCGGCGGTCAAGCAGTACAGTCTGACAGACAACACGATGCGTATCATAGCCATGCTTTTTAATTCCATGCCGTCCTTCTGGCTTGGACTTGTCGCACTTTTAATTTTTTCTTTGAAACTTGGATGGCTGCCGTCAAACGGTGTTGATACGTGGAAGCATTATATCCTGCCGATTGCCGTATATGGCATCAGCAGCGCGGGCGGACTTCTCAGAACAACACGAACCATCATGCTGGAATCTATCAGACAGGACTACATTAGAACTGCCCGCGCGAAGGGCGCTTCCGAAAAACGCATCATCTGGCGTCATGCACTGCCAAATGTTTCGCTTCCGCTGATTAACTTAATAGGTCTGACCTTTGGTGCGATGCTTGGAGGAACTGTTCTGATTGAGACGACATTCTCCATACCAGGGCTTGGTGTTTTAGCACTTGACGCAATTCGGGCGAAAGATGTGCCTCTGGTTTTGGCGACGACAATCTTCTTGGCAGCGATTTGGTGTCTGGCTGTATTGGCGGTAGACATTATGAGCGCCTACGCAGATCCGAGAGTCAGAGCAAAGTATACAAGTTAAACAGGAGTAGAACTATGTCAGAGAAAATAGTAAAAGAGAATGCGCCGAGAAAACGGCCCAGCCAAATCGCTGAAATTTGGCGTCGATTCAAGAAGAGCAAGACCGGCATGTTTGGTCTGTGCGTTCTGACGATATTTATCGTCATCGCGATTTGCGCAGGACTTTTAGCGGATGAAACCTTAATTACGCAGATTAACCATCAGGAAGCCCTGGAAGGGATAAGCGGAAAGCACATCTTCGGTACAGATAATCTGGGAAGAGACTTGTTTGCACGTATGATTTACGGCAGCAGAGTCAGCTTGTCCATGGGAATCCTCGTTGTGGTGATTTCCTTTACCATCGGTTCTTTTATCGGCGCGGCGACGGGATATTTTGGGGGCACTCTTGACAATATCGTGATGCGTGTCTTCGATGTTTTGAACTGTCTACCGCCGATGCTTCTGATTATGGTAATCGTAGTCAGCTTCGGTACAGGACTTGTCAATCTGCTGCTTGCCATGAGCCTGGGAACCATTCCAATGATTGCCCGAACGGTGCGGGCGCAGGTAATCAGTCTTACCGACATGGAGTACATACAGGCAGCAAGAGCCTTCGGCAGTAAAAATTTTAGGCTTATCGTGCGCCACGTCCTGCCTAATGCCATGGGACTGATTATTGTTGAAGCAGCTGGAACTGTTGCAACTACCATTCTTGCCGTAGCTGGCTATGGATATCTGGGTTTCGGTGTACAGCCGCCAGATCCAGAATGGGGCGCAATTTTATCCAATGCGCAGAACTATATGTTGGATGCGCCGAACCTGATGCTGATTCCGGGTTTTGCAATTGTCTTTTCCGCCATGTCTATTACGCTGATTGGAGACGGTCTGCGTGATGCGTTGGATCCAAGACTCAAGGATTAATTGCAAAGCATTGCGTCATTATAGGAAAGGATCACATTGCCATATGAATAATAGAAAACTGTTAGAAGTAAAAAATCTCGGCGTTGAGTACCGGACAGATTTGGACACCGTGTATGCCGTGAACAATATCGATTTTGAACTGGATTATCAGCAGACGCTGGGTCTGGTAGGCGAAACTGGCGCAGGAAAAACCACTACGGCGCTGAGCATTCTGCGGCTGCTGCCGGATAGAGTGGGTCATATCTCCAGCGGAGAAGTCATTTTAGAGGGTGAAAATCTGCTGGAAAAGACGGATTTAGAGATGCAGCTGATTCGCGGGGAGAAAATCAGCATGATTTTCCAGGATCCGATGACCAGCTTAAACCCGATTATGCCGATTGGAGATCAGATTTTAGAAGCGCTGAGTCTGCACAATAATCAGAACAGAACCCAAAAGGAAATGGAAAAGCGGGTGGAGGAAGTGCTGGAGTTGGTAGGAATTCCGGCATCCAGAAAGAATGAATATCCGCACCAGTTCTCCGGCGGAATGAAACAGCGCGTTGTCATTGCTATCGCTTTGGCATGTGAACCTGAGCTTCTGATTGCCGATGAGCCAACTACGGCTCTTGACGTAACCATTCAGGCGCAGGTTCTCAGCCTGATGAAAGAGCTGAAAGAAAAGCTGCAGACCTCCATGATTATGATTACGCACGATTTGGGCATTGTGGCACAGACCTGCGATAAAGTCGCTGTCATGTATGCCGGTGAGATTGTAGAAGCCGGAACGGTCATGGACATTTTTGCAAAGGAGAAGCACCATCCGTATACCGATGGACTCTTTGGCAGTATTCCGAAGATTGCAGTCAGGGAGCGCCGGTTAAAGTCCATCAAAGGGATGATGCCGGATCCGACTGATTTGCCGAAGGGCTGCAAATTTTCACCACGCTGTGAAAAGTGTATGAACATTTGCAGACAGCAGGAGCCGCCTGTATTTGAGGATGGTACGCATAAGATTAAGTGTTTCCTTTACGGAGGTGAAGACAATGAGTGATAAGACGCCTTTAATCGAAGCAATTGATATTAAGAAATATTTCCCGGTCAAAAAGCATATGCTTCACGCCGTAGACGGATTAAGCTTTCAAATTGAGAAGGGAAAGACTCTGGGCGTGGTAGGCGAATCCGGATGCGGTAAGAGCACCCTGGGAAAGACCATGATTCGTCTGATTGAGCCGACCGGCGGTAAGATGCTGTTCAAGGGGGAAGACGTGTTTTCCATGAAGGCAAAGGAAATGCGGGAGATTCGTAAAAAGATTAATATCATCTTCCAGGATCCTTACGCATCTCTCGACCCACGTATGTCCGTGGCGGAAAGCATCATGGAGCCGTTGCTGCTGACCAAGCTTTATCCCAATAAGCGTGAGGCAGAAAAGAGAGTTAAGGAGCTGATGGATATCGTAGGTCTCAGCGATCGAGTCAGACAGTCTTATCCCCATGAGTTGGATGGCGGCAGACGACAGCGTGTGGGCATCGCAAGAACGCTTTCGGTAAACCCGGAATTTGTCGTATGTGACGAGCCAGTTAGCGCGCTGGATGTAAGTATTCAGGCGCAGATTCTGAATCTGCTGATGGATTTGCAGGATGAATTGGGACTGACATATATGTTCATCACCCACGACTTATCGGTTGTGCGCCACATTTCCGATGATATTATCGTGATGTATCGCGGTGTGTGTGTAGAACAGGCTAGCAGCGATGAGCTTTTCGCGAATCCATTGCACCCGTATACCAAGGCGCTGCTTGCTGCGATTCCAAATCCGAGTGTAGCCGGCATTGGCAAAGAGCCTATGATTCTGAAAGGAGAGGTATCCTCTCCGATTGATCCGGGAATCGGCTGCAGATTTGCGGGACGCTGCGAATACTGCAGTGAGGCGTGCTTGGCACAGGACATTGTGATGACGGAAGTGACGCCGGGACACAAGGTTGCCTGCTGCATGCATTACTAAAGTGATATACGGCACAAAGCTGATATTAAATATGAACGATCATCAAGAAAACTAGGAGGTAAGTAAGATGAAAAAACGAATTTTAATTTCATTCCTCTGTTGTTTGCTGGCAGTTACCATGCTGACAGGCTGCGGCGGGGACGACTCGCAGGGAAGCGGAAAGAATCCGGAGGAAATCACTATTTCCTACGAATACAAATCCCCGCTGAATCCATTTGACTATTCTACGGATTTGACAAGAAATATTGTGGATAATTTGATTAGAGTCGATCGTGACAACGGAGACAGCATTACAGGAATACTGGCAGAATCCTACGAGGTATCAGACGATCAGCTTGAGTGGACCTTCCATCTTCGCGACGCGAAATTCTCCGACGGCAAGCAGGTAACGGCAGACGACGTAGTTGGATCCTTAGAATATGCGCTGAGCACACCGACCGGCGCAGTAAACTATGTGGGTTATTCTGCGGAAGCCAAGGACGAAAAGACTGTTGTCATTAAACTGGCAACCATGAGTCCGAATGCAGCATATTACATTTCTACAATTCCGGTCATCAATATGGAAAAATTCAAGGAACTGGGCGATGAAAAGTATTTCGCTGAAATGATTGGAAGCGGCGCTTATATGCTGGAAAGCTATGACGAAGCAACAGGTCTTGCCATTTTAGTCGAAAATCCTGAGTACTGGGGCGAAGCGCCGTCTATTAAGAAGGTAACCATGCGTTACATTCCGGATTCAAATACTGCTCTGATTGCGCTGCGTAACGGCGAGGTCGACTTTACGGATATTCCGTCTTCTACTTGCAAACAGGCAAGCGGAGATGACAATCTAAAGGTAGAATTCGGCAGACAGACGCTGGGCAACTATATCATCTTCAACACAGAAGCTGACCAGGTGAAAGATGAGAAGCTGAGACAGGCAATCCTGTATGCCATCGACTGTGACGGTCTGGCTAAAATGTCCGCTGTTGAGGGGGACTATGCAGTAGAAAATTGCTTCTATCTAGATACATGGGGCATTGATAAGGAAGGTATTCCTACCTATGGCTATGATCCGGAAAAAGCAAAGGCACTGATTAAAGAAGCTGGTCTGTCAACACCGGTAGATCTTGGAGAAATCAAGATTACAGGTGATCAGGCATCTATGTGGGAAGCAATCCAGCAGAGCCTTGCTGAGGTTGGCATCAATATCAAAGTAAGCTCTGTAGAAACCACAGTTTGGCTTGAGAGCATTTGGAAAGGCGACTTCAAAATGGGCGCAATGACAAATTCCGAAATGATATCCTTTGGAGACGTTTGTGAAAATTTCCACAGTGAAGGAATTGAACTGGGCTACAACCTGTGCAGATACAATGACGCGACGCTGGATAAGTACATCGATGCAGCCAGATTCTCCACAGATTCTGAAACGCAGATGAAGAACTTCAAAGAAGTAGCGAAAATTATCAACGAAAAGGCACTTTGGGCAGATCTTTTCCACTATGGACGTATTTACGCTATGAATAAGAACCTGAACGCAAAAGTTGAAGACCCTAATATCTACTTCAATGAAATGAGCTGGAATTAAGTTCAGATTTAGATTATAATTGCAGGAAGAATGACTCATTGTAAAATGGGTCATTCTTATCATCGCACAGAAAAATGAGAGGAGATAAAAGAAGATGAATACAAAGGATATAATGAATATTGCCCTGAAGCTGGCAGGGATTACGGAAATTCCGGAGGACAGCGATATCAATGTACCGTGTGAAGATGTAAAACGGGTGCTGGCGGGCGTAGATATCGATTCCGCGGAAATTCTCGCGGCAAGCATGAAAGGCTACGACTGCATTCTGCGCCATCATCCGCGGGGCTATCGGATGGCGAACGTAGGAGAAATGGAAGTGCGCGACCATATGAAAATGATGGTGGACAACGGTGTGCCTGCCAATATCGCGCAGAAACTCGCGGCGCCGAGAAAACAGAGAATGAATCGCTCCATGCATATGCTTAATTTGGTTGGACAGGTACAGTTTGCGGAATTTCTGGGCATGGGCTATCTGAGCATTCATACACCGGCCGATTTGATCTTTGAAAACGCCCTGAAAGAGCGCATGAAAAAGCTGGAAGCGGAAAAAGATGCGGCAAAGGAAGCGGTAACCTGCGGTGATATCATCGAAAATCTCCTCGAAATTCCGGAGCTTTCCAAAACTCCAATCAAGCCGGAAATCTGGATTGGGAATGAAGACAGCTTCGCCGGTAAAATTATGGTAACCATGGCAGGCGGCGGCGCGCCGACGGTAGAGGAATTCCTTGCCTGTGTGAACGCCGGTGTGGGAACTATCCTGACCATGCATATTGAGCGTGAGGAAATTGCGGAGCTGGAAAAGGACGGCCGTTGCAATGTTATCGTAACCGGCCATATTCCAAGCGACGCTTACGGCATCAACCGCATTACGGAAGAACTGGAAAAACAGGGCGTTGAAGTTGCCAGAATCGGCGGACTGGTGTACTAGAGCGTTCCCACAAGGCGGAGACGAAAAAGAACTTGGAATTGCAGGAGAAACAGTTGTATGAAAAACAGAGCGCAATTGCAATCGCATTAAAAGCGGCAGGCACTGACCCTGAGCAGATTTCAGAGTTAACAGGACTAAGCGTAGAGGAGATTACTGAATTATAATCGAGATAGAGGGTTTCATAAAAAGAGATAACAGACAGAGGACGCAGGGTTTCACCGGAATACTTCTGTCTGTTTTTGAATTTCTTTCGCCTATTTTTGCATAGGTTTGGTCACTCTCTTATTAGTTTGCTGAATTCGGAAAGGACAGCAGCGGAATTTGCGCGCGGATACTGTTTGTTGGAATTTCAATTCTGGTAACGGTATCCGGTCTTTGGGTGTGCTGCGTATCGATGCCGTACAGAATTAGAGCCAGCTGATGGCCTTTTTTCAGGCTGTGGTCTGTCGGAATCATATCAAAGCTGTAATGCATGGTTTGACCGGGGATGATTTCCTCCTTGCTGTAGAGACAGGTTCGATTCTGTGCGTTGAGGAAGCCGCGGCTGATTACCTTGTAGGCTGACGGATCGCTTTCTCTGCCGAAGACGAAGCAGCCATTTTCCTTGACAGGAATTTCGCTGACCGGAATCTGTTCGGTGGTGAATCTGCAGTCCTGCCCGATATCCACCAGCATAGCGCTGAGGATGGCAGTTTTTTGATCTATCGCCGCATCGAAGGATACTTTGACGGTTCCGGAAATGCGAAGCTCCGGTGCGTCAAAGTCAGCCACTTCTGAAGAGGCGTCCGCCTTCCAAGGGTTCCAGAAAAATCTGCAGCGGTACGCTGCCTTTTCATCTTCGTCGAGGATCAAGTGATCCAGCCATTCCTTCTGGTTATTGGCTTCCTTGTCATAGACCGTGGCGGACAGGTCGTCAATGATGACTGTGATATCCTGCGGCGCAGCGGCTTTAATCGGAAAATCCTGGTAGGACCAGCTTGCAGGCGGCCAAGTGTCAGAGGTGAACCAGAAAGACTGGTCTGTGTTGCTTTCCACAAGAACCTTCGGCTCCTTCTCGACGCCGTTGTCAACCCCTTTCAGGTAGTGATCCAGCCAGCGGTCCAGCATCGGCGTGACGTCTGCATCCTTTAGAGCATAGACGTGGGAGTGTTCCCCTTGGTGGAGGAGCAGCTTTCTCTCTATGCCATTTCGCTCCAGCGCCTGAAAGAGCTGGACGCATTGGTCGGTTTTTACGTTCCAATCGTTAATCCCATGGATGATAAATGCGGAGGCTTTGAAGCTGCTAATCTGATTGAGATAATTGCGCTCATCCCAGAACAGATTGTAATTACCGGAATTGCGGTCTTCACATTCTACCATATGTTCCATCTCGGCGGCATAAAGGTCTTTTACCTGTTCGTAGTCAGAATCCTTCGCTCTGCTGAAGCAGAATTTTGCCAGGGAGTCGATGTCTTCTCCCTGACAGCCGATACCGCAAGTGACAAGTCCATTGGTGCGGTAGTAGTTATACCAGTTACAGATGCCGGCTTCCGGGATGATGGTTTCCAGCCCTTCGACCCCGGTAGCCGCAACGCCGATTGCCATGGTGCCCAGATAGGATTTTGCGATCATGGCAATTTTTCCCGTGCACCAGTCAGCTTTTATTTCGATGTTGTCGGTTCTGTTGGTAAAGGCGCGGCATCTGCCGCAGAGCCAGTCGATGACAGCACGAAACGCCAGAATTTCTTCACGGGAGCCGGTCAAAAGCAGTCCCTCAGAGCCTTTTGTGCCCAGACCGCCGCAAAATATGGTTGCGTATCCCCTCTGGTTAAAATGGTTGTAAATCCGGTTGAGATCTTCCGGCTCCTCTTGCGGGTCGCAAGGGGAGGTCTGTGCAAACCCGCAGGTTTTGCGGGGCTGCACGGCAGAATAGACCGGCTCTTTAGAAAAATCGAAACGGATTTCCTCTTCGGAAATGTTCTGGGTCGGATAAACCCTTACATCCTGATTGACAGGATAGGGCACGTACCAGTCCTTGTTGCAGTCCAGCAAATAGGGATCGGCTTCGTAGACAACGGGAACCTTTTCGCCGTAGAGGGTAGAGACCGGACGTTTGATGTAGACGGCAATCAGATCGTATTTGCCGTCCTTGTCTGTATCTACCGGAGTCTCTACATAGACCCGTTCAAAGAATACTTCTTCATTTATGGTATTTGTTTGTGTGACAGTCATCATTGTAAGTTCCTTTCTTGTATCGTGTGCGTGGGAAGAATCAAATGCTCTGCGCGATGAAGGTGCGGATATCTCGTTCCAGATTTGCTGCGGCCTTTTCGTTTGTGTAAATCATGTGACCGCCCTCGTACTCTCTCCGGTAGATTCGCGCCTGATCAAGACCCAGCTGAGAAATGATATAGCGGGCGTATCCCGCGCAGGTACATAAGTCAAAGTAGCCGGTTGCGAACATCACGTGCAGGTTCGGATTTCTGCGCATAGCAGCTGCGAGACTCTGCGCCGGCGTACGGCCGCATTTGTAATTCCAGCTGAAATTAGAAGCGATATTGGTGGTGATGTAAGCTCGATCCAGACCAATTTGCAGTTTTTTCTTGAAATGGGAATGGAAAAGAGCGGTATAGGACGGAGTGGATTTTGCCATAGACGGATCGTCAAAAGAGTCTCTTGGACCGATTTGATCGGACAAAGGCAGGGTCACGCGGCTGTCATATCCTCCAGCTTCCAGCCCGCGGTCGCGTATAACATTTGAGAGGAATGCTTTCGTATCGGGTTTCAGACCGTTTTGTCGGAGGCAATCTTCAGAGAGCCCGGTAAAATAGCTGAGCTTTGAAGTGGCGGCGCTTTTTTCCGCAGGCGTCATATAATCTCCCAGCAAAAGCGCGTGGGCGTATTCCCCGACAGAAAACTGGTACGCTTCCTCGACAAAGTCCTCCAAAGACGTTTCGGTGATTTTGTTGTGATAGTGATTGGCGGCGGCATAGGACGGGAGTTTCAGTACAGTCGGCTCGACATAGAGCGGACCGTGGGATTCCTCCACATGGAACGTAGAGCCCATCATGATAATTCCGTTTAAAGAAATGCCGGTGAACCGCTTTACAGCTACACCGCCCATGAGTAGATCGGCAAGAACCGCGGAACGGAGGGTGCCGTAGCTTTCACCACACAAAAAGTGAGGAGAGTCCCAGCGCTGATATTTGCTGAGCCAGTGTTCGATGAACAAGGCCAGCGACATGGCGTCTTCTTCTACGCCGAAAAATTCACCCGCAGCCTCCGGGGTGAAGAGCTTGCCGAACCCGGTCTCTACGGGGTCGATGAGGACAAGGTCGCAGAGATCCAAGATGCAGTGGGGATTTTCCTCGACCGCATATGGCGGCACAACGGGGGAATCGCCGGTCTTGCTGACTTTGGCTCTGTCTGTGCCGAAAAAGCCTACGTGCAGCAGGTGAGAGGAGGAACCTGGTCCTCCGTTATAGACAAACAGAACCGGGCGATTTTTCGTATTCTTTGCGTCGGTTCGAAGATAAGTATAAGAAAAAATGCAGGCGGCAAGATTGCCGTCCTTGCCATCAATCATCGTTTCCTCGGAAATTGTTTGGTAAGGGATGCTTTCTCCTTTGATTGTGGTTTTTCCCTCAAAAACAAAGCGTTTCCCGGGTTCTTTTTCTGAAATTCTCATTGCGTTACCTCCTGATAATTGTATAAAAATCGGTTGACAAAACACAAAAAAAGTATTAATATATTAATAGTATATCTCTGGTGTTTAAAAATGTCAACGCAATGAGGTGAATTTTTTATAGAAATATTTGGCAAAGTTTTCATGTTGATAAGACAAAAGAAAGAGGACGTGATATACTGGATACAGCGAATATAAAGGAAGACAAGAGGTGATATTTCTACGGAACTATTGCCCTTTTGGAGGTTGTAAAATGAAAAAATCAATGGTCGAAAGAATCTATAAGGAACTGAAAAACCAGATTCTGAATCAGACCTTTACGAGAGAGGTCTTTTCGGAGATGGATCTTGCGGAACAATTTCAGGTCAGTAAGACGCCGGTGCGCGAAGCGCTGAATATTTTATGTTCAGAAGGCTTTATCGCACGGTATCCAAGCTTTGGCTATGTGCTGAAGGATATGACACCGATGGAATATAAGGATATCAGTGAAATTCGATACATTCTGGAAGCAGGAGCAGCAAAGATTATCATCGAGCTTTGCAGTGATGACGAGATTCGGCAGCTTTACGATACGCTGCAGGCGCCTGCGGATGTTTCCCACAACATCGTTAACCTGAATTTCCACAGCAAGCTGGGCGAGCTGACCAAGAATCAGATTTTATATAATGAAATTACCCGCATGACAGAGGTGATGGCACGTCCCGGACAATACGTGGACGTTAAGATAAAGCGCAGCGGTGAGTCCTGGCACGAGAAGATTATCGAAGCACTGCTGGCAAGAGATTTGAAGGAAGCGCAGCGCTGCATCAAACAGGATCTTGTCTATATCGCCAAGAATGAAACCACAATCTAAAGAGCGGGTGCGTACTGAGGCAGCAAAGCAATACAGCTGATAGTATAAGGAGTCAGAAATGGAACGGAAAAACATTTGGGAAAATTTTAGTGAAGAAGACCGCAAGGGCGTTGAGACCTTTGCGCAGGACTATATGGAATTTTTGTCTGCTGGAAAGACGGAGAGAGAATGCGTATCACAGGCGGTTTTGGCATGTGAAGCGGTAGGATTTCGCAATCTTTTTCAGTGTGATGCGCTCAAAGCCGGAGACAAGGTGTATGTCAATCACATGGGAAAATCTTTTATGATGTTTGTAATTGGCAGCGAGCCTTTGGAATACGGCATGAACATTCTGGGCGCCCACATCGATTCCCCGCGCATTGACGTGAAGTCTAATCCGCTGTATGAGGACAGTGACATTGCGTATCTGGACACCCACTATTACGGCGGAATCAAGAAATATCAGTGGGTAACCATTCCCCTTGCGCTCCACGGCGTAATCGTCAAAATGAATGGGGAAACCATAGAACTGCACATCGGCGAGGATGAAAAGGATCCGGTATTTTCCATTTCCGATTTGCTTCCGCATCTTGCAAAGGACCAGATGAGCCTAACTGCTACCAAGATTGTAGAAGGCGAGAATCTGGATTTAATCGTCGGAAGCCAGCCGTTGAAAGGGGAAGAAAAGGATGCGGTCAAGGCGAATATTTTGGCGTTGTTAAAAGAAGCCTACGGAATCGAGGAAGAGGATTTCCTCTCTGCTGAACTTGAAATCGTGCCGGCAGGAAAGGCACGCGATATGGGGTTTGATCGCAGCATGATTCTCGGATATGGACACGACGACCGTGTTTGCGCATATCCGTCTATGCGGGCGGTGATGGATTTTGAAGGCGTTCCAAAGAGGACGATTTGCTGCATCCTTACGGATAAGGAAGAAATCGGCAGCGTCGGCGCGACCGGCATGGACAGCCGTTTCTTTGAAAATACTGTGGCGGAAGTGCTGGCGAGAACTGGCGCGCATAGTGACCTGATGCTAAAACGCACACTGGGGAACAGTTTCATGCTTTCCAGCGATGTGTCGGCGGGCTTCGATCCGCTCCACGCAGGTGTATATGAGAAAAAGAATGCGGCCTTCCTCGGAAAGGGAATGTGCTTCAACAAATATACAGGATCCGGCGGCAAGGGATTTTCGTCGGATGCGAACCCGGAGTTTATTGCCAAGCTGCGGGCTGTAATGAATGAAAACAAGGTATCCTTCCAGTTTGCTGAAATCGGCAAGGTGGATCAGGGCGGCGGCGGTACCATTGCCGAAATGTGCGCCAAGTACTGCATGAACGTAATCGACGCAGGAATCGCCGTGCTGTCCATGCATGCGCCTTACGAAATTGTATCCAAGGTGGATGTGTACGAAACCTATCGCGGTTACAGAGCATTTCTGAAAGGAATTAAATAAAAAAGCTTCATCAATACCATCCTTTGATTGTTTGGTTTACAGAAAGGGCTGCAGACATTAGCGGAAATAACCGTTAATTGTCTGCAGCCCTGATTTATTTTATGATACGAGAAAAAAAGAGGGCTTAACGCCCTCAGAGAGAAAAATGCTGCTTGCTGCTATGAGAGTTATGCAAGCGGTTCGCAAACATCTTTGATGCCTGTCATCATGAGCGCAATCAGCATGATGGACTGCGGCCCCTTGTGCATGTCGGTGGTATCGAAAAATTCGTCCAGAGAGTGGATACCGCCGTGCATGCCGCCGGTGCCCAGTGTGACTGCCTGAATGCCGGCGCGAATCGCGGCGCCGGAGTTGGAGTTTCCGGTTTCCGTGACTAGAGGCGTCTGTCCGCTGATTTCGGAGATGACCTTGTAGGCAGCGCCGCAGATTGGATTATCCGGGTTCTGTGGCGCAGGGGAAAGCGCTTCATTTTTGATGATTTCAAAGGTTACAGGAGGCTCTTCAAAACGCGCGTTTTCTTCGGCGCAGGCTTCTTCAGCGATTTGTCTGATTGCTGAAGAAGCCTGCGCCATCCCTTCGTGGGTGCAGGCGCGAACCTGGATGTTCAATTTTGTCAGGCTGGTGGTGCAGCCCTGGCCTTTATGCGGGTCGGAGGTGATGTTGTCTACCAGTAGGAAGGTTCTTTCCTCCTGCTTGTACTCGGAGAATTTAACGGCTGCTCTTGCCGCTGCGGTCAGACAAGGAGAGTATTTCCTCAAGCTGAAGCGTTCTTCCATGCTTCTGAAGCGGATTTCAAAATCACATTCGCTGCTGGCGCCGTAGGCAAACCAGTGGGAGCCTGCGCAGTCAAGAGAAATTACCGCGTCAAAGGTGTTTTCGGCGATGAATTTGTGCATGCCGAAGATGCCGGGTTCTTCTTCTACGATGCCGGCAAAGTATAGGTCACCGGTGGTTTCGATGCCTTCGTGATTCAAAGCCCGCAATACGCTGAGCATGGCGGCAAGACCGCTGGCGTCGTCCGTGATACCAGGCATGTATACTTTGTTGCCTTCAAATTTTGGCTCTAGCTTGGTATAGAGAGGAAAAACCGTATCGGTATGGGCGTCGATTAGAACCTTGGGTCCGTTGCCGGTTCCTCTGCGCACGCCGTAGACGTTGCCGAAGCGGTCTGTTGTGATATCGGTCAGTCCGTACTGGCGGAAATAGTCCTTCATCGCGTTAGCGCGCTCTTCCTCGTGATAAGAAAAAGCAGGAATCTTGGCAATCGCAATCTGCTCTTCCAACCGCTTTTCCTGATCCGGTACTAAAAAGTCAAAAGCCTGTTTTACCTTTGGATTGGATTTGACGGTTTCGTATGTTTTCTGGACAGCGTCGCTGACCTTTATTTTTTCGCTCATGGTGAACCTCCTTATGTGCAATAAAATTCACAACAAAATATATCTTTAATATATTAATAATATCATTCAAGCATTCTTCTGTCAATATAGGTTGGACAAAATTTTCACCGTAAAGGCACAAAATGGATTCATTTATAATTTTGTGGCAATCCATACTGTACATCGGTGCAGATTCTTCTGACTGCGGTCTTTTTACAATAGACGTTTGTTTTTATGCGTCTGCCGTAAGAAATGCGGCAGCAAACGGTTTACTTTTTGCGGGAATGCTGATATAATAGAAATATAATTTTAATATATTAATAGATTCAGCGCTGCATCACCGGCGAAAAGCAAAGAGCGAAGTGCGAATGCTAAATCATAAAACGCAGATGCAGACGCAAGAAATTTGAAAAGGGAAGGTCGTATCATCTATGTATGATTTAGTTATCAAAAATGGAACGATTGTTGACGGTACTGGGCGCAGTGCTTATCGGGGCGATATCGGCATCAGAGATCAGAAAATCGAAAAAATTGGAGATTTGCAGGATGTGCAGGCGCATGCTGTCATCGATGCAGCAGGAAAAACTGTAACGCCTGGCTTTATTGAGCCGCATTCTCATGTGGATATGACGTTGCTGTTTCATCCCTCCATGGAAACTTATCTGATGCAGGGGGTAACGACTGTGGTTTCCGGAAACTGCGGTCATGGAATGGCGCCAATGGGAAATGAAATTTATCGGTGCGCGGTGGATGCGGATAGAAGGGCGACTGAAGAGCTGGAGCCTGAATTCTTTGGAAGTATGCCACCAATCTTTATAAATCAGAAAAAGATAAAGCCCTTATTAAAGAAATATTTTGATGTTGACCTGGACTGGCATACCTTTGAGGAATTCAACAGAAAATGCGAGTCTCTTCCAATCGACTGCAACATCGCGCCTCTTGTGGGACACAGCGCAATCAGAAACACGGTAATGGGGGCAGACTGCAGGCGCGAGGCTACAGAAAAAGAATTGCAGGAGATGGAGCGGCTGCTTAGAGACGCGATGGAACAAGGCGCGTTCGGCTTTTCCACAGGCAGAGACCCTGCCTATGAGCCTTCTGTTTATGGAGACGATGCGGAAATCATCCGGCTTTTGAAAATTGTCAAAGAATACGATGGAATTTTCTCTTCACATACAGCTAACTTTTTGGATGGCACCTTTGATAATATGACAGGCTACAGAGAGTTTTTTAGGCAGGCAAACGCTGCTGCAGTAAGAGCGAATATTTCCCATGTGCAGCTGATGGCCGAGGATCGAAAAGGCGCGGTAGAGGAAGCGCAGAATATCATCAAATACTTTGAGGAAAACGAAGCCCAGGGACTGGACTTTTCCTACGATGTAATTCCAATTGCGGATGCCAGTTTCGTGCTTTGTCCATATCTTGCCTCGGTGTTTGCGCCTTTTGTGCGGATGCTGGGAACACGGAAAAGATTGGCAGAATGCCTTGCTGTACCTGATTTTCGGGACATGGTGCGTGCCGTGGTTGAATCGGGCATGCTGCCGTCTATCGATACCAGACAGTCTGACGGTATCTTTGGCAGGTTTTATATTGCAAAAGCGAAAAACAAGAAGCTGGAAGGAAAACTGATCAGCGTGCTGGCAAAGGAGGCACGCGAAAATCCGCTGGAATATGCCATGAAGCTTCTGACAAAGGATCCAAATATCCGGTGTGGAATGAGTTTTCAGCCTTGCAGAAAAGCCTATGATATCTTGATTAATCACAGATTTGCCATGCCTTGTATTGACGGTAGCAGTACGGACAAGGATACCAGCTACAGCTTGTCGCCGGAACTTCCAGAATATCCGGCACCGTTTTATTATAACGGGATGATAAGCTGCGTTGTGCACAGCAAAAGACCTCGATTTGAGGACACCATCAGGCAGATGACCGGATTTGTCGCAGAAAGATTTCAGATTCCAAAACGTGGAGAACTGAAGGAAGGAAATTTTGCCGATATTTTAGTCATGGATCGCATGAGACTCCAAAGCTATGAGCTGGACGAAAATGAACGTAAATATCCGGATGGACTGGACTATGTTGTTGTAAATGGCGCCGTGACCATTGAGAAAAAGAAGCATCTTGGCGTGGCCTTTGGTCAAGTTTTGAGAAAGGAAAAGAAGTAATAAAATCATGCAGATTGAAAAAAGAATGGAAGCACTCGGCATTCAATTGCCGGAGTCATATACCGCAATTGCAAATTATGTGCCTGTGACCCGAAATGGAAATATCCTGTATCTTTCCGGCACGGGTCCAAGTGTGGGTAGAGAAGCGATTTACAAGGGAAAGCTGGGAAGAGATATCAGTATAGAGGACGGATATCAGGCGGCACGCCTTTCCGCGATAAATGTTTTAACGATGCTGAAGCAGGAACTGGGGGACTTGGATCAGGTCGATCAGATTCTGAAGATGACAGGCTACATCAACTGTACCGAAGACTTTACGGGACAGCCGTCGGTTTTGGACGGTGCGTCCGACCTGTTTGTGGATGTATTTGGCGAACACGGAAAGCATGCCCGCGCGGCAATCGGTATCAATGCGCTGCCGATGTCTTTACCGGTAGAAATCGAAGTTATTGTAAGATGTAAAGAGTGAAAAGGAGTACGCTTATGAAGCGGAAGGAACAGATAGCGGCGTTAAAAGAATACCAGAAAAAGCGCAGAGCATTCTATCATATGTCAAATCTTTTGGCTTATGACGCTTCTGTGGCGATGCCGCCCGGTGCGGTAGAACTCATGGGGGAAACCATGGGCGTCATCAGCGGGCAGCTGCATAGTCTGCAGACTGCATCTTCTACGAAATCGCTGTTAAACGATTTGTACGAAGCTAGAGAAGAACTGGATTTACAAACGCGCCGCGAGGTGGAGGAACTGCATTTGGAGCAGGAAAAGATGGAAAAGATTTCGGAAAAAGAACTTGTTGCCATGGAAGAAGCAGAAAATCTGGCGACGCATGCTTGGGAACAGGCAAAGACAGCAAATGATTTTTCGATCTTTGCGCCCCATTTGGAACAGGTCATTGCCATGAAAAAACGCTATGCAGCCTGTGTGGCGCCGGGCAAAGATGTGTATGAGGTTCTTCTAGATGAGCATGAGCGCGGTATGACAAAGGCGCAGCTAGAGCCGTTTTTTGATGCGCTGCGCGAAGAACTGGTGCCTTTGTTTAAGAAAATCGGACAGAAGGAGCAGCCGGACCTATCCTTTCTAAAAGGATTGTTTTCCATAGAAAAGCAAAGGGAGCTATCTGAAAAAGCCATGGATCTGATGGGGATTGACAAGACTCGCTGCACCCTTGGGGAGACGGAGCATCCATTTACGATTCGCTTTTCCAAAAATGACGTGCGCATTACCACCAAGTATCTAGCGGAGGATGTGATGAGCAATCTCTACAGCATCGTTCACGAAGGCGGACACGGACTGTATGAGCTTTCTATCGATGATGCGCTGATTCGCTCGGTACTGGGCGGCGGCGCTTCAACTGCGATGCATGAAGCTTCGGCGCGTCTTTGGGAAAACTGCATTGGACGCAGCCTGCCGTTTTGCGAGGCGCTGCTGCATCTTTTGCGGGAAGTTTTTCCGGAGTCCTTTGAAGCGGTGGACGAGGCGGATTTTTACCGCGCAATGAACGCAGCAAACGCAGGTTGTATCCGTATGGACGCAGATGAATTGACCTATCCGCTGCACATCATGGTGCGCTATGAAATTGAAAAACGCATTTTTGCGGATGAAATTTCTGTCAGTGAGATTCCGGTCGAGTGGAATCGCCTGTATATGGAATATTTGGGAGTAGAAGTACCTGACGATGCCCATGGCGTGCTGCAGGATATGCACTGGGCCAGCGGCGCTTTTGGATATTTTCCAAGCTATGCGATTGGCACTGCATATGCTGCCCAGATTTATAGGGCGCTGCAAAGAGAGGTAGATATCAAGGCGTGCTGTCAAGCAGGTGACCTCAGCAAGGTACGGCAGTGGCTCACCGAAAAAATCTACCGATACGGCATGCTTTATTCTGCACAGGAACTTCTTGAAACGGCGTGCGGGACGCCGTTTGAGCCGTGCTGCTATGCCTCCTATCTGAAAGAAAAATACGAGACACTGTACGGGATTTGATTGCTGTAATCGTGTGCTCTGTGTTTCTTAAAAGCGCTGCAAATCCTGGAGATGCAGAAAAAGCCTATCTGCTTGAGCGCGTGATAGGCTTTTTTGATGTTTTTACAGGATAACATACAGCTCGATGGTCCATTTTCCACAGACAACGGCTTTTACTTCTGATTCTGCGGCGGTTAGGTGCCAAACTTCTCGTCTGGTGCCAATCAGTTTCTGCAGATAAGGAGACTGTTTTAAAAGCGCTGCTGCCGCCATACTTTCTACATGTTGGTTCAGACTGTCATCAATGTACAAAATGACACCTTTTTCCAAACCAGATGCGCCTTCGAGGGTGAAGGTATAGGTTTTGGTATCTTCGTGGAATCCGTGATACGTAAATCGTCTGATTCGCTGACCATCTTGGGCAAGAGAGATTTTAATATTCGTTTGCGCAGTTTGCTTTCCAAGGGAAGACACAATTTCTTGCAGCTCTTCGATATTCAGAGTTTCCTTTGACACTTCCTGTGGTTTACCTTTATACAAAGACCGGAACTTTGACGGCAGGCAGCCAAGGAAACTGGAAAACACCTGATTGTAGTATCTTACAGAGGAAAAACCACTGGTTTCGGCGATATAGGTCAGCGTATAATCTGTATCTAGAAGCTGAATGACAGCATTAATCGTTCTGTAATAGTTAACGATTGTGTGAAAGTTTTTCTCCAGCTTTGCGGTAAACTCCCTGGACAAATAAGGGATACTCAGATATTCGCTTTGCGCGATATCTTTAAGTGAAATTTTGTTTGTTACGTTGGCAATCATATAGGAGCTGATGCGCTGAAATCGTTCTTTGCTGATATTTTCCTGCTGGTTTTCAGAAAAGATATGTCCTACATCGTCGAAATGCTCCATAATATAATGCAGCAGATTCAACGCTTTTTCATGGGCATCAGCAGATGAAATACCTTTGTGCGCATCCAAGGCAAAATATAGCAGCAGTGCGGCGAGTGAGTCTATATGCTCTTTTCTCGCGGCAGCGCCAAAGAAATTGCAGATGTTGCAGTTGTAGGTAACCCATTCAAAATTCATATTGGTGCACTGCAGAAGCTTATCATCAAAGCAAAAATATAGAACTCTGCAGGAATCGTTTTCTGCCTCCATCATAACAGGTTCTTTCACGTTGAGAATTTCAAGCTGTCCTTCATACAAGGTCTGCTTGCCTGCTACAGTTGAAAATTGTAATCGTCCTGACACAATATAGATTAAGGTCAGTTTTTTACAGATATGAAAAGGAATCTGACTGATGGAGGCGATTCCCAGTTTGCATATACCTGGATAGTTTAACATATGAATCCTCTTTATTAATTTCCCTAATTACACTGCAGCAGCGTGTTTTTGCACATAAGATTCTAGTTTATTTCTGCTTGTGGATATTTTTTGATAATCCATGTCTTCATCAGAATAATATATAAAATTCCTGAGAGAAACAGATTGGCAAAGAATTGCGCGTCACCCAAATTCCAACAGATGACTGTTGTTGCAACAAGCGAGATGATTGCCGCCGGATTTATATTTTTGAAATATTTGTATTGACCGTTCAAGTCATATAAATCTTCCACGTTGATTTTTCTCTTTCTGAGAAAGTAATAGTCGCTGATCATGATGCCTGCAACAGGCGCGAGAAGGTTTCCTATGATGACCAGAACGTTGGTCATAGATTCCGCAGCAGACCACGGACGCATTGCCAGACCGATGAGACCTGCAATCACTACACCCATTGCGAAAGAAATCTTTTTGGGAGCGGTGTTGGTAATGGTGTACGCCGCTGGAAACAGATTGGCAGTATCATTGGTACACCAAGTCGAGACAAGGATAAATAGCAGACAGATGATCAGCGCCAGATCACTTCTTCCAGCGTTGATTGCCACTAGGATTTTAGCCGGATCGCTGTAGCCTGTTGTGACAACACCGACAATCCCAATGAAGGTGTAGAATAATACTGCTGGAATGATGCCGATTAACTGTGACGGCAGATACTTTCGCGTGACTTTTCCGAGTGTAGATACTTCCTCTGGCGAAATGGTGCAGTCACGGGTAATATCCATAATCGAAATACTCATGGTTGTCCAGCCGCCTGTAAAGCTCAGCGCCGCAAACATGAAAGAGCATTCTTTTTCGGTCGAACCGGACATGGTCCAGATCTTTGCAAAAGAAAGACCAAAATCGGTAAAAGCGACATAGGCAATGTAAATGCCTACGGCAATCAGCATTGGAACGGCCACCTGACTCAATCTGGTTACTGCTTTGATGCCTAATGTTGTATGCAGAATCTGTATTAGACCTACGATGATAATCCACAGGGTCAGGTTATCATATCCAAATCCTACATGAATGATTTCGTTCATGGCAGACGCGGCTACCCATGTCTGAAAACCGAACCAGAACATGGCGGGAACAGCTCTGAAATAAGGAATGATAATGGCGCCAGCATATCCAAAGGACGGTCTTAACGAAACAGCAAATGGAATCCCGTATTTTATGCCGATATCCTGCGTAAAGAATAAAATAATGAATAGCAGTAAATGGCCTACAAGACAGGCAAGCAGAACCTCCCAGGCAGGAATCATTTGGTATAGCTGTGCCGCTGACATAAAAATGGTTACTTCGATTGCCATGGCGAACCAAATCGCAATCAGCTTATTTGGTGTAACGGTTCTCTTATCATAAGGACATGGAAGGATATCTTTTCCGGTCAATACGCTGCTTTTCTGCTTGATATCCTTTATTTCCAGTATATCATATTTATTTTGTGCCTTCATCTTATTTTTCCTTTCTCTGCCAAACGGCCTCTTTCATATAGGCTTTCATCAGTGCATAGCCCGGCGCGATATCCTTAAGGGATGTAAATTCATCGGGCGAATGGCTGATTCCGTCTTTGCTGGGTACAAAAATCATATTGGTTTTTATCTTCGGTGCGATAATCTGTGAATCATGTCCCGCACCGCTGGCAATTTTCGTCCAGGCAGCATTCTGTTTTTCGGCGAGTGTTGCCAGAGTGTCAATTCCTTCTGTATCCATCGGGGCGGGTGGTTCCTGACAAGCGTAGACAAGCTCCGGCTTATACGCAGGAAACTTTTCTAAGAGCGATTGCAGCATTTCCTTTGCTTCATCCAGCAAAAGCTGATCGCCTGAACGAATATCAAAGGTTAAGGTTACCTTGCCCGCGATTACATTGCTTTTTCCTGGTTCGACAGTGATATTTCCAATGGTGCAGACCAAATCGCTGCCCTTGGAAAGAGCCCAATGGTTCAAAATCTCGATGAATGAGGCGGCAGCAGGAACTGGGTCGCAGCGCAGACTCATTGGCGTGGTACCCGCGTGATTTTGCAACCCATGAAATATAATATCTCCTACTAAAAGTCCGACGATTGTTGTTACGATGCCGATTTGCTGCTTCGTTTTTTCTAAGACGCCGCCCTGTTCAATATGCAGTTCCAGAAACTGGCTTACATCTTTGCGGGGCATTGGGAGTTCGCCGTTGTAATAACCGCAAGCGCTCAGCGCATCGCGCAGGGAAATACCATCGGCGTCCTGCTCCTGCAAATCTGAGTCACTTAGCATACCTGAAATTGCCCGGCTTCCTACGTAGCCGCTTAAAAATCTGCTGCCTTCTTCTTCACAGAGTGCAACAACCTCAAGTGTCATTTCCGGTGTTCCGTAGGCGCGGTATAGTGCGCTACCAGCGGCAATGGCTGTGATGATACCCAGAGCCCCATCATAGTGACCGCCGCCAGCAACCGTATCTCTGTGGGAACCTGTCAGAAAAACGGTATCGGTTTTTCCCTGAATTCGTCCATATAGATTGCCTACTTGGTCAAAGCGAGTCTGAAAGCCCGCATCTTCCATCCACTTCTGTAACAGAGCTACGCCGCTGCAGTCTTCGGGCGTATAAGAGGCTCTCCAGTAAAATCCATCTTTTACAGCGGTCTTCGCAAGACTTTTTATAGCATTTTCAATCCATTTTAACTCTTTATTCATTGCTGTTTCCTCCTGTAAGATACCATCATTTCTGCCATTTGAACTGATTCGCAGATGCCGTCGATGACGGGAATTCCTGCAGCTTCCGATAATCGTTTTCCTTTTCCTGCAAAAGCGGCACAGCCTAGAATTACAGCGTCGGCACCATCTTGCTTTCGGCATTGGTCAATGATCTGATAGATTCGCTCATCGGATGCAGTTACGGAATCTTCCACTGTGGAATTGATATAACGGATGGAAGCCAGATTTTCTGTATCACCTAAATCCCGAACACTTCCAATCCAGGGGGAAATATCCGACTCATCGCCGGAGGCAATAATGGAATATCTGCGGCCAGATAACCTGGCGAAAATGGCGCTGCTTTCGTAAAGACCGACTACAGGCTTTCTGATAAGTTCCCTGGCGGCGCGAAGACCAGGATCGGCAAAACAGCCGATGATAGCAGCGTCGAAGTTTGGTTCTTCCCTGATAAGCAAATCTGTTACAGACAGACCCGCTTTCAGCTCATCGTGAGAAGTTACAATCGCCTTTGGCACATTAGAGCAGTGAACAACATCAATTTGCAGTTTTTCCGTCTGCAAAGGAACTGTGGCAGCTCTTAAGGTTTCCGTTACGATAGCAGAAGAATTGGGGTTTACCAGTAAAATCCTCATTTAGTCCACCTTTCCCTCTGGCGCGATAAAGGTTCCGCTGCCTTTTTCTGCGAGAATGTCAGTCCCGTTATACACCTCTGTGCCGGCAACAATAGTATGGGTAATTTTCCCATTCACCTGCATACCGTGATAAGGACTCCACTTTATCATCTGTTTCAAATTTTCATCGTTGACCGTCCACATCAGATTTGGATTCAAAATCGCAAGATCCGCATCTGCGCCTACGGCGATTCGACCTTTGCGCGGATATAGATGATAACGCTTCGCGGCATTAGTACTGGTTAGCGCGACAAATTTTTCCAGAGATAGCCCTCTTTTGATAACGCCTTCGCTGAAAAAAAGCTGATAGCACAGTTCCAGACTTGTGACACCGGCAGGCGCAAGAAAGGCGTTCTCTTTACCTGCCATCTTTTCTTCGATGGTGTAGGTGGCATGGTCGCTGCAAATCCAGTCAATTTTGTCGTCAAAGATACAATTCCAAAGCTCTTCAACCCGCTCTTCTTGGCGAAGAGGCGGATTGCAGATACCAAATACACCGAGCGCAGGAAGCATGGAACGGTTCAGTACCAAATAGTGCGGACAGGTTTCTACTGACAGGTCAGCGCCTTGTTTTTTCGTTTGGCAAACGATGTCTACGGCCTCTTTTAAGGTACAGTGAGCGATATTGACGCTGCAGCCGGTCGCCTTTGCCAGCAGGCACATTCTGGAAACTGCTTCAAGCTCAGCAATTTCCGGTCTGCCGTCTGGATAGTCTTCCGGCTTTGTTTTTCCTTCTGCCTGAAGCCGTGCGGTACAGTATTCTACAATATCGTTGTTTTCGCAGTGGATTGCAAGGACGGTAGGGTAGTCTGCCAGAAATTTCATGCGTTCTAAGAGCTGTCCGTCGTCTAGCTTTGGGATTTCCGGGGAATAGGTCAGAAACGTTTTAAAAGCAACAGCACCACTTTCAAGCATTTTTTCCATTTCGTCCTCGTTGCTGGCAGAGCAGGCTCCAAAGAGTCCAAAATTTACAATTGCTTTTTGCTTTCCGATTTCTTTTTTTTCTTCAAAAGCTTTCAAGTTATCCGGAAGAGGAAAGGTCAGGGGATGCTCTAAAACTGTGGTGATTCCTCCTGCCGCAGCAGCGCAGGTTCCCGTATAGAAATCTTCGCTGTTGGTCAGACCGGGATCGTTGAGATGTACATGGGGATCGACAAATCCCGGCAGCACGTACTGCCCCTGCGCGTCAATTTCGCAGGAAGCGGTATCAGATTTGAGTGTTTTGCCAATCTGCGCGATTTTTCCGTCTTTGATAGATAAGTCTACTCGCTGCAGACCATCTTCTGTAATAACTTGTCCATTTTTGATTCGTAAATCATAATTCATAATTGTCACCTCCTAATCTCATTATAAATATCTGAAAATTTAGCACAATGCAACTTTTTAATGTGTATATGTCAGATTTTGCGGTTTGGGGAATCTGTTTCCAGCCAGTTGAAGCCCTGATTTTTAAAATATTTGTGATAATCTGTATTTGTCATCATATCAGGAGTTTCTCTGTAGAAAATGCTGATAAAATATTGGTAGTAGTTGAAATATCCTTGTTTTCGAATCTGATTCACAGCATAGTTTTCAAAGGATTCTCCACTCCAGGCTTTGCAGCTTTCAGAAAATGCCTGCAGACTTTCTTCGCTCAATGGTTTTTTCCAGTTTTTGAAATGTTCCTGAAAAGAAGCTTCCAGGTCTTGATTCAAAACGTCACGATATACATTCTCATGAACCAGCAAACTTCCGGCATACTTATTCATAGGTTTCTTTTCTTGAGCAGGGTAGCCTATACATAAAATTAGTGCAGGGCATACATAGGAAGGCAGCTGGCAAAGTTTTGATAATTCTTCCATGTAACTGATAGGATTTCCTACGCAGATTGATTTCATTCCTTTTGATTCCGCTGCAATACACATATTCTGCATAACCATGCCGATTTCCATAAGAATGAACCATAATTCGGTAAAGGAGTCTGCATTGCGAAGGGGAAAAGGGTACTTGCTTGCCAGCTGTTTCATTCGGCGAAAATCAATGCAGAAAAGAAGAACAACAGGCGCTTTTTCAATAAATTTTTGATTATAGGAAAGCTGTGCCAGCCTGGCTTTTTTTTCGGCATCTGTCACATGAATGATAGAATATGCCTGGAAATTTCCGGAGGAGGGGGCGCTGAGTCCTGCGGCGATCATTTCGTCCAAATCATTTTGACTGACTTTTCTTTCTGAAAAATTCCGGCAGGATGATCGGTTAAAGATAATCTCTAAGGTTTGATTTTTCATAAATTTGCTCCTTTCGTTACCTTTTAGTATACACTTTGTAGCTTTTTTAGAAATGGTGTATTTTAACCTTTTTCTGTCGGATTTTGCTGGAGGAGGGAGAGCTTTCCGAAACAATAATTGTCTTTGCAGAACTATACCCTTTGTTACATCAAAAAAAGGAAAAAATAAACTGTCTGCGAAGTGAAAAAGCTTTTAGCGAGGTATTACACTAGATTTTTGGAATATAAAGAAGGATTTTATTGGGAATAGAGCCAATAAAATCTTTCTTTTCAACGGACTTTTTCAAGAGTTCATCATATGCAGTGGGCGTTTTCCTTTTTTTAAAGGATATATTGAAAAAATCTGCAAAGCAAGAAAATGTTTCGTTTAGGCACTGCAGTTTTTCTCTTTTGCTTAAGTGAACCGTGCATGGCATTAGCTTGTGACACCTTGTCTATCTGACTATTCCCTCTGCCCGCTATGCAAAAATCAAAGAATGTGATAAAATGTAAAAAGTTATCCGGCGCATTTACCCGTGCTTTGCAGGCGGCAAGTGCGGGCGCCGGGATTTGAGTAATTGCAGGAAATTGGAGGAAACAGACTTTGAATCGGGAGACGGTAAAATATAGCTTTATTTCGTCGCTGCCGGTCATGGCGGGATATATCGTTCTTGGAATCGGCTTTGGGGTGCTTCTTGCGGACAAGGGATACAGCTCTTTGTGGGCAATTTTGATGAGCGTCCTCATTTATGCAGGCTCCTTGCAGTATGTGGGCGTGGGGCTTCTTAGCGGCGGTGCGTCACTGATTTCAGCAGGGCTGATGACGTTGATGGTAAATGCCAGACATCTCTTTTATGGGGTATCCATGCTGAAACGCTATGAAAAGCTGGGAGGAATCAAGAAGCTATATGCGATTTTTGCGCTGACAGACGAGACTTATTCGCTGGTGTGCAGCACCAAGGTGCCGGAGCATGTTGACGAAAAATGGTACTATTTTTTGGTCTCCATGATGAACCAAAGCTACTGGGTATTTGGCAGTTTTTTGGGTGCTTTTCTTGGAAATGCCTTGTCTTTTGACAGCACGGGAATTGATTTTTCCATGACGGCGCTGTTTGTGGTCATCTTTGTAGAACAGTGGGAGGGAAAGCGAGAACACATTCCGGCTCTATCGGGTCTTGGAATTTCCGTCGTGTGTCTTCTTGTGTTTGGAGCGGATTACTTCCTCATTCCTGCCATGATTTTGATTACGACAGCGCTTCTTCTTGCAAAGAAGCCACTGGAGAGGAGGGCACAGCATGATTAGTACATCTCATGCCCTGGGGCTTATTGCAGTGATGACCCTTGGCACCATGCTCCTTCGCTTTCTGCCTTTTGTGCTGTTTTCAAAAGGAACGCCGAAAATAATTCTCTATTTGGGAGACGTGCTGCCTTATGCAGTCATGGGAATGTTGGTGGTCTACTGTCTAAAGGGAATAGATTTTCTTGACGGCACCCACGGAATCTCAGAGGTGATTTCTGTGGCGCTAGTAGCCATCCTGCATAAATGGAAACACAGTACCATTCTGTCGATTCTGGCAGGTACGATTTGCTATATGGTGTTGATTCGGGTCATGTAAATTATATTACAACAGATAAAAAGGGAGATGCTTCATTCTGTTTTGAAGCATCTCCCTTTTGCGTGCTATTCAAGATTGTATTTTTTTAACATACGGTAAAAAGTATTGCGGGACATATCTAAAAGGGCTGCAGCTTTGGACTTGTTTCCTCCCGCAATGCTGATGGCTTCCTTTAGAAGATTTGCGCCTGCAGCTTCGACCTCCTGCTGCCTTTGCGCCAGTCTTGCTTCGGCGGACAGAGTGCTGTCCGGAAGGTTTTGATCGTAGGAAAGTCGTGCATTTGAGCCGCTTGCAAAGATGGAGGCGGTCAGTACGTCTCTGGTGATGAAGCTGGATTTGGAAAGAAGGGCTGCACGCGAAAGCACATTTCTAAGTTCGCGCACATTGCCGGGCCAGTCATAACTCAGCAGAATCTGTTTTGCGTCTTCGGTCAAGGTTTTTTCCTGCAAGCTGCCTGGGGCTCTTCCCTGACGAAGAAGTTCCTCGGAAATCTGTAGAATATCCTCTCGTCGACTGCGGAGGGGAGGAATGATGATGTTGAGAATCTGCAGTCGATAGTACAAATCCTGACGGAAAAGTCCTTCCTCGACCATTTTTTCCAGATTGCGATTGGTAGCTGCGATAAGGCGCACATTTACAGGAAATGGTTTTGTGCTGCCGATTCTGGTAATGGTCCATGTTTCCAGCACGCGAAGCAGCTTAGACTGGAAGTGAAAAGGAAGTTCGCCGACTTCATCTAAAAACAGCGTGCCGCCGTCTGCTAACTCAAATTTACCGATTTGTCCGTTTTTAGAAGCTCCGGTAAATGCGCCGCCTACATAGCCGAAGAGTTCGCTCTCGATGAGGTTTTCCGGAAAGCTGGCGCAGTTTAGGGCAACAAATGGTCCTTTTCTACGGTCACTGTAATTATGAACAGCTTGGGCAAAGAGCTCCTTGCCGACGCCGCTTTCGCCGGTAATCAAAAGGCTAAGCGGACTGTTGGCGTAGTCCTTTGCGGTGCGAATGCTTTCACGCATGGGGGTGCTTGTTCCGATGATATTTTCAAAGGTGTATTCGGCGGAAAGACCTACCAGTTTTTTTGCGCTGTCGAGGGACTGCTGTCTGGAATGGGTGATTTCCACCATACCCGTAACAGTTCCGTTTTCATCGAGAACCGGGTACATGTCGTTGCCTGCGATTTGTGTATCGCCTTTTGACGATAAGATGCGAACCTCCCAGTCGATGACCTCCTCGCCCTTGCGTAAAACGTCGTGCATTTTTAACCTGTTGGTGTTGGTATCGATGGAATGAACCTTGGTGCCAGCGCTTTTGATAACATCCTCGATGGAGCGTCCGATGACCTGTTCTCTATTGGCGATGTGAAGATAATTGCAAAAATACTGATTGGCGTAGAGCAGGGTAGCGTCTTTATCGTAAATGGAAATTGATTTTTTCACAGCGTCCAGGCTGTCCCAAAGCTGGCGATTTTCCTTTACATAGTCATCAAAGATTTGCATATAGGTGCAAATCTTTGAAAGGAAAGCTTTAACCCCTGTCTCTTCCTCTGGTGCGGTTAAGGTGATGAGAACGTAACCTGAAACTGTGTCGTAGTAAATCGTATCAGGACATGCAGCAGGCAGGAAATCCAGAGGCAGCCTGAGTCCCGGATGAATGCCCGAATTCTGCGAATCAGCCGAATTTTCCTGTAGGACGTTTAGAATCAGACCGTCCGCAGTGCAAAAAAGAGCAAAGCTGCAGGGCAGCTGAATCTGCTCATGCAGGGTTTGAAACAGCTGCTGTACATAGGCATGCTTGCCGAGGATTTTCTGGGGTTTTTGTTTGGATACCAAGTTTTCAATGACCTGAATGGTATGGATTGAATCAGCCATAGGAACTCCTTTTCTGTGAATACACCTGCAATATAGCCTTATTGTAACATAAATTGCACAGTGTCAAAAGAAGGAGCGGCAAAATCGACAGGAAAGTGTGTCACGTTTGGTACGAAAAATTGTCGTAGTGGCAGGGTGTATCAAAAAGAACACAAACATGGTAGAATGTTTGATATAGAATGCAGTTGAAATCAGAAAGAATGGCTGAAAATGGGGATTTTAAGCCGGTATTAGAAATTGGCATGAACATTGCTTTAATTGCTTTATATGCCATAATGACGAAAAATCTATGGATGATAACTAAAGGAGAGAAACTTGAACTTTGCAGTTTTGTTAGATTTTGGAAGCACATATACAAAGGTAGTCTGTGTGGATCTTAATGCAAGGCGGGTGGTTTTATCGGACAAATACCCGTCTACGGTTCATGAGGACGCAGGGATTGCACTGAACAAGTGCCTTAGTGCGGCGGAGTCTGTGCTGGGAAAGGAGAACCTGAAAAATGCGCTGAAGCTTTCTACAAGCAGTGCGGCAGGAGGTCTTCGGATTGCAGTCTGCGGTCTGACGGAATCTCTCAGTATGAAAGCCGGCAGAAACGCTAGCTTTGGAGCAGGCGGCAAGGTGGTACAGACGTGCACCGGAAGACTTACGGAATCTGACCTTGCTGCGGTCCTTGCGGCGGATGCAGAAATTCTGCTTTTGTGCGGCGGCTACGAAGGCGGCAACAGTGCCTTGGTGCTGGAAAATGCAAAGCTGATTAGGGAAAGCATGCTGCACATTCCTGTCATTTATGCGGGCAATTCCGAGGCGGCAAAGACTGTGCGGCAAATGTTTCAAAGCCGTGGTAAGGAGTGTTTCCTTGCGGAGAATATGATACCTGATATTGGTAAGTTGAACATTGACTCTGCGGTTTCCATTATACGAGATTTGTTTATGAGCAGAATTACCAATATGAAGGGTGTCGGCGTGGTGAAGAAAGTCGTTGACGGACCTATCGTGCCGACGCCAGCGGCGGTGCTGGCGGCAGGGGAACTTCTTTGCAGAGGCACAGAACGGGAAGTGGGAATCGGTCCTTACATGCTGGCGGATATTGGCGGCGCAACCACTGATATTTATTCTTTTGCAGAAAACGAAAGCTACTCGGGCGCAAAGAAGGTCGGCGCGCCGGAGCCTTTTGCCAAGAGAACGGTGGAGGGCGACATGGGCATGAGAGAGTCTTCTTCGTGTCTTTTACAGGAAGTGGGGGCAGAGACTTTTGCGAGAAAATGCGGAATGTCTGTTTTAGAAGTGGAAGAGGCCATAGAGAAAAGAACCAAAGTTCGGGAATACGTAGCAGATTCGGAGGCGGAAAGAAAAATTGATCTTGAAATCGCAGCAAATGCCGTAGGCATTTCTGCAAGACGTCACGCCGGCACCTGCACGAAAGAGTTTTACGGCGGCTGCAATCTGGTGCAGCGGGGAAAGAATCTGTCGGAAATCCGAAAGATTATTGGAACTGGAGGCATTCTCGTCAATAATGGGAAAGTGGTAGCCGAGAAGATTTTGAAAAACGCGGAGCTTTGCGAGAAGGAAAAAAATACAGTTCTGTTGCCGGAGCGTCTTGAAGCGCTGGTTGATGAGGATTACATTTTCTTTGCGGCGGGACTTTTGCGAGCATACGATGAGGATACGGCCCTTGCGATTATGAAAGAAAGCATTGGCAGAAAGTGAGAGGAGAAGCTGAATGGACATTGAAATCAAGAGAAGATATAACGAAAAAGAATTGCCGGATATGAAGACAATTCGTTCCGATGCGAAGAAAATTGCGTCGAAAATTACCATTGGGGAAACCCTGTTTATGAAGGAGTACGGCGTAAAATCGGAAGTGGAATATAAGCAGAAAATGATGGAAGCCGGCAAAATCATGAAGCACTCCGTCATCGGCTGGAATTCATGGGACGTGACGGAAGACGGTATTCGCGCAGTATATAACGGGCTGAAAGAAGCCGGCTCCGGAATCGACCGTCTGGGCATTTGCTGCGACTGGATTATGGGCGTGCCTGAGCAGTACAGAGACAGGTTTCAGGCAAGCGGCAGCTTGATTTTAAATACGCCGGAGGAATGGAGCCGTTTGGGACAGGTAGTACCTGTGCACCCGCACCTTGGCGATCATATGATTGGCTCTCTCAACGGTGTTGAAAATGTAACCAACGCCTTAAATGCGGGTGTAACCTCCATCGGCAACCTTGCCCAGTATTTTACTTACGAATATCCGGGTCTTGAAATGGAAGATTACCGTACCGAAGATTATATCAAAGCCATGGCGATTATGGGCGAGTTTAAAGACCAGGGTGTTTGCATGCACTGTAATCTGGACGACGGCTACGGCGCACAGTTCCACGATGTGGCAAATCTTTTAGGCTGGGCAAAGCTGGAACGCTACGTGGCAGAGGATTTGATGGGCGGCAGACTGGCTCACTGCTACGGAAATCTGTTCAGTGACTCATTCCTTCGTATCGTATTCAACAGAGCGCTGAGCATGATTAACAAGTATGGCACGCCGGGCACTTTTGTAAACGGAAATACCATCGACTACGGATTCTGCCTGCCGAGGAATTATGCGGCTCTTTGCGCTTATGCGCTGCCTGATGTGGCTTGCCAGCTGATGTATCCGTCCGGCTATGCGGTTGCGCCGGTGCCTTTCACAGAGGCAATCAGAATTCCGGAACCGAAGGAAATTATCGAAGCCCAGCTGACCATGGATATGGTCATCGAAAAAGCACCGTACTATGCACGTTACATCAACTGGGAAAAGGTCAATGCCGATGCAGAAAAGTTAGTGGTTGGTGCAAATCAGTTCTTTGAACGGGTCATGAATGCGCTGGATGATTTGGGTGTTGATATTAACCACGGTGGAGAAATCGTATCGGTGCTGAAAGCCATCGGACCGGAGCAGCTTGAAATCGCTTTCGGTGCAGGAAGGAAAGATGAAGAGGCAATGCGCACAAGAGTTCCGGTTATGCCAACCAGCATTGTGCAGACAATCAATAAAATTCAGGACGAGGCTCTGGCTAAACAGAACTTTGAGGGCGACGGACCTCTATCTGGTGTTGCTGTTGTCGTAGGCTCCACCGACGTGCACGAGTTCGGAAAAGAAGTCATCAGAAATTATCTTCGCAAAGCGGGGGCAAAGGTCTTCGACCTGGGTGTATCCGTTTCCATCGGAGAAATTGCAGATACCCTGGTTGAAACCGGCAGTAAGGTTCTTTGCATGAGTACCTATAACGGTATGGCATACAGCTTTGCGAAGGACTTAATGGAAGAGCTGAAGCGTACAGGCATGGAAGATACCCACGTGCTCATGGGTGGACGACTCAACGAAGCCATGGATGGAAGTGATGTTCCGATTGATGTGACTGACAAACTAACAGCTATGGGTGTTAATGCAGATAACAACCTTGATACTATTGTAGAAACCATCGCGTCGTTTCAGTAAGAAAGGCGCATAGAAGATGAAAGATAAAAGTACCTCAACAAACATCTTCACAAAGCCAGCGGCAATCGTGCTGCTGGCTTTGCTGACTTGTGCTCTGTGGGGCAGTGCTTTTCCTGCCATTAAAGAGGGATTTGCATTGCTTGCAATTGAAGATTCTGGCAGCAAAATTCTCTTTGCGGGATATCGCTTTTTTGCGGCAGGCGTGCTGACGTTTGCTTTTTTCAGTGTTAAAGAGCGAAGGCTTTTGTCCATTCAGAAGAGTTCCATTCCCTATATTATGGTGCAGGGGTTCTTGCAAACGACGGTGCAGTACATCTGCTTTTACATAGGACTTTCTAATACGACCGGAACAAAGGGTTCTGTGATTAACGGAGCAAACGGATTTTTCAGTATTATCGCAGCGCATTTTATGACAAGAGATGAGAAAATGAACCGGCGAAAAGCCTTGGGCTGTGTGGTGGGTTTTGCGGGAATTGTCATCGTAAATCTGGGTGGCGACGGCTTTGGCGGCGGCGTTACTTTTATGGGAGAGGGCATGGTGCTGCTCTGCTCAGCGGCTTACGGAGTCAGCTCGGTGACTTTGAAGATGATTTCGCACAGAGAAAGCCCCGGCGCAATTACGGCCTATCAGCTTCTCTTTGGAAGCATTCTTCTGATTGCAATGGGTCTTTGCATGGGCGGCAGGGTGAGCGGGTTTACCTTGGTATCGGCGCTGCTGCTGCTCTATCTGTCGGTTACTTCCATGGTGACCTTTTGCATTTGGGCGAATCTGCTGAAATATAACCCGGTAAGTAAAATTACTATTTATGGCTTCACCATTCCGGTGTTTGGCGTTATGCTGTCGGCAATTTTCCTCGGTGAGAAAGTGATGACGCCTGCTACTGCACTGGCGCTGCTTCTTGTCAGCGCAGGGATTGTGGTTGTGAATCGGAAGTGAGGTTTTTGAACCTGATTTTTCTTTTGCAGAACTTTACCCTTTGTGGACACAAAAAAAGGAAAATTTATAGTAACCGACATAGAACTTGACTGTGGATAGGTGTAATTCAACCTGAAATTGAAGAATATTCGTTGGATAACACTTGGTTTACGTTAGAATTTTGTTTGAAAATGAGAAATGTTGGTATGAGACTTCTATTGAAGTGTTTCTTTTACATTTTTTAAAGATATTTATGCGTTTTTCTGCAAAACATATTTTTGCTTTGCGGAGTCACTTTATGTGAAACGAATAATAGAAGTTTTATAAACGGAGACAGCATCGTGAAAATTATGCTGTCTCATTGTATAAATGAAAACCACGCGTTGGACGCGTGGTTGTTTTTTTATTATGTAGGAAATATCGATTTTTGATATTTCCGGAATATCAAGAAAGTCTACCTTTGCGTAGAATCGGCGTAGCCGACTTTCTTATTTACTTCTTCCGAACGCCAAATCCGGTGATCGCTGCACCTGCAACGGTCAGCCCTAAGGCAAAGTAAAGCAGGGCGCTGACGCCGGCAGCATCGAGTACGATTCCGCCGGTTAAGTTGCCGACTACGGCGCCGATAGAGATAGATGCGGTCATATAGCTTTGACCGGTCACCTGGTCGCCTGTTTCCATTTTTTCGTTGGCGTAGTACACCGAGGCAGAGATAAAAATCGCATAGCTAAGCATTTGCAGGGATTGCGCCAGATAGATACCGGTGACGCTGCCAGCGATGATATAGGCCAGCGCTTTCAGAATAAAGGCTGCGCCTGCAAAGGCAATCAGTGCGCTTGGGGAAAACCGTTGAATTAGCTTGTAAAATCCGAACATAACTGGAAGCTCCATCAAGGCTTCGATGGAAAAGGCGGTACCCATAGCCGCGCTGTCTCCGCCGAGAGGCTCTATCATCTGTATCATATAAGTATGTACGATGTTATGAAATGACATCAATAAAACGATGCCAAAGAGCGTTACCATGAAGGTCGGATATTTTCGGGCAAACTGCACCATGCCGCTTTTGTGGTCCTGGTGCGCTGTTGCGTCTGCAGTACATTCTGAAGCGGTATGATTGCCGCTGGGCATGGAGCCTGTCACCAGAAGAAGACCGATGAGAACTGCCATGCTCAAATAAATGATAGCTTGCTCACTAGTTGCAGAAATCATTTGCCCGGCAATATAGGAAATCAGCGCATATGCCACAGAGCCCATGCCTCTGGCGCTGCCAAAATCTACAGAGATTCCGCTTGCCTCATAGGCAAAGGCGGCGGAATTGACAAGGGGCATCTGAAAATATACCAAAATGGTAAACAGTAGGTAAACTCCCACGTTTATCAAAAAGCTGCCGCTGCAAATAATCAGCAGAAAGAGGCAAGCAAGCTGCAGCACACCGATTCCTAAAATGGCATTTCGCCAAGTGACTTTTTTGTATTTGTCTGTTACATTGCCTACCACCAGCTGACCTGCCGCTGCAAGAATATTGCTTAGCGCCACGATGACGCCGATACTTGCAGCAGAAAGCCCTTGCGCCAGCAGAAACACTGTAATAAAAGCAGTAGACAAGCAGTAGAGCATCCAGTAAAAAGCATGGAGACCTTTATACCTTAGATTAAGCAGTCGTTTATTCTTATACATCCAGCAAAAATCCTTCCTGGAACGGGTCCTTTGGATCAAGAATCCAGGTTGCAAAACCGGTGATGCATGCATTTCCGGTGATTCTTGGAATAATGGCAGGAATGCCTTCTACGGTAGTTTCTTCTACGACTTCGCATTTGAATTTAGAGCCGATTACGCTTTCATGAACGAAACTTTCGCCGGCTTTCAGCTTGCCCTCAGCGTAAAGTAGAGCAGCTTTTGCGGAAGTACCTGTACCGCAAGGGGAACGGTCTATAACCTTAGGCAGAGCTACAACGATGTTCTGAATATCTGCGTCTTCGCTCTTTGCAGGACCTGCAAATTCAACATGGGTAACTCTGTCTACAAACGGCAGGGTTGGGTGATGAATCTCCACCTGTTCGTTGATGTCTGCTGCCAGCGACTGGGCAATTTCGATGAATTTGCCACAATTTGACGGATTGATGTCAAGACCAACCTTTTCAGCAGGCAGAATTGCGTACACATTGCCGCCCCAGGAAATATCCAAGGTCAATGGGCCGAAGGCTTCGGTCTGCACGGTTACATCTTGCTTTAGAACCAGCGCCGGCGCATTAAGGAATGAAACCTCTTCTACGATGCCGTCGTTTATCTTTGCGTTTACAGTGATGACACCGGCAGGAGTATCCAATTTGATGGTAGTAACCGGTTCCTGCACATCAACAAGACCTGCTTCGATAAGGGCGACTGTGACGCCCATGGTGTCGTGACCGCACATTGGCAGCCAGCAGCTGGCTTCAAAGTAAAGCACACCTACATCGGTGCCGGGCGTACAGGGCTCTGTAATCAGAGTGCCGGACATGATTTCGCTGCCTCTTGGCTCGAACATCAAAACCTTGCGGAACCAGTCTTCTTTATCTCTCATATATTCAAATTTTTCCTGCATGGTATTTCCAGGAATTTTACGAAATCCGCTGACGACATTTCGGGTAGGTTGTCCTAAGGTGTGGGTTTCGATTGTTCTAAAAAGTTTTTTCGCTTTCATTATTACGGGTCCTTTCTATCTTTATGACGATTTTATTTCATTTATATATACAAGCAAAAAATATGCCAGTGGTTTTTATAGGGAAAAAAGCCATAAAAAGGGGAAGGTGTCTCTGTAATTGAGCAGCTCTTGAAAGTATTGTGTCAAAAATAGTACAAAACACAGTATTTTTATGAGAAAGTCAATTATACAGCAAAATAGCAGCAAAAACTGTAACGAAAATAGTACAGACTGCGGATTTTTTCGCCGTTTTGACTAAAAAAATCCGGCTGAACACCATGTTTTTTTTATCATTTTACACGAAAGACTGGTCTTTCTCAATGATTTTATTTGGCACGGAATTTGCTTTTATATAAAGTGCATAAAGAATGAAAAGGAGTACACTGCATGATTTTTAACATACAGAGATGTTCCATTCACGATGGAGCGGGCCTGAGAACGCTGGTGTTTTTCAAAGGATGTCCACTTCGATGTAAATGGTGCGCAAATCCGGAGTCTCAAAACTTTGAGACGGAGATTATGGAATCCCGCGTTAAATGCGTGGGGTGCGGTCTTTGCAGAAAAGTCTGCCCGGAAAATGCAATCTGCGATGACGGTACAATAGATCGCAGTCTTTGTACAAACTGCATGCAGTGCACCGATATTTGTTATGCTGAGGCGAAGAAGATCAGCGGAAAAGCATATACGGTGGAGGCATTATATAAGGAAATTGAAAAAGATAAACCTTTTTATGCCAGGTTTGGAGGCGGCGTGACCTTTTCCGGAGGAGAACCACTGATGCAGGGCGGTTATTTGCGGGATATTGCAAAACGCTGCAAGGAGAAAGGAATCCACGTCATGGTGGAAAGCTGCGGCTTTGGGGTCTATGAAGAGTTTGAGGAGGCATTGCCTTATATTGACGGCATGTTCATGGATGTGAAGCATATGGACTCCAGTGTGCACGAGGAATTGACAGGCGTGAGCAACGAGTTGATTCTTGACAACATCAGAAAGATTTCTGCCTTTGGTATTCCCCTTACTATCAGAACGCCGGTGGTACCCGGTTGTACAGACAGCGAGGAAAATATCAGGGCAATTGCAGAATTTGTGGGGAACTTGCCTACAGCAAAAGAGTATGAATTGCTTGCTTACCACGATTTCGGAACGCCGAAGTACAAGGCACTGGGACGAAGCTATGCCCTTTCTGATATCGGAACGCCAAGTGATGAGGAAATGCGGGCACGAGTAAAATGCGCGAACGAAGTGTTAAATAAATATGGAAAAGAGTGTTTTTGGATGAAAAACAATAATAAGGAGGTAGTAAAATGATTTCTGAAAGAATTGTAAGATTGAGTGAGAAGGTAAGAGATACACCGGTTACAATTTGTCTGGACCGTGCAAGACTGATTACGGACTTTTACAGTCAGCCATCCATGGAGCCGTTTATGATCAGAAGGGCAAAGTCTTTTGCCTATGTGCTGGATAATAAGAAGATTTTTATCGATGAAGATTCTGTACTTGCAGGTCATTTGGCTTCTCGCCTTCACGGTACGCCGCTGTATCCTGATATGACCGCTTGGCTTCGTGATGATTTAGAGGAACTGGACACCAGAGAGTCTGATAATCTGAAGTTTATGCCAGGTGAAAAGGAAGAGCTGAGAAAGATTGTGAAGAAGTGGGAAGGCAGAGCTTTTGGCGATCTGACCGCGGCTTTAGCAGACCCTGACATGGACGAAATGGTAAACCTGGGGATCTTTACAAAGGGTGTTTCCAACAAGTCCACCATGAACCATGCGCCTTTTTACGATGAACTGGTAACAAAGGGCTACCGCTTCTATATCGATCAGTGCAAGGCAAATATCGCCGGCATTGAAAAGATGAACATCGAACAGATGGAAAAGCGCTACACATGGGAAGCGATGATTATTGTTATGGAGGCTATCATTCGTTTCGCTCACAGATATGCAAAGCTGGCTGAAGTCATGGCGGCAGACTGCACCGACGCAGAAAGGAAAACGCAGCTTTTGACTATTGCTGAAAACTGCCGCGTTGTGCCGGAAAATGCACCGAAGAACTTCCACCAGGCAGCCCAGCTGGTATGGTTTACCCATCTTGCATTGCAGATGGAATATAACAGCAACGATAACTGCTTGGGCAGATTTGACCAGTACATGTATCCGTTCTATAAACAGGATTTAGCTGACGGTGTGGAAGAAGCATTCATTGCTGACTTAGTACACGAGTTTAAGCTGAAAATTGCAGAACTTTGGGAGGTTCGCACCACCAGAGAATCTATCGCATATCCGGGCTGCCCGCTCTGGATTCACATGATGATTGGCGGCGTTTTGCCTGACGGCAGCGACGGCTGCAACGATCTGACCAGACTGATTCTACACTGCATGGAAGATCTGCAGACCAAAGAGCCTTGCGTATCCTTCCGTTACCATGATGGCGTTGACGAAGAAACTTTCCGTTTGGCGCTGGCTGTAGCGAGAAAGGGAGGAAGCCATCCGGCATTCTTTAACGACAGCACCAACATTTCCCACTTGCTTTCTCTGGGGCATTCTCTGGAAGATGCAAGAAACTGGGGTATCTGCGGCTGTATCGAACCGAGCGTACCGGGTATTACCGATTTCCAGTCAAATGCGGGATATTTTAATCCAAGCAAGGTTTTTGAGATTATGCTGAACAACGGCGTGGATCCGATTTCAGGAAAGCAGATTGGACCAAAGACAGGAGATGTGAGAACCTTTACTTCTGTGAAGCAGATTATGGACGCTTACGAAATTCAGCAGGATTTCTTCATGAACAAGTTTGTGGAACTCTTTGACAGAATCGTATCCTGCCACGCATGGACAGCGCCGACGATTACAGGCTCCTGCTTCACACACGGCTGTATCGAAAAGGGAACTGTGCTGCAGAGAAGAGGCGCAGAGCATAGATATTCCGCTGTTGCCATCACTGGTATTGCAAACATTGCAGACTCTCTGGCAGCGATTGAGGAATGTGTATTCAACAAGCAGTATCTGTCTATGGGGGAACTGATGGATCTTCTGGAAACGGACTTTGAGGGTAAGGAAAACCTGCGTCAGCTGCTCATAAACAAAGCGCCGAAGTACGGCAACGATATTGAAGAGGTGGACTGCTACGCTCACTGGCTGTCAAAGCTTTGCAACGACCAGATTACGAAGCACACCGACGGCCGTGACGCAAAGTATACCATGGTAATTTCCACCCAGTCCTACAACGTAGTATTGGGGCAGCTCATCGGCGCCCTGCCTGATGGAAGAAAAGCGTACACAGCGCTTGCTGACAACGCTTCCCCGATGATCGGCATGGATGTGAACGGACCGACTGCTGTGGTAAAATCTCTTGGCAGAATTGATCCGCTGCTTGCACAGAGCGGCGTACTGGTAAATCAGCGGTTTGACCCGGCGATTGTAAAGGGTGAAAAAGGTCTTGAAATCATCGAAACTGTCGTAAAGACTTACTTTGACGACCAGCACGGACAGCATATTCAGCTCAACGTTGTGGATGATGAAACCCTGCTGGCGGCACAGAAGGATCCGCAGAAGTACCGCAACATTCTGGTGAGAGTTGCAGGCTATTCCGCTTACTTCGTAGATCTGGAAAAGGATATTCAGGATAACATTATTGCAAGAACATTGCAGAAGAGTTTATAAATAGTACAAGGAGAAAAGTAACATGGCAAAAAGAGGAGACTGGGTGCGCATTCACGCAATCGTGTTGAAAGCCGCAGAAAGAACTGCTAAAATCCCGGAAGATACACAGAGATGTGATCTGCAGCAGTGGACAAAGGGATTTTTGCAGGAAGAAGCTGCAGAAGTAGGAGATGAAGTAACTGTAAAGACTGCAGTGGGAAGACTGGTAAAGGGCACCTTGATTGAAGAGGGACCTTACTATACCCACAGCTACGGCAAATTCGTGCCGGAAATTATAGACATTGATAAACAGCTGAGAGAAATCATGTTCGGAGGTGAGAAATAATGGCATTACCAAAAGATTACGATTCCGTAATGGCAAGATCCGCAGAAATCAACCTGAAAGCTCTGGGAATCGACTATAACGAATTTGAATCGGGCTCTGTCGCTTTCGACTATGAAGGACTCATGGCAAAGACCGGATATACAGTAGAAGAAGTAGCAAAGATTCAGGCAAAGACTGCAGTAGGAAATACGCCGCTCATTGAGCTTAGAAACCTGACAGAGCTTGCAAGAAAATATGCGAAGCCGGGATATGGTGCTAGAATTTTTGCAAAGGACGAAGCAGCAAACGCTTCCGGATCCTTTAAGGCAAGGAGAGCAGCCTGCGCAGTGGCACACGCAAAGAAGCTGGGCTACAAGGGCGTAATGGCTGCAACTTCAGGAAATTATGGTGCTGCTGTAGCATCTCAGGCAGCGATGCAGGGATTAAAGTGCATTGTCGTGCAGGAGTGCTATGACTCAAAAGGCATCGGGCAGCCTGAAATTGTAGAGAAAGCAAGAAAGTGTGAAGCCTATGGCGCAGAAGTTGTACAGCTGACCGTAGGGCCGGAGCTCTTCTATTCATTCCTTTCTATCTTAGAAGACACTGGTTACTTCAACGCTTCTTTGTATTCGCCGTTCGGTATTGCAGGGGTAGAAACTCTTGGATACGAAATTGCTGAGCAGTGCAGAGAGATGACAGGGAAAAATCCTGATGCAGTTGTCTGCACTACAGCAGGCGGCGGCATGATTACAGGAACCGCAAGAGGATTGATCAAGGCAGGTTCTGCGGATACAGAGATTATCGCAGCTTCCATTGACTTGACGGGACTGCACATGGCATCAGACACCCAGTTTAACAAAAAATCCTGCACTACAGGACACACTGGCTTTGGCGTGCCTCATGCAACAGGACCTGACCACTCCGACACACCGCGCAGCGCAGCAAGAATTTTGCGTTATGCCGATAAATATGTTACAGTAAAGCAGGGAGAAGTTATGTACATGACAGAAGCTCTTGCCAATTTAGAAGGTCTCGAAAGAGGACCAGCAGGAAATACTGCCCTTGCAGCAGCCTTTTCTCTGGCACAGGAAATGCCGGAAGATGCGATTATCGTTATCAGTGAAACCGAGTATACAGGTGCTGGAAAACATATTCAGCCGCAGCTTGATTTTGCAAGAGACAATGGAATTGAGATTAAGTTTGGAAATCCTCAGGCAGAAGACAAGCCGGGTGTGAATATCGTGCTGCCGGAAAATCCCGGTCTGATTAAACATCAGGTGGCTGACATCAACAGATTTAGACAGTCAATGATTAAGAGAGCTTGCAAAGAGGCGGGTGTAGCCCCTGAAAATCTCACTGCTGAGGATATTGCATATCTGGCAGAAGAAATAAAGACGGATGCGCAGTTTGTAAAGGCAACTTTGGAACTTGCGTAGACCTATCATACGGAGGAACAAAATGAGTAAAAAGATCGTATTTTGCGGCGGCGGCAACATGGCGGAAGGCGTTATCAGAAGCCTTTTGCAAAGAGAAATTGCAAAAGCCGGTGATATTACGGTGAGCGAACTAAACCCGCAGCGCTGTGATTATCTAAAAGAAACTTACGGCGTGGAAGCGCTGGTGGATGCCAGCGCAGCGATGAAAACAGCGGATATGATTGTCATAGCGGTACTGCCTAAAATTGTGCCGGTGGTATTGCAGTCGCTGGTTGGCGTCGTGAAAGAGGATGCGGTGGTGCTGTCCATTGCAGCTGGTGTAAAGATTGCCTCTATTGAGGAGGTGCTGGGCGCAGATAGAAAGGTAATCCGCGTGATGCCAAATACCTTGGGACAGTCCGGCAATGGGCACAGTGCAGTTTGCCTTAATGCCAATATTAATGAAGAAGATAAAGCTTATGCACTGGAATTTTTAGGCGCACTGGGGCAGACGATTATTTTGCCGGAGTCCATGTTTGGTGAATTTACAGCTTTCAGTTGTTCGGGACCGATGTGGCTGTACCAGATGGCGGACGCTTTGGTTGATGCCGGTGTCTATGCGGGATTTAGCAGAAGCGACGCGAAGAAAATGGTCATCAAAAACATGCTGGGCGTTGCTATGATTCTCGATGAGACCGGCGATGAGCCGAAGGAAAGGGTCAACGAAATGTGTTCACCGGGCGGCGTCACCATCGAAGGTTACAAATCTCTGGTGGATGAAGGCTTTGCCTCTGCGGTTATGACCTCTGTGGATAAAGCTGTGAAGAAAGCGAATGCAATTTAAGGACTATTGGATATAGAAAATGGAGCTACGCATCAATGGAAAATAACCGTTAGGGCGATAGCTCCTTTTTGTGTGCGGAAAACAATAATTCTAATGAAACTACGGCAGAGCCATGGAAAAATGGATGAAAAAAGTGCGTCTGAATTTTAAAATCCCGTGACGAATTGCAAATTCAGACTATTGACAAATTTCTGCGCAAATGGTACGATGAATATATATGAAATTCAACTCAATTATATTAAATCATTTATTGGGAGGAAAATATTTATGAAAAAAGGCATTGATACAATATTAATCGCTATTCTTATTATTGCATGTCCACTAACCGTTTTTGGAGCTGATTTAGATACAGGGGATAAGAACTCAGAAGGTATTTATATTTCCTCTGAAACTGTACCAGATGAAGTATATACATACGCAGAAGAAAATATTGGTTGGATTTTACGTGATTTATACCCATTGAATACGCTTTCAGTAGGACAGCCATTTGCTATTGATTCTCATACGGATGAACTCTATTATTTTTTGGTATATAGTGATGGAGATTTGGTTGGATTTTATAGAGTATTTACCGATGAGGAAGGGGAATACTCTGGAATTTTTAGTGAGGAAATAGAAATAGTAGAGGGATTTAAAGAATTAGAAAATACTACTAATACTGATAACCCTGCTAAAATCATGGTCGGAAAGTATGAAGATATCTATGCTGTAACCCAAAATAAGGTTTCAACAATTCTTTCTGATTATCAAGGAAGAAGCACTTCAGATGTTGGTCAAAATTACATTGTCTCAATGAGCAAAGGTATGACGACTATAGTGAATGCCAAAGAGCCTATAAACTTTTCAATGCCACTTGCAGCTAGAACTGCATATTCTAAATACTTGAATGTTAAAATTGTTGAAACGCAAGGTTCTGAGCCTTGGTGTGCAGCTTATGTGACTGCTACGATTTGTAGACATATAAAGAATGACTCTACGATAAAGGCTCAGAAAGTTATGGAACATGCTTATCCTGGAACTTCTCTCACTTCATTAAAGAAAAAATCTTTAAGTAGAGACCAAGTTGTTGCATATGGCAAATATAAAGGGTTATCGCCAAGCCGAACAGGTATTTTATCAGGATTAACAGTTAAATTAGAGATGAATAACAACAGTCCAATTTATTTTGGATGTAAAAATACAGCTAATTCAGATGATAGACATGCTATATTATGTAGAGGATATGATACAACGGGAAGTAAATCTTATTATTCAATTTGGAATCCTTGGTATACCAGTTTTGAAAAAATGGACGCATTAAATAATCTTTATACAACTCCAAGTGGAACAAAATATAAACAGGAGTGTACTATTTACGGATGGAGAAATTATTAACCGATAAAAAGAAATATTATATATGTGCTGTATTAGGTGTTGTTATATTATTATCGAGTGTATTCATGAAGACATTAGAAGAACATCATTCATACCGTCCAATGATATGCTATAATAATGAGTTGTATGGTGAGACTAATAATTTGCAACAATTTCTACCTAATGATTTTATAGAAGTGGGACGGATTAAGCGTAAAATTTCAAATATGATGCCAATGGAGCATACAAATTTTGTTTCAAATAATCTTGATGTTGGAACAAGGCTTTTTTCGTCAAGCAACAATTTACAAAGTATATATGTTAAACTTGACAATCAGAAATATATAGAATATACGCTGATTTGTGACTGAACTGCTATCCATCAAGTAGGCAAGTGTAAAAATAAAATTTTGGCCAGTTGGAGGTGCACTCTGACTGGTGTTTTTATGCTAGTGTTATTTTATCAGGGGGAACTCTTAACTACTCTTAACTACTCTTAAACAAAAAAGACCACGCATTATTACGTGGTCGAATTTTTATCTTTCCGATTTTTCTTTTAGGGCAGCGTACATTTTTAGGTCAGCCTGCAGATGTTCGCGGGTAATTAGCCGAACTTTTTCGCCGTCGTGGGCTTTAAATGCTTCGAGAAGTTCTCTGTGCTGGGCGAGTGCGGTATCGCGGAATGTATCAGCGCTGTTTTTTAGAATATAATAAATAGAGTTTATGATGTACTGATTGAAAATGTCATAATATGCAGTCAAAATGCTGGTTACCAGATTGTTTTGGGCCTGCATGCGGATAAACTCATGAAATCTGTAATTGGCTTCGTTCAGAGCAGTCTGGTTACCGACACACTGTTCACACTCCTCCATGAGAAGTTCCAGTTGTGCGATACCGGCATCATCGATTTTTTGAGCTGCGAGACAGGCTGCTTCCGGTTCAAAAGCAGAAATAAATTCCACCATCTCCTTGGTGGAAGCAAGTTCCAAAGTTGCGGTGAAATTTCCTTGTTTTGCAATGGTATCCCGACACTTTACGTAGGTGCCGTGTTTGGTTCGCTCGATAAAGCCTTGTGTATCTAGCTTCTTGTAAGCATCTCGTAGAGTTCCTCTGCTGACATTGAGAATTTTACAGAACTCATTTTCGTTGGGAAAGACAAAGCCGTCCTCAAATTCCTCATGCGTAATCATCTGTTTAATCTTTTCTGCCAGATAGTCGGATTGTGTTTTATATTGGGTAAATGCAAGTTTGCTTAATAGTGCTGTTTTTTCCATGTATGCCTCCGCAAGGGTTCTTAATTCTTGACATAGTATATCGGTTAAACAATTTATCGTCAAGGCGCAAAACGGATTTTTGCCAGATTTAATTGCCCGATTTGTCAAGGTCATATTAACAAATGGACGCTATGCAAGGAGCGGCTGTAACAGATATAATGTTGTCAGACAACATACATGTCGAATGTGTATACATATTCATAAAATCAATATGGGTGTAGAGAAAAGAGAATTGCTTTTATCCAAAAAAAATCAATTAATTTATGTAAAAGTTTGAGGAGAAAACTATGGAAAAGAAAATTAAAGCTCCAACTTTCCTGGCGGCAATCTCCATCATGATTATCGTCGTAGCGATTCTGATGGCCAGTCTGCTGTGGCTGAACATTGATATTCGTATCGCTCTTATGTTTGCGATTATTGTCGCAAGTGCTTATGCAATGTTTCTAGGCTATAAATGGGATGATATCCAGAAGATGATGATGGATGGCGTTTACAGTATGCTGATTGCTACTTTTATTCTGCTGCTAATTGGCGCAGTTATCGCAACTTGGATTGCGTCTGGTACAATCCCGTACATTATCTATATCGGACTAAAAATTATCAACCCTAAGTTTTTCCTGATTTGCGCTTGTATCGCAAGCTCATTCATGTCCATCGCCTGCGGCAGCTCATGGTCTTCTGCGGGTACTGTAGGTATCGCATTTATGGGTATCGGAGCAGGTCTTGGTATTAATCCGGCATTTACTGCAGGTGCAGTCGTTTCCGGTTCCTACTTCGGAGATAAAATGTCACCGTTCTCAGATACAACAAATCTGGCTTCCGCGATGTCCGGCGTTTCGCTGTTCTCCCACATGGGCTCCATGCTGTGGACAACAGTACCAGCTTACATCATTGCGATTATCATGTACGGTGTTTTAGGCTTTACAACTGTAGCAAAGGGTACAGTAGATGAATCTACCGTAAATATGTATCTGGACAATCTGGATGCCAACTTCAATCTGAGCCCTGTGTGCCTGTTGCCAATCGTTGTACTGCTTGTAGTTGTAATCAAGAAGGCACCGGCTATTCCGGGACTGGTAGTTTCCGCACTGCTCGGCGCTGTTATGGCTATGATTCTGCAGGGAACTTCCTTTGTAGATATTTCCAACATTATGTACAATGGCTATTCCATCGAATCCGGCGTTGCTGACATCGACAGACTGCTCAACAGAGGCGGCCTCTCCAGCATGCTGTGGACTGTAGCACTGTATTTCTTTGCCTGCGTGCTGGGCAACATTTTGGACGTAACAGGTGTACTGCGTACAGTTCTTGAAAAGGTTGCAGGTATTACAAAGAGAGCAAGCACGCTGGTTACTGCTACACTGGCATCGTCTTTCCTGATGCAGGCGTTGACTGGATCTTTGGAAAGCTCCATGCTGATTAACTCCAAGCTGTTCGCACCTGCATATGACGACCTCGAAATTGACAGAAAGGTACTGTCTAGATCCCTGGAAGATACTGGTACTATGTGTGCCGCATTGATTCCTTGGAACTCTAACGGTATGTACATGGCAAGCACCTTAGGTGTTGCAACATTATCCTATCTGCCATACTGTTTCTTAGGTTGGCTAACACCAGCAGTCGCACTGGTTCTGGCTTGGACCGGCATTGGTATCTTCTATAAAAACGGAAAGAAACCGGCTAAGAAGGCAAAAGCAAACTAATTAAATAACTCGTTTATTTTTTCAAAAACTTATTGGGAGCAGGGCTGGTGCCTGCTCCCCTTTTTTACTTTATTATAGCGATGATTTAATATGAATTGAATTTTCAGGGTTGAACATGTATAATCTACGTAACCGCAGACTGAAAGGGGTGAACCGATGGATTTAAAGAAATACGAAGTATTGCTCAAGGTGGTCGATCGAGGGAGTATTAATAATGTTAGCTATGATTTGGGATACACCCATTCGGGGATTTCCAAAATGCTCAACAGTATGGAAACAGAACTGGGCTTTCCTATTATAAAAAGAAGCAATAAAGGCATCAGCCTGACTTCTGAAGGAGAGCGGCTGATGCCGATGATAAGGCGGATTGTTAAGGAAAGTGAAAAACTGGAAACAGAAATTGCACTAATCAACGGTCTGGAAAAGGGCACGATTCGAATCGGGGGATTTCCAACGACGGCATATGTTTTGCTCCCGAGCATTTTAAAGGAATTTTGCAAGCGATATCCTAAAATTCAGGTGGAGGTTTTAGAGGAACATAGCGTAGATGTGCTGGAGCAGTGGCTCAACCGTGGCATTATTGATATCGGACTTTTCAGCAGGCAGCCTTATCACAATTTTGACTGGTTCGGCGAGCGCAGAGATGAGTATGTGGCGCTGCTGCCTAAGGGACATCCGCTGACTCTAAATGAAATTGTGACTTTAGAGCACCTCTTTAAAGAACGGGTTATTCTTTTTAAATCTCATAAAGGATTTGATCAGGACATCATTCAGCTGATGAGATATATAGATCTCAATCAGGATTTAGGCGGATACACCTTCAATTCGGATTTTACAGTAATCCGTATGGTGGAGGAGAACGGTTTTGTGACGCTGGTTCCAAAGCTGATTGCTGAATACGCAGTTTCCGGCTTTGCAGTAGAATACAGACCGATCGACAGAGAACTTCATAGAAGCATTGGTTTCGCGGTAAAATCCAAAAGTGATATTTCACCGTCTGTGAAAAAGTTTCTCGCTCTTATAAAAGAAGGCTAAACGTTTTTTCATGATACAAATTGTCACGGTGAACATGAGATTTCTCCGCTACCTTGTGAATGAATTATCAAGTATGATTTAGGTAATAAAACTTAAATCATACTTTTTTAATTTATAAACCACTGAAGAGAAGGAGAAAGACTATGAATCGAGACAGAATTGAGATGATGAATGAGCGTCTGAAAAATTCTAAACCGCAGCTGGATACCGAAAGGGCTAAGCTGGTAACGGAAGCTTATGCTAAATTTGCAACCTACACACCAGTGCTTCGCAGAGCGCATGCATTTGCATATATTCTGGATAATATGGAAGCCAACATGCAGGATGGAGAACTGATTGTAGGCAGCCAGACCAAAAGAGTCAGAGGCGTTCCTGTATTCCCTGAATTTGGTGCAAAGTGGGTTATCGATGAAATTGATATGTTCCCAGTACGCGGCACTGACCCGATTGTAGTACCGGCTGAAACAAAGGCAGAACTGCTTCCAATCCTGGAAAGCTGGGGAGAAAATACCTTTGATATACAGTCAACTGCAGCACTTGATGATTACGTGCTGAAAGCGCAGGATTGTGGTGTATTGTCAGTTGGTGCGAGAACTACAGGTATGGGACATATTTCCCCTGATTATCCGAGCATTTTGCCGGTAGGTCTGAAAGGTATTATTGCCCGTTCCAAAGAAATGATTGAAAAAACCCAGGTGCTGACTCCGGAAGACAGCAGAAAAATCGATTTCTGGAATGCAAACATCATTTCCTGCGAGGCAGTTATCAGATTTGCACACAAATTCTCTGATCAGGCAGCAGAACTTGCTGAAGCAGAAAAAGACCCGAAGAGAAAAGCAGAACTTTTGAAAATTGCAGATGTATGCTCTAACGTTCCTGAAAATGAGCCGAGAGATTTCTGGGAAGCGCTGCAGTTTGTTTGGTTCCTGCAGCTGACGATTCAGATTGAAGACAACGGTCATTCCATTGCGGTGGGCAGACTGGATCAGAATCTGTATCCTTATTATAAGAAATCTGTTATCGAAGGCGATATGGCAGCAGAAGATGCAGAAGAATTGCTGGCAGCTTTATACATCAAGTGCACAGAAATGCTGAAATTACGTGATAGTTTTGACTCCCTGGGCTTTGCAGCATATCCGATGTGGCAGCAGATGGCAATTGGCGGGCTGACCAGAGACGGCAAAGATGCAACCAACGAGTTGACTTATGCAGTATTTAACGCATGGGATCTTGTTAAGACTGTACAGCCGACCATGGCATTGCGTGTAAACGATAATACACCAAAGGAACTGATGGATGTCGCTCTTGGCATGGTGCAGAAGGGTTATGCGATTCCGGCGTTCTACAATGACAACATGATTGCAAATGCACTGAAAAACAAAGGTGCAACAGAAGAAGATTCCAGAGATTGGACGATTCACGGCTGTGTAGAGCCTTATGTGCAGGGCAAAACTGACGGCAGACCAAACGTGGGATATATCAATGCTGCAAAATGTATCGAACTGGTATTAAACAATGGTTATGATCCAGTTGCAAAATGTGAGATGGGTCTGAAAACCGGCGATCCTGATACTTTCACCAGTGTGAAAGATTTTGAAGAAGCGCTGCACAAGCAGATTGTACACTTTGTAAAGGTAATGTGCGAAGCTTACACAAAGGTTTGCGCAATGCACGCACTGTATGTTCCAAAGGGATATGCTTCTGCACTGGTGACTGACTGCATCGGCAGAGGAAAGTCTCTGGAAGAAGGCGGCGCATTATACAACAGTTCCGGCGTATTCCTGGTTGCTATGGCAAACGGCGCTGATTGCTTGGAAGCAATCGATTATGTAGTCTTCCAGGAAAAGATGATGAAAGCCAGCGAATTTAACGAAATTCTTCACAACAACTATGAAGGCAATGAAAGACTGCGCAATATCATCTTAAACAAAGTTGATAAATACGGTAACGATAAAGAGAGAGTTGACGGTTATGCAAATCGTATGATTCGCGCTTACAATGCTGAAATGGTCAAGTATCGTGACAGCCGCGGCGGCACTTACGAAAACTGCATTCTGTCTACATCCTTCAACGTACTGCAGGGTAAGACCATCGGTGCGACACCTGACGGCAGATTGGCAGGTGAGCCTGTATCCGACAACGCTTCCCCAATGGTAGGAAGAGACGTAACCAGCCCGACTGCAACTATCAAGTCTGTTGCGTCCATCGACCAGTGTGACTGCAACAACGGCGCACTGTTCAACATTAAATTTGACCCGAACATTGTGCAGGGAGAAGAAGGCAAAGAGATTTTGAGAAATGTGATTCAGTCTTACTTTGACATGAACGGCGAACACATTCAGATTAACGTAGTAGATGCAGGAACACTGGAAGCTGCGCAGGAAAGTCCTGAGGACTATAAGAACCTGCTGGTTCGTGTAGCTGGATATTCCGCATACTTCATCGAACTGGACAGAGAAGTACAGAATAATATCATCGGCAGAACAGCGCACAAAAATGTAGGCTGCGGCTGCTGCTAATGATTTGGAGGCAGATTGAATGAACAAAGGAACCGTTTTTAATATACAGAAAATGTCCATTCACGATGGGCCGGGCATCCGAACTACAGTGTTTTTTAAAGGGTGCCCCCTAAACTGCCTTTGGTGTTCCAATCCTGAAAGCCAGCGCGTCGAAAAAGAAGTGGCGTGCTTTCAGACAAGATGTGTAAAGTGCGGTTATTGCGCAGAGGTCTGTCCGAAGGGACTGATTGAAAGAAAACCGCCTTTTGAAATCACAGGTCGCAGTGAATGCGACCTGTGTGGCATTTGTGTCAAGGAATGCTGCACCAATGGAAAGAAAGTGGTTGGAGAAGATTATACCGTGGAGGAACTGCTCCACGAAATATTGAAGGATAAGAATTTTTATGACTCTTCCAACGGCGGAGTAACCTTTTCCGGAGGCGAGCCTCTGATGCAGCATGAATTTTTGGTAGAAATGCTAAAGGCATGCAAAGAGAACGGCATACATACAGCCATTGAAACCACTGGATTTGGAAAGGCTGAGGATTTGCTCTCAGCAGCGGAGCACCTGGACCTTGTATTCTTTGATGTGAAACACATGAACGACGAAAGACATCAAGAGATTACAGGTGTTTCCAACAAGCTGATTTTAGAAAATTTGGCAGCCCTTGCATCTCGCCATGACAATATTATTGTAAGAATTCCGGTCGTTCCGGGAATCAACGACGATGATATTAACATTGCAAAAACTGCGGAATATATTACTTCGGCAGGCATCAGCCAGCTGGAACTTTTGCCGTATCACAATTTGGGTGAGGTAAAGTACGGTCAGATTGGAAGGACCTACGAACTGTCAGAGGTGAAGACGCCAAGCGAGGAGCGTATGGCGCAGCTTGCAGACGTTGCAAAAGCGGGGGCAAAGGGCAGTCCGCTGGAAGTCAGCGTGATGAAATCCTTGTAAGGAAGGAGAAAAAGATGTATAATTTACTCGTAACTTATACTGCAAAGGATGAGCAGACGCTTCGCGCCTTTTATCAGGAAGTCGAAGCTGCCGGCATTATCAGTGAGACTCATAAGGAAGAGGGGAATCTTCGCTACGATTATTATTTTTCCTGTGAAAGAGCCAATGAAGTTCTAATTGTAGAAAAATGGGTGGACAAAGCTGCGCAAGTTTATCACGACGAATTGCCTCATCTGATTGCTTTGGGAAAGATAAAAGAAAAATATGGCATAGAGACTGCATTTGAAGAACTGTAAGCGCTTAAAATGCAGGGAAATCGGAGTTTGCAATGAAAAAGTTTGATTTACTTGTCATGGTCGACAATACTGGAATTGCTGAATTTGTACTGCCGCAGTTAGAGGTGGTCTGCGAACAGTTGATTTGCTATGATGACTTTCCAACAGATGATGAAGAAATTTTAATGCGAATTAAGGACGCTGACGCTGTTTTGGTGTCTTGGAACACAGCGCTTTCAAAAGACATTCTGTCGCAGTGTCCGAACCTTAAGTATGTTGGACTGTGCTGCACCTATTTTAATGATGATTCCTGCAATGTGGACACTGCTTACTGCAGAGAGAATGGAATTGTGGTAAGTGGAGTCAGCCATTATGGTGATTATGGTGTAGTGGAATTTGTCATCAGTGAACTGGTCCAGATGGTAAAGGGGCTTGGAAAAATTTCTTTCTATGAGGAGCAGAGAGAGCTGCGTGGCATGAAACTTGGCATTATTGGACTTGGAACTGTTGGTACGATGGTGGCTGAGGCGGCTGATTTCTTCGGTATGGAGGTTTCTTACTATAATCGAAGAGAAAAAGAAGATTGCCCTTATACATATAGGGAGAAGGAAGATCTCTTTGCAGAAAGCGATATAATTTTGACCAGCATTCCCCGCAATCAGATTGTTGTCGGAGAGGAAGAGTTTGCGCTGATGGGAAACCACAAAATTTTTATCAACGTGGGTGTGGGACCGTCTTTTGATCAGAACGCCTTTGAGCGCTGGCTTGCAGAAGGAAACTATGCGATTCTTGACTCCGGCTCTATTCATAAGGAGAAACGACAGTGGTATAAAGCCCAGGAACGTATTTCTATTCCTGACCATGTGGCGGGATTCACGTGGAATGCGAGAAAACGGCTTGGGGAAAAAGCTGTGCAGAATATTAGGGACTACTTTAATACACTTTAAGTGAGACTGCAGACCTTTTAATAAGGCTGCAGTTTTGTTGTGGGAAAATACTTTTGCAAAATTCCTTGCTGTCTTTAGAAAAATCGGGTATAATAATACTAAATTTAGATTTAGTAAATTTGGATTTAGTCATTAAAGGGAGGATCATATGTTCATAGGAAGAGAAGCGGAACTGAAGTTTTTAAACGATAAATATGGGACTGAGGGCGGACAGCTGATTGTTTTGTACGGCAGACGACGTATAGGTAAAACTGAAACGCTGAGAGAGTTCTGCAAGGGGAAACCTCACGTCTTTTTTTCCTGTACCCAGACGACCGATCCAATGCAGCTTGCAAAGTTTTCCAAACAGCTGCTCAGAGAGGATATCCCTGCGAAGAAGTATATAACGGAGTTTTCTGATTGGGAGAATGTATTTCGTGCAATATTAGATTTGCCTTATGGGCCGGAGAAGAAGCTGGTCGTTATAGATGAATTTCCTTATATGTGCCGGACCAACCGCAGTATTCCCTCTATTTTACAGAACCTTTGGGACAGTGAATTAAAGGAAAGGAATGTCATGATAATTCTGTGCGGAAGTTCTATGAGCTTTATTGAAAAAGAACTGCTTGCTGAGAAAAATCCGTTATATGGAAGGGCAACGGGAATTTATAAGATGGAAGAAATGGGCTTTTATGACGTTGTGAAATTTTTCCCAAATTACTCCGAGGGAGATAAAGTTACTGCTTACGCGGTACTTGGCGGAGTACCACATTACCTGAAGCAATGGAGTCCGAACCTTACGATAGAAGAAAACATTAAGCGGAATATCTTATCCAAAGGCTGCGTGCTATACAGTGAAGTGGATTTTTTGCTGCACCAGGAACTTCGTGAAACGCCGATATACAATTCTATCATTGAGGCAGTTGCTTTGGGGAGTACAAAGCTGAACGAAATCAGCCAGAAGTCTCTTGTCGAAGATACGGCAAAGACCAGCGTTTATCTGAAAAATCTTATAGAGCTTGGAATCGTTGAGCGGGAGTTTTCAGTGGATACAGGGCTAAAGGAAAAGGCAAATACCAGTAGGGGGATTTATCGTTTAACTGACCATTTCTTTAGATTTTGGTATGCTTTTGGATTTGCTAACTTTTCTCAGCTTGAAGACGGCGATGTGGATGGCGTATATGAATATATCGTAAAGCCTGCATTACACAGGTTTGTATCCTTTGCTTTTGAAGATATCTGCAAGGAGTATTTAAAAGAACTGCAGAAGCAGCATGCACTCCCATTCCGCTATGCAAAGCTTGGACGCTGGATGGGAAAAACTACAGTTCGCAATAAAAATGCACATGGCGGCTTGCGCACTGCAGAAACAGAGATTGATATTCTTGGAATCAGTCAGGACGCAGATAAGTATTTGGTCTGCGAATGTAAGTTTAAAAACAGTCTATTTGATTATTCGGATTACCTTGACGTTTCGGCAAAGCTCACACCGCTTAAAGAAAAGGCGAGATTTCACTACGCGCTTTTTTCTGAAAGTGGATTTGATAAGAAACTTGTAGAGCTTGCGGCGGCAAATCCGGAGACGGTGCGTCTTTATTCCCTTGAAACAATCGTAAATCTACCGGTTTAGGAAATTTCTAAACCCGCTGGGCGTTATGCCGTGCTTTTTACGAAACACGTTAGTGAAATATTCCGATATCCCCGACAGAAAACAGCTAATCGTACAAGTAGAAGCGGTTTTGCAAGAATGGCATAAAAAAGAACAAGAATAAGTACAGCACATAGAAAACAAGTGCGCAGGTCATGCGAGTCGTGACCTAGCGCACTTGTTTTATTTTGGTTAAAAAGGTACAATAACAGTTTAATTTTGTGTATTGCTATTGTAATTTTGAAAAAATACAATAAATAAAAGGAGAAAAAGTCATGAAACTGTACGAGAATTTGCTGAAAATTGATGCGGGACAGGTCACTTATATGCCGTTCCATTTGAGCGAAAATTTGAGGCTGCTCTATGTGCTTTGCGGCAGTGTCAGCTGCAGATGGGTTGCAGGGGTACATACACTGTCCGCGGGACAGATTGAAATTGTCAATATTGAAGAACCTTTCTGTATTGAAGAGTGCAGTGAAGACAATTTGATTTTATTCTTTGAAATCCAAAGGGAAAAAGCGGTGGAGTACTGTAATCTCATAGAGACTGGAATGTACAACTGCAATACCACGCTTTTTTACGATTCGACTACAGGCAGCAAGGCACAGGCGATGCTGAAAGATAAGCTGCAGATGCTGTATGGTGACTGCCTGGCACAGAGAGATCGCGCCGTCATAGAACAGTGGGTTTGCGATATTGTTAATTTTATTGTGGATAATTGTCATGATCTTTTGAACATGCTCAACGTCAAGCGGGGAACGGATCCGCGGGCGGAACGTTTTTTGCGCATCTGTACCTATATGTATAATCATTGTGATGAGAAAATTAATCTAAAGCAGCTGGCGGACGGCGAATATGTCAGTCAGCAGTATTTGTCCAAGGAGTTTAATGAGCGGTTAAATATGAATTTTAAGGATACGCTGGAGTATTACCGCATCATTCAGTCTGTGCGGTATCTGATTCAGGGACGGAAGAATGTTACCATGATTTCCGAGCTTAGCGGATTTTCGGCGCCGCGGTATTTCTATAAGCATTTTGCCATGTATCTGAAATGTACACCGGCGGAATTTCGAAATCAATATCTTTCCCAAAGCGTGCAGCTCAGAAAGATTGACGCGGAGGACACGTGCATACAGGAGCGGCTGCTGCATTTTCAAACGGTACGGACGCAGAAAGACGGAAACGCAGCGCACGAGATTCCCTTTCCGGTGATCGAGCGGCGGCATCTGCAGTTCAATAAGCGAAAAGTGTCCCGCACACTGGTTTTGTCCCTGACGGAATTTGTTAAGCAGCGGCTTCCAGAAGGCGTAGAGGTCATGCGGATTTCCAGCATCATGCTCACCAATTACGAAGGGCTGCCGAAGAATCAGCTGTATGAGAAAATCGTGAAAGAAGTATTTGCATAGATAAAGTAGAAAAGGCGGGCAGAGGACAGACTTCTTCTGCCCGCTGATTGGAGGAATCACTTTGAACGATATTATGCGTTATATCATCAAGCGGCTGCTCATCGGTATTCTGGTCGTACTGTTTGTAACCGTTTTGATTTTCGGTATCATGCAGGCGATGCCGGGCAATCCCGTCGACCTGATGGTGGATACAAGAGTGTCCGCGGAAAAGGTGGAAGCAATTAAAGCGGAATGGGGACTGGACAAACCGCCGGTGGTGCAGTATTTTTATTGGCTTGGAAACATATTGCAGGGGAATTTTGGTATGTCCATTTCCCTGAAACAGAATGTAAGCGATCTGATTTTACAGCGGCTGCCTTACACCCTGCTTTTAACCGGGGCGGCGCTGGTCATCGAATACCTGCTGGCAATTCCCCTGGGACTTTTGGCGGCGGTTCGCAAGAATAAGATAACCGACAAGGCGCTGACGATTACGACGGTTGTGCTTTGGTCGATGCCGCCGTTCTGGCTGGGCGTGCTTTTGATGCTGGTGTTCAGTATTCACCTGAATATTTTGCCTCTGTCAGGCTACAGCGGCTTTGCCTCATTGATTTTGCCGGCGCTGACCTTGTCCCTGCCTGCACTGGCGCAGATTTTCAGACTGACCAGGTCGGAGGTTTTGGACGTGATGGACGAGAAATACGTGACGACGGCGTACGCAAAAGGCATCACGGACAAAAAAATTCTCGTGCGTCATGTGCTCAGAAATGCGCTGATTCCGGTAACGGTTATGTTTTTCCTGTCACTGCCGTGGCTCATTGGCGGCGCGGTGGTTGTGGAAAATGTTTTTGCGTGGCCGGGCATGGGACAGCTGCTCTGGAAAGGCATCGCAAAACAGGACTTTGTCATCGTACAGGGCATTGTGTTCGTTATTACTATTTTGACGGTCATTTGCAATATCATAGGCGATATGATATCTGGCATTTTAGATCCGCGCATTCGTCTGGAATAGGAGGCAGCATATGAGAAAAGAAAAATGGAAACTGATGCTGCAGAACAAGATGTTCGTCATCGGCGCGGTATTGTTTCTGGCGGTCATTGTGGTGGTCATTTTCGCGCCATTGCTTTCGCCGCATACATATACAGAACAGAACATGTCAATGCGTCTGGTAAAACCCTGCGGGGAATATCCGCTGGGAACAGATCAGTACGGCAGATGTATTTTGAGCAGGGTCTTCTACGGTTCCAGAATTGCGCTGGGCGTAGGAATCGTGGCGGTTGTCATTGAAACACTCATTGGCGTGACCTTAGGCATTATCGCCGGTTATTATGGAAAGACCGTGGACAAAATCGTATGTTTTGTAACAGATACGACCTGGTCTATTCCGCCGATTATTCTGGCGATGGCCATCGTACTGATGCTGGGGTCCAGCGCGCAGAACGTGGCAATTTCCGTTGCAGTCGTCAGCTGGGCGCAGTTTACCAAAATTGTCCGCGCGAAGGTACAGTCGTTGAAAGGGCTGTCCTATATTGAAGCGGCGAAGATTTGCGGAGAAAAGGATATTTCTATTATATTGCGGTATATTCTGCCGAATTTGGTATCGACCATTATTATCCTGGCAACCCTGGCTTTGCCGTCGGCAATTCTGTCGACCACTTCCATGGGATTTTTAGGACTGGGCGCGCAGCAGCCGCTGCCTGACTGGGGCATGATTTTATCTGAGGGCATCCAGTACATCAGAAACGCGCCGTGGATTTCCCTGGTACCTGGTCTTGCAATCGTATGGACAGTGCTCGGTTTCAACCTGGTCGGCGAAGGCGTCAAGGAACTCCTGGACCCGCGTCTGAAAGTATAAGGAGGGCGAAAGAATGAGTGAAAATCTTTTAGAGGTCAGGGACCTGTGTATTCAATTTGAAACCCAGGGCGGCACGGTCAAGGCTGTGGATCATGTCAGTTTTGATATAAAAAAAGGCGAGGTCTTCGCCCTGGTCGGTGAATCCGGCTGCGGAAAGTCGACGACTGCTATGGGCGTCATGCAGCTGATTAAATCGCCGGGCAAAATCAGCGGCGGCGCGGTTAATTTTGACGGAAGAAATCTGCTGGAATTGTCTCGTCAGGAAATGACAAAGGTGCGGGGCAGCGAAATCGGCATGATCTTCCAGAATCCGCTGGATTCTCTGAACCCGGTTTATACCGTAGGCACGCAGATGATGGAGGGACTGCTGGTCGAAAAGATGGAGAAAGAGAAAGCCTATCAAATCGCTTTTGACATGCTCCGCGACGTGAAACTCTCCGATGTGGAATCGAGAATGAAGTCTTATCCTCATGAGATCAGCGGCGGCATGCGACAGCGTGTCATGATTGGCATGATGCTGTGCAGAAATCCAAAGCTGCTCATTGCCGACGAGCCGACTACGGCGCTGGATGTGACCATACAGGCGGGCATCATTGAACTGATGAACGAACTGCGTAAAAAATATGATTCGGCAATCCTGATGATTACCCATGATTTCGGTATCGTAGCGGACGTAGCTGACAGAGTCGGCGTTATGTACGCGGGAAACCTAATCGAAGTAGGCGAAGTCTTTGAAATCTTTGACAATCCTAAACATCCGTATACGAAGCTGCTGATGAAAGCGCTGCCGACGATTACCAAAGAGGAAGGCAGGCTGCAGACCATCAAAGGCTTTGTGCCGAATCTTGCGGAAGAAAGAGCAGGCTGCAATTTTGCTGATCGGTGCCCTGATTGCACGCCTTTGTGCAGGGAAAGGAAACCTGTGCTCAGGAAAGTGGCAGAACAGCATTTGTGTGCGTGCTTGCTGCAGGAGGGAGGTGCGGAACATGTATAGTGAAGAAAAAGACCGGACGCTGGTTCGGATAGAGCATTTGAAAAAATACTTTCCCCTGCGGAGAGATAAGAAAAACGCCTTTGTCCGGGCAGTGGACGATGTGAATCTGGAAATTTTCCGTGGGGAAACCCTGGGACTTGTGGGAGAAAGCGGAAGTGGAAAAACGACGCTGGCAAAGATGATTCTGGGGCTTTTGCCGCCGACCGAAAGTACCATTTATCTGGACGGACTCGATGTATGGGACAAAAAGAATAAAAAAGCCCTGCGGCAAAGTGTAGGAGCAGTGTTTCAGGACCCTGCATCCTCACTGAATCCCCGTTCTTCTATCTATCGTTCCCTGGAAAGACCGCTTTTGATTAATGGCTATAATAAGGCGACCGCCAAGGATTTGATTTACGATACGGCGGAGAAGATCAATATTGGACTGGAGCTTCTCGACAGATTTCCCCATGAACTGTCAGGCGGACAGCAGCAGAGAGTCAGTATTGCCCGCGCCATTATGCTGAAACCGAAACTTTTGGTGCTGGACGAACCGACCAGTGCACTGGATGTGTCGGTGCAGGCGCAGACGCTGAATGAACTTCTCAAACTGCAGGATGAACTTTCCATGACCTATCTGTTCATTACCCACAATCTGTCTGTGGTTAGATATATGAGTGATCGGATCTGCGTGATGTACGGCGGCAAGATCATGGAAATCGGCAAAACTGCCGACATATACGCATCCTGCACCCATCCGTACACCTTCGGGCTGCTTTCTTCTGTGCCGCCTCTGCATCCGAAAGAGCGGTATCGCAAGAAGTATCTGCTCAGCGGCGATATGCCGAGTTTGACCGAAGATACGCCGGGCTGCCGATTCGCAGGCAGATGTAAATATTGTAAGGAAATCTGCAAGGCAGAAGCGCCGGAGATGAAAGAAGTAGGCGAAGGCCATTTTTCGGCGTGCCATTTTGCAGGAGAACTGGAATTTTAAGGTTGCAGTGAGGAGAAACAATGAAAGAGTTAAAAATATTGAATGCGAAAATCCCTGATTTTGAAACAGATACCTGGGAAGTTGCCGACATTTTAATCGATCACGGAACGATTTTGAAAGTAGGAACGGTGGATGAGGATACGCTGGAAACCATCGATGCGGAGGGCAAAATTGCCTCTCCTGGTTTTATCGACATCCATGCCCATGAAAACGCGCTGCACGGCGATGCACATGACTTTTTCACAGCGGCCTGTGAGGTCAGAATGGGCGTTACGACGAAAGTAGGCGGCAACTGCGGTGACAGCTATAACAGGCTGGAAGACTTTTGCGGCAGAGTAAACAGTCAGGGCAGTCCTACCAACTATATGATGTTTGTGGGACAAAACAGCCTGCGTGAGCATGCCGGCGCCGGCGACAGGTATAAACCGTCTACGCAAGCACAGCTTGACCAGATGAAACGGGAACTGGCAGCCTGCAGAAAATATGGTCCTGTGGGACTGTCCTGCGGATTTGAATATGCGCCGGGTGTGACAACTGATGAAACGGTGGAACTTTTGTCTGCCCTGGAGGAGCCGGGATATTTGACTTCTGTGCATTTTCGCGCAGATGGACCGGACAGTGTGGCATCCATTGAGGAACTGGTGGAAATTCAGCGCAGAAGCGGCTACGGCATGCAGATGTCCCATATTGGAAGCTGCAGCGCGGTAGGCTACATGCGACAGGCGCTGACGTGTATCGAGGAAGCCAGAGGCGCTGGGGTGGACATTACCTGCGACTGCTATCCTTACACGGCGTTCTGCACCGGTATCGGTACCGCGGTATTTGATGAAGCCAGCTTTGAGAAGTGGGACTACAGCGACCTGATGGTTACGGCAGGTCCATATAAAGGACAGCGGTGCGACAAGGCGCTGTTTGAAAAACTGCGCGCGGAAGACCCAGATCTGTATGTGGCGGCCTTTGTGATGAACGAGCCGGAAGTAGAGCTTGCGTATCAGGCTCCTTACGTCATGGTAGGCAGCGACTGCGGATTCACTGACGGTGGCGGTCATCCGAGAGGTGCGGGAACATTCCCTCGTGTACTTGGAAGGATGGTGCGCGAAAAAGGCGTTCTCACCATGATGGACGCGCTGCGCAAGATGACAGTGCTGCCTGCTGATCGTCTCAATCTGAAGACAAAAGGTGAAATCAGAGAAGGTTTCGATGCGGATATCGTCATTTTCGATGAGAATGCGATTGCCGACTGCGCCACCTACGAACAGCCGACCCTGCCGCCCGATGGGATTTCTTATGTCATATTAGGCGGACAGATTGCGGTAAAAGACAAAACCATGGTCAACGGAACACTGGGACGGTTCATTCCATATCAAAACAGCTAAATTCATAATGACACCTTTCAATAAAGTAAGCAGCCGCCCGGGATTTAAAGCCCTGTGCGGCTGCTTGCACTTTAGTGGCAGAGCTATGGTGAATGTATCAAAGTGGCCGCCGCATATTTGACATGTTAAGAAAATTTTCTGCAAAGTGAAGATGAAGAGATTGTACATGAGTCTTAAGATGTTGAAATTTTAACAAATGTTCTTTTGGCATACTCTTTGCAATTATCTTTTTCGACAATCAAAATGAAAAGGAGGAGAAAGAATGTCAAATCAAAAAAATATTGCGGCTGAAAACGGCGAATTTAAAAAAGAGATTTCTGTTTTCGGCGGCGTAAGCATCGTTGCCGGCATTATGATCGGTTCCGGTATTTTCTACTTAGGCTCTTATGTATTACAGCGAGCGAATTATGATACTGGCGTTGCGCTGCTTTGCTGGCTGGTTGGCGGCGTTATCAGTCTGCTGGGTGCTCTTTGTTTCTCGGAACTTGGCTCTTCTATGCCAAAGGCCGGCGGACTAACTGTATATCTCAACGAGGTATATCATCCTGTCGTAGGTTATATGTACGGATTCAGCCAGTGGCTTATCGCAAGTCCAGGTTCCATTTCCGCGGTGGCGATCGCAATACCTACTGCACTGGTGGAATTTTTTCCTGGTATGGGGGACATGCACATCAAGTCTATCGCTATCGTCCTTATTATCTTATTTACCTTGTATAATATTTTAGGTGTAAAAGAGGCATCTGTTATGGCAAACATCACCATGGTTGCCAAGATTGTACCGATGGCAATTATTTTAATCGGCGCCATTATTATCGGCAATCAGATGCCGGATTTAAGCCCTGTTCCGGTGGAAGCGACTGGCGAAACAGCTAGCTTTACCAGTGGAATCGGAATCGTAGCATTCGCTACCCTGTCCTCCCTGTGGGCGTTTGAAGGCTGGTCCAATGTAGCCAACTTGGGCGAAGAAATGAGAAATCCGCAGAAGAATCTTCCGAAAGCGCTGATCATCGGTGTCGGATTTGTAACCGTATTCTACATTTTGTTTAACTTCGCGATCTATCGTGTCATTCCAATCGAAGAAGCAAAAACCATGATTGAAGCGGATAACGTATATCTGGGTACAGAAGTCGCAAGACGTCTGTTCGGCGGCTTCGGCAGCGTCCTGGTTGTTGCAGCTATGCTGATTGCGATGCTGGGTTCTCTGAACGGGCAGGTACTGGCATATGCCAGAGTCGGCTACGCGATGTCTCACGAGGGACATTTCTTCAGAAATCAGGGAAAGCTTTCCAATAAAGGTGTTCCTGCAATCGCGCTGATCACCCAGTGTGTCATCGCTATCATTCTGGTACTGTTCCGCAGTCTGGATCAGCTGACCACATTGGTTGTATTCCTGGGCGCCATCGGCTCTCTGCTTGGTGTATTCGGTGTACTGGTCAACCGTTATCGCTTCCCTGACAGAGAAAAACCTTACAAGGTGCCTGGCGGTGTAGTAACTGTAATTATCGCCACTTTATGCTTTGTAGCACTGCTTGTCAGCAACTTCCTGGACGACCCTATGATGTCCATCTTCGGATTAATCGTCGTTCCTGCAATCGGCGCAGTCATCTACATCTACTATGACCGCCTGAACAAGAAGGAAGCAAAGAACGCATAAAATAGCCCTTATCATACAGGGGAGGTTCCCCCAAATCCCCTAGGAAAGACGATGGTCTATCCTGGGGGATTTTTTCTTAAACTTTGCGGGGCGCAAGCCGCGGACAGGAGAGAAATACATATGGAATTATCAAACTATGTCAAACAGATTCTGAATATTTACAATTACTACGACGGCGCCATCATCATGGACCGAAAGGGGATCATCGAATACTATTACAACAGCCGCAAAGACATCAATACGCTGACTAACGAAGAAACCCGGGGAAAGAGCCTGTTTACGATATATCCTGATCTGGAACGGGAAAACAGCTCCATGTTTGAGGTAGTTCGAACCGGAAAGCCGCTGCTGAATCAGTATCAGAAGCTGATTAATTATAGAAATGAGACTTATGAGGCGTTGTTCAGCACCTTTCCTATCTATATAGAGAATCAGATTGCCGGCTGTATCGAGGTGTTTCTGTATCTGGAAGAACGAGAAGAACATCTGAACATTTTTATCATGAATTCTAAAACGACCGGCACGCGGGAGCCCTATCTGCTGCGCGATATCGTCTCGGTTTCTGCGCCAATGGAGCAGTTAAAAGAGCGAATCATTCAGGCGTCCCGTACGAAATCCACGGTGCTCATCTATGGAGAAACCGGTACAGGAAAAGAGTTGGTCGCGCAGGCGCTGCACGCAAACAGCTCGCGGGGCGGAAAACGGTTTCTCTCTCAGAACTGCGCCGCCATCCCGGAGAATTTGCTGGAAAGCATTCTGTTCGGCACTGTAAAAGGAGGGTTTACCAATGCGGAAAATCATATGGGACTCTTTGAAGCTGCCAGCGGCGGTACACTTTTTCTGGACGAAGTCAATTCTATGGACCTGGCAGTACAGGCAAAGCTGCTGCGCGTGTTGGAGGAGAAAAAAGTAACGCGTATCGGAAGTACCAAGGAAATTCCTGTGGACGTAAGGATTATTGCTGCGATGAATGAATCTCCGAAAGAATGCGTGCAAAACGGAACACTGCGGGAGGATTTGTATTACCGCCTGCGCGTGGTGCAGCTGGATTTGCCGCCGCTGCGGGAACGAAAGGAAGACATCGTACCGCTGATCGAACATTATATCGACTTTTTTAACCGGACGATGCAAAGGCAGATCAAAGGCGTGTCTTCGGAGCTTATGGCGGCATTCTGCCAATACACCTGGCCGGGCAATGTGCGGGAACTGCGAAATATGATTGAAAGCGGTTTCAACCTATGTGAAGGCGATGTGATCGACATGGAAGATATCGACATCAATGTACTTGCTGCTGCCGGAGAGCAGTATGACGAGAAGTGTCTGCCGATTAATAGTCTGAAAGCAAGAATGCAGCGCTTTGAACGGTATATTTTGCAGGAAGCGCTGACCCAGTGCGGCAGTATTACAGATACCGCAGCCTGTCTTGGGATCAGCAGGCAGACCCTGAGTGCGAAAATGAAGTCGCTGGAGATTGCGGATATCTGCCGCGGAGAGGAGTAACGGCATGAAAAAATTGCGGGAATATGCGCAGGAAATATTGGATGTATACAACTATTTCAACGGCATCATCATCTTTGATCGGAGCGCGACAGCCGTGTATTACTATAACAATCGTCCTGACATCAATCAGCTGTGCGAAAAAGATGTGATCGGAAAAACGCTGCCGCAGATTTATCCCGAATTGGACTTGGAAAACAGTACGATTATGCGGGCGCTGCAAACGGGAAAACCGACGTCCAACATTTATCAGAAAATCAAAGACTTTAAGGGACAGGAAGTGCAAGAGGTCAATACAACGCTGCCTATTTTTGATGGAAACGAAATCATTGGCGCGGTGGAAGCCTCCCAGTATATCATCGGTGAAAATGAATACCGCAATATTTATATTACGCCGATTAACAGTGAAATTGAGCGCGCTTGTTTCACAGTAGACGATATCATTTCCGAAAGTTCCGATATGGAAGCGGTCAAGAACAAAATCCGAAAAGTTTCCAAAACCGATTCTTCCATTTTGCTGTATGGAAAAACGGGTTCCGGCAAAGGGATGGCAGCAGAAGCCATTCACGCGGGCAGCGCGCGCAGCAAACATCGTTTTGTCACGCAAAACTGCGCCGCCATCCCATCCACCCTGATGGAGAGTATTTTATTCGGCACGATAAAGGGCAGTTTTACCGGTGCGGAAGACCGCAGAGGGCTCTTTGAAACGGCTGACGGCGGTACCCTTTTTCTGGACGAAATCAACAATATGGATTTGAATCTGCAGGCAAAGATTCTGAAGGCCATTGAGGAGCAGAAAATCACAAGAGTGGGCGATTACGAGCCGCGTCCCGTCAATGTGCGGGTCATTGCGGCGGCAAATATCGATCCGCTGCAGCTGGTCAGAAATGGAATCCTGCGCGAAGACCTTTATTACAGGCTTCGTGTAGTGCAGATTGACATGCCCGATTTGAAGGCGCGTAAAGAAGATATCATGCTGCTGACCGAACACTTTATCAGAGAAAATAATCGAAGAATGGACCGGCATATTTTAGGGGTGGATGACAGCGTAAAGGATTTTTTCCTGCGTTATGACTGGCCCGGCAATGTCCGAGAGCTTGCCAATACCATCGAAGGCGCTTTTAACTTCGCAAAAGATACGCTGCTTCATCTGGAAGATATCCCATGGATTTCGGAGCTGGAAACGGAAGAAGAGGAAACATTTCCGCCTTTTGCAGCTGCAGCGTGCCGCCCTTTGAAAGAGATTCTGCAAGGGTATGAACGCAGTCTGATTCTAAGGAGCATGGAGGAACACAGCACCATGCAGAACCTGTTGGCGGCGCTGCACATCAGCAGGCAGAACTTGAACCATAAAATGAAGCAGTATGGCATTGAAAATAAATTTGACAGTCTGAAAAAATTTTAACACACTGGAGATTTTGATTGCTTGCACTCTTTCTGCAGCACGAAAGAGTGCTTGTAATTTCAACGAAAAGACGATTGGGATTTCCGGCGCTGACTGACTTTTTTCTTGGCACGGGAATTGCTATATAAATTGATAAATGAAAATGGAGGTGAAGGCAATATGAGCCAAATAAAACAAGATATTGATGCTATACCTGGTGAAAGATGGTTTCCAAAAGAAACTGCTTTTGAAGACGATATGAACGAATACTGGGGTGATTTCGGCGTTTGTTCCGAAGTCGACACCCTGCGGGCAGTACTGATGAGAAGACCCGGCAAAGAAGTAGAAGATTTTGATGCTGCGGCAGTTAGATTTTCTGATGAACCCATCGATGTGGAGCTGATGAGAAAACAGCATGACGATGTAGTAAAGGTCTACACAGACTTTGGCGTCAAAGTACATTATGTAGAAAATCAGAGAGAAGACAGACCCAATGCAATTTTCTGCCGCGACCTGATGTTCATGACACCGGAAGGCGCTATCCTGACAAGACCAGGGATGGCAGCTCGCAGAGGGGAAGAACGCTATATTGCAGAAGCACTGGGAAAGCTCGGTGTACCGATTCTGCGCACGATCGCAGGTGACGGCATGTTTGAGGGCGCAAACGGCATGTGGGTGGATAGACATACCTGCGTTTTATCCACCGGCAGCCGCTGCAACCGGAGCGGTTATGAACAGGTAAAATATGAGCTGGAACGCATGGGAGTCACTGTATATCACATGCAGCAGCCTTACAGCAACATTCACATCGACGGACTGATGAATCCGCTGAGCCACGAAGATGTTCTGGTTCACGCTTCTCAGGTGCCTTACGATATTCTGGATATGCTGAAGAAAAAGGGTTATCGCATTTTGGAAGCACCGTCTCAGACAGAGGTGAGAGAAAACTTTGCCTGCAATTTCGTAGCGCTGGAGCCGGGGCACATTCTCATGCCGGAAGGAAGCCCGAGAACCCAGGAACTGTTAGAAAACAGCGGCATCAAAGTGCAGACTGTCAATATTTCTGAAATTATGAAAGGCAAAGGTGCGCTGCACTGTATTACTGCTTATTTGAAGAGAGGCTAATTTGATATCGATTATATACAAGGAGGAAATTATGAACGAAAAACAAGGAATGAACAACACTGCAGATATTGATGCGCTTCCAGGAGAGCGCTGGTTTGCGAAAGAATCTTCTATCATTGACGATATGCCGGAGCTTTGGGGAGACTGGGGCGTCTGCTCCGAGGTCGATACCCTGCGCGCCGTGCTCATGCGCAGACCGGGAAAGGAAATTGAAAACTTTGACTGGGAAGCAGCCAGATTTAAAGCTCCTATCGATCCTGAGCGGTTCCGGCAGCAGCATGACGCGCTGGCGCAGATTTACAGAGATCACGGTGCGACTGTGCACTATATCGAAGAACAGCGGGAAGACAGACCCAATGCTTTGTTCTGCCGCGATCTAGTGTTTATGACACCGGAAGGCGCCATCGTGACAAGGCCAGCCATGGAAGCAAGACGAGGTGAAGAACGGTACGCGGCGAAGAAGTTGGCAGAACTGGGTGTGCCAATTATCAGAACGGTATGCGGCAGCGGCACTTTTGAAGGCGCCATGGGACTGTGGATCGACCGTCATACCGTCGTACTGGCATCCGGCGTGCGTACCAACCGGGAAGGCTATGAAATGGTAGAGCAGGAATTGCGCAGAATGGGCGTTACCGAAATCCTGCACATGCAGATTCCATATGGACACGCCCACATTGACGGACTGTTAAACATGGCAAGCCATGACGTTGCGATGATTCACGCATCGCAGGTGCCTTATGACGTGTGCGACGCGCTGAAGAAAAAAGGCATCAAGCTGCTGGAATGCCCTTCCAGAATTGAAGCAAAAGAGAGCTTTGCCATCAACTTTGTTGCCATAGAGCCAGGCACAATCGTAATGCCTGCAGGCAATCCGCGCTCACAGGAGCTGCTTGAAAAGAACGGCATCAATGTCATTCCTGTAGAATTTGATGAAATCATGAAAGGGTTCGGTGCAATTCACTGCTGCACTGCATTTTTGAAAAGAGGTTAAGCGACATGAAAAAAGCATTTGTAAATGGCAGAATCAGAACAATTGATACTGAAAATACCCTCGTGGAGGCGATGATTTGTGAAGATGGAATCATCTCTGCGCTGGGAACGACCGAGGAAATTACGAAAAAGGCGCAGGACTGTGAAATCGTCGATCTGGGCGGAAAAGACGTTTTACCTGGCTTTATCGACGCTCACATCCACCTTTTGAGCCATGCCATTTTTGAGAAAAAAACGGCGTCTCTGGGCGCTGCCCGCAGTGCGGACGAAATGGTAGAAATCGTAAAGCAGTATATCGAGGAAAACCAGATTCCGGACGGCGAATGGGTCACTGGGTTCGGCTGGGATCAGGAAGTATTTCCGGGCGGAGAATTTCCAACAGTCAACGATCTGGACCGCATCTCTGATACCCACCCGATTATGCTGGACAGACGCTGCGGAACCATTTGCGCTGCCAACTCCATGGCTATGAAAATCGCTGGCATTGACAAGAACACACCTGACCCTCAGGGCGGTGAACTGGTACGGTTTGCCGACGGCTCCCCGACTGGCGTCATGCTGGAAAGCGCCATGAGCCTGATCGGTGATCACGTGCCAAAACTGACAGATAAACTGCAGATGAAAGAACTGCTGGAATTTTCTTTCCGCGAAATGGTGAAAAACGGCGTGACCGTCTGCCATACGGAAGACTTCTATTCTGTCGACGATAAACGGGCGCTGTGGGAAGCTTATCTGGAACTTTGCGCAGAAGGAAAAATGCCGATTGATCTGGTTTTACAGCTGCGGATTCACAGACCGGATCAGCTGCAGGAATTCTTTGATTATGGATTCCACTCCTGGCAGCGGTTTGGAAAAATCAAAATCGGACCGATTAAGTTCCTGGGCGACGGCTCACTGGGCGCATGGTCTGCAGGACTGAACGAGCCTTACAGTGATAAGCCGGACAGCTGCGGCTGCCTGTATTGGGATAAGGAAGAACTTTCCGCTATCGCAAAAGAAATCGTGGATCACGATTTTGATCTGACGATTCATGCCATCGGAGACGCTGCAGTAGAGACCTTCCTGGACGGATGCATTTCTGTAAAAGATACCATCAAAGAAAAACAGCTGCGTCCTTCTATTATCCACAGTCAGATTATGAACGAGCGCATTTTCGAGAAGTACAAGGAAGTCGACGCGATCGGCTTGATTCAGCCGATGTATATTCATTCCGACTGGAGCATCGCAGATTCTCGTGTCGGCGAACGTATGAAGACCAGCTACTGCTTCGGCAGCATGCTGAAACAGGGCATCCGTCTGGCGGCTGGCTCCGATCTTCCGATTGAATCGGTCAATCCGCTGGAGGGCATTCAGGTCAACGTGACCAGAAAAGATCTGTCCGGACAGCCGGAAGGCGGATGGTATCCGGAAGAGAAAATGAGCAGACTGGATGCAGTCAAACTGCATACCATTTATGGCGCTTATGTTTCTAAAGATGAAGATTCTCTCGGCTCTCTGGAAGTCGGCAAGCGGGCAAACTTTGTCGTGCTGTCAGACGATGTATTCAGCGTGCCGGAGGATACGATTAAAAATATTCAGGTGATGAAAACCTATATTGACGGCGCGCTTGCCTTCGATATGGAAGAGGAGGAATAAAAATGAGAAAGAATTGGCCGGAAGGCGTAAAAATGGGCGTAGCCCTGACTTTTGACCTGGATGCGGAAACTTTCTGGTTTTCCCGTACCATGGACAGCTTAAACAACCCGAATCTGATGGCAGAGGGCGCATACGGTCCTAAAGTTGGCGTGCCGAGGATTTTAGATATGCTGGACAGACAGCAGCTGAAAGCGACTTTCTTTATTCCGGGCTGGGTCATCGAGCAGCATACCGAAACCTGCCAGGAAATTGTAAGACGCGGACACGAAATTGGCTATCACGGCTATCTTCACGAAACGACTTACTTCCCTGAACAAGACAAAGAACTGGTCGCAAAATCAAAAAAAATCATGAAAGAACTGCTGGGTGTTGAGCCGCTAGGCTACAGAGCGCCGGAAGCAATTTTAACAGAAGAAACCATTCGGAATGTCATGGCAAGCGGCTTTGAATATTCCTCAAACACCATGGCATGTGACTGGCCTTATTTCCATGAAAGTGAAGATGGTCAGAAATTAATCGAGCTGCCGTTCTCCTGGCTGTATGATGATACTTCCCACTTCTTCTTCACACTGCAGCAGCCGGAAAGAAGAAGAATCTGCTCTCCGCAGTATGTAAAAGATATTTGGCAGAGCGAATTTGACGGTCTCTATGAAGAAGGCGGTCTGATGACCCTGGTGCTGCATCCGCAGTGCATCGGCAGAATCAGCCGTATTAACATGCTGGAAGATTTAATCTGCTACATGAAGACAAAGCCGGGCGTTGCAATCGGACCGGCGCTGGAAATCAGCAGATTGGCACGTAAAGGTTTGGAACAAGCATAATCAAGACAATCCAATGTAAATGTACACTCCTTTGGTACAGCAGCGCGCCCGGTGGGAATCCACCGGGCGCGCTGCTTGTCTGCACTTTAGCGGGTTGAGCAGGGTCTGCGAGGCAGCGCCTGCTCGATCAGACTAGGCGCTGCCTGCGGTAAACACATGAAAAGAGCATTCACCCATCGACGCTGACTAAATTTTGGATTTTGCTGAATTTTGTCAGCAAATCGTGAAGAATTAGGTTTCATATTCTTAAAATCCTGACAAAGCAGACAAAATCAAAAGAATTTGTCAGTTTTGTCAGCGTTTTTAGCTAAAATGCTGACAGATTTGACAAAAAACTAAAAAAATGTCAGTTTTGTCAGCGACATAGAAATTTAAAACTTTTTCGTGTGTTCACCTTGGCACATTGCTGTATTCCCATTGACTTTTTCTGCAGGCGCATGTACACTATACCTATAAAACTGAAAGAAAAACGCAGATGATGTACCGCCGGGTAGATGATTTTAGCGTCCTAATCCATTCCGTTAGGCCTTAGAAGGAATGGTGCGGGGCGCTTTTGTTTTCTTGTCAGGAGGTATTTTGCGGCGTTGAAGGAGGAAAGCGTATGAGTATTTTTACATTTTGGTGGCCTATAGCACTGCTTCTGGTGGCGCACACCTTTTATCAGGTCAGCGCAAAATCTGTGCCGGAGGCAATGGATCCTTTCGCAGCGGTATTTTTTAACTATGTGGTGGCTGCGGCTGCAGCCTTTGTCCTGTGGATGGTCATGGGGCAGGACAAAAACCTGGCGGTGCAGTTTGGGAAGATGAACTGGGCACCGGTTGTCATGGGATTTACCATTACGGCGGTGGAAGTAGCATCGGTCTTTATGTATAAGCTGGGCTGGAATATCAGCGTGGGAACGACCATTGTAAATATTGCTCTTGCCGTAGTCCTTGCGGTGATTGGAATACTTTTTTATAGAGAGGTTTTGACGGTACAGCAGATGGTGGGAATTGGTCTTTGCATTGCCGGTGTCATCGTAATAGCGAGGAGCTGAAAATTCGCAAAAATGCACCAAACAAAAAGTCATAATCTCTGAAAATTAATTTGACATTTCCGTCACAATTCGTTAAAATATAAGTGTAAAGTGAGAATGCAAAATGGGAGAGTTTTCGATGAAAAGCGTTTTAGCAGAAATGATTAAGACTAAGAAGAACTTCGTATTTGTAGGCGAAGCGGGCAGCGGTAAGAGCGAAATTGCAATTAACTTTGCCTTCCAGCTTGCAGAGCTTTCTGATAAGAAGGTGCACTTCTTTGATATGGACCAGACGAAGCCGCTGTTTCGTTCCAGAGATATCAGACATCAGATTGAGGATGCAGGCATCGTCTTCCATTATGAGGAACAGTTTTTCGACGCACCGACCCTGCCGGGCGGCGTGAGAAACTATATGGCGGACGAGGATAGTATCGTAATTATGGACGTAGGCGGCGACCATGTCGGAGCAAGACTCATCGGTGCATTTTCACCGTTTCTCAACCGAGAAAATACGCAGAACTTCTTCGTCATTAACGCATATCGTCCGTGGTCAAAGGATTTAATCAGTATTGACGGTACCATGGCCCGCGTATTGGGCATGGCTCGCATCGATTTAGCAAATGTCTCAATTTTGAGTAATCCCAATGTGGGAATTACTACTACAGCGGAGGAAGCGCTTGCTGGCAATGAGAAAGTCAAAGCATTAATTGGAGAATATTTGAATGTCGACTACATGTGCGCTCTTGCGCACCTTTGTCCTGAGATTTCAGGAAAGACAGATACCCCGCTTCTTCCGGTGAATCTGTATCTGACCTATGAGTGGGTCGATTAGAAATGTCAACTACCCTGGCTTTGCCTGGGGTTATTGAATAACGGTTTGAGAGCCTTTGCTTTTCGCTGGCTCAGTACACCATGTTACGACTAGGGCCAGCCCAAAACAAGTTTTGGGGCTCTAAAGCATAAGGTCTGCCAAACTGCTCACTGAGTTCGCAGGGCAGGACCATTATACGACGCATTCTAAACCGGCTAAAGACCGGAGAATGCCAGCATAAGGTCTGCCAAACTGCTCACTGAGTTCGCAGGGCAGGACCATTATACGACGCATTCTAAACCGGCTAAAGACCGGAGAATGCCAGCATAAGGTCTGCCAGACTGCTCACTGAGTTCGCAGGGCAGGACCATTAAGGAGGTAATCAAAATGGCAAAAGGAAAAGTGGAAATTAGAGCAGAGAGCTGCAAGAGCTGCGGTTATTGCGTTAAATTCTGCCCTAAGAAAGTGCTCGCTATTGGCGACAAAGTAAATTCTAAAGGCTACCAGTATGTTGTTGCAGCAAATCCGGACGACTGCATCGGCTGTGCCGCTTGCGGAGTTGTCTGTCCAGACGCAGCAATCGAAGTTTATAGGGAGGTTTAGAAAAAATGGCAAGAGTATTTATGAAGGGCTGTGAAGCAATCGCAGAAGCAGCTACCAGAGCTGGCTGTAGATTCTTTGCCGGCTACCCAATCACACCACAGAACGAGATTCCGGAATACTTTGCAAGAAGAATGCCGGAAGTTGAAAACGGCGTATTCGTACAGGGTGAAAGTGAAGTCGCTTCTGTCAATATGCTGTATGGCGCAGTACAGACAGGAACAAGATCCATGAGTTCTTCTTCCAGTACTGGTATCAGTTTATATAGTGAAGGTATTTCCTATTGCGCTGCTGCGCGTCTTCCAATCGTATATGTAAACGTGCAGAGAGGCGGTCCTGGTATCGGTGCAATTCAGCCGGCACAGCAGGACTACATGCAGGCAACCAAGGCTTCCGGCAACGGTGGTTTTGAAATGATCGTACTGTCTCCTTCCACTGTACAGGAAGCAGTAGACATGACCTATGAAGCATTTGATTTGGCAGAAAGAGACATGAACCCTGTTCTGATTCTGACAGATGGTGTTATGGGTACTATGATGGAGCCTGTTGAACTCCCTCCGATGAAGAGCGACGAAGAAGTTGCGGCACTGAAAGCTGCTCGTAAAGATATTTCCGCAGTTGGTCACAGCCCTGAAGGGCAGGTTAGAATCCTTCCTGGCGGCGTAGGCGGCGGTTTTGAGCCAGTAAACATTGACGCTGCAAAGCTTTATGAATCCTGGAAAGAAAAAGACGTTAGAGTAGAAGAAATCATGGTTGATGACGCAGAAATCATTTTGACCGCTTATGGTATCTCCGCTCGTATCGCTAGAATTGCAGTAAAGGAACTGAGAGCAGAAGGAATTAAGGCTGGACTCATCAGACCGATTGCAATTCATCCGTTCCCATATAAGTCCTTTGAAAATCTGGATTTCAACAGAGTTAAGGGTATCTTAGATATCGAAATGTCTATCCCTGCACAGATGAGATGGGACGTAGACCACGCAGTTCATGGCAGATGTCCAATCAAAGAATGTCTCAGATCCGGCGGTGAGCTGATGACAAAAGAAAGAGTTATGGCTGCAGCACATGAACTGGTAAAGGAGGTATTATAATGGAAAAAGTATATAAGAGAACCATTGGTATCAAACCTGAAACCGTATCCGGATTCTGTCCGGGCTGCATGCACGGAACCATTCACAAACTGATTGGTGAAGTTGTTGAAGAATTAGGCATGCTGGACAAATTAGTTCGCTGCGAAGGTGTTGGCTGCTGTGGACTGGGTCAGTTATACGTATCCCACGACCTGAACATTTCTGCACACGGCAGAGCTTGCGCAGTTGCAACAGGTCTGAAGAGATCCAATCCGGATTCTCTGGTTTATACATATCAGGGCGATGGAGACCTTGCTTCCATCGGTCTTGGCGAAACAGTTTCCGCTGCCAACAGAGGTGAAAACTTTACCGTTATCTTTGTAAATAACGGTATCTACGGTATGACTGGCGGTCAGATGGCACCGACTACACTGATCGGCATGAAGGCTACTACTGCACCGAAGGGCAGGAATCCGGAAGAACACGGATATCCAATCCATATGTGCGAAGTTTTGAGCCAGCTGACAGCTCCTGCTTATCTGGAAAGAACCAGCTGCAACACACCTGCTAACGTTCGTAAGACAAAAGCGGCTATCAAGAAAGCATTCCAGAACCAGATTGACGGAAAAGGCTTCTCCATGGTTGAAATTGTCACTACATGTCCAACAAACTGGGGCATGAGCGAAGCAAAAGCACTGGATTTCTTAGAAGAAAAAATGCTGAAAGAATTCCCGCTGGGTGTATTCAGAGATAAATCAAAGGAGGAATAGAACATGGAAAGAAATTTACTTGTTGCCGGATTTGGCGGACAGGGTGTCATGATGCTAGGAACTCTTTTGGCTCAGGCAACTTGCGAATCAACTGATAAACACGTAACATATTTCCCATCCTACGGCGCAGAAATGCGTGGAGGTACAGCTAACTGCTACGTTGTAATCTCCGATGACGAAATCGGTGCGCCTGTTATGGAAGCAATGGAAGATATGATTGTCATGAACGATCCTTCCCTGCATAGATTCCTTGACAAGCTGAAACCAGGCGGAAACCTGCTGATTAATAGCTCCATCGTAATCTCTCCAATCGAGAGAGACGACATCAAGGTCATCAAAGTTCCTGTAACTGAAATGGCTCTGGAAATGGGAAATCCGAAAGTTTTGAACATCATCATGCTGGGCGCTTACATCGGCGCAACAGAAGTTGTTCCAAAAGAAGTTATCATCGAAACTATCAAGAACAAACTGGGTAAGAAAAAACCAGAGTTCCTGCCGATGAACTTAGAAGCTTTCGAAAAAGGATTTGCGATTGGCGCAGCTGCAAAATAAAATATGTATTTCAAAACCACCTGCAGACGGGAAACCGTTTGCAGGTGGTTTTTGTATGGTGGAGTACTTGGCGTTTGACGGATGACTGCCGCCATGTATACAGAAAAACGTTTAAAATATGGCGATTTTCAGAGGGTGAACGCCATAGATACAAAAAAGCTTTAGATTATGGCGCATCGGCTTCTCTGCAGCAGGAACTACCGCATTAGACTTGGATATTTTTCAGTGCAATATCACTTATATTGCAAAGAGGAAATTCGTTTTTAAAAGGAGAATATACATTGACAAAAGCCTATTGCAGCGGTAGTGTATAAATAAACACTATATGCGGCAGGAGGTTATTTGGTGGAGAAAAGGGAAGAACAGTTGAACAGCAATATACCAATTTATGTGCGGGAAGTTTTGCGTCTATTGAATGAGGCAGGTCACGAAGCTTTTATCGTGGGTGGTTGCGTGCGCGATATACTCATGGGGCGCCAGCCTTCCGACTGGGATGTATGTACATCGGCACTTCCCTCAGAGACGACAGTTTGCTTTGGAGCGGCGAACACTGTACAGACCGGTGTAAAGCATGGGACGGTTACGGTCTTGACAGAAGAAAAGCCAGTAGAAATAACTACCTATCGCATTGACGGAGACTATCGGGATGGGCGTCATCCGGAGGCGGTGGTATTTACACCGAGTTTGGCAGAAGATTTAAAACGGCGGGATTTTACTATGAACGCTATCGCTTATCATCCGCAGCGAAAGCTGGTAGATCTTTACGGCAGCATGAAGGATATCCAGTGTCAGCTGATCCGCTGTGTGGGTGAACCGCAGAAACGATTTGAAGAGGATGCGTTGCGGATTTTGCGCGCCCTTCGCTTTCGGGCGGTGCTTGGTTTTAAGCTGGAAATGGAAACGGCAAAGGCGGTTCGTGTCTGTGCGCCGCTTCTAACGCAGATTTCAAAGGAACGAATCAACGCGGAACTTTCCAAGCTGGTGCTGGGAAAAGAGGCTAACAGTGTGATTGACGGATATGCGGAGGTGCTGCAGATTTGCTGCCCTAAACTAGTCCCGGCATCTGTAAAGAACCTTCCGCCGGCGCTTTCCGTTCGCCTTGCGGTACTGTTTCCTGCGGATACAAAAAAAGCCCTGCGGGAAGTGAAATACGATCATCGCACGGTGGAGCAGGCATCGGATATCGCGAAGCTTTGCGCGGAGAAAAAAGCGCCGTCTGGGGAGAGAAGTGCAATTCTACGGCTTTTACGACAGTACGGAGAAGAAACGAGTTTTCTGTATTACAGCATCTTTGGAAGGGAAGCAGAGGTGAAGGACGCAATCGCAGACGGCGCATGCTGGAGTTTGCAGCAGCTTGCCGTCAGCGGCGGAGATTTAATTAAGCTGGGCGCAGTGCCCGGACCCGCCATCGGCAGCATACTAGATGAAATGCTGGAACTGGTAATAGAAGGAAAGCTGGAAAATTCCAGCGGTAGTTTGCTGGATTATGCCAGGGAAAGGGTCGTTCTATGATAAGAAATGTTTGGGCAGTATACTTCAGCCCGACGGGCAGCACGAGGGGGCTGACTGTTCGCATAGCAAAAGCCGCAGCAGAAGCACTGGGCGCTGCTGCGGTGCAGGAATTTGATATCACAAAGCCGGAAAATCGGCAGAGCAGGGCGGAATTCGGAGCGAGAGATTTTGTCATATTCGGCATGCCCACTTATGCGGGCAGATTGCCCAACAAAATCATGCCCTATATCAGAGATTCGGTGAAAAGTGCAGGCGCTTCCTGCGTACCTGTAGTAACTTTCGGTGGTCGTAGTTTTGATGACAGTCTGGCTGAACTTTCGGATTTGCTGGAAGAAACAGGCTTTAAACTGGCGGGCGGCGGGGCATTTGTGTGCCGTCACGCCTTTGCAAAGGTGGCGGAGGGAAGACCGGGAAGAGCAGACTTTGAAAAAGCGGCAGAGTTGGGAGAAGGTGCGATGAAGAACTTGCAGACAGGTCATACCCTCAGTGCAGAAGTATTTCCGGGAAATCATCCGGCAGGACCTTATTATGTGCCGAAGGGACTCGAGGGCACGCCGGCAGTTTTCCTGAAAGCCAAGCCAGTGACCGATTCGGGTAAATGCACCGGCTGCGGTCTTTGTGCGGAGCACTGTCCCATGGGGAGCATTGGAACGGATGGCATTTGTATTAAATGTCAGGCATGTATCGCTGTTTGCCCGCAAAGCGCAAAATACTTTACCGATGGGGCATTCCTCAGTCACAAAGCCATGCTGGAGCGGGATTTTGCCGACAACAGGGTGGAAAGTCAGATTTGGATATAATGTGGTTTTTGAAATCTGCGAAAAAGTTTGCTTTTTTACAAACAAAATCGCCATTTTGAAAACCGTGCAATCCCTTGTAATTGCTGGAACTTGTTTCGGAAAACCATTACAATTGTTCGATTTTCAACGTTTTCAAAGTCGGTAAAAAGGGTTTCTTTTTACAAACAAAATTGCGATTTTGAAAACCATCTCTTAAAAAACTGAAAACTGGCAGAAAGATACATTGAGCTTCACGAATAAACCTACACCTCAAACAGCTCCGGATGGAGTCTGTAGCAGGCGATGGCCTGATACATGAGGTTGTTGGACAGAAAATCGTCGGTCTTGAAATTGGTAATTGCGTGAATTTTTGCTAGCCGGTATTGAATGGTATTTCTGTGGACGAAAAGCTGGCTGGCGGTAGCCTTGACTTCACAGCTGGCGTCCAGATAATAAACGCTGAGGGTTTCTAGCAGTGCGTCACTGTCAGCGTCCTCCAGCAGCGGCTTTAGAATGTTGCGGCAGATGCGGAAAGAATCATTCTTTTCGCGGCAGATGGTTTCGCATTGGTGGGCGAAGAGAATGTCACCGTAGGAGAATAATTTCCGGTCTAGGAAGATGGAAATGGCGAGAGGAATGGTTTCGCTGTACAGCAGATAGGTTTTGCGGGTTTCCTCTGCTTTGTTGTCACACGGGAAGAAGGAGATAGTATAGTTTGTGCAGAGCGTATCCAGCCGTTCTGTCATCTCCTGGAGATATTCCCTGTCCGTGTTGTCGGTGGAGGAGTACATAATGAAGCTGACGATGAGGGATTCATAGGTATCTACGATGACAGTTTTGCCCCAGCCTTCAGAGCAGGATTTAATCTGCTGCACCATTTCTCTCTGCAGGCGAAGTTTGCCCTGGGGCTCCAGACCGATGAGGGAAGGGCGCAAAAATACTGAAGTATTGATGGTGCGAATATCGATAGAAAGTTTTGTGGAAATCTGGCGCATTTTTTCCGAGTCGCCGTCCAGAATGGATGAAATCAATGAGTTTTCCAGAATGTTGTCTGCGTCCAGGTTCCAAAGCTTGGAGAAAATTTCCAGTAGTTCGACGACGTCGTACATGTCGTCCATAGTGAGAGAGCCGAATTCGTCGATGGCGTAAATCGAGAAGTTACGGTATTCAAAGACAGTGAAAGGCAGGCGAAAAATGCGCAGCACCCGTCCCTGCCAAAGACTTTCTGCGCCGTGGGAATCTGAACATCCAGTTTTTTCATAAAGCTGGTGTATGTCAGAGGCTGTGATGTCGTTGGAAGCGGGATATTTGGACAGACAGACGTTGTTCATGACCGTATCAGAAAGAAGCACTGTGCACTTGAGCGAATCGCTGATAAGACGCAGCAGATTCGTCAGATTTTTGCGGTCCTCCGGCAGTCTCGAAAATAGGGCTACCACGTTATTAATCAGGTCTTTTTCTTTATTTTTTGCATGGAAAATCGCTTTATAAACATCATAAAGAACCTCCCGATAGAAGCAGTCTATCCGACCTTCGGGCATGATAATTAGGGGAAATCCAAGGCGGTCAGCAGTTTCGATGAGAGAAGGATGAATCTCTTTCAGGTAAATTCCTACGTAGTAAATCACTACGGCGGCGTCACCCAGACTGTGCATTTGCTCAATATGCTTGCACTGCAGCTCATAGTTATCTGCGATAGCGCGGAAAGAGGTCAGCGTCATGTCGCTGTCGTTGACCGGGGCTTCCAGCGAAAAGAGTTCGGCATCGTAAATTTCCAGTACAGAAACATTGTTGACGATATGGGAAAGCCCTTTATGACCTGCGATGACTTTGGCGCTGCGCAGAGAAGGGAGTTTCAGACAGTCGGAAACAGTAAGGCTCATTAGATTACCTCCATATTAATTGTAATGTCTATATTCTATTCCAAGGGAAAGGGAAACGCAAGAAATAATTGTAAATATAAATAAATAATCGTGAAATTTTTCCGTATATTCGCTGAGAAATTATTTCATGATTGTTTACGTGCATAAAAATATAAAAACTTTTTCCGCAATTATGCCAATGACAGGGGATATCCCCTGCTGCTATACTTACTACAACGCAATAATACTTTTGTTTATCCTGAAAGGAGGAAACGATATGGCTGAAGCAAAGAAAAGTCATGTTGAAACCATCACGCTGGAACCGGTTCCGGACAGTGAGAAAAAAAGCTGGCCTTCCATTGCCTTTATCTGGGCAGGAAATGTCATTTGTGTACCTGCGCTGATGGTAGGCGCTATGGTATCGGCTGGGCTGAATTTTAAAGATTCCATTTTGGCGATGTTTATCGGCTACGGAATCGTCGTAGTGCTGATGATGTTAATTGCAGCGCAGTCTGCACAGACGGGAAGACCGACTGTAATGGCAGTATCAAGAGCGCTGGGAGACAGAGGATCTCAGTATACCTTGTCTCTGATTATCGCCATTTCTATGATTGGATGGTACGGCTATCAGACTATTGTCTGTGCGTCTTCATTCTGCTCACTCATGCAGTCCAGTTTTGGTATCGCATTTCCTGAGTGGCTGGCATGCGTGCTTTGGGGCACTCTAATGCTGGTGACTGCTTTCTACGGCATTGGTCTGACAAAGATTCTCAACGTTGTTAGCGTACCACTTTTGTTCGTATTTTTGATTTATGGTGTGTCCATTGCCCTGGGTGATGGCGGAGCTGCTGTTCTGTCAGCGTATCAGCCGGAAGGTGGCGGCGGCATGATGGTCGGCATTACCATTTCTGTTGGTGGATTCATCTCTGGTGCGGCAACCTGCGGTGACTATAACCGTTACAGCAAAGACGGAAAAAGCGCTGCGCTGTCCTGTCTATTTGGCGTCATCCCTGCAGGCGTTGGTGCGCTGGCATGCGGTGCAATTCTTTCCATTTGTTCCGGCGATTCAGATATTACAGTAATGTTTGCCAATGTAGGTCTTCCGGCGGCAGGCATGCTGGTTCTGATTCTGGCAACATGGACAACCAACGTAGGAAACGCTTATTCAGCAGGTATCGCAGTCGTAGATATTTTTAAAATGAGAGATGACAGAAGAGCCATCGTGACAGCAATCTGCGGTATCATCGGGATTCTGCTTTCTCTGGGCGGTATCGTTTACTATTTCGTAGACTTCCTGTCCATTCTCAGCTATCTCATTACTCCAATCTGCGCCGTTCTGATTGCAGATTACTGGGTTATGGGTCGCGGCAAGGCTGAAGGCTGGGAGCCGTTCCCGGGTGTCAACTGGCTTGGCATTATCGCATGGATCTGCGGCGCGCTGACTACATACTTCGATAAATTCTTCATTCCAGAGCTGATCGGTATTGCAGTAACAATCGTAGTTTACTGGATTCTCTGCACTGTAGTGAAGAATCCGAAATACAATCCATTTGTTAAGGAGGCGTAAACTATGAATACTTATGAAGCAGCAAAAATTTCTATTGCATCCTGTATGGGCGTAAAAGCGGGAGAAAAATTTCTGATTCTTACCGATATCGAGCAGCTGGATCTTGCGAAGGAATTTGTAAAAGCAGGAAATGATTTGGGAATTGAAACGATTATGGCAGTGGGACCTGTCCATCAAGGCGGAGAAATGCCGCAGCTTTGTAAAGCGGCCCTCGACGAGGCGCAGGTGTGCATGATGATTACCACCGGCTCTTACACCCATACAAAAGGCAGAGCCGAAGCTACAGAAAGAGGCTGCAGAATTGCTTCCATGCCGGGCATCACCGAAGACATCGTAAAAATGACTTTGGGCGCTGATTACGATGAGGTAGAGCGCATCGGAAGTATCTTGGCAGAAAAGCTGACAAGGGCTGAAAAGATACATATTACAACAGAGGCTGGCACTGATTTAACCCTTTACTGCGGCGGCAGAGAAGGCATTGCGGATACCGGAAAACTGACAGAGTCCGGCGCATTTGGCAATCTTCCGGCAGGCGAAGCCATGGTCGCGCCTATTGAAACAAAAGGCAACGGTGTGCTGGTGGTTGACGGCGTTATCGCAGATTTTAAGGTGATGGAAGAACCGTTGACCCTGACCTTTGCAGACGGCAGAATTGTGAAGACAGAAGGCGCTGACGCAGAGATGTTTGAGGAATTTGTCGGTCAGTTTGAAGACACTGCAAAGAATGTATGCGAATTCGGTATCGGCACCAATCCAACCTGTGAAATTATGGGCAATGGCCTGGTCGACGAAAAAGTGTTCGGCACCATTCATATCGCCTGCGGCAACAACTTGTTCATGGGCGGACAGCAGGACTGCGATATGCACTACGACATGATTATCAACGCACCGACTGTCTGGATTGATGACGAATGCGTGATGGAAAAGGGAAAACACGTTTATTAAAGAGAAAATAGATTTGAGAGGTAAAAAAATGGCAAGAGAATTAAGACGTGAGGAACTGACAAGTATTGTTTACGGCTCCAGCTTTTATGGCGGTGGCGGTGGCGGTAGTGCTGAAGAGGGATTGGCGCTGATTGAAGCTATGTATGCGGAAGACCCTGATGCATTTATCAAAATGATTGATATTGTAGAGATGGAGGACGATCCAAATGTTGTTTCCACGATGATTGCAGCGCTGGGCTCTCCGGTAGCAACCAAGGGCAGAACTTTCCAGGACGAATCTGTCAACGCTGTAAAGGGGATGAGCGAAGAAGCAAGATTTTTGGGCAAAGAATTGAAATATGTGTATTCCGGCGAAATGGGCGGCGGAAACACCATGCTTCCACTTTACGCAGCTTGGAAATGCGGACTGCCGATTATCGATACAGATGGAAACGGTCGTGCCGTTCCGGAGCTGAATACAGGACTTCTGCCGGTACACGGCGTGCCAACCAGTCCGGTTATTTTAGCCAGTGAAGCTGGTGACACCATCGTTGCGAGGACAGAAGATCCGATGGATGGCGCCGCCTGTGAAAAAATCGCAAGATACATGTGTCAGGCATTCGACCAGGGCATCGGCTTTGCTGCATGGATGATGAACAAAGACCAGCACAAGGATGCTTCCGCACTGGGCCAGATGACCCTGGCAATTGAAGTGGGCGATATTCTGATGAAAACGCCTGCTGCAGAGGCTGTGGAAAAACTGCAAAGCTACTTTGGCGAGAAAAAAATTCCGTTTAGTCCAATTGTGTCTGCAGGAACCATTGTGGATATTCAGATTGACTCAGCAGGCGGTTTTGATACAGGTGTTACGACGGTTCGCGCAGATAACGGCGAGGAATTTAAGGTTGTATTCCAGAACGAGAACCTCTACGTGGAAGCTGGCGAAAAGACGCTGGTTACCATTCCGAGCATCATCTCCACTTTAGATTTGAGCGACGAAAAACACGCAGTTCCTGTATCCAACAGTGAAACCTACGTGGGGCAGAGAATTGCACTGACCGCAGTGAAAGCAGACGATCGCTGGTATGACATGCCAGAATGCTACGAATGCTGGAACGAAGTCATGGTCAGCGCCGATTACAGAAATGCAAAACCAGAAGTGAAGTTCTGGTAAATAGAGTATAATAAAAAGGGCGGAAGTGAATTCCGTCCTTTTTCAATTAATATGTGATTGATTAATTGCTGGTTACAATAAACGGATTGATTGCACCTGCAACTACGTTAATCGGCATGGTCTGCAGAATGATTTTCCCCGGACCTTTTACCAACGTATTGAAGATGCCTTCGCCGCCGAAGAGCATATTCTTTACGCCGGGAACGGAGACCACTTCGATGGAACAGGTGGAATCCATGGCAGCCAGATATCCTGTGTCTACGACCATGGACTGTCCCGCCTGCAGATTGTATTCTACGGCATAGCCGTCGATTTCAATAAAGGCAGTGCCGTGACCTGAGAGCCTCTGCATGATAAAGCCTTCGCCGCCAAAGAAGCCAGCGCCTGCCTTTTTCTGGAAAAATATGGACAGTTCTATAGTGGATTCGCTGGCGAGGAAAGCCTTTTTCTGTACAACCAGGTCATTGCCCGGGGTGATTTCTACAGCTTTGATGGAACCTGGGAAACTGGACGCAAAGGCAATCTGTCCAGGACCTCCCTGTGCAGTGTATCGATTCTGGAAAAGGGTTTCGCCGGAAAACATTCTGCCGAGGGCTTTTCCGATACCGCCGTTGCTGGTAGTTTCCATCTTCATGTTCTGGGTCATCCAGCTCATGGCGCCGCTTTCTGTGATTAAGGTTTCGCCTGCTTCCACGTCGCAGATGACAGCAGGAAGCGGTTCACCGACAATATTATATTTCATTGCTTCAATCTCCTTTCACAAACATGTTCGTAACTTTTATTTTAGCAGAGGCGGAAAGTGCTGTAAAGGTGAAAAATTTGTTTTGAATTGGGATATAATTATGGTATACTAAGTCTATTGATAACAATATTTGGAGGAAACAACTATGACAGAACCTGTTTCAACGAATTTTATTCATAGCATTATTGATAAGGATTTGGAATCGCAGAAGAACGGCGACAAGGTATATACCCGTTTTCCACCGGAACCTAACGGCTACCTGCACATCGGGCATGCTAAGGCGATTTGCATCAATTTCGGAACCGCTGAGAAGTACGGCGGCATGTGCAACCTGCGCTATGACGATACCAATCCGGTCAAGGAAGATGTAGAATATGTCAGTGCAATCGAAGAGGATATTCACTGGCTAGGCTTTAAGTGGGATAAGCTCCTTTGGGCATCCAACTACTTCGACAAGATGTACGAGGCAGCGGTCGAGCTAATCAAGAAGGGCAAGGCTTATGTCTGCAGCCTGAATGCTGAGCAGATTAAGGAATACCGCGGCACTCTGAAAGAGCCGGGCAAGGAGAGTCCGTGCAGAAACCAGAGCGTGGAAGAAAACCTGCGTCTCTTTGAGGAGATGAAAGCGGGTAAGTTTGCAGACGGCGAGCGCGTGCTTCGCGCGAAGATTGATATGGCATCGCCTAATATCAATATGAGAGACCCTGTTATTTACAGAATCGCCCACAGCCCGCTGCATCACAACACGGGAGATAAATGGTGCATTTATCCAATGTACGATTTTGCGCATCCGATTGAGGATGCCATCGAGGGTATTACGCATTCCCTGTGTTCTTTGGAATTTGAGGATCATAGGCCACTTTACGAGTGGGTGCTGAAGGAGGTCGGCTGGTGGGAAAACCTGCCGCAGCAGATTGAATTTGCAAGACTGAACATTACCAATACCGTGATGAGCAAGCGCTACCTGCGCAGCTTTGTAGAGGATGGCGTGGTAGACGGCTGGGATGATCCGAGAATGCCGACTTTGGCAGGGATGCGCAGAAGAGGCTATACGCCGGAATCCATTCGCGATTTCTGCGAGAGAGTAGGCGTTGCAAAATCCAACAGCACAGTGGACATTTCCCTGCTGGAACATTGCATTCGTGAGGACCTAAAGACCAAAGTACAGAGCAGAAATGTGATTGAAAATCCGATTAAAGTCATAATCACCAATTATCCGGAAGATAAGACTGAGATGATTGAACTTGAAAATAACAAAGAAGTGCCGGAGATGGGTGTGCGTGAAATTCCGTTTTCCAGAGAACTTTATGTGGATGGTGCAGACTTTATGGAGGTGCCGGCAAAGAAGTATTTCAGACTGTTCCCGGGTAACGAAGTTCGCTTTAAGGGCGCATACTTCATCAAGTGTGAAGAGGTCGTCAAGAACGAAGACGGTTCCATCAAGGAACTGCGCTGTACCTATGATCCGGAAACAAGAAGCGGCAGCGGATTTGAAGGTCGCAAGGTCAAGGGAACCATTCACTTTGTAGACGCGAAGACTGCAGTTAAGGTAAAGATTCGCAACTACAGTTACCTGATGGTGCCGGATGAAAATGGCGAGAATGTTCTCAATCCTGATTCTATTGAGGAAACCTGGGGCTACGCTGAGCCTTCTTTGGCGGAGGCGGCGCCGGGCGAGCGGTTCCAATTTTTCCGTCACGGCTATTATGTAGCAGACAGCAAACTGACGACAGATACTGAAAAAGTCTTCAATCGGATTGTCGATTTGAAGAGTTCCTGGAAGCCTGCAAAATAAGGAGAAACAGAAAATGAGCGGCAAGATGAAAAATATCGAAAAATCCAAAGTCCTGGCGCTGGCTGAAGAAATTGAGTATCAGCAGGGACAGGTAGTCAGTAAGACACTGATACAAAACGATGCGGTGAGCTTGACGCTCTTCGCCTTTGAGAAGGACGAGGAAATCAGCACCCATGAGTCCGGGGGCGACGCCATGGTAACGGTGCTTGACGGAACCGGACGGATTACCATAGATGGAGAAGTCTTTGTCGTGGAATGTGGGCAGACCATCGTGATGCCTGCAAAAACGCCCCATGCAGTATATGGGCAGGAACGCTTTAAAATGCTGCTGACTGTAGTATTTTAGAGTTTAGAGAAGGCTGAAACCCCTTTGCGCCTAAAACCCGCAAGGGGGTTTTCTATCGAGGTTGAAATGGTTTTTATTTACATTTATGGAAATAAAAACTTGCGCTTGGAAGGGGATTGTGGTATCATGGTAGAAAAGGAGGTGTGATTATGGGAGCATTCTTAGATTTGGTAGAAGAAGAACTGAAAGGGCAGCGAAGACTGCTTTATCAAAGCGAGCGGGCGCGTGCACGTGCGCCGGAAGGCTATTTGAAAAGCAGACCGCGGAAGAATGGCGTGGCGTTTTACGCGTGCAGGAATGAAACTGGAAGAAGTCGTGCAGAAAATATCACAGATGATTTTAAACGAATAGAACGGCTTGCGAAGAAAAAACTGAATGAAGAAATATTTCGTACTACAGAGAAAAATATTGCAGCGCTGGAGGCACTGCAGAAAGCCTATAGAGAAAATCAATTAGCGGACCTAATGGGGAGATTTCCTCAAACTTATAGGGACGCATTTAAGTATGTAGGAATGAAGAGGGTAACAACAGAGGAAAACCAGCCGGTTCAGTTGAATTTTGATGAAAAATATCATATCCATGAAACCGCTTGTGGGCTATACGTTCGATCAAAATCGGAGGTGATTATTGTGAATACTCTTGTTAAATATGGAATTCCCTTTTTCTATGAAAGGAGATTTCCTTACAAAAATAACAGAGGTTATTATTTTGAACCGGACTTCACCATTGAACTTCCTGATGGAAGATTTATTATTTGGGAACATTTAGGACTTTTAAAGGACGAGGAATATAGCATTCGCACTGGTGAAAAGCTAATGCTGTATCAGAAGTATGGTTTTTTAATCGGGCGAAACCTGATTTTGACGCAGGATGATGAAAAGGGAAACTGCAGCAGTAAATATATCGATGAAATTGTAAGGACGCAACTGCTGCCTTACTTCAGATAGAGTTTTGGTTTTTGCAGATTTGACACTTTTGGTAAAGCTTTGATATGGGTGTGTCATTTTTTAGAATCTGGTTTTTGGGGAAGTGACACAATGCAATGAATTAGCTGGAGATAGTGTCATAATTTTAAGGTTGAAGTGCATAGTTACCGGGAAAAACTCGGAAATGAGAGATTTTGGTTGTGGTATAAACTGAAGAAAATACATTTCGTATAGGAGAAATCTCTCTATTCAATTGAAAAGTGACACAATGGTAATAGAATTAAAATAAAAGTGCCATTTTATCGATTACACGATTTTTAAAAATGACACTTTAAGTTAAGTTTTGAACGAAAGTGTCATTTCGCCTAAAACCACACCAAGGAATACACAAATCCCGCCATGATGATGACAAAGACACCGACATCCAGCGCGCTTTCAAAGAATTTCTTGTGAGATTCGCGGCGAGCCCAGAAGTAAAATAAGGCACCAGGTGCAAACATCAGGGCTGAGATGATGATATTGCTGATGCCTGTGGCGTACAGCATCCAGAAGCCGTAGATGACACCGAGGGCGGAAATGAGCCAGTCTTTGAAGCCAGGAGCGCTGTGACCGGTGCGGCTGTCTTCGAAGCAGGTTTTCAGGCAGTACAGGGCAGACAGCACAAACGGAATCATAATGGCGCTGGTTGCAAGTGTGTACAGAGCCTGATAGGTAGAGGACTGGAAATAAATGATAATCAGCAGCACCTGAATGATGGCTGCGGTGAGAAGCAGCGCTGCGCTGGGCGCATGGCGCCGGTTTTCTTTCTGGAGAAAAGCAGGAAAACAGCCATGCAGTGCTGGCGCATAGGCGCTGTCGGCGGTAACAATCGTATAAGAAAACATGGCGCCGGCGATAGAAATAATTACACCGATGTTGATAAGGGTTGCGCCGAAAGGTCCGACAACATAGGAAAGAAGTCCAGCCATAGCAGGGTCGCCCAGAGCGGCAAGTTCGCTCCTTGGCATAATACCCATGCTGAGAATAGAAATTAGTACATAGAGAATCAGCAGTGACAGGAAGGAAAGAGTAGTGGCTTTCCCAGAGACAGCAGTCGCTTTTGCACGGGCAGAAATGACGACCGCTCCCTCAATTCCCGTAAAAATCCAAACTGTAGTGTAGGTGGTTTCCAGCACTTGTTTGCCCAGGGAATAGCCGGTATCCTCGCCCATAAAATTGTCCAGAAAAATATCCAGATCAAAAGCACCGAGAAAAATAACAAATAGAATAAATGCAAGAATGGGGATGATTTTGGCGATGACGATAATCGTGTTAATGGTAACCGCTTCCTGCACGCCTCCCATCACAAGAAAAGTAAAGCCCCAAACCACAATAGATGCGCAGACGATGGAAGCCAGATTGTTGCCGCCGGCAAACAAGGGCATGAACTGACCCAACGCAGCGAAGAGCAGTGTCGCAAAAGACACTTGCGATAGAATCGCACTAATCCAATAGCCCCAGGCGGAGTTAAATCCGATGTAAGCGCCGAAACCCTCTTTTGCATAGGCAAAAATGCCGCTTTTCAGAGAGGGTCTTACGATACTGAGCCTGTTGAAGCACATGGCAAGGCTGTACATGCCGATACCGGCGATGGCCCAGCCAATAAGTACAGAAAGAGTGCCTGCGCCGTTTCTTGCCATATCGCTGAACATGTTGAAAACGCCGCTTGCCAGCGTTGTACCGATGGCAAAAAAAGTTAGTTTAAAAAGTCCAAGACCTTGTTTGTCCTGCATGATAAATTCCTCGCAATCAAATAAAGTTACTGATACTATGTGCAGAAGGCGAATTGCTTATACGTAGAAAGACGCAGAAACTTGTTTTGCGAGATACAATTTTGTGGTAAGATACCAAGTGAGAAAGAGAGAAGAAATATGACTGATACATTAATCATAATTATAAAATGTCTTGCGGCGGTTTTGGTCGGCGTTTTCGCAGGAAACGGCGCAGTATATTTCTTTAACAAAATGCCGGCGCAGTGGCTTTGCGACTATGACGAGGAGCCATCCGATGCACTGAAAGATCCATATACACAGCGCATCAAAAGTTACCCATGGAAATTTATCCTTACCATGCTGTTTGTTGTCATTGATATTAAATTGGTAATAGACGATTGGCAGTTTGCGGTGGCGGCAGTTTGCAGTCTTTGGCTGCTTTTGGAAATTGCTGTGGCTGATGCTAAGTATCGGATTGTACCAGATCAGCTGGTACTGCTTCTTGCGGTAACCGCCATGGGATTTATTGCCTTTCATGATGGATGGAAAGACTGTTTGTACGGAGGGCTTGCCGGATTTGGTAGTATGGGTGCCACTGCACTACTTGGCAAGCTGGCGTATCGCAGAGATACTCTTGGCGGTGGAGATATCAAGCTTTTTGCGGCGCTGGGTTTGATTGCCGGGCTTCGGGGAATACTGCTGATATTTGTGATGACTACACTCTTTAGTGCTGGGCATCTAATCTGGCTTCTTGTGAGAAAGAAAATCCAACGCACTGATACTGTTGCGATGGCGCCGTATATTGCACTGGCCGCGGCAATCCATTTGATTTTTTTGTGGGATTACATGCTGGTGCTACTGCTATAAGAGAGCCTTGACAATCTTCTCTGATAAGGGTAGAATATATTACAATTGAATAAAATGTCAGAATAATTTCGTGTTCTTTCCAAGACTTAAGTGTTTGTACTTCGTCTTGAGAAAGCTAAGATGGAAGCAGGTGAGAGTCCTGCGCGGTCCCGCCACTGTGAGACGTGAGTTCTGCCTATAATGCCACTGGAGCCAATATGGCCTTTGGGAAGGAAGACAGAACGGTTTAGCGTTGAGCCAGGAGACATGCACGAGAGGACAACTTGTAGATGTCGGAGGAACATTTAGAAGTATTTTTTGTACAGGAATACGGACTGTGAGAAAGTGGAGAATGCTTTTTTACAGTCTTTTTATTTTGTATAGATCACCGGTAAGGTGTTTAGATAAATGATGAATTGAAGAAAGAGAGGAAAGGACATGAGAAGAAAAACAGGGAACCGTTTTCTGGTAGTGTTTCTAATCGTGACGATGCTGATCAGTATGGCGCCGGCAGGCGTTTTTGCTGCAGATATACCAGAAGCACAGACTGTATCAGAGATAACAGGATCGGGTACAGAAGCAGATCCTTATTTAATTTCTGACGGGCGGCAGTTGTCATCGCTGGGTGGAACCACACTGACCGGCTGTTATCGTCTTACGGCGGATATCGATATGGAGGGTATCGATATGCGGCCGATTAACGGCTTGAGAAGCGGAACCTTTGACGGAGGCGGATTTGCGATTAAAAATCTCAGCATTACGTCTTCGGGAAATACCGGACTGTTTGCAGAACTGGGAAGCGGCGCAGAGGTTACCGGAGTAATGCTGGAGAATTGCAGTATTACCAATGCAGTATCCAGCGGCTCCGGCTATGGCGTTGGCGCACTGGCAGGAAAAATAAGCGGCGCTGCGAGTATCAGTAATTGCGGTGTTTTAAATGGAACTATTGTGTGTACCACCAGTCAGGCGGTTAATATGGGCGGTTTAGTTGGCTATATCGGAGATAATTGCACCATAGAAAGCTCCTTTGCAAGGGCAGAACTGACAGCGGGCAGCTACGCATACAGTTCTTCCTATCTGGGCGGACTTGTGGGAAATATCAGCGGCTACTGCAGCTGGACTGTGGCAGATTGTTATGCGGATGTTTCCATCGACACAAAAAACGGGTCAGGCGCGGGACTTATTGGACAGATTGGTAATTCGTACAGCGCATATACTCGTACTATAAAAAATTCTTATGCAGCAGCGGACATGGTAGGAAAAGATGCGTATCTTTATGGATTTGCCTATGCTGGATCTTCTTCTTGTGCTGTAGATATTGAAAACTGTTACTATGACAGTACGAAGTATACAGGAGATCAAGCGACAAATCTGAGATTGGCAGCTATTGAGGGAAAATCTACAGAAGAAATGGAGAGTCTTGCAGGACAACTGGGCGGCAGCTTTCAGAATCAGACGGGAAGCTATCCGATTCTGAAATGGCAGGATCCCAATGCTACTTACAGTATCACTCTGCAGTTAGTGCCGGAAAATGCTAAACTCATCTTTGACGGTGAAGAACAGCAAGAAAACGAAGACGGCGTGTACACCTTCTCATCTCTTCCATCAGGAAGTTCTCATTCTTACTGTGTGTCTCAGAGAGATGACATTACAGATTACGGCGACAGGGAAGGCACTATCGTCATAGGCAAAAAAGACATCACTCAGAAGATTACGCTGGAACAAAATGTTTATGATATGTCCTTCAGTCTGGTTCCGGGGGAAGCAGACCTTCTGGTAAAGGATGCTGATGGAGAAGCTCTGACGCCAAAGGATGCACAGAAGCACATTTACGAAGTAGTAAACGGTACGTATACCTATGCAGTGAGCTCCTTTGGCTATGCTCCGAAGGAAGGCGAAGTCACAATTGACAGAGCTGCAAAAGAGACGGAAATTGCGTTAAAAGCAAACCCTATATACACAGTTACTTTTAATTATGGCGATGAGCTCTACGGACAGGAAATTGAAAATGGCAAATTGACCGTAACAGCAGGTGATAGGTCAATAGAGCCGGAAACCGATGGCTTGACTTATAAATTGCCTGTTGGATACGACTACAGCTATAATTTTAGAAGCAGTAATTATGCGAAAGTAACAGGCGAAATCAGTCTGGCGGAAGAAACAGCTGACGGTACAAAAACTATCACCATTCCGCTGACCGCAAAGACTGCCTGGGGTGGCAGCGATGATGTGGAAGAGCCTAATAAAAATGCAGACGGCTTCTATGAAATTGCAAGCGGAGCAAATCTGGCATGGCTGGCACAGGAGGTTAACGGCGTTTATAACAGCAGAATGCAGGTCATACTGACAAAGGACATCGATTTAGGAGAAGAACAGTGGACGCCGATTGGAAGCTCCAGCAGCAGAACGTTCAAGGGTGTCTTTGACGGCAACGGACATACGATTTCCGGACTCTTTATTGATTCTGAAAGCAGTTATCAGGGGCTATTTGGATATGTCAGTGAAGCAGAGATAAAAAATTTGACCATTAGCGGAAGTGTAAAAGGCGGAGACTATACAGCAGGCTTGGCAGCGCAGACAGGGGCTAATACTGTAATAGAAAATTGTCTGAGCAGTGTTAATGTAAGCGGTAAAGGGCATGTCGGCGGTTTAGTCAGCTATGTCGGCGGACGCATGCTGACAATGACGGGCTGCGCACATCTAGGAACTGTCAGCGGCAATGGCTTTAATGTTGGAGGTCTGGTTGGCAGAATCTATTATGCAACAACGATCACAGATTGTTACCATAGAGGTGATGTGATTAATACAGTAGGTCAGACGGGCGGTTTAGTTGGATTGATCGACGACTACAGCGCATCGGTGACCAACTGCTATACTATAGGAAACGTGATTTCAACAGGCTCCAATACGCACCCTGCAGTGGGAAAGAAAAATTCTGGAGCGGTTAGCAATCTGTATTATCTGGATATTGTCGGAAGTGACACCAATGCAGAAGCAAAGACCGATGCGGAATTAAAATCAGGTGATTTTGTGGCGCTTTTGGGATCAGGATTCCTAAAAGATATGGAACCACAGATCAACGATGGATATCCGATTTTAAGCTGGCAGGATACCACGCCAAGATACCAGGTAGTATTATCGGTGGAGCCTAAGGACGCACAGCTGATTTTAAAAGATGCTGAAGGAGAAACCGTTGCAGCAGCAGATGAAAAGGACGGAACTTACACTTATTCCCTGACAGAAGGAGATTACAAATATACGGCAGAAGCCTTCGGAAAAACTACTGAAACTGGAACCATTCACGTGACGGCGGAAGCTGGTGAAACCGGCATTTCAGAGAATATCATTCTGCAGGATGCACTGCGCTATCGTGTAACCTTTATGGGAATCCCTGACGGTGTGACAGCGGTTATCACGGTGATGAACGGCGAAAATATCATGGCAGCAGAAGATGGAAGCTACCTTTTGCCGGAAGGAACCTATACATATACCGTAAAGGCAAAAGGCTATGCAACCGTCAAAGGAACCATATCCATCAAAGACAGCGATACTGCTGTACCTGTCTTTATGGTGATTTCCACTGCCTGGGACGGGGAGTCAATGGATGAACCGGTGCAGAAGGATGGCGTATATCAGATTTCTACCGGAGAAGAACTGGCGTGGTTTGCAGCACAGGTCAATAACGGAACCGGCAAGAATTATGATGCGGTTTTGACCGATGATATCAATCTGGGTGAAAATCTTTGGCAGCCTATTGGCACGACAGGCTGTAACTATGCAGGCACTTTTGATGGTGCAGAGCATAAGATTACTGGTCTGAAAGTCGAAAAAGACAGCAATTATGCGGGACTTTTCGGTTATATCAAGGGTACCAGCAGTAAACATGCGGTGATTGAAAATCTGACAATAGAAGGCGACGTCAGCAGCAGCTACGGCTTTGTGGGCGGAATCCTGGGTTATGGTGATTATGTTGATATAGTAAACTGCCATAACTATGCAAATGTTACGCTAACAGCAACTGCCTATAAATATTATGTCGGCGGTATTGTAGGTGAAGTGGAAGACGGAAGCGTGGAAAACTGCTCTAACTATGGAACCATCAGCGGCAGTCAGGCAGAAAAGATCGGTGGCATTACTGGATATAACTATTATGCAGTCGTATCTTCTTGTTATAATGCAGGCGAAGTTTCCGGAAAGCAAAATGTAGGCGGCGTCATCGGTCATGCCAATGGCAAAGTTTCCGACATCTACAACACAGGCACAGTTACCGGTACCAGCGGCAATGTGGGCGGTCTGGTCGCTTATGCAGCTGCTGACATTGAAAAAGGCTATACCATAGGACAGGTAAATGGCGGAAACGCAGCCTTTGGTACAGTGAGCAGTTACAGTGCTTCTATAGCGGATATTTACTATCTGAATACCCTTTCTGCAGATAGCAAGGCGCAGGCAGTAAGTGCAGCGCAGCTGCAGGAATTGGCGGATACATTGAACGGTGACAGGCAGCCGGTACTTTGGAAAACTGCAGCGGGCACTAACGATGGATATCCAATCCTGGCTTGGCAGAAAGCAAGTGAACCAGAGGCTCCGATCACCCTGGAAGCGGCACAGAATGTAGCTTGGGAAGCTTTTGAGGAAAGGTACCTTAATCCTGACAGCCTGGAAGAAGGTATGATGCGTCTTCATCGGCAGGTCGTAAGATGGGATAAAGTAGCCCATGCAGAAAGCTATACTTTATCCCTTTGGAGGGAAGGCTTTGTATGGAAAAATCTGTCGGAAGAGGAACTGGCAGAATTTCGCAGTGAAGCTTTAAATGCAAGACAGAAACTCATGTGCATTGATGAACAGAAGATTATTGATGCCATGACCGAAGCTGAATATGCCTTCTTTGAGCAGCTGGAAGATGCAGTACAGCAGGCAAAGGAAGCTGATGGAAAGACAGAAAGCGCTGAGAATAAACGGGCAGAATTTCTGCTGGGACTTGTGAATGATGGCAAGCATGATATCGCTCTGGGTTACTATGTTCCAGGTGTGGAGAAGATCAAGGATGTGTCAGGTGTCACTGAAGAAACGTATGATTTCAGCAAAGATATTATAGAAGCAGGTGAAGGGCGTTATTATGTAACAGTAAACCCTGTGGCAGAAGAGGATAGTAACTACGTAACACCTGAGATGATCCTTTTAGATACAGCGATGGCAGCTGATCTAAATGCAGAAAACGAAGATGCGTGCTATAACCATTTGAGACAACCGTACAATCTGAGATGGGACGGCGCTGTCGCAAAATGGTCCTCTGACAGCGAAAAAGCGGATTTCCTTTCTTTGATTTTGTATGAGGTCACAGGTACTAAAGAAAATCCGACATATACTGTGCTGACGCAGGAACTTTTGGCGCCGGATGCTGCCAGCGCCGATTTCGGCAGATATTTTACAGCTGATAAGCGATACGCTTTTGCAGTTCGTGCAGAATCGGGACAAAACGGCATGATTGCGGGCTACGCTATGAGTGCGCAGTCTGCGTACAGCCCTGAATATGTGGTTGGAAATCCGGAAATTCCGGGTGCGGATACAGATAGATCTGACTGGATTGCGATTTCTTCTGCAAAAGAGTGGATTGACCTTGCCAATGTGGAAGACAAAGCGGTAAGCCAGGAAGATAAGACCAGTCAGCAGACAATCGCTTGGGGCAAGAAATATTATCTGACAGCAGACATCGACTTCGCAGAACTTGCAGCAGCAGACCAGACAAAGACCAAGTCCATCGGTAACGTGACCAACCGGTTTATGGGAACCATGGATGGTAACGGATATAAAATCAAGGGGTTGACTTTGAGCAACAATGACGCAGGACTGTTTGCCTATATCGGTGCAACAGGGCTGGTATACGATTTAACCATCGAAAATGCCAACGTGCTGTTCTCTGACAATGCGGCAGTTGTGGCGCTGAACAACTTTGGTACCATCGCTTCCTGCGGTGTTATCAACTGTAATATTACTGCGGATACTGGTGCGGTGCTGGGCGGTATGGTCAGCAGAAACTATGGTGTTATCAGAGACTCTTATGTGGAAGGCGGCAGCCTGACTTCTAACGCTAGTTCTGCAACCGGTCATGCTGGCTTTGTTGGTGCTAATGAAGAGGGGGCTGTCATTGAGCGGTGCTGGACTTCCATGGATGTAACCACGGGCAGCGAATATGCAGGCGGATTTTTGGGTCTGGGCTATGGCGGAACCATTCGTGACTGCTTTGCGCTGGGCAATGTTTCTGCAAGAAGCTACTCTGGCGGTTTTGTGGGAAGTTCTGTATTTGAAGGTAATATCTATGAAAATTGCTACGCTGCGGGTAAAGTGACTGTTGCAAGCGGCACCGAAGGTCATGGTTTTATCAGTCCGAGAAAGCCAGATTCGGCATTTTCGACCGATATCAGTGAAGAAGTGAAAAACTGCTACTATAGCAGTGAGTCTTTGCCGGATGATTATGCGCAGGCTAAAACAGCAGACGAGCTGCGTCAAAACGCTTTCCTGCGCCTTTTGGATCAAGGCAGAGGTATTTTTGCACAGGATAAAGAAAAGAACGACGGTATGCCATATCTGGTTGCTGTAAAGGCACCTGAAAAGGCAAAGACGACTGAGATTACAGTAAAGATTGCGTTAGCGGTTTACGACAAGAACAGCTATACTTTCTCACAGCTGGGTGATGAAATTTCTGTTACTATGGACAGCAACGGAAATACACGAGTAGTCGATTTGATGGATGCTGCAGTGGAACAGGAAAAGCTGACCTATGCTTATAAAACGACAGAAACCTTCGGACGGTATATTCACACCATCAATGATTATGCTGTGGAATCTCCGGATGGTTGGATGTTTAGTATTAACGACAAGCTTTCCAATGTCAGCGCCTCCCTTGCTAATGTCAAGGACGGCGATAAGCTTTTGTGGTACGAAGGCACCACAGAAAATCTTTTCAAAGGACCGACCTGGGATGCCTTGACAAAGGGCGAAGCGATTGAATGGATTGATATTTCATCTGTTGAAGAACTGCAGGCTCTGGCGGCAAGCAGTGACGCAGATACGCTGTCAAAGAATTATCGTTTGACCTGTGATTTGGATTTTGCAGGTGTAGACTTCTCCGGCATTGGAAGTGGAAACACTCCGTTTACCGGCGTCTTTGACGGGCAAAATTATACTGTTTCCAATGTGAAAATAGTAGGCAGCGGAAACGGAACAGGTTTCTTCAATGTGATCTATGGTGCGACGATTAAGAATCTGCACCTTGTGAATGTGGATGTAACTGGAGAGAATCAGGTCGGCGGTCTTGTAGGTATTGCAGGTGCGCAGCTTGATAAAGAAGATGTTGCGAACAATAAGGCAAATCTGATTGGAAACTGCACGGTCAGCGGAAAAGTCAGCGCAGCTGGAAAGAATCCGGGCGGCGCAGGTGGTCTTGTAGGGCAGAACTGCAGCGAGTATGACAAAGATACGCTCTTTACTATTGCAAGTGCTATCGACAAGTGCAGTGCTGATGTTGCTGTGACAGGTCTTTACAAGGTCGGCGGTCTGGTCGGCGAAAACGGCGGTATCATTACAGAAAGTGCGGCTGTCGGTACAGTTACGGCAGAAAAAGGCGTATATACTGGCGGTTTTGTAGGAGATAACACCGGCGATATCTACAATTGCCATGCAGATGGCGATGTAACAGGTGACAACCACACCGGTGGCTTTGCAGGATTCAGTGACGGAACCGTAAAGAACTGCTACAGTATTGGTACTGTTACTGGTACGGAATATACAGGAAGCTTTGCCGGCGCAATCAGCAAAGCAGACTTTGTCATCGGTGCAGGAAAGGTTATTGTAAATGGAACATCGGGACAGGGTTATAATGCAGGCTTTGCAGGCGAACTAGGTGGTCAGCTTTCTGGTATGGCAAATCAGGTAACCATAAAGGATGCTTACGGAAACTGCGTAAGCGCAGATGGTGTGCTGAATATCTGCGGAAATCAGAGCAAGTTTACCGGCGAGGCAGAGAAGGAAAAACTAAGCGATATGACGCTTTCAACTATGAAAGACGTCAGTGAAAAGCTGTACGAAATGTTCGGCGTAAATCTTTCAATAAAGAATTTAGAGGATGAAGCGAAGAAATATGATAATTTATCGGTTTCTGAGTCTGTAGAAGCAGAAACTGTACTGACCCTTTTGAAAGAGGGAGAAACACCGGAAGAGGGGATTACAGCGGTCTACACTGTAGATAGTGCTTATGATAAGTATCTTGCCGGAGGTGAGAGCCTGACTTTGAGGATGAACAATGATACGGAAAAACCGATTATCATTCCGGTGGAACTGAAGCTGACTGACGAGGTAAACGGCACCTATACTAAGAAGATGACAGTAGTGCTTCCTGTCAGCGGTGAAAAGAGAGCTGCACTGATGGATGCAATCGCTGCCTCTTATGAAAAGACCAGTGATGGATGGACCGTAATGGATATGGCGGTTTATGAGACTTTAGAAGGAAAGACGGCAAAGACCGATGAAGAAACGCTGCAGAATGCACTGAACCTGCTGATTGCAGAGGCTGCCGGCGATGAGGCAACTGCTTCTGATCGAGCAAGACTGGAAATCGTGCTGCGCGCTATGGGTATTGACAGCAGCAAACTTTACGAAGTCAACAGTCTGACTCCGATTGACAACGGCAAGAAGCTGACTGCTATGGATCTTCTGCAGGGTGGCTATTACGGTGCGCCTTGGATTCTGCTTAGTGAATATCAGGGCAATGTAAAGTTGACCGATGGTCAGAGGGACGCTCTGGTACAGATTTTGAAGGACAACATGCAGGACGGACTGTTCAGCTATCAGTGGAATGGCGAGACCTACCACGATGTAGACACGGCAGCAGCAGCTTTGGCGGCTCTGGCACCTTACTGTGATACAGACGCAGAGGCGAAGGCGGTCGTAGAACAGATTCTTGCGGCGCTGAAAACGGTGCAGCAGGATAACGGTTCCTTTGGCAATGCCAATGCGGACGCTATGGTGATCATCGGACTTTTGGCAGCAGGTGAAAATCCATTTGCATGGAAAGCAGCCTCTGGTGCCAGCGTCGTGGATGGCATGCTGAGCTATGTCAACGAGGAAACACTGAAGTTTACCTACGGAGGAAGTGACAATGCTCTGGCGACGGAACAGGGTTTCCGTGCACTGATTGCACTGGAAAAGTATGACGGACAGAATGCGTACAACTTCTATGACTTTGGGAATGCAGCTGTTAGTCCAGGTCATGCAACCGGTCAGGGCACTGTAGAGGTACCGCCGGCACCGGATGACAGTCACAAGGATATCACCGTGTCTGTAAGCGTTGAGAGTCATAACGGCATATGGATGGAAAAGAAAACCGTCACCGTAAAAGAAGGCAGCACCGTTTACCATGCCTTTGTAAAAGCGCTGGACGGCAGCGGAATTACGCAGGTAGGCGCTGAAAAGGGCTATGTAAAGTCTATGACTAAAGACGGCGTGACCTTGGGAGAAATGACCATGGGCGCAAATTCCGGCTGGCTCTATAAGGTCAATGGCATTTTGCCTGACAGGGGACTGACCAGCTATGAGATCAAGCAGGGAGATGAAATTCTCTGGTACTATACCGCAGATTATCAGAAGGATCCGTCAGCAGGCGGTATTATAGGCGGAGGTAACGGAGATGATACCGATATTGAAGAGCCTGACACACCACTGGATCCTCTGCCTTCCGATGAGATTATTGCAGCGGTTCGTGATGCGAAGATTAAGCTCACTTCTGCGCTGACGACTTTGCATGGCAAAAAGGCAGTAAAACTGACCTGGAAGGTTCCGACGAACGTAGATGCGCTGGGTCTTGACGGCTATGAAGTATTCAAATCCACAAAGAGATATTCCGGTTTTGGAAAGACTCCGTACTTCAAGACGACAAGGAAGACTTATATCAATAACAAAGAACTGAAAAAAGGCAGCAGATATTACTATAAAGTTAGAGGATATAAGCAGATTGATGAGCAGAAAATTTATACACAGTGGTCTACCAAAGCGTGGAGAACAATAAAATAATATGCTTCCTTATAGAAGAGAGGGCAGTTCCGATGTGAACTGTCCTCTTTTTTTCTAAACTTTACGTTTTCTTCGCACAAAGTGACAAGTTTTATGGTATACTATAACGGACTGAATGCAGAATTAAGATGAAATGAGGATAGATTTATGATTACAAGCAAGCAGAGGAGTTTTTTGAGAGGACTTGCACAAACCACAGACCCTACGGTATATATTGGAAAACAGGGACTGACGGAGAATATCGTCAAGGAAATTGACACCGGACTTTACTGCAGAGAGTTGGTAAAAGTGAAGATTCAGGAGGGCTGCACTTTGAGCCCGAAGGAAACCGCCAATGAAATTGCCGAGAAACTGGGAGCAGAGTTTGTTCAGGCCATTGGAAGAAAATTCACCCTGTACAGAGAGTCTAAGGACAACAAGCAGATTGAGCTTCCGAGAAAGTAAGGCATTAGAATCAAACATGGAAAGAAATATTCTTTTGACGATTGAATATGACGGAACAGGTTTCTCCGGCTGGCAGAGACAGCCCGGCGTGCGGACGGTGCAGGGCGAACTGGAGAAGGCGCTGAGCTATGTGTGCGGAAAGCCAGTACAGATAAACGGTACCAGTCGTACCGATGCCGGTGTACATGCGCTTTCCCAGCGGGCGTCTTTCCGGGGTGAGTTTGGGATTCCTACTGACAGAATCCCTTTGGCAGTCAATAACTATTTGGCAGGGAGTCTGGGGAGCGGATACGCCTGCGGTGATGTGCGGATTATCAGGGCAGAAGAAATGCCGGCAGACTTTCATGCACGGTTTGACTCCAAGGGGAAGACTTATCGGTATATCTTAAGACATGGCAGCGCAGCCAGCGCGTTTTCGCGAAATTACTGTTACCACCTGAAAGCCGCTTTGGCAGCAGAGCCTATGCGTAAGGCAGCAGCTTTTATCGAGGGAACTCATGACTTTGCTTGTTTCCAGGCTGCGGGGGGAACCGTGCGCGAGACTACCGTGCGCACGATATATGACCTTCAGATCAAAGAACCTGTGGCAGGAGAGATGCACATAGAGGTGACCGGCGATGGCTTTCTCTACAATATGGTGCGGATTATTGTGGGTACTTTAGTAGAAGTTGGACAAGGGAAGAAGTCTGCAGAGGACATTCCGGCAATTCTGCAGTCGGCAGACAGACAGAGAGCGGGGCACACAGCACCACCCCAGGGCTTGTACCTGGTGGAAATATATTACGATGAAAAACCAATGAAAGAAAGGAACGACGATCATGGCTGATACGAAGATTTTAGCAAAAGATAACAGACCTACATGGGATGAATATTTTATGCAGATGGCAGAGCTGACAGCAAAGCGCTCTACCTGCCTGCGCAGACAGGTTGGAGCGGTTATTGTAAAGGACAAACATATTGTGGCCACAGGATATAACGGCGCGCCCAGAGGCATTGCCCACTGCGACGAAAAGGGTGGCTGCCTGCGTCAGAAGATGGGAGTTCCATCGGGACAGCGCCATGAGCTTTGCAGAGCGCTTCATGCGGAACAGAATGCGATTATCCAGGCGGCAACGCTGGGCCAGAGCATCGAAGATGCGACCATCTATGTTACCAATCAACCTTGCGTAATTTGTGCAAAGATGATCATCAACGCAGGAATTAAACGCATTGTGGTAAAAGAGGGTTATCCAGATGAGCTTTCTGTAGAGATTTTAGATGAAGCGGGTCTTAAGATCGTCATGCTGGACTAATAGAATACAAATACGAAGGATAACGGATTTATGGAAATTACGAGACTGACGCTGCTGGCGGCTTTTGTAACAGCTTTTGCGCTTGCACTTTTGTTTACGCCGGTTGCGATTAAGATTGCTCCTAAAATCGGTGCGATTGACGTGCCGAAGGACGGACGAAGGATGCACACTAAGGCGATGCCTCGCTTTGGCGGGCTGGCAATCTTCGTGGGAACTATCGGTTCTCTTGCAATTTATGCAGGCGATAATGAAAAGATGATACCGGTTTTGATCGGCGGCACTATGATCTATATTCTGGGCGTGGTTGACGATTTAAAGAATCTGAACGCGAAACTGAAGTTCGGCGGGCAGCTTTTGGTTGCGATTTTGATGTATTATATGGGGCTTCGGATTAAGTTCATTGCAAACTATTTTGGAGAAGGAAAGCTCCTTTTCGGGGAAGTGGTCTGCTTTATCGTGACGGTGCTTTGGATTGTAGGGATTACCAATACCATCAATCTCATTGACGGACTGGACGGACTTGCGGCTGGAAACGCAGCGATTTCTGCCCTTTGCATTGCCTATGTTGCCTATATTCATGGAGATCAGTATGGTATGATGATTGTTTGCCTTGCTATGCTGACTCTTGCCGGCGGATGTTTGGGATTTTTGCCCTTTAACTTTTTTCCGGCAAAGATTTTTATGGGAGACGGAGGCTCGCTGTTTCTCGGGTTTATGATTGCTGCGCTGTCGGTGGTAGGACCGCTGAAACGGTCGACTATCATTGCTGTTGTGGTGCCGGTTGTAGTGCTTGGTATTCCAATCTTTGACACATTCTTTGCGATTCTGCGCAGAGTTGTCAACAAGCGTCCGATTATGGAAGCGGACAAAGGTCATCTGCATCACAGGCTGATGGCATCGGGATACGGACAGCGAAGAGCTGTGTTGATGCTTTACGGCGTTAGTGCAACCATGGGAATGGCGGCTGTGCTGATTAGCAGAGAGCTTTATAAAGACGCTTTTGTTTTGGTAGGGATTGCGACTATATATTTGTACGTATTCCTCACCGATCCGAATCATAAAATGCCGCACATCAAGGCAGTCAATATTGCAAAAGAGGAGCGGATGGAGGAGAAAAGAAGCGAAAAATCGGAGGCAACAGAATGAAAAGGTTAAAGAAAAAAGGCATAGTTTTATTTTTAGCCATGGCACTGGGTGTAACTATGGTGCCGGTGATTTCTTTTGGTACGGATACAGCAGGAGATACCTCTGCAGAGGTCAGAAAGCAGGAATATATCTTAACAGCCACTTCAGATTTGTCAGAGCTGAAGCTGCCGTCTTATGTAGAGGACATCAGCTTTGATGGAACCGATTTGGCACTGATTAAGGTCAAAAACGGTATTACAGAAGATCAGATTAGAGAGGATTTGGAGGCGCAGGCAGAGAACTTTTCTGTACAGCCGAATTTTGTATATGAAGCGACAAGGGTTAATGATCCTTTTTATGGCTTGCAGTGGGGCTTGCATAATGAAGAAACCGGCGTGGATATCGGTTTTGAAGAAAGCTATGATTTTATCATGGAACATCTGAATGAAATGAGCGAAACTGTAGTGGCAGTTATCGACACCGGTATGGACTATACGCATAGCGATTTAGCTGCAAATATCTGGGTAAATTCTGGAGAAACCCCAGGAAATGATAGGGACGATGACGGAAACGGCTATCGGGATGATGTTCATGGATATGATTTTGCCAAAAACAGACCTCTCAGCGATGGCGCAATCAACAACTACTATGCGCATGGAACTCACTGTGCAGGCATTATCGGCGCAGCTACTAATAATGGGAATGGGATTGCCGGAATTGCCTCTGCTACAGGCAAAGTTTCCATCATGGATTTAAAGGTACTGGAAGGTCCGAAGGGACTTGGAGACAGCTACGATGTGGTTAGAGCTATTCGCTATGCAGAGAGAAACGGTGCAGATATCTGCAACTTGAGCATGGGTTCCTATGTCGACGATGAGACTTTGTATAGGACCATTGCGGCATCAGATATGCTGTTTGTCTGCGCAGCAGGAAATGATGGACTGAATCTGGACAATAAGCCGATTTATCCGGGCTGCTATGACTTGAGCAATGTAATCTGTGTCGGCAATGCACAGAGCAATGGCAGACTGAACAGTAAATCCAATTACAGCAGTAAATCTGTAGATATTGCGGCGCCGGGAACCGTGATTCACAGTACAATTCCTAACAATAAATATGATGATATGTCAGGAACCTCCATGGCGGCTCCTTTTGTAACGGGGGCGGCAGCGGTGCTGCATTCCTACTATAAAGATATCAGCGCAGCAGGTATCCGCCATTTGCTTCTTTCCGGCGCCCAGAGAAAGAGTTCTCTAAACGGAAGAGTGGTGTCGGGAAGATTTTTGGATTTATATAAGTCGCTGACAGATTACAGTGAAGATGATTATCAGATTGATGTCAAGGCACCGCAGCTAAAAGCATCGGTATCTAAAATCAGCGGTTCCTATAAACAGAAACTGAAAATCGCAGCAAGCGATGACAGTGGTCTTTTGCCAACTGTGCGATATGCTAGGGGCAGTCAGTCTCTTTCCTACTTCCGAAGCGGGGCAGGCACCAAGCTTTCTTTGAGTGCAGATGGGACGGTCAGCAAAACCCTAACCATTCCGGGCATTTATTCGGTATATGCGGTGGACGCAGCAGGAAATGATGTACTGGTGAAAGCAACCTGCACTGTTAATGCGGTTAGCAGTCTAAAACTGAACTATTCGAAGAAGAGTCTCGCAAAGGGGAAAGCCTTTACCTTGAAAGCGACTCTTTCTAAGAGTGGCGTCAACGGCAGAAAGTTGACCTATACTTCTTCAGACAGGACTATTGCTGTCGTAAACAGCAAAGGAGTGGTTACTGCAAAGAAAAAGAAAGGTACAGCAACCATAACTGTAAAAACAAGTAACGGACTTTCCAAAACGTGCAAAGTGACAGTAAAATAATTCCTGAAACAAAACAAAAACCTCCAGATGACACCCTGTATGGTGCAGCTTCTGGAGGTTTTATATTTTAGGCTCTGAATCCTTTCGCTTCTTTTTCGGTACGGCGTTCTTTGATCTGGGATAAGGCGTGGGATCGTCAGTGATGCCATAGATATAGTCGAGACTGGTTTCAAAGAGAAAGGACAGTTCCTTTGCCTGCTCCGTTGTAGGATAGCGTTTGCCATGCTCCATCTTTGAATAGTCAGCCTGGTCTATACCGGTTTCGATTTGCACTTTGACCTGAGTAAGACCTTTTTTCTTTCGAAGTTCTTTGAGTCTATTCACTGTCACGCCTCCTTTCTAGAACTATTATGGCAAATTGACCTACAAAAAATAGGGGAAATTGACCTATTTTAGAATTTCTTTCGTTCCGCTGCTAGTCTTTTAAGAAATAGGATAAATTGCGGCGTGCGCAGTCTTCTTATAAAGCTATCGTGAATTTGTTGGAAGAACTTGTTGCTATACACTACATATAGTGATATAATTATCTCTGTGACAATATATAAAGTGTATAGCGGAGGAAAATATGGCAATTTCAGAAATCAGCAAGAATGCTTTAACAGTACTGGAAAAACGATATCTGGGCAAAGATGGAGAAGGTAACCTGACGGAAACAGTAGAAGGTATGTTTCGCAGAGTTTCAGATACCATCGCTGCAGCAGATGCAAAATACGATAACACGACGGATACGAAGGCGCTCAGCGATCAGTTCTTCGAACTGATGACGGATTTGCGCTTTTTACCAAACTCCCCGACTCTGATGAATGCGGGTAGAGTTTTGGGGCAGCTTTCAGCCTGCTTTGTTTTGCCGGTGGAAGACAGTATGGAAGGAATCTTTGATTCTGTAAAGAATGCGGCATTGATTCATAAGTCTGGTGGGGGTACGGGATTTTCTTTTTCAAGACTTCGTCAGAGTGGATCAGCCGTTAGATCTACGGGCGGCGTTGCCAGCGGACCTATCAGCTTTATGAAGGTATTCAATGCGGCAACGGAGGCTGTGAAACAGGGTGGCACTAGACGAGGTGCTAACATGGGTGTACTTAGAATTGATCACCCGGATATTTTGGACTTTATCAACTGCAAAGCAGACAATAAAGAGATTACAAATTTTAACATTAGTGTTGGTATTACGGAAGCTTTTATGGAAGCGGTAGAGAGCCAGAGTGATTATGATCTCATCGACCCGAAGACAAAGCAAGCGGTAGGACATCTCAGCGCAGAAAAGGTCTTCGACCTTGTCGTTGACCATGCGTGGAAAAACGGAGAGCCGGGCATTATTTTCCTGGACAGGCTTAACCGCGATAATGTGACCCCGACGCAGGGTGAAATTGAAAGTACCAATCCGTGCGGAGAACAGCCGCTGCTGCCATATGAAAGCTGCAACTTGGGCTCCATTAACCTGGTGAAGATGCTGAGAAAAACGCTGACGGGCTATGAATTTGACTTCCGTCTTTTGGGAGAAACTGTAGAGCAGGCAGTGCATTTTCTGGACAACGTCATTGACGCCAATAATTATCCTCTGGATAAGATTGCAGAAACGACCCGTGCGTCCCGTAAAATCGGACTGGGCGTAATGGGATGGGCAGATGCTCTTTTAATGCTGGGTATTCCATATAATTCTGATGAAGCTGTGGAGCTTGCTGAAAGAGTCATGGGGTATATCAATACAGCAGGTCATGCGGCAAGCAGTAAGCTGGCAGCAAAGCGCGGAACTTTCCCGTTATTCTCGGTCAGCACTTTAAAGGATGGGGCGGCTATGAGAAATGCGACGGTGACTACCATTGCTCCGACCGGTACGCTTTCTATCATCGGCGGATGTTCTTCCGGTGTAGAACCGGTCTTCGCCTACGCATTTATCCGCAATATTATGGATGGCACAGAGATGATTGAGGTGAATCCGGTTCTAACAGAGAAATTGAAAGAACTGGGGCTTTATAGTGATAGACTGCTTCGCAGAATTGCATCAGAGGGAACTATCGCTCACTGTGAGGAAATCCCGCAGGAAGTGCGCGATGTTTTCGTTTGCTCACACGATATCAAGCCGATTGACCACATTAAAATGCAGGCAGCTTTCCAGCGCCATACGGACAACGCCGTTTCAAAGACTGTAAACTTCCCTAAGGAAGCCACCAGAAACGAAGTGCGAGAGGCATATCTTCTGGCATACAAAGAAGGCTGCAAGGGTGTGACTATTTATCGTGACGGCAGCAGAGAAGAGCAGGTACTTAATATCGGCAAGGTAAACAGAGAAGGTGCATCTGCGCAGACTGCGGCAGCTTGCCCGACCTGCCAGGAGGAACGCTACGGTCATATCGAACCGCGTCCGCGTCCTGACGTAACCCGCGGCTTTACAGAAAAGATGAAAATCGGCTGCGGAAGCCTTTATGTGACGACCAACTACGACGAAAACGGCATTTGCGAAGTGTTTACCAGTACGGGAAAAGCCGGCGGCTGCCCAAGCCAGAGCGAAGCTACAGCGAGATTGGTATCGGTAGCGCTGCGCAGCGGTATCTCTATTCAGGAAGTTTATGATCAGCTGAAGGGAATCAGATGTCCGTCTACCATCAGACAGCAGGGTATGGGCTGCACATCCTGTCCAGACGCTATCGCAAGGGTGATTATGAAAGTTTCTAAGATTATTGAGGAACAGTCAGGTGAAACCGCAGCGTCGGCAGCACCAACTGCTGCAGCAGTACCTGCACAGCAGAGCCAGAAAGTACCAGCATCTGCCAGTGAGATTCATGCTTGCCCGGAATGCGGAAGTGTAGTGGAACATGAAGGCGGCTGTGTGATCTGCAGAAACTGTGGATTTTCTAAGTGCGGCTGATAAATGCGTCTTGCGGATGGCGAGCTGCGTAACGCATACCGCAGTCGCGTGCCACCGCATCAGATTGTAAAGAATTTCTTGCAATTTGTAAGATACAGTGCTAAGATAAATATATAAATATAAAAAAGGGAGCTCATAGTAATGGGCTGAGAGGGAGCTGATACTGCTTCGACCTGCAACCTGATTTGGATAATGCCAACGTAGGGAAATATGGACGATTTACTGCCAATGGACCTGCGGGGACATTGGCAGTTTGTTTTTTTGCGGCGGCTGCAGATGTCCGAAGATACGTAAGGAGGAAAAACGAAAATGAGAGCATATGCAACACAGATGGAAGCTGCACGCAAAGGGATTGTAACCCCGGAACTTGAAATTGTAGCAAAGAAAGAGCGCATGACGACAGAAGAACTGCTGCCTCTTGTGGCGTCTGGCAAAGTGGCGATTTGCGCCAATAAAAATCACAAATGTATCGATCCGGAGGGAGTCGGTTCTATGCTGCAGACGAAAATAAACGTAAACCTGGGTGTCTCCAGAGACTGCAAGGATATGAACGTAGAGTTGGAAAAGGTCATGGCGGCGGTTCATATGGGCGCCCATGCCATCATGGATTTATCTTCTCACGGAGATACAATTCCTTTTCGCCGCAAACTGACAGCGGAATGCCCTGCCATGATTGGAACGGTGCCGATCTATGACAGCGTGATTCATTACCAGCGGGATCTGGATACGCTGACTGCGAAAGATTTTATCGATGTAGTGAGACTGCACGCAGAAGACGGCGTGGATTTTGTAACGCTGCACTGCGGCATTACCCGAAAGACCATCGATCAGATTAAAAAGCATAAGCGGAAGATGAATATTGTTTCCCGCGGCGGCTCTCTGGTCTTTGCATGGATGACTATGACCGGTGAGGAAAACCCGTTTTACGAGTACTTTGATGAAATTTTGGATATCTGTAGAGAGTACGACGTAACTATTTCTCTGGGAGATGCCTGCCGTCCAGGCTGTCTTGCCGATGGATCCGATGTCTGCCAGATTGAAGAGCTGGTGCGTCTGGGTGAACTGACAAAGCGTGCCTGGGAAAAAGATGTGCAGGTAATGGTAGAAGGACCTGGACATATGCCGATGGATCAGATTGCGGCGAATATGAAGCTGCAACAGACCATCTGCAGCGGCGCACCATTTTATGTGCTGGGTCCGATTGTTACAGATATTGCCCCGGGTTACGATCATATTACCTCTGCTATCGGCGGGGCTATCGCAGCAGCTTCCGGCGCAGCTTTTCTCTGCTATGTAACTCCAGCAGAGCACTTAGCTCTGCCAAACGTGGAAGACGTAAAACAGGGGATTATCGCTTCCAAAATCGCAGCCCACGCAGGGGATATCGCAAAGGGCGTTCGCGGCGCTCGTGAAATGGACGACCGCATGGCGGATGCAAGACGAGAACTGGATTGGGAGGCACAGTGGGCATGTGCCATTGACCCGGAAACAGCGAAGGCAATCCGTGAAGAACGAAAACCAGAGCATGAGGATACCTGCTCCATGTGCGGAAAATTCTGCGCTGTGCGCAGTATGAACAAGGCACTGGCAGGAGAGCATATTGATATATTGTAATTAAAAGAATTAAAGTTAGAAAAACAGTCACCGTGGAGTGGCTGTTTTTTGTTGCACTACAACCGCTACAAAACGATTGAATATCCGAATAAGTGAAATAATATAAGAGCAAAGGATGCGTGTTTTTGAGATTAAATGGGGAAAATACTATAAAAATATAGAGTTTAAAAATTTTGAATTTTTATATTTACAACAAACACGACAGAATTTATACTGACGAAGAAAACAATTTATCGATATTTTGTTGTATACACTACAGGAGCTTCTATGAATAAGGGAATTGATTCCAGAATTAAAAAAGCAAAGCTGACCGCAACGGAAAGTAAAATTGCCGAGTATATTTCCGAGCATTATTATAATGTTTGTCTGACCTCGGCGCTAGAACTAGGAAGGTTAATTGGAACCAGTGATGCATCTGTCATAAGAACGGCGAAAAAACTGGGATTCACTGGGTACAGTGATATGCAGAGTTTTATTGTTGATTTTATGAAGGAGGACATCAAGCATAATGGAGGCGTGAACAGCATGCCACCATACAAACGGTTTGACAAAAAGCGTTCTATCATTTTATCGGAAAACTTATATGAACAAATGTTGCATAACATGCAGGAAAATTTGGAAAGTATTTTTGAGAGAAATGGTATACAGTCATTTGAACGTGCAAGTGATTTGATTCTTTCAGCCAATCGTAGATTCATCACAGGCTTTCGTGGGTCTGTATCAGTAGTGCATATCTTACGTGCACTGAGCGATGTTTTTTCTGATGTGCGAATTATTGATGAGGCTGAGTCCAGTGCCCTTGAGACCATAGTTGATATTACAGAGGATGATTGTCTTATTTTAAGTAGTTTTCCAAGATATGCGGAGATGGCAATGACAGTGCTTGAAATCGCTTTAAGGAAGGGTGCCAAGGTAATTGTGCTGACAGATAAAATTACAGCACCTGTTTGTAAAAATGCAGATGTTGCTTTATTGTCCAGTGTAGATGGTATGACAATTAACAATTCTTACGTTGCGCCAGTGGCGCTTGCAGAGATGTTAGTGGCAACGGTATATCGCTCTATTGGAGACGAACAGCGAACTAAAATGAAAGAGCTGGAAACGTATATATCACGTCACGGATTGTATTAATCGTAGGAGATGAGGAAAATGAGTAAAAATCCAAGAGAAGGATTGAGCTTTGATGAAGCTTTACTGGCTGAGGTGAGAGATAGATTTTGCAGGATTGATACCGATGCCGATGGAAGCAGACGGTTGTTTTTTGAGAACGCAGGAGGCTCTCTTAGACTGAAATCTGCGGTGAAAGTTTCGGATGAACTGAATTGTTACCCGGATTGTTTTGCAAGAGACCATAAGTCTTCCAAAGTACTTCATCAGTATGAAGTGAAAGGAAGAGAGGATTTTCGTGCGCTAATCAATGCAAAGCATGGAGAAATTCTGACCAGCCTGACTGCGACTATGCTGATGTTTGATATTGTGGGTCCAATTGTAGAATATGGAAAAGGAACGAATATTGTAACCAGCGTACTTGAACATCCATCAGTTTTTGATTCTTGCAAATTTTACGGAGAAAAATTTGGAAAAGAAGTAAGGGTTGCAGGGTCCGATTCTAAAACCGGAGGTGTCGCGGCGGAAGAGGTACTTTCTTTAGTAGATGAAAATACACTAATGGTGAATGTGACTTCTGCATCCAACATGACTGGTGCAATGACAGATTTAGAAAGAATTGTGGAGGAATCAAGAAAAATTAATCCGGATATCTTTATCGTAACCGATGCAGTACAGCATGCGCCCCACGGACTCTTGGATGTGGAAAAAATCAGAATTGATGGTTTAAATATCGCTCCTTACAAATTCTTTGGAAACAGAGGCATTGCCTTTGGCTATGTATCTGACCGTGTGAAAAACCTACCTCATAAGCATATCTTTGCAGACGGTGATTCTCAGTGGGAAATGGGAAGTATTGTGCCGGCGCATTATGCAGTGATGAGTGAAATGGTAGATTATATTGCATGGATAGGAACACATTTTACAGAAAATGGTGATAGAAGATCTCTAATTGAAGAAGGTATGAAGCGAATTCACATGCAGGAAGAGGCGCTGCTTGAAAGGCTCCTTTATGGAAAAGATGGAAACTCTGGTCTGCTTGCGATGGATGGCGTGGACACTTTCTTTGACTATTCAAACCTTGCAAATCGAGACTTGATTTTGGCAATGAAACTTTCGGATTATGACTTTTATGAGACGACGAGAGCCTATGAGGAAAGAGGTGTTATCGTTTATGAGAGAGTTGCGTCCAGCGAATACTCGAAACGAATGGTGGAGTCTTTCGGACTTTCTGGGATTATTCGTGTGTCACCATTGCACTGTAACACGATGGAAGAAATTGATGAATTTTTGGATATAACCCGTGCGATTATTGCACAGAGAAGATAAGGAGAATGAAGATGGAAGCAAATAAAAAACTTGATTTTTATGGTGGAAGTTTTGGTCCATGGATTTCTATGATATTGCTGGTTATTGGAATGACGGTAGCGGTGTTATTCGATTATACGGATTTTTGGGTATATAATCTGCTTATGCTTGCGGCGGTTGTGATTTGTTTTCTGTTGGTAAAACAGAAAAAACAGTTCGGCGATGTTGCAGTTCGCGGCTTGCAGGACTCTATGCTTTCAATTTTGATTATTGCATTTATTCTTGCGAGTATTTTATCAAAGCTTTTGAGAGCTAGCGGACTTGTGGACGCGCTGGTATGGCTGTCTGGTGAAATGAATTTGGACGCAGGTTTTATTCCCGTAGTGGCATTTATCGTGTGTGCTCTGATTTCAACTTCCTGCGGAACTTCATCAGGTTCAATTGTTGCGGTACTTCCGATTATGCTGCCAATTGGAATTCAGCTAGGATGTGACGCGTCACTTTTAACTGGAGCGGTAATCAGTGGAGCTATCTTTGGAGATAATTTAGCACCAATTTCAGATACAACTATTGCCTCCTCTTTGACGCAGGAATCACAGGTAGGAGAGGTTGTAAAATCAAGATTACCATATTCTTTAATTGCGGGAGGTATTTCTGCAATACTGTTTGTTATTTTCGGGAAAATGACAACAAGCGATGCACCGGTGGCGTTGGATTCCTTGGAGGCAAATCCGGTAGCATTGGTACTTCTAGTAATCCCGGTACTTATGATTGTTATGATGAGAATTGGCTGGGATTTGGGTGGAACCCTGATTGTCTGCGATTTGGGAGCACTGATTTTGTGTCTTGCTTTTGGACTTGTTGATTCTGCAGAAATGTTTAGCGCAGAAGGACCTTTGGTAAACGGTATGAACGGTATGCTGGATATTATTGTATTTTGTTTCTTCTTGTTCATCGTGATGCAGACGATTAAAGAAAGCGGTGCCCTGGAACGTCTCGGGAACGTCCTAATCAAGTACTGTAAGAGTACACGTTCGGTAGAACTGATTATTATGATTTCTTCAGCCCTTGGAACAATTGTGACAGCAGGCAGTTCCACAGGAATTTTATTTGCAGGCCCTATTGCTAATAGAATTTCAAAGCAATATCATATTGCAGGAACACGTTCTGCAAATATTCTTGATGCAACAGCTTGCGCAACATGTGGATTTGTTCCAATTTGCACACCGTACCTGTTGTCATTGAGTATTGGACCTGAAATTGAGGGTATTCCAGATGATTATGGTTATGTGAGTATTCTCAAGTGGGTGCTTCACCCGATGCTTTTGGTTGTTTTATTCCTGGGAAGTATCTTAACCGGTGTTGGAAGAAAATACGAAAGTAGAGAAGAAAATGAAGCATAAGTATATTTCAAAACGGTACTGGAAATCTCATAAAAATGCCATGGGACAGTCTGATGTGATTGCAAAATCCTATGATGATGTAATTAATCTCAGTTTGGGAGATCCAGATATCAATACTCCAAAACCTATCATAGATGCAGCATTAGCAGCGGCATATCAAGGTCATACTAAATATACGGCGTTTCAGGGTGATCCTGAACTTATAGGTGCAATTTGCAAATTTTATAAAGAAGAATACGACATGAATATCAGCGCTGAGCAGGTGTTCGTATGTTCATCAGCCACGGTCGGCATGCACGTAGTGTTGGAAAGCATTTTGGACGATGGGGATGAAGTTATTTTGCAGACACCGTACTTTACACCGTACCCACAACAGGTAAAACTATCCAGAGGGGTTCCCGTGGAACTTCCGACCTATGAGGAAGATGAATTTCAAATCAATGCAGATAGGCTGGAGAGTTTAATTACCGAGAGAACAAAAGCCCTTGTCATTAATACACCAAACAACCCTACAGGAAGTTGTCTGCATTTTGACACTATGAAAAAAATTGCTGCTCTTGCAGAAAAGTATGATTTGATTGTGATCGCAGATGATATTTATACAGATTACAGTTACGAGAATCCTTTTATTCCATTTGCGAGTTTGCCAGGTATGTGGGAGAGAACAATTACTTTAAACAGTTTTTCTAAGGGATTTAACATGACTGGTTGGAGAGTAGGGCAAATCATAGCGCCGGAGTATTTGATAGATGTCTTTAAAGATGTAAATGAGAATATCTGTTTTACGACGCCGTCTATTTCGCAAAGGGGAGCAATCTATGCTCTAGAGCATAGACATGAGCTGCAGCCGACACTGATTGAGGAATATCGAACGCGGGTATACTATGCGGCGGAACGCATTAATAAAATCTCCGGTATGCATGTGTTATATCCACCAAAGGGAACTTTCTATCTGTTTCCAAGTATAAAGGAAACAGGAAAAAACTCCGAAGAGGTTGCAGACTTAATGCTTCGGGAGGCACATGTGCTAGTACTGCCGGGCAATGCTTTTGGAACCTGTGGAGAAGGGTACATAAGAATTGCGTGTACGGTAAGTCTGGAAAAATTAAAAGAAGCCTTTGATAGAATTGAGAAAATGGAGATTTTTAGATAGGTAACAAACAGCAGTGATACACTTTCGTATCGCTGCTGTTTGTTTATGACAGGCATACCGTCAGTTTGAGGAACTACTTGTTAGCCCCTACTCAATTTGTGTGCAAAAGCACCCTAAATTTATGCTAGAATGAGTGCAGCAGCAGGGAGCAAAGAGGATTGCATTAGTTTTGGAGGTTTTGTATAATGTGATTAAGGAAAAAACTGGGAGGGTACTTATGGAAAGAATGCGAACAGCAGAAGAGATGGTGGAGTATTGCAAGAGGAAAGGGACTGCGAGCGGGCGGACTAAATGGAAACTAAGAGAGCATTTTAGTCTGATTGAAGAAGCCTTGGGGAAAGACGAATATGTAATGTGTTGTTTTGCGGCAACGTATCACGTTCAAAGCATTCATCAGGGAGGTGAGGCGCATGTGGAAGCACTAACGAATAAGAGACTACTAATCGCTAGAGAGGGATTGATGCAGGTTGGGATATCTGCAATCAGGTATGATGACATAAATGAAATTAAAATCGTAAAGGATGAAGTGCTCATTGATACTTCCAAAAAAGTTCCTAATAGTTGTGTTGGTTACAATGATGCAAAGCGTATTCAAGATGAGCTTAACGTTATCTGGCCTATCATCATGCACCAAAAAGCAGCGCGAGAGAGACAAAAGAGCTTTGGAGGAAGCATTGCTGACGAGTTAACAAAGCTATCGAATTTAAGGGAAAGGGGGCTGTTGACGGAACAAGAATTTCAACAACAGAAGGCATTGCTGTTGTATCCTGCGGAAGAAGGATTTCTCTTTGATGAGAAAGAGCAGGAATATGAAAAAGCAGCCAGATTTCAGCCAGGAAAGGTATATCATGTGAGAAAGCGAAGACCAATTCATAGTAAGAATATGGACTATGAGGAGATGGAAGAGAGAGTTCTAAGAAATGATTATTTTTTAGATAAAGCAAACAAAAGAACCTTGAAGCAGATGGTTTTAGATATTGGTGGATTTATTGTTTTCTGGATTCTGTTCGTGGCAGGAATGGTCTTCGTAGTAGATGTAATTAAGGGGTAAGTATTAAAAAATGTTTGAGGTTAGAGAGGAGTTAAGATGAAGAGAATTATTATTGAATGTGATGAGGAAAGGTATCTAGATTCTGGTGCCATGAAAATCAGAAAAGATATGGAGCGCGTAGCAAAGATTGCTGAAGAGTGGGCAGAAGGGGGCCCATTCATAAAGGAAATGAAGAAAAGGGAGGCGCAAATGGAAGCCCTACTGGCGCCGCCTCAGGCAGTAGAAAGTTTATTTAAAATGCCGAAAAAAGCAGAAATTCCCATGAGGGAACAGAATGTGATACCGCTGGAACTTGATGCTAGTGCAGCCTATCGGGAACTGGATAAAGTGGAGAAACGGACGCAGGAGATACAGAGAAAACTGTCTTTCCATGGAGCTATCGTTGTAAAGTATGAAAATATACCGGGACAAATGCCAGGAATTGCAGACGAAAAAAGCTGGGGCGAGCAATTCGAGGAAGATCCTTTGGGAACGGTTTTTGACGGATTTTTAAAATCTGCGGAAGTGCTTGAGGCGATGAATACATTTGGAAAATTAGGAAAGTCTATATTAAAAAATGAAAAAGTGAAAGAAGTCGGTAAATATGGAAAGAAAGTATTTTCCGATATTGGTTCATATTTTGGTGAAATTCCTGGTTCAGCTGCACTTGAAAGCGATATGGCTAAGCGATTTGGACTGGATGCATTTGGAAAAGCCAGTGGTTTTCTGTTTGGCGGAAGTGCCATTGCGGGAGCATTGACAAGCTTAGGGGCAGCAGGCACTATAAATGGTATTTTAAATGGATCTGAACAATTGGCAAATGGGCTTACTGCAGAAAATGAATACGACAAATGGCATGATATCGCAGGAGGAACTGCAACCCTTTTAGGAACGGGGTTAGGCATATATGCCGGCGCACCTGCGGGACCAGGAGGAATGGCAATAGGTGGCGCGCTTGGGGCTGGATTTGGAAAACTAAGCGGAAAGATTTGGGATGATAAAGTAGCCGATTGGCTTGCTTGGGACGATAAAACAACCAGTCAATATGTCAATGACGGAAAGAATCCATATATCGTAAATAGTTTTGAGCAGGCGACTGAAATTGGAAATATGATTGGAGATATTGCTGTACAGAAGGCGACCAGTGATATTTTTTCCGGGGCGGATATGGATTCTTCAACAATGATTACGCTAACGGGAGAAAAAAGAATTGAAAAGATGGCTAATTTAACACCCCGCGATTTCGGGGTGGCTGATGAAATTTATGGAAATGTAAATATATATCTTTTGGCTAACGAAATTGTAACTGGAACAAAGAACACAAAGGGAAGAAAAGGAAAAAGACCGGAGAATTGGAGTTCGATACCTAAGCAATATAGAGGTGGACTAGTTGGAGATACTCATCATACCGGTTTTGCTGATGGAGGATATGTCTATGGAGGCGCACAGCTTATTACAGTAGCAGAAGAAGGAACTCCTGAGGCAATTATTCCACTTGGAAGAAACAGACGAAAACGTGCGCTTGAACTTTTTTCTCAGGTAGGGCAATACATTGAAGCACCGGGTTTTTCTCCGAAAGCTTTTGCCTCAGGAGGAATTGCAGGAGGCAGTATTTCAGGTGGAAGTGGATTTGGAGGCAGTGGCCCGATTATAGAAAACTGTAATATTGACATTCACGTGTCGGCAGAAAGTGGTGAGGCACTGGTCGAGTCTTTTAGAGCGCATCGAGAAGAACTCAGTGAAGAGGTGGCAGCTGTTTTCAATGCAGCATTTAAGGGGCAATTTGCGAATACGCCGGCAAGTAAATAGTAGAATCAAGGTTTCAAGACTACAAAACAGAGGGCATCACATAAACAGCTAAATCACTGTTTCCGTGATACCCGCTTGCTGCTTATTCTATCGCCATCTTTGCGGCGGTTTCTCCGTGTATGATTGTCGTATCAAAGAGTGGGATTTCGGTGTGTTCCTGCTGCATCAGCATGCCGATTTCGGTACAGCCGAGGATAACGCCCTCTGCGCCGGAAGCAGTCAGCTTTTCGGCAATCCTGTAAAATTTCTTTGAGGATTCTTCTTTGACAATACCAAAGCCAGTTTCCTCAAAGAGTACTTTGTCGATAAACGCCCGGTCGTCTTCTTCAGGGATGAGGACTTTCAGACCTTTTTCCTCCAGTCTACCGCGATAAAAATCTTCTTCCATGGTGATACGGGTTCCCATGAGACCAATACAGGAAATACCTTTTGCGAGAATTGCGTCAGCAGTGGCGTCTGCGATATGCAGCAGCGGCGTTTTTATGTGCGCCTGCAGGAATGGAGCATGCCTGTGCATGGTGTTGGAACAGATAATATAAAAATCACAGCCAGCGGCTTCAATTTGGCGCGCGCCTTCCAAAAGTACCTGCTCCTGTTCATCTTTGCGGTTGATGAAGACATCTTGCAGGTTGACGTTGGCGAGAACCATTTTGGCGCAGTTGTATTCGCCCAGTGCATTTGCGACATAGTGATTGATGTATTCGTACATTTGCAGAGAGGAATGCCAGGACAGACCTCCAATCATGCCGATGGTTTTCATGATAACACCTCCGATGGGATTTTTGTTTTCTTTAGTTTACTGTAGGAAGTGAGAAAAGTCAATGCGGGGAAGAGTCTGTGCAAAAGGGTTCTAATTGGCTGACTGCATACAGAGGAAGATCCAGCAATCCATTTTCATTATGGTAATCTGCCATGGAGGAACGCACCGCAAAGATAGGATTATACTTCTCACGATAAGTCTTTAAACTTTTTGCCTTTAAGTTGATTTCGGCTTTTACCTCGAGAGGAATGATGGCATTTCCTGTATCGATTAAGAAGTCGATTTCACAGGAACCTCTGTCATTGGTATAATAGTAAAGCTTTAATGCAGAGTTAGAAATCAGCTGCTGCAAAACGTATTGCTCGGTCAAAGCGCCTTTGAACTCGACAAACAAATCATTGCCGGACAGGAGTGTTTGTTGTCTGAGCCCGGTCATACAGCTAAGAAGACCTATGTCGAGGATGAACAGTTTAAATGCCTTCAAATCTTCATAGGCGCGCAAAGGAAGATTCGGAGAGGTGATACGACTTATCTTGTGAATCAGTCCGCAGTCTGATAGCCACATAATAGCTGTTTCAAAGTCTTTGGCTCTTCCGCCTTCTCGAACCAGACCATATAAGAATTTTTTGTTTTCTTTTGCCAGCTGCGAAGGAATGCTGTTCCAAAGCATGCGGATTTTTGGAACAATTTCAAGGGGCGCATGTTTAGAAAAATCCTGTTCGTAAGCGGTTAGTATGCGCTGCTGTATTTGTCTGACTTCATTAAAATCTTTATTCTCAGAAAATCGCAGCACGACTTCAGGCATGCCGCCAACATAATAGTAGTGTTTCAGCGCATCAATGTAAGTTTGTTTAAAGGTAGATATCATTGCAAAATCCTGCTTGTGCAAAAGCTGCACAAAAGATTCCTTTCCTGTAGCAAGAAGAAACTCCTCAAAGGAAAGGGGATATAAATGGAGAAAATCCACTTTACCGACAGGAAAAGACGTGCCTTGATGTAAAGCGATACCAAGTAAGGAACCAGCGCAAATGATATGATACTGAGGCGCATTTTCGTAAAAATATTTGAGGCTTTTTAAGGCGGCGGGCACTTCCTGAATTTCATCGAAAATAATAAGCGTATTATGAAAGTCGATTTTGATGCCGCTGTATAGTTCCAGCCCAAGAAGAATTCGCTCAACATTTAAATCGGATGCAAACAGCTCCTGCATTTGAGAATTGGAGTCAAAATTGATATAAACCGTGTTTTTATAAACGGTTTTGCCGAATTCTTTCATTAGCCAGGTTTTTCCGACTTGACGTGCACCTTGTAAAATAAGAGGTTTTCTATATTTGCTTTCTTTCCATCGATGAAGGGTTTCCATTGCGCTACGGTACATTTTTAGCCTCACTTTCATGTATTTGTACAGGTAGTATACCACGGATTGACAAAAATTACAACGTAAAAACGTATTGAAACTACATTTTTTACGACGTAAAAATGTGTTATACCAATTTTTCTATAATTCATTATATCAAAAGGTCCGGGGTCATGATAAAATAAAGCCAGTGTTAGGAGGAACTGTCATGAATCAGGGAAAGAGCGTTTACAGCAAGGGAATTATTATTGCAGTTTTCAGCGAAGTTCTCTTTGGACTAAGCTTTATTTTTATTAGAATGTGCGTCAACGATGTGTCGGTATTTACACTGCTGTCGTGGCGTACCATCGTAGCGTTTTTCGCCATGACCATTTGCGCAGTGCTGGGCATTATTAAAATCGATTTAAAAGGAAAAAATTTGAAGCCGCTTCTGCTTCTCAGCTTTTTTCAGCCGGTTTTATATTTCATCATGGAAACTCTGGGCGTGCAGAGAACTACGGCGGCGGAAAGCGGAGTGCTTCTTGCCTGCATTCCTATTATTACTATGCTGTTTAGTGCAGTATTTCTGCGGGATAAGCCGACCAAGCTGCAGATTGCATGCATGGTAGTAACTGTAGCCGGCGCAGTGATGATTGGAATGGGTGGTGAGCTGACGACTTCCAGCAGCTTCCTTGGATATTTGTTTCTGCTTGTTGCCATGTGCAGCGAGTCAGCGTACGCTATTACTTCCCAGAATATCAAAGGCTTTAACAGTGCAGAAAAAACTTATGCGATGATTGTCAGCGGCGCGGTAGTGTTTACCGGCTGCGCCCTTGTGGAACATGCAATGAACGGAACGGTTGTCGAATTTCTGACCCTGCCTTTACATAACAGCGGTTTTTTGGTGTGCATTTTGTATCTGTCTCTGGGGTGCAATCTGATTGCGTTTCTCTGCGCAAATTATTCCATCTCTATCATCGGTGCGACAAAGCGTGCCGCCTTCGCAAGCATAGCTTCCGTAACGTCAGTCCTTGGCGGCGTATTTTATCTGGGTGAAACTTTTACGAAAACCCAGATTATAGCAACGGTGCTGGTACTTGCAGGTGTTTATGGGGTAAATCGGTTTGGAAAAAATGGGGAGGAATAAAGGAAAAGCTTTTATTCTTGCAGACAGCGTGGTATACTGAATATAGATGAGGTGATTTTATGCTTCCATATAGTATTGAGGAATTAAAACGTATTATATCGCCGATAGCGGAACAACACGGTGTAAAAAGTGTGTCTCTATTTGGATCTTATTCAAAGGGTACCGCAACGGCTGGCAGTGATGTAGACTTGAAAATTGAAAAAGGAAAACTTCGCTCGTTATTTCAGCTAAGTGGCTTCCGGCTGGCAGTTGAGGATGCATTAAGCCTGTCGGTCGATATAATAACAAGTGAGTCTTCTGATATTGAATTCTTAGATATGATAAAAAAGGAAGAGGTGCTGCTTTATCAAAACGCGTGATAGGTTGGTCCTTAATAAGATAGTAGAATATTGCTTGCGTATTGAGAATAATCTTAGTCGTTATGCATATAACTTTGAATCTTTTGAAAGAGAGTATCTGTTTCAAGATGCTTGCTGCATGTGTGTTGTTCAAATTGGAGAATTGGTTTCTCAGCTTTCAGAAGAAATTAAGGAGCAGAACAGTGCCATTCCTTGGCGTATAATCAAAGATACGAGAAATTTTTATGTGCACTCCTATGGCTCTATTGATGTCTCCTCTGTATGGAACACGCTGCTTTACGATATTCCGGAGCTGAAAAATGCCTGTGAAACTATATTGCAGAAATAAAAATTGATTTTCTTGTAAATCCACGGTTCTAATTGCCGTGGATTTTTTACCAAATCTTTCCTTGCATTATTTCTGTCTTTAGGCTAAGATAAAGATGAGTATAGCATTTCGCAAATAACCAGCCCAAATCACTTGCCTGCTTTCCCGCTTGCACTGGGCAAAAAGCCTCAGCATAGTCTCGCTACGCCTTGCGTTTTTTGCCTGGCACACTTGAAAAAGTATTCGGCATGATTGAACCGGTTATTTGCCGAATGCTATACTAGAAAGAAGTAAAGGAGTAATGTCAAATGGAAAGACCAAACGCTTGGAAAAGCTATAAGGAAAATGATTTAAAGGCTCTTGAGACTCTTTGCGAAGAGTATAAGGATTTTTTAGACAAAGGCAAGACCGAAAGAGAGTGTGTAAAGAATACCATCGAAATGGCAAAAGCTGCGGGCTATAAAGACCTGGCGGACGTAATCAAAGCTGGAGAAAGTCTGAAGGCTGGCGATAAGGTTTATGCGGTTTGCATGGGCAAGACCATTGCCCTGTTTCACATCGGCAAAAAGAATATCGAAGACGGCATGAACATTTTGGGCGCTCACGTAGACTCTCCGAGACTGGATGTGAAGCAGAATCCGCTTTATGAGGACTCCGATTTTGCATATCTGGATACGCACTACTACGGCGGTGTGAAGAAATACCAGTGGGTAGCAATGCCTCTTGCCATTCACGGTGTAGTTGCTAAGAAAGACGGACAGGTAGTCAATGTCGTAATCGGTGAAGATGAAAATGATCCTGTCGTTAGTATTACAGACCTGCTGCCGCACCTTGGAGCAAAACAGATGGAAAAGAAGGCGGGCTCTGTCATCGAGGGTGAAAATCTGGATGTGCTCATCGCAAGCAAACCTCTTGAGGGTGAAGAAAAAGACGCAGTAAAGGCTACAGTTCTGAAGCTGTTAAAAGAAAAATATGACATGGAAGAAGAGGATTTTCTCTCTGCTGAACTGGAAGTCGTTCCGGCAGGAAAGGCAAGAGATACAGGGCTTGACCGCAGCATGATTATGTCCTACGGTCAGGATGACAGAGTTTGCGCGTTTACTTCCCTGAAAGCCCTGCTAGACGTGGAAGATATAGAAAAAACGGCATGCTGCATTCTGGTAGATAAAGAAGAAATCGGCAGCGTAGGTGCAACCGGTATGGAATCCAAGTTCTTTGAAAATGCAGTAGCAGAACTTCTTGATAGAATGGGGCAGTATAGCGAGCTTACGCTGCGCAGAGTGCTGGCTAACTCCAAAATGCTTTCCTCTGATGTAAATGCTGCTTACGACCCGCTCTTCGCAGACGTTTACGAAAAGAAGAACGCTTCTTTTGCAGGCCGCGGTATGGTATTCAGTAAGTTCACAGGTTCTCGCGGCAAATCCGGCTCCAACGACGCCAACGCTGAGTATATTGCTGAAATCAGAAATATCATGGACGATGAAGGAATCCACTATCAGCTGGCAGAACTGGGTAAAGTCGATATCGGCGGCGGCGGTACGATTGCGTACATTCTGGCGCTTTACGGCATGGACGTTATCGACTGCGGTGTAGCGGTACTGAACATGCACGCACCTTGGGAAGTAACCAGCAAAGCTGACGTTTACGAAACCAAGAGAGGCTATGAAGTATTTCTGAAAAGAATGTAATTAAAATGACATAAAACGGGCTTTTTTCGTTTAAACTACTGGAAACAAAACGAAAGGAGCCTGTTTTTATGTGGCTTTTACTTGCGGTGATTTCTACGCTGTTTATCGGTGTATCAACCATACTTTCTAAAATCGGAATTAAGGACGCCGATGCTTATGTGACCGGTGCGGTGACAAATACGGTGCTTCTTGCGGCTTTTGCAGGAACAGCACTTTTTTCTGGCAGCTTCGGGCAGGTCAGTGATATGACCATGAGCACATGGCTTTCGGTACTTGCGTCCGGCATTGTCTTGTCCATCTCATGGGCATTTTATTTTCTGGGACTCAAAGGCGGCAGTGTCAGCGTATTTCTTGCCATTCAAAGTCTTACCATCGTCATTTCCATGATTCTTTGTGCGGTATTTATCAAAGAGAAAATTACGATTTTTATGCTTTTGGGAACGGCGCTGATTATCACAGGTACGCTGCTGATGATGGACAGGCAGGAGCTTGCGGCACTCTCGGGCAAAGGTCTTTGGAAAAGTGAGCAGCGATGGATTCTTTTTGCAGGACTTTCCGCGGTTTGTGCGTCCATTTCCTATGTCATCGTAAAGTCGGATACTGAGCCTATCGACACCAATGTGACTTCCACTTTTCGTTACATCATCGTGGTTGTAATGCTCTGGCTTTTGCTGGCGAAGAAAGGAAAGGGCAGAGAGTTTGGGGAAATTTCCCCAAAGACATGGCTGTTTATTCTGCTGGGCGCAGCAGCTTCCGGAGCCGGTCATGTGCTGGTGTATAAGGCTCTTTTCCTTGGAAAAGCGGCGGTCATTATGACTATTTACCGTATGGGCATGGTGATTTCCATCATTCTGTCCCGGATTTTCTTGAAGGAAAAACTTTCAGCAAAAGGCTGGGGCGGGTTTGGACTGCTGGTTTGCGGTGTGGTATTATTTGCCATTGGAAGATAATTTTGCGCAGATAATTTGAGGGTTGTGCAATGAGGGGATTTTCGTATATAATGCTTAGGGAAATGATTTGAATTAGGTTTTAGAAAAAGGAAAGGAAATACTATGGAATCACTTCGTGAACTATACAGAATCGGCAGAGGACCGTCCAGTTCCCACACCATTGCGCCGACCCTAGCGGCGGAAATTTTTGCAGCGGAGACAAAAGATGCTGCCGGCTACAGAGTCACGTTATATGGTTCTCTTTCAAAGACGGGAAAGGGTCATATGACCGATGTAGCGATTTTAGATGTACTTGGCTCTGACAAGTGTGAAATGATTTTTAGTGATACACCGGACGAAGAGCTGCCGCACCCTAACACCATGTTTTTTGAAGCGCTGGACGCTGCGGGCAGTGTGACATGTCAGATGGAAATTTACAGCGTGGGCGGCGGACGTATTGCCGTCAAAGGGCAAAAGCCTGCAAAGCCGCAGGATGTATATAAGCTGGAATCCTTTGAGGAAATACATGCTTACTGCAGAGAGAGGGATATTCGCCTTTGTGAATATGTTTATGAGACGGAAGGCGAAGAAATTCGTGATTATCTGCATGAAATCTGGAACCAGATGAAAGAAACTGTGCGCCGGGGGCTTTCTGCAGAAGGCACTTTACAGGGAGGGCTTTCCGTTCAGAGAAAGGCCAGGTATCTGTATCGCCAGAATCATATTGATGAAAGCCCGCAGACGAGAGAAAACAGGCTGGTATGTGCTTTTGCCTATGCGGTCAGTGAAGAAAATGCGGACGGTGGTATGGTGGTAACTGCACCGACCTGCGGCTCCTGCGGTGTGGTGCCGGCAACCCTTTATTACATGCAGAAAAACAGAAAGTATTCCGATGAGCAGATTGTGGATGCGCTGGCAACGGCGGGGCTTATCGGAAATCTGATTAAGACCAATGCCTCTATCAGCGGAGCTGAGTGCGGCTGTCAGGCAGAGGTAGGAAGCGCCTGCTCTATGGCTGCTGCAGGACTTGGAGAGCTTTTCGGTATGGAAATTGACCAGATCGAATATGCGGCTGAGGTCGCTATGGAACACCACCTTGGGCTGACATGCGATCCTATCAGCGGATTGGTGCAGATTCCATGTATTGAGAGAAATGCTGTTGCGGCTATGCGTGCGATTAATGCGGTAAGCTTGGCGAACTTTTTGACTCACACCAGAAAAATATCCTTTGACGTGGTGATAAAGACCATGTATGAGACAGGCTGTGATTTGTTCAGCAAATACAGGGAGACCAGTGAAGGCGGCCTGGCAAAGACGTATTTTGAATAAAGTTTAAAACAGTATGAAGAAACTGCTGCGAGGTAAGCTTGCAGCAGTTTTATATTATATTATCTCTTTACCATGCTAATGGGGGTCTATTGACAAGGGCGAGGCTTTGCTTTAGGATAGGTCTCAGTTATGATGTGAGGAGGCATGGTGTTGAAAAAAGAATTAAGTTTAAGGGATCATGCGGCGAGAGTCCTTTGCGTGATTGCAGGTAATGTTATTTATGCGCTGGCGGTGAAATTTTTTCTGATTCCGGGCGGATTGGTGACAGGTGGCAGTACTGGCATAGCCCTGGCGGTTAATCATTTGAGTGGAATTTCGATTTCAGGTTTTGTGCTGGTGTTTAATGTGATTATGCTGGCGGCGGGATTCCTTGTGCTGGGGAGCCGCTTTGCGCTGACCACCATTATCAGCACCTTTACATATCCGTTGGCTCTGGAAGGGCTTGACAGACTGTTTCCGGGCGCATTTATTACAGACGATGTGATTCTGTGCACGCTGTTTTCAGGTCTTGGTATTGGTATTGCAGTTGGCGTGGTGATTCGCGCGGGCGCCTCTACCGGGGGTATGGACGTGCCGCCACTGATTTTGCAGAAGTTCTGCAAGGTGCCGGTGTCAGTCAGTCTGTATGTGTTTGATACCTGTATTTTGCTGGCACAGGCATTTTTTACCGGTTCAGAAAAAATCCTTTATGGTATTGTGCTGGTCATGATTTATACGATGGTTATTGATAAGCTGATGCTCATAGGCACGACCCAGACAGAGATTAAAATTATCAGCGAAAAGTCAAAAGAAATCAATGAGGCAATCGGCGTGCAGCTTGACAGAGGAACGACACTCCTTTCTGCGAGAGGCGGTTATCTTGCACATCAGACAGAGATGGTCTTTACTGTAGTCTCAAACAGAGAAGTGCCCAAGGTGGAACGGATTGTTCATGGTATCGATCCTGCGTGCTTTATGACAGTCAGCAGAGTCAGTCAAGTCAGCGGCAGAGGATTTTCTATGGGGAAAGAATATAAGAAAAGCAAAACTGTAAAAGATGAATAAAAAATCAATCAAAATACGGATTAAATTTGTTTTAATAGACCAAAAGTTGTGATATAATCCTTTTCGGACGACTTTATAAGAGAAAGGGAAATATCATGAAACGGATCATCATTAACTATATTGCAGTTTTTGCAGGACTTGCCATCGCAGCATTTGGAATCGTGGCATTTGTGCTGCCTAGCGGTGTTATGATTGGAAGTTCCACGGGTGTAGGCAGAGTAATGGAGCACTTTTATGGGATTCCGGTATCGTATACGGTAATGGCATTTAACGGGATTTTGTTTCTGGCAGGCTGGATTTGTTTGGGGAAAAAGTTTGCCGGCTCGATTATTGTCAGCACTTTTGCGTATCCGATGTTCATCAATCTCTTTGAGCATACAAGATTTGCAGACGGAATTACGGACAATGTAATGCTGGCGACTATCTACGGCGGGGTACTGGCAGGCGTTGGCATGGGGATTGTAATAAAATGCGGCGCATCCACTGGAGGCACGGATATTTTAGCGATTATCTTCAATCGTAAGCTGGGCATTTCAGTGGGACTTCCCATGTACTTCATCGACTTTGCGATTCTTCTGACGCAGGTGATTTTTGCAAGGAACATGGAGGAAATCCTGCTGGGGATTCTGCTGACCTTTTTCTATTCTATGGTGGCGGACAAAGTGGTTCTCATGGGCGGAAGCTCGGTGCAGATCTTTATTATTAGTGAAAAGCATCAGCAGATGAGACGGGCTTTTGCCGATATGGTCATTGGAAATACAGTGTTTTATGGGGAATCCGGCTATCAGGAGAATAAGCAGGATATTTTGCTTTGTGTGCTCCCTGCTCGGGAATTGAACCGAGTGCAGCGAGCGATTTTAAGCATTGATCCGGAAGCCTTTTTTACTATAAGCAGTGTCAAGGAAGTGAAGGGCAGGGGCTTTTCCTTTGAGACGGGCGCAGCGAAACGGATAAGGCGGGAAAAATCAAATTTAACTTAAAACAGATTTTTCTCCTTAAAATGTATAAGTGAAAGGGCAAATCTTAACCGAGAATCGTAAAATGTCATAAAAATGTATAAAAGTATTTGTCGTCGGTAGGCAGCGGCGGCTAAACTTATATGCATTTTTGCGTTTTATGCAAGAAAATTTCGGATTTGCTGCATATCTTGCAAATGATGTAAGTCTACTGCGCTTTCAGAACAGCGTTCTTATACATTTTTTTGAACATTTCTTGATTTGGGTTAAGTTTTCGTCTCAGAGTACCCGCCCCTTTTTTAAAATAGAATCAAAAGGAGAGAAGTGCCTTGAAAGCAGAAGATAATATATGATAAAATAAGAATATAGTTATCAGACAAGTCTGAATAGAAAAGGGGTGCTACCATGAATGAAGCAAGAACTGCGTTGCAGCAGGTAATGAAGGATGTAAACAGTATAATTTTAGGAAAAGAGGAGCAGGTAAAGCAGATAATTTTAGCACTGCTTTCCGGCGGACATGTCCTGCTTACGGATTTGCCGGGGACTGGAAAGACTACTTTGGCAGAGACCATTGCAAGGGAAATGGAACTGGACTATAAGCGGGTGCAGTTTACGCCCGATGTGCTGCCTTCGGATTTGACGGGATTTTCCATGTATCAGAAGGAAACGGAGCAGTTTGTTTATCAGCCGGGCAGTGTTTTCTGCAATCTGCTTTTGGCGGACGAAATTAACAGGACTTCGCCGAAAACGCAGTCAGCCCTTTTGGAGGTCATGGAGGAAGGTACGGTCAGTGTGGAGGGTGTTACCAGAAAAGTGCCGAGTCCTTTCTTTGTCATTGCTACGCAAAATCCGGAGGGAAGCGCCGGAACGCAGCCTTTGCCGGAATCACAGATGGAGCGCTTTATGATTTGTCTGTCTTTGGGCTATCCGGATTTTGACAGCGAGCTTGCTATGATTATGGGAAAAGGCGGAAGAACTGCGATTGAAACAGTAAAACAAAACCTCGACATTCAGACTCTGCAGATGGTGCAGAAGCAGGTCGACGAAGTCTTTGCCGGTGAAGAGGTTTCTGCATATATTGTCAATCTGGTGCGAGGAACCAGAGTGCATCAAAGACTCCTTCAGGGAGCAAGTCCCAGAGCGGGTATCGCCCTTTGTCAGATGGCAAAGGCAGCTGCATGGCTTGACGGACGGGAGTTTGTTATGCCAAAGGATGTACAGGAAGTGTTCCCTTATGTGATGGGGCATCGTATTCGGACAGACCGCAGCGACGAAGAGAATCAGGCGGAAAAGGCTGAAATCTTATCGGAAATTCTAACGAGAACCAAGAAACCTGCCATGGGTAAAAAATAGGAGCCAAGCTATGAAAAAAGTGTTTTTAATTTCACTCTTTTTGGTCAGCTGGTATTTGGCAGGATTTTTCCATGCAGCGCACATCATGGTGCTGGCAGCAGCGGAAACGATGTTATTTCTTGCCATGTATCCTCTCAGTTGGTATTTGCGAAGTCGTGTGCAACTGAGCGCGGAGTCACTGCAGAACCTGCGGCTTCATACAGAAAAGGATGCCCTTTGCTCTGTGACAGTGGAAAATACCGGCGTGCTGCCAGTGACAAAGGCGCAGCTGAAATGGCAGTGGGGATATCGCAGAAATCAGACGGCGTCCAAAAAGATGAGGCGAGATAAGAGTTGCCGCAGGAGAAAGGAAAGCCGGAGTATTTCCTTAGATACAAAGGAGGCGCTGCTGCTGAAACTGCCGGCTCGTGCGGAACTTTGCGGTCTTTTAGATGTAACCATAAAAAAGGCGTATCTTTGGGATTATTTGGGACTTTTCAGAAGGCGCTTTGCGCAGAAGACATCTATAGAAATCGCAGTACTTCCGCCAAAACATGTGCTGCGTATTTGCCTTGAAGGGAGCAGCGCAGCGGAGGAAGAGACAGAGCGGGAACTTTTTCAGATTCGCGAATATCAGCAGGGCGACAGAGCCAGGGATATCGCATGGAAGCAGAGTGTTCGTTCAGATAATCTCTTCGTAAAGGAATATCGTGAAATCAGTGACGCATGCAGTGAACTGTTTCTGGATTTAGCCGGGTGTGACGAGTATGAACCGGAAAAAATCAGTGCCTTTTATCAGGTGCTGTATGGGGTAGTTGCCGGACTCTTGGCGGTGGGAAGGTCTCTAAGAGTGTGCTGGCGGTGTGAGAACAACACGCTGCAGAGCGCTAAGATTGATTCTGAGAGGGAAATCGACCTGCTTTTATGCAGACTTTACCGTGAAGAAGACCGGTTTAATGGATTGACAGCCGGCGATGAGGCGGCTTGTGCAAAAGGATTTTGTCTGGATTTAGAGCTGAATCTTTTCTATGGAAAGAAAAGGGTTGCGGTTTTTGAGGCGGAAAAGCTCAGCGAACAGCTGGCGCAGACCGTTTATATCGGGGAGGGATTTGATGAAAAATAGAAATACCGTTTTCCATCTGATTCTTCTCTTGATTGGAATCTTGGGAATATTAACTTATGTGTTTGACATAGAGGACTTAATTTGCCAAAGGCAGCTGGTTCTCTTTGCGGCGGCTGCGCCATGCCTGCTATTTTGGAGCATTTACGGGATTAAGGCGAAAGCGCTGCCTGTTGCAGCCGCTGTGCTTTTTGCAGGGTGTGTTCTCATTTGGGACGACTGGATTTTAGCACAAATTCAAATGTTCCCATATTTTCTCGGCTGTATAGAGGGTAGGCTTTACTGGTACATGTACGACATGACCGGATTTTTGGTCTGCGTCTTTGGCGGACTTTCTGTATTGCTGTTTTTGACAGAGTGCGTTTTGGGCTGGCATTTTATCATGTGGGGGCTGTCCATGGCGCTTCTGCTCAGCGTGCCTATTACGGGAATCGACCCTGGCTGGCTCTGTATTATTTTGCTGGGAGTGTATCAGGTGCTTTTTGCAGTGGTTCACTTTGGAGAAAAGGCAGAAGGAAGTCCAAAGGTGATGCGAAAAGCCGGAGGTATTACGGCAGGGATGCTGGCTGTTTTGCTGCTGGTTTCCTATGGAATCGCAGGGAGCGGCGATGGTTTTTTGTATCGCTGGGCGGAAGCAATTGACCCGACTTTGCAGCAGATTGAGAGTGAAATTACAATTACTGTGAAAAACCGGCAGAACGTGCGGAGAATTAACAGAGGAAATCTGTACACATCAGACACGGTGGTCATGGAAGTCCGTGCTGAGGAAAAGCCGACGGAGACCATCTATCTGCGGGATTTCAGCGGAGGTACATATAGCAACGGAACTTGGCTCCCTGCTGCGGACAGGGAGATTTTGAATGAGATAGATAGCAGAGCCGATACGGTAAATCGTTTTATTAATATGTATTACGACGTGAACCGTGCAGGCGCAGAGAAGGAACGGATTCTCTACGTAAGACGTGCAGATCAGGACTCGCCGTCTTACGGGATTTACTATGGTCAGTGGCACAATGCATCCTGGGAGAACCACGTGCTGCAAGCCGGGGAAGAGGGCTATGCATATTTTGAGAAAAAGGATATGGAGCCGGATTGGGATGCGATAGTGACTTCTCGCTTTGTTGTGGGATTTGATGAAAATGACGATAATATATATAGCCAGCGGCAAAATCTTCTCTTTGAAAGAGAGCGCAGTCTGCATAGGAAATACGCAGATGCGGCGCAGCGTGCCTACACACAGGTGAACAGGAAGAGTCTTCCAAAGCTGAGCAGCCTGCAGCAGGAGAATCCTATGAAAGGGGAAGCGGATATTACAGCCTTTATCAAAAATTATCTGCTGACTCACGGTACATATACGCAGTCTCCGGGAAGAATTCCGTTGGGGCGTGAGCCGATAGAATATTTTCTTTTTGAAAGCCAGCAAGGATACTGCCAGCATTTTGCTTCGGCGGCGACGCTGCTTTATCGTATGTATGGTGTGCCTGCCCGTTATTCCATGGGATTTGCGGTGAGACCATCGGATTTTGTGAAAAAAGAAGATGGAATGTATTATGCAGTCGTTACCGATGAGGAGGCTCACGCATGGCCGGAGATTTTCGACAAAGAACTGGGCTGGACGCCGGTTGAAGTAACGCCTGCTGATGAAGAAGCCGAGGGCACAGGAGCCGGTCAGCAGGATTCTGAGGGCGCAGGCCGTGAACAGAAGGAACCGGAAAGCAGTGATAAACCTGATTCACAGGACGGCTCGGAGAAAGACAATCGGCAGGAACAGAATCAAAATCCGAGCGGGGACCAAGAGGCAGGAAGCACGCCTCTTGGCAGAAGTCTTGTTGCACTGTTAGCGGCGATGATTGCTGCGTCAGGAGTTTTAGGAAGAAAAATATATTTGCGCTCTCTTGAGAAAATGAACTGCCGAAAGGCATTTGCGAAAATGCTGGAAAAACTGCAGGGTGCGGGAGTACTTTCCGGTTATGACGGCAGTGAAGAGGATTTTGCGCAGAAACTGGCGATAGCGGTAGCGGAAGTCAGCGAGGAGGAAGCGCAGCGGGCGACGGAAATCGTCAGCAGGGCAGCTTTTGGAAATACGCCAGTAAGCGAAGAAGAGGAAGAAGCGGTCAGACAGCTTTACAGGAAAATTGCTGCATGGGCAAAGAAAAATAAAAAGATTTTATAGGAGGAAAAGTATGAAACTACAGGAAAGATTTTTGAAGTATGTGATGATGAACACCCAGTCGCTGGAGGGGACCGGTACGGTGCCGAGCACGCCGGGACAGAAGGATTTTGCGCAGGCACTGGTAGATGAGTTGAAGGACCTTGGCATTGCCGATGTGCGCCTTGATGATATGGGATATATTTACGGCAGTATTCCGTCAAATTTGGATAAAAATGTGCCGACCATCGGTTTTATTGCGCATATGGACACGGCTGACGCTCATCCGTCACCGGTAAAAATGCCTCGCGTCATTGAGAACTACGACGGCGGTATAATTACCTTGGAATCAGGGGCTGTGCTGGATCCGAAAACTGATGAAAATCTGCGAAATGCTAAAGGATGCAGCCTGATTGTAACTGATGGAACAACCCTGCTGGGCGGTGATGATAAAGCCGGCGTTGCAGAAATTATGACGGCACTGGAATATCTTACGGCTCACCCTGAGACGAAACACGGCAAGATTGCATTCTCTTTTACGCCTGATGAGGAAATCGGCACAAGTCAGGACAACTTCAATGTGGAAGCATTCGGCGCAGAGTTTGCTTACACGGTGGACGGGGCAGATCTTGGCGATATCGAATATGAGAATTTCAACGGCGCTTCTGCCAAAATCACCGTGCAGGGTGTAGAAACCCATCCGGGAGAAGCTAAGGACAAAATGAAGAACGCCATGCTCATTGCTATGGAGTTTAACGCTATGCTGCCGCCGTTTGAAAGACCGGAGCACACGGAAAACTACGAGGGATTTTATCACCTCATGCACATGGACGGCGATTGCAGTACCGCGACCTTGCGCTATATCATCAGAGAACACGATGCTGAAAAGTTTGCAAAGAGAAAAGATACAGTGCGCAAAGTGGCGGAACTGCTCAACTTTAAGTACGGTGATGGCACAGTGACTGCAGAAGTGACCGACGGCTACCGCAACATGACGGAGATGGTAAGACCTCACATGCACTTGATTGACTACGCTAAAGAAGCGATTGCTGAGCTTGGCATTACACCTCGTGTGCCGGCTATTCGCGGCGGTACAGACGGTGCGGAGCTTTCTTTCAAAGGCGTGCCTTGCCCGAACCTTGGAACTGGCTCTTGGAATCACCACTCCGTGACCGAAGTTGCCAATATCGACCATATGGAGAAAACCGCGGAATTGATACTGGCGATTATCGGAAAGTATGCGGAGAGATAAGAGGTAGAATATAAATAGAAAACAACCGGCGACCTTGCAGGAATCCGGTTGTTTTTTTAAAATTAGTATGGTTGAAAATGTGAAATCAATCAGGTTAAAAAAATAAAATAAATAGGAATAAGGTTGTAAAATCTATCGGATTGGGGTACAATAATGGTAGAGGTGAGAGCATGGACAAGAAATATTATATGCCGAGAATCATTGATAAAACCATTGAAGAATATCTGCAAGTTTTCGGAGCGGTATGCGTAGAAGGACCTAAATGGTGCGGGAAGACTTGGACGTCTTCTTTTCATAGCAATAGTGAAATTTTAATTGGCAATCCGGAAGGTAATTTTCAGAACAGGAAATTGGCAGAGTTATCGCCGGAGTTGGTTTTAGAGGGGGAAACACCTAGACTTGTTGATGAATGGCAAGAAGTGCCGCCTATATGGGACGCAGTTAGATATAAGGTGGATCAGACGGGGGAAAAGGGGCAATTTATTTTGACCGGTTCAGCGACGCCTAATCACAAAGGGATTCTGCATAGTGGGGCAGGGCGAATTGCGAGATTGCGAATGCGTCCGATGTCGCTGTATGAGTCGGGTGATTCTTCAGGAGAAGTTTCCTTGGAGAAACTCTGTAAGGGTGACTTCCAAGCTGTAATGACAGGAAACGTGGATTTGCGAAAATTGATTTTCTATATCATTCGTGGAGGATGGCCGGGTAGTTTGGGATTATCACAGGAGCAGGCAGCAATCATACCTGAGGAATATTTAAGCGCGGTCATTGAAGATGACGTATATCGCATAGATGGGGTAAAGCGAAATACTGTTAAAATGGAGAAACTGCTGCGCTCCCTTGCCCGAAATGAGAGCACAACTGTTACAAATAAAACCTTAAAAAATGATATGAAAGAAATAGATGATGAGGATATTGATATCGAAACGGTAAAAGAATATCTGGATATTTTTGCAAGACTGTTTATTACTGATAATCAGCCTCCGTTTTCAACTGAAATTCGCTCCTCTGTTCGTGTAAAACAGGCGGTGAAGAGGCATTTTTCGGACCCTTCCTTAGCGTGTGCTTTGCTGAAAGCTACACCGGAAAGACTTCTCGGCGATTTAGAGACGTTGGGATTTCTCTTTGAGTCTCTATGCGAGCGGGATTTAAAGATTTATGCGGAGTCTTTTGGCGGAAAGCTCTATCATTATCAGGATTATAGAGGCGGCGAAATTGACGCTGTTGTTGAAATGCCTGATGGAAAGTGGAGTGCTTTTGAGATTAAGCTGGGTGCCAATCAGATAGAAGCAGCAGCAGAAGCCTTACTTCGCCTTAAAAAAGATATTGAAAAAGAGCCCAAAGGGAAACTGCCTGCAATTTTGTGCGTGATATGCGGTATGTCAAATGCAGCATATCAAAGGGAAGATGGTGTATATGTTGTACCCATTACTGCTTTGAAAAATTGATAACGATTTAATAAAAACCGGCATGAAGCCGGTTTTTGTTTAGCATAGATTTCTCAAAGGATGCTGCCATGATATACTCACTGCGCCTTGGAAATTATAATTTGTACACTTCTGTATATTTTTTCTGCAGATAATCCATGTAGGGCTGGGATGACAGCGAGCTGCCGGAAGCTGATTTTAGGAGCTGGCTGGTGGAATACTGTGCTCCGTAGGTGAAGATATTTTCTTTCAGCCATTGGTTGATTGCAGCGAAATCTCCTTTTGCTATCAGATCGTCCAGATGGCCGCAGCTGGTATCGATAGCAGTTGCCAGCTGTGCAGCTGCAAGATTTGCGACCAGATAGGTCGGAAAATATCCGACATAACCGGCAGCCCAGTGGATATCCTGCAGCACGCCTTCTCCATCGTTGGCAGGTGTGCAGCCCAGCATTTCCTGGTATTTTTGATTCCAAACCTCAGGCAGATCGGAAACCTTAAGACGGTCATTGATGAGATCCCGCTCGATTTCATAGCGAATGATAACGTGAAGCAGATAAGTCAGTTCATCTGCCTGCAGACGGATTGGGGCCTGTGTTACTGCATTGACATCTTCATAGAAACGCTGAGCGGAAAGCAAGTGACTGCCGCCAGAGAAAACCGAAAGTTCCCGTGTAAAAAATTCAGCAAAGCCTTTGCTCCTTCCGATGATGTTTTCGTAGAACCGCCCGATTCCTTCTTCCAAGGCGAAAGAAGGTACCTTTGCGAGAAAAGTACCCAGCAGATCCTTGCTGATGGACTGCTGGTAGATGCCTTTGCCTGCAGAGTGCATGACATTGAACAGACCGAAAACTGTATTATCTTCGCGGTAGGCGTTGACAATGCGCACGTCATCAGGAGAATTAGCAAGAACTGTGGGGTGTGAACCGATATCCACGCGCCCAGTATGAAAGCTGAACCCCATTTTTTTAAGAAGATGCTCCCAAAGGGCTTTCTGGCTGCTGCCGCCCATGACTGGAAGGATTTCGCAGGAAGAAAGGGAGGAACGGTTTAACTGCTGAATCTGACTGTAGAGATCTATGAGAAAAGGCTTTAGCTTCACCAAATAATTATCAATCGTTTCTGTTGTGAGTCCAGGCTCATAATAGTTCAAAAGAGCGTCATAAGGATCTTTTTCATATCCCCAATACTTCGTAAAACTTTTAAAAGTGCTGAAGATTTTTTCTAAATATGGCTGAAATAAGGCAAAATCACACTTAGCCTTTGCCTCTTCCCAAACTTGCTCAGAAACGGCAATCAGCTGGATATATGCCTGGTATTCATCTTCGGGAATCCGCCGTACGTATTCGGCGCTCTGCTTTATCTGCGCAATCATGGACTTGGTCAGAGCATCATTTTTCTTGTGATGATCAAAGTAAGCCATGTAGCTGTTGAATTCTGCAGAAGACATAAATCTGTACTGCTCATCTGCCAGAAAAGCGAGGACTTTGGCACGATAGGAGATGGCGCCAGGCGGCATATAGGTGAGCTTATCCCAGTAAATCAGAGAATTTTGCGTATAGGATAAATACTCTATGCGGCTGATCAGTTTTTTAAACTCTGCGAGTTTGTTGTAATATCCGATCATAGTTTTAACTACCTCCTGAAACTCTTATGTCGCTATTTTAAGTCAAATGTAGTGAAGAACGGGTGCAGGGTGTTGCGGCAGAAATCCTGATTTGGCTTTGGAAAATCTATCGGTGCCTTTTCTGCACTCTCATCTGACAGCTGTTTTCTGGCTGCTACCAGTTCCTCGTCCTCAATTTGTGCGAGAATTGCCAGCAGAATCTGTGCCTGACGCTTCGTCTTCTGTATATTGAATTTGTGGGTGCGAACTGTAGCGGTACTGATGTGAAGTTCTTCGCCCAAGGTTTTGTTATCGATATCTTCATACATGCCGGTGAGAATATCTTTCTGCACTTCGGAGAGACCGTTAATCTGCTTGTCCAGCTGAATCAGCCCGTGAAATACGCCGCCGTGTCGGTCGAAGATATGCTCTGCTATGGCGCGCTGAGCCGTGACATTTCTTCCTCGGGAATTATAGATAAGTCCTTCCTCAAAAGCTTCGCCGCAGAAGATGCAGGTAAGCTGTCCGGTTTCCTTTGAACGGTAATAGCCGCTAGAAAGTTCGGAGACTGTTAATTCTTTTAATTCCATTAAAATCCTCCTGAATGCAAAAGTCTATACAAAAACGATATCATATTTTGCTTTGAATGGCAAGTGTTCTTCCTGCTATACACGGCAAACGCACGAAAAACGTTTAATGATTTTCTGGAACTGACAAAACTGACAGCTTTTTAGATTTATGTCAGTTTTGTCAGTGTTTCTTTCAAAATTCCTGCCAATACTGACAATTATTTTTGATTTTGTCAGTTCTGTCAGGATTTCAGGCGTATTAAGATGGATTCTTTACGATTTACTGACAAAATCCTGCATTCTGCTATCATTTTGTCAGTATTGATGGCTAATGATATTTTTCATGCCTTTGCCATGCTGCTATATACGGCTGCGGCAGCCACAAGGGCTATAGATTTTGGCGTATGAACAAAGGCCGCCGGGAAGGCAGCCTTTGTAATAGTTTTAATTATGTGCCTAAAGCAGAGGAATTTGTACCCGGATGCTGCCTGTAGGAATTTCAATTCTGGTGACTGTATCCGGTCGCAATGTCTGCTGGGCATCGATGCCGTATAGAATAAGCGCCAGTTTATGACCTTTTTTCAAGCTGTGATCTGTCGGAACCATATCAAAATCGTAGCTGTAAATCTGTCCAGCTATAATATCTTCCTTGCTCCAGAGACAGGTTCGATTCTGCGCATTGAGCCAGCCGCGGCTGATCACTTTATATGCAGATGGGGAGGCTTCCGTGCCAAAGACGAAAGTATTATCCCCTTCGACAGGCACTTGCTCAGCGGTAATTCGGCAGTCTGCGCCTATATCTACCAGCATAGCGCTGAGAATAGCCGTTTTTTTATCGATGGCTGCATCAAAGGATACTTTGATGGTGCCGGAGATGCGCAGTTCATCGGCGCTGCAGTGAGCTGTTTTCTGCGCTGAGGTATCTGCTTCCCACGGATCCCAGAAAAATCTGCAGCGGTATGGTGCGTCTTTTTCTTCGGCTAAAACCAAGTTGTCCAGCCACTCTTTCTGATTGTCGGAAGCTTTGTCGTAGGCTGTTTTAGATAGATCATCGACGATAACGGAAGTCTTTTGATTGCTAGCGCTGCGAATCGGGAAGTCCACATAAGACCAGTCTGCCGGAGGCCATGTATCAGAGGCAAACCAGCGGGATTGATCTGTGTTGCTTTCTACCAAAACTTTTGGTTCTTTTTCAGCGCCGTTATCGATGCCCTTTAGATAGTGATCCAGCCAGCGTTCCAGCATAGAGAGCACCCCTGCGTCTTTCAGCGCATATATGTAGACATGCTCACCCTGATGAAGCAGAAGCTTTCGCTCAACTCCTTGCTTTTCCAAAGCCTGAAAAAGGGGAATGCACTGATTTGTCTTTACATTCCAGTCGTTGAGACCATGAATGATAAATACTGAGGCTTTGAAGTTTTCAATTTGTCTCAGATAGTTGCGCTGATCCCAGAACAGGTTGTAATTGCCGGAATCCCGATCTTCGTTTATGAACAGATTTTCCAGCTGCTGGGCATAAGCGTCTTTGATTTTTTCGTAGTCATCTGGATCTTTAGCCCTGCTAAAACAGTACTTTGCAAGGATATCCAGATCGTCTCCCTGCCAGTCAAGGGCAGGTACAGTCAGCCCGTTGTATCGATAGTAGTCGTACCAGTTGCAGATGCCTGCTTCGGGAATAATGGTTTCCAGTCCTTCCACGCCGGTAGCCGCTACGCCGATACACATAGTTCCGAGGTAGGATTTCGCTGACATAGCGACTTTACCTGTGCACCAATCTGCTTTAATCTCAATGTTGTCGGTTTTGTTGGTAAAAGCACGACATCTGCCGCAGAGCCAGTCTATGACGGAACGGAAAGCAAGAATCTCTTCGCGCGAACCCGACAGTGTAAAGCCTTCGGAGCCTCTAGTGCCCAGTCCGCCACAGAATACGCAGCCATAGCCTCTTGCGTTAAAATGATTGTAAATGGGATTGATGCCTTCCAGTTCAACCTCTTCCGTGCAGGGAGAGGTCTTAGCATAGCCGCTGGTCTTACGATGCTCCGTGACTGCAAAGGTTGGCTCCTTGGAAAAGTCGTAGCGAATATCTTCCTCGGCAATGTTTTGTGCAGGATATACTTTTACTTCCTGATTTACATTGTGCGGCGCATACCAGTTCTCATTACAGGACAGCATATACGGATTGGCCACATAGATAGCAGGAACTTTTTCGCCGTGAAGTGTTGATACAGGTCGTCTGATGTAAACGGCAATCAGGTCATACCTGCCGTCGCCGTCAGTATCGACAGGCGTTTCTACATAGACCCTTTCAAATAATATTTCTTTGTTTACACTTTCTTTTTTCATCATAGTTACCATTCTAATTGCTTATGCTTCTTGATTTGTTGTGTTTGCGTTGTTTTTCTTCAGGAATTTAATCCATACTACGGTGATGACAGCGCCAAGCAGCAGCATGCCAATCATGAATCCGAAGAACTGTCTGTAGCCGCCAACGCCTGGGTTTTGGTCAATCATGATACCTGCCATGACGGACACGAAGATTTCAGGGAGATAACCAACGGTGGAGATGATACCTGCCGCAGTGCCGGAATATTTTTCAGGGATTGCGCCTTCGTCCATCATTGCCCAAGTCTGCGCATAGTTTACACTGTAGAAGATATAAATGATCATGAAAATGACAGTGAATGCAATGATGCTTTTAGCGTTAGTTGGCAGCAGTAAAATGCCTGCGGTACCTGCAGCCATAATTAAGAAGGATATCAAAATCGTTTTGCCTGTTCCGATTCTGTCACTCATATAGCCGCCTGCCACACTGCTGACAGTACCAAGCCATCTCTTCAGAGCGGCTAGAGTTGCAGCAAAAGTAACGGTAGCGCCTAAAATACCTGTAGCATACGGTGTGAAGTAGTACAGGGAAAGGGTGAATACATAGTTGCAGAAGGTAACGAATCCGATAATCCATACTGCAGGCAGCTTCAGAACCTGACCAATGCCTTTGAAGGAGATTCTGTCGCTGGCTTCCATCTTGCCGTCTTTAACGGTGAGGAATGCTAAAATTCCCATCAGAATAGTCAGAACAGAGTAGTATATGATAACGTATTTCATTCCCTGTGCCTGATTGTCAATTTGACCGATACCGATTCTGAATGCGACTACTGCGCCCATCGCCATTAAAGCGGCGCCGATGCCTCTGCCGCCTTCAAAGAAGCCGAAGGCTTTACCCTGGTCGCCGGAACCGGAGAGTATACGCACTGCTTTAACACAGGCAGGCCAGAATGCAAACAGGGAGGAAATTCCCCAGAATGCGTAGAGACATAGAAGAGCAGTGTAGTTTAGCGGGAGCAGATGAGCAAATCCGCCCAGACCTGTTCCGATCAGCGATACGGTCAGAATCATTCTGGTGGAGAATCTGTCGGCGACAATTCCTCCGAATAGGTAGGAAATCATACCGAAGATACCCAGTACACTGCCGAATACACCCATCTGGGTATTGGTCAGATGATAGGTTTCCAGATAAACATCGTAATAGTCAAATCTGAAATATGGCAGACCATAGATGATGGCGCCACCGAAAGCGACGATTAGAATTGCCCAGAAATTCCTTGACATCTTTTCGCCTAAACCAATTTTTTGAAGTAGTTTTTGCATAGTTCTCTTGTCCTTTCTTCAATAATGATAGATTTATAATGACATGTGCTGTTATAAATAAACAAATTTATAAAACGTTTATTTATAAACAAACGATACTACAATATGTTTTGGATGTCAAGAGAATTTCGAGAAACCAGAATAAATTAAACACAGCGACTGGAAAACCAGCCGCTGCTTTGAATTTTATATATTCTTTTATATCTTCTCTGTTTGCTCTTTCAGCCAGGCGGAAGTTTCTGCGGATACCCGCGGTGCGATTTTTTCGTAGACTTCTCTGTGGTAGTTGTTGAGCCATGCCAGTTCCTCTTCTGTCAAAAGCTCTGGAAGAATTGCCTCCCTGTCAAATGGGCAGAAAGTCAGGTTTTCAAAGCCCAGTTTTCCGTTTGCAGCGTCAACACAGAGAATTTCATTTTCCAGCCTGATTCCGTATTCTCCTTCCAGATAAACGCCCGGCTCATTGCTAGTGATCATGTTCTGATAAAACGGCACATCACAGCCAGGTTTACCGCTGATGGTCTGGGGCCCTTCGTGGACGCTGAGCAGATGACCGACGCCGTGCCCAGTGCCGTGGTTGTAGTCAAGACCGATGGCATGAAGCGGCTGTCTGGTCAAAGTGTCAAGCTCACTGCCGGTAGTACCCACGGGGAATTTTGCCATGGCAAGACGAATGTGACAGCGAAGTACTGTGGTGTAGTGCTCTTTCATTTTCTGCGACAAAGGTCCTAGGGCGATGGTTCTAGTAATATCGGTGGTGCCGTCCTCGTACTGTCCACCGGAATCCACCAGAAGAAACCCTTCCGGTTTTAGTGTCTTGTTGGTTGCTGGCGTCGCTTCGTAGTGGACGATAGCGCCGTTTGACATATAGCCGGAAATGGTGGTAAAACTGAGGTCATAACAGCCTTCCTGCTCTCTGCGGCATTGTTCCAGGTAATCAGCAGCAGAAATTTCTGTGATTTCCTCTTTGCCGACGGTCTGCTTCAGCCAATAGATAAAGTTTACCATAGCAGCGCCGTCTTTTAGATGGGCATTTTTTGTGCTTCTGATTTCGTCCTCATTCTTTAGGGCTTTCATCATGGTAACAGGACTGCTGCTGTTGATGATTTGTACTTTTTCAGGCAGAGAACGCACTAGAGCATAGCTGACTACATCTTCATCCAGCAGGATTGTACCTTGCGGAATCGTCTTGATGTCTTCAAAAATCTGGAAATATGGACGGACGTCTTCTTCTTTAAAAGTTTCGTCCATGACATAAAGGTATGCGTGATCTCTGGCAATCAGCGCAAAGCTGAAGAATACTGGGGTATTGGCGACATCGTCGCCGCGCACGTTGAAAAGCCATGCGATTTCTTCTAGTTTCGTGATGAGATGATAGTCAGCGCCCTTTTTTTCCATATAGCTGCGAACTCGCGCCAGCTTGGAAGCAGCTGTTTCGCCGGTGACAGAGGACGGCAGCCCGTAAATCTTAGACGGTTTGATAGCGGGGCGGTCTTTCCAGATGTCACCGACCAGATCCAGTTCGTAGTTTACTTTGCAGATGCTTTCCAGTTTGCAGCCAAAGGCGTAATCGCAGACTCTGCCGTCAAAGCCGATGGTGCTTTCCGGTGTTAGCTTTTCTTTTAAATAAGCGTCGATGGTCGGAACCCCCGGCTGCCCCATTTTCATCAGGCCGATACCGGTGTCTTTTAGCTGATCCGTCGCTTGTAGAAAATATCTGCCGTCCGTCCAGAGATATGCTTCCTCCTGTGTGACAACCACGGTTCCCGCGGAGCCTGTGAAACCTGAAAGGAATTTGCGGCATTTGAAGTAGTCATTGACATATTCGGAGCCGTGAAAATCTGTGGTTGGAATGGTGTAGGCGTCAACGCCTGCCTGCTGCATGCGTGTGCGCAGGTCAATTAATTGCTGTTTCATAAAAAACCTCTTTCTATCTAAATATACTTTTTGGTATTTTGTTGTCGATGACATATGCGACAATGCCCATGAGAATGCCGGTTACAAGCCCACTGAACATCAATATCGGAAAATACAGGAACATGCGCAGATTGGATACGATGGCGGCGGCGACTAAAAGCTGCCCCATGTTGTGCGCCACGCCGCCTGCCATGCTGATGCCGACCATGCTGAACAGTTCGGTCTTTTTCAAAATCCACATGACGAGTAGGGACAAAATGCCGCCAGCCAGTGAGTAAAGCGCACCGAATACGCCGCTGAACAAAAGTCCTGCCAGCAGGATTCGGATCATGTTGATGACAAAGGCGTAGCGAAAATTCAGCTCGTACAGGGCGATGACAATGACTAGATTGGCTAGCCCCAGTTTGACACCGGGGATTCCGATGTTAAAAGGAATTATTGCTTCTACATAGGAAAAAATCAGCGCAAGACAGGCAAACATGGCAGAAAGGGCTAGCGCCTTAGTTCTTCTGGTACGAGTACTAATTTGAGATTGCATCAAGCTCCCCCTCTCCGCCGACGATTTCGACCATGACTTTGTTTGGCAGGCAGACAATGCTCTGATTTGCCATGCGAACCTTGCCGTCTTTGACGCACACCTGGTTGTGGCAGTCGGAATAAGTCATTTGCACCGTGCCGTCTTTTATGGTAATCTTATTAAGATGATTCTTTTGCTGAATCTCTATCGTCTGATTTTCGAAGAGGCTGTAGGTGCCATAGTGCTGTCCGTTCACCGTGACGATGACCTGTTGACCGGCGCCGCCCGATGTGAGGGACCACGCAGAAAGGCCAAGACCTATGAGAAGCAGGCAGAAAAAGAGCACGATATCAGCCTTGTTGATGATTTTGAACATAAAAACTCCAATAAAGTTTGAGGTATATGTAATGAAAAAATTTCTTTCTATTGCGGTCATTGCGATAATGACTGCTTCTGTTATTATAACACAGACTGGCTGTACAGAAAAGCCGGTATCAAAAACAAGTTACTACATGGACACTCTATGTCAGATTACAATTTACGATATGGAAGCTATGGGGCAGGAGAATGCGGAGAATGCCATTAACACAGCTTTTGCATTATGTGTGGAGTACGAGTCGCTGATCAGTGCGACCATTGAGGGCAGTGATATTTACAAGGTAAATCATGCGGGCGGCAAGGCTGCTGCATGCGACCTGCGAACTGTTTCTTTGCTGAAAAAGGCATTGTATTATGGCGATCTTTCAGGCGGAAAGTTTGATATCACCATCGGAAAAGCAGCTGCTTTGTGGGATTTTCATGAGTCGGAGCCGAAGGTGCCTTCTACGGCGGCAGTGGAGGAAGCTATGCAGGGTGTTGACTACCGGGCGGTGAAGATTGACGGAAATGATGTGACGCTGGAAAATCCTAAGGCAGAGATTACCTTAGGCGGCATAGGAAAGGGCTATGTGGCTGACCGTGCGGCGGAGTGTCTGGAAGAATTGGGCGTTACCAGCGCCGTCGTCAACTTTGGCGGCAATATTATCGTAATTGGCGATAAGGGCGGCGATGCCTTTAAAATTGGTATTGAAAAGCCGTTTTCTGATAGTGGAGAAATTGTCGGCTATGTGGAAGCTGCAAATAAAACGGTGGTAACTTCCGGCATTTACGAGCGCGGATTTGAAGCAGCGGACGGAACTTATTACCATCATATATTGGATGTGGAAACCGGATGGCCGGTGAATAACGATGTCGTTAGTGTAAGTCTCGTGGGTGATAAAGGAACCTCTGCCGACTGTGATGCTATGGCGACTATATGCCTCATGTTGGGCGTGGAAGAGGGTGTCGACTTTATTGAGGGTATTGACGGTGTGGAAGCGCTTTTTGTGGACAAGGACGGCGTACTGACGAAGACCAGCGGATTTATAGGGTTCGCGGAAGAAAAATAGCAAAAAATGTAAAATAAGGAAAAACTTTCTTGAAATCTCGCCTCGATTATGTCACAATAAAGATGGAGGTGATTAGAGTGAGTTTTTCTTTTTTGATTGAAAATGAGTTGAAACAGCAGAAGCAGCAGCTATATCAAAGTAAGCAGTTTTTAAATAGAGCGCCGGACGGATTTTTGAAAATGAGAGAGAGGAAAGTCGATGCGGTGTTTTATCGCAAATATAGGACTGAAAATGGATATCTTGAGGAAAATATCTCAAAGAATCCGCAGATAGTGAGGTGCCTTTTGGATAAAAGAATCCAGCAGGAGGTAAATCGGCGAGCAGAAAAAAATATTATTCTGCTGGAAGATTTGCAGGAGAGCTATCAAAGCACAGAACAAAAGGATATTTTGCATGGCTTATCGCCGGCTTATCAAAGAGCATTCTGCAGATTTACGGCGAAGAAACTGCAGGACTGGGCGAGTGCTGACTATCCAAAGTGCGAGTATGAACCGCAGCACCTGGTTCACGAAACTTTAAGCGGAATTTTCGTGCGTTCTAAGTCGGAAGTCATTATTGCAAATACATTGTTCTATTACCACATTCCATTTCGATATGAGGAACGTTTGTCATTTACAGGGCAGTATTTCTATCCGGATTTTCGCATCAAATTGCCATTAGGCGGCTATAAAATCTGGGAGCATCTAGGGCTTTTAAGTGAAATGACATATTGCGAAAACACTGCAAATAAGCTGTACACTTATCAGATGAATGGTTTTGTAATCGGCAAGGATTTAATTTTGACACAGGATGATAACAAGGGCAGTTGTAACAGCGCTTGGATTGATGAAGTCGTCAGAACACAACTTTTGCCCCATTTTCTTTAAATAGATGGCCAATGGTGCGGATTTGAAGTTGGCTGCTTCTAAAGGTGCACCATTTTTGCTTTTTATCGGGCGTATGGTGCGTCGAGCATAACCTACAAGGCAGAATTGTATGCATGATAATGGATATAATGGAAATAAAAGGGGAATAATGGAAGCTGAATTAAGATGACTTTCAACATAGCGCTTATTGAACTAGCTGTTGACGGTCAAATTCGCACCATTGACTCGATTTTGAAAGGAAATGGTGCAAGAATAGAAGCGTCGAGATGAAAAATTGCACCATAGCCTTAAAATTTAAAGAAAATGGTGCAGGTTTCGCAGCTATTTAGCAAAATCGAAGCGATACATCAGCAGCTTTTCCACAATGTGATCATAGCCGCAATGCTGGATTCCATTTCGCCGAGCGGAATCTGATTATAATAAAAGATGAGGGCGGCGGTATCTTGGTCAGTCAGGCTGGCAGCCGGCTGTACATTGAGTCCGATGGAGCGAGCCATTTCAGAAAGGATCGCAGGGGATTTTTTTGTGCGGACTTTTAAGATGATGTTGATTCCTGAGTTGGTATTGGTCGGTGTGACGAAGCCGACGCCAAAACACGCAAAAGCGGTAAGTGCGATCTGTAGTTTTTGACCGTAAAGCTTGCGCAATTTTTTGATATTGGTGTAGTAAAGCCCATCTTCCATAAAGAGGGCGAGGGTTAGCTGCTCTGTTTTGGAACAGGTCTGGGTGTAGTCGGTTTTAATGGTGTTGAAAATTTCCATCATTGATTCCGGCAGCACCATGTAGCTGATTTTGACTGCGGGAAATAAAGTGGACGAAAAAGAGCCCAGGTAGACAACCCTGCCGCTGTCGTCAAGACCCTGTAGCGCCGGCACAGGTTTTCCGAAGTAACGCAGTTCGCTGTCGTAATCGTCCTCTAATATAAAACTGTGATTTTCTTTTGCCCACTCTAAAAGCCGGTAGCGTCTGCCCACCGGCATAACGGAGCCTGTAGGGAACTGATTAGAGGGGCTGACGTAGACTGCCGAAGGAATATTGGTCGGCAGTTTTTCTATATGGATTCCGTCGTCTGATACAGGAATTTTCGTAATACTAAAACCGTGGTCGCGGAAAATGTTTTGCACTGGAAGATAACCGGGATCCTCGGTTGCGATATGGTCTACGCTGATTTTGCGCAGAATCCGGCAAAGGTGACTGGTCAGTTGCTGGGTACCCGCGCCTATGACAATCTGCTCCGGGTTTGCGATAACACCGCGAGAGTTATAGATGTACTTTGAAATCTCAAAGCGCAAGGCGCCTTCTCCCTGCGGGTCGCTTTCAAAGAGCAGCAGACGGGAGTAGTCGTTAAGCACACGGGCCATGCATTTTTTCCATTTTCCAAAGTCAAAGCAGGACAAATCTTGTTTGTAAGGGGATTCCTGTACCGCATAAGAGGAGAGGTCAAGACCAGTCTCTGGGGTTAGTCCTCTGTCTGAACTGCCGCCAGCCACATTGGCAACATAGTAGCCGGACTGCGGCTTGCTGATGATGTAGCCTTCTACCAAAAGCTGGTTGTACGCCTGCTCGGTGGTGGTAATGCTGATGGACAAATCTGCAGAAAGTCTGCGGAGTGAAGGCAGTTTCTCTCCGGCGGTCATATTGCCGCAGGTAATTTCACTTTTTATGTGTCTGTACAACTGTATGTATAAAGGCGTTTTAGAACTGTCTTTGAACTCTATTGTAATTGGCTTCATTTCGCAAAAACCTCCAAAGTGTATATATAAAAATAATATATTCTGACTGTTTCTTTAAGAACACTTTAGTGCTATTATAATACTGACAGAGAGAAAGTCAATAGAAACAGGTGAAATTATGATTAGAAATGAAAATAGAAATCAAATAGCGACAATGGTAATGACGGCCTTGATGATGTGCCTTGTGATGATTGCGACCATGTTTATCAAAGTGCCGATTCCGTTTACCCAGGGGTACGTTCATTTGGGGGACTCCATGATTTTTCTGGCCGTTTTGATTCTTGGCAAAAAAAGCGGTGCACTGGCAGCAGGCGCCGGCTCGGCTTTGGGTGACATCATCGGCGGTTATGCTTTTTGGGCGCCGTGGACGCTGCTGATTAAGCTGGTTATGGCATGGATTTTGGGAAGTTTTGTGGAGAGAATGGAAAAGTCAGGGAAAAACCAGCAAGAGGGTAGAATTTCTGTGGGGGAAGTTATCGGAATGGTCATCGCAGGCCTTGAAATGACAGCAGGCTATTATGTGACCGAAGCTGTCATGTATGGAAATTTCATTGCGCCGCTTTCGGGTGTGCCGTGGAATATCGGACAGTTTGCAGTGGGCATGGTCCTTGCTTGCATATTAGCAAGCGCCCTTTGCAAAACACCGGCGAAAAAATTCTTTGCTTATAAATAAATTGCGACGGACAGAGGAATCTTCAGCGGGGAAGATTCCTTTTTTCTTTGGGGAGATTGTGGTATAATTACCGCAGTGGAAACATATTTGAATGAGGTACTATTATGACAGAACAGGAAATTTTACGGATTGCTAAAGAGGTAGGTATTGAAAACAGCGCATTTATGAATGCGAAGGATTTGGTCTTTGAATTTGAATTTCGTAAATACTGCGAGATGAACCAATGCGGTAATTTTGGGAAAAATTATGGCTGTCCGCCGGATTGCGGTACCCCTGCCGAAATGAAGGACAAGGTGATGAAATACAGCCGTGCCTTGGTTTTGCAGACCATTCAGCCGGTAGGAGACATCACCGATTCCGTAGAGACCGGTTCGCTGAAGAAAAGACATAACGCAAAAATCAGAATTTTTATCAATGAACTTGAGGCGAAGGGCATTAAAGGTATGGCAATTATGGCAGGACCATGCAGCGCTTGTGCAAAGGTGAGCGGTGAGCCATGTAGATTTCCGGAGAAGAGAGCTTCCTGCCTTTCTGCTTACGGAATCAATGTGGCAGAATTATGTAAAACCTGCGGACTTTCCTGGGATCATGGGAAGGATAAGGTGGGGTTCTTTGGCATTTATATGATGGATTAGAAAGCAGGACTTTGAAAAACATAGAATTTTAATATTAAAGTACACAGCGGACGCATGTTCTAAAATTCGGATTCTTTAAACGGAATTTCGGACGAAAAGATGAGGGGAAAGCAGCAGAAAAAATCCGAATCTCCTAAAATAAAAGAGTTTTCAGAATAACCTTTTTCTGGCACAACATTTGCATGTCCTTTCTAGTGTGAGATACCACGAAAGAAAAGGAGATGATCAAATGAAGAAAAAGCTAATCAGTGTAATCCTGGTTTTATCTGTCGTCATGACGATGTGTTTTGGCGCGATGGGAACCGTCTATGCAGGAGATCAGATGCAGAGAGTCAATCTGGCAGTCAGCGTAGATGGAAATGAACCTGTGACCGTAAAAGCGTACAATGCGTCCTATGCGTATAACATGTATGTTTCTGTCAAAGATCTATGCAGTGCTTTGAGTGGAAGTGAGAAGCAGATGAATTTTAAATACGATGAAGAAAGTGGCAAGTACATCTTCACCACGGGAAAAGCTTATGAAGCTGTCGGTGGAGAGAATGCAGCATTTGATGTAACATATAGCCAGAATCCAAAAGAAGGGCAGGACGATATTAGCCTGAGCACGCCGGGAATGACAACGCCGACCAACATGGAGATCGACGGAAAGCCTTATGGCTACAGCGTGTATAAAGCTGGAGACGATATCTACATGAAAATTTTAGATCTGGGATTTGCCTTTGGTCTGGAAACTAAGCTGACTGGGAAAAATGCATTGTCGGTGAATACGAAGAAGAACTTCAGCATCGACATCGATCAGCTTGACAAAAATGGTTATTTCAGTTTTCTGCACGGTGCGATTGTCGGCAACGCTGACACGGGAGAAATCCTTTACGCAAGTAACGAAAATGTACAGACCCAGCTGGCGTCCACTACAAAATTGATGACTTATCTGCTGGTGCAGGAAGCAATTGACAAAGGTAAAATTTCACTGGATACGAAAGTAAAAATTTCTGAAGCAGTGATGGAGGAAGCAAACTCCGAAGACAGCACCGGTATTTGCAGAAATAATTTTGAACTTGGAAAAGAAGTTTCTGTTCGTGATCTTTTGGCAGGATTCTTGTTGCCGTCTGCTAATGAGTGTGGAACTGCGCTGGCTGAAGCTGTCAGCGGATCCGAAGAGGCATTTGTAAAACTGATGAACAAAAGAGCAAAAGCACTGGGGCTTTCCTCAGCTGTATTTTACAATGTACATGGTCTTCCAAACTATGACAGCAGCGCAGTAACTGCAAAGCGTCAGAATTCCATGAGTGCAAAAGATATGTTCAAACTGGCATCCTATTTGCTGAAGAACTATCAGAAGGAACTGACTGCATTTACAGGACAGACACAAATTGAACTTCCAACCTTTGGAGAAGGTGTTGTTGCAACTTCAACTTATGGAACGCTGATTTACAATCTGGGTGCAATCGGATTGAAAACCGGAACAACCAATAGATCCGGTGCAAACATGGTTACTGCAGTGCCTGTGACAATCGAGGGTAAAACTCAGAATATTGTTTCTGTAATTTTCGGAGCAGAAGGCACAGCTGAGCGTTACGAAAAGAGTACCATGCTGATTGAATATGCAAAACAGTACTATGCTGCAAAAGATGCGGTGAAAGCAGTCAAGGTTAAAGTTTCTACAAAGACTGGAACCAGCGGAATTACGATTTCCTGGAAAAAGACAGGAAGCGCAGTAGATGGCTATCAGGTATACAGAGCAACGAAAAAGAACGGAACTTATAAGAAAATCGTTACAACAAAGAAACTCTCTGCGCTCAACAAGAGCACAACAAAGGGAAAAACTTACTATTACAAAGTAAGAGGCTACAAGAAAATTGACGGTCACACAGTATATACACCATGGTCTGACAAAGTAGCACAGAAACGGTAAGCTAGCAATAATAAATACACCAATTGAAAAAAGACGGTAATCTGGAAGCAGGTTACCGTCTTTTTCTAGGGACTTCTTTTTGTGAAATTAGTCCCTCTTCACATCATAAGCAATCAAAGCCACTTGGCAACCGCACTGGTCAGAGAGCTTTCTTTCAGCGTCATCGATGATTTTCATCTCACTTGGAGAAATCGCCGCAAACTTGTTGAATTCCATACTTTATCACCTCCTAATTATAGTATGGCAAATTTTTTGTAATTGTGGTAAAATAAATTGTTAAACAATAATTACCAAGAGGCGTATATGGAAAATATCATTCACATTGAGAATTTAATCTTTGAATATATGACGGGAGAGGATGACGAAAAGGTCCGCGCTATTGACGATGTGTCGCTTTCTATCGAGCGGGGCAGTTTTACTGCGATTATCGGCAGAAACGGCTCCGGCAAGTCGACATTGGCAAAGAACCTGAACGGACTTCTTCTTCCAAGCGGCGGCAGGATTTTCGTAAGAGGTTGGGATACCAGCGATGACAACCACATCTGGGATGTGCGGCAGAGCGCCGGGATGGTCTTTCAGAATCCTGACAACCAGCTGGTTTCCTCCATCGTTGAGGATGATGTGGCCTTTGGACCTGAGAATCTGGGCATAGACCCTGTCGAAATCCGAAGACGGGTGGATGATGCGTTGACAGCAGTCAATATGGGAAAATATAAGAAAAAATCTCCCCATATGCTTTCCGGAGGACAAAAACAGAGAATTGCTATTGCCGGAGTAGTAGCGATGAAACCAGAATGCATCATTTTCGATGAGCCGACTGCTATGCTGGATCCAAAAGGCAGAGAAGAAATCATGGAGATTATCAGACAGCTCCACGATGAGGGTATTACTGTAGTGCTGATTACCCACTTTATGGACGAAGCGGTGCAGGCTGACCGAATCATTATTATGGATAGAGGACATGTGCTGCTTGACGGCACGCCGGAGGAAGTCTTTGCACAGGAAGAAACGATCAGAGAAGCGAGCCTGGATTTGCCTCTTGCGGTGGAACTTGCCCAGAAGCTGAGAAAACGCGGAATCAAAATTCCAAAGGAAATCATTACCGCTGAAGGATTGGTGGAATTCATATGTCAATACAAGTAAGAAATTTATCCCATATTTATTCCAAAGGTATGCCGGACGAGCAGAAGGCGCTGGACAATATTAACTTTAACATATACGACGGCGAAATTGTCGGTGTCATCGGACACACCGGCTCTGGAAAATCGACGCTTTTGCAGCACCTCAACGGACTTTTAAAAGCGGACAGCGGCTCCATCGAAATTGACGGCGTCGATATTACAAAGCCCGGCGTCAGCATGCGGGACATCCGAAGAAAGGTTGGGCTGGTGTTCCAGTATCCAGAGTATCAGCTTTTTGAAGAAACCGTAGCGCTGGATGTGGCATTTGGACCGAAGAATCTGGGGCTTTCCCCGGAGGAAATTGACAGCAGAGTTAAGGAAGGACTGGAGCTTGTGGGGCTTTCCTACGAGGACATCAAAGATCGATCCCCCTTTGAGCTTTCCGGCGGGCAGAAACGGCGGGTAGCTATTGCAGGCGTTATCGCCATGAAGCCCCATGTGCTGATTTTGGATGAGCCTACTGCGGGACTTGATCCGGGGGCGCACAAGGATATACTTTCTATGATTGAGCAGGTGCATGAATCGCAGAACAATATCATTCTTTTCGTTTCCCACAATATGGCGGACGTGGCAGCGCTGTCGGACAAAGTGCTGGTCATGGACGAAGGAAAGCTGGTCATGGCGGGTACACCGAAAGAAATTTTCGCGCAGAGAGACAGGCTGGCTGGAATCGGACTTTCTGTACCGCCGGTGACGGAACTGATGTGCCAGCTCAAAGAAAAGGGCGTTCCTGTGGAAGAAAACATTCTGAGTCTCAAGGAGGCGACAGAATCAATATATGAGTATTTGCAGAGGAAATCATGATTAGAGATATTACGCTTGGACAGTATTACGGGGTGGAATCCCCCATTCATAGATTAGACCCGAGAATCAAAATTATTGCGACGATTTTGTTTATCGTAGAGTTGTTTTTGGTGGACAGCTTTGTCGGATTTGCGGTCAGTATTGCAGCGCTGGGCACCGTGGTGGCGGTCAGCAAAGTACCTCTTTCCTTTATTATGCGCGGACTGAAGCCGATACTTTTGATTATCGTTTTTACCTTTTGCCTCAATATCTTCATGACAAGCGGCGATGCGCTGTGGCAGTGGGGATTTTTGAAAATCACCAAAGAAGGTCTTTATATGGCGGCATTTATGGCGCTGCGTCTGGTACTTTTGATTATCGGCTCATCCCTTTTGACTTTGACGACAAAACCAATCGGTCTAACTGACGGTATAGAGCGGCTTTTAGGACCTCTTTCGCATGTCGGCGTGCCCGCTCATGAAATTGCGATGATGATGTCTATTGCACTCCGTTTTATTCCGACGCTTCTTGAAGAAACGGATAAGATTATGAAAGCGCAGCAGGCGAGAGGGGCGGATTTTGAGAGCGGCAATATTTTGAACAGAGCAAAGGCACTGATTCCAATCTTAGTACCGCTGTTTATCAGCGCATTTCGCATTGCGCAGGATCTAGCTATGGCCATGGAAGCAAGGTGCTATCGAGGCGGCAAAGGCAGAACGCGCATGCATGCCATGAAAATGCAGGGCAGAGATTACGCTGCGATGGTTTTGATGGCGCTGTTTCTGGCAGCCATTGTTTTGATGAAGATTTATTAGAGGATATATGAGACAGAGAAAGATTAAAGATATTGACAATAAACTGGCAGCTTATGGGGCGTTTACGGTACCAATCCCAGCTGCGAATAAGGGAAAATGGCAGGAAATTTTTGGAAACCATAACCCTGTCTATCTGGAAATTGGCTGTGGCAAAGGTCAGTTTATCACAGAAATGGCGAAGAAGTATCCGGACAGAAACTTCGTGGCAATCGAGGGACACCAAAGTGTGGTACTTAGAGCCTTTGAAAAAGCGGACGCAGATCAAATCGCCAATGTACGATTTGTTTTGGAATATGTAAAAGACATTAGAGAATTCTTTGCGGATGGAGAACTTGCGGGGGTGTATCTGAATTTCAGTGACCCGTGGCCGAAGGATCGCCATGCAAAGAGGCGGCTTACCTACGGAAAAAGGCTGCAGCAGTATCGGCAGATTATTTGTGCCGGTGGCAGCATTTGTTTCAAAACAGACAACGAAGGGTTGTTTACATTTACCCTGGAACAGATTGAAGAGGAAAATCTGGAAATTTTAGAGATGAGCAGAGATCTTCACGCTTCGGAGTTTGCGGCAGAAAATATTACCACTGAATACGAAGATAAATTCGCAAAGACGGGGAAAAATATCAACTATGTAAAGATAAGAGCCTGAGATGGCTCTTTTTCTTTCGACTGCGATTAGTTAGAAATGACTTTGGTCGGATCGCAGACTTTTCCGTTTTTCAAAAGCTCAAAGTGCAGATGAGCTTTGTCCATGGATTCGTACAGCGCAGATTTGCCGATGTTGCTGATGACCTGCCCCTTCTTTACGGTATCGCCTTTCTCGCATAGCTTGTCTGTTGCCAGATTGCAGTAGCGGGAAATGTAACCGCCCTGATGGGTGATTTCGATGGTAATGCCATAGGCGTCGTCGGTGTAAACCTCCGTGATGGTGCCGTCAGCCACAGCTTTTACGCCGGAACCCTGCGGCGCCTCAAAATCAAGGCCGGGGTGGGTCATGTACTGGTCTAAGGTCAGGTTGTAGATCACCATATCCATGGAGTATTCCTTGGAAATTTTTGCTGTTGACATGTCAATAGGACTAGCAAAAGATGTTTTCTTCTTTGTCTGTTTCTGGCTGTCAACTGTTGGAATGTTGGAAGCAGTTTCTTCCGAATTTTCATTTTCATCGAGTGCTTCTTCCGTTGGGGAATCAGTCTGCTCATCTAGTTGTGGTTTTGTCGGTGTTTCTGTCGCTGTCGGCACATCACCTGCACTTTTTGCAATCTTGTCTATGCTGGACTTTATGGTGAAAATCGAGACGAGAGCGATGAGACAGAAACAAAGCATTAAAACCGCAGCAACTTTGTCTTTTCCTTTTTTCTTTTCTGCTTGGCGCATGTTCTTCACCTCCTGCATTTAGTATCACCACTTCCGGCAGGATTCATACTAATATTAACTTGTAAAAAAAGGGAGAAGCGTCTATAATTTAAAATAGGAAAAAATTCTTGTGATAATATAATAAACAGGGGGTTTTAATGAACAAGTATTTAGATATTGCGCCAGAGGTAAGAGAGGCGCTGGAAAGTAACAGACCAGTGGTTGCGCTGGAATCTACCATCATTTCTCACGGCATGCCGTATCCGAAGAATGTAGAGACGGCTCTTGCTGTGGAGCAGATTATTAGAGATAATGGTGCAGTACCTGCAACGATTGCCATTCTCGGTGGCAGACTCAAGTGCGGTCTTTCTAAAGACGAAATCGAATATTTGGGTAAGAAAGGCGCTGAAATTGTAAAGACTTCAAGAAGAGACGTGCCTGTAGTGCTGTCCCAAAAGATTGACGGAGCGACGACCGTGGCAACGACTATGATGATTGCCAACATGGCAGACGTTAAAATTTTTGCAACCGGTGGAATCGGCGGGGTGCATAGAGGCGCAGAAACTACCATGGATATTTCAGCAGACCTGGAGGAACTGGCTAACACCCCAGTTATGGTAGTTTGTGCTGGAGCAAAGGCGATTTTGGATTTGGGTTTGACCTTGGAATATCTGGAGACCAAAGGCGTTCCTGTTATCGGCTACGGGACGGAAGAACTGCCGGCATTCTATACCCGAAAGAGCGGATTTGCCGTAGATTATAGACTGGATACGCCGCTAGCGGTTGCGGAAGCCTTTGATGCACAGCGAAAATGTGGACTGCATACGGGCATGTTGGTTGCTAACCCGATTCCGGAAGAGTTTTCCATGGATGCAGATACGATTAACCGCGCTATTGACGAGGCGATTGCAGAGGCCGCTGAAAAGAATATCAGCGGCAAAGAGACGACACCGTTCCTGCTGGCGAAGGTAAAGGAAATTACAGACGGAGAAAGCCTTGAGGCGAATATTCAGCTTGTTTACAACAATGCAAAGGTTGCAGCCCAGATTGCTTGTGCTCTTTGCACATTATAAAGGAGCAAAGAGATGAAACTAATTTCGTGGAATGTTAATGGGCTGAGGGCATGTCTCGGCAAGGGATTCGTAGAATCTATGACGGCGCTTACGCCGGATTTTATCTGCATTCAGGAGACGAAGATGCAGGAAGGGCAGGCGGAAGTAGATCTGCCCGATTATCTGGAATTTTTCAGCAGCGCTGAAAAGAAGGGCTATTCCGGCACGGCTATTTTTGCAAAGGAAGCGCCGCAGTCTGTGCAGATTAATTTCGGTAAGCATACTGATGAGGGTAGGGCTGTGATTTTGGAATATGAGAAGTTCTTTTTGGTCAATGTTTATGTGCCCAATGCGCAGGATCAGCTGAAGCGAATCGACTACCGTATGGAGTGGGAAGATGATTTCAGGGAGTTTATGCTGGAACTGGATGAGAAGAAGCCGGTCATCATCTGCGGCGATATGAATGTTGCTAAGGAGGAAATTGACCTGAAGAATCCAAAGACTAATCGGGGCAACGCCGGATTTTCCGACCAGGAGCGGGACAAAATGCGCAAACTGCAGGCGGCAGGTTTTGTGGACACGTTCCGTTATCTATATCCCGATTTGGAAGGCGTGTACAGCTGGTGGTCCTACCGTTTCAACGCTCGCAAGAACAACGCGGGGTGGAGAATCGACTATTTTCTCGTCAGTGAGCGCATTGCAGACAAAATTGTGGATGCAAAGATTCATACGGACATCTTTGGTAGCGACCACTGCCCAGTGGAGCTGGAAATAGAGCTGTAGAGGATACAGTTTGAAAGGAATTGACGTACGGAAATAGGAAAAAATTAAGGCATAGCCTTTAGTGGGATTTTGAACCACCGCTGGGGCTGTGCCTTTTGTGTTGCTTTATGTTTTTTGATAGGTAGTTGTGTAGGAATAGACGGTAACTACCCGATTTGCACAACTTTAAGGACTTTGGTTATCATACAGTTGTGCAGATTTTATGATGCAGCATTCATTTGCAAAACTTTTACCCTTTTTTCCTTCTGTAGTTGTACAATTTACGAGAGATTAGCATGTTCTGTACCACTTCAAGGTATTTGACTGGCATAAAGTTGTGCAAAGGGATGAATTCAAGCAAGTATTTGCATAACTTTGAACTTATTGTTTTGCGATGGGTTGTGCAAATCGATGGCGATTATGGTTAGTCTGCACAACTTTCACTTCCATTCTGATTTTCGCCCTGCTCGCCGGTCAGGTTCTGCAGCCAGACGCCCTTTTTGACCAAGACGAATCCGATGGCGCATTTGATCAAATCCAGCGAATGGTCGATCAGGAAGACCAGCACCACAGGCAGGCTGGTAAAGCGAACCATGATGGTGACCGCAGGAATGGTGCAGACCCACAGGAACATACTGTCAAAGAAAAAGGTGATGATGGTTTTTCCGCCGGAACGCAGGGTGAAGTAGGACGCATTGATAAATCCCAACAGCGGCGCGGACAGTCCTTGAATCTGGATGAACCGCATGGCGATATGCTGGATTTCCGGGGCAGTATTATAGAGCTGCGGAAACAGAGGCGCGATGAGGATGAGAAGAATTCCTGTAATCACGCTGCAGAACATGGAAAAGGCGATGAGCTGATTGTCTTCCTCCCGGGCTTTTTCCAGTTCTCCCGCGCCAAGCAGTTGCCCCACGATGATGCCAACAGAGCCGCCCAGAGAAGCGAAGACTACGTTGGTAACATTACTCAAGGTATTGGCGATGTTTTCTGCGGCTATGACGTCAAGCCCCAGCATGGAATAGCACTGCGCCAGGAAAGCCAGCGCCAGTGACCAGAGTAGTTCGTTGAAAAACAGCGGCGTAGCGACGCGCAGCAGCTGTTTGACAAGTCTTGCCGGCACATGGAGACTGCGGTAGAGATCTTTGATGAAAGGAAGTTGCTCCGTATGTTGATGTGTCCATACTACGATAATAGCAAGCTCGACAAAGCGCGAGAGGACAGTGGCGATAGCAGCCCCTTCTACACCCAGAGCAGGCGCGCCAAATTTTCCAAAAATCAAAATGTAATTGAAGACCAGGTCAACAAGGACAGCAACGATACCGCTGATCATCGGCACGATAGTTTGCCCGGTTTCGCGGAGTGTACTGGAATAAACCTGAGACAGGGCGCTGGGCAGCATGCCAATCAGCATAATTAAAAGATAGTTTCTGCCATAGGTTAACGTGGCGGCAAGATCGCCATGGCTTTCTCCCTGATGGAGAAACGCTTCGATTAGCGTGCCGCCGAAGGGAATTAGAATTAATGCGGCAAGTAGGGTCAGAATCACACCGCAGAGTATTTTAAAACGCATGGTATGACGCAGCCCGTCGTTATTTTTGCTGCCGAAAAACTGGGCGCCCAGAATACCGGCACCTGCCACAGCACCAAACACTGCCATGTTAAAGACCAGCGTCAGCTGGTTGGCGATGGAAACGCCGGACATCTGCTCTGTACCCACCTGTCCTACCATGATATTATCCAGCATATTGACAAAGTTGGTAATGCCGTTCTGTAGCATAATCGGGACGGCAATAAGAAGCACTTTCTTATAAAACGCTCTGTCCCCGATGAGCTTCAGACGTTTCGGATGATTGTTCTGTTGTAACTGCTGCATACTTTTGCCCTCCTTGTTTGTAATACGTGAATACCAGTATATCATAAAGCATGTGGATTGTATACAAGAGATTTGCTGTGTATTATGTGCGGATGTTGCGGCAAAAGCTATTTTCTTGTATAATGCTGTTTATAAGGAAAAAAGGATTTGATTCAGATGATTGTGATGACAGTGTTGCTTTTGCTTCTCGGAGGCTTTCTTTGGTGGAGCAGAAAGAGCATAAAAACAACGAGATATTTTTACTGGAACAAGGCGCTGCCTTCTGCCCTTGACGGACTTCGGATTGTACATCTGTCGGACTTACAGAGTGAGTATTTCGGCAAAGCACAGAGACGGATTTTAGAAAAAACAAGGGCTGCTTCGCCGGATTTGATTGTGTTTACAGGGGATTTGACAGATCGAAATCATACGGACTATCAGGCGGGAATCACATTGATGGAGGGACTTGTGAAGATTGCGCCGGTTTACTATGTTGATGGAAATCACGAGCTGGCGCTGCCCGTAGAGGAAATATCGCAGATGTACGATGTGTTAGAAGGAATGGGAGTTGTCCTGCTCAGGGACAGAGCGACAACCTTTACAAAAAGTGGTGCGCCGCAGATGCGGCTTTTAGGGCTGTCAGAGGAAACGATTTATCGTGCGAAGATTAGCGGCGGCGCTTTACGTGAAGGAGAAAAGTGCAGTAGAGAGAAGGTTTCTGATACGGAAATTGATAGGCAGCTGGTGCGGGAGTGTATTGCGGCGCTTCTGACAGATGCGGGGGAAGGTGAGAATGCTTTTACATTATTGCTGGTTCATGAGCCGCAGTTTTTGGAAGTGTATGCTGTACCTGGTATCAATCTGATTTTTGCAGGGCATGCGCACGGCGGACAGATTCGACTGCCTTTCACACAGGGACTGTTTGCGCCTGGGCAGGGAATTTTACCGAAGCTGACAAGTGGTATGCATCAATCGGGGAATAGTACTATGGTAATCAGCAGGGGACTGGGCAACAGTACCTTCCCGTTCAGAGTGTTCAATAGACCAGAGATTGTGGTAATCCAAATCGAACCGCAGCAATAGTAGTATTTGATTTTCTAAGCTTGTGTGTAAGGGAAAATAAAATGCTGATAAAGAAGTTGACAGTAAATGTAAAAAATGGTAGTATATACATGGGCGAACTGGCATGGAAAGAGAGATGGAAATGTCAGAGAAAAATATCACATTTGAAATTAAAGAACATTTAGGAGTTATCACCAGATTTGAGAGCGGATGGAATCGTGAGCTGAATATCATCAGTTGGAATGGCGCTGCCGCTAAATATGATCTTCGCGATTGGGATCCTCATCATGAACGCATGCGTAAGGGCATTACCCTTCATGCTGCAGAAATGCGAAAGCTGGTGGATTTGTATCTGAACAATAACACGAGAAAGGCAGTGGAAGAAGGCAGAAGGCTTGAGAAACAGCGCAGAGATCGTCAGCGAGAACAGTTTGAGCAGAGTGCCGAGGCCAGAGGTGCGATTGCAGAGGCTGTTGATGCCGAAAGCTATGAAGCAGCACTTCCGCCTGAACCGGAAGTCGCAGAAGGTGAGGATTTGTCATGCGCATCTCAGAAACCGTGTCAGTGTTCAGCTGAAGAGGTGGAGGAGTCTAGAGCTGATACTGAGACAGAGCAAGAGTCTGTGGATTTGACGCCTGTGCAGGTCAGCGATGCAACTCCGTTTTAAGCTAGCAGATTGTGTCGATTTTTCATGAACCAATGACAAGCAGACCACATAATATATAGCAAACGACTAAAACAGGAGGTATGTATTATGTCATGTTTTAATAATAGAAGAGGTATGGACGACAGTCTGTTATTCTTTTTCTTATTACTGGTTCTGCTGTTCTGCAATCCGGGCGCTTTCGGATGTGGCAGCTGCGGCGACACATGCGAACCTACATGTTGCTAATTTCAGCAGATGAGAGAGGGAGAAATCCCTCTCTTTGTGTTTTTGCTTTTACATAAAAGGCGAGTGTGATATAATAACCTCAGAAGGATTGCGGTACTGCCGCAAGGAAGGAGATTAAATATGAAGGTTTATCTTAGAACAGTTCCAAGGGGTCCGTGGGAAATGTTGGAACTGGAACAGGGAATTACAATAGAGGAAATTTATCGAAGCTATGAGAAGGACTTGCCTTATACGATTATAGCGGCGAAGGTAGACAATAAATTTGAGGATCTGACTTATGCGCTGGATGCAGAATGCCGTGTGGAACTTTTGGATATAAGGACGCAGGCTGCTAATCTGATTTATCAGTACAGCTTGTCTTTAATCTATCTGAAAGCCGTGTCAGATTGTCTGGGCAATGTGCGTGTTGAAATACAGAACTCTTTAAATAAAGGAGTCTATACAGAAATTAAGACAGCAGAAGTTGTGACTGAGGCGCAGGTTGCGCAGATCGAAAAGCGAATGCGGGAAATCGTAGATGCCGATATGCCTTTTGTGAAAGAGGTTGTCTCCAGAGAAAAAGCCATGGAGATTTTTGAAAGAGAAGGGCGCAGAGACAAACAGAAGATTATGGGTGCTTCTCTTAATTTAAAGGACGTAAAGTTCTACTCCCTCGGCAATGTCAGAGATTTTTTCTATGGGCTGATGGCGCCGTCTACAGGATATATTCAGTTCTTTCAGCTGATGAAATATCGCCGCGGCGTGTTGCTGCGTTTTCCGCACCCATCGAATCCGGGAGAGATTCCGCCTTATGTGGATGAAACGAAGATGTATCAGGCATTTGGAGAACAAACCAGATGGGACAAACTGCTGGGCGTCAACTACGTGGCGGATTTGAATGAGAAAATTGAAAATGGTCAGTACAGAGAGCTGATTCAGCTTTCTGAGGCGCTGCACGAGAAGAAAATTGCAGAGATTGCCGATATGATAAAACAGCAGAATAAACGGATTGTTCTCATTGCCGGACCGTCTTCATCAGGCAAGACCACTTTTGCGCGCAGACTCTGCATTCAGCTGAAGGTGAATGGTCTGGATCCGATTTATATGGGAACTGACGACTATTTTGTTGAGCGGGAGCAGACGCCGCTCGATGAGCACGGCGAGAGGGATTATGAAAATTTACAGGCGCTGGATATTGAATTGTTCAACAGCAATATGAATGACCTGCTGGCAGGCGAAAAGGTGGATTTGCCGACTTTCAACTTTATGACTGGACATAAAGAATACGGGAGAAGAATTACATCGATCAAGGCAAATCAGCCTATCGTCATTGAAGGCATCCATGCGCTCAACGAAGAGTTGACTGCCTATATTCCGAAGGAAGAAAAGTTTAAGGTTTATATCAGTCCGCTGACGCAGCTTAATATCGATGCACATAACAGAATCCCAACGACTGATGAACGAATGCTGCGGCGTATGGTGCGCGATAATCTGTATAGAGGACACAACGCGCAGAGCACTATTGCAAGTTGGCCAAAGGTCCGTGCGGGTGAGGACAAAAATATTTTCCCGTACAGCGGAGAAGCGGATGTGCTGTTTAATTCGTACCATGTTTATGAGATTGCAGTTCTAAAGAAATATGCAGAGCCGCTGTTGAAGGAAATAAGTCCCCAGGAAGCAGAATATGCAGATGCAGTGCGCATGCTGAAATTCCTGCGTTTCTTTAAAACCATAGAGGATGACAGTATCATCGTCAACAACTCAATTATCAGAGAGTTTATCGGCGGAAGTATTTTTACGGATTGATAAGAGGTATACCAGAAAGGATGCAGCAAGAAAATGGCAGAGATAACTGTAGTCGGAGGAATCAATATTGATATTGAGGGGATTCCCTATCAGCCTCTTCGCACGGCGGATTCCAATCCAGGGATTGTGAATCAGTCCTTTGGAGGCGTAGGACGAAATATCGTAGAGAATATCGCAAGAATGGGCGGCGATGCAGCCATGCTTTCTTTGACAGGTGATGACTTTATGGGAGAAAGTGCTAGAAAACAGCTTGAAAGTCTGGGTGTGGGTACAGATCATATTTACCATATTCAGGGTGAAAGTACGGGGGTGTATTTGTCTATTCTCAATCATAGAAATGATATGGAACTTGCCATTTGCAACATGGATATTTTGGAGCGGATTACACCGGCATTTCTGGAAGATAAGATGGAGTTTTTGAATCGCTCGAAAATCGTTGGTGTGGATTGCAATCTACAGAGGGAGAGTTTGGACTACATCACGGAGCATGCCAGAGTACCTCTGTTTCTGGATCCGGTATCTGCTTCAAAGGCGGAACGGGTAAAGCCGATTATCGGAGCTTTTCACACCATAAAACCCAATCGCATTGAGGCAGAACTGTTAAGCGGTATTAAGATCACTGATGAGATTTCTCTGTCAAGAGCAGGAGAATGGTTTTGCAGACAGGGTGTAAAAAGGGTCTTTATCAGTCTTGGCGAAAAGGGTGCTTATTACAGAGAAGGCGCTTGCGAGGGGATCGCAGCGACAAAGTCGGTGAGGGTATTAAGCGCCACTGGAGCCGGCGATGCTTTTTCTGCAGCGATTTTGCTGGGGCATGTGAAAGGCATGTCAGCCAGAGAAGCGGCGCAGATGGGCATCGCCTGTGCATCTATTGCTATGGAAGCGAAGACGGCAGTAAATCCGGAGATATCTATGGAAAAAGTATACGACAGAATATAGAATAGAAGCACCGGGTGAGTGACCGGTATGTACACATACAAAGGCTCGCTTTCAGGCAAAAGTGGAATATTATTAAAAAGATAGGACGGGGTTCGCTGAATTTGAGAATCACGTCCTTTTTCTTTTGTTATCTTTCTATAAAATATCAGTTCAAATAAATGGTCTATTCTGATATACTAAATAGAAAGCTATAAAAGGGTTGGGAGAAAACATGGATGGAAAGAGAAATTTTATAAGAGGCGCAGTGATTTTGAGCATATCAGGAATTTTAGTGAAACTGCTGGGAGCAGCGCTTAGAATTCCTATTGCCAACAAGCTGGGCGAGGGTATGGCATACTATAATGTAGCATATACGATATATGCCATTTTTTTAGTGCTGGCAACGGCGGGGATACCGGTTGCAGTTTCGCGCATGGTGTCGGAGCGCACTGCGGTAGGGAATCGGTCTGGCGCAAGAAAAGTCTTTCTTACAGCGTTGAAACTGATGGCGGTAATCGGAGCAGCCGCTTTTGCCATTTGTTTTTTCGGAGCAGATTTAATCGCCTTTGTAATTGATATTCCCGGCTCTCAAAATTCTCTGAGGGCCATAGCGCCAGCGCTGTGTATCGTACCGCTGCTTGCTGCCTTTCGGGGATATTTTCAGGGACAGCAGGATATGCGCCCTACAGCGGTTTCAGAAGTTTTCGAGCAGGTGGTGCGAGTAGCCGCAGGACTTGGACTGGGATTTTATTTATATGATGAGGGCTTGGATATCGCCGCTGCTGGCGCTACTTTTGGCGCTGTCGCGGGGGCCATGGCAGGCATGTGCGTAATAGGTGCGATTTACTGGAGACGATGTAGACAATTTGGAAAAGCTCCCGAACGCCTTACAGGCGAAGCCGGTTTAAGGTCGGAATCGACTGTAGAAATTCTGAAGAAAATTGCCTGGATTGCAGTACCTATCGTAATCGGGGCAGAAATCATGCCTTTGATGTCAGCCATTGATACGACACTGGTGGTTTCAAGGTTAAAAGATACAGGTTGGGAAGCGAGTGAGGCGTTGAACTTGTATAATCAGTATGGTGCTTATTGCGATACACTGATTTCACTGCCCCAGACTTTTACGCAGGCAATTGCGGTGAGCCTGGTGCCCTCCATTGCAGCATTTTTTTGGCAGGGAAGAAAAGATAAGGTGCAGGAAAACATCCGAATTAGTATGCGTATGACTATGCTTTTAGCGTGTCCTTGCGCTGTAGGTCTTTTTGTTCTTGCCAAACCAATTCTTCTTTTGCTGTATTTTAATCAGAGAGAAAATGCGCTGCAGGCTGTGCCGACTCTGCAGGTTATGACCATCGGCGTGATACTCCTTGCCATCGTGCAGACCACAACTGGAGCGCTGCAGTCCGTAGGTAAACAGATGAAACCGGTGCGCAATATGGCTGTCGGCGCTGTGCTGAAAACGGTGCTGACCTATGTGCTGGTGGGTATTCCCACTATTCATGTGAGGGGAGCTGCTTTGGGAACAAGTGGCGCATATTTGATTGCACTGATTTTAAACTTGCATGAAATAAAAAAGGAAACTGGTGTACACTTTCCCTTTGTGCAAACCTTTGTAAAGCCTATGCTGGCAGCTATGATTATGGGTCTGTGCGCGTATGGCTCCTATAATATAGTCTTCGCATGGGCGGGAAACGCTTTGGGCGTTTTATGCAGTATCCTACTCAGCATGGCGGCATACAGTGTTTTGGTTCTGCGCATGAAAGCTGTAAGTCCGGCAGAGCTGCGGGCGCTACCGGGAGGTGAGTTTTTGATGCGGATTTTCAGGGTTTAAGTCGATGGCGCAGTGCAGTCATCGGATATACATGCAGAGAATCTCGAATTAGGAATGTAAAAATCTCCACCATTTTAAGGCAAATGTAAGGCAATGTTGCGTTTCTGCGCTTGTGTAGTCTTGATGCTGCACCATATAACGCTGAATCAAGGGTCATGGTGCGGATGCCGCTTTTTCACTTGGAAAAAGTCCACCTTCCAGGGTGTTTTTAGGGAAAATAGTGCAGCACAGGTAAAATGAATTCTAAGATGGTTGTTGTCATAATAGAAACGCCAGGATCAGTGTATAATGATATGGGGTTTAAGCAGTTGAAATCACTGTGTCATATCATGAAAAAACTTCAAAAATCGTGAAAAGTTTTTTTAAAAAAGGGTTGCAATCTTTACCAACCTCATATATAATTAAAAGGCTTGCTTAAGGCGATGAAGTAGGAAGTTGCGGAGCTATCCGGTAATTTCTACAGAGAATTGTCCCCACCAGATGGGGGCGAAGGTGTTCGCCGACTTTTGCTTTGTGCGAAAAATAAAGAAACGCACGGAGCCGTGTGCAAAGTAAGCAATTCCACCGCACACGTTACAGAAGTGGGCATTTGACTGGGTTCTGCGCAGATTCGCGAGGCACAGAACATCTGGTCAGAAAAGAACCCCTGTACAAGCATAGCGAAAACAGTACAAAAAATTTTAGGAGGAAAAAATGAGCGAATTACAGAAAATCAGAATTAAGCTTAAGGCCTATGACCATGCGTTATTAGACCAGTCCGCAGCGAAGATCGTGGAAACTGCCAAGAAAACTGGCGCAGATGTTTCCGGACCGATTCCGCTTCCGACAGAGAAAGAAATCGTGACAATCCTGAGAGCTGTTCACAAATATAAGGACAGCAGAGAGCAGTTCGAACAGAGAACACACAAGAGATTGATCGATATCACCAATGCTACACTGCAGACTACAGACGCTTTAACTAAGCTGGATTTACCTGCTGGCGTAGACATCGAAATCAAGCTGTAGTCAGCTAAGGTGTAATAGTAAAGTTACGCAGGATTTTTTCGGGAGTGCAAGGCGTGTGAGTTTCGAGAAACGGAGCGCACTTAAGTGCGTGAGTATCGCAGAGAAGGAGCAGCAACGCAGCAATGCCAGAAAAAGACAAGTAAAGTAAGGGACCTTCCCTTAGTAAGATTGCATGAGAGGGAAAAGCTGCCAAAGGCTCACCTGTGAGAGCCCAGGCGCAAGATGCGGCGCCGCTGCGGCAAGTTGCACACCAGAGCAATCCAATGTAAGTGAAAAGGAGAAACAATATGAAAGCTATTTTAGGCAAGAAAATCGGTATGACCCAGATTTTCGCAGAAACAGGAGAAGTAATTCCTGTAACAGTTATCGAAGCTGGTCCTGAAGTTGTAACACAGGTTAAGACAGTAGAAACTGACGGTTACAACGCAGTACAGGTTGCATTCGAAGATCAGAAAGCACACAGAGTGAACAAACCTATGACAGGTCACTTTGCAAAGAGCGGTGCTCCTCTGAAGAAACATCTGACTGAATTCAGAGTAGAAGAAGGCGAAACTTACGAATTAGGACAGGTTATCACTGTTGCTGATTTCGAAGAAGGAAGCAAACTGGACATCACCGGTACTTCCAAAGGTAAAGGCACACAGGGTAACATCAAGAGACACGGACATCACAGAGGTCCGATGACCCACGGTTCTAAGCACAAGAGATTAGCCGGCGCACTGGCTGCCGGTACTTATCCTTCCAGAGTATTCAAGGGTAATGCCGGACCTGGTAGAATGGGACGCGAAACTGTTACCGTTCAGAACGTAGTTTTAGTAAAAGTTGACACTGACAGAAACCTGATGCTGGTTAAGGGCGCAGTACCTGGCGGCAAAGGAAGTCTGGTAAAAGTCCAGTACGCTGTCAAAGGTCAGGACAAATAGAATAGACTTCAGAAAGGAGGAAGCATAAAATGGCAAAAGTAACAATGCTTAACATGGCCGGAACTGAAGCCGGAACAATTGAGCTTAAAGACGAAATCTTTGGTATCGAACCAAATGCTAACGCTGTTCACGCAGTTGTTGTAAATTATCTGGCAAACCAGAGACAGGGCACACAGTCCGCAAAGACTAGAGGCGAAGTCAGAGGAGGCGGCAGAAAGCCTTTCAGACAGAAAGGTACCGGTCGTCACAGACAGGGTTCCACAACTGACCCTTCACAGGTAGGAGGCGGTATCGCTTTCGCACCGAAGCCAAGAGATTACAGCTATAAAGTACCTAAGAAGTTAAAGAGACTGGCACTGAAGTCCGCTCTTTCCGCAAAGGTATTAGATAAAGAAATCATCGTGCTCGATGAACTGAAATTTGATGCTCCTAAGACTAAGGAAATGATTAAGGTTTTAGAGAATGTCAAAGCTGCAAGAAAGGCACTGATCATCACTGCCGAAAAAGACGAAAACGTTGTTAGATCCGCAGCAAACATCCCTGGCGTAAAAACTGCCCAGGTAGGAACCATGAACGTTTACGAAATCGTAAACCACACAAGCTTCATCGTAACAAAGGAAGCAATCGAAAAAATTGAGGAGGTGTACTTATAATGAGAAGCGCATACGACGTAATTATCAAGCCGGTTATCTCCGAACAGAGTATGGACCAGGCACAGGAAAAGAAGTACACATTCAAAGTTGCAACAGACGCTAACAAGACCCAGGTAAAACTGGCTGTTGAAGAAATCTTTGGTGTTGAAGTTAAAAAAGTCAACATTATGAACTATGACGGAAAATTAAAGAGAATGGGAAGAACCATGGGAAGAAGAGCTGCTTACAAGAAGGCGATTGTAACCTTGACAGAAGCCAGCAAAGAAATCGAGTTCTTCCAGGGTCTGTAATATAGGAGGTAACTACGAATGGGAATTAAAAAATATAAACCAACGACTCCTGGACAGAGAGGTATGACCGTTTCTACTTTCGAAGAAATCACAGCGAAAACTCCTGAGAAATCTTTGACAGTAACTCTGAAAAAACATGCAGGAAGAAACGTTAGAGGTAAGATTACCGTTAGACACAGAGGTGGCGGTACAAGACCAAAATACAGAATCATCGACTTCAAGAGAAGAAAAGACGATATTCCGGGAACTGTTAAGACAATCGAATACGATCCAAACAGAAGCGCAAACATCGCTTTAATCGTATACGCAGACGGTGAAAAGAGATATATCATCGCACCTGAAAAATTAAAGGTAGGCGATGTAATCTATTCCGGTCCTGAAGCTGATATCAAGGTTGGAAACGCACTTCCAATCGCTAACATTCCAGTTGGTACAATGATTCACAACATCGAACTGAAGCCTGGCAAAGGTGGTCAGATGGCAAGATCCGCAGGTAATGCCGCGCAGCTGATGGCAAAAGAAGACAAATATGCGCAGGTAAGACTGCCTTCCGGAGAAGTTAGAAAAGTTCTGATTCAGTGCAGAGCAACCATCGGTGAAGTTGGCAATGCAGATCATTCCAACATCCAGATTGGTAAAGCAGGAAGAAAAAGACACATGGGTATCAGACCTACCGTTAGAGGTTCTGTTATGAACCCGAACGATCACCCACACGGCGGTGGTGAAGGCAGAGCGCCTATCGGACGTAAAGGTCCTGTTACTCCTTGGGGTAAACCTGCTCTTGGCTATAAGACCAGAAAGAAGAACAAAGCTTCTAATCAGTATATCGTAAAGAGAAGAAATGAGAAATAAGGAAGGAGCATAGATAAATGAGTAGATCACTTAAAAAAGGTCCTTTCGTAGACGTGAAGCTTCTGAAAGCTATCGAAGCAATGAACGAAGCGAACGAAAAGAAAGTTATCAAGACTTGGTCTAGACCATCTACAATCTTCCCACAGATGGTGGGTCACACAATTGCAGTCCATGATGGAAGAAAACATGTGCCTGTATATGTTACAGAAGACATGGTAGGACATAAGCTTGGAGAATTTGCTCCAACCAGAACTTACAGAGGTCATGCTGCAGATAAGTCATCAAAGGTTAGATAAGAAAAGGAGATAAGAAATGGAAGCAAAAGCAGTTGCAAAATACGTAAGAATGTCTCCTATCAAGCTGAAACCGGTAACTGATCTGGTTAGAGGCAAAGACTTAGCGGAGGCATTAACAATCCTGAAATTCACACCGGGTAAAGGTGCTGAAATCGTTGAAAAAGTTGTTCAGTCAGCAGCAGCAAACGCTGAAAACAATTTCGATATGAATCCGGACAATTTATACGTTGCTGAGGTATATGCTCATCAGGGCCCTACAATGAAGAGATGGAGAGCCGGTTCACAAGGTAGAGCATCAATCATTCTGAAGAGATCAAGCCACGTTGGCGTGACTCTGAAGGAAAGAGACTAAGATAGGAGGTTCATTGAATGGGTCAGAAAGTAAGTCCACATGGATTGAGAGTGGGCGTAATCAAAGACTGGAATTCCAAATGGTATGCAAACAAGCACAACTTTGCAGACATGCTGGTTGAAGATAACAAAGTCAGAGAATACGTAAAGAAAAAATTATATGCTGCAGGCGTTTCTAAAGTGTTAATTGAAAGAGCTGCAGAAAACAAAATCAGAGTCATCGTTTTAACTGCAAGACCTGGTATGGTAATTGGACGTTCCGGCAACGGCGTTGAAGAACTGAAGGCTGCACTGGTTAAAATGACAAAGAAAGAAGTAGAGATTTCCATCGAAGAAGTTAGAAGATCTGAACTCGATGCACAGCTGACAGCTGAGTCCATCGCACAGGCATTAGAAAGACGTGTATCTTTCAGAAGAGCCATGAAACAGGCAATGGGCAGAACCATGAAAGCTGGCGCAAAGGGAATCAAAGTTCTCTGCTCCGGAAGACTGGGCGGTGCTGAAATCGCTAGAAGTGAAAAGTACAGCGAAGGTAACGTTCCTCTCCACACTCTTCGAGCTGATATCGATTATGGGTTTGCGGAAGCAGACACCACTTATGGTAAGATCGGTATCAAAGTATGGATTAACCACGGAGAAATCCTCGACAAGGGATTACAGAGCCCGGTTCGCGAAGAAAAGCGTGAAAAGAGAGACAGAAGAGGCAAGAAAGACGGCGACAGAAGAAGAAACGATAGACGTGGCGACAGAAAGAGAAATGATCGCGGCGACAGAAACGACAGACACGAAGCGCCGAAAGCTGTAAACCCGAGAGTTAGAAAGACTCCGAAGGTAGAAAAAGTAGAAGAACCACAGGTAGAAGCAGCAGTGGAAACTGCAGAAGCTACTGAAGAATAAGCACTGAAGAAAGGAGGAACAAAGCCATGTTAATGCCAAAGCGCGTTAAACACAGAAGAGTTCATAGAGGTAGAATGAAGGGCGTAGCAACCAAGGGCAACACAATTACCTACGGTGCATATGGCCTGGTATCACAGGAATGTGGATGGATCACCTCCAATCAGATCGAGGCAGCTCGTATTGCCATGACAAGATCTATCAAAAGAGGTGGTAAAGTATATATCAAGATTTTCCCACACAAGTCAGTAACAAAGAAACCTGCTGAAGTACGTATGGGTTCCGGTAAAGGTGCACCTGAGTACTGGGTAGCAGTTGTAAAACCTGGCAGAGTCATGTTTGAGATTGAGGGGGTAACTGAAGAACAGGCAAGAGAAGCTATGAGACTTGCTATGCACAAGTTACCTGTTAAATGTAAGTTTGCCATCAAGGAAAACGCAGCAGAGGGTGGTGAAGCATAATGGAATTAAAGAAAATGAGAGAAATGACAGAAATCGAGCTCGCAGCAGAGCTGGAAAAGATGAAAAAAGAACTGTTCAACTTGAGATTCCAGCACGTAACAGGCCAGCTTGAAAACCCTGTTAAAATGAGAGAAGTAAAGAGAAACATCGCTAGAGTGAAAACTATCATAAGAGAAAAAGAACTGGAAAAGGTTCAGGCTTAAGAAAGGAGGATGTAAATTATGGCAGTTGAAAGAAACAGAAGAAAGACTAAAGTCGGCATCGTAGTAAGCGATAAGATGGATAAGACTATAGTTGTTGCAATCGAAGACTTCGTAAGACATTCCCTTTACGGCAAAGCTGTAAAAAGAACCAAGAAGGTGAAGGCTCACGATGAAAACAACGAATGCCAGATTGGCGATAAAGTTAGAATTATGGAAACAAGACCTCTGTCCAAAGACAAGAGATGGAGACTTGTGAACATCGTAGAGAAAGTTAAATAAGGAGGCACCAAATCATGATTCAGACTGAAACTAGATTAAGAGTTGCTGACAATTCAGGTGCAAAAGAACTTTTATGTATCCGTATTCTGGGCGGTACTTCCCGTCAGTATGCGAATATCGGTGATGTAATCGTTTGTGCTGTTAAAGAAGCAACACCAGGCGGCGTCGTTAAAAAAGGTGACGTTGTCAAGGCTGTAGTGGTTAGAACTAAGAAAGGTGCCAGAAGAGCAGACGGCAGCTATGTAAAGTTTGACCAGAACGCTGCAGTAATCATTAAAGATAAAGAAGACAAGAGCCCAGTGGGAACACGTATCTTCGGACCTGTTGCAAGAGAGCTCAGAGATAAGGGCTTTATGAAGATTGTGTCATTGGCACCAGAAGTACTGTAAGGAGGTGTTGACAGATGCGTATTAAAAAAGACGACACAGTAATTGTGATTACTGGTAAAGATAAGGGCAAAACAGGCAAAGTCCTGAAAGCTATGCCGAAAGAAAACAGAGTCATCGTAGAAGGCGTAAACATTCAGACTAAGCACCAGAAGCAGACAAGAACTGCTAAGGCTGAAATCAAACATGTAGAAGGTCCAATCGACGCTTCTAACGTAATGTTCTACGATACAAAAGCAAAAGCAGCAGTAAAGATCGGTTACAAAGTTGATGGCGACAAAAAAGTTAGAGTCAACAGAAAGACCGGAGCTGTAATCGACTAAGAAAGGAGGAGACGATTTTGACAGCAAGATTAAGAGAAACTTATAAAGAAAAAGTATTCCCAGCACTGCAGGAAAAGTTCCAGTACAAAAATGTAATGGAAGTACCTAAGCTGGAGAAAGTTACTATAAATATGGGTCTTGGCGAAGCAAAAGAAAATGCTAAGATTCTGGAAACAGCCGTAAAAGAAATCGGACTGATCACAGGTCAGAGACCGGTTGTAACAAAGGCTAAAAAGTCCATCGCTAACTTCAAAGTGAGACAGGGCATGCCGGTTGGAGCAAAAGTTACTCTGAGAGGGGATAACATGTATGAATTTATTGATAAGTTCTTCAACATCTCTCTTCCTAGAGTAAGAGACTTCAAGGGTGTTAGCAAAAACTCTTTTGATGGCAGAGGAAACTATTCCATGGGTATCAAGGAACAGTTAATCTTCCCTGAAATTAACTATGATGATGTTGACACAATCAAAGGTATGAACATTGTATTTACGACGACGGCTAAGACTGACGAAGAAGCAGCAGCACTGCTTGAGCTTCTGGGCATGCCGTTCGAAAAGCAATAGGAGGTTAAGATGGCTAAGACATCTCTAAAAGTAAAACAGCAGAGAAAACCGAAGTACTCCACTCGCGCTTATACAAGATGCAGACTTTGTGGAAGGCCTCACTCTGTATTAAAGAAATACGGCATCTGCCGTATCTGCTTCAGAGAGCTTGCTTACAAAGGTGAAATCCCTGGCGTAAGAAAAGCTAGCTGGTAAGAATTCGTTAAATCAGTGCGAAGGCGAAGCCCTAACCCGATTTCTGAAAGAAATCGCTGGTAGGTCTTGTGCGAGAAATTCCCAAATCTCCGATTTGGTGAATTTTACCGCCCCGATCTCAGCAAAAAGAAAGGATTAGACGCTTCGAACCGCGCAAGAGTAAAGGAGATATACTGTAATGACAATGACAGATCCAATAGCAGATATGCTAACAAGAATCAGAAATGCCAATACTGTAGGTCATGAAACAGTTGAAATCCCTGCATCAAGAATCAAAAAATCTATCGCAGAGATTTTACTGGAAGAAGGCTACATTAATGGATTCGAAGTTATAGACGATAACAAGCAGGGCATCATCAAAGTACAGATGAAGTACGGTGCCGGCAAAGAAAGAGTTATCACAGGAATTAAGAAGATTTCAAAGCCTGGTCTGAAAGTTTACGCAAAGGCTAACGAAGTACCAAAGGTACTGGGCGGTCTGGGAATCGCAATCGTTTCCACATCTAAAGGTGTAATCAGTGACAAGAAAGCAAGACAGCTTGGCGTTGGCGGCGAAGTCATCTGTTATGTATGGTAGGAGGTAATGAATTATGTCTAGAATAGGTAATAGACCTGTTGCACTTCCTGCCGGCGTAGAAGTTACTGTAGATGCAAACAATCTTGTAACAGTAAAAGGACCGAAAGGTCAGCTGCAGGAACAGGTAAGCAAATTAATCAGCGTAGAAGTAAAAGAAAACGAAATTTTATTTACCAGACCTTCCGATGCTAGAGAGTACAGATCTCAGCACGGTCTGGCAAGAACACTGGTAAACAACATGGTAGTTGGCGTAACTGAAGGTTACCAGAAGAAACTCCAGTTAATCGGTGTTGGTTACAGAGCAGAGAAAAAAGGTGACACACTGGTTATGAACCTTGGATATTCTCATCCTGTAGAAATGAAAGACCCTGAAGGAATCACAACAGAAGTTCCTGATGCTACCACTGTAGTAGTAAAGGGTATCGACAAAGCAGTTATCGGAAACTATGCGGCAAACATCAGAGCTTGGAGAATGCCTGAACCGTACAAAGGAAAGGGTATCAAGTACGAGGACGAAGTTATCCGCAGAAAAGAAGGAAAAGCTGGAGCTAAATAAGGAAAGGAGTGAAGAAAAATGGCAAAAGAAAGCAGAAACGACAGACGTGTTAAGAGACACGAAAGAGTCAGAAAGAATTTATCCGGAACTCCTGAGAAGCCTAGACTTTGCGTTTTCAAGTCTAACAAGAACATTTCTTGCCAGATTATCGACGACGTAAACAAAGTTACTTTAGCTTCTGCATCTTCCCTTGATAAGGAACTGAAAGCCGAAATCGGTTACGGTGGAAACAAGGAAGCTGCAAAGAAAGTCGGTGAAGCCATCGCAAGGAGAGCACTGGCAAAAGGAATCGAAGTTGTTGCTTTTGACAGAGGCGGTTTCCTCTATCACGGAAGAGTGAAGGAACTGGCTGATGGCGCTCGCGAAGGCGGATTAAAATTCTAACAGGAGGAGATAAGGAATGCGTAATATCATTGATGCATCCAAGCTTGACTTAAAAGAAACTATCGTTAATATCAGACGTGTAGCTAAGACTGTTAAAGGCGGTAGAAACATGAGATTCAGCGTAACTGTAGTAGTCGGCGACGGCAATGGCTATGTAGGCGTTGGTCTTGGTAAAGCACAGGAAATTCCTGAAGCTGTAAGAAAAGCAACAGAAGATGCTAAGAAGAATTTAATATATGTTCCTACAGTTGGAACAACTATCCCACATAGAAACGTTGGTATTTTCGGCGCAGGTAAAGTTTTACTGATGCCTGCTGCACAGGGTACCGGAGTTATCGCAGGTTCCTCTGTACGTACCGTACTGGAAGCTGCAGGTATCAAAGACGTGAGAGCTAAGTCCATCGGCTCCAGCAACACTGGAAACATGGCTTATGCAACTTTGGAAGGTCTGAAGAGCCTGATGACTGTAGAAAAAGTTGCTAAGCTGAGAGGCAAAGCTCCTGAAGAAATTTTAGGATAAGGAGGAACGTTTCATGGCTATGTTAAAAATCACATTGACAAAGAGCACAATTGGCGCTTCCCCTAAACAGAGAAAAGTTGTCGAAGCGTTAGGACTGAAGAAGATGCATAGAAGTGTCGAATTAGCTGACACACCTGCAACTCGCGGTGCTGTAGCAAAAGTAGCACATCTTGTTACTGTAGAAGAACTGTAAGATAGGGGGTGCAAGGTAAAATGAAACTGCATGAGTTAAGAGCGGCAGAAGGTTCCACTAAAAACCGCAAAAGAAGAGGTCGTGGTACTGCTACCGGCCAGGGTAAAACCGGCGGCAGAGGTATGAACGGTCAGAAGTCCAGAAGCGGCGGCGGAGTCAGACTTGGCTTCGAAGGCGGACAGATGCCACTTTACAGACGTCTTCCAAAGAGAGGATTCACCAACATCTTTGGAACAGAGTATACAATTGTTAATGTAGAAGATCTTAATAGATTTGAAGCTGGTACTGAAGTTACACCTGAGCTGTTGAAAGAATTAGGCATGGTAAAACAGGTGAAAGACGGAATCAAGATTCTTGGAAATGGAACTTTGAACATCGGTATCACAGTAAAGGCACACAAATTTACTAAGAGCGCAATTGAAAAAATCGAAGCTGCTGGAGGAAAGGCAGAGGTGATTTAAGATGGAGATGCTTAAGACTATTTCACAGGCATTTAAAGTCGCTGAAATAAGAAGCAAAATGATTTTCACGCTGTTAATGCTGGTCGTTTTTAGAATCGGATCCAACATTCCTGTACCGGGCATTAACAGAGGTACGCTGGCACAGATGTTTACAGGTGAAACCGGATTGTTCGACTTGTTCGACCTGTTTTCCGGCGGATCCTTCAGCCAGTTCACCATATTTGCTTTAAGTATTACACCATACATTACGGCTTCCATCATTATCCAGCTTTTGACCATGGCTTTCCCTTATTTTGAAAGACTGGCAAAGGAAGGACAGGAAGGAAGAAAGAAGATGGCGCAGATTACTCGTTATCTGACCATCGTACTTGCGCTGATTCAGGCGCTTGGCTTGACAGTAGGTCTGTTCAGAAGAGCAATCACCGACCAGACATGGTTCTCTTTCGCAGTAATTATTCTGGTTCTCACAGCAGGTACTGCATTCCTGATGTGGCTGGGTGAGCAGATTAACGAGAATGGAATCGGTAACGGTATCTCGCTGATTATCTTCGGCGGTATCGTTGCAAGAATTCCGAGCGGACTTCGCAGTCTGTGGACCCAGTATAACGATGGAGCGCTTTCCATCGTAACACTGCTGGTGTTCGTAGTATTTGCAGTTGCAGTTATTCTGGGCGTTATTGAAATTCAGCAGGGTACCAGAAGAATTCCTGTACAGTATGCGAAGAGAGTTGTAGGAAGAAAGATGTACGGCGGACAATCCACCCATATCCCTCTAAAGGTTAACCAGGCAGGGGTAATTCCGGTAATTTTCGCGCTGTCCATCCTGCAGTTCCCACTGACAATCACATACTTCTTCCCAGGCACTGCTTTTACTGAGTTTGTAACTAAGTGGCTGTCACCTGCGGGGAATCCGGGTGTATGGGTATATGCAGTATTTAACGTATTGCTGATTATATTCTTCAACTACTTCTATACAGCAGTTAGCTTTAACCCTGTGGAAGTAGCACAGAACATGAAAGCAAACGGCGGATTTATTCCGGGTATCAGACCGGGAAAAGCAACAGTTGAATATCTGAACAAAGTAATGTCAAGACTTTCATTTGTAGGCGCTATTTTCCTGGCAGTAATCGCAACGCTGCCGACAATCTTAGGGGTACTGGTTCCAGCACTGAAGGGAATGCACTTCGGCGGAACTTCTCTGCTTATCGCAGTAGGCGTTGCGCTTGATACAATGAAACAACTGGAAAACCAGATGGTTATGAGAAACTATCAGGGATTCCTGAAATAAGAGGAGATGAGCAAATGCTGAGAACAGTATTGTTAGGCCCTCCGGGCGCCGGAAAGGGTACACAGGCAGTGAAAATTGTGGAGAAGTACAATATCCCACACATTTCAACTGGAGATATTTTCAGAGAAAACATCAAAAACGGAACAGAGTTTGGTAAGAAAGCACAGGAATATATGAACAAAGGTGAATTGGTTCCAGATGAGTTGGTAATCGATTTAGCAACGGACAGACTTCTTGCAGATGACTGCAGGAATGGATTCCTGCTCGACGGCTTCCCTAGAACTGTTTATCAGGCTGAAAAGCTGGATGAATTCTTAGAAGCGCACGGTCAGAAACTTGACACTGTGATTGATATCGAAGTGGAAAAGGAAGAACTGGTTACAAGAATTACCGGAAGAAGAGTCTGCAAGGCTTGCGGCGCTTCCTTCCATGTCGTAAACATTCCTCCTAAAAAAGAAGGCATTTGTGACCTCTGCGGAGGCGAGCTGTTCCAGAGAGCGGACGACACCGTTGATGCTGTTGAAACCAGAGTCGCAGAATACAACGAAAAGACCAAGCCTTTGGTGGATTACTACACAAAGGCAGGCAATGTCGTTACTATCGATGGAGCGCTTCCTCTCGACACTGTATTTGCTGAAATTGTAAAAGCTTTAGGTGAATAGTATGATCATCATCAAATCCAAACAGGAAATTGATTTAATGCGCGAGTCCGGAAAAGTTACCGGCTATATTCTAAAAACGCTGGAAGACTTTATTAAACCGGGCATGTCCACTATGGACATCGACCGCTATGTAGAGGAAACCATCCGTAAGAACAAAATGATTCCATCATTTAAAGGCTACGGTGGTTTTCCCGGCAGCGCATGTGTGTCCATTAACGAAGAGGTCGTGCATGGCATTCCCGACAAGCATCGAATCATTCAGGAAGGCGATATTGTCAGCGTAGATGTGGGTTCGACCTACAAAGGCTATGTCAGTGACGCAGCAAGAACTTACGCTATCGGCAAGGTTGAACCTGAAGCACAAAGGCTGATTGATGTTACCAGAGAAAGCTTTTTCGAAGGCATCAAGTTTGCAAGAGCGGGAAACAGACTGTCAGATATCTCCCATGCCGTTCAGGTACATGCGGAGGGTGCAGGATTTTCTGTGATTCGTGACTTTGTAGGACACGGCGTAGGAAGAGATATGCACGAAGATCCGCAGATTCCTAACTATGGCAAGGCGGGAAAAGGACCGAGACTGGTCAGCGGTATGGTATTTGCTATTGAACCGATGATTTGTCAGGGCGGCTACGAAGTAGAAACGTTGCTCAATGACTGGACAGTGGTTACAGCTGACGGAAAGCTTGCAGCGCATTATGAAAATACTGTTGTTATTAATGATGGTGAGCCTGAACTGCTTACCTTATAGTAAAGAGAGAGGTGTATTTATGGCGAAAAAAGACGTCATCGAAGCAATGGGAACCGTTGTAGACGCACAGCCAAACGCTATGTTCAAGGTGAAGCTTGAAAACGGTTTTGAAGTACTCGCACACATTTCAGGAAAAATCAGAATGAATTATATAAGAATCCTTCCGGGAGATAAAGTGAAAGTGGAACTTTCCCCTTATGACCTGACTCGCGGAAGAATTATCTGGAGAGATAAATAATTCCCTCGACTTCGCCCTGGGAATTATAGACAAGATAAAATCTTTCGCAGCTTCGCTGTAAGGAAATCTTGTTTGAAATTCCCTCGACTTCGCTCAGGAATTATAGAAAATCGCATAGATATGGAGGAGGAATTAAAATGAAAGTTAGAGCTTCCGTAAAACCAATCTGTGAAAAGTGCAAGGTAATCAAAAGAAACGGACGAGTAATGGTAATCTGTGAAAATCCGAAGCACAAACAGAGACAAGGTTAATTAAATTCGTTAAATCCCCTACGAGGACCAGGACCGCAGGGAAGATAAAATTTATTGTTATTAGAACCCCTGTCTGTATCACCCCTGGAAGGTGACGGAAGATAGGAGAAGGAGGAAACGTATGGCTCGTATAGCCGGTGTCGACTTACCAAGAGACAAAAGAGTAGAAATTGGTTTAACTTACATTTACGGTATCGGAAGAAAAACCTCAAATGTAATCCTTGAAAAAGCAGGCGTAAATCCTGATACAAGGGTAAAAGACCTGACTGAAGATGAAGCTGGTAAAATCAGAAAGATCATCGATGAAGAATACCTTGTAGAAGGTGACCTGAGAAGAGAAGTTTCTCTGAATATCAAGAGACTGATGGAAATCGGCAGCTACAGAGGTATCAGACATAGAAGAGGTCTGCCTGTTAGAGGTCAGAAAACAAAGACAAACGCTAGAACTCGCAAAGGTCCTAAAAAGACTGTAGGCAGAAAGAAGAAATAAGAAGGAGGTAGGAAACAATGGCTAAAACTGCTAAAAAGGTAGTTAGAAAAAAGAAAAGAGAACGTAAGAACATTGAAAAAGGCCAGGCACATATCCAATCCACCTTTAACAATACTTTAGTCACTCTTACAGATATGGACGGAAATGCACTTTCCTGGTCCAGCGCAGGTTCCCTCGGTTTCAAGGGTTCCAGAAAGTCTACTCCATACGCTGCACAGATGGCTGCTGAAGAAGCAACTAAAGGTGCACTGGAACACGGCTTAAAAACAGTTGAAGTTTATGTAAAGGGTCCAGGATCCGGAAGAGAAGCTGCTATCAGAGCACTGCAGGCAGCTGGTCTTGAAATCACTATGATTAAGGATATCACACCGATTCCGCACAACGGATGCAGACCGCCAAAGAGAAGAAGAGTCTAATTGAAGGGAGGAGTAATATAACATGGCAAGATATACAGACGCTAACTGCAGATTATGCAGAAGAGAAGGCCAGAAGCTTTTCTTGAAGGGTGAAAGATGCTATAGCGGCAAATGCGCAATTGAGAAGAGAAATTACGCTCCCGGACAGCACGGTCAGTCCAGAAAGAAGACTTCTGACTATGGACTGCAGCTCCGCGAAAAGCAGAAAGCTAAGAGATTCTACGGAATGCAGGAAAAGCAGTTTAGAAATTTATTTGATAAAGCTGCTAGAAAACAGGGTAAGACTGGTGAAAACTTACTGATCTTATTAGAAACCAGATTGGATAACGCAGTATATAGATTAGGTTTTGCATCTTCCCGAAAAGAAGCAAGACAGCTGGTTGTTCACGGACATTTCACAGTAAATGGCAAGAAAGCTACAGCTCCATCTATGCAGCTGAAAGCTGGTGATGTCATTAAAGTTAAGGAAAAGAGCACAAGCTCCCCTAAATTTAAGGAAATCAAAGAAATGTCAATCACTGTACCTTCATGGATGGCAGTAGACGTTGAGAAATTAGAAGGTAAAGTTGTTGCTATGCCAACAAGAGAAGATATCGATACTCCGGTTGCAGAGCACTTAATCGTCGAATTGTACTCCAAGTAAACAAGCGGCATAAAACCGGTATTACTTGGAATAAGAAGGAGGGTTTTTAGTGATAGAAATCGAAAAACCAACAATCACTAAGTTTGTGGACGAAGACGGTACTTACGGCAAATTTGTCGTAGAACCTCTTGAAAGAGGTTATGGTACAACACTGGGAAACTGCATGAGAAGAATTCTCTTGAGTTCGCTTCCGGGTGCTGCTGTAACTTCTGTAAAAATCGACGGAATACTTCACGAGTTTTCAACGATACCAGGTGTCAAAGAAGACGTAACAGAAATCATCTTAAACTTAAAGAAACTTGCTGTAAGACTGAACGGCGATAATACAAAGCGTGTAATCATCAATGCGGTTGGTCCAAAAGTTGTAACGGCTGCGGACATCATTGGCGATTCCGAAATGGAAATTTTCAATCCTGAGCTGCATATTGCAACACTGGAAGAAAATGCTACTCTTGTAATGGAGATTAACCTCGCAAGAGGCAGAGGCTATGTGCCTGCTGACCAGAACAAGACTGAAAGCACACCGATTTCAGTGATTCCAGTTGACTCTATCTACACACCTGTCAGAAAAGTCAACTATACAGTAGAGAACACAAGAGTTGGTCAGGTCACTGACTTTGACAGATTGATTCTGGAAATTTGGACAGATGGTTCCATCACGCCGGAAGAAGGCGTATCCATAGGAGCGAAGATTATGCAGGAACACCTGAATCTCTTCATTCAGCTGGATGATTCTACCGACGGTATGGAAATCATGGTTGCAAAAGAAGAAGACCAGAAAGAAAAAGCGCTGGAAATGACAATTGATGAATTGGAACTTTCCGTTCGTTCTTTCAACTGCCTGAAGAGAGCTGCAATCAACACTGTTGAAGAATTAACCGAACGCACCGAAGAGGATATGATGAAGGTTAGAAACCTTGGTAAGAAGTCCCTCGACGAAGTGAAAGCAAAATTAGAAGAATTAGGACTTGGTCTCAAACCAAGCGACGATTAATCATTTGCATAGACAGACAATAACGAAGTGAAAGGAGAATTGATATGCCAGGATATAGAAAACTGGGCAGACCTACTGCTCACAGAAAAGCTATGCTGAGAAATCTGGTAACTGATCTGCTCAGAGAAGGTAGAATTTCTACTACTGACTGCAGAGCTAAGGAAGCTAGAAGAGAAGCAGAAAAGCTGATTACACTTGCAAAGCGCGGCGACCTTCACGCAAGAAGACAGGCGCTGGCATACATCTACGACGAAAGCGTAGTAAGCAAGCTGTTTGATGAAATTGCACCAAAGTATGCTGACAGAAACGGTGGATATACAAGAATTCTGAAGCTGGGACCTAGAAGAGGCGATTGCGCTGAAGTAGTGTTCGTAGAATTAGTATAATCAAACATCAACTTAATACTAAACATGAAAACCCTGTAAGGCATACGCCTTGCAGGGTTTGTTCATTCTATATTTCTTTATGGATGGGAACGCTTAGTACGTCTTGCTATATTTTAAATAGTACTCTTGTGCTTTATCCTCGGTTAGGGAGAAGTGCTTTTGCAGCTTAGAGAGAATCTGTACCTGCGTCTTTCCTTCTTCCAGATTATCCAAAATAAGGGCGGCGATGCCCTGTTCTATACCTTCTGCTTTACCTTCTGCGAGACCTTCTCGTCTGGCTGCATCACGTTCCGTAGTACGGTCGTGTTTTGCCATCTCCTCATGCCATAAGAGAACTTCTAAGACTTCATCGTCTGTAACATTTTTGTATACCCGATCGGACATATGGATTGCCTCCTCATCAGTTTCTAAGAGTTTTGCAACATAGTCTTCTTTCTGGTCATCACCAACGTATTTTATATAGGAACAGAACTGCTCCAACGGGCTCATCAGCGAAGGATCTTGCGCCTGCAGTTTCCCCAACTCCAGAAAATGAATTTCCAGCTTGTCAGTCAGAGGGTACCCGTAGGTGTCCTCTGCCATGATAAACCGGGTATGGAAATCCGGAATATGGCTGAACTGTATGCCGTTGACAAAAGAGATGACTACGTTTTTCTTCATTTTATCATAGTTTTCCCCGGAATCCAATGAAGAATTTGTCATGCGGCAGCCATACAGCAGAATACGGTTTTCGAAGCCATCCTGTACTTTATTCTGCATTTCCACGTTGAACTGCTCTCCATCATGGGTTTTGGCGCGGATGTCCATAATCGTGCCTTTATCGCTCGGTTTGAAGCCTTTGTGCACGCTGTTTAGAACGGTAACCTCTGTAATGGGATCATCTTTGCGGTCCAGAACCAGATTCAGCATAGCCATAAGTGCATGGCGGGATGCGTCTGTATCGGATGCATAGACAAAGTAGAAGACCAGATCATCAGTCAGGCGTAATTGTGATTTTTGTTTCATATTTCTCCCTTTCTTTGAACGAAATCAGCAAAAACTAAAAAAGAGAAAATGACAAAATAGTAAAAGTTTGCCTTTTTCTCCTTATACTAATTTTATCATGGAAAAATCCCCTAGTCAATACAGAATTTGGAAGATGATAGACTGAAAGAAGAAACGGGCTGCCAGCTATGTTTTGAGAAAATACTTTGTAAAAATGGTAAACTGATTTGGAAGCAGAGTTTTATACTGTACAAAGCTTTCCGCCTGTGCTATACTGTATATAAATCATTAGAAACAATTGAATGAAACTATTTCATGTTCTGACAAGTTGTCAGCTAAGAGGGAAGCAGGTGTGAGTCCTGCGCGGTTACCGTCGCTGTATTGAAGGAATGCTGCTAAGAAACCACTAACGTTTCGTGATGAAACGTCGGGAAGGATAGCAGTGTGATGATCTCTGAGCCAGAAGACCTGCATGGAATATGAAAGCGGCTGACGGTTATTGGCTAAGCGAGATAGAAGATACAGAAAAAACGGACTGTAGCACCATTGTGCTACAGCTTTTTTATTGTCTGAGGATAATGATATCATATCACAGGAGGTGAGCCATGGAAAATAAAGGACTTGGTGAAACAGCGGAATTTTGTTCCTTTCACCCACTTGTCAACATTACCTATTTTGCGCTGGTTGTGGGTATTACTATGTTTTCTATTTCACCGTATTTTTTGGCGGTGAGCCTGGTATTTTCCTGGAGCTATGCCTTCGTGCTCAAAGGCTTTAAGAGCCTGAAGCTAAACCTTGGGATTTCGCTGGCGATGCTCCTTGTCATGGTAATTATCAACATGTTTTTCAACAACAATGGAGAAACGGTGCTGATGTATATCAATACCAACAGAATTACAGCGGAGTCTATCGTTTACGGTATTGCATCTGCGGTTATGCTCATTGCCGTGGTTGTGTGGTTTTCCTGCTTCAACGTAATTATTACAGCGGATAAGCTGATTTACCTCTTCGGAAAAGTTGCACCAGTGCTGGGGCTGACCTTGTCCATGATTTTCAGATTTATCCCCCTGCTCAAAAACCGCTTTGCGGAAATTACGCTGGGGCAAAAATGCATGAAACGCAGTCATACCGAAGGAAATTTAATCAGACGCGCCAGACAGCTTTTAAAGGAAGTATCCATCTTAATTGCATGGTCATTGGAAGCATCTATTGAAAGTGCTGACTCTATGGAAGCCAGAGGCTATGGGCTGAAGGGCAGAACAAGCTTTCACCTCTTCAAGTTTTCGAGAAGAGATATTGCCATGCTGATATTGATGGCAGTGACGGCATCTCCGGTATTTTATGGTGCTTATCTAGGGGTCACCAACATGTACTTTTATCCGAAACTGGTCCTTCCGCAGTTGGATTTGACAACGGCGTTGATTTTAATCAGCTACGCAATTTTATCAGCGGCACCGATGATTGTCGACATCATAGGAGAATATAAATGGAAACAATTAGACTTGAACATGTGACTTTTTCTTATCCCCTAGCGGAAGGTAACGCCTTAAAGGATGTAAGTTTTGCTATAGAGCCCAGCGAGTTTATCGTACTGTGCGGCAAGTCGGGCTGCGGAAAAAGCACTCTTTTGAAACAACTGAAGAAAAATTTGATTCCCTACGGCAATTTGCAGGGGCAGGTTTTGTACTGCGGTGAGCCTGTGGCAGATCTCGATGATCGGCGCAGTGTAACGGAAATTGGATTTGTACAGCAGAATCCGGACAATCAAATTGTTACGGATAAGGTTTGGCACGAGCTTGCCTTTGGCCTTGAAAGTCTGGGCATGGACAATGCGACGATTAAGCGAAAAGTGGCAGAAATGGCAAGCTATTTCGACATCCAGGGCTGGTTTCGCAAAAATGTAAGCGAACTGTCTGGCGGACAGAAGCAGCTTCTCAATCTGGCGTCTATTATGGCAATGCAACCGAAGCTTCTGATTCTGGACGAACCGACTTCCCAGCTGGATCCTATTGCGGCTTCAGAATTTTTATCAACCATATATAAAATTAACAGAGATCTTGGTACGACCATTATTATTTCGGAACATCGCCTTGAGGAGATATTCCCTATGGCAGACAAAGTCATGGTTATGGACAAAGGTGAGGTTATCGCCTTTGATGAGCCGGGAAAAATTGGAGAATTCCTGTCCGGAGAATCAGAAGAGGATAGGCATCCAATGTTCTATGGGCTGCCTGCAGTGATGAGAATTTTTTCTAGTGTATTGCCTGACGAAAAGAGCCCGTTGACCATCAGAGAGGGCAGACTGAAGGCGGCAGAACTGTTGGAGGGAAAGAGCCCGGAGGTCACAACACCAGCAGAAGAGCAGCCGGCAGAGTCTTCCGGCAAGGCAGTGATTACGGTGAAAGACCTTTGGTTTAAATACAGCAGAGAAAGCGGTGAAGTACTGCGGGGTCTGAATCTTTCCGTGGAAGAGAATCAGTGGTATTGTCTTCTTGGCGGAAATGGAACCGGAAAGAGCACGACCCTGAAAATGATTGCAGGCATGCTAAAGGCGCAGCGGGGCACGGTGAAAACTGACAGGGATATCATGTCTATGCTTCCGCAAAATCCCCAGGCGCTTTTTACAGAGATTACAGTGGAAGAGGAACTGCTGGAAGCTCTGCATTTTATGAAAATGTCAGACAGCCGCAGAATTGAGCATGTCAATGCTATGCTTAAGTTGATGGAAATAGAGCATCTTCGCAAGGCGAATCCTTACGATTTGTCCGGTGGAGAACAGCAGAGGCTGGCACTTGGTAAAATCCTTCTGCTGGAGCCTAAGATTTTGCTATTGGATGAGCCGACTAAGGGGCTTGATCCTTTTTTCAAGAGAACCCTTGCTGGGATTCTGCGAAAGCTGGTGGAAAGCGGCGTGACCATTTTTATGGTTTCCCACGATGTAGAGTTTTGCGCAGAATATGCGGATAAGTGCGCAATGTTCTTTGACGGAGACATTGTATCTATTGGCAATCCGAAGACCTTCTTCTCCGGTAACAACTTTTACACCACCACAGCAAACAAGATTATTCGTCAGTGGAAGCCGGACGGTATTACCTGTGAGGAGGTGGCTACATGGCTAAAAGCTACAATTTAACGCAGGTAGAAGCAGCGCATCGTAAACGGACGCTGGTATCGGCAGCCCTGATTTTTCTGGCAATGCCTCTGACAATTTTTATCGGACTGCAGTTTGGAAAGAGCAAATTTATGATTGTCAGCGTGATTCTGCTGATTTATACCATGCTTCCTTTCTTCATGGTCTTTGAAAAGCGAAAGCCAAAAGCGAGAGAAATCGTTTTGATTGCTATGATGTCGGCGCTGACAGTAAGTCTGCAGCTGTTTTGCCATATTTCACTGCCGCTGCAAATTGGCACGGCGATGATCATCATATCAGGTATTTCTCTTGGACCGGAGGCAGGTTTCCTCATTGGCGCAGTATCCCGGTTTGTCTGCAATTTTTATATGGGGCAGGGACCGTGGACACCGTGGCAGATGTTCTGCTGGGGGATTCTAGGATTTCTTGCAGGTTTGGCATTTAACAAGGTAGACCTGGATGAGCTGAAATCACGCCACTTTAAGCTAATTATGGGACCAGTACTGTGCGTGATATTCGGAATACTGATTGCATATGTATGCTATCAGATATGGCCGGGTACAGACGGAACCTTTTTCGGATGGAGACTTTATGTTTTCGGCTTTCTAGGACTTTTAGCGGGTGTGCTGCTGCAGCGAAAGAGACTGCCTGTAGACGGCGTGACTTTGGCAATATTTACCTTTGTTACAACCTTCGTCCTTTACGGAGGGATTATGAATATATGCGCACTGGTAACATCAGCGGGCGCACCTGGAGCAGCATTATCTATTGAGCAGATGAGACTTTTGTACATCTCAGGCGCACCTTATGATGCGTACCACGGCAGTACAGCGGCGCTATGCGTGTTTCTGTTTGGCAACAGCATCATAAAGAAATTAGAGAGGATTAAAATAAAGTATGGAATATACAAATAATGGTTTTCGCAGGTTGACAGAGTGATTTGATGACAAGTCCTTGCTTTACAAGAATTTCTAAAAGAGTAAGAAAAGTGAAATCTGACTAGAAAGATTTAGTTGTATTAAGGAGGAATCTATGAAAAGAAAACTACTATCCTTGTTTGTAGCGTTTTGTCTGGTTTTGTCGTTCATGACAAGCTTTGCCTTCGCAGCGGACAGTGACACTCCGTACAATGAAGCACTTGAAAAAACGAAGACCTATATTACAAAGCAGGTGAATGAAAAGGGTGCTGTTTATGGAACAGAATGGATGATTTTGGGACTGGCGCGTTCTGGTGCAAACTTGAATGACCAGCTTTTCAGCGATTACTATAACGATGTGGTGAAAACCGTCAAAGCATGTAAAGGTGTTCTTCATGCAAAAAAGTACACAGAGTATTCCAGAACGATTCTGGCGCTCAGTGCTATTGGCAAGAACCCAAGCAATGTAGGCGGTTATAATCTCCTGGAAAAGCTGGCGGATTTCAATCGGATTAAGTGGCAGGGAATCAATGGAACGATTTGGGCGCTTATTGCACTGGATTCTAAGAATTATACAATTCCAAAGGTAAAAGGCGTGGAGGTGCAGACAACCAGAGATAAACTGATTCAGGAAATTTTGGGGCAGCAGCTTGCAGGCGGTGGTTTTGCACTGTCTGGAGCGAAAGCTGATGTGGATATTACGGCTATGGCACTGCAGGCACTAGCACCGTATACTAGTCGCAGTGAAGTAAAGAAAGCTGTGGATAAGGCTGTGCAATGCCTGTCAGATATGCAGAAAGATAACGGTACCTATGATTCATGGGGAATTGAGAACGCTGAAAGCATTGTACAGACTATCATAGCTATGACAGCACTGGGGATTGATCCGGGAAAAGATGAGCGTTTTGTTAAGAATGGCAAAAGTGCAGTTGATGGTCTGATGACCTTCTACGATGCACAGGGTGGATTCAGACATGTAAATACTGCTGCAGACGGCTACCCGCCGGTTATCAACGGTATGGCAACAGAGCAGGGGTATTATGGACTGGTGGCCTATGACAGATTTATAAACCAAAAGAACAGTCTTTTCGATATGACAGATGGTGAAAAACCTCTGGCAAAACCTGCAAAGGCGGCAATTTCCTCACTGAAATCCTCTAAAGCAAAGACCTTTGTAGTAAAGTGGAAAAAGGTTACAAATGCCAGCGGATATCAGATTGTTTACTCGACAAACAGCAAATTCACGGCAAGCAAGACTGTGTCTGCTTCTAAGTCCACCTTGTCAAAGACTGTGAAGAGTCTGAAATCGGGAAAGACCTATTACGTTAAAGTTAGAGCTTACAGAACCGATGCCAAGGGAAATAAGCTTTACGGAAGCTACAGTTTGATAAAGAAGGTTAAAGTAAAATAGTATGGATAAAGAATTTGAAAAGAAAGTCAGAATGAAGAGAATCCGGGCAGCGGCAGTGGCAATTATCGTCATTGCTATCGCAGCGTATCTGATTTATGACATGGATGTTGAGAAGGCTGACTACGGTGATTCTCTGCAGGAACAGATTACAGCTGCTCAGAGTCTTTACGATGAACAGAAGGAAAATGCCGGAAATGAAGAGGGGCAGTATGCTCCATATACACTGCTTGCCTTCTCGCAGCAGATAGACAAAGCCAAAGCAGTAGCGGAGGATGAGGCCAGTGAGTACAATACAGAAAAGGACGCCTACGAACAGCTAAAAGATGATATCAAGGCTTTTAAAAAGGCTGATAACAGCGATGTGGTGCCTGCGGAAGAAGCAGAAAAACTGGCTAAAGAAAAGGGGTCTGAAAACTACACGGTTGATTTTAAAAAGGACAAAGAATTGTCTTATGTGATTGCAGGAGAAAATCTGAAAAAGCCAGTTACCATGAACCTGACTGCACAGGAAGAAGGACCATACTATGGTCAGATTTCTGAGATTCTTGCGGAACTTTCGCTGCAGGGGCAGGTGGTCTCTTTCTATCAGGACGGCAGCTTTGGTGGAAAAATTAGTGTGACTGCTCCGATGTATCTGGAAAAAGAGACAAAGGCGTATGCCTATAAAGTTGATTTGGAAAAAGGTACTTTAGAATATGTTTCCGATGCCAAGCTCTCTAAAGAGGGTCAGACGGCGACTTTCAGCGTGTCAGAAGGCGGCGATTACGTCATTGTCACCAAGAAAATACACAAGGACGGCAAGAAAAAGGCGCTGGATATCGAGGAACTGGAAGAAGTGGCACAGCAGGATGCTGAGAGCAATGATGGAAAAACAGGAGATAAGAAAGGCAGCAGTTCTTCTTCCAACAAGGGTGGAAATTCTTCCAATGACAATCCTTCTGATAAACCAGAATCTAAGAATATTACCGTATCCATCGAAATTCGCTGCGATACTTTGGCGCAGGATTTATCCAAACTGGAGAATCCGGCTCTTGAGGCATATGTGCCATCTGACGGTACGATTTTGCCGACCACCAAGGTGACTGTAAAAGAGGGAAGCACAGTATTTGATGTGTTGAATAAAGTATGCCGGGATAAGAAAATTCACGTAGAGTCTTCTTATACACCAGCATTTGGTTCTTACTATATAGAAGGAATCAACTATCTCTACGAGTTTGACGGCGGCAATTTAAGCGGCTGGATGTACAAAGTAAACGGCTGGTTCCCGAATTATGGATGCTCTGCCTATACGCTGAAAGATGGAGATTCCATCGTGTGGGCATATACCTGTGATTCGGGTGAAGATGTAGGCCGCAAACTGCCAGAATAAATTTATTTATAAAGTATTGATATATATTTTAAGGAGGAAAAAAATGAAAAGAAAATTAGTATCTTTGCTGCTGGTTTTAACATTAGTAGTATCTTCTGCAGCAGCGATGACCTGCCTGTCCTGGGCAGCAGAGAAAGGCGCTACAGTTTATGTAACCATCAGCAATCGTGGTGATGTAGCTGTAACAGAAGAAGGCGAAGTCATGGCGGACGTAGCCGTAAAGGTTTCAAAAGGCGCAACAGTGGACGACGTCATGAAGGCTTTCCATGAGGCATATTGCAAAGATGGATACAAGATGGAAGAGGGAAACTGGGGACCTTTTGTTTCAAAACTCTGGGGCGTTGAGACACAGAACACTTTGTTCTTTGTCAACGATGTAGCATTGGTAGAGACAATTTCCAATGTAAAAATTAAGGCTGGCGATAGAATCGTTGCGTCCATCAACGCAGATGATAAACTCTATTCTGACTTCTATAGCTATTTCAGCCCAAAGAAAACCACTGTCACCACAGGTGAAGATCTTTCCCTGACACTGAAAGGCTTCTCTGGCATGCTAGGAGGAGATGCAGCGGCTATTGCAAATGCACAGCTGGGTGTTGTAACTGATAAAGGCTTTGTGGCACTGGAAGGTGTTGTAACTGACGAAGCAGGAAATGCTGTCATTAAAATGGACCCGGCACAGTTTGAAGTTGGAAAGACTTACGTAATTTCTGCAAAGGGCACAGTAGCAACTACTGCAACCGATTGGAATGCAGAAGGAACCCCGACTGTGGATGTAGATGCTCCGATTATGGCGCCGGTTTGCAAAGTAACCGTGCAGAGCAAGATTGCAGCAGGCGTAAAAGGAACTAAAATTACCAATCTGAAAGCAGCTGCCTCCAAAGGAAAGGTATCCCTGACCTGGAAGAAGAGCGCAGGCTATAAAGTAGACGGATATCAGGTATACAGATCTACTAAGAAATCCAGCGGATTTACCAAGATGTTTACTACCAAAGCAAGATCCTATAAGAACACAAAATCTCTGAAAAAGGGAACTCGTTACTATTACAAAGTCAGAGGTTACAGAACTGTAGATGGAAAGACTGTTTATACTCAATGGTCGAACGTTGTTTCTGTAATTGCGAAATAATTGAAAGAGATAATCATGAAAAAAATATTAAGTGTATTTTTGTCCCTGACAATGGCTTTCACGCTAGTGCTTTCCTCAGCTGCTTCTGCTCATGGAGCAAGTGTCAGCTGGAAGACTGCTATGAGCAAGACCGAAAGCTATATGACAAAGAAACTGGCAAATCCGACTTATGGTGACGAATGGGCACTCCTTGGACTTGCCAGAAATGGTGCAGCGGTTACAGATGCTACATATAATAAGTACTATAAAAATCTCGGGAAAGTTTTGGCGGACAAAAAAGGTGTGCTGGATGCCCGTAAGTACAGTGAGTATTCCAAGGTAATTCTGACCCTGACTGCCATGGGAAAAGATCCTACAAATGTAGGCGGCTACAATCTTTTTGAAAAATTAGCAGACTTTGAAATGGTAAAGAAGCAGGGCATCAACGGACCTGTCTGGGCGCTGCTGGCACTGGACTGCGACGGCTATGAGATTCCAAAGGTAGAAGGAATTTCTCAGGTTACAAGCAGGGAACTTTTGATTGAGAATATTTTATCTCAAGAAAAAGAAGGTGGCGGTTTTGCTTTGACTGGCGATGCAGCGGATGTGGACATAACCGCTATGGTATTGTCTGCTCTGGCGCCATATCGGACGAGGACTGATGTTGGGACCGTTGTTGATCGCGCAATTGCTGTACTTTCTGAAAAGCAGATGGCAGACGGAGGTTTTGAAACTTTGAAGACTGCTAACGCAGAGAGCAACGTGCAGGTTATTGTAGCACTGACTTCTTTGGGAATAGACCCTCATAAGGACAAGCGTTTTATTAAAAATGGCAAATCTGTTTTGGATGCTTTGCTGACTTATTATGCCACAGGCGGCGGATTTCGCCATGTAAACAAGTCTACAGTTGGCTACGAGCCGGTAGTCAATGGTCTTGCGACGGCGCAGGGATATTATGGACTGACGGCATACAGCAGGTTTTTAAATGGGAAAAATACGCTCTATGATATGAGAGATGGTAAAACCATTGCAAGACCAATAAAGCCGACAATTTCTTCACTGAAATCTTTAAAAACAAAACAGCTGACAGTGAAGTGGAAAAAGATTTCCGGCGTAAAGGGCTACCAGCTTGTCTATGCCGCAAACAGTAAATTCACAGCGAGCAAGACAGCGACAGCTACCGCTTCCAGCGTGCAAAAGACTATAAAAAGCCTGAAAAAGGGAAAAACCTATTATGTGAAAATCCGGGCCTATAAAGACGATGGCGAGGGCGGCAAACTCTATGGTGAGTATTGCAGCGCAAAGAAGGTAAAAGTGAAATAAATCAAAGGAAAAGAGAACGTCAGGACTGATGTTCTCTTTTTGTCGGGATTATAGCGGATGAAAAGACGTATATTTCAATTCTTGTAAAGAAAAAGACTCCGCTTGGCGGCAGAGTCTTTTTCTTGCGATATTTAGTATTTAATTAAGAAAGAACGTTCAAAAGTGTGCAAACCATTAACTTTTGACTCCTTTAGTATATACGGTTTTTGTGGTAATTTCAAGAAGAAATTGAGCGTATTTATGTTTTTTTTGTGTGAGAAGTGTAACCTTGGAAATTGTTCTCCGTCTATAGAAGTGAAAGGAGGTGCAACCAGTGAATGAAGAGGAGATTTTGATGCTCTACTGGCAGAGAAATCAGAATGCCATAGCCCAAACGGAGGCACTTTATGGAGGTCAACTTTTACGGCTGGCGGAAAATATTTTGCATAGTCGTCAGGATGCCGAAGAGTGCGTCAGCGATACTTATTTGAAAGCGTGGAATGCCATTCCGCCGAAAAGACCGAATCATTTGTTCGCATATTTGGCAAAAATCTGCAGGCTTACTTGTTTTGACAGACTGGACTGGAATCATGCGAAGAAGAGAAATTTTCCGGTGGTGGAATTATCTGTGGAGTTGGAGACGTGTATACCCGACGAATCTGTCCAGTGTAGTTTTACAGGGCAGGAAATCGGAGTGCTGCTCAGTTCTTTTGTGAAGCAGTTGCCCATTGGAAAAAGGCAGATGTTTTTGCGGCGTTACTGGCTGGGACAGTCTGTGGCAGAGCTAGCAAAAACCATGGGCATTAGTCAGAGTAAGGTGAAGACAGAACTGCATCGCACAAGAAAAGCGCTGCGCAGCTATTTAGAGAAAGAGGGGATTACAATATGAACGGAAAAGATTTATTGACAGGTTTGAGTTATATGCATGAGGATGTTATTTCGGATATTATTTCGGAAGCTTATGCGCCAGTGCATAAGAGAAAAGCACGCTCCAGAAATTTTTTAAAAGGGTTTGGATTGGCGGCAGCCTGTATCTGTATTGCGGTAACCGGTGTTTTTTTGCATAGACAGGGGTTGAATGCGCCGGCGACAGAACTGGTGCGGGTGGAACTTTCGGATATTGCAGTAAGTGAGCTTGCTAGTTTTAGCGCCGACAAAATCCACGTACCGAATAATTGCGTGGAAGAGGTTTGGGCGAAGGAAGAAATCAATGCATATTTCGGAAGGGATTTGTGGCCTGTGTATATTCCCAATGGGCTAGGAGAATCGCCTAATAATGATAAACAAAGCGTTCTTATGTTGGACGGCAAGCTATACTTGGATGAAATTTCTTTGGATTTTTACCATAGTTTTTATGAGGACGGTATGCCTATGATGACAAAAGGCGTGAATGCCGAGAGGGGATTTACTTTGAGTGCATGGAAAAAAGGGATGAGCAGAGACTACATGTGGATTAGTGAGGAACAGCAGCCTAAGACTTCCCTCATTGGAAATACGGAAGTCACCTTTGGGCACAGGGAGATGGAGTATGGACCTTATGATGAAAATACCCATGCGCCGGAGGGAACTTATGATTTATACGTAGCAACCTTCATAATCGATGATGTTCACTACGAGTTTGTCAGTCATCAACTGCCGCTGTCTGAACTGGTGAAGGTGATTACATCTTTTATCTGTGAAACAGAGCAGGTTGTGGTGGAGTAGTGAGAGATTTGACGTCTCGTGCACTGGTGCCGAAAAAGCTCGTTTTAGGTTAGGGGCTGTGCCGATTAGGCGACTTTATATAAGTAAATTGGAAGTGGGTTTTCATTGACTTTTCAGTTAAAAAAAGCTATAATAAAACTGTAATTCGATACAATCTCATGTTCCTTTTTGCGATAGATTCTGATGCGCAAGGAGGCTAAGAGGGAAACAGGTGCAAATCCTGTGCGGTCCCGCCACTGTATTGGAGGAGTTTCTTCTAAGGTGCCACTGGAATATTTCTGGGAAGGCAGAAGAAATGCTGAGTCCTGAGTCAGGAGACCTGCATGAGAGGAATTTCCGGATTCGGCGGTGAACCGAACCTGAAAAAGAACAGCAAATACGGGCTGTGGGTTATCCACAGCCCTTTTTTTAAAGCGTGGATGACCGGCTTTTCATTCTTTTTTCATACAGATTGAGGCAGGTCTCGTCAGCCTGCCTCAACTATTTTTTGAAAGGAACCTAGAAGGTATGAAGGATAAAATTTGTATCGCGACATTTTCGGAAAACGCTGTAGAGGTGATTGCCAGATATGGGCTTGGCATAGAACTTAACGATATTTGTATATCAGAAGCGTTGGATGCCGACCAGGAAGAAAATACTATCAGAGCAATGAGAAAGGAAATCTCTGACTCACAGGCAAAAAATGTAATTATGCACGGACCATTTACGGAGATTATTCCAGCTTCTATCGACCACAGAGCGGTGGAGCTGGGACTTACCAGGCTTAATGAAGCCTACCGAATGTGCGAAAAATTGGGCGTGAATCGAATGGTTGTGCACAGCGGATATCAGCCGCTTCTATATTTCAAAGAATGGCACCACGAGAAATCTCTTTATTTCTGGAAAAAGTTCTTAGAGGATAAGTCAGAGGATTTTACTATTTATATCGAAAATGTTTTTGAAGATGAACCGTATATGATGAAGCAGCTGTTAGAGGAACTTGACGACCCGCGGGCACGCATTTGTCTTGATGTAGGCCATGCCAATGTCTGCACCCTGCCGGAATACGATATCTTTGACTGGCTTTCCGTGCTGGGACCTTATATCGGGCATTTTCATCTGCATAACAATGATGGAACGTCAGATTCCCATGGACCTGTTCATCAGGGGGCTATGGATATGAAAAAAGTTTTGCAGGAAATAGCAAGGCACTGCGGGCAAGATGTAACCATGACCATTGAAAGCAGGCAGTGTGCGGAAAGTGCTGCATGGCTTTGTCAATATTTTCGTGCATAGAACGTTTGTTTGTGGTAGAATAAAAGAGCATTTAAAATAAGGAGAGTTTACATAGATGAGTTTAGACAGATTGAACGACAAACAGAGACAGGCAGCTATGATGATCGAAGGACCGCTGCTCATTCTGGCTGGCGCCGGATCCGGCAAGACCAGCACCATGACAGAGCGTATCGCTTATATGATAGAGCAGGGGATATCCCCTTATCACCTTCTGGCTGTAACCTTTACCAATAAGGCGGCAGCTGAGATGCGGAGCAGAGTAGAGGATTTAGTAGGCAGCTGCAGGGACATGTGGATCATGACATTCCACTCTATGTGTCTTCGGATTTTGCGGTATCACTGTGAGATCATCGGCTATGATCATAACTTTGTCATTTATGACAGCACAGATCAGAAAACTATCGTCAAGAATATCATTAAGGCGCAGAATATCAACGATAAGGAATTCGGTGCGCCGTATCTTCTCAGCATTATCAGTTCTTTTAAGGAAAAAGCTGTGGACGCTGAGGGTTATCGGAAGACCATGGAGGATAACTTCAAGACGAAGATTATTTATAATGTGTTTAAGGCATACGAGGAGGAACTTAGGAAGAACAATGCCATGGACTTTGACGACCTGCTCTTAAACACAGTCAGACTTTTTGAAGCAGACGAGGCGATTTTGCTCAAGTATCAGAATCGGTTTCGTTATATCATGGTAGACGAATATCAGGATACTAACCATATTCAGTACAAGCTGATAAAGATGCTTGCTGAGGCCCATCACAATCTTTGCGTAGTAGGTGATGACGACCAGTGCATCTATCAGTGGAGAGGTGCGGATATCAGGAATATTTTAGACTTTGAAAAGGACTTTCCTGAGGCAAAGGTGGTCAAGCTGGAACAGAACTATCGCTCCGTAGGCAACATTTTGGCGGCAGCCCATTCCGTGATCGAAAACAACCACGGCAGAAAAGGTAAGAAGCTGTGGACCGAAAAGGAAGCTGGAGATAAGATCAAATATTACCGCGCCGACACGGAAAAGGACGAGGCTCGTTTTGTGGCGCAGCAGATCGACCTGATGAAAACCAGAGAGCGGAAGTTCAGTGATTTTGCCATTCTTTACAGAACCAACGCTCAGTCCAGACATTTTGAAGAGGCACTGACTGCAAGAGACATCCCATACAGAGTACTGTCGGGACTGCGTTACTACGACAGAAAAGAAATCAAGGATGTGATGGCATACATGCGCCTTGTGGTAAATCCGTACGACGACCTTTCTTTTAAGCGAGTAGTCAACGAGCCGAAGCGGGGTATGGGTGATAAGTCGGTGGAAAAGGTTGAGGCATTTGCCAAGGTCAGAGGGGAAAGTCTGCTGCAAGCTTTGTCTGATGAAGAGGTGCTTTCCACCCTGCCGTCTAAGGCTTATGCCGGTGTCAAGGCGATGGTAGAATGTATCAACCTTTGCAGAGCCGAGAGGGAGAACCTTAGGGTGTCTGACATTTATGACAACCTCCTTGTAAAAACCGGATACATGAAAGCCCTGGAAGATGCAAATACTGTAGAGGCAGAGGGACGTATCGAAAACTTGATGGAATTTAAATCGGTTATTTACGATTACGAAGATGAAGCCGAGAATCCGACCATCGAAGAGTTTATGGAGAAGATCACCCTGATGGCAGAAGTCGACAACCACGATGAGAGTCAGGATGCGGTAGTGCTGATGACCATGCACAGCGCAAAGGGATTGGAATTTCCGGTAGTATTTTTGCCGGGACTTGAGGACGGTCTTTTTCCAGGGCACAAAGCCTTTGATACGCCGACAGGTATGGAAGAGGAACGCAGGCTTTGCTATGTAGGCATGACCCGTGCAAAGGAAACGCTGATTCTGTGCAGCGCAGCTATGCGAACGCTCTACGGACGGACGGACTACACAAGAGAGTCCCAGTTTTTGCGGGAAGTTGATAAGAGACTCCTTGAGGGAGACGCTGTGTATGTCAGAAAGTCAAGAGATAGCGGTCTAGGTGTATCCACAGGATCTATCGACGGTTATGCAACCAAGGAAAGCCCGAAACCTTACGATGCGCTGCGCTTTGCAAAAGCAGCCACCCGTGCCAATGTAAGCGCTGCGGCAGGCGGTGAAGATTTTGCTATCGGAGACAGAGTGCGCCATGCTAAATTTGGAGAGGGACTCGTCATCGATCAGGATGACAAGACGATGACTGTTATTTTCGATGCTGCTGGACAGAAAAAAATGGCGAAGGGTATCGCTCCGCTAAAGAAAATTTAGGAGATAAAATGACCATGGAAGACAAAAAGTCTTTAATGAAAGAGAAAATAGAGATTTTGAATAGAGCCAGCAAGGCGTACTATCAGGATGCTGAGGAGATGATGTCCAACTTTGAGTACGATAAGCTTTACGATGAGTTGGCAGCTTTAGAGGCGGAAACCGGCATGATTCTGGCAGGCAGTCCTACGCAGAATGTGGGATATGAGGTGCTTTCGGATCTGCCGAAGGAGCGGCATCCGGAGAGAATGTTGTCGCTGGATAAGACAAAGGACAGACAGGCGCTGGCAGAATGGCTTGCAGGACAGAAGGGGCTTTTATCTTGGAAACTGGATGGACTTACCATTGTACTGACTTACGAGGAAGGAAAGCTGGTTAAGGCGCTGACTCGTGGAAACGGAGATGTTGGCGAAGTGATTACAAACAACGCCCGCGTCTTTGCCAATGTGCCTGTGGAAATTCCGCATAAAGGCAGACTGGTTCTGCGTGGAGAAGCAGTAATCAAGTACAGCGATTTTGAGAAGATCAATGCTTCTATCGGGAATGCCGATGCTAAATATAAAAATCCGAGAAACTTGTGCAGCGGCTCTGTACGTCAGCTGAATAACCGCATTACCGCTGAGCGAAACGTCAATTTCTTCGCTTTTAGTCTGGTGGAAGCTGCAGGCGTAGATTTTGCGGGCAGCCGGCAAAAGCAGATGATGTGGCTTTGTGACCAGGGCTTTGATGTTGTGGAATACAGGATGGTAGACGCAGAAAATGTGGTAGATGCCGTTGGATATTTTGAAGCAGCAGTGGCAGATAACGATCTGCCGTCGGACGGGCTGGTTCTGAGTCTGGATGACATCGATTATAGCCGCAGTCTGGGGACTACTGCAAAGTTTCCAAGGGATTCCATTGCATTTAAGTGGCAGGATCAGGTTGCGGAGACGACTTTAAAGGAGATTGAATGGAGCGCATCGAGAACTGGTCTGATTAATCCGGTGGCAATCTTTGAACCGGTAGAACTGGAAGGAACCACAGTGAGCCGGGCATCGGTGCACAATATCAGCGTGATGCGGGATCTGAAACTGGGACTTGGCGATACCATTACGGTGTACAAGGCAAACATGATTATTCCGCAGATTGCAGAGAATCTGACGGGGAGTAATGCGATAGAAGTGCCGGAGAGTTGTCCGGTCTGCGGAGAGAAAACTACAGTGAAAAACGACAATGGCGTAGAAACCTTGTACTGCACCAACGAGGCATGTCTCGCAAAGCAGATCAAACGGTTTACATTGTTTGTTTCTCGAGACGCGATGAATATAGACGGTTTGTCCGAGGCGACCATCGAAAAACTGATTGCAAAAGGGCTGATTCGTGAGTTAGCGGACCTGTTTGCGCTGGAACAGTATCGGGAACAAATCACAGCAATGGAGGGTTTTGGAGAAAAATCCTTTGAGAATTTGGCATCATCCATAGAAAAAGCGAGAGATACGACGCCGGAACGGCTCCTTTACAGTTTGGGTATTCCAGGCATCGGTGTTGCCAATGCCAAGGTAATTATCAAAGCCTGCGGCCGCAAGTGGGACAAAGCTGCAGCACTGACCCGTGAAGAACTGATTGAAATCGATGGAATTGGCGAAATTATGGCAGACGCCTATGTATCGTATTTTGACGATGAGGCGAAGCGAAAGGAAGCGGAAGATGTGCGTGCCATGGTGCGTCTCGATGAGACGGAAGAAGAAACGGCAGACTTTCTGGAAGGAAAGACATTTGTTATTACAGGTTCTTTGCAGCACTATGAGAATCGGGATGCACTGAAAGCAGAAATTCAGCGGGCTGGCGGCAAGGTAGCAGGCTCTGTCAGCGCAAAGACCGCATATCTGATTAATAATGATCTGCAGTCCACTTCCGGAAAAAACAAGAAAGCAAAGGAACTTGGTATTCCTATTATAGATGAAGAAACAATCAAGACTTGGATTGAAACAGGGGTGATAGAAGATGTGTAAGGAAGACGAATTGGCGAGGTCGGCTAAAAAAATGACGAGGTGTGCAGAGGCATCGCCGCTGGAAGCAGAGTTAGCATCTGGCGGAACGCAGGCCCTTGCTCCACTGAAAGTCGGCAAGTTGGACAGCGATGTACTGCAGGAAATTGTACTGGACAGGATTACCTACCGCAGACCTGAAGTGAAAACTCGTGCAGGTGTGGGAGAAGATTGTGCCGTTATCGACTTCGGATCATATGATTGTGTAATTTCCACTGATCCAATTACAGCAGCTGTTTCTGAAATTGGCCGGCTGGCGATTCATATTTCCTGCAACGATATTGCCAGCAACGGTATAGAACCCCTTGGCATTACCCTGGCAGTCATGCTGCCTGTAGGAACAACCATTGAAGATGTGGCAACGATCATGGAGCAGGCGGGAGAAGCGGCAGAAGCTTCTGGTGTTGAGATCATCGGCGGTCATACCGAAGTGACGCCGGCGGTGAATCAGCCGGTTATCGTCTCTACTGCTTTTGGTCGGGCAGTTTCAGGCAGCTGCCAGTCAGCGGGCGATATGCGCCCGGGCGATTATGTGCTTCTGACAAAATGGGCGGGGCTTGAGGGCACTGGCATTATTGCAGGCGATTTTGAAGCAGAACTGACAGATGTGCTGACAAAATCCGAGCTAATACATGCAAAATCGCTATTAGACGATGTAAGCGTCGTGAAAGAGGGCACTGCTGCCGGAAAGATTGGAACCGGCGGTATGCATGATGTAACTGAGGGCGGCATTCTGGGAGCAGTCTGGGAGATGTGCCATATCGCAGATCTCGGTGTGGAGCTTTGGGAAGAATCCATTCCGGTGCAGCCGGTTACAAGAAAAATCGCGGACCACTTTGGAATCAATCCGTTGCGGCTGATTTCCAGCGGCTGCATGATGATCATTGCAGCGTCGGAGAAGAAGGAGGCGCTGCTGGAGGCGATTACAGCGGTAGGTGTGCCGGTTTGCTGTATTGGGCGGATTTGCGCCAAGGAGGCAGGGCTTGTGCTGATTGGAGCAGACGGTGAGCGGTCTGAAATCACGCCGCCAGAGCCGGATGAGTTGTATAAGGTGGTAAAATAGCAAAGCTTTTAACCTATAACGATAAAATCGCGAGAAAATGTATAAGGAAATCGGCAAATCTTAACCGAAAATGAAAAAAATAGGGAAAAGTGTATAAGAAAGATTGTGCAGCAGTGTGGATTTTGTAAAAATTGTTTAAATGCAGGGTTGATTTAGAGGATTTTAAGAGTTGAATGCAGGGACTTTGCGCAAACTTGAGAGATTTTTATACATTTTTTCTTGAAAATCAAATTATAGGTTAAGTTTTCTCTGCTGATAAGCGAGGAAAGGGGATCAAGATGTACGAGTTGATACAGATAGGTGAACGGACTTATTACATAGAGTGCCCTGCAAAGATGGGACTCTTCAGGATTAATCAAGAAGAGGTTTGTCTCATTGACAGCGGCAATGATAAGGATGCTGCCAAAAAAGCCCTGCGCATCATCGAGGGGCAGGGTTGGAAGCTGAAGATGGTAATCAATACCCATTTTCATGCAGATCACATTGGTGGAAACCAACTGCTACAGCAGCGGACCGGCTGCACCGTGTGCAGCCGTGGCAGCGACCGCGCCTTCGTGGCGCGGCCGCTGCTGGAGCCGGCGTTTCTCTTCGGCTCCTGTCCGCCGCACGAACTGCAGAACAAATTTTTGATGGCAAAGGAAAGTGTGGTTACAGAACTGACAGAGGAACTGCTTCCAGAAGGTTTATCTATGATAGAACTTCCTGGTCATTCCGATGCGCAGTTTGGACTTAGAACCTGCGATGATGTAGTCTTTCTGGCAGATTGTCTTGTAGGCCAGGAAACTTTGGATAAATACCGAATTTCTTATATATTTGATATGGGAAGATATCTGGAGACATTGGAAATGGTCAAAGGGATCTCTGCCAAAGTCTTTGTGCCAGCCCACGGCGCAGCCTGTGAGGATATCGTACCTCTTGCCCAGGTAAATATTGATAACGCTATGGAAATCATGGACGACATTCTGAATCTTTGCTCCAACAAGGCGTTGATTTTCGATGATATCATGGCGGCCCTCTTTGAGAAATATAACCTTTGTTTTGATTTGGGGCAGTATGTACTCAACGGAACTACAGTGAAGGCCATGCTGACCTATCTCCATGAGGCAGAGAAGATGGAGATTGTAATAGAAGGCAATTATATAAAATGGAAGTCTGTTTTTTAACATGCTGCCTTTGTGCAAGTAGCACCTGGAACTGGTGAAACTTCTTAAACCCCTAAATACTATTTGACAATCCCGTCCAAAACCCATATAATAATATGTGCGACTAAAACGTACAAACTTTGTAGAGAAAACTGAATCATTGCCCTTTTATAGCTTCGCCTGGTATGGTTTGGGTCCTGCGCAATGGGATGCCGTGAACCTTGTCAGGTCCGGAAGGAAGCAGCAATAAGCGGAAGTTCTTATGTGCCGCAGATAAGCCTTCTCCAACGCCTGCGGAGCTATAAAAGGGCAATTTTTTTATAACATAGGAAATATCCACTGGTCGATATTTCCATATGTTTCGAGAAAAGCACTTTGTGAAGCGTCGCCGCGAGGCAGACGCCATGTGTGCATAGGAATTTATAATTCTGTCATGTGCACTTTTCTTATTCGGAAACAGCCAGAGCAGTGTGATGTGCATATATAATAAAAAAGTATCGAAAATATGCACGCCGGTGTGCATATTTTCGGCAAAATAGAAAAATTTATGCATATTTGCTCGGATAAAGGTTGAATTTTGTAGCGTATTTCGGTGTAATTCCTTGATTTTGGAAGGGGAATGTGCATATTTTCAGGTGTTTTTTGAGAAATATGCATAAGGGAGCGATAACTTGTACATATTTTAGGGATTTTTTTAAAAAATATGCACAACGAGCCGGAGAGCAGGCACGCTGCGCGGGGCACAACGAGCCGAGCCGAGTCAGGAAGCAGCAGGCACGCCTCCTACCACATTAAGCACCGTTAAAAACAAGGAGAGGAACTTCATGTACACAGCTTTATATAGGGCGCAGAGACCGGAGGTCTTTTCCGAGGTGATCGGGCAGGACCACATTGTCAGGATCTTAAAGAATCAGATTCAGACCGGAACGGTCAGTCACGCATATTTATTTTGCGGGACCAGAGGGACGGGTAAGACCACGACTGCGCGGATTTTAGCTAAGGCAGTTAATTGTCTTACAGAGGAAGAAAAACCCTGCGGTCACTGTGCAAACTGCATGGCGATCAAAGATGGAACTTTTATGGATGTCATTGAGATTGATGCGGCGTCCAACAATGGGGTAGATAATATCAGGGAACTCAGGGAAAGTGTAAAATATCCGCCGGCAGTGGGACGGAAAAAAGTCTACATTATAGACGAAGTTCATATGCTGTCAACAGGCGCTTTTAATGCACTGTTGAAGACTTTGGAGGAACCGCCGGAAAATGTAATCTTTATTCTTGCAACCACTGACCCGCAGAAACTGCCTCAGACGATTCTGTCAAGATGTATGCGTCTGGATTTTAAAAGAGTACCGGAAAAGGTGCTCATCGACCATATGGGTAGAATTTGCGCAGAGAAGGGAATCGAAATTACAGAGCGGGCGTTGCGACTTCTGGCAGCCAATGCAGATGGCTCTGTCCGTGATGGACTCAGCATCTTAGACCAGTGCCTGTCAGCAGGTGATCGTAAACTTGACAGAGACATTATTCTGGAATTTCTGGGAACGGTTTCCGAAGAATTCTTTATCAATCTGACAGACAAAGTTTCCCTTCATGACGTTGCAGGGGCGCTGGTGATTCTGGATGAAGCGCTGCAGGAAGGTAAGGATGTCAAACAGCTGATGAAAGACTGGATGAGTCACTACCGAAGCCTGTTGATTACAAAATACATTAAGAATGCAGAAGACATGTTGAACATGTCTACAGAAAATATAGAAAAGCTGCGGGATCAGAGCAGTCAAATCTCTCTGGATGAAATTAACAGCGGAATTGTTACTTTGTCACGAACTATCAATGACGCAAGATATTCCAGCCAGCCGAGGATACTGCTGGAGCTTGCCATCGTAACAATTGCTTCAGGTCTGACGGAGGCAGCGCCTATAGGCAAAAGTGTTCGTCAGGTGCAGCAGGCAAGCGTAAGACCGCAAGGGCAGCCACAGATGGCACAGCCAGCCCCAGTGGGAGCAGCAACAGCACCGCTGCAGCAGCCTCAGGCGGAACAGGTAGTAGCCTCAGCGCCAGTAGTTTTAGAAGAAAACGGTGCAGGCAATGCACTGCAGCAACAGCCGCAGACCGTGCAAATACCCAATTACGATTTGGATGAAATCTGGGAGCGCATTTTTGAAGAGGGCGAGGATATTAAGGGTAGCTTTAACCTGATTCGTACCGGTGCAGTACTGGCAGAGATAAATGACAGTCAGTTTAAGGTTATCGCACAAAACGCTTTCACCAAACAGTATGTAGAGAGTAATCAGCAGCAGATTTGTCAGCTGATGGAGAAGATTACGGGAAAGAACCTGAAACTGGTCTGCAAGACAGAGGAGCAGAATGAAGAAGTATCACCTCATAGACAGGAAGCGGAACAGCTGGCATCAGAAGTTCGCAGCAAACTGGATTTGGGTGTGGACATCACGATTAAATAAAGAGTAAACCATAGGAGGATAAAGACATGGGAAAAGGAATGAGAGCAGGAAAGAAACCGAAAGTTGGCGGAGGAGCAGGCAATATGCAGAAGCAGCTTGCGCAGATGCAGCAGATGCAGCGCCAGATGGAGCAGATGCAGGCAGAACTTGAAGAAAAGGAAATTACCACAACTTCTGGCGGTGGTGCAGTGAGCGTAACTGTAAACGGAAAGAAAGAAATTGTCAGTCTGAATCTGGATAAAGATATTGTAGATCCTGATGACGTGGAAATGCTGCAGGATTTAGTGATTGCCGCTGTCAACGAGGCAATGCGCCAGATTGACGAGATTTCTAATACTGAAATGAGCAAGCTGACCGGCGGGCTCAACATTCCGGGATTGATGTAATGAGACAGTATCCAAGACCATTAGGAAAACTGGTCAATGAACTGTCCAAATTGCCAGGAATCGGCGGAAAAACAGCACAGCGCCTTGCATTCCATATTCTGTCGTTGACAGATGGAGAGGCGCAGGGGCTGGCGCACTCTATTCTGGAGGCAAAACAGACGATGAAATATTGTTCTGTCTGCGGAAATCTGACCGATCAGGACCCGTGCAGCATTTGTACTGACCAAAACCGCAGACAGGATGTGATTTGCGTAGTGGAAAGTCCGAAAGACGTAATGGCGATGGAGCGTATCAAAGAATTCGACGGGCTTTATCACGTGCTTCATGGAGCAATTTCTCCTATGGATGGCATAGGACCTGAGGATATCAACTTGAAGCAGCTGATTGTAAGGCTGCAGAACAGTCAGGTCAAAGAACTGATTTTGGCAACAAATCCTAATATCGAAGGGGAAGCGACGGCTATGTATATTGCAAGGCTGATTAAACCCTCCGGAATCAAAGTCAGCAGAATTGCTAACGGTATACCTGTAGGCGGCGATTTAGAATATGCTGACGAAGTAACACTTTTGAAAGCTATGGAAGGGCGCAGAACATTATAAAGGGACAGATTTTTGGAATCTGTCTCTTTTTTGGATTATGAAGGTAAAGGGGCAAAAGGGGCAGACTGGTGCGGTGAGACTTCTGCACTGCGCAAAATTGCCGAGCCGACTGTCATCCCTGCACCCGCAGCCCTTCTTCCTTTGCAATCTGCATAAAATAGTTATATTTCTTTGTTGCCGCAAGAAGACTGTAAGCAGCACAGTCGATAGCGGCAGTATCGGTCAATTCATTGAAAAGGTTTGTCGCTGCTTCCATTTCGGAGCGGGCGATTTTGATACAGGACAAAATTTGGTTCTCTTTGTTTTTCAATGGAATCACATCCTTTGTAGTTATTTTATTCTATTTTATTCCACCTGCGCATATTTTATACAACGAGTACATTATTTTAGGCGGAGGATTTACTATGGGCACAGAACTGAGCGTATTTTTGACTTTTGGCGGTACGTTGATTTTAATCTTTTTATTGGGAAAAGCACTGCTTGTTCCAGTGAAAGTAATTTTGCGGCTGCTGGCGAACAGTCTGATAGGTGCTGTTTTAATTATTGTAATAAATTACATTGGAATGAATTTTGGAATTCTCATCCCAATTAACGTTGTTAATTCTTTAACAGTGGGCGTTTTAGGGGTTCCTGGCGTTGTCACGTTGCTTTTGTTATGCAATTAAATGTATATTTTGTGCATATTTATATGTATATTGTATTTTTAGTTGTACAATCTTGACAAAGTTACTTTTCTGTATTAAAGTAGATACATTACGATTTTTATTACAAAAAATTAGAGTTTAAAACTATTTTTTAGAAATGAGAAGAGAGAATGGGAGGAAAATCTTATGACTAAAAAAAGAATGAAAACTATGGACGGCAACACCGCAGCAGCGCAGGTTTCCTACGCTTTTACCGATGTGGCGGCTATTTACCCGATTACACCTTCATCGACAATGTCAGAGGTGGTAGATGAATGGGCAGCATATGGCAAGAAAAATATTTTTGGACAAACTGTCAGAGTTGCGGAAATGCAGTCTGAGGCGGGCGCTGCAGGAACAGTGCACGGCTCTCTTTCATCAGGCGCTTTGACGACTACATATACTTCGTCACAAGGGCTGCTTTTAATGATTCCAAATATGTACAAGATTGCAGGCGAAATGCTGCCGGCAGTATTTCATGTAGCAGCAAGAACTGTTTCCAGTCATGCCCTTTGTATCTTCGGCGATCATTCCGATGTTATGGCAGCAAGACAGACAGGCTTTGCAATGCTGGCTTCAAGTTCTGTGCAGGAGGTTATGGACCTGGGTGCTGTAGCGCACCTTGCGGCAATCAAAGGCAGTCTGCCTTTTGTACACTTCTTTGACGGTTTCAGAACTTCTCACGAGATTCAGAAAATCGAAACCATCGAGTACGATGAACTGCGAAAGTTAATCGATTTAGATGCAGTCGATAAGTTTAGAAAGAGAGCGCTCAACCCGGAACATCCGATGATTCGCGGTACTGCACAGAATCCGGATATCTTCTTTCAGGCAAGAGAAGCTTCCAACAAGTTCTATGATGAGCTGCCGGAAATCGTAGTAGAATACATGGATAAGATTGGCGAGGTAACCGGTCGCAAGTACAAGCCTTTTGACTATGTCGGTGCGCCTGACGCAGAGAACGTAATCGTGGCGATGGGATCTGTCTGCGAAACCATCGAAGAATCCATGGAAAAACTCCTTGCGGACGGCCACAAGGTTGGTCTGATTAAGGTTAGACTTTACCGTCCTTTCGTAAAGAAATACTTTATGGATGTTCTGCCAAAGACTGTTGAGAGAATTGCAGTGCTGGACAGAACCAAGGAACCAGGTGCCATCGGTGAACCTTTGTATCAGGATATTAAGACTATGCTTTACGGTGAAAAGTATGCGCCGGAAGTTTACGGAGGCAGATACGGTCTGGGCTCCAAGGATGTAACGCCGGGTATGATTCGTGCGGTCTTTGATAATCTGTATCACAAGCATCCGAAAGACCACTTTACCGTAGGAATCGAAGATGATGTAACCGGGCATTCCCTGGGATATACCGTGGGCATTTCCAGAGAACCGGAAGGCACCATCAAATGCAAGTTCTGGGGTCTGGGCTCTGACGGTACAGTCGGCGCTAACAAGACAGCCATTAAGATTATCGGTGATAAGACTGACTTATATGCACAGGGATATTTTGCGTATGACTCCAAAAAATCTGGCGGCGTAACCATTTCTCATCTGCGTTTTGGTAAAAATCCGATTAAGTCGGCTTACGGCATTAACAGAGCGGATTTCGTTGCCTGTCATAACCAGGCATATCTGAGACAGTACGACATGCTGAAGGATCTGCAGAAGGGCGGCACCTTCCTGCTCAACAGTTTGTGGGCACCGGAGGAAATGGACGAACATTTGCCTGCAAGCGTAAAGCGCGCACTGGCAAAGAAAGAAATCAACTTCTATACCATCGACGCATGGAAAATTAGTGAAGCCATCGGTCTTGGCAGCAGAATCAACATGATCATGCAGGCAGCTTTCTTCAAACTGACGGAAGTAATTCCTGTAGATGATGCGATCAAATATCTGAAAGAAGGTATCGAAAAGACATACAAGAAAAAAGGTCAACAGGTCATCGAGATGAACTGGAAGGCTGTTGATGAAGGTATCAACGCAATTCAGAAGGTCGAGATTCCGGCAAGCTGGCTGGATGCAGAAGATCCGAAAGAAAAGGTTCTGGATCTGCCGGTATTCGTAGAAGAAGTGCTGATTCCGATGAATAAACAGGAAGGCGAAGATCTTCCGGTCAGCACCTTTATCAATCACCCGGATGGCTCTTTCCCTCTGGGCACCAGCAGATACGAAAAACGCGGCGTAGCTGTACATCTGCCGAAGTGGGATATGACAAAATGTATCCAGTGCAATCAGTGCTCCTTTGTCTGCCCGCACTCTGCAATCAGACCTGTGCTGCTCAATGATGAGGAACTGGCAGCAGCGCCAAAAGGTTTTGAGACCATCAAAGCGCAGGGCGCACAGCTTGACGGACTGCACTACAGGATGCAGCTTTCTGCTCTTGACTGTATGGGCTGCGGCAACTGCGCAGACATCTGTCCAGCAAAGGAAAAGGCACTTAAGATGGAAGCTTATGCCGATGTGGTTCACGAAGCAGACAACTGGGATTATGCTATGACCATCAAGAAAAAAGACCTGCCAGTTGAAAAGACCAGCGTAAAAGGCAGTCAGTTCTTCCAGCCTTACTTCGAGTTTTCCGGCGCATGTGCAGGCTGCGGTGAAACGCCTTATCTGAAGGTTATCACACAGCTCTTCGGCGACAGAATGATGATTGCCAATGCGACAGGCTGTTCCTCCATCTGGGGCGCATCTGCGCCGTCCATACCATACTGCACGGATGAAAAGGGACACGGACCTGCGTGGGCAAACTCCCTGTTTGAAGATAATGCAGAATTTGGATACGGTATGGTTCTGGCAACCAAACAGATCCGCGACAAGATTGAAAGCAACATGAAAGCGCTTCTCGAGCTGGATATCGATGACGAAATGAAAGACGCTTTCAAAGACTGGTTAGAATACAAGGACCACGGCGAAGAATCTATTGCAGCCAGCCAGAAGGTTCTGGATGCAATAGAGAATATGAAGACTACCGACGAAGTGCTGAAACAGCTTTGTGACAGAATTTTAAGATACAAGGATTACCTCGTAAAGAAATCTATCTGGGCTATCGGCGGTGACGGCTGGGCTTACGATATCGGCTACGGCGGTCTGGATCACGTACTGGCTTCCGGCGAAAATATCAACGTACTGGTATTCGATACAGAGGTTTACTCCAACACTGGCGGTCAGGCATCCAAGGCGACACCGGCAGCAGCAATTGCAAAATTTGCAGCCTCTGGTAAAAGAATCAAGAAGAAAGACCTCGGCATGATGGCAATGTCCTACGGCTATGTATACGTAGCGCAGGTAGGCATGGGCGCTGACAAAGCCCAGTTCATGAAAGCAATCGCTGAAGCTGAAGCTTACGATGGACCATCTCTGATTATCGCTTATGCGCCTTGTATCAACCACGGCATCAAGAAAGGCATGGGCAAATCTCAGGAGAACATCAAGGACGCTGTAGAATCTGGCTACTGGCATCTCTACAGATACAATCCTGAGTTAAAGAAAAAGGGCAGAAATCCGTTTATTCTGGATTCCAAGGCGCCTAGCAAACCGTTCAAAGACTTTATCATGGGTCAGAACAGATATTCTTCCCTGGCGAAGGAATTTCCGCAGAAAGCGGATAAGCTCTTTGAAATGACAGAACAAGACGCTCGTGAAAAATACGAAAATTATAAGAAACTTTCCGAAGAATAATCCAAAACACCTTCTTTATAAAAAGCGGATTGATTGCAGGCAGAAGTGGGCAATCAGTCTGCTTTTGTAATGTACATCCGGAATAATATAGCTGGTTGAGTTTCATGTTGTTCACCTTCCCAAAAGAGTATATAATAATTTTAGAAAAAAGAAAGGAGCAAGAGCATGTGGAATATAGAACAATTCCGTAAAGAACTTGCGGAAATCGTAAATTTAGACAGCAGCAGTGAAGATTTGCAGGATATTGCCGTGATAGGCAGAATGCTCGCGAACCGATTGAGAGATGAAGGCTATCTGGTGGAAACCTTCGATGAGGATACACGCATTGAGGCAAGGACACATGCGGAGAAGGATTTTGATGTGATGTTTGTCGGTCACATGGACACAGTATTTCCGAAAGGAACTGCAGCAGAAAGACCGTACAGGGAAGAAGGTAATCTGGCATACGGACCGGGCGCAGCAGATATGAAGGCTGGACTGGTTCTGGCAATTCATCTTGCGAAACAGCTGAGAGCGGTAAGACCAGAACTTAGAATTTGCCTTGCTTTTAACAGTGATGAGGAAATCGGTTCTGGACGCTCCAAATCCTGGCTGCAGAAACTGGCAAGGCATACCCGGTACGCCTTTGTCTTTGAGCCGGGAAGACAAAATAACGGATTTGTCAGAAGCAGGAAAGGCGGCGCAGATTTGGAAGTGTCCTTTCAGGGGATTGCTGCCCATGCCGGGGTTGCGCCGGAAAAAGGGGCCAATGCCCTTGTGGAAATGGCACGCTGGATTACAGAACTGACGGCGCTGCAGGATTTTTCTGCAGGCACTTCTATTACGGCTGGTGTGGCAGCTGGCGGAACAGCGTCTAATGTAGTAGCGGAAAGGGCGGAAGTTGTATTTGATATTCGTTTTAAGGATTCCCATGCGCTTGAAAAGATTCGGGAGAAGGTGTCTTATTTAAAACAGAATCCAGATGTAAACGGCGTGAAAGCGGAACCAGTCTTTAAAAATGTAATTATGCCGATGAATCCATCAAACGTGACAGAAGAGCTAATGCAGAAGATGAACCAGGCAGCGTCCGGTTTGGGGCAGAGTATTTGCTGGATAGATACCGGCGGTGTATCAGATGCTAATCACATCGCAAGTTTGGGTGTGCCGACTCTTTGTGGATGCGGACCTGTGGGTAACGATATGCACAGCAGCGGAGAGTATTTGGAACTGGACACCATCGAAAAAAGACTGGAACTGATGTATCGACTGATTGTACAACTATAAATATCTTAATTAAAAAAATGCCGCGTCGGTTTTCAACCATGCGGCATCTTTGTGGTCTATATTATGAGAAAATACCCATTTTAAAGAAGGTATCGATTTGTCCCAGAAGAACCAGAACCATCAGCAGCGGCGCTGCGAATTTGATGCAGAAATCGAAGAATTTCTGGGTTCTGAACTTGTTGCCGTTCAGGGTCACTTCTTTGTCTACCAGTTCTGTCGGCAGGATGATTGCCATGTAGCATGCGCCCAGCGGCATGAGAATACCCTCGGATACTAAGTCGAAGGAATCAAGCCAGGTGCTCTGACCAAAAATCTGCGGGAATCCATTGCCGCCAAGTCCATCCAGCGCTACGAAAACGCCTTCCAGACCTACGATAATACCCATAATAGTTACAACCAGTTTTCTGTCAATCGGTTTGCCTTTTTCTGCGCGCTTGTCCATGACGGTGGAGCTGACAGCTTCCAGCAGAGCGATGGAAGAGGTGATAGCTGCGATGAATACCAGACCGTAGAAGATGAATCCGAAGATTGGACCAATTCCTCCCATTGCAGAGAATACAGTCTGCAGTGTTACAAAGAGCAGACCAGGACCGCCTTTAGGATCAAGACCGGAAGCGAATACTGCTGGCATGATGGCAAGTCCTGCCATGATGGCGATGATCGTATCTGCAAGTGGAATAATCAGTGCGCTGCGTTCCAGACTGGCGTCCTTTGTCATATAAGAACCGTAAGTAACAGTGATGCCCATGCCCAGCGACAGGGAGAAGAACATCTGACCGCCTGCTGCGGCAAGAACATTGATAAAGCCTGCGCCCTGGAATACGTCCCAGTTTGGTTTAAACATAAATTCCAGACCTGCAGCTGCGCCCGGCATGGTAACGCTTCTTGCGATAACAATGAGCAGACATACGAATAGCGCCGGCATAGCCACTTTGGTAAACTTCTCAATACCGCTGGAAACGCCGCCGCGAACGATAAAGATAGTCAGCGCGACGAAGATAATGGTGTAAACAGAACTTTGCACCATATCGGTGGAAAATGTACCGAAAAATTCACCGCTATCTGTGGATCCAACGCCAAAGCCTGCACCAAAGAGATCTCCGATATTGGCAATCGCGTATTTCAGACAGTAGCCGCCCAGCATGCAGTAAAAGCCCAGAATCAGCAGCGGAGAAATCCATCCGAACCATCCGATAAACGCATATTTTTTACTTAATGCTTCGTAAGCGCCGACAACACCTTTGCCGGAGTTTCTTCCCAGAGAAAGCTCACCAAGGCAGATTACGTAGCCTACCAGTACGACTAAGATTAGATACAGGATGAGGAAAGCAAATCCTCCACTGATTCCCATCTTGTACGGGAATCCCCATAAGTTGCCAAGACCAACAGCGGAGCCGATTGCGGCCATTAGAAAGCCGAAATTGCTCGCCCATTGACCTTTACCTTGTTGTTGTGTCATGAGATAAAGTCCTCCTAATTGATAATTGCAAATATATAGTTTGTCCTACCATTATATCTGGCTGTAGTGAAGTTGTCAATCATAACATAAAGCCTTTTGGAAATTTGTTATATGACATAAAAAACTGAATAAAATTGGATTCCTTTTAATGTATGAAAATAGACGAAAGAAAGCAGAAACCGGGATTGAGAAGAATCCCGGTTTCTGCGTCGTTTATGCAAATCGTGCATATGTATGTGGTCTTATTAGAATAAATCTGTGAAGTCGAAGAATCCGTCTAGAGATACGATAATCAAAATACCGCAGATGATTGGATCCAGCCATTTTAGACAGAAATGTACGAAACCTTTTGTTTTGAAGTCGGAACCTTCTGAAACTTCCTCGTCGAGGAATCTCAGTCTGGTCCAGCCAAGCATGACTGCCATACCGGTAGCACCGATTGGCATCAGCAGACCTTCTGCAAACAAATCGAAGAAGTCCAGCCATACCTTATCAGCTTCAGGCCCAAGGAGTGCAGCCAGCGGATTCCACCAACCGGAAGAACCAAGACCATCACCGGTTACGATTAAGTTACCAGCAAGAGCAATTACTGCAGTCAGGGCAACGCATTTTGCTCTTCCGCCCATCTTGCCTTTTCTTTCCTGTGCGTCTACCATAGCCTGGATACCGCCTTCCATCATACCGATGGAGGAAGACAGTGCTGCGAAGAATACCAGCAGGAAGAAGATTACGCTGAAGATAGGACCGATTGCGCCCATGTTCTGGAATACAGTTACCATAGTGGAGAACAGAAGCCCAGGACCTGCACCCGGTTCCAGACCGTATGCGAATACTGCAGGGAAGATGCAGACGCCAGCCATAACCGCAACCAGAGTATCTGCAACAGCTACGATTGCTGCGTTCTTTTCTAGGTTTTCACTCTTGTTCAGTTTAGCACCATATGCAATCAGACAACCGGATGCCAGTGACAGTGAGAAGAAGCACTGATTTCCTGCAGCGCCCAGAACACCAATCCAGCCAGTGCCTTTAAATGCGCTCATATCAGGCTTGAAGATGAAAGCGAGACCTTCGCCTGCGCCTGGCAGAGTAACTGCTCTGATAATGATGATAATCATGCATACAATCAGGGCAGGAATGGCTACCTTACAGAATTTCTCAATACCGGATGTACCCAGATAAACGATAAGTACAGTCAGTGCCCAGAAAGCTACCATGTAGAGAATTGCCGGCATACCGCTGGAAATGAAACCGCTGAAGTATTCACCGGCATTAGCGGTACCAAGATCGCCGGCACCCACTAACCAGCCGATGGATGCAACCAGATATTTGGTGATGTATCCGCCGAATGTGCAGTAGAATGCAACCAGGAAATAAGGTACGATTGTTTCAATGATACCAAAAATCTTGAAACTCTTGTTTGTGTTTTCAAAGCCCTCAATTGCAGCTTTGCCTGTTTTACGACCGATGGCAAATTCACCCATCAGCAGCGGATAACCTACGACTACCAGGAAGAACAGATAACAGAGCAGGAATACAAATCCACCCATGTTACCCATCTTAAACGGGAAGGACCAAAGGTTACCCAGACCTACAGCCGATCCGATGGAAGCCATCAGGAATCCAAAGTTACTGTTAAAGCCTTTGTTGTTCTTGTTGTCCATTGAACTACCTCCTAATTAGGATAAAATAAATGCATAAAAATAACTTATACAGCTTCATTATATGTGAAAGATGGGTAAAAAGTCAACATGTATACACATCTGAACAAAGAAAAATCTGATAATTGAAAAAACACCACCAAAAAAGAAAGGTTTTTTGGTTCGGTGACACAAAAATGCACAATCTGGCATATATTACATGTAATATGACTTTAGGACAAGAAGGTTTGATATGGGAAACAGAAATTTTCTGATTGGTAACTATTGAGATTTAGATAGATTTCACGTATACTAATTAGAAAGCTTTTTATAGGAGGTATACTTGTGGCAATAGAGAAAGTGAGAGAATATTTTGGGCAATATGGACTAGAAGATAGAATTCAGGAGTTTGACGTTTCTAGTGCAACTGTGGAATTGGCGGCTCATGCGGTAGGTGTTTCGGGCGCAAGAATTTGTAAAACGCTGTCTTTCAAAAGTGAAGACGGCTGTATTCTGATTCAGATGGCGGGAGATTCGAAGGTAGATAACCGGAAGTTTAAGGACTATTTTGGATTTAAGGCAAAAATGCTGTCTGCTGAAGAAGTGGAATTCTATACAGGACATGCCGTTGGCGGCGTTTGTGCTTTTGCTGTCGAAAATCCCAAAGTGCGGATTTTTTGTGATGTGTCTATGAAACGATTTGAGACGGTGTTTCCTGCCTGCGGCAGTGCAAACAGTGCCATCGAACTGACTTGCGATGAGATTTTCGGGTTTTCCAAGTCAGAAGCGTGGATTGATGTAAGCAAACTGCCAGAGGAGGAGTAAACTGCATGGAACTGACAAAAAAACAGAGAACAAAAAAAGAATTACGAAGAATTCTTTTCTGTACGGCAGGGGCACTCCTTTACGCTTTTAATCTGAGAAGCTTTGTTCGAACCGGGGGATTGTTTCCTGGAGGCTTTGCGGGAATTACGATTCTGCTTCAGCAGATTGCGGATACATTTCTGGGACTGTCCATTCCGTATACGGTACTGTATATTCCGCTGAATTTGGTTCCTATTTATATAGGTATTAAGTATCTGGGAAAACGATTTACATTTTATTCCGTTTATGTGATTGTATTGAGCAGTTTCATGACGGATATTCTGTCAGCTGTGACAATTACTTATGATGTACTTCTGATCTGCATTTTCGGAGGCATTCTAAACGGTGTAGCAATCAGTCTGGCGCTTTACGTGGGGGCCAGTGCAGGTGGTACCGATTTCATATCCATTTACTTCTCTCAGAAGAAAGGCATTGACGCGTGGAACTATATCTTTATGGGCAATGTGTGTATTCTTGTTGCGGCAGGCATTCTTTTCGGTTTTGATAAAGCATTGTACTCAATTATTTTTCAGTTTTGCTCTACGCAGGTTATACAGATGCTGTACAAAAGATATCAGAAGCATACGCTGCTGATTATCACGGAGCAGCCCAATGTAATTTACGGTAGGATCAAGGCGATTACCAACCATGACGCAACCCATTTTAAGGGAATTGGGTGTTATCAGGGAACAGAACGGAATATGCTGTATTCTGTGGTTTCCAGTGAAGAGGTAAACAAAGTTCTTGCAGCGATTATGGATGCTGATCCGGGCGCGTTTGTTAACGTGATTAAGACGGAACAAATTGGCGGCTGGTTCTATAACAGACCTAACGACTAACATATATTTAAATACAAAAAAGGGATGCATGACTGCACCATTTTCCTTAAACGGTATCCGCACCATTTATGAACCAATAAGGTCTTATGGTGCGGATTTTTACGTTCCACTTTGAGATGGCTTCCTTTAGAGCAAATTGAAAGAAAAACGAACATTTGTTTGCAAAGGCGATGAGTTTATGGTATAATAAACTCATTCTTGCAAAGAATTTTTTATTAGATTAAGATTAAGAAGGAACTCTTTTGGGTAAACAGATTGAATTGCTGTTTTTTACAGTAGTTCCAAAGATATTCAAGACAAAGACTGATTCATAGGGGAGGAACTTTCATGAGTCAATTCAAATTAGTATCAGAATATAATGCTATGGGTGACCAGCCACAGGCAATAGATAAGCTGGTCAGCGGGATTCTGGACGGAAAGAAGCACCAGACACTCATGGGCGTCACCGGTTCCGGAAAGACCTTTACCATGGCGAACATCATAGAAAAGGTACAGAAGCCGACCCTTGTTATTTCTCATAACAAGACGCTGGCAGCTCAGCTTCACGGTGAGTTTAAGGAGTTTTTTCCAGAGAACGCGGTAGAGTATTTTGTGTCCTACTACGATTACTATCAGCCGGAGGCGTATGTGCCGTCTACCGATACCTATATTGAGAAGGATTCCGATATCAACGACGAAATAGAAAAGCTGCGCCACTCGGCAACAGCAGCTTTGGCCGAGCGGCGCGATGTCATCATCGTGGCATCTGTTTCCTGCATTTATGGACTGGGAAGCCCTTTTGATTATGAAAATCAGATGATTTCATTGCGGCCGGGGATGGAGAAGCCCCGCAATGAAATTTTGCGCAAACTGATAGACATCCAGTATGTCCGAAACGATTTGGAATTTGAGAGAGGCACCTTCCGCGTGCGGGGAGATATCATCGATATCTTTCCGGCAGGGTCCGATAAGGCAGTTCGCATAGAACTCTTCGGTGACGAGGTGGAGAGTATTAAAGAGATGAATCCGCTGACAGGAGAAATTCTGGGACTTAGGAACCACATCGCAATTTACCCGGCATCCCACTATGTTACCTCCAAGGAGAATATGGAGCGGGCGCTGGTCACCATAGAGGATGAGCTGGATCAGAGAGTGCGCTGGTTTAAGGATCGGGGTAAACTGCTGGAAGCGCAGAGAATTGAGCAGAGAACCAGATACGATATGGAAATGCTCAGAGAAATCGGCACCTGCAAGGGAATCGAAAACTATTCCCGTCATATCAATGGCCTTGCGCCGGGCACCAGACCGTATACTTTGATAGACTATTTTCCCGATGATTTTCTGCTGATGATAGACGAGTCTCATGTCATGCTGCCGCAGCTTCGTGCCATGTATGCAGGGGATCGATCGCGGAAATCATCGTTAGTAGAGTACGGATTCAGACTGCCGTCAGCGCTGGATAACAGACCGCTGCAGTTTGAAGAATGGCAGGGACTTGTCAATCAGGCAGTGTATGTCAGCGCCACGCCAGCATCGTATGAGAGAGAAAAGGCTGGCGGCATTACAGCAGAGCAGATTATCAGACCGACAGGTCTTTTGGACCCGCCGATTGAAGTGCGAAAGACCGAAGGACAGATTGACGACCTGATTGGCGAACTGAAACAGACCGCTGCCAAAGGAGAACGTGCCTTTGTCACCACTTTGACCAAGAAGATGGCAGAGAGCCTGACAACCTATTTGACCAATGCTGGAATCAGAGTCAGATACCTTCATTCGGAGGTGGATACTTTGGAACGCCTTGAGATTATCAGGGATTTACGCCTCGGAGAGTTTGACGTGCTGGTTGGCATCAATCTGCTGAGAGAGGGACTGGATATTCCGGAGGTATCGCTGGTGGCAATTTTGGATGCCGACAAGGAAGGTTTCCTCAGAACGGAGACTTCACTGATTCAGACCATCGGCCGTGCCGCTCGTAACGTAGATGGCAAGGTTGTTATGTATGCAGATTATATCAGCAAAGCTATGAAGGCGGCAATCGACGAGACGCAGCGAAGAAGAGGCATTCAGGCGAGGTATAACGAGGAACACGGAATTACGCCGAAGAGTGTACAGAAATCAGTCCGCGCGGTCATTGAGGCAACCAAACCAGCAGAGGATGAGGGCAGATATAAGGGCAAGAAGCCGATAGAAATGACCCAGAAGGAACTGAAGGATTACGTAAAGGAATTAGAAAAAGAAATGAAGGATGCTGCGCAGAACTTGCAGTTTGAACGTGCGGCGCAGCTGCGTGACCAGATATTTGAATATAAGAGCCGGCTGTCATAAGGTTGGCGTGATTTGCGGCGCAACCGTCGGTATAGACTAGACGTAACATAGAGATAATTTTACAGAAACGGAGTTAGATATATGGCAAATGAAATTATTGTAAAAGGTGCCAACGAGAATAATCTGAAACACATCGATGTAAAAATCCCGAGAGATAAGATGGTGGTTTTGACCGGTCTTTCCGGTTCAGGAAAATCTTCGCTGGCATTTGATACGATTTATGCAGAGGGACAGAGACGATATGTGGAGAGTCTTTCTTCCTATGCGAGACAGTTTCTGGGACAGATGGATAAACCGGATGTAGAGCTGATTGAAGGGCTTTCACCTGCGATTTCCATCGACCAGAAGACCACCAGCAAGAATCCCCGCTCCACAGTGGGAACGGTGACAGAAATCCACGATTACCTGAGACTGCTTTATGCGAGAATCGGACAGCCGCACTGCCCGGTCTGCGGACAGCCTATCACCAGTCAGTCTGTGGATCAGATGGTGGATACGATTATGGAATTCCCGGAAGGCACCAAACTGATGATTATGGCGCCGGTTGTCAGGCAGCGTAAGGGCGAGCATGAGAAGATTCTGGAGCGAATTCGCAAAGAGGGATTTACCAGAGTCAGAATCGATGGGGAAATCAGGCTAATTAATGAAGAAGAAATCAAGCTGGACAAAAAGTTCAAGCATACCATAGAAATTGTCGTCGACCGTATCATCATCAAAGACGGACAGGAAAGCCGTATTTCGGAAGCAGTTGAATTGGCAATGCATCAGGGTGACGGTCTGGTTGTGGTGCAGTTTGTGGACAAGGATTATTCTGTAGAGAAGACCTTCTCTACCAAGCTGGCGTGTCCGGAACACGGTGTCAGCATTGAGGAACTGGAACCGAGAATGTTCTCTTTTAACAGTCCCTTCGGGGCGTGTCCGTCCTGCAACGGGCTGGGATTTACCCAGAAAATTGATCCGGAGTTGATTATCCAGACGGACAAGAGCATTATCAAAGGAGCCCTCGGCAATATTTTTGCGTCCATGGAATTTTCTGGGTTTTACAGACAGATGATTGATGCTTTGGCAAGAGACCACGGTGTGGATTTGAATACCCCTTATGAGGAACTACCTGAGAAGTTCAAGAAAGAACTGCTCTATGGCACAGGTACGCGCCACCTGAAATACACTTATGTCAGCAGAAGCAGCGGAAGCAAATCCGAAAGAGATCATCCTTTTGAAGGGGTAATCAACAACTTAGAGCGGCGTTATCGTGAAACTAATTCTGATTTCATGAAAGAGCGTATGGCAAAATATATGACAGTGCGGGATTGTCCCGACTGTAAAGGAAAGAGGCTGAAACCGGAGGTTCTTGCAGTTACTGTAGGAGGAAAGAATCTGGCAGAGCTTTCCGACCTTTCTATTCGTGAAGCTTACGAATTTATTGATCAGCTGCAGCTGACCGAAAAGGAAGCAATCATCGGCAGACAGATTATCAAGGAAATCAAAGAAAGACTGAATTTCCTGATTAACGTAGGACTGGATTACTTGACCCTTTCACGGGCAGCGGGGACCCTTTCCGGCGGTGAATCCCAACGAATCCGTCTTGCGACGCAGATTGGTTCCAGCCTTATGGGTGTGCTTTATATTCTGGATGAGCCTAGTATCGGGCTGCATCAAAAAGATAATGAAAAGCTGCTGGCAACATTGCGGGAGCTGACTGATTTAGGAAATACCCTGCTGGTCGTGGAACACGATGAGGATACTATGTACGCCGCGGATCACATCATCGATATCGGACCTGCGGCAGGCGTTTACGGCGGTGAACTGGTGGCGCAGGGAACAGTCGAGGATATCATGGCGTGTCCTGACTCCATTACGGGGCAGTATCTATCCGGCAAAAAATCCATCGCTGTACCGAAGTCAAGAAGGGAAGGAAACGGTAAGTGTATCACCATCAAAGGTGCTGAAGAAAACAACTTAAAGAAAGTAAACGTGGACATACCCCTTGGGAAATTCGTCTGCGTCACTGGGGTTTCCGGTTCAGGCAAGAGCAGCCTTGTCAACCAGATTCTGTATAAAGGCGCGGCAAAGCTGATTAACAGAACAAAGGACGAAGCTGGCAAGTTTAAGAATATGACCGGACTTGAACACATCGACAAGGTCATCAACATTGACCAGTCTCCAATCGGAAGAACTCCTCGTTCCAATCCGGCGACATATACCGGCATGTTCACCCACATCAGAGACCTCTTTGCAAGCCTTCCGGAATCCAAAATCCGCGGTTTTGAAAAAGGCAGATTCAGCTTCAATGTAAAAGGCGGCAGATGTGAGGCGTGCAGCGGTGACGGTATTATCAAGATAGAAATGCACTTCCTGCCTGATGTTTATGTACCTTGCGAAGTGTGCAAAGGGAAGAGATATAACAGAGAAACATTGGAAGTGAAATATAAAGGCAAGAGCATTTTTGACGTGCTGGATATGAGCGTATCCGAGGCTTTGGACTTTTTCAAAAACCTTCCTACTATCAAACGACAGCTGGATACTCTCAACGAGGTGGGACTCGATTATGTCAAACTGGGACAGCCATCAACCCAGCTTTCCGGCGGTGAAGCGCAGAGAATCAAGCTGGCGTCGGAACTTTCCAAGAGGAGTACGGGAAAAACACTGTATATTTTAGACGAGCCAACTACAGGGCTTCATTTTGCTGATGTAGATAAACTGATTGCAGTGCTTGATAAGCTGGTGGACGCAGGCAATACTGTGGTTGTCATTGAGCATAATTTGGATGTCATCAAGAGGGCGGACCATGTAATCGACTTAGGACCGGATGGTGGAAACCGTGGAGGCACCATAGTTGCTACAGGAACTCCGGAGGAGATTGCAGCGTGCAAAAAATCTTATACTGGAGAGTTCTTGAAGAAAATTCTGAAATAGTGTATAATACTAAATTGTACCTTTCGATACGTGCCTGTGGCGGGCAGAGAAAGGCATAGATATGATTTGGATTGTATACTAAAGGAGATTATCCCAATGATGAAAAATGAAAACCTGACGATGCTGACGGATTTCTATGAAATCACTATGGCAAATGGATATTTTCAGTCAGGTAATGTAGAAGAAGATATCGCTTATTTTGATATGTTCTTTAGAAAAGTGCCCGATGGCGGCGGCTATGCAGTGATGGCGGGAGTGGAACAACTCATTGACTATTTGAGAGATTTGCATTTTACAGAAGAAGACATTGTCTATTTAAGAGAGAAAGGAATTTTTTGTGAAGATTTTCTGGATTATCTGAAAGACTTTAAATTTTCCTGTGATGTCTGGGCGGTACCGGAGGGAACACCAATTTTTCCCCATGAACCGATTTTGACGGTGAGAGGGCCTGTAATTCAGGCGCAGTTCATTGAAACAATGGTGCTTTTAATCATTAATCACCAGAGTTTGATTGCAACCAAGGCAAATCGTATCGTCAGAGCGGCACAGGGAAGACCTGTCATGGAGTTTGGGACGAGAAGAGCCCATGGCACTGCAGCAGCGGTCTACGGCGCTCGTGCGGCATATATCGGAGGCTGTGCAGGAACAGCATGTGCCATCGCAGACAGAGATTTTGGCATTACAGCCCTTGGGACTATGGCTCACAGCTGGGTCCAGATGTTCCCGTCCGAATACGAGGCATTTAAAAAGTATGCCGAAATTTATCCAGAAAATTGTACCTTGTTGGTGGATACCTATAATGTGCTGAAGTCCGGCGTGCCTAATGCAATCAAGGTGTTCAAGGAAGCACAGCCAAAGAAGATGGGCATTCGTATCGACAGCGGCGATGTGGCTTACCTGACAAAGAAGGCCAGGAAAATGCTGGACGAAGCCGGTCTTACGGATTGTACTATTACGGTATCTAATTCGCTGGACGAGTACATCATTAGGGATGTCATTATGGAGGGCGCACAGATTGATTCCTTTGGCGTGGGTGAACGACTGATTACAGCCAAGTCGGAACCGGTCTTTGGCGGTGTATATAAACTGGCGGCTTTGGAACAGGAAGGAAAAATCATTCCTAAGATTAAAATTTCTGAGAATGTGGAGAAGATTACGAATCCTGGCTTTAAGTCTCTGTTCCGACTCTTCGACAAGGAGACAGGAAAAGCTTTGGCAGACGTTTTAACTGTAGATGGTGAAGAAATTCCTGAAGTAGACGGATATGAAATCTTTGATCCAAATGCAGTATGGAAAAAGAAAAAACTTTATAATTTCTACGTAAAAAATCTTAGAGTACAGCTCTTTGACAAGGGGGAATGTGTATATGAAAACCCATCTATCGAAGAGATTAGAACGTATTGCTCACAGCAAATAGAGACGCTTTGGAGTGAGACACTGCGTTTTGAAAATCCACAAACATATTATGTGGATTTATCCCAGAATCTGTGGAATATGAAGAACCAGCTTCTGGAAGAACATACTGTGCGGTAGACTGTAGAATCGGACAATAAATTTTTTAAAGACCAGCATATTTTTGCTGGTCTTTTGGTATATTCCATAGTAAAATAAATAAAAGTAAGCTTTTGGATAGAGAGGATCTTGTATGCGACATGTTATTGTCTTTCTTTATATATTTGCAATTCTGATAGGCGCCTGCGGGCTGACCATACAGTGGCTGGCAGGAAAAGGAGATAAAGAAAAGCAGTTTGCTTCCATGAAACCCTTTGTAATCATGCTCCTGTTCATGAATGTTTATGACTTTGTGATTTACTACTGTGATAACATTATACACATAGAAACTTCCTTGCTGATTAGTATCGGCGATTGTTTCATTGCAGTTCTGGTATATCTGTGGCTCCGGGTCAGCAACAGTATTACCGGCGTAGAGGAAGAGAGCCGGTTTACGGGTTTTGCGTCGGTCTACGTGTTTTTTTATGGAATTATCTGGATGGCGGCGATCATTCTGTTTAGAGAAATTTACTGGATTAGACTGATTATTGATGTGCCTCTCATTGGTCTTCTGATTGTGGGCAGTATCAGCAGCATTTTAAACAGTGTTCGCAGCAAAGCGCCTAAACGATTTATCGCCTATAAGATCGTTATTACGTTTTTTATGACGGTAAACTATATCAGCTATTTCATCAGTGAAAGCGGCTGGATTGACGGTGATAAAGAGGTGGTTATGAATATAACCATCTACTATTGGCTGGTAATCAACGCAGCAAATATGGTACTGCAGTACAAGAGGGATTTCAGAAGTTCTTATACGTCTGAGGCGCCGGTAGTAATGGAACTTTCTGAGGCGCTTGCCAATGTGCAGAACAAATATGAATTGACTAAAAGAGAGATTGAAATTCTCGAAGAAATTTACAGCGGCAAGACCAACACACAGATTGCCGAAGCTCTGTTTATTTCAGAAAGCACCGTAAAGGCGCATGTCTACAACTTATTTAGAAAGCTTGGTGTTAAGAGCAGAGTAGAAGCGGTGTGCATAGTAAGAGAAGAAAAAGAACCGAAAGCATAAAAGAGGCTGTCTCAGACAGCCTCTTTTTCTACATTTTACATTTTTCCTGATGCGTTGAGCATATCTCTGATTTTGTGCTGTACCATTCTAGTGATAGCGTCTCTTCCTGGTCCCAGATATTTTCTTGGATCGAATTCTCCTGGATTTTCTGCGAGAACTCTTCTGATTTCAGCGGTCATGGCAAGACGCAGGTCGGTGTCTACATTGACTTTGCAGATACCGTACTTAACGGCTTCGTGGATCATATCCTCAGGAACGCCCTGAGCACCCGGAATTTCTCCTCCATACTGATTGCATCTATCGACAAATTCTTTCAGGACAGAGGAGGCACCGTGAAGCACCAGTGGAGTATTTGGAATCAGTGAATGAATTTTCTTCAATCTTTCGTAATCCAGATAAGGTTCTCCCTTGAATTTGTATGCGCCGTGACTGGTGCCGATGGCGATGGCGAGAGAGTCTACGCCGGTCTTTTCTACGAATTCTGCAGCTTCATCCGGGTCTGTAAAGGTTGCAGAACGAGCGTCAACCTTGATATTGTCCTCCACTCCTGCCAGTTTGCCTAGCTCAGCTTCTACCACAACACCGTGTGCATGAGCATATTCTACCACCTGTTTGGTCAGAGCGATGTTTTCTTCCAAAGGATATTTGGAGCCGTCAATCATAACAGAAGTAAATCCGTCGTCGACGCACTTCTTGCAGATTTCAAAATCTTCACCGTGGTCCAGATGCAGTGCAACATCTACACCGGTATCATCGATGGCAGCCTCCACCAGTTTGGTTAAGTAAGATGGTTTTGCATATTTTCTGGCACCTGCAGAGACCTGCAGAATCAGCGGTGCCTGTTCTATCTGGGCCGCAGCGACAATACCCTGAATGATTTCCATATTGTTTACATTGAAAGCACCAATTGCATAGTCACTGTTAATTGCTTTTGCGAACATTTCTTTTGTTGTTACTAAAGCCATGTCATACCTCCTTAAAATGTATATGTCTATTATACACTAAAGCGGTAATTTTTCAACGATTTCCATCATTTTTTTCATATCAGGAAGGCTGCCTTGCCCGCTGACCTGGGCAAAACCGCGGAGTTTTTCGATGGTATGTATCATGGAATGAGCATTGTCCAGCATGGATTCCAGCTCCAGGGTATTCATAACCGGTGGTCTGAAACCGGTTCCAGTATTTTTGGATTTTAAAAGAAACAGCACAGCCAGAATGGGAATAGGGTTGTTTGCCATATGTCACCTCCGTAATTTCTATATCATATTATGAAATACCGGCGCATTTGGTGCATATAGTGTAGTAGAAAGGAGTGTATTCATGCAATTAGACGATAAGACCATTTTAGATTTGGCAGGACAGCTGGGAATCTCCGCTGACAAGAAAACCACTGTGGCTAAGGCTAAATCCTACGAACAGAAAAGCGACGCTGAACTTGTATCAGAAATTATGAAAATCAAGAATCAGCTCGAAGCAGCTAATATTCCTTATGAGAAACAGATGGCAGCGGTACAGAGCTTAATGCCCATGATGAATGGACAGCAAAAAGCTCGATTGACAAGAATCATCGAGCTTTTGAAAAAGTAAAGTTTACTGTGTAACCATTCTGGCAATGTCTGTCTGGGTACTGCCAGCAGGGAATGTAAAGGTTGTTGCCTTGATGTTCTCAGGTTTGTACCCTGCAGCATTGCAGACTGACGAATACTCGTCATAAGATGCGAAGAGTTCTGCATCGATAAGACTTTGCACTGCTTCGGTAGCTGTGCCGCCCCGGACCGTGACAGTAATGTCCTTTGTCAGTACGCCGGCTGTCCAGATTTCGTTGGCCTGCTGGGAATTCTCGGGACTGTCGACAGCCTCTGGTTCCGTAGTATCAAGGGTGCCGGTTTCTTCAGCGAGGGTCCTCGGATAATCCATGATGATCTCCATGCGCCACACGATGAGGAGTGCAGCTATAATTAAAATCGCAAGTGCAATAAGAATATCGTTTTTGTCGTAGAAAAAATCTTTTAGTTTTTTCATCAAGATTCTCCTTTCGTCTTTTTCTATATATAATTTAACATACTTTTCGCAAAAGAACAAATACATTTTGCTTTAGAGCGGGGAATGTTGTATAATAAAGGGTATGATTAGGATTGAAATAGGCAAAAACGAGCAGGAACAGCGTTTGGACAAGTTCCTTAGAAAATATTTGGAAAATGCGCCGCTGAGTTTTATCTACAAGGCTATTCGAAAGGATGTCAAGGTCAACGGAAAGCGAGGAAAAGAAGATACCGTGCTGCATTTTGGCGATGAGATATTGCTGTACATCAGCGATGCGGATATGGAGAAGTTCCAAAAGCGCAGAAGGGTGAACCGGACGCGAAGGCAGTTCGGTATTGCTTATGAGGATGACAATCTTTTAGCGGCAGTAAAACCCCTTGGTCTTCTAACTCATGGAGACAGCAGCGAGAAAAAGAATCATCTGGCGAACCAGGTAGTGGATTATCTCATCGACAAAGAGGAGTTCAATCCCAGGCTGGAGAAGACTTTTACGCCGGCTCCAGTCAACAGACTGGACAGAAATACAACTGGTCTGGTGCTCTTTGGAAAAAACGCCATGTCGCTGCAGACGCTAAATCAGATGGTTCGTGAAAAAGATAAAATCCGCAAGATGTATCTGACTATTGTCGGAGGAAGAATGGAAAAGCCTCTTCACCTGATGGACAGGATGGTTAAGAATGAAGAGAAAAACCGCATTGCTGTAGTACCGATAACAGAGAGCGGCAAAGAAATGGAAACTATCGCTGTGCCGCTGCAGTATGGAACCTTTTGCGGCAGAGAGTGCACTCTGGCGGAGGTCGAAATCATTACAGGCAGAACGCACCAAATCAGAGCCCATCTGGCAGCAGCCGGCTATCCTGTGCTGGGCGATTCCAAGTACGGAGACAAAATGATAAATGCAGCAGCAGGCAGAAAATTTGGACTGTCTTGTCAGTTGCTTCATGCGTACAGGCTGAAATTTGAAAACTGTCCGGATAGCCTTTCTTATCTGAGTGGCAAAGAATTCACGGCGGAACTTCCGGAAAGCTTTATGAGAATAAAAAAGCATATTTTTGAACAAGATGAATAGAGGGGAATCACAAAAACATGAAAGAGTGGATCAAGGATATTTTATTCGCAGTAGTTATTGCTGTAATTGTAATACAATTTGTTAAACCGACCATTGTCAAGCAAAGCTCCATGGAACCGAATTTTTATGAGGACGACTATCTCTTTGTGAGCAAGCAGTCCTACACTCTGTTTGGTGAGCCGCAGCGCGGGGATGTGGTTGTGGTGCATTCTTCACTGGTACAGGAAAACGGTGAGGAGAAAATGCTCATCAAGCGTATTATCGGGCTGCCGGGAGAGACCATCGATATCATTGATGGAGAGGTGTATATCAACGACAAGAAATTGGAAGAGGACTATCTAAAAGAAGATTTTACTTCGGGCGAGGTGAAACGTCTGGTGATTCCTGAGGGCAAGATTTTCTGCATGGGTGATAATCGAAGAGTCAGCATTGACAGCAGGGACGAAGATGTAGGATGTATTGAGATAGACGACGTCATTGGAAAGGTAGTACTGCGTGTCTATCCGTTCAGCGAATTTGGGATTATTCAAAATCCGTACGATAAATAATATGCAGGAGAGGGAAATCATGGGAAAAAGCAGAAGAGAAAGAAAGAGACAGCGAGAACGTGAAAACCGAATAGACTGGCTGAAATCGGTGCTGTCAGCAAGTGCGGCGGCGCTGATTGTAGTGCAGTTTGTGATCCCTACAGCGGTTTATGGCAGATCTATGGAGCCGGGATTTGAGCATAGAGATTATCTGCTGATTCATAAACAGGCCTATGTAGGGGAGGCGGAGCCTGAAAGAGGTGATGTTATCGTGTTTCAGTCAAAACTTAGAGATAATAACAGAGGAACTTTGAAAAAACTCATTAAGAGAGTCATCGGCGTGCCAGGTGATATTGTAGAGATTCGAGAAGGAAAAGTGTACATAAATGGAGAGGAACTGAAAGAGCGCTATATTAAAGATGGTGTTACTAACGGGGATGTGGGACCTGTTGTCGTACCGGAAAGCAATTATTTCTGCATGGGGGATAACAGACTGCACAGCACTGACAGCCGTTTTTTGGAAGTCGGATTTGTTGAGAAAGACAAAATCGTAGGAAAGGTGGTATTCAGACTTTATCCATTTAGTAAATTTGGAATGATTGGGAGTACACAGTAAATGAAAAAATCAGTCGTCTTTCTGCTCGCCGTTATATTAGGTACAGGTGCAGGGCTTTTAGTATCTCTAGCTTTTCAGATTACGGAGGTTACGGACCACAGCATGCTTCCAGCCTATGAGAACGGAGATCAGGTGCTGGTTAGCAGGCTTGCGTTTGCGGGGAAAAAAGGACCGCAGCAGGGCGATGTGATTCTGATGAAGAACAAAATTTATGCGGTGTCCGGCGAAAACACTGTCATGTTGAAACGCGTTATTGGTGTAGAGGGTGATCGGATTCTGATTACGGAGGGGCAGGTCTATGTAAATAATCAGAAGCTGGACGAAGAATATGTGTTTACGCAGGGTATCAGCGGCGATATGGAAGAGATACAGATTCCCGCAGGGAAGATTTTTGTGATGGGAGATAATAGAGCAGCCAGTACAGACAGCAGACATGAATCTGTGGGGCTGGTTGATGAAGAGGATTTACTGGGAAAGGTAATTTTAAAATGGTAAAAAGACAGAAGAAGATGGTGGCAAACAACAAAAAAGCGCGCCATGATTATTTTATAGAAGAGGTTTACGAAGCGGGTATCGTGCTGACCGGCACAGAGATTAAGTCCATTCGTGCAGGAAAGGTCAGTATCAAGGAAAGCTATGCAAAAATTGAAAAGGGTGAGATGATTGTCTACGGCATGAACATCAGTCCCTATGAGCAGGGTAATCGTTTTAATACAGAACCTTTGCGCCCGAAAAAACTTCTCTTACATAAGCAGGAAATCAGAAAGCTGATTGGATATACAACGCTGAAAGGTCTGACTTTGGTTCCGCTGAATTTATATATCAACGAAGATGGACGGGCGAAGATGGAGCTGGCGGTAGCGCGCGGCAAGAAAAATTATGATAAGCGTGACGACATGGCAAAGAAAGACGCGGCTCGTAAAATCGACCATGCCATGAAGCAGAGGTGGTAGTATGCCAAGTTTCACCAAGCAAGCGATTAAAATGTCTTTTATGAAGCTGCTCAGCGAGCAGCCGCTAAATAAAATCAGCGTTCGCAGTATCGTAGAGGAGTGCGGTATCAATCGAAATTCTTTTTATTATCACTTCCAGGATATTCCTGCTCTGATGGAAGAAATCATTGTGGAACTGGCTGATGGGCTGGTAAAAAAATATCCAAAGATTGAGTCCCTGGAGGACTGTATCAGCGAGGCTTTTGACTTTGCCCTGCATAACAAAAAAGCGGTCTTACATATTTTCAATTCTATGAATCGAGACCTCTTTGAGCGGTATTTGATGAAATCCTGCGAGTATATTGTCAGAACTTATTTGGATACGGTTTTTGGAGAGAGCCTTGTCAGTGCTGAAGACCGGGAAATTGCCATTCGTTTTTTCCGTTTTGAACTGTTTGGAGCTGGTCTTGATTGGCTTTCCCGAAGTATGCCAGAGGATTCTATTGAAGAAATTCATCATTTGATTCACCTATGTCATGGATTGTCCGATGAGATGATCAGGAGATGTAATCAAGCAGAAATTTAGTCACATTAGACCCCGTTGCCTAATTTTTAGGCAGGGGTTTTCTTTTGCCCATTTTTAACCAGAAGAAAATCTGGTAAGTTAAATACAGAAAGAAAAAGCGCTGTGGATGTTTGATATGAGATGGAAGGAAGGATAGTGATGCGTTCAGTTGCACCGATGAAAACAGCGAAAATCGGATACATTGTTATTTCCCTTGGTCTATGCGTGCTGGGGATTTTGCTGATTACAGCACCGGTATTGTCTAAAGCGCTGCTGGGCAGCTGCTGCGGCATACTGTTTCTGCTGTTTGGCGCAGTCAAACTGGTTGGATACTTTTCAAAGGACCTGTACCGGCTGGCATTTCAGCACGATTTGACACTGGGCATTCTGCTTCTGATTCTTGGCGGTGTGATATTGGTACGACCTGAAAGTCTGATGTTATTTATCTGTATCACCTTTGGCATATTTATGGTGATAGATGGACTTCTGAAAATACAGGTTGCCGGTCAGTCGAGAACTTTTGGCATAGGAAAGTGGTGGCTGATCTTTGCAAGTGCGGCAGTTACAGAGGCTCTTGGACTTGTCCTGCTGCTGCGTCCGGGTGAGGGTACGGATTTGCTGATGATTCTACTGGGCATAGGCATGCTTTCGGAGGGGATTTTGAATCTTAGCACAGTTATTACAGCGGTAAAAATTATCAGACATCAATGGCCGGATATGATAGAAAACGTGTATTGCGAGGAAAAGGAGGACTGACAGAAAATGCGTTTTTCAAGGGCGGTGGTCAAACACCGGATTACGATTTTAATTGTTGCGATTGTTTTAATGGTTCCTTCCCTGTTTGGAATGCTGGGAACGAGAATCAATTATGACATGCTGGATTATTTGCCGGAGGATATGGACACGGTAATTGGTCAGGAAGAACTTTTGAGCGACTTCGGAAAGGGTGCTTTCTCCCTGATTGTAGTGGAAGATATGGAGGATAAAGATGTAGCGGTTCTTTGTGAAAAGCTTGAAGAGGTGGATCATGTAGAAAGTGTCCTGTGGTACTCCACGCTGGCGGATATTTCCATTCCGATGGAGATGGTGCCGGATAAACTCTTCGATGAATTTAATGAGGGAGATGCAACTCTGATGGCGGTCTTCTTTGACAGTGCTACCAGTGCTGACTCAACCATTGATGCAATTGCTGATGTGCGCAGTGTCTGCGGCGAGCAGTGTTTTGTATCGGGCATGTCGGCGTTGGTAACGGACTTAAAAAATTTGTGTGAACAGGAAGAACCGATTTATGTAGGGCTTGCAGTGCTTTTTGCAACGGCAGCCATGGTGCTGCTTTTGGACGGCTGGCTGGTGCCTTTCGTATTTCTTGTCTCGATTGGCATGATGATTCTGCTCAATTTAGGAACGAACTATTTTTTTGGAGAAATTTCATATATAACAAAGGCTCTTTCGGCGGTTCTGCAGCTAGCGGTTACCATGGACTATTCCATCTTCCTGTGGCACAGCTACAGTGAGCAGAGGGCGCTTTATGACGACCACAAGGAGGCCATGGCTGTCGCAATCAGAAAGACCCTGGCAAGTGTTGTTGGAAGCTCTATTACTACAGTGGCAGGCTTTGCGGCACTGTGCTTCATGAGCTTCACTCTGGGTAAAGACTTGGGCATCGTCATGGCAAAAGGTGTCATCTTCGGCGTTATCGGCTGTGTGACTGTATTGCCGTCCTTAATCCTTGTACTGGATAAACCCCTTTATAAGACAAAGCATAAATCGCTTATTCCCGATATGGGAAAACTGGCAAAACGTGTGACAAAAGTCTTTCCGGTGCTTCTTGCAGTCTTTATTGTTGCAGCGCTGCCAGCGATTTACGGGTACAGCAAAACCAATGACGAGGTTTACTATGACATGGGGAAATGTCTGCCGGATGATATGGAATACGTCATTGCAAATTCTAAGCTTTCGGAAGAATTTAATATCGCTTCAACCCATATGGTTCTTGTGGACGCAGATCTGCCTTCTAAAGAAGTTCGCGCTATGATGAAGGAAATGGAAAAGGTTGAGGGTGTAAAATATGTCCTTGGCATGGAATCAGTCCTTGGCAGTATGGTGCCTGAGGAGATTTTACCAGAGGGAGTCAAGGGAATTTTAGAAAGTGATAAAAGTGAACTGCTACTGGTCAATTCGGAATATGACGTTGCCAGTGATGAAGTGAATGATCAGATTGACAGTCTGAATAAAGTGCTGAAAAGCTACGACGAAGAGGGTATGCTCATCGGAGAGGCTCCTTGCATGAAAGATATGATAGAGACCACCAACCACGATTTTCAGGTGGTAAATGCGGTATCGATTATTGCAATCTTTCTCATTATTGCGCTGGTCGAGGGAAGTATTTCCCTTCCGTTTATCCTGATTGCGGTTATTGAACTCGCAATTTTTATCAATCTCGGAATTCCTCACTTCCTGGGACAGTCGCTTCCGTTTATTGCGCCGATTTGCATCAGTACCATTCAGCTAGGGGCGACGGTGGACTACGCAATTCTGATGACGACCAGGTACAAAACGGAGCGGCTTTCCGGGAAAGATAAGAGAGAAAGTGTTACGACTGCTCTTGCAGCTTCTATCCCATCTATACTCGTATCGGGAACAGGGCTCTTTGCTGCGACCTTTGGAGTGGCAATTTACTCGGATATCGACATCATCAGCTCCATGTGTATGCTGATGGCAAGAGGTGCGGTAGTCAGCATGATATGTGTTATCTTCCTGCTGCCGGCGCTGCTTATGCTCTGTGATAGATTGGTCTGTGCAACGACCAGGGGAATGAAACATGTAGTTAGAACAAATTCGGAGGTGTCAAATCTATGAACAATAAATTAAAAAAATGCTTAGTGGTGGTTTTGTGCATTGCTCTTACTGTGGGCAGCGGTGTGACTATGGCATACGCCGATGATGGGGAAGACGCGAATCAGAAAGAAGAAACGGTTTACGTTCTTGCGGAAAGCGACGGTTCCGTGCAGAAAATCATCGTCAGCGACTGGTTGAAAAACCTGACAGGAAGCCAATCTCTCTACGACAAGTCAGCTTTGACAGATATTGAAAATCTGAAAGGTGATGAGGAGTGTAAGAACGAAGGAAAGTCAGGAAAAATTTGGAATGCTGAGGGAAAAGATATCTATTACAGGGGCAGTATAAAAAAAGAACTGCCGATTAACATGGAGATTTCCTATAAGCTGGACGGAAAAGACATCGAGCCAGAAGAACTGGTCGGAAAAAGCGGCGAAGTGACCATTCGCTTTGACTATGAAAACAATCTGTATGAGATGGCAAAAGTCGGCGGCAGAACAGAGAAAATCTATGTGCCTTTTGCGGTACTGACCGGTATGGTTATGGACAATGATGTTTTCAGCAATGTGGAAGTTTCCAGCGGAAAGGTGATTAACGACGGGGAACGTACCGTTGTGGCAGGCATGGCGCTTCCGGGACTTGCAGACAATCTCAATGTAGATTCTTCTGACCTGGAGCTTCCGGATTATGTCGAAGTGACCGCTGATGTGGACAAATTTGAAATGACTAATACGGTAACCGTAGCGGACAGCAGCATTTTTGCTGACTTAGATACAGGAAAGATAGGTTCGGCAGATGAACTGGCAGGTGCCCTTAATCAGCTGACAAATGCTATGAAACAGCTGCTGAACGGTTCATCACAGCTTTACGACGGACTGGATACGCTGTTAGATAAATCGGGACAGCTGGCGCTGGGAGTTCATGAGCTGGCTGCAGGCGGAAAAAGCCTGAAGGCTGGTGCAACAACTTTACAAAACGGGGTGCAGGAACTTTCTGGGGGTATTACAGGATTAAAGGATGGATTGACAACATTAGACGGCAACAGTGCAGCTATTACTGCAGGTGCAAAGCAGGTATTTGAGTCTATGCTCGCAACAGCAGACGCACAGCTTGCAGCAGCAGGGGCAGCGCTTCCAAAATTGACCATTGAGAATTACAGTCAGGTGCTGGAAGGAGCAGCAGCGGCTGCTCCCGACGCCGGTTCTGCGCCAATTCTTGCACTGAAAGCGCAGCTGGATAGTTATAACCAGTTCTACCTAGGCTTGCTGCAGTATACGCAGGGCGTAGCGTCTGCAAAGGCCGGCGCTGAGCAGCTGAATACAGGGGCAGCGCAGCTTACGAAAGGCACAAAGAGTCTGTACGACGGTGTCAACGCACTGAATACAGGTATTAGGACTTTAGATAAAAATATGCCTGCCTTGGTAGATGGTGTAACGGAGCTTCGCGGCGGCGCTAAAAAACTGAACAATGGGCTGAAAGAATTTGATAAAGAGGGAATTCAGAAGCTGGCAGGAGCTGCCGGCGGAAATATCGGAGACTTACTCGATCGAATGAAGGCTACCGTAAACGCTTCCAAAGCTTATCAGTCTTTCTCAGGCATTTCTGACGACATGGACGGACAGGTGAGATTCATATACCGTACCGAAGCGTTGGAAGAGAAATAAATATAGGGAAAAAGAAACCAGCTGGCGGATTGCGCCAGCTGGTTTCTTAGCATATATATTGATAACGTTTATTTGCTCATCAAAATATTATCCAGTGTTTCCAAGAGGGTTTCAATATCAATTGGTTTTGCGATGTGATCGTTCATGCCGCAGCGCAATGCCTCTTGCTTATCTTCTTCGAAAGCATTTGCAGTCATAGCGATAATTGGAATGGAGGCAAGCTCCCTGTTTTCCAGCTTTCGTATTTTCTTGGCAGCCTGATAGCCGTTCATCACTGGCATCTGAATATCCATCAGCACCAGCTGATAATATCCAGGCTGGGAAGATTTTAGCATTTCTACAGCAATTTGACCGTTTTCAGCAATCTCTGCAGTAAGACCGGCTTCTTCTAAAATAGCTACTGCAATCTCCTGGTTCAGCTCATTATCTTCTACAAGAAGAATATGTCCGCTGCGCAGGATTTCTTTTGAGTCAAGAATGTCATCGGTAGCCTGCTCTTTCTTCACAATGGAGTGGAGACAGCCTCTGAGTTCTGACAGGAACAGCGGCTTGCTGCAGAATGCGGTAACGCCGGCTTCTCTTGCCTCTTCTTCAATATCGGACCAGTCATAAGCGGTGAGAACAATAATCGGAACTTCCTTTCCGGTTTCCTGACGGATTCTCCTGGCGACTTCAATGCCATTCATGTCAGGCAGCAGCCAGTCGATGATGTAGACAAAGTAATGATCATTTCTTGAAACTGACTGACGGGTGCGCAGCACTGCTTCTTTTCCTGACATAGTCCATTCTGCCCGCAGTCCAATCTGCTGCAGCATGCAGGAAACGCTGTCACAGGTGTTGTAATCGTCATCTACCACCAGCGCCCGCAGACCGTTGAGTTCCGCAATGGCGACAGGTTCTTTTTTTCCGGCTTCATCCAGCCGTAGTGTCAGGCAGACGATGACTTCCGTGCCGACGCCGTGTTCGCTCTGTACTGCAATGGTACCGTTCATCATATCGACGATATTTTTCGTGATCGCCATGCCAAGTCCGGTGCCCTGAATGCCGCTGCTGGTAGAATTCCGTTCTCGTTCGAACGGTTCGAAGATATGGGCGACAAATTCTTTTTTCATGCCAATTCCCGTATCTTTGATGTGGAATTCAAAATTAGCAAAGCCCGGCGAAGCACCTGGTTTTTCGATGACTTTCAAGCTGACCATGCCGCCTGCACCGGTGTATTTGATAGAATTGCTCAGAAGGTTTAGGAGTACCTGATTGAGCCGCAGCCGGTCACAGCAGATCTGCTCGTTTTGGATGTCGATGGCGTCCAGATACAAGTCAAGCTGTTTGGCATTGATATCCGCCTGGATGATATTGTGCAGTTCGTGAAGGATTTCCGGCAGACTGCAAGGCTGTTCTTCCAGATGAATTTTGCCGCTTTCGATTCGGCTCATATCCAGTACATCGTTGATCAGACTCAGCAGATGATTGCCGCTGGTCATGATTTTTTTCAGATATTCTGCCACCTGCTCTTTACGGTCGATGTGGGTGATTGCCAGTGCTGTAAAACCGATGATTGCGTTCATCGGCGTACGGATATCGTGGGACATGTTGGAGAGGAAGGTGCTCTTGGCTTTGTTGGCACGGTTTGCCTGCGAAAGGGCATCTTCCAGCAGTGCCTTTTTCTCTCTTTCGTCCCGCATTTCCTCATCCAGACAGCGGAATCCCAGTACGATGCTGTGGGTCTTGTCCCAGTCTCCAGCCCGTACTGCTTTCATCTGGAAATAGCGGATTTCGCCGCAGCAGGTGGTACGGTAGTTGATATAGCACATATCTTTTTCGGAAAGTTCCTGTTCCAGATGGGCTTTCGAAGCGGTTTTTCGGAACGCTTCTTTATCTTCTTCGTGAATGCTTGTGGCTGCATACTGTTCGAGGCAGGTTTCCAGAGACAGCGCATCATGAAAGATGGCAGGCATGATGCCATTTTTACATTCGCCCATACGCAGGACTTTGCCTTCGCCAGTGTCTAAATCGAAGAAGCAGACCAGCACATACTCGATACTGAGGGCATGCACCAGTTCCATCTGCCGACGCTGATCTTCCAGGCGCTCTCGCTCTTCTTGCAGTCTCTGTGCAGTACGGTCTAACAGATATCTCTGATAATAACGTTCACCATTTTCTTCGATGAGTTTGATATTGCCGGTTACATAGAGAATTTCGCCGTCTGCATGCTGCACACGATAATCGACACTGACGTTGTCGCCTTCCTTTTTAAGGGACTGAATGGATTTCCGCAGTCGCTTTCTATCTTCTTCGAAAACAGTGGAAGCCACCAGGTCAAAGCCGTCTGCAAGGAGTGCCTGCTCGTCGGGATAGCCTAGAATGCGCAGCGCAGCCTGATTGATGCTGAGAATCCTGGAACCGTCCAGGCTGTGGCACATGATGCCGCAGTCCATGGTAGTAAACAGCATCTCCAGAGTTTGATTCTGCTGAATCAGTTCATCGGCGTAAGCCCGCTCCTGGGTGATGTCGATACCGATGCCCATGGTGCCCATAACAGTGCCGTCCAGATTGTATAATGGTGATTTATATGTAGTTAGAATTTTGGTTTCACCACTGCTGAGAATTGTCTCTTCGGAAACGCAGGTTTCTTTGGTTTCCATGACGATGCGCTCCGATTCGATGCAGGCAGGATCGTCATGTTCTACGTCCCAGATATAAGCATGACCGCGACCTTCCACCTGCGCTTTGGTCTTGTTGACGGTTTGACAGAAACTGTCGTTGACTTTTTTGTGAATGCCGTCTTTGTCCTTATACCAGATTAAATCCGGTGTGCTGTTGATGGTGGTTTCTAGGTACTGGCTGGTCTGCCAGGCGTCTTTCTGCGCTTTGTAGTCCTGATACCATTTTTGGATGCGGAACATTAATAACGCGTCGGAAGCGGATTGCGACCAGATATCGGTCAGTGCTGAAACGCAATCTGTGAACGCTTCCACGTCTGTATCCTCTGCCGTAAGCAGGATGAGCTGCGCCTCCGGCTTTTTCCACGTCAGCAGCTGTGACAACTGCGCTTGTAAATCTGCTGTCGGCAGACTTGCGAAAATGACATCAGCTTGTGATGCTGAGACTTTTTCGACCCGATCACTTTCGAGAAATGCATGGGAAAACTGTGAAAAAGGGGTCAGTGCCCTGAGCTGTTTCAATACCCGATGCCGGTCGCCGATGCAGTAGAATCGTATATGACAATGGTACATAAAACGAATATCCTCCCTAATTTGTGGCTTGCGATTCTGTGATGGCATGATTGCATACCTATTCTAAATTTTACTGCGCTTGCGGGGTAATGTCAATGTTTTAAGAGGATTTGAAATGGAAAATAGTAGCCGCAATCGTATTTTGGGGAATTTTTTCGTTATTTACAGAAAAACGGAAAAAATACGTTTTATATACAGAAAAAATACGCTTCTCAGATACAATCATAAAATAGGAGGAGCACAAGAGAACGATGAATAGAACATTCTATTATAACGGAACAATGATTACGATGGATTCTGACCATCCCATGGCTGCAAACTTTCTGGTTGAAGATGGTGTGATTCAGGCAGTGGATGTGGACGAGGAGGACATTGGTTTTACAAGGCAGGATGAAATGACGGAATGGGTTGATTTGCAAGGCCGCGTGGTAACACCCGGGTTTCATGACAGTCATATGCATCTGGTGGAGTATGGGTATAATCAGCGGTATTGTGTGGACTTATCGGAAGCCGTTTCTGCAGAAGATGTGGTGCGGCGTATGCGAGCATTCATTGCAGAACAGCAGATTCCTGCAGGAAGCTGGATCATCGGAAGCCGTTGGAATCAAGAACATTTTCCGGACAAACGACTGCTTAGCCGGGAAGATTTAGACCGCGTTTCAGACTGTCATTATGTCTTTGCCAAGCGGGTCTGCATTCATATTGCGGCGGTAAACAGCAAAGTTTTGGAATTGGCAGGAATTGACCATAATACCTATCTGGACAATCAGAATATCGGCAGATATCCTGACGGTATGCCAGATGGGAGAATTTATGAGGATGCGATTGCTGACATGGTACTGGTGCATAAACCGGCGCTTTCCGTCAAAGAAATTGAACAGGTGATTGAAGAGACGTTAAGGGAAATCAAGGCAAGGGGCTTTACGGCGGTGCAGTGTGATGACATGAAAGCGTTTTCGGATTTTACGTCGAAAGAGAGAATTTTACGTGCCTATGATAACCTGCGAAAGCAGCAGCGCCTGCCTGTACGCGTGTTTGCGCAGATTCAGGTATCTTCCCTGGAAGAATTCCGGCAGTTGCAAAAGATTCTTGTAGAGATTGCTGATGACCAGTGGTTCTCCTGGAAACGATTAAAACTGATCTTGGATGGCTCTTTGGGTGCTGAGACGGCAGCATTAACCGTACCTTACAGAAATCGCAGGCAGCGGGGACTTCTCAATTTCAGCGATGCAGAGTTAGAGTTGCTGGTTCGGGAAAGTTATGAAAGCGGGATGCAGCTGTTATGTCACTGTATCGGTGATAGAGCAATGGAACAGGCCATACGTGTGATCACGCCTTTCCAAAACAAGTATGGAACAGATTGCCGCCCTAGACTGGTGCATTGCCAAATTGCGACGGAGCCTCTTTTAGACCGAATGGCGCAAGCGGGGATTTTGGCAGACATTCAGCCGGCGTTTGTACCGACCGATTATGCAGTGGCGGAGCAGAAACTGGATCTTCGTCAAGCATATGCGCTTTATGCATGGCGCACCATGTTAGAAAAAGGTATGATGATTAGTGGCAGTTCGGACTGCCCGGTGGAGCGCTGCGATGCGCTTTACGGGATGCAGGCAGCTGTTACTAGGATGGATTTGCAGGGGAGACCGACTGGCGGATTTTTACCGGAAGAAAGGCTGTCGCCTTATGAGGCATTGGCGCTTTATACAAAGGCGCCTGCCTATACAGTAAAAATGGAAGGACAGATGGGGCGCATTGCGCCAGGCTACTTCAGTGATTTTACTGTACTGGATGGAAATCCGCTTCTGGTTCCTCCGCAGCAGATCCATAGTATTTCTATCGTAGAAACCCACTGCGGCGCGTAGTGGAGAAAGGAATCAAATATGAAGAAAGTATTTATCAATGCCAACGGATACACCATGGATGCAGCAGAGCACCGCTTTGAAGCCGTTGCGGTAGAAGACGGGCTGATTACGTGTGTTGGTACTAATGAGGCGGTGCAGGAAGCAGCGGGGACCGCATGCCAGATCATCGATCTGCAAGGAAAGACGGTACTGCCAGGATTTAACGACAGCCATCTGCACCTTTTGAGTTATGGATATAGCCTGGAAGTCGCAGATTTAAATGATTGCCGGAGCCTGGATGAATTGAAAGACCGTTTGCGCCGCTATATCAAGGAGAATGGAATTAAACCCGGCCAGTGGGTAGAAGGCCGCGGATGGGATCAAAATCAGTTTGATACTAAGAAAATGCCGACAAGAGAGGACTTAGACGAGGAATTCGGCGCATATTTTTTGGTATTGACCAGAACCTGTGCACAAATTTGTGTCGTAACCACCAACGTGCTGGAACTTGGCGGTCTGCTGCACAAACCACAGCAGATTGAGGGCGGTATGATTCTGACAGACGCCCATGAAGTGGCAACAGGCGTGCTGACTGGACTGGCAACGGAAATCATTTACAGAATGATTCCAACGTTGGGGGTAGAGCGCATTAAAAAGTGTATTCTTGCGGCGTGCAATCGTTATGTTTCAGCGGGAATGACTTCTGCGCAGACCGATGATTTTGAACTGCTTCGTGCTGGCCATTTTACAGAAATTTTGCAGGCATACGAAGAACTTGACAGAGAAGGGCTGCTGCCGATTCGAGTTAATCTAATGCTGCACCTTGCCACGTTAGAAGAGCTTTCTGATTTTCTGGCACTTGGGTATCGCACAGGGGACGGAAGTCCATATTTTCGGATTGGACCGTTTAAGACGATTACAGACGGCTCGTTGGGCGGAAGAACTGCTGCCTTGCGGGCACCATACAGCGATAATCCGGAAGGAATGGAAGAAAATACGGGTGAAATGTATATCAGTCAGCAGGAACTGGAAGCACTAACGCAAATGGCTTTTGACCATGGTCTGCAGCTAGTTTCAGACGGCATCGGAGATAGAGCCATGCGAAGCGTACTGGATGCATTCATTAAGATTATAGAAAAGCATCCAGAAGAAGATTTGCGCTTTGGTATTGACCATTGTCAGATTACCACAGAAGGGATTATTGAAGATTTTGCCAAATACCATATCATCGGCGGTCTTGAACTGATCTTTTTGGCTTCTGACATCGCCATTGTAGAGGAGCGGGTCGGAGCAAAGCGGGCAAGTATGTCCTATAACTGGAATCGGTTTAAAACGCAGGGCGTAACGATTGCAGCAGGTTCGGATAGTCCTGTAGAGGAATACAGTCCGCTCCACGGCATTTATGCGGCAGTTACCCGCTGTACCTATGATAAAACACCGAAGGGTGGTTATCATGCGGAACAGAAACTCAGTGTACACGATGCCATTCATGCCTTTACGACAGGATCTGCATATGCGACATTTGAAGAGGACTGCAAGGGAACGATAGAGGTTGGAAAGTATGCGGATTTTGTTGTCCTAGCGCAGGATTTGTATGAAACTGCGCCGCTGGATCTGGCAGAAGTACAGGTCGCGATGACAGTCGTAGGTGGAAAGGTTGTTTATGAAAAATAATCCAGATTATATTTTATATAACGGCAATTTTATTTCAATGGAAAGACCGGATAAGCAGTACTGTGCCATTGGGATTACGGGTGAGACGATTACGGAGGTATGGGAAAAGCCATGCAGGATGCCGAAACGGTTTTTTGGTACGAAGATGCTGGATTTGGAAGGCAGAACGGTTTTACCTGGATTCATTGACAGCAATGTCCATATGGTACAGGGCGGTTTGATGCAGTACTGTGTGGAAATTAAAGCGGATACCAGAGAAGCCTTTCTACAGCAGCTGCAACAGAAAGTGCAGGCATTTGAAGCGGGAGAACTGATTTGGTGTATTGGCTATAATGAGGATACTGTGGAATTGAATCGATGGGATTTGGATCAAATTACTTCCATACATCCTGTTGTGGTCAGCAAGACAGAATTCCATAAAACGATTTTAAATACTTCTGCTTATAATTTACTTAAAATTCCCTATAGTATTTCTGGCATTCAGCGGGATGAAAAAGGGATGCCCACAGGGGTTTTGCAGGGAGAGGCCAGCGGATTTGCAAGACGGAAATTATACACCTGTTTTGTAACGGATGACATCCGAAGACTTGCCCTCGCAGATATGGAGCGAAAAGCGTTCCGCTGCGGCATTACAACGGTCAATGCTATGGAAGGTGGCGCCTTTTTTTCAAATCAGGATATCCGCATGGTGCAGCGGTTTGCAGAGCACAGCAGGCTGGAAATTTTTCTGTTTCCGCAGACCATGGATGTGGCAACGGTACAGGCGGCAAAACTGCCGCGAATTGGAGGCAATATATATCTGGACGGTTCGATTGGATCTCAGACGGCGGCACTGTATGAACCTTATATAGATGGTGAGCACCAAGGGGTACTGTATTATTCACAGGAAGATGTAAATCAGTTTGTGCTGGAAGCCCATACTGCCGGCCTGCAGATTGCATTGTCGTGCATCGGACCAAGGGCGATTGAACAAGCGTTGGCAGCTTTTGCCGCGGCATTTGAAATAGCAGGCAGAAAAAATTTGCGTCACAGGCTGGAACTTTTTGTTCTGCCGACAGAAGCACAAATCACCTGGGCGATTTCTATGGGGCTGATTTTGTCTATGCGAGCCAATTATGACAGGCAGTGGGGCGGTGCGGAAGGTAAATATGCTGCACTGCTTGGAGATCGATGGAAGGGAACCAATCCCATCGGCGCTGTGGTGGCGCAGGGAGGTATTGTGGCGGGTGGTTCTGAATATGCAGTTACACCGTTGAACCCTTTAAAATCAATTGGTTCTTGCCTGCTGCATCACAATGCAGTACAGCAGCTTTCCCTTTATGATGCGCTGCGGACCTATACTGCAAACGGTGCCTATGCCAACATGGCAGAAGACAGAATTGGAAGTCTTGGCATCGGTATGCAGGCAGATCTTGTCGTACTGGATCAAAATCTGTGCACCCTTTCTCCTGCAGAAATTGAAACCCTTCGCGTGGAAATGACCATTAAAAAAGGGGAAATTGTATATGCGCGGGAGGATGTATTATGGAAATAAAAGTTTACCTTTTGCAGAGACCGCACATTGAAATCGATGGACGAGAGGCGCTTGCCAAATTGAATCACAAAGCGCTTGCGATGATTTTTTATCTGGCGGCCAGGAAAGGGCAGATGGTTTCTAAAGAACTGCTCAGTGAAATTTTTTGGCCAGAACTGCCAGAAGAAAATGCTCGCTCTAATTTGCGGCAGAGCCTTTCTTATATTAGAAAAATCTGTGCAGAAGAATGGGGTGGACAAGAGGAGGCATCGATCATTTTTTCGGAGCGGAACATGTGCAGTCTTAATGCATCTTTAGGCGTTTTCGTGGACGTGGCAGAATTTCGCAAAGCGCTGAAAGCAGCGTCTGTTTGTGACAGCAGGCAGGAGAAAATTCGGCATTTGCAGCATGCAGTGAATGTACATGGCGGCAGCTTTTTAGACGGTATATCGGTGCGTGGAAGTGTGGCTTTTGAAGAGTGGGTTATGATGGAGCGGGAATCGGTAAATCAGGCATTTATTGATGTATCGAAGCAACTGGCGTTTCTGTATCGGGAAAATGGACAGTTCGCCCAGGGGATTTCCTGCCTGAAAAAACTGCTGCTGATGGATCCGCTGCTGGAGGAAGTCCATTTGCAGCTGATGGAACTGTACTGCCAGAACCAGGAGCGGGCAAAAGCAATCTGCCAGTACAAAGAGTGTGTGCGCATTCTTGGTGAAGAGTTAAATATTGGTCCTATGGAAGAGACGCGGGCTCTCTACAGAAAGATTCTTGAAGATGCGCCGGTGGAAATGGGACACATTACGATAGTAGAAGAGAAAGATGATTTATGTGAGCTGCAGCTTTATACTGCATCTGCACAGCCAATAGACTTTGAAGGGATTTATCGTATGCTGGAGCCAATCATCGAGGAGGATGTGAAAGTGCCAACTTATCTCAAACCAGGGCTGGCCATGTTGTTTCCTCAATATTCGGAATGGCTTGCAGCACAGAATTTGTCGGAATCGTATCTTTTTTACTGCATTAAAAAACTGCTGCAGGAGATCAGTCTCAAAGGGAAAGTGGAGATTCAGGTGTCCCATCCTAAGAGACTGGATCAAAAGTCAGCGCAGCTGTTACAGTATCTGATTGGCAATCTGCATATGGCAGATGTTGATATTCATATGTTTAAGGAGGAATAACATGTCTGAAAAACAAGAAAAAGCAGGACTGAGAAAGGAACTGGGACTATTTCACAGCGTATCGATTGTCAGTGGAATTATGATTGGTTCAGGTATTTTTTATGTCAGTACATATGTGCTGAGCAGAGCAGGATTATCCGCAGGATTTTCCATTTTAGCATGGGTTGTTGCCGGCTTTATGTCGCTGATGGCGGCATTATGTTATGCGGAGCTGGGTACTTCCATGCCGCAGGCAGGAGGTACCTACAACTATATTTCTAAAGCTTATGGACCAGGAATCGGATTTTCTATGGGAATTACGGACTTTTTTATCTCACAGTCTGGTTCGATCAGTGCCCTTGCAGTAGGATTTTCTACTTATTTTAGTATTCTGGTGCCATTGACGGAGTGGCAGATTAAGGCAATGGCGATTGGGATTATCATCATGCTGTCACTGATCAATATGTCTGGTGTGAAAAAAGGTGGAAATGTGCAGGGAATCTTCATGATTGCAAAGCTGGTGCCGATTGCGATTATTATCGTATGCGGTCTTATGATGGGCAGCATGAATAATCCGATGGAGATTGTACCGGGAGAAGGTTTGAATCCAATGAGCGCTTTTGCGCTGTCCATTGTAGCGGCGTTATGGGCATATGACGGTTGGAGCTCGGTCTATATCGTAGCAGAGGAACTGAAGAACCCTCAAAAAGATCTTCCGAAAGCAGTAACAATCGGGGTTTTAGGTGTGACCCTTGTCTACGTTTTGTTCAATTTTGCATTACTGAAAATTTTACCGATTGATCAAATTGTTGCGACTGAGGCACCAGGAACCATGGCTGCAGAAGCACTCTTTGGCAAGCCAGGCGCAGTTTTAGTCACCATCGGTGCACTGATTGCAATCTTTGGTTCCTGTAATGGTTGCATTTTGGCGTATCCGAGAGAATACTATGCAATGGCTAGGGACAAGCGATTTTTCGATGTCTTTGCGAAAGTCCATCCGAAAACTGGTACGCCTGTCAATGCACAGATTGCGACCATGATTGTATCTTCTGTATTAATTCTGTTTGGTACGTTTGAGCAATTGACTGCCCTTGTGGCTTTCTGTGCATGGATTTATTACACGCTGGGTGTATCTTCGGTCTATGTGTTTAGAAAGAGAAATCCGCAGATGGAAAGACCATATAAGGTTTGGGGCTATCCCGTGCTGCCCGCAGTGACCATTCTGCTGTCGCTGGTGGTACTGGTAACAACCCTTTGGGAAGATCCAATGAATTCCGTCATCGGTGTCGTAATTCCGATTGCGGGGTATATTCTCTATCACGCTTATTTTAAGAAAAAAGAGCAAGCGGAGAACTAAGGTATCGTATGCACATCTGCTAGTATGTGCGCATGATAATCTGCAGGAGCTGAGGAAAGAATTTTTCCAGGCTCCTGTTTTTCTTTGTGCTGGATGCTGTAGCGCGCAATGTGTCAAAAATTACTGGTTGAAAACAGTACAAAAGTAATGTAAAATGAATACAGTAACAAATATGGGGGTGTAAATGTATTGGATTGAAATTTATAATGAGGGAAAAGATATCAATCGAGACTTAGTCATATGACAGCAAAGAAATTTTTGAAGGTATTAGATAAGGCTGCGTCCCACCGTGGGACATAGAAGTAAAACAGAGTTTGAGATTGTCACTTTACATTCAAGCAGAAAAAAGGTATAATTATACCATAAAAATGATATATGGAGGTGGCCTGCATGATTATTAAAGCGTCAACTACTCTGAGAAATGATTATAATGCGGTTTCAAATATTGCTAAAGAGACAAATGAGCCAATCTATATTACGAAGAATGGTGAAGGGGATATGGTCTTGATGAATATTGAAGCATTCGAGAGAAGAGAACAAATCTTACAGATGAGAGCAAAAATCCTCCAAGCAGAGCAGGAGCGTCTGAGCGGCACAAAGACATACTCTCTTGATGAAGCGCAGGCGATGCTGGAGGAAAGATTAAATGACATGTAAAGTAACGCTTCTACCAACAGCCTGGGAAGATTTGAAGCGTATAGAGGATTGGTACTATTATCAATTTGGAAAATCTACGGCTTTAAAAGTGTCTTCAACCATTCTTAAAATAATCGGTAGACTGGAGTCATTTCCTGACTCTGGCTCATTAACTCCCGATAAATGGCTGAATGAGCAAGGCTATAGGATGGTCATTTGTGAGAAGCATATTGCAATATATAGACGAATTCAGAATGAGGTTTTTGTTTACCATATTGCTGATACGCGAACGGAGTATACCAAGGTGTTTTACAATTAAATATATGCGTCCCACCGTGGGACGAAACTACGATGAGATATGCGCATTTAGGAAAACGGTTTTTAAAATTACATACTGCTTCATGCATTGAAAATACTCTTCTGAGAGACCATGGATGAACTTTCTTTTGACAAATATAGAGAACTGGCGGTTTTTTTTATAAATATTTCAAAATAATACAATTTATTCCTGTTGAAAACAAAGTGAAAGTGTTGTAAAATAGCCATATAAACATTTATGGGGGTGTAAAGGTTTCGACGGGGGTGTAGAAGCCATATAAGTAACTTACTATATTTAGAATTTAGCATTTTCAATGGATTCAAAGGTCAAATTTCTTTACAATTTGACGAAAGTAGAGAACAAATAGAGGAAAAAAAGAGAACACGCTCACTAAGAGACATATCCATTATGTCTCTTTTTTAATGCCAAAAAGGAGAATAATTATATGAGATTTCAGGTCGAGATAACACAAAAGATGGCAGCCGTTGTAGAGATAAATGCACCAGATGAGGATGCTGCTTTGCAAGAGGCGAATGAAATGATATCTAAAGATATAATTTCTTCAGATGCTTTTCATATGGAGGAAGCAGCTGCTGTGATAAAACAGTCAGATAACATTCTGATATTTACTAGGCCTGCAAACGGAGGGTTGCAAAGAAAGTTTTGACTTATATTTTGTCCCATGATGGGACGGAGAGGAAATGTCCCACTGTGGGACGGAAAGGAAGAAGAAGCATGGGAAAAGTAATTGCTGTAGCAAACCAAAAGGGCGGCGTTGGAAAAACAACAACCGCGGCAGCGCTGGGGGATATGTTAAATCATGCAGGGTTCAAGGTTTTGCTGATAGATATGGATGGACAGGCTAATCTGACATATAACATGGGTATTGAAAGACCAGATAAACTGACGCATACAGTTACAGATTTGATTATGGCAAAGGCAAATGGAGAGGCAGCAGAGTATAATGCCGTTGAATTTGTTTTAAAACCTGGAATAAGCCTTTTTCCGGCAAATATAGTTCTATCAGGGCTGGAAATGTCGTTAATTAACGCATTCCAGCGAGAACAGATTTTGCGGCTGATTATTAACGATATTCGAGATCAATATGATTATATTATCGTTGATACATCACCTTCGCTGGGGTTATTGACAATTAACAGTCTAGTCGCAGTTGATGAGGTAGTAATCCCAGTACAGGCACAGGTTTTTGCAGTTAAAGGGATGGAGCAGTTGTTTAAGTCAATATCTCTTGCAAAACGGATTAATCCAGATCTGCAGATTGCGGGAATCCTGCTTACGATGGTAGACGGCCGCAGCGGAAGTCAAAAAGATACTGTGTTGCAGCTTGATGCAGCCTTTGGAAATACCATACCCAAATTTGAGACAGTTATTCCCTTGCAGGTCAATGGTTCGAGGGCATCAAAGGAGCAGGAGGCAATCACTTCTTTTGATCCGGATGGTGCGGCTGCCAAAGCATATCAAAATTGGCTGACAGAGTATATGGGTATTACACAATATGTAAACTTGGAAGGAAACCAGATTGAAATTGGTGATGTCCTGCAAATAGGAACTGATCGATATCTGATTCACTATGGTTACTACGACAGGAGAACAAGAGACGGGAAAATAGTGAAAGCACTGGGTGCATATGCTGAAATGCTTACTGATGAAATGTCCCACGATGGGACAGAGGGAATTTTTCTGTCGATAGGCAGTTTTATGCAGCGATATAAAAGCTATAACAGAAGGAAGGTGGTGAGCGGTGATGGGTGAAAGAAAAATTAATTTTACACCATTGGAAGAAATGTTCGGAATACCGGCAGATAATTCTGCGCATCAAGAGGAAGTTAATAAGCAGGAGCAGGATATTATAATTGACATTGATAGAATGCTGGACTGGCATACAACGATAAATGTTCCCGGTGTAAAGGTACATCCGTTCAATCGACTTTCTGAAGCTAAACAGTTGGAGTTATGCAAAAGTATCGAAAAAAACGGATTGATATCGCCGATTATACTGAGAGTTGATCGAGATCGGACTGGATACTATGAAGTCATTGCCGGGCACAACCGAAGAGATGCAATGCGTAAACTTGGACATCATAGCCTAAGTAGCCAGTTGGGGCAAATTCGAGTCTTAAAAGATTGTAATGATATTAAGGCTACGTATTGGATGCTTGATTCCAATATCCAGCGTGAGGAGCAGCTTCCCAGTGAGCGTGCTGATGCATACAGCACTAAATATGCATTGATAAGAATGGAAGCACAGCAGAACCCGGCAATACTGTCCCACGATGGGACAGAACGGACAGATGAAGTGGCTGCCAGAATTATGGGCATCAGCAGAACAACATTGCAGAGATATCTGGCGCTGAAGAAACTCATACCGGAAATTCTGAAAATGGTTGATGACAAGAAATTGACGATCCCAGTCGCCGAATTGATTGCAGCCCTGAGTGCGGAGCAGCAATCAGCACTTTTTGATGCGATACAGGAAACGAAATGTCCGGGCCTTGCTTTGATTAAGCAAATCAGAGAACGCTGTAACGAGCAGTATCTTTCTGCTGAAGAACTCTGTGAAATGATTAGCCCCACGAAGCCGATGAATCGGATTAACCTGACGCCGGTTCTTAAATCGACAGCAAAAGCTTTTGCAAATCTGGATGTTCCGGAGGCTGACCAGGTAGAGTCAGCGGAACTGGAGCGAGTCATCACGGAGGCAATCAAGGCATATTTGGCGCAGATTTCTACCGGTAACCAAAAAAAGCAATGAACAGGTGAACTGTTACCAGTTTATTTTCGGTAGGAGTTGGTAATTTAGCATAGCTATCGGTATTCTGCAGCCTTTTTTGTTACCAGTAATAGTATTTAAAAAAATAAGTAGAGATTTTATTGGTAACGAGGTTCTTTGAGATATGACGTTGGGAGCGGAATGTGTATTATATAGTAGTTCAGACTATAGGAGTAGTAACTGTGGTGTATCTGACGAGTTAAGATAGAGGTGGGGATGTTTGGTATACTACAGTGGGACGGAAATGAAGACGGCAATTGGATAGGTTAAAAGTAAGACTCAGGTGAAGTAATATGCGTATAGGAATGATTTCTGCATTTGCCAAAGAATCGGCACGATGCACAAAGAAGTTGAAAGAATTGGAAGAACTCAGTGATAGTTTGGTACATACTGAAGTAGGCCAACAAATATTGAATGGTGATAAAAATTTAGCAAATGAGACAGCAAGACGATTTACGAAGATAATAGATATTAACAGTCTGCAGGATACAAATTTACAAGTGATTTCAGATTTCAATAATATCCTGCAAATCATAAAAATATCATATTTTGCTCACCGTGATTAAGTGGTGTCCCACCATGGGACAGGGAGTTACAAATGGATGGTGTTTTACTAATTAGAATATTTTTATCGGTTGTTGATGAACTGATGTCTCAGCCACGACTATATGCGCTGAGCAATCGAGAACGATATATCAATTTTAGAGCCGACGATTTTAAACGAAAATTAAAAGAAGTTATGTTAAGAAATCATAGTTGCCTTAGTTCTTCTAAAATAAAACCTATTTTAGAGGACTTCAAGGTGTTGCAATGGATTATCTGTGATAAGGAACGATTTACGAATGTCCAAAAAATTAATGAAAAATCTGCTCGAGTATTAACAGTAGATCGCAGCAAATATGAGTTACTGAAATCTCTAGATTGGGAAGATTCTTAGTTAAGGGAATTGAGTGTCCCACAATGGGACAGAAAGAGAAACTGAATCATGAAAAAAATCATTATAGGCTTCGGAATAGGAGGTCTTTTTTTGATGGTAATGATGGCATTCGTCTTAATCGTAGGTGTCTTGGGCGGTGGTTTAGATGAGTCATCGGCTTATGGTGCCAATGTGGCGTTGCCGATTACGATTAGTGGAGACATTCATGGCGATTCAATCACGATGGATATTTCTGGAGGCATTAATGCAGCTGACATTAAAGGAACCGTCAACGGCAAAAAATTCACCGCAAGTTCTAAGGCTTCCGAAGTTCAGCTGGACATACCTGGTCCGCCGGCGAGGACAGATTTCTTTTCGTATATGCCGCAGTTTGATCAGCGCTTGTACTCAATCAAACTGGATACATCATCGCCTCAGTTCAAATTGAATCAGTTATGCAGAACAGATGCTGAGGGTTTCCGACGGAAAGGGGATGCTTATCTGGTGGCAATGGGAACATACTACGGAGGACGGGATAATATTGGAGATCAATATAAATTGACATTCAGTGGAGGAACGACTAAGGAAATCATTGCAGTATTGGGTGATTGCAAAAGTGATGCAGAAACAGATGTAAAGCATCAGTATCATGCTAAAGGGGATAAGACGGTAGTTGAGTTTATCATGGGTGCTCGGGATAGCAAAAATAATTCCATCATCAATGAAAAGTTTGGAACCCTGATTAAAATTTCAAAGATTGGTATGAAGATTAAAGTAGAGGGAAGTGTTTCAAACAACTCTATCAAGATTTCAGGTACTGCCAATGGCACGCCGTTTTCTGCATCTGGGGAAATCAACAGCGGGCATTTTGAGGCGGCCGGCTACTACGGATCTGGAGCGGGAGGAGATCTGTTGTGGCCAACAACATCTACATACGTTACTTCGGAGTTCGGCTACAGAACAGATGCGTCTTATGCTGGCGGCAGCACGAATCATGCAGGTATTGACATCGGAGTGCCAGAAGGGTCAACGGTCGTTGCAGCCGCATCCGGCACGGTTGTGATTGCAGGCCCCCATGGAGGCTATGGCAAGTATGTAGAAATCGATCACGGGAATGGACTTGTGACCTGCTATGGGCATAATAGCATAATCAAAGTAAGACAGGGACAGAAAGTTAAAGCTGGAGATGTAATTGCATTATCCGGAAATACGGGTGTTTCTACCGGGCCACATTTGCATTTTGAAGTGCGGGTAAATGGCACGCCGGTGGATCCGATGAAATATTTGCGAGTAAAAGAGTAGGAGAACAATAGTGATGAGAAGAAAAAAGGCCGCTATAGCAGTAGTTTTACTGTTGGCAGCGGTTCTGGCGGCAGCTTTGCTGATCATGGGACCGCGAACAGCGGGGACACAATCTGCAGATATTGCAGATCCTAGTGAAGTGGGTACTGCAGATAAGCAGCAGTCTGATCAGCAGTCATCTCAAATTGATGACAATGAGGAATTGTTTAATCAGAGCCAAGAGAAAAAGTTGGAGAGAATCTTTAAAAACACGTATATCTATTATGATGAATTTCTTGAAGGAAAGCCAATTACCTATACTTTTTACGAAGATGGGACGATGGTGGCCTACTATTGGGATGATACGGAGTCAGAATCCATACCATTAAGCAGCCAGTGGGCACAGTATAGCGTTAATGACGATGTGACTGAGATAACGCTCGATTGGGGAGATGGGACGAGGACAACAGAGATATTTAGAATCAAGAAAAACGCTATTGTAATCGGAGAGACAGAGTTTCAGATCTCTGATCGAGAGATTCATCTTAATTAGTTCGATTCGTACCAGAGGGCAAGACACCTTTTACATACAAAAGAAAACGGAGAGAGAAAGGAGGAATCCCACCTTTACCCTCTGGTCTTGATTTTATTCATGGCGTTGATAAAAGTATCCCAAAATCGTCATACCTGTGAAAAATAGATTGACCCCAAAAGAGAAGAGGAGTGGAAAGGAACTTAGATTGCTGTTAAGGCAAAGATCAAGCCAATAGTCTATCCCCCTCGATGTAATATGTAGATTTGAAAACAACTGCACAATAAGTAAGTAATAGATTTGGAAAGAAATGAGCGCCTCAAATAAACAGGTTAATTCAACAGTGTATATGTCTGTTCGATCTGAAAGAATGAGTAGTATGAGAATGAAAAACTCAAAGTTTAAGTATAGTTTTTCAACGGATAGTAAAATTGATTCATTTTCTGTAATCCAGCAGATGAAGACCGAATTTCTGAAAGAATCAAGAGTGGTCAAGGCATCTAAGGTGTCATTGCCGAAGAAGGATAAGAATACTAAAAAGAGTAATAGTGTCCTGAAATAGAATTTTAGGCGGTTGATAAAAGTAAAATCTTGCTTGATTAGATTGTTGATGACATCAGGCAGTATTTTTTTAAACATGGAAAGGAGTACCTCCGTAAAATGATTAGTTTATTCTTAAGTACAATTATAGCAGTATTTGCTGCTTGGTTCTATGAGAAAAGGTTGAAAAAGAAGAAGCAAATTATAAAAGAGGAAGAAGAAAACAGGAAAGTCTATTTTGAGCAAGGCGACCGACAGGTAGCATATAAAATGCAGATTTTACATCAGGAGGGATTAACAGAGATACATTTGTTTTCTGTTCAACCATATGGTTCGCCGAAAGAAGTGTTGAATAATTGTGATGCGGTGGTGTGGGGAGAAATTGGTCTTGAACTCAATATGGGAGGAGAACAGATATATTTGCCATGGACATCAGTTTATCAGATAAAGATGACGATAGAAGAGGAGATGAGAAAATGACATATATAACACATTCGTTGGGAGGCGCTTTGGCGGGAACAGCGGTAATCGCGATACTTAATCCTGGAGACAAGGTTGCTGCAGCCGCAATTATGTCCGGCGCTGTTATCGGTTCATTGCTGCCAGATATTGATCACACCAGGTCTAAAGTATCTCGGTCATCAGCTGCAGCGAAAATTACATCTTATGCAGTTTCAGCTGTGACAAAGCACAGAGGTTTCTTTCATACTCCACTGTTTGTTTTGATTCTGGCATTGGCGCTTGGAACGGTAATCAATATTTTGCCGAACAATGATTTTGTCTTGGCCGCATGGAGCCTATATTTCGGTCTTTTACCGGGAATGCTGTCTCATTTGCTGCTGGATACCTGCAACCCCGGAGGTATCATGTGGCTTTATCCTGTATCGAACAAAAAACTCAGTATATTGCCAATCAAAACCGGCAGTCTTGGAGAGATAGCTGTCGCCATTATATTAGCAGTGCTTTTAGCTGCGTGGTATGGTATAGACGTTATGGGTATTTTGCACAGATAGCGGAGGTGGATGATGTTTGATATTGAAGCTTATCGCGAGCATTTGTATCAGCTGGTCGCAGAACAAAAGATATCTCGTCTGACTGCTGATGGATATGTTGGCTGCCTGGAGCGGTTGGATGAGAAAATTCGTCCAGATCAAGGCATAGCTGAAGTAATCAGGGAGCTTTGTAAAAACACACAGCAGGGCGGAAAATATATTGCGGCGGTCAAAAAATATGAACGGGATATACTTGATGCGCCTAAAAGCCTGCTCTACGGGCAAGAACTGTTCGATCTACGCAAGCAGTGCAAGCAGGCGCCAATCGGCAGGGAACCGGTTCTGCCAGAGCAGACGTATTTACGCAAAATCAACAGGTTGAATAATGAAACGGTCAGGGTTGCCCTGCGTCTGCAGGTGCGGTCAGGCTTGCGGATTGCGGAGATTGGAGATTTAAGAGCAGCGGACATTGAGATTACCGAAGACGGTATTAAGCTTTTCGTCAGGTGCGGAAAAGGGCGAAAATCCCGGCACGTAGATGCCATAAAGGATGTTTTTCTTGAAACCCATCTAAAAGAGCTGTTAGAGGGCAAATCTGGCGATGACAGGGCGTTTGATTATTCGACTGCTTATTTAAAGAAGAAGGCAAACGCACTAGGCATACCTACACATGATCTGCGTCGGATTAATTCCCGGATGCGATATCGGCAGCAGCGGGGAAATGGATTTGGAAGAAGAGAAGCTCGGAGACAAGTACAGAAGCAGCTGGGACATGCTCAAGCTGCTACAACAAGCGCATATTTAGGGAAGGAGTGGAGTGAGTAACAATGAATCAGAGCAAGTTTGACCGGCAGGTAGAAGCCGGTGCGGAAACCTTTATTAGAGGTGTCGGTGATGGGATAAAAAAGATGATTAGAGCGCCAAATTTGATTCTGGTATTTATTCTGGTTACCCTGGCTTGTGGGGTGATTTTCTATTTACGAGATATCATTTTGGGAAAGATTTTTCCGGAAGGAGAATTTAATGTTTTTACAATGGCAATTCATTTGATTTGGTTGATACCAATTTTGACATTGTATGGTTTTAGCAGGATGGAAGGGCAGACGACAGATGCTGCGGAGGCCTTTGCATCAATCAGGTTCTGCAATCGTCAAGGACAGTATCCCGAACAGATTGGTAAGGATGTTGATGGTAAGAAAGTTATTTTGTCATTTAGATCTCCTGGTCTTACAATTACGGACTGGCGGAGTCGTAAATCGGAACTGGAGACTGTTTTTGATTGCAACATTGTAAAGTTTGAAATTCCTGCACATACAAAGCAGATTATTAAAATGCATATTGTTCCCAGTAGCGACGGTCTCAGCACAAATCTTCTATGGGCAGATCAGTGCATTAGCGATAAAGAGTTCGTTATTATTGCAGGCGAGGATTTGCTGGGACCAGTGGAGTTCAATTTGGATAAATATCCTCATGCATTGATTGCTGGCGTCACCGGATCGGGCAAGTCTGTAGCGCTACGGTGTTTATTCTGGCAGTGTATCCGCAAAGGCGTTAAACCGTATATGATTGATTTCAAGGGTGGCATTGAGTTTTCAGCCTTTGAAAGCTTTGGCGAAGTCATTGCCAGACGGCAGGACGCGTTGGAACTTCTGAAAGATTTGAATCGAGAAATGATGATGCGGCTTGATTTATTCCGGGAAACGGGAACTAAGAATCTGTCAGAGTATAATCGGAGATATCCTAATGATGAGCTAGCCAGGGTTGTTTTGGTATGTGACGAAATTGCAGAGATGCTGGATAAGACTGGTTTGCAGGCAGCTGACAAGGCTATATTTTATGAAATAGAAAAAGAAATGTCATCTTTGGCAAGGCTTTCTCGCGCGGCGGGAATACATATGCTTTTGGCCACGCAGCGTCCTGATGCAAAGGTTATCGTTGGACAAATTAAGAACAATTTACCAATCAGAATCAGTGGAAGAATGGTTGATTCTCAAGCATCTGAAATGGTTCTTGGTAATACGAAAGCCGCTGAACTTGGAGATACGCTCGGTAGATTTATGTATTCTGTGGGCGCAGATACTTGGGAGTTTCAGGCATACAATTTTCAAGACGCAGACATCAGACCAGGGAATTATCAGCGGGGGAAGATGCTGCTTAACGAGGAGAAGAGTCGCGATTCATTTCGATTTGAAAAAGCCGAGGAAGATTATGACGAATATGAGGACCTGAAGAATTTTGAAGCGGATCATGAATACAGGGGCTTTTAGAAAGGAGGCAGAAGTGAAAAAGCAGAAAAAAATTAAAGTAACTAAAGTTAGATCCACGAAGCTACGAACAGCAGGAAAGGTACTGCTCTGGACCATGTTGGGATTGATTTTTATCAAAGGCGCTGCAGACATCATCATGGGAAACACCATATCAAAGCAGCGTGAAGCGATGGAGATGTACATGGAAACTGTCAGTGCCGAACAGAAGTTAAGAGACGGATCCATGGCGTTTGCCGAAGAATTTGTACGAGAGTATCTCACTTTTGATGGAGAACTTGGTGGTGATTATGAGAACAGAATTGCATCTTATACAGCAAAGAATCTTCGGATCGATGCTCCAGAAGAAGGAGTAACGATTGCTGTTATTGCTGTGAATGCAGTGGATGTGCAGCTGCTTGATGAAAGCCATGTCAATGTCACGGTAATGACGGAGATACAGTTTGGAAAAAGATACAGTAAGTTCAGTTTGAAAGTGCCTGTAGCATCCAGTGGAGGACAGTACGCTGTGGATGAGTATCCGCAGATTGTACCGAATCTGGAGGTGGCTGATGTTGGAATTGCGTCAGGTACGCTCAATGGAACAGAGGTTTCCAATCATGAGAAGGATCAGATTACGTCTGTCATAGAGAGCTTTTGCAAAGTTTACTATGGAGGCAGTGACGGTGAGTTGATGTATTATGTGTCGGAGGGAAGCGGTATTACAAATACTGTGGATGGCATGGAATTTGGTAGCATTGATACCTTGAGAGCAGTCTATATCGCAGAAACTGACAGCTATGTGATCGATGTGAGAATTAAAGTGGCAAACAGCGGAGTGATCCTGTCGCAGCATTTGTATCTGACAGCTGAAAAGGATGGGGATCGGTTCTACGTTACGAAAATAGATACGAGAATTTAGGAGGATGAGAAATGAATATCAATTATTTAAACAAAAAAATGGAGAGAAAAAATATGATTATGAGAATGGCAGTTGTCTTCATAGCTGCAGCGCTGCTGATTCTTTGTATGACAGCGCCGGCATTTGCGGCTGGTGGTGAACTTCAGACTGGAAAAAATTTCGGCGAGTGGGCATTAGATCAAATTTGGTATATCGCTTTGGCTGTCTGCGCATTTATGATTGTCAGATTTTTGATTAAGAAGGCATGGGTGCAGATGGTACTTTTTATCGTCTTAGGTGCATTATGTTTATTCTTGATCGCTTCTCCAGAGTCGCTGAAGGGCATTGGGGAAAAGCTGTTTAACATGATATAAGGAGTGTGTGATGGCAAAAGATGAAGACCGTATCATAGTGCTGCGTTCTTACGCTACAGTTTGGCAGTATGAGAAGAAGCTGTACTCAATTGATTCGTTAAAACTTTGGATTCCAGTTGCGGCAAACGATCTGCTCTTTTTTGTATTGGGACTTGTATTCATGGTTATTTTATCTAAAATACCGGTTATTACGACGATTCCCTGGGTGCTTCGGTATGGAGCTTTCCCGTTTCTAGTGATGAAATTTTTTACAAAAATGAAGTTTGACGGTAAGCCTCCGCATAAGTTTGCGATGGGTTATTTAGAGTACATGCTCTTGCCCGCATATTTATCGAAGTTTCAGGCATGTCATGAATATGCGGAAGGTTGTTTTCAAGACGTACTTTACCGTGGCATGGAAGTCATTAACATGATTGATGCCAGGCTACAGAGTAGCAGCGCTGAAAAGAAAAAGAGGAGGCGGGGGAAGTGAATTACGAGTTTCCAATCAAATATTTTGAGGAAAATTTGATTTTTAACAAACGCGGTGAATGTTGGGCTTGCTATCAGATTCTAGGTGTAAGTTATGACTATCTGTCTAAGGACAAAAAGATCATGCTTTTAAACCGTGTGACAAGGTTTATTTCCAACATCGGGGAAGAAGCTCAGCTTCTGATTATTCCGGTTGCGCAGGATATCAGGAAACATCAAGAGGCGCTGATGGACGCGATGGATCGCAGTGATCCGTTATATGCAGCATCACACGCGCATGCAAAGGGGACGATGCACTATTTGGAGCAAAAGATTAAGGACAACGGTGCGACGAATGACTATAACATCTATTTGCTTACAAAGTTGGAGCGACAGAGGATCAGCGGGGGGAATTTTGAAGAGCTGATCAAAAAGCCCATGAAGGCAATCAATGAGTTGTTCGATGTTGAGCAGAAGGACATCCTAGAGAGCGACATACGGGCGTATAAAGAGGTTGCTGTAAACTACTATCAATCCCAGAATCGAAGAATCCGCATGGAACCAGCATCCGTGGAGACGGTGCAGTGGTTGTATCGGCGTTTGACCCGACGAGGCGTGAGTGGCAGTGTTAAAGTTAGACAGAACGTAGATGGTTCTGCATGGAAGCCTGCTGCAGCGCCTATATTGAAGGATGGAGAGAAGGCAGTTCGTCCCCTACAGACGGATGTTTTAACGTTGTCCGAGGCTTTGATTAATCCAAAGGAACATCGGTATATCACTTGTGAAAATACGGATGGGACGATATCGTACCAGACATTTTTGTCAATGGCATCGGTTCCGGATGGTATGATCTTTCCAGGTGGCGAGTGGCTTTTACTCTTGCAAGATTATCCTTATGCGACAGAAGTTTGTGCACATATTACGACGATTGAGTACCGAGAATCTCTCAAAAAAATTGGTGGAAAGAAGCAAGAAATCGAATCACAGCAGGAACATGTGGCACAGTCAGCTCGGATCCCAGATGAACTTAGGGCTGCAGCCAGCGAAGCGAATCAACTGGAGGCTGAATTGCGGCGTACAAGAGATCCGCTGTGCAAGGTGTCTGTTACATTTTGTATCGCAAGCGATGACAAAGATTTGATGGAAGCGCATGCCAAATTTGTTCGAGAACGATATGAGGACAAACAATTCATGGTGGAGAGACCTATGACCGATCAGTTCAAGCTTTTTATGGAATGCATTCCTGGAGCTGGCAGGTATATGACGGATTACATCATACCGCTGCCGCCGAGAACAGTAGCTGGTTCTATGTTTGCTGTAACACGGCTTTTAGGGGATAATTTAGGCCCGTATATCGGTACGACAGGCGTTTTGGATAAGCTTGTATTTCTAGATTTAGCGCGTGCCTGTAGGCTTAATAACTCTGCATCAGCCTTTTTCTGGGGAACCCTGGGCGGAGGCAAGAGCTTTAACGCCAATTTGCTTGCGTATCTCAATGTGCTGTATGCGGGTGCAAAGGTTTTAATCGTTGACCCGAAAGGCGATCGTGATCGATGGAAAGATTGTTTGCCGTATTTAGCTGACCAAATTTCCACTATTACCTTATCGCCGGATGATAAAGGACAGGGTAGTTTAGATCCGTTTATCATTTATCGGGATGACATCAATCAGGCAGCAGAACTGGCAACAAATATTTTATGCGAGTATTTTGGTATTACTTCAAAGGATCTGGAATATACGGCAATTCTGGCAGCAATTGATCAGATTCGAATAACAGCGGGGAAACCATGTATGAATCTGCTTGCAGAGATCTTGGCAGATTTTCCTGATGAAGATGAGCTGAAGCCGGTAGCAAAGAATCTGGCCAGAAAGATTCAATTGTTACGTCGCGCTGGTATGGCGAAGCTTTTATTTGGATACGGAGATGAGGACGGATTGAGATTCACTAAAAAGATTAATATCCTTCAGATCCAAAATATGACAATGCCTAACGCGGAGACGCCCAAGCAGGACTACACGCAAGAAGAAAGATTGTCGACAGTGCTGATGCTTCCGATTGCCTCTTTCTGTATGAAATTTGCAGCTGCAAACCGAAGCGAATTTGATATCATTGTGTTTGATGAATCCTGGGCGCTGAATACGACTCAGATGGGAAAAAAGTTGACGAACTCTTTAGCTAGAATGGGAAGATCTCTTTATGCCAGCGCCATTTTTATCGGTCATAGTGTGTCAGATGTAGATAGCCCAGGGTTAAGGGAGGCAATTACCTATAAATTCTGCTTCAAAGCAAAGACAAGAGAAGAAATTATAAAATCTCTGCAGTTTCTAAATCTCGAAGCTACAGATGAAAATGTAGAACTTGTCATGAAGCTGCCAAACCGTACATGCTTGTTTCAGGATCTTGAAGGGCATGTCGGAGTGCTGCGCTTTGATGTAATCTGGCAGGATATTATAGATGCTTTTGATACAACACCTGGCGAAGAAAAAACGAGGAGTGACGCATCATGAAAAAGTATGCGAAATTCATTTTGTGCGTGGTCTTAATTATTGCATTGAATACAGTGGCAGCATATGCTGCAGATACAGATAATGGTAAGGCTGATGACGGTATTTTTGCAGCATTAGATGAAGTAAAGGCAAAAGGCAGTTTTTTGGAGTATCGTGATAATTATTATCTGGATATGGAGGATGTCTCGATTTTATCTAGTCCAGGCGCAGTGATTTTTAATATGCTTGCTAATGGTATCTTTGGGTGGAGCAAAAATATAGGATGCCTTACGGCTGTTGCAACGCGATTTGCCTTGGGTGTTGATATCTATAATCTGATTCGTGATTTCATTGAGCCGTTTTTTAACAGCATGCGAAAGATTGTCTTTGACAGCTATGCGACTTACTTCATTGCTATTGCTGCATTTTATTTTCTGGTTCAGCTGCTTCGCAACCGGCATTCCCAAGTAATTAGCGGTTTGCTTGCGGTAACAATGATTATTGCAGTGGGGCTTTTCTTTTATGCACGACCGATGTTTGTACTCAGTACGTTGAATGGTATTACAACAGAGTTGTCATCTACCGTGATGGATGCACCCTACGACACGCTAACTGATGAAGATTCAGATGAGGCAACAGCGGGGGATAAATCTGTGGTTTTAATTTTTAATGTGATGGTACACTCGCAATGGCAATATTTAGAGTTTGGAAGCATGAAACAGGCACAGAATCATGAGGCTTCAATTTTGCCATTGGAGGTTGATTCTGATGAAAGGCTTGACTATATCAGTGAGCTGGAAAAGCCCGGGTTAACAAAGGGAAATACGGCAGCGCAGATTGAGCGCTTCGGACTTGCCTTGATTTTTTTCATTTTTGATCTTTTACTGCTGATTATTATCTTAGGATTTTCAGTGTTAATCCTGGGATATCAGTTTTTTGTACTATTTTTAGCGATTTTAGGCACATTCATCTTTGTCTTAGCTTTGATTCCTGGTTATGGTACACGCCTGCTGAGACGATGGGCGCTGAAGTTGTTGTCGTCTTCGGCTGTAAAAATCATTTTGGTGTTTTTTATGGCAATCCTGTTCATCATTATGAATTTCCTGTATACCGCGACTGCAACTTATGGACTGCTGCCTGTTTTGTTTATGATGCTATCTATGTGTCTCATTGTTGCACTTAAACGTAAAGAAATCGCGGAACTGTTCCTGGGTACGTCCGGTGGAAAGGTAGTGGGTGCTGCTGGAGATATTGCTCATGGAACTTATTCGGAATTGACTGGATTAAAAGATAAACTAAGCGATTTGCGGCGTGGTCAGGAGCGAGAGATGGATGATGAGGAAGATGACGAAAGAGAGCGGCGAGAAGATCGGATGAATAGAAGAACTAATGAGTATTTGTCTGAAGAAGAGTTACGACGGTATCGTAGACAGATGGATGCAGGGCAACGCCGGGAAGATAGGTCAGGCACCAGAGAGACTTCTGATGCGACGCAGCAGGATGGTCATGATACGGGAAGATCTTCAGAACAGGTGCAGCAGTCTGAAGATAATAACGGTCTGCAGCAAATGCAGGGAAGAGTGCTCCAAGGTGAATATTTCACTGGTGAAGATTATAAAAAAGCTGAAGAAATTTTGGAGCAGAATTATCAGTTATCGAAATTAAAATCGGAGAGGACTGCGAAGGAAAGCGGAGAGTTGGCGCAATACAGCGATTTTGTGCAGCGAACAGATGCAATCCGGGAACTTGGTGGCGGTTCGATGTTTGATGATCGAGATATTTTAAAAACTGCTCGCATACTGCAGCGCACAGAAGCTGCTGGGGGCAGCATGGACGATCTGATTGGAGATCCGCAGGAACGGAACAGCGGGGATAGAAATCTTTCTCGGCAAGAGGAACTTCGACCGCAAAGTGTGATGGATTATATGTCGGAGACAACGCAGGAAGAATTGCGAGTAAACAATACAGACAGCGTTGTGGCCGCAGCATCCGATTACCGAGATTCAGACATTCATAAAGGGCACGAAAATGTTGGCGATGTTGTGGCGGAGCAATCGACTGCAGTGCAGGCTGAACGACAAGGACTAAGCTTTTTCAAAGAACAATTCGGTGAAGAAAAAGGTGAGAAATACTATGAAAAGATGTGTTCTAAGTATGGCGAGGAGGTTGTAAGTCAGTTCAGTAGCGAGGAACAGGTTAGCTACTCTGCAGTAAATCAGATATTGCGGAACAATATGGGTGAGAAGCAGTAATTGGGAAGAAGGTGAGAGAACATGAGTAAAAGACCTGAGATAACTGCAGATTTATCGGCTGTTGCAGAGCGATATATTGATCCACATAATGATCCGCGCATATATTGGGCCAGAGAGGTTACCTTCGATTATGCAATGGGTTATGCCAGCCGTGTGGATTATATGCTTTTTAAACCAGTAAACAATTCGGTATCAGGTATTGAAAAAGGTGATGTTTACTGTTATGAAATTAAATCTTCAGTAGAGGATTTTCGTTCTAAAAACGGACACAACTTTATCGGCGATTACAATTACTATATTATGCCGAAAGATGTTTATGAGACAATCAAAGAGGAGATTTTGTACAATATTGGCGTTTTGGTGCCTTCCGAAACAGGACTGCAGAGCGTAAAAAAAGCAAGAAGAAAGAACAGAACGAAACCACTGAGCGAAATGCTCATGATGATGTGGAGATCGTCAAGGCGTGAGCTGGTTAATATATGGAAAGGAAGTGCCTTATGAAATACAGACTTGTGCTTGCTGCTGGTCATGAACAGATTTCTGATCAAATTAAAAAGTTCGATGAAGTGGAGGTGGTGGAGGAAAATGATGATATTGAGATCGTAGAGGAAGTATTGGAATTCGTGGATGCAGATTTTGCGGTCATAAATACAATGCTCTCGACAGAAAAAAGCCTCCATTTCGTCCAGAGAGCACAGCAAATGCGGGTGAAGGTGATTTGCATCGTTACAGATTTAAACGTGGATAAAAAACTGATTCTGAGTCTTGCCGGGTGCGGAGTTATGGCTTTTATTCAGATAAATGAACTTTATCGCATTCCGGAATATCTTGAAGCATATCCGGAGCAGTTTGACTATCAGCTGCTGCAGGATAGTATAGAGGTGGATCGAACAGCGGGGGCGAAATCTGCAATGCAGAAAAGGAAAACAACAGTTGCAGTTTTAGGAATCATGCCAAGGATTGGAACAACGACCCATGCACTGAGTCTTGCAAAATATCTTAATGACCGAGGTTACAAGACAGCATACATTGAATTAAACGGATCTGATTACATCCGTCAGCTGGCAGCAACTTATATCGCTGCAGTGGATGATGTTGCCGAAGGGAAAGTTACTTATGAAGGATTAGACATGTATTACAATCCTGGCAGTGTTCCCAAAGCACTGAGAATGCCGTATCTGTTTTATATTTATGATTTTGGAGATATTCATGAGCTGAAATCGCGAGAACAGATTACCTGGCTGGAGAAGGATATTAAAGTTTTAGTTGCCGGTACAAAACCAAATGAAATTGATCAGCTGCAGTACGCAGTACAGCAGGTTTATAACCAGAATACTAAGTATCTTTTTAATTTCTGCAGCACAGACGAACAACAAGACGTTGAAGCGCGAATGGGCAGCCGGTCGGACGTGACCTATTTTGCAACCTGGCTTCCTGATCCATTTGCAGCGGAGGAGAACTTCTATTTTGCCGAAATGATGGCTGATGCTTTAGCAAAGACAGAAACTGTGTCTGAAGTAAGAGTAGAGAAAGTACAGAAAAACAGGCTTTGGAGGAAGAAAAGACGATGAAGTTTCAAAAAGGATTTGTAGAAGAATACGAGAAACAACTTCAGGAGGAGGAAGTACAAAGAACATTACGAGATAAGTATAATATAGAGGATGATAAAACAGTTAATATTGTAAAATTATCTTCATGGCAGTTCTTCATCGAAATAGTGAGCAGTTGGGGAAGAAAATTATTAACTGTCGTCATGCTGATTTTCTTTGCAATTGGGGTGCTTGCAATGCTTTATCCCAAGCCACGTACGGAAATGCTGTTCCTGTTTCAAGAGATATTGGATGAGATAACAGCATATTTGCCGGATTTTCTGGTATTTTGGAATTAAGGGGACAAAATTTATGAAACGTATACCACTAGAGGGCAAAGTCTTTGGCATGTGGGAAGTCTTGACCTTTGCTGGAAATAACGGAAAGAAATCGTTTTACTATTGTCGATGTAAAAAGTGTCAGCAAGTGTACTTGGTGAGAGCAGATAAGTTGGTTTCGGGGAGAAGTCTGCGGTGTAAAAACTGTAGGTAATGAAATAGTTCTGCATATGTATTGACAGTTTTACAAAAATCAAATATACTCTTACTAAGGCTACTGAGTAAACAAAGACAACTAAGTGAAAAGAGTAGGAGGAAAAATTATGAATCAGAAAGAAAAGGTCACTTGCTCATTTTCAATGGATAGGGAACTGTATAACACCTACAAAGGAATTGTTGCCATGAATGGAGAGAATGTAAAAGGAAATTTGGTACGGTATATGCAAAGTGTGGTTGAGTATAGAACACCTAATGCTGATACCATTTTAGCGATGAAAGAAGTAAAAGCATTAAAGGCTGATCCTAACAAAAAAACTTATGATTCTTTTGCTGAACTTCTGCGTGAAGTAGAAGGGGAAATGGACAATGAGCACTAAATACAAAATCGTTCAAACCGGAACTTTCAAGAAGGATTTAAAAAAAGCCATAAAAAGAGGATATGATATTAAGCTATTGGGGGATGTAGTTGATGCCCTTGCTGCAGGAGAACAATTAGCCAGGAAGTATAAGGATCATAATCTTACTGGAAACTACAAAGGTTGTCGGGAGTGTCATATAACCCCGGATTGGCTTCTGATTTATGAAATTTCAAATGATGAACTGATTTTATATCTCACTAGAACTGGAAGCCATAGTGACTTGTTTTAAAGAAAAGGAGAATGGAAGTGAAAAAGTTAATTACATTGCTTATTACCTTAACATTGGTACTGACGATGGCAGTTCCAGCGTTCGCAGCAGACAATCAGGCTCCTGCAGAACCAGCTCCAACAGAAGTGAAACTGACGGCATCGCAAGTAAAAGCAATCACACCGAAGAATTTTAAAGCTGCAAGCTACAGCTATACAAAAATTAAAACTACTTGGAGTAAGATTGAGGGTGTTGACGGATACAAAGTATATCGTGCGACTTCCAAAAACGGAAGCTACAAGCTGGTGAGAACTACGACCAGCGCAAAAACTGTCTCCTATATCAATACCGGAAGAACCACTGGAAAGACCTATTACTACAAGGTCAGAGGATATAAGAAGATTGGAAAAACCACATACTACACTAAGTATTCTGCTGTCACCAGCACTTATGCTAGACCGAATAAAGCAGTGATTACAAAAGTAACGCTTGGTGGCAGTGATAAGGAGGGACCATACGATAGAACACCGAAGACCTGCTGGAACGCAGTAAGCGGCGCAACAGGGTATGAGGTATATAGAACCTTAGTTGGCAAGAACAAGTGGAGCAAGATTTACACAACGGCAAAGACTTACTACACTGATAAGACAAAGTCTTTTCGCACGTATTACAATTACGAATATAAGGTTCGAGCCTATAAAATTGTATCCGGGAAAAAAGTGTACGGTCTGTTCTCTTCGCCGAAGGAGTTTGAACCTGAATGGACGATGGAAGAACTGATGCCAGAACTGATTGCTTATGGCGAGAGCATTGAAGGAAGGCGGATGCAATACAATCCGGCAACGGATGAACTGGAACCGTATACGGGTTCTGAAGGAAGCACCTATACAATGAAGTATGAAGATGCAAAAGAAGCAAAAAAAACTCCAGAAAATAGCTCCTGGTCTGCAATCTTTCCGAAATACATCAGTCCTTACTGGTCTAAAGCAACAGTGATGAAGCAATTGAAAGGCTGCATTAAAGCGGAAATTGAATCTGAGATGAAAGCCAACTACCTTATCTGGGAACCTGCGGACGAATACTCGGAAGCTGGTTGGACTGGAACAGATTGGTTTTTTCTGTATTATCGAAAAGCTGATGGTGGGCTAGAAAATAGAAGAGGTTATCACTTCTATCTCATGTATTAACTGAATATCGTTTGTAAAAGGGCAGCTGAAAGGCTGCTCTTTTCATATATGAAAAACCAACAGCGTATCGCATGATGCGCTGTTTTTATATATATAAATTCAAGATTATATAAAGGAGGAGCAAGATGTTAGAAAACAAGAAACATCCGATTCTGCGAAAAGCGTTTGTACTTCTTATGACAGTAATTATGCTGGCAGCATATATGCCACAGCAGGCATTTCAGACTACTTATGCAGCAACGAAAGCCTCTGTTTATGATGGCAGAACGCTAAAGGGATCTGATGGAAAGCCATACTATCCGAATAACAAAGGCGGTGGTTACTACTATGCGAAATTTTCCAATGCAAAAGGGGACGGATTTGTTTACCGCCTTGCAAGAGCGACTTCCGCTAAGAAAACTATTGTAGTAGATAGTGGGAAAAGCACTTATGCCGGATATTGTCTGGAGCATGGTGCATGGCTGAATGCAGGTGGCACTGGGTACAGTGCAGAAAAACAGCAGGAGCTAGAAAAACTAAGATGGATGAGACCATATAGTGAAAGTACACTGCAAGGTATGCGTCTTGCGCTGCTGTTTGGAAAACAGCCGGGGCATACTCAAAAGGATGTGCCAGTAGAAGGATGCAATTTGGATGATTGGTACTGGGCAACCCAAAATATCATCTGGGAATTTCAGCAGGGACTTCGGACATCCGTTGACAGTGGGCTAAAGAGTAGAACGGGAAAATATGCTATGGACGCGAACTGGTTTCGTGACACGGTAAAAGGACGTCCAGCAGAAAAGATTTACAACTGGATGCTGACGCAGATGAAGAAATATGTGAATGTTCCCAGTTGGACAGCAAAATACAGCGATAAGATAGGGAGTCGTCATACGATTAAAATGCAGCAACAGGCAGATGGCACGTGGAAAGCTGTAAAGAAAGATACAAAAAAAGTAGGACAGGACATTAAATCCACCAATAAACACATCAAAATCAAGAGAAACGGTAACGAATACACCATTACCTGTGATGTAAATCCGAAAACGATTACAAAGCCGATTCTGGCTAAAAAGAATATCGATGTGTCAAAACCAAAGCAGGATCTTTTGGTATGGTCTACCAATCAGAAAAGTCCGGTTGCAGATTCTAATCACTTGCAGACCGTGGCAACAGGCGGAGATGACCCAGTAGAGATGTATTTTAAAGTAACAGCAGCAGAAACAGAACCGGAGCCAGGAGAGCCGGAGGAACCGAAACTGCCGTCCTTTGAGCTGGACGTTGAGAAACTGGATGCCAATTTAGGCTTTGACAATAATACGCATACCGGTATGGGTGATGCGCCGCTGGATGCGACGATTGACCTTCTCGTAGACGGCGAAGTAGTTGATTCCAAAACACTGGACGTAAATGGATATAGCGATGAGCCGTTTTATTTTATGCCTTGGGATGATGTATCTGAACTGGATTATGAAAAAGTAGAGAAAAAGGATACGGGAACTGAGAAAGTCACTGTACACCACTACTGGCGGGGAACTAAGACGGTCAGCACCGAGGAATCCGGCGTACCGGATGGCCGTTTCCCGGATGAAAAGGGCGGTACTCGTGACCACGGAACCATCACATATTATGCGCACGCTGTAGACGATGGTCCGATTGAGTACAACATCACTTATGAAAACGGTACTTTAACAGACGCTGCAGATATCGATCCGGAAAATCCGCAGCCGATGTTGGATGATATGGGAAGTCAGGCATACGTGAATGATAACTACCGTGGGCGTTTGCAGATTGTAAAAACAAAAACAGACCTTGACCCGTTCACTCCAGATAACGGAAGCGGTAAACTCGAATACTCGACAAATTCTAAGTGGACCATTGAGCTTACCTCTGGCGGTTTTGAAGATCACCCATATATCAAAGTTGTACCTGTAAAAGAAGGGGAAAGGGGCTATGATGAATTTGCTAACTGCTATCGTGTTGTAAGAGACAATAGCGGTACACCTGCAGATGATGAACATCCTTTAACTGTCAGCAAGTTTGGTCAGATTAGGATTATTGATCTGCCTTATGGTAACTACCTCGTAAAAGAAATTTCTGCAGATTCTAACGGATATGTTTTGGAATCCCATGAAGTAACAGTAACCGAAGATGGACAGCTGATTTCGACTGATACCGATAATGTACCAAAGAAGAACAAAGTACAGATTATCAAAACAAACTCAGAGACAGGAAAGCCTGTCAGATTAAACGAAAACGCAGCATTCCGGATTAAGTATCTTGGAAACCCGGATTTAGCAGACCCAACATTATCTCCGAACTACGGTAAGTATCTGCCAAACGGCAGCAGCTACACCGATGGCGATGCTGCCGGCAAGAACAATTACATTTTCAAGTGTAATGCGGACGGTCAAATTGTGCTGCCATATGAGCTTGAGTACGGTAATTATCAGATTGAAGAAGTGACTGCCCCAGAAGGATACTTTATCGGCGAATACGATGAAAAAGGTGTCGGCAGCAGCACAAATATGCCGAAGAAATTCGAAGATGCTGTTGTTATCTACGATGCTTCTGGTGATAGAGTAACGGACTTTACCAGTAACAAGAAGGTTATTTTTAACAAATATAAGTTTGCTGTTACAGAGCAGACGCCGCATCAGGACGGCAAGGACTATGTGACCTACTATCTGACTATTAAAATGCCGAACAATCCGGTCAAAGGAAAAATCCAGATTACCAAAAATGGTGAATCTCTCGCAGGCTGGCTGAATGAAGAATTTGGTGGAAACAAAGGCTTCTCTGCAGTATGGGGCAAAACAAGATTAAAGAATGCTAAATTCAACGTATACGCAGCAGAAGATATTCTGCAGGTCGATGATGTGCAGAGAATCAAAGCATATGACAGCAAAACAAATGAAGAAGTGGCGCTAGAAGAAGTCACCCGTGACCATAGCAAAAAGAACGGCGCACTGAGCTTCTGGGAAAAGCTTCTGAAGACTGGCGAAAAGATTTTGCGCTGGTTTGGGCTTGACATCGGTGATGACAATGAATGCAGAACCGAATACATTGCAAAGTCTGAAAAAGGTGCGACTTATTCCGCAAAATACTCTGTAAAGGACAAGGAAGGAACCACATCTACATACACGGTAGATTACTCCCTCAGCTATACAAAGGGCGGCATGAACTATACCAATATCCATGTGAAGAAAGACATGGTAGCGGATGATTATGTTGCAGGTATCGACTACACAACTCCAACATTAAAAAGTGGGGAAGAAGATGTTGATATTATGGACCTGATTTTGCCGAATAAAAACATGGTGAAATTAAACAAGAAAGTTGTTGATGAATATGGTAATGATGATATTACCGCCAGAATTTTGAAACCAATGACACTTGTTGTACCTCTTGACGAGGATAAAGATCCGGAGGTCAAAGATGGCTGGACACTTGTGAAGAAAGCTGACAAGTATCTGGCAACCTTTGAAGAACCACAGGTTGATGATGATGGAAATCCAATCCTTGACGAAGAAACCAACGAACCGGTTACAAAAACTATTTATAAGGTTTATGTAAATGACAATGGCAAAAAGAAATGGGTAGCATCCGATGAAGATGGCGTATTTGAAGATGCAAATACACCGAAAAAAATTCCGGAAGGTTTTGTAAAAACTGATAAAGCTGATATGTATCAGATTACAAAAACTGATGCAGAATCCGGCAAAGCAGTATATATGGTATGGACTGTTGATGGCGGTGCAGGTCGCTGGATCAACTGTGATGCGGATGGCAACTTCTACAAATCCTATCATCAGGAATGGGATTTCACACTGTCTCAGCACTTTGACTGTGCAGACGGCTTTGTGTTTTCCTTTGACGGTTTGATCGTAGATGCTGCTGCTGACAATGAAGCACAGATTGCTAAAACTGTAGTAACAAACCCATGGAAAGTAACTCCGGAAATTACGCACTCTGATGCGTATCAGTATGAAACAACTGATAATATCACAACATTTACTGCTGCACCGACTGATGCAGCTCCTGTTTACTTTAAGGTAAATAACGGTATTAAAACGTCTATGATTTATCAGGGCGGCCAAACGATTACAACCATTAACGCAAAACAGAGCCAGTTATATAACTTTGGTGTGGATAGTAAACCAGAAGATACAACTTCAGTTGAAAAGCTGTATCCGACCATCGAATATACAACTGACGAGGAAACAGAGCTGATTGAGTGGTGCAAAGGCCTGACGCCGGATAACACAAAGTTTGACAGAGTATTTGATGAATCAAACTATGTCAAGGTAATCCGTCATGAAGTCAGCCCGGAAAGCAAAGACGAAGTATCCTATGAAATCGTGATTGTAACTGATAACAAGGATGAAAACCGTGGCTTTAAGGTAACGTTTCCGGATACTACAACCCTTCAGCCGATAAACTGCACCGATGACGGTGAAGAAGCCGGTAAGCTCGTGTTTAAGAGCATTGAGGGAACAATGGTATATCCATTAGGTAGTCCGGTTGCTACAATTACCACCGATGAAAATGGTATTGCAACAACACCAAACCTGCCGCTTGGTAAATATTACATCCAGGAAGTGAAATCTGGAAACGGTCATGTAAACAGCTCGCAGTGGAGAGAATTTGAACTGAAATATGCGGATCAGTATACGCCTCTCATTTGGGACGAAGCGACACTGGATAACTCAGCAGTCAGTGTAAAAGTTGACCTTTCTAAGTTATTTGAAACCGCATACAAGAGCAAAGAGTACCAGCCGGGTGCCGGTGCTGTATTTGGTGTTTTTTCTGCAGAAGAAATCACTGCCAAAACGAAAACCGAGAAAAAAATTGATACAAAGAAGATTGGCTCAGACTCTTTAGTTGGTACAATCACAACCAGAGAAGATGGCAGCGGTACAGCAATCGTGAAGTTGCCGCTTGGCAAATACTATATTAAGGAGTTATCTGCACCGGAAGGATATAAGCTGAATGGCGCAAAATACTATTTTGACGCCGTGGATATTTTGACTGCGGATCAGATTGATTTTGCTTACGATGATATTGGCGTAAGCGGTTATGTAACGCAGGATGGCAACGACCAGACGATTGTTAATATCGAAAGCCTGTACAGTAAGCCGATGAACAATCTGAAAGTAGATGGCACAGAATATGATCTGCTGCAGTCAGTGACTACAGAAAATGTCGTTGTAGAAAAACTGGACGGCAGAACCAGAACGAAAGTTACGGTTCCTGCGGGAAAGAGCAGCACTGTTACATTTGCAAACGGCAGCACATTAAATATTGCAGCTACTAAGACAACATATACTGCAACTTTCGATGGTGGTGCAGCCCCTGAATTAGAGCTTGGCAACGAAACGACTTTAGCAAAAACCGTTGAAGGAACAAAGACAATTGTTGCCTACAGCCCGAAAGTAACTAAAACAAATTGGCTCAGCGAGGTGTCTTATGAATACGAACCTCCTAAAAACACCGATAAGGGTGAAGGTGGTTTTACTGTAGTGCGGCCTGCAAACAAGAAGCTGGCACTGACAAGTGCAGTTGGAACTTCCGAAGTCACTGCGTCTATTGACTACGCTTATGCTGCAGCAGAGTTGACCTTTACTAAAGGCACTGTAACTGGTGTAACCGTAGATGAAAACGAATTAGATGCTGCAGATTATGCAGATGGCATCACGTTGAAGCGAATTATTAAAACACCTGTAATGGTCGAAAACCCAGATAATCCGGATGGAGAAAAAATCCAGAAGGTAGATAAAGACGGAAAACCTGTATATGAAACCGCTGTAAATGCTACAAAAGCTGTTATCAACTTTGCTGACGGCGTTACTTATACCGTTCAGTTTGATGCTTCTGGCAACTTCTATATGGATGCTTCCGGTTATGTTGATGATGACTTGGAAACAGAAAGCATCTTGTCTGTTGACGGAAATCCAGTAACAGCCGATTTCCTCAAAACAATGAAGCTGATTAACATCAAAAACACCACTGCTAAAACCTATGCAAGAAACAATACCGATGCGGGCGTGCTAAATATCACTGTAAACAACATCAAAAATGACAGAATTCCGACTGATGTACCGGAAATCCCGGATATTCCAGGGACACCGGATACTCCATCTATTCGCACAACTGCAAAGGACAGTGAAACTCATGAGCACATCTCAAAAGCTGATAGTAAGGTTACAATCATTGATACCGTATCCTATACCGGATTAACCCCTGGTCAGGAATACACCTTAAAAGGCGTGTTAATGGATAAGGCAACCGGTAAAGAATTACTGGTAAATGGTAAACCTGTGACTGCCGAGAAAGTGTTCATACCGGAAAAATCCTCCGGCACCGTTGATATGGAATTCACCTTCGATGGTTCCAAGTTAGAAAATATGGCAACCGTTGTATTTGAGGAGTTATATAAAAATATTGACACCGATAAAGACGGTAAGCCGGATACACCGGAAGATAAGCAGGCAGCAGTCCATAAGGAGATTACCGATGAGGGACAGACCATTTACTTCCCAGAAATTAAAACCAATGCAACAGATAGTGAGACAGAAGATCGCATCTCTAATGCAGATAAAAAGGTTACAATTAAGGACAAAGTGACATACTTCAACCTGCTCCCTGGCAAGGAATATACCGTAAGCGGCGTGCTGATGGACAAGGAAACTGGTAAGGCGCTCTTGGTTGACGGCAAAAAAATAACCGCAGAAAAGACCTTCGTTGCAGACTCCGCAAACGGAAGTGTGACCTTAGAATTTACTCTGGACGCATCTGCACTTGCTGGAAAAGCAACCGTTGTATTTGAAAGTCTCAAATATGATGGCAAAGAAGTTGCGGTTCATAAGGATATCAAGGATAAGAATCAGACAGTGATCTTTAAAAAGAAAATCGGTACTGTCGAGTTGACACCACCAAAAGGACCGAATCCTTACGATGATACAAGCATTACAGTTGAGACTATCACACCAAAAACTGGCGATACCGCAAATCTATTGATATGGATTGCCCTTGCTGTGATGGCACTACTTGCCATATTTGAAATCTATCGCAAAATAAGGAGAAAAGAATAAAAGAATATCCGTTATTACCCTAGAGGGCAGCTTTTTAGCTGTCCTCTTTTAGTTGGAGATAAAACGATGAAAAGGAAGATCATCTTACTGCTATGTTTTCTCTTGGTTTTGAATCTGTGCTGCGCAAGCATCACATTTGCTGGAACTAGCGAGAAAACCATGTATGCAAAGCAGCAGACCTGGATCTATAGCAGCGGTCATCAAACCGCAAAATATGCGGTTTGTCCAGTAGGAAAAAATCAACAAATCAAGGTTGGAAAAAAGGTATATGCCACCATGCCAGGTGGAAAAAAGGACTACTATTATCAAACATCTTACTTTGGCAAAACCTTTTATATTCCAGCCGCAAAGCTGACAACGGAAAAGCCGAAAAACGCATATGCGCTTACTTATAGTTTTCAGGAACTGGAAGTCACACCAAAACTGTACTTATATGCATTGCCGAGTCTTTCGGCTGCAAAAAAGCAAACAAATGAAACCAGCATTTACACCATAGGAGAGACCAAAAGCTGGTATGTAGCATTTGTAAGCGGGAAACTGAGATATATTTCGAAAAAATCATCAGCGATTAAGAAGGTGAAGAAACCTGCATATGTTCCGCTGCATATCAGCAGTAAGGATTTTTCCTCTGCGAAGCAAAAACAGATTAAGAATAGATTTTATATGCAATATGCACTTTTACCGTCCTATATGCGGGACGGTCTAGTAAAAAGAGATGCCGAAATATATATACAGCAGAAGCTAAAAGAACCATTTGAAACGAATGGCAATGGTGGTTATACCACTTCCGCAGTAGCAAAGGCAACAATCTATGTAAAAGAAAACTCCTCGTCATACAATTTGGAGTATACACTGCATCATGAAATTGGACATGCGCTTAGTCGGCATTTGTGGCCAGGACAAAGCATAAATGAACTGGAATATCTCATACAGGAAAACAAGAAATTGCAGCTCGGTGCGTATTATGCAAGCAATGCAGCGGAATGGCTCGCTGAATGCATTGATATTTTAATCAAAGATCCAAAAATGCTGCAAAATAAAGCACCAATGACTTATCAGTTATTGGTGGAAGAAGTGTTTAACACAAACGAAAGTCCATTACGTGCCGCTGCTTAATCTGGCACGAAAAAATATATCTAAATACTTAAATTTTAAAAGCGAAAGGAAAAACAAAAATGAAAAAGAAAATGATTACTGCGCTTTGCGCACTTACTTTAACCCTCGGTACTGCAGGAAGCTGCTTTGCAGCCGAAACTAATCCACAGACGACACAGGCTTACATCAATATTCCTGCCACTGCAATCGATTTTAGCGTAACAGAGGAAGTCATCTTTGCGGGTACTGCTGATTCCGCTGACTTAACAGCCAATGACCTAGAAATCACCAACAACAGCAAAATCGGTGTACTGACTGCTTCTATCGAAGTAACCGGAGACAATGGCTGGACAGTAGTTGCTGATTCTACTGACTTCGCAAGATTAGGCGCAAATGCTAAGAAGATTGGCATCATGGCAGCAGGAAGCCACGATATGTCTACTGGTGCATACACCGGTGCCGGTAACATCAATCCACAAGATAAGGTAACAGTTGGTCTTACTGGTAAGACTGGTAGAGTAACTACTGCGCTTGATAAAGCAAAGGTGGTTAACTTTGTAACAACAGTTAGTGTAGTGGAAGAATAAAGGAAAGAGGTGCAGAATATGAAAAAGAAAATTTTATCCGTTATTTGCATACTTAGCATGGTGCTTTGCTCATCTGCTGTCGCTTTTGCAGACGACAGCAATGTAGCAGCATATATGACTGTGCCGGCAACTGCGATTGATGTGACAGTGACTGAATCCATTGATATGACAGGCTCTGCAAATGCTGTAGACTTAATGGTGGACAAAGTAACCGTTACTAATAACAGCGCAGCTGGTGTTATTAACATTGACAAGGTAGCGGCAACCGTTGCAACAGGTTGGGCTTTGGTTGACGCAGCTACAGACTTTAAAGCACTGAATGCAAACGCCAAAAAGCTGTCCCTGACACCAACACTGGGAAGCTCCACCTGGGATATTACCAAAACTTGTCCGACTTTTGCTAAGGCTGACAGTAGTGTGTCTGCCGGTGCATCAAAGGACATTACCTTTACAGGAAAAACCGGCGTTGTAACAACTGCCGTAAACCATGTACAGGCAGCCACTATCGTGGTCACTTTGAGCCTGGCATAAATCCGTTATTACTATAAGCAGAAAGGTGGTACGTAATGGAAAGTACAGAAAATACAAACGAAAAGAACAAAAAACAAAAAATACTGATTATAGTTTTGCTGATTGCAGTTGTTATGCTGGGAGTAGGACTATTTCATGCCCTGCATTCAGATGACCTTGAGACTAGCAAAACAGCTGTTATCGTGCAGACAAATGAGGAGCTAAGCGACACAAACGGGGGACAAGTAAGAATCCGTATCAATTCAGCGGTACAGGTTTATGAGGATACCATGCAGGATCTTGCTTTTGCAAATCTTAATGAGGACAGGCAGCTGCAATGCAAAATCAAAGTGGGAGATACCTACGTTTATAATTCCGGGCTTATTAAATCCGGGGATATTGTACAGGCAGATGTTATTGATACGTCAGCTCTGCAACAAGGCAAAAACACTGCAACGGCAGAGATTTATAGCTACGATATGGGCAAAGATCTAATCGGACAGACTAACACGATTATCGCCCTATATCTAAATGACTAATGAGTAGGGCGTCTAAATGGACGCCCTTTTATATAGGAAGGAGGAAAAACGTTGAAAAAGAAATCTAAGAGATGGCTTTCGCTTTTGCTTACTATGACCATGCTTTTAGCAATGGCAGTTCCAGCCTTTGCAGAAGAGCTGGATAGCTATATGGAGCAGACTCTCATTGACGCAGTGCAAGAAGATCAAGAAGATACTGTAATGAATGACGTGGATGATACCAGTTTATCTGAGACTCAAGATTCTGACCAAGTAGAGGCAACAGATGATGAAGCCGATTCTGAGCAAGTATCTCAGGAATCCTCTGGAAAGCCAAAAAAGGCAGCTCCGAGAGTTACCACAGCTGATGGAACTAGAACAGTCCTCTATGAAGATGGCACTTTAATACTCAATGAATTGGAAGCAGATAGTGCAGCTAATGAATCTGCCCATGGTGCTGTGACTAAAGAATATCCGGCTTGGGATGGCGAAGAAAACGACTATGTCTTCGGAGATACCGGGGTTCCATGGTTTAAATTTCGTTACAATATAAAGGCAGTTGAAATAGGCAGTAAAATATCTCCAGTTGACACTTCAAAGTGGTTTTTTGATTGTACGAACGCTATTAGGGCAGAACTAGCAAATCTGGATACCTCAAAGGTCACCACTATGGAGATGATGTTTTATAATTTCGGGAGCGTTGCTTCCGATGTAACGATTTCAGGTTTAGAAAGCTGGAATACTGGCTGCGTTACAAATATGCAGGGAATGTTTCAATGGACAGGTCAAAGTGCGACTGGAAGTATATTGATTTCAGGTTTAGAAAGCTGGAATACTTCAAATGTCGAAAACATGACTGAAATGTTTGACAGTGTAGGCAGTCGGGCCACATCAGTCGTCCTTTCTGGTCTTAATAAATGGAATACAAGCAAAGTTAAAAACATGAGAAAAATGTTTTACTTTTTTGGTAATCAAGCAGGAACAGTAGAGATACCAGGCATTGAATGTATTGATACTAGTAATGTGGAGAACATGGAAAGCATGTTTGAAGGCTGCGCAAGTACAGATACCAAGAATGTAACTATAGATTTATCGAATTGGGATGTATCAAATGTTACGAACATGCGAAACATATTTTGTCAGTTTAAAATATCTGCGGACAAAGTCATTTTCTTAGGCCTTGAAAATTGGAAATTCAATAGTAACGCAAATTTGAGCGGTATGTTTTCAATGTCGGGAATAACAGGCATTACTCCGTTAGTATCAGAATATAACATTGGCCTTTTAACAATTCCGGGCGGCTGTATTGTTGATAGCATGTTTAACTTTGCTGATAATGTAAAAGGCACCCTAAAAATTGATGGTATGCCTATTTCTGAATATGGTGGAGATATTAACCTTGCATGGGGTGCAAATAGAACTGGAGGAGCCTTATATCTCGCACCAACTAACGCAGCAACATTGACCTGGGCGCAGGAAACTATTGACAAATATGGTCCTTCTGGAAATGAATCTCAGGGAAATGTATATTTGTTGAAAGACCATATCATGCGAACTATCCTCTATGAAGATGGAACTCTGCTCATCAATGAGTCTGGAAAAGATCAGGAAGCTAACGAAGCAAAGCACGGTGCAGTCAAAAAAGAATACCCAGCTTGGGACGGCGCAAAAAATGATTACAACATAGCCGGCAATGGCGTACCATGGAGTTGGCTAGACGAAATAGCCGCTATAGAAGTTGGCAGCAAAATTTCACCTTTGAATACCTCGCGCTGGTTTTTCGGCATGCATGTATCTTCGATTGATGTATCTCTTCTGGATATGTCAAATGTAACCTCTACGGAGGAGATGTTTGGAGAAACTACTGTAGAAGAAATTGTAGGATTGGAAAACTGGGATATGTCAAATGTAAGGGACGCACATAACATGTTTGGTTGGCTTTGCATGGGCGCAACAACCCCAGTAGAGCTTTCCGGAATTGAAAACTGGAAATTCCCAGGTGGAGCAAATTTAAGCGGAATGTTTATGAGCAGCGGAGCGGTGCGATTTGACAGCTTTACCATTCCAGAAGCATGTGACATTAGCAATATGTTTAATAGTTCATCGGAAGTTTACGGTGAGCTAATCATAAACGGTGTGCAGACTTGCACCGAAGAGGGCGAATGGAACGGCTTTGCAAAAAATGCAAATCTGGGGAAAGGAGCGCTCTACCTTGTGCCAGATGATGCAGCATATAGCCAAGCGGAAGATATAGAGAGTAAATATGGCATCAATGGCAGCGTTACGCAGGGTCATGTATATCTCCGCAAAATGCTTGATTTTACTGTATCTGAATCTATCACAATGACTGGTACTGCAAATTCCGCTAATCTAACAGTAAGTGACTTAACAGTGGAAAATCTTGGTTCAAAGGCAATTACGGTCAGCAGCGTGCAGGTGGACAATATATTAAATGGTTGGACGCTTGCTGCAAACAGTACTGACTTTGCCGCACTTGCAAAGGATAGTAAAATGTTCTCGCTTGTAATAGGCGAATTTGATTTGTCCAAAGGTGCATATACCGCTGGCGGCACTATTGCAGTCGATGGGCAAAAGGTGTTTAAGCTAACTGGGAAAACCGGTATTGTGAGCAAATCCATCAATCAGCAACAGGTTGCAAATCTAATAGTAACGGTTGAGACGGAGTAAGGAGGGGAGCAGATGAAAAGAAAGAAAACGAGAAGAAGCCTCATCATGGCTTTGGTAATGTCTATCCTGATTGCTGTCCCTACCTGTGCTTATGCGCAAAGTTCCAGCGCCGAGACCGGCGGTTATCTGACAATGCCAAGGAGTAAATTTAACTTTATTTTCCCGGAGACAACAGAAGTTATTACTGAGATTGTACCAAAATACGATGATAGCGGCGATATTACGACGACAACAACGCCGACTGTACCAGATGATGATGGTACAAATAAGGTAAAAGAAGAAAACCAGCGTGAGCTGATTAAACAAGCTGATCTATATGATTCTGACGTTGTGGTTATTAAACCAGCAGAAGATGACGATGACATCAGTACAAAAATTCCTGGTTCGTTGCTGGACGAAATCAGTAAAAGACCGGATCTTGACCTGTCTATCAACACGCCGATCGGCAAAGTCGTAATAGACACCGATGGCGTTTTAGACCTTGCTGAAAAGGCTGGGCAGGACGACATCGTGGTTACTATCATTAGAGATGATAACCCAACTGGCAAGGAAAAAGAAATTGCCGGCAAAGACGGAATTGTCTACCGGGTGATTATCACCATCGGCGGAAAAGAGATTGAGACTATAAACGGTACAATCACACTGCTGTTAAAAGCCGATGGAAAACTGCTGGATGATGAAATCATCGCAATACACCTAAAGGATGGAAAAGGGCAGGAGCTTGCCAATAACCGTTACGACAAGGATGGCGGTAACTGGATCACTGTAAAAACATCTTCTGCCGGCACATATATTCTGACGCATAAAGATAAAGTAAAAGAAGATGTTACTAAGCCGGAGAAGCCGAATAACGGTAGCAATCAGGGCGAGATAAAACCGACTGAGGGCGGGCAGGATAATCAACCTGGCAGTACGCCACAAACAGGCGATGATTTTGCATTACTAAAATATTTGTTAATTCTTTTTGCAGCAGGAACTCTTCTGGCTGCAGCGAGAAAATTGGATAAATGATAAATAATGAGAGACAAAAGGCAGCAGTAAGCTGCCTTTTGTGATATAAAAATCGGAGGTGAGGAGGATGAAGAAAAAGCGAGTGATGGGGTTGTGCCTTATACTACTGTTATCGCTTACATCGACCGCTTATGCAGGGAGCATGACAACAAAGGTATGGACTATCACAACGGGTCAGGACTATGCAAATATCACGCTTGACGATCTCGACAAAGGTGAGCTTGCCAATATGACTGCAGAAATTCATGAGGATGGCAAGACATATAAGGCCATAAAAGTGACTGCAGATGTAATCAGCAAAAGTAAGCCTGTTACAGTAAAAAAGACCTATACAAATCTTACTGATAAAAAGGTGAAGAAAAGTATTACGAAATCGGGTGAAAAGCTGAAACTTGATGATGTAGAGTGGACAGAGCATCACCGCCATGCTGCAACAGGAACACTTACCTATAAGGGAAGTGATAAAAGACCGGATGCGCCCAAGACAAAAGAAATTACGACATCTTTACCGGATGGAAGTGAAATATCCGTTGTTGGAAAGTTACAGGATATCAAGCAGACTGGCAGCAGTTATAGCAAACCATTCACAGTGACTGCAAAGTTTATCGGTGATTCAGATGTCGCTTATTACAAATTAGATGATACGCAAATTCCAAACAACCCTAAAACACCAACGTTTGAAGGTTATCAAGAAACTATTTTGCGGCATTTGAACTATAATCCGGCTGATTACCGCATTACCGATGGAAAATGGAGTAGCAATTATGTAACAGAAAATGGGCGGACAGTTCGGTACGCAGAGTTTAGTGGATTACGGAAAGCGAGCGACTGGACGGCCTATTACGAAGAAGAATTGTCAACAGATAGTCCTGCACTTGCGACTTATGATGCAGTAGCAACATATACCAATGGTATTAAAGATACCAGCTATGAAGTGATGATAACTGTGGATTACGAAGAAGTGGGACTTTCGCTGTTACAGAAGGTATTGATTGTAACAGCGGGAATTGCAATTTTGTCCATTATTATAGGGCTTATATTGATGATTCTAAAAAAGAAAATGGAAAAAAATAAGAAAACTGTTCATTAAAAATTCAGGATAATCATTTGAGAAGAACACTGCTTTTATAGGAAAACTGAATATGTGGATTGATGTGGGGCCATTGCTCCAGATGTTTTAACGTCTGTTGTGATGGCCCCCTTTTTCGCTTTTTGCGTCAAACGTCAAAGAAGAGAGGTATAATCATGAAAGAAATAACTGAAATCTTGAGAACAGAAGGGATATTATCACAGGGCTTCGGCATCAGTCCTAAGATTCTTTACAGGGATCGACGTTTGTCGCCGGAAGCGAAAGCTATATATGGGTACATAGCGTCATTTGCTGGGAATGGAAATTCAGCATTTCCGAGCCGCGATATTATGCTGGAAGAACTAGGGATGTCATCAAAGCGCTATTATAAGCATTTTTCGCTGTTGCAGCAATGCGGATATATTACTGTTACAAAACAGAGAGACAGGTATGGTTCTTTTGACCGAAATATTTATACTCTTGTAAGTAATCCCGTTCCAGAGGAAGAGGATTTGCAGACAAATAGTGAGACGGAGCTATGCGGGACAGCCGCAAGAGAACAGGTAGAATGTTCGGTGGGAGATGCGGCAGAGAGAAAACAAGCAAAACGAAGTAGAATCAATTACTCCAAATCGGGAAATTCCAAACAGCGGGGAAGACGGCAGGCGCCAATGCCTGAAACCGGAAGGGGCAACAGCTGGCTGCGTGAAGTCATGGCAATCGATGAGATTTCACAGCAGCAGCCAAACGACAAAAAGTATTTAGAGAAGATCTATATGGCAGCCACAGATATGGCTGATTCTGAGCAGATTAAGGTTGGAGGAACAATAAAGTCAAAGGAGCAGATAGCCACAGTTTTGAACAATTTAAACGCAGATACAACAAGAACTGTACTTTTTAAATTTAAGAAAATATTAAAGAATAAAGAATACAGAATTCGTAATATGAGAAGTTTTCTGCAGGCGTTGATTTGTAACAGCCCGTTTGAGATAGATGATTTTCTGACATATCAGGATGTGCAGCAGCAGAAAGCAGAGGATGCAAAGAAAGATGAACGGGAACAGGAGGAAAAGACGCGGCGAGATGAGATTCTGAATGCGCATCCGGAGCTACGCGGTCTTGAATCTGATTATACCGAAGTGATGCGTAGACTTACGAGAGTAATGCTGACAGACAATGCGGCGGAAAAAGAACAACTGATGAGAAAACGTGATGAAATAGATATCCGGCGTCGAACCTATTTGGAAGACCACGGACTGCCGGATATCGTTTGAGATGTGCTTTGAAAACGTGGAAAAATGACTGGGAACATTGGAGCGGATCCATGTGGTCAAAACGACCACACGGTAAAAACGTTGAAATTTGTCCATGTAGTCAAAACGAACACGCGGTAAAAACGTTGAAATTCGTCCATGTAGTTAAAATGACCACATGGGCAAAAAATGCAAAAAACCCGCAAACCGTTGAAATGGGTCCATGTAGTCGTTTTGACCACACTAATATAAACAGTATATCTATATAGAATTACTAGAACTACAACAAAAAACTTTAATTACTAGAAAAACATCCTCAACAGTCAACGCGCGTGTGCGCGAAGTGAGGAAGGAGAGGGTGAATGGGATTAGGTTCTCAAAAATGCGGGCGCAGATGCGAACTGTTATTTTGCGCTTTAAGCGGTTTTATCGTCCCGGGCGAATAGATCATCGAAAAAGATGCCAAAAACGATCCTAGGTGCAATTTTGGGCCTTAGACAGACATGTAAACGGAGGAGGAATATGGATAAGGTTTATGAAATGGCGGTAATCGAACTGGTCAGATTGCTGCGTATTGTGAAAAGGCAGCTGCTTTTGCTGCGCGGTGTGCCGATGAACCAGGAGGAAAGGACAAAGCTGCTCAAAGCCATTGAAGCGGTGGAAGCGGAATTTGAGGTGTTCAGACTATGAATAATTTGTGTGAACGGAGCTGTGATATCTGTAATCTGCGTATGTATTGCCAAGGTTGTAGTCTATGTGAGATGCCTTTTTGCAAATTTGATTGTAAACAGTGCTTTTCTCTTTGCCCGCGACGAGGTTCCTCTTGGCATTATCTGGCTCAAGTAGGCGGCGGTCAAGTCACATTGCAAGGAAATCTGTCTCGGCAGCTGCCAGCATTGATTCCCGTGCTGCCGGATCACATGCCTGCGGCTATTGATGTCGGCCAAGTCGTAGGAATCCACGGTGGTAATTTTTTCAGCGAAAACGGTGAGCGTGTAGCGCCGGTGTATAGGCGTAAAGGCATACAGGACACACTGAATCTGTTGCAGCCAGTGAAGGGTGTATTGCAATTTTACGTCAAAGATCGAACCTTGGAAGGTATTTGGGATAAGCGCAGGGAAATCTACGCACAGCTGCAGGAATTTCCCTGGCAGGCGATTATAGCTCCGAACTACAGCGTTTATGAAGATGCGCCGCGAATCGACCACCTATATAACATTAAGCGCAGCAGTATCGTGTATAACGAGATGTTGGATGCTGGGCTTCCGGCAGTGCCGGACATCTCTTGGTACAATAAGATTGACCTGGACCAGTGGATCCAGGAAATTAATAGCAAAGATGTCAGATGCGTTGCCTTTAGCTTTCAGACCGTTGGCACGGGTCTTAGGGCATCTAACTTCTATGTGCATTACCTCGCCGCTTTTAAGTATCTTACAGAACGAATTCCTGCAGAAACAGAAATCATCGTGGCTGGAATGGTATCATCCAAAAGGGTGCAGTTCTTAAAGGATGTCTGCAGCAATCCTTTGTCGGTGCTGAATCAGTCGGCATATGTCCATAGCCGCCGTGGGATTCTGTCGGAAACGGGGAAAGCGCCGGGAGAATTAACTAAAAATCAAATTTTGCTGAGAAATCTCGCGTACTATGATAAATCATACAGAAGGGAGGCAGAAATATGCCAAAGAACAGGAACAGCGGAACTATTGCAGGAAGAACTTACGAAATAGATCGAACTGAGCAGGAGAACAGAAATGACCAGGAGATGAGCGATCGACTGGAGAGACGATTGCAGGCCATGGATCCGATTACAGTAGAAATTGATAGTCGAACCAGACATAGGCGTGAACAAGTCACCGTTGATTTTGTGGATAGAGATCAAGCTGAGGTAAACACAGAAGGAGGTTCTTATCGGGTAAATATCTGGGAAGGCACTTGTACATGTCCGGATTATATGCATCGTCAGGGCAGATGTCGGCATGTTGAGGCTGTGGAGGTGGCTAGTGAACAGGCAAGACAGGGTATCATGCCGGGCAGCAGAGAAGATATAGAAATGTCCAACGGACAGGTTTTGTCAGAGCATCAAAGGGCGGAGACGGCGGCTGAGCTGCGTAATGCGGCAAGAGCGCGTACCGACGATGATTTTTTTTATACGGAACATCCTGATATATTTGAAAGCGATATGGCGCGGTTGCAAGGCGAGCCGGTGCCGTATACTTATGAGAATGTACTGAATGGATCTGACATCACCTTCGGTATTGAACTCGAATTTGTCCATGGGGATAGTGATGCGATTGCTGCAGAACTGTATCAGATGGGTATCTGCGGAAATGATTCTATGTCAGGGTATCATGGCAGACGCGTTCCGGGTAAATGGGCGCTGGAGAGAGACGGAAGTGTTACTTCAGGCAGCCGAGGTGGGGAGTTGATATCACCAATCCTTACGGATACGCCGGAGACGTGGCGGACGATTGAAAAGGTCTGCGATGTGGCAAAACAACATGGGGCACAGGTGAATTTTCAAACTGGTGGTCATGTACATATAGGCGCTTCCGAAGCTTTGGATGGCAAAAAACAGAGATGGCGACGCCTTTTTAAAATGGGTGCTGGTTTTGAGCAGGTTTATAAAAGAATATCCGGAGGAGAGCAAGGCGTGTTCAGGGGAGGTCATTATGCCGCATCTTCAGAAGATCTAAATCGTACAGGTATTGTTATGAGGCTTCCAGGCGAAGGAGATACCAGTGATTTTTTCTCCAGAATCAGCAGAAGACTTGGGCAGAAATACCGCATGATTAATTTTACCCCGCTGGGATCCAAAAAAACAGTGGAATTTCGAGGCTTTAACGGAACACTAACTCCTGGGGTCATTCAGGCCAATGTTAAATTCGCAGCTGGCATGGTTCTTTCCGCGGAACGGTCAAGATTGCGTAGCACGGAATCACTGATATCAACGGACTCAGATAAAAAGCGTGCCAATATTATCAATGCGTATGAGGAAAACAATCAGAGGTCAAATGAAGCGATTATGCGCACTTTGGATGTAGTTTTTTCCCGGAAAGAGGACAAGCAGCATGTATTATCTGTCATAGCAAAAAATTCTTGGAGCAGGCATTGACAAACAAACTAATTCGTGTTATTTTAAAATGAAAAAGTGTTAAAATGAAATTTCAAAATGATAATCGGAGCATAGTACTGATGATGAAGAAAAAGATAGAAGTGCTGCTTGCCGCTAATGACATGAATGTGGTGGATTTGGCAAAGTGTTTGGGCACATCGTCTCAGAATTTGTATAACAAGTTATCTAGGGACAATTTCAAGGTTAAGGATTTAGAGGATATTGCGGAGGCTACAGAGTCGGAGCTGGAGATTCGCTTTATCACTAAGGATGGGATGAAAATTTAGGAGGTGCGAGATGTTTAGCGTAGTGCATAACGGACAAGTTCAGGTAAAAGAGCCGGAAAAGCGGTTTCAAATGATGAAGGCAATGGATGATAATATGTATGAAGCGGATGATTATAGGGATTTGGTAGCAATTCTCTGTGGCACTGACTACTATGAAAGCCAGTCCGCAGAAACGGATTGGCATATGAGAGTGGACGCTGCAAAGGAACTGTGCCTGGCGCTGATTGCTTCGACCGAGGTGGAAGCAGAAATGGCAGGGGAGCTTGGAGAAGACGAGGAGTTGGATGAATTTATTATCCTTTATGATGAGCGGATTGGAAAGATACCATATTCTTTGACTGGACCAGATGCGGATTATGACATTCACGTTGATAATCCAGAGCTGATTCGGGTAGAAAGTGATAAGAATCTGCTCTGGACGCTGGAGAAAGCGCAGCTGATTGCAGTGTTCGAGTATGACGAAGATAAAGGTGACTATATCAGATGGCTAAATTATCTTAATCTGGATGGGTTGATTGCTGCGGAAACAGAATACTTTCGACAGCATGGTGATCAGACAAGGGTGCCGCTGTTTAAAAAGTTGGAGGAATAAGACATAGAGATAGGTTCGCTAAAATTTACAGTCTTTTCTTGAATTATATTTACTTTCTTCAAAATTTAAGTTAAGCTATAAGGGAAATATTTTTCACTTCATAAAGGCAAGAGTTGAGTAAAATAATGAAAGATGGGAAAAATAAAAAAGAAAATTTATTCTGTCTTACAAAGTGCAGACAGCAGATTTTAGGGAGTTTCAGAAATCTATTATACGGTACGAGGAGAGCATTATGTATCTTGAAAAAATAAGCCTACAGAACTTTAAGTGTTATGAGACATTGGATATAAAATTTGATAAAGAATTGACTCTTATTATAGGTGCGAATGGTGCAGGAAAAACATCACTGCTAGAAGCTGTTGCGATTGCTATTAGTACTATGTTTGTTCCTATGGAGGGAGTTAAGGGAACAGGTATTGATAAATCGCAGGCACGCTTGAAAGCATATAATATTGGCAGCCTTAGTGATGTACAGGCACAATACCCGGTAAAGATTTCTGCAACGGCTATGATTGATGGAAAGCATGTTTTGTGGGAGAGGGGATTGAATAGTGCTCAAGGACAAACCACAACGAAGGACGCGAAGGAATTGATTTCTATAGCTGCTGACTATCAAAAAAGACTTCGCGAAGGTGATACTACACTAATGCTTCCAATTCTCGCTTATTATGGGACTGGACGCTTATGGGACTTTCACCGTAAAAAACAAAGCGATATCCTTGAAGCGAATACAAGAAATAATGGTTATATTGATAGTGTTGATGGGACTGCAAATGTTAAGTTGATGATGAACTGGTTTGCAAAGATGACGGTTCAGAAGTACCAGAACCTAGAAAATGGTTTGGGGCCAATTCCTGAATTGGAAGCAGTCTTTGCAGCGATGGAAAAGTGCTACAATCTCATCACAGGATTTGATAATGCAAAAATCCAGTATAACATGGGAACAAAAGAATTGGATGTTTCCTATATTGATGAATCTGGCAAACGAATGCGGATTCCAATTAACCAGCTGAGTGATGGATATAAAGGAACTATTAGTCTTGTGGCAGATATTGCTTATCGTATGGCGGTTTTAAATCCTCAGTGCTTGGGAAATGTGTGTCAAAACACAGATGGTATTATTTTAATTGATGAGGTTGATTTGCATTTACATCCAGCGTGGCAGCAACGAATTTTGGGGGATTTGAGGACGATTTTCCCTAGAGTTCAATTTATTGTAAGCACACATGCCCCAGAGGTCATCAATTCTGTTTCGATGGAAAATGTGGCTGTAATTGAAAATAATCAACTGATTCGTGTGCCAGTTGAGACCTATGGGAAAGATGCTAATGGTATTTTACGAACCATTATGGGTGTAAGTGAGAGACCTGAGAAGATTATGAGGAGATTTTCGGATTTCTATGCCGCAATAGATAGAGCAGATTATGAAGTTGCGGAGCGTATATTAGATGAACTTGAAGAATGCATCGGCGCTGATCCAGAACTTGTATCGATGCGTGTACAGCTTGAATTAGAACAATTTTAAGAAGGTGTAACATGATACAGATAAAAAAAGGCAAAGAACCCCGTGCACTCTTGGAATATCGGAAACAAGAATTTTCATCCTACAAAGATATGCCTTCAGAGGTAAAGCGGGATGTATTAAGCAGCTTGATGTTAGAACAGGGGCATTTATGTGCATATTGTATGAGAAGAATTGAACTTAATGGGAAGAAAGAACGGAGAGCTACAATTGAGCATTGTCTACCGCAGGCTGTTTCAGATGTTAATCGTCTAAATTATAAAAATATGGTTGCTGTATGCAGCGGCAACAGGGACGCCCATTTAAACAAGGATAAGACTTGTGATGCAAAAAGAGGGAGCTTGCCATCAGAACAACAGCGAATGAAGAAAATTGATGTATTTGATGGTCATACCTTAGACCTCATTCAATATGGATCGGATGGCGGGATTTTTTCAAAAGACCCCGATGTCGATGAAGATTTAAATGAGCGGTTGAACTTAAACTGTGAAACTTTACGACTGGGGGATTGCCGAAAGCAAGCATTGAACGCATTACAATGTAATATTAGTAAAAAGTATCCAAATAAAGATGTCCCTCAAGATTATTTTCAAAAATTGTTGGATCGATATACAACTCAAACCGGTAAAAAGCCACCATATGTGGGGATTTTAATTTATTGGTTAAAAAAGAAAATACATAGAATCTGAAGGAAATCATATAAAACCACTCATGCGTTGCTGTTCAGAGTGGTTTTAAATTGAATTTTAAAACTACTTAGGGCGAACTGTATAATGGCGTTCTTTCTATTTTGATTATAATTCTTTGTGGGGTAATTTCGCAAGCAGGATTTTATGTTGGAATCCCAAGTTAAAAAGTTTGGTTTAAATGAATTCAACGAAATAAGTGTATGTCCCACCGTGGGACGAAGGAAAACCTCTTTGATATAATTAGGTAAAAATTATATTAAGGAGGTTCTTTTTATGAACTATGGCTATGCAAGAGTATCCAGTAAGGATCAAAATCTGGAACGGCAGTTATTAGTGCTTCAGGAGTTTGGCATTTCTGATAAGCACATTTATGTAGACCGTAAATCCGGAAAAGATTTTGAAAGGCCAGGATACAAGAAACTGATTCGTCGTCTGAAGCCGCAAGATATACTGGTAATCGGCAGTATTGACCGTTTGGGACGAAACTACGATGAGATATTGGATCAATGGAGACTTATTACAAAAGAGAAACGTGTAGATGTTGTCGTGCTTGATATGCCGCTTCTTGATACGAGACAAAAGGGGAAAGATTTGACCGGGACTTTCATTGCTGATCTGGTGCTGCAGATATTGTCGTATGTTGCGCAAACGGAGCGGGAGTACATTAAAAAAAGACAAGCTGAAGGTATTGCTGCAGCAAAACAGCGGGGCGTGCAGTTCGGCAGACCAAAATTGCAGATCCCAGAGGAGTTTGCACAATGCAAGACTTTATATGAGACAAAACAAATCACATCCAGAGAAGCCGCTGCAATGTTGCAGGTGTCGCAGCCTACATTTTTGCGGTGGCTTAATTAATGTTTGAAATTTTTTAGAAGTTTTTTGAAACAAAAGGTAGACTTTATGTTTCGAGTTGGCGCTTATTTTTGATTGTTGAAATTCCAACAATCTCTTTATGTACTTTCAGTTTACCACACCTTAAACAAAAAGTCTGCTTATTTTAGCTGAGTGAGGTAGTTACATGACAAAGAAAAAAGAAAAAATAAAGGTAACAAGACTGCGAGCAGAGAGACTTTCTCGTGGATACACCCTGGCTCAAGTAGGCGATGCGGTAGGTGTGACCAAAGAGGCCATAAAAACATATGAGCTGCTGCAGCGTACGCCTAGTTTGCAGGTATATCGGCGGCTGGAGGCTTTTTTTAAAGTTTCACCAGGCATGGATTTGCTTGAGGTTATCCAGATAGACGGTGATGGCGTTTTTCATAGCATAAAGTCTCTTTAAGGGGATTTTATATATTTCTGCACTTTGACAACTACATATTCCAACTTTACTGCGATTTGCGATACAGATTTGCCAGGAGCCTTCTGCATGTTAGTGTTGAACTGCTTGCCAGCTAAATGGCGGCATTAAGGAGGGGAGCAGTCTTATAGAGATATCTGATCGCGATGATCGACACATTAGCCAGGCACACGAGATAAGACCTGGTCGCCTATGTTATCGGGTCCGCTGAGGAAGACCGTCCCAACCACAGGGAAAATAGCCAAGATAAGAGCCGGCACAGACCAAAGTGTCCGAGACAGGAAATAAATAGCGGTGTGAATGTGGTATTGTTGCCCGAACCAGGGGTGCAGGAAGAGCAAATATGGTTTCAAAACGAAAATTACTGCGTAATGGCAGTAGATATACAGGGGGTTAAGCCCCCTGCAATGTGCTGCCAGCACAAATTATTATTATATTAATAGAGGTGACAAAATGAATAAGAAAGAGTTAGTCATGGAAGTTGCACAGAGAACGTCTCACACACAAAAAGATGTGGATGCTGTCATTTCGAGTTTTCTGGATGTAATTACATCTGAATTACAGAACGGAGGAAAAATTCAGATGTTGGGGTTTGGAAGTTTTGGTGTAAAAACCAGAGCAGAGCGTATGGCCGTGAACCCTAAGTCTGGGCAGCAGATGATTATTCCTGAAATGAAAGTTGTAGCGTTTAAACCGGGTAAAAACTTAAAGACGGCATTACGAAAAAAAGATTAGAAAAATGAAAAAGGTTTACGTTTCCGGTCAAAGTTGCGTAAACCTTAAAATCCAATAACTACTAATTTTACATGATTCTAAATGCAAATAAAGCAGTCTTTTCAAATTTATTATAATAAGGCTGCTTTCTAATTGCAAGTGTTTTTTGTATGAAGTAAGGAAAGGAGTCAAGAACTATGAATTACTTTGGAATATTTTTTACCTTTGTTGTGATGCCTGTGATGGTTGTGTTTGCAGCAGCGGCAGCAGCTTACTTTGACTGCCAGGAAAGGAAGGAGTGTAGATGAAAATGATTTATGCAGCATATGGAAGTAATATGAACGTGGCACAAATGTCATTCCGATGTCCGGCAGCAATAGAATTAGGTGTCGGTGAAATTGAGGGTTATGAGATGTATTTTTCGTATAAAGGAGTTGCAAATATTCAACCGAATTCTGATGAACGGGTTCCAGTCGTTATTTGGAAATTAACGGAAGAATGTATAAAGGCACTGGATCGGTATGAAGGATATCCAAATTTATATATAAAACGAATGGTGCGGGTTAAATGGCAGGATACAGAGCAGCAGATGCTGGTCTATGTTCTGAAAGAACCCTATGGAAGAGTGATTCAAATGCCGTCAGAACAGTATTTGAAATGCATTTTGGAAGGATATACTGAACATAAATTGGAAATAGGCAAGCTGCTTTGCCTTGACTCGTGATTTGTACCATGCGATACTTTATGTGAGCGTGAGAAAGGAGGTAAAGTGGTTGCGGGACATTTACAACAGAAGAAAGGGTATTGGTATATAGTATTAACCTACACTGATGCAAATGGAAAACCTGTAGCAAAGTGGAAATCAACAGGTCTTAAAATCAAAGGGAATAAACGGAACGCCGAAAAACTATTGGAGCAGTATCGGCGAGAATTTGATCCGCTTAGAAATGAAAACGGCAAAGTTGATGTTGCGTACTTTGAAAATTCTAAAGTAACTGATGATATGGAGATGCATGAACTTTGTGTTAGGTGGTTGAATTATAAAAAATTTACTGTAGAAGCATCCACCTATGCCGGATACTATAACCGTGTATGTAAGTGGATGAGACCATACTTTCTGGCGCATAGCTATACGGTCAGGCAGATTGGTAGCGGGGACATTCAGGAATACATTGAATACTTGCTTGCTGAAGAACAATCTATCAAGTCAGCGATGGATCAAAGGGACATGTTGAATGATATGTTCAAGTATGCAGTGATATTACAAATTGTACCTCCGTGGCAGAATCCTGTTCAACGTGTACCGAAATTGAAGGTTCCGACGAATGTGAATGCGTATTATGAAGCAGATACTGCAATTGCGCTGCTGGATAGTGTAATTGGGAGCAGAATCGAAATTCCGGTATTTCTAGCATTATACTATGGGCTTAGACGTTCGGAAATCGCAGGACTTACGTGGAAGGCTATCGATTTTAAGAATAGACAACTCACAATTAGTCATGTGGTTGTCGCAGTACAGATGAAGGGGCATAAGACCGTATATGATGCGAAGGATCGTACAAAAAACTTTGCGAGTCATAGGACTTTTCCTTTGCTGACTCCGATAGAAGAAATGTTGTTGCGACAGCAAACTAAACAGAAGCAGCAGGCAATGAAAGCAAAAAAGTATTATGACAGTGGATATGTTTTTACAAAAGATAATGGAATGCCTTACACACCGGGTTATATTTCGGGTGAGTTTAGACGGCATTTGACGCGGCATGGGTTTCCACCTATACGTTTCCATGATCTCCGTCATAGCTGCGCCAGTGTTTTACTTGCAGATCCGGAGCGCAGGGTATCACTTAAGGATATTCAGCTTTGGCTGGGACATGCAAACATTCAATCGACGATGCGGTATGCACATATAGGAGAACAGTTTTCAAAATTGCATACGGCTTCATGCATTGAAAATGCTCTTTTGCGAGACCATGGATGAAGAATTTTTTTGACAAATGTAGAGAACTAGCGACATTTTTTTAACAAAAACTTCAAATTAATCCAGTTTTTTCTTATTGAAAATCTGCTGAAAGTGTTGTAAAATAGCCATATAAACATTTATGGGGGTGTAAAGGTTTCGACGGGGGTGTAGAAGCCGGACCAGCGAGCCGTAGTCGCCAAGTCTACGTTAAAAGTGGCCGTTTAAATATAAACGCTAAAAAGAATAACAATTTCGCATTTGCTGCTTAATTAACGCAGCGCGCGTGTCAGCTCCGGTTTACCTGTAGGCTGGAGATCTGGCATCGATTATACAGGAAAACCTTGCGAGAGTTTCCGGTATCGTAAGGGACTTACGGAATAGTGCTTCTGTCAGCTTGCTGACGGGCGGTCAGAAGCGCGAACTTTAAATCATCAGCTGCGCTCGGAGAAAGTCCTGTGGAAATGCTTTCGGACAGGAGTTCGACTCTCCTCATCTCCACCACAAAAACATTGCAAAACCAACGTTTTTATGCGTTGGTTTTTTATTGACTACATTTTGTTATGTCTTCATAAAATTGCTCTAATTTATCTGACACACCCTTATCAGAACTTCTAAAATAATACTCATATATTTCTTGCGTGATTCTTGTGTTGCTATGCCCAATCATTTGGACACATCAACGATTTGTACGCCAATAGAGGATAATATAGCTGCATGAGTGTGCCGAAGTCATGAAACTTGCTTTTGAAATTATATTGTATTATTTCTTTATTTTTTGAAATAAACTCTATAAATCGCACTTCATTTATTTCGATATTAGTGATATACTGAAAATAGATTCGTTGGATTAAGTTCTTTGTAGATGCTATAGGCAAAGTTGCAAAAAGATCAGATCAGTTGCTGATACAGTATGAAACTATTATGGTCAAAGATAAAATAATCATTTAAAAGATATACGATTGCTGACTAAGAACGTTTGGATCGCATATGATTACCTTAAGCTCTTTCCTGTGACTAGCATTTCCCATGCTGCAAAGCAGTTGGGAAGTTCGTTCAATTCAATATCAATGGATGTGCACGTATTAAGCGAGAATAGTATCGTCATTCAAAAAATGATAACGTGAGGAATCGTATTTGGGAGTATGCTTCTCTTGCCTCTCTCTTTATACAAGAATAATGTTCATTTTTAGGGAATATTCAATAAGATTAAGTTATCGGCTGTTTATTCCTGAACTTCAGGCATCTATAAATATCTAATATTCGGAGGATATAATGACGCAATCAAATATCATCATGTACACGACAGAAGATGGAGTCACAAAAATAGAAGTTACATTTGACCATGACACAGTTTGGCTCTCCATAGATCAAATGGCCGAATTATTTCAACGAGATAAAAGTGTAATTGGAAAACATGTAAGAAATATTTTTAAAGAAGGAGAATTGGCAAAAGAAGCAGTTTGGGCAAAATTTGCCTACACTGCTTCTGACGGTAAGACCTATCAGGTAGATTTCTATAATTTAGATGTTATTATTTCCGTTGGTTATCGGGTAAAATCCCTGAGAGGAACACAGTTTAGAATATGGGCTACTTCTATTTTGAAGGAATATATGAAAAAAGGATTCGCATTAGATGATAATCGACTTAAGAATCTCGGAGGCGGAAACTATTTTGATGAATTGTTAGCTCGCATCCGTGATATTCGCTCTTCCGAAAAAGTATTTTGGAGAAAAGTATTGGAAATATATGCAACCAGCATTGATTACAATCCGAAAGCAGAGAATTCAATTATATTTTTTAAACAAGTACAAAATAAAATGCACTGGGCAGCTCATAAGCAAACAGCAGCAGAAGTAATTTATCAACGGGCAGATGCGGACAAAGACAATATGGGATTAACAGCATGGGCTGGAAAGGAGATTAAACGTTCTGATGTAGAGGTTGCAAAGAATTATTTAAACGAAAAAGAAATAGATGCGTTAAATAAAATCGTTATGGCGTATTTAGATATTGCGGAAGTCCATGCCTTGAATCAAGAACCAATGTATATGAAAGACTGGCTGGAAACAATTGACGACTATCTGAAAATGACAAGAAGGGATATTTTAACTACAAAAGGAAGAGTTACACATAAACAGGCTCTTGAAAAGGCGCATGGAGAATACGAGAAATATCGGAAAAAGCAGGAGGATATCCTTTCTCCGGTGGAATGTCATTTTCTTGAAAGTATAGAAGAATTACAAGGGTTGGAAGATAAAAAATAATTTTGCCTAATCTGACGCAAGCAGAAAGGTGGGTTGCAGAGCAGGAATTATTTATCAGCCAACTCTCAGTGAATTTATTGATGTAGAGTACGCCTATTCGCGTATGAATGTATTTGTAACAACTCATGAATTTTTGATTCTTTCAAAAGAAACCAAGAAGGATGTTGTTGCCTTTCTTATTGCAATGAGAAGAAACAAAGAAACCAGCCAAACAGAAGGCTTCATTGCAGAAGAGATAATTTACGAGGAACTTCAAAAGATCATCAGTATAATTCAGTCGTGAAGATTTTGTATTAGCTTTATTTGTCACCTATTTCCATGAGGGTATGAACAGCAATTGTAAGCATAAAGAAATATGTTTGCAATTGCTGTTTTTAATTATTTTTGTCGTGGGCTTGACATATGGGTGCCTTAAACCAGCCATAAGTGTTCTTGGGATATTGTGGGGTGCCCTCAGCAGTTGTAAAGACATAGCTATTATCTTTCTAATCTCCCTGTATGATACGCATGCTTCTTTTTTGTAGTTCCTGCAGTTCGGCAAGCATGTCCATAATAAAAGATGGTACAGTTATGATTCTTGTAGAGCTTTCCAGTTTTGGCGTGTCCTCGACTATTCCGATGGCAGGCACAGGGACGATTTGAAAGGCTCATAGGAAGCATGAAACAGGCACAAGGAAGGGAATGCTTAAAGGAAGAAAATGCCTTAGAATGGACAGAGCGACCCAACAACATAAGAGCTTGTGCGAAGGAGATTGTGAATGGGGAAATTATCTTTGTATAAGCAGATAAAAAGACAGAGTGTAAAAGCTCTGTCTTTTTTCGAGAGATATATAGGTATCTCTTAGAAAAAGTGAAAGGGTATTGACTTGAAAGTGCTATTTGTATATAATGTGTATGTATAAACATCACACTGAAGGAGGCAGGATATTTGAAGATTGTGATATCTAACACATCAGAAGTTCCTCTTTACCAACAAATCAAAGACCAGATAAAAGACGCTATTTTAAAAGAAGAATTAGTAGAGGGCGACGCACTTCCCTCTATTCGTGCCTTTGCAAATGATTTAAAGGTCAGCGTCTTAACAATACGGAGAGTCTATGATGAATTGGAACAAGAGGGATTTGTAACAAGCCAAGTCGGTATCGGCACTTTTGTTTCTACAAGCAATATTGAATTATTGCGGGATTCCAAGCGGCGGCTTGTGGAGAAAAAAATGCTTGATATGATTCAGACAGCGAAATCTTTGGGCATTAGTAAAGATGAATTAAATGCCATGATGGACATTTTATACGAGGAGGAAAACTAAATGGATAACATTTTAGAAGTATCTGGATTAAGTAAAAGGTATGGTAATTTTGCCTTGAAAGACATCTCCTTTTATTTGCCAGAGGGCTGCATCACGGGATTTGTCGGAATCAATGGAGCAGGAAAAACGACAACTCTCCGAAGTATCTTAGGGCTTACAAACAAAGTGTCTGGAAATATAAACTTTTTTGGCATGGATATGGATGGGAATGAAAGTAAAATAAAAGACCGCATTGGCATTGTGCTTGATGAGGGATGCTTTTATGATGAATTAACGCTCTCAGAAATGAAAAATGTAATTGCCCCTGCTTACAGGAATTGGTGCGAACAGGACTTTATAGATTACATGGAACAGTTTTCATTGAATCCGAAACAGAAAATCCATACCCTGTCAAAAGGAATGCGGATGAAATACGCTTTAGCTCTGGCACTCTCCCATAAAGCGGAACTGCTTATCATGGACGAGCCAACAAGCGGTCTTGACCCATTAGTCCGAGGCCAGCTTTTAAATATATTAAAGGACTATATGGGCAAAGGTGGAAAGGGCGTATTTTTCTCTACACATATTACTTCCGATTTGGAAAAGATTGCAGATATGCTGATTATGATTGATGGCGGTGAGATTGTTTTTCAAGAGGAAAAAGACCAGTTGCTTGACAGTTACCGAATCATAAAGGGCAGCACTGAAAAACTGAATACGGATACAAGAAGGTATTTTTTGAACATTGAGGAAAGTGCGTTTGGCTTTACGGGAATCACAAAACAGGGTTCTGATGTTATGGAGCATATGCAGGATGTTCTTACAGAAAGACCGACAATCGAGGACATCATGGTTGCCAATGTGGAAAGGAGAAAAAAGGATGTTCATTAGCTTAGTGAAAAAAGAATTTCTGATTGTGAAGAAATATGTAGGCATCATGCTTATCGTGTCATTTCTGATTCCGCCCGTTATGCTTTGGCGGATGCCAGAAGCGGCGGGGGCAATGGGATTTACACTTACTGTTATTTTTAGCGTTTTCATGTTGACTCAGTATGTTTCTTTAAAGGAATACCAGTATCCAAAAGCAACTACCCTGCTTTGTGCATTGCCCTATCTCCGTAAAATGATTGTGCTTTCAAAATACTGTTTTTGTTTGATTATTTATGCGGTCTGCTGTTTGGTTTTTGGGATTGACACAATCATTTTCTCGAAATTAGGAACATTTGATATAAGAATGGCGGCTATTGCTTTTTTAGTAATCACGATACCATTATCGTTCTATTTTCCTGCCCTGTACAAGTTGGGATACGAAAAGACAAAATTTGTATTTGTCATAATTATTATGGCATCCCCTGTTTTATTTGCCTTTCTGTTTAAACCAGAAAATGCGGTAAGATTTAGCTTTTTAGACACTATCTCTACAACAACAATAGCAATTTTAAGCGTTATCATCAGTCTTGTCACCTTTTCAATATCAGCCATTCTGTCAATTCGGTTTTTTGAAAACAGTGATTTGACATAGGAGGTTTTCATATGGAACGAGATGTAATAGTCCTGTATATAATAGCGGGCGTATCGTTTTCCTTTGCCTTATTCAACTGTATTCTTTCTGCAATAAAACATGGAAAGACAATGAAAACGAATGGAACGATTGTTTCCATAAAATCAACAAATCCGACAAATGAAAACTGGCGTAATGCAAAATTGGCAGAGATTTCGTATCGGGTTAATGACAGAAACATTGTATCTAAAAATCGCATACAAGTTCCTTTGACATCCAAGATAGGAACACCGATTACCGTTCGTTATGACCGGAACAAACCAGAGAGAATATACAGTTATTCAGCGAAACGAATCATCAAGGGATTTTTAATTGGCATAGGCAGCGTATTGATAGCTGTATTTATGCAAATCCATTAGAGAAAGGGAATTTTGCAAAGATGACTGCAGGAAAGACGACCTTGCTAATTTCCCATCGCCTTGGAATTACTCATATGGTGGATCGGATTCTGGTTTTTTGTGAAGGAAAGCTGGTGGAAGATGGAACCCACGACAGCCTGATGGAAAAAGACGGATATTATGCAGAAATGTACCATGCGCAGGCACAGTGGTATCAAAAGAATGAAGCAATTTCGGTAAAGTGTATGCAGCGTAACAGTTAGAAGACGAATATATCATCAGTCGTCACCTCATAGTAAATGCGCGGAAAATTTGGAAAAGAAGAAAACCTTAACCTATATTGCGATTTTTGAAAAAAAGTGTATAAAAAGCTGATCTTAAGATTTTACATATCTTGCGTCTTATGCAAGAATGTAAATAAACCTGTAAAAATCTTACGTAAAATGCAATATATCAGCAAAGCAGCAACGATAAATGGCTGTAAGGGTGACCGTTTAGTATATTTTTTCGATTGCGTTTATACATTTTTTTAGTATTTTTCAATCCTCGGTTAAGAATCGCTCATCTTCTTATACACTTTTTTCAAAGATGTCCGTTTTAGGTTAAAAATATTATGTTGATAGACCAGTTTTCAGATGAAAACCATTAAAATAAAGAAAAAGCAAGCGCTTTGCCTGGCGCTTTGGGGGAAACGCTGGCATGGGGCTTGCTTTTTAGCGACGGTTATCCTCTCTTTAAGAATGCGGTGATGCAGTGGAGAGCGCCGCGTCCTTTAATGATTTCGGAAACGTTTACTGTGATAACTTTGATGCCGTTGGCTTCAAGCAGTTCCTGTGCGCGAGGGCTGCCCTCCGGCATAACGATAAGACCCGGCTCCAGGGCTACGAAATTGCAGCAGAAGTTTTCGCGGACCTCCGTTCTTGATGGAACCTCCAGAATCTTGTAACCTTTCTTTTTCAGCATGTCTACAATATCATAAGGCACTTGTGATGCGTGGAGCATGATCACATCGTTGCTGGCAGGATTCATCAGACCATCAATGTGAATATTGCTGTAAGGCTGCTGCATATGCCAAACAGTAACGCCCATGCGTTCCAGCTCATGCTTCACCTGCTCATAGCCGCTTTGGTTACAGCGGCTTCCAGTAGAAACGACACAATTGTGGCGGTCAACCCACATGGCATTCGCGCCTTCAAACATACCGTCGCCGCTGACAGTCTTGATAATAGGTACGCCGATGTCGGATAATGCTTTTGCGATGTAACGCTCTTCACCGCGGCGGGCTGCCATACCCGGTCTTGTTAAAATTGCACCCTCCGGCGTCATAAAAACCAGGTCGCGGCAGAAAATTGCATTAGGACGATCTTCGCGTTGTTCTTCTACATAGTAGACTTTTACGCCGTGGTCGCGGTAGATATCTGCGAGTGCGTCATGCTGTGCACGCATTAATTCTACATCGATGGGTTCATCAGAAAAGCGAACCTCAGCAGCATTAAAGTTTTCTATTTCTTTACCCGGACGACGCATCAAAACTGCGCGCAGGGTATCTACTTCAGATGCTACACCAAAGTCTCCCCAGTACAGCGGCAGGTCTTCTTCAAATCCTGTTTCTTTTGGAAACCAGCGTTCGCCGGGAATCGCATCAATATCTATAAATTTGCTCATAGTTTTCCTCCTTTTATTTGTCTTCACTGCTTTATAATAAAAGCAATATTCATGCCAATATAGGCACAATGCAGTTTGTTTGCTGAAGGTATCTGAGGTTTGGTGATAAATGCAAAAAAAAGAAAAAATTTTTTTTGGCAGTGAATATATCGTCAAAAAATTCTATAATTATAGGAATTTTCATTGCAAAAACGTCAAAAAATCCTGACGATTGAGTCAAAATTTTTTGACGTTTGTTTTGTTACTCTTTAAATTGAATATCGTATTTTAGCATCTTGTAGCTGAGTCCCTGTTTGGTGATACGGAGGGTTCTGGCAGCTTCTGAAAGGGATTTTGCCCCCGCAAGGGTATGCGTAATGATTTCTTTTTCAAAGGCGGCGGTCATCTCAGCAAGGGATTTCCCCTCAGGAAGTTTTGCGCCGTAAAAGGCTTGCAAAGGCGTCTTGGTATCGCTGCGCGTCAGATATCCCGGTAAATCCTGCATCTGAATAATGCGGGAAGAAATCAGATTATAAGCGCCCTCGATGATATTTTTCATTTCCCGCACATTGCCTGGCCACGTATAGTTTTGGAAAAGCTGTTCGACTTCTTCGGAAACGTCCATAACGTCTCTGTCCATTCTGGCATTGAAATAATCAAGGAAATAGCGTGTCAGCAGCTTTACATCGCCGGGACGGGCAGAAAGCGGCGGGATATCAAGACGCACCACGCTGAGTCTGTAAAAAAGGTCTTCCCGCAGTTTCTTGGCGCTGACACAGTTCTCTGGCTGCTCATTGACGGCGGAGATGACTTTGACGTCAATAGGAATCGGCTGTGTGCTGCCGATTCTGGTCACTTTCTTTTCTTCAATGACTTTCAAAAGCTTTGCCTGCATTCCCAGTTCCATAGAATTGATTTCGTCCAGAAATAGCGTGCCGCTGTTGGCGACCTCAAAGAGCCCGGGACGGTTTTCTGCACCGGTATAGCTGCCTTTCGTAGTGCCGAACAGAATACTTTCCAAAAGGGTTTCCGGAATAGCGGCGCAGTTTTGCGAAACAAAGCGTTTGGAACTTCGTTTTCCGGCAGTATGAATGGACTGGGCGATCAGTTCTTTTCCCGTACCAGTCTGCCCGTAGATTAAGACGGTAGAATCGGTTTCTGCAATGCGTTTAATTCGCTCTTTGATCTCTTTCATCTGCGGCGCACAGGTGATGATATCATCGACAGTATACAGCCGTATGGATTTCTCTTCTTTTTCCTGGGTGTGCTTCAGGGAAAGCGGGATGTCTTTGCGCTGCAGGTCGTCGTCAGCCCAGCGGGTCACCTCGGCAACGCCGATGACCTCATCGTTGTGTTTGATGGGAATGGTGGTATTAATACCGTTAAAAACCTGACCGGTCTTGATGGCTCGCATGGATTGATATTCGTTGTAAATCGGCTGTCCACTGCGCAGAACCCGGCAGATGCTGCTGGTTTCCTCTGTCAAATCGGGATAAAGCTCTAGAATGTGCATACCTCTGATATCTTCCTCACGCAGCCGGTTCAGATGAGGTCTGCGATTGACATAGTATTCGATGATTCCACTGCTGTTTGTGACGATAATGGCGTCTATATAGTTGAATACATTGAGAATTTGCTCTGCATAGCGTCTTAACATGATGAATCTCCCTTTCAATGTTTCTTACTTAAAATAGTAACCGATTGAATCTGCAATTGTCAACAAAAAGCCGCAGTATACAAATCACTGCGGCTTTTCGAAATCATATATTGAATTATGCGTTTTTTTCCGGTGTGCCAAATCGTTTCGTATCGACTCTGTGAAGTACGAAAATCAGCACAAACAGAATAACTGCAGAGATCAGAAGTACGCTCCAGCTGTTCATAAAACCGCTGATCAAGAAGCCGATCGCAGAAACAATTGCACATACGAACCCATACGGTGTCTGTGTTTCGAAGTGATCGATATGGTCGCAGGCTGCTCCCATGGACGCCATAATGGTGGTATCGGAAATTGGTGAAATGTGGTCACCAAAGAGACCGCCGCTGACAACGGCGCCGATTGTAAGCGGGAGCGGAACGCCCATTGCCAGTGCCATTGGGAAGGCAATCGGCATGAGAATTGCCATAGTTCCCCAGGAAGTACCGGTAGCCAGAGACATGACTGCACCGATGATAAATAGAAGAACTGGAAGCAGAGCCGGATTTAAGAATCCGCTGGTAACCTGCACCAGATAAGCAGCTGTACCGATGGCTTTGCAGCCGCTTCCAAGAGCCCATGCAAGCGTCAGAACCACCAGCATGTACATCATGCCTTCCCAGCCTTTTTGCATGGTTCCCATGCATTCTTTAAAGTTCATTACCTTTGTTCTGATGCAAAGGATAACGAGCAGTACTGTAGCCAGCAGGAAGCCCCACATGATTGCTGTACGTGTAACAGTTCCGTCAATTGGCTCAAATGGGAATCCGTGGCGGAACATTTCAACGAAGATGACGATCAGAAGCACTGCAATTGGCGCCAGCATTGTGCTCATCTTAGGGGTTACACCTTCCGGCAGCACAATTTGCTGTGTTTTTCTCATCGGCGTGGAGCCTTCTTTGAGAATTTTGCCTTCAAACTTTGCTCTGTTCTGTGCTTTCAGCATAGGACCAAAGTCCAGCTGTGTGATTGCCATAAATCCGCACATGATCAGTGTCAATACTGTGTAGAAGTTAAACGGAGCGGATGAGAGGAACAGATCCCAGCCACTGCCTGAAATACCTGCAGCTTCTATTTCTACGTCAATCAGTCCCATGATGTAGATACCGAAACCTACGATTGGCACCAGTGCGCAGATTGGAGAAGTGGTGCAGTCCAAAATGTATGCGAATTTTTCTCTGGAAACCTTGACTTTATCTCCGACCTTTTCGAAAATCGGTCCGATAATGAGGGAGTTTCCAAGGTCTGTAAACCAGATAAATAAGCCGCTGAGCCACATAGCAGTTTCGCATTTTGAACGGCTATTTAAACCTCTGGTTACGACATTGGTAAATGCAAGTCCGCTGCCGGACTGTGTAATCAGTTCGGTAAATCCGCCTACTACGACTAACATGACCATGGACTGTGCATTGGTGGAATCTGCAACATTTGGGAATACCCAGTCCTGTAAGAGGGTGATACCAGCCTCATAAGGATTCCCGCCGCACGCCATAATGGCAGCTACGATAACAGCGATAACTAAAGAAATGATAACGTCTTTTGTATAGATTGCAAGCCCGATGGCCAGCAATGGTGGAATCAAAGATAAAATACCTAGTGAATCCATGGTAGCTCTCCTTTCTACTTTCAATACAGAAATAACGAGTTGATCAACTGCCATACTTATTATGCAACGAATGTGCCAAGTTTAAAGGCAGGACGGAGGGGGAGGTTGCCGACAAAAGGTTGGCACAAAATTTGCTTTTAATTTACAAAGAAGAATTGTAAAATAGATTCCGGAAGGGAGACAATAATGATATGGAACTGACGCTATTTTTACTGGTTATTTTTTCGACGAATTTGATTCAAGGCATTACTGGTTTTGCTGGAACGGTGCTGGCGATGCCTTTTGTAATTTTGCTGTATGGAATAGATGTGGCAAAACCGTCTCTGACGATTCTTGCTCTTTTGGCAGGACTGCTGATCGCAGTGCGGGGTTATAAAGACATCGTCTGGAAAGAGTTTTTTAAGATTCTGATTCTGATGTTTATAGGGCTTTTCGCAGGGGAATTGATTTATCAGTATTTGCAGACAGAAGTGCTGCTGCAAATCTTTGCTGCTTTTGTCATTCTCATTGCGCTGTCCGGTCTTTTTCAGAAGAAAGAGTACAATTTGCCGGAGCCTGCGCTGAATGTGATTCTGCTTTTGGCGGGAGTTATTCACGGTATGTTCGTATCCGGAGGACCGCTTTTGATTATTTATGCAGTGAAAAAGCTGCCTGACAAGCAGAATTTCCGAACGACCTTATCGATGATTTGGGTAGCGCTGGATATCTATTTGATTATCAAGCAGACCGGCGCTGGTTTGATGACAGCTTTCACACTGACGACTACTGCCTGGAGCATTCCGGCGCTTTTAATCGGCGTTTATATTGGCAATCGCTTAGCTAAGAAGATGAGTCAGCAGGTTTTCTTGCGGCTGACCTATGTGCTGCTGCTAATCTCCGGTGTTAGCCTTCTGGTATAGAAAAAAATTCTCCGCAATTTTGCTAATACTCTAACAAAAAGCTTTCTTTTCACTGCATTTTGTGCTATGATGATGGTGTAATCAATAGAGAATTTGCACTGGCCCCATTTTGTGAGTTAATTTTTGATGATTCACAAGATGTGGGCCTTTCCTTTAAGAAGGAAGAATTCGATGGAGTACAAAAGACAGAAAGGGAGGTACTGAATATGTATGACGGTACAGTAAAATGGTTTAATGCAGACAAGGGTTTTGGCTTTATCCAGGACGACAATGGCGGGGCAGATGTGTTTGTGCATTTCTCATCAATTGAAGGAGAGGGTTACAGAAATCTGGTAGAAGGACAGAAGGTTAGCTACGATGTAGAGCCTGATCCGAGAGACAGCCAGAGAGTGAGGGCAGTGAACGTAAGAGTAAAAGAAGCATAATAAATTAGAATATAATAAACCGGAGCGGAAATATCTCAATGGCATTAAGTTAAGAAAATCTCACATCACAGAAAATGTGGTGTGGGATTTTTTTGAGAATAAGTATTGACATATGAACAAAAAAATGCGGCCGCTTTAGCTGCTGAATATTTTAGAGGCAGCTAAAGCGGCCCTTGTAATTAGATAACATCTTTTTACAAGGAGGATACCGCATGAATAGGACTTCACTGGAACTAAAAAATTTGATTATGGACATTATTAATAAGCAGAAACAGGATTTAACAGGCCTTGTTTCTAACCCCAAAACAGATTTTTCCAGAAACAGAAAAATACCATATGAGAAAATGATTCTTTCGTTATTGACAATGGAGGGAGCATCTTTATCAAATGAACTTTTACGGCAGTTTGGCTATGGCTTAAATACAGCAACATCATCTGCTTTTGTCCAGCAGCGTAAGAAAATACTTCCTAAAGCATTTGCGTCGCTTTTCCACGATTTTACAGCAGCAACTTATAGTAATGATAATTATAAAGGATATAAACTCTTGGCTGTTGATGGTTCAGATATTCAAATCGCAACTAATCTAAACGATAAAGACTCACTTTTTCAAATAGCAGAAGGTGTAAAACCTTATAATCTGCTGCATTTGAATGCTTTATATAATCTGAAATCTCACACTTATGAGGATGCAGTCGTTTTCAAACGCAAAGAAGCCGGTGAAAACAAAGCGTTGACTGAAATGGTGGACAGATCCGCTCTGCAGGGAAATGTAATTGTGATTGCAGACAGAGGATATGAGGCATATAACAACATGGCTCATATCCAAGAAAAAGGATGGTTTTATCTAATACGGGTGAAAGATTTTAATCAATATTCATCCGGTATTCTGCATGGCTTGGAGCTGCCGGATACTGAGGAATTCGATGAGTATATCGATTTAAAATTAACTCGGAAACAGACTAATGAAATGAAAAAGCTTTTTGAGCAGAGAAATCACTATCGGAGAATCGCGCATAATAAACCATTTGACTATCTGCCTGTTAAGAGCAGAAAATCTGATCCTGCAGTACTTTATAATTTGCCATTTCGCATTGTACGCTTTCCAATATCAGAGGATTATTACGAAGTTGTAGTAACTAATCTGGATACTGATGAATTCCCTGCGGATACTCTGAAACAACTGTATGGCATGCGGTGGGGAATTGAAACTTCATTTAGAGATTTGAAATATACAGTAGGACTGCTTCATTTTCATTCAAAAAAGGTGGAATACATACTTCAAGAAATCTTTGCACGGTTAATCATGTATAACTTTTCAGAATTGATTACCTCGCACGTAGTCATTGAAAAGAAAGACAGAAAGTATGAATATAAAGTCAATTTTTCTGTCGCAGTACATATATGCCGTGAATTCCTGCTTAGTATAAATATCCCACCTAATATTGAATCACTTATTGCAAGATATATAACGCCCATTCGGCCTGGACGTTCAAGGCCTCGTGAAATGAAAGCCAAACAGGCAATAAGTTTCATGTATAGAATAGCATAGATTTTTGAAATATACATTATTTTTTTGACAAGGGAACGCTCTTGTCTATTTGTTGCGTTTTTAAATCTACAAAAAAACAATTTATCAGCTTGAATCAAAGGAAAAAAAGAGAAGTTAATATCGCGAACAATACTAACTTCTCTTTAAATCCCTTAACTTAATGCCATTGGGAAATATCTGCCCCGGTTTTTTTGTGCAGGGAATGGCGCTAGCGCCATATTAAAAAGGATTTTTTGAAATTATGGCGTGGGCTTGTTGGAAAACGCCATGTTTTGAACTGTTTTAAGAAGAACTGGCGCACAGTGTTGATATTTGTGCGGGGTATGAGCATAAAAGAGGGATTTTTATTGCAGGAGGGGTGGTTTTGTTTGAAGAAGTCGATGCTGTGTGCCATGTTGCAGTATTAAAGCTGTCAAATCTGGCACGCAGCGGAGTGCGCTCGCCATTTAAAGTAAAAAAGCTTACGAATGTGGCGGATTTTGAGTTGTGCCCGCCATTTAAAGTAAAAAAGCTTACGAATGTGGCGGATTCTGAGTTGTGCCCGCCATAAATTACAAAGAAAGTATTTTAATGTGGCGAGCAAATGAAGTATGGCGCACAGTGCGGTGCTCAGTGCCGAATCGTATTGATCATATGTACTTGTTAGTTGACTCTAACTTTTCCAGATGGTAGAATGATTCTATGACGATAGAAAAGAGTAGAAAGGAAGTCATATATATGACCTTAGACCAACTGAAAAAAGGTGAAAAAGCCAGGATTCTATCCGTGGGAGGAAGCGGTTCCCTGCGGCAGCATTTCCTCGACATGGGGCTGATTCCGGGCAAGGCCATTACATACATAAAAGCAGCGCCTATGGGCGATCCAATCGAGTATCGGATTTGGGGCTATGAGCTCACTTTAAGACTTTCCGATGCAAAGGAAATTCAGGTTGAACCGGCGGTCGATGGAGAAGAGGACGGAGGCAATGCGCTGGTCCTTGACAAAGTTGAGCACCCGGGACTGGGGGAAATGGGAAAATACCATACTTCGCCTAAGGGTGTAGCGCTTTCAGAAAGCGAAATCCTGACCTTCGGACTTGCAGGAAATCAGAACTGCGGCAAGACGACTCTGTTCAATAGACTGACCGGCTCCAACCAGCACGTGGGAAATTTTCCTGGTGTGACGGTTGATCGAAAGGACGGGCAAATTGGTAAGATGAGCAACACGCTGGTAACAGATCTCCCGGGCATTTACTCCATGTCTCCCTACACCAGCGAAGAAATTGTGACCAGAGAATTTTTCTTAAACGATAAGCCAAAGGGAATTATCAACATTGTAGACGCGACTAATATTGAGCGAAATATGTATTTAACCCTGCAGCTGATTGAGCTGGATATTCCGATGGTTTTGGCGCTGAACATGATGGATGAAGTGCATGCTAACGGCGGTACCATCAAGATTAACGAGTTGGAAGCAGCGCTGGGTATTCCGGTGATTCCGATTTCTGCTTCAAGAAACGAAGGCATCGAAGAACTCATCGACCATGCGCTCCACGTGGCAAAATTTCAGGAATGCCCGGGCAGAATGGATTTCTGCGATGCTGAGGGTGAAGACGGAGGTGCGCTCCACAGGTGCTTGCACTCTATCATGCACCTCATTGAAGACCATGCAAAGGCAAAGGGGATTCCTATTCGCTTTGCAGCCGGCAAACTGGTTGAAGGTGACGGACTGATTCTGGAAAAGCTGGAACTGGATCAGAATGAACAGGAACTTTTAGAGCATATTATTTTGCAGCTGGAGAAAGAAAGCGGCATAGACAGAAACGCAGCCCTTGCTAATATGCGATTTACATTTATTGATAAAGTCTGTAAGGCAACCGTAGTGAAGCCAAGAGAGAGCCGTGAACATATGCGCAGTCAGTCTATAGACAGACTGCTTACCGGAAAGTTCACAGCGATTCCCAGCTTTATCGGTATTATGGCTCTGATTTTTTGGCTGACCTTCGGCGTAATCGGCGCATGGCTTTCTGATTTGATGGAATCAGGAATCGGCTGGCTGACTGACTTGGCGGATCAGGCTTTAACGGCTGCTGATATTAACCCGGTCATTCATTCTCTGGTGATTGACGGCGCTTTTGCAGGCGTGGGAAGTGTGCTCAGTTTCTTGCCGACTATCGTAACGTTGTTTTTCTTCCTGTCCTTTTTGGAGGATAGCGGATATATGGCACGTGTCGCCTTTGTTATGGACAAAATTCTGCGAAAGCTGGGGTTGTCCGGGCGAAGCTTTGTACCGATGATTATCGGATTTGGCTGTACGGTACCTGCCATCATGGCGACCCGAACCTTGCCTTCTGAGCGGGACCGCAAAATGACCATCATGCTGACGCCATTTATGAGCTGCTCTGCAAAGCTGCCTATTTATGGACTTTTGACGGCAGCCTTTTTTCCGAAACACGGGGCGGTGGTTATGACATTGATGTACTTTACTGGCATTATCGTGGCAGTGCTCTATGCGCTGATTTTGGGAAATACCAAGTTTAAAGGCGAGCCAGTGCCTTTTGTGATGGAACTGCCCAACTATCGTTTTCCGGGACTGAAAAGCGTAGGAAGACTGATTTGGGACAAAGCGAAGGACTTCATAACAAGGGCTTTTACGGTGATTTTTGTGGCTACGCTGATTATTTGGTTCCTGCAGACTTTTGACAGTCATCTCAACGTGGTCAGCAGTTCTCATGACAGCTTGCTTGCCATGGTCGGCGGCTTTATTGCGCCGATTTTTGCGCCGCTGGGCTTTGGAGACTGGAGAGTTTCTACAGCGCTGATTACAGGATTTACGGCGAAGGAAAGTGTAGTCAGCACCATGACGGTGCTTCTTGGCAGCGGCGTGGATGGGCTTACGACTATGTTTACTCCGCTGACTGCGGTAGTATTTCTGGTATTTACGCTGCTTTATACGCCGTGTGTTGCGGCAATCGGTGCTGTGCGCAAGGAACTGGGCGGCAAATGGGCATTTGCTATCGTAGTACTGCAGTGTATGGTGGCATGGATTGTCGCCTTTGCTGTCAATGTGGTTGGCGGTTTGTTAATAGGATAGGACGTGAAAGGAGAATCTTTGATGATGAAAAAGAAGATTGGCGCAGATTTTTTTGCGGAGTTTACGAATCTATGTGGGTTTGAGAGAAAAGAAACGGAAATTTTGTATACTAAATCAAAGACGGTCAGAAACGGATACGAGACGGATTTGTGGCTTTTGGACACGGAGACGGAGGAGTCCCGCAAGGTGCTTGATGATGTGAAGTTTGACCTGTACCGCTGGGATGGCGAGGAGATTATCTTTACGGCGCTCCTTGCTGAAGAGGATATTGCCCTTGCGGACAAAGGCGTACCGCTGACCTGCTTTTACCGTCTGAATCCTGCAACCGGCAGGCGTACCTTGCTTATGAAAGTTTACAAAAATATATTGGATTTTCACAAGATTGAAGAGAATCGATATGTGCTGCTTTGCGACGATTCTCTTCACGAAGATGCCTATCTGAAAAAAGCTGGCGGCGATGTGCAGCGTTTTGCGGAGATAAAAGCAGAGGAATCGGACTACTTTATCGCAGAGGAAGTGCCGTTTTGGTACAACGGCGTGGGTTATTGCGATGGTGCAAGGGGCAGGATGTTTTTGTGGGAGAATGGCGAGCTGACGCAGATTTCACCGGACAGTCTTTCTGTAACGGGTATGAAAGGATGGCGCAGTCAATATGTGGTTTACTTCGGCATGGCTTCCGGCGGCGTGCAGAATACCACGGGCAGGCTGTATCGCTATGATATACAGAGCAAAGCAGTGACGGCGCTGGATGAGTCGGACACTTATGTGTACACGTATGTGGATACTCTATCCGATGATGAAATTTTCGTCTGCCGAAACGATCGAAAGCTTCACGGGGAGTATCAGGACGAATATATTGATTTGCTGAATTTGAGGGATGGAAGCTATCTGCGAAAAAATTCGCTGGGCGATTATCACATTTATGACAGCGTGGTCTGTGACGTTATTTACAAAAGCGGTTATCTGAACAAGCTGACCAGGGTCAGCGGCGGAACTTACTTTATCGCTTTGGATAAGGAGTCCTCCAGACTCTTCTACTGGGCGGACGAGGAGGAACTTCCTGTTGCGGTGATAAAGGAAAAGGGCAAGCTTTTGGACTACGAAATCGTAGGCGAGAAAATCTACACGATTGCCGTACGAGGTCTTGGAGGCACGGAACTTTATGTACAGGATCTTTCGGACAAAGCCTGCGGCAAAGCCCGTCTCTTATCCTCTGAAAATACCCATTTGGAGGAAGAATACGCCTATGCGTCTGTGGAATGTTTGCCTTACGTCAACAGCGAAGGTGTGCAGCTGCAGGGCTGGTATCTGAAACCGGCAGGATTTGAGGAAGGAAAGAAGTATCCGACGGTGCTGTTTATTCACGGCGGTCCGCAGGTGGCTTACGGAGAAGTATTTAACCTGGACATGCAGTATTTTGCAGCGCTGGGATACGGTGTAATTTATTGCAATCCTACTGGTTCTGAGGGACGCGGCGGTGACTTTGGCGATATTCGTATGCGCTACGGCACCATCGACTATGAGGATTTGGTGGGCTTTGCCCGTTATGCGGCAAAGAGCTTACCTTGGGTGGATGAAACTCGTCTCGGTGTAACCGGCGGCTCCTACGGAGGGATTATGACCAACTGGATTATCGGTCATACTGATCTGTTTAAGGCGGCGATTTCCGACAGGAGTTCAGCCAACAATATCAGTGATTTTGGTATGTCGGATATCGGTGTATCCTTTGCGCTGGATACTTATGAGACGACGCCATGGGGTAATTTGGATTTTTTGTGGGATTCATCTCCTCTGAAATATGCGCCGAATATTAAGACGCCAACCCTTTGGATTCACGGCATGGATGACTACAGATGCACCGTCGATAATGCGCTGCAAATGCACGCAGCTTTGACTTATTTCGGAGTTCCCTCCAAGGTAGTCGGATTTAAGGGTGAGCATCACGGTATGAGCAGAACCGGAAAGCCGAAGCACAGGGTGCGCAGGCTGGAAGAGATGAGAGACTGGTTTGATAAGTATTTAAAATAAAATGCTGGTGGCAGCGGCGCACCCGGGCAGATGGGAGGACATCTGCCCGGGTGCGTTTTTTTGTGGGAATATTGAATTGGATATTTCCAATTATTGACTTTTTAGGGAAAACGTGTTGCGTGATTGTGAGAGTTGGGATATAATGGAATCATAGTAAAAAAATTACAAATCAAAAGAAAGGAGGAAGGATATGACAGAAAATAAGTGGAAGTCAGCAGCAGAACCCAAGAGAACCTATCAGGACAGCATTTTTCGCATGCTGTTTTCAGATAAAGAAAACGCCATTGAACTTTTTAATGCACTGGAAGGAACCGACTACGGTCCCGATACTGAGATTCGTTTTTTGACCCTGGATGATGTTATCTACCATGGAATTAAAAACGACCTGAGCTATGAAATTGCAGTTGCATATCTAGTGTTTGGAGAACAGCAGAGCACTATATCTGCGAATATTCCCCTGCGCATGCTTCGATATCTGGCTAATAATATCGCAATATTGCTGGACAGCAGAGAACTTTTTAAGCAAGGGCAGGTGAAAATTCCGACGCCGCAGTTTTTTGTTATCTACACGGGAAACGAGCCATGGGACGTGGACGAACTGAGATTATCATCCAGCTTCATGGGAGAACCTAAAGAAAATTCCATAGAATTAGTAGTAAAAGTCATCAAAGTGGTGTACAATGAGGGAGAAGAAGAGGAAGCGAGACAAAACCCTGTCCTGCAGCGAAGTGCAAAGCTGAGAGAATATGGAATTCTTGTCCGATATGTGAAAGAAGGTCTTGCAGAAGGAAAGGACAGAAAAGAAGCAGTAGATGCTGCCATAGAGCGCTGCCTCAAAGAAAACATCTTGGCGGATTTTTTGAGAACCCATAGTGCGGAGGTGGAGAAGATGGCATGGCGGAGCATAACCATGGAAGAATTCATAGAAATCAGAGCAGAGGAAGCGGCGGAGATAGCAGCAGCTAAAGCCGCAGCTGAGGCCGCGGAGAAAGCGACTAAAGAGACTACAGAGCGAGTGACAAAAGAAGTCACCAAAAGTGTTACCGAAGAGGTCACGAAAGAAGTCACGAAAGAAGTCACCAGAAGTGTCACCGAAGAGGTCACTGAAGAAGTCACAAAGGAAGTCACAAAGGAAGCAATTCGAATCTTAATCGCAGATAATTTGGAAGAGGGCAAGAGCAAAGAGCAAATTATAGAGAAGCTGAAGCGGTATTATGCCTTAACTGAAGAAGAATCTGCTGCACACATCGACGAGATAGGAACTGCCTAGTAGAGCAAGGAGAAAAGAATCAGAGCGGGAAGACCTGTTTTCTGGTTCTTTTTTGTTTGCTCGCCATGGTCGGGCTCTAATGGGTGAAATGCCGGGATTTTTCGCTCTTTGGGTCAGCGCCCTCTTTAAGCAGTTAATCTAATAGAAAAAGAATCGAGATATGCCCATAATTTGCCCTCGTGCCACTTTTGGACTTGATTTCTGTATACATGGCGCGGACCTATGAGAAAGTGCCATGTAGAAAAGCTTTTTTAGAAAAAATGGCGGCGGCAGAACAGAATACAGACAGATAGTCGGAAAAACTTTAGCGTCCTACAGTAAAATATCAAAAAAGTGGGTATCAGGCAGCAGGTGCGCGCCGGTTTTTTAGAAAATGAGTCCCAATATGGCGTTTGACGGATGGCTGGCGCCATGTATACAAAAAAACGCTTAGAAGATGGCGGTTTTCATGGGGTGAACGCCGGATATCCAAAAAAATCTTGAGATTATGGCGCGCCGGTTTCTCTGCAGCACAGGCTATTACATATCAATCATATTAAATCAGATTGAACTGCATCCCGGCATTTGATCTGGATTTTTTTACTCCAATGTGAGATGACCTCTTTGATTTTGTCTTGCACTATTGCCTTATATTTACATTAAAATGGTGCGGATTTTTTTATTCTATCGATAAAACTCCTTTTTTCGCAAAAAAAATTGTCGAAATTTCAAAAAGTACCCTGAGAGTTCCTTTTCAAAATGGCAAAAAAGAGATACACTAGAGGAACCGCTATTTAGCGAGAAACAAAAGAAAGCGAGAAGGAGAGTTGACAGAAAAAGAACTTTCAGAAAGAAGAGCAGTACTTTGTGAGAAATATGACAAGATACTGGGATTAACTTATCACTTTGGTGTGGCAGACAGCGACAGAGATGATGTTGTGCAGGAAGTGTTTGTTGCAGCTTATTTACATTTGCATCAGCTGCGGGACATAGAAAGCATGGATTCTTGGTTGTATAAAATTGCCATGAGAAAAGCGGGACGAATCGGGAGGAAAAGTAAAAGGCGAGAAGACAAAGAGCTTTTGTACGAGTCCTGTGAGCAGGAGCTTGACAGGCTTAGCGCAGAAGAATATGCGGCAAAGATAGACTTCAGCGATGAAGACATCTTTGAAATGGTAAATAGTCTGAAGCCGCCAGCGCCGGAAATAATCAGACTCCGCTATGTATCGGAATTGAGCATGGTGGAGATAGCAAAGCTTTTAAAGATGAATTACAATACGGTGAAACGATAGAACGCAGAGCGAAAAAAGAACTGGAGAAAATGATAAGTGAGGGAAAGCATGAAACGAGAAGAGAGAGAAAACATGAAGAAGAACGAGCAGAAGTTTATGGAGGAGATAGGCGCGGCACTGAAGAGACACGAGAAGAAGACAAAACTAGACGCAGAGGTGTTGGAAGGCTGGGTCACAGCTGCCAAGGAAAGGAGTAGAGCTAGAAGGAGAAAGTATATGACTGCGATATCCTGTGTTGTGATTGTTTGCGCAGGTACTTTTAGTGCGATGAACTTGCTGGTGCCGGACGCTGCAATTGCTGGGAAAAATGGTCCGGTTACAATGGAGGAGGGAAACAATACCATTGTGAAAGACGGTCGAGGCGAACCAGGAGAAAATGCAGGTGAGGAAAGCATCATCGTCGATGACTGGAAGAAGGTTGATAGTGTGAAAAAGAAATACCCGCAGCTTTTGATACCGCAGTATGTTCCGGAAGGGTATGAATTTTCAAAGTTGACTGTAGAGGCAAATGAACTGTTTAATACATATACGTATATATTTGTACAGAATGAGGAAAGATTCCAATTAACACAAACTGTAGGAACTGAGTTGGAAATTATCAAAGATTATGATAGAGCTTTTAAAACTGATGAAGGTGTGGAGGTTAGATTTAAAGATGATATAGAAGCTAGCATACATTTTATTATCGGGAAGGATTTATGTACTTTGATAGGAAGCTTTTCTGATGAAGAATATGGTAGGATTGTGGACGCTTTAGAGAGATGATAATTACTATCTCTAAAACGGATCGGAATAGCTAGTGTTGGAGTATTGAATACCGTCATATTTATCAACACTAACACATTTTAATCTATAGACAACCCCTTTTTTTACAGTCCACTCATCATAAGTCATTACACTAGATTTATTAGAGCCGGTGTATTTGATAGTATTGCCGGTAATATCGGTAGCAGTTACCCAACTGCTGCCGGATTTTTTTTGTAAAGTGATAGTGACAGTGTAGCTTTTAGCTGTGGAAGAAAAATGTACAACAGCGCCAGCAGTTGCTTTCGTATCGCTAACTCTTTTAGTGGTAAATCCAACCACGCCAGTACTATATGTCGAACCTGTATCCGCAAAGGCAAAAACAGAAGTCATTCCCAGGGTTAAAGCGAGCATGAGAAACATGCAGATGAATTTTTTTTTCATGGTTATCCTTTCGTTTGATGAGAGTAAGTTTTCGCAAGGCAAGTATATCTTGCATTGTTTTCCTTGTCAACTTCGAAGTTTGTCTATAATTAGAAAATTCTGTCGAATGCGCCTTTTTTATAATACATGTGGGCGGTAAGCGCATGAAAAAACTGATTCTCTGAAAGGTGATTTATCAGTGCAATGGCTTAACCTAAAACGGACTTTTTTAGAAAAAGTGTATAAGGGGAACTGGTGATTCTTAACCGAGAAATAAAAAATGCTAAAAAAATGTATAACTGCATCTGAAAAAATTTGCTTAATGGTTGTTCTTGCAGATATTTACCCCTATTGTTTTGTTGATGTTTTGCATTTTGCGTGAGTTTTTTATGAATTCGCCTAAAATCTTGCATAAAATGCAAGATTCGCAGAGTCTCAGGAGAAGTCTCTTATACACTTTTTTTCAATAATCGCAATTTAGGTTAAGTGTCCTTCTCAATCGGATTTTCATGCCTTTAACACGGGAGCTTCACACAAAAAAGGTTTACAATTGTTTCAAATATAGTATAATAAAGTGTACCCATGTAAACACTCAGACTTTCGGGTAGAAGAGGGGAATCTATGAGAAGAACAAGACTTGCGGCTTTGACGGCGGGATTGGTTTGTGCCGTTTTTTTTATGACAAGCTGCAGCACATATCAAAATTTTAAAGAAGCTTTTTTTGAAAAAGAAGGACAGGTTGCCGACACGATAAGAATCGGCGTTTTGGAGCCGCAGACGGGAAATGACAGTCCAATGGGCGACTTGGAAATACAGGGAATCGAATTGGCGCACAATCTGGTGCCTGAGATAGCAGGAAAGAAAGTCGAACTGATTTATGCTGATACACAGAGCAACATTTATGCGGCAGAAACCGCAGTAGATGCTTTGATAGAGAAGCAGCCGGCTATAGTGCTCGGAAGCTATGGGGATGCAGTATCGCTGATTGCAAGCCAGAAACTTGGCGAGAAGCAAATTCCGGCAATTGCAGTTACGGCGACTAATCCGCTGATTACTGCCAATAATTCGTACTATTTCAGAGTATCATTTACAGATGCCAGTCAAGGCAGAGCCTTGGCGGAGTATGTGTTTAGCGCACTTCAGTTAAAACAGGCGGCAGTCGTGAAGGTGCGCGATGAGGATACCTCCACAGAGATGGTGAGCCAGTTTTCTGCCAGACTTGAAAAGCTGACAGACGAAGAAGACTGTATTATAGAAAGCATAGAACTTCCGCAGGACGTAAAAACTTGCGAAAAGTTCGCAGAGCGACTGAAAGTTTCAGGAGCACAGGCGATTTTTATGCCGGTATCTCTGTCTTATGCAGAAAAAATGTTTGACGCAGCAGATAAAGCGGGTATTAATGCAGTAACCTTTATCGGACCAAAGGATTGGCACAGTGACGACTTGATTAAACTGCAGCAGAAATATCCGCAGATTACCATAGCTGTTGCTGCAGATTTTACAGCAGAGACGGCAGACGGTGCAGAAGTCGAAACTGTGACGGGCTCACTTTATGAGGAGTTTCTTGCCGCATACAAAAAAGCCTATGGCAAGGATGAGGCGCCTGAGGCCGTAGCGCTGGGATTTGATGCATATATGCTTGCAGTACAGGCTATTGAGCAGGCCGGCGATGTAAGCGGCACCAAAGTGAAAGATGCACTTTTGATGACGGAAAATTTTGGAGGGGCTTCGGGAGACATTTCTTTTAATGAAAGTGGAGAACCTAAGAAGGCAATCAATATTGATGTGATACAGGAAGACAGATTTGTCTCAATTTATACCGTAAAATAGTCTAGTTAAACAATTAAATTTAATATAAAGGAGATTTTTTAAATGGAACAGAAGATTAAAGATGCGCTGAATACAATCAGACCAATTCTGCAGAGAGACGGCGGAGATATTGAATTCGTAGAACTGACTGCAGACAACATTGTAAAAGTAAGACTGCAGGGACACTGCGCTGGCTGCCCTGGTGCAAGAATGACTTTAAAAGGAATCGTAGAAAAGGTTCTGAAGGAAAGCTATCCAGAAATTGCCGGAGTGGAAGCAGTAGACTAATGGATTATATCAAAAATATAGACCTAAACAAGGACTTGCAGATTGAAACGCTGCAAGACCTTGTGTCTATCAAAAGTGTCGTTTCAGATCCTGTGACTACCAGAGAGGGAGAACTTTTTCCCTTTGGGGAAGGTGTACAGGATGCTTTTGCGTGTTTTTTAAAAAAAGCGAAAGAACTGGGCTTTGAAACCCAAAATATAGATAACTATGGCGGGCACGTGGACTTCGGTCAGGGGACGGAAACCGTTGGAATTCTGGGACATCTGGATGTGGTGCCCGAAGGAGAGGGCTGGAGTTTTGCGCCTTATAGCGCAGCGGTATCGGACGGATACATTTATGGACGGGGAACCCTAGATGACAAGGGACCTATGGTGGCAGCCCTTTATGCCATGAAGGCGCTGAAAGATGCGGGCTATGAGCCGGCAAAGAAAGTGCGGCTGATTGTAGGGCTGGATGAAGAAACCGAATGGAAAGGCATGGAATACTATTTTGCTCGTCAGCCTATGCCGGATTACGGATTTACACCGGATGCGGATTTTCCTGCGCTCAACGGCGAAAAGGGCATGATGGTCTTTGAGATTGCCAGAAAGCTTCCTAAGCAGTCCGGCGGTTTGACTTTGCGCAGCTTAAGCGGAGGCAGTGCAACCAACATGGTGGCAGAAAAAGCCAGAGCGGTGGTAAACAGTGACAGTTCTGAAACTTACAGCCAGATTAAAGAACTGGCTGCGTCTTTCCGCACAGAAAGAGGATTTAAGATCAATACCAAGGGTGTTGGAAAGTCCTTAGAAATCACCGTGGAAGGCAAGTCTGCTCACGGGGCATATCCGCAGGCAGGCGTGAATGCTATTTCCGTCATGATGGAATTTTTAGGAAATCTGAATTTTTCCAGCGATGAACTTAATGTATTTTTTGATTTTTATCGGAGATACATCGGTTTTGATGTCAACGGTAAGAACCTTGGCTGCGGATTTGAAGATGCGCAGTCGGGCAAGCTGACATTGAATGTGGGTCTTGTGCACTATGACAAAGGCTCTATCACTTTAAATATCAATGTAAGATATCCGGTCACAGTAACAGAAGAGCAGGTCTACGAAGGAATTTTGCCAACACTGAATGAATACGACATGGGGCTGATTAAAGTTTCTGGAAAACCGTCTGTCTATATGGCGCCGGACAGTCCGATGATAAAGACTTTAGTGGGCATTTATCAGAAGCATACCGGCGATACAGAAAGCAAGCCTATCGTCATCGGCGGCGGTACTTATGCCAAAGCGGCAAAGAACATCATTGCTTTCGGCGGAATTTTTCCGGGGGATGAAGACCGCATGCACCAGAAAGACGAACGTATTTCCATAGATCGATTTATGACTATGACAAAGATTTATGCGGAGGCGATTTATCAGCTGACGCAGGAAGATTTTACATTTACGGAGGAAGAATGAAGAATAAATTAACGACGGCACAGCTTGCGAAGCTTGCCATGATGGTGGTATTATCTTGTGTTCTGGTACTTTTAATCAGAATCCCATTTCCGCCAGCACCGTTTTTGGAGTATGACCCAGCCGATATTCCAATTTATATCACAACCTTTGCCTTTGGACCAATTGCAGGTCTTTTGGTAACTTTAATTGTCAGTCTGATTCAGGCTTTTATGCTGGGCGGCTCCGGCGTGTATGGATTTCTCATGCACATGCTGGCTACGGGACTTTTTGTCATCGTTGCAGGCTGTCTGTACAGGCACAAAAAAACCAAGAAAGAGGCTGTAATTGCACTGGTAGCAGGTGTTTTAGTAACGGTAGCTGCTATGGTAGTGTTTAATTATTTTGTGACGCCGGCGTTTATGGGCGTGCCGACAAAGGTGGTTGTGGGTATGTTAATTCCTGTCATTATTCCTTTTAATATTTTAAAGGCGGGGCTTAATGCAATCGTCACCTTCCTTGTATATAAGCGGATTTCAGGATTTTTGCACAAAGCGTAAAGCCTTTGAGGAAATTATGAGAGAAATTATTATCAGAAACGAAGCGGATACGAAGGCTTTTGGCTATGAACTTGCGAAGAGCCTAAAACCGGGCACTGTCATTGCGCTGATTGGCAATCTGGGCACGGGAAAGACGACGTTAACCAAATACATAGCAGAAGGGCTTGGGGTGAGAGAAATGCTCACAAGCCCTACTTTTACAATTGTCAAAGAGTATTACTCCGGCAGAATGCCCTTGTATCATTTTGACGTGTACCGCCTTGAAAGCGCCGCGCAGCTGTTTGATATCGGCGCAGAGGAATACTTTTATGGACAGGGGGTATCCATTTTGGAATGGGCGGATCAGGTAGCAGAGATTTTACCTGATGAGACCTTGTGTATTTTCATCGAGTATGGCGAAAACGAAGGAGAGCGGATTTATCAATGTACATTTTAGCAATCGAGACCACAGGTCCAAAGGGCTCAGCGGCCCTTATAGATGAAAGGGGAGAAGTTTTCTGCAAAATTTCTGCGGAAGAAATGAACCATCTGAAGGATTTAATGCCGATGGCGCAGGCGCTCCTTGCTGAAAAGGGTGCTGCAAAATCAGATCTTGCGGCAGTTGCCGCTTCGGTTGGACCGGGTTCTTTTACGGGCATCCGAATCGGCGTGGCTTCGGCGCGGGCTATTTGCCAGGCTCTTTCCATTCCGGCTGTCTCGGTGCCGACTTTGGATTCTTTCAAGACAAAGTGTGACGGAAGTGCTGCTGTCATGGTTCTTTTCAATGCACGAAGAGGCCAGGTATATGGCGGCATTTATGATGAAAATGGCGCAGATATTTTAAAGAGCGGACCCTATATGCTGACGGATTGTTTTGAGGCGCTGGACCGATATTTAGAGGCGCAGCGCAGTGAACTTCCTTGCGGTATGCCGCAGGCGATGAGCGTAAAAGTTTACGGCGACGGCATTGACGCTTATGAGAAGGAGCTTGCTGCTTTTGCGGCGGATATGGCGAAAAAGTATGGCGCAGTGCAAGTTGCATTTGCCGACAAAGAAGAAAGATATCAGCTGGCGTCCATGACGGCACTTTGCGCACTGGAAAAGTTTAAGGCGGGGGAGATACTGCCTTTTGCCCAGCTTCTGCCTGAATATATGCGGGCGACAGAAGCAGAACAGAAGCTGAAGGACGGAACTCTGGAGAAAGAGCGTGCGGCGAAGATGGCGCGCTTTAAGGCGAGGTAAGAGATGGCGGAGCTGATTTTGAGAAAAGGTGTGCCCGCAGATTTGGATCAGATGGAGCTTTTGGAGCAGCAGTGTTTTGCGGTTCCCTGGTCCAGAGAGTCTCTTGCTTACGAGCTTTCGGAAAATCCTCTGTCGCTTTATATCGTAGCGGAGGTGGACAGCAGAGTTGTCGGTTATGTAGGCGTATGGTCTATCGTGGATGAGGGGCACATAACCAATGTCGCCGTGTCACCGGACTTTCGCAGAAAACATATCGGCATGGCGCTGATAGGAACTATGATTGATGTGACAGGCAAACAGGGTGTTAAGGCGCACACCTTGGAAGTGAGGGCAAGCAATGCGCCTGCCATCGGGCTATATAAGAAATTTGGCTTTGCGGAGGAGGGACTTCGCAAAGGCTATTATGAGGATAACGGAGAAGACGCCATCATTATGTGGCGCAGATAAACCCTTGTATATTTCCTCCCGGAGACGGTAAAAATACCGGTAACTAGGTAATAAGGAGGAAAACAGCATGGAACAGAATTTACCTTATGATGACATTGACAGATATGGGGATTTGATGGAAATCTGCACCCATTGTAACAGATTTGAACGCAGATACGACTTTGACACGTTTACCATGGCGGACTACCAGTCCTGTGAGAACTGCAGGCACCTTGGACACGACGACCGCTGCATGGTAAAGTGATGTTGGAATAGAAATTAGAGGAAGAGTAATGAAAGACGGAACATTTTTGACCATGGGCATTGAGTCCAGCTGTGATGAAACATCGGTGGCAATCTTGGCGGACGGCAGAAAGGTGCTCAGCAATATTATTTCATCACAAATTGATATTCATACGGCTTTCGGTGGTGTGGTGCCTGAGATTGCATCTCGCCATCATCTTGAGAATATCAACGGCGTCATCGACCAGGCGCTGGCTGAGGCGGGCGTCAGCCTTTCTGACATTGACCTGATCGGTGTGACCAACGGTCCTGGGCTTATCGGCGCGCTTCTCATGGGAGTGGCAACAGCCAAAGCGATTGCCTTTGCCAGAGATATTCCGCTGGTGGGGGTCAATCACATGCATGGGCATATCAGTGCTAATTTCATTGCTTATCCAGAGCTTGCACCGCCTTTTATGTGTCTCATCGTGTCGGGCGGACATACCAATATTGTGGAGATGACGGACTATAACTGCTGTACAGTGCTGGGCAGCACCAGAGATGATGCAGTGGGTGAGGCTTATGATAAAGTGGCTAGAGTCATCGGTCTCGGCTATCCAGGTGGTCCGAAAATCGATAAAGTGGCGAAGGAAGGAAATCCGGATGCGATTGCTTTTAAAAGGGTTTTTCTGGAAAAAGGCAGTCTGGATTTCAGTTTCAGCGGTCTGAAGACAGCAGTGCTGAACTATTTGAATACAGAGCGGCAGGCGGGACGGGAGATTTCTGTGCCGGATGTGGCGGCGAGCTTTCAGGCAGCAGTCATTGATGTAATCGTGGCAAAGACTATGGAAGCAGTAAAGGAAAGAAAACAGGATAAACTAGTGCTGGCAGGGGGTGTTGCGGCAAATTCTAAGCTGCGGCAGGATTTACAGAAGGCTTGTGAAAACGCAGGGGTGAGTCTGTACATTCCCCAGCCGATTTTGTGCACTGACAATGCAGCAATGATTGCCTGCGCTGCATACTATAAATACAAGGCGTTCGGGGCTTGCGACCTGTATATGGATGCGGATCCGAGCATGGCAATTTAACTGGCGATAGGAGAGTAATGACATGATTGTTTTATCAGCAAAAGATATTACGAAGACCTATGGCGTGGATACTATTTTGGAAGGGGTTTCCTTCCACATCAATGAAGGAGACAGAGTGGGTATTGTGGGCGCTAACGGCGCTGGCAAGACTACCCTTTTGAATATTTTATCGGGGGAGCTTTCTGCTGACGGCGGACAGTTTTTTCTCTCCCAAAGCGCAACTATAGGTTATTTGAAACAAAAAAATAATTTCGACGCGGAGTCTACAGTGCTGGAGGAAGTGCAGAAGATTTTTAAGCCCATCGAGGAGATGGAACAGGAACTGACGGAGCTTTCCGTGAAAATCAGCGAGATGGGGGCGTCCGCCGGCTGCGTGATGAACCAGTATGCAAAGCTGCAGGATGCTTTTGCGAATGAAGGCGGCTATGCCTACAAGAGTGAGATGTACGGCATTCTCAACAGTATGGCATTTGGACCGGAGTACTACGACAAAAAAATCAGCACTCTTTCCGGTGGTGAGAGAACCCGCCTTGCTTTGGCGTGTCTGCTTCTTGAAAAACCGGACATTTTGTTTTTGGATGAGCCGACCAACCATTTGGATATCGGTACTTTAAAGTGGCTGGAACAGTATCTGAAGGGATATAAGGGGACTATTGTCATGGTTTCCCACGACCGGTATTTTCTGGACCAGATGACCAACCGAATCTTTGAGGTGTCTCACCATAAGCTTAGGTGCTACGACGGCAACTACTCTGCCTTTGCGGAGAAAAAAAGAGCCCTGCGGGAAGCGGAGATGCGTGCATATAATAAGCAGCAGACCGAAATTCGCAGGCAGGAGGATATGATTCGCAGGTTTAAAGAGCGAGGCACGGAAAAGCTTGCTAAGCGTGCGGCTTCCAGAGAAAAGCGGCTGGAACATTTGGAGCGGCTGGAGCGTCCGGAAGCGGAGCAGGGTAAGATGAAGATTCGTTTCCGTCAGGAGTATCAGAGCGGAAACGATGTGCTCTATGGTGAAAATCTGGCAAAGTCTTTTGGCTTTGGTGCCAGCAGAAAAGACCTGTTTGCCAACGTGAATTTTGATATCAAGCGGGGCGAGCGAATTTGCATCGTGGGCCCTAACGGCGTGGGAAAGACTACACTTCTTAGGATTCTGATGGAAGAGCTTTCTCCCAGTGACGGATACCTGAAAATCGGTCATAACGTAGCATTTGGCTACTACGACCAGGGGCAGCTTTTGCTCAATGACAGCGCTACAGTCATGGACGAAGTGCATGATTCCTATCGCCTGTATAAAGATGCGGAAATCCGCTCTATTTTAGGAAGGTTTTTATTTAAAAACGACCAGGTCTTTTTACAGGTGGGTTCTCTTTCCGGCGGAGAAAAAGCGCGTCTGGCGCTTTTGAAACTGATGATGAGCGGCGCTAACGTACTGATTCTGGATGAACCGACGAACCATCTTGATATCGATTCTAAGGAGGTCTTCGAAGAGGCGCTTTTGGATTACCCTGGCACGATTATCGTTGTATCTCATGACCGATACTTCCTTAACAAAATTCCGACTAGAATTTTAGAACTGGAAAAGACCGGACTAACAGAGTACCTAGGTACATATGATTATTACGTGGAAAAAAAGGCGTCCCTGGAAAGCGGGAAAAAGTATCTCAAAGAAATGGGTCACAGGGAGGCACAGCCGGTTTTAAGCAAGGAAGAGGATCAAAAGCTGAGTGCTGCCGAAGAACGGGCACTAAAGAAAAAGCAGGAGGCGGAGGAACGCCGCATTGCTAGAGAAAAGGAACGGCTTGAGGTATTGATTGCAAAGCTGGAGAATGCGATTTCAGAAAATGAGCTGAAAATGTGTGATGAAGCGAATCTGACAAATCATCAGTATTTGGCAGAATTAACGGAGGAGAACGAGAAATATCAGGCTGAGCTTGCGGATGCATACGAAAAATGGATGGAATTGGAGTAAAAAACTAAGAAATTCCAAAATTTTTCTTGCATTACATAGGGCAGTCTACTATAATAAATTCTGTAATTATGTAACGACAAATGGAGGTTGGTTATGACTTTTGATAAAATTAGATCTATTATTATGGATCAGCTGGATGTAGAAGAATCTATGGTAACGATGGATACCAATATGATGAAGGATCTCGAGGCTGATTCTCTGGACGCTGTAGAAATTATTATGGCAATCGAAGATGAGTTTGATATCGAGATTGCTGACGAAGATGCAGAGAAGTTCCAGTTAGTAGGCGATTTAGTAAGATATGTTGAAGAAAATTGTGAACAGGAATAACTATGGAAAACCCGTCAGCCTATGGCGGGCTTTTTTGTAATAACATAAGAAAACTGCTATGATTTGAGAGAGGGTGATTAGTCAAATGAAAAATGCAAAGATTTCCAACGCAGTCATCAAGAGACTGCCAAGATACAGACGTTATCTCATTGAACTTAAGAAAAAGGGTGTAGAAAAGATTTCCTCCAAAGAATTCAGCAATCTGATTGGTTATACAGCATCTCAGATTCGTCAGGACTTAAATAACTTTGGCGGTTTTGGACAGCAGGGCTACGGCTATAGCGTAGAAGGGCTTTATGACGAAATCAGCGCAATTTTAGGCCTGGATAAAGAGTACCGCATGGTTATCATGGGGGCGGGCAATCTGGGACAGGCAATTGCAAAATATACCCATTTTCATAAGCAGGGATTTAAAGTATACGGTGTTTTTGAGATCAATCCAACACTGATAGGAAAAGACCTTGACGGAATGGAAATTATGGACTACGAAAATATTGTAGAATTTGTTGAAGAGGAAGAAATTGATATTGGAATCATCTGTGTCAGCAGAGAAAATGCGCAGGAGGTGGCGGACAAGCTTTCTTTCGCCGGTGTAAAGGGGATTTGGAATTTTGCGCCGACAGATATTGAAGTACCAAAGCATGTGGCGCTGGAAAATGTACATCTTTCTGACAGCCTTCACTCTTTAGCATATCACATGAACGACATTCAGAAAAAGAAAACAGCGCTAAAGGAGAAAGAAAGAGAAGAGTAAGGCGGCTGTTTCATGGCAAAAGAAAATAAGGCTGTCCCTTTTGGGTACAGCCTTATCAGTTTGGTTAGTTTTCGATTAACCTTCTACCGGAGCATCTACCGGGCAAGCACCAGCGCAAGCGCCGCAATCGATGCATTTGTCTGCGTCGATTACATATGTACCTTCGCCTTCGGAGATAGCTTCTACAGGACATTCTGCAGCACATGCGCCACAGCTGATGCAAGCATCTGTAATTTTATAAGCCATGATATTATCCTCCTTATAAGACATTTTTTAAATCAGTACCATTATAACAGAAGGGCAAGTAATAGTAAAGATGAAAGTTTATACTTTGACGGGGAAAAGTGGAACAGGAAAATCCTATCAGGCGATTCATCTGTGTAAGGCGAGAAATATTGAAAGTATCATTGATGATGGGCTTTTTATTTATAAAAATCGCGTGGAGGCGGGGATTTCTGCAAAGCGCCAAAAAACTATGGTAGGCGCCATTAAGACGGCGTTGTTTACTCTGGACGAACATGCGCAGACGGTGGCAGACCGGATTCGGGAGATGGAGCCGAAATCCATCTTAATTATTGGAACCAGCGACAAAATGACGGACAAGATTGTAGCAAGGCTGGGTCTGCCTGCTGTCAGTCAACGAATTTATATTGAAGATATTACTACAGAAGAGGAAAGGGAGACGGCAAACAGGCAGAGGAATATGCTTGGAAAACACGTCATTCCGGCACCGACTCTGCAGCTGAAACGTGATTTTGCCGGATATTTTCTGGATCCTCTTCGGATTTTGCGCGGAATCGGCGGGAAAATTCAGGAACCGGAAAAGACAGTGGTGAGACCGACGTTCAGCTATATGGGAGAATTTTTTATTTCCGACTCGGTAATGAAGGATATTGCAGACTGTGTAGCAGGTGAGTCAGAAGGGATTTCAAGAGTTTTAAAGATTTATGAAAATACGGCGCCGGATAATTTGATTATTGATATTGCTGTAGCGGCATCGGCGCAGGCGCTGATATGGGAAAGCGCCATAGAGTTTCAGCAGAAACTGGCTGAGACGGTGGAGTACATGACGGCATTTAACGTGGTTAAGGTCAATGTAGAAGTCAGATGGATCGAGTAGAATATGGAACAGAGAATATATACAATAGAAGACGTTGAAGATTTTTTCCCTGTGCATGTCTTTGAATGCGGGCAGTGCTTTCGGTGGCAGCGGCAGGAGGACGGCTCTTATACTGGTGTTGCCGGAGGGAGAATTGCAAATATTGCCTTTGAGCCATATGAAGGGGAAGCGGAAGGCGGCAGCGGCAGACTGCAGATAAGCAACTGTACGGAAGCAGATTTTGAAAATTTCTGGAGTCAATATCTGGATTTAGACAGAGACTATGGGAAACTCAAACGAAAGCTTTGTCGTGGTGATAAAGTCATGAGAAAGGCAGTCAAATTTGGCTGGGGAATCCGAATTCTGAATCAGGATTTGTGGGAAACTATTGTTTCTTTTATTATTTCACAGAACAATAACATTCCGCGGATTAAGGGCTGTATAGAGGGGCTTGCGGAGCTGCTTGGAGAGCCGGTCGGTGTCTTTGAGGGAAGGGCATGGTATGATTTGCCAACTCCAGAAAAACTGGCGTTGGTAACGGTGGAAGATTTGGCGCCGGTGAAGCTGGGATATAGAGCGAAATATCTGATTGAAACTGCAAAAATTGTATGTCAGAAAGGAATGCCTGAGAATGTAGAGGATTTGTCAGCTCTTTGCGGAGTAGGACCTAAAGTTGCAAGCTGCATTGCTCTCTTTGGCATGGGGGAGACGGGCAGCTTTCCTATTGATGTCTGGGTGGCAAGGGTGATGAGCGGACTCTATGGAATTGATGAAAAAAATCATGGAGCCATGAAAGCATATGCTGACGAGCACTTTGGAGCCCTTGGAGGGTTTGCACAGCAATACCTGTTCTATTACATCAGAAATTTGAACGCAAGAAAATAGTATAATTATTTTTTGAGAAGGGAGTCGAGAACTGCTGTAAAGCAGTTTTCGGCTTATTTTTGTGGGCTGAATTGTATGAATGTAAAACTAATCAGAAAAATTACATATTTTTTGAATTTACTCTTGACAATCATGGGAGGGGGGTAGTAAAATGCAAATAAAGTAATTACATTAAAAAATGTAGTAAATGGAGTTTATACTATGATTTCAGAAAATACTGTTAATATTCACGAAAAGGACATTTGCCGAATGCTTGACGAATTTTTTCAGCCGGGCCGGTATACCGATTTAGCGCCCAATGGGCTGCTGCTGAGTAATGCGCAGGTAATCGACAAAGTTTATACTGCGACTTTTTCAAGCGAGGAAGTATTAGGAAAACTCCGCCGACAGGGAGCGCATGACTGCCTGCTGTTTACACATCATCCGGGTGCACAGCATCCTGAAAGTGAGCCGCCGGTATATTTTTCAGATAGGGATAAGCACTATATGAAGGAAAACCGCATTAGCCACTATAGCATGCACTTGCCTTTGGATCAGCTAGGACCGTATGCACCGGGTATTGCTTTGGCAGGAGAAATGGAATTGACACCTTACTCAAGTTTTTTTGAAGAGGGCGGCGCTATGATGGGCGTGATTTGTACAGGACCTTTTCAGACTGTACAGCAGGTTCTTGACAAGACAGAATTAGTGGTGGAGCATAAATGCCGCTTGTATCAATATGGCGAAGAAAACTTGCAGGATGGAAAGATCGCGTTAGTTGCTGGCGGCTGTGAGGGAGCGGACATCTATGAAAAACTGAGAAAAGCAGGTGTGCGTCTTTTTGTTACCGGCGTAGGCACAAAGGAAGCCGATTGGTTTGCACCATCTCATGAAGCGGCAAGGCAGCAAGGTGTCAGTATTTTGGCGGCAGGACATTATTCCACAGAAAAATTTGCATTGAAGTCAGTCTGCAGATTCTTTGAAGAGCGGGGGCTAAAAGCAGAGTTTATAGAAGAAACACCTCTGCTGATGGATCTTTAGGGATACACAGTATGAAGGAAAGAGAGAAATGGCTTATGGATATATTGAAAGAAATACAAGATTTGATGCCGGACTTAACCAGAACGCAGAAAAGAATAGCGAAATACATTTTAGATAATCCAGATGCGGTCTGTTTTTTACCACTGAAAAAGCTATCCGACGAAATCGGAGTTACGGAGACTACGATTTTGAATTTTTGCAAGAAGACGAAAGCGGAAACTTTTTCAGGACTGAAGAAGGCAATGCATGGCTACTTGCAGGATAGAATGCGATGGAATAATAAGCTGGAAACCTCTTCTAAACGTTACGCTGCGGACAAGGTAACCCTGACTGGTTTACAGCAAAGCCAATTGCAGTTGATGCAGGCAACGATGGATGGCGTAGATGTCAATGCTCTTTTTGAATTTGTAGATGCCTTGAGTCAGGCAGAGAATATTTATATTTGCGGTCATGCAGCATCGCTGACCATCGCTGGAAGTCTTCAGCATAAACTGCGGGATACGGGTGCGCTGACGCGGCTTGTGAATGTTGCTGACTATGCAGAAGTCTTGGATGCGTTGACCAGATTTGACGAAAATGATGTATTCATACTGATTACACTTCCGTTTTATTCAGCACAGACAGTGGCGATTTCAGATTATTTGAGAAGGGAGAATGCAGTGGTGCTTGCAATGACAGATAAGCTGTCCTCTCCAATCGTACGCAACGCAAGGCACACATTGCTGTGCAGCTCTGACAGTATGATTTTTCATAATTCTATTGCATCTATGGCGGCTATGGCTGACATTATCGCTTCGTTGTATATCTTGCAGAATAAGCAGGTATTTGAAGCCTATAACAGTAAAGTGAAGTTGATTGAAGACTTTTTCAAGACATCAACGATTCCAGCCTTTGACAATGAATACTACTTCAATGACAAAGGAAATGAATAAAATAATTATAACTTGAAGGAGGTTTGTACATGTATCTAATTAAAAATGTAACACTGTATGATCCTATGCTGAGAGGCACTTGCAATCTTTTGATTTCGGGGGAGCAGATTGTAGCTGTAGGCAAGGACTTGCAGCCTGCAATTCCTGGTATTAAGGAGATTGACGGTACGGGTAAAACAGCAGTTCCGGGATTCATTGACCAGCATGTTCACGTGACTGGCGGCGGCGGGGAAGGCGGATTTCAATCGCGTATACCGGAACTTCCGCTGTCATCTATTATCAAAGCAGGGGTTACTACTGTAGTGGGACTGCTGGGAACCGATAGCTTTACGCGCAGCGTGGAAAACTTGCTGGCAAAAACAAAGTCATTAAAGCAAGAGGGAATTAGCGCTTACTGCTTGACAGGGGCTTATATCTATCCGCCTGTAACTGTAACCGGATCGGTAGCAAAGGATATTGTCTATATCGATGAAATTCTAGGATGTAAATTGGCGATATCGGATCACCGGGCATCTCGACCGACAAAGGAAGAGCTGACGCGGCTGACATCGGATATACGTATGGCTTCTTTGGTGTCGGGAAAACCAGGCGTGCTGCACCTTCACGTAGGCGGAATCGGCAGAACGCTGGATGACATTATAGAAATATGCGATGAGCAGCAGATTCCAATCAAACATTTTCGTCCAACGCATATGGACTGTCACACCGAGGCAGCAAAGCGATTTATGGCAATGGGAGGCTGGGCAGATTTTACGACTGAGCCATCTAAAACAGACGAACTCTATGAGGTCGTGCAGGAAATGGGAATCGAAAGACTGACTGTCAGCTCTGATGCCGGAGGAAGTATTCCAGTATGGAATGAGGCAAAGGACGCAGTAGTAGATGTAATGATCGGCGGTATGGAACCGTTGTATGAAATTATTCGAAATTTGGTTGTCGATTTCAAAGTACCGATGGAGGAAGCAATTCAGCTGATTACGAGCAATGTAGCTAAAGCCTTGGAACTTTATCCGAGAAAGGGTTGTTTACATCCGGAGAGTGATGCAGATTTGGTGCTTTTGGATGAGGACTTGCAGATCGATACTGTTATGGCGAAAGGCAGATTGATGATGCAGAATAAAAAGCTTCTGGTTAAAGGAACTTTTGAGCAAATTCCTTTATATAAGGAGGAGGAATAAAACGTGTACAAATATGTCTTGAAACGATTACTGATGATGATACCGGTATTAATCGGTGTATCATTTCTGGTATTTTTCATCCTGGCTGTTTCTCCAGGTGATCCGACTCGTATGATACTGGGACAGCAGGCATCTGAGTCAGCAGTTCAGGCGATGCGAGAAGAGTTAGGGCTGGACCATAATCTGTTTGTGCGTTATTTCGATTATATGACTGACGCACTAAAAGGCGATTTTGGGACTTCTTGGAAGAGCCAGCTGGAAGTATTGCCGCAGGTACTGGGGTACTTTCCCAATACGGTGATTCTATCTATTGCCGGTATTCTTGTAGCGATTCTGATAGGTGTTCCAATTGGCATTTTATCAGCGAAAAAGCAATATACGTGGGTAGATAATATCGCTACTGTATTAGGATTAATCGGTGTAGCTATGCCGAACTTTTGGCTGGGTCTTCTGTTGGTTATGTTTTTCTCACTGAGCTTGGGCTGGCTTCCGGCATCAGGTATGGGAGAAGGGATGGCGCTGCTGCCGAGTTTAATTCTCCCGGCGCTGACTCTTGGGACAGGCTGTGCAGCCAGCATTATGCGTATGACACGTTCCAGCATGCTGGAATCCATGCGGCAGGATTACATAGATACGGCGCGATCTAAAGGTCTGAAGGAAGGATATATTACGAAAAATCATATGTTCAAAAATGCTCTGATTCCAATCGTAACAGTGATTGGACTGCAGTTTGGTATGTTGCTTGGCGGTGCAGCACTGACAGAAACCATCTTCTCGTGGCCGGGACTGGGACGATTCATGGTAGAATCTATCAAAGCCAAGGACATGCCTATGGTATTAGGATCTGCAATGTTCCTGGCGCTGATGTATTCTGTGGTCAATTTGCTGGTGGACATTCTGTACGCATTTGTTGATCCAAGAATTAAAGCACAATACAAGAGCGTGGGAGGAGGAAAAAGACTTGGAAAACGTTTTGCAAAACAATAGCGGCACAGTAAAAGCCAGAACTTTGTGGGCGGATGCCTGGAGACGATTCAAGAAGAACAAGATGGCCGTTATCAGTTTGATTTTTCTTCTATGTCTGGCGTTAATTGGAATTATCACTTTAGTGATTGACTGGGTCACCAACGACTCCATCTACGATACACTGGTAATCAGTCAAAACCTGACGCAGCGGTTTGAACCGCCAAGCAGTTCACATATCCTGGGGCTGGATGAGTTCGGACGAGATATCCTTCTGCGTATTTTATGGGGAACCAGATACTCTTTATTTATGAGTATTGCTGCAGTTCTTGCAGCTGGTATCGTAGGAATTGTTATCGGTGCGGTAGCAGGCTATTATGGAGGACGTGTGGATAATGTAATCATGCGTCTGATGGATGTTGTGCTTTCTCTGCCTTATATGCTGCTGGCAATTGCTATCGTAGCAGCATTGGGACCGGGATTAGTCAACGTATTGATATCTATCGCGATTGGATATGTACCAGAATTTGCCCGCATTACGAGAGCATCTGTAATGACAATTCGAGAAAGAGAATTTATTGAAGCAGCAAAGGCAGTGGGCGCATCGGACAGAAAGATCATCTTCCAGCAAATTTTGCCTAATGCTATGGCGCCATTGATTGTTGAGGTGACTATGGCGATTGCTGGTGCGATTCTGTCTATTGCAGGCTTATCATTCTTAGGGCTAGGCATTCAGCCGCCACTTCCTGAGTGGGGTGCAATGCTTACCAATGCCAGGGGTTATATCAGAGACGCATGGCATATCACAGTATTTCCAGGGCTGGTGATTTTGGTCACAATTTTGGCTTTGAATATCATTGGAGACGGTCTGCGCGACGCATTGGATCCGAAACTGAAGAATTAACGTAAGGAAGAAAAGTTTATGGATAATATTTTAGAAATCAAAGATTTGATTGTACGGTATGAAACCGAGGATGGCATCATAAGAGCAGTTAATTCTGTCAATCTGAATATACCGCAGGGAGCTGCAGTTGGACTTGTTGGGGAGACTGGTGCAGGAAAGACAACGTTGGCGAAAGCTATCCTGCGACTGATACAGTGGCCGCCGGGTCGGATTGTGGGCGGAGAAATTCTGTATCACGGGAAAAATCTTACTGAGATTAGTGAAGAGGATATGTATAAGATTAGAGGAAACGAAATTTCTATGATCTTTCAGGATCCGATGACAGCGTTGAATCCTGTCATGACTGTGGGGAAACAGATTTCAGAGGTAATTGCTGTACATGAAAAAGTATCTGCTGAAGAGGCGGATCAAAAAATGCGAGAAATGTTAGCGCTGGTTGGTATTGATCCTAGTCGTGCAGAGGAATATCCGCATCAGTTTTCTGGCGGAATGAAACAAAGGGTTGTGATTGCCATAGCACTGGCATGCAATCCGAATTTACTGGTAGCAGATGAACCCACTACAGCACTGGATGTGACGATACAGGCGCAGGTACTGGATCTGATTAAGAATTTGAGAAGTAAGCTAGGCACATCCATGCTTCTTATCACACACGATTTAGGAGTAGTAGCGCAAAACTGTGAATATGTAGCAATCATGTATGCTGGAGAGATTGTAGAACAGGGAACCTTGCGCGATGTGTTTAAAAACGGGGTGCATCCTTATACGGAAGGGTTGTTTGATTCGATTCCGAAGCTGAATGAGGACACAGACCGGCTGCAGCCGATTGAAGGACTGATGCCAGATCCAGCTAATTTACCAGAGGGCTGCAGATTCCATCCAAGATGTAAATATGCTAAAGACGTATGTGCTTGTAAGACACCGGAACCTGTGGAATTAACGCAGGGACACAGTGTTTGCTGTCATCGCTTTGGCGCAGAAAAAGACGCATGGAAAGGAGCGTGATGAGATGAGTAAAGAAAAATTACTTGAAGTCAAGCACCTGAAGAAGTATTTTGCAACGCCAGCCGGGCAGCTTCATGCAGTAGATGATGTGACTTTTGATATTGCAAAAGGAGAGACGCTGGGAGTTGTTGGAGAGTCAGGCTGTGGAAAATCCACTCTTGGCAGAGCGGTTTTGCGTTTACATGAGCCAACATCGGGAGAAGTGCTGTTTCACGGAAAAAATATTCTAAAGTACAACAAGAATGAGATGAAGGAACTGAAGAAGGACATGCAGCTGATTTTTCAGGACCCATTCTCCTCTTTAAATCCTCGTATGACGGTAAGTCAGTCGATTGCATTACCTTTGACGATTCAGGGTGTGATTAAAAAGAATGACAAAGCAGCCTTGGAGCAAAAGGTTCGCGAAATGATGGATTTGGTAGGTCTGGCGCAGCGTTTTGTTAATTCTTATCCACACGAACTGGATGGCGGAAGAAGGCAGCGTATCGGTATTGCCAGAGCTTTGTCACTGAATCCGCAATTTATCGTTTGTGATGAGCCTGTTTCGGCTTTGGATGTTTCTATCCAGGCACAGATTCTGAATTTGATGCAGGATTTGCAGCGTGATATGGGTTTGACGTATATGTTTATCACACATGATTTATCTGTTGTCAAACATTTAGCAGATAAAATCATGGTAATGTATTTAGGAACGGTGGTGGAATACTGCGATGTGAAGCAGCTCTTCTCAAAACCGCTACATCCATATACTAAGGCCCTTCTGTCTGCGATTCCGGTTCCGGATCCAGACATACAGATGGAAAGAATTATTTTGAAAGGTGAAATCAGTTCACCGATTGAACCGAAACCTGGCTGCCGCTTTGCGGGAAGGTGCAATTATGCGACAGAAGCCTGCTTTGGTCAGGACATCCCTTTGGTGGAAAGCGAACCCGGTCATTTTACTGCCTGTGTACGCGTTCACGAAATAAATAATCTGAAGGAGGAAGTTTAAAATGAAAAAAGTATTAACCTTAGTGCTGGTGCTATGTCTTGCGCTGACAGCAGCAGCCTGCGGCGGTGGCGGCGAAGAGTCCGGCGGTGCAGCGAAAGACACCTTGACCTGGGTACAAGCTGCAGACGTCACATCTCTGGATCCACATGTAGGCAAAGAAACACCGGCAGTTACTGTAACAAGTCAGATTTTTGACACACTGTTAACTATGGACGAGAACAACGAACCGGCGCCTCTGCTTGCAGAGAGCTTTGAACAGCTGGATGAGAGAACTTATGAATTCAAGCTGCGCCAGGATGTGAAGTTTCACGATGGTGAGGCTATGACGGCAGACGATGTAGTATTTTCTCTGAATAGAGCCAGAGAATCCAACTATGTTTCCTATGTTGTAGACGCAATCAGTGAAGTTGAGAAAAAGGATGACTATACTGTAATCGTGAAGACGAAGGAACCGTATTCTCCGTTGCTATCTGCACTGACTGTACCTTTTACCGCTATCGTGCCGCAGCATGCAGTAGAGGCAGATGAGGATGCATTTGCGCTGAACCCGATTGGCACCGGCGCGTACAAGTTCGTAGAATGGAAACAGGGCGAGTACGCTAAACTGGAGGCAAATCCTGACTACTTCCAGGGAGCACCGAAGACACAGAACCTGGTTATGAAAGTAGTGCCGGAAGCTTCTCAGAGAGTTATTGCGATTGAAACTGGTGAGGCTGATCTGGCTTACAACGTTTCCGCTAATGATTCTAAGCGTGTAGAAGAAGATGAGAACCTGCAGATGTTCAAAGGTCCTTCTCAGAGTGTTTCCTATCTGACTATTAACGAAACCAACGAGAAGTTTGCTGACGAGAGAGTCAGACAGGCAATCAGATATGCCATTGACAAGGAAGCTATCGTAGAAACCATGCTGTATGGTGCGGGAGAGCCTGCAGATTCTGTTATTCCGCCAAGTACCTTTGGTTTCTCTGCAAAGATTCAGAAGTATGAACATAATATCGAGAAGGCGAAAGAACTGATGGCTGATGCAGGCTATCCCGATGGATTCTCCTGTACTCTGTCAGTAACAGATGATTCTGTAAAAAATGAAATATGTCAGGTTATTCAGAGCCAGCTGAAGGAGATTGGTATTGAAGTAAGCATTCAAACAAAGGAATTTGGTACATGGCTTGACGAGCTGGGCACTGGCTCACATGAACTTTCATTTGCAGGTTGGGTATGCGTAACAGGTGATGCTGACTATACTTATTATTCACTGCTGCACTCTACACAGACAGGTTATCCTGGAAACGATGCTTTCCTGAAAAATAAAGATGTAGATAAGTTGGTCATTGCAGCAAGAGAAACTGCTGAACCGGAAAAAAGACAAGAGTATTATGATCAGCTGGAAGAATTGCTGGGAGACTTGTCACCGTATGCACCGCTGTACTATGAGAGTGTCAATGTGGGCGCTTCAAAGAAAGTAAGCGGCTTTGCGCCGGATCCTAATGGATACCATCGCCTGCGTAATGTTGAGGTAACAGAATAATGAGACTTGCGGAAATGACATATTGGCAAACGGAGTCTTACTTTCAGAAAAATGACATGGTGATTTTGACGATTGGATGTTTGGAAAGCCATGGCAGCCACAATGTACTGGGAGTTGACACTATGATTCCGGAAAAATTACTGTCTATGATAGAGGAACGGGTTGAAATAGCTGCTGCACCGGGAATCCCTTATGGTGTATGTGAGGATATGACTAGTTTCTCGGGCACTGTGTCCTTGGGCGAAGACTGTATGTATCAGCTGCTGACACGTATTACCGATGGATTGCTAGCGCATGGAGCAAAGAAAATTTTGTTCCTCAACGGTCATGGCGGCAATATCCCGACTTTAAATCGCGTGTGCATTGAATTAAGCCGCAAAGGGGCGCTTGGTGTGCAGTTGAACTGGTGGATTATGGCAGGCCAGCTCAATGCTGCGTGGGCAGGCGGCCACGGTGGTGGAGAGGAAACCGCGGCAATGCTGGCAATAAATCCGAATCTGGTGTATTTTGACCATATGCGTGGGCAGGAACTGATTGATGATTTGGGCGCAGATTTTCCAACCATGGGATTTGACAGAATAGAATTTGGCGGCATTGGCATTCCTGTGCCTCGAGATGTTATAAAGTACACGTCTAATGGCTGGATTGGTCCAGATGATCCAAAAGAAGCTACGCAGCAATGGGGCGTGGAAATGCTCACGAAAGTAGCAGATTACATTGCGAATTTTATAGAAGCCTTTCGTAAGGCAGAAGTGAGATAAAGCTCTCATAATTGTTCCAGAGAAGCGTTCTTTCGAGAAGAAAGAACGCTTCCTTATATTTACGTGAGAGGCACCTTTTATAGGATATAGTATATGGAAGAGCTTTTGTGCATATTTTGGAAATATCGGACCAAAATAGAATCGGAGAGAGTAAAGGAAAATTTCACCAAAAACACATAAAAAAATTTGGAAAATATATTGACATTGAGGGCAGAAAGACCTACAATAAAGAAAGTGATTAGCACTCGTTTTGATTGAGTGCTAATAACGGATCGAATAAAAATTAGATAAATATATATCAGGAGGTAGAGAAAATGAGTTTTGGAATCAAGCCGCTGGGCAGCAGAGTTGTGATTAAGAAGTTAGAAGCCGAAGAGAAAACACAGGGCGGCATCATTCTTGCCAGCGCAGCAAAGGAAAAACCGCAGATGGCAGAAGTCGTAGCTGTAGGTCCTGGAACCAAGGACGAACCGATGGAAGTAAAGGCAGGAGATAAGGTTGTATTCTCCAAGTATGCTGGCACTGAAATTAAATATGACGGTGAGGAATATACTATCATGAGCCAGGCAGACATTCTGGCAACAGTAGAATAATTTTTGTTTGGGAGGTAAAGTAAAATGGCAAAAGATTTATATTATGGAGAAGACGCCAGAAGAAAACTGCAGGCTGGCGTGGATAAATTGGCAGATACTGTAAAGATTACACTGGGACCTAAGGGTAGAAATGTCCTGATTAATAAATCTTTCGGTTCTCCGCTAATCACCAACGACGGTGTGACTATCGCAAGAGAAATTGAACTGGAAGATGCAGTAGAAAATATGGGTGCACAGCTTGTTAAAGAAGTTGCAACCAAGACCAATGACGTTGCAGGTGACGGAACTACTACTGCAACACTGCTGGCACAGATCATTATTAAAGAAGGATTTAAGAATGTAGCAGCAGGCGCAAACCCTATGGTTCTGAAGAGAGGTATTCAGGGTGCAGTAGAAACTGCTGTAGAAAAAATTGCTACAATTTCTAAGAAAGTAGAAACCAAGGAAAGTATCGCACAGGTTGCTTCTGTTTCTGCTGCAGACGAAAACATCGGCGCACTGATTGCAGAAGCAATGGAAAAAGTCGGAAATGACGGCGTTATCACTGTTGAAGAAGCAAAGTCACTGGGCACCACTTTAGATGTAGTAGAAGGTATGCAGTTCGACAGAGGTTACCTGTCCGCATATATGGTAAGCGACACAGAAAAGATGGAAGCAGTGATGGAAAATCCACTGATTCTGTTAACAGATAAGAAAATCAGCAATATTCAGGAATTGCTTCCGCTTTTGGAACAGGTTGTTAAGATGGGAAGAAAGCTCTTAATCGTTGCAGAAGACGTAGAAGGTGAAGCACTGACTACACTGGTACTCAACAAGCTGAGAGGAACCATCGACTGCGTTGCTGTTAAGGCACCTGGCTTTGGTGATAGAAGAAAGGCTATGATGGAAGATATCGCTGTACTGACAGGAGGCGTAGTAATCAGCGAAGAAGTTGGCTATGACCTAAAGGAAGCTACTTTAGATATGCTGGGTCAGGCTGCAACTGTTAAAGTTGACAAGGATTCCACTGTTATCGTAAATGGTGCAGGTGAAAAAGCTGACATTACAGCAAGAATCAACTCCATTAAGAAGCAGATTGAGGAAACTGAATCTGAATTTGATAAAGAAAAACTCCAGGAAAGATTGGCTAAGCTGTCCGGCGGTGTTGCTGTAATCAAAGTTGGTGCAGCTACAGAAACTGAACTGAAGGAAAGAAAGCTGAGAATCGAGGACGCACTGAACGCAACCAAGGCAGCAGTAGAAGAAGGTATTGTTGCAGGCGGCGGTGTAGCGCTTTGCAGTGCAATCGACGCAGTATCCAAGTATGTAGATACATTGGAAGGCGACGAAAGAACCGGTGCAAAGATTATCGAAAGAGCGCTGGAAGAGCCAGTTAGACAGATTGCCGAAAACGCAGGCTTTGAAGGCAGCGTAGTTGTTGCTGAGGTTAAGAAGCAGAAGGTTGGATACGGATTTAATGCAGCTACTGAAGAGTATGTAGATATGATTGAAGCAGGTATCGTAGACCCTGTAAAAGTGACTCGTTCTGCACTGCAGAATGCAGCTTCTGCTTCCGCAATGCTTCTGACTACAGAAGCAGGTATCGTAGATATCAAAGAGGATGCTCCGGCTATGCCTGCAGGTATGCCAGGAGGCGGCATGGGCGGCATGATGTAATCTGCTGAAGCCGGATATATAATGTTGTAAGAAAGAGAAGACATCTTGCGTGTTGTGGGATGTCTTCTCTTTTGGCAAGAAAGCGGGATGCAGCAAATGTAAGTTCTTTAAACGGGTCATAAAAGCTGACGCTTATTTCTGGTCGGGATTCGGTTCGCTGCACAGTTCAGAGGGAGGCGACTGCATACTTCCGAAAAGCAGATAGTCAGCTGGGGTATCTAAAGCTTGCGTTATCAGTATAAAGTTTTTAAGAGACATTCCTTTTGCGCCGTTTTCAATATCAGAAATAAATTTTGTCGATAGGTGAACAAGCTCTGCGAGCTGCGCACGGGACAAGTGCTTGCTTTCACGAGCGAGACGTATACGTTCACCCATAGCTAACTTTAAATCGTTCATGTTCATAATTTTCCTCCTTCGTTTTTTGTGTTGATTAATCCGTGGTAGATATATAGATATAACATAGGGCGGAATAAAAAATGGATAATAGGTCGATTTGACCTATTATGGACGATTAGATGCCTCATACTTTGGAGAGAATGAAGGACGGTCTGATAGAAGAGGAAAGGGAGTACAGCAGAGAGAGAAAAGGCGAGCCTAAAATGGAGAAATTTTCGCTAAAAAGATTGGAAAATCAAGCTGATTGAACCCACTTTTTAATTTAGTACCAAGAAAAAAAGAGAAATTTATTGGTAATGTTGAGGGAAATTATAGAAGTATGAAATAGAGAAAATGGCTAAAATCAGCGGTTTTTGTCGATTTTAGCTGCGTAAGTGAGCACATGATATAGTAGAAAAATTGCTGGCATTCCACAATTTACTATTGGAAATCGAAACGAGATGTGTTATAATGTGGACAAATGAAATAATCGTAAATAGTGTTGTGTAAATCAAGTACAAACAATCACGGTCGTGCGTTGATTCGAAAGGCTTTATCCTTAACCCAAAAGCCTTTTTTGGGAATATTTTTTCCAAAAAGTAGAAAAAATGCTTGCCAAGATTGGGGTGTTTGAGTTATACTCATTGTGAACTATCATTTCATTTATGAGTTTTGCGCAAAAAGGCGTATAACTATAATCTTAAAAAAAGAACAAAAAAGAGGGAGGAATTCTTAAAATGAAGAAATTTTTAACAGTGCTTCTTGCATTGTCAGTTGTCTTCACTTATAGCTTCAGTGCTGTTGGCTCTGTTTTTGCAGCTGATGCTGTTGAAGGTTCAACACCTACTGGACTTTCTTACGAACAGAAATTGACAGAAGCAACCAGACAGTTAGCGAACGATCTGGAAAATGCAAAGAGCGACACAGTAAAGAAACTGGCAAACGAATACACTGAAAACTTAGCAAAAGGAACAGTTACCATTCCTAAATCCGTTTACGAAACAATCGCAAATCAGGTTTATGGTGACTATGCAAAAGTATTAGAGATTACATCTTATCAGTTAAAGGTTGCTTATGGCGCTGCTGATGAAGCAGGGAAAACAGCACTTGATGCAAAAGACATTGCTACAATCAAAGCTGACCTTGCCGACACAGCAGTTCTTGAAGCAAACAGCAAGGAATACAAAGACATGAAAGTCGGAGACGCTGATACTACTGCTGAATTTACAGCTTTAGTAACTTCCAACGGACAGACTGCTTATCTGCTGGACACTCTGAAACTTGTATTTCCAATCGAACAGGCAAGAGTTTTAGCAGAGCTGGATAAAATTGATTTAACTCTGTATACAGATGATATCATGGATCCAACTGCTGCATTCCCAGTATCTTATGCAAAAGCAGCAAAAGCAGCAAAAGATGAACTGGTATCTTCCGCTAAGAAAATTACTTTAGATGTAGAAGATTTAACTGCAGATAAAGTAAAAGAAAAAATCGTTGCATTGCAGGATTTGATTTCTACTAACAAAATTGTGAAAGCTGACTCCTACACAGGTCTTGATGGTGTAGAAATCATCCTTACTTACAAACTGGCTGCTTCAGAATTTAAGACAAAGGATGATTTAAAGAACGATAACGCTTCTTTAGAAGCTGCTAAATTAGCTGCAAAGGCACAGGCGCAGGCAAATGCATCTGAATTCTACAAAGACGCATTAAACGCTTACAATGCAGGAACTGACACAAAAGCAGACTTCGATGCAAAAGTTGCTGAAAAAGACGCATATCTGGAAGTAGAACTGTTCAAAATTGACCTGGCTACTACTGCCCCGATTACAGTTACTGCATTAACAGCTGGTACTGCAAACCGTGATTTGGTAGCAAAATACAATGCTTTAGAGCAGGCTGCCGCAGCTTACAAACTGCAGGTAGAAAAAGATGGTTCCTTAAAGTACATCGCTGCTAAAATTGACGAAAATCTTGCTGCTGCAAAAGCAAAGCTTTATGGTCGCACCGGCGAAACCGTAAAAGATACCGACTTAATCGTTGGCGCTGAAAACAAGACCGAAGATATCGCTTGGATTAAGGCAAAAGCAGTTGCTGCTGTAGAGGCAGAAAGAGACGCAAAACTTGCAGAAAAAACTTACTATGATAAAGAGACTGAAGAAATTAAAGCAAGATATGCGTTAAAGCTTGCTAAAATCAATGCTTGCACAAACGAAAAGCAGGTAAAAGAGGTGCTTGAAAACGAAGATGTTGATATCTCTGACGTAAAAGACGCTGCTGCAGTAAAATCAGCAATTAAAGCCTTAGCAGGATATGCAAAAGAACTTGAAAAAGTACAGGCTCACATGGATCAGGTGGTAAACGCCGATGTGAATAAGTGGAGCGACGCTTACAGAGAGTTCACGACTGATGATTTGGCTAACTTCTACGGTGAAAAAGGCGCAAGAACTACTGCTGAAATCCAGGCACTGTTAGCTGACGCAAAAGCAATGGCGGCTGCACTTCCTTCCGTAAAAGAAAAGAAAGATGCAAAAGCTGCTGCTGAAAAAGCTGTAAACGACATTCCTAACAGAATCGCACTGACTGATAAAGCAGCTGTAGAAGCAGCAAATAAATTAGTCGAAACTGCAAAAGAGATGGGTCAGACTGTTTCCAATGAAAGTAGACTGACTGCAGCAATCAATGCAGTAAAGGCTTTAGAAATCAAAGCACTCAATGATCAGATTGCTGCACTGCCTGCACTGAGCAAGGTTACTACAGCTGATAAAGCAGCTGTAAAAGCTGTTGCAGACGCACTGGATGCACTGTATGGTACAGACATGTACGGCGATTTATCCAAAGACACTGCAGTTAACGCAATCGCTGCAACTGTAGAAAACTATCAGAAAGCAGTAAGAGCAGCTGTAAAAGCTGATGTAGAAGCAAAAATTGCGGCACTTTCCGCAAACGCTGCAAGAACCGATATTGAAGCTGCAAGAGCTGCTTATGATGCATTTGTTGAAGAATACACCGATGCTTCTGAACCATATGATGCAAAAGCTCAGATTGTAAATGCTGACAAATTATTCTATGCTGAAGCACAGCTGAAGGCAAATGAAATCAAAGCTGTAGAATCCCTGAAGATTACAGCATCCTCTACCGCTAAAAAAGGTTCCATCACTGTAAAATGGACTGTAAAAGGCGATGTTGCTGCTGCTGACGGATATGAAGTATTCAGATCCGTAAAGAAGAACAGCGGATTCACAAACAAAGCATTCTACACCACTGACAAAAACACTAAGAAATCTTACAAGAATACCAAGTCCCTGAAAAAGGGAACCAGATACTACTACAAAGTAAGAGCTTACAAAGTTGTTGATGGCGTGAAATACTACTCTGACTGGTCCAACAAGGCTTACAGAGTCGCTAAATAATTGGGATAATAACTCAAATACAGCTATCCTTTAAGCGAAGGTCGGATTTTCCGACCTTCGCTTTTTTTAAACACCTGAAACAAACCGGTAATGTTTCTTAAAGTTTCTTAATCTTACCAATAACTTATATCTTTTTTGTACAAGCCATGATATAATGTATTTATCTATAGTAAGCCTAACAGCTTGTACTATACAAAGAAAAAAAGTACTGACACAGAAAGGAAGAGAGATTATGAAAAAGATATTAGCAATCATGCTGTCTGTCATGATGATACTCTGTATGATGCCGGGTATGGCGTTTGCTGACGATGCCAGCAAGACTGCGATCACAAGTATCGCTTTCGAAAATCCAAATGCAGCATATACCTATACCGGCAGTGAAATTCGCCCTGCCATCGTAGTAAAGGCAGGCAACACCACGGTTTCATCATTATATTATGATGTTGCATGGTCCAATAACACTGCTGTTGGAACCAATGCCTCAGCAACTGTAACTATGAGAACTGGTGCAGATGTCCCATACGAAATTAAGACTGGCTCCAACATAAACAACGTACTAACTTTCGAGATTAAACAGCAGAACATCAATAATGTTACATTGACTGTTCCACCGACAGTTGCTGTCGGAACTAACATTTCTGCTCTGCAGTTCACCTTGAAGAACGGCAGCGTTCCCCTTGTTAAAGGCACCGATTACGAAATCACTGCAGCTGCTGATGCCAAGGTAGTCAAAGGTGCACAGCAGGTTACCATTACAGGGAAAGGCAACTATACAGGAACCAGAAGCATCAGAGTAAATGGCGGTACAGATCTCAGTACTGCAAATTATGCAATTCAGCCGATTGCTGACCAGCGCTATGATGGAACTGCAAAAGCTCCGGCTGTTGTAGTAAAAGACTCCAACAATAATATTTTGAGCAGCACAAACTACACAGTTACCTATAGCGATAATATCAACGTAGGCGGTAATGCAACAGTAACTGTTACAGGCAAAGGCGATTATGCAGGCACCTTAACCAAGACTTTTAACATCCTGCCAAAGTCCATTTCCTATGTCACTGTTGCACCAATTGATAATCAGGTAGTAAATGTCGTTCCAAAACCAGTCATCAAAGATGGTGCTAAAACACTGGTTGAAGGACAGGACTATACACTATCTTATGCTAACTATGACCTGAAAGGTACTGCCACAGTCTATATTGACGGTATCAACAACTACGAAGGTCAGATTACAAGAACTTACGCAGTAAAAGACAGTCTGACAGCTAATGCTTTCTCACTGCTGCAGACTTCTTATGAGTATACAGGAAGCGTAATCAAACCTGAGGTATTAGTTACATCCTCTTCCAAATACCGTGAAGGTGTAGACTATAAACTGGTTTATGATACCAGCTCCAAAGTTGAAGCAAACAAAAAAGTACAGGTTGTAGGTATCGGCAATTACGGCGGTGTTGCAGCTGAGTTCACTTACAGCATTACACCAAAGGCACTTAACGATAAAGATGCAACAGTCACCTTACCGGCAAGTGCACCGTTCAACGGCGGCAAAGCAATTGAACCTTCTGTCAGCGTAGCTTGCGGCGGACGCACTTTAGTAAAAGGCACTGACTATACAGTTACTTACCTAAATAACACCAACATCGGTACAGCAACTGTATATATCTACGGTATCGGCAACTACTCCGGCTCTGTTTATAAAACCTTCAAAATTTTAGGTCAGGATATTTCCGGTTTCACGGCAACCCTGTCCCAGACCACCTATCAGTACACAGGAACCGAACACAAGCCTGCTGTTACCCTTTACAACGGCACGATTAAGCTGGTAAATGGAACCGATTACAAAGTAACCTACAAAAACAACAAAAACAGCGGTACTGCTACTGCAGTAATCGAAGGTATTGGCAACTATTCCGGTACTAAGAATGTAAACTTTACTATTAATGGTAAGACACAGGAACTGACTACTGACTATACTTATTACACCAAATACCTGACCAGTGCGGATTTCAATCTGGGTGCTACTACTAACGGCGATGGCGTTATCACTTACGAAACCAGCGACCCAACCGTTGCAACAGTATCTGCAAACGGAACCGTTACAATCGAAGGTACAGGTAAAGCTGTTATTACAGTAAAAACTACCAATGATGTTAAATTCAATCCTGAAGTGAAGAGCGTATACGTTACCGTAAAACCTAAAAAGCCGACTTTCAAAATCACTACGCCGGCAAAAGGTCAGGCAAAAGTCACCATCACAAAGGTTGACGGTGCTACCAAGTATCAGGTAAAATACGGTCGCAGCGGAAGCTACAAAGATAAATACATCACTCATAAGGATAATGGATATAAGACAACTTACGTTACCCTGAAAAATCTGAAACCGGGTACTACCTACTACGTAAAAGTTCGTTCCTACAAGACTTTAGCCGACGGCACCAAAGTCTGGGGCAACTGGACAACAGTAAAGAAGGTTAAAGTAAAATAAAACGCAATTATAAAAGGCACCGCAACTTTAGGTTACGGTGCCTTTTACCTGCTATACATTACTCAAAACTGCTGATAAACAGCTTCTCTCGTTTCAGTATGCGGTCAATTTGCGTGTCCATAAACTTCTGATATTTTTCCAGTCTCACCTTCGGCCAGTTGTACTTCTCGTGAGGAATAAACGCAAAGCCGGAAAGATTTTTCAGGTCACTTCGAATTTCGTCTGTCAGCATATCGTTAGCGTTGATATTGAATTCCCCCATAAGGCGCGGATAAATATCTATCAGACAATCCATATTCTGTCTCATAAAACGGTCATCATCCATATGAAACAGCATAGATCGGTTATGATCAAACACTGGAGCCATCCCTATAGGTTTTAGAGTGTCATTGTTCACCAAAAGTCCAAAATTCCCCAAATGGCGGTCAATATTGAGAATCAGTGCATCCAGTACCATCATTCGCCTGAAATGCTCACCATGGCCACATTTTTCCATCACCGCCAGCGCCTCTTGGACAGAAACCGACTGGGGATTTTCCACATGATATGTCATCTGAGAAAATCCTACTTCCTCGCTGGTGAAAATCCCGCACTTATTAGCAAGGTGTCCGTGGTGACTTACTAAATCATATTTAACAGAATCAGCGCAGAAAGCCTCTGCCAGCTGCGAAGCATAGTACTCGGCGAAAACCTCCTGCCCGTGAGTCTCGCTGCCCCGCTTCAGAAGAAAAAGCTGTTCATTCTCACGAATCCAGCATTTCGCATAGTTACCGTCTACGGAAAGTTCCGGTGTCGTTGTGCTGAGACTGCCGGAACCGCCTTCAAAAGCAATTCGTGCGATATTTTCGTCAAAATCATTATGGTAAAGAGAAACCTGCTTCCATACCAGAGGTTCTTCATCATTTCTTACCCAGAAGGTATCATTCAAAGATGCACCCCGGCTGACTTTAATAAAGCCGTCAATATCCTCTGCTCCCAGCTGTTTCAAAATGCCCCGGATATATTTGCGGTGCTTAGGAGCTTTACGCCGTTCAATAAACCGAATTATGCTGCCGTCATATGCAGCGGGAAGTCCGTCCGGCTCCAGAATTTTTACATTCTTCGCCTTGGTTGTACCATATTCAGTTTTAAAAGTAGAAAACGTCAGGATAGGACGCTCTTTATTCATAAGCGTGTAATTCATGGAGACCTTCTCTCGGTAATAAAGTTTATTCGAAATTGTATTTTTAGTATATCATATTTTTAATGATAATTCATCACTCATCTGCATTTTTCTTCATAATACAGTGAACAAGATGCAGTCATTATACAGTTAGAAATGAGAAAATGCTCTCTTTGAAGCCGGTATAGATGATCCAGCAATGCTGCAGATATCCCTTTGCAGTATCCTCACACAAAGCAATTACAGATTAAACTTTTTACTGATTTTATAATTTCACGCCCCTTTTTCACAATAATTTCTTTTTCCCCGAAAGTTTTTCATATATAATAATAGTATACAAATTTTATACAAAAGGAGGTTTGATTCATGCACACACCTGACATGATTACTGATTTAGCCGTCATGCTGCTTACTGCCGGTCTTATCACAATTTTATTTAAAAAAATCAAACAGCCTTTGATTCTAGGTTATATTCTGGCGGGCTTTCTTATTAGCCCGTACTTTCCTTTATTTTTCAATGTAGAAGACATCGATTCCATTAATCTATGGAGTGAAATCGGAGTTATTATTCTGATGTTTCACATTGGACTTGAATTTAATCTGCATAAGCTTGCAAAACTGGGCGGAACGGCAGTCATCTCTGCCATTATAAAGATGGGCGGCGTCATGCTGACAGGATACCTAGTCGGTATCCTGATGGGTTTTTCCGTCATCAGCAGTCTTTTTTTGGGCTGTATGCTTTCCATCAGTTCTACCGCTGTCATACAAAAAAGCTTTGAAGAACTGGAAATCAAAGGACAAAAGTATTCCCAACTAGTTATGGGCACTCTGGTTATTGAAGACATCGTGGGCATTTTTATGATGGTGGTTCTATCCACTATCTCTGTCAGCCAGAGCGTTGCAGGCAAAGAGTTGATGATCAGTCTGGCACTGATGGTCTGCTATCTGGTTGTTTGGCTGCTTCTCGGCATTTATTTACTCCCAACCTTCCTGAACAAAGTCATCAAGGTGATGAATGATGAAATGCTTCTTATTTTATCATTAGGACTTTGCTTTGGTATGGTTATGATTGCCAACTTTCTGGGATTTTCTTCAGAGTTGGGCGCTTTTCTTGCAGGCTCTCTTCTTGCGGGCACCATTCATGTTGAACGAGTGGAACATCTTACCGGCGGCGTTAAGGATATGTTCGTGTCTTTCTTCTTTCTGTCCGTCGGCATGAAAGTTGATCCCCATGCTATTGTAAACTATGCTCCCATCATTGCAGTAATTACTGTAGTTGCGGTCATTGCAAAACTGATTTTTGCCACAGTCGGCATGCTGTTATCCGGTCAAACCTTAAACACTGCCGTAAAAAGCGGTTTCAGTCTGGCGCCAATTGGGGAATTTTCTTTTATCATTGCGGCACTGGGCGTCAGCCTTGGTGTGATGGAAGAAAACCTCTATCCGATTATCGTATCTGCTGCAGTGATAACTACGTTTTTAACACCATTTTTAATTAAAAATTCCAGTAGCGTTACTGACCTTTTGCAGAGAAAACTTCCAGAGAGTCTTCTTCAAAAGCTGCACCAGTATACTTCCAGCGACCAGACTGATGATGATAAAGATACAGACTGGAATGAATATATCCGAAAATTTGTTTCCAGAACAGCACTTTATAGTGTCATCATGCTTGTTGCTGTCATGATTGGTATCGAAGGCATTTATCCGTTTTTAGCAGAAACACTCACTCCACTTTCAGCGAGCATCGCTACCTGCGCTATAATTTTCTTCGTCATAGCGATTTTTGTAAGACCTATGCTGAACCCCGGCAATGCTCTTTTCACCTCTCTATGGCTCAAAAAAAGGGCAAATAGACTACCACTAATCGTATTGGCAGCCGTTCGCGTTATATTGACTGCAACAATTGCCATGATTCCAATTAGCGTATTGTTCGAAATCAATCCTGCATACCTATTTATCTTTATTATTATCGCAGTGCTCATTGCCGGAAAAAGCAACTTTCTCTCAACGGCTTACCTCAGACTGGAAACTCAGTTTCTTCGCAATCTGAACGAAAGATTGATTGAGGCCGAAGAAGAAAAAGGGCTGCACCAGTCCTGGCTGGATACGGAACTTCATATTATTTCCTTAATTGCGCCGGAGTCAGCAGATTTTCTCGGTAAGCACCTGGCTGATCTGCAATGGGGGAAAGTATATAACGTATATGTTGTTAAAATCCGCCATCATGGCAAGCACATTATTTTACCGGAACCTAAGGCTACCATTGCCGCAGGCGATAAAGTCTTTGTCGTTGGAGATTTAAAGTCCATCGAAAACTTTTATCGTCTGGTACAAATGAAGCCTTCTAAACCTCCTAGAACCCTAAAGAAGTTTATGGAGACAGACTATCCTGACGCTGACAATGCGCTGTCTGTCTGTGCAATCAAGGTGACCGGCAATGAATCTTATGCCGGAAAAACCCTTAAGAACGGTAATATTCGAGAAAAGTTCCACTGCATGGTGCTGGGCGTACAGCAAAGCGGCTACCCGATTATCATGCCTGATATCAATACTCTAATTACCAAGGAGGACATCATCTGGGTCATGGGTTCCAACCATAACGTGAGCGTTATCGTTGCCGAATCTGTTGAAACAGCTGAGGCAGCGGATTTCAGACCTCTTTCAAGGACTGATAGATAATTCCATCTTTAAACGCAGGAAAAGAAACTAAAGAATACTTACAAAAATACCAAGCACCTAAAGAATGTAAGTACTTATAAAGTTGTCACTTGTGTAAAATACTACTCTGACTAATCCAACAAGGCTTACAGAAATGCTAAATAATTGGTGATTCACCTATCCAAAAAATCAAGAAGGTCGGCTCGCCCGACCTTCTTTTCATATTGTCATGTTCGTCTTTTAATCTATTTGATACATCTCAGAAAGGCTGATGCATTTTACATCATCGTCCGCATTACACGCACTTAGTACAGACTCGCTAAACAATGATTTAGAAAACAACCAATAATATTTTTGGCTTTGGTGGAACAATCCACCTTGTCTGCGTAGATTTTCTAAAACGGGCAATTTAACAGGCTCATTGCGCCATTTACATTCGCAAAGCAAGATCGCATCTGCGCCCAATGCGCAAATATCAATTTCTTCCTGTCTTTTTTCTCTTGGATTATTTCCCCACCATCTTCCAGCCTCACTGTAAGGAAACGGTACTTTTAACAATGTTTCCGGGTGCATTAAATAGGACAAACACATGTCTTCAAATACCGTACCCATGAATGAAGATAAAAAAGGTTTTACAAAATTCTCATAAACATATTCTCCGTTTCCATTGACAACAAAGGTCTGATAAGGGAAAACAAACCGAAACCAAAAGCGGAATGCAGAGTCTTTAATTCGGTAAATCGTTTTTCGCGAAGACTCCTTTTCCCCCGCAGGAGTTTCTTTTTTAACAATATCCAACGCTTGCAGGGCATTCAGATGATAGGCGCAAGACGCAGTAGACTCTCTGGCTTTTCCTGCAATTTCATTTAGCGTACTGCTGCCTGATGCAATGCTCCCAAGAATCGTATGGTACATCCTTGGTTCCCTAAGTTCCTGTTTCATCAAATTGCTGGGTTCTTCAAACATTCTGCCAGCCTGATCCAAATACATATTCAGAATGTTTTCTTTCACGGTGCGAGTTCCATCAATAAAGCTCACATATTCCGCAATTCCTCCTGTGATTCCATAAATAAGTGCCAGTTCCTCTTCCGTATAATCCCAGCCGAATTCCTTAAGTTCATAATAGCGGAATGCTTCCATTCGAAATTGGGCAGTTCTGCGTCCATACAGTGGACTTTTATAGCCTAAAACCTGATTTTCCATGAAGCTCATCGATGAGCCGCATAAAATCAACATCAGTTTTGAATCCTTCCACTTCATATCAATGTGTTTTTGCAGAAGTGATGACAACGCCTGGTAATCCTCTGCCAAATAAGGATACTCATCAATTGCAAGAATAATTCTTTCATCTGAAATAGTATCAATGTAGTCGAAAAGTGCCTCATAAGAGCCATAAGAAGGCGCAGGCAGCTTCCGCCCCTCAAAATCCCATATCGCTGCAGAAAGGCTGTCTATATTGCTTTGGCTTGCTGCCTCCATTCCCATGTAATAGATTGCCTTTTTATCTTTGCAAAACTCTTTAATCAAAGTTGATTTACCCACGCGTCGTCTACCATAAATTACAGCAAACTCAAAACGATCTGTAGCGTAAAGTTGATTGAGTTTATCCAGCTCATATTTTCGTCCAATAAACATTTGTAATCTCCCAATTCGATATTTGCTCAGTCTTAACTTACTAAGTTATAACTGATCATATTTTAACATATGATTGATTTAAAGTCCAGTAGGAAATCATTACTCACAAAACATTTAGCACAGTTTATAATCCGTGTGAAGAAACATCTTAAAATATATCTCATGCTTTTTAGTTTTAGTATGCTGCTTTTCTATTTGAAATAAAGCATTTATTAAAGACTTTGATATCCCCTCAGATTCAAAACTCCAAAAATCTTACAGAATTGCTAAATAATTGGTGATTCACCTATCCAAAACATCAAGAAGGTCGGCTTGCCCGACCTTCTTTTCATACGCATTTAATGCTAATATATATCCCCCGATTTAAAAATGCACTTCGAAAGCAGCTTTTGCATAGGACGGTAGTTACATAAAAAAGACTCCTTACTCGCATATATCATATCCTCTTGGGTTATACGACTGAAATCTATCAGATACCCTGCGTTTAATGCAGCCACTCGAATAAATTCACGTTGTGCTCTTCCATTACCCTCCCGGAAAGGATGGAGCGCATTTATCTTCGAGAAAAAATATGCCAATCTATTAACAAACATATCCAACGGAAGATTTTCACAATAATTTTCTTCTTTCAGCTTTAAGAATAGTTGCTCACCATTTTCTCGTAAAAATTCCGATTTGCAAAACATATTTCCTTTTGCAATATCTACTGTTCTCAATTGACCCGCCCATTCATATACATCCTGAAAAATGTATCTGTGTATTTCGCACAAATGAGCAAAGTCCAACTCGCCTTCAACAGGTTCATACTGCAATTCCAAAAGACGCAACATTGTGAGTTTCTTCTCCGCTTCAGCAAGCCTCTCCGCATTGTGAATAGATAACTTATTAATTAATACATTACTTTGAGGATAGCAGTATTTTTTATCATTCATTATCTACCCTCAGTTCATTCAGAATCTTTTTCCGAATTTCATCACCCTTTTCAGCATTTCTACTATAATATTCCAGCAAATCTATATCATCAGCGTTTAAATTGAAACCCTCCAATGCCATTGTAGCATTTACTGCATCAATAGCTGATATCGTTACTTTTTGCTTGGCAGGGTGCAAAGCAACCTCGAACGGAATACTCTCCGTCAGAATAATTTGTTTTAACATCATATTAACAACGGCCGATAGATTTGTTCCTAATTTTTCCAAAATCTCGCTTGCCTGTTTTTTATCCTCTTCTGCTGCACGAATTTGTATTAATCCTGTATTTGCCATCACATCGCCTCCTTTGCTTATATTATACTACATCGTCATTGCATTGTATATACCATTATTTTAGCAATTCTCAAGTTCATTGTGAACTATCATTTCATTTATGAGTTTTGCGCAAAAAGGCGTATAACTATAATCTTAAAAAAAGAACAAAAAAGAGGGAGGAATTCTTAAAATGAAGAAATTTTTAACAGTGCTTCTTGCATTGTCAGTTGTCTTCACTTATACCGTAGGCTCTTCGTTTGCAGCTGCTGGCGTAACCGTAAATGCACAAGCAGATCCTACATACACGTTAAGTGAAGTGGAAACTGCAATATATGCACAGGCACAGAAAAATGTTGATATGCTCAACGCTGTTAAAGCAAACTTCTTAGCAAACTATGATGCTAATCAGGTTGAAATTGAAGGCGTTACATTATCAAAAGCTGCTGTTGAAAAAGAAATCGATAAGATTTTTAAAGATATTGCAGCTAAAATTAATGCTGTCGCAGACGAACAGAAAGCTGACGCAATTGAAAAAGCAGCAGGCACTACTGTTAGCTATGTAGAAACAGATGTCTGGGCGGCAGATCTGTATACGGATGACAAAGGCACCACTGCAGCTACTGTAGACAATGCTTTTGACCCAGCAACAGGTATAACAGATGACGCTACACTGCAGGCAGCAGTTGCAACTGGAATTTATACTAAAGCTGACGGTAATGTAACAAAAATAGAGGATTCTAATGCAACTTATGATAGCAGCGCTACGTACGTTGTAAAGAAAGGCAAGTGGTACAAGAAAAATACTGCAGGCAGTACTTTTGCTGGATTTACTGCTGCTGAAAAATTAGCTTATGAAACTGCTGTCAACACAGAGTATCTAAAGTATGATACGGCTGCTGAAGTAAAGGCGCTAATTGATGATGATGCAGACGGCAAATATGGCAAAGCGCTTCTGACTGCTGAACATGCAATTCAGAAAGCAGAAGTCACTGCTTTACTTGATAAAGTGGATGTAACCAAATACAGCGATAACATTCCATCTGACGCAGATCAGAACTCTGATTATTATCTGGATGATGCAGAAGCAGCTGCTTTTGCATTATCTGGCGCTGGCTATTACAGCTATCAGGCAAGAGTAAAGGCCGTCCTGGATGCAGCAAAAAAAGCATTAGCTGATAAAGATATTGTTGCAGCAGATGATGAAAGTGCGATTGCGACAAAAATCGGCGCGATTAAAGATGCTGACGCTTTCTTTAAAACCAATATCACAGATAAAATCGGTACTGTTCCTACCATTCAGGATGAAGCATGGGATAAAGAAGATTTAGAAAAAGGTAAAGAAAGAATCACTTCTGCAATGAAGTCCCACTTAGCCGACCTGAAAAATACAGAATATGCAACTTTCTCCACAGTTATCAGAGACTTGCAGAGAAAAGAAGCACAGGGAACCACGCTGACTGCTGCCGAAAAAAAGCAGCTGGCAGAAGCGCAAGCTGCACTGGCTGCCTTAGACAAAGATTACAAAGCAGTAGAGGATGTATATACAAATCAGATCAAGAACTACAAACTGGATAAAGTAGAAACGTTCTTTGAAAAGAATGGAACCATCAAAGCATCTGAAATTGCTGCTGCATTCCCAGTTGATGCTACAGCAAAAGAATTAGCAGTTGTAAAAGCTGCAAAAGTTGTTGAGTTGCAGAATCGTGCAGATCTTCTCAATCAGATGACTGGTTTTGATGGTAAGCCAATGTATGACAAAGATATGGTAGCAGCAGAGCTGGCTGCAAAGATTGCCGCTGTATATGACGCTGCTGACAAAGCTGCTGTAAAAGCAATTGAACTGGTTGTAAATCCAAACTATGATCTTGTAAAAGCTGAAATGAACAGAGTACTTGGTACTGATGATGCAAGTGCGACTGTTGAATTCAATAAGAAAATTTACAAAGTTGTAGCTGGTTGGACTGCAAATGACACAACCTACGATACAGAAAAACTTGCAAAAGTTCAGGGCATTATCGCTGATACAAAAGCTGCAATCAGAGCTGCGAAAACTGTAGAAGCAGTTGATGAAGCATTCCTTGCAGGCTACACTAAATATGACGCTGTACTGACATTGGCTGATAGAGAAGCTGCGCAGAGAGACACCGCATACACTGCAAAAATCGCTGAATATACCGTAGAACTTGGATTGTTAATTGATGCAAAAGTTGCTAGATATGGTGCTACCTTTGATGTAGACTTTGACATTTCTGCTGATGACTTAAAAGCAAAGCTGATTGGTACTGATGCTAAGAATGACGGTCTCTACGCCGCTTACACATTAGATGAAATGAAAACTATCTATGACGAAGCAGTTAAAACTGTTAACGGACTTAAGTCCACTGCTGCTTTAGATGCAGAAGTCGCTGCACTGAATACAGCAATCCTGGCAGTTAAAGTTCCAGTTACAGCAGAAAGCAAAGCTGCAATTCTGGATCTGCAGTCAAAGGTAGACACATTTAAGGAATATGCTGCATTTGTAGGCTATGACGCTACTGCACTGAGAGATTCTCTTCTTGCAACACTGGTAAGCGGTATTAAGGCAATTGACGCAGAAGCAATTACAGATGCTGTTGCTGCTATCCTGAAAGATGGAAAAATCACATTAGATGAAAAAGCTGCAGTAGAAGCTGCTTGCGGATTAATTGACGCTTATATTGAAAATTATGGTGACCGTGCAATTGTTACTGGCGATGTCAATACTGTATATGTCTTTGACTTCACTGATTTAGAAGTTGCCGCAGTAGAAACAATGATCGCAAAGATTGATCCGACTGCAAAGCCATTAGATGTAGAAGCAATTAAAGCTGCAAGAGAAGCTTATGACGCTCTTGGCGAAACAACTATTAGCGCTGAAATGTACGCAAAACTGTTGTCTCTGGAAACCCTTGCTGCGGAAGTAAACAATGACAGACTGATTGCTGGCGTAAGAGGTACTTCTTTAACCGCTTCCTCCACCGCAGTAAAAGGTGCAATCAAAGTGACCTGGAAGAAATCTGCTGGTTACAAGGTGGATTACTATGAAGTATACAGATCCACAAAAAAGAGCAGCGGATATGGCACAAAACCTTACTTTACTACAAAAGATGGTACTGCAAAATCTTACAAGAACACGAAGAGCCTGAAAAAAGGCACCAGATACTACTACAAAGTACGCGGTGTCAGAGTCATTGATGGTAAAAAGTATTACACACAGTGGTCTAACAAAGCTTATAGAGTAGCTAAATAGTATCCTAATAACGATTACAAGCAAAGAGGGTCGGTTTCATCCGACCTTCTTTTAATGTATATATTTTTTATATCAAGAAATTATATTAGCTGACATGTTTCATCTATACTAAAACAAATTATGACCATAACAGTTTATGCAAAACTACCATCATATTTTTTAGTACCAGTGTAGTACTTTTAGAACTTTTTTCTAGTGCTTCACATCGTTAAATTCCAAATTCAATCGCTCCGCCATTTCGTTTTGTCGGGTGGGAAACATATGGGCGTAATGCAGTGTAATGTCGATGCTTTCATGTCCAAGTCTGCCCGCAATATCGACCGGGGTAAAGCCCATTGCAATTAGAAGTGATACATGTGAATGTCTAAGATCGTGAATTCTTATTTTATGTACTCCAGCCATTTGTGCGCCTCTTCGCATCTCCGTATGTAAAAAATTTCTTGACATAGTAAAGAGTCGTTTTCCAGAATGAAGTCGTCTCCTTTTGCGCAGATATTTATATAGTGCATCAGATAAAAATTTAGGCATCGTAATAATTCGATTACTCTTTTCAGTTTTTGGCGCTGTAATATAATCTTTCCGTTCAAGTCTTTGATAGGATTTATTAATAGATAGTGTATGCTTTTCAAAATCAAAATCTTTTCCCGTAAGTGCAAGCAGTTCACCAATACGTAGTCCACACCAATACAGAAGTTCGAAAGCATAAAAGGTTTCCGGCGTATCACGAACGGCTGCTGAAAACTTAAAATAATCTTCTTTGGTCCATATTTGTATTTCACGGGACTTTTCCCGTCCTAAGGCGCCAGCTTTTCTAACCGGATTACTCTTTAGATTATAGAATCTGACCGCATGATTAAAAATAGCGCTCAACTGATTTTGAATCGTTCGCAAATAAGTATCTGCATATCCTTTGCCCTTTTCATCTCGATAACTGATCATAATGTTTTGCCACTTTACAATATCAGCTGCAGTGATATCAGACATTGCTCGCTCTGAAAAATATGGAACCAATTTCTGTTCAATAATATGTTCTTTCGTCAACCATGTATTATGACGAAGTCTTGGCTTCATATCCTGCGCATATACATTTACAAAGGCCGCAAAGGTTATATTTAACGTGCCTGACTTTGTTTCTATAAAATGGCGCTCCCATTTCAGTGCTTCTTTTTTCGTGCTAAATCCTGTTTTTTTCTTTTTTACGTTTTTACCATTCATATCTCTATAGTAAAAAGAAACATACCAAGTTCCATTCTGATTTTTATATGCTGGCATATCCATTCCTCCCATAAATTAATGCTCAAAGTTTTCCTCTATACCTTAAATTAAGCCCAAAATATATCAAACCTATTCTCAAAGTCAATATAAAATTCTGCGATAATTGTTGGAAAAAATAGGCGAATAAGTACTATTTTAGTACTAAAATTCAAAAGAGTAAATACTTGAAATTTCAAGGATAAAGATAAGCCAACTCATATAGTGATTATAAATCAGGTTTATTTATAATTATGCAAAAAAAAGAAACCATACACAAAAATATCCATATTATGGGCATTTTGTTCGTATTAGTGACATAATAAAAGAGCCGGATAACCGACTCTTTTATTTAAGGTTTATATTTGCTTTTTAGGGTGTTACACTCATTATTTAGCAATTCTGTAAGCCTTGCTGGACCAGTCAGAGTAAATCTTAGTTCCATCAGCTAATACTTTGTAAGCTCTTACTTTGTAGTAGTATCTAGTTCCTTTCTTCAGGGACTTAGTGTTCTTGTAAGATCTCTTAGCATTGTTATCAGTAGTGTAGAATGCTTTGTTAGTGAATCCGCTGTTCTTCTTTACAGATCTGAATACTTCGAATCCGTCAGCAGCAGAAGTGTCACCCTTTACTGTCCATTTAACTGTGATAGAACCTTTTGCAGCAGTAGAAGATGCAGTAATCTTCAGACCTTCTACAGCAGCAATTTCTAATACTTCCAGCTTTGTTTCAGCAGCAACCAGCTTAGTGATGAAGGAGTTGTTCAGTGCAACCTTCTGTGCTTCAGTTAAAGCATCATAAGCAGCTCTTGCAGCTTCTACAGCAGCCTTATCAGCAAATGTTAAGTCAGCAGGGATTGCGTTAATCTTAGCAATTGCATCCTGATAACGCGCAGTTGCAATCTTAGTTACTGTAGTTGCATCTGTAGTTGGATCTGCAATTTCAGTGAAACCAGGATATTCAGCGTATTTTGCGTTGAATGCTTCTGCTTCTTTCTTCAATTCCTCTAATGCTGCAATATCATCTAAAGTGAATGCAGTCTTATTGGTGATTGCAGTAATCTTATCTGTAATTACTTTTCTTTCTGCAGCTACAACCTGACCTACCAGGTAGTCTAACTTGCTCTTGTTTACGTTAGCATCATTGCTGCCGTTTAACTCTTTGTAGTTCTTGTAAGCTTCATAAGCTGCCAAGATTTTTGGAGTTGTTTCTGCATTTACAGTGTAATCTAAAGCATCTAACTGATCATTGATTGCTTTTTCAGCAGCAGCTAATGTATCTTTCGCTACCAGATTCTTTTCAGCAACAGCTACAGCACCAGAATAGTTCTGTGCCAGGATAGATTTTACTGCAGCATTAGTTAAATCTTTATCTTCTTTTGCCAGTACTAAATCATAGTAGTATTCTTTTACTTTTGCTTCGATACCAGCTTTCTGTGTAGCCGCATCGTATTTTTCAGCACCATTCTTTGCGATAAGAGAATCAACATAGCCATCAATTAAAGCCTTATATGGAGCTGCATATTCAGTATCTACTTTTGCCTTTAAGGCTGCAATCTGACTATCATCAAGTACAGCTGCAAGTTTAGCTGTAACGTCTTCGATAATCTTATCCATAGCTGCTTCATCAGCTGCGGCATCGATTGCATCTTTTGCTTCTTTTACAAGTGTATCAACCTTGTCTTTTCTTTCGCCGGAGAAAGTTCTACCATTCAGTAAAGCATCAACTGCGGCTTTCTTAGTTGTTTTTGTTGCAGCTAAAGCTTCGTCTAATTCTTTCTTAGTTTTACCAGCTAAAGCGGTATCAAATGCTTCATCAACGCCCTTTACAGTAGTAATCTCTAAGCTAGCAACTTTATCAGTTACAGTCTTCAGAGCTTCATCAACTGTAGCAGCATAGTATTTGATAGTGCCATCAGTACCTAACTCTGTTTTGAAAGCAGCAGCCTTTGTTGCAGCGTAATCCTTTAAGTAGGAAACTCCGCCTAAACCGCTTACAGTCTCATAAAATGCATCGTCGTCATCAAAGTCAGAACCAACTTTACCAGGAATGGTAGTCTTTACAGCAGTCTCTAAGTCAGCAGACTTATCAACTGTAACTGCATTAATTTCATTTGTACGCAGATTGATAACAGCAGTGATGTTTGCATTCAATCTGTTCAGTAAAGTTTTTGCTTCTGTAATCTGAGCCGGAGTAGCATCATCAGCTTCAATCTCCGCAGTCAATCTTTTGATTTCATTTTCTTTAAAAGTATCTGCTTTTTCGTTCAGGGTTTTAATTGCAGCAGCCTTAGCATCTGCAACAGCCTTATCGATATCTGCCTTTGTCTTATACTTTGCAAACTCAGTATCAAAAGTAGTCATTGCAGTACTGATTGTGCTTAAATCAGCAGCAACGCCTGTCAGCGGATCAATCACGTCTTTAGCTGCTTTCACTGCTGCTTCTACAGCAGCCTTATCAGCATCGTAGTAGTTCGCAGAAACAACAGCATTCAGCTTTGCTAATGCAGCAGCTTTGTCAATTACCGCCTGCTTTGCATAAACTTTAGTATAAGCATAGTCACCACCGTTTTCGTCAAACAACTTATTTAAATAAGTGTCTGCATCTGCATAGTATGCAGTCTTTACCTGTTCAATTGTCTGTGCACTGGAATCACCAGTAACAGTAGCATCTGCAGCTTTCTGAATTTCTCTATTGATTTCAGCCTGAAGATCTGCAGCAGCCTGATCTACAGCGGTCTTACTTACGACAGATGCGCCTGCATATGCCTCATCGCCAATAAAAGCTAAGTTGCCATTTGCATAAGCCAGAGTTTTTAAAGCGGATTCAGCCGCTGTTTTAGCCTCTTCTTTTGCAGCAGCCGCAGCAGCGGTTGCTTCGCTAGGTGTAGCTGCAAAAACAGAGCCAACAGCACTGAAGCTATAAGTGAAGACAACTGACAATGCAAGAAGCACTGTTAAAAATTTCTTCATTTTAAGAATTCCTCCCTCTTTTTTGTTCTTTTTTTAAGATTATAGTTATACGCCTTTTTGCGCAAAACTCATAAATGAAATGATAGTTCACAATGAACTTGAAAAAGTGATGAAGCGAGTTTTGAATGATATGATTTCTTTGTAAACAAAGAAATTTGAAATAGAGAACAGCGGTTTATGATTAAGCGCATAATATAAGGGGAATCACAAATTATTTAGCAATTCTATATGATTGCAAAAAAGCAATCGACTTCTACGCTGGACAAACGTATAATATTTAGAAAAGAAACAAAAGAAAGAGAGGTCAGCAGCATGAACGTCTATATTCCCTTTATCTGTCTTGCTTTAGGTGCCGCGATTAACTGGCGCGGGCTGCCCGAAAAAATTCTTCAGTACATAGATTACCTGACAAATCTGGCTTTATTTTTGCTGATGGTTGTAATTGGAATCAACATCGGAACCAGTGAAGAGGTCATGGATAATTTGAATCGGATTGGGATCAACTGCTTCCTCATTTCTCTAAGCGCAGTGGCTTGCAGTGTGGTGGTCACAGTACTTTTAGAAAAGACAATCATGCCTCTTGAAAAAATTCGTCTGCAGCTTCATATGGAAAAAGGGGCTTCTATAGCATCGGATACTGCTTCTGGAAGCGAATCGAAGTCTAAAGGAAGAAGTAGCTTTTCACCTTTGATTGTTATCATGCCTGCGTGCATTGCAGTAGGCATGATTGCTGGCAGATTTTTTATGCAGAATATACAGGAATACCTGTTAGATGCAATGTTGACTGGCTGTCTGATTTTTCTTTATACAGGCGTTGGGGTGAGTCTTGCGTCCAACAAAAGTGTGTTTAGCTATATTCGTCGATTGGGATTTCGAGTGCTATTGATGCCCACAGGGATTTTTGCAGGCTGTCTGTTCGGGGGAATGCTGGCAGGCGCGGTGCTGAGCGTGCCGACAAACTGGGCGGTGCTTTCGGCAAGCGGCATGGGCTATTACAGCCTGACCGGTGCAGCGATGACGGATACTTTTGGCATTGAGGCCGGAACTTATGGATTTATTGTAAACATTCTGCGGGATGTACTGACTGTGGCACTGCTACCGGTTCTTATCAGAATCAGCAAAGGTAGCCCCATAGCCTCAGGTGCTGCTGGTTGTATGGATTCCATGCTAGTGCCCGTCAGTCGCTATGTGGGTCCGGAACTTTCCATGGTGGCACTCATCAGCGGAACTATTCTGACCTTTGTGGTACCACTGTGGCTTCCTATGGGTACCCAGCTTCTGGCATGATTTATTACATCATAAAAAATTAAAAGCTTTCGCTTCCTTAACTGACATGATTAAACAGTTAAGGAACGAAAGCTTTTTCTTTGCTATATCTTATGCAAACAGTGCAGCAGCCACTTGAACCAAGTCTGCAGTATCTTTGATACCGCCGGTTTCATAAGGGGAATGCATTGCCAGCTGAGGCAGACCGATGTCAACGGAGTTCAGTGCAACCTGAGAGGTGGAGATATTGCCCAGCGTGGAGCCGCCAGCCATGTCGGATCGATTTGCGAAGGACTGAACAGGCACGCTGCAGACTTTGCATAAATCCTTGAACATGGCGGAGGAAACCGCATCAGTGCAGTACTTTTGGTCACCGTTATACTTGATGACGATGCCTTTATTTATATAAGGACGGTTGGTTGGATCAGCTTTGTCTCCATGGGCTGGATGCACTGCGTGCGCATTGTCGGCGGAGACGAGAAAACTCTTTGCAATAGCAACCAGATAATCCTCATGGCTCATGGAGAGCCCTTCGCAAATGCGAGCTAGAGTGTCTTTCAGGAAGGTAGAAGCTGCGCCTTGTTTGGTTTCGCTGCCGACCTCTTCATTATCGAAGACGCAGTGAATTGCAGCATGCTTTTCTTTTTTTCCTTGCAAAAATCCTTGTAATGACGCAAAGGCACACTGTAAATCATCCAGTTTGGCGCTGGAAATGAATTCGTTATTGGCGCCCCAGATGGTGCCTTGCTGTCTGTTGTAAAGGAATAAATCGTGACCGAGAATATCTTCTGCCTGTACACCTGCAGCTTCTGCAATCAACTCCATGAAAGAACCCTCAGCTGGAGAAGCAGCATAGAGTGGAAGCAGATCCTTTTGCGGATTGTACTTGTATCCGCTGTTAACCTCCCTGTTCATGTGAATGGCAAGATTTGGAATCAACAGCAGGTCACGGTCAATGTTTACCAGTTTTGTTATGAATTTATCGCCATCCTTTATGATGATACGACCGGCAACGGAAAGCGGGCGATCCAACCACGAACTGTAAATCATGCCGCCGTAGCGCTCCACATTGAGCCTGGTATAGTGGTTTTCTATTGTAATTTCAGGGTTTTCTTTCACCTTAAAAGTAGGAGAGTCGCTGTGGCTTGCCATAATACGAAAGCTGTTGATGCCGCCTATCGGAATGGTAAATGCGATGATAGACGAGTCATTTCGTGTGACAAAATAGCTGCCACCCGGGGCAAGTGCCCATTTTTCCTCTTCGCAAAGCTTGGTAAAGCCTTTGGATTCCAGTGTGTCTGCCATGTTCTTTACAGCATGGAAACAACTGGGGCTGGCGTTTAGAAATGCCAGCAATTCTTCAGATATTTTTCTATACATAACAAATTGCCTCCCATAATGTGTTCTTGATAAAAACCTGCGGTTACGCACAGGTTTTTATCAAGAATATACTAGCTTTGGAATGTTGTTCTGTCAAGGATAAGATTTCAGTGCGTGTGGCAGGAAAGAGGGGGGTAAAAACGTTTTCAAAAATTAGAAAGTCTGCGAATGCTGTGCGTCTGGCGCATGAACAAATGATTTCAACCCAAATTACGATTTTCGATAAAATATGTATAACTGGGGGAGACGAATCTTAACCGAGAAATAGAAAATACAAAAAAAGTGTATAACTGAAGTCAAATTGCATCATCAATAGGTGTGATACCCCGGGCTTCAGATAGGATTTACCCTTGATTTTCTGTAGAAATACTGCATTTTACGTAAGAATTTGGTGATTTTATATGAGATCTTACGCCAAATGCGAGCTGCATAAAAGTACAGAACAAAAATGTTATACACTTTTTCTTGAAAACAGGATTTTAGGTTGAGATGCACAGTAGGGAACCGGTTGCCGTGTTTATCAAAATATGCTAAAATAAGATGAATTTCAAATAATATCGTAAAAAAACGATGAACGATGCAAAAGAAAAGAACAGCAGAGGAAAACTTTATGGAGAAGAAAAACAAATTGACAGGCACTGTAGGCAGCACAGTCAGCGAATTTAAAGCCTTTATCTTAAAAGGAAATATCATTGATATGGCTGTTGGCGTGATTATCGGAGGTGCTTTTGGGAAAATCGTAACATCTCTTGTAAACGATATCCTTATGCCGGCGCTAGGAGCGATTACAGGTACAATCTCTTTTTCAGATTTAAAGTGGGTGATAAAGGAAGCTGAGCTGGACGCTGCCGGCGCTGTCGTAACACCGGAAACAGCGATTCTTTATGGAAGTTTCATACAGAATATCATCGATTTTTTGATTATCGGTGTGTGTATTTTTGCCATGGTGAAGGTTGCGGCAAAAGTGACAGCGACATTTACGAGAGCAGCTGCAAAAGAAGCCGAAGAGAAGGCACCGAAGGGACCAACCCAGGAGGAGCTTCTTGTAGAAATTAGGGATTTGCTGAAAGCAAAGCAGACGGAAGAGAATTAGTATGGAACAGATTACAATTTTTGACAATAGACCCGAAGTTGCGCCGCTGGCAAGCCGTCTCAGACCAGAAACTCTGGACGAGTATGTGGGGCAGCAGCACCTGATTGGAAAAGGGAAAATCTTACGCCAGCTCATAGACAAGGATCAGATTTCTTCGATGATTTTCTGGGGGCCACCGGGTGTGGGAAAAACCACTCTTGCAAGGATTATCGCAAAGCAAACCAAGGCGAACTTTGTGGAGTTCAGTGCGGTAACCAGCGGAATCAAAGAAATCAAAGCGGTTATGGGACGAGCCGAAGAGTCCCGGCGTATGGGGATTCGCACACTGCTCTTTGCGGACGAAATCCATAGGTTCAATAAGGCGCAGCAGGATGCGTTTCTTCCTTATGTGGAAAAGGGCAGTATCATACTAGTTGGTGCAACGACGGAAAATCCATCCTTTGAAATTAATTCTGCGCTTTTATCAAGATGCAAGGTCTTTGTGATGAAAGCTCTTGGCGAAGAGGATCTGACAGGACTTCTGCAGCATGCCATTACCAGCGAAAAGGGTTTTGGAAATATGGATGTTGATATTACGGAAGGGGATCTTTCGGTTATTGCCAGGTTTTCCAATGGGGATGCAAGAACAGCGCTGAATACGTTGGAGATGGCGGTGCTCAACGGTGAAATTGACGAAAATGGCACAGTTCATGTGACTGATTCAGTGCTTTCCGAATGCATGAATCGCAGATCGTTGTTATACGATAAAAATGGAGAGGAACACTATAATCTGATTTCAGCGCTTCACAAATCCATGCGAAACAGCGACCCGGACGCTGCGGTGTATTGGCTTTGCAGGATGCTGGATGGCGGAGAGGATCCGCTGTATATCGCGCGCAGACTGGTGCGCTTTGCCAGCGAGGATGTAGGTATGGCAGATTCTGCAGCACTACAGATAGCAGTCGCGGCTTATCAGGCTTGCCACTTTCTGGGCATGCCAGAGTGTGATGTGCACTTGACCCATGCTGTGGTGTATCTTTCCATGGCGAGCAAATCCAACGCTCTTTACAAAGCCTGCGAAGCGTGTAAGAAAGATGTAAAGAATATGCCGGCAGAGCCGGTGCCGCTGCACCTTTGCAATGCACCGACCAGCCTGATGAAGGAACTAGACTACGGAAAAGGATATGAATATGCCCATGACACAGAAGAAAAGCTGACTGTTATGACTTGCCTGCCGGATTCACTGAAAGGAAGACAGTATTATCAGCCGACGACCCAGGGCAGAGAAAAGCTGGTAAAGGAGCGGCTTTCTCAGATTGAGGAATGGAAACAGAAGAAACGAGAAGAGAAGAGGCTCTTTACTTCCGAGTAAAGGGGCAGTATAATAAATCCAGAAGAATACCATACAGGAGGAAAATGGAAATGATAGAAGTTGAAATGTTAAACGTAAACGGACAATCTGTTCAGGGACTGCGAGTTGTTGCCCCTGGCGGAGAAGGACATCCGAATATGCTTTTGATTCCTTGCAGGAAGGGATATGTAATGTGCGGCTATCTCAATCTGCCGGCGGCTGAGTCCTTTGGGGACGCTGCTGCAATTGTAGGCGGCAGCTGTTTTGAGGAGACGCTGGCAAATCCGGTAAAGGCGGTTTCTGCAAAGGCTGCGGAGCTGGGCGTTGAGGTCGGTATGACAGGCGCTGAAGCGGTAGCAAAATTAAACGCATAACTTTTAGTATCTAACACCTCTTTTATGCAGTGCAGGCGGGAGGTGTTTTTTCGCGGCGTTTTCGAGAGAAAAAGGTTTCAATTCTGCTGTAAATGGTATAAAATAGAAAAGTATGTAACAATTATTAAGTTTTTTGGAGGAACAACATGCTAACACTTGAGAATGTGTGCTGGAAACCGGATGGCAGAGATGCGGTTCTCAAAGGAATTGATTTGCAGCTAAAACCGGGGAAACTGACTGTAGTTACTGGTCCAAATGGAGGCGGCAAGACTTCCCTTGCGAAGGTTATTGCGGGTCTGAATCAGGTCAGCAGCGGCAGAATCAGCCTTGGAGATATAGATATTACGGAGAAAGATATTACAGAACGAGCGAAGCTTGGTATCAGCTATGCTTTTCAGCAGCCGGTCAGATTTAAGGGGATTACCGTGCGTTCTCTTCTTGATTTGGCAGCAGGCGGAGACGTTGGCGATGAGAATGTCTGTCAGCTGATGGCGAAGGTGGGGCTTTGCACCAAGGATTATATCGATAGAGAAATCAATGCCAGCCTTTCAGGCGGTGAAATCAAAAGAATCGAAATTGCTTCCGTACTGGCGCGAAGAGACAGCAAGGTGCTTATTTTCGACGAGCCGGAGGCAGGTATTGACCTGTGGAGCTTTACAGGACTCATTGAGACCTTTGAGGATCTTAAAAAAGAACAGGATAAGGCTCTTCTGGTTATTTCCCATCAGGAGCGTCTTCTTGAGATTGCAGATGAAATTGCGGTAATTGTGGACGGAAAAGTTCGCATTTCAGGTCCGAGCCAGGAAATTATGCCGCAGCTTTTGGCAGGTGAAAAAGCCGGCATCTGCCCGATTGGAAAGGAGTGGTAAAAGATGGACAAGCTGACAGAAGAACTTTTAAAAGCAGTCTCTGATTATACAGAGGGAGGCTATACAGGGGCATTCAACATCAGAGAAAACGGCGGCTGTGCAGGCAGACAGTCCACCGACAACATTCAGATTGAGGGTAAGGCTGACGGCAGCGGTATTGATATTTACATCAAAGCAGGCACCAAAGGAGAGAAGGTTTTCATTCCTGCCTGTGTGACTCGCGGTAACGTGAGTGACCTTGTATATAATGATTTTCACGTTGGTGAAGGTGCTGATGTAGTGATTGTAGCAGGCTGCGGTGTGCATACCGACGATGAAGGGGAAGCTGCACACAACGGTATTCATAGCTTCTATCTGGAAAGAGGTGCTAAAGTTCTTTATGAAGAAAAGCATCTGGGAACCGGAGAAGGAACCGGGCAGAAGAAAATCAGTCCGGTAACCCATGTGGAACTTGCTGAGGACGCTGTGCTTGAGATGAACACCATTCAGCTGGGTGGTGTGGATCATTCCGTCAGAACTACCACAGGAAGCCTTGGGGACCGGGCGAAGCTTTTGATTCACGAAAGTCTGATGACAGACGGAGACGAATACGTCATGACAGATTTTGATGTGGATATGAATGGCGAAGACAGCGCCATTGATTTGATTTCCCGCTCTGTCGCAAAGGGCAATTCCTATCAGGAATATCATTCCAAGATAAAAGGCAACAACCGCTGTACAGGTCACTCCGAATGTGACGCAATTCTCGTAGGAAAAGGCAGAGTTAATGCGGCGCCCGAGCTTTATGCCGGTCACCTTGATGCAGAACTGATCCATGAGGCAGCTATCGGCAAAGTGGCAGGCGAGCAGATTTTGAAGCTGAGAACTCTGGGACTTACTGAGGAAGAAGCAGAACAGCAGATTATCGAAGGATTTTTAAGAGCAAACGGTTAAACAAAATGGTGAAACGAATCGATAAAACTTTTACAGAAACGCTGATGACATGGTACCGCGAAAATCGCAGAGATTTGCCTTGGCGAGAAGACAAAGAACCATATCATATCTGGGTTTCTGAGATTATGCTGCAGCAGACCAGAGTGGAAGCAGTACGGGAATATTATCTGCGCTTTATGAGGGCGCTGCCGACCATTTCTGATCTTGCAGCTGCGGAGGAAGAGACCTTGCTGAAACTTTGGCAGGGTCTTGGATATTACAATCGAATCCGAAACATGCATAAAGCCGCCCAGCAGATAGAAGCGCAGATGGGCGGTATTTTTCCGCAGGAGTTTGATGCTATTAAAGCCCTTCCGGGCATTGGAGATTACACGGCAGGGGCAATTGCATCCATATGCTTTAATCAGAAGACCGCAGCTGTGGACGGCAATGTGCTGCGGGTGATGAGCCGTTTAAATAACGACGATACGGATATTTTAAATGCCGGGCTGAAGAAGCGGATTACTGCTTACCTGTCCTCCCTTTATCCAGAAAAAGACTGCGGCGATTTTACGCAGGGACTCATCGAGCTTGGGGCGCTTATCTGCGGACCGGCAGGCGCACCAAAGTGTGAAATCTGTCCGGTGAACGCCTACTGCGAAGCGAAAGCCACAGGTACAGCAGCTGCACTACCTGTGAAAGCGAAGAAAAAGGCAAGAAGAAAAGTGGACATGACTGTTTTTATCCTGCAGGCGCCTTTAGGAACGGCTGTTTGCAGGCGTGCTGAAACAGGTCTTTTAGCGGGACTGTATCAGTTGCCTAATGTAGAGAAAAGGCTGACCGCCGCCCAAGCCATAGAGCAAGTGGAACGCTGGGGCTGTGCGCCGAAGAATCTTTTGCGCAGTACCGATTACTGCCATGTATTTACCCATGTAGAGTGGCATATGACAGGTTATTTTATTGCAGTGGAAAAAATGCCGAAAATTTTCCAGTGGGCAAGCGATGCGCAGTTAGCTGCAGAAATACCGCTGCCGACAGCTTTTGGATATTTCTTGAAGTAAAGTAGTAAAGTTTTTATATGAAAAAAATAAAAAATTTACTAGAATTTTGTAAGGTTTTGCGGTATCATAGAGAACGTGTGTGGCATGTCAGAATGCACCAGCATTTGATATGCCTGCTTTTATTGCGTTAAGTTAATTTGTTTAACAAAAGAAATGATGTAACCAAAGGAGTAAAAAATGAACGAGAAGAAACGCGGAATTTGGAACGGTATTGAGCGCTTCGGAAACAAGCTGCCTCATCCCGTTTACATTTTCATCATTCTGACGATCGTAGTATTCGTCATTTCCGGTCTTTGCGGTAATATTGTATTTCCACATCCAAACACCGGTGAAGAGCAGTATATCATGAACCTGATGAGCAAAGAAGGTCTGATTTGGCTGCTGCAGTCTATGGTTGAAAACTTTGTAACTTTCAGCCCGCTGGGTATGACCCTGGTAGCTATGCTGGGTATCGGTATTGCTGAAGAAACAGGGCTTGTAACCACTGTAATCAAATCTTCTATTGCAGGTGCGCCGAAAGTACTTGTAACTGCTGTAGTACTGTTTGTAGGTATTATGGGAAGTTTGGCTGGCTCTGCAACATTCGTCATTATCCCGCCTCTTGGCGCTATGATTTTTAAGGGTATGGGAAGACACCCGATTGCAGGTCTTGCTGCTGGTTTTGCCGGCGTAGCTGCAGGTCTTTCTGCAAACCTGTTAATCACGCAGACAGATATTCTGCTTGCCGGTATCACCCAGGATGCAGCACAGATTTACGACCCGAACTATCTGGTAAATCCGACTGTAAACTGGTACTTCATGGCAGTATCTACCGTTGTTTTGACTATCACAGGTACTATTGTTTTAGAAAAAGTGGTGGAGCCTCGTTTGGGCGAATACAAAGCTGAAGACGGAGATGGTACTGTAGAAGATACCACACTTTCTGCAGTAACAGCAGAAGAAAAATCCGGACTGAAATGGGCGGGTATCTCTGTTTTAATTTATCTTATTGTGGTTGCAATTACCATTGTGCCGACAAACGGCATTCTCCGTGGAGAAGACGGCGGCGTTATTCAGTCACCGTTTATGAGCAGCATGATTCCAATTCTGACTGTTTTCTTCCTGGTACCGGGCATTGTTTATGGTATTCGCACCAAGGCAATCAAAAAATCTGCAGATGTAGTAAATATGTGGGGCAAATCCATGTCCGGTCTGGCTGGATTTATCGTACTGTGCTTCTTTGCAGGTCAGTTTGTAAAAGCATTTTCACAGTCCAATCTGGGATTATATCTGTCAGTAAAGGGCTCTGAATTTTTAAGCAGCACCAACTTGACCGGTATTCCTCTCATCTTGGCATTTATCGGTATTACTATGCTGATTAACTTTGTAATCGGCAGTGCATCTGCAAAATGGGCGCTGATGGCACCGATCTTTGTACCGATGTTCATGAAGATGAACTTTTCACCGGCATTTACGCAGGCAGCATTCCGTATCGCTGACTCTGTAACTAACTCCATCTCACCGCTTGAGCCATTTATGCCGTTTATCATCATGACTGCGCTGAAATATGACAAGAAATCTGGTCTGGGTTCTATTATCGCAACCATGCTGCCGATGGCAATCACCATTGGTCTGACCTGGGTTGTACTGATTGTAGTATGGTACGTTCTGGGACTGCCTCTTGGACCTGGCGCAACCATCTTCATGTAATTTCACGTAAGGAGAAATCATGTTAGCTGAAAAATATATTGGAAAAATCACCGAGGAACTGGAAAGCCGCAGACAGGCGCTGACTGCTATGAGCAGAACCATCTGGGAAAACCCGGAGCTGGGACATCAGGAGTTTAAGGCTTCGAAGCTGCTTACTGATATGCTTTCTGAAAACGGTTTTACTGTAGAAAGAAATCTTTTAGGCATGGAAACTGCTTTTTCCGCGGTGAAAAAATCTGGAAAACCGGGACCTGTTATCGCATATGTTGCAGAGTATGACGCACTTCCAAAAATCGGACATGCCTGCGGCCATAACCTGTTCTGCTGCTCCGCTGTAGGCGGCGCAATTACCCTAAGCAAAATTCAGGAGGAACTGGGAGGCGAAGTCCGTGTCATCGGCGCGCCGGCTGAAGAAGGAACTGTTCCTAACTACGGAACTAAAGCGGTTATGGTAAACGAAGGCATTTTCAGCGATGTGGACTGCGTATTCACAGCCCACGGTGAGGGAGAAACTGTCATCGAGAGAAATCTGGTGGCTGCAACCACTGTAAAGCTGCACTTCCACGGATATGGCGTTCATGCAGGAGGCGATCCGGTGCTTGGCAAAAATGCACTGACTGCCGGCATGCTTTGCATGAGCAACATGAATGCAATCCGACAGCAGAACCGTCCTTGCGATGTCATCAGCGGCATTGTAACCGACGGAGGACTGGTTTCCAACACCATTCCTGACAGCTGTGGACTGGAATTCAGTCTTCGTTCCGACACATCTCCGCATCTTGACAGAGTTGTGCAGAATCTGCGTAACTGTGCGGAAGCGGCTTGCTTGGTAACAGGCTGCACTTACGACTGGGAAGTTGTTCCAAACCCGATGAAAGATACCAAATCCAATCATCAGATGGGGCTGGTTTTGGCACAGTATTTGGACAGCATTGGAGAAAGCTATACCCAGACAGATTCCAGAAACTTTGCATGGGACGTAGGTGACATCACCTACGTGTGTCCGACCCTTGGATCCTACTTCAAAATGGGTCCTAGTGACATCGCTTGCCACACAGAACCTTTCTGCAAGGCAGCAGGCTCGCAGCAGGGCTTTGACGGTATGATGCTGGCAGCCAAAGGTTTAACCGTAGTTGCCTGTGAATATCTTCTCAACGAAGATTTCCGCAAAGCTGCATGGAAGGAATTTGAAGAGACAAGAAAATAAAAAATTGAGTAAATTATGCCGTATCGGGGGATTTTCCTGATACGGCATTTTCTCTATAGGCGATGTGCGTGATTTTGTTTCTTTATCCTTTCCTTTGTCAGTATCGCCTTTGTCGATACTGTTTTTGTCGGTACTGCCGGTAGGTGCTGGTGATTGTACTATCCTGACGCGACTGGTTCGTGCTGCCGATTCATGTAACTGCTTCGTATCGTCGAGAAGTCGTGTGCCATAATCCCGGGACTTTTCTGTATACATGGCGCATCACCCTTATAAAGTGCCATGTTTTAAATGCTTTTTCGTATACACGGCGTTCCGCTGCTGCCAAACGCCATGTTTGAGCTCATTCTCTAGAAAACTGGCGTACGGTTTGCTCCTAAAGCCAGTTTTTTAACATTTTGACACAGGATGCTGGAAACTTACTGACTATCCGGCGACTTTTTCTTTTATGGACGCCGGGTTTTCTCAAAACTTCTCGTTATATGGCACTTTCCCATATGTCTGTGCCTTGTATACAAAAATAGAATTAAAACATGGCGTGAAGGAATCGTATCTAAAGTGCGGATTAGTGCGGATTTTCGGTAAAGCAGGCTGTACTGGAAACTTGCTCAAAGCGAAGTCAGCGCATAGCAGCGATAAAGCATGAAAGAGTTTTGAAATAATCTGAAATTTTGTTTGAAATTCTAACGAACTTGGAGTAAAATATAAGTATTTTAGGAGAAAGAAAAGTGTTTTGATAGAAGAAAGGCAGGTAGAGAAACATGATTTCAAAGAAAATGGTTCCTTTTGTAGAAGGAAGCTCTGTTGTAAGAGCTATGTTTGAAGAAGGAAAGCGAATGGCAGAAGAATTTGGTCCTGAAAATGTTTTTGATTTCAGCGTAGGTAACCCTAGCGTTCCAGCGCCAGAGGAAGTAAAAGAAGCAATCATAGATATTATCCAAAATGATGATCCGCTGTATGTACATGGCTATATGAGTAATGCAGGTTTTCCAGAAACCAGAGCTGCTGTAGCAGGCAATTTGAACCGGCGTTTCGGCACAAGCTTTACAGAAAATAATATCATTATGACTGTCGGAGCAGGGAGTGCTTTGAATATTTTGCTCAGAACGATGCTCAATGAGGGTGAAGAAGTAATCGTGTTTGCACCATATTTCCTTGAGTACGGCAACTATATTAAGACTTACGGCGGCGTAACTGTTGCAGTTTCTCCAAATCCTGAAGGCGGATTTATGCCAAAACTGGATGAATTTGAAGCCAAAATTACCCCTAAGACCAAGGCTGTTATCGTTAACAATCCGAACAATCCAACAGGTGCAGTATATCCGGAGGAAATTGTAAAGGGCATTGCTGATATTTTAAAGAAAAAGCAGGAAGAATATGGAACAGTAATTTACCTGCTTTCTGATGAGCCGTACAGAGAACTGGCATTTGGCGGTGTAGATGTACCGTATATGACAAAATACTACGATAATACTGTTGTGGCATATTCCTACAGTAAATCCCTGTCACTTCCAGGTGAACGTATCGGTTATGTTGTAATTCCTGACGAATCCGACGGTGCTGAAGAATTTATTCAGGCTGTAACTGTTGCTAACCGTCTGGGCGGTTTCACCAACGCGCCGTCTTTAATGCAGCTGGTTATCGCAAGGTGTGTTGACGCTCAGTGCGATGTTTCCTACTACGAAGAAAATGCAAAAGCGCTCTACGGCGGTCTGACTGCGCTGGGATTTGAATGCACCAAGCCGGAAGGTGCATTTTACCTGTGGATGAAGTCCCCTGTAAAGAACGAAAAGGAATTTGTAGCAGCGGCAAAGAAACATAATCTTCTGTTAGTGCCGGGAAGTTCTTTTGCAGGCCCAGGCTATGTGAGAATGGCATACTGCGTATCCCGCGAAAAGATTATGAATTCCCTGCCTAGATTTGCAGAGTTGGCAAAGGAATACAATTTAGATTAATTGTACATCGAGATAATAGAGAAAGGGACTGTCTCAAGCGTAGACAGTCTCTTTGCCGTAAAAGTAGTATTAGAGCGAAAAAGGATTCAGGTCAAATGCTGGGATTTGGTATGCGGCAGTTCATGCTGCGGAGAAACCGGCGCGCCATAATCTCAGGATTTTTTTGTATATCTGGCGTTCACTCCCTGGAAAACGCCATATTCTAAGCGTTTTTTTGTATACATGGCGCCAGCCACTCGCCAAACGCCATATTTGAATTCATTTTCTGAAAAACTGGCGCGCACCTGCTGCCTGATACCTACCTTTTTGATATTTTACTGTAGAGTGCCAAAGTTTTTCCGACTTTCTGTCTGCATTTCTTTCTGCAGCCGCCATTTTTTCTTAAAAAGCTTTTATATATGGCACTTTTTCACAGGTCTGCGCCATGTATACAGAAATCAAGGTCAAATATGGCGCGCAAATCATCGACACATCCCCATTCTCTTTTTGTTAAGCTTACTCCCGTACACAAACCTAGGACTTACTGCTTCAAACGGGTGCGTGGGAATCTTGTTGTCCTCAGACAATAAAAAGACGCGCACAAGATTCACCGATACACGTCTTTTAATTATCCGTTAATCATTTAGTTTCGGAATGTGGAAACTGAAATTTCAGTTTCTGCTTCTTTTGCTTTTGCTGCTTTTTTCATAGGGCTTTCAATCGGGGTAAAGGTGCCGTCTTCGTTTGGTGTAAAGACATAGTGTTCTTTTAAGAAGATGATATCATCTCTGTAAACCGAGTCAAGCTCAGCAAGAACTGCTGCACGGCACACGATTTCGGCTCCAGCTTCCTTTGCCAAAGTTTCCAGTGCGTTCAGCGATTCCCCGGTAGCAATGACGTCGTCTATAATCGCAACTCTCTTGCCGCGAATCTTATCTACATCGCAACCGTCCATGTAAAGGGTCTGTTTTTTCTGGGTGGTGATGGAGTAAACATTGGCTTCCAGCACATTCTGCATATATGGTTTGTTGCTTTTCCTTGCTACGACAAAGTCCTTGTGACCTAGAATTCTGCTGAGCTCATAGGTTAGAATGATTCCTTTAGCTTCAGCAGTTAAAAGTACATCAAATTCCGGCAGTTTTTTTGCAAGTTCAGGCGCAACAGCCTGTACCAGTTCTGTGTCAGAAACGATACAAAAGCTGGCAAGAGCCATGTCTTCTTTTATTTTTACAAAAGGAAGTTTTCTCTTTACTCCGCAAATCTCAAAATCAAAATAAGGTGGTTGATATCGCATAGCGTTTCCTTTCTGCTATAAGTTGTATTCTTTACAGAGACCTTTTATCGGTTTTCTGCATTAAAATTTATTATACAGGATTTTTTGCTGTAAATAAACCCCTTTCTATGATAAAAAATGTCGAAACTTACGATTTTGTAAGGGGATTGTAAGCGGCAGCTATGGAAAGGGAAACAGACGGATTATATAATGTAGGTACAAAGGGGGATTGATAAGGATGAGAAATCACAGCAAGCTGGCTTGCGGTGCGCTGACCGTCAATTTAATCAGCGGGATATTGGGGCTTTGCTATCTGATTGTATTAGGGGTAAATCAGTCAGAGACGACAGCGTTTCCGCTGCTGGGCATTCTGGCAGCAGTTATGGCAGTTTCCACCCTCGTAATGATACTTGCGCTGCCAAAGAAAAAATAGAGAGTAATAGAAAACAACCGGATTTGGCAGATTACCACCACCTTCGCCCGGTTGTTTTCTATTGGCTCTTATTTTACTTTCTCGTCCATCAGCAGAATGGCTGCTTTTTCAATGAGACAGCCTTGGGAGAAAGGGGAAAGCTTACGATATAGGTACAGCAGTTCTGATACATCGGAATTATGAGCATCGGAAAGGGCGACACTCCTTGCAAACTTTTCGTAGTTTTGTTCCATGAGAAGGTCGACAGGCACCTGATAAACCCGTGCCAGTCTTACAAGTAAATCTGTGCGCATATTTTTAGTTCCGCTTTCCAGTATTCCGTAAGTCGTACGAGAAATATGTAAAAGGGCGGCTACGTCTTCCTGTGTGTAGTCATAATAATCCCTGAGATACCTTAAATTATTCGCTATACACTGCTGCATTTTTTTATCCATGTGGTATAGTCCTCCTATTAAATTCTAAAAAGTGTTACATAATAATAGAGTACGTCACAGGGCAAAAAAGTTTCAAGTTTTGACGTTTTTAGACAAAATTCCGCATGTTTTTAAAAAAATACAATTACAATTGCAAAGCCCGCAGGGGATGTACCCAGCGGGCTTTGCAGCATTTACAGTAATTAAGGTGTTATTTCATGAATTTTTTCAAAAGCACCGGCGTAATAATGGTAGTAACGATAACTACCAATACGATTGGTGAGAATAAATAGCCGCTGAGAAGTCCCATGTTGTAGCCTTTTTGTGCAACAATCAGTGCGACTTCACCTCTGGACACCATGCCGATACCAATATGGAAAGAATCGCTGGTGCTAAATTTGCAGATTCGTGCACCCAGTCCGCAGCCGAGAATCTTTGTCAGAACAGCTACAAGAAGGAGCAGCACAGAGAAAATCAACATGGATATTGTCATACCGGAAAGCTCTGTTTTGATTCCGATACTTGCGAAGAAGATCGGAGAGAAAAAGAGATAGCTTGGAACGGTAAGTTTTTTTGCAATATAGGATTTAATCTCAAAGGTAGACATTAAAAGCCCCAGCAGGTATGCACCAGTGATATCAGCGATTCCAAAATACTGTTCTGTAATAAATGCGACGAGCAGAATGAGCGCCATTACGTAGATGCAAACTCTGCGTTTGTCTTTTAAATCGTCAACTTTTGGTCTGGCAGTTTTAAGAATAACGGCAAGCACAGCCATGAGAACGATATATAGTGCGATTTTGATTAAAATGGAGATAATGCTTACCGACGGATCTTTCAGGCTGGATACGATGGTTAAAATGATGATACCGATGATATCGTCAAGCACTGCAGCACCCAGAATAGCACTACCAACAGGACCGTTCAGCTTACCCATTTCACGGAGTGCTTCTACTGTAATACTTACAGAAGTTGCAGTTAGAATGACACCCATGAATACGCACTTTAGCACTTCATTAAAGTCGGATGAATCTACATGAAAATAGAAATAGTAGCAGGCAGCGCCGCCGATGAGCGGCAGAATCACACCCATGGCTGCAATACACAGCATGGAAACGCTGTTTTTCTTGATTTCGTTAATATCTGTATCAAGACCTGCCATAAACATCAGTAAAATAACACCGATTTCGGCGGTTTCCGCAAGAAAATTGGTTTCTGTTACAACGCCAAGTACCGATGGTCCGAGGATAACACCGGCAACCAGCGCGCCCACAACCTGGGGCATGTTAACCTTTTCTGAAAGGCCGCCCAAAAACTTCGTTGACAAAATGATAATGGCAACGGCCAAAAGGAAGTAATAGCTAGTCATAATAAATACCTCAATCATTCTATAAAAATTTTCACTAGACTACTCTAACACCAACCAAGCATTTTGTAAATGGAACTTTTTGCTTAAAAGGCAAAAACTTAAGTTTCAAAAGAAAAATCCGGAAAAATTTTCAAAAAAACAGAAATAATATCTGAAAATTCTTTGACAAGTGGAAAAAGTTGTAGTAGAATATAGATGAAAATAATCTGAGAATCTCGGAATTAGTTTCTAAGATTATAGTTAATACTATGCGCCAGAAATATAAGCAAAGAAAAAACATTGGGCAAGTCCCAATGTTTTTTTGCAAAGAAACAGGTTTGCCTATGAAACTTATGAGAACAGAAAAGAGGTCCAAGATGAAATCGGTTTTGATTACGGGAGGCTCCAGGGGAATCGGCGCTGCTATGGTAAGAGCGTTTATGGAGAGCGGATATAAAGTTGCCTTCCTTTATAAAGAGAGAGATGACAAAGCAAAGGAGGTCAGCGAAGAGACAGGTGCTGTAGGCATTTGTTGCGATGTATCTGACAGTCAGCAGGTTTCCGAAGGTGTGCGGGCAGCCCGCATGTATCTGGAAGTGCCTTATTTCGATGTGCTGATATGTAATGCAGGAATTAGCATCACGGGGCTGTTCACAGATACAACGCAGAAGCAGTGGAAGGAGATTATGGATACCAACTTATACGGAACAATCTCAGTGACCAGCCAAATACTTCCAACCATGATAGAAAGGCAGCAGGGAAGTATCGTGATGATTTCCTCTGTTTGGGGACAGACTGGTGGCTCCTGTGAAGTGGCGTATTCCACTACCAAGGCCGCAGTTATCGGATTTGCAAAGAGTCTTGCCAAGGAAGTCGCACCTTCTGGCGTTAGAGTCAACTGCATTGCGCCGGGGGTTATCGATACCGATATGAGTCGCATTTGCGGAGAGGATACCCTGCAGGCGCTGACAGAGGAAATCCCTATGGGAAAAATTGGTGACGCCGATGAGGTGGCAAAGGCGGCTGTGTTTTTAGCCTCAGAAGAAGCTTCCTATATAACAGGACAGGTTCTTGCTGTCAACGGGGGGTTTTACATCTGAAAAAGACTGTGATATACTATTGCCAGAAAGAGAAATGGAGGGGTTAGCCAGATTATGACGATCATTTCGGGAATTTTTAAAAGCATTGGAGAGTTTTTTGCAGGGATTCTGGAAACAATTCAGGAAGTTTTCGCATCTGACTACGGTTTTGAACTGATTTATACTGCTGTAGCCAGATGGGTTTTTATTGCCCTTGCGATTTTTATTTTAATGCGGGCGATTCGCTCACTTCTCAAGTCCAAAAATCCGTCGGAGGTTTGGGCTTATTTACATTTGAGTACGGGAGAAAATCTTCCCATTACCCATTGGGAAAATGTACTTGGAAGGGCGAAAAGCTGCGATATCAACATCGAAGACCCGCGGGTTTCCAGAAACCATGGGACACTGACCAGAGACCCTAAGGGGAACTGGACTTATCGTGATTTGGGATCCAAGAACGGAGCCTATGTCAACGAGCGACGCGTCAGAAAGGATCAGAGAGTCAAAGTTCGCCCCGGCGATGTCATCAGCGTGGGCATGACTCAGTGTACATTGTTTCCAATCAGCCTGGAGGAACGCCGCAATAATATAAAGATGAGAAAATCGGACACAGTGATTCCGCTGCCGTGGCCGTCCTTGTTTGCGCTGAGCATTTTTCAGGTAATGACAGTGATACAACTGAAGATAGCTTTGGGAGAAAACTATCTTCATTCTATTACGATGGCTTTTGCTGGAATCTGTATCCTTATGTGGGTTTATGTAATTCTGCTTCGATCCATGAAGCGAAAAGGTTTTGAAATGGAAACTATCGCCTTTTTCTTATCTACCTTGAGTCTTTCGGTGACCGCTGCGAAATTTCCAGAAGCGGCTTTTAAGCAATTTATTGCGGTTGCCATGGGGCTTGCTTTGTTTTTCTTTATGTGTGCTTACCTTAGGAATCTGACGAGAACGGAAGCCATTCAGAAGCTGATGTACATAGGTGCGGCGGGACTTCTTTTGTTTAATTTGGTCTTCGCTACTGATCGCTTTGGTGCTGCCAACTGGGTGGAAATTGGCGGATTTTCTTTCCAGCCGTCGGAGCTGATTAAGCTTGCATTCATCTGGGTGGGAGCGGCGTCCTTGGACAAGCTCTTTGAAAAAAAGAATTCTATTATATTTATGCTGTTTTCAGGCTTCTGCTTTTGCTGCCTGGCGCTGATGGGGGACTTTGGAACGGCGATTATATTCTTCGTCACTTTCCTGGTGATTTCTTTCCTTAGAAGTGGAGATTTTACCAAGCTGATTTTGCTGGTAGGCGTAGCTTTTGTTGGAGGTCTGATGGTGCTGAAGTTCAAAGCATATATAGCGGAGCGCTTTTCGGTATGGGGACATGCCTGGGAGTTTGCAGACGGGCTGGGTATGCAGCAGACAAGAACCATGTCGGCGGCGGCAGGCGGTGGTTTTGTCGGCGTTGGTGCCGGAAAAGGCTGGCTGTCCAGCGTTTTTGCTGCGGACACTGACCTTGTTTTCGGTATGTTGGTAGAAGAGTGGGGATTGATTATTGCAGTTCTTGCGGTGATTTCTATCATCACTCTTTCCCTTTTTGCGGTGCGCTCTATCTTGGCAGGCAGGTCCACCTATTACACCATTGCTGCTTGTGCGGCTACTTCCATGTTCCTGTTTCAGACGGTGCTCAATGTTTTCGGTGCGGTGGATTTACTGCCGATGACCGGTGTGACTTTCCCATTTGTTTCCAACGGAGGAACCAGTATGATTGGCTCCTGGGGTATGCTGGCCTTTCTTAAAGCGGCGGACACCAGGCAGAATGCCAGCATTGCAATCAGCCTGACGGACAAAGGCCTTAAGGCTGAGACGGAAGAGGAGGATATGATATGAAGAAATTAGAGCAAAGAGGCATCATTTGCCTTGCTCTTGCAGCAGCGCTGTTTTTGGGCATATGTATTTTCATATTTAAGTTTGTGACAGATGGCGGTGAATGGGCGACTTTCTACGCGAACCAGCACGTGTATTATGAGGGAAGGCTTGCAATTGGCAAGGTTTACGATGCAAACGATACCCTCCTTGTAGAGAATACCAAAAATGGAATGAAATATAATGACGATGAACTGACACGCAGAGCGACCCTTCATGCCGTAGGGGATATGGATGGAAATATTGCAACTGCAGCGCAGAGCGCTTTTCGAGACAAAATCGTAGGCTACAGTCTTTTGACCGGAACCTACAGTATTACGGGAAACGGCAACGACCTGAAACTTTCCATCGACGCGGAAGTGTCAAAGGCTGCGTATAACGCTCTGAACGGAAGAAACGGCACCGTAGGTGTATATAATTATGAAACGGGGGAAATTATCTGTATGGTAAGTTCTCCGGGATTTGACCCTGCTAATCCGCCGGAAATTGCAGCGGATGATACGTCGGGCGTATATTTGAACAAGTTCCTGTCTTCCAATCTGATTCCGGGATCCATCTTTAAGTTGGTGACTTGCGCTGCTGCCATCGAAAATGTTAGCGGACTTGAGGATTGGAGCTATACCTGCAGCGGTGTCAGCTACATCAGAGACGAGGCTATCACCTGCACTCAGGCCCACGGGACGGTGGATTTTGAGGGGGCGCTGGCAAAATCCTGCAACTGCGCCTTTGCGGATTTGTCCCAGAGGATTGGCGGCACTGTCATGGCAAGTTATACGAAAAAACTGGGGCTTTTGGACTCCTACGATATTGACGGCATTCATAATGCGAAAGGCTCTTTTGAGTTTCCCAAAAACGATGATTTGAGTCTGGCGTGGGCGGGAATCGGGCAGTATAACGATGAACTGAATCCTTGCTCCATGCTGGTTTATATGAGCGCAATTGCAAGAGACGGGGTGGGCACGGTGCCTAGAATTCTTTATACAAACTTTCCGTCAGGCGAGGATACCGAACGCATGATTGACGAGTCCACGGCGGAAAAGCTGCGCTCCATGATGAAAAATAATGTCGTTTCTAATTATGGCGAGAGCAATTTCCCTGGGCTTGATATTTACGCAAAATCGGGAACAGCGGAGATGTACGGAAGCGAGCCCAATGCCTGGTTTACAGGCTTTATAAAAAACGAAGGAAATCCTTATGCTTTTATTGTCTGCGTAGAAAACGGCGGCTATGGAAGCAGCGTGGCAGGACCTGTTGCAAATCAGGTGCTGCAGGCTGTTGTGAATAGAGATTAACCGCAAGTACGGCACGGAATTTCTGCAGGTATACTATTATAGTGTACCTGCTTTTTTGATTGGTTTGATTAGAGGCAGACACACGGCAAACGCATGAAACACATCATTAGTACTTTTAAGAGTTTTTTGCAAAAAAGGTACTAAAATATCCAAAACATTTTATCTATTATATGGAAAATAAGGAATGAACTTTTGGATAATGGAAGACTTATACGAAAATAGCCCCTTAGAAAACAAAAAAGAACGAAGAATTTCATTTCTATTTCGTTTAATTTGCACAAAACCTTTTAGCTAGTATAAAGTGACTCCTAATTTTTGATACCTTTTTTGCAAAAATACGGAACAGGTACTAAAATTTAATGTTCGCAACTTTTCATGCGTTTACCGTGATGCTGGAAGCATGGCGCATTGACAACCGCGTAATGCCTTGTTACAATTTGTTAAGAATATCGTAAGAAACGCCATGGGCGCTTTGTAATAATTCAGGACTATTCTATAGTTGTAAGCGAAAGGAGTTAAGGTTTGATGAATATTTTGGTATGCGACGATGATAAAGAAATCGCAGGGGCAATTGAGATTTATCTAAGGAACGAGGGGTATACGGTGTTTAAAGCCTTTGATGGGATAGAGGCTTTGAATTATGCCAGAAATCAGCAGCTTCATTTGATTATCATGGACGTAATGATGCCGAAGATGGATGGGGTGCAGGCAACCATGAAAATCAGAGAGGAAAAGAATATTCCGATTATCATGCTTTCGGCAAAGTCGGAGGACTACGACAAAATCACGGGGTTAAACGTCGGCGCTGACGATTATATCACCAAACCTTTTAATCCGCTTGAGCTGATTGCCAGAGTAAAATCTCAGCTGAGACGATATGTGGATCTTGGAAGTATGGAGAAAAAGAGCGGGGTTTACAAGACAGGGGGACTTGAAGTGGACGACGATGAAAAGGCGGTGCGCATAGATGGGGAGTATGTCACCGTGACGCCGACGGAGTTCGGCATCTTGAAACTTCTGACGGAGAATGCGGGAAAAGTGTTTTCCATGGAGCAGATTTATGAGAACGTTTGGAACGAACCTGCTTACAATCCGGAAAATACCGTTGCAGTCCACATCAGAAGAATCAGAGAAAAAATAGAAATTAATCCTAAAAATCCAAAGTACTTGAAGGTGGTGTGGGGAATTGGATACAAAATTGAAAAGCTATAGAACATTGACGTACAGCATCAGTTCTGTGATTGCGGTGATAGCCGCAGAAGCAGCTGTTTTAGTGGGCTGTATGCTGGCACTGGTTTACCATATTAAATATGGGCTGTATGGCAGGACAACAGGAGAAGATGGCGAGACAACTTGGCAGCATGTTGAAATTCGCGGCGGAGACGAGCATATATCGGCATTGTGGATGATTGAAATCGGCGTGGTAATCATAGCCCTTGCAGCAATTATCGTGTCCCTTGTTAAGGTAGGCAGAAAAGATGCGATGGGAAGTGTGGTACTGAACTGGTTTGACAAAATATTTACCGATGTGCAGATTGTGGTTGGTGCTCTTGCCTTTTGCGGCATCGCACTGATGAGCATGCCTCATGTTGATTGGCTCAGCGGCAGCGATTGGTATCAGGAATATGCGTTGGGGCTCTTAAACAAAGAGCAGATGGAGCAGTTCAGCAGTGATATTTACTTTTACAATTCAGAGTTTGAGCCGAGATGGCTGGAGTTGTTCTTCTGTATTGCTGGAAATCTCTTTCTGATGGGCGTATTTCTCATACTGCTGCAGTCCCTTGTTAAAAAACTGAAGACCAGGTCTTTCTGGCGGCATACCATTATCGGAAAGCTAGTCTGCTATATTGCAGATGCAATTGCTGCCAGCGATGAAGTGTTCTGGAAAGTCATGGTTACGGCCATCGTGGCAGTGCTGCTTTCCGCGACATGGCTGGGAATGATACCGGTATTGATTTTCATCTTTATCTTTATTCCTAAATGGGTGAAGAAGTACTGCGAAGTTAAAGAAGGAGTCAATCAGATTAAGCGGGGCAATTTAGATTATAAAATCCCTGTGACGGATGGAGGAGAACTTGATCGTCTTGCCATGAGTGTTAACGAAATTTCAGAAGCCATGAATATCGCCGTGATGGATAAGCTGAAGAATCAGAGAATGAAAATTGACTTGATTTCAAACGTTTCTCACGATTTGCGCACGCCGCTGACTTCCATGGTGTCCTATGTGGATTTACTCAAGACGGAAGGACTGGACAGTGAAAATGCGCCGATGTATCTGGAGATTATCGATGAGAAGACAAGAAGGCTACGGAAACTCACAGAAGATTTATTTGAGGCAGCAAAGGCTTCCAGCGGCAATATCCCGGTGGATATGGGCAAGATTGAAATGACTTCTATTGTCAATCAGGCAATGGCTGAGATGGAAGAGCGCCTTGCGGAAAACGACCTTGAGGTAATCTTTACCAATAAAGTGGATTCCATCTACGTGATGGCGGACGGCCAGCTTCTGTGGAGAGTCATAGAAAATCTTTTGACCAATGTGAGCAAATATGCACTGCCGGCCAGCAGAGTTTACATTGACATTTTAGAAGAAAAGAACATGATTTATTTGGACGTTAAGAACATGTCCAAGGAACAGCTGAACATCAGTGCTGACGAGCTGATGGAGCGGTTTAAGCGGGGCGATGAGTCCAGAAATACGGAAGGAAGCGGGCTGGGCCTTGCGATTGCAAAAGATTTGACCAGCCTGATGAACGGAAAATTTGAACTTACTATCGACGGTGACCTGTTCAAAGCTAGAGTGGCTCTTGAAAAAGCGATATAAGGGAAAATTTCTTCACAATTTAATCACTATACTAATTGGACCAAATGTTATATAATTAGTGTAGTGATTTTTTTGATGGAGACGATTGAATGAAACAATTTTATGCGGCGGATTTGAAAGGACAATCCGAAATTACAGATTTTTTTATGGTAAAGAGTGCCAACATCAAGGTTGGTGCTAACAAGAAACAGTACTTTGATGTAGTGCTGGGCGATAAGAGTGGCGAGGTAAACGGCAAGAAATGGGAGATTCCGGATGATGAACTGGAACTCTTATCCGGCATGAAGGAAGGGGATCTGATTAAGGTCAGAGCGCAGGTTACCGAGTGGCAGGGGCAGAGTCAGCTTAGAATCAGCAGAATCAGAGCTGCCAACTCAGAGGACGCCCTTGAAATATCTGAATATGTTAAGGCTGCGCCAGAGGACTCAGAAGAGATGTACAGTTACATTTACTCTGTGGCAGAATCTATGGAGGATAAAGATTTGCGGACTCTTTGCACCAAGGTGCTTTCAGAAAACAAAGAGAGACTTCTGTACTATCCGGCAGCGTCCAAGAATCATCACGCAGAGTACGGCGGTCTTTTGTATCACGTAAAGAGAATGCTGATGACAGGGCTTCGCGTCTGCGAGGTCTATATCAATTTGAATAGAGATTTGGTGGCAACTGGTGTAATCCTTCATGATATTGAAAAACTTAATGAGATTCTGTCCAATGAGTACGGGGTGTCACCGGGATATTCCTTTGAGGGACAGATGCTAGGGCATATCGTGCAGGGTGTAAAGTTTTTGGATCGAACCTGCCGAGATCTCGGCTTTAGCGAAGAGAAAACACTGATGCTGGAACATATGATTTTAGCCCATCACTACGAACCGGAGTTTGGAAGTCCAAAGAAGCCCCTGTTTCCGGAAGCGGAGGTGCTGCACTATTTAGATATTTTAGATGCCAGAATGTTTGATATGGAGGATGCGCTTAGAGGTGTTGCGCCGGGCGAATTTTCCGATAGAATTTGGACGCTGGATAATCGCAGAATTTATAAACCCACAGAAGATGGAGGAACGCAGAAGTGATTAAATTCGACAAGGATGTGCTGAGGACACTGAAGACACTGGAAAAAGAGGGTTTTGAAACCTACGCAGCGGGGGAATGTGTTCGCGGTCAAATCATGGGCGAAAAGGTGTACGACTGGGATTTGCTGACAAAGGCGACCCTTGCTGATTTGCAGAGAATTTTTCCAGACTGTCAGCTACTGGACGAAGGGAAGCAGTCAATACGGCTGGATTTTACCTATGAAGTGCCGGCAAAGGATGAAGACAAACCTGTTGTCATCGACGGCTGTATTGTTGATGTCAGAAACTTTGAGGGGACCATTGAAGAGGCGCTGAAAGAGATGGTGTTTACGGTTAACGCTATTGCGGATAATCCGGAAAGAACTTTGGTCGACCCATATGGCGGCAGGGATGATATTCGAGCCAGGCTGATTCGGACGGTGGAATCCTGCGAGGAGGTTTTTGAGAAAGAACCGATTCATATGCTGGAGGCTGTAAGAATTGCGGCGGAACTGGATTTTGACCTGCACAAAAGCATCTTTGAAGCAATAGGTAATCACTGGCGAGTTTTGCTTGCACAGACAGACAGCGGCGATGTAGCGTCCGTGCGTGAGGAATTTGAAAATCTTCTGATATCGGATCATGCGGGAAAAGGTCTGAAAATGCTGACTGGAACTGGCCTGATGGCAGTAATTTTAGGTGAAGATGTGGCAGGCAGGATGTCCATGTCTGACACCAATGCTTTTAAGACTGTATGCGATAATATCGATAAAACCAAGCCGGTGAGAACCAGAAGGCTGGGACTTGTCTATACTGCGATTACCAAGAAGCGGGCGCTGGCTGCCATTGAGAGATTGCAGTTTGATAAGAAGACGGAGGAACACTTGAAAGATGGTGTGGAACGTATTATTGATATTAACTTTCTCAACACTGACATGGAATTCAAAAAGTTCCTGTTTAAATATGGAAATGAACGTTACAATTATCTGCACAATCTATCTAAGGCTATGCGCATTGTTTACGACCAGCCGAGCCTGAAAATTGAATCCAGAAACTACATGATGAAGAAGATCATTTCCGGCAACGAACCGGTATTCGTAGAGGATTTGGTCATTGATGCCAATGACATTATGGAGGCGGGTATTACCGATTCCGCAGAAAAAGCGGCGGAGCTTTTAGAGCAGGTAGCTGCTCTGGTACATAAGAATCCTGCAAATAATCATAGAGACGTGCTGTTGAAATATGCAAAGAAATACTCGAAGAATAAACTGGCGGCAAAGACCAGATACGTTAAGTGGGTAAAATAATGGAAGAAAAGCAAGGGATTATCACCGAAATTATTTTTCATAATGAGGACAACGGATATACCATTGCCATCATGGAGACTGACGATGAATACTTTACTGTGGTCGGCAGTCTTCCTTCTTGTGCGCCGGGCTTCCGGTACAAGCTTCGGGGAACCTTTAAGGTGCATCCCACTTATGGGGAGCAGTTTGCTTTTTCTGAGTTTGAAGAGGTGCTGCCGACTGGAATCGCAGGTATTGAAGGTTTTCTTGCTTCCGGGGTTATCAGAGGAATCGGTCCAAAGATGGCGTCTGCTATTGTGGCAAAGTTCGGCGAGGATACTTTTGAAATTATGGAGAGGGAGCCGCACAGATTGACCCTTGTCAGCGGAATCGGACCGAAAAAAGCCGAAGCAATTGCTGAGGCATTTGCAGCCCACAGGGAATTTGCGGAGGTGTCCATGTTTTTTCAGGAATATGGTGTTTCTGCAGAGTACGCCTTGAAACTCTACAAAGTTTACGGTGCCGACGCTGTGGAACTGATTAGCGAAAATCCTTACAGGCTGGTGGAAGAGGTGTACGGAATTGGCTTTCACAAAGCGGATAATATCGCTGCAAAGATGGGTATTGAACCGGAAAGCCCTTTCAGAATCAGGAGCGGAATTAAGTACGGACTTAGCTATTTTGCGGGAGAAGGAAACACTTATATGCCGCAGGAAGAGCTTTGTGAAAGGGTTGGACAGCTTCTTGACGTGTCCAGACAGTTGGTTTATGAGAATATGGTGGATATGGCTTTTGAAGGGGAGATTCAGCTGGATACACTGAAAGGGCAGACCGTAGTATATCTGTACGTCTATTATTTGGCGGAACAGAAGATTTGTCGAAATTTGGCAGCTATTGAAAATGCGGGGCTTAAGTCTCTTTCTGTGGACATCGACAGTATGATTTCCATGACTCAGAGACAGACGGGAATTGAGCTTTCCGCTCAGCAAGTCAGTGCAGTCAAAAGTTCCTTGACCAGCGGAATTTCAGTCATTACAGGTGGTCCCGGCACAGGAAAGACCACTATTATCAATACCCTGATCAATATCTTTGAGCAAAGTCAGTTTAAAGTGGCAATCGCTGCGCCGACTGGCAGGGCGGCAAAAAGAATTACGGAAACCAGCGGGCACTATGCTTCTACGGTGCACCGTCTTTTGGAATACTATTACTCCTCGGAAGAGGACACTATGCGCTTTGGGAAAACTAGTGAAGACCCGTTGAAATACGATGTGGTAATTGTGGACGAGGCTTCCATGATTGATCTGCTTTTAATGCAGGGGCTAACTGAAGCGATTAAACCGGGTACTCGTCTAATTATGGTAGGCGACTACGATCAGCTGCCTTCTGTGGGCGCGGGCAACGTGCTTAGGGATATCATAGAAAGCGAGTACGTCCATACCGTAAAGCTAAAAGAGATTTTTCGTCAGGCGCAGGAAAGTATGATTGTAGTAAACGCCCATCGAATCAACGAGGGTGAATATCCTTTTGTCAACAGCAAGGACAAGGATTTCTTCTTTATGGAGCGGGCTTCGGAAAAGCAGATTGTGGATCTATTGGTGCAGCTGATTACAAAGCGTCTTTCAGCTTATTATGAAGGCATTGTGCCGGTGCGGGATATTCAGCTTTTGACGCCGGTTCGAAAAGGCGCGCTTGGCTGTATCGCGTTGAATAAAGTGCTGCAGGAGGCTTTGAATCCGCCGCGGGAAGATTTGACAGAAAAGAAGTTCGGCGATAAACTTTTCCGCGAAAACGACAAAGTTATGCAGATTCGTAACAACTACGAAATCGGTTGGAAGAAGAGGCGAGACTTTTCAGAGGGGCAAGGCGTCTTTAACGGCGATGTGGGTTTCATAGAAAAAATCGACAAAGAATACAATCAGATGACAGTCATCTTTGATGAGGACAAGTATGTGACCTACGAATTTTCTCAGCTTGATGAACTGGAACTTGCTTACGCCATTACGGTACACAAAAGTCAGGGCAGTGAATTTCCAATCGTAGTTATGCCTATCTCTTGGTTTCCGCCGATGTTGGCGACTAGAAATCTTTTGTACACGGCGGTGACTCGAGGCAAGCAGGTAGTCGTGCTGGTAGGCGGGGAACAGAAGATGAATGCCATGATTGACAACAACCGAATTAAAATGCGCTATTCCGGGCTTCGGTACAGATTAGAAGAGTTGCTGGAGGTGGGCATAGGTTGAAAAATGCAGCAACAGGCGCTGCCCGCGCAATGATCTCAAAAGGACTGGATTTGCTGTATCCACCGGCACTTTACTGTATCTGCTGTGGCAATATCATTGATGAAAGCAGAACTTACCATTTATGTGACCACTGCATGGCGCATATCAGATGGGATGGGCAGCCACCGCAAAAAGTTAAGTTTGCAGGCGGTGATGGCATAGCTGGTGTTGCTGGCGGATTGGTTCCATTTTTGTCTTTGCGCTGCACCCAGTATGGTCTTTATGAACGCAGGCTCATTTTCTCCCTAAAATATAACGGGAAAAAGTACATTGCACGGGATTTGGCGCAGATGATGGCGGATCGGCTGAATCTGGCACGCCTTGTCTTTGATATGATTGTGCCGGTTCCTATGTTTTTCGAAAAGGAGCGGCAGAGGGGCTTTAATCATGCGGCGCTTATGGGGCAGCACCTGGGGAGGCTGCTGGGAAAGCCTTGCCTGAAAGATGCTCTTTTGCGAACTGGAAATACCCAGCCTATGCGAGGCTTAAGTCCTACGGAGCGGCAATTAAATGTAAAAGGAAAGTTTGCATATAACCAAAAATATGGTACACTGTTAAAGGAAAAGAAAATTCTGCTGCTTGATGATTTTTATACGACCGGAAGTACGGCGAATGCCTGCTACGAGGCACTGCTTTCCGCACAGCCTGAAATCGTGTATTTTTTAGCATTTGCAGCAAAATAAAAAATAAGAAGAGACGGCGTTGCAGTTGTCTGGGTCTGTGGTTGAAAATCCAAGCCAGTTACGGGCAAAGGGATCCACGTAAGCTGATCCGCAAGGCGGCAGTGATCATGGCGTAGCTTAGATGTAAGTCCTCGGGAAAATCCCGGTCAAGGCGAGTGTGGGGGCAAAGACCAGGTCAGCCAGACAACTGCAATGCCGTTTTTCTATACTTTTCGCCCAAAGGGCGGAAAGTATAGCGAAGCGTAGAAAAAGGGACAGCGAAGTGAACGAAGAGAACGGAGGAGAGAGCAAAGCGAACGTTGCCGTTTTTCTATACTTTTCGCCCAAAGGGCGGAAAGTATAGCGAAGCGTAGAAAAAGGGACAGCGAAGTGAACGAAGAGAACGGAGGAGAGAGCAAAGCGAACGTTGCCGTTTTTCTATGCTTTTCGCCCGAAGGGCGGAAAGTATAGCGAAGCGTAGAAAAAGGGACAGCGAAGTGAACGAAGAGAACGGAGGAGAGAGCAAAGCGAACGTTGCCGTTTTTCTATACTTTTCGCCCAAAGGGCGGAAAGTATAGCGAAGCGTAGAAAAAGGGACAGCGGCGGCAGCTGCATAGGTAGCCTCATCGACATAGGAATAATTTCAGGAAAAAAGTCGGACTTGGCACAAAAAAGATATATGATTTTTCAGAAAAGTATGTTATAATGGTTTTAAAGAAAATCACCTTTGCTTTCGGCGTTTCTGCTGAAAGGCCGGACTCAGAGGAGTGGCTAAGGAGGTCATCACATGAAGGTAAACATCACAGGTAAGAATTTTAACACTTACAAGCATTTACAGGACACACTGGAGAGGAAATTTGATAAGCTTGGGAAATATTTCTCCGATGACATTACTGTAAAAGTGGTATTATCTCAGGAGAGAGGCAAGGACAAGATAGAGGCAACTATCAACGCCAAAGGGGCAGTATTCAGAAGCGAAGACGTTTCGGATGATATCTATGAGGCAATTGATAAGGTTGTAGATAAGCTGTCCAGCCAGATGGCAAGATTTAAAGGCAAGCTGCAGAAGCGTTATAACGACAACAAATCCGTAAGATTTGAGAGTCTGCCAGAACTTCCGGAAGAAGTGGAAGAAGTAAAGGTTGTGAAAACCAAGAAGTTTGAGCTCTCGCCGATGTCAGTGGAGGAAGCAATTTTGGAGATGGAAATGCTGCAGCATAATTTCTTCGTCTTCCTTGATATGGAAACAGACAGCGTCAATGTGGTCTACATCAGAAAAGATGGAAACTATGGTGTGCTGGAGACAACTTACTAATAAAGGAAATGTTTTAGGACTGTCCGTTTGGGCGGTCCTTTTTGAATAGAAAACTTTGTTAAGATTTCATGAGTTTACCATGGTTTTTGTGCCAATTCCCTTGAATTTTTTAGTTAGATACGGTAGAATTATATAAGCTATATATAAGGGGAAGGCATATGGAAAATTTTTTCAACAACATCATTTCCAGTATTGGAATTAACGATATTTTGGACATTCTCATCGTGGCCTTTATCGTCTACAAAGTCATTAGTTTTATCAGAGATACCAGAGCGCAGCAGCTGGTGAAAGGACTGCTTGTATTAATTGCCGCTTTTTTCCTTTCAGATGTGCTGGACTTGTATGCGCTTAATTGGATTTTAAGGGGGACACTGACCATGGGTATTATTGCTCTGGTTGTAGTATTTCAGCCTGAATTGCGCAGGGGCCTTGAGTATGTAGGCAGAAGTAAGATTGTGAAAGCGCCTTTCGGTCAGTTGGACAAAGAAAAGGCAAAGGATATTACCGACGAATTCGTCAAGGCAGTGAACTCTTTTTCTGCGACAAAGACTGGTGCGCTCATTATTTTGGAAAGAGAAACAGCTCTTGTAGATATCGCAGAGACCGGAACTGAAGTCAATGCGGATATTTCTGCACAGCTTTTGGGCAATATATTTTATGAGGGTGCGCCGCTCCATGATGGAGCTGTCATTATCCGTGCAGACAGGATTTATGCTGCAGGATGTGTTCTGCCTTTGACAGAAAATAAAAATTTAAATAAAAGTCTGGGAACCAGACATAGAGCTGGTATTGGAATTACCGAACATTCTGATGCCATTTCCATCATTGTGAGTGAGGAAACGGGCGTTATTTCTATGGCAGTGGATGGAAAGCTGACGAGATTTTTAGATACTAAGACTGTTGAAAAAACTCTTTTAAATTTATATTTAAACAAGGAAGGAGATCGCGGCGACAAGCTGAAAAAGATTATAGGCAAACTGGGGAGGAAGAAAGATGCTAGATAACAAAAAGTTCAATATCGTCCTCTCTGTGCTCATAGCGATTGGAATTTGGGCATATGTTATTGGGGAAACCAACCCGACCGACACCAAGACTTACAGGGATGTCCCAATTCAGTTTCTGGGGGAAGAATCGCTGGATGAAAACGAGCTGGCAATTTTAGACATCAGCGCTGAGACTTTGAACGTGACGGTGACGGGCACCAGAGCCAACGTAAGCAGACTGCGCCCTGGTGATATTACTGCTTCTGTCAGCTTAGAGGAGGCAGCGAAAGGTGAGAATCAGTTACGGGTCAATATCAGAGTGCCGGATAATGTGGAAATTGAAGATAAAAGTTTAAATAAAGTCACTGTTACAGTTGAAAACAAAGTCTCAAAGGAAATTGACATTCTGCCGCAGTATGAGGGAGTTTTCAGTACGGATCAGGAACCGATTACAGTAGAATTGAGCCGCAGCAAGGTTACGGTAACTGGTGCACAGTCACTGGTAGAACAGGCAGATCATGCTAGTGCCTTGGTAAAAGAAGGAGAAGTAACAGATAGGTTGAAGACCATTGCCTGCAAATTGGAACCTGTAGATAAAAGAGGCGAAATGATAGAGAGAGTCAAACTTTCTGCAGGGTCTGTACAGGTGACAGCGGAGCTTGGAATGGCGAAGACCGTACCGCTAAAGGTGCCAGTTGTGGATCTATCCGACGGCACATTGGAAAAATCCGTTTCTGCTCCGAAGACTATTACTATTAAGGGAAAAAGCAGCGTCCTTGAATCCATTGAATTTGTTACTGCTGAGGCTATTGATTTGACCGATGTTACAGAGGATACTACGGTGAAGATTGTGCCAGTACTTCCTGCAGATGTACAGGTTTCCGGAAGGTCAGCAGAATCTATGATTGCAGAGATTAAGGTGGAAGCCCTTAGCACTAGGACGTTTACTTTTAACAGCGATGAAATTGATATGCAGAATTTGGCAGCGGATTTACAGGCGGAAATTTCGGGAATTGATCGTCTGGTTGTTGTTCTGACAGGTAAAGAGGAACAACTTGCAGCTATAGAAAAGGAAGATATTATACTGCAAGTGGAACTGAAGGATAAACAAGAAGGTAGTCATCAGGTGAGTCTGGAAGTCGTATGTCAAAAAGATTGTACTAAAATTGAAGTGACTCCGAAAAAAGTACACGTTGAAATTGAGCAAAAGGAATAGAGGCTATTTATGGGAAGATTATTTGGAACAGACGGTGTCAGAGGCATCGCCAATTCAGAACTGACGCCGGAGCTGGCGTTTAATTTGGGAAAAGCAGGCGCTCATGTTCTGCGCAAAGAAAGCAAAAGACCAGTTATTGTAATCGGTAAAGATACAAGAATTTCCGGTGATATGCTGGAAAATGCTTTGACTGCTGGTATTTTGGCTGTCGGCGGAAATGTGATTAAAGTTGGCGTAATTCCTACGCCGGCAGTTGCATATCTGGTAAAATATTATCATGCGGACGCTGGGATTGTCATCTCTGCTTCGCATAACCCTTTTGAATATAACGGAATTAAATTTTTCAACAGCGAGGGTTTTAAGCTGGACGATGCCATAGAAGAAAAAATAGAAGATATTATTATCAGAGGAATCGACACTAATAGCCATAAAACTGGTGATGAGTTGGGAAGATGTCTGGATGCAGATGATGATGCGGCGGAGCTTTATTGCAAGTTTCTTCTGTCAACCATCGATATCAGACTGGAAGGCATGAAAGTGGTGTTGGATTGTGCCAATGGTGCAGCATTTAAAACAGCACCAGCAGTTTATCGTGCCCTAGGTGCAGAGGTAATTACTATCGGGTGCGAGCCTGACGGTCTTAACATCAACGATAAAATTGGCTCAACTCATCCTGAAAAATTGCAGCAGGCAGTGGTATCAGAGCATGCTGATATTGGTCTTGCTTATGATGGAGATGCAGACAGACTTATCGTTGTAGACGAAAAGGGTATGGTCATTGACGGAGACAAGACCATCTGCATTTGTGCTAAAATGCTAAAGGAAGCAGGTCAGCTTGCTGAGAATAAGGTCACTGCAACGGTAATGAGCAATATCGGCTTCCATAAATATATCAAGGATGTTGTGGGTGCAGAGGTAGAAGTGACTGGTGTAGGTGATAGATACGTGCTGGAATCTATGCAGGAAACTGGCTGCATTCTGGGTGGAGAACAGTCCGGTCATATTATTTTCCTGAATTACACCACGACGGGGGATGGAACCCTTTCCTCCCTTCAGTTTGTAAGGGCAGTAGCATCGTCAGGAAAAAGGCCTTCGGAGCTTTCCGCTGAGATTGAAATTTTCCCACAGGTTCTTGAAAATGCGAGGGTAAGCAATGAAAATAAAAAAGCCTATCTAACCGATAAAGAGGTGCAGCAGGCTATTTCTGCTATTGAAAAAGAGATGGAAGGAAGTGGTCGAGTTCTCATCAGACCATCCGGCACAGAACCGCTGGTTCGCGTGATGATTGAGGGCAGTGATATAGAGAGGATTCATCAGCTGGCAACAGAACTGGCAGATTTAATTAGCAGGAAATTCAGTTAGAAAAAAGGAATTGAGAGATAAGAGAGGTATAACTTATGTGTGGAATTGTAGGATATGTCGGGGCTGATAACGCCAGGGATATTATCATTGATGGACTTAAAAAGTTAGAATATAGAGGATATGACTCTGCGGGAATTGCCCTGCACAGTGGCGGTGAACTAATCGTCAGAAAGAAAGAGGGCAAGATTGCTAATCTGGAAAAAGATATTGCCGGTGAAAACCTTTATGGAACAACGGGAATCGGACATACAAGGTGGGCAACCCATGGCGCTCCATCTGACGCCAATGCACATCCGCATATAAATGGCGATAGTTCTATCGCCATTGTGCATAATGGAATCGTAGAAAACTATGTGGAATTAAAGGAGTGGCTCACCAAGGAGCACGGCATTACTTTTCGGACTGAGACGGATTCAGAAGTTATTGCACATCTTTTGGGCGTTCTAAAGAAGACAACCCTGGAGGATGCCGTCTTCGAGGCAGTAAAGCTGATGAGGGGTGCCTATGCCATCGTAGCGATGTCAAAGGATGAACCGGGCAAAATCGTGGCATACAGAAAAGATGCGCCGCTGATTGCAGGTCTGGGAAAAGGCTGTAACTTCATCGCTTCGGATATTCCGGCGCTGTTAAAATATTTGAATAAAATATATCTGATTGAAAATAACGAGATGGTAATCTGCACACCGGAGCAGATTCAGATTTTGAATCAAGCCAGAAAGCCGGTTAAGAGAGATGTGCTGCAAGTGACTTGGAGTCTTGAGGATGCTGAAAAAGATGGATATGAGCACTTTATGCTAAAAGAAATTCATGAGCAGCCGAAAGCGATTAGGGAAACTTTAACCAGGCGTCTTGATGAAAACGGCAGAGTGAAGTTAGACGGTATTTCTTTGACGCTGGAAGACCTGAAGAAATTTAACAAGATTTATATTGTTGCCTGTGGAACAGCATATCATGCTGGTCTTGTGGGCAAGTACGCCATAGAGAAGATGGCAAGAATTCCGGTAGAGGTAGATGTTGCATCGGAATTTAGATATAGAGATCCATTTGTGGATGAGAATACTTTGTTTATTGCAATCAGCCAGTCGGGAGAGACTCTGGATACGCTGGCAGCGCTGCGTGAAGCCAAGAGCAAAGGTGCCAGGATTTTATCCGTAGTTAACGTAGTGGGAAGCTCGGTAGCAAGAGAATCCGACGATGTATTCTACACTTGGGCAGGGCCGGAAATCGCAGTGGCGTCTACTAAAGCATACACCACCCAGATGGTTTGCATGTATCTCATTGCCCTTTATATGGGGGACTTGAAGGGAACTATTACGGAAGAATACTATCAGGCAATGCTGGCTGAACTTATGGCAGCACCGGAAAAGGTGGAGCGGATTATCGAAAAATCTGCAGAGATAGAAAAGCTTGCCAAGGTACTTTATAATAGAACGCAGGTATTCTTTATTGGAAGAGGTATGGATTCAGCGGTAGCGTATGAGGGATCTCTGAAGCTGAAAGAAATTTCATATATCAATTCCTTTGCTATTGCGGCAGGGGAGCTGAAACATGGAACGATTGCGTTGATGGAGCCTGAGACCATTGTTATTGCATTGGCAACACAGGATGCGCTCTTTGAGAAGATGTTTTCCAACATTGTAGAGGTAAAAGCGCGGCTTGCACATGTGGTTTCTATTGCAAAAGAGGGCAAGGCGCAGATTGAAAAGCAGAGTAATGAAGTTATTTACATTCCACCTTGTGCTGACGAAGTTTCACCGCTTCTGTCTGTGATTCCACTACAGCTGTTTGCTTACTATGTGGCAAGGGAAAAAGGTGAGGATATTGATAAGCCGAGAAATTTGGCAAAGAGTGTTACTGTAGAATAAAGGAATCACCGATGAAGCATATTTATTTTAAATTACTGGTGATTCTTGCAATCATCTCATTATTTATGGCATGTACCGGATTTGGAAACAAAGTAAGAGTAAAGGTTGTGCTGCTGAATATGAATGCGCTGCAAACAGGTAGCATAGAGGAAATCTTACTGGAACGGACTGATGAAGTTTCAAGCGGCGGTAGAACGGAGCTTTACGGAAAAGCGCTGAAGTGCCTGCAGGAAAAGAAAATTTCTGCAGATATGCAGGCGGGTACAGCTTTTAAGAATCAGTACAAGATAAACTACATTAAGGAAGTAGAAGGCGAAGTCACTGTTGATTTTTCCAGTCGGAATCTGGTTGGAACGGAGCTGGAGGAAAGGCTTTTAATTGCACAGATTGTAGCCACTTTGACAGGCTCATTTGAAGAGGTGAGCAGAGTGCGCTTCACTGTGGACGGAGAGCCGGCGGAAACACTGATGGGACATGTCTGTATTGCGTACAGCTTTGCTTCGCCGCTGGAAGCAGTATAAATACATATAAGAAAAGGAATTAGAATCATGGAGAATTACGATATCAGAGATATTTCACTGGCGCCCTCAGGGCATCAGAAAATAGAATGGGTCAGAAACAATATGCCGCTTCTTCGCGGAATGGAAGAGGAGTTTTCAAAAACGAAGCCTTTTGAGGGAATCAAAATTTCTCTTTCTGTGCATTTGGAGGCGAAGACTGCATACCTTTGCAAGGTTTTGGCGGCAGGCGGCGCGGAAATGTCTGTAACAGGCAGCAATGTGCTTTCTACGCAGGATGACGTGGCAGCAGCCCTTGCAGACAGCGGCATGAAGGTATTTGCATACCACGGTGCAACACCGGAAGAATATGACAAACATATTGAAATGTGCCTTGAACACAAGGCAAACATTATCATCGATGATGGCGGTGATTTAGTCGGCATGTTGCATACAAAGCGTCCTGATTTAGCAGAAGAAGTCTGGGGCGGCTGTGAGGAAACGACTACCGGCGTCATTCGCTTAAAGGCTATGGAAAAAGAAGGTATTTTGAAATTCCCTATGGTTGCAGTAAACGACGCAGACTGCAAGCATTTGTTTGATAATCGTTACGGTACTGGACAGTCCGTTTGGGACAGTATCATGAGAAACACCAACCTGATTGTAGCAGCAAAGACTGTGGTAGTAGTCGGCTACGGCTGGTGCAGTAGAGGCATTGCAATGCGCGCAAATGCTCTGGGCGCAAAGGTGATCGTTACGGAAGTAAATCCTGTAAAAGCCATTGAAGCCAAGATGGATGGTTTTGACGTGATGACTATGGAAAAGGCTGCGCCTTACGGCGATATCTTTGTATCGGCGACAGGCTGCTGCAAGACGATTACTGTGGATCATATGCTCACCATGAAAGACAGAGCCATTTTGACTAATGCAGGTCATTTTGACTGCGAAGTAGATATGAAAGGCCTTGAAGCAGCAGCGTTAGAGAAGAAGGAAACCCGTAAGAATATTATGGGATACAGGCTCCCAAATGGAAAATGGGTCAATGTTATTGGGGAAGGTCGTCTGGTCAACATTGCGGCAGCTGACGGACACCCTGCGGAAATCATGGATATGAGTTTTGCAGTGCAAGCCCTTTCTGCCATGTACATCAAGGAGCATTACAGTGAGCTGGGAAAAGGTGTTGTCGATGTCAGCACTGAAATTGACGATGTTGTTGCAAGAAGAAAGCTTGCAGCTTGGGATATTGAAATTGATACACTGACAGAAGAGCAGGAAAAGTATCTTGCCAGCTGGAATGTATAACAGAAGCGACATGTGAACATGCAAATTCATTTAAGGAAGTGATATAAATGTCTTATGAAGAAATCAGAGAGCAGGCAGCAAGTGCGGTGAAGGAGCTTTTAGAAGCTGCAAAGCTGCAGAAAGGCGATATCTTTATTATTGGCTGCTCTTCTAGTGAAATTAAGGGAGAGCGGATTGGGAAGGGTTCGGACTTCAATGCGGCGAAAGCGGTCTATGACGGCGTTTATCCGATTCTGGCGGAAAGAGGAATCTTTCTGGCGGCACAGTGCTGTGAACACCTGAATCGTGCTGTTATTGTGGAGAGGGAAGCTCTTCTTCCCGGTACAGAGATTGCTAATGTAGTACCACAGACCCATGCAGGCGGCTCCTTTGCTATGGCAGTTTATGAAAACGCAAAGAATCCTGTAGCTGTGGAGGAAATCAAAGCGGACGCAGGTATGGATATTGGAGATACGTTAATCGGTATGCAGCTCGCGCGTGTGGCGGTGCCAGTTCGCATTTCTGTAAAGAAAATCGGAGAGGCGCATGTGGTATGCGCTAGAACCCGTCCAAAATTTATCGGCGGTAGCCGCGCTGTTTATGACGATATCCTGTCTGGCGGCGATGTGAAGCGATAGAAAAGAGAAAAAATCTTTGACATAGACAGGAACAAATACACCGGTTTCATCATACTGTAAAGTAAAATCTATGAAAGAAGCAGGTGAAATATTATGTCAAACAATTGTGGATTATTCAACAACGAAGGTGGAATCGATACTAGCTTATTGTTCTTCTTCTTACTGTTAGTAATCATTTTCTGCAACTGCGGAAACTAAACATTACCTATTAGAAAAGGGCTCCACTTGGAGCCCTTTTGGCATACTGTTTTTTAATTTAGGATTATTTCCACTGAATTTCGTAATAACCATTACCAGAACCGTATTTGGTAACCTTGATGTAGTAGGTTCCTTTTTGCAGATATCCCATATGAACGCCATTGATTGTAGTATAAAGCTCTAATCTGCCTGAATAGGAATCTGGACTGCTTCCGTTATAAAACTCGGAAGATCCCATAGACTTGGAACCGCTGTAAACGGTAATCTTGATTCCGCCAGAACCGCCGGTTTCTGTATAAACATCTAAGTTTACTGCCTGATTGCTGTTGACTTTAATCTTGTACCAGTCAGCAGAAGTCTTAGACTGGGTTGCGGTAACCAGACCTTTTTTCTTTCCGCCTTTAGAAATGCTTTTTGCTTTTGATTTGCTGCTTCCGCTGTTTTCGGTCACCTTTGTCTGTTTTACCTTAATGCTGTAGCAAGAATCAGTAGCGGTAGAAACAGCTACATAGTAGGTTCCCTTTGGAACAGCGCCAAAAGTAGTATAATCGATAGAGGAGCTTACAGTTGTAACGCCACTCAGGGTCTTTTTCTTTTTGGAATCCATGATTTTCACTTTATATTTTGAATTGGTTCCATCGCCCCAAGGGAAAGAAATTGTTAATTTTCTATTTCCTACGGTAGTAACTTTATAGTAGCGATAACCGCTTCCTGATACGGAGGCATAGAAGTCTTTGTTGGATTTTAGTGTTGAGCTGCTGGTGGTTGTTTTTGCTGGTGCATAAGTTACAGTGAAAGCGCTCTGTGCACTACCGTAAGCAGCCTCGAATACTAAGTAGTAAGTACCAGCTTTCTTTACCTGCACGGAGAAAGTCTGAACGTCGTCTGTTGTCTCAGCAGCAGCAATGCGGCGTGCGTCGATATATGAGTCATTAAGGTCTTCGTACAGATAGACATTAGTATCGCCGACAGATAAAATATCAAAGATAAAGTTTCCTGCTTTTGGAATTTCTACCGCATAATAAATTGCCTGACTTGTATATTCCGTGGTGGTATACATATTCAGGTCTTTGTCTGCAACAGTGTTTAAATTCTGTGCAACAACCGGAGTTAACTCTGTTGTGTCGTCTGCAGCTTTGAACTTAGCGGCATCCTGGAAAGGAGCTCCCTGTAATGTAATGTTTCCTTCAGGAAGCGTTACAGTATCCGCAAATACGCTCTCTGTTCCGGCAAATACTGTGGATAAAACCAAAGCCAGTGCCAGAGTGAGACTGATTAATTTTGATTTTCTCATTATTGTGTCCTTTCATATTCTTAATTGATTTTTTTCATAAAAATTATACCCCTTATGGAAGAAAAATGCAATATTCTTGCTAAAAATTTCATGTACAAGTTTGAGGAAAATTAGACAGATTCTGCTGGTTTTATCCTCGCATATTTTAATGAAAAAAGCAGATGGAAAGTCTTTTGGAACTTTCCATCTGCGGGGTACAGAGTTATTTATCTGAAATAAGGCAGTTGAGGGGTTGCGTAATAAATATAGACATATTTAATATTATAGTAGTCGATTGCACTGACGTTACCTGTGCCGATTTCCTGCAGCAGAATGTAGTTGACGCCGACGCCGATAAGGTAACCGTATCGGTCTTCAACGTTGCTGGAACCTACCAGCTGCTCAACACGCATATACTTTCCAATCTGTGTTCTGAGAAAACCGTTTAAGTACTGAAGATTTTCATAATCGATTGTCTCCTGATAGCCTGGCGGAAGGAGGGGATTATTAGGTACTTGAAACTGCGGGGCTTCAGGAAGAATACTTGGAGGAACACTACTGCTGCTTGGTGTTTGCGTGCTGCCCGTTGCGGAAGACGAAGTAACTCTTCCAGTATCTGCGTTAGCATTTGTGAAAAGCGCCGGAGGATCCGGCTGACCTGGAATGGTTTCGAAAGATCCTTCGGCAGCAGGAATAATGGAAGGTGCCTGCGTTTCTGCACCACTCTGATTTACTGCTTGTGTACCTGGCATTGGCACGGTTGAAGCGACAATCCCAGGAAAGGTAGGAGAATTTGAAGTGCCGGGCATTTGCTGCGGTGTGTATGGGTGATTGGTGCAATTTGTCATTTGAGGGTAAGTAATAATTGGTGCGGGAACAAAATTGATATCATGGTTATCTATTGGTTTTGGCTGCAGGGACACGTTACCGCATCCGCTTTTTGCATTACATAATGTTGCCATATAAATTACCTCGCTTTAAATTTTTATAACATAGGAATGTCGATTTTTGATTCGGTTGTCATTAAGTATTGGCATAATAGGAAGTTGGAAGATAAAAACAGTGATCACCGATTCGGTTATGAATCACGCCCACATTTGTAGGGAAATAGGTGGGACAGGTTGGGCTGTAAGGGTTGTGAAAGAATAGAGAACCATCCACACCGGGCAGCCTGCCGCCGCCCATTGCCCAGTCTACAATATCATAATGCTCTTGTGTCGGGGTCATATTATAAATATTTTGCCTGTTGTAAGTGCCGCCTATAGACTCGCGCAGACATACAAACTGCCCCTGCTGTAAAATGATGGCGCGAATGTCGCCGCCATTGCTAACGCGGGCAAACTCACCGTAATCTATTGTAGCGCGATTCATAATCACTGTTGCGACAGCGCGCATACCTATATGCGCTCTAGTTTACCACCACAGGCATTTTTTATAACTTGAGATGTATCTCAAGCTTGAAATCTAGCGGATTAGAGCCTTTTGGCTTATCGTACACAACGTAGTCGATGAGACCGCATAAAAACTCATTTTTGTGCTGCGGATCCAGATTTTCATAAACGTGGTCGATAAATTCCATTGCGGAGGTGATTCTCGGCAGTGTGTTTTCGGAATGTAGTTTTTTCTCTTCCAGTATCTTTATTTTCTCTTCTGCTTCGCTGATGAGGGCGTACTCTTTTTCCGTGGCAGCAGCGATTACTTTTCCACGCTGCAGAAAATCTTCCGAGGTGTAAGTTCCTTCTTCCAGTAAGTCATACTGACGCTGGCGCTTTTCCATCAGCTTTTTAATTTCTTTCCTGGCGTTTTCGATGACCTGCGAGGTAAGGGCAATCTCTTCTTCCAGTTCAGCTGCCGGGTCAATGTCGCGGTACTTCCAATGCAGACCTTCGAGTATGTCTCTGACCTGCGAAATGAGCCGCTCTTCGACGATATCTATGTAAGTGGACATTACACCTCCACAGCTTTGAGAACAACGCAGGGTAGGCTTTTTCTTGGTGGAAGAGCGCTGACTCATGGTGCGACCGCAGGCACTGCACTTGATAAGATAGGAAAGGGGATTGCTCAGGTTCCGAGAATAGATGTGCGGTACGATGCGCTCTTTGGCAAGGTCCTGCGCCTTCCAGAATGTTTCTTCATCGATGATGCCCTCGTGTTTACCTTCGTAAATATTCCAGTCTTCGATGGATTTCAGTGTGCTGCCAACGCGGCGCCCGTCTTTATAGGTGAAATCCCGCTTATTCCATGCGACTTTTCCGATGTAAATAGGGTTGTTGAGAATCCTGCGAATGGTGGTGCGCTGCCAGTCTGCTCCATTATGGTTTTTTATGCCGTGGTCTTTTAGGTACCGGGCGATACGGGTATCGCCGTAGCCTTTGTTTACGTAGAGGTCAAACATCAGCTTTATGATTTTGGCTTCCTCTTCCACAATGCAAAGGGTTTTGTTTTCCTTGCGGTACCCGAACGGGGCATTAGTGCCAATATAATTGCCGGCGTTGAGACTTGCCTGTTTTCCGCGGGCAAAACGGCGCTTGATGGTGACAAGCTCTTTTCGGGCGAAAAATGCCTTGAAGTCGAACATGTCTTCGTCTGTCTCATCGGAAAGGTCATAGGTTTTGTCAGGCGTGATGATGCGAACATGTTTCCTCTTGAAGAGATTCAGTATGTAGCCCTGATCCTGCAGGTCACCGCGACCAAGTCTGTCGATGTCCATGACAAGAACCGCATCGACAAGTCCTTCTTCGATGTCGGCAAGTAGTTCCAGCATCATGGGTCTTACTGCGATGCTGTCGCCGGTCTGCACTTCTTTATAGACCTTGACAACGTTCAGGCTTTTCGCCTTTGCCAGCCGGTTCAGGGTATCGTGGTGCCGGGCAAGAGTCACTTCGATGGGTTCATCGAGGTGCTGCTCGTCTTTCCTGGACTTGCGCAGGTACATGTATGTGTTCCATAGTTCCATTGGTTTCATGTGGGGTCTCCTTTGTTGCAGCAGGGGGCGTATAAAAATGCTTCTAAATAATGAGTTTAGAGACGCCAAATAGCGTTTCCTGCAAATGGTAAGGAAGACTTATTTGAGTAGTTTTTGTGTTGCACGATCAAAATCTGAAATGTAATCTTTATCTTGTTTTATTCTAAATTTCTCAAATTCCTTATGCGCTAAATCATCGGCAACCTTCCTGGAAACTTTACCGGCGTTGGTTAAAATATCATATTCATTAAATTCCAAAAAACTGTCAAGCTTACCTACCCAATCCTTCATTGTCATTAGTTTTTGTCGCTTAGCTTGATTTTCTGCATAATCAAGGTACATGCTGACGATATCATTAAGTCCGGAAGCTTCCTCAGTATATAAATAATTTTTAGATATTGTAACATCTGATTTCAAAATCTTCCCATCAGGCGAATTCTTCCAAGTGGTTAACCCCATATGATCCTTTGCTGAGTTTGCTCTATGACTGATCAATTCAGGAGCGGTTTCACCTGTAATAGCAAAAATCAACTTATTTTGCACTGTCTTAAAAAACGTTCGGGTTATCTCACTGTGAGGATCATAATCGCAGCTACACTGGGCATAGATATCAGTGATTTTTTGATAAAACCGTCTCTCGCTGGCACGAATTTCTTTAATTCTTTCCAACAACTCATCGAAGTAATCCTTGCCAAATGGTTTTCCATTTTTTAGCATTTCATCATTTAGAACAAACCCTTTGATGATATATTCTTTTAAGGTTGATGTTGCCCATTTTCTGAATTGTGTGGCGGCCTTTGAGTTGACACGATAACCAACAGCTATAATTGCATCTAGATTGTAGAATGCTAAAGTGCGATGAACCGTTCTATTTCCTTCCTTTTGAACTATTGGGAAATTCCCAATAGTTGAATCTTGATCTAGTTCATCACTAGCAAAGATATTTTTTAAATGCTCATTAATTGTTGAGATGTCTACTGAAAATAGTTCTGCCATAGCTTTTTGAGTAAGCCAAAAGGTTTCTTCATAAAAGGCAACAGAAACGTGTACATTGCTTTCGTCTGTTGCATAAAGTAAAATCTTACTTTGCTCTATCTTTTTATCCATTTTTTCATTATCAAAAAAGAAAAAATTGCCCATAATATTCCTCCAATTTTCATAATACTTTTTTTAAATTTCGACCTCAACTCGACAACTTTTCCAAGAATTGTTACAGGTTGCCGTAGGTGCGTTTTGATTTTGTTATAGCGGTTGACCAGCTTCGTTTATGGGCTGATCAGGATTTTCTTTGTTCATTATTAACGAGAAACATGGTGATAGCTAGTAGTACTTCGATGCTAAAAATAATACATAGTATAGTCTTAAATATTTTCATAAATGTTTCCTCCATGATTTCCGATTTGTAACTTAAAGATTTGTTGTCATCAATCTAATTCATACAATACCTTTTAAAAACTAGCCTCCGAAAATGGGTACTATCAAAACAGATCTTAATCCCATATACTTATAATCGTGTATCTACCTTGGAGCGCTATTTGAGTTACTTGGCAATAAGTAGATAAGTCGAACCCTTTTTCTCTCGATGAATTAATCCATCGGATTCTAATTCACGAATAATTTTCTGGATATTATTTTTGCTATGAGAGGGCAGTAAGCTGTAAATATCTTTTTGGAGAAGTTCTCCGCGTTTAGATGCGATTAATGATAAAGTTTCTTCTTTAAGCGTTCTCATTTCTTCCCAATATGCTATGCGCCTATCGATAGTATCTTTATAAGAGAATACTTCACTATCTGAGTTGTGCATATATTCCCATATGTCCTGAAAATAAATTTCACCGCCTTTCCCTTTTTGATAGCAGAATGTCTTAAGGGTTTGGTATAGTGTCAAAGCTTCTTTGGCTAAATCTATTGCAGTGTCGTAATCTTGTGCTTGAGCGGCTGCACTGTACTTTTTTTGCATCTCAGATTCTAAGAAGTGAATTTGGCTACCCCATTTTTCCTCAAAATCAAAGGATAATTCCTCTTCTTCAAACGTACGGTGAAATTTTGGATTTGATGACATTCTTTCCGCTTCTTTAACTGCTTCATAATCCCTTTGCTGCTGCTCGGTTAATTCAGGAGTTGCGAACTGAATCTTGCCGGCTATCTCAGTTGAAAGGTCTTTAATCGCGCTGTCGAGATTAAGACTTTCGTTATTATTTTGATGTCCTTTTTTCTTGTGTTTGCGTGAGCTCTTGAAAGACCAGAATGCAAGAAAAGCGAAAATTATTCCAATTACTACATACATTACATCAGGATTAACGAGAAACAGGGTGATAGCTAGTAGTACTTCGATGCTAAAAATAATACATAGTATAGTCTTAAATATTTTCATAAATGTTTCCTCCATAATTTCCGATTTGTAACTTAAAGATTTGTTGTCATCAATCTAATTCATACAATACCTTTTAAAAACTAGCCTCCGAAAATGGGTACTATCAAAATAGATCTTAATCCCATATACTTATAATCGTGTGCCCGTAATCTAAAAAGAGAGGGCAAGTTATGAAAAGGCAATATAAAGATTTAAAGCACACCTATTTATTGGCAGTTTATGATAAAGTAGAAGATCTCATTATTTACAACACAGCAAGAGAAGAGGGGGCTAAATTAATTTTTATTATTTTTTAATTCATTTGCAGAAATTACATATCTGCAGAGGAATTAATTCGAAAATAAGCTAAACTGATTCTTTGACGGGCGCACAATCTTCTAATTGTTCACGACCTTTGCGTTTTCGCTCTTCCCGTGCTTTTATTACTTCCTGCCGTATTTCTTCGTAATCATTATCAATTGAACTATGATTTAGTCCCTGTGCATATGCAAGTAGCCTACCTTTGCTATATGTGTCGCAGCTTACAAAACATTCCATGAGTGCGAGTGCGTCCTGCTGGATTTCAACGGATTCACTTTGTAGCAAAGCGACAATATCAGAAGTGATTGAGTAAGATTCGCCGCTCTCGGAAGCGGTATCACTGTATAGAGAAACCATTTCATTTCCATCAAGTACAGAAATCAATTCATCGAGCGAAAGATTAGCAGCAATGGCAATCTTTTGATATGTTTCTAATGATGGAGTGAGTTGTCTGCGGCTTTGCGGGTGCTGATTCTTTTCAAGCATAGAGATATACCCTTTACTCAAACCCGACCTATTAGCAAAATCTTGCATGGTAAGCTTATTCTCTACTCTATAGTTATGTATAAATTCACCAAGTTTCATAAATATCACCTTTCATTTGTTTACTACATTATACAAATTGAATTTTATAAAGTCAAGAAAAAAGTTTACGATATTAAACAAAAAGTAGTTGACAAAATTAGTTTACTGTCGTAAACTAAGACAAAAGGAGGAAACGAAATGGAAAATATTTTGAAAAAGTGCAGAGAAGAACAGGGTATGACACAAGATGAATTGGCTAAAAAGTCAGGAGTGGCAAGAACGACAATTTCATTTCTTGAAACCCAAAAGAAAATCGATGTGAAGTTAAGCACGTTGTCGGCGCTTGCTAAATCTGTGGGAAAAGAGGTTAGTGAAGTTTTTTTAATATAAAAGTTTACTGTTGTAAACGAATTGGTTTGAAGAGGAAGGTGAAAGCAAATTGAACATACCGGAAAAATCTATGTACTGCCTGTGGAACCATTTAGAAAGTTTTCATAGACAAGCTATGGATAGAAAAATAGCCGACTTTGGAGAACCATGCTCAGACTGCAAGTACTGGTTAGACTGCGGCGGAGATTGGATTTCAAAAGTCGGCAATACAAAACCATCAGATTTAGAATTTAGCGTGGTTCGTTGGGAGCCGAGATAAATACAGGGCATCTGCCGTATTCATCAAGGTGTGGACAATCTTCTGAGTAGTCGCAGAAATATCCCACCTTTTTGTAGCCGGGGCTGAGATTACCAAGGATATGAATCTCAGATGTTTCGACACGAATACTTTGAGGCGACTTTAAATATGGGCATTGACCTGTATAAACAAAAGAATCATATTTTGCCATTTGCATTCTCCTTTCTTAACTACTCGACCACGGCAATGGTCTGTGTATCCATTATAAAACAAGGCGGGGAATCGGACAAGTAAAATGAAAGAGAATTTGAGAAGGGGGTGAAGGAATGGATATTGAGAAAGAAATCAGGCAAATCAAAATGAAAGTAGACGACTTGACGAAATCAAATCACCTACTAAGGATTTGCATTAACGTGCTTAGCATAGCGCTTTTGATACACGTGGGAGACGAAATCATCACAAAATTGCTTAATGGATAATTGTGTAAATAGTTGCAGCAAGAGTTGCGGCTACAAGTACGATATTAAGCCAAGATTTGCGTGATTCGGATTTTAATCGTGCAGAGTCATTCTCGTAGCGCTTTAAATCGTCTTCATGCCAAACTTCGGCTTTTTGTTGATTCTCAATGTGTTCTTGATGTTGGACATCAAGTCGCTTGTTTGTTTCCTCTAGGGAACGCATCGTATTAGACATTAAGTCGATAAGCGCATCCAGCTTTGCCCCTTCTGGCGTAGTAGGATTGCGAAGATATTCTAATGTTTCATCAGATATTTCAAGGTCGTTCTGATGAATGAGAGAATTGAGAAGTTTTTCCTGATCTTTGATGGATGCCATAATAATCTCCTTGGTATTGATAAGGAAATTATATCATAGCTATAAATTGCGAACAAGCATAAGGGAGAAAGGCGGACCGGAAAAAGTTTTTACAAAAACAAAAGACGCAGGGTAAAAAGGAATTTTTAAAGAGGGAGGCGAAAACGTGTGAACAGGAACGTGGCAATAAAAATCAAGGCAATGGAAAGAATTGAAACACTCTCAAAGTTTAGAAGAGAACTTGCAGAGTCGTATCAGAAAAATATAGATGCCGAAGAAAACGCAATATTGTCTGAGAGTTATTCTAAGCTTGAGAACGCTGTACAGACTGTATTTGATGCGGAAATCAAATACCTATCGAAGATTTGAGAAGGGAGGCGAAGGAATGGATTTTGAGAAAGAAATCAGGCGGCTTAAAGAAAGTAATATGCACATAGAAAAGCAGGTACATTTAATTACCAAGACTTTAAGGACATTTGCTTGGTCAGCCCTTGGAAATACGATAACGGTCTCTTTACTGGCAATTAACCTGTTAATAATTGTACACCAATGGTAATAGCCCCTCCGACGAAAATACCGGCGATAGTCTGTGTATCCATTATAAAACAAAGCGGAGAATCGGACAAGCAAAACGAAAGAGAATTTGAGGAGGGAGGTGAAACGCTATGGAAGATATTATTACTGATATGGTAGCCGAGCTGGAGAAGACAAAAGAAGGAAAAGAGGTACTTCTGTGGCTTAAAACGGATAACAGCATCATTCAAATCCAGAAAATGATGCTGCAGGGAGAGGTGCTGTTGGGAATTTCTAAACTTTTGAAAATGTTAAGGAATCAAGTCATATAAACTATTTGAGCATTCCGGAACTTACCAATATCGAAATTAATTTCTTTGAAGCATCAGGATCTTTACCTAGCTCTTGAATGAATTTTAACTGTTGTTCTCCTTCAGATAATGATTCATCAGTTATTGTTGCAAACAAATTTGGATTATTAATTAAGAGCATAAGAAGATCACCAAGAGCTTCTTGGTTTGTTGGCGCTGAGTGCTCGTATACGGATGGGGTAAAGCTGGTAAAAGAACACAACTCAAGAAATTGATTATCAGGCTTATCGGGATTTTTTGCATAAAAATCGAAACGTAGCTTTAATTGTTCCGCTAGATTGTGCATCCCGTCGGGATCTTGAGTGTATTCAATATATCTTAAATGTGATATATCGAAAGGGATACTTTGCGCACTTTTTTCTCGAATTAAAATTGTGCGAGGGCTTATAGCATGCCTGATTCCAAGTTCATAAAACACATTCGGATTAGGGTAGGTTATATCAGCAATGACATATGTAGAATGCATTAACTTAAGAAAGATATCATTGCTTATTGAGCTTGGATTTAACTCTTCGTCGGCGCGAATAACAGATAAATCAGGAGCAGCTTTTTGAACAGCTTCCTTGATGATAAAATCATATTTCTTCTTTAAATCTGCAGCCGTGACGGTAGCACCATTAATTGTCTGATCACCGATCGGCATGATTACAAAGCAACTGTTATTCATTATTTTTTCTCCTTTATGACTAAGTATAGAACGCTAGAACATCATGTTCACTATATATAGTATAAAGAGATTTGGAAGAGAGGTCAAGTGAATATGGAAAAAGAAAAGGAAATTTTATTAAAAATAGAAACCTGCCTGAAAGAAAGAGAAATATCAAAGTGTGATTTTGCTAAAAAACTTGGGTGCTCAACGAGACTAGTACATTACTGGTTTAGGGGCGAACGAGGGATATCAATTAACATGATGGATAAGGCATTAAAGTTATTGGGGATTACAGTTAAGCTTGGAGATGAAGGTTGACCGGATTAAAAGTAAAGCGCATAGGACAAACCGTAAAGCTGTATGAATTAAATGAGGTACATATTGACGCAAAAAGGAAGAGATGAGAGTGGTGGATTTCCTAAAGTTGTCGATTTCGTATGAGCCTGAAAGGGTTTTGGCGGCAGAAATATATTTACACACTTTCCGCCGCCATTGGTATATTTGCTGAATAAGGAGTTACGCTTATTCGTTAGAGATTATATCACAAAATCCAAAGCAATTGCAACATTGTATATGATAAAAGTCGTATTAAACGAGATATGACATCAAAGTGGTCTAGTATCACAATCGTAGAGTCAGGATAATGTCTGCGATAAATACACGAGCAAGGTAGTACTCTGAAGCATAGGACAAAGTTCTTTGCTCATACGATAAAGAAAGGAGGGAAACCATGGTCAGAACTGTCTCAGACTTAGAAGGATACAAGTATAAAGTCGTTCACGACTCGGGAGATGTTACATATTTTAACGAGCTAAAGATATCTGATTCACTTAGCGAGATAATGAGCCGGTGCTGGGATAGTCTGCCCGATGAAGTGAAGAGAGAAATTAACAACAGAAAAAGGAACTGAAGCTATGCCAAGAAAATCACACCGCCAGCGCCGTAAGAAAATTGGACAAGCTTCGGCGCTGCGAAAGGAGAAAATATGCAAGTAGAAACAGCACAAATGATTGAAGAAAAGTCTCGCTTTGTTACAGGTATAGAAACGCTTTTGAGTCTGGATAAAAATAGCATGGTAGACAGCCTCATATACAAGTTTGATATGCAAGACGAAGCCGGCGAAGTTTACGACGAATATGTTGGAATCGCCTGGGAAACAGGTGGCGCTAAGAGAGTACTGGTAACAGGATATAGCAATGGAGCCATACTAAAAGAAATTATAAAGGAGGTCTACTGATGGATACATACCAGGGAACATGCAAATACTGCGGAGAAACAAAGCTGATTATGGAAGAAAGTCAAGACGCGGCAGATGAGCAGGTGAGCAAGGACTGCTCCTGCGGCGGTGCGAAATTGGAAGAAATCAAAGCAAGACTGATGGCAAACATCAATTTCATCTCGAGAAAAAACGAAAAGAAGGCACTATCTCAGCTGACAGACGAGCAGGTTAAATTGCTTAAACGTGCAGGCGCTGAAATCGTAAACGGTAACTGCTACAAAGCCGTCTTTGATTTTGAGAGTTCCAAAGTAACGATTTGGAACGCAGGGGAAAAGTACAGGATTAAGCGAACCGCGACCAGAGAGGAGATAGCAGAAGCATGATAGACGAAAAATACTACCTATATGCAGTAGAACAAATGGACCGTGCGGTAAGAGAGAAGAAAAAGTACAACGGCTGGAAAGACAAACCAGAGCGCATTTGCTTTTATACCGGCAGACCTTACGCAGAACGACACGAAGTATTTTATGGAAGTGCAAAAAGAGAAATTAGTCGGGACCACGGATTCCAGGTAGATCTTTGCAACGAAAGGCATGATGAAATACATAAATCCACCTTGAGGGGAAAAGCAGAGAGCCAGAAGTGGCGTGAAACCTACGAGCGAGCATACATTGACCGCCTAATAGACGAAGGAGCAAGCGAAGAAGATGCCTTGGAAAGCTGGATGCGGCTCATCGGCAGAAATTACATACAGGAGTTGACACCAAAATGATACCATGTCCAAAATGTGGAAATCTTGATTATCATGCAGCCCGGCAGTGTCCGCAATTTGGCGGAAAGCCGGTCTGTACCAGGTGCTGCATGGAATGTACATATTACGAGCATAACGCGATACTGTACCCATGCAGGTATCATATATACAATCCGAAACCGGATTACCGCGGCGAAATCGAAAAACTCAGCAGACAGATTGCGGTTAAGGAACGCCAGATTAAGCATTTTTACCAAAACGACAAGCCTTGGATCGCGGAAAAAATCGAAAGAGAAACAAGCTGGCTTCATGGACAGAAGCGAGAATGGGAGAGAAAACGAGATGAAGAAACTAAAAAAGCTGGCACTGAAATATGACGCAGCAGCCTACATATATGCGGTATGCACATTGCTGATTACCGCATCACCAATCATTACCTTGTGGCTGCTCCTTTATGGCGCCGGCTGCGAATAGGAGGAGACAATGAAAAGACTATGGAAAAGAATCAGAGAATGTCCAGCGTGCCCGCTGCACGTAAAATGCTATAAACGTGGGCACTGGCCATGCGGGAACAAAACCTGCTTCATGAGAAAAAGAAAAAGACTCGCAAAAGCGAGTCAAGCCGTTGAGTAGGTACTGCAATACCTATTCCTAATTTACCACAAAATGAGGAGAAAAGCAATGAATTTGAATCAAAAAATCAACCTGAAAGAATTTTGCCGGCGTGCGAAAGAAGCCGGCTGTGAAGTCATACAAAGCGGCAGGAGCAGATGCTATGCCGCTTCGCCGAGAGAGATTGCCGTTGTAACGACCACCGGCGCGATCCGGATTCCCATTGAGAATGCCCAGCGCTTTCTATGGGACTACCAAGTAGCAGTAGAAACCGCCTGCAAGATGTGGAACGAACTCACCCTGATAGAAAAGAACCAGCTGGCAAAAGAAAAGCACATGACCTACGGCGAACTGCAGCAGGTCATGTACATGCTGAAATTAGGAGGAAGAAATGAGCAAGAAAACAGATGACGCCATCGCCAAGATTACGGCAGAATGCGAAGGGAAAGAATACCTAATCCCTTTTGAAGAGTATTTAACCTCAATTTGCAATGACGCAGTTGCGGAGAAAATCCTAAAAGACGACAAGAAACTGGAAGACTGCTTTAAGAAGATGAAAGAAGTGGCCAGGAGTAGGCAGAAAAATGGCTGTGCGTACATTCCGAATGAGGAAGGCTTTGAAATCATCAGAGACTATTACGGAATTACCTGCACGGATTTAAGAAAAATTGCCGAAAACGTAATCGACATTACAGATTTACTGTAGGAGGCGGCCATGAAATACGAAGTTTTGAAAATGAAGAAAAACCCTTGGAACATTGTGCTGCCAAAGGGAATTGAGAAGTATGCACATACCTCTATCCGCCACCCGATTATTTATGACCGGTTTAAAAAGCGGGCCTTTTGCATTTCCTGCGGAGAGTACTTTGATTATGTGAATCCGGGAAAATCCATCCCAAAGGCAAGGACGGTGCATGTAATGGAGAGATTCACAGCGGACGAATTCATAACCTGTCCGCTGTGCGGTCATGAAGGAAAAGCGAACCCGCACACAAGAAATGTATTCATAGACAATGCAGTGGCAGTAGGAAATGTAAAGACTGATTCCCTATACATCAACGTCCTTTACGCCTGTTACGAATACGAGCAGAGTAGCTTTGCTGATTTGAAAGAATTGAAGGGGAGAATTTATACAGCAGAGACGGTCAAGATTGCAAAGAGTGAGCAAACCGCCTATACAAAATGGGGAAAAAGCTGGTTCAAATGTAACAATGTGCACATTTGCGCAGAGACCACGAGAATGAGGCCCCATATACACGAGAGTATGGCAAGAGCGGTCAGGGAAAGCTTTCTGCGGTACGCAGGAATAGAAATAGAGCAGGACAGCAGACCGGACATCAATGTTTTGGTAAAGCGCCTGGCAGTGAATGCAAAGCACCCGCAGCTGGAATACCTGAAAAAAGCGGGGTTGGGCGAGATAGAAAGCGGCTTAATCTACGGCGCAAGTACGTTTCTGCGACCGAACTGGCGCAGAAATGATTTGCCCGGCGTGCTTGGCATTACCAGTCAGGACATAGACAAGCTGAGACAGTGGAAGCTGTTTGACGTCGATCACATTGCAGCCTACAAGCACATCAAGAAGTATCATAAGAAAATCCGGAAAAAAGACATGGAAGACTTTTTTGCCTTCTTCGACGATATCGGTCCTTTTGTGACAACGACGCAGTGGGGCGTAAGCTTGAAAGGTATGGATCCGCTAAAAACCGCAAGGTACTTAGAAAAGCTATATCAAGACAATAGACCGTACTGCGGTCACGGCATTTATGGGTACAGCAGAGGACTTGTATTAGGTGGATATAAAGACTACATTGGGCAGATAAGAGAACTTAAGTACCCTGAAACAGATTATTACCTTTATGCAAAAGACTTCACCGCGGCCCATGAACGAGCCTCTGCGCAGCTGAGAGAAAAGAAGAAAAAAGAATACGAGGAAGAAGTACGGGCAAAAAATGAAAAACTCGCGAAACAGGTTGAAAAACTCGAAAAACTGAGCTGGTCCGACGGTACTTATCTAATCAGACCACTCAGGAGCGCAGCAGAGTTTTTGGAAGAAGGCGCAAATAACAATAACTGCGTTGCCAGCTACACAGAGAGGGCGGCCAATGGGAAAACCAGCATTTTCGTAATCAGAAAGTGCGAAGCACCGGACGAGTCCTTTGTAACGCTGGAATTTAGAGACGGCGAAATAGCGCAATGCAGAGGAAAAGGCAACCGCGACGCAGGAATCGAAGTGGATGCCTTTGCCGAGCGTTGGCTAGAGGAAGTTGTGAAAAGAAAGCAGAAAGGAGCAGCTGCACCAGCAGCGTAAAACTATGAGAGCAATATTGAAAAAAGCCCGGCAAGATGCAGGGCTGACACAAGCGCAAGTCGCCGAGCACTTGGGCATTCATGAGCGATATTACAAAGCACTGGAAAGCGGAGAGCGGCTCGGTGGAATAGAGTACTGGGATAAGCTTGAGGATTTGTTTAATATTCATCAACGAAAACTCCGTGAGAATGAAGCCACTCATCCCGGCCAAGGAGCCAGTCGATAGAAACGTCCAACTTATCTGCAATCCTTATCAAAACAGGAAATGGGGGAAATCTATCTTCGCTTTCGTAATTTCGATAGGCTCGTAACCCCATAGATAAGTACTCAGACATTTCAAGAGCGGTGACACCTCTTTTCTTGCGAATATAGTTAAGACGCTTGCCAAACATAAAAGACCTCCAAAAAATATTCTTGACAGTGCTCAAATTGTACACTATAATCGTTAAAAAAGATAGTGCTCAAAATGAGCACTAAAACGGGAGGTTAATCATGAACGAGAAATTAGAAAAGAGATTGGACGATTATTTCTATGGAGATTACTTTGAAGAGCTGGAGGAGAACGAAGAAACAAAGGCTGCTTGCAACGAGTGTTATTTGCTCTTAGAGCCAGTGCAAAGAATAAATCACAAGCTATTCTTTGAAATCGATGACGCAATAACCGCAGTGGGATTTGAATATGAAAGAAGAGGATTCAAGCAAGGCTACCAGTACGCACTGGAAATGCTTGGACTTGCAAAATGATGCCATATAGGCAGAGAGGAGAAGATATGGAACAAATTATTGATGTAGAATACAAAGAAATCGCAGACTTGGAAAACTTGACAACAGAAGAATTAAAAAACGGAGCCAATCTCTATTGGAGTCAGATGGAACTACTGGGAAAGATGGGGATTGAGTTGGCGGCAGAAGCAGGTAAAAATTTGATTATCATCAAAAAAAGAATCGGACATGGTGGGTGGGAAGAATGGTGTAGTGAAAACCTAAAGTTCAGCAAAAGAAAAGCTGAAAATATGATGAAGTTGGCAAAAGAAAGAGATGGGAAATGTGGAGTATTTGCAAATCCGCACATATTTGCGGATATTGGAATTTCAAAGGTTTGGGCACTTTTATCTGCGCCGGAAGAGGTGGTTGAAAAGGTCATGGAGAATCCCGGAGTGCCTGACATGACTGTAAAAGAATTGAAGGATGAAATCAAGCGTTTAAAAGAGGAGAAACAAGGTATCGAGACGGAACTGGAAGCAGTCACGGAAAACGGAGCGCAGGCGCAGGCAGACCTTAGAGCGGAAATCGACCGCCTGAAAGCCGAGCTTGCCAGCCAGCCGGCGGCGGACCCTGCAGTCCTTGCCGAAAAGGAAGCAGAACTGCAGAAAATGCAGGACAAGCTGGCCAAGGAAAAGGAGAAATCCAAGAAGCTGAAAGAATCCGTAGATGCGGAAAAAGAAAAGGCGGCATCCGAGGCACGGGCAAAAGCGGAAGAGGACGCAAAGGCAAAGGTCAGCGAAGACCTGCGCCTGCTGCAGGAAAGCAACCAACAGGCCGCCGAGGAAATTGACCGTTTGACTCGAAAACTGGCCAACAATTCCAATACCGAAGTGGCGACCTTTAAAGCATATGCAGACCAGCTGCAGAAAGCATTTGGCAGCTGTGTGGAGTCGATCGAAAGCATGGAAAGCGAGAACACCGAGCAGGCAGAAAAAATGCGATGCGCCCTAAAGCAGATTATGACACAGATGATAGAGAGGGTTTAAGAGGGAGAATGAGCAATGTATTATCTAAGAGCAAAGCCATTCAGTAACGGAACTGAATATGAAGTATTCAGGCAGAACTATTGTGACAACGGGTGTAGATTCCACAAGGAGCGGGAAGACGATGGATTTCCCGAATTCTTAGAAAACGGAGGATGTCCGATAGAGGACGGCATGGAATCTGCGAGATTTGATAGAAATACTTTTCCAAACGTGCTATTGGAGATTCGGGAAGAAAGGAACTGCATAAATTATCACCATTGCCCATTTTACTTAAAGAAAGGAGAAGAAAAATGAATAAATGTATGGCATCAGAAGGTGGAATTTGTAGAAATGCTTACGCACTTGGGCTGAAATGCGATGGTTACAGCAGCGAGTGTAAATTAAGACCGCATTATTCAAACGTAGAAAAAGCAACAATGGCCGTAATAGAGTCTATCAGAAAATCTTTTGGATTAAAAGGAGAATGAGAATGAATAACATTTTGATGCTGCCGTTGAAAGAAAACGTACCGTCACCAAGGCATAATGACTGGAAACCGGCGGTGTGCCCTATATGCGGCGCGCCTTGCTGGGAATCAGGACAAGCTCGAATCTTAATGCGAAAAATGCCGGGCATATTAAAGGCTTGCACAAACTGCGCACTGAAAGGAGACGGCAGATGAATAGTGTAGTTCTAATCGGAAGACTTACCCGTGACCCGGAAGTCAGATATACCGCAAGCACACAGATGGCAGTTGCAACATTCAATGTTGCCATTGACAGACCTGTAAGAGCCGGCGGAGAGAAACAGACAGATTTTCCACGTGTAACCGTTTTCGGCAAGCAGGCAGAGAACTGTGAAAAGTATCTGGCAAAGGGCAGATTAGTCGGCGTTCAGGGTAGAATCCAGACCGGAAGCTATCAGAACAAAGACGGCGTCACTGTTTACACAACAGATGTTGTAGCAGACAGAGTAGAATTTTTAGAGTGGGGCGACAGACCGCGGAGAAATGTGCAGAGCCAAGAGCCTCAGGGTGAAAAGACAAGACAAACCAGTATGGCAGAGATACGGCCGGAAATACCGAGTGGATTTGAGCCGATAGAAGATGATGTACCGTTTTAACGAAGGAGGACCATATGAACAGCCAAGAAAAAATCATGATCTGCGCAGCGCAGCTATATGACCAAGCAGAACGCCTTAAATATAGCACCAGCCAAGTGCATGAGGAACTGCAGAAGCTGACCTTAAGCGCGGCACGCGGAAGCATAAGCCCGCACCAGATTAAAGCGGCGGAAGAAAGCATGGCGAAAGTAATGCACCTATTGCATAACGTTGAGACCATTTTGTCCCGCTTAAAAGAAGAAGCTAAAACGGAACTAAATATCCAAATATATATGAAGTAAGGAGAAATCAGATGGAAAAGAAAATCAATGTAAAAATCATTGAAGACTACGGCGTAGTCGGAGAAGACCAGAAAGGCAATGTAAAGCATTTCATCAAAGCAGAATGGTTCGGCAAAGCGCCGGTCTACGAAGTGAGAACCTTTGCCCCGGACGGAACACCCAAGAGAAGAGCCGGTCTGACTAGGGAAGAAGTTGAAAAGTTAAAAGTCATTCTAAACGAAGAATTGATTTAAACCTACATTATATATAAGAAGAAACAAGCCTGGGACAAGCCCTAAAAGCAGTCCCAGGCATACCTATAGGTCAATAATGGAAAGAAGATGAGCTCGTGTGTAGAGCATATCGACCTTGTAATGGATAGTAACAACTGAGGCGTTAAATAAGGAGAAGAAAATGATCAGACAGAAAGTGTATGAAACTGGAAGTTTTTGTGAGATAGAAATTTTTAGAGTTTCAGATAGATGCAAAAAGTTCAAACGGAAAACCAAGATTCAGGAGAGCACACCTGCGCAGAAAAAATTAAATGATAAAAAATCCCAAAGGAACTTTGTCAGAAAGGTACACCTAAATTTTACGCAAGAAGATTTATATATAGATTTGACCTACGACAAGGAAAATATACCGACAACCAGAGAAGAGGTCATGAAAGATATCAAGAATTATGTGAGCAGACTAAAACGGGCGAGGAAGAGATTAGGCATTACCGAGCCTTTGAAATACATTTACGTCATATCCAACATGGACAATAACGGAAACAAGGTTAGATACCATGTACATATGATTATCAATAGCATGGACCGCGATGTCGCAGAGAAGGCATGGGGAAAAGGGAGGGCGAATACCGACCGCCTTCAATACAACGAATACGGTGTAGAGGGAAAAAGCCTTTATATGGCAAGACAGGCTGGCGGCGAAAGAGCCTGGGGCGGATCCACGAATCTGAAAAAAGTTGAAGCTGTCGTTAAAGATAACCGGCGCGAACTGACGAAGAAAAAGTTAGAGGATATGGAACGCTGCCCGGAGGATAGAATGATTTTCGAGAAACTATATCCGGGTTGGTTTTTTACAGAGTGCATCATCGAAAGAGAAAATAAAGAGGGAGCAGGACAGCTGCGGTTTCTCATCAAGATGCGAAAATACAAGGATAGTTTTAAAACCTCGTAATTGGAGTGCCTTGGTGAAGAGGAGAGAGTGAAAAGTATTCCTCGGCGGATTATCCGCTGAAATGGTAAACTTATAGGAGGTAGTATGGAGGCGAAACAGTTTTTAAAACAGTATCAGGAAACGTTGGTAGATATCAGAAATTTTGAATCGCAAAAGCAGGAACTTGAGAATTTGGCCATGGGCATTACTGTCAGCACAGATGGGGAGCGTGTGCAATCTTCAGGACGAAAAGACCGCATGGCGGAGCTGGCCGTAAAGATTGCCGATGCGGAACGAGAAATTATGGAGCAGCGCACGCAGGCGTTTCATAAGCTGTGGGAGATTGAAGAAGTAATCAAGGGCGTAAAGACTTCTGACTACCGAAAGATTTTACATATGCGGTATATAGAGAATCAGACCTGGGAAAAAATTGCGGTGGCGCTGAATTATTCGTATCAGTGGGCTTGCAAGCTTCATGGGAGAGCACTTTTAGAGGTCGAAAAAATTTTAAGAGTTGATAGAAGTTTATATTCCAAAAGTGATATAGTATAAACTGCAAAGAGACAATGAGATTTCAAAAAAAGATTGGAGGCAACTCCTTATTTCACAATGTCTGGTATAGCCTCTTTGCTATGGGTCTCCTTATTTTTTACATTTGCTGACACGAGAGCGCTGCTTATGGCGGCACTTTTGTTGTTGGCAAAATATGTCGAAGGATGTATAATCAAAAGAAAAAGGAGAAGTTGGCATATGTCAAATAATGAAACTAATATAGATGGCAAAATGATGGAAAAGCGGTATCAAGTATTTATTAGTTCAACCTATAGTGATTTACAGGTTGAACGAAGATGTGTAATGGATGCAGTTTTAACAAAAAAATGTTTCCCTTCTGGAATGGAAATGTTTCCAGCCGTAGATATGAAGCAATTCAACTATATAAAAAGTGTGATTGATGAGAGTGATTATTATGTCCTCATTCTCGCAGGACGGTATGGATCAGTTGATGATGATGGGATTAGCTATACAGAAAAAGAATATGATTATGCTGTATCAAAGAAAATTCCTATTATTGTTTTGCTGCATCAGAATCCCTCCAGCCTTTCACAAGAAAAAATGGAAACAGATATAGAAAAAAAGAAGAAGCTAGAGAACTTTTATACAAAAGCAAAAGATGGAAGACTGGTTGCATTTTGGAGTAATCCAGATGAATTAAAGTTTAAACTCTCTCAAAGTTTAGATGCTGCAATCAAGGAATGCCCAAGAGAAGGTTGGGTAAGAGGTATTGCCGAGCAAAGAACTCAAATTACTGAGAAGGATTTTCAAGTATGTTATGATAAGAAGCGTGCTGCAGTATACAAGTGTTACGAAGATGGACGCAGGGAAGGCCCCTATTGTGTTCGTTGTTGGGAAGTTGATGAAAAACTATTTACGGTAAATGAAATTATAGTCGGGGCAAAAAGAAGCTATCGTTGCTTAAAGTGTAATACGAAAGTGGATGTAGAAATAATGAATAGATTTAAGAATACATCAAGAGTGATTAAATCGAAATATAATTGGCTTGACGAATAATTTGTTATAGACTATGCGAATATACTCCGGTGTCCTTCGGGCCCGGGGTCTTTTTATACCATGAAAGGAGGCAGACTGATGGGGCTTACGAAAAAACAGAAACTCTTTGTAGAAGAGTACTTGATAGATTTAAATGCTACACAAGCAGCAATCCGAGCAGGATATTCACCGACCAGCGCAAAAGAAATTGGATCAGAAAACTTAACAAAACCTGACATTGCCTCGCGTATAAATAAAGCTATGGCAGAAAGATCAAGAAGAACGGGAGTAAATGCAGATCGGGTCATCAGAGAACTGGCCAAGATAGCTTTTATAAATCCGACCGACTTGATTGATCCAGAGACAGCGACCGTAAAGCCGATGGCTGCAGCGGAAGATACCGCAGCGATACAGTCCATAAAAGTGAAACGATTCGATGATGGCGTAGAACGGGAGGTCAAGATCGCAGATAAGCTGAAAGCCCTGGAACTTTTAGGAAGACACATGGGAATGTTTAAAGATAAGATTGATTTGTCAGGTGCAATCCCGATTATTATAAAGGACGACGTACCAGATGATGCGTAAAGATGTCAGTATGCTGGACCTAATCGGCGCCGGATATGGCGACTTTTGGAATACGAAAAAGAGGTATCGCATTTGCAAAGGGTCCCGAGGTTCCAAAAAATCAAAGACGACAGCACTATGGATGATTAAATCCATCATGCAGTATCCGCAGGCGAATGCTTTATGCGTGAGACGATACCAAACGACGCTGCGTGACAGCGTATTCAGTGATTTAAAATGGGCTATCAACAAATTAGGAGTTGATAGTTTTTTTGATTGCACTGTTTCACCGATGGAGATTAAGTATATCCCTACAGGACAAAAGATACTGTTTCGTGGTTTAGACGACGGCATGAAGATTACGTCTATATCGGTACCAACGGGAGTTCTTTGCTGGGTATGGATTGAAGAGGCATACGAGCTGACCAACGAAGATGATTTCAATAAGCTGGATATGTCTATCCGTGGCGAATTGCCAGAAGGATATTTCAAGCAGATTACAATGACCTTCAATCCCTGGTCTGCGACTTCGTGGCTGAAGAAACGCTTCTTCGATGAACCGGATCAGAACACTTTCACAAAGACGACAACGTGGGAATGTAACGAGTGGCTTGATGAGGCTGATAGGGATATATTTCGCAGCATGAAAGAAAAGAATCCTCGGCGTTACCGAATTGAAGGTGCAGGGGATTGGGGTATTGCAGAAGGTCTTATTTATGACAGATTCCGGATTGAGGATTTTGACTTAGAAGAGATAAAGAAAGTTCCGGGGATTAAAGCGGCTTTTAATTTGGACTTTGGATTTACTGACCCGAACGCCTTTGTCTGTGAATTGGTAGACAACACGGCGATGAGGATTTATATTTTCGACGAATGGTATCAGACCGGTGTGACAAACAGAGTGATTGCACAGCAGATTAAAGATATGGGATACGGCGGGCAGCGGATTATCTGCGACAGCGCAGAGCCGAAGTCCATTGCAGAGCTCAATGAAGAGGGAATCCATGCGATTCCTTCTAGGAAAGGGAAAGACAGCGTGAATCATGGAATACAGCTGATTCAAAACTATGAGATAGTGATACATCCAAGATGTGCGAGGTTTTACAGTGAAATTCAAAACTATTGCTGGGAAAAGGATAAGAACGGAAAACTGACCAACAAACCGGATCATGAATTTTCACACGGAATGGATAGTATGCGATACGGCATCAGTGATTTACTGCTGCCGAATACATTCAGCTTCGATTAAGTGAGGTGTTATTTTGATATTCAGAGATATTATAAACAGGATTGTGACAGAGGGAGCCGGGAGCAATGTAACAACCTCGGCTTTTTTAGCCCACGAAATCAGGATTTTCCGTCAGAGTAAAAAATTTAAAATGATGTTAGATGGCGTGAACTATTATGAGGGCCTGCACGATATCCTGAACAAGAAGAGGACTGCAGTAGGAGTAGGTGGTAAGCTGGAGATTATTGAGAACTTACCGAATGCAAAGCAGATAGACAATCAGTACAAAAAGATGGTAAAACAGAAGACCAACTATCTTGTTGGAAAGCCATTTTCTGTGCAGTGCGAAAATGATAGTTATGTAGACTTGTTAATGCAGTTCTTCAATAAGCAGTTTTTTAAGCAGTTAAAGAGTGTGACGAAAGATGCATTAAACTGTGGCATAGGGTGGATTTACCTGCACTATACAGAATCCGGAGAATTGTGTTTGAAGAGGTTTAGACCTTTTGAGATTATTCCAGGGTGGTCCGATGTTGATCATACGCAGCTTGAGTACGTCATCAGAGTTTATGAAGTAAACGCCTTTGACGGTCGGAAAGAAGAGAAGATAACGAAAGTGGAGTATTATACGAGAAATGGTATTGACTATTTTGAGTATCACAGCGGACAAATGGTATCCTGCGCCCCGTATCACGAGAATTACTTTGCAATCGAGGATGAGACTTACAACTGGGAAAAAATACCGTTTATTCCTTTCCGGTATAATGACGAGGAACTGCCGCTGATTGCAAACTGCAAATCTTTGCAGGACGGATTAAATACGATTTTGTCAAACTTCCAGGATAATATGCAGGAGGATATGCGGAACACGATCCTTGTGCTGGTCAATTATGACGGCGAAAACCTGGGAGAGTTTCGCCAGAATTTGGCAACCTATGGCGCTGTTAAAGTCAGAACCGTGGAAGGAAAAGAAGGCGATGTTAGAACATTGCAGATAGAGGTCAACGCAGAGAACTACAAGGCGATAATTGAGATTTTCAAGAAAGCGATTATAGAAAACTGCATGGGCTTCGATGCGAAGGACGAGCGAATGTCCGGCACTCCGAACCAGATGAATATACAGAGTATGTATAACGACATCGATTTGGATGCAGCGGACGTGGAAACAGAGTTTCAGGCAGCAATGGAAGAACTACTTTATTTTATAAATCTCCATTTGGCAAATACCGGACAAGGAGACTTCGAGGGTGAAAATGTAGAAATCGTATTCAATACAGATATGCCGATGGATGAGTCTACGACGATTCAAAACATTAGCGGCAGCGAGGGTATTTTGTCGAAAGAAACCTTGGTTGCAAATCACCCGTGGGTATCAGATCCGCAGAAAGAGCTTGAACTGCTGGAAAAAGAGCAGCAAAAGCAGATGGAGCAATATGCAGGCGCTTTTGGCAGCATAAATGAACCTGGTGGTGATGGTGGTGAAGAATAGTGCTTACTGGCAGAAACGATTCGAAATCCTTGAAGAGGCACTCGGAGAATACGGTGAAGAAACCTATAGAGGTGTGCAACCGTATTTTGACAAAGCCCTCAGGGAAATCAACGCTGATATTGAAACATGGATTTATCGCATAGCCAAGAACAACGAAATTAGCATGAAAAATGCTAGAAAGCTGCTTGACGCTGGACAACTGGAGGAATTCAAGTGGACTGTTGAGGAATACATAAAGTATGGCAAAGAAAACGCTATCAATCAGCAATGGGTAAAGCAGCTTGAGAATGCTTCTGCAAAGTTTCACATAAGCAGATTAGAGGCGCTAAAGATAAAGGTGCAGCAGTCTGCGGAGAAAGCTTTTGGAAATTACCTTGACGATGTGGACGATATGGCAAGGAAGGTCTATGAAGAGGGATATTATCGGTCTGCCTTTGAGCTACAGCGAGGTTTTGGCGTAGGGTGGAGTATCTCGTCAATCGACGAGAAAAAACTGTCAAAACTGATTTCTAAGCCTTGGGCGGCAGACGGAAGGAATTTCTCGGACCGGATTTGGCAGGCGAAGAATCAGATGGTAGTAGATTTGCACAGCGAACTGACCCGGGCATGCATCTTGGGCAAAGGTCCTGATGAGGCTATCAAGAATTTAAGTAAATACGTGGATAAGCGCTTCAAGAATGCAAAAGTGCAAGCTGGCCGGCTCGTAATGACAGAGCAGGCCTTTTTTAGTGCTGCAGCGCAGAAAGACGCATTTAACGAGCTGGGTGTGGAAGAGTATGAGATTGTAGCGACGCTGGATTCTCATACATCGGAGATTTGTCAACAGCTTAACGGCAAACACTTCCCGATGAGTCAGTATGAACCCGGAGTTACAGCGCAGCCCTTTCATGTTTCGTGCAGGTCAACCACTTGCCCGTATTTTGACGATGAGTTTACCGTAGGCGAGATGAGAGCAGCGAGGGGCGAAGATGGAAAGACTTATCAGGTACCGGCGGATATGACGTATCCGGAGTGGAGAGAATCGCTTGTGAACATAAATACCCCAGTGGACTTTAAAACAAGCCTGCTATCAGGTGAAGCAGACTATACGCTTGATGAGGCAAAAGAGCTTGCGAAGTCAGCAAATGATCTGATAGATAAGTATGTCGGAAGGGGAAGTAAGTGGAGCGGAAATATAGTAAGATGTGATGATGAATTCGCTGCTCGAAAATTATGGAACTGCGACATTGAACTTTCTCGAAAATCAAGTCCACATGTTATACTTCATGAATTGTTACATGCGCGCTCTATCAGCTATTATGATTCACTGGTCTACAGAAAGAATAGGGTAATAGAAGAGGCAACAGTAGAGTTGATGGCACAGGTTATTAGCAAGGAAAACGGAATACAAATTAAGAGCTCCGCCTATCAAGAGTGGATAGATGGTCTGCAGGAAATCCGACATATCTTCAATATGGGAGAAAAAGACTTTGCGAAAATGCTTTTTGAAACGCCTGTTTATGATCGATTGGTCTTGTTAGAAGATATGGCATTTGATATAATAGGAGTATCTGGTGATATTCAAACATATCAACATTTTTCGGAAATTTTAAGTATATTGGAGACGAAAGCATGACGACTGTTGAAAATTTAATAAATAGAATTGAAGAGACATTTACGAAAGAAAATGTTTCATGCCAGGAGTGGCAATTACTCTTTGAAGAAATGCGCAGTGTAAATCGAGATGCAGCACAAAAGGGAGAGGAAGCGCCATTTCCAGCATTAGGTTATCTTGAAATGGTTGGCATGATGGCTGACCCTACGGGATATGAGGGGGAAAATAATGGCAAAAGATGATTATTTCGTTATATCTTACAGAATTTTGATTTACCTGTACGGCTGCTTAAAAGAGGGGCAGCTGGCAAGTTTAGAATATCTGTGCTATGATACAGATGACTTTCCTGTGAAGAAGGACTACTGGCAATATATTTTGAGACATCTCTATGAAGAGGGATTTATCGAAGGCGTTGTACTGATACCGATTTTAGGTCAAAACATAAAAGGGATAAAACTGACAGAGCAGCTTGCCATTACCCCGAAAGGAATTGCGTATTTACAGGAGAACAGCACAATGCAGAAAGCAAAAGCATTTCTGAAGGATTTAAAAGAGATTATTCCAGGAATGTAACTCGAATATGTTATCTAAGGACTACCAAAGCGGTGGTCCTTTTATATTGTCGTCTTTTAGGCGGGAATTGAAATTATATTGCCCTGGATAAGGCGTAAAAGTGTCCAGCCGAGGGAAGTGAACCCGTAAAAAACGTAGGAGGAAAAAAAGAAATGAAGAGAAAGTATTTGGAAGATTTAGGCTTGGAGAAAGACGTGATTGACAAAATCATGGAAGAAAATGGAAAAGACATCGAGGCGGCAAAAGGAGAGCTGGAAAAGATTACGAAAGAGCGTGATGACTTAAAGAATACCGTTTCTGATCGTGATAAGCAGCTGAATGAGCTGAAAAAGTCCGTAGGAAGTGCTGAGGATCTAAAGAAAACCATTGAGCAGTTACAGAAGGATAATCAGGCAATCAAAGTAGATGCTGCGATTGAAAAAGCCTTAACGGGAGCGAAAGCGAAGAACCTAACTGCAGTTAAGGCGTTACTAAAGGACTTGGATAAAGCGGAGCTTCTTGATGACGGTACAATCAAAGGACTAGATGCTCAGATTAAGACTTTAAGAAGTGCTGATGACAGCAAATTCCTCTTTGAAGAGGAGAAGAAAAGCAAGCCCAACATTAGAGGGGCTATTCCGGGAGAACCGGGTGATGGTAAACCAACACCAATCACAAAGAAGGAGTTTGATAAGATGTCTTACAAAGAAAGACTGAATCTCTACAATACCGACAAAGAAACCTATGATGCTCTCGCAGGGACAGCGGGAGAATAAGAAAGAGAGGAAATATTATGGCTCAGACAAAATTGACGAACTTAATCAATCCAGAGGTTATGGCAGCGATGGTTTCTGCGAAGCTGCCGAAGAAAATCAAATTCTCACCGATTGCGGGAATTGATAACACACTGAAAGGTCAGCCGGGAAATACCATCACAGTACCGAAATATGCGTACATTGGTGATGCAGAGGACGTAGCGGAAGGCGTGGCAATGGGCACAACCGTGTTGACTACCAGCACTACACAGGCGACTGTAAAGAAAGCAGGAAAAGCAGTAGAACTTACGGACGAGGCAGTACTTTCCGGATATGGTGATCCGGTAGGAGAAGCAACCAGTCAGCTGACAAAAGCTATCGCAGCAAAGGTAGATAATGATTGCTACGATGCATTAGCAAGTGCAAGCCTGATTTATGACGGCTCAGCAGCAGCAATCAGCTATGATGGCGTTGTAAAGGCGGTTGACTTATTTGAAGATGAATCGGATACACCGACTAATAAAATTATTTTTGTAAATCCGAAACAGGTAACTACACTGAGACTTGATGATAACTTCAAGGACAGAAACAAATATCCGATGGATGTTATTATGACGGGAACAATCGGATCCATTGCAGGCTGTCAGGTTGTTCCATCTAAGAAAATTGTACTAGGTGAAGATGGCGTTTATAAAAACCCGATTGTAGTAGTAGACGCTAAAGACCCTAATGAAGACCCTACTGCAGATGGGGTTGCAGAAGAAGCTCCAGCATTAACAATTTACATGAAGAGGGATGTAATGATGGAAGATGACAGAGATATTCTCGCAAAGACCACTGTAATTTCTGCGGATGAACATTACACTGCGGTCTTATCCAATGATTCTAAGGTTGTTTTGGCGAAGTTTAAAGCGTAGGTGATGAAGAATGCTATTGAGAAGACATAAACAGGATCGTTTAACGAGAACTTCCGAGCTTGAAAAACCAATGGATTTGGATGTAACCCCTGACGAGGCTGCGGATGATAGTTCTCAAGAGGCTAACAATGCTCAGAATGTAGTTTCTCCAGAAGACGCACCGGTGCCGGAGGAAGATAAGTCTGATGATGGGGAGAATGCCTCTGTGTCGTCCGATTTTGATGCGGCAAAGGCACCTGAGAAACAGGCAGAGCCAGAAGACGCACCGGTGCCGGAGGAAGATAAGTCTGATGATGGGGAGAATGCCTCTGTGTCGTCCGATTTTGATGCGGCAAAGGCACCTGAGAAACAGGCAGAGCCAGAAGACGCACCGGTGCCGGAGGAAGATAAGAAAGCCGGTGATAAGAGTGGACCTACTGGAAAAGGTAAAGGAAAGGCTTAAGACTTTTGGATACGAAGTCACTGAAGAGGATTCTCTTGCTCTTGCATTTGGAATTGAAAAAGTGGCACAGACCATTAGAAATGAATGCAATCAGCCAGAAGTTCCGCAGGAACTTGAATATGTGCATATTGATTGGGTCTGCAGTGACTTTCTCGAAACAAAATATAGCTTTGGGCTGCTGAATTTGGAATCACTGGATCTCGGTGAAGCGCTGGCATCTGTCAGTGAAGGCGATGTCAGCATTTCATTTGATAACGCATTGTCAGACGATGCAAAGTTTCAAATACTGCTAAAACGACTCAGCGAGACAGGAAAGGATGAGCTGCTATGCTTCAGAAGATTGCGCTGGTAAAGAGAAGAAAAGCCATCGAGCTGCTCTACGAAGGCACCTGCACCATTACAATTTACGAGCCCTACATGAAACCAAACAAAGCAACGGGACATCGTGAGATTATCTTGCTGGAAGATGAGCCGTGCAGGCTTTCCTATAGTAGCGCACCGGCGGCAGAGAAGATGGAAACCGGCACCAGCAGACAGCAGGTTATCAAGCTGTTTTTGGCGCCGGAAATTGATGTCATGCCTGGCAGTAAGATTACAGTCACCCAAAACGGTTTGACGCAGGACTACTGTCGCAGCGGACAGCCGGCGGTGTATGCGACCCATCAGGAGGTTGCACTGGATTTGTGGGAGGGATGGACATAATGGGACGAAGCGGAGGATGTGATTTTTCGGAACTGCAAGCCTTTGCAGATAGCTTGCAGGCTATGACGGATAATATGTCCGAGATTATGGATATTTGCGCAAAGGAACTTGCCCAGCGCCTTATCAGGAAGGTCATAAAAAGAACGCCTGTGGGTGTGTATTCAAAAAAATCCGGAAAGAAGGGCGGCACTCTTAAAAAAGGCTGGTCTCAGGATGGAAAGTATAAAATCTATCATAGCCCTAGTGCTTGCCTGATAGAGATTAAGAATCCTGTCGAGTATGCCAGCTATGTGGAATATGGGCACAGAACCGTAAACGGTGGCTGGGTACCGGGGCATTTGATGATGACTATTTCTGTAGATGAGATTCAGCGTGACGGTCCTGCTATTCTTGAAAAGAAAATCAAGCAGCTGATGGAGGAGAGGCTAAAATGATAAAAAAGATTATAGATGGAATTTTAGCCACACTCAGCGAAGAATTTGGAGACGAATACACCCTTTATACAGAAAGCGTGATGCAGGGCATGAAAGAGCCTTGTTTTTTTGTGTTCTGTATAAGTCCGAACACGAGAGTGTTCCGAGGTAGGCGGTACTATCACGAAAATCAGTTTGCAATCCAGTATTTGACTGCGGCGGATGAGCCGCGCGCAGAATGTACAAATGTGGCGGAGCGTCTCTTCGCATGCTTGGAGATGATTACCGTTGACAGCGATTTAATGCGCGGAACAGAAATGAACGCTGATATTTCTGACGAGGTGCTGACCTTTACAGTAAACTATAACTTCTTCAGCTACAGGACAACTGACGAGCTGAAGATGGAAGAATTTGAGGGAACTGAAACAACCCTGAAAGGATAAGCGTATGACAACAAAGAAGAAAATGCCGGAGCCGCAGGAGACTTTTACAAAAGAAGCCCTGCTTGCTTCCGGCTATTTTGATAACAGGAAAGATGCCTTGGCTGCTTTAATTTGCGATGGGGAGAAAATCTCTGTCGACGAGGCACAGGCAAGGCTTGCAGAATTTTTAAAAAGGAAGGTGAAGTAAATGGCATTTGGCGGAGGAGTTTGGACAACGCAGGACAAGGTTTTGCCCGGCGCATATATCAACTTTATTTCAACCGGCAGCGCCGATGCAAGGTTGAGTGAAAGAGGCTATGCAAGTATGCCGCTGGAACTAGACTGGGGACCCGATGGAGAAATATTTGAAGTGACTGCGGAAGATTTTCAGAACAGATCTCTTTCCATCTTCGGTTATGATTACACCCACGAGAAGATGAAAGGTTTGCGTGATCTGTTCGCCTATGCAAAGGTTCTGTATGCTTACAGGCTCAACAGCGGCGAAAAGGCTACGTGTAAATTTGCGACCGCAAAGTGTAGCGGCGTGCGTGGAAATGACCTGAGAGTCATCATTGCAAACAGCGTTGATGAAACTGGTAAGTTTGATGTATCCGGATATTTAGGAACATCAAAGCTGAGTACGCAGACCGTTGCCACGGCAGCTGAACTGAAAGACGATGAATTTTTCACTTGGAAAAAGGACGCAACTTTGGAGGAAACTGCAGGCACATCTTTAACCGGAGGAACAAATGGTGAGGTAACGGGTGATTCCTACCAGACCTATTTGGATAAGGCTGAAAGCTACAGCTTTAATGTGATGGGAATTGTCACCGGTGATGAGAAAATGAAAGACCTCTGTGGTAACTACGTGAAGCGCATGCGCGATGAAATAGGCGTGAAGTTCCAGCTGGTTATGCATAATGCGCCGGCAGACTTTGAAGGCGTTATCAACGTAAAGAACGCGACAACGGATGCAGATTGGCCGGAAGAATCTGCAGTGTACTGGGCAACTGGGGCATCTGCAGGCTGTGCAGTCAATGCGTCTAATACCAACAAGAAGTATGATGGAGAATTTACCATCGCTTGCGATTATACACAGGCACAACTTGTGAAAGCAATCCGCAGTGGAGAATTTACGTTCCATCGCGTAGGCTCGGAGATTCGAGTATTGCAGGACATCAATTCTTATGTAACTTTTATTGATGAGAAAAACGAGCTGTTTGCAGACAATCAGACTATTAGAGTGATTGACCAGATTGCAAATGATATGGCTGTTACTTTCAACACAAGGTACCTGGGTACAGTAGCCAACGATGCAGCTGGCCGTATTTCCCTATGGAATGATGTATGTAAGCTGCATCAGGCACTGGAAGCAATCGGAGCAATAGAAGATTTTGACCCGGAAACAGTGACAGTGGAACAGGGGAACACAAAGAAATCCGTAGTTTGCACCGTAAGAAATCTGAACATCGTCAATGCGATGACACAGCTCTACATGAGCGTAATTGTTGCGTAAAGGAGGAATAGAACATGGATCAAGCAATTATGAATGCTCTCGACTCGGTTTCGGGCTCCCAGGCTTCGGCGTATATCATGATGGGAGGAAATAGGTACTGCTTCATGCAGATATATTCTTTTGAATCTAATATGGACATAAACGTGGCAACCGTTCCAATCCTTGGAAAAACTGGTAAAGGAAACAAACCTGCGGGCTGGACGGGAACCTGGAAGGGCACCGCACACTATAATCAGTCAATCATGAGGCAGGTACTTCTTGAGTACAAGAGAACCGGTCGCATGGAGCCGTTTGATATTCAGATATCCAACGAAGATTTAACATCTTCTGTTGGCAGACAGACAGTAATTTTAAAAGGCTGTCTTCTCAAAGGCGGCATTCTTGCGAAGTTTGATGCAAATGCCGACAATTTGGACGAAGATATCGAAGGTACTTTCGACGATTGGGAATTACCGGAAACGTTTAGCATGCTAAATGGAATGCAGCAGTAAAGGAGATTTAGATTTATGACAAAGACATTGACCGCATTTCTTTCACAGAATGCGAAGAAAGTTGATAACGTAACCTATGTAGCGTCAAACCGCTTTGTGGATCCGGAGACGAATAAAAGTGTACCTTGGGAAATTTGCTGCATCACAGCGGCAGAAAATGTTGCGCTTAGAAAATCCTGTATGCACATGATTCAGGTACCCGGAAAGAAAGGGCAGTTTACACAGGATTTTGATGCCAATGCGTACCTTGCAAAGGTAGCTGTACGATGCACTGTTTTCCCAAATTTAAACGATGCAGAGCTGCAGAAAAGCTATGGCGTGATGGGTGCAGAACAGCTTATTACAACTATGCTAACGCCTGCTGAATTTGAAGATTATTCAACCAAGGTCTTACAGGCAAACGGCTTTCAGTCCACTGATGAAATGATTGAAGAAGCAAAAAACTAATACACGGAGACGACCCAGAGTCAAGCTATGCTTACTACTGTCTCCATAAATTTCATTGGCCGCCCAATGTATTTCTTTCTATGACGCCTTATGAGCAGGCATATATCATGGCTGCGATTGATATTAAAGTTGATCAAGAAAAGAAAGAGGCGGCAAAGAGTAAAAAATAATGCAAGCGGTAAAGAGAAGGGTCCTCGTTACCGGCAGTGCATTAGAACGGAGGGCAAACGATGGCGAATATTAAGACACAGCTTACGCTTGTGGATAATATGTCAGGTCCCTTACGCGCCATGAATCGCGCAATGAGTATTGTTCTGGATAGCTGTGAGTCGATGAATACCGCAACGGGGAATGCAATCAACGTGGAGAGAATTAACGAAGCACGTAGTGTATTATTAAGAATGGGTGATTCCTTAGAGGAACTCGAATCTCGTACGGAAAAATCCTCTGATGCATTTAGCAGGATGGCGAAGGCAATAGGTCTTGCTGCGCTTGCGCGAAAGGCCTTCGAACAAATAAAAGTGGGCATTGATTATGCTTCGGATCTGGCAGAAGTTCAGAATGTCGTAGACGTTACTTTTGGTAATTCAGCGCAGTCCATAAACTCATGGTCAAGGGAATGTTTGGAAGCCTATGGCATGAATGAGGTGAGCGCAAAACGGTACGCAGGAACAATTGGTGCAATGCTTAAATCTTCGGGCATGGCGAGCGATGCGATTGTTGAGATGTCGCAGGATATGGTGGGACTTGCCGGAGATATGGCATCGTTCTACAATCTGGATCTGGAAACTGCTTTTGAAAAAATACGTTCTGGTGTTTCGGGCGAGACCGAACCGCTGAAGCAGCTTGGCATTAATATGTCAGTAGCCAATCTGGAAGCTTATGCACTTTCACAGGGTATTGAGAAATCCTACAATGAAATGTCTCAGGCGGAGCAGGTTATGCTGAGGTATAACTATCTGATGAGCACCACCGCTGATGCACAAGGAGACTTTGCAAGAACCTCTGATAGCTGGGCGAATCAAACAAGGTTGCTCTCTGAAAGCTGGCTGGAGTTTACCGGAGTTCTTGCGGAAAATCTGATTCCGATACTTACAAGTGTAGCGTCAGGACTCAATGATATTATTGCCTTTCTGACCGAGAATGCGGATACAATCAGTGCTGTAATCGTCGGTGTCGCAGCCGGCGTGGCGGTATTGGCGGGGGCCTGGGCGATTCACACCGCAGCAGTATGGCTGTCGGTTGCTGCAACACAGGCGTTAACCGCATCATTTCTGGCCAATCCGGTGATATGGCTGGCGCTAAGCATCGGCATTTTGGTTGGGCTGATGTACGATTGGATTCAGTCTGTTGGCGGATTAAAAAATGCGTGGGAAATTTGTAAGGCGTATCTACTTGTCGGAATGAATGCGGTGAAACTTGGTTTTTTCACAGGAGTCTATGCTGTGATGAATCTAATCGATGCGCTGAAAGGTGCATGGCATAGTGCGGGTACCGCTATCGCAAACTTCATGGGGGATATGAAAGTTGGGGTTCTATCAATACTGCAGGCGATGATAAACGGCGCTATTGATATCATCAATGACTTCATTAGCGTTCTTAACAAGATTCCAGGCGTCAACATTGAGGCGATAGAACATGTGACTTTTGCTACGACAGCTGCCGCAGAAAATGAGGCGGCTAAGCAGGCGCGAAAGGGAGAGCTTGATAACTATAAGAAACAGCTGGCAGCATCGAAGGCAGATCGAGATGCAAAACTTGAAGGATACAAGGCTGAATTTGATGAATCTGTTAAGGCTGCAAAAAATGCCTATCAGCAAGCGAAAAATGAAAAAGATGTATCCTCTGGAAATGACCAGGCATTATCGGATCAGGCACTGTCAGATTTGAGCTCGACATCCGATAACACGAAGAAGATTGCCGATGCTCTCGATATCACCAATGCAAACCTCAAATACATCCGTGATTTTGCCTCAGAGAAAGCAATTAACCGCTACACAGCAACAGAAATCAAAATCGACATGACAAACAACAACAATATCAATTCTGATGACGATATCGACGGCATCGTAGCTAAACTGAAGGGTAAGCTGGAGGAGGAAATGATTTCAACTGCAGAGGGGGTGCACTAAATGTATTATCTTTATCTCAATAAGATACTCATGCCGGTGACGCCGGAAAAGGTGCAGATAAAAGTAAAAGGCGGTAATCAGACCATCAGCCTAATCAACGAGGCTGAGGTCAATCAGATTAAGCCCAATAAGCTAACAGATATCAGCTTTGAGGTACTGCTGCCGAACCAAGCGTACCCCTTTGCGCTGTACAAGGACGGGACTTTTAGAGCTCCGTCCTATTTTCTAGAGCAATTCGAAAAGCTAAAGGCAAAGAAAAAACCATTCAAATTCAAATTGCTTAGGACGGATCCGCAAGGAAATAGTCTCTTTGATACGTCCCTAGATGTGACGCTTGAAAGCTACACTGTCACAGAGGACGCAAAGGAGGGCTTTGATGTGAAAGTCTCCATTGAGCTGAAGGAGTACCGGGAATACGGTGTGACGACAATCAAAGTGAAGAAAGATAAAAAATCGTCAAAATCAAAAGTGACAAAGAAAGAGTCAAAGAAAAGCAGCTCAAAGAAAAATAAGGGTAGCAGCTACACGGTGAAGTCCGGGGATACCCTTTGGGCGATTGCCAAGAAGTTTTTAGGCAGCGGCAGTAAGTGGAAGACCATTTACAACGCCAATAAATCTACCATTGAAAAGACAGCTAAGAAACACGGCTATGCTTCCAGCGCCACAGGGCACTGGATTTTTCCGGGAACAAAGCTGACCATACCAAAGGGGTGATGTTATGTCTGACTTAATTGATGTGGCAAAGGGCGAGCTTGGGTATAAAGCCTCAGAGAGTAACACCAAATACGGCAAATGGTATGGGACACAAGGACCGTGGTGCGCCATGTTTGTCAGCTGGTGTGCGAATCAAGCCGGAGTTAAGACCTCTGTTGTGCCGAAGTTTGCCTATGTGCCAACCGGTATGACCTGGTTCAAGAACAAGGGCAGGTACAAAGGGCGCGGTTCTTATACTCCAAAGCGAAATGATATCGTCTTCTTCGGCGGCGGCAACCATGTAGGCATTGTAGAGAAAGTCAGTGGTCAGACGCTGCACACTATTGAGGGGAATACCACAAACAGTGTGGCGCGCCGGCAGTATGCTTTGAGCAATTCTTACGTAACAGGATTTGGACTCGTGCATGAGCATATCACTTCTTCTGGTACGAAAAAAGACGGTAAGAAAAAGGATTCAGCTGAGGAATTAAAATACCTGAAACAAGTGCTGGCGCAGCAGGAGAAGCTGGACAAGAAGGTCAGCCAGGAGGTTAAGGAGTATGAAATATCCTCAGTAAAGGTGCATACGGTCAAAATACAGCTGATTGTTAAGCATAACGACAAATACTACGAGCTTCCGGTAAAAGACGGCATGAAGGTCACCTGGGAGCGCAAAAATGCCCCTGGGAAACTGACATTCACTACAATCCAAGACAGCAAGCGGAAGATTTACAATGGTGACTCAGTTACGCTGAAAGTAGGTAGCACCAATTTCTTTTTTGGCTTTATCTTTACGTTGAAACCGCAAAAGGACGGCAGCCTTGATGTGACGGTGTACGACCAGCTGCGGTACTTCAAGAACAAAGATACATACATGTACAAGAAAAAAACGACGACGCAGCTCATCAGAATGATTGCAAAGGATTTTGGTTTGCAGGCAGGAACCCTTGCCAATACGAAAATGGCGTTCAGCCGAATCGATGACAACATGACCCTCTTTGACATTGTGGGAAACAGCCTGGACGAGACGCTGATGAGTACGGGAAAAATCTATACATTGTATGATGAGTTTGGAAAGCTCAGGCTCAGGGAGCCGTGGAAAGTCAACGTCCTTATCGACAGCGAAACTGGCCAGGATTATAACTACAGCCGTTCCATCGATGACGGCGTGTATAACCAGATTAAACTTGCCTATGAAAATGAAGAAACCGGCAGCCTAGACCTATATGTCAGCAAGTCCTCCAAATCAATCAACAAGTGGGGACTTTTGCAGTACTTTGAGAAGATTGATGATCCAAAGGTAGCAAAACTAAAGGGAAAAGTTCTCCTGAAGATGTACAACAAAGTCGCGCGGACGCTTAAGATATCTGGTGCTTTCGGCTCGACGAGGGTGCGTGCAGGGTGTCTACTTCCGGTGCTAATGACGATTTACGATGTGAAGGTGTCTAACTATCTTCTGGTGGACAAAGTGACCCATGAGTTTTCTGCTGGCCAGCATACCATGGACTTAGAACTAAGTGGAGGTGATTTCGATAGCAGCTACTAACATGACACAACTAATTAAGCAGATAGCAGCGGAGGCTGTGGCTGCAGGAAAGCCTTGTGATATTATTACCGGAACTGTGATTTCGGTAAAACCATTAAAGATAAAAGTTTCTCAGAAGCTGACGCTGTCTGAGGATTTTTTGATTTTGGGAAGAAATGTTTCAGACTACGAGACAGAGATTACGCTTCCCGGAAGTGTAGGCAAGTCGAAGGTGACGATACACAATGCCCTAAAGAAGGGCGACACTGCAGTGATGATTCGTCAGGCAGGCGGTCAGCGCTACTTGGTGATTGATAAGGTGGTGGTATAAATGATTCCAAATCCTGATGCATACGAACTGGACGAAGAACAGGAAAACGATTTTGAAGAGGGCGTGATTCCCGATAAGACCTATCAGCTGGATTTTGAGAACCTGCGAATTGCTGGACTTGTCGATGAGATGACAGCAAGAAAGCAGGCCATCAAGAAAATCATCATGACAGAAGCGGAAGAGTATCTGATTTACGATGAAAACTACGGCTGCGCTTTGGTGGATTTAATCGGTGAGCAACCGCCGCTGGTGCAGTCTGAAGTAAGGGACAGTATCAGAGAGGGCATACTCGCCGACGATAGATTTGAGTCAGTGACCTTTACGGAGGAAAAGCTGCAGAGAGGAAAGTTATATTTGTCGCTAACAGTGACCTGCGTAGACGGTGAAGAAATTGAAGTAGAGGAGGTGGAAATCGATGTTTGAGGAGAAGACCTATGAATCTTTGATGGAAGAAATGCTGGACACGGTGGACGAAACCATCGATACCCGGCAAGGCTCTGTAATCTATGATGCGGTGGCGCCTATGGCGCTGGAAAACGCGCAGATGTACGTTGACATGGATATCTTACTGTCAGAGACTTTTGCGGACACTGCCAGCTATTATTATTTGATTAAAAGAGCCGCAGAACGCGGTATCTTTGTCAGACTGGGGATTCCTGCGGTGTTAAAGGCGCAGGCAGAACCGGAAAATATTGATATTCCAATAGATACAGAATTCAGCATTGGAGAACTGAACTACACGGTTACGGAGAATTTGGGGAATGGATTTTTTGCATTAACCTGTAAAGAAGCAGGGAGTGAAGGAAACAACACCGTAGACGACGTGATTCCTTTGGAAGACGTTTCGGGCTTGGAATCAATCGGGATTGTTGGCATTATCACTGCCGGTACCGATGACGAAGACGTGGAGCACCTGAGGGAACGATACTACGATTCTTTTGATGAGGTGGCTTTCGGCGGCAACAAAGCTGAATACCGAGAGAAGGTCGGAGAAATGGACAACGTCTTCGGGGTAAAAGTATATCCGGTTTGGAATGGTGGTGGTACCGTAAAGCTGGTCATTCTGGGCACAGATTACCGCGCAGCGCCTGCAAAAGTAGTCGAGGCAGTACAAGAGGCTATCGACCCTACAAAAGACGGCAGCGGCGTAGGAATCGCTCCCATCGGACATGTGGTTACTGTAGAGTCAGCTACAGAAGTCGCGCTTCCTATCAGCTGTCAGATTATCTATACCGATGGCTATAGCTGGGAAGACATTAAAGATTCTTTCGTGGACAGCGTGGAGACATATTTGAAGTCTTTGCGTGAGACTTGGGAGGATACAGATGGGCTTGTAGTACGGCAGGGACGCATTGAAAGCATTCTGCTGGACATTCCCGGTGTTGATGATGTGACGGGGGTATCAATTGCCGGCGGATCAGGTAACTATGTGATGGCGGATACCGAAGTACCGATTGTGGGGGAACTCGATGGATAGAAAATTGATTGAATATCTTCCGGAGTTTTTACGAGAGTTCCGGGAAATGAAATTTTTAACGGACAAAGAACAGGTGCAGGCGGAGCGGCTTTGGAAAACGCTGGAGTCGATTTGGCAGAACCAGTTCATCGAGACGCTCGATGAAGAGGGCTGCAGGCGATGGGAAGGCATTTTGAAAATCCATCACAGAGGATATAGGTCCTTAAAAGAACGGCGTGACACGATTCTGAGTAAAATGGCTGAACAAAGACCGTTTACAATACGAACACTGAGGAGAACTCTTACAGCGCTTTGTGGAGAAGATGGTTTTGACATAATGCTGATTCCTGAGGAATATTTTCTGCAGGTGAGAGTAAGGGTTGCAGCGGAAACAACAGACAGGGATGCAAAAGGACTGCTTCGTGCTGTAGATGATTATGTGGAGCGTGTTAAACCTTGCAATCTTACGTATGATTCCTCTTTATTTGATAGACATACTGGCATTGCTGGTAGTTATTATGCTTGTGCGGTGTCTACATCAAAAACTTATACTATGGAGGTGGCTATATAATGGCATCGTGGAATAATGTAACGAAAACGGAACAGGGTCTGGCACTGGAACAGAAACTATTGACACAGGAAAAACCGCTGCGGCTTGTGTCAGCAAGGAGCGGTGCGGGAAAGGTGAATCCGACCCAACTTGTTAAACAGACAGCGGTTTCAGATCCAAAACAGACACTTGAGTTAAGACCTGTGTATTTATCGGAGGAGAATACAGCAACGATTCCAGTAATGCTTTCCAATGCCGGACTTGCGGAAGGGTACACCTTATATCAGGTAGGCATTTATGCAGAGGACCCAGACGGCGGAGAAGTGCTGTATATCATCGCCCAGACGGATATTATCAGCGGTGAAAGCGTGCCGGGAGCTGCGGAATCCGCAGGATATTCCATTGACTGGAATATCGCCGTAAAGGTTAGCAAAGCATCATCTATCGAAGTTGCGGTAAACGAAGCCGGGAAGCTGACATTATCACAGGCGGATGCCTTGTATGTCCGATTGGAGGTACTGGGCACCATGCTCGATGATAAAGTCGATAAAGTTGCCGGCAAGGGCTTATCAACTAACGACTATACCACGACTGAAAAATCCAAAGTCTCAAACCTGCCGGCGGACACCAGTGCCGAGCTTAACAAAAAGGTGGACAAAGTATCAGGTAAAGGGTTGTCAAAGAATGATTTTACCGATGCTTACAAAAGTACCTTGGACAACCTGCCGGACGAAATCGAGAGCAGCAGCAAAATTGACGATGCCACCGCTGCCCGTTACGGACTGACCAGCGGCACACCGTCGCAGGCTTTTGACAGAGCAGTACAAATTCTGACAGCGACAATCCCGGCGGCTGGCTGGAGCACTGAGGCGAACGCAGAGGGCTGGTTTACTAATCAGGTAACCGTCACTGAAATGAAGATGGCGTACAACCCGGTACTTGATTTAGTCATCACGTCCGCAGCACTGGCAGAAGACGAGCGGGCGGCATTTGGACTGATTATGGAGTGTGAAACATTTGACGGATATGTGATTGCTAAGGCGCTGGAAATACCGGATATTGATATTAACGTAAGATTTACAGGAGTTTGATTATGGGAAAGGCGAAAATTATAGGTGGCGGTGGAGGAGGCAGATTTACAATAAGTAACGGTGTAGCGGTTAAAAAGATGATTAAAGAGAAATTAAAAACCGCTGCATATGTTATACCCAGTGTAGAAGACCCTATAGTAACAAGACAATACGGAACTGCTGGAAGCGTGTCTCTTGGAGGCTATGAACCAGGTATGTGTGTCCTTGATGATGGTGGTGTAGCTATTGTGCATAGTACGTCGTATGCAACAGGAGTTGTAGTAGTCGTATCTCCGGACGGTACAGTGCTACAATCTGAGTCTGGATACTCTGGCGTGATGGACGTGTACGGAGTATTCCAGGTGGAACCAGAAAAATTCTGTGCTATTGGATTTGACTATAGTAACTATCTACAGTGGTCTTTATTTGTATATGACAACAATACAATATTTAAGTATGCTTCTGGAACAATAAAAACAGTATTTGATATCAAGTTAAAGAATTTTGTTCACGTAAGAGACGGAGTAGCCAGATTATATGTGCCTCAAAGTACGACTCTGAATTGGCTAGAGCTCAGTGTAAATAACAACCAGGTAAATGCAACAACAGGTAAAAAGATTTTAAGTGGATTTGCATTTGGGAGTACCGGATACACTTATACGCTTCAGAATAATCCTGATAAGAGTGTTCTGGTATACACTGAGAGATATAACAAATCCAGTTCATATTCTTCCAGAATAGTGCTTGTGGAGTTAGATAGCGGTAAAGCATATAGTATTTTTCCTATTTCGGGCAACGCTGGCGATATATATAGACGAGGGTATTCAAGTACAGTATATCATGACGGATGTATATACTGCGTAGCAGCTGATTCTTCTGGATCAGTTTTATACAAGCTTGAGAAATCAGACAGCGATAAGTGGATAGTAACATATCAGGCTTTGTTAAGCGAGGGGAATACTGCTGTATTAAATTCAATAAATGCAACGGCGATGTATATTTATAACGAACATTTAGTTGTGTGGTTTGCAAGTCAGCTTGTAGTATTTAATATAGTAACAAATAATGTAGTTTCGCAAGTCAATCTTACAAACCCTGGATATTACGATTCCAAAATAGCTTTAAACAACTTGCTAGTAATAACTGGATATATTTACAGTTCTGGCAGTTATGTAACAAACACATACACGTACACTACAGACTTATCAGGAGTGAACTATGTAGTTGTAGGTAGAGGAGAATCAGAGATGGTTATGCCTGCAAACCCTGGAAATAAACTTATAGAATGCTACGCTTAAAGGAGGAACAATATGTTTTTGCGAAGATTGTACTATGATTTAAAGACAGAAGAGATTTTATTTTACTACATGATGAGAAATGTGAATGAGATGCCTTCTGCTCAAAAAGATTTTGAAACACAAGTGATGCTCCGCGGCAGGTCTCTCACGGATACGGGTGTAATTGAGTGGACAGAAGAAAGCGAAGAGATTGAACACAATTTTGAAACAAAGATGGTTAAGGTGATTGACGGTAATATTATATTTGAGGACTATACAGTTACTGTGCCAGAATCAAATCTATATGACATTCCAAATGATTTACTTGAGAGAATCAAAAATGACGTTGTGGATGAAATACAACAGGAGGTGCTAAGCAATGCTGACTGAAAAACAGATGAAACTTGCTAATTTGATAAAGCAGACGCTGCCAACAGCTACCAACGAGGTGGCGCTGCAGCACATCGACTGGTACCCGGAGTGGCACCCAGATATTCACGTAACGGCTGGGGACAGGCTTAGTTACGATGGCGTCTTATATAGGTGCCTGCAGGAGCACGACACACAAGAATCATGGACACCAGTAGATGCACCTAGTCTTTGGGCAAAGGTGCTGATACCAAACCCGGACGTAATCCCGGATTGGGAACAGCCGGACAGTACGAACCCATACAGCAAGGGCGATAAGGTGGTACATAACGGCAAAACATGGGAGTCACTGACCGATAACAATGTTTGGGAACCGGGTGCTACAGGAACAGAAAGTTTGTGGCGAGAAGTAGCGAAGTAAAGGAATACATATGACAGAAATTATGACAGCGGCGATTACCGCAGCAGGATTGATTGTTGTCCAGCTGATAGTGTCCAGTAAACAGCAAAGAGCGCAGGACATTAAGGTTGACGCAGCCCTGAGCGAGGTAAGAAAAGACATCCAGCGTCTCGAAGAAAAGCAAGACAAGCATAACAATCTCATTGAAAGGACTGCGGTATTGGAACGGGATGTGAAAACTGTTTTCAAGCGAGTTGATGAGAATAAGGCAGAGATTGCATATTTAGAACATAAAGGAAAGTAGGAGGTATGAAAATGAGTAAGACATGGCTTAAAGCGGCAGGAATCAGAGCAATTAAGACAATGGCGCAGGCAGCTATCGCTATGATTGGGACAAGCGTAGTACTGGAAGATGTGAGCTGGCAGGTAACAGTATCAGCGGCTATTCTTGCTGGTGTACTGTCCATGCTTACCAGCGTGGCAGGACTGCCGGAAGTTGACGAAAAATAAAGAACCTTGTCCGCAGGAACAAGGCGTGGTATAATACATATAGTCAAGAGTAAGCCATAAAAGCGGTTGACCTTCGGAAAGGGGAACCAAATGTCTGACTACGAAATCCTCGTCATCGTATTGATGATTATTGGGATTGTCAGATGGGATAACCACCGAAAATAAATAACCGCCCAGGCTGCAATCCAATAGGCGGTTATTTGAAACATAATTCAAATTCTACTTAGAGGGTCGGCCGCTTGGCTTTCCTCTTGACTCCAATATACCACGAATGAAAAGATTATGCAATAGTCAATTTGCCCTGCCGTGCGCAGGGCTTTTTATTTTGGAGGTGTATTATGGCAAAGAAACCAATTTTATTCTATTTATCTGCAGGGCACGGCGGCAGCGACCCCGGTGCCGTCAGCGGAAAGTTTGTGGAAGCAGATATGGCGAGAACCGTGATGGCAGCATGCAGAAAGGAATTGCTGGCGCACAAGGGGCGTACATACAAGGTTGCATACCCGGAAAAGGACGGTAGCGGCATGTCACTTGCGGCGCACGTTGCTGACATGGCGAGGTACAAAGCGAAAGGCTACAGAGTAGTGTCCGTTGACGGACATTTTAATGCCGGTGGCGGCGATGGTGACGAAGTCTGGGTATGGAAGGGCACCGTGACAAAGAGTCGCCTCGGCAAGGTGCTAGCTGATCTGATTATCGCGGAATTGAAAAAGGAAGGTCAGAACACTAGAGGCGTTAAGTACACCAATGACCTGTACTTCCTCAAGGGCATCGGCGTGCCGGTGCTGGTGGAATACGGCTTTATTGATGACAAGACCGACCGGAAAGGCTTTGACACGAAGAAAGAGCTAGAGGCTTACGGCAAGGCGACGGCAAGAGCGCTGATTAAGTACTGGGAGAAGTATAAATAGAGCAATTTACGGTTCTTGTCTTTGCGACACAATTATGATATAATTATGCCATGAAAGGAGCTGATTCTATGCCAAGAATAATTCCAATAAGGGATCTGAAAGATACCGCAGCAATCTCTCAAATGTGCAATGAATCCATGGAACCGGTTTATATCACAAAAAACGGATATGGCGATATGGTTATCATGAGTATGAAAGCTTATGAAGAAAAACTATGGATGCAGGAAATTTATGCAAAATTAGCAGAAGCCGAAGCGGAAGTTAGCGAAGGAAAGCTTGTAGAGGCACGTACCGCATTAAACGATTTAAGAGGAAATTATGGGTTATAAGGTAGTTGAAACAGAGCAGGCGGTGCAGGACTTAGATGGGATTTTGGGATATATTGCAAATTCCCTCGCAAATCCTTCAGCCGCTGCAGCATTTGCCGATGAGGTTGAAAAATGCTATACTAATCTTGAGGGCATGCCTTTGATGTATGAGCAGTGTTGTGATTCACGACTTCGTGTGCTAGGATATCGCAAAGCTGTAATCAAAAACTATATTCTGATTTACAGAGTAGGGGAAAAGGAGAAAACTGTTTATATTCTTCGGCTTTTCTATTGCAGACAAAACTATGGAGATTTAGTTTGACTACAAAATTTTAGCCAGGGCATTAACCCTGGCTCTTTTCATTTTTTGCAATTCGCTGATATTCACGGATAACCATCTCTTCAAGCCATGGAGCAGGAGTACGCTTCCCTGCTTCCCAGTCCTGCTGCGTGCGCGCGGGAATGCCCAAAATCTCATAGACTTGTTTCTGCGTTAATCCGGCAGCTTTACGAGCCTCTTTAATCTTACTTTCCATCTTTTTTCTCCTTGTAATACTTACATAGTTCAACAACACCGTAAATGATTGTGCAGACAATGACTGCAATGCCAATATATCCTACGATTCCCATAGCTGTTGACACACGAAAATTTTAAGGGTAAAATATAGTCAGACGGGGGCTTTCGCCCCGGTGCTCACAGCAGGTATTTATCTACCAGCAGGAGCACCAGTCCTGATACCAGACCTGCGATTATGTTGTCGGCTATACTATGTAATCGCGGGTCTTTTTTCTTATCATGTTTACCCATTCATGTGCTTTCCTCCTTTCCTTATCTTTAATTATATTATACACGCAATGCGTGGATTTGTCAATGGAAAAATGCAAATTTCTTGTATAAAATCTCCATTTTCTTTTGGCGGTAATTTCGTGCGCATATACCATCTTCCCCTTCGCCCCCTGCCTCGCACTGAATCAGGCGGGCGAAAAGCTCTCGTGTGTTATAAGCCATGGGTTCACCTCGGGGTTAAAAGTTTCAATAATAACATATGCACTAAGGATAAAATGTGGTATACTATAAGCAGAAATTTGTCGAAAGACTTTTTGAAGGGAGATAAAGATATGATTATTGGAAGCATATTTATGATTTTAATAATTCCGCTGATTTTAATCTTTGCATTAGGGGTTCCTATTCTTCTGGCAGTTTTAGTTTATCGCGATGCCAATAAGAGAGTGGATTGTTCACCGTGGCTGTGGGCACTTGTTGCAGCTCTGGTGCCGAGCTTTATCGGTGTGATTGTATATTTGATTATTCGCAGAGACTATCCGCTAAAGCCAGAGTACCGTATTTATGAAGCGGGCAGTGCAGGGCAGTATCGCTATGAACAGGGAAGCCAGGAATATCCGCAGGCACAGAAAGGTATGCCGACTTGGGCAAAAGCCCTGATTATCATCGGACTGGTTATCTTTGCGATTTGCATTATCGGTATGGTTGTAAGTGTAATTAATTATATTACAGGGTATAGTACCGGCTATCATTATCACAACGATTTTGGCTACGGTTTTTAATTTCATTTAAATATTTTAAGAAAAAATATTCAGGGCGGCTACTTTGCCGTCCTGAATATTAGTTTTTTGAGAGCGCTCCACTTGAAAGGAATCAGCGGATAGAGATAAGAATGGCCGCTGAGAGTTTTTGTAATGGCAACTTGTAACATACCCAGTAGGAGGGCACCAATGAGACCGGCAACTCCAAAGAGCATGGCGCCGATGAGCATAAGCAGGCGAATAAATTTTACACCGTAAGACAGCTCGATACTTGGCTGGGTAAAGGATGCCAGGGATACCACTGCCATCATTAAAATTGTTTGTGGGATAAACCAGCCGGAATCCACGGAAAACTCTCCAAGAATCAGGGCACCGATGACAGAAAGTGACATGCCTAGAGACTCCGGCGTATTGAGAGAGGCAAGTCGCAGACCGTCGATGGCAAGTTCCAGCAGGATAAATTGCCAGAATACCGAAAGCGCATAAGGATCCTTTGGCGTGATAAAGTCCATATCACCCGGCGGCGGAATATCTCCTTCAACGATGAGCAGATAAATAGGCGTCAGCAGCAAAATGACCAGCATGTTGAAAATTCGTAGAATGCGCAGATAATTTCCTGTAATCAAAGGAAAATAGTAGTCATCTACATCTTGCGTAAAGTCAAAAATTCCCACAGGAATCAGAACTACCGTCGGTGAATTGTCGATGACAAGAGCAATTTTTCCTTCTGTCAGATGGGCGGAAATAATATCAGGTCTTTGGGTGTAGCGCACCTTAGGAAATGGATTGAGTCGCCATCTGCGCTTGCCGCCAGTTAAATTTGTGATCAGTTGTTCGACGATAGTCTGATCTCCAATGGAAACACTGTCAACTACGATTTCTGAAAGCCCTTTTTCAACTCGCTGCACCAGGTCGGTATCGGCAGCCCCTTTCATATAGCAGACCGCTACGTCAGTACGAGATTTTTCACCTACTGTGTATTTCTCGAAAATCAGCCTATTGTCACGAATACGACGGCGGATGAGGCCCAGGTTATCCATGAAGTTTTCTGTAAAACCGTCCTTGGGACCGCGCAAGGTTTTCTCCTTTTCCGGCTCTTCAACACCTCTCTGCGGATATCTTCTTGTATCTGCGACGATAATTTTATCGAATCCGTCTAAAATAATGGGAGAAAGACCGGAATAGAGAAACTTCACTGCTGCGTCGATGTCGGTTTCAATCGAACTGTTGATAAACGGGAAAAGTTCTGCGACGAATTGTTCTGTATTCTCTACTTTCTGCATGCGGTCTTCTGGAACAGCCAGTAAAAAATTAAAGAGAAGCTGCAGTTTTTCACTGTCGGAGAGCCCATCGACAAAGTATAGTCTGCCGTGCCTTCCTCCGATTACAATCTGGCGCTCAACTAGATCAAAGGCTTCGCCAAGGGGCAGCTGTCCGGTAAAATGCTCCAGAAAATACTGATATTTATTTTCACTCATAAAACCTCCTAATAATTTAAAGTTCCAAGAGAACAAGCAATAAAATGAGCGTATAATTATTTTGTCAAAAACCTTGAAATTCATACGTCGGAAAGTATATAATAATATGGATTATGTGCTATTGTTAGAAAAACCAAAATGGAGGATTTTTGTAGTGGATTATTATAAATTAGCGGATCTTTTGTTTCCGCATATTAAGAAGACAACAGAAGAAATAGAAGCCCAGTATCCGAAGAGAAATTTGCCGGAAGGTGCAAAAGTAACCAGATTGGGTCCTAGCCCGACAGGCTTTATTCATCTTGGAAATCTTTACGGCGCCTTTGTGGACGAGCGCCTTGCTCACCAGAGCGGCGGCGTGTTTTACCTGCGAATTGAGGATACCGATGATAAGCGTTATGTGGAAGGGGCGGTAGAGACTATTATCAATTCCCTGCGTTTCTTTGACATCAACTTTGACGAAGGTGCAGGTCTTGACGGTGAGAGCGGCGATTATGGCTGCTATACGCAGAGCCAGCGTGGGGAGATTTACCAGTGCTTTGCGAAGAAACTGGTGGCAGAGGGTAAGGCATATCCGTGCTTCCTCACAGAAGAAGAAATCACAGAGATCAGGGCAGGGCAGGAAGCTTCTAAAGCCAATCCGGGAATTTACGGTATTTACGCAAAGAATAGAGGACTCTCCATAGAGGAAATCGAGGCGAATTTGGCTGCAGGAAAGTCCTATGTCATTAGATTGCGTTCCGGCGGAAACCCTGAAGCGACTGATGAGAATGTGAGAAAGATCAAAGTAGAGGATGCCATCAGAGGCACTCTTGAAATGCCGGAGAATTTCCAGGACGTAGTCATTTTAAAGGCGACTGGGATTCCGACCTATCATTTTGCACATGTTGTAGACGATCATCTGATGCGTACGACTCATGTGGTGCGCGGTGCAGAATGGCTGCCGTCGCTGCCGATTCATGTGGAACTCTTTGAAAAGCTGGGATGGGAGCCGCCTGTTTATTGCCATACGGCGCAGCTGATGAAATTAGATGAAGAGGGCAACAAGAGAAAGCTTTCCAAGAGAAAGGATCCTGAACTTTCGCTAGATTACTATAGAAATCAGGGTTATCACCCTGCAGCAGTCAGAGAATATCTGCTGACGATTCTCAACTCTAATTTTGAGGAATGGAGAATGGAACATCCGGAAGCGGATATCGATGAGTTTGCATTTACGACAGAAAAGATGAGCAATTCCGGCGCACTCTTTGACTTGAACAAACTAAATGACATCAGCAAAGACGTGCTTCTTCGCATTCCTGCATGTGAACTGTATGAGTTTCTAAAAGACTGGGCGCAGGAGTTCAAACCGGAAATTTTACATATCTTTGAAGATAGGGAGTATCTGGAAAGAATCCTGGATCTGGGAAGAAATGACAACAAGCCGAGAAAAGATCTAATCTATGCACAGCAAATTGTAGAATTTATCAGTTACTTTTTTGACGATATGTTCAAAATCGAAGATGAAATGCCAGCAGAGGTGCCGGCAGAGGATATTACGGCAATTCTGGCGGGATATCTGGAAAACTATAATCACGCGGATGATCAGAGTCAGTGGTTTGACAAGATTAGAACCATGGCAGCGGAAATGGGCTATGCTGCAAAACCGAAAGACTTTAAAAAACATCCGGAAGAGTATAAAGGGCACGTAGGGCATGTCAGTACGGTTATCCGAATCGCACTGATGGGAAGAGCGCAGTCTCCGGATGTCTGGGAAATTCAGCAGATCCTAGGAGAAGAGAGAACCAGAGCAAGAATTGCAAATTACAAATAAGCGATGCTTTGTGCAAGCTATGAGATGACGGCTTTGACGAAATAAAAACTTAATATGAATAGAATCAAAACTCCGTAATTCAGGGAAGAATTGCGGAGTTTTTCTATGGTTTTTGTAATTCCTGTGAAAATTTTTTTCGTCTATTGACAAATCCTTCCGGCAGTGCTATTCTAGTTAAAGAATTTTAATTAAAATATTTTAAATAAATTATTTTAATTAAAAAATTTGAATTAGAAAACGAGAAGGAGTACATAAAAATGAAATTTGAAGAAGTGAAAGAAATTATGGTTGATACGTTAGGATGTGACGAGGATAAGATTGCCCCGGAAGCAAGTCTGGCAGATGACTTGAATATCGATTCTCTGGATGCAGTGGAACTGGTGATGGCGATTGAAGAGAAGTACGGCATCAAGATTCCTGATGAGGAACTGGGCAATATGAAGCTGGTTAGTGACATCGTAGCAGCCATTGAAAAGTATCAGGCATAACCATGGAAGAAAGGAAAATTTACAATCTGATTGAGCGATTTGAAACTTCATCTCTGACAGTGCTGGAAGTAGAGGCTGACGGTTTTCATCTACGTATGGAAAAAAGCGGGCAGCCTCAGCAGCTGCAGCAGATTGACAAAGATCTGCGTGTGCCAGCGATGCAATCTTTGCAGCCAGCACAGAAGGAACCTCAGTCCTCAAACTTCATAGAAGTTAAATCGCCGATTGTCGGTATCTACTATGCTGCGCCAGAACCTGGGAAGCCTCCCTTTGTGACAGTAGGACAGCAGGTGAAACAGGGTCAGGTTCTCTGCGTGGTAGAAGCCATGAAAATGATGAACGAACTGAAGTCGCCAGTGGATGGTATCATCCGCAGCGCAGGGGGCGTCAATGGGGAATTGGTTGAATTTGATCAGGTTTTGTTTGAGGTTGAGCCATGCTAAAGAGAGTTTTGATTGCGAATCGGGGGGAAATTGCTGTAAGGATTATCAGAGAGTGTCTGGATTCTTCCATAGAGGCGGTATCTGTTTATTCTACAGCTGACAGTCAGGCTTTGCATCGAATCATTGCAACTAGAGCAGTGTGTATTGGAGGCCCTAGAGCTAGCGAAAGCTATCTGCACATAGCGAATTTGATCGAGGCGGCAAAAGCTACAGGCTGTGATGCTGTCCATCCCGGTTTTGGCTTTCTGTCAGAGAGCAGTGACTTTGCAAGAAGCTGTGAGGCAGCAGGTCTGAAATTTATCGGACCTTCCTCGCAGGTGATTGATGCGATGGGAAATAAAGCAGCCGCAAGACGTATGATGATAGAGGCGGGTGTTCCAGTGGTTCCGGGTTCAGATGGCGCCGTAACAAGTGAAGAAGAAGCTGTGACAGAAGCAGAACGCATCGGCTACCCGGTTCTTCTCAAGGCTTCAGCAGGGGGAGGCGGTCGCGGCATGCGCAAAGCCTTCAATGCGGAAGAAGTTCGTAAGGGATTTCAAACAGCTTCACAAGAAGCAGAAAGCTGCTTTGGAAACGGTGAAATGTACGTGGAAAAGCTCATAGAAAATCCAAGGCATATTGAATTTCAGATCTTGGCAGACAGCCGTGGAAACGTAGTTCATCTGGGTGAACGAGATTGCTCCATTCAGCGGAGAAATCAGAAACTGTTAGAGGAAGCGCCTGCTTGGGGGCTTTCAGAACAGCTACGCTGTCAGATGGGTGAGGCCGCCGTTAAAGCCGCAAAAATCTGCAGCTATGAAAATGCAGGCACCGTGGAATTTATCGTAGATAAAGATGAACATTTTTACTTTATCGAAATGAATACGAGAATCCAGGTAGAACATCCGGTGACGGAAATGGTGACTGGCGTCAATATAGTGAAGGAACAGCTGCGAATTGCCAGCGGTCTTCCGCTGAGCTTTGAGCAGAAGGATATTACCATGAGCGGTCATGCCATCGAGTGCAGAATTACTGCGGAGAAAGTTTTTGAAAATTTTGCGCCATGTCCAGGAAAGATAGACTTTATTCATTTTCCAGCAGGTGCAGGAATCAGAGTGGACAGCGCTTTATATAACGGCTGTGAGATCAGTCCGTACTATGATTCCATGGTGGCAAAGATTATCGCAAAGGGCGAAAGCCGTCTGGAAGCGGTGCGCCGCATGCGAAGGGCTTTGGAGGAAACTGTTATCAACGGAGTACAGACTACTTTGCCGGTACAGCACCTGCTGATGTATCAGCAGGATTTTCTGCGGGGCGGATATGATACCGGTTATATTGAGGCACATCTCAAGGAACTTCTCTCAATTTATGAGGCGGCAGGAGGCAGAAATGAATCCATTTAAACAGAAACGAGATTTACTGGCGGCGCTGCGTGAGATGAAAGATGGCGACAAAGTCATTTCATGCCCTGACTGCCAGGCGAAGCATACAAAGGATGTACTGCTAGAAAATCTGTACGTTTGTCCATGCTGCGGATATCACTTTCGCATTTCGGCCAAGTACAGACTGCGGACGGTGCTGGATCCAAAATCTTTTCGGGAAATTTGTGGCAGTATGAAAGGAAAAAACCCACTGGACTTTCCGGGATATGAAGAAAAGCTTTTGAATCAGCAACAAAAGACAGGAATGAAAGAAGCAGTTCTGACGGGCACTGGGAAGATTAGTGGTTATAAGGTAGTCGTGTGCGCCATGGACAGTCGCTTTATGATGGCAAGTATGGGAACTGCTGTAGGTGAGAAAATCACCAGAGCATGTGAATATGCTGCAAAGAATAGACTGCCGCTGATTATTTTTGCAGCCTCAGGAGGTGCCAGAATGCAGGAAGGAATTTTATCTCTTTTTCAGATGGCAAAGACTGCGGCGGCAGTGGCAAGACACGGCGAAGAAGGGAATTTGTTTATTTCTGTGCTGACCCATCCGACTACAGGCGGTGTGACCGCAAGTTTTGCAAGTCTTGGCGATGTTATTTTAGCTGAACCCGGTGCGCTGATTGGATTTGCGGGACCAAGAGTTATTGAGCAGACCATCGGGCAGGAATTGCCGGAGGGGTTTCAGTCGGCGGAGTATCTTTTGGAACATGGATTTGTGGATCAAGTCGTGCCGAGAACAGATTTGCGGCAGACTCTGGCATTTTTGCTGCAGGTTCACGACAGGAGGGGAAAACGATGAACATAAAAAAGATATCTGCAGCGGAGCGGGTGAAACTGGCAAGAGCGCAGGATAGACCTACATGTCGGGATTATATCGAAGCGATTTTCGATGATTTTTTCCCTTTGGCGGGGGATAGAAACCATGGAGAAGACGTCAGCATCTTAGGCGGTCTTGCATTGTTTCGCGGTCGCCCTGTCACGGTGATCGGTCATCAGAAGGGCAGAGATTTACAGGAGAACATGGTGTACCGGTTTGGCATGCCGAATCCGGAAGGATATAGAAAAGCCATTCGTCTGATGAAACAGGCGGAAAAATTCAGAAGACCTGTTATCACCTTCATAGATACGCCGGGGGCTTATCCAGGTATCGAAGCAGAAGCAGGCGGTCAGGGAGAGGCGATTGCGCAGTCTATCGCAGTGATGTCTCGCCTTAAAGTCCCGACGGTTGCCATTTTTATCGGTGAAGGAGGAAGCGGCGGTGCCCTTGCCCTCAGTGTTTCAGACAGGATCGTAATGCTGGAAAACAGCATTTTCTCTATTCTGTCACCGGAAGGCTTTGCAAGCATTTTATGGAAAGATGCTAAACGCTGGGAAGAAGCAGCGGAAGTGATGAAACTGACTGCAGAAGATTTGCAAAGTCTGGGCATTTGTGACTGTGTGATTCCTGAAAAGGGGGATGTTTTCCTGCGCGTGGCAAGAGAAATCGAATCTTCTCTTGCAGCTCTTGAAAAAATCGGCGGAGAAAATCTAATAAAAGAACGATATAAGCAGATTAGAAAGATAGGGAAACCTACGAAGAAGGCGGAGGATCTATTATGGCAGGAATTAAAATAATCGGACTGGGGCGTGCAGCTGGCGATCTTACGGTTACTAACGAAACCTTAGCAGAGACAGTAGACACCAGCGATGACTGGATCAGGGAAAAGTCCGGCATACGCAGTCGGTATTTTGCCGTAAAGAAGACCAATACAGACATGGCTTTTGAAGCTGCACAGATGGCGCTCCATCATGCGGGGATTCCGAAAGAAAAAATCGCCATATGTATTGTCTGCACCTTTACACCCGACGACCATACACCGGCGACAGCCTGCGATGTTTGCGGAAGACTGGGACTTTCTCAAGAAGTTTTCGCCTTGGATATAAATGGGGCTTGTGCTGGTTTTATCTATGGATGCCATTTGGCAAACGGGCTGCTTGCAAATCAGAAAGACAGGTATGCCTTAATTATCGGCAGTGAAAAGATTTCTTCCTTTATGGATATGGAGGATAGGGCAACTTGTGTTCTGTTTGGTGACGGAGCAGGTGCTGCTGTGATGAAATGGCATGAAGACGCAGGCTTTGCATTTTATGGTGGCTGTGAACCTAATAGGCAGGTGCTTCACTGCCTTCGGGGCAGCTTTATTGAAATGGGCGGTCAGGAGGTATATCGTTTTGCGGTAAGCAAAGTACCGGTGTGTATCAGCGAAGTGCTGAAGAAAATCGATTTAAGTAAGGATGATATTGATTACTTCGTCTGTCATCAGGCAAATGAACGTATCATTGATGCGGCGGCAAGGCGTATCGGCGGCGAGAAGAAAAAATTCTTTAAGAATTTGTACCACTATGGAAACACCTCGGCTGCCAGCATTCCTATTGCGCTGTGTGAAATGGCAGAGCAGGGGCTTCTAAAAAATGACACCACTCTTCTTTGTACTGGCTTTGGCGCGGGGCTTTCCTACGGCGGCATGTATATCACAAGTGAGGTAAAATAATCTATGAAAATTAATGAACTTTTAAATATAGAATTTCCAATCTTCCAGGGCGGCATGGCTAATATTGCAAGCGGCGGATTTGCAGCTGCGGTCTCTAATGCCGGCGCGCTTGGGATTATCGGTGCCGGCGGCATGACGGCTGAAAATCTTAGAGAGCAGATTAGAATTTGCAAAAAAATGACTGACAGACCTTTTGGTGTCAACATCATGCTGATGAATCCGGAGGCGGATAAAATGGCGAAAATTGTCACTGAAGAATGTATTTCTGTGGTGACGACGGGAGCGGGGAACCCTGGAAAATATGTGGAAGAATGGAAAACTTCCGGAATTAAAGTTTTTCCTGTTGTATCATCGGTTGCGCTGGCAAAGAGGTTGGCATCTATCGGTGTTTTCGGCGTCATTGCAGAGGGATGCGAGAGCGGTGGTCACATTGGAGAACTGACCACTATGGCACTGGTGCCGCAGGTTTGTGACAATGTGGATGTGCCGGTCATTGCAGCAGGCGGCATTGCAGGCGGCAGGCAGATGGCAGCAGCATTTACTTTGGGAGCCTGTGGCGTGCAGGTCGGCACATGTCTTCTGGCAAGCTGCGAGTGTCCCATTCATCAGAACTATAAAGAAGCCATTGTCAAGGCTGGCGATAATGCAACTATCGTTACTGGACGCAGTGCAGGTGCGCCGGTGCGCTGTCTGAAAAATCCTATGACTAGAGAGTATCTGAAGATGGAACAGAGCGGTGCAGACAAGATGGAACTGGAGAAATTTACACTGGGATCCCTGCGTAAAGCAGTGCTGGAGGGCGATGTAAAAAACGGTTCATTGATGGCAGGTCAGGTCAGCGGTATGGTAAAAGAGATTCGTCCGCTGCGTCAAATTTTTGAAGAAATGGTAAAAGAATATGAAAACATTAGATAGATTGGCAGTACCGATTATTCAAGGCGGTATGGGCGTTGGTATCTCCATGGGAGGACTTGCTGGAGCGGTTGCAGCCTGCGGCGGCATGGGCGTCATTTCCACCGTGAATATTGGCTTTCGTGAAGCTGATTTCTGGAAAAATCCGAAAAAAGCTAACAGAAGGGCTCTGCAGGCGGAGATAGCAAAAGCTCGGCAGATTGCAAAAGGAAAAGGTATCATCGCAGTTAATGCTATGGTAGCAACTACTGGATTTGCAGACCTAGTAAAGACTGCATGTAAAAGCGGAATTGATGCGGTAATCAGCGGAGCGGGGCTTCCTTTGTCCCTTCCCGAACTGACAAAGGGATTTGATGTGATGATTGCGCCTATCGTTTCCGGCGGTCGTGCAGCAAAAACGATTCTGTCTATGTGGCAAAAGCGGCATAATCGCAAAGCAGATTTTATTGTGGTAGAGGGAAGCCGAGCAGGAGGCCATCTGGGATTTACCAGAGAGGAAGCAGCTGGCAGTGCAAAACCGCTGCCGCAGCTGATTTGTGAAGTGGTCCGGGAGGCTGGAGACATTCCGGTCTTTGCAGCTGGCAGCGTCTTTGACCGTACTGATATGCAGGAAGTGAAGTCGCAGGGTGCATCAGGAGTGCAGATCGCTACTCGTTTTATCGCAACCGAAGAATGCGATGCCAGCAGAGGCTTTAAAGATGTAATTGTACGCGCAAATGCAGAAGATGTGATGATTTTGCAAAGTCCGGTAGGCATGCCGGGGAGAGGTCTTAAAACGCCGCTGATGAAGCGAGTTGCAGCAGGAGAGCGGTTTGCGCCAAAGCAGTGCATCAGATGTATTCACAGTTGTGATCCGGCAAAAACGCCTTATTGCATCAATCAGGCTTTGATAAAGGGTTACTATGGAAATTATGAAGAAGGGCTGTTTTTCTGTGGCGACAACGTAGGCAGAATCAATGAGATGACTACGGTAAAAGCGCTGATGGAAGAGTTGGCAGCGGAATGGAGTCAGATATGAAGTTAGGAATTTTATTTGCAGGTCAGGGAAGTCAATCTGTAGGCATGGGCAAAGATTTTTACGAAAAGTCGGAGAAATTTCACGAGATTTTCGATATTCTGCCAAAAGAGCAAAGGGAAATTGCTTTTGAAGGACCTTTGGCGCAGCTTTCAGATACGAGAAATACCCAGCCTGTCATGGTTGCTTTTGCTGCGGGCGTGCTGGCAGAACTACTGCCTGCGCTGGAGGAGATCGGCATAAAACCGGTTATGGCGGCAGGGCTTTCGCTAGGCGAATACTCGGCACTGCACAGCGCAGGCGTCTTTGACGCGAGGACGGCTGTTGCCCTTGTGACAAAGCGGGCGAATGCCATGGCGAAGGCGGCAGAAGGTGTGGACTGTGCTATGAAAGCGGTGTTGGGTCTTGACAGAGAGCCTCTTGAACAGTGCTGCGAGAAGGCCTCGGTCAAAGGCAGCGTGCAGATTGCCAATTACAACTGCCCTGGACAGATTGTCATTGCAGGAGAGAAAGCGGCTGTTGAAGCGGTTGCGGAGCTGGCAGCAGCAGAGGGTGCCAAAAGATGTGTGGCGCTTCCTGTCAGCGGACCTTTTCATACTGCATTTATGGAACCGGCAGGGCTTGTACTCAAAGAAATTTTTGCAGAAACGGCCTTTGGAGAAATGCAGTTTCCTGTACTTTTTAATGCAGTTGGACGGGAGAAAAGACCCAGTGAGACCATCGGCGAGCTGCTGGTGAAACAGGTTTCTCACAGCGTATATTTTGAAGATTCTATTAAAGCCATGGTAAAAGCTGGCGTTGACACGATTCTGGAAATCGGACCTGGCAAAGCACTGTCCGGCTTTGTAAAGAAGACGGATCGGGGAATCAGGACCATGAATATTGAAACTTTTGAGGATCTGCAGAAAGTGGTTACAGAATTGAAGGGAGGCGCAGCATAATCATGAAAGATAGAACAGCCATTGTAACCGGCGGGAGCCGTGGCATTGGAAGAGCCATTTGCGTAGAATTTGCAAAGAGGGGTGCAAACCTGCTTATCAATTATGCCGGAAACAGCAGCGCAGCCGAGGAAACTGCCGAAATCTGCAGAAATTTAGGTGTGCAGGCAGATCTTGTTCAGGGGGATGTTGCAGAATGGGCAGCTTGTGAGAGAATTGCAGAAACTGCTATGAAGACCTTTGGAAGTGTGGATATTTTAGTGAATAACGCTGGGATTACCAGAGACAATCTGCTCATGCGCATGAGCGAGGAAGATTTTGACGCAGTGATCAGAACCAATCTTAGAGGCAGCTTTCTGATGATGAAAGCGGTGAGCCGCCAGATGATGAAACAGCGTTATGGGCGCATTGTGAATCTGTCCAGTGTAGTAGGGCTTTTAGGCAATGCCGGTCAGGTCAACTATGCGGCAAGTAAAGGCGGCGTTGTCTCTATGACAAAATCTTTTGCCAAGGAAGTGGCGAGCAGGAATATTACCGTGAATGCTATCGCGCCGGGATTTATTGAAACAGATATGACGAAGGCCATGACGGAGGCAGCGATTGCATCGGCAGCCGCTGCAATTCCGGCAGGGCGTATGGGAAAACCGGAAGATGTGGCGCAGGCAGCAGCCTTTTTCGCATCAGAACAGGCTGCTTATGTGACCGGACAAGTGCTGGCAGTAGATGGCGGCATGTATTAATAAAGGAGAGACCATGAAGAGAAGAGTTGTAATCACTGGAATGGGAGCCGTATCTCCCATCGGAAATACAGTAGAGGAAATGTGGGCAAATGCTAGAAAAGGCACATGTGGCATAGACTTTATCAAAGGCTTTGATACCGAAAATCACAAGGTAAAGGTAGCAGGGGAATTAAAGGGATTTGATATTACCGATCACATGGATAAGATGGCAGCAAGACGCACTGCAAGGTTTACGCAGTTGGCGCTGGTTGCTGCAAGGGCAGCCATGAAGCAGGCAGGATTGGATATGAAGCTGGAAGATCCATCTCGCTGCGGGGTCAATATCTCCAGCGGTATCGGGGGGCTTCCTACTATTGAAGAGGAGCACTACAAAGGGATGAAGCGGGGCTTCGACAAGGTATCGCCTCTCTTTGTGCCTATGGCAATTACCAATATGGCGGCAGGAATAGTCGCCATCGAACATGGATTTACAGGAAGCTGTACTTGCGTTGTAACAGCTTGTGCGTCTGCAACTAATGCGATTGGAGAGGCATTCAGGCAGATTCGAGACGGATATGCTGAAGTTTTCCTGACTGGAGGCAGTGAAAGCTGTATTAGTGAACTGGGAATCGGCGGCTTTACTTCGATGAAAGCGCTGTCGGAATCCTGTAATCCGAAGCGCGCTTCCATTCCTTTTGATAAAGAAAGAGATGGTTTTGTCATGGGAGAGGGTGCTGGCGTTCTTCTTTTGGAAGAGTATGAGCATGCAGTAGCAAGGGGTGCAGAAATTCTTTGCGAGATTGCAGGTTATGGCGTAAGCTGTGACGCCCATCATATGACAGCACCTTTGGAAGACGGCAGCGGCGCTGCAGCTTGCATGAAAGCAGCTATGGCAGATGGAGGTATTACGCCGGAGCAGGTAGTATATATTAATGCCCATGGCACATCAACACCGATGAACGACAAATGTGAGACTCTTGCGGTAAAATCTGCCTTTGGTGATGCAGCGTACAAGGTAAAGATGTCCTCTACGAAATCCATGACAGGTCACCTGCTGGGTGCATCTGGTGCAGTGGAAGCGATTTTGACAGTATCGGCACTTCGAGATCAATTTGCACCGCCGACTGTCGGCTATCAGGTGCCTGATGAAGCATGTGATCTGGACATCGTAGCGAATATTGGAAATGATATGGCGGGTGACTATGCTATGTCCAACTCTTTGGGTTTTGGCGGACACAATGGATCAATTCTGTTTCGGAGGATAAAATAATGGAACTGGACATCAGACAAATTCAGGAAATACTGCCTCACAGATATCCATTTTTGCTCATCGATCGGGTTACCGACATGGAGCAGGGAAAATGGGCTGAAGCAGTGAAATGTGTGACTGCAAACGAGCCGTTTTTTCAGGGACATTTTCCGGGAAGACCGATCATGCCGGGGGTTTTGATTATGGAAGCACTGGCACAGACCGGCGCAGTAGCAATTTTGTCAGAAGCGGAAAATCGGGGAAAACTGGTAGTATTTGGAGGTATTAAGAATTGCCGGTTCAAAAGACAGGTGGTTCCGGGAGATGTGCTTACACTTTACTGTGAGTTGACAGAACGGCGAGGACCCATCGGTTATGGTAAGGCCGTTGCAAAAGTAGATGGAGAAATCGCAGCGCAGGGCGAGCTGTCCTTTGTGATTACGCAGTAAAGCAAGGAGATAAACATTGCATTTATGCAAAGAATTTGTTAAAATATCAGCATAGCCATAAGAAGGAATGAATGCGAGATGCTTGAGAAAAATTTTTCTGATATCTATACTAAATTTAAGATGAGCCTCTATTCCAAGGTGTTCAATCAGGACATTAAGGTGGAGGATGCGCTTTCTGCCATGGAGGTGCTGTGTGTGGAACTGATTTACGCCATGGGAAGACCGACCATCAACGAGTTTGCGTCTTTTGCCCAGCTGTCGCCACCCAATGCCGCTTACAAGGTAGGCAGCCTGGTGAAAAAGGGCTATGTCAACAAAGTGAGAAGTGAGCAGGATAAGCGGGAGTACTATCTGGAAGTCACCGACAAGTATATGCAGACCTACGGTGTGACATATGATTATATCGGTACGGTGATGAAACGCATTCGGCAGCGTTTTTCACCGGAGCAGGTTGCGGAACTGGAGGATATTCTGGGAATCATTGATGATGAACTGATGCCGGAAGTGAAGATACAGGAATAATATTGAGATATTTTAGAGTGGGCGGTCTTAAATCCGCCCATTTTTCTTTCCAAAATCCACTGAAGGGGCGGACTGCACGAAAGAGAGAACAGAAATGGTGGCTATGATTGTTAAATTGTCAGAACCTTGCAGGCAGTACAGCCAGAAACCAGAAGGCTATTTCTTCTGGCGTTTGTACAAGACCTTGGCGAAGCCACCACTGTACCATACCGATAAAACTGCAGGAAAGATGATGAATCAGCAAACCTTGCGGCATTTGCCGCAGGGTTTCTTTCTTTGTTTCAAGCTCCGGGAGCAGTGTTTCCTCGAAAAAACGGTACAGATATTCTCTGAAATAGCGGAGAAATAACTCGCCGCTTTCGCAGGAGAGAATACCCATGATATTGCGCTTGTCGTCGCGCAGATGGTATAGGAGATGGGTGACAAGTTCTGCGGCGCTGCCTGAAGATGCGGAAAAGTCATGGGTTTTCTCAGATGCCAGGTGGTCAGAAAATACGTGAGAAAACAAATCTGTGCAAAGCTCTTTTAGGAGATGGTCTTTGGTCTCAAAGTGCGCGTAAAAGGTGCTGCGACCTACATTGGCTTTGTCAATAATTTCCTGTACTGTGATCTGATGAAATTGTTTTTCTGTTAGAAGTTGTGCCAGAGCATCGAAAATAGCGGCTCTGGTTTTTTGTTGTCTTCTGTCCATGGCTAGGATTTCCTCTCTGAAACTTGTGGTACCGTACAATTTCAGACAACTGTTCGATACGGTACAACTTGGCAGGTTTGATGCTTGCGTTTAGCTTAGGCAAGAATATAATAAAATTATAAAACAAATTGTTCTGTAACTTACAAAAAATATGTTAACAGAAGGAGGCAGGCTTGTCAATGAAACGCAGTATTTTTTACCTGGCGCTTCCCATTATCCTTGAAAATATCCTACAGACGCTTCTTGGCACGGTAGATGCGTTTTTTGCAGGAAAGCTGGCGGATGCTGCCATTGCGGGTATCAGTGTGACAAACTTGATTATGAATATTTTCATTTCTTTTTTTACAGCCGTCAGTATCGGCAGCACGGCAATGATTGCGCGGCGCTACGGGGAAAAGGAATTTGAGAAAGTGGCTTCTGCCATCGTGCATGCTCTTTGTACAGGGCTGGTTTTGGGCATTAGTACAGGCGGTGTTTGTCTTGTTTTTGGCAAAGAGATTCTAAAACTTACCGGCGCAGAGGGGGTAGTGCTGGATTGCGCAATGCCGTATTTTCTCATTGTGGCTGTGCCAGGCGTGCTTCTTTGTCTGCAGCAGATTTTATCCAGTTGTCTGCGTGCGATGCAGGATACGAAAACGCCCATGTATGTAACTGGCGCATCTAATCTTATCAATATTTTGTTAGATGTTCTATTTATCAAGGCAGGTCTGGGAATCTTTGGACTGGGACTTGCGACTACGATAGCAAGGGGCGCAGGGATGATTATACTGTTTCTGTGCCTGTGGAAAAAGAAACAGTACAGGCTTTGGCAGTATCCTTTGAAGCTGTGTTGCGGGGAATTTGGTGTTTTACTGAAAATCGGTGTTCCGGCGGGGCTGGAGAAGCTTATCATGCGCGTAGGACAGCTGGTTTACAATGGTATGATTCTGTCTATTGGAACGGTTTCTTATGTGGCGCACAATATAGCGGGCACGATTGAAAGTTACGCGTATATTCCTGCGATGGGATTTGGTCTTGCTATCTGCACGATCACAGGTGTTTCTTTGGGGGAAAAGAATATCGACAGGGCAAAGGAACAGGTCAGGGTAACGTACTGGATGTCCGCATGCACTATGGTGGTTATAGGTGCAATGTTCTACTTGTTTGCGCCGCAGCTGGCTTTGCATTTTACGAAAACACAGGCAGTACAAGAGATGGTAACAGATGTGCTTAGAATTATCGCATGGTTTCAGCCTTTTGCGGCTTTAGTTCAGGTGCTGACCGGGGCATTGCAGGGGGCAGGAGATACAAAATTCCCTATGTATGCTACCTTTTTTGGCATCTGGATACTGCGCATCGGTCTTGGCTATGTGCTGGCAGTGTCTTTTGACATGGGTCTTTCCGGCGTATGGCTTGCATATGCGGCGGATTTGGTGGTGCGGGGCCTGCTGCTGTTTATAAGATTTCGCTGCGGCAAATGGCAGGAGATTCGCATATAAATTGGAGTATTTACTTAACGGATTTCGTCTTCAATGCCGTCTTTATACAAGCCAAAGAAAAATACTTCAGCCATTTTTTTAAAAATTTCTCTTTCGGCGGATTCATCTAAGCCTTTATTCTGGCGATACTGATACGCGATATATTCCAGTGAGGAATACAAATAGGTGATTATGTCATCGTCAAAGGATTCCCGCAGGCGTCCTTTTGCACGGTCACTTCGTATGTAGGTGTACAGCAAATTCAGATACTTATCATGCTTTCTGCTCTTAAATACTAAATCGTGAAAGAGAGAAGGGGTAGTATCTATAATATCAAGAAGTAGCAGTCCGATAGGGGTGAAACTGTCTTTCATAGGAAATCAGTATAAAATATTCTTAAATGATGTGCTTTCAGAGAAACTGTGCAATGTTATTATGAGGGAGGGCAGAGCCATATATGAAAAAGTATGAGAATTTTTGCAAGGCATTAGAGAATTTGCAGGACGTTTTTCTTTATGAGCCGCCTTACAATAGTTTGGTGGTGGTTGGCTCGATAAAGCTTTACGAGATTTGCTTTGAATTAGCATGGAAAGCAATGAAAGAGATTCTTACCAATCAGGGCTTTGAAGATTGCCGCAGCGGATCGCCTAAGCAGGTTGTCAAGGTTGCATATAAGGCAGGATTAGTCACTGATGAGGAAGTTTGGCTCAGTGCACTGTCAGCCAAGAATAATGTATCCCATGCGTACAATGAAGCGGTAGCTTTGGATATTATTGATAAAACAAAAAATGTTTACTGTAGTATGTTCCGAGATTTAAAAGAACAAATGCAAAAATGGATTTAAAAATGCAGACTCCGAGGGAAAGATGAATTTCTGCCCAATCGGAATTTTTTCTACGAAAATGTTCGTTTTGAAATTGAAAATGGACGTATTGTCGATGCACAGGCTAATGATACGGCGCGCATTAACGAGTATTTGGACAGTGATGAAGGCGCACGATATTTCGGCGAGTTTGCTATCGGCGTAAATCCGTTTATTCTGGAGCCGATGAAGGACATTCTCTTTGACGAAAAAATCTGCGGCAGTATTCACTTAACGCCGGGAATGGCATATGAGGATGCAGATAACGGAAATCGTTCTTCCGTGCATTGGGATTTGGTGCTGATTCAAAGACCGGAGTACGGCGGCGGAGAAATCTGGTTTGATGATAGACTGGTTCGAAAGGACGGATTGTTTGTGGTAGAGGAACTGCTGGCGCTGAATCCGGGTGAACTGATAGGGCACAGCCACCCTTTTTCATGTTAAATTTGTAAGATGGATTGAAGTTGTGCAGATCACGCTAAATCAGCTTGATTCGCACAACTTTTAGGCTTTCTGGGCTGACGAAGTTGTGCAGGTAACCGCAAATCAGAATTACTTTGCACAACTTTCGAGTGTTGATTCGATATGAAGTTGTGCGGTTGACCCTGAATAAGATTGGTTTGCAAAACTTTAAGCGTCTCTTCAGAGGTAAAGTTTTGCAGCAGTTACGGAATTGATTTAATTTGCACAACTTTAAGATATGGATGGGAGACAAAGTTGTGCAAAAGATCTTCAAATTGATGAATCTGTATAACTTTAATAATTTCAGGGATAGCCTGCGAAGACGAAACGATTACTGGAAAATACTTTCTCCAGCTACTTTTTCATGAATCAAAATGGAGCTGCGTACTAATAATGATTTTCTGTTCATGCAGGCAGCTCCGTTTAAGTAGTTTCTTATTGCCAAGAACAAACAGGCTTCCGGGGATCCACCCGAAGCAAAGCTTCGAGGAAGGGGGTTATTTTTTAAGTGCAAGTCCGTCTTTGAAAGCCTCGCCGACTCTCTCGGTTACTTTGTAATAACCGTGGGTATAAGGGTCGAAAGCGATAGCGTTTACCAAAGACATATCGATCTTACCGTCCACGAGGACTTTTTCATCGGCGGTGACATTTACGACTTTGCCAATTACGCCGCAGCCATATTCGTTGTTCTGATATTCGATGAACTCACATTCCAGACAGAGTGGAAATTCGTTGATAACAGGCGCATCTACTGTCTCAGCTTTGCTTGCAGTAAGTCCGCTGTTTTTAAACTTATCAGCAGTGTTGTTGCCGGATACAACGCCGAAATAGTCAGCTTCTACAACATGTTCTGCATCGGCGATGCTGACAGTAAAAGCGCCTCTGGCTTTGATATCTTTTACTGTCTTATGACCTTCTGACAGGACAAGCGCTACATTTCCGCGCTCCTGCATAGTACCCCAGGCAGCATTCATGACATTGACACTGCCATCTTCATTGTAAGCAGCTACCATTAAAACCGGCATTGGGAAAATGCCTTCTGTTATATTCAGTTTTCGTCTCATCATCATCACCTCATTTTTTGAATTGACAGGATTTGCGCCTGTATATATAATTATATTGATTAATTTAAAAAATACAAGTACTGTCTTTCTTGAAAGGTACTAGCGTAAAGGAAAGTACAAAATGATAAAAAATTATATTGAAAAAGCAAATTTTGAAGATACAGGATTTAGTTATACTCTGTCGCTTATTTCCGGCAAGCACAAGATGGTCATTCTTTATTGCCTGATGGAATTTGAGATTGTGAGATTTAATGAGCTGAAGCGATATCTGAAACATATTTCGGACAAAACCCTCAGCACTAATCTGAAAGAGCTGGAATGTGATCGACTGATTGTCAGAACAGAGTATCCGCAGATTCCGCCGAAAGTTGAGTACAGCTTAAGCGACAGAGGAAAATCTTTGATGGAGGTTTTAGACGCACTGTGTGTTTGGGGAGAAGAGAATAGATAAAGAAAAACGCTTCGGGTGAAGAGCTGCCCAAAGCGTTTTTATATGGCTTAAATCAGCTCTTCCGCGCTGATTTGAAAGACCTCATTTGACTTTTCAATTTGTTCTGCCTGCTCTTTGTTTACCAACGTGACGAAGCCGTAGATTCTGAGACCGTTTTCTTCAACATAGTCGGCAGCTGCAGACAGTTCTTCTGGATATATTTCTAACATTTTACAGAACTCTTCTCTAGATGCAAGGTAACGAAGTTGACTGGTAAAGTGAGACAGCATGGTGCTTTCTTTATTTATGCCTTTGTCCGTGTCGAAGAACAGGTTCGGATAGGCGTCTCTGTCCCAACCCATATCTGTACCATATAGGAAATCGTAATAAAAACCTAGATTTTGTGGATAGCCGGAGGCACGCGTGCACGGCGCACACCATAGAAGACCCGGAATTTCTTCCTTCTTTGTCCACGCAATGAAGTCTTCGTAAGGCATTTGCCGATTCAGCGTGACAAAGACGACGTATTTGTCTGCTGGGTTCATGGAGACGGTAAGATAATCGACAGGATCTGTCAGTTCTGAAAGTGGTTGATCTGTCACATAGGAATCTCTGGTTTCAGAAAGAATTTCGCTCCAGCCGAAGATATTCATATGTGGTCTGCGTAGAACATTATTGTTATAAAGGGTTAGGCGCCCTTTTTCGATTTTTCCAGAGATGTCAGAGAAACGTCCGTTGTAGGAGATACTTTGTGGGATATTGATGTCGTAGTTACCATATCCCCGATCGGTCACGTTGACTACATTGCGGTAATAGCCGGGCAGCATCAGACTGGTGTAAATTGCCATATCCAATTCTATCTGCTTGGTAGTTCTGTATTCTTCCTCACCGATGATTTTTCCTGGATCGTAATAAAACAGGGATACAATCTGTGGCAGAGCGAACTGGATGAAGAGTATCATAATCAGCGCCATCACCAGTATGATTACGCCCAGCTTTCGGAAGGCTTTTCTAATAGAACGATTGATGACCTTTACAAAATCCTCAGAGTCGGACAATGTTCTTTCTTTCAAAAAATCCTCTGACAGGCTGAGATCAAAGACTTCATCGACTTCTAAAAGGTAGTCGGTGATGGCCTCCTGACGTTCAATATCGGTGCGAACTTTTTCCGCCTCTTGTTCTGCTAATTCGCCTTTTTTATATAATTCGAGTAGTTCACGATATCTCATTTTTCTTCCTCCATATGGGTTTTCAGTTCTTTTCTGGCTCGTACAGCTGCCATGCGCACAGCTGACGGAGTCATTGCCAGTACAGTGCCTATTTCCTTGTGGGATAGCTGGCCGAAGTACTGCATGATTAAAATTTCCCTCGATCTTGCGGAAAGCCGCTGCAGGTTTTTATAGAGCAGCTGGTACTGTTCCTGTTGCAAAATGATTTCCAGCGGCTCTGCGCTTTTTTTCGCTGCAGGGTCAGTTGTCATGTTCTCATACCTTCCTGCTTTTTTTATTGCATTATAGGTCAGGTTTCTTGCTACCAGGTAAAGCCAGGCACGCATATTGGTATGACCGTCTGGCAGAGCCAGAATGGCTTTTAAAAAAGTTTCCTGCAGCAGATCTTCCGTCGCATGCTTGTCTTTACAGATGGAATAAATATACAGGTATAGCTCTCTCTCGTATTTGCGGTAAAGCTGCTCCAGCACCTTGCTGTCCATGACATTTGCGCACCTCCTTTCGGCAGTATTTTGTTCTATTTACATATATAACAATTGTGCAGTGGAAATGCAACAAGAATTTACAGCCTTTATTATTTGCCAAAATAAATTCTGCGTATCACTGGAATTTCAAATGGCAAAGACTTACATAGAATTTACTCTGACAAACTGCTTTTCTCACATTTTTATGATATATTTACCTTAAGACATATCCCGGTCAATGGAGGTAACAATCATGACAAATCAAAAACATCTTACACTGTCTGACCGCATGGTCATCGAAACCCAGCTTTCCAATAGTACATCATTTAAAGCCATCGCATCCGCCCTTGACAAGGATCCTTCCACAATCTCAAAGGAAGTCCGTTCGCATCTGTCGGTTGAACGTATTGGCGGATTCCGCAAAAAGTACAATGCCTGCACCAAACGTAATGTCTGTCTTGTCGGCGGACTGTGTTTTCCCTGCAACGCAGGAAGAAATTACCGCTTCTGTAGGAGTTGCGGTATGTGCAGTCGTTTCTGTCCTGATTTTGAAGCTTACAGCTGCCCAAAACTGGACAAGCCACCCTACGTGTGTAATGGCTGTAAAACAAGACCCCACTGCACTTTAGAAAAACATTTTTACCGTGCCAAGCAAGCTGACAAAGAATACCGCAGCAAACTGACTGAATCCCGCAAAGGCTTTACCTTTTCCGAAGAAGAGCTGCAGCATTTCGACCGCATTGTCTCTCCGCTAATCCGTCAGGGACAATCCCTTCATCATATCTGTGTAACCAATACCGATTCCCTGATGATTAGCGAACGCTCCCTTTACCGAATCATTGATGCCGGACTGATTTCCGCAAAGAATCTTGACCTTCCAAGGAAAGTCCGTTTCAAATCGCGGAAAAAGAAAAAGACTTTCAAAGTCGACCGTAAATGCCGCGAAGGCAGAACCTTTGAGGATTTTAAAAAATTTATGGAAGAGCATCCAAACTATCCTGTTGTCCAAATGGATTCCGTTGAAGGAAAGAAAGGCGGCAAAGTCCTTCTAACCATTCATTTTGTCAAAGCAGAATTCATGCTGGCCTTTCTGCGTGACTACAATGATTCCAGATCCGTCACAGATGTCTTTAAAAAACTGTATGACCTTTTGGGATCAGAACGGTTTCGCCACCTCTTTCCGCTAATCCTTACCGATAACGGCAGTGAATTTTCCAATCCTCTAGCCATTGAAAAAGATCCTTCCGGTAAAAAGCGTACCGCAGTCTATTACTGCGATCCGCAGGCTTCATGGCAGAAAGGATCCATTGAGCGCAATCACGAGTTTATCCGCTATTTCCTGCCGAAAGGTACTTCTTTCGACCACCTTTGCCAAGAGGATATTTCACTCATGATGCATCATATTAATTCTTACTGCAGGGAAAGCCTAAGCAACAAATGCCCTCACGAAATGTTTGCATTCTTTTTCGGTGCCGAAACCCTTCACCTTCTCGGCTGCCGCAGAATTCCTTCCAAAGAAGTTACCCTGAAGTCTTCCATCTTTAGAAAAGGAGGTGCATCCCTGTGAAAAGACGAACCATTTACGATAAACAATCCATCGACTATCAGTTCAACCTTTGTGCACTCCATGAAATGGAAGATGTTGTTCCCATGACACGCAGCGAACGTTACATGCTTCGCAACTGGGTTCGCTCTGGTCATGAGATTGAATCCAATCCATGGGAGTATCTGGACAGCGACGGCTGGCAGTTAAATTATCTGCAAGCCTACCGTCTGGAATACGGCTATTCCGCCGGTCCATGGGACAGCTGGAAAGGACCAGACACCCAGCCTTTATGGTGCGAAGAACGCAAATGCTACGTAAAACACGATGAACTGCTAGAACTTTAATTTTTAATGGATTACCGGGATATATCGCTAGTTTCACAAGACCATCAGCCGGCAGAATTCACTCTGGCAAAAATAAAAATATGAATGCTGACGGCTTTTTGTTATGCCCGAATTTCCCTGCATTAACACTATTTTACCCTATTCTGGCATCAATTTCACTACTTTCCATAGCTTTTTACATCCTCCACTCTTGCGTACCTGACATTTACTTAGGCAAACTGGAATTCACCTTGGCAATTGACCAAATTGTCTCGTTTTGACCTATTGCCATTTATGTATAGTATATATTTGAAAATATTGTATTGCAAAAAAATAATCACAAGGATATAATGAAATAGGAGTTAGCTTTGCGAAAAGGAAATCCAAAGTCTCTCCAGATTATAATTAAAAACAAAATATAAAGAAACCATTTTGTGTTCTTCCTTGTGCGTACCACAGGGGAGCTAAGAGGGAAGCAAGTGAGAGCCTTGCGCGGACCCGCCACTGTAATTGGATTGTTTTTACCACTGGTGAAGAGCCACCCACTGGGGAGACCTGGGAAGGGAAAGAAAAACGATAATCCATGAGCCAGGAGACCTGCATGAGATGAGGATCCCGCGGCGAGGTAACCGTAAGAATCCAGAGTTTAGATACAGTAAATGCGGACTGTAGGCAAAGAGCCTGCAGTTTTTTTGTGGGCAGAAATGTAGAAAGGAAGAACACATGAAGAAAAACGAAACAGTAAAGAAATTTTCTGCCATTCTTCTAAGTATCGTCATGGTACTTTGCATGATGCCGTCTATGGCATTTGCTGCGGAAGCAGATGTGCAGACAGGAAATGTACAGATTACTGTGCCGGCGGATGCAAAAGTATTTGTCGGCACGAAGGAAAAACACTTCAAGCCGTTTATAGAGCAGGAGACTATTGGTGAAGTGCCGGCTGAGGAAGGGCTGAAGACGGTATCCTATAATCTGCCGGCAAACAAGGATTACAATTTCAGAATCAGTGGGAAAGGCTATGTGACTTATACCGGAAAATTCAAGTCACCGGCAGCGTCCAAAGATCCGTATATCTTAAATGTTTCTGAAAGCGATTTGAAGCCGGAAGGAAAAAACGCTAAAACCGTCGATAAAGCTTCAACTTCAAATAAGAATTACAACATGGCAGACATTTATCTGAACATCAATCCCGCAGGCTATCTGAAGTTGAAGAAAAACGACGAATACCAGATCGTATCTCTGAGAAACTGGGAGGCAGTAGACACCCTTACAAATAATTACTTTATTGAGCCGGACTATCACTATGAGGCTGTCAACTTTGACGGAACACCAAGTGATGTGGTATCCGTATCAGAAAGTGGAAAAGTGACTGCGCAGAAGGAAGGTACTGCAGTGGTACTTGTAACCTATGACGCTTTTAATAATATTTCTGCGGTTGGCGGTCCGTTCTTTGGTGCAATCTGGCCGGAAAATACAGGTGTGTTTGTAGTATCTGTAGGATCATCTGATAGTACGGTCAGTGTCAACGCTAAGGTAAATACCGAGACGAACGCAACCGTCAGCAATGGAAAACTCGCAGGGGATGACTTGGATGCGGAGCTGGATATCATTTACTATCTGACAGAGATGACTGATGCTGCCGGGGAAAAAACAGTTTATGATGATGCCCATGGAAGCTATACATTTACACCGACAGGTGAAGTTGCTTCTGTAGAGGTGGCAAATCCTAATTATGCTGGCGGAAAGCTGAACTATGGTGGGTTTGTGCCAGCTGAAAGAAATGCAGACGGCAGTTATACTGTAAAGTTGGTCGAAGGCAGAAATATTGTGAAGGTCAGCGACGGAACTGCCTGCGATTATCAGGTGGTTTCTGCGAAAGGTGTCAAAGCAGCGGTTACCAACAAGACTACGCCGGGCAAGGCGTTAGTGGCAGGCGACCAGTTTGCAATCAGTTTCGATACATTGTATCATCCTGTCAATAAGCTAGCGGGAATTTATAATATGTCAGCAGCGGTAATCTATCAGACGGTAGAAGGAATGGAAGGTAAAACCGTTGGAGGAACCGCAGCACAGTACAATTTTGCAGCTAATGCCAAAGCGCAGACTATGGAAAATCAGGTTAGCATTACAAAGACTATGTTCTTTGGCAGCACTAACTATAGCCTGAAAAAGGGCGATGCAGCAGCTATTCCGGCGGATTATACAAAAGACACACTGACTGTATCCCAAGGGGGTCTTTTCACTTTTGGATTTGGAAGCAGCTACGGCGCACACAGAGAAATTACCTATGAAGTAGGCGCTTCTCCAAACTTTACCGCAGTCAGTCAGACAGCATATTTTGGAATTTTGCCGGATATTACCTTGCAGGTCGAAAAAGCTGACGCTGCCGGCGACATCGAAGTCGTTGAAGTGGTTACGCAGCCGAAAAAAACAGCATACTTTGAGGGCGAGTCCTTTGATGGGGAAGGTATGAGTCTGAAAGTCACTTATGCAGACGGCACAGAGAGAACTGTAACAGGCGGTTACAGCGTGACGCCTTCTGTTATGGAGAAGGATACACAGAAAGTAATGGTCAGCCTGGGAGGAAAAATCGCAGAAGTACCGGTAACTGTAACACCTTTGGAAGTGACAAAGATTGAAATTACAAAAGCGCCTTCAAAGACGGCGTATATCGCAGGAGAATATTTTAACCCGTCTGGTATGGTTGTAAGTGCAGTATATAACAGTGGAAAGAAAGAAGAAATTACAGACTATACTTATGAAGCTGCACCTCTTACAAAAGATGTAACCGGTGTGACAATTTCTTATCAGGAAAAGACTGTGGAACAGCAGATTACTGTAGCTGAACAGCAAATTTCTGCGCCTGAGGATAACAAGATAAAAGTCACCTTTACTCTGCTCGGTGATGAGAAGCACGGCGAGGACGGCGTTTCACATACTTATAAAAAGGGTACAATCGACCGGGAATGGATTTCTGCTATGGAAGTGACTGTGGATAAGGACGCAAAGGTTCTGGATGTGATTGAAAAAGCCTTGAGTGTCAAGGGAATGGGATTTTCCAACAGCACCGGCAACTACATCAGTGCCATCAACGGTCTTGCCGAGTTTGACAACGGACCGAACTCTGGCTGGATGTATACGGTTAATGGTGTATATGTAAAAAACGGTGTTGCAGAGCAGGTCATCAAAGACGGCGATGTAATCCTATTCCATTATACAGATGACTATACAAAGGAAAGGGCTTCCGCAGGATGGATTGAGCCGCCTGCAGATGATGAGCCGGGAACGGATATTGACGATCCGAACACGCCGCTTTCTCCAGGCCCTGAAGCAGTAAAGGGAAAGGTTGGTGCGATGAAACTAACCGCTCGCTCAGAAAGAACCAGCAAGAAGAATGTGAAAGTCACTGTAAAAGCAGATAAGGCTACGGAGACAGCTGTTAAAGAACTGGAAGAGATGGGCTATACTGTAAAATACAGATATTACCGTTCTACAAAGAAAGCGTCCGGCTATAAGGCAGCGTTAACAAAGAAAGCAAAAACTTATACCAATACTACCGGAAAGAAAGGGCAGATGTACTACTACAAAGTCCAGCTCAGAGTCTATGATAAAGATGGGAAGCTGATTGCAAAGACAGCGCTGAAACAGTGCAGATACGCAAACAGACTTTGGACAAAGAAATAGCTGAGATGAAGAGGATGTCTCAAATAAAATGAGACATCCTCTTTGCGTATGCACCATTTAAGGCAAAGTTGATTTTGAGACAGACCTGGCTCTTTTCTAATACCATCTTACCATAGGCAGATCGTTGTTTACGCCTTTAGACATAAGAATCTGGTGAAGATCAGTGATTCCGTTGTGAAATGTGGCTGCACAGGAGGACAGATACATCTCCCACATGCGGACGAACCGTTCTCCGAACATCTTCTGAACTTCTTCTATATGGTCGCGAAAATTCTTTTCCCAGCATAACAGAGTGCGGTTGTAGTGATTGCGCAGATTTTCTATATCCAGTGTATGAAAATCATCTTCCGCCATACAGGTCAGCATTTCTCGGAGACTTGGCACGACACCGCCGGGAAAGATGTATTTTTTTATCCACGGATCGCCAGGAAATTCTTTCAGCGCACTGATAAAGTGAAGCAGAAATAATCCGCCTGGTTTCAGCACATGTGCGGCACAATCGATAAACTGTTGATAATTACCGCGTCCCACGTGTTCTACCATACCGACGCTGACAATGCGGTCAAACTGCAGATTGGACTTCTCAAGATCCCGATAGTCCATCAGTCTGACATCCAGCAGGTCCGAAAGTCCTTCTGCCTCAATTCGCCGCTTAAATTCGTCATACTGTTCCTGACTGAGTGTAATCCCCATGCCGCGTACACCGTATTTCTTTGCCGCCCTGATCAAAAGAAATCCCCAGCCGCAGCCGATATCCAGAAGTCGCATGCCTTCCTTCAGGCATAGTTTTTCCAGAATGTAATCGACTTTGTTGACCTGTGCCTGATAGAGACTGTCGTTAGCGCATCGAAAATAGCCGCAGGAATAACTCATCGTTTCGTCAAGCCATAATTTATAAAAATCATTGCCGATATCGTAATGACTTTTGACCTCTTTTTCCTGATTCTTTTTTGATCTGGATGGGAAGATTAGCTTTTTCAGTGCGTTGTGATCGGTGGAAAACTTTCCGATTTGTCCAAGGAAAAGATCAAGCGCTTCATAAAGACTGCCCTCAACTTCCAGATTGCCGTCCATGTATGCTTCACCTAGTGCCAAAGAAGTACTGGTGGACAGATCGCCTAATGGAATCATTTTATGGAATTTAACAGCAAAGGCAGGAATCCCATCTCCAATCTGATACTCTTTTTTTCCCATTTTTATGGTGAAAGGACAAGCATCAAACTTCTTTAAAAACTGTATCATAACATTTTCTTTCAGCATTTTATACCTCCTGATGTGTTTCGCTTATAACAGTATTCCACCTGGTTTTAGGGATTATAACATATTTTAGAAAATAGCAGGTGGTTTGCAGGGGGCACGGCAAGGTCGCTATCGCCGCAATGATTTAACTTAAAACAGGTGTTTTTAGAAAAAAGTGTATAAGAAGGAGGTGGGATTCTTAACCGAAAATCAAAAAATGCTAAAAAAATGTATAAACATATTTGAGACGATTTAATTAGCAGTTGTTCTTGCGAGGATTTATTCTTGCTATATTACTGAAATCTTGCGTTTTTTGTAAGAATTTTATAAAACTATTCCACATCTTGCATAAATTGCAAGGCATATAAAATGGCAAGGCGAATCTTTTATACACTTTTTTAAAAAAATGGCAATTTAGGTTAAATCGCTCTTTTGCTGCGTCTGTAGGTAAGATAAAATTGAATGTTGCGTCGAAAAATGGTAAACTATGAATAAGTAGTAAGATACCGAAATGAAGCACATTGGATTGGAGGAACTAAGATGGAAGTATTAGGGCTGATTGTGGATTATGTGGGTATCGTGCTGGGAATTATATGAGGAGAGAAAATATCAATTCCTCTTATAGGCGTTAGTAAAGATTTACCCAGCAGTATTACAGGAATTAACAAACATAGGCGCAATGACTAATTCTCCTAAAATGCAATAAAAAGAGCGAGTCGTCTGGTAACTAGAGGGACTCGCTCTTTTAATGTAATTACACAACCATCTGCACAAAATTGATGAATAGTTTTGCACCGTAGAATACGATGATTGCGCCGCAGATGATATTGATAATGCGAAGCACTTTGTCGTTGAATTTGGCGCTGAACAGAGCTAAGATTGTAGAGATGCCGAAAAACCACACAAAGGATGATAAATTGACACCCAGAATAAACTCCGCTACATGCTCTTTCGGCAGGGTAGTTCGAAATGCGCCGAGTAGCATGGTGCCGTCGATGATTGCCTGGGGATTGAACCAGGTAACAACGCATGCGCTGGAAATCACCTTCAAAATCGGAATATCGACTTTGGTGGAGGTATCCATACTGTCCTTTGCTCGTAGAAGACCGATTCCAATCCACATGACAATTAGACTGCCTGCGCCGAGGACAATCATCTGCAACCACTCAAAAGCTGACATAATGGCGCCGATGCCGAAAAAGCAGGCTAATGCCAGCGTAACATCAAAAAACGTGACAATCAGAGCAGTCAGATAGACACGGCTCTTTTTTTGTGTCAGTGCAGTGTTGATAACAAAGAGATTCTGTAGACCAATGGGTGCTACATAGGCAAGTCCGATGGTAAATCCTTGTAAAAAAAGTGGCATAAAAAAACTCCTTCTAAGTTAATATCAATAAAATCATACCACAGAAAACTGCCTTTGTAACCCACCAAGACGGGAAAAAAGAGACCAACCAAGTTTCTGTTTGGTTGGTCTTATTTTTCTAACATGGTTGTTTCAGAAAAAACTGGCGGTGTTATAATGATTAAAAACAGGAAAGGATGAGGACATGAAAAATAGCTTTAAAAGCAATTTAGTACTGCTTATGACAGCAGTCATTTGGGGCGGCGGACTTGTAGCACAGAAAGCGGGAGCAGTATTACAACCGTTTACATATAATGGAATTCGCATGTTTATTGGAGGTCTGGCGCTAATACCGGTAATTTATTTACTTAAGGTAGCAGGAAAAGACAAGAGTGCAGGAAGCTCCAGGGAAGTGAAGCGAGATGAGAAAGAAGACAAGAAAAACCTGCTGATTGGAGGCATATGCTGCGGATGTTTTTTATGCTTGGCAACATCACTGCAGCAGTTTGGGTTCTATTTTGAAACAAGTGCTGGGAAGACTGGTTTTATCACCTCTCTGTACATAGTAATCGTTCCGCTGCTTGGGCTTTTTCTTGGCAAGCATGTAAGAACGCTGATATGGGTCAGTATATTGTTAGGGGCATTTGGCTTTTACCTGCTTACTATGGCAGGAAAGAGAGAGGGATTTCGACTCAGTACAGGAGAACTGTATATCCTGCTATGTGTAGTTGCGTTTTCTGTTCACATTTTGGCAGTAGATTGTTTTTCGCCGAAGTGCGATGGAATCAGACTTTCATGTGTGCAGTTTCTTACAAGCGGTGTCATAGGAATCGCCTGTATGCTGATTTTTGAAACGCCGGTGCTTTCAGACATTTTGGATTGCTGGCTTCCGATCCTGTACTGCGGTGTGATTTCTACTGGTGTCGGATATACCGGACAGGTTCTGGGTCAAAAAGATACGGAGCCGGCGGTTGCATCACTGATTTTGAGTTTGGAGGCAGTATTTTCTGTAATATTTGGAGTGCTGATACTGAAAGAGCACCTTACTATCATAGAGGGGATAGGATGTGCTGTTATCTTTGCGGCAGTGGTGATTGCGCAGATTCCGTCCCAAAATAAAAGTATATAGAAAAATGTGCATAGAAGCAGTCTGAAACACAAAATCATTTCATTGATTCGGTAGATAGGTCAAGATATAATTTTTATATCTACGGGTAGTGGGAATACTATAGGAGAAATGATATGCTGGGAGGTGAAAATATTGATGGATTATTATGAACCGCCGTTCACGATGACAGAAGAAATTACCAATTTAGTGATTCAGATTGGCGACTTAGCGGGACAAATTTCCACTGCGAATGGATTATCGAGAAATCCAAAGCTTCGCAGAGAAAACCGAATTCTTTCAATCTATTCATCGCTGGCAATAGAACAGAATACACTGACGATTGAGCAAGTAAGCGATATCATTGCAGGCAAACGAGTACTGGGACCTCCGAAGGACATTCGCGAAGTAAAGAATGCATATGAGGCATACGATTTGCTGACGGAATTGAATCCGTATTCCATAGAAGATTTGCTCAAAGCGCATAAAATTATGATGGCTGATTTAGTGGGGGAAGCGGGGCGCTTTCGAAGCAAAGGAGTTGGTGTGTACGCAGGCACTGCACTAATTCATGCAGGTACGCCACCTCAATACGTGCCTGAATTAATTGACGAGCTATTCAGCTGGCTAAGAAATTCAGCGTTGCATCCTTTAATAAAATCGTGCATCTTCCATTATGAGTTTGAATTTATTCATCCCTTTGCTGATGGGAATGGGAGAACTGGACGCCTGTGGCATACTTTGATATTAGCAAAGTGGAAAGACTTCTTTTTATGGTTGCCCATCGAAATGATGATACATGAAAAGCAGGAAGCTTATTATAAAGCGTTAAATGATGCAAATGTCAGCGGAGAATCTACAATCTTTGTTTGCTATATCTTAGAAGTCATTCGTGATTTGTTACTGGATTTAGCAGAAGGGAAAAGATTGGTAGATGACAGAGCTACAATAGAAAGACAGATGCTTAAGCTTCTGCAACAGAGGGGAAAATATTCAGCAAAAGGATTGGCTGAGCAGCTTAACATTTCTGAACGGCAAGCGCAGCGCATTTTGAAGAAGCTAAAGGATGAAGGTAGTATTACACGTAGTGGTTCCAACAAAAATGGTAGCTGGATTGTGCGCTGATGTCGTAATAAATGTCGTAATAAATATGCGGATTTTCTGCAGAAAGCCTATAAGATAGTGCATGAAATATACTAAAAAAGAGCGGGTCTTCCGATAGCCAGAGGGACTCGCTCTTTTTTATGCAATTACACAATCATCTGCTGTTGAATCCTCGTAAGAAAAGTGGCATAGTAATCCTCCAATATTATTTTATTTTTTGATCAGGTATGGTAAAATAATAGCATAGAGTATCATCTTTGTTGTCGACCAAAGAAAAGGAAAGAAACCAACCAAATGATTACACTGGACTGGAAACCTGACAAACAGAATAAAACGCCGATTTACAGACAAATTGTGAAATATATCAGTGATAAAATAGCTGCGGGGGACTGGGTAATCGGCAGTCGTTTGCCCAGCCAAAGAGCTATGGCAAAGGCTTTTGAAGTTAACAGAAGCACTATTGTCAGTGCTATGGAAGAACTGATTTCTTATGGCATTTTAGAAAGTGATTTCGGAGGCGGCACGAGAGTTGCCAGCAACACTTGGTCTCTGCGTATGAGCCAGCCTCCGGACTGGAACAAATACATTGCAAGCGGACCTTTTGGCGCCAATCTATCTACCATTCAGACCATCAACAAGATGGAATTTGAACCAGGATATATTCGTATCGGCACAGGCGAATTATCGCCAGAGCTGTATCCGGGCAAGCTGATTAGCAAGATTTTTCGCAGAATGCCGGAGCGGATTCCTAATCTGGGCTATTTAGGTACTTTAGGTCTTCCAGAGCTGGGACAGGCGCTTTCTGCATGGCTAAAAGAAAGTCAGGGAATCGATGCTAAAGCATCTAATATTATGATTGCAAGCGGCTCCCTGCAGGCTCTGCAGCTGGTTTCTGTGTGTATGCTGAAGCGGGGAAGCGACGTTTATACAGAAGCGCCGTCTTATTTGAAGTCTCTGCAGATTTTTCAGTCGGCAGGGATGAACCTTCATGGTGTACCGCTGGATGAGGAAGGACTGCAGTACTGGAATATCAAGGATGCTTCTAATGAGTCGCTCCTTTATACGATTCCTACATTCCACAATCCGACAGGCACGGTCATGAGCGAAAAGCGTCGAAAAGAGGTTATGGCATTTTGCCAGAAACAGCCTATGCCGATTTTGGAGGATGACGCATACGGTCAGCTGTGGCTGGACGAAAAGCCGCCAGCTTCTCTCAAATCCAGAGATAAAACCGGCTCTGTCATTTACATGGGAACGATTTCAAAGACCATGGCGCCAGGACTTAGAATCGGATGGGTTGTCGGACCCGAGGCGGTGGTTTATAGACTGGGCGATGTAAAAATGCAGACCGATTACGGCGCTAGTTCTGTTTCACAGTGGATGATGACGGAATTAATCACAAGCGGCGATTACGATATCTATTTGGAACAACTTCGCAGGGAACTTCGGGCGCGCAGAGATAATGCGCTGGCAACGCTGGATAAATATTTTAAAGACTTAGCTACATGGAACAAACCAAAAGGCGGATTTTATATTTGGCTTCGTTTCGATAAGCGGCTGCCAATGGACAAAATTTTTACAGAGGCTTTGAAGGCTGGTATTTTGCTGAATCCCGGCAATGTGTACGACTACGCAGAAAATCACGCCATCAGGCTTTCCTATGCTTATGCAGATCCGGCTGACTTGGCACGAGCGTTGACAGTTCTGGCAGAAATCATAGAGAAACATCAGAAGAAGTAGATGCAGAAATTTTAGCGGATAAAGGAAAAGTAACTGCATAGAACATACGAAAGCGATTTTGACAGACTCCTAAAAGAAAGTGAGTCAGCATACATAGTGGAGAGGTAACACACATGGCATTTACACATTTACATGTTCATACAGAATACAGCCTGCTGGACGGTGCGGCGAGAATTACCGACGTAGTAGCCCGTGCTAAAGAACTGGGCATGGATTCCCTTGCTATCACCGACCATGGCGTCATGTTCGGCGTCATCGATTTTTACAAAGAGTGCAAAAAACAGGGCATTAAACCGGTGATCGGCTGTGAGGTCTATACGGCGGCAAGGACCATGTATGACAAAGATGCTGATAAGGACAAGTATCAGGGACATCTGGTTCTTTTGGCAAAGACCAACGATGGCTACAAGAACCTGATTAAAATCGTATCTAAAGGCTTTACCGAAGGATACTACTATAAACCGAGAATCGATAAGGATGTACTGCGCGCTCACAGCGAAGGTATTATCGCATTGTCTGCCTGCCTTGCAGGGAAGGTGCAGAGCTGTCTTTTAAACAGGGACTACGAGGGAGCAAAGGCAGAAGCGCAGGCGCTGGATGAGATTTTTGGTCACGGAAACTTCTATTTGGAATTGCAGGATCAGGGACTTGATGAAGAGGCTATGATTAACCCGCAGCTTGTTAAGCTGTCCAAAGAGTTGGATATTCCACTGGTTGCAACCAACGATGTACATTACGTAAAGCAGGAAGATGCGGAGGCTCATGATGTGCTGCTGGCCATTCAGACAGCAACTACCATTGACGATGAAAAGCGCATGCGCTTTCCTAACGATCAGTTCTACTTAAAGAGCGAAGATGAGATGAGGAAAATCTTCGCTTATGCTCCGGAGGCTATTGAAAATACACATAAAATCGCCATGGAATGCAACGTAGAATTTGTTTTTGGAGATTATCATCTGCCGGAATTTATTCCGCCTGCTGGCAAGACCAACCAGCAGTATTTGCGGGAACTTTGCCAGAAGGGACTGGAAGAGCGCTATGATGAAATTACGCCAAAGCTTCAGGAGAGACTCGATTATGAACTTGGCGTCATCGAGGACATGGGCTATGTGGAATACTTTTTGATTGTATGGGACTTCATCGATTTTGCCAAGAGAAACGGCATTATGGTAGGACCGGGAAGAGGCTCCGCTGCAGGAAGTCTGGTTGCGTACACTCTTAGAATTACCGACCTTGATCCCATTAGGTACAGCTTGATTTTCGAGCGTTTTCTGAACCCAGAGCGTGTCAGTATGCCCGATATCGATATCGACTTCTGCATCGAACGCCGCGGAGAAGTTATTGATTATGTAATCAAGAAATATGGAAAAGAAAACGTTTCGCAGATTATCACCTTTGGAACCATGAAAGCAAAAGCTGCGGTCAGGGATGTGGGAAGAGCGTTGAATCTCAGTTATGCGGAAGCAGATAGAGTCGCTAAGGCGATTCCTTTTGATTTGAAAATGACTATCGATAAGGCGCTTTCCATGAATCCGGAGCTGAAAGCCATGTATGAAAGCGACGCCCGGATTGCAAAGGTGATCGACATGTCTCGCGCTATTGAGGGCATGCCGCGCCATGCGTCAACCCATGCGGCAGGCGTTGTAATTTCAAAGCTGCCTTTGGACGAATACGTGCCGCTTTATATGTCCGATAAAGGTGTTGCTACCCAGTTCAATATGACAACCATTGAGGAACTGGGACTTTTGAAAATGGACTTTCTGGGTCTTCGGAACCTGACCGTCATTCGGGACGCATTAGAACTTATTGAGAAAAATTATGGCGTGACCATCGACTTTGCCAAAATGGGCTACGATGACAAAGCCGTCTACGATATGATCGCAAGCGGCAATACTTTAGGCGTATTTCAGCTGGAAAGTGGCGGCATGACGCAGTTTATGAAAAACCTGAGACCTTCTTGTTTTGAAGATGTAGTAGCGGGTATTTCTCTATACCGTCCGGGACCAATGGATTCTATTCCAAAGTACATTGAAAATAAGAAGAATCCGGATCATATCAAATATGTGACGCCGCAGCTTGCTCCGATTCTGGATGTAACTTATGGCTGCCTTGTTTATCAGGAGCAGGTTATGCAGATTGTGCGGGAGCTTGCAGGCTATAGCTTTGGTCGCTCTGACATCGTGCGCCGTGCCATGAGCAAAAAGAAGAAAGATGTGATGCTGCAGGAAAAAGAGTACTTCATTCATGGGAAGACGGATGAAAACGGCAATATTGAGATTGAAGGTTGTGTGCGTCACGGTATCAGTGAAGCAGCAGCGGAGTCTATCTTTTCGGACATGGAAACTTTTGCCCAGTATGCGTTCAACAAATCTCACGCAGCGGTATATGCGGTAGTAGCTTACGAGACGGGATATTTAAAGAAATACTATCCGGTGGAATTTATGGCAGCGCTGATGACCAGTGTCATGGGAGATGCCAAGTCCATTGCCAAATATATTAGAAACTGTAAGGAAATGGGTATCGAGGTACTGCCGCCTTGCATCAATGAAAGTCAGAAAAAGTTTTCCGTGGTAGATGGAAAGATTCGCTTTGGGCTTTTGGGTGTCAAGAACGTTGGTGAAGGTGCCATCGACGCTATCATCAAGGCGAGAGAAGAAAAAGGACGACCGCAGGATATTTTCCAGTTTATCAATAACGTGGAAATCAGCGAAGTCAACAAGAAAGCGGTAGAGAGTCTGATTAAGGCGGGCGCCCTTGACTGCCTGAACCAAAACCGGGCGGCGCACCTAGCAGTCTACGAGGGACTAGTCGAATCAGCGCAGAACAGTGCTAAGAAGAATATCGCCGGTCAGCTTTCTCTCTTTGCCATCAGCAGTGAAGAGATGAACAGCGGCGATACGTCGGGGACGCTGCCTGATGTGAATAATTTCAGCAAGGATATTCTCCTTGCCATGGAAAAAGAAATGCTGGGCGTATATATTACCGACCATCCACTGAACGAATACGCGGATAAAATACAGAAGTATGCAAGCGTGACCAGTGAGGAACTGGCAGCGGCTTCTGAAGAGGGGCATCACGATAGCCGCATTCAGGACGGCATGACCGTAACGCTAGCTGGTATGATTGCCGGCAAGAAAAATCAAATTACAAAGAACAACAAGATGATGGCATTTGTCAATCTGGAGGATCTTTTCGGCGAAGTAGAGGTCGTAGTATTTCCGAATGTATACGAACGGTGCAGCGCAGCGATTCTGGAGGATAACGTCGTAGTCGTGAAAGGTAAACTGAATTTTAAGGAAGATGAGATGCCGAAGCTACTTGCTGATTCTGTCGTAGGCATTCATGATGTGGAGCAGCATCTGCAACACGAACAGGCGGCGCCGGAAAGAGGCAGAAACGCGCAAGGTGGCAGAACCCAGGGTGCCGGGACAGGCGCGGAAACTGTCAAGGTACGGATTCCGCAGGAGGCAGATGAGCAGGAAATCCTTGGGAGACTGCAGGAGATTTTTAAGGAATATCCTGGAAACACGCCGGTGCTGATTTATCTGCAAAATGGAAAAATCGTGAGAACCGGCGCTGGCGGCGGTGTTTATCCGTCTATTGCGCTGTTTGATACGGTGGCAGAAATGGTCGGAAGACCGAACATTAAAGGGAGAGTGAGAACATGAAACGAATCGGTGTGTTAACCAGTGGCGGAGATTCTCCGGGCATGAACGCGGCCATTCGCGCGGTGGTGCGCTGCGGCATCGAAGCAGGTATGGAAGTATATGGAATTAAACGCGGCTATGAAGGACTGTTAGATGGCGAAATTTGTCAACTTGATAGGAATTCTGTAGGTGACATTCTTCACCGCGGCGGTACAATTTTGAAGACTGCCAGGAGTAAACGATTTCGTACTGAGGAGGGGCAGGCTCATGCGGTGAACGTACTGGAAACTTTTGGTATTGAAGGTCTGGTTGTCATCGGCGGCGATGGATCGCTGCGCGGTGGATGTGACCTTAACCGGCGTGGCATCAGGGTGATGGGACTTCCTGGCACCATCGACAACGATCTTGGATATACAGATTTTACCATCGGATTTGATACGGCGGTCAGCACGGTGCTGGAGGGGATTTCCAAGATTCGCGACACCTCTTCTTCCCATGAGCGAACGACTGTAATCGAAGTGATGGGTAGGCACTGTGGCGATATCGCTTTGTACGCAGGGCTTGCCGGCGGTGCGGAGGCGGTTTTGATTCCGGAAATTGATATGGATATCAACGAATTGTGCCGAAAAATCCTCATCGGTGCAAACCGCGGCAAGCAGCACAGTATTATTATCAAAGCCGAAGGCGTAGAAATTTCGACGGCGGCTTTGACAGCGACCATTGAGGAGCGAACCGGCAGAGAGACAAGACCGGTCGTGCTTTCTTATTTGCAGAGAGGCGGCAGCCCGACGCTTCGTGACCGAATGCTGGCGACCATGACCGGTGCCAAAGCAGTGGAACTTTTACGTGCGGACGCAGGCAGTAAAGCCATCGGCACGGTGAACGGCGAAATTGTCTCCTATGATTTACAGGAAGCGCTGGAGCAGAAGCGGGAAATTGACAGAGAAATGTATGATTTAATCGGTATTTTAAGCAAATGACGGAGAATTTAGGATGAGTAACATTGCAGTAATTTACGCAGGGAAATATGGAACGACAGAACAGTATGCCCGGTGGATCTGTGAGGAAACCGGCGGAGATTTGCTGAAAGCGGAGGAATGCAGTGCACAGATGCTAAGGCAGTATGAGACGGTTGTCTTTGGCGGCGCCGTCCACGCAGGCAGAATTGTCGGCATCGACCGTTTTAAGAAGTGGTATCCAAAGATTGCCGGAAAAAAAGCGGGTATCTTTGTGGTCGGGCTTAATGTGATGGAGGAAGGGCAGCAGCAGGAGCTGCGTGAGCTGAACTTTTTTAAGGTGGAGTCATCGTTTAAGATGCTGGTTCGTCAAACTGCCGGCAGGCAGCGAAAGCTGTCTGATGCCGAAACAGCAATCAGCAGCTTGCCATGCTGGTTCTTTCCGGGGGCTTATGACCCTGCCAAAGTCAGTGGCACTGACAAGATGATGATGGGTATGGTCAGGAAGATGCTGGCAGGAAAGAAGGTTTCTGAGCAGACGCAGGCGGAGCAGAAACTGCTTGCGGCAATCGATTCCGGTGCGGATTATACAGATCGGACGCTGGTAGCTGCGCTTACGACGTGGATACAGTTATAAGACTATCTTTCCGAAGGTGGAATGATGGCACAGAAATGTAATTTCACTTTGCGCATTGAACCGGACTGGCTGTTAGTTTATAAAGTGATGCAGGATGCATTAGAGTTAAGCCTCATTCGAACCGGCTCATACAGTGATTTGTTCTAGGAAAAAGAAAGAGCGATTGTATCGTATTTATTACAGTTTCATTTAAATCCCCAAAGTTTTGATTTTGGGGATTTTTTTGTGGAGAAAACAGGAAAGAAACACAAATTCTTCGCCAGATATTTCTTTAAATGAAACGAAAGTTAAGAGTATTTCTCCAAATGAAACGCGCTGCCGTTTGCATGACGAATCATCTCGGTGGTATGATTTTCCTATCAAATGACAAGAGAGGTGTAAAATGAAAACCGATACCATGTGGGCGCTAGTCAAGGAGCAAGCTGCTCCCGGACTTACGAGAAAGCGGGTGCCGGTGCCGGAAGTAGGCGAAGGCGATGTTAAAATTAAAATCCATAAGACTGCGATTTGCGGTACGGACGTACACATTTATCAGTGGAATCAGTGGGCACAGGATACGATTCCCCTGGGTCTTATTGCCGGACACGAATATGTTGGAGAAATCGTGGAAGTAGGTAGCGGCGTGAAGGATTTTGCGGCAGGGGATATCGTCTCCGGCGAGGGACATATTACCTGCGGCGTTTGCAGAAATTGTCTGGAAGGGCATAAAGAAAACTGCAAGGACGCCAAAGGCGTGGGCGTCAATCGAAACGGCGCGTTTGCGGAATATCTGGTCATTCCGAAGGAGAATGTATGGAGATGCAGCAAAGATATTCCGGAAGAACTGTACGCAATTTTTGATCCATTTGGAAATGCGGTGCATACGGCGCTTTCCTATGATACATTGGGTGAGGATGTTCTCATCGCAGGCGCAGGACCCATCGGCTGCATGGCGGCGGCTGTCGCCAGATTTTCCGGTGCGCGTCATGTGGTGGTGACCGATTTCAATCCGTATCGCCTGCAGCTGGCGAAAAAGATGGGTGCTGACAGAACAGTAAATCTGTCTTGTGAAAACTTGCAGGGCGTCATGGAAAACCTTGGTATGCGGGAAGGCTTTGACATCGGTATGGAAATGTCAGGGAGTCCGGCGGGGCTTGACACCATGATAAAATCTATGAAGCATGGCGGAAAGCTTGCGCTACTTGGGCTGCAGGGAAAACATACGCCGGTGGATTTGGAGACGGTCATTTTTAACGGACTCAATCTCAGAGGGATTTACGGCAGAAAGGTTTGGGATACCTGGTATAAGATGACAGTACTGCTGCAGTCAGGACTGGATATTTCCGACATGATTACCCATTGCTTTGATGCGGCGGACTACGAAAAAGGGTTTGAAGCGATGATTTCCGGCAATGCCGGCAAGGTCATTTTAGATTGGACGAAGGGAGAATAGCCATGGAAAGAAAAGAAGCTTTACTGGCATATTATACAAAAGAAATCGAAGAAATCAAGGCGGCAAGCCTTTATAAGAACGAGCTTGAAATCACCTCTATGCAGGGACCTCACGTGACACTGGCAGACGGACGCAGTGTTATCAACATGTGCGCCAACAACTATCTGGGACTGTCTGACAGCGCGCGGCTTTCGGAGGCGGCAAAGAAGACACTGGATCAAAAGGGCTATGGCATGTCTTCGGTACGTTTTATCTGCGGTACCCAGGACATTCATAAAACCCTGGAAGCGAAGCTTGCCGAGTTCTTCAGCATGGAGGACACGATTTTGTATGCGTCCTGCTTTGATGCCAACGGCGGACTTTTTGAGACGATTTTAACGGAAGCAGATGCGGTCATCAGCGACGAACTGAATCACGCCTCGATTATCGACGGCATTCGCCTGTGCAAAGCAAAGCGCTTCCGCTACAAGAATAACGATATGGAAGATCTTGAGAAGCGTTTGCAGGAAGCGGATGCTGCTGGCGCCAGAATCAAGCTGATTGCTACAGACGGTGTTTTTTCCATGGATGGCATCATCGCAAATCTTTCCGGCATCTGTGATTTGGCGGATCGATATAACGCGCTGGTCATGGTGGATGACAGCCATGCCGCGGGATTTGTGGGAAAGACAGGGCGCGGCACACCGGAATACTGCGGCGTGCAGGGGCGAATCGATATTTTGACCGGTACGCTGGGAAAAGCCCTCGGCGGCGCTTCCGGTGGCTATACCTGCGCGCGGAAAGAAATTGTGGAGCTGCTGCGGCAGAGAAGCAGACCGTATCTGTTTTCCAATACCCTTGCGCCGTCCATTGCGGGCGCGAGTCTGGAGGTTTTGCAGATGCTTTCTGAAAGCACCGCCCTTCGCGATCATTTAGAAGAAATTACGGCGTACTACCGGGGCAGCCTGGCAGAAGAAGGCTTTGACGTGATTGAAGGCGTGCACCCGTGTGTGCCGGTGATGCTTTACGATGAAAAGCTGGCGGTGGAATACGCGAAGAAAATGGTAGAGCAGGGTGTCTATGTAGTGGCATTTTCTTACCCTGTCGTGCCGAAAGGAAAGGCGAGAATCAGAACCCAGCTCAGCGCCGGTCATACGAAAGAGGATATCGACTTTATTGTGGAAGCGTTTAAAAAGACGAGAGTGGAGATTGGGAGATAAAGAAAAGGATATGAAAGCATGGTTGATGTTGTTCAGTAATTCGCCAGATTTTTATGTGTTTGCCTCGATTGGTAAAACAAATAGAGTAAAAAAGGGGTTATATTAAAAAATCTGCACTTGTGCTTGAATTCAGAGATTGTCTACTGCCGTTCCACGGTTAGCATGTTATCCCGTCTAAGCCGCTGGATATCCTCTTTGTTAAAGAGAAGCAACTCCCGCAGATCTTCGGTTTCTGCAAGCTGGGTATCCGACAAAACTACTTTGATTGCGTTGGGCGTCATCGTGGTGTAAGAAATACTGGAAAGAAGCCCCATGCTGTGTCCGTTATTGTCCAGACTTTCCATGCAGCAGAGGAAGGTGTGCTCTGTGCTGTTTCTGCGGTTGACAAATTGGTAGTTTAAAATCGGTCCTTCTTTGGACATGGAACCTTCGTAAAGTCCACGGCACTTTTCCAGTTGGTCAAAGGCGGGGACATCGTAAAAGAAGGTTACATCAACGCTGCCGGCTTCGCCTGCATAATGGTCAAGGACGCTTTTTGTAATTTTACTGCCTTTGCGGGCGTAGGAATAGAGATACTGCCGGACTGCTCGGCTTCCTGGTTCTGCACCCTTTTCGGAAAAGGAAGGCGATGCCATCAGTTTCGCGGGAGAAATGCCCAGAACATCGGAAATTTCATAAAAGGTTGCCAGGTCGATGGAAATCAGACCATTTTCATATTTGGAAACAGAGGCTTTACTCTTGTGGATTTTCGCGGCAAATTCCTGCAGGGAAAGCCCCAGCGCCAGCCGGTAAGTGCGGATTTGTTTTCCGGTTTCTTTCAGACGATCGTTCAAAGCGGTTCCTCCATCAAGTTGTAAGTATCTAAGAACAGAATAGCACGATGTAGCAGAAATTACAATATAAAACAAATGAAAGAAGCTTTATCACAGCAATCTTGAGGGAAGTTTAGGTGTAGGCGTTTTATCGTCGCACTGATGTGAAATAAAATATACTAAACAACAAATGAAAAAACGTGTTCAGATTGTACGATTTTGAAGAAAGTGTACTGCGAACACGTTTTTTGCATTCCATCTGTAAATATTTATTTTAAGGAAGCTATTTAATGGACTTTATTTTAATATCGCTGATTCGGTCAGCTGTCTTTCCAATCTTGTTGGCCAGCTTATTTAAGTCTTTGGCGAATTCTCGCTGCATAATTACGTCCTTCAGGGTGATTTCCTGAAATTCCAGGTCTGCGATGCCTTCCCAGTACAGCCGTTTTACCTGGTTTTCGTTTTTCTTCGCTTTTACTAAATCCTCCCAAAAGTGTTCAATGCGCTCATGGGCCCATTCGTTCATGGCGCAGGTCAGACTGTAGATAGATGCGTCGATTAACTGAATGATTTCCAGATTTTTGTCCGTTGGTCGATACTGGAAAAAGACTAGGAAATCCTTTAAATCTTTGATTTTGTCTGTGATGTCGTCGATAGAACGGGACAGAGCAAAAATGTCATGACGATCGATGGGTGTAATGAAGGAATTTTCAACATAATCGATGAGACTCCGGCGCACTTTATCGGCGTCCTTTTCGCAGTGCTCAATCTGTTCCGCCAGTTCTTCTTCCCGTATATCGATATATTTTAGGAGCAGAGAGATACTTCTGGATGTGATTTCACATTGACGGGAAAGCATGTAATAGAAGTTGGGCTGCTCTGCTTTTTTAAAAAAACTTTTTTTAGCCATGATGTTTCTCCTTTCGTTGTTATATAAGTTGAAAAAGCCAGCAGACGAGGCCTCCGATGAGGGCGGAAACCGGGATGGTGATTAGCCAGGCTAGCAGGATTTTCTTTGTGATCGTCCAGTTGACTGACTTTGGCGTGTTGCTTGCGCCTACCCCCATGACGGAGGAGGTTACGACCTGTGTCGCGCTGATGGGAAGTCCTGTGACATTGGCAAGCATAACGACGAAAATTGTAGACAGCTGCGAGGAAAAGGAATTCTGCATGTCAATTTTGCAGATATCCATGCCTACCGTTTTAATCATATTGTATCCACCTGTCATGGTGCCTATGGCCAGGGCGCAGGAGGCGGAAACAATGAGCCAAAGAGAAATTACCACATCGGTATGATGGAAAGCGGCGATTCCAATGGCGATAAGTCCCATCACCTTTTGGGCATCGTTGCTGCCGTAGCAGAAGGCAAGAAAGAAACTGCTGCCCTTGTGCAGAAGCTGAATCCGATGATTCCAGACAATCGTGCCGTTTCGAAGAAGCCTGCTGAGCAGGCGCAGAAATAGGTAGCCTGCCGCAAATCCCAGAACAGGAGACAGCAGCATGGCGGCGATGACCTTAAGCATAATAGAATTCCACTGTATGTAAGGTAGACCGTAGGCACAGATTCCGCTGCCGATCATCGCGCCAATCATGGAGTGGGAAGCACTGGAAGGAAGTTTGAGCACCCAGGTCAATACATTCCAAATCATGCTGCCGGTGAAGGCTGCGGCTACAAAGGCGTAGCAAAGAGATTTGGAACCGGAAAGGATAGGGCGTATATCAATGATATTTTCTGAAATTGTATAGGCTACAGCCGTGCCTAGGGCAATGGCACCCAGAAAATTGGCGATGCCTGCAACGCAGACTGCCTTAGTGGGCGTAAGAAGGCGGGAGGAAATGGTAGTAGCCACGACTGTTCCGCCGTCGTGCATGCCGTTCATATAGCCAAAAGCCAGACCGATGATAATCATATAGTAAAACATTTCTGTACTCCTTGCTAGTTCAAAGATGGTTATCCTTTATTATACAAAACTGAAAGCTATGATAAATGTAGAGTTTTTACAAATTTGGCGGAAAAAAATAAGAAATATAACAGCGTTAGAATATTAACGAACAATTTTGAACTTTTTTAGATATGTACCAAATTAAATACTATGCCGATATTCTATAATAATTGTAAGAAAGTCAGCAACGCCGATTCTACGCAAAGGTAGACTTTCTTGATATTTCCTACATAATAAAAAAACCAAGGATGGTGGTAAAAATGTAAAACAACTCGCTGCATTTGAAGGAGAATGGAGTTGAGATGAAGCGTGTTTTCAGGGGTAAAGAAATGTTTCAGGATATTGAAACAGAAAGGAAGAGTATCATGAAAAACAAAGAAAAGAAACGGCGCGAGAAAAGAAAAGCGACGCTGCTTGAGGCAATCAGCGCAGTGTTTGTTCTGATGGGAATTTTTTTCTTCGGCTCTTTAGCAGATTTATCAGCGCCGGCTTTGATGGGTATCGCGATGTGCTATGTGGTATGGATCGGATGGAGGTGCGGCTATACATGGAAGGACCTGGAGGAATTCTCCGCTGAGAAGGTGAAGGCGGCGGCGCCTGCCAATTCGGTACTGATTGCAGTAGGATTTCTGCTGGGAGCGTGGATGTTTTCGGGCACCATTCCTATGTTCATTTATTACGGCGTGCAGCTTGTCAGCGCAAAGTGGATTTTAGTATCGGCTTTTATTTTATGTGCAATTTTTTCTATCTGTACAGGAACATCCTGGGGATCAGCGGCGACAGCCGGCATTACGATGATGAGTATCGCGATGGCGATGCCTGAAACGAATATTGCTGCTGTGGCTGCTGCCTGCTATACAGGTGCTATTTTTGGAGATAAGTTATCTCCGCTTTCCGATACGACTATTTTAGCGGCGCTGGCAACGAAGAACGATATCTTCGATCATATTAAACATATGAGTAAGACGGTTGTTCCTGCGGCGGCAATCGGCCTGATTATTTATGGCGTAATGGGTGTAAGAAACCATGCAGCCGATGCGGGACTTCCTGAAAATACGATGAAGCTGCTGGAATCTCTGGATGCGGTATATCACTGGAATGTCATTGTTCTGATACCGATGGTGATTTTGATTTATGGATGTATTACCAAGAAGCCATCTACAGTCATCATGATGTTGTCGGCAGTAGTGGCTGTTTTAATCGGTGTATTCTATCAGGGTTTCAGCTTGGAAGATGGTGTTTCTACGCTGTATAATGGATTTAATCTGGAAATGGCAGAAGGCGCAAGAGATGGATTTATTGCGGCGGACGCTGGCGATGACGCGATGAAACTGCTCAATCGAGGCGGTCTTGCGTCCATGATGAAAAGCTTTATTACAGTATATATATGCCTGTATTTTGCAGCGATTATGGAACAAATTGGTGCAATCGAAGCGCTGCTTGGAAAACTGCTCTTGTCTGTAAAGACGAGATTCAGCCTGATTCTTGTTACTTCGATTTCATGCGTATTGTTAGTCGCCATAGGTGGAAGCTCCACGTTAGCGCTGCTTTTAACAGGAGAAATGTATGCGGAAAAGTATAAGGAGATGGGGCTTTCTACGTTGAACCTGTCAAGAACCATGGAGGACTTCTGTACCGGAATGGCTGGCTTTATTCCGTGGTCGGCTTCAGGAATCTATTATCCTTCTGTTCTGGGCGTATCGATCGCACAGTATTTCCCTTATTGCTTTATGAGCTATAGTGTCTGGGTACTGGCGTATGTTTACAGCATTACGGGAATTTGTATGAAACCGCTGGAAACAGAGGAGCAGAACGCATGATTAGTGATATGCACGTACATACTTGCTGGAGTAGTGATTCTTCTACGCCGGTAAAGGCGCAGATTGAAAAGGCGATACAGCTGGGGATGCGACATATCTGCATAACCGATCATCAGGACTATGACCAGCCTGTTTTTCCGCCGGACAATTATTCCTTTCTCATCGGCGATACGGACGAAACGAAACGTTACTTAGCGGAGCTTGCTGCCTTAAAGGAGACGTACACGGACAGAATAGAAGTGCTGGCAGGTGTTGAGCTGGGCCTGCAGCCCCATATCGTGGAAAAGCTAAATCAATATGCGGAGTGGTTTCCCTTTGACTTTGTCATTGGTTCTACCCATAACTTTAGGAGAAGAGGCGCCGATGATTTGCGTACCTACGAGGGAAAGAGCACGGAGGAAATCTGCAAGCTGTATTTCCGCGAGGAATACGAGAACATTAAAAACATATACAATTTCGATGTGGCAGGCCATCTGGATTTTATCTTCCGGTACGCACCCGGCGCCATTGAGACGTTTTCCTATGGAAAATATGCCGATGAGCTTGACGCAATCCTGAAAGAATTGATTGCGTCAGGAAGAGGCATTGAGGTAAACACCTCAAGAATGAAAAGGCTCGGACTGACAAATCCGAAGGAAGAAATCATAAGAAGGTACGCGGCGCTTGGCGGAGAAATTATCACCTTTGGCTCAGACGCCCATACGCCGGACTGTCTCGGCTCCTGTTTTCGGCAAACAGAGGAGTTGGTGAAAGCGTGCGGACTGCGCTATTTCGCGGTGTATAAAAACAGAAAGCCTGTTTTTTACCCACTATAAGAAATTTTATAAAATATGAAAAGGAGATTTGAGTATGGCAGAAAAAATAGTAATCGCCTTAGGCGGAAACGCGCTGCAGTCAGGAAAAAGTGAAGCGACTGCGCAGGCACAGCTCGCAGTAGTAAAAAAGACATGCGAATATATAGCAGACATCAGCTGCAAAGGCTATGAAATCGGATTAGTACACGGAAACGGACCGCAGGTAGGAAGAATTCTCTTAGCGTCGGAAACAGCAAAGGACGTCACGCCGGCTATGCCGTTCGACGTATGCGGCGCGATGTCCCAGGGTTATATCGGATATCACCTGCAGCAGGCATTGAAGTATGCGCTGAGCAAGAAGGGAAGAAACATTCCGGTTCTGACCGTAGCGACCCAGATGATCGTAGAAAAGAGCGATAAAGCGTTCCAGAATCCGACGAAGCCGATCGGACCTTTCTATCAGGAAACTGAAGCAAAGGCATTGGAAGCAGAAAAAGGCTATACAATGAAGGAAGACGCAGGCAGAGGATGGAGACGCGTGGTAGCATCACCGCTGCCTAGAAAGATCGTAGAAATTGACGCGGTAAGAAGACTGTGGGATTCATCTATCGTGATTTCCTGCGGAGGCGGCGGCATTCCTGTGGTAGAAAACGCTGACGGTTCCATGGAAGGCGTTGCGGCTGTTATCGATAAAGACTTTGCGGCGGAGCTTTTGGCGGAACAGGTAGAAGCAGACGTTTTGATGATTCTGACCGAGGTAGAGAAGGTTGCGATCAACTTCAACAAGCCGGATCAGAAGAACCTGGATAACCTGAAACTGGAAGATGCAGTGAAGTACATCGAGGAAGGGCAGTTCGCACCGGGCAGCATGCTGCCGAAGGTGGAAGCTGCGATGAAGTTCGTGAGAGCATATCCGAACAAGAAGGCGATTATCACATCTCTTGACAAAGCCATCGAAGCCTTGGAAGGAAAAACTGGAACAGTAATCACCTTTGCATAAAGATAAGATATAGTGACGAAAACCCCTCGTGTGAAATTAATCACACGAGGGGTTTTGCCATAAGAAAGCACTTCATATATATAGAAGCTTTTGGAGCGCCAGTTTATAGATACGGCGCATCACAGTAAGATCTTCCAGTACAACATATTCGCAGCAGCTATGCTCTGTAATCGGTCGCCCAGGAAGCAGCGGACCAAAGGCCGCGATATTTTCCATGGCGCGGGCATAAGTGCCGCCGCCCATTGCGATAGGCTTACTGCTATAATCACCGGTAACCGACTGGTAGGCGGATAAAAGCTGCCTTAGAACAGGACTATCTTTTTTGAGGCAGACCGGAGGCTTTTCAAACCGCAGCGTTGCTTTCGCGCCGTAAGGCGCGATTTGGGCGGTGATGCCGTCCATAACCTGCCGGGAGGTGAAAGAAACGGGACAGCGGATATCCAAGTCGATGATGATATCTTCTCCGTCGCCAGATATCAGACCGGCGCTGCATGTTAGCGTTCCGCTTTCTTCATCACAGAAGCAGCAGCCCAGGTTCTCTCCAAAAACCGTAAAACCGATTTTCTCCATATAAAATGACGCGAATGGATCGATATCTTTGATTTTTTCCAGCATGTCGGCAATGGCGCTTTTTCCGTCTTCGGGCACGCTGCCATGGGCGGAAACCCCGACGCCGGATACCTTTTCTCCGGTGCAAAGTGTCAGTGAAGCCGTATCAGGGACTGTGTTGACTGCCGTTCCGCCCTCAATATGCGCGATTTTTGCCGCGGCTTTGGGATAGCGGAGCTGCACCTCCAAAATGCGTTTTTCGGCATAAATTACAGGAAAATCCGCATCCGGTGTGAATCCGCAGTCAGGGATATCCTCATGCGCTTTGTAATACGCGATATCTTCCCAGCTGCCGGATTCCTCCTGACAGCCGAAGATAATGCGGATTCGCTTATTCAGTTTGACGCCTGTATCCAGCAAATCTTTCATGGCGTAAATCGCAGCGATTGCAGGTCCCTTATCGTCAATGACGCCGCGTCCGTACAGTTTCCCATCTTTGACTACGGCGGAAAAGGGAGTGGTTTCCCAGCCGCTCCCTGGTGGAACAACGTCCAGATGAACGAGGATTCCGATGAGAGAATCCCCTTCTCCGATCTGTGCCCAGCCGATTCTGTTATCGCAGTTTTTCGTTTCAAAACCCAATGTATCGCAGAGCTTGAGTACATACTGCAGCGCGGAGAATACAGGCTTTCCGTAAGGAAGAAAGCCGTAATCCGGATCCTGCACCGGCGCTGCTCCTGTAATACTGGGTATTTCAACTAATTCCAATAAACTTTTCAGCATGGAGACAAACTCCTTTCCCGTTTATTTAAATGGCTTATAATCGAAATCGAAGTTGAAGCTTCTCGGACCGAAGACTTCAAGACCCTTTGGCGTCTTCCAGATTTCCGGCGCAGGAAGGGCGAATACGGTAACCTCCATATCCTTGACCCAGTTAGGGTTCGTAACAGGCTCTCCATTTTTATCCACCATGCAGATCAGGTCAGGGACGCTGACGTCGACAGCCTCATTTCTGTATGACACGATATTTTCGTTTTTAATCCAGATGCGATAGGTTTCACCCTGGAAGCTTCCAATTCCGTTGATATGGATGTTGCCGAAGTTGAATCCGTCCCGGCTCTCCCAAGGCGTTTCCCCGATTGTGCCTTTGAAAAGTATTTTTCCATCGAAGCTGTCTGCAAGAGCGGCAGCCACATCTCCGCCCGCGGATTTGGTTTCGCGCAGTGTTTTGCCGATATTCATAGCATAGGTAAGCGCATCAGGAATGACGCTTTTCTTGTAGACTTCACAGCGCATCGGATGGTCTACGCCGCCCAGCTCGTTGCCGCTTGCCACGACGACCGCTCTGACGATGTCTTCGGCACGGAAATCATCGATGACGTTTTTGATGATCATGGTTTCGCCGAAATTTGTCGCCAGTGCAAGAGGATAAATTGGAAGGTCGTGTACGTAGTAAGTGGTGTGCTGCAGATCCGGTACAGATCTCCCGGTAGGGTCGCTGTCTACGATAGGAAGACCAAGCTGACAGGCGATGTGCAGCGCTTCGGCAGTGTTTTCGCCGCCTAGCTCCGTAGAGGAAACGGCGCAGCATTTTTCACCCAGGTATTCTTCCAGCGTTCTGAAAGCCAGTACAGCCGGAGAATCATCGAGTCTTGGAAGTCTGTCAAATTTCGGGTCCAGACCTTCACCTTCCTTAATCGGCGCGCCGCAGCCATAAGGGGTCGCGATCATGCCGTCGTCAGGCAGCTCATCCAGCGAAATCATGTTTAGCTCTTTTCCTTCGGCAAAATCCTTTTCCAGCATTTCCAGTCCGCGAAGAAGGCTTCCGCCACCGCCAGTACCGAGAATGGTGCAGCCGTATATCATATCGAATACTTCCTGTTTTGTTAATGTTTTCATGTTTTTACTCCTTTTCTACTTTTTGTTTATCCCTCGCCAGTGCCGGTATGTATCGTTCGATGACGATAAAGATGACTGCCGCGAACAGAATTGACGAAAAATCAATTTTAATGATGTACGACAGGACGGCTGATACCGCCCAGGCAATGATGGCTGAGATGCAGAATCCGTCTCTGGAACGCCAGTTTTCTGACTTTCCTTTTCCAAGAATAAAATAATCTGCCAGCATGATGCCGCCAATCGGGCAAACAAGATAGGCAAGAAAACCTATGAAAGTGGACAGATTATCGACAATGCCGGTAACTCCCAGCAGTGTGCCCACAAAGCCTACTGCCAGTGTAACCTCGCGCCGTCTGTTGTCGGGAACATTGAACGTTTTTACTGCGTTGAGCGCGCCGGTGTAGGCGTTGGTCGAGTTAGTTGTCCAGGTGGAAAGAATCAGGGAAATGACGCCCAGCAGCGGAATGCCAACTTTAATCAAGACCATGCTGATATCATATTCGTTCGCGATTTTGGTCAGCATAGCGCCGATGACAAGGGTGATGATGGTTAACGGGAATACGCCGATGGTAACGGATAAGACTGTATCCTTTCTTGATTTTTGAAATCTGGTGAAATCGGAACTGGTAATAATGCCGACCGCAAAGAAATCAAAAGATAAAATGACGCCTTCCATAAATGTCATCGTCGGTTCAATGGGTGTGTTTACAGTTTGCAAACCGTTGAGGTTGACAGCCATGGCTGTGCCGACAATCATGACAATCAGAAGCACCGGGATAGACACATAGTCCAGCTTTTCTACCGCTTTGATGCCGAAGACGGCGGTAACGGTCATGACGATGCCCCAGAGAATACAGGATGCGGTATAGGGGAAATGAATTCCGTAGCATTCGCTCATGAAGTTGGTAAAAGACATGGCGCACTCCCCGTTGTTGATACCGAACCAGCCGATTAGGTTAATCATAAAGATAGTACTGGCGATGTACCTGGAACCTTTTTTGCCAAAAGTGGATTCTGTAATGGTACAGGTTGCCAGTCCGAGATCACAGCCGATAAAACCGATGATAATCATTGCCGCTACAACGAGGACGGCACCCGCGGTACCTGCCCAGATTGCCGGCCAAAAATTCATTTCTTCGACGAGGAGCGCGCCCATGAGAAATGCGGGTACACAGACACAGATACCGGCCTGCACAAGGGCAAGGGAAACCCAGCTTTCTCTTTGATCTTTGGAAATAGGCGCAAGTGCGTTTACTTCTTTGTTGTTACTCATAAATAACCTCCTTTCAGGTTGCCTTTTTCGACATTTTAGCAAAAGGAGGAATTTTCTGAAATGTAAATATGCCAAAGATTATACGAATTTTTTGGGCAATTGCTCAATCCGGATAGATAGCCAGAAGATATAATATAAGGATAAGCAGAAAGTGTACAGGAAAGTCAACAGGAGAGTGAGATGTATTTAACAGTCAGAGAATGCCTTACATTGCCTTCTCTTCGACTCGGAAAGGTGGCGGCGGGAGAGAAGGGGCTTGACGCCATCGTTAATACGGTGTCCGTATTAGAATTCGATGATAGAAATGATGAGATTTTTGTACCTAATGATTTGTGTATTACAGCATTTTACAGTGTGCGAAAGGATGTAGAGGCGCAGTGTAGGCTTCTGAAAAGATTTAAGCGAATGGGTTGTGCCGGCGTGATACTTTTTTACACGGATGTAATTTTACAGAGGATAGATCAGAAGGTAATTGAGGTTGGGAATCAGCTGAATCTTCCAATCATCGTGTTGCCTGGCGGGGATATGGGACTGAAGTACAGTGATGTTATTACAGATGTGATGAATGCGGTCTTTCTGAAAAGGACAAATCAGCAGTTCTTCGCGGAACAGATGATGCAGAGGATTGCGGCTCTTTCAGCAGAACATAGAAATATCGAATGTGTTTTGAGCTTGCTCAGTGATTACGCGAGAGCGGCGTTCATTCTATGCGATGGGAAGCTGGGCGTGATTGCATCCTCCTTTTGGCCGCAGGGAAATGTGTTTCCGCTTAATCAGATCATCGCGGAGTATTGCATGAGAAAGGATAAACTGTCTTTTCAGGGAAGCAGGGGAATTTATTATCGGCAGAGTTTTACGGGAAATAATGGAAATGAGTTGATTTTGTTGGCAGTCAGTCAATATGATTCATTGTCAATACAGGTTTTGAGCGACGCAATTTCGGTGATTCGGCTTTTTTCCGCAACCTGGAATTACAATCTGGATACCTATAGTCGGGAGTTTCTGATTCCCGCTGTGCTGAAAGGGGATAGGAGGCTGGCTGCCCAGATTGCGGAAAAACAAAGGCTTGCTTTGGAAAAATACCGAACGGTACTATTTATAACGCATTCAGATAGAACTGCGCTGTCTCTTTTGCGGAAAAAGTTTGAGTCTTTTGACCAGGATGTGATTATCGATGTACTCGGAGAGCATACAGTTTCCTTTTTTACGGTGGAGGAAGAATACTTGCTGGAATACTTTTCCTGTGAGGATATTCTGTCTGCAGAGTCTGGGGCGGCGATTTTTTCTGTATCGCTGTATGATGATATTCGGGCTGAGTATGAATTGTTTTGCAATTATTTTGCCTGTGCGGAAAAGATTTATCCACAGGAAAAGCTTTTGAACGCAGAGCAGCTTGCCTTCGCAAAACGCGCGGCAGATATGCAGTATACGGAAGCAGGATCACATTATTTGCGCTTGATTTCGCCGGTTCTGGACAGTCCAGAGGAAAATCTGGTGCTGACGCTTTCAGTACATTTGCTCGATGCAGGCGGACAGATTAAAAAAACGGCAGAACTGCTTCATACTCACAGAAATACCGTTTTATATCGTTTGAATAAAATGAAAAAGTTGCTTGGAAAGGACTTTGAGACGATGCCTTTCTTGTTTGAAATCTATCAGGCAGCGGCGCTGCTGCGGCTTTCGTAATGTTGTGCGTTAAAAATTAATAAAAAATGAAATAAAGGCGAGGAAACCTCACTTCTATTTTATTTTGAACAAATTCTAGAATTGCTTCAATATGTCTTGGTGTCCTACATCTAGCAAAATAATCATTCTGTCTCCAATTTATCAAAGAGGGCATCTACGGTATCAAATACCGGTTGTTTTCCGGATGCGAGCTTTACAATGATTTCTTTAGGAATTGTTATCTGCTATGCTATACTCAATTTGACAAATCTACGCAAGGAAAAAATTCACTATTCCTGCAGCATATAAAGCCGCACAGCAAGAGAAATATCCGCATAAAATTCCTGGTCGCTCATTTCTGCGCTGAAGAGGAACTGCTTGATTTTGCTAAGACGGTAGCGGACGGTGTTGTGATGGCAATTTAAGAGACTGGCTGTTTTGAAAATATCGCCGCGGCAGAGCGTCAGCGCCCGCAGAGTATCATAAAAATCCTGCTTTTCTAAAATCGGCTGAATGCGGGAATTCATATAATCCTTCATCACATCAGACTGGGCGTATGGAATGAGAAGCTGCCATGGACCGATTTGAGAAAAGCTGTGAAAGTGTTTTCCTTCCGCAAGGGAGGCCAGATGAGTGTAATAGCTTTCTCTGATACATTGATCCAAATCCTTGAACGGATTGTGAATTCCACTGCAGCTGATATATAAATTCTCTGTGGGAATAGACAGAAATTCGATTAATTCCTGCAAAATGATGGAAAAGTGCTTTTCGTTATTTTGGCGAGCCGTCAAAACTGCGAAAAGACCGTTTTTGTATTTACATAAAAGCGCCTTCTGCACCAGAGCACGATTGAGAGAAAATTTGCGGTGGTAGCGATCCAGTTCCAGCTGAAACTCGTGGCAGCTGCTCTTTAGATAGATTGCCATGATATGCTCTTTGAATTTAAGAGAAACGTTTTTGCTGAGTGCGTAGACTTGGGCTTTTGTCATGCCGTCAGAAATCATTTTGTCTATATTTTCTTCCGAGAAAAAATCATCATTGTCCTTTCTTACCGCATCCATGATGTCAAAGATAATTTCATCAATAAACTGGTTTGTAGAAAATTCTATGATTGGAAAGTCCATTTGATTTGCGAAATCAATAACCTCCGGTGGAAGAAACTCGAAAATGGAAGGCTTGTATGCAAAGGCTGAAATACCTAAATCATAGAAACTCTTCACAGCAGACAAAATAAGAGAAGGGTTTCCCTTTGCGAAAAGCATCGTGCTGAGTACTAGAGAGTCACGTTGAAATACGTCTTTTTCGTGTGGATCTGCGAAATCTGCAAATTCAAAGTCTGCGATGCCGGCAGATATGATTGGTTTTGAAAGTCCGTTTTCTCCGGCAATGAGCCGGCAGCCTTTCAAAGAGTTCAATTCTAAAAGGTCTTTTACTGTTAGTGCCATATTCCGTGCCCCTCCTTCATTTTACAATGTATTTCATATTATTATACAAATATTTTCGGGGAAATTGATTGGAAAAATACCAAAAGAATCGGAAATAAATCATATATATACTTAAAAATTGATATTTTTTTCACGATACAATGAAAGCATACAAAGTAAAGTGTTTACAAATTGTGCAGAAAGGAGATGCGAAATAAAAGTGATTCACATGAAAGTTTTGAAGATGGAGGAGACGAAGCAGGTGCTGAACATGCAGGACGTGATTTCCGCCATTGAAGAAGTATACCGGGCACAATCGGCTGATGACGCAGTGATTTGGCCGCTGATTACTGAAATTTTTGAGGAAGAGAAGGCCGAAATGGATATCAAGTCGGGCTGGCTGAAGTCCGCTGGCATTTACGGTCTGAAGTCTGTATCCTGGTTTGAGGATAACGATAAAGTAGGTCTTCCGGCTCTATTGGGAACGATTTTAATTTTCGACGCAAGGAACGGCGCGCCGCTGGGTATCGTAGACGGATCCCATATTACAGGCATCAGAACCGGCGCGGCAGGCGCAATCGGCGCAAAACTATTGGCAAGAAAGGATGCGAAGAATCTTTTGATTGTAGGAGCGGGTCATGTGGCGACATTCCAGGCGGCAGCCACCCTGCTTAGCTTCCCACAGCTTGAGAAAGTTATGATTTACGATGGGCTGGATTTTGGAAACGCGCAGCGTTTTGCAGGCGGCCTTAGAGATACGTTGAAAACAGATTTTGGGATGGAGGATGTGAACGCGTCCTTTGAAGCGGTCGAGGATATCGCAAAGGCAACTGCAGAAAGCGACATTATCATTACCGTGACACCGTCCAGAGAGCCGATTATTAAGAAGGAATGGGTAAAACCCGGAACACATTTCTCCTGCATCGGTTCCGATATGAGCGGAAAAGAGGAAATCGATCCGGAAATCTTTGCGGATGCGAAGGTATTTGTCGATGACATTAAGCAGTGTGTGGAAGTTGGAGAAATTGAAATTCCAATTAAAAAGGGAATCCTGAAGGAAGCAGATATTGCAGGCTTAATCGGCGATGTGATTACGAAAAAGGCTTCCGGCAGAGAAAGTGAAGACCAGATTACCGTCTTCGATGCGACAGGCACAGCCCTTTTGGACCTTCTGACCGGTATGCTGGCGCTGAAAGAAGCAGAAAAAGCAGGACTGGGGCAGACGATTGAATTATAGTCAGTTCATGTAAAAACATAAATGAAGGAGAAAAAAGATGAAATTAGAAAGATTTAAAGTGGAACGCTGGATGGATGAGTATGAAGGCTTCTTGACTTACGACCTCGGGGAGACCTGCGTCGATTCTCTGGAAGTGGGAGAGCTTCTGGAGTTGTGTGGAAAAGATCCGGCAGAGTTTATGGAAGAACTAAAAGGGGAGAGACTGGTGTACGGCCACATTCACGGTTCCCCTGAGCTGAAAAATGGCATCGCGTCACTTTATCGCAATTTAACAGCAGACGATGTAGTGCCAACCCATGGCGGCATTAGCGCTAACCACATGGTCATCGCGTGCTTGGTTGAGCCTACAGACAATGTAGTGACCGTACTGCCGACCTATCAGCAGCACTACTCCATTCCGGAGTCCATCGGCGCGGAAGTAAGAATGTCTTGGCTGAAGAAAGAAAATAATTTCCTGCCGGATTTGCAGGAGCTGGAGCAGCTGATTGATGAAAACACAAAACTGATTTCCATCTGCAATCCAGACAATCCAACAGGTGCGTTTGTTCCGGAAGATATGATGAAGGAAATCGTAAAGATGGCGGAAAAGGTCGGCGCATACATCCTCTGCGATGAAGCGTATAGAGGCGTACCAGCTGACGGCAGCTATATGTACTCCATCGCTGATCTGTATGACAAAGGTGTTGCCACCTCCAGCATGTCTAAGATTTTCGGTCTTGCAGGACTGAGAATGGGATGGATTGCGACTAAGGATAAGGATTTGATGGCGCAGTGCCATGGCAGAAGAGACTACGATACCATCAGCTGCGGCTATATCGATGATATTCTAGCAAGCATGGCTCTTGCGAACAAGGACAAAATCTTTGCAAGAAGTGCGAAGATTTTGGAACAGGGCAGAGAAATCCTGGACAAATGGGTCAGCGAAACAGAAGGCGTCAGCTATGTGAAGCCGGCAGCTGGAACGACCGCATTGGTATTCTACGATAAGGATGTTCCTTCCTTTGATTTCTGTGTCAAACTGGTCAAGGAAAGAGGCGTACTGACTACACCGGGTTCCGCTTTTGAAATGGAACACTGTTTCAGAATCGGATATGCGTTTAGTCCGGATGTGCTGCAGAAGGGTCTTTCCATCATCGCTGATTTATTAAAGGAGTATTAAACACAAAGGAGAAAAGGTCATGAGCAAAATTCATGTATATTCCGAAATCGGAAAACTGAAAAAAGTGTTGCTGCACCGCCCGGGGGATGAAATCGACGGCGTAATTCCGCAGACGATGCCGCGTCATCTGTTTGACGACATTCCGTGGAAAAAGGGAGCGCAGTATGAACACGATTGCTTCGCCGATATCTTAAAAAGTGAGGGTACGGAAGTTGTCTACATAGAAGATTTGTTCCGCGCCTCCTTTACAAAAGAAGGAAGCAGAGAGACGTTTGTCGAAAAGTTCTTAAATAAACACGGAATCTATAGCGCGCATCTTCGCGGACAGATCTTTGAATATCTGATGAGCCTGGAACCAGAGGCTATGGCTGACAGAATTATGGCAGGTATCAGAAAATCTGACATCGGCGAAAAGAAGACGGAGGACTTCTCACGCTTCTTCCCGGACGAAGAATACGAGCTGTATTACACAGAACCACTGGCAAACCTGTATTACGCAAGAGACCCGGGTTCTTCCATCGGACGTGGTATGAGTTTTCACAATATGGAGAAGCTGGGAAGAGATCTGGAAACCGTAGTATGGCAGCATATCTTTGAAAACAATCCTGATTTCGCGGACGAGGATACGCCGATGTGGCTTTCCAACGAGAGCCCATTTGGCATTGAAGGCGGCGATATTGCCATTCTGTCCAAAGAAGTCATCGGTATTGGCTGCAGTCTGAGAACCCAGCCGGAAGCCATCGAGCAGCTTGCAAGAAAAGTTCTGCCAAATGACAGCTTCAAGAAGGTTCTGGCATTTACCATTCCAAAGGACAGAAAGTTTATGCACTTGGATACTGTTTTGACGATGATTGATTACGATAAATTCACCGTACATCCTGGCATCGAATCCACGCTGAACGTATTTGAAATCAGTCTTGGAAAGAACGGAGAGCTGGTATATAAGGACAGATCCGATACCATTGAAAAGGTTCTGAGTCAGGCGCTGGGACTGGACAGCATAAAGGTGCTGCGCTGCGCGGGCGGTTCCTTCATAGATTCTGAGCGAGAACAGTGGAACGACGGAACCAACACGCTGGCCATTGCGCCAGGCACTGTGGTGACCTACAGCAGAAACGAAATTACCAACGAGCTGCTCAGACAAAATGGCATCAAAGTATTGGAAATGCCATGCGGCGAACTGTCCAGAGGCAGAGGCGGTCCAAGATGTATGAGTATGCCGCTGGTTCGTGAAGATATTTAAGATAAAAAATGGAGGAAAAATAAATGAACGTAAGACATTTTATTGAAACAGATGATTTTACTAAAGAAGAATATCTTGAGATGCTCAAGGTAATCAAAACGTTAAAAGATGCAGAGAGAAAAGGAATCAGACTCCCGCTCTTGAAGGATCAATCTTTGGCAATGATGTTTGACCAGCCGTCAACCAGAACCAGAGTTTCCTTTGAGGCAGCTATGACACAGCTTGGAGGACATGCACTGTATCTGGAAACCAAGACGCTCCACTGCGGTGAAGACAGAGAAACCATCAAGGATACCGCGCAGGTACTGTCCGGTATGTGCGATGCCATCGAAATTCGTACAGAATCTCAGGATACCATCATTGAGCTTGCAAAGTACTCTGACGTACCTGTATTCAGCGGTATGAGCTCCAAATGCATGCATCCAACTCAGGCGCTGTGCGACCTGTTCACGATGACAGAATATATGCCGGAAGGCAAGAAAATCGAAGATCTGGTTTATATGTTCATCGGCGATAATTCCGTACTGGGCGATAACATCGGCGGCGTATGCAGAACTGAAGCAAGACTTCTGTCCAAGATGGGCGTAACCTTTATCTCCTGCGCACCGAAGGAAGCAGAAATGGCACCGGAAGACGTAGCGTACTGCAAGGCAGAAATGGAAAAATCCGGCGGTAAATTCATTCAGACAGATGATCCGTATGAATACATCGACCAGGTTGACTTTATCGCCACAGACGCATGGTGGTATCACGGCAGTGACCATCTGAAGGATAAGAAGATTGCGACCTTCTTCCCTAAGTATTCTGTAAATAAGGAATTACTGTCCAAGGCAAAACCTTCCATTAAGGTAATGCACAATCTGCCTGGAAACAGAGGCTATGAGATTTCTGACGAAGTATGGGATAGCGATCAGTCCGTTTTGATTCCGCAGGCAGAAAACAGATTACATACTGAAAAAGGCTTGCTGGTATACTTCATGTATCCGCTGCTGAAAGAAAAAGAAGCACTCCACACAGAAGCAGACGTTGACTACTACAAGAAAGCTGTCGACGAACTGGTTCTAAAATAAGAAATAATTTCCGGATGGGGAATGCCGGAAAAGCATTCCCCAATCTGTTTGGGAAAGGATAACACCATGAGAGATATAAAATTAGCTTTAATCGGATATGGAAACGTGGGAAAGGCATTTACGAAGATGCTGCAGAAAAGGCGTAGCTATATAGAAGAACACTATGACTGCAATGTGCAGGTTACAGTAGTCTGCACAAGAAGCTTGGGTGCGCTGATCGATCCTTGCGGTATCGATACGGATCAAATGGAGGCGGGAATTTTCGCGCAGAATGTGCCTGCACTTTCTGTGATTGATGAGGCGGACTATGATATTATGGTGGAATTGACACCAATCAATATTATGACCGGTATGCCCGCAATCGATCATATTAAACATGCCATGAACAGAGGAAAGCACGTAATTACAGCCAACAAAGGTCCAATCGCATGGGCGTACAGAGACCTTGTGGAACTGGCTGCGAAAAATCACGTGCTTTTTTGTCATGAAGCGACCGTGATGGACGGCGTACCTGTATTTAATCTGGCGAAGGAAACGCTGAAAGCGTGCAGGATTACAGAAGTAAAGGGCATTCTCAACGCTACAACTAATTATGTACTAGATCAGATGGAAAAAGGGGTTTCTTATGAAGAAGCAGTGAAAGAAGGGCAGAGGAGAGGATTTGTCGAGGCCGATCCGACAATGGATTTGGAAGGCTGGGACGCGGCTGCTAAACTGACTGCTTTGATGAATGTTTTGATGGATGTGAAGATTACACCGACGGAAATCAAACGAACTGGGATTAGTGCGATTACAAAAGAACAGCTTGCAGATGCAGCAAGGAATCATCAGAAAATTAAACTGGTATGTCATGGATGGATTGAGGATGGAAAACCAGTCGGCGTTGTAGCGCCGCAGACGGTAAACGGTGATGAACTTCTCGCAAGCATCAACGGAACGGCGGCTGCGGTAACCGTTAATACGGATTTAATGGGAGAGGTGTCTATCATTGAGCATGTTTATGAACCGGAAATTGATCAGACTGCTTACGGCGTGCTCAGTGATTTGCTGAGAATTTTAACAGACGCAAAGAACTTATAACTTTATATTTTAACAAGAAAGGACAAAATTATGGGTAAGAAAATTCCAATTTGGCAGTCGCTTTTGGTTCTTTTATTTGCGGCATTTTCAATTTGCTATTGTCTGGGCGTATGGGAAAGCCTCTTTGGCAGCGCCTTCGCCTGCAGCTACGGCGATATTCATGTAGGCTTGATTTTATCTGCTATTTTCGCGGCGGTTGTCGCAGCACTCAACGGCTGGAAATGGTCATATGTTGAAAAAGGTATGATTAAAACAGTCAACAGTATGATGCAGTCCCTTTTAATCATCATAGCAACTGGCGCTTTAGTTGGTTCCTGGATTCAGGCCGGCGTTGTACCTGCCATGGTTTACTATGGGCTTGGGATTCTGACGCCGGGACTGTTTCTGGTAGCAACTATGATTATCTGCGCGATTGTATCTTTGTCCACAGGAACCTCCTGGGGTACAGCGGGTACAGTGGGTATCGCACTAATCGGTATCGGTGGAGGTCTAGGCATTCCGACCGGAATTGCGGCAGGCGCAGTTATTTCCGGCGCATATTTTGGAGACAAAATGTCGCCGCTCTCAGATACTACCAATATGGCGTCGGCGGTAGCGGGCGTAAATCTCTTTGAACATATTCGCCATATGATGTATACCGTGATTCCGACCAGCGTCATTGCGATGATTTTGTATGCGATTATCGGTCTGCGCTATTCGGGCAGCACTGACATGTCACAGGTAGACGCGCTAAGAAACGGTATTTTGGAGTCATTTAACATTAATCCGGTGCTGGTTTTGCCGCCGCTTCTGGTAATTCTCATGATTGCGTTTAAAATGCCGGCGCTGCCGGGCATGATTTTTGGCGCAGTGCTGGGCAGCATTTTCGCCGTCATTTTCCAGGGGGTAAATATCGGAGATACCTTGGGCGTATGGCACTATGGATTTGAGTTCGCGGATCCTGACAGTGTGATGCCTGAGCTTGTGGAACTGCTCACAAGAGGCGGTATGGATTCCATGATGTGGACGGTTCTTCTGATGCTCTGTGCCATGGCTCTTGGCGGCGTGATGGAATGCACAGGTATGCTGACCTCCATCACAGAAGGTCTGATGCATATTGTGAAAGGCAGAAGACCGGTTGTTCTGACGACCCTTCTGACCGCAATTTTTATCAACATCATTCCGGGAGATTTATATCTTTCCATCGCTATGACAGGAAAGATGTACAAGGAAGTGTTCGAGGATATGCGTCTAAAGAGAAAAAATCTTTCCAGATGTCTGGAAGACTCATCGACCCTTACTTCAAATTTGGTGCCTTGGAATGCCTGTGGCGCTTACATGCAGGGTGTCTTCGGGATTCCGCAGTGGGGCGCTGGAGGCTATGCGCCATATGCGTTCCTTAATCTGATTTGTCCGCTGGTATCAGCGTTCTATGGATTTACCGGTATCACTATGGAAAAGATGACCGAAGAAGAATATCAGCAAATTTTGGTTGAGCGCGAGAAAGAAAGACAAGAGGCTCTGGCCGCGCTGGAAGCATAAGCGTTGGTTTGCTCCTCAGGCAGGATGAGAAAGTAGGAGAAAAAAGATGGAAGAGAAAAAGAAAAAGAAATTAGCGGTACCTCATGTGTATATTCTGCTTTTGGCAATTATGCTAATCTGCGCAGTATTAACCTATCTGGTGCCCGCGGGCCAATATGATATGCACACCATTACAGTGCCGGAGACCGGTGCGCAGCGAGAAGTTGTAGACTCAGAGACTTATCATCAAGTGGAGTCTACACCGGTAACACCGCTTCAGTTTTTGACCGCAGTACCTCGCGGTATGCAGGAGGCGGCACAGATTATCTTCTTTTTGTTTATGATTGGCGGCGCGATGAATATTCTGACGGAAACGAGAGCCATTGACGCAGGGGTTGGCAGACTTGTAAGAAAGCTTTCCAACCGGTCCATTGTACTGGTTCCGGTGTTTGTCATCTTATTTTCCATTTGCGGCGCGACCTTTGGTATGTGTGAGGAAACCATTGCCTTTGTACCGATTTTTATCCCGATTCTGCTGGCGATGGGATTTGACTCCCTTACCGGTGCGGCTGTCGTTTTGTGCGGATGTGGTGCAGGCTATGCGGCGGCGTTTCTGAACCCGTTCAACGTACAGATATCACAGGGAATCGCGGAGCTTCCGCTGGGATCTGAAATGGGATTTCGTATTGTGATGTTCAGTTGTATGACACTTTTGGTTACGGTGTTCCTGACCTGGTATGCGCTCAAGATTCGCAAAAATCCAGAAAAATCCCTGATGTACGAGGCAGATAAAACCAGACATGATTCGATTAATCTGGAAAGTCTACCGGAATTTGGTGGAAGAGAAAAAGCGATTCTTTTAGTGTTTGCTGCTTCTGTAGCGCTTTTGATTTATGGCGTAATCAAGCTTGGCTGGTATATGGATGAGCTGGCGGCAATTTTCTTTGGAATGTCTATTATCGTTGCCTTTATTGCGAAAGATATAGGCTTTAACCGCTATGCAGAGCTATTTGGTCAGGGCATGGCAGGCATCGCTGGCGGCGCGCTGGTAGTTGGTTTTGCCCGGGGCATCCTTGTTGTTCTCACCGATGGACAGATTGTACATACCATTTTGCATGGTGCGGCGCTTATGCTGGGCAAGCTACCGTCAACGGTTTCGGCAGTTGGTATGTACGTGTTCCAATGTCTGCTCAACTTTGTTATTCCTTCTGCTTCAGGACAGGCGGCTGTATCGGTTCCAATTATGGCACCGCTGGGCGATTTGGTAGGTGTTACGAGACAGACAACCTGTATCGCTTTCCAGTTGGGAGATGGAATTTCCAATATTTTGACACCGACTTCCGGCTACTTTATGGCGGCTCTTGCAGCGGGAAAAGTGCCTTGGAATAAGTGGGCAAAATGGATTTTGCCTTTGATTGGACTTGAATATCTGTTGGGCATTATCTTTGTCATCGCGGCACATTCCATGCATCTTGGACCATTTTAAATCACAACTTAAATTAAACTGATAGAAATGAAAACGGGCTGTTCAGCAGAAATATTCGGCATGAACAGCCCTCTTTGAAAAGGAGAGAAACGATGAAGTATGAGCAGTTGACTGCGATAATAGATGAGAAGATAGCGGAATCCTTGGAGGAGGTGGCACAGTATAATACAATTACTGCCGAACATCCCGAGATTTCCGGACAGGAATTTGAAACAGCGAGGCGGATTGTAAAGCTGCTTACAGGGCACCAATATACAATTGAGTTTCCTTTTGCCGGGATAGATACTGCGTTTCGCGCTGTCTTCGGACCGAATACACACCGCCATAAGGTCGCATTTTTAGTGGAATATGACGCGCTTCCGGAAATCGGTCACGGCTGCGGTCATTCTTTGAGCGGCGCAATCAGCATTCTTGCAGGGCTTGCAGTAAAGGATTTGCAGGAACAGCTGGATACAGACTTTCATATCATCGGAACACCTGATGAGGAAGTAGAAGGTCAAAAATGTCATATGGCAGTGCAAGGAGTTTTTGACCAATATGATATGGTAATCATGATACATCTGAATCATAGAAATATTGTAGAACCAGTATTACAGTGCTGCCTAATTCGAGATTATCACTTTTACGGCAAGGCAGCTCATGCGTCTGCGGCGCCTTGGGAAGGATACAACGCACTGAATGCGGCGCAGCTGTTTTTGCACGCGATTGATATGCTGCGGCAGCACACAACTGCAGATGCGCAGTTTCACGGAATTATTTCCCATGGGGGTGATTTCCCCAATATTGTACCGGAACATGCGACGGTCAAACAGATGATTCGTGCGCTGGATAAGGACTATGTGCAGTATTTAGATGGATTTCTTGATGATTGTGCCTCCGGCGCTGCCAAAGCGACAAGAACGACGTGGAAAAAAGAAAAGTGCGGCGAAGATTTCTATAATCTGAAAGTAAATGAAACCGGGGTGAGCGCAATTCAAGAGGTCTTTGATGAGCTTGGTCTTGCGCAGCGGGATGCGTCCGCGATCTTTGGATCCTCCGATATCGGAAATGTGAGTTTTTATTGTCCGACCTTTCAGCCATGCCTAAAAATAGGAGATGATGAGACTGTACTGCACAGCAGAGAATTTGAGCAGCTGATGCATACAGACAAAGCGGTTTCGGCGCTGACGCAGGGAGCGAAAATTCTGGCGTATACTGCGGCAAAAATTTTTTGTGATGAAGAAAAAATCGCCGCAATGCAGAGAGATTTTTTGAAAGGATAAAACCATGAAACACAAATTTATCGCGAAACGTTACTGGAAGGATCAGCAGACTGCTATGGGCAAGTCTGACGAGATGGCGAAGACCTTTGACGATGTGATCAATCTGAGCCTCGGAGATCCGGATCTGATTACGGACGACATCATTATTGACGGCGCTTTTGCGGATGCCAAGGCAGGCCATACTAAATATACGGATTTTCGGGGCGATCCGGAGTTGCGGGCAGAAATCTGTAGATTTTACCGAGAAGAATACGGTATGGGTGTACGAGATGAGGAGGTCTTTGTCTGCGCTTCTGCCAGCCTTGGCATGTATTTGAGTCTGCAGGCCATCTTAGACGATGGTGATGAAGTGATTTTGCAGGCGCCATTTTTTACGCCATATCCGCAGCAGGTGGAGCTTGCGCGAGGCATTCCTGTGGAACTTGCTACTTACGAGGAAGAAGACTTTCAAATTAATATAGAACGTCTGGAAAGCCTGACTACGGAGAGGACAAAGGCGCTGGTCATTAATTCACCGTCTAATCCAACGGGGAATTGCCTGAGCCTGGAGACCATGGAGCAACTGGCAGAACTTGCGGTGAAGCATGACCTTCTGGTCATTTCCGACGACATTTATACGGCGTTCAGCTATCAGAATCCGTTCGTGCCTTTTGCGTCTCTTCCGGGAATGCGGGAGCGAACGATCATCCTGAACTCTTTTTCCAAAAACTTCACCATGACCGGCTGGCGAATTGGCAATATTATCGCACCGGATTACATCATCAAAACCATACAGCAGGTCAACGAAAATGTCGTCTTTACAGCGCCGTCGGTATCGCAGAGAGCGGCGATTCACGCACTCCGCCATCGGCATGAAATTCAGCCTGCAATGGCTAAAGAATATCACCGGCGGATGTTTTATGCGGCGGAGCGGGTAAACGGGATTCGTGGACTTTCGGTGCTTTACCCGCCAAAGGGAAGCTTTTATCTGTTTGTGAATATCAAAGAAACCGGCCTTTCCAGCGCGGCGGCTGCAGAGAAAATTCTGCAGGATGCGCACGTGCTGACATTGCCGGGTCCTGCCTTTGGCGCATGCGGCGAAGGCTATGTGCGAATTGCTTGCACGGTTGGTGTGGACTTGCTTTGCGAGGCGTTTGACCGAATCGAGAAGGTGCAGTGGTAAGCGATTCGCCCGCGTTCTTTCCTGCGCGGGTGTTCCAGATCTGAGGGGCTTCCTGCAAAATTCCTTCCGGCGCAACCCAAATGTTACATTTAGAAACGAATCTGCCATTGCATAATCCTTGCGTTTGGAGTAAGATAAACCCATGAAAACAGGAGGTATTTATGGAAATTGGAAGTAAAATTGCACAGGCGCGAAAGGAAATGAATCTGACCCAGGAACAGCTGGCAGAGCGGATGCAGGTGACGCGGCAGACGGTATCGAGATGGGAGTCCCAGACGGTGTATCCGGAAATGGAGAAAATTGTGATGCTTTCTGAGATTTTGGGTGTAAGCTGTGACTATCTTTTGCATGATAATATGGAGGCAGATGCCGGGCGCAGCAGCAGAAAAACTGTGTCGAAGCCTGTGGTGACCAGACTTCTTCGGGAAGCGGCAGGGAAACCTATAAAAATCACGTTTACAGACGAAGACGTAGATTTTGATATAAATAGTAAGACGTGCAGGATTTTAGACTTTGACGGAAGCTGGGCATATGTAGAATATCAGAATGGAAAGAAAACAGAGACGAAACTGATACAGATTGCTTCCATCGCTTCGATTAAATTTGAAAGGGAGGACAAGTGATGGAATATTTTGGCGTTTTCGGCTTTATCTTTGGGCTGCTTTGCTGGTTTAAGATTTCCTCTCTCTCGAGCCGGGTCAAAAAACTGGAAGGCATTTTGAAAGAGGAGGGATACGTTGATGCGGAAAAAGAATCACTGCGGGAGATTCTTGCGAAGAATACTGGAAAACATATCAAGCTGGAACTTTCTGCGGAGGCGATGGACTATGCGGTGGAGAAAAAAGACTGCATCCTTTTGGATGCAGATGAGGACTGGGTTAAACTCAGAATGAATCATAAAAAGCAGGAGGAGTACCTCCTGCGTATCGACACGATTGAAAGCGTGCAGTTCATAGAATCATAAGTCGATGCCGATGTCGTTGTCAAGAATTTGACCGAAGGTGATGGAACTGTTTCCGAATTTTTTTCGGATATCGTCCATAGTCCGCTCGATGGATTCACCTTTTTCGCGGGATTCTGCAGGCGCATCAAAGAGAGAAAGCTGCTCTTCGCAGGTTTCATCGGTCAGATTGATTGCTGTCAGAGTCAGAAGTCTGATAGGGTCTGTTAGCCGCCAGGAGGATTTGATAATCTCCAGAGCGGCTTTTTTTAAATCTGCGGCAAGGTTAGTGGAGACCGGAAGCTGCTTCTGTCGGGAAATCGTTTTGAAGTTAGGATCTTTGATATCCACTTTGACGCCAAAGCATTTCATCTGGTACTTGCGAAGACGGCTGGCAACGGTATCGGAAAGGCTGGTCAGGGCAGTGGTGATATCTTCTAGTCCTGTTAGATTTCTGCGAAAGGTAATGCCGTTTCCCACAGATTTGATTTTCTCTCGCTGGTTAAACAGGCAGACTGGGCTGTCATCCTTGCCGCATGCATAGCTGTGAAGAAGCGGTCCCTGTTTTCCTAGCAGCGCTTCCAGCGCCTTTGGATTTGCGCAGGCAAGATCTCCGATGGTGTGAATATTGAGGTTCTTTAATTTTTCTGCGGTGGCAAACCCGACAAAAAACAGTTCGCCTACTGGCTTATTCCAGAGCAGTTCTTTGAAATTTTCTTGTGTAATCTCTGTGGTAGCATCGGGCTTTTTATATTCACTGCCCATCTTGGCGAAGATTTTGTTGTAAGAAACGCCTACTGACAAGGTTAATCCGAGTTCTGACTTGATCCGCCGGCGAATGGCGTCGCCAATCTGCTTACCACTGCCAAAGAGTTTCTGGCTGGCTGTGACATCAAGCCAGGATTCATCAATGCTGAAAGGCTCTACCATATCGGTGTATTCCAGATAAATTTTATTGATGCGATCGCTGTATTCCTTGTATCTATCGTGGTGAGGTCGCACAAATTGAAGACCCAGGCATTTTTTCTTTGCCTGCCAGACGGTTTCTGCTGTAATAACGCCGGCATCTTTAGCTAATTGATTTTTGGCGAGGACAATACCGTGTCTGCCTTCAGGGTCGCCGCAGACAGCAACGGGCATACCTTTTAGGTCGGGTCTTGACAGAAGCTCTACTGAAGCATAAAAATTATTCATATCACAATGTAAAATAACTCTTTCCATATTTTTATTTTATCATACTTCTTTCAAATAACAATCACAATTGTGGGGGAAAATATGCTATACTAAAATCAATAGATTTTATTGGAGGACTTTATGGGAAATATTATGGTTTGTGTAACCAAACAGAAAACCTGCCAGCGGCTCATCGATTATGGAAAGGCATTGCAGCATGCAGGGGAGGAACAGATTTTTGTAATACATATTGCGCCAGAAAACGAGAACTTTCTGAACAACAGCGAGGAAGGCGAGGCTCTGGAATTTCTCTATGAAAAAGCGAAGGAAGCAGGCGCACAGCTAACCGTGGAGCGATCGCAGGATGCTATCGGCACTTTAGCAAAACTTGCGGAAAAGAATTACGCTGACCGAGTGATTGTAGGGGAGGCGCCGGAGGGACAGTGCGCCGGAGGTTTTCTTGAAAAGCTTGCAGCACGCCTTGGAAAAGGTGTTTCTTTGGAAGTGGTGCCAGCAGCGAAAGTGTGAATGGCTTCTTTGGCGTAGTAGAAAACAACTGGAGTCGGAATCGCAGTGTGACAAAATTGACTTTTTTAGAAATTCATCTAATTTGTCAATGTCTGTGCTATGATCTGCAGTTTCGATATATAGCTTGCGGTCTGTTGGGTTTTGCGCACCTATAATGCCCACGGCAAACGCACGAAAACGTTCTATACCAGCTAACATTGACAAATTTCTTCCATCCCGCGTATTTTTGTCAATAAACCACCAGTGCAGCAGGTGAAAAGCGCTCTTAAATCCCCTCAATCTTGCTAAAATGGACAAAAATCAGGAAATCTGTCAATTTTTGCAAGGGTTTAGGGCAAAAACATTGACCAAATTGACAAAAAATCGAGAGTTTGTCAATATTGTCAATATTAGAACGTAAAATATGAAAAAATCGGTATTTTAACGCGCATTTATTGACAAAAATACAAAATATCCAGGAATTTGTCAATGTTCAATTTCTGAAAGTTTTTTCATGCGTTTGCCGCACTATAATATCGGCTGTTTCTTGACTTTATTTCCGGCAGCCAGTATAATGTTACAGAACAAAAGCTGGACAAGGAGGTCTTCTTAATTGAGAATTATTACTGTGATTGCGGGCATTCTGCTTACTTTCTTAGGGGTATTTTCCATTGCAAATGCCGGGTTATCATTTCTATCACTGGCATTTCCGATTGGAAGCATTCTAATGTTTGTTGGACTTGTAGAATGTTTTGTATATAAGAGAATTAGAAACGATGTAGATGCGGGCCACTGGGTGCTTATCGATGGACTTACCACATTTATTTTAGGTATCGTAGTTTTAACCGGACGGCTGGCAGCAGATATTGCAGTTCCTGTCGTATTTGGTATGTGGAGCATGATTTCGGGAATCAGAGGATTTTCCGTGCTTGCCTTTGAGACAGATACTAAGGAGAAGAATATCGATTTTTATTGGGCATTTAGTGTGAGCCTTTTAAATTTGGCGATTGGTATCTACGCATTCTTCAATTCGTCTATGTTGCATTTATCCGTACTGATGATTTTGGGTATCTGCTTTGTTGTGCAGGGCGCTAATGTGATTAAAATTGGCTTTGATATCGTATACAACAAGCCGGATTTGATCAAGACTAAGGATGAGAAGATCGCAGAGGCGGAAGAGGCAGCCAAGGAAGCCAAGAGAGAAATGAAAAAGGCGATTAAAAAAGCTAGAAAAGCGCGTAACGCTGTGAAAGAAGCAGAAGAAGCGAAAGAATTTCATGAGATAATTAGTGAACCGATTGGGGAGACTAATACACCAGAGGATAAAACACTGTAGTATGCGGACGGGGTTTCTCAAAAGATGAGAAATCCTGTTGTTTTTTATGACCTAACCCGCAGAAAACGAGTGTAGCGAAGGTTTCTGCGCAGGTAGGTCAACTGAAGAATTGCAGACCAGCTTGCGCTGGGCAATTCCTGTATAGCACCTTCCAGCAATTCTTAGACGAATTGGGATAGGTGCGTAAACGCGAGGCTTTCCCAAGAGAACGAACTGAAGGTGAAGTTCGATTGGAAGAAAGCTACGGCGAGCCTAACCCGCAGAAAACGAGTGCAACGAAGATTTTCCAAAAGGATAAATGAAAGGAAGCAGCTAAAAATGTTAGATATATGTATAATTGGCGGCGGCGCTGCAGGAATGACCGCGGCGATTTGTGCAAAGGAGGAGAACCCCGCTCGCAGGATTCTGATTTTAGAGAAAAAGAATCAGCTTGGGAGAAAGATTTCTGCGACTGGAAATGGAAAATGCAATCTTTCCAATGTAGCCTGCCCCAATGTGGATCAGACCTTGGCTTTTTTTGAAGGATTGGGAATTTTAACGAGAACCGATTCTGCAGGAAGAGTTTACCCATATATAGAAGACGCAGCGGCGGTGCGAGAGGCGCTGGAGCAAAAAATACGGGAGCTTGGCATTGAAGTTATGACATCTTCAGAGGTCCAGTCCATCGAAAAACAGGATTGTTTTGTTGTTGAACTGAAGAACAAAACAATCCAATCGCAGAAGCTTCTCATCTCTTGCGGCGGTAAGGCAGGTGCGGCTTTTGGCAGCACGGGAGACGGATTTCGGTTTGCAAAGAGTCTGGGGCATCAGATTCGAAAACCGGTTCCAGTTCTTACGGCAGTTGAAGTGAAGGAGAATCTGGAAAAACTTGCCGGGATTCGCGCAAAGGCACAGGTGAAGCTGCTTTATCAGAATGAGCTTATTTTTTCTGAAAATGGTGAGGTTCAGTTTACTAAGACAGGCGTTTCTGGAATTTGTGTTTTCAATCTGTCTAGGTTTCTGTTGATTCCTCCGGGGGCTTCTTTTGCAGATGGCTTTGATGACTATAAAATTGAAATAGATTTTTTTCCGGATAGAGAGGATATGGTCAGTGTTTTGGAATTACGCAAGGCGCAAGGTATCGCAGCATCGAGATTGCTGCAGTTTCTTGTAAAAAGGCCTGTTGCAGAGATGATTGAACGTCTTGCCGAGGGGGATACAGCAGAGAGCGGACGGCTCTTAAAGGCGTTTCCTCTTTCGCCGAAAGGTGTGAAGGGATGGGATTTTGCGCAGGTGACAAAAGGTGGCGTAGAACTTAGCGAAGTGTTGGCGCAGACGATGGAGTCACGCCTTGTAAAAAACTTGTATTTTGCTGGCGAGGTACTGGATTATGATGGTCCATGCGGCGGATTTAATCTCCAGTACGCATGGGAGACAGGCATGCTGGCTGGAAAGGGGATGGCAAAATGACGCCCAGATATAGAATTCATCAGGTGAAACTGAGCCTGCAGGAATCTACAGCCGATTTACCGAAGAAAATATTAAAGAAACTGGGAAATAGAGACTATATTCTGACAGATGTAGAAATTGTTAAAGAGTCCATTGACGCCAGAGATAAAAAAGATATAAAGAAAGTCTACTCTGTAGACTTTTCTGTGGTGACAAGACAGCGTCCCAGAGACTATATTCACATTCGCTGCGGCGGAAAGACAGGCGTGGAGGAAGCGCCGGATATGACCTATATAGAAGTGCCTTGCGGTGATCGGGAACTGAATCACAGACCGGTTATCATCGGGTTTGGGCCTTGCGGTATGTTTGCAGGTTTGACTTTGGCAAGACGCGGGCTGAAACCTCTGATTATCGAACGAGGTGCAGAAATTGAACAGAGGGTGCAGGATGTAGAAAAGTTTTGGGAAGACGGGATTTTGAATCCGGAGTCCAATGTTCAGTTTGGAGAAGGAGGCGCAGGCACCTTTTCCGATGGAAAGCTGACAACCGGCATTAAAGATCCTCGGATCCGGCGGGTTCTTTCTGATTTTGTCAGAGCGGGGGCAGACCCGGACATTCTCTATAAACAGAGGGCGCATATCGGTACAGATGTTCTTAGAACCGTTGTAAAAAACATTCGCGAAGAAATCATTCGCCTTGGCGGTGAGGTTCGCTTTAATACTCGTTTTGTGAAAGTGAAGACGAAAAATAAGTGTGTAAAATCCGTCGTGGTGGTGAAGGACGGCAAGGAGGAAGAAATTTTTACAGAAGATGTAGTGCTTGCCATTGGACACAGCGCTAGAGATACTTTTCGCTATCTTGCCGGTCGTGGAATTAAAATGCAGCAGAAGCCATTTTCTATTGGGGTGCGGATTGAACATCCTCAGAGGCTCATTGACAGAGCACAGTATGGTGACGGAGCATCGCAGCTTCCGCCGGCAGACTATAAACTTTCTCATCACTGTGCAAACGGTCGTGGTGTATATACGTTCTGTATGTGTCCAGGTGGACAGGTAGTAGTTGCGTCTTCTCAGGAAGGCGGTGTGGTGACCAACGGGATGAGCAATCGAGCAAGAGACAGCGGTACTGCCAACAGCGGTCTTTTGGTCGACGTGCGCTGTGAAGACTTCGGATCACCGAGTCCACTGGCAGGAATCGAATTCCAGGAAAAATATGAGAAACTGGCATTTGCGCTGGGTGGAGGAACTTATCGGGCACCGAAGACGACTTGGGCGGAATTTAGAGACGATGAAGATACTGCTGCTGCGGTAATTGGATCGCTTCCTGATTTTGCGGTGGAATCTATCAGAGAGGCAATGCCGCATTTGGGCAGAAAACTTGCCGGTTTTGATGATGACAGCGCAGTACTTACCGCAGTGGAGACAAGAAGCTCTTCGCCGGTTCGTTTTGCGAGAAACGAAAACATGGAGGGAACCTTTGGAGGCTTTTATCCGGCAGGAGAGGGAACCGGCTATGCAGGCGGCATTATGAGCGCGGCTTGCGACGGGATTAAGGTAGCGGAAAAGATTATTGGAAAGTATCAAGTGTAAATAATTATGAGAAAATTCCGCCTCCACATTTACATTACTACTTAGACATGATATAATGTATAAAATAAAGGAACTTGTCATGATAGTAGGAGGTGGAAGTATGAATCCGGCAACAAGAATAATTCCGAAGTTGATACTTCTAATCGTGATACTGGTGCTTGGTTTAATCTTACACTTTGCGACTGAATGGATGAAGAAGAAAAGACAGCCTGAGTGGGATGAATTTCAGGAAAAAGTGGCAGATTTTAACGAAAGGCATGGCAAAGATTTAAGTGATAATACCAAGGCTTTTTTAGAAAAACATGTCAACGATTCCCAGACTGCCCGTATCAAAGCTATGGTAAAGCGAGAGGAACTTGAGCGGGAAGAAATGGAAAAGGAATACCAACAGGAAGAATAAAAATTCAAGATGCAGCCTCGTCAAATTTTTCTTGACGAGGCGATTTTTTTGTATTAAACTCTAGTTAGAAACTGAATGAATTACCGCCGGGTAACGCTTTTTATTCACGCCGTTAGGCCTTAGAAGGAGTGAATGGGAGGCGGTATTTTTTTTAAGAAAGGAAAGGTTATTAGTATGTTTAGAGTAATGAGAAGAACGAAGCAGGCTATGTCCTTTGAGGACAGTGCAGCAGTTTTAGAGCGGAATACTGCAGGCGTTTTAGCTGCAGCAGGCGACGATGGTTATCCTTATGCAGTGCCGCTCAGCTATGTGTACACAGACGGCAAGATTTATTTCCATTGCGCAAAGGAAGGACATAAGCTGGACGCAATCGCTCGCTGTGAGAAAGTGTCTTTTTGCGTTATCGATACGGATCAGGTGGTGCCGGAGGAGTTCACTACTTATTTCCGTAGTGTTATAGCCTTTGGAAAAGCGAGAGTTCTGGACGACCCTGCTGAAAAGAGAGCAGCGCTGGAGGCTCTGGGGAAGAGATATTCTCCCGATGAAACACCGGAGGCTATGGCAAAGGAAATTGATGGATCCTTTAAACAAGTCACCATGGTTGAAATTGCTATCGACCATCTGTCTGGCAAAGAGGCAATTGAGTTTGTGAAACAGAGACAAGCGTAAGTAAAAAACGAGGTATCGCCCAAGAGGACGACCTCGTTTTTCATAAAGGAATTATTTTATTAGGCTCTTTCCGGTCATTTCTTCTGGAATGGAAAGTCCCATCAGACGCAGCATAGTCGGTGCGATATCGCACAGTTTGCCGCCGTCAGCAAGATCAACCGGATTTTTCGCAATATGTACAAGCGGAACGGGATTCAGAGAGTGGGCAGTTACCACATTACCTGCTTTGTCGACCATACAGTCAGCGTTGCCGTGGTCTGCAGTCAGAAGAATTTGACCGCCTTTGGCAAGTACAGCATCGACAATTTTTGGCACGCATATGTCTAAGGTTTCGATCGCTTTGACAGCAGCCTCCATGATACCGGTATGTCCTACCATATCTGCATTGGCGAAGTTGAGTACGATACAATCATACTTGCCTGCCTCAATTTGCGCTAGTACCCGTTCTGTTACCGCAAGGGCGCTCATCTCAGGCTGAAGATCATAGGTGGTAACCTTCGGAGAAGGTACCAGAATCCGATCTTCGCCGTCTGCAGGCGCTTCGATGCCGCCGTTAAAGAAAAAGGTTACATGGGCGTATTTTTCGGTTTCGGCAATGCGAAGCTGGGTAAGTCCCAAAGACGCAATGTAATCACCGAAGGTATTTTTTAGAGTCTGCGGCGGGAAGGCGACTTCTACATTTGGCATGGATGCATCGTACTGGGTCATGCAGACATATTTTAAATTCTTGATGGTCTTTTTGCGAGGGAAGCCATCGAAATCGGGATCTGCAAAGGCACGGGTGATTTCTCTTGCTCTGTCCGGACGGAAGTTAAACATAATCATGGCGTCATCATCGTTTACTGTGCCGGCGCCGGTAACGGTTGGCAGAACAAATTCGTCATTTTCATCCCGCTGATAAGCAGTGGTTACTGCACTGCAGCCTGTAGCGGCAGAAAGACCCTGTCCCAGCGTCATGGCATCATAAGCTTTTTCGACTCTGTCCCAGCGTTTATCTCTGTCCATAGCGTAATACCTGCCAGAAATTACAGCGATTTCGCCAACTCCCAGTTGGTGCATGTGATTTTGAAGTGCTTCGATATACTGATTTGCACACCTTGGAGGAACATCGCGACCATCGAGGAAGCAGTGGACAAGTACCTTGGAAAGCCCTTTCTTTTTCGCCATGGTAAGGAGGGCAAAGAGATGGCTGATATGACTGTGGACACCGCCATCGGAAAGAAGTCCCAAAAGGTGCAGCGTAGAATCGCAGGAAAGAGCGTGCTCCATTGCTGTATTCAGCGCTGGATTTTCAAAAAAATCTCCATCCTCGATGGATTTTGTGATTCGGGTAAGTTCCTGGTATACGATACGGCCTGCGCCGATATTCAGGTGTCCCACTTCGGAATTTCCCATCTGTCCTTCGGGAAGCCCTACGGAAAGACCGCTGGCTGATAAACTGGTCTTCGGATATTTTGAAAAAATCATATCCAAGTTGGGCGTTTTAGCGGCGGCAATGGCGTTGCCAGCCCTTTCAGGGTTGAGCCCAAACCCATCTAAAATCATCAGCATGGTTGGTCTATTGTTTATATACATAAATTCATCTCCGTTTCTAAGATTCTTTCTTCATTATAGCAAATTTTTTGGTATAATGGAATAAGCAGTGATAAAATATGGAGGCAGATATGGCTTGGACCAAAGAACAGCAGCTGGCAATCGACCAGCGTGATAAAAATATACTGGTAGCAGCAGCAGCGGGCTCGGGTAAGACTGCTGTTTTGGTGGAGCGCATTAAAAAACTTGTTATAGAAGAAGGCGTGCCTATCGATCGGATGCTGATTGTAACTTTTACCAATGCGGCGGCAGCGGAGATGAAGGAGAAAATCCGCAAAGCACTCATCGAAGAAATCGATAAGGCGCCAGAGCAGGCAGGTAAGCTGAGAGAACAGCTGGCGCTGCTTGCAAGAGCAAATATCAGCACTTTCCACGCCTTTGCCCTGGATGTCATTCGGCGCTTTTTTTATCAGGCAGAGATTGAGCCAGGCTTTTCCATCTGCGATGATGCGCAGAGGACGATTCTTAAAGAAGATGCTATGGATTTGCTGCTGGAAAACTGGTTTGCAGCGGATAGCGAGGAGTTTTACGGATTTCTTAACTGGTATTCCGGCGACCGTAACCAGAGTAAAATCCGCACGATTTTGGAAGAAGCATATAACGTGCTGCAGTCTCTTCCTTATCCGTGGCAGTGGCTGGATGAAAAAATTGCGCAGCTTTCCATGAATGAAGAGGAAATGAAAGCTTCACCTCTGATGGCGTATATCTGGGATTTTATTGAGGAGTCTGCAGAAAAGGCGCTGGAATACGCACAGCGCAGCGCTGATCTGCTAGATGAGGCAGGTCTTTGCCGAATGGCAGAAAAGGTTGCTTTGGAGGAACTGCCTCAATATCAGCATATTGCAGCGCTTGTCGGGCAGAAAGCCTTTGAGGAATTGGGAGAAGCAGCGGCGGCATTTAAGAGTCTGCGTCTGACTACAAAAAAAGATGAGAAAGAGGACTATGCCCTGATTAAAGAGCAGGTTGCGGCATGCCGAAAGAAAGCCGCTTCTTTGATTGATGAAATGCAGAAGACCTTTTTCCTTGCGCCTTTTTGCGAGCAGATTGAGGAAATGAACAAGACTGCGCCGATGGCGAAAACCTTGCAGAAGCTGCTTCTGGATTTTGACGGAATTTTTAAAGCGGCGAAGGCAGAAAAAAAGCTGGTGGATTTCAACGATATCGAGCATTTCTGCCTGGAAATTCTAAAGGAGCCCCAAGCAGCAGAGTTTTACAGAAACAAATTTCAGTATATTTTTATCGACGAGTATCAGGATACCAATATTTTGCAGGAAGAGATTATCTCCAAGATTAAGCGAGAGAATAATTTATTCATGGTAGGCGATATTAAACAGAGTATCTATAAATTCCGACTGGCAGAGCCGGAGATTTTCAAAGAGAAGTATATCAGTTATGGAAAAGAGAACGCAAATTCCATTAAAATTGATTTGAACAAAAATTTCCGAAGTAAGCCGGTGATTCTGAAAGAAATTAACAAGATTTTTACAGGTGTTATGGAGGACTATAATGAGGAGGCAATGCTCTATCCTGGTCTTGACTACGACGGAGAATACAGTTATCTGCCTGAGGTCAAGGTAGTGGATGTTGCCACAGTGGACGCAGGCGATGAAGAACTTGCTAATTTGAAAAATGCCGAAATTGAAGCCCTTGCCGTCAGCCGGATCATCAAGGAAAATCTGGGAAAACGGTTTTATGACCATAAGGCAGGAAGGGAGCGGGAAATCTGTCTTCGCGACATCGTAATTCTCATGCGCGGCGTGCGAAATTATGCCGATGTATTTTATCAGATTTTAAAGCAAAACGGCATTGAAAGCTTTGTGGATGACAGCGAGGGCTACTTTGACACGATGGAGATTAATGTGTTCATGAATCTTCTATCGGTAATAGACAATAAAATGCAGGATGTGCCATTAATCAGCACACTTCACGCTGAAATTTTTGGTTTTTCCTCTGAGGACTTGGCGCTGATTCGTGCAGCCCACAAGGAGGGAACCTACAGCCAGGCTTTTTCGGCTTACGCAGAGAGCGGAGCAAATCAGGAACTTGCACAAAGGTGCAGAGAGGTTCTTGCAAAGTTAAAAGAATGGAAAACCATGGCAACATCGTTGCCCCTTGGAAAATTTATCTGGAATCTGCTTTTGGAAACCGGATACTATGTCGAAATCGGCGCCATGCCCAGCGGTACGCAGAGGCAGGCAAACCTTCGTGCGCTGGTCGATAAGGCGGAAAGCTACAGTAAGGATAGACAAAGCTCCCTTTACAGCTTTGTCCGGTATATCGAGGCGGTGAAGCAGCGAAAAGTCTCCATGGGGCAGGTAAAGCTGGTGGGAGAAAACGACAATCTGGTGCGCATTATGACGATTCATAAAAGTAAAGGGCTGGAGTTTCCTATGGTTATCGTCAGTGGCATGGGTCGCAGACTCAATTACACCAAGATGGGAAGCGGCATAACGTTGCACAAGGATATTGGTGTCGCAATGACTCTCAGCGATTATGAAGGCCACTGGTACAAACAGACCCTGCTTCAACGGCTTTTGCAGAAACAGGTCCATAGAGAAGAGGTGCAGGAGGAAATCAGAATTCTGTACGTGGCTTTAACCCGCGCAAAGGATATTCTCTATATGACGGGAACGGTTAAGGATGGAGAAAAGTTCCTTGCAGCCAGGGAAAGCGCTATGGGAGGTGATTCTATGTACCTGTCCATGGCAGATCAGGCTTCTTCGCTGGAAATGATCAATGCCAATCTGCTTTCAGGTGGGCAAAGTGAGGAACCGATATATTTTGTAAATCCGATGAGTCAGGCTATTTATGACGGAGAGGTTTCGGAGGAAGAAGGATTGAGGGTCTTGAGAAAACTGGATTTCTTCTATCCTTATGAACATGCCAGGAGTCTGAAATCCAAGTACTCGGTTACAGAAATCAACCGAAAGGCAGAGCTGCTGGAGTCCTCCTTTGTGGAAGAGCTAGCGGTGCCGAAGTTTCGGCAAGGTGAAAAAAAGCTTACTGCAGCGGAGCGAGGTACTGTATATCATGGAATTATGGAGCGAATTGACTTCGCAGCGGCGGCCAGAGAGGGCATAGATTATCTGAAAACTGCTGTCGCAGAAATGATAGAGCAGGAAATTTTTACAGCGGAAGAAATTGCAGCAGTAAGGCTTTCGCGGATTACGGACTTCTTTGAAAGCGAACTGGGAAAGCGCTGCGCAAAGGCGTTTGCTGCGGGTAGTCTGCAGAGAGAAAGACCGTTTAACCTGCAGATGGAGATGGATGGAGAAAATGTTATCGTGCAGGGTATTATTGACTGCAGTTTTGAAGAGGAAGACGGTCTGGTACTGTTTGATTATAAAACCAACTGGATTGATAGAGAAAAGCCTTTTGAACAGGAAGCGGACAGACTGCGGCAGATGTACAGGCAGCAGATTGCCATTTACTGCCGCGCGCTTGCAAAAACTTATGGAAAGCCGGTAAAGGAAGCGTATCTGTATTTGTTTGGCGCCGGCTGCGGTATTGAGATGAAATTGGAGGGGAAGTATGAGTAAAGGACTGGTAATTGAAGGAGGCGGCATGCGTGGGATCTTTGCCGCCGGTGTTTTAGATTGTTTTTTGGACGCAGGAATTCGCTTTGATAACGTCATCGGCGTGTCGGCAGGCGCGTGTCACGGATGCAGCTATGTGGCAGGACAGAGGGACCGGGCGCTTGCAGTCAACCTGGATTATCTCGATAGAAAAGAATACTGCAGTCTGCATAGTTTGCGGACGACAGGAGACTTGTTTGGGGCTGAATTTATTTATCATACGATTCCAGAGCAGCTGTATCCAATTGATAACGATGCGTTTACTGCAAGCGGAATTAAATTTCAGCCGGTAGTCACAAATTGCGTAACTGGTGAAGCTGAATATCCTGTGGTGGGAGATATGTTTCGCGATGTGGAATGGGTGAGGGCGTCGGCATCGCTTCCTTTTCTTGCCAATATGGTAGAAATCGGCGGCGGGCTTTATATGGACGGTGGCATTTCGGATTCTATTCCACTGGCGCAATCCATCCGGCAGGGAAACGAAAAGAATATAGTGATTCTTACAAGACCCAGAGATTATCGAAAAAAGCGGACAAATGGCATGCTGCTGAAGGTGATGAAGCGGAAATACAGGGATTATCCGAATATGGTTGCGTCTTACGAAAAGCGGGCGCAGACTTATAACCAGTCACTGGAACTTGTGGCGGCTGAAGAAGAGACCGGAAGAGCTTTTGTGATTGCACCGATGGGGGATTTGGATATAGGAAGAACAGAGCGGAACCCAGAAAAAATGAAGAAGGCTTACCGGGAAGGGTATTACGTGACGGAGGGTCTTTTGGAGAAATTACAAAAATATTTGCGGGAAAGTGTATAATTTCCCTCTTGTACAGCAGGAGGCTATGGGTTATACTGGTAATAGAATAAATAGAAAACGGGTGAGCACCTACCGTATGCAGGCTAGTCTTGTATACGGTTTTTTTGAGAGGAGGGCGAAAGTTTTGGAAGAAAGAATAACGAATGAAAAGGTTTTTATGATTCTGGTCAAATTCAGTTTGCCTTTAATTCTCAGTGGTATTTTGCAGCAGCTGTACAGCTGGGTAGATGCGTTCATCGTAGGGAATGTAGAAGGTGAAAATGCACTGGCTGCAATCGGCGCGACGGGTGTAATCATCGGATTTTTTGTCATGGTGATGACAGGTTTTACGGGTGGCCTTGGCATTTTATTTGCGAGAAAATATGGCGCAGCAGAAACGGACCGGCTTTCTGCTATTTTATCTACCTTTCTTTTTGCGGTCGGCGGGGTGTTTCTGGTTCTTTCCGTGGCGGGAGTAGCCCTGTCAGGAGCGATGCTCAGGCTTCTCAATACGCCTGCTGAAATTTTTGTGTTGTCAGAGCGGTATTTGCAGCTGAGTTTCATTGGCATTCCTTTTCTGGCAGTATATAATGTGTATTTTGCGGCACTTCGCGCAATTGGCGATAGCAAAGCACCTTTTTTTGCGATTCTGCTTTCTTCGGCGGTTAACTTCGTGCTGGATGTGCTTTTCGTGGCGGCAATGGGCTGGGGCGTTGTCGGAGCCGCGCTTGCGACAACGGTGGCACAAATCTTGATGACGATATTTATCATTTGCTATGCCGCAAAGAAACACTCAATGCTGCGTTTTTCTCTTTCTCGCGGAAGGACGCTTGTGGATAGAAAAATGCTGAGGGAAGGACTGCGACTTGGAATTCCACCGATGATTCAAAGCAGCGTCAATGCTCTTGGAAATATGGTTTTGCAGAATTTTATGAATGGTTTTGGCACGCAGACGGTGGCGGCAATTACGACAGCATACAGAGTGGATACGGTGGCGCTACTTCCGGTGGTACATATGGGGACTGCGATTTCGACGATGGCTGCTCAGTCTGACGGTGCAGGTGACAAAAAAAGAATTTTTCGCTTTTTTAAGGCGGGGACGGCTCTGGCGGCGGTTATCTCCGTGGTACTGACGCTGTTTGTTGTATTTATGGGGCAGTACCTGGTGTCCATGTTCGGCGTTGGTGAGGAAGCCGCGTTGATTGGCGGCAATTTCTTCCGCAGATTTGGCTGTTTCTATCCGATTTACGGACTTTGCATGGCATTTCGCGGCGCGCTGGAAGGTATTGGTGATGTGGCATATTCCAGTGTCATTGGTATTGTTGCGCTGATTTCACGTATTATCATGTCCTACACACTGGTCGGACTTTGGGATAATATGGTCATCGCTTATGCAGAAGGGTTGTCCTGGTGCGTTATGCTGGTGCTGTACTTTGTGCGGTTTGCGGTAAAGCGGAGAGATCTAGGTGTGCAGGGCAGGTAAATAAGGCGTGCGAGATGAGGAGAGGAGACTAGACTTTAACCTAAAACGGATTTTTGATAAAAAAGTGTATAAGCGGATGCCCAAATCTTAACCGAAAACTAGAAAATACTAAAAAAATGTATAAGAATGATGCGAGGGATTCTCTTTCATACTTACAAAGATGTCTGCTGAAGTGATTTTTAAGCAGAAAACTTGCTTTTTTTGCAAGGTTAATGGAGATTTACGAAGCATCTTGCAAAAAATGTAAGACATGCGAAGGGAGAAGCCGATGTATTTATACACTTTTTTAATAAAAACACAATTTGGGTTAAACTTATCCTACTGGAGTTAATCAAAAGAGGACTGCGAAATGCAGTCCTCAATTTTGTTTTTGGAATATTGTTTGCTCGGGCAGGAGCCATTATACGACTAAATCCTTGCCAATCGAACTTCGCACAGAGTGCTTGTTCTCTTGGGGATTAGCCGTAGAGTGCCACGCGCTGAAGTGCTGCACTCCTGACAGGGGACCTACCTGCAATTCGCTTTGCTCGTTGGGTTAGGTCTCCCAAAGCATAAGGTTTGCTTAACTGTTCGCTCTGCTCACAGAGCAAATCATTATACAATACCCTGAGCCATCATAGCTTCTGCAACCTTTTCGAAACCAGCGATGTTTGCGCCCTTGATCAGGTCATAGCCCAGACCGTATTTTTCACAAGCAGCAGCAGCGTTCTTGTGGATGTTAACCATGATAGTTTCAAGCTGTTCATAAACCTGAGCAGGGGAGAATACAGTGTGACCTGCGTTCTGTCCCATTTCGATGCAGGAGCAAGCTACGCCGCCAGCGTTTGCAGCCTTGGAAGGTCCAACGATTACGCCGTTTTCCTGCAGGTATTCGATTGCTTCGTTTGTGGTCGGCATGTTAGCACCTTCGCAGAGGAACTTACAGCCGTTAGCGACCATAGTCTTAGCATCTTCGATGCGGATTTCGTTCTGTGTTGCACAAGGGATGTACAGGTCAGCCTTAACTTCCCAAGGTTTCTTGCCAGCGTAGAAAGTAGCGCCAGGGAACTTGTCTGCATAAGGTGCGCAGATGTTCTTTCCGGAAGCTCTCAGTTCGAGTAAGTAGTCTTCTTTTTCACCTGGAGTTACGCCGTCTGGATCGTAGATGTATCCGTCTGGTCCGGAGATAGTGATAACTTTAGCACCCAGCTGGTTCAGCTTCTGTACTGTACCCCAAGTAACGTTACCGAAACCGGATACTGCAACGGTTTTGCCTGCCAGTTCTTCGCCGCAGTGTTTCAGCATTTCTCTTGCGAAGAATACGATACCGTAACCAGTAGCTTCAGTTCTTCCTGCAAGTCCGCCGTAAGCAAGACCTTTACCAGTCAGAACGCCTTCGTATCTGTTGCTCAGTCTCTTGTACTGTCCGAAGAGGTAACCGATTTCTCTTGCGCCAACGCCCATGTCACCAGCAGGAACGTCAGTGTGAGGTCCGATGTGTCTGTAAAGCTCAGTCATGAAGGACTGGCAGAATCTCATAACTTCAGCATCGGATTTTCCAGTAGGATCGAAGTCAGAACCACCTTTGCCGCCGCCGATAGGAAGACCGGTTAAGCTGTTTTTGAAGATCTGTTCAAATCCCAGGAACTTGATGATGCCAGGATATACGTTAGCAGCGAAACGCAGACCGCCTTTGTAAGGTCCGATTGCGCTGTTGAATTCATATCTGTAACCTCTGTTTACCTGAACTTTACCTTCGTCGTCAACCCAAGGAACTCTGAAGCTGATGCCTCTTTCTGGCTCGATCAATCTTTCGATCAGACCAGCTTCAACGTATTCAGGATGTGCTTCCAGAACAGGCTCGATGGAAGTTAATACTTCTTCTACAGTCTGAATAAATTCTGGTTCACCAGGGTTTCTTTTCTTAGCGATTTCAATATACTGATCAACTAATTTTCCCATTTTAATCTCCTCTTTTCTCTTATTAAACTTTAGAAATTAGTGTTACAAGATGTTATAATATGGTTCTTGTTTCTTCCAATATAACACTTTGACATTTTTTAGTCAACCCTTTCAGGGTGGAAAGGATTGGTTTTTTTAAAGAACAATCCTGACATGGAAATGACTGAAATTTCAACGATTTCAAGATGTGGTAAAAATTTACAAAATCATTTTGACGAATGCAGATTCTTATATGAAAGTTTGTCTGCCGGGTATGAGGGAATGTTATACAAAGTTTTTTTCTAAAAAGGTTGCAAGCACGAGCTATTTCGAGGTATAATTAACTGTTAAAGAATGTCTATACATATAATTATGAAGGGAAGTGAAGACATGGATAATGGGCCTACGTCCAAACGAAGTATCGACGCATTAACAAAAACAAAAGAATCCTTGGCTTCACTGGCCGGATAAAATCCTCGCACTAGCGGTATTTTTCTGGGTTCAGTAAGAACAGCCAGGGAAAATACAAGTGAAAGTGAGGAATGACAGATGGATAACAGAGTCATTATTGACGCAGATGTATTGTGGGAAGAATCCTTTGAAAAGATATTAGAACTCCTTGAAAACAAACGATATTTTCAGGCGAGAGATGAACTTCTCAAATTTAATGCAGTAGACATTGCCTACATGCTGGAAGATATCACGGAAGAAACCGATATTGATATGACAATCATCCTTTTCCGGCTGCTTCCAAAGGATGTTTCTGCAGAAGTCTTTTCAGAACTGTCTACTGATAATCAAGTAGAAATTGTAAATGTAATCACAGATAAGGAAATCGATTTTATTTTACAGGAACTGGACTTCGACGATAAGATCGATATTCTGGAGGAACTGCCCGCCAATATGGTGGACAGAATTTTAGAAAAAACACCGAAGAACGAGAGAAAGCTGATCAACACTTTTCTCAATTATCCGGATAACAGCGCCGGCAGTCTGATGACGCCGGACTATATCAGTCTGCGCAAGGAGTGGAATGTAGCGCAGGCGCTGGAACATATCAAAGAAGTAGGCATGGATGCAGAAACCATCTATACCTGCTATGTCAGAGACAACGGGCGAAAGCTGCTTGGCATTGTATCTTTAAGTACGCTGGTAATTTCCAGTGATGACACCAAGATTATGAACATTATGCGCACAGACTATGTGTATGAGAATGTATTTGATGACCAGGAAGACGTCTCTGAAGATTTTAAGAAATACGGATTTTTGGCATTGCCTGTTGTGGACAACGAGCACCGTCTCGTCGGAATTATTACTGTCGATGATATTCTGGATGTAATGGAAGAAGAGGCGACTGAAGATATCGAGAGAATGAACGGTGTCATTGACTTTGAGAATTCCGACAAGGGATATCTGGACAAGTCGGTCATGCAGCATGCCCTGAACCGGCTGCCATGGCTTGTAATCCTCATGGTTGCCTATGTGTTTACAGGCATGCTGATTACAGGCTTTGAAGGAAGGCTTTCTGAAATCATCTGCCTGGTGGCGTATATGCCGATGCTGATGGGAACTGGCGGAAACACAGGCTCTCAGGCGGCAACGCTGATTATCAGAGGTCTTGCCACCGATGAGGTGGATACTTCTGATGTGTTTAAGATTTTATGGAAAGAAGTGCGTATAGGAGCCCTTTTGGGAGCTGTTTTAAGTATCATTAATTTTGGACGAATTATCTGGCTTGACGGCAATGATTATAGTGTAGCATTGACAGTTTGCCTTGCGATGCTGTTCATTGTGATCTTTGCAAAGGTGCTTGGCAGCATGGTGCCGCTTCTTGTAAAAAAACTCAATCTGGACCCGGCGCTCATTGCAAATCCTGCCATTTCATCGGTTTCTGATATTGTGGCGCTGAGCATTTATTTTGTGATGGCAATGGTTATTTTAGGTTTATAAAGATAATGGGATTAAAAAAATGCAAATAACAGGTTTAACGGACAAAAATTTTGTCCATACTGTAATTAGAAGACGCCCCAAAGACGTACATAAAGGAAGCTGCGGCAAAGTACTGATTGTTGCAGGAAGCAGAGAAATGGCAGGCGCCGCCGTGTTCTCTTCCAAAGCAGCCCTCAAATGCGGCAGCGGTCTGGTTAACGTCTGTACGAGGAGAAAGATTTTTCCGGTTATACAAATTTCTGTACCGGAAAGCATCTGTCTTCCATGGGGAAAAGCAAAGAGGAACCTGGCAGGCTACGACGCCATTGCAGCAGGTCCGGGGATGGGAGTTGATAGAAGAACCAGAGAAATCCTGAAAAGGATATTAACCGAATACGCAGGTACGTTTATCATCGATGCTGATGGACTGAACACCATAGCAAAGGATGCAAAACTGCAGGTTTTGCTCAGAAGTACCAAAGCCAGGGTTATTCTGACCCCGCACATAGGGGAGGCGGGAAGGCTTCTTGGAAAGCAGATCAAAGGCTGTGCCAAGGAAGAAATCGGACAGGCTCTTTGGGAAAAATTTCACTGCGCTGTTATCGTAAAAGGTGCAGATACACTGGTGGCTCTTTCCGGCGGCGATGCATATATTAATACTACAGGTAATCCGGGCATGGCGACTGCCGGTGCAGGGGATGTTCTTACGGGAATCATCGTATCCCTGGCAGGGCAGGGTCTTTCTACAGACGATGCAGCCAGAGCAGGAGTATTTGTACACGGTATGGCGGGCGATATGGCCGCAGAAAAAATCGGTCAGCATGGTCTTACTGCCAGTGATATTGCAGATTACGTACCTTTTGCTTTAAAAGAAATTATCGATTAAGACAAGGAGTGTTGGACTTTGATAGTAAAAAAGGGAGACCTTTATTTTGCGGATCTAAGTCCCGTAGTCGGCTCCGAACAAGGGGGTATCAGACCAGTACTTGTAGTTCAAAATGACGTAGGAAATAAATTCAGCCCAACCATCATTGTGGCTGCCATTACATCGCAGACAAAGGCAAAATTGCCGACACATGTGGAACTTGCCGCCGCCGACGGCGGACTTAGCAAAAATTCAGTTGTGCTTTTAGAACAGCTTCGCACCATTGATAAGCGAAGACTGAAGGAGCATATCGGTACGCTCAGTGAGAAACAGCTGCCTACAGTAGATCAGGCACTGTCTGTGAGTCTGGGCATTACCGAGGCTAGAAATCACTGAAAAATAACAGCTTTGATTTACGCGAGAGCCGGGATTTCCGGCTCTCTATAAATAAATATAATGGAGGATAAGATGGACAAAAAACAATTGGAAACACTGGCGGCGAAAGTCAGAATTGACGTAGTCCGCGCAATACATAGTGCGGCTTCCGGCCATCCCGGAGGCTCCCTTTCAGCGGCTGATATCGTGACAGCGCTGTATTTTAACGAAATGAACATAGACCCGGAGAACCCCAAAAAGGAGGACCGGGATAAATTTATTTTATCCAAGGGACATGCAGGCCCTGTGCAGTATGCAGCTTTGGCAGAACGCGGATACTATCCGGTTTCTGATATGATGCGCCTGCGTAAGCTAGGAAGCAATTTTCAGGGACATCCAAATATGCACAAAGTGCCGGGCATTGAAATGTCTACTGGATCTTTGGGCCAGGGCATCTCTGTCAGTGTCGGCATGGCGCTGGCAAATAAAATGGACGGAAATCCGGGCAGAATCTACACCCTTTTAGGAGATGGAGAACTACAGGAAGGTCTGGTCTGGGAAGCAGCCATGTCTGCAGCACATTATAAGCTTGACAACATGGTGGCTATCGTAGACTTTAACGGTCTGCAAATCGACGGAAAGAACGACGATGTTATGACCGTAAAGCCAATCGACGAAAAATTTGCGGCCTTTGGCTGGAATGTAATTGTCATTGACGGACATGACTTTGATGAAATACTGGATGCTTTTGCAAAGGCGAGAGCCTGCAAGGAAAAACCGACTGTAATTATCGCAAAGACCCATAAGGGAAAAGGCGTTTCCTTTATGGAAGACAATCCAGGCTGGCATGGCAAAGCCCCAAGTGATGAAGAAGCAAAGCTTGCAGTAGAGGAACTGGGAGGTGAATGGTAATGGCAGATAAGATGGCAACAAGAGCGGCTTACGGAAAAGCTTTGGTAGAAATGGGGGCAGAAAATCCGAATCTGGTTGTAATGGATGCGGATTTGTCTAAGTCTACTATGACCGCTGAATTTAGCAAAACTTATCCAGATCGGTTCTTTAATATGGGAATTGCAGAGCAGAATCTTTATGGAACGGCTGCTGGTCTTGCACTATCGGGAAAAGTGGTCTGTGCGTCTACTTTCGCAATGTTTGCAGCAGGCAGAGCCTTTGAGATTATCAGAAATTCCATCGGTTACACCGGCGCAAATGTAAAAATTTGTGCAACCCACGCTGGGATTACTGTAGGAGAAGACGGCGCAAGCCATCAGACTTTTGAGGACCTGGCGCTGATGCGAACTATTCCGGGCATGACGGTAGTGAATCCGTCCGATGGTGTCAGCGCAAGAATGCTGCTAAAGCAAGCAGTCGGCTTTGAGGGACCTTGTTATGTAAGACTGGGAAGAGCGGCGGTTCCTGTGTTCTACGATGAAACGGCGGAAATCAAACTGGGAAAGGGTAATGTCCTTCGTCCGGGCAGAAACGTGACCGTCATCGCCACAGGCATTATGGTTGCAGAGGCTATGGAAGCAGCTTCTCAGCTGGCTGAAGAGGGTGTCGATGTGCGCGTGATTGACATGCACACCATCAAACCGCTAGATGTAGATTTAGTCGTGGAAGCTGCAAAGGAAACAGGTAAAATCGTAACGGCTGAAGAACACTCCGTCATCGGCGGTCTTGGCAGTGCGGTGGCAGAAGTGCTCTGCACAAAGCAGCCTGCGAAGATGATTATGGTCGGTCAGCAGGATACATACGGAGAATCCGGAAAACCTGATGAACTGAAAGAAAAATATGGTATGACAGCAGATGCTATTGTAGCAGCTGTCAGAGAGATTTATTAGAAATATAGATGCCAGCGTTAGCAGAAAATGATTAACGCTGGCATTTTTGTGTCGGTGATGCGTTAGGTTCATAAGTGTTGTGCAAGGAGCCTTTGCTTTCAGCCGTTTTCCAAAGCTTTAGGTGCGCTATAACGGAGTTATTGCAGTAAATTTGCATATTTTTAGGGGCTGTCTCATACAGTGCTAATAGAGCAGAGAAAGGAGATGGCCTTATGAAAAAGGAGATAATTGCCATTGCGGCAGCGGCGATTTTGCTGATTGGACTCATAGTGGCATTTGGACTAAAATCCGGAGAGACTAGCGTAAAATTTGAAAAGGTTTCGGAGAAAGTCATGCCTAGAGAACTGGAAGCGGACATTTTGCCGGAATATAGGGATTTAGAACGAGCGCTTGCTTGCAAAGTAGGTGGTGAAATCTACATCATCGTAACAAGAGGGGAAAAGCCGACGGCGGGCTACGAGGCGGAAATTGATAAGCTTACCTTGGAAAACAAGGAGGATAAGAGCAATTTAGTCGTTTATGCAACCTTTGCGGATCCGGCAGAACCTGAGAATATGGCACAAATTAGCTGTTATCCTATTGCAGTGGTAAAGACGGATTTAAAGGGACTGCCAGATACTATTGAGCTTAGAGCAGAGTATGCAAAATAGAGGGCTCCTTCCTTGCACAAGGGAATTTTGTAATTAAATTACAAAATTCCCTTGATTTTACTTTTTGTTGGATGTATACTGTAGTTACGATTTGAAGAGTAAAGAGGAAAATTATGCTGGAGAGAACTTTTATTAGAATGCAGGACAGTAAAGAGAATGACGAGTGGAAGAATCCGCAGCAACTGAATATCGGAGTGACTGGACTTGGTCAGAGTGTTGGAACAACCTTTGTTGCAACTTCTCTGGCCTTTTATTTTGTTGGTATGGGGAATAGTGTGACATTTACACAATGTTTGACACCCAGCAGATGCAATAGTCTTCTTTATGATGCGACAGCTATGGATCAGCGCTTTAGCAACAGGCAGTTTCACGATGTTTATAGGCTGATTTTGGAGAATAAACCAGCGAGGGGAAAGAAAAATATGGAGAAAGGAATTAACTGGATTTTGCCGACACCTTGGATTTTGGAGCAGGGGAAAGACCTTGACGGCGTCCAGCAGGCCAGACTAATTCAAAGTGCAAAGGGGGAAATCTGTATCTTTGATTTTGCGGCGGAACAGTCATGGGACAGTCATCTGCCGGACATGGACAAGCTGATTATCGTAGCTGATCCTATGCCATCGAAGCTGATTCGCCATAAAGAACGGTTCCAGCGTCTAAAGACCATAGAACTTTCTGGCATTGCTGCTGACTGGGTTGTGAACAGGAGTAACAGTGGAGTTAGCCGCAGACAGATTGCTGCATATTTAAAAAATCGAAAGTTGCTGTGGATACCCCAGTTTGCCCCAGAATTGTTTTATGCTGACGAATTTGCATGCCGCTTTTCATGGGAAAATAAAGAAATAAAAAGTAAACTTTTGGACATTTTCACAAAATTTTCACAGTAATCGACAGAATATGTCCTATTTTGCCTTTAAAAACGGGTCGAAATATAGTATAATTTAGATGTGTGTGTAAAACACAAAATACAAAATTTAAAACGAAAGGGATCACTATGATAACATTCGACAATGTGACGAAAACATATAATACGAACATTGGTCTTGAGAATGCAAGTATCCATATTAATAAGGGAGATTTCGTTTTCCTTGTAGGACCCAGCGGTGCAGGGAAGTCTACATTTATCAAATTAATCCTGAAGGAAATCGACGCTGATTCCGGAAGTATTGTGGTTGACGGGCAGGAGGTTACGACTTTGAGCAACCGTGAAATTCCGGGTCTTAGAAGAAAAATTGGCATCGTATTTCAGGATTTCAGGCTATTGCCTAAGAAGACTGTATATGAAAACGTAGCATTCGCTATGGAAATCTTACATAGACCAAAGAGACAGATTAGAAAGAAAGTGCCACAGGTTTTGAGCCTTGTGGGTATTAGTGATAAGGCGGATAAGTATCCTGATGAGCTTTCTGCAGGAGAGCAGCAGCGTGTTGCTATTGCAAGAGCAATCATCAATAATCCGACTGTGCTCATTGCAGATGAACCGACCGGAAATCTGGACCCGGACACTGCAGCAGAAATTATGGATTTATTAAATCAGATTAATATTACGGGAACGACCATCGTTATGGTAACGCATGCCAAGGATATCGTAGACCGTATGCAAAAGCGTGTTGTAGCGATTGAAGGTGGGCATATTGTTAGGGACGAATTCGGACAGTACGGCTTTGAAGAAGAGTCACAGGGCTTTGCAGAAGAAATTTTCGAAGAAAAATCCTACGGTTATGAGCCCGCGGATTATGAGTTTGAGCCTTTTGATTACAAATCTACTGCAGCATGTCGACAGGCATATGAATACAAGGTGGAAGAAACGGAGCCGCTGCTTGTTGCTGAACCCGAAATTGAGATTTTTGAAGAAGCTTCTGTAGAAGAACACTCTGAACCAGAGGCTGCTGAGCCGGAAGTTTCTGAAATGGAGTCTCTGACTTTGGAAGAATTTGCTGTCAGTGAGGACAACTGTGCTTTGCCAGACTTGGCAGATGACAGCGAAAAATTTAAGACGATGCGGTTTAAGACCACTGAATATGGAAAGCTTGAAAACAATCAAGAAGCCGAATCTTTGGCAGAAGAGGAGGGCGACAGCGATGAGTCAGATTCTTTATAATATCAAACAGGCTTTTGTGCAGATTGGCAGAAACAAGGCGATGAGTCTTGCATCGGTATTTGCCATTACGGCGATGATGCTGATTTTGGGGTTGTTCTTTGTGATTACAGTTAATATTAATCTTTTTACTGAAATGGTAAAATCTGATTATGATCAAGTAGAGATTTTCCTACTGGATGAGACAACTACCGAAGAAGCGCAGGATATCATGGATAAAATCGAGGGACGCAAGGGTGTTGAGAAGGTGGAATACAGAACCAAAGAAGATGCTCTGAACATTATGAAATCCCGCTGGGGAGAGAGCAGCTACCTTTTGGATTCACTGGGCAATAACCCGCTTCCGAATTCCGTACTGATTACAGTAGATACTTTGGAGAGCGCAGGAGCGGTTACTGATTATGCGGCAAGTCTTGATGGCGTAGAGGATGTGAAATATTATCAGGAAACCGTTGAAAAACTTACAAAGGTAACTGGATTTTTGCAGATAGCTGCTTTGATTATCATGGCATTTTTAGTAGTAGTTTCCATTGTAGTTGTGTCCAACACCATTAAGCTTACTGTCTTTGCAAGGTCCAGAGAAATTTCTATCATGAAATATGTCGGTGCGACCAACTGGTTTATTAGAGGACCGTTTCTTGCGGAAGGCATTATCATCGGCATTCTGGCTTCCATGGTTTCGGCGGGAATCACTTTCGGCATTTACAGCAAGATCGTGGATTTAATTGGTACACAGGTGATGACTATATTATCGTCCCCGCTGGTGCCTGCAGGATACCTTGCAGTGAATTTGATTTGTATCTTTTTGGCGATGGGTATCAGTATCGGCGCATGGGGCAGCATCATCTCTATGAGAAGATTTTTGGATACATAAACTTCGATGCAAAAAAGAATTGAATCAATATGAGGAGATAAGATATGAAAAAGAAAAGTTTAATCTGCTTTTTAATATTTGTGCTTGTCGCAGTCTTTAGCACTTATGGTCTCAGTTATGCGGACACAAAGGCGGATAAGCAGGAAGAGTTGAATGAGATTAAAGAGCAGACAAAAGAAGTCAAAGACGATATGCAGGAGCTGGTTTCCAAAATTGAGGATCAGCAGGCAGAAATTAACAAAATTCAAGTTTCCATTGAGAAAAAGGAAGCTGAGCTTGAAAAAGCGGAGGCTGAAATTGCAAAGACCATCAAAGAGATAAAAGCAAGGGAAGACGGTCTTAACAAACGTCTTAGAACTATGTACAAAAATGGTTCTGTAGGCTATCTGGATGTGCTTCTTGGTTCCAGCAGTATTTCTGAGTTCATATCCAATCTGGAGATGATTCAGAAAATCTATAAAAATGACCAGAATATCCTTGTGACTTTGGAAGACCAGCAGAAAGAGCTGGAAGAAAAACAGAATGTCCTTGAGCGTGAGCAAAAGGAACTTGGCGAGAAAAAAAGCGAAGCTCAGGAGAAGCGAGATTCTCTGAAAGAGGACCAGACTGCACTGCAGGAAAAGCTAGACGAGCTTAATTCGGAAGCCGAGCGAATCGGTGATGAAATTGCAAATATGCAGGATCAGAATAAAGTCTACGAGGGCGGCAAATTTATGTGGCCGACCAATTCCACTTACATTACGTCACCGTTTGGTTTCCGTATTCACCCTGTGACAGGCTATTATACTGGACATACGGGTGTGGATATCGGCGCCAGCTATGGTTCACCTGTCTATGCAGCGGCTGATGGAACCGTTATCGTGGCAAGCAATTCTTACGGCGGATATGGCGTAGCAGTAGTAATTGACCACGGAAGCGGAATCAGTACTCTGTACGGTCATAACGACCACGTGGAGGTTAGCGTAGGACAGCATGTCAAACGGGGGCAGATTATTGCATACTCCGGAAACAGTGGTGTGTCCACTGGACCTCATCTGCACTTTGAAGTCAGAATCAACGGCTCTTATGTGGATCCGATGTCATATTTTTAAATAAAGGGTGAAGAATGAATTTACAACCTAGAATATACGAGTTATTGCATAAAAGAGGTATTGAGACGGAAGCTGATATTGAAGAGTTTCTGTCGGACAAACCTCAGAAGACTTACGATCCATTCCTGCTTCTTAACATGGAGGCAGGAGTGGATTTAATATTGTCTTCTATTGAAGAGGACGAGAAAATCTGTATCTATGGAGATTACGATGCTGATGGAATCACTTCTACGGCAGTGCTTATGGAGGTCTTGTCCAATTTGACGTCCAATCTGGCATATTATATTCCGTCCCGCTTTGAGGAAGGGTACGGACTTAACTGCGGAGCCCTGGACAAAATCAAGGCAGCGGGAATTGATCTTGTGATTACCGTGGACTGTGGCAGTGTATCCTGCGCAGAGGTAGAACATGCCAAGGAAATCGGACTTAAAATACTGGTAACAGACCATCATACCATTACAGATAAAGTGGCGGACTGCCTGGTGATTAATCCTATGCAGCCAGGCTGTCCATATCCTTTTAAACATCTGGCAGGAGTAGGAGTAGCCTTTAAGCTGGCGCAGGCAATTGCAGCGGAGACAGGGCTTCCAAAGTCTGCAGTTAACAGAACGTTGGATCTTGTTGGCGTGGGCACCATTGGAGATATTGTGCCTTTGGTTGATGAAAACCGCACTTTGGCCAAATATGGAATTCGGTCACTAAACCTGACCCAAAGACCGGGGCTTTCAAAGCTTATCGAGGGAACCAGTCTACAGAGAGGAAAGATTAAATCGGAGAATATCTCTTACGTAATCGTACCGCATCTCAATGCGTCTGGGCGTATGCAGGATGCCAAAATTGCAGCGTCTTTGATGATGGAAAAGGACAGCGAAAAGGTGAAAGAAGGGGTGGAAACTTTAATTTCCTGCAATCAGCAGAGAAAGAAAATTCAGAGCGAAACCTTTGAACAGTGCTGCAATATTGTAGAAGAAAAATATCAGACTGCCCCTTTTCTTGTTATAGATTTGGAGGATGCCCATGAGGGGATTACTGGCATTGTTGCAGGAAAGCTGAAGGAAATCTACCATAGACCTACAGTGATTGTTACTCCTACGGCGGGAGATTGCCTTAAAGGCACTGGAAGGGGTATTGAGGGAATAGACCTTTACAACCTTTTAAAAGATAACGAGGAACTCTTTGAGCGGTTCGGTGGTCATGCGGCGGCCTGCGGATTTACCATGAAAAAGCAGCATCTTGATACTTTGCGCAGTCGTTTAAATGAGTCGATGGGAAGAATTCTTGCTGACAATCCGGAGTTGGCGGATGCACACATTCAGGCAGATTTAAAATTGGAAGCAGGTGATGTTAATCTGCAGCTGGTTGCGGAGCTTAAGATGCTGGAGCCTTTCGGATGTGAAAACCCTCAGCCTCTAGTCAGTATTAGACTTAGACCTGGGTCCATCAGAAAGATGGGCAACCAGAATCAGTATACCAAGTTCATCGGCGTTTTGGATGACGGCAGGGAGATTCAGTGCGTCATATTTAAAGAGGCAAAGTCATACGATGAATTACTGAAAAAAGGTCAGCCTCTTACAGTTACTGGAAATCTGGAAAGTCAGACATGGAATGGGAAACAGTATCTGCAGATTACGGTGCAGGCCATAGAGGAATAGGTGAGAGGAAATGATAAAGATTAAGAAACGACAATTTGCAGCAGTCATACTGTGCACGGTACTTGTAACCTTGCTTTTGACGGCAGGCGGATTTTATCTGCTTACTAGTGCAGCCGGCGTAAAGCTGGTGCAGGGCAAGGACTATAATATGCTTACCGATATGTCGCAAAAGTATAGTAAGTTGTATACGCTGCAGAATACTATCAATGATAAGTTTCTTTGGGAAACCGATGAGAGAGAACAGATGGAAGTCATGTATAAGGCGCTGGTGGATTCTTTGGGGGATAGGTATTCCAGTTACATGAATGAAGAAGAAACGGAAAAATGGAATCGCTATGTTACGGGAGTATTCAGTGGTATCGGCATTACCTTCACAGAAAATGAAAAGGGACAGATGGAGATTTCCAGCGTTATTAAAGAAGGACCAGCAGACATCAGCGGAATCAAGGCTGGTGATATTATTCGCAAGGTAGACGGAAAGTCATACAGTACCTTAGATGAGGTTTCCACCGCCATTCAGGGGGAGGAGGGGACTGTTGTAAAACTGACTTATCTGCGTGGCAAAAAAGAAAAGACTGTATCCATCGTCAGAGGAGTTGTGGAGGAGCGCAGCGTTTATGCGGGCACAGTGGGCGATTCCTATGGCTATATCAGAATTACTGGCTTTGAAAAATCTACAGCTGAGCAGTTCAAACGGGAATTGTCGGCTTTTGAAAATAACAAAAAAATTAAAGGTGTTGTCATAGATATTCGGGATAATCTGGGCGGTATTATGGAACAGAGTATTGAAATTGCAGATGCATTGCTGCCGGAATGCACTATCGTCCACACCGAGGATAGCAAGGGAAAGAAAGAGTACTATAACTCCGACGAAAGCTGCACGAAACTGAAATATGTCCTTTTAATCAATGAAAACAGTGCAAGTGCTTCAGAGATTCTGGCTGCCGCCGTCAAGGATAATGAGGGCGGAAAGTTGGTGGGAATGACAACCTATGGGAAAGGAATCATTCAGAATTCCATGATGTTCAGTGATAGCACTTCTCTGAAGCTGACCACTATGCAGTATCTGTCACCAAAGAATCATAAAATTCACGGCATCGGAATCAAGCCGGATTACAAGGTGAAACAGCCGAAAAATGAAAAGGAAGATATGCAGCTTAAAAAGGCAATTTCGCTGCTTTCGTAGAGCCACTTTGGGCAAGTGCTGTAGTATAAAAGGTTTTAGACTTAACTCTAAAGCCTTTTTGATTGTAGGTGCTGTTTAAATTCCTGATGCGATTTGTTCAGCTGTGGCTATAGTGTTAATAAAGCATAAACGAATCCTGTAGATTTTAGGCCTGCAGGTTTTTTCTTGGGTTAGAGCGCCACTTTTCGCTGCATTTTTGTGTTTTATGGCATCGGCGGGTTGAAATGTGCCACATTTTCCTTATTTCCGGGATAAAATGGCATACGGTAGCTTAGATGTGCCACGTTTCATCTTTTACCAGACAAAACTGGCGGACCTAACGGAGCTGCCATCTTAGATAAGCAAGTGAAAACCGGAAAAAGGTTTGTCGAGGAGTCCTTCTAGGGCATTTTTAGTCAAAACCCAAGTGGAGTCTCGCCATAATTTCCGAAATAGTTGAAGAATGTGGCAGTTTTCGGGATGGCAGTGCCATTATTTAAGAAAAATCAATGAAATATGGCGTGCAGTGTATCAGCTTACAGACCATGAACATTTCTGACACAGTCAGCGATTGATGGCTTTGGTGTAAAGTGGCTAATCAGCGGACAATCAGACAGAGAATTGCCTTTGACTTTCACAGGTAAAAGTGATATAATTGAAAATGAAAATATTGAAAGAAGAAAGGAGCCTGTTCATGGCCTACGATTCAAAGTTCAAAAGAGACGATATTGATGAGTTGTTCGATGGAATACTGACCCTGAAAGACAGAGAGGACTGCTATAGATTTTTCGAGGATATCTGCACGATTAACGAAATTCATGCCATTGCACAACGGCTTCAGGTTGCGAAGCTTCTTTCTTTAAAGAAAACATACAGTGAAATTGAAGAGATGACAAAGGCTTCTACTGCGACAATCAGTCGCATTAATAAATGTCTGGTTTACGGGGCGGACGGCTACCAGAGAGTATTAGAGCGCCTTGATAATCAGAAGAGAAAATAGAGAAGTTCAGTAAGGGCGCCGTTTGTGTGTCCTTGCTTTTTTCTTTATAAGAATGTTGAGGGGAGATGAGATTTTGAGTAGTATTTATATTTATGACGGACCTTTTGAAAAAGGGGAAAAGGGATATGACCTTATCAGGCAGGCTGCTGTTCGCTACTGCGGAGAAGCCGGTGTAGATTATCCGGTACTGGAGGCGGAGATTTTGAGAGAAGATAAAGGAAAGCCATATTTTGTGGATATTCCTTTGGAATTTTCACTGTCTCACAGTGGAGCGCTGTGGATGTGCATGGTTTCTCAGCAGCCTTGCGGACTTGATTTGCAGTATGTGAAGGACTGCAAATATGAGGAGATTGCGAGAAGACTCTTTACAAAAGAAGAACAGCACTACGTGGAGCTTTGGGGACAGGAAGGCTTCTTCGATGTTTGGGTCAGAAAAGAAGCACTTTGCAAGTGCACGGGACAGGGTATTTTTAGCGATATGCCGTCTGTTGCAGACAGAAACAGTAATTTGCTTGGCACGGTAGCCTGGAATGACAGAGAATATTTTTTTACAGAAATAGAAATTGCACCGGATATCAAATGTGCGGCATGTACAGATGATGAGGCACAGGTAGTGATTCGCGTATTATAATATTGTAATCGGGAGGACTTATGGCAGTCAGTATAGACAATGCGGCTTTGCGGTATTTATCCGCCAGAAGCCGCACTGTTTTTGAGATGAAAAAGAAATTAGCAGAAAAGGGTTTTGAGGAAGAGGAAATTGAAGCGCTTATTCAGCGTTTTTTATCCTATGGATACTTAAACGATGCCACGTACTGCCTATCCTATTTTCGCTATGCCTTTGAAAAAGGCAAGGGCAAGAGAAAGGTTTTTCAGGAACTGCGTCAGAAGGGCGTGGACAGTTTGACTATAGAAAATGCTTTTGAGGATTACTTGCAGGAAGAAGAAAACGAATACGACGAGCGGGCGATGGCGCTGGCAGAAGCGGAGAAGGTGCTGCGTATTGCAGGTGTCAGCAGAGACGAGGAAATTCCGGAAAAAATTTTGGGAAGGATTGCAAGGCGTCTTGGCAGCAAGGGATATGGCGGTGAAACTATTTACGGCGTGATAGGAGAACTTAGAAGATGAGCAGGACAGAGAGAACAGAGTTACTGATTGGGGAGGCAGGTGTCAACAGCCTGGCTTTGGCAAAGGTTCTCGTCTTCGGCGCAGGTGGTGTTGGAGGCTATGTGTGTGAAGCTCTGGCGAGAGCAGGAGTTGGGATGATTTCTATTGTAGATAACGATGTGATTTCAGAAAGCAATATCAATAGGCAGATTATTGCAACCTATGATACCCTGGGCATGGAAAAAATAAAGGTTATGGAGCAGAGGATTTTATCTATCAACCCGAGCTGTAAAGTAAGCACCTATGGGTGTTTTTACCTGCCTGATACGCAGGAAGCGGCACAGTTTGACTTTACGGACTACGACTATGTGGTGGACGCTATTGATACCACTTCAGCCAAACTGGATATTATTTGCAGGTGTAAGGAGGCAGCAACGCCGGTGATTTCCTCCATGGGAACAGGAAACAAGCTGGATGCTTCACGCTTTGAGATTACCGATATTAGTAATACCAGCGTTTGTCCTTTGGCAAAGGTTATCAGAAAAGAACTGCGGGACCGAGGGGTCAAAGACGTAAAAGTTCTATATTCTAAAGAAGAACCGGTGAAAACAGGAAGCAGAACACCGGGCAGTATCAGTTTTGTGCCGCCGGTGGCGGGACTTCTTATCGCAGGAGAAGTCATTAGAGATTTATTAAAACGTTAATCTATTTTTAATCTTTCTTTCCTTTTTCTTTCATGTTGACGAGGTAAGATAAGTATACAAAAGGGGATACCATAGAAAACGATTAAAAATGGAAAGGAAATTATCATGGATAAGCTTGAAAAAATTGAAAAAATCATCGAAAAGACAGGTGTATCTTATGCAGAGGCGAAGAACGCTTTAGAAGAAGCAGGAGAGGATCTGCTGGACGCCATCGTACTTCTTGAAAGTCAGGGCAAAATCAAGAAACCGGAAATGGGTTCTTACACAACCAAAACAGAGGAAACCAGCGAGGCGTTTCGAGAGGCTGCAATGTGCTACGAGGAAAAAGACGGTGAGAAGTTTGGAAACATCATGGTGCGCATTTTGAAATGGTTTGGACAGCTTATTAAAAAGGGCTGTGAAAACTTTTTTATCGTCAAACGCTATGGGCAGGAAGTTGTCAATGCGCCGGTTATCGTTTTGATTTTACTTCTGTGCTGCACATTTTGGGTAATCGTGCCGCTGATGATTGTAGGAATGTTCTTCGGTTATAGCTATAGCTTCAGTGGAACAATCACACAGTCTGTAGATATCAACAAAGCGTGTGACAAGGCAGCAGAAGCTGCGGAAACAGTGAGACAGGAGTTTTCCCAAGAGTTCGTGAAGGGATCTTCCAACCCGAAAAATAAATAACAGCGAAAGTAGGAGAGATACAGGTGGCAGAGAAAATTTTACTGGTAGAAGACGATACCAAAATAGCAAGATTTGTGGAACTTGAACTTGCTCATGAAGGATACTCAGTAGTCAAGGCTTTTGACGGCAGACAGGGTTTGGAACTAGCGGAAAGCGGCGGCTTTGATCTGATGCTTCTTGACATCATGCTGCCCGGTCTCAACGGTTTGGAAGTGCTCAGAAGGCTCAGAAGGGCTTCTGATATGCCAGTTATTATGCTGACGGCCAGAGATGCGGTTATGGATAAGGTTTCCGGACTTGATTCTGGGGCGGACGACTATATTACCAAGCCTTTTGCAATTGAAGAACTGCTTGCGAGAATTCGTGTCGTATTCAAGAAACGCAGTGGACAGAAGCATACTCGAAAATTTACCGTAAAAGGAGTCACCATGGATACAGATCGTCACGAGGTCACCTATAACGGCGAAATCGTAGAGCTAAATCACAGAGAATATGAGCTGGTTCGCATTCTCATGGAAAATAAGAATATTGTTTTGAATCGGGAAAAGCTTTTGGACAGTGTATGCGGCTATGATTATATGGGGGAAACGAATATCATAGATGTATATGTGCGCCACATCAGAAGCAAACTTGACGATCGTTTCGGCATTAAATTTGTTACAACTGTGCGAGGCGTAGGCTATGCAGTCAAAGAGGATTAAAAAGATGAACGAAGCAAGCCGCATGACCTCTATTGCCAGGAAGATAAATTTTGAGTTCTGGCTGCGCCAGTTTGCTAATTTCATCGCCATCGACCTGATATTGCTGATTACTATTTGCGTCAGCTTTTTCCTTTGGAGAGAGGGACTGGTGCCGGATTCAGAAATGGTCAGCAATCGGGATTTTATCTGGGGTAACTATGAAAACTGGCGGTATATCATAGAGACAGAATCAGGAAAAGTCTATTCCTATTACATTCGGGATTATGGTGCATTCTTTAAAATACCGGCGCTGATTTTGTTAATCCTTCAGGCAGTTATGCTTATTGAGGATTTGTTTCACACCAAAAAGGTTCGTCATCTGATGAAACCCCTTAACGACATTGCAGTCAGAACAGAAAAGCTTTCTAACATGGCTTTTGACAGTGCAAAAATGGAAAGTTTTGAACAGGCGGTATCAGGACTGGATCCGGAAAATCCAGAGGCAAAAGTTTCCACGGGAGATCAGGATCTTCGCAGTCTGGAGATTGCCATCAATAATCTGATTGAGCGCATGCGGGAAAGCCACAGGCAGCAGGATCGTTTTGTTTCTGACGCTTCCCACGAGTTGCGCACGCCTATTTCGGTTATTCAGGGGTATGTTAATATGCTGGATCGCTGGGGCAAGGAAGACGAAAAAATTCTGGAGGAATCCATCGAAGCAATTAAGAACGAGTCTGAACATATGAAAAACCTCATTGAACAGCTTTTGTTTCTTGCCAGAGGTGACAGCGGACGGAATACGCTGGAGTTCACGCAGGTGAATCTGACGGAAATTGTAGAAGAGGTGTGGGAAGAATCGGAGATGATTGATGAGGATCATGTGTACCGCTTTGAGGGTGAACCGGGTCTTTGGCTGCGTGCAGATCGCGCCATGCTGAAACAGTCCCTGCGCATTCTAGTACAAAATGCGGCTAAGTATTCAGGCTCAGGAGATACTATTTATCTTAGAACAAAGCGCATTGACGGAAGACCTGCTTATATTGTTCAGGATGAAGGAATCGGGATGGCTTCTTCGGAAGTGGTGCATGTATTTGAGCGGTTTTATCGGGCAGACGCTGCCAGGAGCCGATCAGAATCGGGAACTGGCCTTGGGCTTTCCATTGCAAAGTGGATTATCGACGCCCATAAGGGAGAAATCGAAGTACTGTCCAGACCTGAGTTTGGGACCAGGTTTACCGTAAAATTATAGAAAAATAGAAGCGGCTATTTCTAAGCTGGCATCGTATTTTTGCACCATTTTTTCTAAAATGAGGGTCAATGGTGCGGATTGGGGAGCCGTTGAAGAAGAGTCTGCACCATTTGACATTGAAATATAACGTCATGGTGCAGATTTAATGGCTTGGCAGTCATAGGCGGTGAGCGTTTTGCATATAGTGTACCATGTTTATCGATATTAATAAAAAGAGAGTAAGGCAAGTGGGAGTAGGCGCATTGGCGGCGGTACTGGCTATCGGTCTTGCTGCGGGCTATCGAGTCGTCAAACCGGGAGAGGCGAAGAAAGGACCGGAACAGATGACCGCAGGAAGCACGCAGGCTACGGACTGGGGTCTGTCTTTTCAGACTGAAGGGCAGCCGCCTGTGGGAAATGCCAGCAGTGAAGAACTCGCTAAATACGATGCATATTACTGCAGTGATTCCAAAGAAAAGGTATTGTATTTAACCTTTGACGCTGGCTTTGAAAACGGATGCACTGGAGAGATTTTAGACGTGCTGAAAAAAGAAAAAGTGCCTGCGGCATTTTTCCTGGTAGGAACTTATATGAAGGAAAACGGGGATTTAGTAAAGCGCATGGCGAAGGAAGGGCATATCGTCGGCAATCACACCATGCACCACCCGGATATGTCAGCTATCACCGACGAGGCGGCATTAAAAGAGGAACTGGAAGGGGTAGAAAAAATCTATAAAGAGGTTACAGGAAAAGAAATGCAAAAGTTCTACAGACCGCCCCAGGGCAAGTTCAGCACCTCCAATTTGGAGCAGGCGAAAAAGCTGGGCTATACCACCGTCTTTTGGAGTCTTGCTTACGTAGATTGGTATGTTGACAAACAGCCGACCAGAGAGGAAGCGTTGGAAAAACTGCTGCCAAGGACTCATAATGGGGCGGTGATACTTCTTCACTCCACTTCTAAGACCAATGCAAAGATTTTGCAGGAACTGATTAAAAGGTGGAAAGACGAGGGATATACCTTTAAGTCGCTGAAAGAGCTGGGAAACTGAGACATTTGACTGGCAAGTTGGTGTTGCAGACATAAGAATTCTATGATATAATCGAATCAAAAGGAGGGGTTTTTATGGAAAATGCAGCACAAAAGACAAACAAGAAGAACATACTGATTCGTATATTAGCGATAGGGCTGCTTCTTTTCTTTCTGTTCTTTGGAATGGAGATGAAAAGCGGATACTGCTTTGGGGTAGAAGTCTTTCATAGCCTAGGATTGAGCCCGTGGTCTCTAGTGAATCAGGGATGGTTTTATCCCGGGATTTTAAGTATCACCGGAGCCCTTGCTTCCATCATTTTGTTTTCCTTTGCGACAAAAGACAGAATGAAAACTTTCAGCTATTTCATGATAGGAGCCCTTGCAGTAGGCATCGGATGCAGTGTTTTGTCACTTCATGGTGTGATATAGCAGCGTATATCAGCCGCGAATTTTAACCTGCAGCTGGGTGATGTATTCGTCCTCGCAGTTGGTGTCGTGATTATCAATCATATAGAGTTCAAGCGGGTCGCTGTCAGCAGTGTACCCGCTTTTTTTCATGTGGATGAAAAAGTTTTTCCATGCAGCAGGGATGTTCTGGTAGCTGCCGCAGCAGGTTGCGCAAAGATATTTGCCTGCGGGAAGCGTTGTATCGAAGCTGCCTTTGTCCACAATACAGAAAGCGGAGTTGAAGTGACCATAGTGGCCTTTTTCGATAAAATCCAGCGGAATAGTGGCTCCGGCTCTGCTGTTTCCGATGAGATAGAGGTGTGATTCGTGCTCCTTTTGCAGTTTTTTGATGACAAAGTCCAAATCCTCATCACGGTAAACCCTCTCACTCAGCTTTAGAATTTTTCGTACAGGCAGGACTTCGACGTGAGGCTGTTCGCTGCCTGGTGCGCTCCTTCTATGACTCTCAATTTCTGAAATGCGGTCTGTCAGCTGACTTTTCAGGTTTTGCAGGGTCAGCATTTTTTCGTCGATAACAGAAATTTCCTGCTGAAAAAGGGCCAGGGTTTTGGCAAGATCAAAATCTGCCAGATGATTTTTGATTTCCTCCATAGAAAAGCCAATGGTGCGCAGATCTCTCAGGATGTTCAACGTGCGGATATCGCCAATACCGTACATTCTGTAGCCGTTATTGTCACGATGTGGCTTTAAAATCCCGATTTCCTCATAGTAGCGCAGGGAGTCGGTACCGATTCCATACAGGGCTGAAATTTCTCCGATTTTGTAGTATTCTTTCATAAAAAAACTCCTTTACCTTGGTATTATACCAAGGTTTATAATGAAAGGGAAGAGCATGGGAGGAAATCATGGATTTAGATGTAAAACGGGAGATTAAACATAAATTTTTCAGCTATGCGCTGCCATCGGTGGCAGCAATGTGGGTTTACACCATTTATACTATGGTGGACGGCATGTTTGTGTCAAGAGGTGTAAGCACTACGGCGCTGGCTGCTGTCAACATTGCTATGCCGCTGATTAATGCTGCTTTTGCTTTGGGCATTTTATTTGCGGTGGGCGCCAGCACAAAAGCTTCTATTTGTAAAGGACAAAATAATCAAAAGGAAGCAAGTCGGATTTTTACCACCAGTACGGTAACTGTATTTTGCCTGGCATGGATTGTGGTAATTGCAGCACAGCTGAATTTGCATAGACTCGCTCTGCTTTTGGGTGCGACGGAGGGTACGATAGAATATGTAGAGGATTATCTGCGCATTATTGTTTGCTTTGTGCCATGCTATATGACTTCTTATAATATGGAAGTTTTGATTAAGGCGGACGGCTTTCCAAAGAAGGCTATTATGACGACCTGTGTGGGAGCGGTTACCAATATTACGCTGGACTATTTCTTTGTCATGGTATTTCAGTGGGGGATAAAGGGTGCAGCTATTGCTACGGGGATTTCTCAGGTGCTAACCTTTACAGTATTTTTGAGTCATTTTCTTTCAAAAAAATCCTACTTTAAGTTTGTAAAAATCAAATGGCATATCAGGGAGGTGCTGGGTTTTGCCAAACTGGGCATAGCCGACAGTGTCACGGAGTTTTCTGTAGGCGTGATTATTTTCATGTTCAACAATGTGCTGATACGTGTCTCTGGAGATAATGGTGTGGTAATCTATACGGTCATCGCTTACGTTTCTCAGCTGATTCTGATGACCATGATGGGGATTAATCAGGGCATGCAGCCTCTTGTCAGTTTTTATCACGGCAGGAAGGAAAATACGGTTCATCGGTATATTCTTCGCATTGCGATTTTTAGTGCGGCAGTAGCTTCGGTGCTGTCTTTTGCTGTCGGTGCACTCTACCCTAATCCGGTGGTGGCGGTCTTCATCGATCCAAGCCTTGATATGGCGCTGTACCTGGATGGGGTGCGGGCGTTTAAGCTGTTTTCGTTTTCTTTCCTGCCGCTGGGCGTGGTGATTATTCTGGCGGGATATTTCACAGCGCTGGAACAAAACAAACCAGCCATGGCAATCTCTATGGGCAGAGGTTTGATCTTTGTAACAATTTGCCTGCTGCTCTTTGCAAAACTCTTTGGAGAAATCGGCGTATGGCTGTCTATGGGTGTTTCAGAAACTATGGCGTTAATACTGGCGCTGGTATTATATAAGTGGAAGCTGGCAGGAGGGCGAGATGAGAACCCGGCTAATCGTTAAAGCAAAATGCAGGAATCTATATAGAAATCCCGAACTTTTGGGCAGTAATCGCCTAAAAGTTCGGGATTTTGGCAGTTTTAAGACTTTTTATTATAGTTATCTGCTTTCTTTGCTAAAATGCGTGTTACGAAGCGGAGCTGCTTGGCTGGAATGCGGTCTTTACCAGCCTCCATATTTGTATGAGCAGTGTAGGCACAAAGGCGAGCAGACAGACCAGGAGCAGCTGATCGATAGAAAGCGGCGCGATGCCAAAAGCTGTTTCAAAGATGGAAAGCCGCAAGATGGCAAAGAGCAGAGCGGCGCCAAGGGCAAAAGCTGCAATCGTGTAAATGTTACGAAATATGCCCAGCTGGAAAATGGAGGCTTTTCCTCTGCAGTTAAAGCCGTGCCAAAGTCTTGCAAAGCATAATGTGGCAAACGCCATGGTGGAAGCTGCAGTAGTACTGGTTTTTAGCCCCATGTGAAAAGCAATAATGGCAGCTGCACTGATTAGAAGTCCCTGAACTGTGATTTTTAACAGCGCATTTGCAGACAGTATGGAAGCGTTTTTTGCACGGGGTTTATTGTGTATCAGTGCAGGATTTGCAGGTTCCATGCTGATGGCAAGGGCAGGCAGACTGTCTGTAATCAGGTTAATGAACAGAAGCTGCACTGCGGTAAATGGCGCTGGCAGCGCCATGAGGGCGGCGTAGAGCACGGTCAGGATTCCGGCAGCATTACCGGAAAGAAGAAACTGAATTGCATTTTGGATATTTGCATAGATGTTTCTTCCGTTGAGTACGGATTTGATGATGGTAGCAAAATTATCGTCGGTCAATATCATGGAAGCGGAGTCCTTTGCGACTTCGGTTCCTGTGATTCCCATGGCTACGCCCACATCGGCACTTCTCAGTGCCGGGGCGTCGTTGACGCCGTCGCCGGTCATGGCGACGATGTGGGCGCGGGATTGCCAGGCATTAACAATTCTGATTTTGTTATCGGGGCTGACTCTGGCATAAACACTGATGTGAGGCAGCTTTTCTTGTAATTGGTCGTCACTCATAGCGTCAAGTTCTGTGCCGGTTACAGCAATATCTCCCTCTTCCATTATGCCGATTCGCTTTGCGATGGCAGAGGCAGTCACCTTGTGGTCACCAGTAATCATAATAGCTTTGATACCGGCAGTTTTACAGTCTTTTACTGCCTGCGCAGATTCTGGACGCGGCGGATCCATTTCGGCAACCAGACCTAGATATTCAAGATCTTGTTCATCATCCAGGGTCAGGTCCTTTTGTGCAGGCAGAATCTTACGGGCAAAGGCGAGAACTCGCAGCCCCTGCTTCGATAGAGCAGTATTAGTCTGACGGATTTGTTCTTTTTCATCTTCTGAAAGGGTGGAGGTTCGCGCTAAAATCACATCTAAGGCGCCCTTAGTATACATGGTTGGATCCCCGTTTATTTCATGCAGAGTACTCATCAACTTTCGGTCGGAATCGAAGGGAAGTTCCGAAAGACGGGGGAAGTCTGCCATTACTTTATCGTAGTCATCTTTTTCGGTCATATAGTAGGTGACCAGTGCAGTTTCCGTTGGATCGCCGGAAACTGCACCGTCTGTGATGACTGTATCGTTACAGAGTATGGATGCTTGCAGAAGCGGCTCTTTCTTCTCAGAAGAAACGGAAAGCTGCTCTACTGTCATTTTATTTTGGGTTAGGGTACCGGTTTTGTCGGAGCAGATGATGGAAACGCAGCCTAGCCCCTCGACAGCGTTTAGCTCTTTGATGATAGCATTCTGATCAGCCATGCGGGAGGTGCCGATGGCAAGGGATATGGTGATGATGGAGGACAGTGCTTCTGGAATGGCAGCTACAGCTAATGCCACTGCAAAGAGCAGGGATTCGCTGAACTCCATGCCGCGATAGAGATTGAGTGCAAAGACACCAGCGCAGACAAGGAGTATACCGATGGAAAGGTTTCGGCTGAATTTATCCATGGTGACCTGCAGGGGCGTTTTCCGCTGGGCAGTCTGATTCATCAGATTTGCAATTTTTCCAAGTTCTGTGGAATTGCCGACAGCGGTAACAACGGCAAGCGCCCTTCCATAAGTAACCAATGAACCGGAGAATACCATATTAGTTTGATCTCCCAGCGCTACTTTATGATCAGTAATCATATCTGCACTTTTTTCGACACTCTCAGATTCTCCAGTCAGAGAACTTTCACTGACTTTCAAAGAATGACTTTCGATGATACGACCATCTCCGGCAACGATATCGCCGGCATCAAGACGGATGATATCACCGCAGACAAGCTGGGTAGCGGGAATTTCCTGTGCTTCTCCGCTGCGAATAACCTTTGCAATAGGCGCAGAGAGATTTTTCAGACTTGTCAGGGATTTTTCGGCTTTGATGGACTGCACAGTGCCAAGAATGGCATTGAGAATGAGCACCACCAGAATTACGATGGTACTTTCTTGATTTCCTGTAAAGAAAGAAATTGCTGCTGCAATAATCAGAATGATAACTAAAAGATCGCGGAACTGTTCTGCAAAGATTCTTAGGGCGCTCTTCTTCTTTTTTTCGTAAAGCTTATTTTCTCCGTAGGTTTTGCGGCTTTCTTCAATCTGCTGCGGGCTGAGCCCGGAAGAAGCGGAAGAAAAGGCTTTTAGCACCTGACTGATGTCTTGATTGTAATACATAAATGAACCTCCTGTTTCTCTAAACTTAAGTATGCCCAGATTTCACCTGGATAACAAAAAAGAGACCTTTAAAGCAAATATAAAAATATGCTTTAAAAGTCTCGCTATTTCAAGTAGATGCGAATTACCTCTTGGTAATTGTATTGACGCATGTTACTACAGCCATGCTGCTTTCGCTGCGTGCGATTTAGCAGGCTGCCAGCTACTCCCTCTTAAACAAAGTATGTATGTGAATCTTTTTGGTGAATAAAAATATAGCACATCTTCTAAAAAAATGCAAGGTAATTTTGCAGAGTTTCGCGGCAGGGGTTTCTTAACCATCTATAAAAAGTGGCTCGCCTGCCCGACGGATAGTAAGCTTTTTCAAAAAATGTATAATACCAAAGATAAATCTTAATCCCAAATATTTACTCTTTAGTAGTGAAAAAATTTGTTAGAGTCTGATGGACACCATTGCGCCGTCATGGGATTCGACATGAACGATTTCAAGACCGGGATACTCCGCCATGATTTCCCTGCACATCTTGTAGTAAAATTGTATTGCTTTGCGGCTGACTAAGTGTTCAAACTCCTTAGGAACGGATTCCTTCATGGCGTCAAAGGCAGAATTTGGGATAACCTTAAGTGCAACGCCTGCAAGACTGACGGGCACAGGAATGGTCATATGATATTTATCTGCGTGAATTTTGATTTTCATGGGAATCACCTATTCAATACAGATTCGGATAGTGGTATTTTCGGCGGAAGAAGTAACATTGACGATGTCACCGTCTAGTTCTTCATCCAGACATTCGTTGATGGCTTCCATCAATTCGGCTAAATCGAAATCCTGCATCTGTTCTTCCGGCAGGGGCAGTTTTCCTGTGACTTTTAGAATTTTTTTTACAGCACCCACAGGGAACTGTACTGTGACCTTGTCACCGTTTGATTCATTGTCCACAAGGATGCGAAGCATCCGTTTATTGTAAGGCTTTTCAGCCATTAGGGTGGTCTGTGTATCTGTGCTTTGCAGTGCCTCTATCAGATCGGACGCCTCTTCTGCGGTGATGGTTCCTTCTTCTAGCATTTTTAAAATTCTCATTTTCTCTTCCACTTGTGGTTACCTCCATAAATTGATTCATTTTGTTTTACTTCAGCATGGCAAGCGCCTGCTTTGCTGTAATCTCTCCCTTTTCTAGCGAATTTAAGATTTCCTCTCTGCGCATTGCTTCCGCATCTTTTTTGGCTGCATTTTCATATCCCAGCGCTCTGATAATGCCGTCCAGGCGAGCGCGCACTGTAGGATAGGAAATGCCCAGTTCTTTCTCAACTTCTTTAATATTGCCGCGACAGCGGATAAAGGTTTCTGTGAAATACAGTTCTTCTTCTGTAAGATAATCGAACTTGCTCAGTGTAAAATCGTTTTCGATGACGGTTTCACAGCGGCTGCATTTCAGTCTCGTTACCTTCAGTTGCCCGTCGCAGACGGGACAGCGGCTGATGATCTTCTTCATAAATAACTCGTTTTCCTCCCTTCCGATATCAATAATTTAACATCGTAAATTCAAAAAGTCAATATAAAAATTAAAAATATTAATCTTGTGATTGAAAAAATTGATATTTTCGTGACGGAATAAATATGGTAAAATAAAAAGAAAGAAATACTGGAAGTTTATAAGGAGTGTATAGATGAAAGAAGATAACTTTTTTCTAGGTCAAATAGAGGATAAAATCGCTCAGTGCGAAAATAAATTTATTGCAACCCATACCGGATTTATGGACCTGCACCAGCAGTCTTTAGCGAGGATTTTCTGCAAGAAAAATTTTGTCCAGGTTTTTACACAGAAGCAGGAGGAAGATCCTGAAATGGCGGCAGAAAGACCTGCCTTGAGGACTTTGTTTTACGGAGGATATGACCAGGCGGAGCGAGTGATTTTTTTAAATCTGCCGGAGTATGCGGATTTGAAGAATGAGAATCCTTTGGTGATAGTGAGGGCAAAGGTATCGGAGAAAAGTAAGTCGTTGACGCACCGGGATTATTTAGGCTCTCTCATCGGACTCGGTATGAAGAGGGAGATGATCGGCGATATTTTGGTGCGCGATGACGGTGCAGACATCATAGTGCTTGCGGAAATTGCGGACTTTATTTTGCAGAATTACTGCAAAGCCGGTAGAGTCAGTCTTTCGCTGGAAAAATTGGACATTTCTAAGCTCATCGTGCCGGAAGCAAAGGTGAGAGAAATTACTGATACGGTAGCGTCCCTGCGTCTTGATAGTATTGTGGCTTCGGGATTTTCACTCTCTCGCGGAAAGGCAGCGGAGGCAATCACAAGGGGAATCGTTTTTGTCAACAATATGGAGACGGTGAAACCGGATTTTCAGTTGAAAGAAGGGGATAAAATTTCACTAAGGGGAAAAGGCAAAGCCTGTTTGCGAGAAGTGGGCGGCAAGTCCAGGAAAGACAGGCAGTACATTGCTATTGAGAAGTATGAATAACAGGGAAAAATATACAGTAAGCAAATAGATTTTCCAGAAATAAACATTTTTTGACGGATATTCTCTTCCTCGCTGTGATAATTGAGGAATACTGTGTAAAAGCGCAAGGAAAGAATGAATTATATGTGATGCAAGCGAAAGAGGAATTTTCAACAGTATGGGGAGTAATTTAAATAATAGAACTTCTTTTTTGAGACCAAAAAAGGCTGGAGGGGCATAGTCCTTTATGATATGATTGGGGTAGGAAGAGTGGATTGTATGCTTTAGGAGGAGAGAGGATATGATTTTAGGCAGAGATGATTTAAGAGCCATTGGACTGATTGTGGATGAGCGGATTAAACCTTTGGAAGAGAAAATAGATAGGCTGGAAGCCAGAGTCGGTGGTCTGGAAGAGAGAATGGATAGGCTGGAAGCCAGAGTTGGCAGCCTGGAAGTCAGGTTGGATAGATTGGAAGACGATATGGAAATTCTCAAGGCTAGGACCAGCAAGCTGGAAGAGAATATGGAAATTCTCAAGGATAGAACCAGCAAGCTGGAAGAGAATATGGAAATTCTCAAGGATAGAACCAGCAAGCTGGAAGAGAATATGGAAATTCTCAAGGATAGAACCAGCAAGCTGGAAGAGAATATGGAAATCGTCAAGGATAGAACCGGCAAGCTAGAAGAGAATATGGAAGTCCTCAAGGATAGAACCAGCAAACTGGAAGAGAATATGGAGCTTGCCAACAGTCAGCTTAATATGCTGAACACCAGCATGCGGGCTGCCAATGAACGAATTGGAAAGCTGGAAGCAACTGTAGGAGATATGAAGTGTCAGATTGACAAGAGAGTCATACCAGGCTTGTCAAATATTGAGGCGGTATATCTTAGCACCTTTGAGCGCTATAAAAGTGAATCGGAAAAGCTGCCGGAGGCATATGAAGATATCGCGATTCTAAAGAAAGTAACCAAAAGTCAGGGACAACTTATAAAAAAGCATGATCAGACGTTGAAAAGACTTCAGGTGCAGTAAAAACAGGAAATGAAACCTGACTAATCATAATAAAAACAAGCTTTTATACATATCAGGAGGACTCCTTCATTTTGAGGGAGTCTTTGTTTTATTTCTGCTATCTTGTGGTGCGATACGGTATACATCTAGCAGGAATTAAACAAAACAGTACTTACACAAATCGTATTTCAGTTTTTTCCAAAAGGAAAGGAGTTTACTAAGAAAAAAATTTGTGCTAGAATATAGCATGGATGAGTAAAATTTGACGAAGTATCAAGAAAGATATACGGGATTTTTGTAGGAAAGGGGCGCCTTATGAAACAGAAAATGACAAAAACAAAATGTTTACTTCTTTGCATTTTGCTTCTTATCGGCACAATTCCTTTTAACATACTATACGCAGAGGAAGAAAAGGATACAACGCCTTATGTGCAGTATAATTTCAACAATAATTTGACAGATGCCAAAGGTCATTCTACACTGACCGCGTGGAGTTCTACTGGGGATAACAACAGAAGCAATGCGACCACCAGCTTTGGAGAAGATGCTGACAATGGAACGTATTGGCAGTGGCACTCCAATACCGCAAGAGGCGGCGGTTTTTATATCGATATTGATAAGGATATTGGGGAAGAATATACCATCGGTCTGAAATTTTCTTTTGAAAACACTCTCGGTGGTTGGAGAAAAATTATCGATTATAAGAATTCAACCGTTGATACAGGGTTTTACTTCTATAATGGTGGACATCTGAATTTCTACAATTATGGGGTCAACGGCGCCAGTGTAACACAGCCGAATCAGGTGGTTGATTTAATCGTAAGAAGAAATAAGAGCGGTACATTTGAGGCTTATATCGTAGATGGTGTCAATAAAAAATTTGATATGTCTGTGCAAGACAGCAGTGGTCAGGGTGTACCGACGGTCATTGGTGGAAAAACCAGACTGGGGTTCTTCTTTGATGATGTTGCTACTAACGCAGAAGCCTCTCCCGGCGGCAAAGTCTACAACCTGAAAATCTGGGATAAATACATGGATCCTGATGATGTAATTGAGGCACTTTTACCGAACGGAACGGTCAATATCCATTATACTGACGAAGATGGAGATGAAGTATTACCTGACGAAAAAGTCAGCGGTAAGAGCGGAAAGCCTTACTCTGTAGCGCACAAAGAGGTGTTCGGATACCAGTATCTGCGTGCAGAGGGGGCGCCTACCAGCGGTACATTCCCAGACAGTGATGAAGTGGATGTTACATTCCGATACAAATGCCTGATTCCTTATACAGTAACAGCCAGATATGTTGATGAAGACGGAAATCAGCTTTGCGAAGATATCGTAGGAAAAGGTGCGGAAGGAAAGACATATAAGGCAAATCAGCTGGAGATTGAGGATTATGATTTTGTTCGAGTTGAAGGAAATGTAAGCGGGACTTACACTAAAAAGCCACAGCTTGTTACTTTTATCTATAAGCCTGAGGAAAAACTGCCAGTAGATGAGAATAGTATGGTAACGGCAGTATATCAGGATGAGGATGGAAATCAAATCAATCCAGACATGATATATAAAGGCTATGTAGGGGAAGCGTATCAGACTTCACAGCTTTATATTCCAGGCTATACTTTTAAAGAAATCATAGGTTCTGCAGCAGGTAATTATACGGAAGATCCGATTGTTGTAACCTATGTTTACACGAAAAAAGCGGAAGACGATCCGGACTCTGATAAGGGTGGCAGTGTCATCATACGCTATCAGGATAATCAGGGCTATACCATCAGCAGTGATGTTCTGTGCAATGGCAATATTGGAGCTGCCTATGTTGCGCCGCTAAAGGATATTGCCAAGTATAAATTTGATAAAGTGATTGGTGAAGAAAGCGGTGTTATTGAGGATGGCGTCAAGGTAGTTACAGTGCTCTACATACCTCTCGCCAGTGACGTGCTGGCAAGATATCTGGATACTGCAGGCAGAACTGTGGCGGAGACAAAAGTTTACTCAGGCGGAGTTGGACAAAGCTACCGCACCGAAAAACTTGATATAGAAGGCTATGAGTTTATCCGGGTAGAAGGCAATGAAACCGGTACATTCAGTGAAGATGTGCAGGTGGTAAAATATATTTACAGGCAGCGGGGCAGCATTACCGTAAAGTACGTGGATTTAGACGGAAAGCCGATTAAAGACGAAGCTTCTTTTACTGATTATGTGGACGAGGCGTATGATGTGACAGCGCCGTACATTTCCGGCTATGAGCATATCAGAACAGAAGGAGATGCGACAGGCACGTTCCAGCCGGGTAACCAGGTTATCACCCATGTGTATGAGAAAATTAACGAAGGCAGGGTTATCGTGCATTTTGTTGATGACGAAGGAAAACCGGTGCGGGATGATCTGCTGATACATGGCAGAGTTGGAGCGCCCTATGAAGTAGAGGTGCAGCAGTTCCATGGTTATGAGTATGTTCGAACAGAAGGAGAACTTCAAGGCACACTCAGCATGGAAACTGCAGAGGTAACCCACTATTATAAGCTTACGATGCCGGATACAGTAACGGCAAGGTATGTAGATGAGGACGGCAATCTGCTTTGCGATGATATCATCTATAAGGGAAAAAACGGCAGCAGTTATAAGACCTCTCAAATTGAGATTGCAGGCTATGAGTTTGTTAAAGTTACAGGCAGCGAGCAAGGGCGTTTTCAAAGGGAGCCGCAGCTTGTCACCTATGTTTACCGCAAAGCGGCAGAAAAGCCTGTGCCTGAAAAAGGGCAGATAACAGCAAGCTATGTAGATGAAACAGGAAATACCCTTCACAGTAATCTTGTATATCAGGGCGTTTTAGGGGAAAGCTGCCAGACTTCGGCGCTGACCATACCAGGTTACCAGTTGAAAGAGATAGTTGGATCAGAATCTTTGATCTATAAAAAGGAAAATCAGACAGTTACCTACATTTATGTTCCAGAAGATCCGGATACTCCTGAAAATCCGGAGAGGGGTGGTACTGTTATAGTTCGCTATCAGACGGAAGAAGGTCTGACTATCAGACATGACGATGTCTTTAATGGTGACATCGGAGACGCTTATAAAGCTGTTCGCTACCAGATTTCGGGCTATCAGTTTATTCGATCTGAAGGACCGTTTTACGATGCAGCACGGGCAGCCGCAGGCAGTGCGGAAGAAGGCGAAATTGAGGAACGGGTAAAGACTGTCATCATGTATTATGTGCCGGAGGACAAGGCGTCTACGGTGATTGCGAAGTATGTGGATGAAGACGGCAACACGATACAATTTGACAGTATCTATAACGGATTCGTCGGACAAGTCTATCAGACCAGTCAAAAGAATATCAGCGGATACAAGTTTCTGCGTGTTGAGGGCAGTGAAAGCGGTACGTTCAGCGAGGATGTGCAGATTGTAACTTATGTGTACAAGCGAAGTCCAAATGTGGTCATGACGGGCAGAGTGGTAATTCGTTTTGTAGATGAGGATGGTAATATCATTCGAGAGGAAGACACTTACATTGGCTATATCGGTGACAAGTATCAGCTGCAGCAGTATGAAATCAGCGGATATAAATATGTGCGTGCCGAGGGAGAAAGTCAGGGTGTCTTTACTGCAGAGGATCAGGAAATTGTATTGGTTTACCAGAAGCTGAAAGAAGATATCGATAAGCCAGGCGATAATAAACCAGGACAGGACAAACCAGGCGACAGCAAGCCGAATCAAAAGCCAGGAGGCAGTTCTGGGAATTCCGGTGGAACCGGCAACCAGAGCGGCACAAATAAAAACCAGAAAAATGACAATTTGCATCAGATGAATTGGCAGGAAGGCAGACCAAATACGGGTGACCAAACGGCACTACATTTCTATATTGATTTGCTGATTGTATCGATGATAGGGCTTGTTGCCATAGTGAGAAAGTTAAAAATTGACAAGAAAAAATAGAAATGAATAAAGGACAGCATCTGCGAGGGTATCCTTCAGGCAGGGCTGTCCTTGTTTCTTGATTTTTTGTGGTAATAATTTACAAATGCTTTGCTTCTTCGTGACGCTTGACCTTGCCGGTAGTGGTCTTAATCATAGGCTGGTCGGTGACGATGATACGAAGCATCTGCTTGTAGGTCGGCAGTTCTTCGTTCATGATATCGATATCTTTTTTTATGATCTGTTCGATTTCGTCAGGGTCAGTGGTACCATAAGTTTCTTTCATATAATCTGGCTTATAAACAATCTTTGCACAAAGTGCAAGATCTTTTTCGTCCCCGTCTGCTTTGCGCGGCTGACCAAAGACCATATTTTCTTCTACATAAGGCAGATTACTTATGAGAATCTCAAGTTCTTCCGGATATACGTTCTTGCCGTTTTTTAAAACGATGACGTTTTTCTTTCTGCCGCAGATGAAGACATAACCATCTTTATCCAGATAGGCAAGATCGCCGGTATGGAGCCAGCCGTCAGCTAAAATAGCAGCAGTTTCTTCTTCGTTTTCGTAATAACCGCACATTACATTTGGACCGCGGGCGATAAGCTCACCGATACCTTCGCTGTTAGGCTCATCAATGGCAAGTTCAACGCCGGGCATCGCCATACCGATGGAGCCTGTTTTATGCTGCCAGGTATTTTCTGCGGCAAGTACAGGAGAAGCTTCTGTCATACCGTAGCCCTGTACTGCGGTGATACCAAAGTTATTAAAGCCCTCCAGCGCTTCTGGGTCGATGGCAGATGCGCCGCTGATGACGTAGCGCAAATTACCGCCTAGTTGGTCTAAAATTTCCTTAAATAGTTTGCGGCGTATGTCAATACCGACTTTCAGCAGCAGCTTGGATAACTTCAGACCGAAAGTAACTTTCTTTTCCAGTCCTTGCTTTTTTACTGTTGCCATAATCTTTTTATAGATAGACTCGATGAGAAGCGGTACACAGACAAAGAGCGAAACTTTGTATTCAACGATGTTTTTCTGCAGATATTTCAGCCCGTCGCAGAAGGTGGTGGTTACACCGGCAGCCAGCATAACGACTTGACCTGTTGAGCCAAAGGTGTGATGGTACGGCAGAAATGCCATGTTGATATCACCGTGACGGATATCTTCCACTTTAAGCATGGCATAGACATTGGCAGTAATGTTGTACTGGGACAGTTGTACCGCCTTAGCCATGGAAGTGGTGCCAGAGGTGAACAGAATAATTGAGGTCGCTTTTCCATCAATCGGCAATTTGCGATATTCGACAAAACCTGCAGTTAGTGCGTCGTGCCCTTCCTTGATCAGAGCAGGAATGTCTTCATAACCCTCTAAAGGTGATATAGATATGAAGTTTTTAACCTGTGTATTCTGATTTTCCTGCAGGGCAGTTACGATATCAAGGTGCGCAGGATCAAAGACAAGCACATCGGCTTTGCTGCGAATCAGAGAAGATTCCACTTCTTCATAAGGAAGTCCTTTGTCCAGCGGTACACTGATGCCGAGTCCGCAAAGGGTTGAAAAATATGCTAGCATCCACTCGCAGCAGTTTTTTCCAATGATAGCGATACGCTTTCCCTGAAAGCCCCGCTGTAAAAAAGCGGTGCCCAGATAGTCTACTCGGTGACGAAATTCCTCGAAGGTAATATGCTCGTAGGAGACTTCTTTCTTTCCCTTTTTATGTTTTACAATAAAGGCGTCATCGCTGCGGTAAGCTTTTGCGCTGTAGTCCAGCAGCGCTCTGAAATCTTCGTGAAATACCGGATGAAAGACCTGTTTCAGTTCCTGAATTTTTTTCAATTTTATATCTCCTTATGTTTAAAAATTGGCGGTACAAATCCTATAATATTTACGTAGTTATTGAAACTATATTAACTCATTATAATGACTTTGTCAACGGTTGACAGAAACTTTTCGCTGTGGTATGATTTTCATAGCAAAAAAGGAGGAAAGGAAACAACCATGGGAAAAAGCAAAGGACTGGAACAATTTAGATTACCGCGCTGGGAGGAACTGCCTTCCATCGATTTGTATCTGGACCAAGTATTGTCTTTGCTGGAGGAATGGCTGGGACCTTATCTGACCTTTGACGGCAAAAAAATCATGACAAAGACCATGATAAACAATTATGTCAAGCAAAAGTTCATCGCACCGCCTGTCAACAAGAAGTACGACAGAACGACTGTTGCTTCTCTTTTTGTCATTGCCATTTTGAAGCCAGTTTATACGATCGAAGAGATTTCTCGGCTGATTAAACTTTCTATTAGAATCAACGAGAAAGAGAAGGCTTATAATGAGTTTTGCGGACACATCGAAAGTGCGGTGTATCATGCTTTCCATCAAACTTCTATGCCGAAAATTCCCTGTGAAACTGACCCTCGCCACCTGTTCTGGAATGTCTGCAATTCTTTTGCGTGTCAGCTTTATGTGCGGAATATCTACTTGCAGTCCCACCCCAAAAATGATAAAATTTAATGAAATATGTACTTTGATTTATGAAGGAGTAAAATAGATGAGCGTTTTAACAGTAGAAAAAGTGTCTCACGGATTCGGCGGCAGGCAGATCCTGGAGGACGCTTCTTTTCGTTTAAATAAAGGAGAACATGTAGGTCTTGTCGGCGCTAACGGCGAAGGAAAGACTACCTTTTTAAATATTATAACCGGCAATCTAATGCCTGATGCAGGTACAGTCAGCTGGTGTAATCATATCACTACAGGTTATCTGGATCAGCGCACAACGCTGAGTCAGGGAAAGACCATCAGAGAGGTGCTGCGGGAGGCTTTTAGCTACTACTTTGACCTTGAAAAAGAAATGCTGGAAGCCTATGACAAAATGGCTACAGCATCGGATGATGAGATGACGCGCCTCATGGAAGACGCTGCAGAGATTCAGGATATCTTGGAGCACAGTGGGTTTTACACCATCGATTCCCGGATTGAAGAATTCGCAGGTGGTCTGGGACTTGCTGACATTGGTCTTGACAAGGACGTGTCAGAGCTTTCAGGTGGACAGCGTTCCAAGGTGCTTTTGACAAAGCTGCTTTTGCAGAACCCAATGATTTTGATATTGGACGAGCCAACCAACTATCTGGATGAGAATCACATTATCTGGTTGACTAGATTTTTGCAGAACTATGAAAATGCGTTTATTCTGGTATCCCACGACATTCCGTTTTTGAACGACGTGGTCAACGTGATTTACCATGTAGAGGATGCAGTGCTGACCCGCTATAGCGGAAACTACGATGATTTTATGCACATGTATGATATCAAGCGGGCACAGCTGGAGCAGGCGTACAAGAAACAGCAGAAGGAAATCGCAGATTTAGAAGATTTTATTGCCAGAAACAAGGCGAGAATCGCAACCACCAACATGGCAAAATCCCGCCAGAAAAAGCTGGACAAGATGGAAAAAATTGAGTTGATTAAAGAAAAACCGAAGCCGACTTTCCGCTTTGACTATTCTCGTGCGCCGGGTAAGTATGTCATTGAAGCGGAAAACCTGGTGCTGGGCTATGATGACGCACTGACGAAGCCGCTGACTTTCCATGTGGAGAGGGGCAAGAAGATTGCCATTAAAGGAGTTAACGGTCTCGGAAAGTCTACTTTGCTGAAAACCATGCTTGGAATTATCCCAGCTTTTGGTGGCAGTGTAAAGCTGGACTACTATGCGGAGCCAGCTTACTTTGAGCAGGAACACGATGGCAGCGATAAAACTGCTTTGCAGGATTTCTGGGACGAATTTCCGGCGCTGGATAATGGAGAGGTGCGCCGCGCTCTTGCAAAGTGTGGATTGACCAATGAGCATATCGAAAGTCAGGTGCGCGTTTTGTCCGGTGGAGAAAATGCCAAGTTCCGTCTCTGCAAGCTGATGCAGAGACCGATGAACCTGCTGGTTTTGGACGAGCCGACCAATCACCTTGACCCTGTTGCCAAAGATGTACTGAAAGAAGCAGTTCGTGACTTTAAAGGTACTGTCATTCTGGTCAGCCATGAACCGGAATTTTATCAGGACATCGTCACCGATATCTGGAATATTGAGGACTGGACCTGCAAGGTGATTTAACAACCATAAGATAGCGACAATCTGCGGTAATCGCAAAAATGACACAATTGATGCGATTCTGAGGGGAAAGTGTCAAAATTAGCTTGACCGACAAAATGGATTAAAGTAGAAAACTGCCTGCAGGCGATTTTGTCAATCGACCAGTACAGGCAGTTTTCTTTATAGGATATATTGCAGTATAGTGGTTGCTGAATTTATAGGGAGGAAATGACTCCTGTTGGAGAGCATTTCAGACTTAAAGAAACATTTTTTGTGATATCTGATTTATATTGGAATGTACCTTGTCCAGTAGCGACTGCACCGGAAACGCTTCCGTGTTTGTAAATGCACTTCCAGCCGGAAACATGGAGATTGTAGCTGGTATCTGCTTTTGTTGCTTTGGCGGTAGTTCCATTGCAAGTGAAGGTTCCGGTTAAAGTGAAATCCCATTCTTTGCTGCTATTTGCAGCATAGTAAGTATAGGTTCTGCTGGCGGACTTAGTTTTTTCGCTTGCCAATGGAATGATAGAACTCGTTTCTATAGTAGTTGTAATGATTGCATAGGAACCATCTGGATAGAATTCTTTCTCATAGGTGGTATCTGTTTGCGTTGCAGCAGATATAGGGATTGTAAACGCCATTACCATAGCAGTCATTGAAAATAGAGTGATAATTTTACGTTTCACTTCGACTTTCTCCTTTACTTGTATTTTATTCTTCTATTACATCATCATCTGCATTTTCTTCATTATCGTGAATTATGATGACATCAGTCGCCATGACTTGTGTATGCTTTCTTAAATCATGGAGATGCAGCATCTCGCCGATTACGATTGCAACCAAAGCAAGAATGATAGCAGTTTTTAGCCAGCCTCGTTTTCTGGATTTAGCAATTTTCTTCGGCTTGAGGGCAGAACATGTTTCTAAAAAATCTGCCGCAACTTCTTCCGGTGTGCCGAATTCCTCTACTAGTGCGGAAATCGAAAGGATTGTGTGCACTTCGGCATAGTCATATAGTTGCTGGCGGAGTCCGTCAATAAAGCCGTCGGATTCTGCTAGATGATAGATCGCTGCTTCAATTTGCTGCAGATATTGTTCAATCTCCTGGTTTGGCGTATACATCAGTCGTCCCTTTCTTTCTCAGTATATACGACGGACTGAACCGCGCGGCTCAGCTTGACATACAGAGATTTTAGTCTGTGCAGATGCGAAATTCCTTCTTCTGTGATGCGGTAATACACTCTGACTCGGTTGCTTTCTGAAATGGTTTTTCCAACTTCTTCGACAAAGCCTTGTTCCAGCAGTTTGCTGAGAGTGGTATAAAGGAGGGGCATCTTGTAAATACCGTCTGTGCGCCGCAGACACTCCTGGGTAATTTCATAAGCGTACATTTGCTCCTGCTCTGATAAAAGTGTAAGCACCATCAGGGGAAGGGTAGATTTCTTGAACTGGGCTTCGAAATTATCCAGGACGTCCCTGCCGCCGGCGGCAGCGTTTTTCTTTTTCATAAAAACCCTTTCTGTCCTAAATTCTCCTATATCCTTATTATACCCCAAAAGAAACACAAGTCAATCGGTCATGTAAAAAAATCATCTATAAATGAAATTTTTCCATATATTTTATTGACATATATAAAAAAGCGTGATATTATAATGGCAAGGATATAGATTGAATTTTCGGATAATACGGTTCTTTGGGCAAGGGGACAAAGAGATACAGGGGAGGAGAGATTCTGATGTGAGCTTTTTTACTATACAGCTTTGAACAATTATAAATTGCAATGAAAGGGGTAACTATGAAAAAAAGTGCAGAAAGACTAATTGCCTTATTATTAGTGCTTTGCCTAATGATTGGGACTTCAAATATCACTTTTGCAAACACCGATAGACCTGAAAAACCTTTAAAAGAAGACGCTAATAATTTTGTGATTAGTGAATATGATTTATATAAAGATTTATCACAAAAAAGTGATTCGGAATTGAAACTTGAAGGTTATAGTGACAAGAACATAAAAGAGCTTCGCGAAAAAAATCCTAAGGCGGAGTTGAAAAAACTATCTGAGAAGAGTATTCTTGAATTAAAAGCGTTAGGATATGATCAAGAAAGGATTAATGCCATATATTCAGTTAAAAATCTTGACGAGAATCAAATTTCTGACGAGGTATTGCGAGTTGTATGGGCAAAAGTGGAATTAACTTTAAGATCATTATCTTATACTACGACTGGAACATTAACAAAAGGAACTACAAATGCTAGATTGATGGCAACCTGGAAATGGGATCTATGTCCAAGCACAACATATATAGATAAACTTGTTTTTTCATGGGGAAAATCATTGGCATCGAAAGATGCGGACATCACTATAAAGCATTATTCGTCGACTGATAAAGTCAAAAAAACAACAAAAGGAACGGTGGCAGAAAAAGATCCTAACCATGGATGTGCCCTTGAAATTAAGTTTGTTGCTGGTCTGAAGAATGGAGGAAATGCGTATATCACTTTATATTCTTCTCAACAGGCATTAAAAAACATAGAGTGCAAAGTAACGTATGGTCATAGTATGGTTACATTAACGCCGAGCGTTAGCTGGAATGGTGCAAGTGTATCTTTTGGAACGTCGACAAAGGACATGGGAAGCAAAACAATCACACTTGAATAGTTGAAAATAAAGCAACATTTAGCTTCTATGGAGGTTAATCCTAAATGAATGTAAAAAAGATTGCCAAGAGTATTTTATTCTCATTTGTAATTATGGTGATACTATATCTGACCATAGTTCCAATCTTGGCGTATTTCTTTGGAGAAGAGTTAGGCGTATTTCTAGCCATTTCTTTCGTACAAATAAGTTTAATGTTATATATGATTATAAAATGATGTCAAAATCTGAGGGTACAAAAATGCTCTGAGGAAATAGCACACCCATAAAGAATTTTTAAGAAAACACAAATTCAAATGATTTCTTTAGACCAATTAGTGCCGGAAGACCATCTTCTTCGAAAAATTGACAAATACGTAGATTTTAACTTTATTTATGACTTGGTGGAAGAAAAATATTCTACACAAACCGGAAGACCCAGCATTGACCCTGTTATGCTAATTAAAATTCCTATCATTCAATATATGTATGGAATTAAAAGTATGCGTCAGACCATCAAAGAAATTGAAGTAAATGTAGCATATCGTTGGTTTCTTGGGCTGGATTTCTACGATAAAGTACCTCATTTTAGTACATTCGGAAAAAACTACAAAGGACGTTTTGAAGGCACTGATTTGTTTGAACAAATCTTCCAGGAAATTCTTTTACAATGTTTAAAATGCAATGTCATCAACACGGATACAATATTTGTAGACGCAACACATATTAAGGCAGCGGCAAATCGAAAAAAAGCGAAGAAGATTTCCATAGCAAAGAAACAAGCTCGCTTTTATGACGAACAGTTGAAAGCAGAAATCAATGCAGACAGGCTCTCACACGGAAAAAAGGAACTGAAAGAAAAAGACGACGATTCCGATTGTGATGGCGGAGATTCCGGTGGACTTTGTGATTCAAATACAGAAGTAGGCCGAGAGCAAAAGCAAAGCACGACAGACCCTGAAAGTGGCTGGTTTCATAAAGGAGAGCACAAAGAAGTCTTTGCATACACAACAGAAACAGCCTGTGATAAAAATGGGTGGATATTAGATTATACAATTCATCCCGGCAATGAGCATGACAGTAAAACCTTTCCTGCGTTATATGAAAAACTGAGAAAGTATGATGCAAAAGTACTTGTAATGGATGCAGGCTACAAGACTCCGGCAATCGCAAAATGGTTAATTGATGATGGTGTAAAACCATTGTTCCCGTACAAAAGGCCAATGACAAAGGCAGGATTTTTAAGAAGTATGAGTATGTATATGAATTGCTATTTGTGCTTGGCAAATCAGATACTGAAGTATACAACAACAAACAGGCAAGGATACAGAGAATACAAAAGCGATGGGAAAAAATGTGCAGACTGTCCATATTTATCCCAATGTACGCAAAGCAAAAATCATGTAAAAGTAGTGACTCGACATATATGGGAAGAGTATATGGAGATTTGCGAAGATATTAGACATAGCCGAAGTATGAAAGATATCTATGGACAAAGGAAAGAAACCATAGAGAGAATCTTTGGAACTACCAAAGAGCACCATGCAATGAGATATACTAATTTAGTAGGGAAAGAGAAAATGTCCATGAAAGTTGGACTAACCTTTGCGTGTCTGAACATGAAAAAATTGGTTAAACTTCTTGAATACAGGAAGCATATGGGGCAGAAAGTCCCTCATCGCACTCCGTTTTTGGTTAAATTGCGTAAAGTGATTTGGGGAAAACATATCTTTTTAGAAGGGATACTATGAGCATAGAAAAAGCTCAAACCTTGCACTGTGGTCTGAGCTTTTATCTACAGTCTGAGAAATAGTGATAATGTGTTGGTTTGGAAACAAAGTAACTTTTATGTGATGAGGAGGAAAAAGATGAAGAAGCGTTTAAACTTTATGCTGATATTTGGACTTGCTGGTATTTTAATTTTTTCTACTACAGTCATGGGATATGCGGCGGATGCGGTACAGTTTGATCAAAATTCACAGATGAAAGATGAAGCGTATTGGAATGAGATTAAGGAATTGAAAGTTAAAGCTGAAAGTTATGTAGACTCTGTGGTTTCACCAGCTAGAGTGGGAGGACATAAAAGTTTAACCATACCTAAACAACGATTATTATGGAGAGAGGACTTGCACATGGACAGAGATGAGCCAGGCGCTTAATGCAAGTAATGGATGGTATATAATGGCAAAATAATTCTTAACAGCATTTCACAATGCTGGGGGGAGGAAACATGAAGACCTATCAAAAGGCGGTGACTTTATTACTTCTAATTGTGCTAGTTTTATCCAGCTATGGTTGTAAGGAAAAGCTAAATAAGCCTGAAAAGGATATGCTGACCTTGAAGTATAAATTGACAGAGGATGAAGAACTGGAACCCTTTTATGTTTCAGACACAAAGGTATATGCTGCGGTAAATAAACTTGAACCTCCTAGTATGTCAGCACCAAGCTTTGGCGCTACGACGGAGAGATTTATTGTTTATGATCTTCTGGCCGAAAAGGAAGAGACCTGTTATGATCTGGGTGAGGATGATGTCTACATCTATCATGCGATGCCATTTGAAAATGGTATTATTTATGCAGTGTATACACCGCTGGGGCCGGAGGCGTCGTTGGATGAAAGGATTCAATGGCACATCAAATATATCTCGGATGAAGGGAGCAAGGTTCTTGACTCCGGTCGCTGCAGCAGTATGTTTGATATGCTGCCCGGATTTACTATGTTAGATAAAGAAGTGTACTATCTGTATGAAGATTTTGATGAAAAAACCGGATATGGTTTCGGAATCAACAAAGCTGATTTGGACAATCCGAAAACCGTGGTGAGGGAAACAGATTACAGCCTCTCGGAAACCGAATTTTACTCCAATGGGACTGATTGGGCGATACATGTTGACGGAAAGCTTTTAATCGGTAATGTGAAGGGAATTTACAGGGAGTACGATTTGCCGGAAAAAATGTCGGACTTTGGAATCTGTAAAGATTACCTGTTCTGCTGCACCACATCAGATGGGAATAAGTGGACAGCAAGGAGCATCTCGTTGGAAACAGGTGAAGAGTATACAGCAGAAATCGGAATGCCTCTTTATCGGATTTGCAGCATGAGCGGGGATGAACTTTCTTGCATAAGCACGGGTTTTAGTATGTATGTTTTTCGTCCAGGCGAGGAATTTGAAATACTACCTGTAGAAGATACACTGGAGATTATTGAAAATAGGGAGTATGTCCGGTATTATCCATATGGTGAAACAAAAACGCTGGCACAGCTTAATGAAACAAAGTTCTGCAGGATAACCTGGTAGCCGCAAGGGTGTGCGGTCAGAAGTGCAAAACCACAGGGAACCAGTTTGGCGAGCCACCGTGCACTAGCCTGCAGATAGCACGTCCTAAACTCGTCAGACTGACGCAAAAACAAAAATTGTGGAAAGTGCACAAAAAAATACAAAAAAGTTGTGAAAAAGCACTTGATTTATCTAAGAACCTGTGTTAGAGTATTAACATCGAGTTTATGAAAGGAAACAAAAGTTATGAGAAACTTCATCTTTGCAGCTGCATATTACTTTTATTACTTTTTCTTTACTAACAAGGAAGAGTCGGTTGTGCTGCACAGAAAAGTTTTGAGTAATTGCTATAATTAAATCCTAAAATAATGACAAATTACTTGAGAAACTCCGCAGTCTACCGGCTGGCGGAGTTTTTCGCATTTTAAAAAGATTAACCCAACTAGAATAAAAACATAACGGAGGTAAGAAAGAAATGATTACAGTACTGAAGCCGGGCACCGGTGATGAACAGAGAGAGCAGCTGATACAATGGTTTGAAGAGCAGGGTGTGCAGGTGCATTCCTATATCGGAGAAAATCAGATGGCAGTGCTTGGGCTCATCGGTGATACACATGATATTGATGTGGAAATGCTGGAGCTTCTGGACATCGTAGAAAAGGTTGCGCGGATTTCAGATCCGTTTAAAAGTGCAAATAGACAATTTCACCCGGAGGATTCAGTCATCGACGTCATGGGTGCTAAATGCGGCGGCGGACATTTTGCAGTCATTGCAGGTCCTTGCTCTGTAGAAAATCCGGAGCAGATCAAGGAAGTTGCAGAGGGTGTAAAGGCAGCGGGCGCCACCATGCTGCGCGGCGGAGCTTTTAAGCCTAGAACTTCTCCATACGATTTCCAAGGCATGAAAGCAGAAGGTATCGAACTTCTGCTGGAAGCGAAGAAAGCAACAGGTCTTCCAATTGTAACAGAAATTATGAACGCCAACCATCTTCCGCTCTTCGAAGAGGTAGATGTCATTCAGGTCGGCGCTAGAAATATGCAGAACTTTGAACTGTTAAAGGAACTGGGAAAAACCAGAAAGACCATTTTGCTCAAGAGGGGGCTTGCAAATACGATTAAAGAACTGCTCATGAGTGCAGAGTACATCATGGCAGGCGGAAATGAAAATATCATTCTCTGCGAAAGAGGTGTGAGGACCTTTGAAACCTACACCAGAAATACTCTTGATTTATCGGCAGTACCGGTGCTGCACAATTTGACCCACCTTCCGGTAGTCATCGACCCAAGTCATGCAACTGGTCATGCAAATCTGGTAAAGCCGATGGCACTTGCAGCGACAGCTTGCGGTGCTGACGGACTGATGATAGAGGTTCACAACAATCCGGCGAAAGCTCTTTGCGATGGACCGCAGTCCTTGACACCAGCACAGTTTGCAGATGTGATGGAAACCGTAAATAAAATCAGAGGGGTTATTTAAATGAAAATTGGAATTGTGGGACTGGGTCTTATTGGAGGCTCTCTTGCAAAGGCATATAAGAAAGCCGGTGCAACAGTTTTCGGCTTTGATAAAGATAGACTGATTACTGCCTTTGCAAAGCTGGCAGAAGCCATCGATGATGAACTCAGTGAAGATAGATTTGAAGAATGCGATTTGATATTGGTGGCAATTCCACCGGTACCGGCAGCAGCGTGGCTTTCTGAAAATGCACCGAAGCTGCCAAAGACAGCCCTGGTCATTGACTGTTGCGGAACAAAACGAAATATCTGCGAGGAAGGCTTTAAACTGGCGAAAGAATACGGCTTTACCTATGCAGGAGGTCACCCTATGGCAGGAAATCAGTTCGGCGGCTTTAAAAACAGCAGAGCGGATCTTTATGAAGGTGCTATCTTTGCGCTGGTTCCGCCTGACCACAACGACATTCACTTTATGGAGCGAGCAAAGAAACTGATTTTGCCGGCAGGATTTACAAAGCTTGTTATCACTTCGGCAGAAGAACATGACAAGATGATTGCCTTTACATCGCAGATGGCACACGTGGTGTCCAATGCGTTTATCAAAAGTGATACAGCACTGGAAATGGGTGTGGCAGTGTCTGCGGGAAGCTATAGAGACTTTACAAGAGTTGCTTATCTTGACGCAGAGATGTGGACAGAACTGTTTTTAGAAAACAGAGACAACTTGAAATATGAATTAGATGTTCTCATCGCAGAACTTTCCAAATACAGCAAGGCCCTTTCTGATTGTGATGAGCAGGAAATGCTCAGACTTTTGAAAGAGGGCAGAGATAGAAAGGTAGAGGTAGAGAAAAAATGCAGTTAGAGGAGGTTGGCTATCAGGCCAAAACCGTAGTAAAAGGAAACAGCATCGTAGTTGTGACAGACGAAAACGTTGAAAAATTATATTTAAATCGATGCATGCAAAGTCTCAAATGCGAAGGCTTTGATGTATATAGCTTTGTGGTTCCTCCGGGAGAGGAATCCAAAAGCGGGATGCAGTATCTGAAACTTATGAATGCACTTGCAGAAATACCGCTGACCAGGACCGATGCCCTGGTAGCACTGGGAGGCGGCGTTGTGGGCGATCTTGCGGGATTCGCAGCGGCTACATATCTGAGAGGCATTCCAGTCATTCAGGTACCTACAACCCTCCTTGCGGCAGTTGACTCTTCCATTGGCGGCAAGACAGCAATCAATATACCTGCTGGTAAAAATCTTGTCGGTGCATTTCACAGACCAGCCCTAATCTTGCGGGATGCGAGCCTTTTGGAGAGTCTGCCGAAAACAATCTACCAAGACGGTATGGCAGAGGTCATTAAGTACGGAGTTTTAGCGGATTCTGATTTGTTCAACCTGCTCTGTGACAAAGCGGCGGCTTCTTCGCAGATGAACGAAATCATCGACCGCTGCGCGGAAATCAAAACCCGCATTGTGGAAGAAGACGAGTTCGATACAGGGGTCAGACAGCTGCTGAACTTCGGCCATACCATTGGTCACGCCATTGAAAAGGCGGCGGATTTTACCGTCAGTCACGGAAAAGCCGTTGCAAAAGGCATGACCATGATTGCAGAGGTTTCAAAAAAGCAGGGCTGGTGCAGCGAAGAAACTGCAGACCGCATTGTAGAAATTTTAAATCTCTATGAGTTTGACCTTTCTATTGCGCAATCGAAAGATGTGCTTTATGATATAATGAAGACAGACAAAAAAAGGAAAGGCGGCTATATTGACTTAGTTGTGCCGGAAGAAATCGGCTGTTGCCGTCTTCAGAGAGTAACCATAGAAGAACTGGGAGAAATTTTATGAGGGAGATTACGGCTATTGCCTCAAAGTCTGACGCGCACAGAGCTATGATCTGTGCAGCGTTGTCGCAGCTGACATCGGGCAGAACCTGTCAGATCCACGTAGACAGTGGATCTAAAGATATCGAGGCAACAGCTGCTTGCTTATCTGCATTCCTTGCAGGAGAAGAAACCATGCACTGCGGCGAAAGCGGTTCCACCCTCAGATTTCTGCTGCCTGTGATGGGTGCCCTGGGACATAGGGCTTCTTTTTACGGGGAAGGACGTCTTCCGGAAAGACCGCTGTCTCCTCTTTATGAAGAGTTGACAGCTCACGGTTGCGTTTTAAGTCCAAAGGGAAGCAGACCACTTGTCATTAGCGGAAAACTTAAGGCAGGAACCTATACCATGCCGGGCAATGTATCCAGCCAATATATCAGCGGACTTTTGTTCGCACTGCCGCTTCTTACGGGAGACAGTAAAATTCTGCTCGAAGGAAAGTTGGAATCACGCGGATATGTGGATATGACTCTGCAGGTAATTAGAAAATTTGGCATACAAATAGAAGAAAGCGATACAGGATTTACAGTTCCCGGCGGTCAAACGTATCAAGCACCGCAAAGTTATGTGGTGGAAGGCGATTGGTCTAACAGCTGCTTTTTCCTAGTGGCAGGCGCGCTGGCAGAAGGCGGTATTTGCGTCAAAGGGCTTTCCCAGCAGTCACTGCAGGGCGATAAGAAGATTCTCGATTTGCTGAAAAATTTTGGCGCAGAGGTTTGGCAGGGAGAAAACGAAGTCATTGTAAAGCCAGGAAAACTTAGGGGCATTACCATAGACGCTTCTCAGATTCCCGATATGGTGCCGATACTGGCGGTGTTGGCATGTGCGGCGGAAGGCAGAACCGTCATTGAAAATGCAGGCAGACTGCGAATCAAAGAAAGCGATCGCCTTGCCACTGTGTCGCAAGTTTTAAATGGTCTCGGTGCAAAGGTTAAGGAACTTCCGGAAGGTCTTATCATAGAGGGCTTGCGGGAGAGCAGATGAGTGGCGGAACTGCAGATGGTGCGAATGACCACAGAATCGTCATGATGGCAGCTATTTCCTCGCTTCTTTGCAAAGAGCCGGTTATCATTACCGGTGCGGAGGCGGTAAGCAAGTCCTATCCGGATTTTTTCTGGGATTTAAAGAAACTAGAGCTTGATGGAAACGTCAGGATTTAGAAATAGATCAGTTATTGTTTGTAGGGAGAAAGGAAAAGACATGTCTTCTTCTTATGGAAATCATGTAAAAATTACTATTTTCGGACAGTCCCATTCTGCGGCCATCGGCGTAACCATTGAGGGACTTCCGGCAGGTTTTTCCATCGACATGGAAAAGCTTCAAGTCTTTATGAACCGGCGTGCCCCTGGACGGAGCAAATACAGTACGCCCCGAAAAGAGGCCGATATGCCGGCATTTTTAAGCGGTCTTGTAGGAAATACTACCTGCGGCGCACCGCTGACAGCGATGATAGAAAATACCAATACCAGGTCAGGGGATTACGACAATATCAGAGATATTCCAAGACCAGGTCATGCAGATTATACAGCACACGTAAAATACGGCGGTTTTGAAGATGTCAGCGGAGGCGGGCATTTTTCAGGACGTCTGACTGCGCCTCTTTGCATTGCAGGCGGCATTATGAAGCAGATTCTGGAAAAAGAAGGAATCGAGATTTCCGCTAAAATTAAAGAAATCGGCGGAAACGCCGTGCAGCCTACCAAGGCAATCGAAGAGGCTATGGAGCGAGGCGACTCTGTAGGCGGCATTATCGAATGCACCATCACCGGCGTTCCTGCAGGCGTTGGAGAGCCGATGTTTGACGGACTGGAAAACAAAATTGCCCAGGCGGTCTTCGGAATCCCTGCTGTCAAGGGAATTGAGTTTGGCAGGGGATTTGAGGCGGCAAAAATCTGCGGCAGTGAAAATAACGATGCGTTTTATTTTGAAGGTGATACGGTGAAGACGAAGACCAATAATCACGGCGGTATTCTGGGTGGAATCAGCTCTGGCATGCCAATCGTTTTTCGTGTTGCAGTCAAGCCGACTCCTTCCATATCTACAGAGCAGCACAGTATCAGCTACGAAAAGGGCGAGAATGCGATGCTAAAAGTAGAGGGAAGACACGACCCTTGTATCGTGCCAAGAGCAGTGCCGTGTGTAGAAGCAGCGACAGCTGTTGCAATTTATGAATTATATCAATATCGATACCGATACTATGAGAAATAAAGGAGATTGAAAAAAATGAGTATGGACGACTATAGAAGCAAAATTGATGCGATTGACGAAGAAATCGTAAAAAAACTGGAAGAGCGAATGAGAGTGGCGGAAGAAATCGCACGTTACAAGAAAAATAATGAACTTCCGGTGCTGGATGCTATGAGAGAAAGAGAAAAAATTGACAAACTTACAGATTTAGCCTCAGAAGATATGGCATCTTACACCAGAGTGTTATATAATACAATTATGGAGATGAGCAAAGATCACCAGAGAAAGATTACCCAGAAGGAATCGCCGCTGGCAAAATCTATCGCTGATGCACTGGAAAACACACCTAAGGTATTTCCGGCAAAGGCCAGCGTAGCTTGCCAGGGAGTGACCGGCGCTTATTCTCAGGAGGCCTGCGAGAGACTGTTTAAAATGCCGAAGATTATGTATGTGAAGAATTTCAACGGTGTATTTGCAGCTATCGATAAGGGGCTGTGCCAGTACGGCATTCTGCCTGTCGAAAACAGTACGGCAGGTTCAGTGAACCAGATTTACGATTTGATGATGAAGTACAACTTCTACATTGTCAGAAGTATCAAGCTGAAGATCGACCATAGTCTTTTAGCCAAGAGAGGAACAAAGAAAGAGGACATCAAGGAGATTTTTTCTCATGAACAGGCAATTATGCAGTGTGATGACTATCTGAAACATTTCCCTCACGCAAAGATTACCATTTGCGAAAATACTGCAGAAGCGGCTAAGATGGTAGCCGAATCCGACAGAACGGACGTTGCTGCGCTGGCGGCCTATGAGTGTGGACAGCTTTACAGCTTGGAGTGTCTGGAAGAAGGAGTACAGGATAATGGAAACAACTATACCAGATTTATCTGCATCAGCAAGAATTTAGAGATTTATCCCGGTGCTGACAAGACGAGTCTGAAACTGGTGGTTTCCCATAAACCGGGTTCTCTGTACAATGTACTGGCTAGATTTAATGCACTTGGTATTCAGATTTTTAAACTGGAGAGTCGTCCGATTCCAGAAAGAGATTTCGACTACATGTTCTATTTTGACATCGTATCCGAGGTTTACTCTGAGGAATTTGTCAGACTGATGAACCAGCTTGAAGATCTGACACAGGAGTTCAAGTACTTAGGAAGTTATATGGAGATTTAACATGAAAAAATTTGGACTGATTGGCGGAAAGCTGGGGCACAGCTATTCGCCCCTGATTCACAGTAAGTTCGGAGATTATACCTTTGAACTTTGCGAGACGAAACCAGAGGATTTGGAAAGCATGCTGCATGATGAAAGCTATGGCGGCTTCAATGTGACTATTCCGTATAAGAAAGTAGCCATGGAGATGTGCGATGAACTTTCCGATACGGCAAAAGCCGTCGGTTGTGTCAACACAGTGATCCGAGATGAAGAAGGAAGACTGCATGGCTATAATACAGACTATTTTGGGTTCAAGTATATGCTTGAAAAGAACAAGATCGAAGTGAAAGGCATGAAGTGTCTGGTTCTTGGAAGCGGCGGGGCGTCTCTGACCGCAAGAGCAGTCCTAAAGGATTTGAACGCTGCTGAAATTCTCATAATTTCACGCAGTGGTGAACATAATTATGAGAATATCAGTCAGCATTTTGATGCGGAAATTATTGTCAACACAACGCCTGTAGGAATGTATCCGAACAACGGGAAATCACCGGTCAACTTAGATGATTTTAAAAACTGCTGCGGTGTTGTGGATGTGATATATAACCCTAACAGAACCAAGCTGGTGCTGGACGCCATAGAGAAATCTATTCCGGCAACCGGCGGGCTGGAAATGCTGGTAGCGCAGGGAAAGCAGGCCAGCGAGCTGTTCCAGCATAAAGAAATTGAAGACGAAGAAATCGACAGCGCGATTGATGAAGTTCGCAGCGAGACGATGAATATGATTCTAATCGGTATGCCGGGGGCAGGAAAGACACTGATCGGCGGCGAAATCGCGAATAGAATGGGGCGTAAATTCGTGGATATCGATGATATGATTGTCGAACACGAAGGCATGTCTATTCCGGAAATTTTTGACCAGAAAGGCGAAGCATATTTCCGAAAGGTGGAAACCGAAATGCTTGAAAAGGCCTGTGTGCAGACCGGTCTTGTCATTGCGACCGGCGGTGGCGTTGTTAAGAAAAAAGTCAACTACAACATTTTGAAACAAAACGGAATCGTGATTTGGATTAAGCGCGACCTTGATAAGCTGGAAACAGATGGGAGACCTCTTTCGAAATCCATGCCGCTTGCGCAGATGTACGAGGAGCGAAAGGACGCTTATTCCTACTGGAGCGATTTTTACATCAATAATAATGAGGAGAGAGAATGATGAAGATTCTGGTAATCAATGGACCCAACATCAATATGCTGGGAATCAGAGAGCCGGAAATTTACGGAAAAGCGACTTACTCCAATTTGGTGGAATATGTTGAAAAGGCGGCTTCCCGACTCAACGTGGAAGTCGCTTTTTTTCAGTCCAATCATGAGGGCTCCATGGTGGATGCCATTCAGGAGGCTTACGGTAAATTTGACGGCATTGTAATCAACCCGGCGGCGTACACCCACACCAGTGTGGCACTGTTGGACGCCCTGAAGTCTGTAGGAATACCTTCTGTGGAGGTACACATTTCCGATGTGCGTCAGCGTGAGGACTTTAGACAGGTGTCCTTTGTCAGGGATGCCTGTGTTGCGACGATTATGGGCAAGGGCTTTGACGGCTATGTGGAGGCTATGGAGGTACTGCGTGGAAAACAAAAAGAAAGTTAAGGCAAAGCTAGTGTCGACGCTGCCTTATATCGTTGGTATGATTTGCGGCGGCCTTTTGGGATATTTTGGCATGGAGATCTTTAGTGGTCATGGACTGGAGATTCCGCTTTTGATACTCAGCTTTGCAGTGATTGTGTATGTGCTTATCATCACTCACGAAGCGGGGCATCTGGTCTGCGGGCTGCTTTCTGGCTATAAGTTCGTATCTTTTCGGATCGGCAGTCTTATCTTTGTCAAGCAAGAGGACAAAATCCTTCGCAAAAAGTTCAGTATTCCGGGAACCGGCGGTCAGTGTCTTTTGGATCCTCCTGACAAGGACGAGGATGGAGGATATCCGGCTGTTTTATACAATTTAGGCGGCGGTCTTTCCAATCTGCTGTTCAGTGCGTTAGGATTTATAGGTATGTCGCTGTGCCCACAGGAAACGACTGGGCGTATGATATGTTTGATACTGGGATTGATGGGGCTTTACTTTGCAGTAACCAATCTGGTTCCTCTGAAGATGGGCGGCGTTGCCAACGACGGCTATAATATCAAGACATTTCGCAGGGATAAAGAAAGTGCAGATGCGTTTTGGCGACAGATGAGGATTAATAAGCTGCAGCAGACGGACGGCAAGCGGCTTGCTGAAATGCCGGAAGAATATTTTGTAGTGCCGGAAGGGGATTTTTCGGGTAATCCTCTGGTAGAGGCCATTGCTTTCGCAGAAATGCAAAGGCGCATGGATGAGGGAAGATTTGATGAGGCACAGGCGGCAGGATACAAGTTATTCAGCTCGCCAAAACTGCTGCCCTTCTATAAGAATTTTGCTCAAATGGAACTTCTATTTTTGGAACTCATCGGACAATGTAGGAAAGAAGAAGTGGACAGACTGTATACGAAACAGCTGAAAAAGTTTATGAAGTCAATAAAGGGGTATCCAAATACCCAAAGGACGCTTTATGCCTATGCAGTTCGGTTCAGCAAAGATGAAGAGGCGGCAAAGAAGGCGAAAGCGAATTTTGAGAAAGTCCTGAAGACTTACCCGACGCCGGGTGAAATCAGGACAGAACAGAAACTGATGGAGGTTGTGTAGATGAAAGTATATTGTTATCCAAAATGTTCCACCTGCAAGAAAGCTCTCGCGTGGCTTGATGAAAATGGTGCAGAGTATGAACTCTTTGATATTAAGACGCAGAATCCAGATTCGCAGCAGATTCGCAGCTGGTATGAGATGAGCGGTCTTCCGCTGAAAAAGTTTTTCAATACCAGTGGGATGATCTACAGGGAGATGGAACTTTCGAAAAAATTGCCGAATATGAGTGAAGAGGAGCAGATTATCCTGCTTGCCAGCGATGGTATGCTGGTAAAGCGTCCCCTTGTAATTGGAGAAAATTATGTGCTCACAGGCTTTAAGGAAGCGGAATGGGCAGAAAAGATACTTAAGTAATGATTGGAGGGTAAAAATGGATAGGGCACAGCAACTGCGGGAAATCAGGGAAGCGATTGATACAGGCAGACTGACTCTGCAGTACTTAAATCGCGCAAGAGATGAACTGAGTGCAGCCTCCGGCTTTGGAATTGCTGATATGTTGGGCTTTGACCTGATTGGAGGAATCGGCAAACACATGAAGATGGGGAGTGCAAAGCGGGAATTGGAATCAGCAAAACGGCAGGTAATGGTCTTTCAGAGAGAATTGAAAGACGTCAGTGGAATATTGGATTTCCAGATTGATATTGGAGGATTTCTAACTTTTGCCGATTTTTTCTTCGACGGAATTTTGGCAGATGTGTTTGTCCAGTCTAAGATCAGCCAGGCGAAGGAGCAGGTGGATCAGGCGATTTGGCAAGTGAACAGAATTATAGAGGATTTGCTGCGCATGGAGCAACAGGCTCTGTAAAAGGACATCAGGGGGACATATGATGGTATATTTGAAAAACTTCAAACTGCCGGAAATGATAGCGGAAGAACTTTTTCTTAACGATATAAGGCAGACTTGTTATGACAGTTTTTACCCCTTTGGCATTTTTCCGCAGAAGGGGTTTTCTGCTGTAGATTTTGAACCGATTACCATATTTTATGGCAGCAATGGTTCGGGTAAGACGACCTTGCTCAATGTTATCGCTGAAGCCATAGGCGCACAGCGCAGCGCACCTTATAACAATAGCAGTTTTTTTGCGGATTTTTCCAGAATGTGTCAAGTAGAGTGGGAATCTTACTATCAGGATAGCACCATTATCACCAGTGATGATGTTTTTGACTATCTCTTTGATCTGCGAGCCCTTAACCATGGTGTGGACACAAAACGAGAAGATCTGATGGAGGCATACAGACAGCTGCGGTGTGAGAAATTTCAGCTGAAAAGTCTTGACGACTATGAGAAACTGAAACAGGTTAATTCCGCTCGGAGAAATACGAAGTCGGAGTTTATCAGGCAGAATATGCCGGGAAATGCCCGTGGACGTTCCAATGGAGAAAGTGCATTTATGTACTTTACAGAAAAGATAGAGGCAAACCAAATTTATCTTTTGGACGAGCCAGAAAACAGTTTGTCGGCAGCATATCAGCAGGAACTGACTGGATTTATCGAAGATTCTGCAAGATTCTTTAATTGTCAGTTTATTATAGCGAGCCATTCGCCCTTTATTTTGGCGACAAAACAGAGCAAAATCTATGATCTTGATGCTCTGCCAGTTACTGAGCGCAGATGGACTGAACTTGAGAATGTACGCAGATATTTCGAGTTTTTTAAGTCCCATGAAGAGGAGCTATTAGCAGAAACTTGACAACGACTTCCTGCGGGTGTAGAATAAAAATGATTTTTGATGAAAAAGAATGAAGCGAAGGAAGAGTTTGATATAGCGCTCCATCGCTTCTTACCATTCAAAAGTCTATTAACTTAAGAAAGAAGTAAGAACTTACCAAAACGAAAAAGGGAGGCAAACCAAATGAAACATTACAACAAGAAGCTTTTAGCTCGCATGTTGTGTCTGTTTTTCGTTTTCTCAGCATTCGGTGGTGGCTTGCTTTCTTCCGGAAAATGGCTGGGGGGGGGTCAGTCCTATGCGACTGAGGCACCTTTAACTGAAGCCGAGCACGAAGTGCAGCCGGAAGGCAGTGAAATACCGGATGAAAATGTTGATGCAGAGGGCGGCATTGTAGATGGCGCCGATGTTGACGTTGACAAAGAAACGGAAGATGTAGATGCGGCAGAAGTGGGTGAAGAGGAAGAAAATCAGACTGAGAGCGGTAAACGCATGGTTGCATTTTCTGATGACGGCATTGATCCACAGTCAAATGACACTGGTGCATTTAATGTAACCGGCGGTACATATGGCGTGGATTATGAGTATAAAGAAACTGTATATAATACGCAGGGATATGGAAATGCAGAAAGCACTGCTGGTCAGTATGTGCCTACAGTAGGTAGTGTAGTGCCGCGAACATTTCAGGCACTTGTTATTAAAAAAGGCACACCATTGACGATATCCACTAGTGGTACGTCAAATGCAGGGATTTTTATTGAGGCAGGTGTGCATGCGGATTTAACCTTTGCAGGTGTAGATATTAATGCATACTATCCGGTAAATATCGTGACAAATAAAGAGGATTTGAGTAATCCGACTTCTTTGCATTTGACCCTTGCCGATGGCAGTACGAATAGGCTTACTTGTAATAATAGCAATGGAAATATTCAGTCTCCGGGTATTCGCTGCGGAGAAGGTTCTAAATTGACCATTGACGATAGTCGTAGAAATGTAGATCAGAATGGACAATTTGTAGCGCCGAAAGATGGCAAAGTATCCAGAGATGCAGTTCTTGCTGATGGCACTGTGGTTAAGGCAGGCGATCGATTGACAATGCTGGATAGTGCCAATCCAGGTACTTTAGAAGTCAACGGCGGCCTTCGCGCATCAGCAATTGGAGGCGGTCCGATTGAAAACAGTGGAGATATGACTTTTAACGGTGGTGTTATTAAGGCATATGCCAACGGTCCGACAGAAAGCCGATATGGAGCGGGATGCGGCATCGGCGGCGGGCATGCCGGTGGTAGTACAGTGACTACGTTTAACGGCGGAGACATTGATGCAAAGGGTTCTTTTCATGGCGCGGGCGTTGGTGGCGGCTGCACCTATATAGGTGGGATGTCCAATGGAGCAGAAACCACCTATGCGTTTACAGATGCGATTTTATGTCAAACGCCGAAGAGTACCATTGCCGGTGATATCAATATCAACGGTGGATTCCTCAAATCGGAGGGATTTGAGCATAGTAATGCGTTTGGTCAGGGATGCGCTGGAACCAATACTGGCAAGACTATTACGATTACCGGGGGCACATTGTTGCCGAAATCGCAGGCAGGCTGGTATGATATCGGAGGCGCCGGCGGTGACGTTGTGGTTACAGGCGGTTCCATTCGATTATCTGCACCGGGAAAATTCCAATGTAATGGTGGTACGGCTTATGGAGACTTAACGAAGAAAACAAGGGTCTTTGTAACAACTGTGAACTTATCTAGCGAAAAGATTAAGCACGAAATGGCAGATGGTACGACAAAGGAAGAGTTTATCGAAAATCATGCGATTACAGATTGGGAGTTATCGATTGGTGGTCAAAAATACGAATATGGTGCACCGTCTTTCTTTGATGACGGCAAACTATATCTATGGCTGCCATACGAATTTCAGGGAAAACCAGTTGCAGGGCAGGAAGTAAAAGTAAGCTTGAAGCCTGTAACAGTAGATGAAAATGGTAATGAAATCGCAATGGATATAGAACCGCTTTTCATTAGTTCCGTTAAACCTACGGAGGATCCTAATGCAGCAGCACCTTTGAAACGATATGTAGACTTTGAATTGCCAGATGAATATAGTCAGGAGAAGATGACCAAAGATTACGATGGCTTACCGTTTAATGCCATTGACGTATCAACGATTGAAAACGAAATCACAGATGCTTCTGGTAATGTCATCGATACGAAGATCGGACTTTATACCGGAAAAATAGACAATAAATATTTAGATAATCCTTCAAAGGTGTCGTATAAGGCGCAGCGTTATGATAAACAGAATGGGAAACCGATTGAGCAAGAACAGCTGCTTGGAAATAAGCTGCCGGAAGACGCAGGTATTTTGAAATTTACGATGACCTCGACCCAATATTCTGACGGTACGCTTGCAGGCTATGAGAACTTTGCACAAAGTTACTGGGGGCATCGTGCAACGGGCTGGGCAATTATCAATAAGATTCCATCAGAAATTGCAGACGCGACTTATGATATCGAATATGGAGAAGACCCGGCTACCCATGAAACCATTGTAACGAAGATGACCTTTAAAGCCAAGGCAAAACAGGGGGCAGCAAAGAGAAAACCTACCTGCAAAGCGCCAGATGGATATATTCAGTTTTATGTCAACGGTGTAAAAGTTGGAGAGCCGATTAAAGCGAATGCAAAAACAGCAACGGAAGAAATCAACGGAGAAGAGTATGCATATGGCGTGATTGATAAAGTGATTTCTTTTAATACAGGTGCTTATCCAGCTATTCCGAAGCTGGAATCCGGCAAGTTTGTAGTAGAAGCAAAATATACAGAAGGTTATAACTACGAAGAATCTTATTCTCTTGTCAAACCGGAAGAAAAGCCGGGTACACCAGGTGGCTCTGATACAGATGAGCCGACCAACTTCCCATTTGTAAATCCGCCAACTCCAGTGATTCCAAGTGCTGGCAGTGACCCGGATCATCCGGATGAAGAGCCGAAGGGAACTATCCTGGAGCCAGGTGAGATCGAGAGAATCGAAGACGATGGTGATATTTTTAGATTGCATGGAAAAGTCAATGACAAAGTAAACCGGAAGACGGAAAAAGATAAGACCGTTTCGAAGGATGAGCTAGTAGAATTTTTCAACGATCGGTATGTATTTATCGGGATTGATGGACGTTTACTGAAAGATGAAAAAGGAAATCCTTTAAAAGTTGCAGACGTTACAATTAGGGATGCCGATGGCAATGAAATTCAAGAGATTGATTTATCTGAGCCTGGAAAATATGTGATTACTACAACTGTTACCGATGCACAGGGAAACAAGACGACGATTAATCTGGCGTACAATGTAACAAAGCCGATTATTCAGGATCTTGACCTTAATAAGGATACCAATGACGATGGAATTCCAGACATCAATATTGATACGGATGACGATGGACTCCCTGATATTAACATTGATACCGATGGCGATGATAAGCCGGATATCAATATTGATACCGATGATGATGGTAAACCGGACGTCGACATTGATACCGATGGAGACGGCAAACCAGATATCAATAAAGACACCGATGGAGATGGCAAACCGGATGTAGATATTGACACCAACGGAGACGGCAAACCGGATATCAATAAAGATACTGACGGAGACGGCAAACCGGATTTAGACATCGACACCAACGGAGATGGTAAACCGGATGTGAACGTTGATACCGATGGCGATGGAAAGCCAGATATTAACAAAGATACCGATGGAGACGGTAAACCGGATTTGGATATTGACACCAACGGAGATGGTAAACCGGATGTAAATGTAGATACCAATGGCGATGGAAAGCCAGACATTAACATCGATAAGGATGGGGACGGAAAGCCAGACATCAACATCGATAAAGATGGAGACGGAAAGCCAGACATCAACATTGATAAAGATGGGGACGGCAAACCGGACATTAACATCGATAAGGATGGAGACGGAAAGCCAGACATCAACATCGATAAAGATGGAGACGGAAAGCCAGACATCAACATCGATAAGGATGGAGATGGCAAACCGGATATCAACATTGACACCAATGGAGATGGCAAACCGGATATCAACATCGATATTGATGGAGACGGCAAACCAGATATCAACATTGACACCGATGGAGATGGCATCCCAGATTTGAACGTGGATACGGATGGAGATGGTAAACCGGATGTCAATATCGACACTGATGGAGATGGCAAGCCAGATAAAAATATCAAATCTCCAGAAGATATTAAGAACATTATCAAGGAACAGAATCCTGAAACAGACGAGCTACCTTGGTGGATTCCAAGAACTGGAGATACAGCTAATATGCTGCTCTGGGTTGCAGGACTTGCTGCTGCAGTGCTGGCACTTTGCGGCATGGTATTTGGAATCAGAAGAAAAAACGGTGTAAAATAAATTATTTATAACCTAAAGCTGCTGCACAGAAGTTGTGCGGCAGCTTTTTAAATGAAGAAAAACTACTTGACCTGTCGTAGTAGTTGTGCTATGATTGGAACATAAAAGTACTACGACAGACGTAATACTGGAAAGGAGGTCTGCCAGGTGATTAGCAGTGATGTGATTCGGGGCTATAATGATACCATGATTTTGTATCTTTTACGAGAGGCACCCTCTTATGGCTATGAGATTTCCAAACGGATTAAGGAACTGACCGAGGAGAAATATATTATCAAAGAAACTACCCTTTATTCGGCATTTACCAGGCTTGAGAGGAACGGCTATGTAGAAGTTTTTGCAGGAAACAGCGCCAGCGGCGGAAAGCCCCGCACCTACTACCGCATTACAGAAGAAGGCAGAGCTTATTACAACGAAAAATGTCGGGAATGGCAGGTTACTAAAGAGGTTGTGGAGAAATTTATAATAGAGGAGGATGTGTAGTGGAAATTATTTTGAATTATTTAGAGAGCATGTTTGCTGAACTTGCGGATACAGGTGAAGTCAGAAGGGTAAAGCAAGAAATGGCTTTTATGATGGAGGAAAAATATACAGCATTGAAAGCTGAAGGTAAAAGTGAAAATGAAGCGATAGGCACAGTTATTGCAGAATTCGGCAGTGTAGATGAGCTGATTTGTGAGCTGGGCATTGATAAAAGCAAGAAGTCGCAGGAAAGTTGTTATTCGCATACTGAGGGAATGTTTTCAGGGCGCAGAGTAACGAAAGAGGAGTGCAGAACTTATATTGCTTCCATGGAACGCTTGTCTCAGGGAATCGGGGCAGGAGTTATGTTGATTTTAGTATCTCTGATTTTTCCTGTCATGGGAGAAGAAATCTTCGGAGAGGAAAGAGGCAGCGCGCTGGGTGTGGTACTGATGTTTGTTCTGATTGCGGCTGCCGTAGTGCTGTTTATTATAAATGGTGTAGCTATGAGCAGGTTTGATTATCTGAAGAAAGAGAACCTTTCCTTGGATGAAAGTGCGATTCGTATGCTGGAGGATATGCAGCAGAAAGACAGACCGCAGTTTGCATCGAAAATTGCTGTCGGCGTACTCCTCTGTATTCTTTCTGTGATTCCGGTAATTCTCAACGAGTCGGTGCTTCACTTAGCAGAGAATATTCCGCCGTGCATTTTGTTTGTTATGGTTGGCAGCGGTGTTTACCTGCTTATTACTACAGGCGTTCCTTATGGCTGCTATAATGTGCTGATGCAGAGAGAAGACTATTCGCCGCAAATGAAAAAAGGGATGCGAAAAGGGGAGGACTTTGCAAACAGAATCGGCGGAATTTACTGGCCGTGTATTGTACTGATTTATCTAGTCTATAGTCTTCTCACCCACGATTGGGGCAGAAGCTGGATTATATGGCCGGCGGCGGGACTGTTTTTTGTAGTCATTATAGCTACTTACAGTGCTTTTTGTTCTGGCAAGGATAAGGACTTCTAAAAAGGCGACCATAGGGAGCACAGATGGAACAGGCTGCAAAAAAGAGAAGCAGCAGAATCAGTACGGTGCCAGAAAGGAGCCTGATGGAAACCTTTCCTAAAAACTCCAGAGTCATGAGAGCGTGGGAGGAACTAAAGGCGATTACCACAGAAGCTGCAAAGATGCCGATATCTGCAGGAAGAAAATTTCTGCCACAGATGGCGGTATAGCTGTAAAAACATAATACGATGAATACGATCCCTGCAAGAAGCCCTATGGTTTTAGCAGGGATAAAATTTTGCGTAAACTGACCGTAATGAACGTACTCATTGAGGCTCCAAAGCAGAAACGGAGTCAGCAAAAGCTTTAAATGTTCGAAGACGCTTTCGTTTGTTGGAGCAAGAAAGGAAATCAGCAGACTGCGACCGGACCACTCATAGGTAAAGTGGAGAAGTACACCCAGTCCGAAGGTAAAAAATATCCCGTAAATTTCAATCAAAATCAGTCACCTCTTTTTTATTATGTAGGAAATATCCATTTTTCGATATTTCCGGAATATCAAGAAAGTCTACCTATAGATAGAATCGGCGCAGCCGACTTTCTTATTATATATTTGATTTTATGCTGGGATTGGTATAAAATAGAAGGCAAATATGTTTATTAAAGGAGTGAAATTATGTCGGAGTATAAATTCAATACAAGCTGTATTCACAGCGGATATAAGGCAGAGAGTGGGAAACCGCAAGTATTGCCGATTGTCCAGAATACCACTTACAGATACTATGATGCAGAAGATGTGGCTAAGCTTTTTGATTTAGAAAGTGCAGACTTTATGTATACCAGACTGGGAAGTCCAACCGTTAATGCGCTGGAAGAAAAGATGGCAGCGCTGGAGGGTGGAACCGCGGGTATTGCAACTAGTGCAGGACAGGCTGCAAACCTGATTACCATGCTGAATATTTGTGAAGCAGGCGATCATATTATCGCATGCGGAAATATTTATGGAGGCACATTTAACCTGTTTAACGTTACTTTGAGAAAGATGGGGATTGAAACTACTTTCATCGATTACAACCTTTCCAAGGAAGAAATCGTAGCACAGGCAAAGCCTAATACTAAGGCAATTTTTGGCGAATCTTTAGGAAATCCTGCATTGACCGTTCTAGATATTGAAAAGTTTGCTGAGGCTGCTGGCGAGGTTGGCGTGCCTCTCGTGGTGGATAATACTCTGGCATCTCCATACCTGTGTCAGCCATTGAAGCATGGTGCAAATTTTGTAACCCACTCTACAACCAAGTGGGCAGACGGACATGCAACCAGTGTAGGGGGCATGGTAATTGAAGGCGGTAATTTCGACTGGAATAAATATGCAGACAAGTATCCTGGCATGGTAGAACCGGATGAGAGCTATCACGGTTTGAAATACTTTGAGAAGTTTGGAAATCAGGCATTTTGTGTAAAGCTGAGAGCGCAGATGCTTAGAGATTTGGGCTGCACTATGGCACCTATGAATGCGTTTCTTACCTTCCAGGGACTGGATACTCTGCATCTTCGAATGGACAGACACAGCAGCAACGCTTTAGCTCTGGCACAGTTCCTTAAGAATCATCCAATGGTTGATTGGGTGAAGTATCCGGGGCTGCCTGGTGATGAGGATTATGAAAGAGCACAGAAATATTTGCCAAAAGGTGCCAGTGGCGTACTTGCTTTTGGCGCAAAGGGCGGCAAGGCCGGCGGTGAAGAAGTGTTGAAAAATTTAAAACTGGCAAGTATCGTGGTGCATGTAGGCGATATTAGAACCAGTGTGCTGCATCCTGCGTCCACGACCCACAGACAGCTTAGCGAAGAAGATCAGCTGGCCGGAGGTATCAAACCGGAGCTGATTCGTGTATCTGTAGGCTGCGAAGATATCGAGGATATCATTGCAGACTTTGATCAGGCGTTGAATGCACTGAAATAATGTTGACAGCTGACGGGCTTTAGTACCGAATATTGATTTTTGAAAAAAAGGTATCAAAAGTGTGATAAAAATTCAAGTGAATCTTAAAAATAGCGGCAAATTGTCGCTATTTTTTTGTGAAGAAGGGTAGCAATTTGTTCGGATATAGGATATAATGGATAAAATGTAATAATTTGTAACATGGCTTGAGCAAATTGTGAAATTTTGTTGTGATTTTGGCTAAAGAATTAGTACCTTATTTCAAAAAATCTTAAATAGGTACGAAAGGACAATATGGAAGACATTAGAGGAATCATTGAAAATGAAAAACGTCTGCAGGAAATGCAGAAACAGACTTTTGAGCATCGACTACGTAAGCTGCCGAAGGGAAAGCTGGTAATGAAAAATGGCTACTACTATAAGAGAGACTATAATGCTAATGGGAGAGAGGAATTTTATATCCCAGGCAGCAAGCAGCTTTTAATTGACCAGTTAAAGGAGCGAGGCTACCTTGAGAAAAGCATTAGACAGATTGAGACGAATCTTTTAGCAATGGAGCGCTTACTTGAAAAATATCAGAATTATGATCCGCTTTCAGTTTTGCCTAAGTTAGGTAAAGCATATCAGATGCTGCCGGAGGAATGTTATGCTCTGTGCGGAATATCATCTCCGGAAAACTTTGAGAATGAAAATCAGGAAAGAAACTTCTATTTGCAGGAACATTTGAAAATGACAACAATCAAGGGTCATAAGGTCAGGTCGAAGTCCGAATTGGATATAGCTAATCAGCTGTTTTTGAATCAGATTACTTATCGCTATGAGCCACAGATTCTGATTGGTGGGAAAGTTTTTTATCCAGATTTTGAGATTTTGAAAGTACCAGAACAGAAAATATTTTATTGGGAGCATTTTGGTATGATGGGTCAGCCGGAATACCGTGAACATGCAGAGTACAAACTTGAAGAGTATCGTAAGGCGGGAATCGTGCCATGGAAAAATCTTATAACTACGTATGATGATGAGAACGGCGGATTGGACTCGAAAACTATATCAAAAATTATAGACGTTTTTTTGAAATCATAGTAAAATAGAAGCAATAAGGAGGTAGCAGCATGGACTATCAGCGGGCATAAAAAGATCGGATGGAGGCATATTATCAGATTACTGCTTCCTATCGTGCAACTACGATACACGCTGCAAAGGCGGCAAGAGGACCGGAGCTATGTGCGGGCAGGTGCAGCTTGAGAACTGAAAAAACTAGAAGCCGCATATAAAGAGTACTTCGCAGACGATTTTGCCTGTCAGTAAAGAAATCATAAGACTTCCTAGCCAGATACATATGGCACCGGGAAGTCTTTGTTGTTTTACCAGAAGGACTGCGGAGTTAAAGCAAGGCACAGAAAAGGTCATCATTACCACGCAGCTCAAAAGCTGGGCAGCGCTGAATATGCCGCTTCCTGCAAGGGAGAGTAAAGATGCTGCACCGAAATCCCGTTTTAGAATGTTTAAAAGCAGCAAAGATGCAGCTTCGGAAGGCAAGTGAAACACATTCTCAAGTATTGGTGCACAGAGAGAAGATAATGCATCTAAGGTGCCGAAGTAAAGAAGAATACTGATAATAACACTGCCAGCGCAGAATGCTGGTGCGGTATCAGATACTGATCGAAAGGCTTCTCTTAGGATTTGCAGAATAGAAAAGTTTCCGTTTGCGCTTTCCGGCTTTACCATGGTATCTGTCAGTGGAAACAGCATCCCCAGCCCTAAGTATAAAACCCCGGCGAACAGAACAAAAAACAGAAAAAACACTAAAAAGACTCGTAAGGTAACCATGGATGCAAAGGCGGCAAGGAGGGTAAGCTGGGCAGAACATGGAACCAGCAAAATGAGGATCAGTGCCATGCGGCTGCGGCTTTTGGAATCGGTCAATGGTGTCAGCGCAGCTAAGGCACAAGTGGTGCAGCCCAGTCCTATAAATCCGTAGAAAAGTTGATTGATCAGAGGAGAAGTGGTTTTAAGAAATGGGATTTTGGGGAGAATCTGTCCTAGTATTCCAAGAAATACCATGACGGGAAATAGAACTAGAAGCAGATATCTGGGGGTGAGGGTGAAAAGTCCGAATTCACCGAAAAAAATACAGTCTAAAAGTGATAGGAGATTACACATTTCTACTTTTGAATCCTTTCAAAAAATGGTATACTATATATGTATGAGTAAAAGAAACTTTAATGAAAGAAAGAGGTAAGGCAAAATGATGGATATCGCATTGGTGATACTGGGCGTTATCATTCTGATCCTTCTCATTGCAGTGCTGGGCAAGTTTTCGGCGGTGCAGAAAGAAATCAAGGAATCCAGAGTGGAGACCATTCAATACATAAATAATTCTTTTAAGAACTTTGGGGATATGGTAAGCGGAAACCAGAAAGAGGTAACTCAAATGCAGGACAAGCGCCTTGCGGAACTGAGTGAGAGATTTCGTTATATGACCATGGAAAATGAGCAGAAGCTGGAAAATATTCGCAGCACCATGTCGCAGAAAATCGGTGAGCTTACGGAAGATAACAACAAGCAGCTTGAGCAAATGCGCCAGACTGTAGATGAGAAGCTGCAGAAAACTTTAGAGGATCGCATTGGGCAGTCCTTTAAGCTGGTCAGCGAGAGACTGGAGCAGGTTTATAAAGGTCTCGGCGAAATGCAGACTCTGGCAACGGGGGTAGGCGATTTGAAGAAGGTTCTTTCCAATGTAAAGACTAGAGGAATTCTCGGTGAAATTCAGCTGGGAGCCATTTTGGAACAGATATTGTCACCTGATCAGTATGAGGAAAATGTGACGACCAGAAGCACTGGCTCTGAGCGTGTCGAATATGCAGTGAAGCTGCCGGGTGAGGACGATAGAACTGTTTACCTCCCTATCGATGCAAAATTTCCTGCAGATGCATATGCAAAGCTGGTCGACGCATATGATGAGGGAGACAGTGCAGCCATCGAAGCAGCAGGAAAGAACTTGGAACGTATTATCAAATCCGAAGCAAAGGATATTCGTGATAAATACGTAGAACCGCCAAATACAACGGACTTTGGCATTATGTTCCTGCCTTTTGAGGGACTTTATGCGGAAGTGGTGCGGCGCGGACTTGTGGAGACGCTGCAGAGAGACTATAAGGTCAATATCGCAGGTCCGACTACCATGGCAGCGCTGCTCAACAGTCTGCAGATGGGCTTTAAGACTTTGGCAATCCAGAAACATTCCAGTGAGGTATGGGATATTTTGGGTGCTGTAAAAAATGAATTTGAAAAATTTGAAAGCGTTCTTGCGGCAGCGCAGAAAAAAATCAATCAGGCAAACGACGATCTTGACAAGCTGGTGGGCACTCGCTCGCGGATGATTCGCAGCAAGCTGCGCAAGGTGACGACCTTAAACGACGATGAATCTGCAGTTTTGCTTGATTTAGAGGAGAAATAAAAGGTGAAGATATTTGCAATTGCTGATTTACATTTGTCCATGGATGCACGCATTGAAAAACCGATGGATATTTTTGGAAGCAGATGGCAAAACCATGCAGAAAATGTGGCGAACCACTGGAAGCGTCTTGTTACAAGAGAAGATGTGGTAATTCTACCGGGAGATATTTCCTGGGGACTCAGGCAGGAGGAAGCTATGGCTGACCTTGCGTGGATTCACCAGCTGCCGGGCAGAAAGGTGATTACCAAGGGAAACCACGATTTGTGGTGGACCTCTGTCAGCAAGCTGAATAAACTGTTTGATGATATTACGTTCCTGCAGAACAAATGTTATATGGCTGGCAGCGTGGCAGTTTGTGGTAGCCGCGGATGGGTGTGCCCCGGAAGTGACGGCTTTTCCGCCCACGATAAAAAGATCTACGAAAGGGAACTGATTCGTCTTGGACTGTCTTTGGATGAAGCAAAGAGGCAGGGCGCAGAGCATATCGTTGCGGCTTTGCATTTTCCGCCTACTAACGACAAATTGCAGCCGTCAGGATTTACCGCTTTGATGGCAGAACATGGGGTGAAAACCTGTGTTTATGGGCACCTTCATGGAAAGGACGCATTTAAAAACGGACTAAAAGGACGACTTGACGGTGTAGAATATAGATTGGTTTCTCTCGATTTTCTGGAGGGAAAACCGGAACTTATTTATCAGTCAGAAGAATAGAAAGCAGGTGATTAGGAAATGAGAAGAGTAATTTTGATGGTGACAGACAGTGTGGGTGTAGGGGCACTTCCTGATGCAGCCAGCTATGGAGATATGGGAGCAAATACCTTTGCCCATGCGGCGGCAAATACGCCCGGCTTTGCGGTGCCAAACCTGAAAAAAATGGGCTTTGGCAATATTGAAGGTGTCCTTGAAGGTGCGCTTAGGGAAGATGCACCAAAAGGCGCTTTCGGCAGGCTGGCAGAGGTTTCTAAAGGAAAGGATACTATTACAGGCCATTGGGAAATTGCCGGAATTGAAACAAGGACACCCTTTAAGACTTATCCGGACGGATTTCCGAAGGCGTTTATGGATGCTTTTGAGGAAAAAATCGGAATTTCCTGTTTGGGCAATTATCCGGCTTCCGGCACAGAAATTATCGAGCAGCTTGGAGCGGAGCACGAGGCTAGCGGCAAGCCTATCGTCTATACATCGGCTGACAGCGTTTTTCAGATTGCTGCAAATACGGCGGTGATTCCGCTGCCAAGGCTTTACGAAATCTGCCAGGCGGCGAGAGAACTTCTCACCGGAGAGTTTGCTTGCGGTAGAGTTATCGCAAGACCTTATGTAATGGAAGACGGAAAGCGGGTCAGGACCTCAGACAGAAAGGACTATGCCGTTTCACCGCCGCAGAAAACGCTCCTGGATTTTGTCAGTGAAGCGGGACAGAACGTTTATGCTGTCGGTAAAATCAGCGATATTTTCAACGGCAGCGGTGTTACCACCTCGATACATACAGAGAGCAACATGGACGGAGTGGATCAGACCATCAAGGCGCTGGCTGATGATTTTGGCGGTCTAATTTTTACAAACCTTGTGGATTTTGACTCTAAATTCGGTCACAGAAGAGACGCAGAAGGCTACGGCAGAGCGATTATGGAGTTTGACAGAAGACTTCCTGAAATCACAGCAGCTATGGGTGAGGACGATATTCTAATGATTTGTGCTGATCACGGCAACGATCCGGTACACGCTGGATGGGATCACACCAGAGAGTACATTCCGCTGGTGGTCTATGGAAAGCATGTCAAAGCAGGCACCGATTTAGGTACGCGCAAATCCTTTGCTGATATCGGGGCGAGCATTGCGGCATACTTAGGTGCTGAAAAAACTGCAATTGGAGAGAGCTTCTTAGAGGAGATTTTAAAATGAATATGAACGATATCATCGTAAAGAAACGGGACGGCGGTAAACTGACAACAGAGGAGATCGGATTTTTTGTCAAGGGCTATGCGCAGGGCGACATTCCTGATTATCAGGCGGCGGCACTTTTGATGGCGATTTATTTCCAGAAGATGGATAAGGAAGAGACCTTTGCGCTGACTGACGCTATGCGATATTCCGGCGATACGGTGGATTTGTCTGGAATTTCCGGCATCAAGGTAGATAAGCATTCCACCGGCGGCGTGGGAGATAAAACCACGCTGATTTGTGCGCCCCTTGCTGCAGCATGCGGCATTCCTATCGCAAAGATGAGCGGCAGAGGCCTTGGATTTACAGGTGGAACTGTGGATAAGCTGGAGGCCATTCCTGGATTTCAGACCACCCTTGAGCCAGCAGCTTTCCTGAAACAGGTCAATGAGGCGGGCATTGCCGTCATCGGTCAGACCGCCCATATCACGCCGGCTGATAAAAAAATCTATGCACTGCGGGATGTGACGGGCACGGTGGAAAATCTCAGCTTGATTGCCTCCAGCATTATGAGCAAAAAGCTTGCTGCAGGCAGCGATGCCATTGTACTAGATGTAAAATGCGGCAGCGGCGCTTTTATGGAAAATCAGGCGGCGGCAGAGGAGCTGGGCAGTCTGATGTGCGAAATTGGCAGCGCAGCGGGCAAGAAAACTGTAGCGGTAGTGACCGATATGAATCAGCCGCTGGGCCACGCTGTAGGAAACAGTTTGGAAGTCATCGAGGCCATCGAGACCCTTAAAGGCAATGGTCCTGCGGATATCACAGAACTTTCTCTGAAACTGGCAGGAGTGATGATTTTCCTCGGTGCAAGAGCAAAAACTGCGGCAGAAGGAGAAATGATGGCGAAACAGGCGCTGTACAGCGGGGCGGCATTGGCAAAGCTGAAAACGCTGATTACCAGACAGGGTGGAAATCCGGCGGTCATAGAGGACTACGATTTGCTTCCGTCGGCTGCGTACAGCATGGAACTCACTGCGCCTGAAGCTGGCTTTATTACGTCTATTGACGCCAGGGCAATTGGGCTTGCTTCGCAGCATACCGGCGCCGGCAGACAGTCGAAGGAAGATTCCGTGGATTTGGCGGCGGGCATTTACCTTCATCGCAAAGTTGGCGACAAGGCAGCCAAAGGAGAAGTTTTGGCTACCCTTTACGGCAGCAGTAAAGGAAAGCTGGCGGCTGCTGTAAAGGAAGCGGAGAAGGCTTTTGTGATAGGAAAAGAAAAACCGGAAAGACCGGAGCTAATAAAAGAAATTTTGGGACTGTAATACACAGTCTCTTTTTTTATTGGAAATGCGTTGTACGGGCAGCAGTGCCTGCATAAGATAGAAGATATGAGTAAAATGTGAAAACAATTTAAGAACAATTATACATATTCTATTGACAAACAAGATGAAAACAATTATACTTGTATACAGATAATCGAATGCGTTAATGCACAAAAGCGGATGAAGGAAAAAGGAGGTAGAAATATGATAGAGATATCGAGGAAATCTAATCTGTTGGAACAACCAACCTATAAATATGACTTGCAGGATATTCCGCAGCCCAATTTATATAGAGATATGTACAATTATTCTGAGGTGCCGAAGGTGGTGTTTAACCATAGGCGGGTGCCGATGAACATGCCCGAAGATATTTGGATTACAGATACTTCCTTTCGAGACGGACAGCAATCTATGGCTCCTTATACTGTAGAGCAGATTGTAGATCTATACAAATTGCTTTCCAGACTGGGCGGACCATATGGACTGATTCGTCAGTCTGAGTTTTTTATTTATACGAAAAAAGACCGCCAGGCAGTAGAAAAATGCATGGAACTGGATTTGAAATTCCCGGAAATCACTACATGGATTCGTGCGAAACGAGAGGATTTTCGTCTGGTAAAAGAACTGGGGATTAAGGAAACCGGAATTTTGGTATCCTGCAGTGATTACCACATTTTTAAGAAGATGAACATGACGAGAAGACAGGCGGTGGACTACTATCTTGAAACGATTCGAGAAGCCTTTGAGGAGGGTGTAGTGCCTAGATGTCACCTGGAGGATATCACCAGGGCAGATTTTTATGGCTTTGTAGTGCCTTTTGTCAATGAGATTATGAAGCTTTCCAGGGAGGCTGGCGTGCCGGTAAAAATCAGAGCCTGTGATACTATGGGTTATGGCGTTCCGTATAATGGAGCGGCGCTGCCAAGGAGTGTATCTGGAATTATTTACGGATTGCAGCAGTACTCCGGTGTTCCCAGCGAGATGCTGGAGTGGCACGGGCATAATGACTTTTATAAGTCTGTGGCGAATGCTTCTACAGCGTGGCTCTACGGTGCCTGCGCTGTAAACTGCTCTCTGCTGGGTATTGGAGAACGTACAGGAAATGTCCCGCTTGAGGCTATGGTCTTTGAATATGCCTCTCTGAAAGGTTCCATGGACGGTATGGATCCGACAGCAATTACTGAAATCGGAAGATATTTCAGAGATAAGATGGGATACAATATTCCACCGATGACGCCGTTTGTTGGTGAGAATTTCAATGTGACGAAGGCAGGCATTCATGCCGACGGGCTAATGAAGGACGAGGAAATTTACAATATCTTTGACACGAAGAAACTTCTTGGAAGAACGCCGGGGGTTGCGGTCAGCAAGACCAGCGGTCTTGCGGGCATTGCATACTGGATGAACGAGCATTACGGCCTTTGCGGCGAGGAGAAAATGTCCAAGGATACGCCTATTGTGCACACCCTGAAGGAATGGGTTGATGAGATGTATGCAGACGGACGAACCACCAGCTTATCTAACAAAGAGCTGGAAGATAAGGTTCGGGAATTAACGTCTGAGAGTGAACAGTAAGGAGGCTTACCATGATTGAATATAAGACTATTTCTCTTGCAAATCAGGTTTATGATAGATTAGAATACAACATTTTGAGCGGCACTTATGCGCCAGGGGAAATCATCAGTGAGACCAGACTTTCTGAGGAACTGGGTGTCAGCAGAACGCCAATCAGAGAGGCTATGGCAAAGCTGGCCCACGAGAAGCTGATTAAAGATTCTCCGCAGGGGACTGTAGTTGTAGGTGTGACAGAAAATGATGTCAAAGACTTGTTTGAAGTGAAACGCAGAATCGAAATCATCGCAACGAGAAGAGCGGCAGAGAATATCAGCGAAGAGGGGCTTGCAGCGCTGAAAGAAAATGTAGAGCAGCAGGAATTTTTTGCGCAGAAAGGTGACGTCATCAAGGTGAGGGACCTGGATACGGAGTTTCACGATATCCTTTATAGAGAATGCGGCAGTGTGACTTTTGAGACGATCCTGTCTCCAATCCATCACAAGATGATGAAGTTTAGGCGGCTTTCTCTGGAAAAATCTCACAGGATTGTGGCGTCTGTAGCAGAGCACAAATCTCTTTATAATGCCATTGCAGATAAAGATGGTGATAAGATTGAAACGATTATGCTTTTGCATATTGACCACGCATACAACAATATCATGGAGGTGAACGAACAGTATGGGACTGACAATAGCACAGAAGATCATTAAAGAACATTTAATCAGCGGAGATATGACACCAGGCAGTGAAATAGCACTGAAGATAGACCAGACTCTGACGCAGGACGCAACTGGCACCATGGCTTATCTGGAATTTGAGACCATGGGCATTCCTAGAGTCAGAACGGAGCTTTCTGTTGCCTATATTGACCATAACACGCTGCAGTCTGGTTTTGAAAATGCTGACGATCATAGATTCATTCAGTCTATGGCAAAGAAGTACGGCTTGTACTTTTCAAGACCGGGCAACGGCATTTGTCATCAGGTGCACCTGGAGCGCTTTGGCAAACCGGGCAAGACTCTGATTGGATCTGACAGCCACACGCCGACAGGCGGAGGTATCGGCATGCTCGCCATGGGTGCGGGCGGCCTTGATGTGGCAGTTGCTATGGGCGGCGGCGCTTATTATATCACCATGCCAAAGATGTACAAGGTGAATTTGACCGGAAAGCTGAATCCTTTTGTGACTGCAAAGGATATTAGTCTGGAAATTCTGCGTATTCTGTCCGTAAAGGGCGGCGTAGGCGCCATCATTGAGTGGGCAGGTCCAGGCGTAGAAACTCTGTCTGTACCGGAAAGAGCTACTATTACCAATATGGGCACAGAACTGGGCGCAACCACATCTATCTTCCCGTCTGATGAGGTAACCCGCGCATTTTTGGCGGCGGAGGGCAGAGAAGAAGATTATATGCCTCTTTCCAGCGATTCTGACGCAGTGTACGACCGTATCATCGACATTAATTTGTCTGCGCTGCAGCCGATGATTGCATGTCCTCACAGTCCGGATAATGTAGTGCCGGTACATACTCTGAAAGGTACCAAGGTGGATCAGGTCTGCATTGGCTCCTGCACTAACTCTTCACTGTATGACATGCTGAAAGTGGCTGCTATGCTGAAAGGCAAGACTATCAAACCGGAGGTAAGTCTGTCTATTTCACCAGGCTCCAAGCAGGTGCTGACAATGTTGGCTGACTGCGGCGCTTTGTCGGATATTTTAGCCAGCGGTGCAAGAGTACTGGAGTGTGCCTGCGGACCATGTATCGGCATGGGATTTTCGCCAAATTCCGGCGGCGTATCTCTTAGAACTTTTAATAGAAACTTTGAAGGGCGTTCCGGCACAGCCGATGGAAAAGTATATCTGGTTTCTCCGGAAACCGCTGTTGCAGCGGCACTGACCGGCGAGATTACAGATCCTATGCTTCTTGGGGAGATGCCGGAAGTTGTTATGCCGGATGCCTTTAAAATTGATGATAGTGCGATTATTGCACCTGCACCAGTTGAGGAGGCAAAGGAACTTCCGATTCTACGAGGACCGAACATCAAGGCTTTTCCAAGCAGCAAACCTCAGGAGGACAGTCTGGAAGCAGAGTTGGTGCTTAAAGTTAGCGATAACATCACCACAGACCACATTATGCCGGCAGGCGCAAAGATTCTGCCGTACCGCTCCAACATTCCGCACCTGTCTCAGTACTGCTTCGGTGTGTGCGATGAAACCTTCCCGGAAAGAGCAAAGGCGGCGGGAGAGAGTATCATCGTAGGCGGAAACAACTATGGGCAGGGTTCTTCCAGAGAGCATGCTGCGCTGGTTCCACTTTATCTGGGGGTTCGCACTGTCATTACTAAGAGTTTTGCTCGAATTCACGCTGCGAATCTCATTAATGCCGGTATTATGCCGCTGACCTTTCAAAATCCTGAGGATTACGATAAAGTGTCTCAAGGGGATAAGCTGAAACTTTCGGATATCTATGCAGGTATGGACAGCGGAAAGATTACACTGACGAACCTGTCTACCGGTGAGGAAATTCCGCTGGAATGCAATTTTACACAGAGACAGAAAGAAATTCTAAAGGCAGGGAGCCTTTTGAAATACGTAGCAAAAGAGGGAAAATAAGATGGATACATATATTGAAAAAGCCTGCGAGCAGTTTCGTACACTGCTTTTGGAACAGCTTGCGCGAACAGAAAAAATGGAAACCAGCAGTGTACCTAAGGATTTTACGTCTATGGAGAAAATAACCATTGGCATTGTTGGTGGTGATGGAATAGGACCTATTATCATGGAGCAGGCAGATAGACTTCTGAACAAGGTGCTGGCTGAGGAAATCGCAGAAGGACGTATTGTGCTGAAAAAAATTGACGGCCTGACTATTGAGAACAGAATGGCGCTTGGAAAAGCTGTGCCGGAAGATGTCCTTGCAGAAATTAAATCCTGCGATGTGCTGCTCAAAGGACCGACTACTACACCAAAGGGCGGCACTTTGGAAAGTGCCAATGTTACTCTTCGTAGAGAATTAGATTTATATGCTAACGTTCGCCCGGTGCAAGTACCAGAAGAAGGGATTGACTGGATTTTCTACAGAGAAAATACGGAGGGCGAGTACGTTTTGGGAAGCCGGGGCGTTGAAGTGCCTGGCAAGCTTTCGATGGATTTTAAAGTAACTACAGAGCCTGGAACCCGCAGAATTGCAAAGGCTGCCTTTGAATATGCCAAGGCAAATGGAAAAGGCTGTGTAGCAATTGTGACCAAGGCAAATATCATGAAAAAGACGGACGGCAATTTTACTAGAATATGTCATGAGGTGGCGGCAGAATATCCAGGCATCAAAGCGGACGACTGGTACATCGATATTATGACTGCTAACTTAGTGAACAAGGATATCAGAAATCAGTTTCAGGTATTTGTGCTGCCAAATCTTTACGGTGACATCATCACCGATGAAGCAGCAGAAATTCAGGGTGGCGTAGGTACTGCAGGAAGCGCAAATATGGGCGACCAGTACGCCATGTTTGAAGCCATTCATGGCAGCGCACCGAGAATGATAGAGGAGGGTCTTGGCGATTATGCCAACCCGTCCAGTATTTTCAAGGCTGCAGAAATGATGATTCGGCACATCGGATTGACAGCTAAGGCAGACAGGCTGGCAGCTGTATTGGAAGAATGCAGCGAAAAAGAGAAGAAAGTAGTGGTAACTGGTTTTGCTTCTGGGGCTACCTGCAAAGAGTTTGCCGATTACGTCATGAGCAAGCTGTAAAATATCTTGCAAAATTCTTATAAACGTTTTAAAATATAGTGAAATAAAATAATGAAAATGACGAAACACGATATGGAGAAACGGAATGGAAGAATTAAAGCTATTTAAAGAGCAGCTAAAGAATATGCGTCCTGAGGGCTGGGACCAGATTCCGGATATTGATCTTTATATGGATCAGGTCATCAGCTATATGAGCAGGCAACATATCGGGCTTGAGCCTTTAGGCGATGAGAGTTTGACTGCAGCTATGATTAATAATTATGTGAAACATGGGCTGCTTCCAAGGGCAAAGGGAAAGCGGTACAGCAGAGAACATCTTGCCTATCTGACGGCAATCTGTCTTTTAAAACAGGTGCTCAGTGTCAGTGAGACGGGAGCCCTTTTGGAGAAGGAGATGGAGCACAGCGATATCCGAACATTTTACGACCAATATCTTGAGATTTTAGATGAAACTTTTACGGAGACAGCAAGCAGGCTTTGCGAAGAAGAAAGCAAGGAAAGTCTTGCTGAGCTGGCACTGACCATGGCGGTAGAAAGCTATGCAAAAATGCTGGCATGTAAAAAGATTCTGAAGGAGATTGCTCCTGCACCTGAAGCGAAAAAATAGTCACAAAAGAAGAATCCCTGACATAGTATAAAGTATCTTACTGTGAAAGGGGTTTTTCTTTTGAATAAAATGGAGCCTTATATTGGTATGCCGATTATTTTAGGCGAATCGGACCTTTGCGGCACTTGTGACTGCGATAAACCGGCTTGCGATGAAACGCCGCCGACGCCGCCGCAGGGACCTGTTGCGCCATCACCACAACCACCGCAGCCGTCAGAGCCGTCACAGCCATCGAGACCGCCGCAGACATCTGCATGTATGCCATGTCTGTACGATGACAGCTGTCAGAACTGCAGTGTGCAGCCGCCGCAGCAGAAAATGATGCTTGCTATGGCATATGTGCCTTGGCAGAGATGGCAGAATCCGTATGAATACGAAGAGGGTCTGAAGGCAGGAACGATTTTCCCTGACCTGAATTTACCGTTTCTGGGCGCACAGGGAGGTATGAGAAGATGACGAGAGAAGAAGCAATGAGACAGGTGCAGATGTATGACTTTGCACTGATTGATACAGGACTGTTCCTTGATACCCACCCGACCAACAGGGAAGCACTGGATTTTTATGCGAGTACAAGAATGCGGTATCTGCAGGCTGTGGAAGAGTATGAGCAGCAGTTTGGTCCTTTGACTGCGCAGGATACCAACACCGATAACGGCTGGGCATGGGTAGAAACACCTTGGCCGTGGGAAATGGAGGATTAGTATGTGGACTTATGAGAAGAAATTAGAATACCCTGTAAAAATCAAAAATCCAAATCCGGCCATGGCGAAGTTTATTATCAGCCAATATGGCGGACCCGATGGTGAAATTGGTGCGTCGCTCAGATATTTGTCCCAGCGTTACTCTATGCCGTACAGAAAAGTTGCAGCGGTGCTTACCGACATCGGCAGCGAAGAAATCGGGCATTATGAAATGGTAGCCACTATTGTGCATCAGCTGACCAAGAATATGACCATGGATCAGATAAAAGAAGCTGGATTTCAGGAATATTTCGTAGACCATACTTCTGGCGTTTATGCCCAGGCAGCGGCAGGATTCCCTTTTGATGCATTGTGCTTTGCATCAAAGGGTGACGCCATTACGGATTTACATGAAGATATGGCGGCAGAACAGAAAGCCAGAACAACTTATGACAATATCCTGAGAATGGTAGATGATCCTGACGTACTGGATCCAATTCGTTTCCTGCGCCAGAGAGAAATTGTACATTATCAGCGGTTCGGTGAAGCGCTGAGAATTGTTCAGGATAATCTGGATTCTAAAAATTTCTATGCAATTAATCCGGAGTTTGATTTGAGATAGGAAAGCTGTAAAAGTAAATATGTATTGAAACAGCGCACCCGACGATAATTGGGTGCGCTGTTTCAGCTTGAAATTTATATGGTCTGAGTAAATCAGATGTGGTATAATAAGTTTAAATATAAATTCAAACTCAATATATAGCTTATATTGCTACTTTTTTGCAAAAGAAAAAACTCGCAGCTGCGAGTTTATCCACATCATGTGGAGCCCAAAGGGCGATTAGAAAAGTTCTTTATTTGAACCTGTAGTGTAATCTCATATGGTAGTCATTTGAGATGAATTTATTCTACTATAGTATTTGCAATTTGTCAACATGGGAAGGGAAAAGTATGAATAAGTATTATGTAGGAATGGACATTGGCACAAACTCAGTAGGCTGGGCAGTAACAGATGAAAAGTATAACCTGTGTAGATTTAAAAAGAAAGATATGTGGGGTATCCGGCTCTTTGAGAGAGGAAAGACTGCAGAAGAAAGACGCGGGAAAAGAACAGCCAGAAGAAGACTGCAGAGAAAGAAGCAGAGAATTAATCTGCTGCAGGAACTCTTTGCGGAAGAGATGGCAAAAGTTGATCCGACATTTTTTCTTAGACTTAACGAGAGCAGACTGCATATGGAGGACAAGCAGGTACAGGAAAAGTATCCGTTGTTTACCGATGATAGCTATTCAGACATCAACTATTATAAACAGTATCCAACAATCTTTCACCTGAGAAAAGATCTGATGGAGAATCCGAAAGAACATGATATCAGGCTGATTTATTTGGCAATTCATCATATCCTGAAAAACAGAGGTCATTTTCTCATCGATGGCGATCTTAGCCGCGCCACTGAATTTGGTGCGGTCTTTGAACAGCTGATTGATATGATTGAGACAGAACTTGCTATCGGAGTTTCTGTTGAAAGCAAAGAGAGCTTTGAAGATGTTTTAAGAGATAAAAAGCTGGCAAAGAGTGCAAAAGCAAAGCGCCTCAGCAGTATTCTGACAGTAGATGAAGGTGAATATATTAAGGACGAAACCAAACGCAGAAAAGCAGCGATAGATGCAATCTGCAAATTTATTGTAGGAAACAAAGGTGACCTGGCGAAAATTTTTGAAGAAGAGCTTACAGAACTGGAGAAAACGTCATTCAGCTTTTCTGATGCCAGCTATGATGAGAGTGTAAGACCAAGCCTGGAAAGTGCCATAGCGGACAAGATTTTTATCATCGATCGCATGAAAGCAGTGTATGATTGGAGTGTTTTGGCAGATGTTTTAGATGGGCAGGAATACTTTTCTTTTGCAAAGGTGAAGCACTACGAAGTGCACAAAAATAATTTGAGCAAGCTGCGGAAATTGATGAAAAAGTACTGCACTAAGAAAGTGTATAGGCAGTTCTTTGACGATTGCAGCGGAAAAGTTAATTATGCAAGTTATATCGGCAGCGTAAAGACCAGAGGAAAAAAAATCGATGTAAAGAGGTGCGCAGAAGATGATTTTTACAAAGAATTAAAAAAGCTTTTGCAACAGATGCAGGTAGAGGAAAATGACCGCATTGTTTGGGAAGAACTGCTGCAGCAGGCGGAATTAAAGAGAATGCTTCCACTGCAGCGCAGCAAGGATAATGGCGCTGTTCCAAATCAGATTCATCTGGCGGAGCTTGTGAAAATACTGGAAAATGCAGAAAACTATCTTGTCTTTTTAAGGGAAAAGGGTGCGGACAATTTAACTGTATCGGAAAAGATAAAGTGTATTTTCTCATTCAGAGTGCCATATTATGTAGGACCGCTCAGTGATCGGCACAAAGAGACGGGAGCAAATGCCTGGATTGTAAGAAAAAACGATGGGCAAGGAAAAATCTATCCTTGGAATTTTGATGAAAAAGTTGACAGAGAAGCCTCCAATGAAGAATTTATTCGTCGTATGACAAATAAATGTACATATTTGATTGGTGAAGATGTAGTTGCGAAAAATTCCTTGCTGTACAGCCGGTACATGGTTTTGAATGAACTGAATAACCTTAGAATTAGAGGAAGAGAAATCAGTGTTGGGTTGAAACAGGATATTTTTAACCATGTTTTCAAAACCCATACGAAAGTAAAGGGAAAGCAGCTTCTTAATTACCTTAGAGAAAGCGACCGTGATTTGCAGTTTGAAGATCTCAGCGGCTTTGATGAAGATTTTAAAGCAAATCTGTCGTCTTATCTGGATTTTGAAAAGCAGGTATTTGGCGAAAGAATTGCCGAGGATCGTGTAAAGTCTATGGTGGAAGACATTATAAGATGGAAAACAATCTATGATGATGACAACAGCATACTGATGAAAATTATCGAGAGAAAGTATCCGAGTGAATTAAATGCAGATCAGCTAAAAGCGGTTCGCAGGCTTCATTATAGTGGTTGGGGCAATTTCTCTAAAAAGTTTTTGTGCGGTGTAGAAGGTGTTGATAAGGATACGGGAGAGTCTTTTACCATTATAGAAGCGCTATGGCATACAAACTGCAATTTGATGCAGCTCCTTAGCAACCGGTTTACTTTTAAGGAAGAAATCGACAAAATTAACGGTGAATTAACCGGAAAAGTCACGGAAATCAGTTATGATGCGCTGGTGAAAGATTTATATGTATCGCCGGCGGTAAAACGGGCTATTTGGCAGAGTATCCAGATTGTAGAGGAAATTAAAAAAGTCATGGGAAGTGAGCCCGATAAGATTTTTGTAGAATTGGCGAGAGGCGAGGATAATGACAAGCAGAGAACCGTGTCCAGAAAGGCAAGGCTCCTTGCCCTTTATGAAGGCTGCGAGGCAGACGGGCGTGACTGGGCGAAGGAAATCGAAGACCGTGATGAACGTGACTTCAATAGCATGAAACTCTATCTTTACTATACGCAGATGGGAAGGTGTATGTATACGGGAGAGCAGATCAGCATAGACCAGCTGATGACGGCGAATGCCCGCTGGGATAGAGACCACATCTATCCGCAGTCTAAAATAAAAGATGACAGCTTGGATAATTTGGTTTTAGTGAAGAAAGAATTCAATGCTAAAAAGAGTAATGAAATGATTTCTGAAGAGATTCAGAGGAAGCAGAAACCATTCTGGGACAGCCTGCTGAAAATGGGATTAATCACAAGGAAGAAGTACGAACGACTGACTAGGAAAGATGATTTTTCGGATGATGAACTGGCTGGATTTATCAATCGGCAAATGGTTGAAACACGACAGTCCTCGAAAGCAGTTGTTGATCTTCTGAACAGAATGTACGATACAACAAGAGTCATTCCAGTGAAAGCAGGGATTGTGTCGCAGTTCAGACAAAGGGATCTTAATATCCTGAAGTCAAGAAGGGTAAACGATTATCATCATGCGAAGGACGCTTACTTGAATATCGTTGCTGGTGATGTGTATGACGCAAGATTCACATCTAATCCAAGAACATGGCTAAAAAATCAAAAAGAGAAGAACTATCACATGAACAGAGTTTTCGATTTTGATGTTTATCGCGGAAATGCCTGCATTTGGGAAGCACCGGAAGGCAATGGGAAAAAACGCAATGCAGACGGTGATAAGTTTGGCGGAACCCTGGATCGTATCAGGAAAATCGTGAAACAGAATAATATTTTATATACGGAGCACACTTACTGCGAAAAAGGGGAACTGTTTAATGCGACTATTGCTAAGAAAACTGAAGGTGCAAACATACCGCTAAAGGCTGGCCTGGATCCGGAAAAGTATGGCGGATACAAGAGCCCGAATACCTCGTATTTTGCGTTTATCGAGTTTGACGGAAAGAAGGGTGAACGAATCAGGAACATCATGGAAGTGCCTATTTATGTTGCAAATATGCTGCCGCACAAGCCGGACGCTTACCTGGAGTACTGCACGAAGATAAAGGGCTTGAAAAATGTAAGCATTCTTCGCGGTTGTATCAAGAAGAATGCACTGATTCGCGTGGATGGATATCCGATGAGAATTCGGGGTGTAGATTCTAAAAATATATTATTTAAAAATAGTTTACAACCCAAGCTGGATTTCTGTGAAGAACTGATACGCCATATCGAAAAGTATCTGGAGAAGAACGTACAGTTTGATGTAGATGAAAAGAGGGACAAACTGAGTGAGGAAAGCTTAATCAATCTTTACGATATTTTGACGGAAAAACTGAAGACGGTGTATGAGAAGAGACCTGCTAATCAGTGGAAAACGCTGGAGGTAGGCGGAGAAAGGTTTTTGCAGTTATCCTTAAGAGATAAGGCAAGAGTAATCAACCAAATCCTGAATATGGTTCGCTGTGATATTAATACGAAAGCAGATTTGACTTCCGTGGGAGGAAGTGCGAATGCTGGAAGTATTTCGGTCAATAAAAATACCGCTGGCAAGAGCAAGTTAATCCTTGTCAATCAGTCTGTCACCGGTCTCTTTGAAAACAGAATCGAGCTTTGATATGAGCTGGCGGACGGTTGTGATTACAGGCTGCGCAAAGCTTGACTACAAGATGGACTACCTGGTTGTCAGAAAGCAGGACGAGACGAAGCGCGTTCACTTGAGTGAAATCGGTCTTCTGATGATTGAATCCACAGCAGTATCCCTTACGGTGGTACTGCTGTGTGAACTGACCAAGCGAAAGGTGAAAGTGATTTTCTGCGATGAACAGCATAATCCTCACTCAGAACTGTTGCCTTACTACGGCAGTCATGATACCAGTATCAAGATAAAAAGACAGATCGGATGGAGCGACAGCAGCAAGAAAGCTGTTTGGACAGAAATTGTTGCAGAAAAAATTCGCAAGCAGGCATTACATTTGGAAGAAAGAGGCTGCTACCAGCAGGCGGATACGCTGAAACAGTATATAAAAGAACTTTCTTTTGGAGATGAAACCAATCGAGAAGGTCATGCCGCGAAGGTTTACTTCAATGCGTTATTTGGAATGGATTTTTCCAGAAGTCAGGAAAACTCAGTCAATGCTGCGCTGAACTATGGGTATGGCATTCTGCTTTCCTATTTTAATCGTGAAATTACAGCCAGCGGCTATATGACCCAGCTGGGACTTTTTCACGATAATATGTTTAACCAGTTCAATCTGGCGTCGGATTTCATGGAACCGTTCAGAATACTGGTGGATAAAAAAGTCTGGGAAATGTCACCGGTCAAATTTGAACGGGAAGAGAAGATGGAGCTGGTGTATCTTCTCAGTGAGAACGTGGAAATTGACGGAAAATATCATTATGTCAGCAATGCGATTAAGATATACTGCAGGAGTTTGTTTGACGCACTCAATGAAGGCGATATATCGCTGATTAGATTTTATAGAGATGAGCTATAGATATATGAGAGTAATTGTATTTTTTGACTTGCCGACAGAATCTCTGGAAGATAAGAGAGAATACAGGAATTTTCGCAAGTTTTTAATCAAAAAAGGATTTCTGATGATGCAGGAAAGTGTTTACTGCAAGCTAGCGCTGAATACTACGGTTGCTGATGGAATCGTGCAGGCGGTCAGAAGCAATAAACCTGCGCGGGGTTTGGTGCAAATGCTAGTAATTACGGAAAAACAGTATAACAGAATGGAGTTCGTCGTCGGAAGCGGTCAAAATACAATTGTGGATTCAGATGACAGGGTGATAGTATTATGAGACTGACGTATTACGAATTGAATTTTACCATAGAATTGAAAAGAGGCGGTCTTTTTTCAATTATCCTTGAAAGTCCTGCTATTTTTGAACATTTTCTTGTAAGTCTTCACGGACAGCTTGGAAAGGAGTGCTCAGCTTTTGCCCTTTCGGAAGACGAGAAAGAATTGGAGCTTATCAAGTGCTGCGATCTTGTTATATCCCCGTTTGATTTGACATTTGCGAAAAAAGAAATTTCAAAGAAGCTCTTTGCCGAGCTTGAGGCGGCTGCGCAGGAACAGGAGTTGGTTTCTGAACTTAGTGAGATTTACGGAAGTCTCTTTGGGGTGCTGGAGAAACTGCGTTTTGCCGCGGATTATGAAATCGAGTATAATTCGGATTTTGCAGTCTCGGATATTCTAAAAAACTGCGGCGTACATTTGACCGATCCGGCAGGATTATATGTTGAAAAACTGATAGATTATATGATTGTCATGCACAAACTGCTAAAGAAGGAACTCTTTATCATTGCAAATTGCAGTGGATATTTAGATGAAGAGGATTATGAACATATAGAAAAAGCGGTAGCACATTATGATTTGTGCATTGTATTTGTAGAAAACAGACAGTTGCGTTTGCCAAAAATAAAAAAAGAGTATATAATTGATAAAGATTTATGTGAAATACACTAGTGTTTTACCATATGGATACGAGGGCGTAGTGGCCTGTGCTTGAGAATTGAGGTTTGAGAGTAGTGTAATTTCATATGGTAGTCAAACCCAACTGAACCAATTGACACCATGATTTTTGTTTGAGAGTAGTGTAATTTCATATGGTAGTCAAACTGTCTAAAGCAGGTAGAGCGGACACTATAAGTTTGAGAGTAGTGTAATTTCATATGGTAGTCAAACCAGGGCGGTCAGACTATTACAACCCTCGAAGTTTGAGAGTAGTGTAATTTCATATGGTAGTCAAACCAGGGCGGTCAGACTATTACAACCCTCGAAGTTTGAGAGTAGTGTAATTTCATATGGTAGTCAAACTTGAGGAACGTAATTATATCTCAGAACTTAGTTTGAGAGTAGTGTAATTTCATATGGTAGTCAAACGACGAACTTGCGGAGAAAGAAACGCGGCTTGTTTGAGAGTAGTGTAATTTCATATGGTAGTCAAACTGATATCATTTTAAACCTGACAACGACGCTGTTTGAGAGTAGTGTAATTTCATATGGTAGTCAAACAATTAGTAGTAAAATCAAATGATTTTATCAGTTTGAGAGTAGTGTAATTTCATATGGTAGTCAAACTGATTTTTATTATGTCGAATCAATAAACCTGTTTGAGAGTAGTGTAATTTCATATGGTAGTCAAACTTCGCTTCTGTAAAAGCTCCTGCGCTTGCTGTTTGAGAGTAGTGTAATTTCATATGGTAGTCAAACTCACCCAAATCAGAAGCGCAATCAAGATTTGTTTGAGAGTAGTGTAATTTCATATGGTAGTCAAACGTAGAAAATGGAAGATAAAGCAGACAAAGAGTTTGAGAGTAGTGTAATTTCATATGGTAGTCAAACATGAGATTGAAGAGAGCACTGTAAGCGATTGTTTGAGAGTAGTGTAATTTCATATGGTAGTCAAACTTATAAACGCCATCACGTTTTTTTACGGCGGTTTGAGAGTAGTGTAATCTTACAAGTAATTCTGAACAACTTAAAAAGCAGGTGAGTAGCGGCATCAAATTGATGCCGTTATGTATTTACATAAATGGTAAAGCACCGCAGGTCTTCACACAACCTGAATTTTTGAGATAATAGCTCTAGTTGAAAAACTTTGTCAACTTTGCGCACTTTCTAAACTCGGAGGGGTATCTATCAACGAAATTCAAACTGTAACGAAAAATATTAAACTTCAACAGTGACCCAAGTATCATCCAGGATTGTAAAGCCAGCGGTCAGCAGGTGAATAACTACTGTGCAGACTATGCAATCTCACGTAATGCATACTGCTACTTTATGTGCTTACGCTATCTGCTGTAATTTTTGCTGTTGAATTTTACAGCAAAATAGTGTATGATGAAAGCGATGAAAGGAGCTGATTTATATGCCAAATATTAAACCGATTTCCGACTTGCGAAACTACAGTGAAGTACTGCGAGACGTTTCGGTTGGCGCGCCTGTTTTTCTTACCAAAAATGGCAGAGGCCGCTATGCGATTGTGGATATGCGGGACTTTGAAAAAATGCAGGCAACCATAGCTTTGATGAACGAGCTTGCGCGGGGTAAGAATTCGGGAGAGGAAAAGGGATGGCTTTCGGCCGATGATGTGAAAGCACATTTCAAGATGAGAGCAAATGGGAAATAAACTGCACTATTCACCAGAAGCATTGAAAGATCTTGATGAGATTTGGGATTATATCAGTTTTGATTTATGCAGCGTGGATGCGGCAGCAAAAACGGTTGATAAAATTATTAATAAAGTGAGTAGGTTAGAGGACTTTGCAGAAATTGGCGCATCTTTGTCATCTATCATTGATACAGAAAGTGAATACCGTTTTTTAGTAATCGGCATGTATTTAATCTTTTATCGCATTTCAGGGCAGGACATTTACATTGACCGTATTTTATATGCACGGCGGAATTATATGCGAATCCTATTTCCTGACGAAGAAAACTCAGACATGTGAAATACGTTAGATAGACTGAAACCACTGTACAACTTCAAAGCGGGAGAATGATGTAATAAAAAATACAAAACAGTATTGATGATTTTGATGAAACAGGTTATATTGTTTTAGAGGTCTGAGAGATTGACTATTTTATTTTACACGGAGGAAAAAACATGAAATTTGTAATTCAGCGTGTCACGGAAGCGGCGGTGACTATAGATAATCAGATAAAGGGAAAAATTGACAAAGGGTTTCTGGTGCTAATCGGCGTAGGGAAAGAAGATACCAAAGAAATTGCGGACAAGTACATCAAGAAACTACTGGGGCTTCGAATCTTCGAAGACGAAAACGGCAAGACCAATTTGTCTCTTGCCGATGTAGACGGTCAGCTTTTGCTCATATCCCAGTTCACCCTTTACGCAAACTGCAAAAAGGGCAACCGCCCCAGCTTTGTGGACGCCGGCGCACCAGCGGAAGCCGAAGCCCTTTATGACTACATTGTGGAAGAATGCAGAAAGGTCGTGCCGGTGGTGGAAACCGGAGAATTCGGCGCAGAGATGAAAGTATCCCTGCTCAACGACGGTCCTTTTACTATTATTCTTGACGAGGCGATTTTATAAGAGGTTCATTCGATTCAGGTGCGCCGGACAAACTGTCTTCTTTCTTTACAAGGAAGAAGACGGTGATGAAAAAAGAAAAGATCTGAGGCATATCACCAGATAGTTGTTTTCTGACTGTGGAAAAATGATGATTTATATGTTTTTTAGATAAATTGAAGCTAAGGGCTGCTTTTAATTCGCTGCGAAAGTTTTGCGTATTTTAGGATTTTTTTATGTGAGACAAAGGGTGATTTTCCATAACACGAGAATTTATTTCAGGCGTTAGGCAGAATAGCAGAAGAAGTGAATAGAAATGGAGGGAGAAAGCATGACATTCAAACAATTATTTTTCCGGCTGTACGATAGAAAAATCACCTCCGGTGAGATGTCTTTCGGACAGACCGGTATCAGAAAAGACCAGTTTACAAAGCTCTGCACAGAAGACGGTTTTGTCTTTTCAAAAGAGGAGCTGACGGATATTTGCCGGAGAATGGGAGCTAGCGAAGAGGAAAGAGAGGCTCTTTTTGAAGCGGCAAGTCGGTTTTGGTAGAATTTTTTCTATCTTTTGGAGAATTTCGAGTAGTTGACTTAGTCCTATTGATTTTTTTGAAAAGTCATAGTACCATCACTTGTAGTTGATGAAGTCTAATAAAGAAACAGAGAGGAACAAGTGATGAAAAAGAAAATATTATCTGTGATTCTTTGCCTGGCAATGATTTGCTCTGCACTGGCTTTAACAGCGTGCGGAAGCGATGAAGGCGAGAAGATTGGTGAAGCAGAAGAAGTTGTAACCTTGAAGGTCGGCATGATTGGTAAGGACATTAAAACTGCTTGCATTATAATTGCAGAGGAGCTGGGATATTTTGACGAAGCCGGTATTGATGTGCAGTTTGAGAAGATTAATTCTCTGCCGGACGGTCTGACTGCTGTCAGCATGGATAAACTGGATATTTTACCGTTTGGTTCAATTCCTAGCTGTTCATTTATTTCTCAGGGTACTGATGTTGTTATCTTTGGCGGAACCATTTCTGAGGGCAGCGAAGGTATCGTAAAGGGTGACGAGAAGTATACAGAGCTTTCTCAGTTTGAAGGAAAGAAATTCGGCTGTTTCAGAATGGAAACCGGTCATATGATTATGAAAGGTCTTCTCAGAGAAGCAGGGGTTAATGCAGAGTTTATCTATTTGGATTCTTCCCAGTCTATCGTTGAAGCGGTGAACAAAGGTGAAGTGGATATTGGTATGGTAAACAGCGGTTACGGTTATGTTGCAGAACAGACCGGCGCACATATTGGTTTCCAGGTGGGTGACTTTGAAAGTGATTTCCCTTGCTGCAGACAGACTACATCAAGAACAGCAATCGAAACCAAGAGAGATGCGCTGGTAAGGTTTGAAATGGCTGCGCTGAGGGGATACGCCACTTTCTTAAACGATAAAGAAGCCAGCATTGAAGCATTGGTTAAATATTCCGGACAGGATGCCGCCTATGTAGAGGCGATTATGTACGGCACTGACGCATATAAGAATGCCATGAAGGTATCTCTTGATCCGAACAAGAAAAAAGTAGCTGATTTCTATGAAGTTATGAAAGCTAACGGTGATATCGATGCAAATACTCAGTACGATATCAACGATTACATCGATACGTCCATCTATGAGGACGCGTTGAAATACCTCATTGCCGAGGGTGAAAACAAAGACATCTATGAAACATTACTAGAAGAATTTGAGGCGAATAACTAATTATGATAAGATTTGAACACGTGGATTTTACTTATCCTGGGGGAGACAGTAAAGTGCTCAGCGATCTTTGCCTAGATATAAAAGACGGGGAGTTCCTCTGCGTAATCGGACACTCCGGATGTGGAAAGTCGACCCTGCTGCGTCTTGCAGCAGGGCTGGATCGGCCGCAGACAGGCAAAATTTATATAGATGAAAAAGAACTAGCCGGTCCGTCAGCGGACCGGACTATTGTCTTTCAGCAGTATTCTTTGTTTCCATGGATGACAGTGAAGAAAAATGTTCTCTTTGCCATGAAAAAAACGGATCGTTTTTCTAAGGAAGAGATGGAGCAGAGGGCAGTCTATTTTCTGGAAAAGGCAGGGCTGGCAGATGCAGTAGATAAATACCCTTACCAGCTTTCTGGCGGCATGCGTCAGAGAACAGCCATTGCAAGAGCTCTGGCAATGGATTCACCTTTTCTGCTTTTAGACGAGCCTTTTGGGGCGCTGGATACCAAGATCAGAAAAGAGCTGCAGCAGCTTTTGCACCAGCTATGGGAAAACGGTGAGGAAAAAAAGACCGTCATTTTTGTGACCCATGATTTAGAGGAAGCTATGATTATGGCTAGCCGTATCGTGTTTATCAAAGATGGCAAAGTGGCGCAGGAAAAATACATCGACAGCCAGATCAACAGCTGCTGTTGTGACGAACTGGGACAGGTGGACTGTTTGAGCCTGAAAGCGGAGCTTGCGAGGTGGTACGAATGATAAAGAAAACACGCATGTCTATTGTTATCAGCCATCTGCTGCTTTTTGCGCTCATCGTAACGATATTACTTCCTGCCCAAAAGGCAACGGAAAGCTATGTTTCTTTTTTGTGCGCGGCGGCATTGATGGAGGGATATTATCTTTACAGGCTGGTCCGTTTTCCGAATAAGAGAGATTCGGCGTCGGACATTATTTCCATTTTATGGGCACTGTTTCTGATTTGGGAAATCATGGTGACTAAGTTGAATCTTTGTCATCCCGTATTGATTCCGGCACCAGAAAACGTGTTCCATGCTTTTCGGACGGACTATTTGGAAATGGGAGTAGGAATCCTTTCTTCTATGGAAATTCTTCTGCTCGGTGTGCTGGTAGGACTTGCCTGTGGCACGCTTTTGGGACTGATTTGCGGCTGGCATAAGCGGCTGAAAGAAGTGTTTTACCCAATTGCGAATGTGCTGGCACCGATTCCATCGGTAGTCTTTGCTCCTTATGTCATTGCACTTATGCCCAGCTTTCGCAGTGCCTCTGTGGTGGTTATTATTCTTGGAATTTTTTGGCCAACCTTTTTAAAGACGATTATTTCTGTGGAATCAATCGACAAAAATATTATCGATTCGGCGAGGTCATTGGAACTTAAAAGCTTTTCCATGATTTTCGAAATCCTGTTGCCTTACTCTATTCCGGGTATTGTCAAAGGACTTCGGGTCACCATGACGACAGCAGTGATGATGCTGACCTTTGCTGAGATGATGGGCTCCACTGTAGGAATGGGTTATTACATTGTAAATTATAACACTTACGGAAATTACACAAAGGTTATTGCCGGTATCATGGTGGTGGCTTTTGTGGTAACTTTGCTCTCTGCCTTGGTGACATGGATTCAGAAAAAAGTTATCAGGTGGCAGAGCGTATAAGATTTGAAAAATGGTTAGAAAAAAAATCTGGACTTTTTGAAAAAAAGTCCGGATTTTTTTATTATATAACGACCATATAACAAAAAACTAACCGGCGATGTTTATAATAGAGGTATAAATTATAAGAAAAAAGTAAAGGAGCGACCAAAATGGTATTTAATAGTGGACTAAAAAAACTTTTTTGCGCTGCCGCCCTTTTGTTTATGTTTGTAATAGCGGGGACGGTTGTTTTCGCAGATGACAGTATTGAGGGACTCTATGGTTCTTATGATGCTTATGACCCATATGATTCTTATGGCAGTGTGGAATCACCGGGCGTTGTAACACCAGATCCAGAAGAACCGGGTGTAACGCCAGAGCAGCCAGATAAACCAACTGTAACGCCTGATCCAGAAGAACCAGGTGTTACACCAGAGCAGCCGGATGAACCAACTGTAACACCTGATCCAGAAAAACCGGGTGTAACGCCGGAACCGGAGCAGCCGAAGCCAGTGGAGCCGACTCCAGTGCCAACACCGGAGCAGCCTGGACCAAGTGAGCCGGGCACAACACCGGAACTTCCGGATTTAGATGATACAGATGGCGCGGATACGTCTGTAGATATTGATGATGAAGAGCCGCCTCTTGCAGGTTTACCGGAAGAAGAGCCACCGCTTGCAGATTTGCCGGAAGAAGAGCCGCCTCTTGCGGATACGCCAGATACGCCGGATGAGCCGATGACAGATATTTCCGATGCTGATGTACCCCTTTCTGACATTCCAACGACTGGAGACAACAGCAGCTTAATTTTGTGGGCAGGATTATTACTGTTTGCGACAGGTGGCGCTGCAGTAACAGCAGTAAGCCTGAAAAGAAAAAACAGAGTATAAAAGTCGAAGAACAATCAAAAGTGTGTAATTTAGATATTTAGCGGGTACAGCCGGGGATCTTACAAGAAGAGTAAGACGCCCGGCTGTATTCGTTAAGAGAGAAAGAAACACGAGGAAGAGGGAAAATAATTATCTTGAAAGCCATGTTGCCTTATGATAAAATATATTAGATTGAGGATTAGATTTGAGTTTTGGGATATTTTTTAGGCGCACTTATATGCAGTTTGTATAGAGGAAGAAAGAGTACGCTTTTTTTGCATGCATATTATAATTCGGGGAGGAGAAAAGATGGGCAATAGTTTAGAAGAAAAATGCAGCAGTTGGATGGAGCATGTAACTTTGCTCCTTTTGTTTCTCGCTTTCTTTATTCTGACCCTTTGTCAAACCGGCACTGTTTTAGTGATAGGACTTGTGGGTATCATTTTATGTATGACGGGTATGATGCAGCCTGCAGCGAAGGTAGATTTGTGGATCTTGCTGCCATTGATTTTTTATAATGTGATGAGTGCCTGTTCATCCTATGCGGTTTATGGGAATTTTGTTAAAGGGTTTGCATCGACTCAGTCGATTTTTCCAGTGATGCTTTTGCTGCTTTCATATTTATCCGCAGAGGAAAGAGTTCTTTTAAAACGACTCAGTGTGGTCTGGATGAGCATGATTGCGGCAATGGGAATCCTGCAGTTTGTGGCAGATGCATTGCAGGGGGACGCCGGCAGACTTGGTGGAGTCTTTGGGAATCCCAATGCGCTTGGGACATTTCTCATCATAGGCTGGTTTGCGGCTATCAGTTGTAAAGAGGACAAAAAAACTGATGAGGGGGGGTGGAACCGTGTCTTTTCTTACGCGGAACCGCTTCTGCTGATTGCCCTTGCGCTGACCCTTTCAATGGGATCTTTTCTGTCTATGGCAATCGGACTTTTGGTTATGATAGTCTTGCGGAGATACACCATGAATGAGATTGCCTCGCTTTTTGCCAGAGTTGGATTCGGTGTGGGAACAGGATTACTTCTTTATATCGCAGGGGACAAAACCAATGCGCCGTGGGTCTGTGCGGTCATGTTTATTTATTGTCTCATCGCCATAGTGATGTGGAGCCGATTAGAGCGGTTTTTAAATGAAAGTCCATTGACTTCGTTTTTTATGGTAGGCGTCGGCACATTGGGTGCACTGGGTGCAATTCTGTTAAGACCTAACGCTACTGCAACTTTTGCAGAACGGATTGGTATGATGCGAAATGGTTTAGGATATTTTTTTGTAAATCCTATCCTGGGTGTGGGACCGCAGCAGTGGCGGATTCTTAATCTGCAGGACAGCGATAAGTACTTTAACACCTGGCATATCCACAATATTTTTATTCATGTGGGCGTAGAGCTGGGGTTAGTGGCGCTGGCAATGCTGCTGATTATTGTACTGCGGCACTACAAGAAAAAAGAGAGTGCAGCACAGAGGAGCGGTTTCACAGCAGCGCTGGTGCACAGCTTTATGGATACGACATTCCTTTATGTGGCGGCGGTGCCGTTTGTTATGTTGACAACAGAGGATGATGAAGCGAAAAAGCAGGTAATCAGTGAAAAGGTAACAAGACTAATTTTTGGCAGTTTTGCGCTGTATTTTGCATATAATGTATATTGCTGTGTGGTATAGGGACTTAGAAGGAGCTCGATTTTCATGGGAAAAAAGAACATACAAATGAAAAATAAAAAGCGTTATACTGGCGAAAAGATGCTGCTTTTGGGATTTTGTGTCATGGCTTGTTTTGTATTGCTGATGGCGTATCGCTTCATGTCCAGCATTCCTGATACGGTAGGACGGGAACTTTCTGCAGCAGAAGAGCAGGAAGTAATTGAAAGAAACAGTTCAATGATTGATTATATCTGGCTGACTGCCAATGCGGATTTTCCGAGAGGTGAGAAAATACAAAAAATTACAATTCATCATATGGCGGGTAATTTTACACTGGAACAGGTAGGAAAAGATTTTTCGACTAGTGACCGAAAAGCCTCTTCTAACTATGCCATAGACAGCACCGGCAGAGTGGCGCTTTATGTAGAGGAAGGCAACCGTCCATGGAGCTCCAGCAGCAAGGAAAATGATGATATGGCAGTTACTATTGAAGTCGCCAATGATGAAATCGGCGGCAGCTGGCATGTCAGCGATGCCGCTTATGAGAAACTTATTGCATTGTGTGCAGATATCTGCAGGCGTAATGGGATACAAAAGCTGGTGTATACTGGTGATGCTGCAGGGAACCTGACTTTGCACAAAATGTTTTCAAAAAAGACGGAGTGCCCGGGCGCATATCTGGAAAGCAAAATGGTCGACATTTCTGATGCAGTGAATCAAAAATTAAGCACATCAGATTCAAAGTAGCTCTGGGAAATGGAAGCGATTCTTTTTTAGAGCAGTAATAAAATAATAATGAAAGAAGAGGAAGTGATAAAAAGATGCTTTTTAAAAGCAGTGTAAAAAAATTCTTTTGTTCTGCCGCCCTTCTATTTATGTTTATTTTAGCAGGGACGGTAGTGTTTGCAAACGAGAGTTTTGCAGACGTAAGTGGACCATATTCGCCGTATAATGAAGGCGGCAGTGATGTGAAAACATATGTTGTCACCTATGAAGACGGCGTGGAAGATGATGAAGTTTTTGAAACACAGGTATATCCGAATCTGAGTTTGGGAGAAGATACACCTAAATTTGACGGAACCCCGGTTCGCGAAGGTTATACTTTTGTCGGCTGGGACAAAGAAATCAGCGAAACTGTAACAGGGGATGTCACTTATGTAGCAGTCTGGGAACCTGTGAAGACAGTAAAACCGAGACCGCCGGTGATTACTTATACTGTAATTTATACCGATGGTGTAGAAGGGGAAGATGTTTTTACAGATCAGATTAACTCAAATCTTTATTATGGGGAAACAACCCCGGAATTTAAAGATGGTATTCCAGAAAGAGAGGGATATGTCTTTGCTGGCTGGGATATTACAATCAGTGATACTGTGACGGGAAATGTGGTTTATACTGCAACATGGATTCCGAAGGAGCCAGTTGATATCGAGGACGAGGAACCACCGCTTTCTGAATATCCGCAGATACCAGATGAGGAACCACCGCTTGCTGATGTACCGGAAATGGAGCCGCCTTTAGCGGATGTGCCAGAGCTGGATCATTCTTCGGCAGGTGCTGTACCGCAGACTGGTGATGTACCACAGACTGGTGATGGCAGTGGACTGCCTCTTTGGATTGCAGGACTTCTGCTCGCAGGAAGCGGGCTGGCAGCAATGTCGGTCTGTCAAAGACGCAAGGGCAGAGAATAGCTGCAAGAGGGTGAAGAGATGTGCATAAAATGGAGAGAAATGTCGAGACTGTAAAGACGTGAACGGCGTAAAACAGAAAGAATACTGGGACGTATCGTTATTACAGTGTGAGAGACTGCAGTTTGGTTTAAACCGGGCTGCAGTCTCGTTTTAATTAGATTGTTTTGTGGTAAAGCAAAAAATAGAGAGTGTTGTTGGAAATATAACAAGAATCTAACCCGGAGAAATTTGCAGACGATCTGCAGCAGTCAGCAGCAACCCATACAGTATTTCTAACTACGGTAAACGCATGAAAAATATTATTAACCATCTATACTGACAAAATGAGAGCAGCATGCAGGATTTTGTCAGCAAATCGTGAAGAACCCCATCTTAATACGCCCGAAATCCTGACAGAGCTGACAAAATCAAAAATAATTGTCAGCTCTGTCAGGATTTTTGATAGAAACACAGACAAAACTGACAAAAATCTAAAAAACTGTCAGCTTTGTCTGTCCCAGAAAATCACTAAACGTTTTTCGTGTATTTGCCGTGTATTTCTAACAAAAAACACTGTACAAACCTGCGTTAAAATGCTATAGTAAACATGGATGGCATTCATGAACCGAAGCGATACCAATTTTTATCTAAAACAGGAAATGTCTTTGGACTGTATCCGCTTTGACGGAACGACACTGGAGGCAGAAGAGCTTAGCGCATATCTACTCCCCGAGAAAATCAGGAGGTGATAGGTATGAGAGCAGGTTTTATAGGAGCCGGAAAGGTCGGCTTCTCACTGGGAAAGTATCTGGCGGAGGGTGGTATATCCCTTAGCGGCTATTACAGCAGAAGCCCCGCGTCCGCCAAAGACGCAGCAGCCTTTACAGGCAGCAGATACTACGAAACTTTAGCAGATATTGTGAACGACAGTGATACCCTTTTCATTACAGTGCCCGACGGCTGTATCAGTGAGATTTGGGATGACATGCGCAGTTTGCCTATTGAAGATAAGAATATTTGTCATTGCAGCGGTTCGATTCCATCGACCGTTTTTTTTAATGCGGAGGATAGGGGGGCCTTCAGGTATTCCATTCATCCTCTTTATGCAATCAGCAGCAAGTACGAATCCTACAAAGAACTTCCAAAAGCATATTTTGCTATTGAAGGGAGCCCGGCGAGGCTTGACGAGATGAGGCAGTGCTTTGAAGCTCTTGGAAACAAGGTGGGAATCATCAGTCCAGAGGTGAAAACCCTTTATCATGCAGCGGCAGTCATGGTCAGCAATCAGATGATTGCTCTTGCTGATATAGGAGCGCAACTTTTACAGCAGTGCGGCTTTGAACAGGAAGACGCAGAGAAGGCGTTGGCGCCTTTGATACTGGGCAATGCGCAGGCGGTGACCTCGTTCGGGGCGGAAAAAGCCCTGACAGGACCTTGCGAGCGAGGAGATGACAAAACCGTGGCGGCGCATATAAAGGCGCTTAAAGCGGCAGAATCTTTAGACGAGGAGATTTTGCCGGCCTATAGAACGCTGTCGGTAAGACTTGTTAAGATTGCAGAACGAAAAAATCCGAGTAGAGATTACAGGAAATTGAAAAAGGAGTTAGAACAATGAAAAACACGGTGGCAACATTAAAGCAGCAGAAACTGGACGGAGATAAAATCACTATGCTGACAGCATATGATTATTCTACTGCAAAACTGATGGATGAGGTCGGTGTAAATACTATTTTGGTAGGAGATTCCCTGGGCATGACTATGCTGGGATATGAGGACACACTGTCTGTAACCATGGAGGATATGATACACCACACTGCGGCGGTTGCAAGAGGAACTAAGAACGCACTGGTAGTTGGGGACATGCCTTTTATGAGTTACCAGACTTCCGTCTATGATGCAGTGGTTAATGCCGGAAGACTGATGAAAGAAGGCAGATGTCAGGCTGTAAAGCTGGAAGGCGGCGCAGCGGTTTGCCCGCAGATTAAGGCTATTGTAGAGGCATCTATTCCAGTGGTTGCCCATATCGGTTTGACCCCGCAGTCTGTCAATGCTTTTGGCGGATTTAAGGTGCAGGGAAAGAGCGAAGAGGCAGCAAAGAAGCTGATTGAAGAGGCGAAGGCTGTTGAAGAAGCAGGCGCTTTTGCAGTAGTGCTGGAATGCGTTCCGGGTAAGCTGGCAAAGATTATCAGTGAGACTATTTCTATTCCGACCATCGGTATTGGCGCAGGAAATGGCTGTGACGGACAGGTTCTTGTATATCAGGATATGCTGGCAATTTTCTCCGACTTTAAGCCAAAGTTTGTAAAGCGTTTTGCTGATGTTGGCGCAGCTATGAGGGAAGGCATTGCAGGCTATATCGAAGAGGTCAAGGCAGGTACGTTCCCGGCGGAAGAACATACTTTTAAAATTTCTGATGATGTAATAAATAAATTGTACTAAAAAATAGGGAGCAAAGAGAATGAAAATCGTAAAAACCATAGAAGAAGTCAGAACGGCCGTCAAGGCTTGGAAAGCAGAGGGGCTTACCGTAGGACTGGTGCCTACCATGGGCTTTCTCCATGAAGGGCACGAAAGTTTAATTCTTCGTGCGGCAGCAGAAAACGATAGAGTTGTTGTCAGCGATTTTGTCAATCCGACCCAGTTCGGACCAGGCGAGGATTTGGAAAGCTATCCGAGAGATTTGAATAGAGACGCAGCCTTGTGCGAAAACGCAGGAGCAGCCCTTTTGTTCAATCCGGAACCTTCCGAAATGTATGCGGACGATGCCTGCACCTTTGTGGACATGCGCGCCCTCACAGGAGAGCTTTGCGGAAAGTCCAGACCGATTCATTTCAGCGGCGTGTGCACGGTGGTTTCTAAACTGTTTAACATCGTGACGCCGGACAGAGCATACTTCGGACAGAAGGATGCGCAGCAGCTTTCCGTTATTCGCCGCATGGTGCGCGATTTGAACTTTGGCATTGAAATTGTCGGCTGCCCGATTATTCGTGAAGCGGACGGTCTTGCAAAGAGTTCCAGAAATACTTATCTGAACGCGGAAGAACGCAAGGCGGCACTGGTGCTTTCACGGGCGGTAAAGCTGGGAAGCGAAATGGCAGAGAGCGGTGAGAAATCTGCTGACGATATCGTTTCCGCCATGAAAAAGGTCATCGAGGCAGAACCTATGGCAAAGATTGACTATGTACAGGCTGTAGACGCAGTTTCTGTGGAACCGATTACTGAGATGAAGCCGCCGGTGCTGGTAGCTATGGCAGTCTATATCGGAAAGACCAGACTCATCGACAACTTTATTTACGAAGGCTAAGGGGGAAAATCATGTACATCGAGATGTTAAAAGGAAAAATTCATCGTGCAACAGTAACGCAGGCAGAACTTGACTATGTGGGCAGCATTACTGTGGATGTAGAGCTTCTTAAAGCTTCCGGCATTTTGGAATACGAAAAAGTGCAGATTGTGGACATCAACAACGGGGCGCGTTTTGAGACTTATACCATTGCAGGGGAAGCAGGAAGCGGTATTATCTGTCTTAATGGCGCAGCAGCTCGCTGCGTGCAGAAAGGAGATAAGGTCATCATCATGGCGTATGCACAGATGACGCCGGAAGAGGCATCGGAAAATCCGCCGAGCGTAATCTTCGTGGACGATGAGAATAAAATCAGTCGTGTCAGCCGCTATGAAAAACATGGCAGGCTGGAAGATATGGAATAAGGTTGTAGCCGCAGCTCTTTGCGAGGGAAGATTCTTGCAGAGGGCTGTTTTATTGTCTGAGGATAACAATGTTTGCGGGCGCGCATCTGAAGCTTTCCTTTGTGGAAGATTGGCGTAGATTCTTTCTGGGGAAAATGGATTTCTGTAATAAATCGAAGTATTGTCAAAAATATAACAAATTTCTAACTGTGTTTTGGTATAATAAAAAAATAAATGGCGTCAGAACTATGAATGAGTTGAATGGAAACATTGAAATTTTAATATTTGTAATGGTTGTAAACGCTTGATAATCTGTTCGCACAGGTGTTACCTTCTCAGTTCTAATAACTTGACAAAGGGGCGTGGGTAGAGTACTATAATATATAAGTAAAAAAGGATAAAATGTTTCAAATATGTGATGCCCTCTCTTCAGACAGCTAAAACATTTCTATGAGGGGTTAGCACATATTTAAGGAAACTGGAGCCGACCATGAGAAATCCAATTAAGGTGGTATGATAGCAAAAGCTATGATATAGATGAAACTATTAATATTAAGTAAAGGAGATGAAAGAATGAAAAAAGTAATGAGTTTAGTTCTGACAGTAGCTATGCTGGTTTGCTTTATGCCGACGATGGCGTTTGCTGCAGAAAAGAACTGGGACGACAACGGCAAAATTTATTTTGCACTTGAGTCTGGGGATACGACTGCATCTGTAACCGCTTATGATGACTACAGCGTGGTTGCTAAGATTGTCGGTGAAAAAGTAGATGCAAACTCAGCAACTGCTACGTTGAAGATGAAAAACATCGCTGGACTTGGAATTACAGGGCTGAGAGAAGCAAGCTATACTCTTAATACTGGAATTGATCTTAAAGGTATTCCGCTAAGTGCTGCGCTGCAGAATCTTTTTGCATTTGAATCTGCTGTTTTAGAAGGAAAAGTAGATAATCTTGACTTTTCTTATGCAGTAGAGGCTACCGATAAGAACCCTTCTACGTTTACTGTAGAGGCAAACCCTATCGGCGGTGCTGATAAAGTCAGAGCAGCTTGGCAGAAATTAGTTGATATGGTGGAGGTAACTGCAGGAACAGATGACAGCAAGATTTTTATTCCGGCAGGCGCATATATAAAGATTGGCTATGAAAAATTAATCTTTGATAAGGACTGCACAGTAAATCCAAGCAGTCAGAACGGTCTTGGCGGTTCTGAAGCTGCTATTAGAGATGCTGCACACTTAGAAACAGGCGTAACTACGGAGAATGGCAATAATATCGAAATATATTTGCCAAAGGGAAGCTCTTTACAGGTCAGCAGTTCTGCTGCAACCTTAAAGAGAGGTGTTACAGTAAGAAGTGACCTGGCATTCTCTGACGAAATTCAGGAGCCGCTGGATACTTTGAGAACGGCTGACGACGCAAGAGTTGTTATCGCATTCTTTGTTAAAATGTTTGATGATGCAGTAGGTCAGGCTAACGGTCAAACTGTAAATGTTACTATTCTGGGCGATTACGATATTACTTTCATTAATGAAGGAACAAAGACTGTAGAAACTGCAAAGTTCGGCGAAAGCGTATCTCTGCCGGCAGAAACTCCTGAAAAGGAAAATGCAACCTTTGATGGATGGTATATCGGAGATACAAGAGTTACTGGTACCGTGCGAGTAACTGGAGATATGGAAGTTGTTGCTAGATTTACTGACAACCAGCCGGTAACTCCTCCAGTTGGTCCAACTACACCAACAACTCCGGTGGATCCAGAGCCTCCAACAGATATCGAAGATCCTGATACACCGTTGGGACCTCTTCCTGATGAAGAAGTTATCGCTGCAGTACAGGGTGCTAAGATTAAGCTGACTTCTAAGCTGACAACCTTGAACGGTAAAAAAGCAGTAAAGGTAACTTGGACAGTGCCATCGGCAGTTGAAGAGTTAGAACTGGACGGATATGAAGTATATAAATCCACCAAGAGATACTCTGGATTTGGAAAGACTCCATATTTTAAGACAACTACTAAGAAGAGCTATATTAATAACAAAGAACTGAAGAAAGGCAAGACTTACTACTACAAAGTAAGAGGCTATAAGATGGTGGGAGATCAGAAGGTTTACACCCAGTGGTCAACCAAAGCATGGAGAACCATCAAATAGTTCTGTGCCTAATAGTTTCATTAAGATGATATGGGCAGTCTTCGCAGACTGCCCTTTTATCAAAGTCGGATGATAGAGCAACAATGATATTATAAGGGAATGGAGATATAGAAGTGTTTTTTCCCTGGATAGAGGAACATATATTACTGATTTGTTTGATTTTTGCCACGGCAATAGGTTGTGGCTGGCTGTGGATATTTCGTCACAGACTACAGATTCCCTCATCGTTAATTCCTGTTATGTCTGCTTTAAATACAGCCGCAGGAGTGGTGTGTGTTAAGTTATTTGCAGGATTAGAAACATGGGGAAACCCGTTAGAAAGCGGTCAGTCTCTTTTCGGAAGTATTTTTCTTTTGCCTATCGTGTATTTCATAGGCGCGAGACTATTTCGCAGACCGTTTTATGATGTATTTGATGTTTTCGTCATGTGTACGATTACAACCCTGATATTTGCAAGAATTGCTTGTATTGTAAGCGGCTGCTGTCAGGGGCAGTTTTTGCCAGGAAGCGAATCCCTTCGCTGGCCGACGCGAGAATTAGAGATTATATTTCATATCGGATTATTGATTTTTTTCTATATAAAAAATCGAAAGGGCACTCAATTAGGAGAGCTTTGGCCACTATATATGATTGCATATGGTAGTTTCAGATTTTGCGAAGAATGGCTGCGTGCAGGAGAACTGGTTTTCGGACCATTTCATTATGGTCATATCTGGGCAGTATTGAGTGCTATTATTGGAAGCGCAGTTTATTTAGAGTTGCGGGAACAAAGAAGTAAAGTTGAATATAAGAATGTTAAAAAACAGTTTAGATAGAAGAGAGTTAGTGCAATTTAGAAGGAATTAGTAAAAGGAGTTTTGAAATGCTGAAACGTGTACTGAAACGTGTATCCATGGAATTATTGATTGCAATCCTGCTGTTTAGCCTGTTTGCAATGATTTTGGCTCCAAATTCTGCTTTTGCAGGCATATCCGGTGCGCTGAGCGACCAGAATATCAGCTTGAGCGAAAAAGGAAGCGGCACATGGGAAGTAAAAGATGGCACTGGAATTACAGGATCCGTAACGGGAACTGCGGGAGGCGGCTGCAGCAGTGCAAAGTCATCAACGGCAACACTTGTAATTAAAAATGCCAGCGATAAAGCAGAAACTTTGTATTTCGCTTTTAAAGCCACCCCAAATGGAGGCTCCGTGCAGATAGGCGAAGAGACATACACGAGTTTATTTAACGGGGATTTTGAAACTGAATTAGCGCCAGGCGCATCTGTGAATATCGTAATTACCTCAGCAGAAGATGAGAAGACGACATCTGTTGATATAAGTGATATACAGCTTGGGAAAAATGAGAATCCCAGCATAACTTTTGCAGAGGCCGAACACGGCAGTTACACCGTAGACGGCGAGTCCATCAGCGAAACCCAAACATTCACAAAGGCAGGGGCGGAAGGATATCTGCTGGAGACCGGAGAAGGTGAAACGGAATACGAGTTTATGGGCTGGTATCTGGATGATAAACTTTTATCAACGGATGTAAGCTATTCCTTTTTCCCAACTAAGGATGGAACAATTTCTGCAAAATTCAGCAAAGCATCCGATCCGATGCTTGGAGTAGGCTCAAAGGTTTATTTTAGCTGGGATGAAGCAATCAGTGAAGCAGAAAGCAGTGATTCGAAGGTCATCACGCTATTGAGAAACGGCGTGATGGAAGGGGATTATACGATTCCAAGCGGCGTAACTTTATTGATTCCTTTTGATGATGCAAACACCTGCTATACAACGAAACCAGGAATTGCGACAACTGGTACGAGAAAAGAGTATCGGAAATTGACTGTAAATGGAACATTAACTGTAGCCAGCGGCGGTGCAATCAGTGTCAGCGCGGCCCATTCTTCGCAGCAGCCGAATGTTGGGGCTGTCGTAGGTGCATACAGCCATATAGAACTTTCAGATAGTGGAAGAATAGATCTACAGTCCGGTGCATCACTCTATGCTTATGGATATATCACCGGAGACGGACTTGTACAGGCAAATCCGGGCGCACAGGTTTATGAGTACTTCCAGATTAGAGACTGGAGAGGCGGAAGCTGTACATCTCAATTGAACAAAGCAAGCGAAAAGGTATTTCCGTTCTCCCAATATTATATACAGAACATTGAAGCGCCGCTCAAACTTTATAAAGGTGCGCAATTAAAAGGCTACACGAGTATTTATGCGGCCAAAACTAATACAAGCGCAGAGATTTCTTTTATCGGTGACGGCGGACTTTATATGCTGACAGATGAGAACAGCTATCTGATAAAGAGATATGATAAAACAAACGATAGACTTTATCTGGATGTTAATGGCGGATTGAATGTAAATGAAATTTCTCTCAATGTAAAGTTGTCTATTATTTCGCAGACCGTGCATTCATCTGATTATGTTCTTCCGATTAATGGAAATATTTCCATCATTATGCGGAAGGGAACAATGCATGTGAACGAAGATATGTCTTTGCTTCCGGGTGCTGAAATAACGATTGAAGAAGGCAGTGAATTAGAAGTAACTGAAGGAGCAGATCTGTTTGTATACGATAGAGAGGAATGGATAGGAAAAGGCTATATTACTGGCAATCGGGATTTCTATGCTGCGGCGTATGTGGCAAATCAGCAGCAAAGATATACCCGTACTGCAAATGATTTAAAAGACGCAAAGATTGATATTAACGGCACAATGACTGCAAATGGAGGCGTTTATACGACAGCTGGCGGCGGCAATATTATCAGCAGCAAGGGAACCGGTCAGTTTGTATTATCAAATGCTGTAGACGGAAGCAGAAAGTTACATGAGATAACACAGAGCAATACAGATGCGACTTTCCATGAGATAGCAATTACGCCGGCGCAGTTATGCAATGCTGACGAAGCATTTACAGAAATCACAGAAGGAAAAGCCGGATACATCTATACTTATAATAAGGGTAAATGGTCTGCAGGCAGTCCGATTGCCAGTGTAGATGCCAAAGATTACGAGAAGGAAGGAATCTTTGAGGGTGATAAGTCTGTAGATCTCAGGATAGAGGGTGTAGCAGGAGCAGAAATTCGTTATACAACGGACGGAAGTGATCCAACTGCGGACAGTTCTCTTTATGAGAATCCGATCGCACTAAAATGTGATAGCGACAAGGATGTAGAATACACCATCAAAGCTGCTGCATATAAAGACGGTAAACAGATTGGTCCGGTTGTAGCATATAAGTATACGATTACTTCCGGTCATAAGTACGGAAAATGGGAGTGCACTGCAGCGCCAACTGAAATGACAGAAGGTACGCTGGAAAGAACTTGCAGCATATGCGAAGAAACAGAAAGTGTAACACTTCCGGTTTTATCAGAAGACAGCCAGGAATATGATGTGGCGATGAATCCTGCGCCGACCTGTACAGAGGGAGGAATCGCAATCTACATTTATAAAACGGAAACCGAAGAGGCATTTTCCTTTGAGGTAGAGCTTAACGCAGCCGGACACATCTATAGCGAATGGGAGATTGATACTAAACCGACCCAGTTGGCACCGGGACATATGTCCAGAAGATGTATCGGATGTGAGGATATTTATGAGGAAGAGATTCTTCCGATGTTAAGTGAAGACGATTATACGTGTGTGCGTGTGACAGAACCGAATTGTACTGATACAGGGCTGGATAGATATACACTGAAAAATGATGAATCAGTTATGGTAGATATAAGCCTTGAGGCGCTTGGTCACAGTAAGCGTTTTGTAGAGGAAAAAGCAGCGACCTGTGAGAAAGACGGCATTATTGCACATTTACATTGCCAGCGCTGCGATGGGAATTTCGATGAAGATGGTAATGAAGTGCAGGATGTAACTATTACAGCATTGGGTCATAACTATGGTGCGTGGAAAGTAACTGTTAATCCGACAGAGGAGGCGGCAGGCGTCTTAACTAGAGTATGTGCACGTGGTGCGTGTGGAAATGAAGAAACCAAGACATTACCGGTTCTCGGCAGTGAGGCATATGTGGTGAAGGTTGATGAACCAAGCTGTACTGAGGCGGGTGAAGCGGTTTATCGGTACACAGCAGATGGTCAGGACTTTGTTTTCAAGATGATACTTGATGCGAAAGGTCATGATTACGGTAAACTAATAGAGGGTAAAGCGGCAACCTGTGAAGAAGATGGAATTCTTGCACACTACACTTGCAGCGCTTGTCATATGAATTTTGATGAAGACTACAAAGAAATGAACGGCGTAGTAATTGAAAAGCTGGGACATAAGGCAGTAGCTGATGAAGCTGTGGAAGCAACCTGTGCTGCAACTGGATTAACTGAAGGCAGTCACTGTGAGGTTTGCGGTCTTGTATTAAAAGCGCAGAAGATAGTTCCGAAAACTGAAGCGCATACACCGGTTGATATAGAAGAAACAGCTGCAACTTGTGTAAAGGATGGAAAGACAGCTGGGAGTAAGTGCAGTGTGTGTGATAAAGTTTTGATTGAGTCCGAGGTTGTGCTGGCGACAGGTAAGCACATTTATGAAAATGGAATATGCAGGGATTGCGGCGCTGCTGAACCGTCAATACCAGTTGGTCCAGTAAATCCTCCAGTAGACCCAAATCCGGGTCCTACGGAACCGACAACACCGGTAGAGCCGCAGCCACCGACAGAAATCGAAGATCCGGATACACCGCTGGGACCTCTTCCTGACGAAGAAGTAATCACAGCAGTGCAGGGAGCAAAGATTAAGCTGACTTCCAAGCTGACGAAGCTGAACGGAAAGAAGGCAATTAAGGTGACGTGGACTGTTCCAAAGAACATCGAGGACATTGGTTTGGACGGATATGAAGTATATAAATCCACCAAGAGATACTCTGGATTTGGAAAGACTCCATATTTCAAGACAACAACAAAGAAAAACTATATCAATAACAAGGAACTGAAGAAAGGCAGAACTTACTACTACAAGGTAAGGGGCTATAAAGTGGTTGGAGATCAGAAGATTTACACCCCTTGGTCAACAAAAGCCTGGAGAAGGATTTAATTGATGTAGAGTTTATATGCAAAAAGACGACCTTTATAGGTTGTCTTTTTGCGCATTATAGTGAGAAAGGAAGACATTTATGCAGAATTTTGACGTTTTGCAAGGTCTGTTTTGGAGTGTTACATATATACTAATAATTGTATATAACGTAAAAAATCGGAATACGAATATACCGCCAATCGCAATATTTATAAATTTTGCTTGGGAGATAAACGCTTTGCTCCAAGATATTACAGTTGAAGGAACGGCTAGTTTTATACACATTGCATGGTGTGGGCTAGATGCTGCAATTGTGGGGTCCTACCTACTATTATGTAAGCCTGTATACTTTAAGAAGATTTTTCTAATGCCAATTTTTCTCTTGGGACTATTGTCATTTATGGTGGCGTTTAGACATTCAAATGGAATGTTGATAACTTCTTTTTTTATTGATTTTACTATGGAAATGGAGTATCTATTATATAGTTTCAGCAGCCGCAGCAAACAAATGAAAGTAGATATAACTGCACTATCTATAGGGAGTATCATTTGTTTGTAAATTTGATTGGGGTAATGATTCTGATGATTAATTATATATATCTTAGACGAATTTTACATCTCAAATGCTGTAAAAAACAACAATAAACGAATCTGTTTTTTCTATAATAGAATAGTCGCCAGGGAAGAATGTGTCCTTATTCGATTTCGGTGTTGGGGAAAATTAAATTATCAAAACTAATTATAAAATCCATGAAATCAAATACATTTTTTTCGGTGTATCATATCAAAGGGCTATTTTAAAGCTTAGGGATAACAGGTTCCGGCTCAAAAAAACTTGATTTTTGAGCCGGGCTGGGGTACAATAAATATATTAGATTTCATGAAGAAATTGCGTGCAGACTTTGAAAAGTTCTGATAAACATTGCATCATAAATTACATATTAGAAAGATTGCGCCACGAAGGCAGATAGGGTTTCGCAGAAACCCAGCTTTGTTCGTGGCGTTTTTGTTTTGTCGAGAGAGGATGAACATGGAATATAGAAATTTAGAAGAGTTTTTTAAAGAAAATCGAAAGGTAGCTTTGGCTTTTTCAGGCGGAGTGGATTCTGCGTATTTACTTTATGCGGCGCAAAGATGGGAAGCGGATGTGACTGCCTATTTTGCAAAGAGTCAATTTCAGCCGCAGTTTGAGCTTTCGGATGCAAAGAGGTTGGCTGCAGAGCTTTCTGCAAAGCTGCGCATTTTGGAGTGCGATATTCTGGAGGACGAAACCGTTGCAGCAAATCCGGAAAACAGATGTTATTACTGTAAAAAGCACATTTTCGATAGGCTGCTTGAGGCGGCAAAAGCAGACGGATACGATGTTATCATTGACGGCACTAATGCTTCTGATGATGCCGGGGACAGACCGGGCATGCGGGCGCTTTCCGAAATGAAAGTTCTGTCACCGCTGAGGCTTTGCGGAATGACAAAAAAAGAGGTTAGAGATCGCTCGAAAGCGGCTGGGCTTTTTACCTGGGATAAGCCATCTTATGCCTGCCTTGCGACGAGAGTGCCTACAGGCGAAAAGATCACCGAAGAAAAGCTGTGCCGGATAGAAGGCGCAGAGGCTGCACTGATGAAACTGGGATTTTCTGATTTTCGGATCCGAATGTTCCATGACAGCGCCAGAGTACAACTGCCAGATGCACAAATGGATCAATTTGTAGCTGTGAGGGAGTCCGTAACCGAAGCGTTAAAACCATATTTCAATATAATACTGCTGGATATGCAGCCACGATAAAGGAAAACAGAAAGGAATAACTATGGAACAGCACGAAGTAAGGCAGCTGCTGCAGAAAGTAGCTGCAGGACAGATAGATGTAGAACAAGCTTTGTTAGGACTGAAAATGGCGCCTTTTGAGGAAATTGATATCGCATCGCTGGATCATCACAGAGGGATCCGCCAGGGTGCATCGGAGATTATTTATGGGGCGGGAAAAAGTCCTGAGCAGATTGATAAAATCGCTCATAGTCTTTGGAACAGCGGGCAGAAGACTATCCTCATTACGCGTATGAGTCAAGAAGCTGCAGAATATTTTCAAAGGGATATTCCTTTTACGTATTTTGCGGAAGCAAGAGTTGGACTTGTCGGTCAAAAAATTGCGCCAAAGCACGAAGGCTATATTCTGGTTGCCACAGGGGGCACTAGCGATATTCCAGTTGCAGAGGAAGCTGCGCTGACTGCCGAAATCATGGGTAATCGTGTAGAGCGGCTTTACGATGTAGGGGTTGCGGGTATTCACCGTCTTCTCGCCCATGTAGAAAAAATTATGGGCGCCAGGGTGATTATCGCTATTGCAGGGATGGAAGGAGCCCTTGCTTCTGTCATCGGAGGTCTTGCAGACTGTCCGGTGATTGCGGTACCTACCAGCGTAGGTTATGGCACAGCCCTTGGCGGTGTGACAGCACTTTTGTCCATGCTGAACTCCTGCGCCAGCGGAGTCAGTGTTGTCAATATCGACAATGGCTTTGGCGCTGGATATCAGGCAAATTTGATCAATAATATGGAGAGTGGAAAATAAATGAAGACTTTGTATATAGAGTGTAATATGGGCGCTGCAGGGGATATGCTGATGGCGGCGCTTTTGGAATTGATAGAAGATAAAGAGCAAGTTTTAAAGCAACTGAACAGCCTTCTGCCGGAGAAGGTGACAGTTGCCTTGGAGCCGTCCGAAAAGTGTGGTGTGACGGGAAGTCATATACGAGTTACTGTTGACGGTATAGAGGAAGGTGTTTGCCACCATGGACATCACGATCATGAACATGTTCACGCTGAACACCACCATCATCACAGCGGGATTGCGGAGATTTACAAACTGATAGAGGCTATGGAGGTTGCTGAAAAAGTAAAGACTGATGCAAAAGCGGTCTATAAACTGATTGCAAGTGCCGAATCGAAGGTGCATGGAAAGACCATGGAGGAAATTCATTTCCACGAGGTGGGAACGCTGGACGCAGTAGCAGATGTAGTTGGAAACTGTCTGCTCATGGAAAAAATCGGAGTACAGCGCATTGTGGTATCGCCGATTCATGTCGGATCCGGCAGCGTAAAATGCGCCCATGGCATACTGCCTGTACCAGCGCCTGCAACAGCGCTGCTTCTTGAGGGACTTCCGATTTACGGCGGAGAAATCAAAGGGGAACTGTGCACGCCGACAGGCGCAGCTCTTTTGAAATATTTTGGAACATCTTTTGAAACTATGCCTGCCATGACCGTAGAAAAAATAGGCTATGGTATGGGCACAAAAGACTTTGAGCAAAGACCAAACTGCGTCAGAGTGCTTTTGGGAGATGATGGTATTGCGGAAGCTGCAGCCAATGAAGTAGTAGAGCTTGCAGCAAACCTTGATGATATGACAGGGGAAGAACTGAGCTTTGCTATGGAAACCCTCTTAAAAGAGGGCGCATTAGATGTGTATTTTGAGCAGATTATCATGAAAAAGTCCCGTCCGGCGGTAAAACTGGTCTGCATGTGTAGACCGGAAGAAAAAGAAAAGTTTGCAGAGCTGATTTTAAAACACACTACCACCATCGGGGTGCGCGCATATGGGCTGGAGCGCTTTACTCTCAAGCGAAGAGTAGAGACAAGACAGACGCCTTGGGGCAAAGTTGATGTGAAGGTTTGCAGCGGCTATGGAGTTACCAGAGAAAAGCCGGAGTTCGCACAGGTAGCGGAAATAGCGGAAGCGCAGGGTCTTTCTATCAGGGATATCAAAGAGAAAATCTAATGAGAAAAATATGTAAAAAATTAATGCAGCTTTTTATCATATTAGTGCTTCTATCTGTGGCGATCTTTGTGATTGCTCGTCTTTGTCCAGGTGATCCGCTTAAAGCCTACTACGGCGACGGGATAGAGCGTATGAGCACCATGCAGCAGGAAGCTGCCAGAGAGCGTCTGGGACTCAATGATTCCATGCTGACTCAGTATTTGCGGTGGGCTGAAAATTTTCTGGATGGTAATCTAGGGCTTTCTTATAAGTACAAACAGCCTGTGCAGGCAGTGATTGGAAATGTGTGGACAAACACCCTGATTCTTGGCGGTGTGTCTTACGGGCTAACCTTTGGATTTGCAATCTTATTGGGCATGTTCTGCGCACGCAGAGAGGGAAGTCTTTCCGACCGGCTCATCTGCAAAATTGGTGTCATTTCAGCCAATGTACCGTCCTTTTTTCTGGCGCTGGTATTGATTCTGCTCTTTGCGGTAACCTTGAAAATTCTGCCAGCAGGAGGCGCTTACTCCCTTGGAAACAGAGAAAATTTGACAGATCGCTTTTTACATCTGATTCTGCCGGTGACAGTTATGGTTTTAGAACATCTGTGGTATTATGCCTATATGGTGAGAAACAAGCTGCTCGCGGAAACCCGCAAGGACTACGTGCTCCTTTGCAAAGCCGAAGGCATTGACGCAAAGACTATTATGAGAAAACATTGCTTACGCAATATTATGCCATCTATGTTTGTCATCATGGCGATTTCCCTGCCTCATATTCTTGGGGGCACTTATGTGGTAGAAATGATTTTCGGATATCCGGGGCTTGGCATGCTCGGTTTTGAAGCTGCTATGTATCAGGATTATAATATGCTGATGGCGCTGACACTTCTGACTGGCGCTATCGTGGTCGTATTTAATATACTGGCGCAAATTCTGAGCGAATGGCTTGATCCGCGCATGGAGTACGAGAAAACATTTCGGGAGGTGAGGGCATGAGTCCTAAGAAAAAACTGCCAAAGGCAGCTTTCTGCACGCTTCTTGGGATTATTATCTGCTGCGGGTTGGCAGGCGTGCTATCGCCTTATTCCCCTGAAATGATGGACAGCAGTGCCGCAAGCGTAGCGCCGTGTATAGCCCATCCCTTTGGAACAGACCCCATGGGTAGAGACTTACTGACTCTGATTTTATACGGAGGACGAGCTTCTCTCCTAATCGGACTGATCAGTGGGTTGATTTCCACAGCTATTGCGGTGGTTTACGGGACAGTTAGCGGGCTGGCAGGTGAATGGATTAGTGATTTGCTCATGCGGTTTTCAGAACTTATCATGAGTCTGCCGCAGATTTTACTGATTCTTTTTCTGCAGGCTCTTTGGGGAAAAACCACAGTGCTTTCCCTGGCTGTTATCATCGGACTGACCGGCTGGATGCAAATCGCAAAGGTAGTTCGCAGCGAGGTCAGACAAATCCGGGGAAGTGATTATGTGCTGGCGGTCAAAACCATGGAGGGTGGATTCTGGTATATTTTATGGAGACATTTTTTACCTAATTTTATTTCTTCCATCATGTTCATGGTAGTGACCAATATCGGGCAGGCGATGATTACAGAGTCCACATTGAGCTTTCTGGGACTGGGGCTGCCGCTTACCATGGTGTCATGGGGAAGTCTTTTGTCCATGTCGCAGGAGGCGATGCTTTCCGGGAACTGGTGGATGGTGCTTCTGCCTGGCACGGTGCTCATTGTGACGCTAGTTTGTGTAACTGCGATTGGAGAATCAGTGAGAAAACAAAACAACAAACTTCACAGTAACTTATAGAAGAGGAAAATGAAGATGAAAAGAAAAATATTGACAACGATATTATGTATGATATTGGTAATTATAGTGGGAGTGGCGCTGGCAGGCTGCGGAGATAGCAGTGAAAATGGCAGCACCGTGTCTGCAATGGCGGCTGGTGAAAACACGCTGGTATATGGTAGTCAGGATTATACAGCCATCAATCCGGCACTTTATGAGCATGGCGAGATCAACCTGCTGCTGTTTGCTGGGTTAACTGCGCATGATGCGGAGAATAATGTAGTGCCTGGGCTGGCAAAGACGTGGGAGTTTGATGAGAAAACTCTTACCTATACGTTTCAACTTCGAGAAGGTCTGACCTTTCACGATGGACAGCCGCTGACTTCTGCTGATGTAAAATTTACACTAGATCTGATTCTGGATGAGAATAATCAGTCGGAAATTATTTCCAATTATACAGATATTCAGGAGATAAACTGTCCTGATGATCTGACCGTAGAAATAAAACTGAAGCAGATCAATGTGGCATTTCCTGATTACATGACTATTGGCATTCTGCCGAAGCACCTTTTGGAAGAGAGGGATCCGGCAACTGACAGTTTCAATCAGAATCCGGTGGGCGCAGGTCCTTATAAACTGGTTTCTTGGGATCAAGGTCAGTCCATTACCATGGAACGATTTGACCAGTATTACGGTGGAACACCAAAAATTGAACGGGTGATTTTCAAAATTGTTCCAGAGATTGACGCAAGAGCCATGCAGCTTCGCTCTGGAGAAATCGATATGGCAATGATTACGGCGAAGACTTCCGCCAGTGTAGCAAAGGAGAGCGGATACCGGATATATCAGATGAAAACCGCAGACTACAGAGCCATTGCATATAATTTTGCTAAGCCTGTATTTTCGGAAAATCCGGAACTTGCCGGCATTCTCAGTTATGCCATCGACAGAGACGCGATTGTTAAAAGCGTTCTTCTTGGCGAGGGGGAAGCGGCTTATTCACCGCTGCAAAAGGGCGCTTACAATAATGAAGAGATGGAGCGTTTCGACTATAATCCAAAGAAAGCAGAAACGCTTTTACAAGAAGCCGGCTGGACAAAAGGAGAAAGCGGCTATTATGAGAAAGATGGAGAAGAACTGGGATTTGTCATTTCAGCCATGGCGGATGATTCAGTGCGAGTTGATATGGCGAAAATGTGTGCAGCACAGCTTCGGTCAATCGGAATTAATGCAACAGCTGAGGCGAAAGCTTCTTTAGACTGGGCAAATCAGGACTGCTGTATCATCGGCTGGGGAAGTCCTTTTGATCCGGATGACCACACCTATAAAATCTTCTCTACCGGTGCTGGCGATAATTACACCGCTTATGGAAATACGGCAGTTGACAGGATTCTTGAAAAAGCAAGACATACAGAAGATGACAGCGCAAGAAAAGAGCTTTATATGGAATTTCAGGAGGAACTGACAAAGGCTATGCCGTACAGCTTCATCGCTTACGTGGATGCCTCCTATGCAGTACGTGAGAATGTAAAGGGAATCACAGAAAATACAGTGCTGGGTCATCACGGCGTAGGTGTGTTCTGGAATATAGCAGAGTGGGAAATTCAGTAAAACTATGGATAGTATTTTAAAAATAGAGAACTTCAAATTGTCCTTTCACGGTGCAGGCGGGAAAGTGGAGGCGGTAAAGGGGATTGATTTTGAAATTTTTCCCGGAGAAAAGGTGGCTCTGGTTGGTGAGTCGGGTTGCGGCAAAACGGCAACCTGTCGTGCAGTTATGATGCTGCATAGCCGTCATGCAGAAGTGGACAGCGGACATATTTATCTCTGCGGGCGGGATGTGACGCATATGACTGAGGCGGAATTGACAGATGTGCGCGGTCGCAGCGCCGCTATGGTCTTTCAAGACCCCATGTCTTCTCTGGATCCGGTGTTTTCCGTGGGCAGTCAGATTACGGAGCCGATTTTACGTCACGAGAAAATCAGCAAAAGCAAAGCGAAAGCGAGGGCGATTTCCCTGCTGAGGCGGGTGGGAATTGAGGACGCAGAAGTGCGTTTTCATCAGTATCCCCATCATTTTTCCGGCGGGATGCGTCAGCGAGTTGCTATTGCCATTGCCCTTGCTTGTAATCCGAAGCTGCTCATCTGTGATGAGCCGACGACGGCGCTGGATATAGATACCCAGGGGCAGATCATCAAGCTGCTGCGAGAAGTTAGCAGTGAGGCAGGCTGCAGCATACTTTTTGTGACCCATGATTTGGGACTGGCAAAGGAGATGGCGGATCGAATTATCGTCATGAAGGACGGTGTTATTGTGGAGAACTCTAAGACTGGGGCGATTTTTGAAAATCCGCAGCATGGGTATACGAAGCAGCTTCTGCACTATGCGCAGTATGGAAAGAGCGGCAGTCACTTTCATGGAAGAGTTAGAGAAGAAGCGTCTTTTGCGGCGGTGGATTCAGAGCCGCTAGTGAAAATTTGCGGACTTTCTCAATATTTTTCCCTTGGAAAAAAACGTGTACACAAGGTCTTTGAAGATTTTTCTCTTACCATTGAAAAAGGGGAAATCGTCGGCATTGTAGGACCTTCCGGCTGCGGAAAATCGACTCTTGCAAGATGTCTTGCGGGGATTCAAAAGCCGTCAGCCGGTACGATTACTTTTGCGCCGGATTGTAAAAAACAAATGATTTTTCAAGATAGTGCGTCGGCTTTTAATCCGCGTATGAGTCTTTTTCAGATTATTGCAGAGCCGCTGCAGATTTCCAGCAGAAAAAAGGAAGGGAAAGCGCTGGGCAGGGCGGAAGTGAAAGAGCAGGTAAAGGAGATGATGGAACTGGTTGGACTTTCTCCGGAACTTGCAGAAAGGCATCCCTACCATGTTTCCGGTGGACAGAGGCAGCGTGCGGCTATCGCAAGGGCACTGATTACAGATCCGGATTTTCTCATCGCAGACGAACCTATTACCTCTCTTGACGTTTCTCTGCAGGCACAGATTATTCATCTGCTCAAAGAGTTGTGCGAAAAGCGAAATCTGACGATGCTGATTATCGCCCACGATCTTCCTATGGTGGAACATATCAGCGATAGGATTGTAGCCCTATAAAAGATAAAAAATATTATAAACGTATATCGTTGCTTTTCCTTCAAGATGTGGTAGAATAGTACTGATAAAAGGCATTGAGGGAGGAACCATGCGTTTTCTAGTAATAGACGGACAAGGCGGCAGATTGGGAAAGCTGCTTGTAGAAGGAATCAGAAGAGAGTTTTCACGGGCGGAGATTATGGCGGTGGGAACCAACGCTGTTGCGACGGCTACTATGCTAAAGGCTGGGGCTGATGAGGCTGCAACAGGAGAAAACCCGGTCATAGTAGCAAGTCAGCGGGCGGATATTATTGCTGGACCTATCGGTATTGTCATTGCAGATTCGCTTCTTGGAGAAGTGACACCTGATATGGCAGTTGCCGTAGGGCAAAGTCATGCAGCTAAGGTGCTGGTTCCGATGAACAGGTGTGATAATCTGGTGGCAGGCGTAAGTATGCTGCCGGTCGGAGAGCTTGTAGAGGACGCCATTATTAAAATAAAAGAAGCAGCTGACAATATGTAACAATCTGACAGGGTGTCGATAGAATACGTTATCGGCTACCCTGTTTTTTGGTAAGACAGTTTTGGCTTGATTCTTGCATAAGAATAGAGCGGGGATTAAAGAAGGAAGGGAAAAAACATGCACAGAAGTAATGTGAAAGAGGCTATCGAGCTTCTGATGAACAGTATGAATCAGGGCATTATTTTTGTTGACAGCGAAGGAAAAATACAGCTTTGCAATCGCAAGGCCAAAGAGACAACGGGGATTATCATTAATGCAAAGACAGGACATGATGCGGGGCAGATTTGTGAAGGTGATATTGTCGTTATTGCGGACAACAAGCTGGGTGATGACGATGGTCTGATGGGCAGAGAAGAATTGACGCTTCTCAATATCAATGATGCCGGTATCCATAGAGGAGACATGCTGGTAGCGGTCGGTGTTTACAAAAATAAGAAGATTGAACCGCAGTACAAATATATCAGAGAACACTCCCTGAATGTCCCTATGAAACTGGACGTGAATTATTGGGGATTTCATATTCAGGCCATTATTGACACAGGAAAAAAAGAAACGCTGATTTCTGTCAATGACATGGTTCACAGACTGAGATATTCTAATTCCGTTGGAAACGTTGTAATTATTGACGGGATTACCGGTAATATTAAATTTTTTCAGGCAAAAGGGTATAGTGTCAGACAGGAAGATTTAGGCTATTTGCTACGCGGTGCAACCTATCAGGCAAAGAGCGTAGAGGACACGGATGTGGATGTGACAGGTCAGCGATTTTGGGATTTGTTTCAGCAGTCACCTTTGACAGAGAAACTGCAGCTTGTACTGGAGGGTACGGAGGAAAAGGTTTATAATCAGCTTTATGAAATCAATAAAAGACCTTTTAACTGCAGCATTGTAAAGTGGACCGATGAAGATGAGGCTGGCGCTGATGGAGCCTTTTTGCTGCTATCGGATGCTTCACATCTGGAGAGACTTTTGAGCGAACGTGATCAGATTATTCAGCGAATTGAAGAACAAAATACGATAGGGGGGATACAAAACCTTGACTATCCAGAAGACGCTTTTTCTGGCTTTGCAGGCAAGAGCAACAAGGCGCGGGAAGTCAAATATATGGCGTGGAAAGCGGCTAAAAGCAGATTTAATGTGATTATTACCGGAGAAAGTGGGACCGGTAAATCCAAATTGGCGAGGGAAATTCATTCTATCGGCATGCCCGGCGCACCTTTTGTGGAAGTAAACTGTAATGCTATTGCACCGACTTTATTTGAAAGTGAACTGTTCGGATATGTGGGGGGTGCTTTTACTGGTGCAAAAAATGAAGGAAAGACAGGATTCTTTGAGGCAGCCAACGGCGGCACGATTTTTCTAGACGAAATAGGTGAAATTCCGCTGGATATTCAAGTGAAACTGCTTCATGTACTGCAGAACAAAACCATTTACAGAGTCGGCTCTTCCAAGCCGATTAAAGTGGATGTGCGTGTGATTGCAGCGACTAATAGAAATTTGGAAGAAGAAGTTTCGCTGGGCAGATTCCGCCAGGATTTGTTCTATCGTATCAACGTATTTCCTATCGAGATCCCGTCTCTTAGGGAAAGGAAAGCGGACCTTTATCTTTTGATTAATCAGATTCTGGAGAAGGTCTGCGATACTTATGGACTGGAACAAAAACAGTTTTCTGGTGAAGCTTTACAGAAATTGATTTCCTACAACTGGCCAGGTAACGTGCGTGAACTGGAAAACGCAATTGAGCGTGCGATTACCCTGTGTGAGTCCAACATTATCTATTCGGAGCATCTGCAAATCGGAAAGGGAAATATTCCTGTGACTATGAAGGAGATGCTGGCAAAGGAAGAAGCCCGCATTTTAGAAATGGCTTTGATTAAATACAATGGGGATAAACAGGCGGCGATGGAGGAACTTGATATGTCCAGAACGGTTTTCTATGACAAGCTAAAAAAGTATAACATAAAATATTAACGGAGGAATTAAGTATGAGGATTTTTATTTCAGCGGATTTGGAAGGCATTAACGGAATCGTTGCACCGGAAGATGTTGAAGAGGTGGGGGCAGGTTATCAGCAGGCAAGAATTTTTATGACGGAGGAAGTAAACGCAGTTGTAGACGGTGCTTTCGCAGGGGGTGCTACAGAAGTGGTAGTCTGCGATTCTCATAATATTTCTCAGAATATCAAAGTGGAAATGCTGGATGAAAGGGCGCAGATTACCAGAGGGGACACCCGCAGAAATTCTATGGTTCACGGCCTTGATGAGTCATTTGACGGATTGATTTTGGTAGGTTATCATGCTAAATTCGGCACACAGAATGCAATTTTGGATCATACCTTTAATCCGGCAACTATCAGAGATTTAAAGGTCTCCGGCATGAGTGTAGGCGAACTTGGCATGAATTCTTACTTTGCAGCAGAAAAGGGTGTGCCCCTTCTCATGGTGACAGGTGATCAGGCACTGGAAGCAGAGGCGAAGACTTTTGACCCTGAAGTGGAGACTGTAGTCGTAAAATATGCAGAGGGCAGATTTTGTGCAAGATGTCTGCCGAGAACCCAGACTCAGAAAATGCTGAGAGACACTGCGGAAAAAGCTGTCAGAGCTGCTAAGAGCAGAAAGCCGGTTGCTGTACCTGAAAAGCCGGAAATGGAAGTGACCTTTCAGCAGGTGAATTTGGCTGATGGGGCAATGCGCGTACCTGGCACTAAGAGAATTGATTCTATGACAGTGGGAATCAGCGCAGAAAACATGGATGAACTGATGGCATTGCGCCAGATTGTTTTCGGTGCAGGCAGTGATTTCTATAACTCTTTGTTCTAAGTGATGCAGGGAGCGCTGCGCTTGCAAGATCGATTTGCTACTGTGTATGCATAAATTTAGTAAAATCCCTTAAAATATGCACGTTTATCTTTGCAGGTGTGCATATTTTGAGGGATTTTCAGTGAAATATGCAGATTGAGACGATAAAAGGCAGTCAACTCGAAAGATAAAATCGAATTGACTGCCTTTTTCTGCATATATTTAGCCTTTTTTTAGGAAATATGTACAGTACTGTGCATATATTTGGCAGTTTCATCTAAAATATGCACGCGCATCAACACCTGTCAGCAACAAGGGCTATTTACCAATATAAACCCTTGGCGGTCTTGCGGTCAGTCTTGCAATGATGTCATTTTTGTTGGTGCCGGACAGGGATGCTGCTTCTGCGATAGTCATGGAGCCGTCTTTTCCATCTCCGTAGATGATGGCTTCCATACCGCAGCAGACATCCGGCACATCGGTGACATCCGCCATACACTGATCCATGCAGATAACGCCGACGATAGGCGCCCGGGCGCCGTTTATAATGACATAGCCTTTATCTCGGAGGTTTCTTGGATAGCCATCGGCGTAGCCGAATGGCAGGGTTGCGATGATGCTGTCACGCTCCGCCTTCCAGAGATAATCGTAGCTGAGACCTTCACCTGCGGGAATTTCATGGAGCTGAGAAATTGCTGTTTTAAAGGTTAGAATTTGCTCTACGTTGATATCCGCGTATTGAGCGCCTTTCATACCGTAAAGCAGAGCGCCCGGACGCACCAGATTCATGCGATACTGCGGATAGTCCACGCAGGCGATACTGTCTGCAATGTGCTTGTAGCGGAACTTGCAGCCTATGGCTTCTAGTTTTTTGATAAAGTCGGTGAACTGCTGGTACTGCTCCTCGTCTTCAGAGAGACCGGCGAGAGCTAGGTGGCTGAAAATCCCCTGTACTGCAAGATGAGGAACTTTGAAAATATCGGAGATTTCTGCTGCGAATTCATCAGAAGGACATTTTCCAAGACGGTGAAAACCGGTGTCCACCTTGATATGAACGCAGGCGGTTTTGTCAAGAGAACCTGCCAGTTGTCCAAGCTTCTCAGCCTGTTCGATGGACCAGATGGTCTGAATGATATCTTTTTCTACAACCCAGTGGAGCAGCCTGTCAGGGGTATAGCCCATGATGAGTACTGGGTAGTCGGGATATGCTTCTTTTAACTCTAAAGCCTCGGTCAGTGTGGCAACCGCCAGGGCGGAAGCGCCGCAATCCATCAAAGTCTGTGCGATGGCGCAGGCGCCGTGACCGTAGCCGTTGGCTTTGATAACCGGCATGATGTCGACGTCAGCGCCGACCATCTCCTTGATTTTAGTTATATTACCAGCCAGCTTATTTAAATCGACGACAATTTGTGTGTCGCGAAGGATTTCTGTATTTGTCATGTTTATGCTTCCTCCTCTAAAATTTTCAGTACGCTGGCGATTTGCACCAGCATGCCTGTGCGAATACATTCCTCATCCGGGTGAAACAGCTCGCTATGAATCGGGTGAGCGAAGTCTTCTCCAGGTTTTCTGATACCGATATTATAGTAAAGTCCGCGGCTTTCATGACAGAAAAAAGCAAAATCGTCAGCACCCAGGCTAGGCTTTACAGTCAATTTTACCTTGTCTTCTCCCAGCATTTCCTTGGCCGTTGTCATCACGCTGTCGAAGAGCTGCGGGTCGTTTTCCAGCGTTGGATAGCTGCCGGAAAAGCTGATTTCGCAGCTTGCACCGTAGGATGCAGCGATTCCCTCGCAAAGTTCTTTGAGGTAGGTTCGCAGCTTATCCATGTTTTTCATATCTAGGGCGCGCATGGTGCCGGAGAAAACAGCTTCGCCAGAGACGATGTTTTCTTTGGTGCCGCTGTTGAATTTTCCTACGGTAATCAGCACCGATTCAGCTGGGTCGATTCGTCTTGTAATGATGGACTGCAGGCTGGATACCATGGTGCAGGCAGGAAGCAGGGCGTCAATGCCATCGTTAGGGTGTGCACCGTGGCAGGATTTTCCCTTTACTGTAACGAAAAATTCGCTGCACGCGGCGTTCATGGAGCCAGGAATAAATTCTACGCTGCCAGCATCGGTGCCGGAGTCTACATGAAGTCCCAAAACTGCGGAAATAGCTGGTTCATTCAGGCAGCCTGCTTCTATCATCTGGCGAGCACCGCCGATGGTTTCTTCAGAAGGCTGGAACAGAAGTCTAACAGATCCGGGTAAATCTTCCTTCATATCGTTTAAAACTTTTGCTGTGCCAAGAAGGATTGCGGTGTGAATATCGTGGCCGCAGGCGTGCATAATATTAGGATTATTCGATTTAAATGGGATTTCAACCTTTTCTGTAATGGGAAGCGCATCGATATCGGCACGCAGTGCCACACCCTTGGTTTTGTTCTTGCCGTAGATAACGGCGGAGACACCGCAGCCTGCAATATCCTTTTCGTAAGGAATCCCCATTTTATCTAGCTGCTCGCAGATAAAACGGCTGGTTTCGTATTCCTGCTCGCTGAGTTCGGGATACATATGCAGATGACGGCGCAGTGAAACAGCTTCGTCATAGACTGAATTTACTTTGTTTTTGATTTCTTCACTTGTATATTTCATGGAACCCTCCGTAATCAGTTTTCTTTTCTGATTACTATTCTTATGCAAGTCTTGTGCCGATACAATTCTTATGATATAAAAAGGTGGCACAATTTTTGCTTTTAGTATATGATAGATGTATAATAAATGGAGGAAGACAAAATGAAAATAGTAGATATGCATTGCGACACACTTCTTGAAGCATGGAGAAAGCCGGAACTTGATTTTTATAATGCTGATCTTTCCATCAACGTGGAATTGTTAAAGGAAAATGACAGTTTAGCGCAGTTCTTTGCGATGTACATATCCAGAAGCGAGATGAAAACGATGGATCCTTATGATATCATCAAGGGGATGTACGCTCGGTATCAGCAGGTTATGGAAGCAAACAAGGCACACATCAGACCGGTTTACACTGTGGAAGACATTATGAAAAACAAGGAAGAGGGTATTTTATCTTCTTTGTTGACCATCGAAGACGGTGTATTCTTGGATGGAAAAATGGAAAGACTTCACGAAGTTTACGATATGGGAGTAAGACTTTTGACTGTTCTGTGGAACTTTGAAAATTCTGTTGGTTTTCCAAGCAGCGACAATCAGGAAGAACACCTGCGCGGTCTGAAACCGTTTGGTATTGAAGTAGTAGAGGAAATGAACCGTCTTGGCATGGTAATCGACGTATCTCATCTGTCCGAAGGTGGTTTCTACGATGTTGCAAAATACAGCAAGAAGCCGTTTGTTGCTTCTCACTCCTGTGCTAGAGCCCTTTGCAGCCACAGACGTAACCTGACTGATGATCAGCTGAAAACTCTGGGTAATGCAGGCGGCGTTGTCGGTGTAAACTTTAACGGACCGTTTTTAAAAGATGACGAAGAAGCACCGAAAATCGACTGGATTGTGGAGCACCTGTTGTACATGAGAGATAAAGCTGGTATTGAAGCTATCGGATTCGGCTCCGACTTTGATGGAATTGATGATAACGGTGAACTGGTGAACTATGCTGGCTTTGGTAAATTAATCGGCGCTATGGAGAAACACTTCACTTGTGATGAAATCGATTTAATCAGCAGCGGCAATGCACTGCGCGTTTTAAAAGACGTAATCGGGAGGTAATTTCAATGATTAAAATCCTCATCGGCCTTGGGATTATTGCACTGTCTTTTGTATATATCATGAAGAACCATGACAAGAGCATGATGCAGAACTTATTAGAAAAGAAAAGTGCCAAGGCGAAAGCCTGCATGGAGCAGGAACAGATGCGGGCAGACAATGGAAATGACAACAAAAATGAAACAGAGACTATCTAGGGATAGTCTCTGTGTATCTTACTGGTACTGAATTTCTATCATAGAAATGCCACCATTCGCCGCTGTAAGGACTGAATCCTGCGCGAACCATGATGTCGCGCAAATATGTAGCATTTTTAAGAGCCTCGCCGGAAGTCGTCTGACAATCCAGGCGGGCTTTTTCTGTAAAGTCGTCAAAAGCGCTTGGCATGAGGATGTCATTACCATCCATGTCCGTTAAGGTTACGTCAACGCACTGACCGTTCATGTGGGAGTTCTTAAACTCTGTAATGGTCTCCATGTCCGGTGGATAGGCGACAAAGTCATTGTCGGGAAGCAGATCCCAAAATCGCTGCTGGGCGCTTGTTGGGCGGAATGCGTCCCAAACTTTCATGCGATAGCCATCTTTCTTTGCTAAATTCTTGGCAATAATCAGGCGCTTAGCCGTATCCACATCGATATAGCATTCAGGAGAATCATAGACGATGCTGCCTGTAAAATTATCTGCTGTTGCGTAGACCAGTTCGATGATGAAATCGGGGTCCATATCTAATAGTCTTACTAAATTGCCATATTGTTTCATTGTTTTGATAGTCTCCTTTTTTAGTGATTTTGGAGCAGTACGATACATACGGTCAGTGGGGTAGCGCAGTTCATAAATACGATGACCGCGAGGAAGCCATATGCGATGGTGACAAAATTCCATTTCTTTTCGTAGCCAGGCAGAACGTGAAAACGCTTGATAACACGCATGCCGGGCAATTCTTTTAACATTTTGTAAAACTTGTTAATCTGTATGGCTTCGATTTTTCCGTCTCTAAAAAAGGGCAGGAAGAAGATTGGCTTCGCACTTTCAAAGTTGTCGCCGTCTTTTGCGTAAAAGCTGACGCCTTTGGTATCAAATACGGCAACCTGCGCTTCTGAAAAATCCAAGCTGCGACTTCTTTTCAAAAGACTGTTGTGGTAGGTCAGCCTCTTTTCGTCATAAGTGCTGTAGCAGTATTTGTGACCTCTGAAGAGGAAGACAATCAGGGCGAAGATTACAAGATACATAACGAGAGTTAATGGAATGTTGGTCGCCTGGTAATAACCGTCAATCTTGAAGATAATAATTTCTGCCATAATCAAAAAACGAAGCAGGACATAGACAAAGCATACGCCGAATAAAACCTGCTTGGCAAGATTGGTGTAATGATACTGAATTTTGTACATAATGATTGATCCTTTCTTTGGGCTTTTCCTATATAAAAAGCCGAGTGCTATTTCCTGATGAAACAGCATATAGTTCTATACTATGATAATAGTAGCAAGAATCATGCCTAAAAAAACTTCCTGAAATGAGGATTGCAACAGTGTTAATTATGAAATTGTCCGGATTTACGGATTATAAGTTCTAAATATAGGACTATTTTGGAGAGTATTGTAAAAAATTGTAAGAAAAAGACCTGCGATTTGCAGGTCAGATTTAAAAAATAGAAATATTTTATAATAGTGACTGAAGCTGAGTAAGTCCCTGCTTCAGATTAAGAAATTGCTTATATGTAATCGTTACAGGATAATATACAAATTGCTGGTCATTTTTGGTGGTAAAGACGACCTTTGCTCCAGCAAGGACGGAACTTTCCGGATTTGCAATGGGACCATCGCTGTTGTAAAGCTGAACGGATTCTAAGTCAGACAGGGAAAACTGCGGTGCTCTGAGCCCATTTCCACCTGCGGCGGCAAATATGACCTGACCGTTTTGCACATCAATGCCGGCTGTAGCGACGCCGCGAAGAATCAAAAGGCTGATTAGGGCGAAGCAGGCAAAAAGGATAAGCGGTACAATCCACAGCTTGGAGCCGCCGCCTACCTGTCTGAAAAGGCTGTACGCAAATCCTAAAATACTGATAAAGATTAATATACAGGAGGTAATAAAACCTCGCTTATTAATGACTGAAAAATGTCCTTGCATGAAATGATCTCCTTTATTTTGTTTTGCTGGAAGCTTCCTTCCAAGCATATATACAAGCAAAAATCATGCCTGAATGAAAAGAATTGGCATGAATATTGCTCTATAGATTTTCGCCAAGTGATTTAAGAATTATTTCTTAGTTTTATGAAAGGCTGCAGACTGTACCATAGAACTTTGAAATGAAATTTAAATCAGCAATTATTAAGAATCGTGTAGTACCTATACGCATTTTTTAAGGAGGATATTTAATTATGATGAATTACATTTGGGTGGCATTTGTTGTCATCGCAGTTATTGCCGGCGGCGTAACTGGTAACATTGAGGCAGTTCTGAACAATGTCTTCGACTTTGCACAGACTGCTGTTGATATCGCATTAGGTCTGATTGGTATCATGGCTTTCTTCTGCGGTTTGATGAAAGTAATGGAAAGAGCTGGTCTTTGCGAAAAGCTTGGTAAAGCAATCGCACCGGTAATGCGTTTATTGTTCCCTGACGTACCGGCAGACCACCCTGCTAACTCTGCAATGGCACTGTACTTCGCTGCTAATATCTTAGGTATCGGTAACGCTGCTACTCCGTTTGGTCTGAAAGCGATGGCTGAACTGCAGACATTAAACCCTACTAGGGGTATTGCTACTAATGCACAGTGCATGCTGATGGCAGTTTCTACAACCTCTATTACTCTGATTCCGGTAACCGCTATGGGTCTTCGTTCTGCAGTACAGACACAGGGTGCTGCTGAAATTATCGCACCGGTTATCATTGCAACCGCTATCTCCACTATCGTGGGCGTTACTTGCACTATCTTATTCCAGAAGATGAAGAGATGGAAGTGGGAAAACGTAATCGAAAAGGAACTGGCAGCAGGTACTCTGGAAATCAACGAAGAGTACATCGGCGACAATCCGATTGTTCTGCCGGAAAATTATGTTTCCGTTAGCTCTAAAGACGGCGGAAGAGTTTCATTCTAAGGAGGTAAGAACATGACAGCAGTATTAGAAGCGATATCCATTTGGGCGATTCCAGTTGTTGTTGCACTGGTAGCCTTTTACGCAATTTGTAAAAAAGTTCCTGTATATTCTGTATTCACAGAAGGCGCAAAAGAAGGCTTTTCAACAGCCATTATGATTATTCCTTACCTGGTAGCAATGCTTTGTGCTATCGGTATGTTCAGAGCATCCGGTGCAATGGATTTCATTTGCGACCTGCTTGCTCCTGTAACTAACGTAATCGGTTTACCGTCTGAAGTTCTGCCGATGGCAATCATGAGATCTTTCTCCGGCGGCGGTGCAGAAGGTATGATGGCAGACCTGTTAGCGCAGTACGGTACTCAGTCCCAGATTGGTAGAATTGCCTCTGTTGCACTGGGTTCTACTGAAACCACTTTCTATGTAGTAGCTGTATACTTCGGTTCTGTAGGAATCAGCAACACCAGACACTCTATCGCAGCTGGTCTTTTAGGTGACCTGGCATCCCTGATTGCAGCAACTCTGATTGTTAACATCATGTGGTTTTAATAGAGGGTGAGATAAAAATGCGTTACCCAAAAAAATTAAAAAAAGGTGATACAGTAGGTCTGATTTGCAGCAGTTCCGCGATTGGAACTGATAGAGTTGCAGAGTGTAAAAAGGCAGTAGAAGACCTTGGATTTCAGGTAAAACTGGCAGATAACTTAGACCAGGATTATGGCGGATATATGGCAGGAAGCGGCAAGACTCGTGGCGAATGGGTCAATAAGATGTTCGCAGATCCCGAAGTGAACGGCATTTTCTGTATTCGCGGAGGCGATGGCGGAAGCCGTGCTATGGAGTACATAGATTTTGATTTGGTAAAAGCGAATCCAAAAGTTTTCGTAGGCTACAGCGATGTGACCAGTTTACACCTTGCGCTGAATCAGCAGTGTGACTTGGTTACGTTCCATGGACCTATGGTATCTTCCAATATGGTAGATAGTTTCGATGAAGAAACAAAAGCGTCATTTTTTGCAGCGCTGGAGGCAGAAGATACATTTGAATTCTGCAATCCAAAGGGCTGTGAAATAGACGTCATGAAAACAGGTAAGGCATCCGGCAGATTGATTGGAGGGAATCTCTCCCTCCTTTCTGCCGCCATTGGAACGCCTTATGAACCGGACACGAAGGGTAAGATTTTATTCATCGAAGAGGTTTGTGAGCCTGTAACAAAGATTGAGAAATGGACGTACCATTTAAAGAATGCCGGAAAGCTGGCAGACTGCGCGGGGATTATTCTGGGACAGTTTACGAAAATTGTCAATGAAGAATGCCCAGCCTATGATGTCTATAAGTGTTTGGAAGAAATCTTTGAGGACCTTGATATTCCTGTAATGTACAATGTAGAGTCAGGACATGGAAAGCCGATGATGACACTTCCGATGGGTGCACTTTGCACCATGGACACAGAAAAGAAGAGTATAGTTTTTAAGGTAGAAAGATAGCAGAATTGAGAGGCAAGATAATGGTGAGAGAAATAAAAGAGCATACATTATACATTGATGGATGCAGCACTGTAGAGCTTGCGCAGAAGTATGACACACCATTGTATGTCTACTCTGAGCGCGATATTGTAAACAGATTTAGCGAACTGCGCAGAGATTTCGTGGAGAAATATCCAGGAACAAGAGTTGCCTATGCGGCAAAGGCTTTTTTCCCTCTGGCAATGGCTAAACTGGTAAAAGACGAAAATATGTGTGTAGACGTGGTATCCGGCGGTGAGCTGTATACCGCAATAAAAGCGGGTTTTCCTGCTGAACGCATTGAATTTAATGGAAATAATAAGCTGCGCAGCGAGCTTGAACTTGCTGTCGAGTATGGAATTGGAAGAATTATTGTAGACGGACTTTCTGAACTTGCAATGATTGAAGAAATCTGTAAGGAGAAGGATAAGACAATCAAAATACTCTTCCGAGTAACTCCTGGCGTGAAAAGCAGCAGTCATGACTATATTGTCACCGGAAAGAAGGATTCCAAATTCGGAATTCCTCTCGATGACGATGTGATTATGCCGCAGATAAAAGCCGCAATCGATTCTCCATATGTAGAGTTTTATGGACTGCATTTCCATGTGGGTTCTCAGCTTTTAGATAATGATTCCCATCTGCAGGCGCTGGAAATCATCTTAGAACTGGCTGGAAAAATTAAAGATACCTATGGAGAAACAGTAAAGGAACTCAATCTGGGCGGTGGATTTGGCGTGACTTATGTAGATGAGAAACGACCGCCGTACAGTTATTTCCTTGACCCAATGATGGAAAGAATTGATCAGTGGTTTACAGAAAAAGATCTGCCTAAACCGCTGGTAGTCATCGAACCGGGCAGAAGCATTGTTGCTGAAGCCGGAGTTAGTCTTTATACCATCGGAAGCATTAAGGATATTAGAGACATCAGAAAGTATGTTTCTGTTGACGGCGGTATGACTGACAATATCAGACCGGCGCTTTATCAGGCGGAATATACCGGCGTTATCGCAAACAAGGCAGACGCTGAAAAAACTGAAACTGTAACAGTTTGCGGAAAATGCTGCGAATCCGGTGATATTCTGATTCATGACTTAAAGGTTCCGACTCCGGAAACAGGAGACATCTTTGCCATTTATTCCACAGGCGCATATGGATACTCTATGGCAAGCAATTACAATAAGAACCCGATTCCTGCAGTGGTGTTCGTCCGCGACGGACAGTCCCGCATTGTAGTGAAACGTCAGTCTTATGATGATATGCTGATGAACGAACAGCTTTAATGTAAATGTAAAACACAGGGCAACCGTAACGAAACAATCCTTTCTTTGCGGTTGCCTTTCCTATTTTGCTATTTAGGAGATTGAACTTCTTTGAAGAAATGATAGAAAACTTTCAATGTAGTGAAGCAACAGTTTTTCTTGCAACTCTAAGGAAACATATGCTATACTGCAATCAAGGAGAAACGTATGAGTAATTTTAAACGTGACACGGCAAGTATGTATGACATTCCGCAGCGTTTTGCCGATACAACTTTTACGATCTGTCCATTTTGTAAGGAAAAAAATCCGAAGTGGCTGACTCGTGATGAGTGGAAACTTTTGGATAGAGAATACTATTTTAAGTGTCCGGCTTGCGGTAGCGTGATGAAGGCAGCGCAGTCAGATGTGACAGGCTTGTCCTTTACTACAGCAACTATGGCAGGACAGTTTAAAAAGTTTAAAGGAAAGGAAAACCGGACGGTTTATATCAAGGTTGAACAGATTGGAATTTCTGTAAGGAGTGATGAAAACCGCAGACTTGAAGGCGCAGAGATTCCTCTCGCGGAGCTTAAAGATTTGGCAATGAAAGAGGAGGCAGCAGAATGAAATTTACGAAAATGCAGGGTGCAGGCAACGACTTTATCATCATTGATAACAGAACTTTGAATCTGCCTGTGGAAACCCTTTGCGATATAGCGAGAACTCTTTGCCCGCGGGCAATGGCGGTGGGGGCGGATGGTCTGATGGCGGTTGTAGAGCCCAAAGCAGGGGGCGACTTCGGCATGATTTTTATCAATGCTGACGGCTCTATCGGCGAAATGTGCGGAAACGGAGCAAGATGCATCTGTAAATACGGCTATGAAAAGGGTATCGCAGGAGAGTCCATGACTGTGGAAACCACAGCGGGACCAGTGTACGGCAAGAGGCTTTCTGCTATGGATTATCAGATTCGCTTAAACGATGTGACAAAGCTGGCTCTTGATGTGAATTTGAATGCCCTCGGTAATGTTTGGAATACTGCCTATGTGGAGCTTGGAAATCCGGGACTCCCTCATCTGGTGGTGGAGTATCCGGGTCTTGCAAAGACGGAACCTGCGGCGATTTGGGAACTTGGAAAAGCGCTGCGGGAGCATCCGGATTTGCCCAAGGGTGCTAATGTGAATTTTTATGAAATCACAGAGAATGGAACGATTTTTGAACGTACCTTTGAACGGGGCGTAGAGGACTTTACTTATGCCTGCGGAACGGGAACCGGCTCTGTGGTGACCGTTTTATCGGAGAAGGGTCTGGTTTCCGGCGACCACACGGCGGTAGAAATGCCAGGGGGCATTCTTTACGTAGATGTAATCAGAGAGGACGGCAAGGTAAAAGACCTTTACTTAAGCGGTCCGGCGGTCATTGTTTATGAGGGAGAAAGGGCGGAACTATGAGCAACAAGGAAACGCAAGAGTACATTAAACAGTTAAAGAAGAAAAATCGCTGGAAATCGGCAAAGGAGTACTCTGATAAGGAAGTCGCAGAGTATGTAGAGCGCCGCAAACATGACTACCGTTCCAGAGAGGAAATCGAGGACGATGAGCGCCGGGAAAAGGCCAAAGGGAAGCTGATTTTGGTGCTGTTTGCTGCTGGAGTGCTTCTATTACTGGCGTTTTCTTTAAAGGAGATTATGTAGCTGTTGGCAGAATCAGACCTAAGGGAGGTATAGGGGATGAAGTATTCAAAGAGATGGAAAATCGGAAAGATGATACTTGCATTCTTTGCGCTTATTATGGTGGCGGAGATTCTATATGGCATTGTGGCTGGTTTTGGGGAATTTATCAATTTTTGTAAAGAATTTATTGGCGTGTAAACGGGAGGAATTATGCGGGAATACATACAAAATGCATTTAGGAAGATGGACAAAGATGCTTTTTTTAAGGCTTCTGTCAGAAAGGGTGCAGAGGAATATCTGGCGCAGAAAGCACGCGAGAGTGTTATGACAGAAGAGGAACGCAGACAGGAAGCTGAGCGCGAAATGAAACGTTGCCGCAGGGGAAAATGCATGGTGGCGGTTTATCTTATTCTGGTTTTTGCAGCGGGCATTTCGCTGGTTGTGTTAGGTGCGCGGGGGATTATATAAGAATATTTTTCTCTGACGACTGATTTTGACAAATTTTACACGCCTTTTTCGCTATACTTGATAAGTACCGGCGAAGGAGGCGTTTTTTATTGGTCGTTTATGGGGAATATCTTTTTTTAGAGAACTTTATAACAGGTGGGATTATACTGTACTTTACTGCAAAGGCGGCAGGGGAGCCACTTAAAATTCTGCGGGGGATTTTGTGCAGTCTGTGCTGCGGGGCGTATGCCTTTACTATGTTTATAACAGTATCGCCCCTGCTTGGATTTCTTGGGAAAATGGGATTTGTGCTACTGATTTCACTGCTTGCTTTTGGGAAAAAGTCTATGAAAAGGGTGCTGCTGTTGGGGGCGCTTTTTTTCACAGTGACAATCCTTTACGGCGGTGTAGCTATTGCCTTTCTTGGTATGTTTTCCTGGGAAGGGGCGGTTTCCGCAGGGGGCGTATATATGCCGGCTGCAACCTATATGACGATAACGGCGGCAGCATCCTTTGGGGCGCTTTTCATTAGGCTGGTACTAAGTCTTGTAAAGGAGCGAAGAAGGAAGATGAGGACGGAAGTTGCGGTAATTTTGCAGCTGGGAGAGGTTAGCTGGGAATTGACGGGATTTATTGATTCGGGGAATTTTCTTTCTGAGCCGTTTACAGGAAAGCCGGTAGCTGTGGTGCGCAGGGAGGTCATGGAAAAACTGCTGCAGACCATGGAAATGCCGCAAGCGAGGTATACCGCCGTGCCGTACCACACCGTAGGAACAGAAAAAGGAGTGCTGGACGGCTATAGAATTGATGCCTTGACAGTTCTTTCGCAGACTGTAAAAAAACCGGTTCTGGCAGTTTGCGAGGGAAAAGAATTTTTATCAGGGGGAAAAGGAAACGGACAGATACTTTTGCCGGAAAGTATGCTGGAAAGGGGTATTTATGCAGATTTTAAGGACGATCAGGGAATTTTTGCAGAGAGTGTTTCGAACTTCGGGACGCGGGTGTTTTTACATAGGGGGAAGCGATGTGCTGCCACCGCCTCTTGCCAGAGACGAGGAACAGAAAATGCTGCAGGAGTATGCCAAGGGAAGCCAGGAGGCGAGGGCGGTACTTATCGAGCGGAATCTGCGTCTGGTGGTGTATATCGCCAAGAAATTTGAAAATGCGGGGATAAATGTCGAAGATTTAATTTCGATTGGGACGATAGGATTAATCAAAGCCGTCAATACTTTTAAAATAGATAAGAACATAAAGCTAGCCACCTATGCGTCTCGCTGCATTGAAAATGAAATTCTTATGTATTTGCGCAGGGATGTGAAACGAAAGAGCGAGGTATCTCTTGACGAACCTCTCAATGTGGATTGGGATGGCAATGAGCTGCTGCTTTCTGATATTCTGGGAACGGAAAATGATATCGTCAGCACCAGACTGGAAGAAGAAGTAAACAGGAATCTTTTGTATCATGCGATGACAAAGTTAAATGAGCGGGAGAAGCAGATTATGGATATGCGCTTCGGTCTGAAAAATGGTAAAGAGATGACCCAAAAGGAAGTAGCTGATGCCATGGGAATTTCTCAAAGTTATATTTCCAGACTGGAAAAGAAAATTATTGAGCGGCTGCAGAAAGAGGTGCAGAAACTGGGATAAATTGCTGGGCATTTTTTATACCTGCCAGTGCAAGCTATGAATAGGAAATACATACTTTAATTGATGAAACAGCTGCATTTTTGCATTTTCGGCAAATCAGTATTAGCGGCAGATATGTGTGCGGCAGGGATTTTTTCAATTGAAGTGGAAATCTTGATAGAACAGGCTGGTGGAATCATGGCGAATAAGGTTGAAATATGCGGTGTCAATACGGCAAAGCTTCCGGTGTACAAGGACGCCGAAATGCAGGAAATGCTTCGTGCAATCAAAGCGGGAGATGAACAGGTCAGAGAAAAATTTATTACGGGAAATTTAAGGCTGGTTCTAAGCGTTATTCAGCGCTTTAACAACCGCGGTGAAAATCCCGATGATTTGTTTCAGGTAGGGTGTATCGGGCTGATTAAAGCGCTGGATAATTTTGATTTGAGTCACGGTGTGAAGTTCTCCACATATGCTGTACCGATGATTATCGGCGAAGTACGCAGATATTTGCGCGACAACAACAGCATCAGGGTTTCCCGTTCTTTGCGGGATATTGCCTACAAGGCGCTGCAGGCGAAGGAGCGGCTTTCTAATGAGCTTTCCAGAGAGCCATCTATTACAGAGATTGCTGAGGATATTGAGGTGGAACGGGAAGATGTAGTGCTGGCTCTGGATTCCATTCAGGAACCGGTCTCTCTCTTTGAGCCGGTATTCCACGATGATGGGGACGCAATTTTTGTAATGGATCAGGTGCAGGATACGAAGAATACCGATGAACGCTGGATTGAAAACATTTCCTTGTCGGAAGCTATGAATAAACTCTCTCAGAGAGAGCGGCACATTTTACAAATGCGTTTTTTTGAAGGAAAGACTCAGATGGAGGTAGCAGAGGAAATCTCCATCAGTCAGGCACAGGTATCCCGCCTTGAAAAGAATGCATTGAAGTATATGAGAAAGTATGTTTAAAGTTAAGATTATATTTATACTTTTATATGTTTATCGGCAAGCAGCAGCATATGCTGAGTAAATCGAACTAAAATCGTTCTGCACCATTTTTCTTGAAAATACCCTGAAAGGTGCATTTTTCAAGAGAAAAAATCGACATCCGCACCATATATGACGAAATGAGGTCTCATGGTGCGGGTTTTTTTATTTAAGCATTGAAACAAGTGAAATTTCTGGAATTAAATGGAATATTATGGAATATGTATGTTGGTTTATGGATATAAATCCCTAAAATGGGGTGAAAATTTAAGAATTTATTCTGCGATATAGTTTCTGGCGCACCATTGTCTTTCATGGAGCGTCATATGGTGCAGCATAGAGACTGCAGAAATGCAAAAACGCACCATTGACTTATATTTATCCTAAAATGGTGCGGATTTGGATAATACATAGAAAAATCATGGCGAAAACAATTTATTTCTTTATTATGACAAAAAACTATAATATAATGAAATAGAAATAACTCTAATCATATAAAGAATGCTGCTTTGTACGAAAGTATAGATGTGATAGTAGCAATGACATTTTAACAAAGAAAGAGGACTTCGGTTATGGAAAAATTATATTACATTATTATATTTTTGCCGATACTGGCTGCTATCTGGTTTATCATAGTGCCTCTTGGCGTGCCGAGGCGAGGCAAGAGCGAGTTTGAGAGTCGAATCATCAGACAGATGTATTGCGGAACGGTGCAGCTGCGCGTGTTCTTATGGACTTCTGCAGCGTGTTGCCTCATTGGATTCAGCTGGATTTTGACCGCCTGGCCCGGCTGGTGGACAGTAATACCGATAGGTCTGATTTGCGCAGGGATAGAGACTCTTTTGTTCTGGTGCGGCATGATACGGATTTATCTAACATCTACGCAGCTGGGCATGAAATGGAGGCTGGTTGCCGCCTTTACCGGATTAATTCCGGTGGTAAATCTGCTGGTTTTGTTGAAACTAATTAACCTTGTACAGCGAGAGGTGGAAACAGAAACAGAGAAAGCTGAGCTGAACCGAGTGAGGGCAGAGAGCGAAGTTTGTCATACAAAATATCCGCTGCTTTTGGTGCATGGCGTGTTTTTCAGGGACTTTAAATATCTGAACTACTGGGGCAGGATTCCGAGAGAACTGCAAAGAAATGGTGCGAAAATTTTTTATGGAAAACAGCAGTCGGCGGATTCAGTAGCGGACTGCGGAGAAGAGATTGCGGCAAGAATTGAAGAAATCTGCCAGAAGACTGGAGCAGAAAAGGTTAATATCATAGGACATTCAAAAGGCGGTTTGGACAGCAGATATGCGCTTGCGATGTGCGGAGCGGCGCCGCGAATTGCATCATTGACTACTATCAATACGCCGCATTGCGGCTGTAAATTCGCAGAGTGGCTGTTTTATCATGTGCCGGAAAAGGTTAGGGGAAAAATTGCAAAGACCTATAACCAGACAGTCAAATATCTGGGCGATCCGAACCCGGATTTTCTAGCGGCTGTTATTGACCTCACAGAAAGTGGCTGCAAGGCTCTTAATGAGAAGATGCGTGAACCGGAGCAAGCGGCAGTGCAGGAGTATGGAATTTACTGCCAAAGTGTGGCATCGAAAATGAACAGAGCCGGATACGGAAAGTTTCCATTGAACTTGACCTACCGCTTTGTGAAACTTTTTGACGGAGCCAATGACGGACTGGTATCGGTTGAATCCATGAAATGGGGAAGCCGGTGCATTGAAATTCAGGCGGAGGGCAAACGCGGCGTATCCCATGGCGATGTGATTGATTTGAACAGAGAAAATATTCCCGGCTTTGATGTGCGAGAATTTTATGTGGAATTAGTGAAGGATTTGAAGGCGAAAGGATTGTAAGAACGAATTGCCCATTCTGACTGGGCGTAATGGGACTGTAGCAACGGATAATTGACAAATCATCGACAATCGGAGGTTCTTTCTTCTTGTTTTTTCTGAGGGTATGGCGTATACTGATAAGGAAAACTACGAGTATCTTAAGGAGAAAACTATGCTAAAAGATAAAACCGTTCTCTTAGGTGTCAGCGGCGGCATCGCAGCGTATAAGTGCGCAGCGCTTGCCAGCAGTTTGGTAAAGGCAGGGGCAGAGGTGCATGTGATTATGACTGCACATGCGTGCAATTTCATCAATCCTATCACCTTTGAGACGCTGACAGGAAATAAATGCGTTGTGGATACATTCGATAGAAATTTTCAGCACAATGTAGAACATGTGGCACTGGCAAAGAAGGCTGACGTGTTTCTGGTGGCGCCAGCAACTGCTAACGTGATGGCGAAGTTAGCGCACGGTCTTGCAGACGATATGCTGACTACCACTTTTTTGGCGTCAACCTGCCCGAAGATTGTAGCACCGGCGATGAATACGGCGATGTACGAGAATGCAATCACACAGGACAATATAAAGATTTTGCAGCATTATGGCATTGAAGTGATTACACCTGCCACTGGTTACCTGGCCTGCGGTGATACGGGCAGCGGAAAAATGCCAGAGCCTGAGGTGCTGTTTCAGTATGTTGAGAAGGCTGTTGCAAGAGAAAAGGACATGGTCGGAAAGAAAGTACTGGTAACGGCAGGGGCTACCAGAGAGTCCATGGATCCAGTTCGGTTTATCACCAATCATTCCAGCGGAAAGATGGGCTTTGCTATTGCAAAGGAATGTATGCTCAGAGGTGCAGAGGTGACTTTGGTAAAGGCAGCGACCACAGCGGTGCCGCCTATGTTTATAGATACAGTTTCTGTAGAAAGCGCAGCAGATATGTTTGAAGCGGTGGTTTCGCGAAGTGCAGAGATGGATATCATCATTAAAGCTGCTGCGGTCAGTGACTATACCCCGATCAATGTCAGTGATCAGAAGGTAAAGAAAAAGGATGGCGATTTGTCTATTCCGATGAAAAGGACGCAGGACATTTTGAAGCACCTTGGTGAACATAAGAGGGATGGACAGTTTCTCTGCGGTTTTTCTATGGAGACAGAGAATATGCTGGAAAATTCTAAGGCAAAGCTGCTTCGCAAGAATGCAGATATGATTGTGGCAAACAACCTGAAGGATGACGGTGCAGGATTTGGCACTGACACCAATCTGGTGACACTGATTACAAAAGATGAAGTACGGCAGCTGGAACTGATGGGAAAAGACCAGGTAGCAACGGCTGTGGTGGATACTATATTGGGACAATTGTAATGATAAATGCGGCACACCCATGATTGCCATGGTGTGTGCTGTTTTTATGCCTTGACTTTTGGCATAGCGGGGTGCTATAATATAAAATGCAAATGAGTTGCAAATTTAAATTGAAAGAGGAGCATATGACAGAAGTTTTACTAGACGCACTAATGGATAGTTTACGGTTGATACCGTTTCTTTTTTTGACTTATCTTGTCATGGGAATTTTGGAACGAGCAACTGGCAGCCACGCCAGAGGCATGATTCAGAGAGCCGGAAAGTTCGGACCTGTCTGGGGAAGCCTTCTGGGAGCATTTCCGCAATGCGGCTTTTCTACCGCAGCCTCGTATTTCTATATGAATAGAGTGCTGACTTTTGGCACGCTGATTGCGATTTATATGTCAACCTCGGACGAAATGCTGCCGATTTTGATTTCGCAAAAAGTGCCGGGAACTGTTATTGTAAAGATTCTGCTGACCAAGGTTATCATTGCCATGATTAGTGGTTTTTTAGCAGAGATATTGTTTGGATTTATGGCGCGAAGAAATAAGGTTTCTTCTGAGTTCGAACTGCCTGCGGAGCCATGTCATTGCGGCACAGGCGTGCTGGCTGATGCAGTGCTGCATACTGTAAAAGTTTTCTTTTTCCTTTTCTTGATTTCTGTCGCAATTGGAGGCGCCATTGAGCTAGTCGGAGAGGGGAATCTATACAGGATTTTTTCCAATGTGCCAGTACTTGGGCAGGCGGTTTCCGCCCTTGTGGGGCTGATTCCAAACTGTGCGGCGTCAGTGGTGATTACACAGCTTTATTTGGATGGCATCATCGGTGCAGGGCCGATGTTCAGTGGACTTTTAGTCAGTGCAGGCATGGGGCTTTTAGTGCTCTTTAAAGAAAATAGACATTTACGCGAAAATATGACTATTGCAGCGGTGCTTTACATCTTTAGTGTAGTCTGGGGTATCATAATTGAATTTTGCCTATAGGGAGGATAATGATGACTAGGCGAAGCGGATTAGAATATAAGACAGGGGCCAGGGCTGGGATTTTGTCCTATCTGAAAGAGTCGGGGCAAAGGCCCGTCAGTGTCAGTGAAATTCATGCCCATATGCAGTCGGCAAATCATCCGGTTAACGTAACGACTATTTATCGTTATCTGGAAAAATTAGAAGCTGACGGAAATTTAATCAAATATATGCCTCAGGCGAATGGCGAGAGTACAAAGGCGACCTATCAATATGTAGAACGGACTCACAAATGCGATGAGCATTTACATCTGAAGTGTGTGGCATGTGGTGTTGTTGAGCATCTGGACTGTCACTTTATGGAAGAGATTGCGAGCCATGTTGCAAAGGATCACGGATTTCAGCTACAGTGTAAAAATTCTGTGATTTACGGCTTTTGTGCAGGATGCCGCAGAGAAAAGCGGTCATAGAAAAGTAAATAGGACTAAAGTTTGATTGACTTCTACAGATTAGATATGATAAATTCTGATTGTGGACAAACGATCCATATAGTATTATGTTATAGGTTGGAATATAGCCTGTGCGCATTGCACAGGCTATATTCTTTGTGTTTGCAGGCGTTCTTCTATAAAGCGGTGCGATAGGATGGGACTTCGCCGATATCTTCTTCCAGAATAAGCTGTTTGGATCTGGTAATCAGTTTTCTTTTTCCTTCAGGAGACAACTGATTATACAACTCCAGCAGATTGCGCTGCTGTTTGCTGCAACGGTCTGCGAAAATCACATCATTGACAAGTTTCTGGGAGTCCAGCTGTAAAATTGTATCTACACTGATATGATAAAAATCCGACAGAAGAAGCAGAACATCTGCGGTAGGAAGCCGTTCGCCGTTTTCCAGTAAGGCATAAGTACATCTTGACATGTCCAGAGCTTTCGCAAGTCCAGTCTGCGTATAGCCGAAAAGGCGGCGTAAGTATCCGATATTTGCTGCGATTTGTGCTTGTGTTTTTGCGTCCATAATGATTTGTTCTTCCTCCAGATAAAATGTTTTCATATAAATAGAGTCCTAAAGGGCAGCAAAAAGTTTCAACTTTTTTACATTATATTATTTGCCAAAATAAATTCTGCGTATCACTGGAATTTCAAATGGCAAAGACTTACATAGAATTTACTCTGACAAACTGCTTTTCTCACATTTTTATGATATATTTACCTTAAGACATATCCCGGTCAATGGAGGTAACAATCATGACAAATCAAAAACATCTTACACTGTCTGACCGCATGGTCATCGAAACCCAGCTTTCCAATAGTACATCATTTAAAGCCATCGCATCCGCCCTTGACAAGGATCCTTCCACAATCTCAAAGGAAGTCCGTTCGCATCTGTCGGTTGAACGTATTGGCGGATTCCGCAAAAAGTACAATGCCTGCACCAAACGTAATGTCTGTCTTGTCGGCGGACTGTGTTTTCCCTGCAACGCAGGAAGAAATTACCGCTTCTGTAGGAGTTGCGGTATGTGCAGTCGTTTCTGTCCTGATTTTGAAGCTTACAGCTGCCCAAAACTGGACAAGCCACCCTACGTGTGTAATGGCTGTAAAACAAGACCCCACTGCACTTTAGAAAAACATTTTTACCGTGCCAAGCAAGCTGACAAAGAATACCGCAGCAAACTGACTGAATCCCGCAAAGGCTTTACCTTTTCCGAAGAAGAGCTGCAGCATTTCGACCGCATTGTCTCTCCGCTAATCCGTCAGGGACAATCCCTTCATCATATCTGTGTAACCAATACCGATTCCCTGATGATTAGCGAACGCTCCCTTTACCGAATCATTGATGCCGGACTGATTTCCGCAAAGAATCTTGACCTTCCAAGGAAAGTCCGTTTCAAATCGCGGAAAAAGAAAAAGACTTTCAAAGTCGACCGTAAATGCCGCGAAGGCAGAACCTTTGAGGATTTTAAAAAATTTATGGAAGAGCATCCAAACTATCCTGTTGTCCAAATGGATTCCGTTGAAGGAAAGAAAGGCGGCAAAGTCCTTCTAACCATTCATTTTGTCAAAGCAGAATTCATGCTGGCCTTTCTGCGTGACTACAATGATTCCAGATCCGTCACAGATGTCTTTAAAAAACTGTATGACCTTTTGGGATCAGAACGGTTTCGCCACCTCTTTCCGCTAATCCTTACCGATAACGGCAGTGAATTTTCCAATCCTCTAGCCATTGAAAAAGATCCTTCCGGTAAAAAGCGTACCGCAGTCTATTACTGCGATCCGCAGGCTTCATGGCAGAAAGGATCCATTGAGCGCAATCACGAGTTTATCCGCTATTTCCTGCCGAAAGGTACTTCTTTCGACCACCTTTGCCAAGAGGATATTTCACTCATGATGCATCATATTAATTCTTACTGCAGGGAAAGCCTAAGCAACAAATGCCCTCACGAAATGTTTGCATTCTTTTTCGGTGCCGAAACCCTTCACCTTCTCGGCTGCCGCAGAATTCCTTCCAAAGAAGTTACCCTGAAGTCTTCCATCTTTAGAAAAGGAGGTGCATCCCTGTGAAAAGACGAACCATTTACGATAAACAATCCATCGACTATCAGTTCAACCTTTGTGCACTCCATGAAATGGAAGATGTTGTTCCCATGACACGCAGCGAACGTTACATGCTTCGCAACTGGGTTCGCTCTGGTCATGAGATTGAATCCAATCCATGGGAGTATCTGGACAGCGACGGCTGGCAGTTAAATTATCTGCAAGCCTACCGTCTGGAATACGGCTATTCCGCCGGTCCATGGGACAGCTGGAAAGGACCAGACACCCAGCCTTTATGGTGCGAAGAACGCAAATGCTACGTAAAACACGATGAACTGCTAGAACTTTAATTTTTAATGGATTACCGGGATATATCGCTAGTTTCACAAGACCATCAGCCGGCAGAATTCACTCTGGCAAAAATAAAAATATGAATGCTGACGGCTTTTTGTTATGCCCGAATTTCCCTGCATTAACACTATTTTACCCTATTCTGGCATCAATTTCACTACTTTCCATAGCTTTTTACATCCTCCACTCTTGCGTACCTGACATTTACTTAGGCAAACTGGAATTCACCTTGGCAATTGACCCTTTTTTACATTAAGTCATCATAACAGAAAAATTTCTTTGTGATTTAGGGGGATTGACCTTCATCATCGTCGAAGATACAGTTAAAACCAGTTGAATAAATGCGCTGCCGATGATATACTAAAAGAAGTAACGAAACTTAAGTGGAGGTAGAAGATGATTTATACAAAAGAAGTCGAGAATATGTGTATCGTTGGAAGAGATGCAAATCACGGACCAGCGCCTATTCCCGAAGAAGGCAGATGGGTGCAGGCAAAAGAAATTGCAGATATCTCAGGATTGACACATGGTGTCGGCTGGTGTGCGCCGCAACAGGGTGCATGCAAATTAACCCTCAACGTTAAGGACGGCATAATCCAGGAAGCTCTGATTGAGACGCTGGGATGTTCCGGCATGACTCATTCTGCAGCCATGGCAGGAGAAATTCTGGTCGGAAAAACAATCTTAGAGGCATTAAACACAGACCTTGTCTGTGACGCAATAAATACGGCGATGAGAGAACTGTTTTTACAGATTGTATATGGAAGAAGTCAGTCTGCTTTTTCAGAAGGCGGACTTGCTGTCGGTGCAGGACTTGAAGACCTGGGTAAAGGCACCAGAAGCCAGGTTGGCACTATTTATTCCACTGCGGCAAAGGGTCCTAGATATCTGGAGCTGGCAGAAGGATACATTTTAGAGGAAGGTCTTGATGAGGATAACAATATCATCGGCTATAAGTATGTAAACATCGGTCGTATGATGGACTTTATCAAAAGTGGTGTGGATCCAATGGAAGCTATCGAGAAAGCCAGCGGGGTTTACGGCAGATTTAACGAAGCTGTCAAGAAGATTGATCCGCGTAAGGAATAGGAGGTGCCGGGATGGAATTATTTGAAAACTACGATAGAAGAATCGCCGGAATTGAAGCGGCGATGAAAGAATATGGAATCAAGGATTTGGAGGAAGCCCGTAAAATGTGTACCGATAGGGGTTTCGATCCTTACGAAATCGTAAAGGGAATTCAGCCTATCTGCTTTGAGGACGCCTGCTGGGCATATGTCCTTGGTGCAGCTATCGCAATGAAAAAGGGAGCTGTAACCGCGGCAGAGGCGGCAAAGGCAATCGGAGAAGGCCTGCAGGCATTTTGCATTCCTGGCTCTGTAGCGGACGACAGAAAGGTCGGAATCGGTCACGGCAATCTGGCGTCTATGCTGCTCAGTGAGGAAACCGAGTGCTTTGCATTCCTTGCAGGTCATGAATCCTTTGCGGCGGCAGAAGGCGCAATCGGTATTGCAAATTCCGCCAACAAAGTCAGAACAAAACCTTTGCGAGTAATTTTAAATGGTCTTGGCAAGGACGCGGCGCTGATTATTTCCAGAATCAACGGCTTTACCTATGTGCAGACAGACTTTGATTTCTTTACTGGGGAGCTGAAGGTTGTCAAAGAAACACCGTACTCCAAGGGGGACAGAGCGAAAGTAAAATGCTACGGCGCTTTTGATGTAAGGGAAGGCGTAGCAATTATGCACCACGAAAATGTGGACGTGTCCATCACTGGTAACTCCACCAATCCAACCAGGTTCCAGCACCCGGTTGCAGGCACTTACAAGAAGGAAAGAGTCCTTGAAGGAAAGAAGTACTTCTCTGTTGCTTCCGGCGGTGGTACAGGCAGAACTCTGCACCCGGACAATATGGCAGCAGGTCCTTCTTCCTACGGCATGACAGATACTATGGGAAGAATGCACTCTGATGCACAGTTTGCAGGCTCTTCTTCAGTACCTGCACATGTTGAAATGATGGGATTTTTAGGTATGGGAAATAACCCGATGGTTGGCGCCAGCGTGGCTGTAGCGGTAGCTGTACAGGAAGCATTCAAATAAATATGTAAATTGATGACGCAGGAGTTTCTGAAAAAACTCCTGCGTTTTTAAAGTAAAAATCCTAAATCTGCCCTTTCTATCCCTAAAATAAGAGCAAAGGGGCGGATTCGTGGTTGAATTACTGTTGCAAATAAAAATTCGCCCTAAAAAAAGGGCGAACTAAATAAACATAATAGTATCAGTATCTACAATTAAAAAGAAAACTAAGATTGCCACAAAAGCGGTGCTGAGTCCGATAGCAATTGAAAATCCTTTGCGGCGTTCACGGAGCATTTTTTCCTGCACCTCTTCTTCCGTTAAAGGCGGCTTCTTTTTTCGTTTTCATACCATTTTCTTGCCGCTTTCTACGGACCGCTTCTTCATTATGCCATATCCTTCGGCGTTTTCATTACCTTCATAAGGCGTACCTCCTATTTTTAAAATGAATTTTAAGAATTTACCAGAGATATCACACATATCTCATGAAAAATAAAATCAGCCCAAGTACTGCTACGCCAAAGCATGCCAACATGACTTTTCCCTTTCGAAGGGCTTTCTGCTCTTCTGCTTTCTGAACTTCTGGTGGAATAGGCGGTTGCTGTGCCTTCCGCTCAGCCCACGCAGCGACTTCTTCTTTGGCGGATTTTCTGAAAAATGCACGTTCTTCCAACGCTTCCATGATAACTGATGCATCGCCGGATTTTATACTTTTTTTCTGATTCATATGCTGGCTCCTATTTCTTTGTCAAATAGCTATAACCGCCTTGTTTTATGCGTAGTAATTATAAAAAACTTCATTTTCTGTCATTCTGAAAAATTTTAATGCACTTTTGAAAACTACGATAAAACTTTGATATAATTAGTATATCAACATATATGTCTGGTGTCAATATTATTAATTCTATATTATTTTGGATTTTAATATGGAAAACACAGCTAACAAATACTGGGTTCAAAATACGAATTAAAATTAAGCGGAATTAGTGATTTTCTTGACACAGTTTGTCAGAACGTAGTATAATAAAGGGAAATCTTTAGAAGTGTTTATTGAAAAATTGATATTGGAAGTACGTGTCTCAGGTGTGATAAAGGAGACAGTGCTTTGTATTGTCGTTTTTGTAATAAAACTCTGAAGTTTAGACAAACAGACTGAGCTAGAAATTTAGAACGAAAAGGAGGCAAACCAGTGAAACCTTTTAACAAGAAGACATTAGCTCTATTGTTATGCATGTTTTTTGCAATCTCTGCGTTTAGCGGAGGATTGCTTTCTTCCGAAAAATTGCTGGGGGGGGGGTCAGTCCTATGCGGTTGACGCACCTGCAGGCAGAATCGAAAGCATGGAGATAGGGGGCGATGTCATAGTAGGTGGAGAACTCAGCGTGGAAGGCGATTTAGTGGTTGGCGATGACCCACTCGATCCACCGGATGCGGATGCACCTACTGACGGAGACGTGTCGACAGATGAAGAACCTGTCGAAGAAGATCCTACAGAAGAAGCAAATTCTGTCATGCGCTCAATGGCATTGGCGGATGAAGCAAGCGACGATCCTACAGAGGAAAAAGAAGTAGGCGCTTTTTTAGTGTCTGGCGGCAAAGAGGGAGAAGACTATGAACTTGCGGATATCAGCGGAAGAAAGGTACTGCAGGTAAAGACGAATACGCCGCTGACGATTAAAAACAAAAATGTTGCGGCTGCAACAGCGCAGACCATTGAAATCTGCCCTAATATTCAAGCGGATATTACGCTGGCAGGCGTCAATATTACCGGCTATGCGCCGTTCAATCTCATGACGCCGACCCAGTGTCATATTACGCTGGCAGACGATACCACCAATACGCTGAATGCATCGACCAATGCGACGGCGGCGTTACACTGTGGAGAGGGTTCTACGCTGATTATTGATGACAGTGTTTTGAACAGAGACAGTGCAGGCAATATGATTACACCAGAAAACGGTGTCATTGGTGCAGATGTAACTTTGATGAACGGTCAAAAGCTGAAGAAGGGTGATCCGCTGAGCAAACTGAACAGTGCGAAACGAGGAAAATTAGTTGCTTCCGGTGGAGATTCTTCTGCTGGCATTGGAACTGGACCGCAGGAAAATGCGGGCACTATGATTTTTAACGGTGGTGACATTACTGCTAAGTGTTCTTATGGTTCCGGTGAATGCGCACAAGGCGGCGGTTCTGGCATTGGAACTGGTGCAGGCAAGGTTAGAGGCTCCCCTGATATGGGACCAAAGGGCGGCTTAATGATTTTTAACTCTGCCAAGATTGATGCGACAGGTGCCTATCATGGCGCTGGTATCGGTGCGGGATGGAGTGCCGGCAATACGAATACCAGACAGAGAGGCGCAGCACAGACAGAAGTATCTACAGCGGCAACCGGTACAGGGAACTGTGGAGATATTGTTATTAATGGTGGATATTTAAAATCTACCGGAGGCGGTCACGGCAACGCGTTTGGTGCTGCCTGCGGAACGACCGCAAAGGGCTGCACGATTAAAGTGACCGGCGGCACCCTGCTGCCTGTATCCAACAGCAGTTATAAGGACTTAGGCGGTGCAGGTGGTCACGTTGTAATCAGCGGCGGCTCTGTACGCTGCGCAAGTACCAATAAATTCCAGGGAATTGGAGATACAGCATGGGGCAGCGAAGACTACACCAATGAAAAAAATAAAGTATTTATGACCAAAGTCAACTTGTCTGCAGAAGGGATTACTGACGATTATGTCTATGGTTGGGAACTGCTCATTGGCGGTGAAAAGTATGATTACGGCTCTCCGGGACGTTTTGATGATGGTAACTTATATCTGTGGCTGCCATCTACCGCGGTAGGGAAGGAAATTACGGTAAAACTGGGTGTAGAAGACAAAGATGGGAAGCCGAAGCCAGTTGACCCGTTGTTTATTCCAAAGGTAGAAGAAGGCAAAACGCCAACGTTGAAACGATATATCGATTTTGATTTACCAGAAAAATGGACGAAAACACTGAGTAAAAAGTACGATGGAATTGCTTTTGAGAGTTATGATTGGGAAAATGATCCCATTACAACGGATGAGGAAATTGCGAAAACGTTAAGCGACAGCACGAAAGTAAAGATTAAGGTGCAGCGCTATGATAAAAAAGATGGCGAGGCGATTGAACCGGAACAGGAAATGGCGGGCAACAATGTGATGCCAACTGATGCAGGAATCTATAAGCTGACCGTAACTTCTACGCAGTATGCAGAGGGCAAATTTGCGGAAAGTTACTGGGGTCACAGAGCAACAGGCTGGGCAATCATTGAAAAAGTACCGTCCAAGGTACAGGCAACTTATGCCATTGAGCAGAATCTGGATGATCCTTCTGATAAATTGAATTACGGAAAAATTAAGAAGGTGCAGCTGAAGGCAACCGTACAGCCGGGCGATGGAACCAAGGCGACTTGTAAAGCGCCGACTGGATTGGTACAGTTCTATATCAACGGCGTAAAGGTAGGTGCTCCGATTGATTTGAGTAAGACCAGTGCAGATGAGCTGACGGTGACTGGAAATGTGTGCAGCATTACAAAGACATTTGACTTTGAAAAAGATAAATATCCGGCAGTACCGGAGCTTGATTCGGGAGATTTTGTTGTGACTGCGGAATATGTGCAGGGAACCAATTACTTTGAAAACGCGACAAAAGCACAGCTGGTTGCATGGGAAGATCCTGATGCGGCGCCTGGAGATAACCCGAAGCCGCCGACATTGGATGAAATCGTATCCAAGTTCCCATTCATCAATTCTCCAGTGCCAGTCATAACCAAGGACAAAGACGATTTGAAAGATGATGAAAAAGTAGATGGCAACAAACTGGTGATTGTAGGGTCAGAGCGAATCGAACCGGATCCGAAGAATCCAGATCCAAACGTTGATCCAGATCAGCCGGATACCTGGCCAATTCATGGATTTTTTAAAGACAGAATTAATGAAAAGGTAAGCAAAGATAAACCAAAAGCAGATGTTGATTATTTTGTTAAGCTGATTAATGACAGATACGTCTTTACCAGTAAGGCAGGCTATCCGCTGATGGAGGGAACAGGTGACGATAGAAAGCCGATTCAGGCAGCAGCCGAAGACATTAAAGTTTATGATAAAGATGGTAATCCAATTGATTTGAAAACTAATCCGATTGACTTTTCTGTACCGGGTAAGTATGTTGTCAGCGTGACTGTAACCGACGAAAATGGAAATAAATGTACTATTGACATCAATTATAATATCATCAAGCCGACGATTCTGGATCCGGACATCAATAAAGATACTAACGATGATGGGATTCCAGATATTAACATTGATACCGACGATGATGGATTTCCAGACATCAACATCGACACAGACGGAGATGATAAGCCGGACATCAACATCGACACCGATGGGGACGGTAAACCTGATGTAGACATCGACACAGACGGAGACGGTAAACCGGATATCAACAAGGATACAGATGGAGATGGCAAACCGGATGTGGACATCGACACCAATGGAGACGGCAAACCGGATGTGAATGTAGATACCAATGGAGATGGCAAACCAGACATCAACAAGGATACCGATGGAGATGGTAAACCGGATGTGGACATCGATACAGATGGAGACGGTAAACCAGACATCAACAAGGACACAGATGGAGATGGTAAACCAGATTTAGATATCGACACTAACGGAGATGGCAAACCAGATGTAAATGTAGATACCAATGGAGACGGTAAACCGGATATCAACAAGGATACAGATGGAGATGGCAAACCAGATGTGGATATCGACACTAACGGAGACGGCAAGCCAGATATCAACATCGACACCAATGGAGATGGCAAACCGGATGTAAATGTAGATACCAATGGGGACGGCAAACCGGATATCAATATCGACACCGATGGCGACGGCATTCCGGATATCAATATCGACACCGATGGCGACGGTATTCCGGATCTGAATGTAGATACGGACGGAGACGGCAAGCCAGATACCAATATCGATACAGATGGAGACGGGAAACCAGATAAGAATATCAAAGACCCGAGCGAAATCAAGGATATTTTGAACGAGAATGAACCGGCAGATACAGATGAACTGCCTTGGTGGATTCCAAGAACAGGCGATACAGCAAATATGCTGACATGGCTTGCAGTGCTTGGCGCAGCAGTCCTTGGACTTTGCGGCACAGTATATGGAATTAGAAAAAAGAGATCCTAAAAGAAAACAGCAGCATAAATAAAATGGGTGGTTCGAGCGAACCACCCATTTTTACGGAATAATAGGCGCTAGCGATTTAATTATTATTTATTGAAACGAGTAATGAGTAACAGGTTAGCCCCTTACAACTTGATTGTAAGTTGTGTGATTTTTAGAAAGGAGGCGTTATGCGTAAGGAAGAAAGAAGTTTTATAAATGGATCAATCTTACCAGCGCTTTTGCGGTTTGCCTTTCCAGTGCTGCTTGCACTATTTCTGCAGGACAGAAAATCGGAGAGGGAAAAACGGAAGAAGCTGGTTCTGTCATCGGAAGCGGTATCTGTTTGTTTACGCTGATTGCATTGATAATGACAGCTGTAATGGTAGGTTTTGCAGCACCTGTGGCAAAACTCATGCAAGCGTCGCAAGAGGCTTTTGATTTTACAGTATATTATATCAGAATCTGCAGCGCAGGCAGTATTTTTATTGTAGCATATAACGTAATTGGCAGTATCTTTAGGGGAATTGGAGATTCAAAAATGCCACTTATTACAGTTGCTATTGCTTGTGTGTTTAATATTTGCGGAGATCTGTTTTTTGTGGCCGTTTTGAAAATGGGAGTATCGGGTGCGGCTGTCGCAACCATACTGGCGCAGGCTGTTAGTGTGATGATTTCTCTGGGAATTATAAAGAGGAAAAAGCTTCCGTTTAAGCTAAGCAAGGATAAAATCACGATGAATCCAGTTATGGTAAAGCGTATTTTGACTCTGGGTGCGCCTATTGCACTGCAGGACTTTTTAGTGAGTATATCTTTTTTGGTGATTTTAGCTATTGTCAACGGAATGGGACTTATTGCCTCGGCGGGACTTGGAATTGCCGAAAAACTCTGCGGCTTCGTCATGCTGGTGCCTTCCTCATATATGCAGTCTATGTCTGCCTTTGTAGCACAGAATGTGGGTGCAAAAAAACTGGACAGAGCAAAAAAGGCATTGGCATGGGGAATTGCAACTTCTCTGCTTGCAGGTATTTTTATGGGATATTTTTCATTTTTTCATGGTGAAATCATGGCAGGGATTTTTGCAGATGCAAAGGAGGTTGAAGTCATCGGCGCAGCACTGTTTTCTATCGGACTTGCAACGCCGGCGTCCTCTAGGGTACAAATTCTGCTTTGTCTGGTGTGTTTTTGGCGAATAAATCGGAAAAACACCAGTGTATAAGAATATTGCTTGACTTTTTGTTTGAAAATCTATAAAATAGTTATAAATACATTAGGTATAAAGCGTTTGTCTGAGGGACGGCGGGTGGAATAGCCTTTATTTCATCCGCTTTTTTTCTCTAAGGCAGACCAGGATACCGCAAATTCAATTCAAAGAAAAGGAGAATCGTTCAATGACAAGTAACAAACGATGGTTGTATCTGTGTGTGGGTACATTGCTGTTAATTTTCTGTGGCCTTATCTATGGCTGGTCACTGTTTAGAACGCCTTTTAGCGAAGTTTATACAGATTGGTCACTGTCACAGCTTTCTATGACTTTTACTATCTCTATGGTCTTCTTCTGCGTGGGCGGATTTGTTGCTGGTAAACTGGCAGCCAGGTTCAAACCGCAGCTGATTATCCTGCTATCTGCAGTCTGTCTGCTGATTGGATTTTTTGGTGTATCTCGTCTGAATCCGGAAAACTCTTCTTCCAGCTTGATTATGCTGTATATTTTTTATGGATTTTTCGGTGGAAGCGGCGTAGGTCTTACCTATAATTGTGTAATCGGCACCATGAATAAGTGGTTCCCAGATAAGCCAGGTCTTTGCAGCGGTATTATGATGATGGGATTCGGTCTTGGTGCGCTGATTCTTGGAAGCGTTGCAACCAGCCTGATTGCTTCCAAAGGGATTTTTACCACTTTTATGATTTTGGGTATTATGATATTCGTAGTTTTGGGAGTTGGCTCTTTCTTTATTAAAGTGCCGGAGGCACCTGCAGGCGGTGGACAGGCAAAAGAACTTTATGGAGACCCTATTGGAAGTGTTATGAAAACTGCTTCTTTCTGGTGCTTCCTGCTTTGGTGTGTGCTGATTAGTGTGGGCGGTCTGATGGTCATCAACAGCGCCGCGTCTATCGCTGTGGCATTCGGTGCACCGGCTATCGTAGGTATGGTAGTATCTGTATTTAATGGCGCAGGTCGTGTGATTGTCGGCGGCATTTACGATAAAACCAACGGAAAAACTGCTATGATGGTGGATATTATCTTCATGTTTGTAGGGGGCATCGCACTGCTCCTGGGAGCAAAGACCGGTTCCATGATTCTGATTCTGGTAGGACTTTTAGCGATGGGTCTTTCGTACGGAGCGAACCCGACCATCTGTTCTACATTGATTCAGAAATATTACGGACCGAAGTACTTTGCTGTAAACTTTGGTGTTGGCATGTTCAACTTGGTTCCGGCAGCGATTATCGGACCAACCATCAGCAGCAGCTTGGTAGAAAAATCCGGCGGTGCTTATGACTCTTCATTTGTTGCTATTTTAATTTTCGCAGTGTTGGCACTGATAATGTGGGTAGTTGTCAGCAATATTATCAAGAAAGAAAACAGCAGAAGAGAAGAACCAAGACCGTTCTAATGGAGTGAAAAGATGAAAGTAAAGAGAACGTCTCTTGTCGATCAGATTTATGACCTGATTTTGCAAAAAATACAGAATCGGGAACTGGTGCCGGGAGACAGACTAAATATTGAGGAACTGGCGAAAACCTTTTCTGTCAGCAGAACCCCTGTAAGAGAGACTATTAATAGACTGATTCAGGAAGGTTTTGTAGAGCAGAAGCATAATGTAGGACCTAGTATTATCAAGCTTTCGGAGGAAGAAGAAGCGGGACTGATTGAAGCCAACTGCTATCTCTTTGATATCGTCATTGATACATATCAGGGTCTGGATACGCTAAAATACCTCGTTGAAGAACTGGAGGATATCATTGCGGAGCAGAAAGCTGCTTATGAAACCGATGACGAGCAAGGTTCTCACAAGGCATCTGATTGTTTTCATCAGACTATGATAGAATACTGTACCAACAGGACTATCAGAGAGTGTGCGGCAAAGACGCAGAATCAAATCAATATGTGCACTTTTGCTTATCAGGCTGTCAGCGAAAACCGCAAGCAGAGTATTAATGACCATACGGAGATTCTGATTGCTTTGAAAAAGGGCAACATTGCCAAGGCGAAAATTCTGATGAATGAACATAATAAATTTTCAGGAACAACCTATATGAAACGAAAGCTCGAACTGGAGCAATCGAAATAAATGAAATGCGGGAGCAATGCGTAAGCAGCAGTATTGCTCCTTTTTTCTTGCGATTTTTTTTCCCACCTGATAAAATGAAGTTAGAGTTGCAATAGAGAAGAAAAAAAGTGGTGATGATTAGGGAAGGGAGATGGCTATGGAGGACAGCACAATCGTAGAGCTTTACTTTGCACGAAGCGAAGAAGCTATTGCGGAGACGGACAAGAAATACGGAAAATATTGTAATTACATAGCTTACAATATCCTCAGAAGCAGCGAGGACGCGGAGGAATGTGTCAATGATGCCTACATGCGTGCATGGAATGCAATTCCACCTCAACGACCGGTACAGCTTTCCACCTATTTGGGGAAGATAACCAGAAATTTGGCGCTGAACCGGTATAAAGGGCGCAATGCCCAAAAGCGAGGGGAAGGACAGGTTGCGCTGGCTTTGTCAGAACTGGAGGAATGTGTCGGTGAACGTTCAGAGGTGGAAACGCTGGCGGATGAAATGGCAGTAGTCGAGGTTATCAATCAATTTCTGGCAAGGCAGTCCAGATTGAATCGGATAGTATTTGTAAAACGGTACTGGTATTTGTGTTCTGTTAAGGAAATTGCAGAGGAATTTTCGATGAATCCGAACCGAATTACATCCATGCTTTTTCGTATGCGAAAAGAACTGAAAAAATCTCTGGAAAGTGAGGGAATCGTGTTATGAAGAAAGAGGATATTTTATTTCATATCAATGAAATTGATGATGCATATATTAAGGAAGCAGCAGATTTTCAGTCAGCGCAGAGAAGGAGCATGCAGCGGAAGAAGTGGTTTCGTTATAGCAGTATAGCGGCGGCATGTTTTTTGATGTTCGTACTGGGCGCTGTGCAGCTACTGCCGTCTGGTGAGCAAATCGGAAATGGGTCTTCCGATAGAAATGGTCAGAATGTGGCAGCAGAAGAGAGCGATAAGCTGCCGACTTTGTCAGTTGAACGCTATGCGACGAAAGCGGAAGAGCCAAAGAAAAAGCTTGGAAACCCATCGACACAAGAGGATGGAAACCCATGGGAAGAAGATACTGAGGTTGAGTTTCTTCCGGTATATGAGAACATCGCTTATGCAGGAGAGGCAGATGAAAAAGCGATACCGGTCAGCGATGCCTTTCTGGACAAAAAACTGCGGGCAGCTGCAGCTGAAATGAATATGACGATAGATGAGATCAAGTATGAGAGAAAAGAGAAATCCGATGATACGAAGCCAGAAGACGGAACTTTGCAGAAAGCATTTAAGGCAACTGCGTATACAGACGATGGCAATATCACTGTGACATATAATAATTTTACGGAAATAAAATTTGCACAGCCAAAGTCACTTCTGCAGGATCATAAGACAGCAGATTCTGAAATGGACAGTGAAGAAGCGGAGCAGGTGACCGCGTATCTTTTGGAACAGTACGGGGGATTAATGGAATTCTCGAACCCGAGGGTCAGTGTTCGCATATTTTACGATGAGGAGAGAAAGCCGCATTGGATTTTATCCGGTTATGACGGGGGAGAAAATCTGCAGGAGCAGATTGTGGGATATAACCTGAAGCGTATGAGGTTTGAACTAAACGATGAGGGACAGCTAATCGGCATTATGATGATGGATAATCTGGCATCAGGCAAGAAGATTGAGGAGTACCCGATTATTACAGCTGAAGAGGCAAAACAACTTCTCAAGAAGGGAAAGTACGTGGCAGGCAATACGAAGCTGCCGTCTCTTGATAATATTGAGCGTTCATCTCTTGTATATCTGACGGGACCGCAGTGCAATATTTTCATGCCTTACTATGCTTTTGATGTGCGTATTGATGAAGATGATGACCTCATTTGCTACAGCACGTACTATGTGCCAGCTGTTCGAGAAGAATATTTGAGCAAAATGCCTGAGACACAGGAATAATTTTATATAATGGAAGCTGTGGAATAGCACAGAAATGGACACCTCGGCATAGGATAACCTGGGGTGTTTTTTATGGCAAAAAAGAAAGGCATTGATGTTAGTTATTGGAACGGCAGGCTGACGGAAGCTGATTATAACAGGATGAAAAAGGCGGGTGTCCGCTTTGTTATTGCAAGAGCAGGCGGCTATCGCGGAACGATGGAGGATAGCACCTTTTCTCATAACTATCAGATGGCGCGTGCAGCAAATCTGGGGTTTGGGGCATATTACTACTCGACCGCAGTAACGGTGTCTCAGGCTAGACGAGAGGCTCGCCACGCAGTGGCTTTGTGCAAAGGAAAGACCTTCGACTATCCAATCTGGATGGATGTAGAGGACGCTATGACCCTGGGCAGACTGTCAAAGCGAGCACTTACTAAAGTAGTGAAAGCTTTTGTCAAAGAGGTCCGCAAACAGGGTCGAAAGGCTGGGGTCTATGCTTCTTACTCTTGGCTGACTGAAAAAATAGGCAGTTTACAGGGAATTGATGTGTGGGTAGCACAGTATAATGATACGAATTCCTATAAAGGAAGGACCGCTATGTGGCAGTACAGTGATGTAGGGCGTTTTAAGAATGTGCCCGGCAAATTTGATTTAAACTGGTGCTACAAAAATTATGAAACTAGTAGTGGAAGCGGAGAGAAAAAGCATACCTATACCGGTACCATTACCTTGCCAAAGCGTGGCTACTTCATTCTGGGTGACCGTGGAAAAAAGGTCAGACAGCTGCAGCAATTTCTAAACTGGTATGGAAATTCTCTGGATGTTGACGGTATTTACGGACCTGCAACAAAAGATGCGGTAAAGCGCTTTCAGCGCCGTCAGCGTATCACTGCTGACGGATTGTTTGGTCAAAAGTCACTGGAAAAAGCGAAACGGGTAAAGAAGTGAGTTTTAACCGCATGCATTAGTGAAAAGAGGCACTCACTCTGGCTGAGTGCCTTTACATAGACTTGTGAAATGGAAGTGATTTAGTACTTTTGGGGTTTTTAATAAAATATTTATTATGGAAACGGGTTATGGATTGCTAGCTTAGATAATGGAAATTATTTTATATGCCAATGATATTTGGATTGTTGGAGGATATATGGGCGGGGCATGGACTATTCCAAAGATGGAATAGGCTGGCTTCTTTGTGAAAATATATCAGAAAAAGAGGGCTATATTGTTGAATATGCTAATGGATTATGGGTTGCATGTTCAACTTATGGTAGCGATGACGGATATTGCTATTCGGACAGAGTACATATTTGATGTAGTTTATCTGCTGATTCTTTACAGAATTGTGAAGGAAATAAAATAACCGCCTGAGCCTGACAAACTTAGCGGTTATTTCAATCGTTACAGGTTGACCGTTTTCAAGGGTTTCCTCTTGACACCAATATACCACGAATGAAGAGATTATGCAATAGTCAATTTATCTTGCGCATTCCGCAGAAAGGAGCTTTTAGCATAAAAAGGCATAAAATAGTACTTTTAACGGAAAATAAACACCGCTCAAATCGTTGAAATTAGTACGTTTTGAGCGGTGTTGTTTATGGTACTTCCAAGGGGAGTCGAACCCCTGATTCAGCCGTGAGAGGGCTGCGTCTTGACCACTTGACCATGGAAGCATATTTAAAAATTATCAATGAGCAGTTGAAATCTCACGCTATTTATTATATACTTAAAAATGATTGTTGTCTAGTAGAATTTTTTATTTTTATAAATTTTAAATAGAAGGAGAAAGCTATAATGAGAAAATTTAAGAGTACAAGAGGGAGCAAGCAGGAACTGACAGGGGCACAGGCGATTATTCAGGGACTTTCTGAAGATAAGGGTCTTTACGTTCCGACTGAGATTCCGGCGATTCCGTTTAATATAGAAGATATGATGGGAAAAACCTATCAGGAGATTGCTCTCGCAGTAATCGGTGCTTTCTTCGATGACTATACTGAGGAAGAGATGCAGTACTGCATCAACGGCGCTTATGATGAAAAATTTGAAGCTGCGGATATTGCACCGATTGTCAGAGCAGGCGGCGCATATTTTCTGGAACTGTATCATGGAAGAACAGCAGCTTTTAAGGATATGGCTCTGTCTATTCTGCCATATTTGCTGACCACTGCCATCAAGAAAGAAAATGAAGATAAGAAGATTTGCATTCTGACTGCAACCTCTGGAGATACCGGAAAAGCTGCCTTGGAGGGTTTTGCAGATGTGCCGGGAACAGAAATCATCGTATTTTTCCCGAATCAGGGCGTCAGTCAGGTGCAGGAGCGTCAGATGATTACTCAGGAGGGTGCAAACACCCATGTCTTTGCTATCAACGGAAACTTTGATGATGCGCAGACTGGCGTAAAGAAAATATTTAATGACAACGCATTTGCCGAAAAACTGGCAGCCTCTGGGTGTAAGCTTTCTTCGGCTAATTCCATCAATATCGGCAGATTGGTGCCACAGGTTGCGTACTACGTCTACAGCTACATAAAGCTGGTGGAAAGCGGTGCGATTAAAAATGGCGAAAAGATGAACATCGTGGTGCCGACCGGAAACTTTGGGAACATTTTGGCAGGTTACTATGCAAAGCAGATGGGCATTCCTGTGGGCAAGTTTATCTGTGCTTCCAACGAAAACAAAGTTTTGACAGACTTTATCAATACAGGTATATATGATATCAAGAGAGACTTTTATCTGACTAATTCACCGTCCATGGACATTTTGATTTCCAGCAATCTGGAACGGCTTCTGTATCATTTATCCGGCGGAAATGGAGAGGAAATCAAGGCACTGATGGCGCAGTTAGACACCGAAAAGGTTTACAAAGTCAGCGATAAAATCAAAGCAGGCCTTGCTGATTTTTATGGCGGCTATGCGGATGTTGCACAAACCAACGAGACTATTAGCCAGATGTATGCGGAGCATGGCTATCTTATGGATACCCACACTGCAGTGGCGTATAAGGTTTATGAAGATTATCGCAAGGAGACAGGGGATACCACACCGACCGTCATTGCATCCACGGCTAGCGCTTATAAGTTTGCTGAAAGCGTTGCAAAATCAATCGGCCTTGGAGAGGAAGAAAATGGATTCCGCTATGTGGAAGCGTTGGCAGCAAAGACCGGCGTGCGCGTGCCGAAGGGCTTAAAAGATTTAGATAAGAAAGAAGTCAGACATACCGGCGTAATTAATATCGAAGAAATGATGAACGTGGTAGAAGAGTCTGTAAAATAATAAGTTGAATCAGTTAAACAAAAGGCTTCAGCATTTTCGCTGAAGCCTTTTTAGAAGGATTTTATTTTACTGCATTGAATCCGCCTTGGAGGTCTGCAATAATATCATCAATATGTTCTGTGCCGATGGACAGACGAATGGTGTTCGGCTTGATACCTTGCTCTGCCAATTCTTCTTCATTAAGCTGGCTGTGGGTCGTTGTAGCCGGATGAATCACCAGACTTTTAACGTCAGCTACGTTAGCAAGCAGAGAGAAAATCTGCAGATTGTCGATAAACTTGTGTGCTTCGGCAATGCCGCCTTTGATTTCAAAAGTGAAGATGGAAGCACCGCCGTTTGGGAAGAACTTCTGGTATAAGTCGTGATCCGGATGATTAGGCAGAGACGGATGGTTTACCTTTTCTACCTGAGGGTGCTTTGTAAGAAATTCCACAACTTTTTTTGTATTCTCTGCATGACGGTCAAGTCGCAAGGATAAAGTCTCTACACCCTGCAAGAGCAAAAATGCAGCAAATGGAGAGATGGTCGCTCCGGTGTCACGAAGCAGGATTGCGCGGACATAGGTGACAAAGGCCGCCGGACCTGCAGCTTCCACAAAGGAAACTCCGTGGTAGCTAGGATTTGGAGCGGCGATTGGGTCGAATTTTCCGGAGGCTGCCCAGTCAAACTTGCCGGCGTCTACAATAATGCCACCCAAAGTTGTACCATGACCGCCAAGAAATTTAGTTGCAGAATGGACGACGATGTCAGCGCCATGTTCAATGGGACGAATCAGATAAGGCGTGCCAAAAGTGTTGTCTACGATGAGAGGCAGCCCATGCTTATGGGCAAGTTGTGCTAGCGCGTCAATGTCAGGAATATCACTGTTTGGATTTCCTAAGGTTTCGATGTAAATTCCACGGGTATTTTCGTTGATAGCACCCTCGACCTCAGACAGATTGTGAATATCCACAAAGCTTGCAGTAATGCCAAAGCCAGGTAGGGTATGAGCCAGCAGGTTGTAACTGCCGCCGTAAATGGTTTTCTGTGAAACAAAGTGACCGCCATTTTGCCCTAACGCCTGCAGGGTATAGGTAATTGCAGCTGCGCCGGAAGCCAGCGCCAGTGCGGCGTTGCCGCCTTCTAAAGCGGCAACGCGCTGCTCCAGTACGTCCTGGGTGGAATTGGTAAGACGACCATAAATATTGCCTGCGTCAGCAAGTCCAAAGCGTGCTGCAGCGTGTGCAGAATCATGAAATACATAAGAAGTTGTAGCGTAAATTGGAACTGCACGAGCGTCAGTTGCTGGGTCTGGAGTTTCTTGTCCTACGTGGAGCTGGAGTGTTTCAAATTTATAGTTTGCCATGATTATTTTCCTTTCTGTTTATATGATTTTACATTTATAATATAGATTTACTGCTTAGCATCAGTGATGCGGATTAGTCACATTCGTCCGAATCGGAAATTCTCTCTGACAAGTTCCTGAAAATAGTGTTTCATTGTCTTAATTCCTTTCTTACAAAAATCAAACAGCCCGGAAGATTCGATTTGTCTTCCGGGCTGATACGTAACTGAACCTTGTGTATCGTTTAAGCGATAACGCGACGTACTTTTGAAGGAGAGACCCAACCGAATTCTGCTGCACTTAAAGACATGCACAGGGAGAACATCCACATGTACATAGTTGTCATCATATTTATCATTACAAAAGCAGAATTGTAATTTTTCATGATAGGGACTCCTTTCTTTCAATTTCCTGTCTGTGAAGTTAATATGAGTATAAATGTTTTTTCCTACTTTGTCAATGGGTAAATAGGAAAAATATGAAAATATGTGTAAACAGGGTCAATGTGGGCAGAATGCGTTTCAATGATTTTTTGGCGGGGGACAACTCTTGCAGGACACGACAGGACAGACCCTGGTGCGGTCAGCGGAAAATTCGTGGAAGCAGATATGGCTGCGCCGCTTTTTTTGTGTGTAATACACTGCCTGACAGGCAATATCAAAGATATTTGCTGTAGCACGATGAAATAAAGATAGGTAGAGAATTATGCGCAGAGTAAAGGTTTTGTTTTGCATCAAAAACCTGCTGCAAAAAAATGTTTTAAAAACATAGCAGAAACTACTTGCAATCTTCCTCAACTTGTGGTAAATTATAATGGTGCTTGGAGGATTGACCGAGTGGCTAAGGAGCCGCATTGGAAATGCGGTAAGGTGTAACAGCCCCGTGGGTTCGAGTCCCATGTCCTCCGCCAGAAATAAAAATGACACTCTGATGGGTGTCATTTTTATTTTTTGACTTAGCATCTAATGGGGCGAGAATCCACGCGTGGGTGAGAGTGTCCCATCCCCATTTTGCGCAGGACTTCGCCCGCAATGCAAAATGGGAGAGCGAAAGGAGCCTGCGATCCTCTGCTGTTCAATATTCGCAGGCTCCTGTAGGAGCTTTGTACGAAGTACAAAGCGTTGTCCTCCGCCAGAAAATCATTAAAAAACCAACGGTTTTGCCCGTTGGTTTTTTCTATACCTACATTCCACCTACATTTTTCGGAAAATAATAGGAGATGTGCAAAGAAGAACTTAGACAACCTCGACTGTCCAGTCTTCCGGAATAAGCTGCAAGATAAAGCCCTTGACTGTATCTACAGCTTTTTTCTTTGCTTCGGTAAGGAGCCCCTTGGCAGTGGCTTTTTTCTCCATCTCAGCTTTCTGGTCTTTGTTAAAGCTGTTGTAGTCGGTGACCTTTAGCGGGTTGAAAATGCTGGTGGTTTCGTCGAAAACCTCCAGACTGTCTTCCTCAATCTGATGGGACAGAATTTCAGCCTCAGGGAGAGTAATCGAAATCTTTTGCCCGGAAACTGAAATCTCAGCATTGGAAAGATTGACACCGGCTTTAATCTCTCCATCGTAGGTAATGATAAATCCTTTGGTGGTGAAAGGAAGTTTAATTCCGTAAAAATCTTTACTATTTTCAAATTCAGCCATATTGGTGTATGAGTAAGTAATCGTGGCGAGCTCACTAATTTCCGTCAGTTTATTCTCCAGCACTACTGCATCAATTTCGGAAACACCGGCAGATTTGCCAACCGAGCGTCCGAAAAAGAAACAGATGAGGCAGACTGCTGCAAGAAACAAAGCAATTACGCCGATTTGTTTAGCTTTCTTCATAATGTTCCCCTTTTCGACAAAATATATTGTTAAGCTTATTTTATCATCTGCCGGCAAAAATGCAATAGATTTACCACGGAATACAAAAATCTTCGTACTGCTTTTGTTGCAATAGATAAGACAAAGTTTTATAATAGATAATATCTAGTGATAGATTGGGTTTTAATTGAGAGTTTTACCAAAACACTGATACAGGAGGTGACCGTTTCCATGAAAGTCATCGTAATCGGTGGCGGTCCGGCTGGCTATGAGGCGGCAATGGGGCTTAGACGCCGAGGAATTGAAACAGTTTTAATAGAAAAGAACTCTATCGGAGGTACTTGTGTCAACAGCGGCTGTATTCCGACCAGAGTTTATTTGCAGGTGATAAAATCGGCAGAGACTCTAATTCGAAGCGGTTTTGCGAAAACGGAGCTAACCCCGAAGGATCTGCGTAAGTTAGCTACTGGGAAGATTCAGCAGCTTGTGTACGGCATGACATATATGCTGCAGAAGCAGAAGGTTCAGCTGTTAGAAGCGGAGGTTAGCCAGATAGAGACCGGCAAGGTGTCACTGGCAGATGGAACCTGTCTGATGTGTGATGAAATTATTGTTGCCACTGGCTCAGAGCCAATCAGTGCAGAAAACTTTACCGCAGAGCAGCAGTTTACTGCAGAACAGCTTCTTACGCTGGAAAATCTGCCAAAACGACTTGATATAATTGGAGGCGGCGTCCTTGGGGTGGAACTTGCGGTGATTTTACAGTCCTCGGGCGTTCAGATTACTCTGCACGAGCATATGCCGCGAATTCTGCCGGGATGGGATAAGGACATCAGTGATGCCATGGCCTCCTACCTGAGAAGCCTGGGTGTACAGCTTGAGACCAACAGCGTATCCGGTGTTTTTGAGAATATGGTATTTTGCTGCGGAAGAAAGCCGAAGCTTCCGTTGATTAAAGGACAGACGGCAGGAATTCACTTGATTGGAGACTGCAAAGGCGTACATTTTACAGCGGATATGGCAGCAGAGGATGGCCGACAAGTTGGTGCGGCGGTGACCGGGGAAAGAACCGAACGCATAAAACCAAACATCGTTACTGCCCAGTGTATCTTTACGCCCCTTGAGGCAGCGGCAGCAGGCAGTATTTGCAAAGAAGGCATGGTAGAAAGTTATCTTTCGACAGATATGATGGCAGGCGGCGTGATTTTCGGCACGCAGGGCGCATTTGCAAAGGCAGTCATGGAAAAAGAACCCCACATCTTAAAAGGTTTTCATGTGGTTTCTCATTTGGCTTCAGAAATCATTCAAATCGGACAGGCAGCGATTGCTGCTGAGATGACTGCAGAGCAGTTTTTGGAGCAGGTATTTCCGCACCCTACGGAGGGAGAACTATTAAAGGAAGCCGTGCGAGGTCTGTTATGAATTTAATCATCGAAAGAAGTCATAACCCCAGTCATAATTTGGCAAGGGAAGAGATGCTTTTTAATCATGTGGAGGAAGATACCGTTTATCTTTGGCGCAACAACCCCTCAGTTATCATCGGTCGACATCAGAACACGCTGGCAGAAGTTGATGAGGCAGCTGCGGCACGTGAGCATATCGGAATAGTGCGGAGATTGACAGGAGGCGGCGCAGTCTTTCACGATTTGGGAAATATCAATTTTTCCTTCATTTTCCCAGATGGGGTCTTTGAGGAGAAGGCAGCGCAGGGATTGCAGATGATGATAAGCTATCTGCAGAGCTGCGGCGCACCATGTTTTGCAAACGGCAGAAACGACATCTGTATGACGGATTCCTCAGGAAATGTAGTGAAAATCAGCGGTACAGCCATGACACAGAGAGAAGAACGTGGGATTTTTCATGGTTGCATTCTCTTTGATTGTAATCTTGCTGCTATGGAAAAAGTTCTGACGCCAAAGAAGGAAAAATTAGTGTCGAAAGGCGTTACCTCTGTACGCAGCAGAGTTTCCAATCTGCGTGGACTGGTGCCTGCGCTTAGACATATCAGTGCAGATATTTTCTTTGAAGACTGGGGAAAGGAACTATCAAAAAGTTGTCAACTCATTGGGAAAATGAGCCCAGATGAAGAAGAGGAAATCGCGACTCTCATCGAGCGCAGATATGGAAACAGACAATGGAATTTCGGCAGGAATCCGATATGTACCATGGAGGCAAGCTGCAGATTTCCTGTAGGTACAGTGACCTTTCATGGAAATATCAAGGGTAGCGAAATCAAAAGTTGTTCTTTTAGCGGAGATTATTTGGGGCTGGAAGATTTTGGGGAAATCTCTGCGAGACTGCAGGGCGTTGAATTTTCTTACAGCGCCATAGAAAAAGCCCTGAAGGGAATAAAGCTTGAGGCATATTTTGGAACATCCAATAAAGAAGATATATTGAATTTTTTAGCAGGAAGGAGTGAGTAATCATGGCATTTATAATGAAAGATGAAGTTTTTACAGATATGAGAGCGGTCTGTAAAAAAATATATGAAGAGGGAAAAAATCTCAAAGCGGACGAAGCGCTGATGAAGCTGATGAACATGGAGGGCATGCCTATGCACTGTCCGTATCACCACTTTATCATGCCGGCGGCGTTGCTGTGCATTGCGGCGATTCAGGAGGGAAAATCCTGGGAGGAACTGGATAACTGGCTTGTGCTAACAGAAGAACGGGCAAAGACCGTGCCTCCTGGATTTTGTGGAAACTGCGGTACTTGTGGTGCGGCAGTAGGCATTGGCATTTTTATCAGTGTATATACCGGAGCGTCGCCTCTTTCTGTGGAAAACTGGCAGTGGGCAAACGAGGGAACTGGTAAGAGTCTGATTGCGATTTCCAAATATCCGGGACCTAGGTGCTGCAAGAGGACTTCCTTTTTGGCGGCGCAGGAGGGTGTGCCGTATATCAACGAAAAATGTGGGTTACATATGGAGATTTCAGATGACATCAAATGCAGATACCATGGGAAAAATGCCCAGTGCCTGGAAGAGAAATGTCCGTTCTATGAAGAAGATGAGAAGGAGGCGTAAGAGATGGCAAAGGAAATTATCGTGCCGGAAAGTCTGCTGCCAAAGCCGCAGCCTTACAGAAACTGTGAGTGTATGAAGCAGCCTATTGATTTAACAGCAAAAAAAGGAACCATCACATGGCTGGTGGAAGTGGGAGAAGCTGTTAAGGAGGGGCAGACCGTCTGTGAGGGTGAAGTGGACAAGAAAACCGTAGAGATTAAGGCGCCGGTCAGCGGCATCCTCAAAGAAATTCTCATCGAAGATGAACATGTTTTTAAGGCAGGCGATGTAGTAGGATATATTGAATAGACGAGAGCCTGCTGCGCGTTTGTTGACTACAGAAAAAAGTTTTCTTATTTTTGGCGAAATTGCCTTTTAAGAAAACTTTTTTTCTGTCGTGGATAATTGTGCAAGTATGCAAATACGCAGCGAAGCATGATGTTTTATTCGATGGATTTTAGTGATTCAGTCATGCTGATTTTCTCCAGCTTATAGTACATGGCGAGACTGACTATTGTGGCAAAGGCAAATGTAAGAATCACGGCAAGTACGTAGCTGAGCGGTGCGATTCGCACGTCGAAGCAAATTAAATCCACTTGGATTTGGCTCATGACAAAAGCATGGAGTACTTTCCCCAGAATAAGTCCTACGAGGGCACTGATTCCTGTCAGGAAAAAGTTTTCGCGGAACACATAGGCAGAGGTTTCACCAGGATAAAAGCCCAGCACTTTGATGGTAGCGATTTCCCGAATTCGCTCTGTAATGTTAATGTTGGTTAAGTTGTAAAGCACGATAAACGCCAGTGCGCCAGCGCTGAGGATAACCAACAGAATAACGTAGTCCAGACTTTCCATCATGTTTTCTACGCGGATTCTGAAATCGTGGTTGATAGAAACTGCAGCTACATAGGAATCATTTAGGACGCTGGCGGAAGAACTGTAGATATGCGCGGTGTTATCGCCCGTATCTGCATTTGAGCCGTCTGCAGCAGAATCAGAAGCGGCATAAACCAGCGCAGCTTTTATTTCCGGAAGACCGCCCCAGTCATTTTCTACAGCCTTCGGTGAAATATAGATGTAGTTTTGCACGTAATTTTCGCAGACGGCGCTGACGGTAAGATGAACTTCCTTTCCATCTTTGTTTCGCAGAATAAAATCGCTGCCTGGCGAAAGATTATAGGTGTTAGCCAGCTTTCTGCAGATAACCGCTTCCTTTTGGCTCGGGTAGGAAATTGGATTACCGGCGTTATCATGAAGCCTTATGAAATCACCAAAGTCAGAACTGTCTGCTGCAATCAAGTTGACCGATTTTATAGCGTCCTCTGTCACTAGGTCGGCACTGCTTAGGTGGAGATAAATCAGCTTGTCTATAGAAGAAGCATTTTTTTCAGAAAAGCGCTGTTGGCGAGTTTCTGTCATTTCCTTATTAAATGTGATGCTGTAATCGTATACCTGAATTTCGTCGTACTGATAGTCAGCGAAGTTTCGCACAGAATCGCTGACGCCGAGACCTGTCAGAAGCAGGGCAGTACAGCCGCTGATACCCAGTACCATCATGAAAAAACGCTTTTTGTAGCGGAAAATATTTCTAAACGATACCTTATAGAGAAAGCTCAGCTTATTCCAGAGGAAAGGAATTCTCTCCAGAAGAATTCTCTTTCCATTTTTCGGGGCTTTGGGGCGAATCAGCTGGGCAGGCACTTCTCTGAACTCTGCATAGCAGGAGAACAGGGTAGTCCCCATGGAACACAGCAGAGAAACTGCAAGAGCAGAGGCTGCCAGCGGTTTATCGACGATATAGACAAGGTCTGCGCTGAAATCGTACATCATGCCGTAGGCGTGCCAGATGATAATCGGGAAGATGTAACAGCAGGAGAAGAAGCCGATGATACAGCCAATTAAAGCGGCACTTCCCGAATAGAACATATATTTTTCGATGACCGCGCCGTTACTGTAGCCTAAAGCTTTCAGAACGCCAATCTGGGTTCGCTGTTCATCAATCATCCTTGTCATGGTAGTCATACACACAAGGGCTGCTACCAGAAAAAAGAAAATCGGAAAGATTTTTGCGATTCCATCGATAATACCGGAGTCATTTTCGAAACAGGCGTAGCCGATGTTGGTATTTCTGTCCAGCACATATGTGTCAGGTGTTTCGATGTCTTCGATTTCTTTTTCGGCATCGGCAAGTTCTATTCGTGCATCTTTAAATTCCGCATCTGCTTTTGCAAACTTTTCATCTGCTTCCGCTTTGCCTTTATAGTAGGCGGTGAAGCCGTCTTCGATTTCTTTTTCGGACTTGGAAAGCTTCTTTCTGCCTTCGCTTATTTGCGTAAAACCTGTTTTAATTTCTTTTAGATTCTTTTGCAGTTCTTTTTCGGCAGCAGAAAGCTGCGCTTCGGTCTGTGCAGCCTGTTCCGGTGGCAGATAAGCTTTATTTGCTTCAAATTCTTCTCGTTTTTTTGCGGTTTCAGCAAGCCCTTGTTCTACCTTAGCCTGATTATCTTTGAGGCGTTTTTCCTGCTTGTTTAAGTTCTCTTTGTTTTTGGCAATTTCGGCTCTGCCGTCTGTCAACTTCTGATAGGTACTGGCAAGTTCTCGCTGGGCATCAGCTTTTTCGTTCTGATATTTCTTGTAGTTTTTGTCATATTCTTTCTGAGCTTCTGTAAGCTCTTTGCGTGCCTCTGTCACGATAGCGTCATAGCGGCGGTCTGCTTGTATGTCAACCTGTGTCTGTACGGCATCCTCCGTTCTTGAGATGAGATCTTTGTATGCACTGGTGTAAATGGGAAAATTTTCAACAAGGGACAGGTAAATTTCAGTGTAATAGTCCGTATCAAAACCTCCGTCTCCGAGGTAGGCAAAACCGGAAACGGATCCATTTCCAAGAGCGGTGGAGCCCCTTTCAAAATTCAGGTAAATGGGGGAAACACAGGTTCCCACAACGGTATAGGTGTCATGGGTCAGCATGTCCAGTGTGTCATCTTCGTTATCCTTGGACAAATGGATTACAGAGCCTATGGGATCTTCATCGAGGAGGTTGTAGTCGATAATGCATTCATTTGCAGCTTTTGGCATGCGACCGCTTTTTAGAGTTAAGGTATTGATATTCTCAGGCAGGGAATGCAGTTTCAGCACTTGGTCGGTTTTTACATTATCAGTATGATAAAGCACGTCACAGCTGATAGAGCCCTCGGCGTTTTTTACGTCTTTAAGGGCTGCCATAGCAGTGACATCCTCTTCTTCGAAACCCAGTGAGTTCATGACCTGATAGTCGAAAAAATTGTTTGCATCAAGATAGTTTCCTGCTGTGGCAATCATGGCTTGCCGGGTGACCTTTAGTCCGGAAAAAAAGCCTACGCCCAGAGCGACGATGGCGAGAATGGCAAGATAGCGACCAAGACTTGATTTGATTTCTCTAAATGTAGATTTCTTTAGCATGGGCGACCTCTCTTACCATTCGATATCTTCAACAGGAACAATATGTTGATTCTTTTCTTCAGAAAAAACGGTGCCGTTTTTGATATGAATAATCCTGTCAGCCATGGCAGTTAGCGCGGAGTTGTGCGTGATAATAACGACGGTCATGCCATTTTTTCTGCTGGTATCCTGTAGCAGTTTTAAAATAGCTTTGCCGGTGTTATAGTCAAGAGCTCCCGTGGGCTCATCGCAGAGGAGCAGCTTTGGATTTTTTGCAAGGGCGCGAGCGATGGCGACACGCTGCTGTTCACCACCGGAAAGCTGGGCAGGGAAGTTGTTCATTCTGTGACCGAGTCCCACTTCCGCCATAACGGTGCGGGCATCCAGCGGATTTTTACAAATCTGGGTTGCCAGCGAGACATTTTCGAGGGCGGTCAGATTCTGTACCAGATTGTAGAACTGGAACACAAATCCTATGTCATGGCGGCGATAGGCAGTCAGCTGTTTCTTGTCGAACTTTGAAATATCGGTACCATCTAAGATGACGGAGCCCCCGCTCAAGGTGTCCATACCGCCTAAAATATTCAAAAGGGTGGTCTTTCCTGCACCGGAAGCGCCAACGATGACGCAGATTTCACCTTTTTCTATTTCAAAGGTAGCGTCCTTCAGTGCTTCGATGGAAACCTCTCCCATATGATATACTTTTTTTACCTGATTGAATGCTACAAATGCGCACATAAAAAAGCCCTCCCCAGCAATTAAAATACTTAAAAATATTTTAACATAATTCCCGGGAAGGGTCAAAGAAGATTGGAAGAATTTCCTAAAGTTTCAGTTTTTTTATGGTCATGTCTCCGCTGGTGGAAGAAAATTCAAAGGAAGCTTTGCCGCTGCCGATGATGAATTCGTCTTCATCCTTAAAATTGATGTCAAATTCACTGTGGAAATTGCCGCTGATGGTGTCAAAGTCACAATCCAGACTAGGCTTTTTTGGAAGATACACAACACAGTCACCGCTGATTGTGTACATTTCAAAGGAAGAAGGACAATGCGACAGCTTTAAATCCATGGAGCCGGAGGTAGAATCGAAGGTGATGTCATCAGCCAGCAGGAGATTCCCCGTTAAGTTTCCGGAAATGGTATCAATAGACAGCGCCTGCGCCGCGATATTTTCCAGATAGATGTCGGAAGATATTGCGTCAACGTCCAGTTCCTGCAAACTTTCCGCTATATTTTTGGGAACTTTTATCTCCAACGCTTTAATTGGGAGATTATCATCATTATCGGAGAAGGAAAAACCGATATAGTAGTTGGATTTGCAGTATTCGACTTGAAGAACGCCGTGCTTAATCCGGTAGCGAAGGCAGTATTCATCGTCTAACTCTTTGTTTGAGGATTCGGTTAAAATGATGTCATCGCCGTCGTAAGGGGTGACGGAAATATCGCCGTCAATCCAGTCGATACTGATGGAACGAATGGAAGATGCGGAGATGTGATATGTATTGTCATTTTCAAAAGTATTATCGTAGTGAACTTTTTTAAAACCTACAAAACGCCAGAGGTCGCTCTCCATAATATTTGTTAGAGAACCGCCGCAGATTAGACCGATAATGGACAGAATGAGACCGAAAGAAATCAGACCTGCAGAGGCAAGTAGGATAATTTTTGTACTGTGTTTCATCTATTACACCTCCTGTTTGATGAACAGACTCTTTATCTGCCCATAGATATAGCGTGAGAATTGAGTAAGGTAGACTGCGGCAGCCTTTGCGGCAAGAATGCCCAGAAGGCACAGACCAACAAAGATAAAGCTGAAGCCGATGGTGAGCAGCACATAACCGATACCACTGCTTGTTAGCGTAAATGCTTTAAATAGCAGTATAATCCCAGCAAATCCAATGGATATGACTACTGCGAAGATAGCAATGATGACTGCTGCGATGACGATAAAGATAGAGCCGATGACTGCAATGAACGCAAATAGCAGGGGCACCCAGAGAGGAGAACCGATGACAGCCAGGATAATGGCGGTTGTTGTCCATCCTTTCTTTGGTGTAGCTTTTGCTTTTACTAGATGAGACAGGGAAGCTTCCCTAAGAATTTGCTGTGCAAGCAGATTTACATCGCCAAAACTGGCAACTGCAGCCTCTTCACTGACACCGTCTTCGACCATATCGTCGATGAGCTCAGCATAATAATCAAGTCGTTTCTGTGTCTCCTGTGGCGGAAGTTGGGTCAGCCTGATTCGCAGCTGGTGCAGAAAGATTTCTTTATTCATGTTCTAATCCCTCCTTGATGTATCGATAAATAATTTCAATTTCTTCCCAGCCGGTAAGGAATTCTCTGATCTGGGTTTTGCCGGTTTCTGTCAGTTTGTACATTTTGCGAAGACGACTGTTGTGCTCTACGGTGTAGACCATCAGGCAGTCAGATGCTTCCAGTCTCCTCAAAATGGGATATAAAGTGGATTCTGACAGTTTGATATAGTCGGATAAATCCTTGATGATTTTGTATCCGTAGGAATCGCCTCGGCTGAGTACTGACAGTACGCAGACGTCGAGGAGTCCCTTTTTCATCTGTGGGTTAATCATGGATTATACCCCCTTTCGTGTAATACTATACAATGCGTAGTACTATCTGTCAAGAGGTATAATCGGATTTAAGAAAATTGTAAGAGATTTATGAGAAAGATATGCGATGACATTACAGTGGATTGATGATATACTGGAAGAAATTTATAAGAGAAAGGTAACTGAAAATGAAGCAAATTGAAGAACAATTATTTGCATTGCAAGATTTGAAATATAGGGATTTTCACGCAAGGCTCATGCCGGGTTATGAGAAGGAGAACATCATCGGCGTACGTACTCCGGCTCTCAGAAAGCTGGCAAAGGAACTTGCAAAGAAGATGGCAGCAGATCAGAAGATTGCCGCATTCCTGACAGAATTACCGCATAAATATTATGAAGAAAACAATCTTCACGCATTTCTCATCGAACAGATTGCAAAGGATTTTGATACAGCGCTTTCCATGACAGAGGAATTTTTGCCTTATATCGATAACTGGGCGACCTGCGACAGCTTTACGCCGAAGGCATTTAAGAAGGATTTAAACAGGCTTTATAACAAGACTTTGGAATGGATGAAAAGTGCGGATACTTATACGGTACGATATGGGATTGTAACTCAGCTGCAGCTATTTCTGGATGATGAATTCAGACCGGAAATGCTGGAAATTTTAGCACAGATACACAGAGACGACTATTATATCAACATGGCAATTGCTTGGTATTACAGCTTTGCTCTGATTAAGCAGTATGACAGCACTGTCGGGCTTTTTGAAGGACAGACGCTGGACAAATGGATTCATAACAAATCACTGCAAAAAGCGATTGAAAGCTATAGAATTGACAAGGAGACGAAAGACTACCTGCGCAGTCTGAAACGAAAATGAATGAAATAAAAGTGAAGAGACGAAGAAAACATCATGGCTGCCTGCACTTTATTCTGTACTGCCTGATTCTGGCAGGAATCTGGTACTATGGCACTTTTACGCTTACAACGACGGAAGTGACCATCGAGAGTGAAAAAATACAAGATGAAGTGACCATCGTACAGATTACGGATTTGCATGGGTGGAAATTCGGTGAGGACAACAAGTGGCTGATAGAAGCAGTTAAGACAGCGAAACCAGACTTTATCGTGTCAACGGGAGATATGTTTTCTGCAGGCGACAGTCGGGGAGCGGAGGTGGCAGAACAGCTGCTTTCTGATCTTGCAGAAGAATATCCGGTTTATGCAGTAAATGGGGAACACGACAATGATTCAGAGTTCGAGGAGAGACTTTCTAAGGCAGGAGTAGAGGTGATCCGATATGAAAGTCGTGATATTGAGATAGGGAAAACCAGCCTGCGCCTTTATGGAATTGATAATGTCTACTATTCCGACGCCTTCGACTTGCATAATGAATTCACACTGGATGAGAGCCGATACAATATTCTGGCGGCCCATATCAGCAATTCTAAAGCCTTTTCTGATTTTGGCGTGGATTTAGCGATGTGCGGAGATACTCACGGCGGACAGGTACGGCTGCCCTTTGTCGGCGGGCTGAACAACAGGGGAACATGGTTTCCGGAACTTGCCGGCGGCGAACCTTTTTATACCAAGGGTCTTTACGAAATGGACGCTATGAAGCTCTTTATTTGCGGGGGCCTCGGCAGCAGTCCGGTGCCGGTGCGGTTTCTTAACCGGCCGGAAATTGCGGTAATCCATTTAACGCCGGGGGACTGAGATTCATATTAAAATAACAACCCTATCCTTCCTCGGAGCAAAGCTTCAGGTGGGTATGGCAAATGAACAAAATGTATCATTGGTACCTTTAGGCGATTTTTGCAAAAAAGGTACTAAACCCTCAGAATAATTTTTCCTATTATATGGAAATCAAGGAATAAACTTTCGTATAATGGAATATTTGCATGAAAATATTCCGTTGAAAAACAGAAAGGTACAATAAATTTTGGTCCATTTGCTCAAAACCTTTTAGTTAGCATGAAACAACTCCTAATTTTTGATACCTTTTTTGCAAAAAAACGGAATAGGTACGAAAATTCAATGGAAAATAAAAACCTGCCGGGCAAATGAAAAAGCCGGACAGGTTTTTTTAATACTAATTTCCTAATGTTAATTCTTCAAGCTCTGTAGCGGTGCAGGGATTCTGCCGCCGCGGTGAATCATCTTGGCAGGGGATTGGCTACGCAGAGGCATAACCGGTCCGTAGCCCAACAGTCCGCCGAAGTCAAGTTCGTCGCCTTCAGAAAGTCCAATGGCAGGAATGACTCTGACCGCAGTTGTTTTGGAGTTGACCATACCGATGGCTGCTTCATCTGCAATGATTGCGGAAATGACTTCGCTGGCAGTGTCTCCTGGAATTACGATCATGTCAAGACCTACAGAGCAGACAGCAGTCATAGCTTCCAGTTTTTCGATGGAAAGTACGCCGTTTCTGGCAGCTGCGATCATGCCTGCGTCTTCGCTGACTGGAATGAAAGCACCGGAAAGCCCGCCGACACTGGAGGATGCCATTACGCCGCCTTTTTTAACCGCGTCGTTGAGCATAGCAAGGGCAGCTGTTGTGCCGTGAGCGCCGCACTGCTCCAGTCCGATTTCTTCTAAGATGTGGGCGACAGAATCGCCAACGGCAGGAGTCGGCGCCAGAGAAAGGTCTACAATTCCAAATGGAACACCGAGCATTTCAGCTGCTTCCATACCGACAAGCTGACCCATACGAGTAATCTTAAATGCTGTTTTCTTGATGGCTTCGGCGATTACGTTAAGCGGTGCATCATCCGGCATCTTTGATAAGACGGAACGCACAACGCCTGGACCTGAAACACCGACGCTGAGTACGCAGTCGGCTTCTCCTACGCCGTGGAAAGCGCCTGCCATAAACGGATTATCTTCAACGGCATTGCAAAATACTACCAGCTTGGCAGCACCAATGCACTGTCTATCTTTCGTCAGTTCAGATGCCTGTCGTACTTTTTCGCCCATGAGTCTAACTGCGTCCATGTTGATTCCGGCTTTAGTAGAACCTACGTTGACGGAAGAACAAACCAGTTCGGTCTCTGCAAGAGCGCGAGGAATTGCCTCAATCAGCTCTCTGTCGCCAGCGCTGAAGCCTTTCTGCACCAGAGCGGAAAAGCCACCGATAAAGTTCACGCCTACCTCGTGGGCAACTTTGTCCAGCGTTTTTGCGTATTTTACGGGATCGCCGCCGGAAACGCCCACCAACATGGAAATAGGGGTAACAGAAATTCGTTTATTTACGATAGGAATACCGTATTTTTTTTCAATGGATTCGCCGGTCTTGACCAGGTCTTTGGCAAGGCGGAGAATTTTGTTGTAAACCTTTTCGCAGGACTTATCGATATCGCTGTCAGCGCAGTCGATTAAGGAAATGCCCATGGTGATGGTTCTGATATCTAAGTTTTCTTCCTGAATCATGGTAATGGTTTCCATGATATCGCTCATATTCAGCATATTCTTATATCCCTCCTTCCATTAAATTCTGTGCATGGAGTTAAAGATATTCTCGTGCATGACATGAACCTGCATAGCAGGAACTGCTTCAGCGATAGACTTCTGCAGCTCATCGATTGAAAGGGAAGTTTCGGTAATGTCAATAATCATAACCATACAGAAAAAACTGTCCAGTACGGACTGGGTTACCTCGATTACGTTTGCGTTAGCATTTGCACAGGCAGTGGAAACCTTGGCGAGGATTCCTACCATGTCTTTTCCTATGACTGTAACTACAGCTTTTGATGTTTCTTTCATTTATTTATCTCCTTTAATATTAATTTCAAATTGATGGTCGCAAAGTGCGTCATTGACCTTATATAAAATTCGCAGGTTCGGGTATTTCTCTCGGAAATACGCCTTGTTGCAGCCGCAGTGTCCTACCATATTTGAGAAGTTTTTACCGTTTGCGTAAAAGTCTACCTTCACAGTCTCGCTTTGCGGAAGCATTGTCTCCAATAAAAGCGCTTCCAGCGCCTCTTTTGCCAGTTCGCTTAAGACCAGCTGGCGGAAAGCGGGGTGATAAGTTTCGCTGTTGATATCGCCGTCTTCGTTTATGATATCTGTGCTTTTCAGCCCGACGCGAATGATGTTGATACCGGCGTTTGTGAGGATTTTGTACATTTCTTTGGTGCGAAGCACCGCTTCTTCCTGTGTCAGCGGTATGTATTGACCGCAAAGATACTGGTCGTAAAGGGCGGTATCCCGTATCACCACCGTCGGATAAAGCCGTGCAATGGAGGGACTGATTTTAACAGTCTCTTTTGCCGAAAAAATACAGCGGTCGAGGGAATCTCCCGGAAGCCCGATCATCAGCTGGATCCCCAGTTCAAAACCGTAGTCCTTGATCAGCTGAGCGCTTTTGTATACGATGGCGCTGTCGTGCCCTCTTCCAGAAAGTTTTAGAACTTCGTCATCAAAGGACTGAACACCCAGTTCAATGACATCTGCGCCGTAGGCTTTCAGATTGTCTAAAATATGTTCGTTGATGTAGTCCGGTCTTGTGGACAGGTGGATTTTGTGAATTCTACCCGCATCCTTGTAGCGTTTGGCGACAGCGAGATAGGCAGACTGTTCCTCTATTGGAATCCCCGTAAAACTGCCGCCGAAGAAAGCGATTTCAATCGTTTCTGTGCCAGCAGGTTCCAGTGTTGAGAGCCAGGTTTCGATAGTGCTTACAACATCTTCCTCTGTCGGCGCATGCTGCCTTGCTGTAATCTTTTTCTGATTGCAGAAAATACAGTCGTTGGGACAGCCTTTATGAGGGATGAAGATGGGGATAATGGCATGCTTTTTCACTTTCTTTCACCTCCATTACATGAAGTCCTAGCCTGGTTTCTGCCTGAAGTCGATGGCAGGTCAAACGCCAGAAAATCCAAAATCTTTGATTTTGTGATTTCTACGGTGCGCATCCTTCCGCATTTTTTGATATCTCCGGAATATACTGCAAGGTTTGCAAATTGTATTTGCTCTCTTGTTTGTTTTTGTGTATTGACAAATTCCTATTATTTAAGGTTTTTTGTCAATAAATGAAGCATATTCTTGATTGGAAACCCGATATTTTACACAAATATTGACAGGATTGACAAAAATCAAGAAATTTGTCAATTTTGTCATGGTTTTTTGTTGAAAACATTGACTAAATTGACAAAATAATGGAAATCTGTCAATTTTGTCAAAGTAATGCATTAAAATGATGAAAAAATTGATTCTTTTCTTTGCATTTGTTGACAAAAATACAAAAAACCAAGAAATTTGTCAACGTCTGAACCCAGAGCGGCGGCATAGCCAGGAACCCAGCCTTGCGTAGCGAAAGCCAGTCCGTCTCAGCGCAATCTCAGCGCAAAGCAGCCCGCATGCTCATAAAATCGACCCGATATCGGTCAGCTTAAACTGCGGAAACCATTTGCAGGCAAGTCCACGCTTTTCGATAAAATCCAAGATGGAAGAAAAATCCGGGTGCCCGAACAAATCGCCGTGGAAGATGATTTCTTTGCCGACTCTTCCACTAGCGCCTCCAATGAAGCCGGTATCGTAGCCGTCAAGGCGAACAAATCCAGGGGCAACCCGAAGTACGGAAATATCCGGATACTGGCTGCAAGCCTTGATAATTCCCTCATCGTAGGTGATAATAGAGGTTTCATCCACGATAACCGTGCTGCATTTGGTGTAGCCCTGATGAACATCGATAAGAACCATGCCCATTTCCTTGGCTGCGAGAAGCAGTTTTTCGTTGGTCAGGGAAAGGTTGTGAATAAAATATTTGCCGGTGCAGGCAGCATTAAAACTTACATCAGCAGGATAATCTTTGCCTAGGTCTTCTGCAGCAGCGAAAAAAATAGGCGAATTGGTTTCAACGCCCATTTTACACAGAAAAGTGTCGGGATGACTGGAAATTGCCTTATCGACAATGCCATCTGATGTTACAAATTCCAAACTGTAACCCAGTGTTTCTAAGTATTCTTTTAGTCTGACATTTGCGTCTTTTGAAATATATATCTTATTCATGAAACTATTCTAACATGAAAAAAGAAAGAAAAAAAGAGGAGATTGTTTTTTCTTTGCATAACCTCTTGACTTTATGCCTGAAAATGTGTTTACATGAAAGTAACGCTTTAGAGGAAAGGAGATATCAAATGGAAAAAAATAACACTTTAATGACATCGGGCACAATCTGGAAGGAAATCCTCCTTTTTTCAATTCCGCTGATTTTAGGGAATCTGTTTCAGCAGCTTTATAATATTGTGGACTCTGTAATTGTAGGCAACATCGTAGGAAGTCAGGCGCTGGCAGCAGTAGGTGCAAGCGGCGCTATCATTCAGCTTCTTATCGGATTTTGTATTGGTGCTTCGGCAGGTGCGGGAGTAATGACCTCTCAGGCTTATGGTGCGCAGAATAAAGATGGTGTGTTTAAGGCAATTCATACTACCTTGGCAATTGCCATCTGCGCAGGCATTATTTTGTCAGTCGTAGGATTTCTGACTACACCATGGATTCTTCGCTGGATGAATACGCCGGAAGAGGTGTTTGCAGATGCAAAGGCATACCTGCAGATTTTCTTTGCGGGGCATTTTTTTGCAGTCATTTATAACATGCTGGCGGGTATTTTAAATGCCGTAGGAAACTCCAGACGTGCACTGATTTACCTGATTATTGCGGCGGTATCTAATACTATTTTGGATATTATCTTTGTTGCAGTACTTAAAATGGGGGTAGTGGGGGCGGCTATTGCGACAGATATTGCGCAGGCTATTTCCTGTTTCTTTATTCTGCGGTTTTTGCGGCGCACCAATGAAATGTATAAACTGCACTTCAAAGCGATTCGCTTTTACGACAATTTACTGGCAAAGATTGTAAAAATTGGTCTGCCAACAGGTGTACAAAACATTGTAATTTCACTGTCCAATGTCATCGTACAGTCCAGTGTCAACAGTTTTGGTGCTACAGTTATGGCGTCTTATGCAGCATTTAACAGAGTAGACGGCTTTATTCTGCTGCCGGTTTTAAGTATCAGCATGGCAGCAACGACCTTCTGCGGACAGAACTTCGGTGCGCAGAAGGTTGACCGAATCAAGCATGGTATGAAAACGTCCATCGGCATGGGTACTGCTTATGCATTGGTTGCAGGTGCTGTGATGCTGGTCTTTGGTCCATACATTATTCGGATTTTCACTGGCGAGCAGGCGGTTATCGAGACAGGCATTTATATGATGAAGTATATGTATCCATTCTACTGGGTTTTAGCGATTCTGCAGATTGCCATCGGCGCAATTCGCGGTGTCGGAAGAACTTTTGAGGGTATGGTCATTTCCATCTTCTCGTTGTGCGTTTGCAGGGTAATTTGGATTAAAGCCAGTCTCAGCTTTGCGCATCAGCTGAATTTGCTGATTCTAGGATATCCAATTACATGGATGATTGGTGCTGTTATGATGCTGATTTATATTAAAAAGGGCAGATGGCTCAGATATGAAGAAATGGGTCTTGAAAACCCGCAGAAGGGATGAAATCATTATGGTAAATATAGGAAATCACTGGGACGAAATATTAGCAGGAGAATTTGAAAAAGAATATTATCAAAAGCTGCGGCAGTTTCTAATTGCGGAGTACAGGAGCAAAACTATTTATCCGGATATGCATGACATCTTCAATGCGCTAAAGTATACAGACTATGATGATGTCAAGGTGGTGATTTTGGGTCAGGACCCTTATCATGGTCCGGGGCAGGCTCACGGCATGTCCTTTTCCGTACGGCCGGGTATCAAACAGCCGCCTTCACTTGTGAACATTTTTAAGGAGTTAAAGGATGATTTGGGGCTCAATCCGCCGGATCACGGCTACCTTGTTAAATGGGCAGAGCAGGGGGTGCTGCTGCTTAATACATGTCTTACCGTACGTGAACATCAGCCTAATTCCCATAAAGGAAAGGGCTGGGAAATATTTACCGATCAGGTAATCAGGCTTCTCAACCAGAGAGAAAAACCTATGGTGTTCATTCTCTGGGGCGGTAATGCAAAATCAAAACAAAGCCTGATTACAAATTCGAATCATCTGATTCTGACTGGAGCTCATCCCAGCCCGCTGTCTGCGTATAACGGCTTTTACGGCGGACAGTATTTCTCAAAGGCTAACGCTTTTTTGGAAGACAGCGGGCAGAGTGCTATCGACTGGGATTTGAAGGAATAAACCAGGCCATCTTTATAGTCAAAAAGGTTGCGATAAAGCAACCTTTTTCTGTTGAAAATCGTTTTTTCTAATGCACTGAAAAGAAAAAATATTAGACTTATGCATAGAAAGCAGGAGTCTGTAGTCCTTGGCGACTTTATGGACTCTTGTTTTTCATTTGTTATAGAATTTTTTATTTCACAATCTTTCTTTTTCTTTCTTTTACGGTTGAATTTTTTGTTTTTTTGGTTATAATAAAAAGAAAGAAGTTATTGTAGGAGGGAAACTGAGATGAAGCGGATTGAAAATATAGACGTGGAATGGAAAGAAGTTTTCACAGGTGATATCAAGAAAGAAGTCATTGCCTTTGCCAATGCAGAAGGAGGCAGCATTTATATTGGAATCAGAAATGACGGAAGCGTAAGAGGGGTAGATGATTCGGATGCGGTGATGTTACAGGTTTCCAGTGCTCTTTCTGATGGGATTATGCCGGATGTCATGCCTTTTGTACAGATTAGAACCGTTGAGATAGAAGGAAAAGCAGTTGTTGAGATTGAAGTGCAGGTGGGAACTAGAAGACCGTATTATTTAAAGAGCAAGGGATTGCGACCTTCGGGGGTTTATATCAGGCAGGGCAGCGCCTGTTTGCCCGTTAGTGATGAGGGTATCAGAAAGCTGATACTGGACGGCAGCGGTAAATCTTATGAGGACAGTCGCAGTATGGAGCAGAATCTTACATTTTCTGTGTTAGAGGCTGAGATGCAGCAAAAAGAAATCGAGTTTGGCATATCCCAGATGAGAAATCTGCATTTGATTGGAGAGGACGGTCTTTACACCAACTTAGCGCAGCTCTTGTCGGATCAGTGTGAACACAGTATTAAAGTCGCAATTTTTCAGGGTAAGGAGAAGGAAGTTTTTCTTAGCAGGAAAGAATTTTCTGGTTCGCTTTTGAAGCAGTTGCGCAGTGTGTATGAACTGATTGATTTGAGTAATAAGACAAAGGCCACTTTTTCTGGATTAAACAGAATTGATCGGCGTGATTATCCAGAAGGTGCAGTCAGAGAGGCTTTGATCAACTGCATTGTACATCGGGATTATGCTTTCAGTGCAAGCACGCTGGTCAATATTTATGAGGATCGTGTAGAATTTATCTCTTTAGGTGGTCTGGTGCAGGGGTTATCCCTTGAAGCGATTCTTATAGGGGTTTCTCAATCAAGAAATCCTAATTTGGCTTCAATTTTTTATAGGATGGGCCTGATTGAAAGTTATGGTACAGGCATCAGCAAGATTATGCGGATGTATAGGGAAGAGCCGAAACAGCCAAAGATTGAGACAGCACAGGGCGCGTTTCGAGTAACACTTCCGAACCGCAATTCTGATGAGGATACAGTTTATGAAAAGAACCAAATCGGTGATGAAGCGCAGGAACTTGCTTTAGGGGGTATTAAGATGCCGGAAATCAGATACGTTTATGCATCTTCAGAAGGTGCGCCTATCCCTTATATCACAGAAGAGGAACGTATTTTACGCCATGTGAGAGCAAAGGGCTTTATTACCCGAAAAGAAACAGAGTCTCTTTTACAAATAAAAACTACAAAAGCTTACCAGCTATTGAGAAGACTTTGCGAGAAGGGGCTTCTGCGTGAGCATGGAAGCGGTCGAAATCGAATCTATATCGGGGTATATGGCGCTGAGCAATAAGAGAAGAATTGAAATGAGGTAGCAAGTTGAACAAGAAAATTAAAGATTTAATCATGGTTGTTGTGATTGCAGCGATAATTGCAGTCATAGATTTATTAGATGGGAGTTTGCAGTGGCGTATGGATGCAGGCGTGCTCTTCCTGATTCTACTTATCGTGTTCTGGATGAGAAGTCTGATTCGCACAAGAGGTGCACGCAAAGAGATTTATCGCAAACTGGAGTCAGATGATAAAAGGGAGATGAAATAACGTATGAAACATAGATGTGCAGTAGTGACCGGCGCGTCCAAGGGCATCGGCCTGGAAATCGCAAAGGCGTTGCTTGCAGATGGATACCAGGTCTTTGGGCTTGCAAGAAGCAGTGCAAATCTTTCTGAAATAGATTGGATTAGCTGCGATGTGACGAAAAGGGAAAGCGTGGCTGCTGCTTTTGAGAAAGTGCAGGAAAAGGCAGGTTGTATTGATCTGCTGGTTGTCAATGCAGGCATGGGGATTTCCGGTGCGGCGGAATTTACCAGCGAAAAGGATTATCGCAGACAATTTGAAGTCAATGTATTCGGTGCTATCGCCTGCGCACAGCAGGCGGCTTACCGGATGAGAGCGCAGGGTGGAGGAAAAATTATCTTTATTTCCTCTCTTGCGGCAATTTTTCCTATTCCGTTCCAGAGCTATTATGCAGCCAGCAAAGCCGGGGTGAATGCCTTTAGTGATGCACTAGGTATAGAAATGAAGCCTTTTGGTGTGGAAACTTGTACTGTCATGCTCAACGATGTGAAAACTGAGTTTACAGAAAATCGAGTAAAGACAGCAGAGGGCGATGATACTTATAAAGGAAGGATCGCAGCATCGGTTGCAAAGATGGAACAGTCTGAGCAAAACGGCATGAGCCCTGTGAAGGTGGCGGACACTGTATGCGCACTAGTTCGGCGAAAGAAACTTCCTGCGCACAAAATTGTCGGACTTTCTAATGAATTTCTGGGGCTTTTGTACAGAATTCTTCCAACTAATTCCATGCTGTGGATTCTGGCAAAGATTTACGGATAAACAGGAGATGCTTATGAGAGAAAAACTACTGAAAATGACCTTGGCTGTAGGAGTCGTGTTCATCGTGGTGACTGCAGTTTTTAGCTTTTATTTTTATGAAAACAGCCAAGATGCACAGAGTGCGCTGGCGCTTTATATGCCAAACGTAGAAGCTGTGACAGGAAAAGATGGAACACTTTCGCTTCTATCCCTTTTTCGCAGCAATCTTTTTGCTTGTGCTACCTGTGTAGGAATCGGATTCATCCCATTTATATTCCTACCTGCTTGGGCGCTGCTTTCCAATGCAATGATGATCGGCGCACTGCTGGGAATCGTGCAGGCAAGCGGTGCTGTCAGCCTGACCAAGATTATTATATTTGGACTTTTGCCTCACGGGATTTTTGAACTTCCAGCCTTTTTTCTTTCCATGGCTATGGGCATCTATCTTTGCAAAATCCTCACCATGAAAATTTTCGGAAAGGCAAGGGATGAAAAAATTCTACCTAAGCTCAATGGAATTGCTAAGGGTTTTGTGATGGTCGTAATACCGCTTTTGATTGTCGCAGCTGTACTTGAATGCTATTTGACGCCGCAGCTGATGAATCTGACAGGAATAAACTAGAGGAGAACTATAGAAAATGGAAACATTGCAGACACTGCTTAACGATATATTTTCAACGGGTGAATTGGTACGGATGATCTTTTCCGGCAAGCGCAAAAAATCACTTGCTTGTACAAAGGTCACCATCAGACCACTGAAGATTTCGGGAAAGTCGTGCTTTCAGGCAGAGCGTACCTTCGAAAAAAAGGTGACTCACGAGAATCTTTCGGAGTCGGAAGCGGCAGCTTTGGCGATGCGTCTTGTGCGAGAGGAATTTAAACAAGTAAACATTTTTACGCTTTCTGAGGATTTGCAAGTGCTGGCAGCAAAGCCGGAAAAGCCGAGAATTACCACAAAGCCTGCCACAAAAGGCATGCCAACCCTGGAACACAACAGAGAAAAGAGGCGGATTATTCCAGAAAAGACACCTTGCGACTTTTTGGTGCGACTTGGAGTTATGGACAAAGACGGAAATGTGATACAAAAACACTACAGCAAGTATAGACAGATTAACCGGTATCTGGAAATCGTGGAGGAGGTGTTTTCGTCTCTCCCAAAGGACAGGACGCTGCGAATCATTGACTTTGGCTGTGGCAAGGCTTATCTTACTTTTGCGCTTTATTACTACTTGAAAATTTTGAAAGAGCGGGATGTGGAAATTATCGGACTGGATCTGAAAGAGGATGTCATTCAGTTCTGCAGTAAAATTGCGGAAGATTTGCAATACGACGGACTGCAGTTCTTGCGGGGTGATATTGCAGACTACACCGCAGACTATGCGGATATGGTAGTGACGCTTCATGCTTGTGATACTGCTACAGATTATGCACTCATCAATGCAGTTTCTTGGAATACTAAGGTAATCTTGTCAGTGCCTTGCTGCCAGCATGAGCTGTTTTCTCAGATTAAGAGCGAAATCCATCAGCCTATGCTGAAACACGGAATTTTAAAAGACCGCCTGACAGAATACCTGACAGACGGTCTGCGCGGCCTTAAACTGGAAGCCTGCGGCTATGATGTAGCGATGATTGAATTTACCAGCCTTGCGCATACGGCAAGAAATATCATGATAAAGGCTGTAAAGAATGCAAATGCAGGAAGTAGCCGAGCAGAGAGAGCGCAGCGGCAGTATGAAGCGCTGCGTGACTTTTACCATGTAAATCCTACGATAGATCAGCTGTGAAGCATCAGGCCTCTACAAAAGGAACGCCGAGAATATCGGCGATGGAAAGTGCGAAGTTGCGTCCAATGGCGTTGATATTGTTTTTGATCCAGTTAGCGTCATCGACGTTATCATGGTAGGCGACCTCTACCAGAACGGCGGGAGCCTTTGTGCGGCGCAGTTCTGCCAGGGTGGTGGTTGGAACTGCAGTGACTAGAGACGGATTTGGATAGATCTGTTTTAGATTGTTTGCGGTAATTTCGGCAGCGCTTTTTCCGGCAGCGGAGTCTCTGTAATAATATACGTCGGGACCTTTGATAGCGCCGGCAAGATTGGGCGGTGCAGCGTTGGAGTGAATGGCAAAGTGCAGATCGTAGTTTCCGGCATTGGAATCGGCGATAGAGTTGCTCACCGTGCCGCCAGGATTGTTTCTGGAAAAAGTGATGCCGCTTGCTCTGAGATAAGGAATCATGGCATCGGTGATGAGATTGGCATAGTATTCCTCGGTACCGCCGTTTACAAAAAGGTTGTATTCCTGGGTTGAGGGGCTTAAAAAAACACTAGGCATAAGTAGTCCTCCTAAATTTAATCATACGTTATAGTATGCAAAAGAACGCCGGAAGGTGAACTGTAGTTGTATACACAAAAAATATAGATGAATATTATAAAAATTTAACAAAAAAATACAAAAACCTTGCACAAACTATTGAACAAGATGCGTTAACGTGGTAAAATTAATAAGTATTTTTTTCAAAAAAAGAAGGTAATGAAATGACAGACAAACAAAAGATAATTAATATAGCAGTCATCGCTCATGTCGATGCGGGAAAATCCACCCTGGTTGATGCGTTTCTCAATCAGAGCGGAGTATTTCGAGCAAACGAGGAAGTTGCTGACTGTGTTATGGATAGTGATGACATCGAAAGGGAAAGAGGCATTACCATCTATTCCAAGAACTGTTCTGTGATGCACGGTGATGTAAAGATTAATATTGTAGATACGCCGGGGCATGCGGACTTTTCTTCAGAAGTGGAACGTATTATGAAGACGGTGGATACGGTAATTTTGTTGGTGGATTCCAGCGAGGGACCGATGCCGCAGACCAGATTTGTACTGAGCAAATCTTTGGAACAGGGGCTGAATCCGATTTTATTCATTAATAAAATAGATAAAAAAGACGCAAGAATTGATGAGGTCGTGGATGAGGTTTATGAACTTTTCATGGATCTAAATGCAAACGATACACAGCTTGATTTTCCGATTCTTTACGGGATTGCAAGACAGGGGATTGCGGTTCGTGACCCGAAGGAGGCGGAGGGGCTTTCTGTAGAACAAGGTGATGTGAAAATGAAACACACGCCGGCAGGATTTGCAGGTCTTGACATTACGCCGCTTTTTGACACGATTATCGAGCACTGCGAGCCTTATGCTGATTTGCGAGAAGAACCGCTGCAGCTGCAGGTATCCACGCTGGCTTACGATGACTATATCGGAAGATTAGGCATCGGCAGAATCACGAGAGGTGTTTTGAAGGAAGGGCAGACTGTAGCCGTTGCAAAGGAAGACGGTCAGATTGTACAGAGAAAGGTCAATCAGGTCTTTGTATACAGAGGGCTTAAGCGGATAGCAGTGCCGCAGGCTGAGTGCGGTGATATTGTCGTAGTTTCCGGTATTGCAGATATTTCTATCGGTGAGACTATCTGCGATGTGGCAAAACCTGAGCCGATGGAGATGATTCACATCGAAGAACCGACTCTTTCTATGAATTTTATGGTAAACAAGTCGCCGTTTGCCGGAAAAGTTGGCAAATTTGTCACCTCAAGACATATCAGGGAAAGACTGAACAAGGAACTGGAGGTCAATGTAGGTCTGATGGTGGAGGATACAGATTCCACTGACAGTTTCAAAGTATCCGGCAGAGGGGAACTGCACCTTTCTATTCTTATTGAAAATATGAGAAGAGAAGGATATGAACTGGCGGTTTCCAAGCCGGAAGTGATTTACAGAAAAGATGAACAGGGTAAAAAGCTGGAGCCTATTGAAGAAGTGGTGCTCAGCGTGCCTGATGAATATACTGGAACAGTAATCTCTAAACTGAATCTCCGTAAAGGGATTATGGTGCAGATGACCGGCGAAAACGGCTATTCCAAGCTGGAATATCACGTGCCGACAAGAGGACTTTTAGGCTACCGCTCTGAATTTATCAACGACACCCACGGAGAGGGGACTATGGAGCGCAGATTCCTTACCTTTGAAGCATACAAGGGAGATATTGCAGGCAGAACCAACGGCGTTGCCATTGCCATTGAAGAGGGCGTATGCACTCCTTACGCACTGGCTAGTATCAGTGAGCGTGTGCAGATGTTTGTGGATCCAGGAACCAAAGTTTACGAAGGCATGATTGTAGGCATGAATTCCAGAAGTGATGACATGGAGGTAAACCCTTGCAAAGCGAAGAAAGCCACCAATATGCGTGCAGCGGGAAATGATGATGCTGTTAAACTTTCACCGCCGAGAACTTTCACTTTGGAAGAAGCGTTGGAATTTATTGCTGACGATGAATTGGTAGAAATTACACCGGATGATATCAGGCTGCGCAAAAAGCTGCTTCGCGAGATTGAAAGAAGAAGATCAGGGAGATAATATATGTCTCAAAAAAACATAGAACTTTTAATAGATCTTGGAACAACGCTGCTCGTCGTCCTACTTGGCTGGATTGCCATTCGCATTATTCTGCGGATTGAGAAAAAGGCACTGGAGCGATCCAATCTGGATGAAGCATTGTATTTATTTATTCTAAAATCTACCCGGATTATTCTGTGGATCGTACTAATCGTATCGGTGCTGCCGATGCTGGGAATTAGTCCGGCATCACTAGTTGCAGTGCTGGGCGCAGGCGGCGCTGCCATTGCGCTGGCTCTTAAGGACAGCCTCGGCAATGTGGCAGGCGGCATCATCATATTGATGAACAAACCTTTTAACAAAGATGATACCATAGAGGTAAGCGGAACTATAGGTGTGGTTGACGCCATCGACCTTTTGACAACGAAGCTGCATACCTTTGACAATAAAGTGGTGACCATTCCCAATGGGACCATTACCACATCAATTTTAACCAATTATTCCAGAGAACAGATGCGCAGAGTGGACTGTACCTTTGGCATCAGTTATCAGGCGGATATCGGAAAAGCAAAGGAAATCCTGCTTGCTGTTGCTGAGCGTTGTCCCAAGGCGCAAAAAGAACCGGAGTTTGTTATCGGTGTATCGTCCCATGGAGACCATGCGATTTTGATGGATTTGAAAGTTTGGTGTTCCACAGAGGACTATTTTGATGTAAAATATTATTTAGAGGAAAATGTAAAAATTGCTTTTGACCAGGCGGGTATTGAGATTCCTTATCCCCAGGTTGATATTCATATCATTCAATAGTTTTTTAAATTATTTTAATTTTTTTATACATCTCTGGGGCGGAAAAATTCTGAACCTGTGAGATGAGAGAATGGGAGAGAAAAATGAAAGAAATTAAAAAATTCAAGAGAGTGCTGGTCGCCAACAGAGGCGAGATTGCAATTCGAATTTTCCGTGCTTGTAACGAGCTGGGGATTAGAACCGTTGCAGTTTACTCAGAAGAAGACAAGAATTCGCTGTTCAGAACCAAAGCAGATGAATCCTATCAGATTGGCAAAGGCAAAGCGCCAGTTGCGGCTTACCTTGCCATCGAGGAAATCATCGAGCTAGCAAAAGCCAAGGGTGTAGACGCCATTCATCCGGGCTATGGATTCCTTTCAGAGAATCAGGAGTTCGCAGCGGCATGTGAAAACGCAGGCATCGAATTTATCGGACCGACTGACAAGATGATGGGAAGTCTGGGCGACAAGATTCAGTCCAAACTGGTCGCAATGAAGGTAGGCGTTCCTACTATTCCAGGTGTAGAAAAGGCAATTCAAACTGAAAAGGAAGCTGTTGAGTTTGCACAGAAGTGCGGCTATCCGATTATGCTCAAGGCTGCTGCCGGCGGCGGCGGACGCGGTATGCGTATTGTCAGAAACGAGCAGGATCTGCTGCCGGAGTATAGAAGTGCAAAGAGCGAAGCGAAGAAAGCCTTCGGCATCGACGACATCTTTATTGAAAAATATTTAGAAAGCCCGAAGCACATCGAAGTGCAGATTTTGGGAGACAAATACGGCAATGTAGTGCATCTTTGCGAAAGAGACTGCTCCATTCAGAGAAGACACCAGAAGGTTATCGAGTTTACGCCGGCGCTGTGTCTGACTGAGGAAAAGAGAAAGGCAATCTGCGAAGATGCGCTGAAAATCGCAAGAGCCGTAAACTACAGAAGTGCAGGTACAGTTGAATTTTTGCTGGATAAACATGGCAATCACTACTTTATCGAGATGAATCCGAGAATCCAGGTAGAGCATACGGTAACAGAAATGGTAACCGGTATTGATATCGTACAATCTCAGATTCTCATCGCCGAAGGATATCCGCTTGATTCCGACGAAGTCGGCATCAGAAGCCAGAAAGATATTCAGATGAGAGGAAATGCGATTCAGTGCAGAATTACCACAGAAGACCCTGCCAACGGTTTTGCGCCTGATACCGGAACCATCGAACTTTACAGAAGTGCTTCCGGCTACGGCATTCGTTTGGACGGCGGCAATGGATTTACCGGTTCTGTCGTATCTCCATATTATGACAGCTTACTGGTTAAGATTACGGCATATTCCAATACCTTTGAGGGCGCGACCAGAAAGGCGATCAGAGCCCTGCGTGAAACTCAGATTAAAGGCGTTAAGACCAATATCGGTTTTTTACTTAATGTACTGAATCATCCTACCTTTAAAGCGGGCGATTGTGATACCGGCTTTATCGGGGCTAACCCTGAGCTGCTCAATATCAGAAAAGCTGATGATAAAGAACTGAAGGTTTTAAACTTCATCGGAAATAAAGTCGTCAATGAGACAAAAGGCGTCAAGCCGCAGTTTGACGTGCCGGTATTCCCGAAGATTCCGATGACCGAAATCAACACGTTGAAAGGAACTAAGCAGCTTCTCGACATGGAAGGACCGGAGGCTGTTGCAAAATGGACCAAAGAACAGAAGAAACTGCTGATTACGGATACCACGACAAGAGATGCTCAGCAGTCCCTGATGGCAACCAGGGTCAGAACTGTAGATATGGAAAAGATTGCACCGGCAATGGCGCTTTACGGCAAAGACCTGTTCTCCATCGAAATGTGGGGCGGTGCAACCTTCGATACTTCCTTCAGGTTCCTCAAGGAATCTCCATGGGAAAGACTGGAAACGCTGCGTGCCAAGATTCCTAATGTTATGTTCCAGATGCTGATCAGAGGGGCCAACGCAGTCGGCTACAAGAACTATCCGGATAATGTAATCAGAGAATTCGTCAAGCAGTCTGCGGCTGCTGGTATCGATGTGTTCCGTATCTTTGACTCTCTGAACTGGATTCAGGGTATGGAAGTAGCTCTGGATGAAACCTTGAAACAGGGCAAAATTGCAGAAGCATGCCTGTGCTACACCGGAGATATTCTGGATGATTCCAGAACCAAATACAATCTGGATTACTATATCAGAATGGCAAAGGAGCTGGAGAAGAGAGGCTCTCACATTCTGGGCATCAAGGATATGTCCGGTCTTCTCAAGCCGATGGCAGCTTATAAGCTGGTGAAAGCGCTGAAGGAAGAGGTGGATATGCCGATTCATCTGCACACCCACGATACCAGTGGAAACGGTGTGGCTACCATTCTGATGGCTGCACAGGCAGGCGTAGACGTAGTAGATGCAGCATTTAACAGTATGAGCGGTCTGACTTCTCAGCCAGCGCTGAACTCTGTGGTTGCTGCTGTTGAAAACAGTAGCAGAGATACAGGCATAGATCTTGACGGTATTCAGAAGATTTCCGAATACTGGAGAGATGTTAGACCGGTTTACAAGAACTTTGAATCCGATATGGCGACTTCCACTGCGGAAATCTACAAGTATGAAATCCCTGGCGGGCAGTACTCCAACCTGAAACCGCAGGTAGAATCCTTCGGCCTTGGACACAAGTTCCAGGAAGTAAAGGATATGTATAAAACAGTAAATCAGATGCTGGGTGATATCATCAAGGTAACACCGTCCTCCAAGGTAGTGGGCGATTTGGCAATCTTTATGGTACAGAACGACATTACACCGGAGAACATCGTTGAAAAGGGTAAGGATATCGACTTCCCGGATTCCACTGTATCTTACTTTGAAGGTATGATGGGGCAGCCAGAAGGCGGTTTCCCAGAAGATATTCAGAAAGTTGTGCTGAAAGGTAAAACACCGATTACCTGCAGACCTGGTGAACTTTTACCGCCGGAAGATTTCGGTGCAATCAAAGCGCATCTGAAAGATGAACTGGGAATAGATGCAACGCCGCAGGATATCATCAGTTATGCAATGTACTCTAAAGTATTTGAAGACTACCACAAGAGCCTGAAAAAGGATGGGAACTTTAGATACATGGGCAGCGATATCTACTTCCACGGTCTTTCCGAAGGTGAAACCTGTGAAGTCAAGCTGGAGGAAGGAAAAGTGTTGGTCATCAAGCTGCACGAAATCAGAGGCGTAGATCCGGAAGGCAACCGCGATTTGGTATTTGAAGTCAACGGCAACAGAAGAATCGTTAAGATTAAGGACGAAGATATGCAGTCTGCTGTTTCTTCCATCGCAACTGCACGTTTTGCAAACGAGGACGATCCGATGGAAATCGGCGCCAATATCCCGGGCAATATCCTGAAGATTTTGGTGAAGGAAGGCGAAGCGGTAGAAGAAAAACAGCCGATCGCAGTCATCGAAGCGATGAAGATGGAAACCAATATTCTGGCAACTGCAAAGGGCGTCGTAGACACAATCTATGTACACGAAGGCCAGCAGGTTAAAGCAGGCGAACTGGTAGCCAAACTGAAAGAAAACTAAAAACAATGGGCGGGAGTATTCCCGCCTTTTTTATATATAAGAAACCACGCATTGAATGCATGGCTAGTTTTGAACATAAAAACACCGACTGATGATAAGCCGGTGTTTTTGTATACTTATAGTTTTATTACTTGTTCCATTTCAGCGTATAGTAACCATTTCCGTGACTATACTTCTGGACCTTGATGTAGTAAGTGCCCGGCGCCAGCTTAGTGCCTTTGCCGATGGTGTATAGCTGCACTTCTTTGCCATCATCGCCGTAACAGTTGACGCTGGTAGCCGGATAGGTTTTACCGGATTGATAGAAAGCTGCTTTCAGTCCGCCAGAACTGCCGCCGCCGTTAGCCTTTACTTTAAAGGTAAATTTGACATACTGGGTTTTGGTTATTTTAAATTTGTACCAGTCTCCAGAAGTTGCACTCTGCGCTGCAGTGATGATGCCTTTCTTGGTACTGCCCTTGGAAATGGACTTTGCCTTGCTCTTGGAAGAGCCGCTGCTTTCCTTGACGCTGGTGAAAGAAACTTTGATACCGTAAGCATTGTCAGAATTCTTTACCGCAATGTAATAGGTGCCTTTCGCAACGCCGATGGTGGTCTTGTATGCCTTGCTGGAAGACAGATATTCAAAGTTGGTGAACAGACTGTTTTTCTTGGAATTCATCAGTTTAATGTTGAAACTAGAGTAGTCGGTTAGTCTTTCTGGAAAGCTAACAGTCAGATAGCCGTTGCCAGGGGCGGTTACCTTATAGTAGGAAACGCCACTGTTATCCGGACTTGCGCCGTAGAATACTTTGCCTTTGGTCAGCGTGCCGCCTGCAGGATAGAGAATAGCGCGAAATCCTACGGACTGCGGCATGCCAGCGTTGTAGCTTGCAGTTTCAAACTTCAAATAGTAAGTGCCCGCTTTTTTTACTTTTGCGTACAGGGTGTCTTCTACTTTTGAACTGCTTAGATATTTGGAGTAGCCAATTTTGTCTCCGCTGGTTGCAGCAGAAGTAGAGTGCAGGGTTACGGTAACGCCTTTTCCTACTTCAACGCCGGAAAGTGGAATTGCCAAGGTGCCGCCTTTTGTTGTTTTGACCGGAATGACAGTAACATTGTCACTGCCTGTGGTCATTCTGGCGACATATGCATTGATATCTTCTGTTGAATTTGCGCCCTGTGCTGTAATTTCTGTGGCTGGGGTACCAGCTGCGTCAGACACAGTCCCCGCAAAGATACTTTCCGCACCTGCGAAAGCAGTGGTTAGAACCAACGCAAAAGCAAGAACGAGGGATAATAATTTTCTTCTTTTCATAATTTCTGTCCTTTCATATAAATTCACATGATTTCAGGTTTCTTACTTCTAATTATACGATAGAATGGGAATTTTTTCAAGATGCATGTACTGTGTAATCACGACAAACCCATGAAACTGCAACAGGTAATCCGCGAACAAAGCCGCAAAAGTTTTCAAGGTTTTGCCTTTCCGCACCTGCGATTTCTCTTTCTGCTGCTATCAATATGTGGTATAATAACCTCACGGCGTTAGCAGAATTGAAGATTCTGACGCCTGAGAGAACATTGAATCACAAACTCTGTGCCTACGGCACAGGCGGCATACGCCGCCGCAGCACCAGGTGCTGCGCTTGTGGTATAATAATTTCAGGTAATTTGATTTTAATGAGAGGTACGGGATGAAGCTGAGATTTAAACAGAGATTTTTTTCATGGTTTGACAGTTATGATATATATGATGAATCAGAACGACCGGTGTACACGGTGCAGGGGCAGCTTGCCTGGGGACATTGCCTGAAAATTTTTGACGCGCGGGGAAGTGAAGTCGGAACAGTCAGGGAGAAAGTATTGACATGGCTGCCTAAGTTTGAAATCTACGAAGGAGAGGGATATATCGGAAGTATCAGCAAGGAGTTTTCATTTCTGAAGCCACGGTATCATATCGACTTTAACGGTTGGCATATCGAAGGAGATTTCATGGAATGGGATTACGAAGTCATCGGTGTCGATGGAAGAAAGGTAGCCGTGATTTCCAAAGAGTTATTCCACTGGACAGATACTTACGTGCTGGATATCGAAGATTCAAAGGACGCGCTGTATGTGCTGATGCTGGTGCTTGCCATTGACGCTGAGAAGTGTTCGAGGAATGATTAAACGAACCTCTTGCTGCGGGATTCAATCTTGATAAAAGTGACAAAAATCAAGAAATTTGTCACTTTTGTCACAGTTCAATTCGCTGATAATTTTTCGCACCCCTGCCGTAGGGCTGAAAAATATGCCTGTTTTCATTCGGCGTTTCTTGTGCTAAAATGGCAGAAGGCGGATTAACGAAAAACGAGTTGGAGGACATATAAAATGGAATATTTTTTTAGTCATATTGGATATATCGTTGTGGTAGCTGTGGTATTGGGGCTGATTGGCTTTGCCACCGTTGTCATGGCATCGAAAAATGAAGCAGAGAGATATATTAACGAAGAAAAGTGCAATTTCCATTGCGGAAGCTGTCCGAATACGGAACTATGTCATAAAGAGGGAAAGAAAACCGATGTATTATAGTCCGACACAGTGGGTGTTTCTATTTTTTATATATTGTTTTCTGGGCTGGATTTGGGAGACTGTGTATGTGTCTGTTCGCACAGGACATTTTGAAAATCGAGGTTTTATGCATGGACCATTCTTGCCGATTTATGGGTCGGGTGCAATTGTGATTCTCTTTGCCACTTTAGGTGTGCGCAACAGCCTGCCACTGATTTATCTGTTTGGCATGATTAGTTCGACAATCCTGGAGTACTGCACTGGTGCGGCGATGCAGAAGATTTTTGGCGTGCGCTATTGGGATTACTCACAGCACAGGCTGAATTTGAATGGGCATATCTGTCTATTTGTATCTCTGGCGTGGGGCGGATTTTCCATTCTTTTGGTCAGAGTGCTGCATCCTCCCATTGAAGAACTAGTGCTGCAGATTCCAATGGGAGCAATTGATGCTGCGGCAATGGCGCTTGTCATATTGATCTCGGTGGATATGACCATTTCTGTAAACGAAGCGCTGGATTTAAAGGCTATGCTGATCAAAAAAGCAGAGAGCAACGAGGAACTGCGCAGACTGCAGAGCAGAATTGATTTTGTCTATGCCCTTGCTGAAGATGATATTCGGAAATTTAAGGAAGAGCAGGGGGCGAAAGCAGAAAAGTTCCGCAATCGCTTTGAGCGAAATTTGAGAGAATCCCGAAGAGAGTATGAGACAAAACTGGCAGCACTTCGCGATTATGCAGAAAACTATTTTACCGATAAGCAGGAAGCGCTGCAGGAGCGTGTGGACTTTTATGAAAGGCTGGAGACTCATAGACAGAAACTGGCAGAGCGTACCGATAAGGAGTACCGAAGAGCGGTGAACATTCTTCGCAGAAATCCAGGCGCTGTTTCCAAGGACTTTGAGGAAGAGCTTGACCAGATTCACAAGTTGATGAGAAAATAAGCGAAAGCTGTCTACTTACATATTATGAAAGCGGGCAGTTTTTTTATGGATGAGTGTGCACTACCGGAAAACTGTAGTGTGCATATTTTCAGAAGTTTTGCCGATTATATGCACACTGATGTGCATATTTTTGGAGAAAGTGTTTGATATATGCACAATAGCATCTAGAAAACGAAAAATATCGGCAAGGAAGTGATAAAATTCCTTTTCAAAACCATAGAATATGCATATATTAAAGTTTTTTTTAAAATATATGCAGAGGGCTGTGCATATTTTGGTTCTTTTGTGCGAATATATGCATTTTATCCGCCACTGGCAGCAGGACGAAGGGTCGGCGATCTGAGAATCGGTCCTCCGCTTTGTATAGCAAAAAAAACATAAAAACATAGTGCGAGCCTCTTGATTTAATGCTTTAATGTGGTAAAATAGTAAAGCGAAGGGCGGAACTTAAGGAAAAAGTGTGCCCTACGAAAGCTGAAAGGAGTTAAAGACAGACAATGAAAATCAGCAGAAGTTTACTGAAAAGTGATGAAAGAGCAACTTTTGAACTGAGAAACCTATACCAGAAGTACGGCTATAGACAGTTCAAGATGGGAAAATTTGAGGAATACGATCTTTACGTTAAGAATAAGGAATTCCTGCAGATTGACAGCATGATCACTTTTAACGACAACGGAAAACTGATGGCTTTAAAGCCAGACTTAACACTTTCCATTATTAAGAATTATCATCACAGCGAAGGATATATAGAGAAAGTTTACTATAGCGAGAACATTTACCGTGCGTCTAAATCCTCTCATACATATAAAGAAATTATGCAGACGGGGCTTGAATGCATGGGTGATATCGACCTTTATCATATTTGTGAGGTAACCGCTTTGGCGGCAAAGAGCCTTGCGACAATCAGCAGTAACTACGTTTTGGAAATTTCCCATATGGGCGTCATTAAGGCAGTGCTTGCGCCGCTTTGCGAGGAGCTGCAGCGGCAGGTTTTGAAGTGCATCGCGGAAAAAAATTTGCACGAAATTCGCAAGCTATGTGAAGAGAACGGAATCGAAGAAACGGTATATCAGTCCATCGAGACTTTGGTATCAACCTATGGAGGATATAAGAAGGTGTTAACGGCTCTGAAAAAAGCCAGCCTTTCCGATGAGGTAAGAGTGGCCTTGACCGAACTTGAAACCATCTGCAGCATTTTGGCGGTCAACAAGCTGGCAAAGAATATCAATATCGACTTTTCCATCGTCAACGATATGGGCTATTACAGCGGTATTTTGTACAAAGGTTTTATAAAGGGCATTCCAAACAGTATTCTCTCCGGCGGTCAGTATGATCAGCTGATGGAGCGAATGGGGAAGAAAGCCGGCGCTATTGGCTTTGCGGTATATTTGGATTCTTTGGACAGACTTGACCCTAGTGAAAAAGTCTACGACTTTGATGTGGTCTTTCTCTACGATGAGAAATCGGATTTACGCCTTTTGATGAAGGAGGCTAAGGATCTGCGTGACAAGGGCGAAAGTGTCCTTTTGGAGCGCAGTATTCCGGAGAAAATGACTTACAGGAAACTTTTGAAACTGGAAGATGGGGAGGTAAAAATCCTTGAAAGAAATGATTAATGTGGCTCTGCCCAAGGGAAGACTGGGGCAGAAGGTTTATGATATGTTTGAAAAGGCGGGCTACCCTTGTCCGTCTATTAAAGAGGATAACAGAAAGCTGATCTTTGAAAACGAAGAAGTGGGGGTTCGCTACTTCTGGGTCAAGCCGTCGGATGTGACTATTTATGTGGAGCGTGGAGCTGCAGATATCGGCGTAGCGGGAAAGGACATTTTGCTGGAATACGAGCCAGAAGTTTATGAGCTTTTGGACTTGGAGCTTGGAAAATGCAGAATGGCGGTTGCCGCAAAGAGTACTTTCCGCGACAACACCGAGCGAACCTTAAAGGTTGCAACAAAGTTTCCAAATATCGCGAGAACCTATTACGAGAGGGAAAGCAGAGACATCGATATCATCAAACTCAACGGTTCTATTGAAATTGCACCGATTCTGGGGCTTTCAGATGTCATCGTGGATATCGTGGAGACGGGAAAGACCCTGAAGGAAAATAATCTGGAAGTGGTAAAGACTATTGTGCCAATCAGCGCAAGACTTATTGCCAATAAGGCGGGCTTTAAGTTTAAGACGGCAGAGATTGAGCAGATTCGTGACAGTCTGGCTTCCCAGCTGAAGGAAAAAGAGGAAAAATAAATGAGTAAATTTTTGGTAGAAAAATACAGGAAATTAAAGCCTTATACGCCGGGAGAGCAGCCGAAAGATCAGGTGATGATTAAGCTGAATACCAACGAATCACCTTATTCGCCGGGACCTGCTACCATTGCAGCATTAAACGCAGGTGAGGCTGCAAATCTACGTCTTTATTCGGATCCGGATTCGTCGGATTTGAAGCAGGCCATCGCAAATCTTTACAGGGTGCAGAGAAACAACGTGTTTGTAACCAACGGTTCCGATGACATTTTAAACTTTGCCTTTATGGCTTTTGCGGGCGAAGGCGGCAAGGTCTACTTTCCGGAGACTTCCTATGGATTTTACGAGGTCTTTGCGGACCTTTACGAAACCGATTATGTGAAAGTGCCACTGAAACCAGATTTTTCCATCGATCCCAAGGATTATGTCTGTAAGGACGGCATGATTGTCATTGCAAATCCCAACGCACCGACGGGGCAGGCTCTTTCCCTGCAGCAGGTGGAGGAAATCGTTAGAACTAACAGAGAATCGGTGGTGCTCATCGATGAAGCCTATGTAGACTTTGGAGCAGACAGCGCGGTAGAATTGATACATAAATATGAGAATCTACTGGTGGTGCAGACTTTCTCTAAATCGAGGAGCATGGCGGGGGCGCGTCTGGGTTTTGCCATCGCGTCAGCAGCGCTGGTTGCGGATCTTGAAAAAATCAAGTTTTCTACGAATCCATACAATGTCAACAGACTGACCAGCGCTGCAGGCATTGCAGCCCTTTCCGAAAATGAATACTATATGGAAAACTGCAGGCGTATTATGGAAACCAGAGCCTATACTGCAGAAAAGCTGATTGCTATGGGTTTTGAGGTGGTGCCGTCTAAGGCCAATTTTCTCTTTGCAAAATCTCCCGATGTGGACGGTGGGGTTCTTTATGAAAAACTGCGAGAAAAAGGCATTTTGATTCGCCACTTTGACAAAGAGGCAATCAGCCAGTACAATAGAATTACCATTGGAACAAGAGAAGAGATGGATTGCTTTTTAGAAGCAGTATCAGAAATTTTGAGGTAAAAAGATGAGAACAAGTGAAATCAATCGAAATACAGCGGAAACCCAAATCAGTCTGAAGCTGAATATGGACGGCAGAGGGGAAAGCGCTGTTCATACAGGCTGTGGATTTTTAGACCATATGCTGACCCTCTTTGCAAGGCACGGCAGATTTGACCTTACAGTCAGCTGTCAGGGAGATACAGACGTGGATTACCACCACACCGTAGAAGACATTGGAATCGTACTGGGAAGCGCTTTTTCTGAGGCGCTCGCAGACATGCGGGGAATCTGCCGCTTTGGCGATATCATTCTGCCTATGGATGAGACTTTGATGATATGCGCAGTGGATATTTCCGGAAGAGATTATCTGGGCTTACAGGTAGAAATGCCATGTGAGAAAGTGGGAGATTTTGACACGGAACTGGTGAAAGAATTTTTTCTTGGTTTTGTAAGAAAGGCGCAGGTGACTTTGCACTTTAAGCAGCTTGCAGGGGAGAATACCCACCACATCATTGAAGCCATGTTCAAAGCTTTCGGCAGAGCTATGGCAAAAGCAGTAAAAATTGACGAGGAATATAAAGACGAAATTCCTTCCACGAAGGGAGTGCTGTAAATGATTGCCATCATAGATTACGGCGTAGGAAATATTTTTTCTCTGGAAAGTTCTTTCCGTTATATCGGACAGGAAGCGGTATTAACCAGCGATCCGGCGGTGATTGAAAAAGCAGATAAGCTGATACTTCCCGGTGTCGGCGCTTTTGGTGATGCGGCTTTAAAACTGCGGGAAAGCGGTATGGCTGAGGTGGTGCTTTCGGAAGTTTCCAAAGGAAAACCACTTCTTGGCATTTGTCTCGGTATGCAGCTGCTCTTTGAGAAAAGTTATGAATACGGTGAGCATGCAGGTCTGGGTTTAATCCCCGGTGAAATTGTCACCATGGAGGGTGTGGTGCCTTGCGGTTACAAGGTGCCTCATATTGGCTGGAATGGGCTTCATTTCCCCAAGGACAAAGAAAAAAGCCCGATATTCAAATATCTGGAAGAGGGCAATTTTGTGTATTTTGTCCATACCTATTATGGAAGTGAGTGCGAGGAAGCGACCATTGCAACGACAGAATACGGGGCAGAACTGACGGCGGCAGTTGCAAAGGATAACGTTTACGGCGTTCAATTTCACCCGGAAAAAAGCGGCGAAATCGGTATGAAGATTCTGCGTGCATTTTGCGAGCTATAAAAGAGAGAAAGGAAGTTTGGTTATGAAAATTTTTCCTGCCATCGATTTGCGTGATGGCAAGGTGGTACGCCTGCTAAAAGGCGACTACGACCAGATGACAGTATACGGAGACGACCCGGTAGCCTATGCCAAGGAGTTTGAGGCGAAGGGGGCAGAGTTTCTCCATGTGGTAGATTTAGACGGCGCAAAGGACGGCGATACCCCGAATTTTCAGGTGGTAAAACGCCTAGCGGCAGAAACCGGTCTGAAAGTAGAAATCGGCGGAGGAATCCGCAGCGAAGAGACCATCAAGCGGTATATTGACGCCGGTGTGTACCGGGTGATTCTCGGCACTGTTGCTGTAAAAGAGCCGGAATTTACTACAGAAATGATTAGGAAATATAAAGAAAAAATTGCGGTAGGCGTGGATATTTCGGAAAGGCATGTGGCAATTCATGGCTGGAAAGAAGTGTCTCAGATTACCGTAGATGAGATTTTTGAAAAGCTGGCAGATGACGGCGTCAGCTGCATTATCTGTACGGATATTTCAAAGGACGGCGCTATGCAGGGAACGAATCAGGCGCTTTACAAAGAGCTTTCAGAGAAGTATCCCGTCGATATTGTAGCTTCCGGCGGCGTGTCTTCTATGGCGGATGTGGCGGCGCTTCTTGATATGGGCGTTTACGGCGCTATCATCGGAAAAGCGATTTATAACGGCGCAATCGATCTGCAAAAAGCTATCGCTTTGGCGAAATCTATTGAGCAGGCAGACGTCTTTGCGGCCCTCTTTGATGAAGGAGGAGCAAAATGATTACCAAAAGAATTATTCCCTGTTTGGATGTGCGAAACGGCAGAGTGGTAAAGGGTGTGAATTTTGAAGGATTGTCAGACGTCTCTTCGCCAGTGGAGCTTGGCAAATATTACAGCGAAAACGGTGCGGATGAGTTGGTATTTTATGACATTACCGCTTCTTTTGAAGAGCGGGCGCTGTTTACGGAGATTCTGAAGGAAGTGGCTTCCAAAGTGTTCATTCCCCTGACTGTTGGCGGAGGTATCAACACCATTGCAGACTTTGACCGGGTGCTGAAATGCGGCGCGGATAAGGTTTCTGTCAACTCTGGCGCTATCAAAAATCCAGGACTTATTGCAGAGGCTGCCAAGAAATATGGTGATCAGTGCGTAGTGCTTTCTGTCGATGTGAAACGTGTTGACGGCAGTTTTCATGTTTTTGCAAAAGGCGGCAGAGAGGATACTGGGCTTGATGCATTGGAATGGATTAAGCAGGGCGAAGCCAGCGGTGCGGGTGAGATTGTGGTCAACAGTATTGATACTGACGGCGTAAAGAAAGGCTTTGATATCGAGCTTCTGCGTGCGGTAAATGATTTGGTGTCCGTGCCTGTGATTGCTTCAGGCGGTGCGGGCAGCATTTCTGATTTTATAGATTTATTCAGAGCGATTCCGGCCATTGATGCAGGATTGGCAGCATCTATTTTTCACTTTGGAGAAGTTGCGATTTCAGATTTGAAGAATCAGCTGGCAGCAGCCGGTATTCACGTGAGGAAGTAGATCGGTATGGATATTGGAATTTTCGTACCTATTCCGGATTTTTGTGAAAAAGGTACTAAGATTCGGAGTGATATTATGTTAATCGAAGTTTTTTTGAAGAAGTTATTTGGAATTTGACGGAGATTTATCACGTTTTTTTGCTTATGATACATTTATCCATGAATAATTCTTTCATTATGTGGGGATTTATTCTTTGATTTCCATATAATGCGTACGATGATTGGGGTGTGTTAGTACCTTTTTTACAAAAACAGCAGTTAGGTACTAAAACATGGTTTATGGCTTTCATGGGCTTGACACAAAAAGTAAAATATATTAAAGAAGACAGCAGGAGAAGATTATGGTAAAAATAGAAGAATTGAAATTTGATGAAAAGGGACTGATTCCTGCCATTGTGGTGGATGCACAGTCCAAGAAGGTGCTCACGCTTGCTTATATGAACAGGGAGAGCCTTGCAATCAGCATGGAGGAAAAGAGAACCTGCTTCTGGTCTCGTTCCAGACAGGAACTGTGGAGAAAGGGCGAAACCAGCGGCAATGTGCAGCATATCGTCAGCATTACGGCTGATTGCGACCGTGACGCACTGGTTGTCATGGTCAACAAAGAGGGACCTGCCTGCCATCTGGGCGGCGATTCCTGCTTTGAATTTCCTGTAATGGGAGAGCTGGAAATAGAAGAAACCGAGGGATTCTCTGTAAAAGGTCTCTACAAAATGCTGCAGAGCCGCAAGGAGGAAATGCCGGAGGGCTCCTACACTTCCTACCTCTTTGAAAAGGGAATCGACAAGATTTTGAAGAAGGTCGGCGAGGAGTGCACCGAAGTCATTATTGCAGGAAAAGCGGATGACAAGGCGGAGACGATTTACGAAATTGCAGACCTTGCGTATCATGTGATGGTACTTATGGTAGAAATGGGAATCACTGTAGATGACGTGATGAGTGAACTGGCTTCCCGTCATATTATAGATCATAAAGTGAAACAGGAGAAAATGAAATGATTTTGTTAAACCCAAAAGGCAATTTCAATTTGCATACCCATACCTGTTTTTGCGATGGAAAAGATGAACCTGAGGAGATGGTAAAAAAAGCCATCGACCTCGGGTTTTGTGCCCTTGGGTTTTCCGGTCACGAGTATTCGGTCAACGATGAGGAGTTTTGCATGAGCAGGGAAAACACCTTGCGATACAGAGAGGAAGTGCTGCGTCTAAAGGAGATGTACCAGGGGCAGATTGACATCTACCTTGGTGTTGAGCGGGATTACCTTGGCGAAGGAGACGATTATCCGTATGATTATATCATCGGCTCTGTTCATTATGCCCTTGCAAAGGATGGTACACCGGTGTGTGTGGACAAGTCCGAGCAGGATATGATAGCCGACGTGGAGAAGTACTTCGGCGGCGACTACAGAGCTTATGTAGAGAGCTATTTTCAGTCTGTAGCTGACGTTGTAGATAAGACCGGCTGCGATATTTTAGGACATTTTGATCTGGTGACCAAGTTTAACGAAGGCTATAAATACTTCGATGAAGAGGCGGACTGGTACAAGGCGGCAGCCCTTTCGGCACTGGACCAGGTGCTGGCTTCTGAAAAAAAGCCGATTATCGAAATCAATACCGGTGCTATGGCGAGAGGTTATCGCAGTGTGCCGTATCCGGCGGCCTTTATTTTGCGGGAGCTTGCAAAGAGCGACTGTTCTGTGATTCTGGGGAGTGACTGTCACGATAAGGAGCAGCTGAATTTTGGGTTTAAAAAGGCAGAAATGATTTTGTATACATTTGTTTAATCTGCGGAATTGTGTTGATAATATGAAATAGTTGTGGTAAAATTTAGTCAAAATATTTATTACAAATATGATAATACGGAGGATGAAGATGAAGAAATTTATTTCATTAACCTTGGCTGCCGTAATGGTACTTTCCATGTCCTTATTTATGGCAAGCTGCGGCTCAAGCGACGATGGCGGAGATGCTGACGCGCCAGAAACAAAGGCTGTTAAAATTACTGGAGTTATTGCAACGCAGCTGGGCGACATGTCTTTCAACGACTCTGCAAATGCAGGTCTGAATGAGTTGAAGGAACAGGGTTTCGAGGTAAAAGTTACTGAATGTAATACTGACGAGACTTTATACGAGCAGAGCCTGAGAACTGCTGCAGAATCTTCTGATGTAGTAATCGGTGTAGGTTCCGAACTGCTTATGATTGGCACTGTAGCAAAAGAGTATCCAGATACTAAGTTTATTTGGGTTGACAATGTGGTTGATGATTATGCTGACATTCCTAACCTGACTTGTATCTCCTACAAGCAGAACGAGGGTTCTTATCTGGTAGGATATATCGCTGGTTCCATGACCGAAAGCAACGTAGTTGGCTTCATCGGCGGCGCTGACATTCCTGTTATCAACGACTTCTATGTTGGTTACAAGCAGGGTGCAGAGCAGGCTGGTAAAGACCTGAACAAAGATGTTAAGGTAATCAAGGGTTACACTGGCGACTGGTCTGACACTAACCTTGGTGCTGAACACGCACAGGATCAGGCATCCAAGGGTGCTGACATTATCTTCTGTGCAGCAGGCGGTTCCGGTAACGGCGCTATCATGAAAGCAAAAGAACTGGGAATTAAGTGCATCGGCGTTGACCAGGATCAGAGAATCACTATGTCCGAGTATGCAGACGAGATTCTGTGCTCCATGATTAAGAACGTACAGAAGTCTATCGTTGACTACGTAAAGGATTTCACTTCCGACGATTCCAAGTGGATTGGCGGACAGGTATTCTACGCTGGTTCCGATGGCGAATATGTAAAGGTTGCATATGGTCCGGAAGATGCAGAGGTATTGGTTTCTGATGATATCATCAAGGCTTTAGATGAACAGATGGCTAAGATTACTGCAGGAGATATCGTAGTAGATACAGTATTCTAAATTTTAAAAGCAATAAACCATTTAGGGCGTGGCGTTTTAACGCCGCGCCTTATTTCATTTATGTAGACTAAGAAATGTGAGGAAACAATTTTGCAGGAGACGATTGTAAAGTTTGAAAATGTGACCATGCAGTTTCCGGGCGTACTGGCAAATGATAACGTTTCCTTTGATATCAGGAAGGGCGAAATTTTCGCGCTGGTTGGAGAAAATGGTGCAGGCAAGAGTACTCTGATGAATATTCTTTACGGTATTAACACACCGACCAGCGGCAATGTCTATATCAAAGGCAGCAAGATGGAAAAGCATACGCCGACGGAATCAATTGAACATGGCGTAGGCATGGTGCACCAGCACTTTATGCTGGTTCCCTCTTTTACTGTGGCGCAGAATATCGTGCTCAGTAAAGAACCGAGGAAGAACAGATTTTTTTATGACCTAAAAGGTGCCGAAAAGGCGGTATCGAATCTAGTGGAGGATTATGGTCTGGTAGTTGACCCAAAGGCTGTGGTTGAAGAAATTAGCGTAGGACTGCAGCAGAGAGTCGAAATTTTAAAAACGTTGTACAGGGGTGCTGATATTTTGATTCTGGACGAGCCCACGGCAGTACTGACCCCGCAGGAAACAGAGGAATTATTTGATGTAATCAGACGTATTGTCAAAGAAAAAGAAATGACCGTTATTATTATCACCCATAAGCTTAACGAGGTTATGGCGATTTCTGACAGAGTTGGCGTGATGCGTCAGGGTCAGCTGGTAGGCGTGGAGCAGACTAAAGATGTCAACGAAAAGATTTTGGCTTCCATGATGGTAGGTCGTGACGTACTCTTTGATAAACTGGAGAAGAAAGGAACGCCGGGCGATGTGATGATTGAAGTAGAGAATCTTCAGGTTGCAGATAATCGCGGTCTTCTTGCTGTTCGCGGCGTGGATTTGCAGGTACATGCAGGTGAGATTTTGGGCATTGCAGCAATTGAAGGTAATGGTCAGAGTGAGCTTCTTGAGGCGATTACAGGTATGCGCCATATTGAGGCAGGTACAGTAAAAGTATCAGGCACAGATATTGCTCGTCTGCGTCCGGGACAGGTTCGTGATTTAGGCCTTGCTCATATTCCGGAGGACAGAATTGCCACCGGTGTATCTACTAAGTCCACCATTACGGACAACCTGATTATCGGCAAGGAAACGTTGCCTGAGTTTTCCAAATATAAGATTCACCTAAAACGATCTTCCATTGTTAGGTATGCCAATGAGCTGTTTAGAAAGTTTGATATGAGAGGCGCTGGTGTTAACACAGAGGTTGGCTCTTTGTCCGGCGGCAATATGCAGAAAGTTGTCGTCGCCAGAGAATTTTCCTTTGATACGCCGATTGTTATCATTGCTCAGCCGACTAGAGGCGTGGATGTAGGCGCCATTGAATTCATTCATCAGTGTATCATCGACAAGCGTAACGAAGGTTGTGCAATTTTGCTGGTCAGTGCAGATTTGGACGAAGTATTCCGTCTCAGTGACCGGATTATCACCATGTACGAAGGTGAAATCACAGGAGAGTTCAAAGAAGGCGAAATTGATAAGATGGGTATCAGTTACTACATGACCGGACACCGAAATGAAGAAGCGGAGGTGCAGGCATGAATCAGCTAAAGGAAAAAATTAATGTAAGATATATCGGAACGTTGGCAGCCTGCATTATCGCAGCGCTGCTCATCGGCGCAGTGCTGATGGTACTGACAGGATTTAATCCTTTTGAAGCTTACGGAGCGATGATTGAAGGTGCTCTGGGAAGTCCCCGTTTTATCGGTAATACCTTAGAGCGCGCTATGCTGCTTTGCCTTTTGGGACTTGCTACGGCAATCGGTGCAAAGGGCGGACTTTTTAACGTCGGCGGTGAAGGGCAGCTGTTTTTTGGCGCTTTGACTTCGACCATGATTGGTCTTTGGTGCTCCAATCTCCCGACTATTGTAGTAGTGGTACTTTCATTTATTGGTGCCGTTGTAGTAGGCGGTTTTTATGCATGGATTCCGGCGCTTTTAAAAGTAAAGCTTGGTGTCAGCGAAGTCATTACGACTATTATGTTAAATACCGTGGCAATCAAGGTTTGTACATATCTTGTAAATGGACCATGGAATGCACCTAGTGCGGCTATTGCAAAGGGTACAGAGTATCTTCCGGATACGCTTCGCTTTACAAAGCTGATTCAGGCATCCAATTTGACCACTGGTTTTATCGGCGGTGCAGTAGTAGCATTTTTTATCTGGTATGTGATGAAGATGACCAGCACAGGTCTTCAGATTAAGGTAACCGGTGAGAATGAAAGATTTGCAAGATTTGCAGGACTTCCAAGCAGTAAGCTGATGATTGGGTCTATGGTTGCTTCTGGTGCAATCTGCGGATTTGTAGGTATGTTCCTGGTTTATGGATCTCAGGGCCACATGACCGAAGCTGTCAGCAACGAATTCTATTTCGATGGCATGCTGGTTGCTATGATTATGAACTACAACCCTGTTGGGATCATCATCATGAGTTTCTTCTTTGCGATTATGAGCGTAGGCGCAGCTTATATGGATATGATGGTTGGCGTTTCCACCCAGATTTACGATATCATTTTCTCTATCATCATCTTCCTGATGGCTGCTGAAAAGGGTATCAATACATGGCTGGAACATAAAAAATTACAGAAAAAAGCAAGAAAGGAGCTGAAATAAAATGTGGGATCAAATTTTAGGACTATTCAGTGTTGGATTATTCCAAAACACCATTCGTAATGCAACTCCGGTACTTCTTGCTGCTCTGGGCGGGCTTTTTACTGAGCACGCCGGCATTATGAATATCGGCATGGAAGGCATGATTTTGATGGGGGCGTTCTTTGCTGTTGCATTCAGTTTTATGTTTGTCAGCGCACCGATGGGCATTCTCGCGGCGGTTCTTGTAGGAATTCTGGTGGGGCTATTCTTTGCGTTGTTTGTTGTAAAGCTGAAGAGTGATGAATTTATCATCGGTATGACGATTAACACCTTTGCAGGGGGTCTGACTATCTTCATGCTCCGTTCCGTGTTCGGAAAGGTTGGTACCTGGACTGACGCAAACATCAAGGGGCTTGACCCGATTGAAATTCCTCTGATTAAGGATATTCCTGTACTGGGAGATATTCTCAGCGGATACTCTCTGTTTGTCTATCTGTCTTGGCTCTTTGTGATTCTAGTATGGATTTTTCTTTATAGAACCCCTTACGGTTTCTGGCTGCGTGCGGCGGGAGAACATCCGGAAGCGCTGGAGACAGCAGGTATCAGTCCAGTTAAGATGAAAGTGATTTCCAGTATTTTATGCGGTATTTTCTGTGGTTTTGCAGGAGCACATCTGTCTCTAGGATTCCTTAACTGCTTCACAGAGGGCATGAGCGCAAGCCGCGGCTTTATCGCATTTGCATGCGTGGTATTCGGTATGGCAAATCCGCCGAAAGTATTCGGTGCTGCCTTGCTCTTTGGCTTCCTGCAGGCACTGGGTATCAGGCTGCAGTCCGTGGGCGTGCCAAGTGATTTGACGGCGGCAGTTCCGTATCTGGCAACCGTCCTCATGTTGGTATATATTACAGTGTCCGCAACAGCAAGGAAGAGAAACAGAGCGAGAAAGGCGGTCGAAAGACTGGAAGCACAATCATAGTCTTTTAATCATGTGAAAAATTGTGTATTTTATGTGAATTCTCGTGATAACATTTGAAAACTGCTGATAGCCGTGTTAGAATGTGTATAGTCTGGTAACGGACAAAGTATTATAGATTAGAGGATGGAATGACATGAAGAAAAAACTATTATCAAGCAGTCTGATTGCAGTGCTTTGCCTGGCGTCAGTTTTTGCGATGACTTCCTGCGGTGAAAGTGAACCTTACAGCGATTACGATCTGTCTGAATACGTGACTGTAGGAGAATATAAAGGACTGGAATATGAGAAGGTTTCTGTTTCTGTATCCGACAAGGAAGTAGAAGAGGAAATTCAGAAGAGACTGGAAGCCCATAAGACTTCTGAAGACGTAACTGAGGGTACTGTAAAGGACGGAGATACTGTTAATATCGACTTTAAGGGCACCATGGATGGCAAGGCATTTGACGGCGGCAGCGCTGAGGGTCAGAGCTTGACTATTGGTTCCGGAAATATGATTCCGGGCTTTGAAAGCGAACTCATTGACAAGAAAGTTGGCGATACCGTAACTTTCGATATCACTTTTCCAGATCCTTATGAGAACAATCCGGATATAGCAGGCAAAGAAGCAACCTTTGAAGTAAAGATTAACAGCAAGAAGGTTGAGAACGTACCTGAATACAACATGGACTTTGTCAAGGAGTACTACAGCGATTATAAATCCCTGGAAGAATTCGAAAAGGGAGTAAAGGCTGACTTGACTGAGACTAAGACTACAGAAGCTGAGAACCAGATGAAAAGTGGTCTGTGGCAGCAGATTGTGGAAGCTTCCGAAGTAAAACAGTACCCTGATGAAAAGGCTGAGAGGATTGAGAAAGAAAAGGAAAATCTCAAGAAAGTCGCAAGCGACTATAACATGGAATGGGAAGATTATTTAGAAACCATCGGTTATGAAGAGAAAGATTTAAACAAGACTATTGAGACTTATGCGGAATCTATCGTCAAAGAAGAGATGGTGCTTTACAGCATTGCTAAGACTGAGGGACTGGAAGTCAGCGACGATGAGTATGCGGAGTATCTGCAGAGCCTGCTGAAATCTGCTAATATGGACGAAGATGCATTTAAGAGTGCATATAACATGACCATAGAGGAGTGGGGCGAAGAAAACAACGTCCGTACTTCCCTCCTTTTAAATAAAGTCATGGATAAAGTCATCGAGTATGGCAAAGAGGTCAGTAAGAAATAACTGAATATTATTTGTGAATTTTGAGGGAACCGCCTGTATGAATGGAAAATAGCCGTTCATGAGGTGGTTCTTTTTTCTATATGTAAAATGTATTTTGCTAAAAATTTATAAATAAAATGATTTTAATATTATATATTATAAAACAAATCATAAATTGACGAATTTGAGCAAATATGCTATCATATAGAAAAGTCAGAAAAGTTAACAATCCTACAGCAGGACCATATGCTTATAAATCGGGTTTTAAAGCAGAATCGTTTCCGAAACATAATCCGTTTAATGATTAAGGGAAAATAGAATCGAAAGAGGTAAAGTCTTGTGAGTTACAAAAAAGTGTATTACATCTGGACTATGTTTGTGGCAGCTGTGCTGATATATGTATTGATTTTTCACCATGACATTGTTAGCGGACCGTCTTTTTTATCGAAAGGTTTTTCGATAAATGAATGGGGTGAACTGCTACAGCAGTATGAGAATCAGAAGAATATCACGGGGCTGAGAAACTTAATCGAAGGAATTAGTAGAATTAATGTCTTTGTGATTATTGCAGTTTACTTCATTGTTTTTAAAAGCATAAAAGAAATTGTAATGAAAAAGAAAGTGAAAATGATTATTGCAAATGTGATATGCTGCGCTATTACAATTGTTTTCATGGTGTTTATGAAAGAGTCCTTCAAATTGTATTTATCCATTGCAGCAATGATTCAATTTAATTTTTGCCAATGCTATATGCTTGGAATAATTGGCAATGATTAACCATATATAATATTGACTGAAATTAAAAGGTTAAAAGGCAAAACAAAGCGGTCCCTGAAGGGGATCGTTTTGCATATTCGGAAAACTTTTGCATATAGTGAATTATACGACTATGGTCAGATCAAAGGGGGAAAAATATGTTAAGTACGGACAAACTGAAGAATAAGGAAGTCATCAATATGCGGGATGGCAGGAGCCTTGGCTTTATCTATGATATAGAAGTAAATCTGGAGAAGGGAACGATTGATGGTGTGATTATACCGGCAGAGCGGGGGTTATTTCGATTTTTTGGAAACAGGGAGGATGATTTTGTCATAAAATGGGACAGGATTAGAACGATTGGAGACGATGTAGTGCTGGTAGATTTAGAGGGGTATTGAGTTGGACAAAACTAAGGGAAAGCTGTGCAGGGTGATAGTCACCGGCGGATGTTTTCTAAAATGGAAAATTACTAAATATAGGTGCAGTCTTCTGAAGAATTTTCTTTGCAAAAACTACAATATGTAGTAAAATGGAAAAGTAAACTGTTTCCAGAGAAAGATCAAGGAGGAATGCCAGATGAAATGCCCATACTGTGAGAATCCGGATACGAAGGTAATCGATTCCAGACCGACAGAGGAAGGACATGCAATTAGACGGAGAAGAGGCTGCGAAAAGTGCGGCAAGCGCTTTACAACTTACGAAAAAGTAGAAGAATCTATCATCATGATCATTAAAAAGGACGGACGCAGGGAGTCTTTTGATCGCAATAAAGTGATGAACGGCATTGTTAAGGCATGCGAGAAACGCCCGGTTTCTATGGCGGATATTGAACGAATCGTCAACGAAATTGAGCGGGGGCTGAACAATTTGATGGAGAAGGAAGTCGAAAGCACTTTTATCGGAGAACTGATTATGGAGCAGCTGAAAAAACTGGACGAGGTTGCTTATGTCAGATTTGCGTCAGTATACCGTCAGTTCACCGATGTGAATACATTCATCAAAGAAATTGAGAAACTCATTGGAAACAAGTAAAAAACAGGAGAAATACATGAAAGAAATCATTAGAATTGCGGTGGATGGACCTAGCGGTGCAGGAAAGAGCACCATCGCCAAAGCCATTGCAAAGAAACTTTGCATAGACTATATTGACACAGGCGCAATGTACAGAGCTGTGGGATATAAAATGCTGCAAAAGGGTATCGCTATGGATGATATTCCTGCGATTACCGAAATGTTAAAAGAAACCGAAATTGACTTCTCCAGTGGAAACATCTATTTGGATGGGGAAAATATCAACGACAGAATTAGAACAGAGGAAATTTCCAAGCAGGCTTCTGATTGCTCTGCCCTTGGCATTGTCAGAGCTAAGCTTACAGAACAGCAGCAGAAGATGGGTGAGAAAAAAAGCGTTATTATGGATGGCAGAGATATCGGTACAGTGGTATTTCCAGATGCGGAGTATAAGTTTTATATTACGGCGACAGCAGAAGAGCGTGCAAACAGACGATTTAAGGAGCTGATTGCAAAGGGCGAAGAGGTGACTTATGAGAAGGTTCTTGCAGATATCAAGCAGAGAGACCATAATGATTCTACCAGAGAAATAAATCCTCTTAGAAAAGCGGATGACGCATTGGAACTGGACACCACAGAGATGAAAATTGAAGAAGTAATAGATTTTATCAGCAAGGAGATGAACAAATAATGTCGATTGTCAGACCTTTTCGGGCTGTCAGACCTGCAAAAGAAAAAGCAGAACGCGTCATTGCACTTCCTTATGATGTAATGAACAGAGAAGAAGCGGCAGAAATGGCAAAGGGAAATCCGGATAGTTTTCTTCATATCAGCAGAGCCGAAATTGATTTGCCCGGGGAAATTGATCCCTATAGCAGAAGTGTTTACGAAAAAGGCAGAGATAATATCCAGGCATTTCTAAAGAGCGGAGTGCTGCTAGAGGAAGAAAAGCCTGCCCTTTATATCTACAGACAACAGATGGATGGCAGATTTCAGACCGGAATCGTAGGATGCTGCAGTATTGACGCCTATGCAAATAACGATATCAAGAAGCATGAACTGACCAGAGTTGAGAAAGAGCAGGACAGAATTAATCACTTTGATGTCTGCAGCGCCAATACGGAACCGATATTTTTGACTTATAGGGACAGCAGCGACATTGATGCTGTAATCGATGGTTATACGAAAAGCCATGAACCGGTGTACGATTTGACAACGGCAGAAGGTATTGGACATGCACTTTGGGTTGTTGAGGAAGAAGTTGTGATAGCAAAACTTTGCGAAGCCTTTGAAGAGGTACCTGCCCTTTACATCGCTGACGGACACCATAGAAGTGCATCTGCTTACAAGGTTGGAATGAAGCGGCGGCAGGATTGTCCTAATTATACTGGTGAAGAGGAATTCAATTACTTCATGGCGGTGATTTTTCCGGACAGTCAGCTGAAAATCTTTGACTATAATAGAGTCGTAAAAGACTTAAACGGTTATACAGAGAAAGAACTTCTTCAGAAAATTGAAGAAGCAGGTTTTGTGATTATAGAAAAGGGTGCGGAGAGCTATAGACCGCAGCATATTCACGAGTTTTCTATGTATTTGAGTGGCACGTGGTATGAACTGCGGGCGAAAGATGAGCTGGTGCCGGACGATGTAATTGGTGCGCTGGATGTTTCTATTTTGCAGAATCATCTCCTTGGACCAATCCTTGGAATTTCTGATCCGCGTACAGACAAGCGAATTGACTTTATCGGAGGAATCAGAGGACTTGAGGAACTGAAACGCCGTGCGGACAGTGATATGAAGCTGGCATTTGCTGTATATCCGGTGACTATGGCAGAGCTGATGCATATTGCTGATTGTGGTCAAATTATGCCTCCGAAATCCACTTGGTTTGAGCCGAAGCTTGGGAGCGGTCTGTTCATGCATCGCATTTAAAACACTTGAAAATGTATAACGAGAGACTTTGCGGAAAAACTATCTGCAAAGTCTTTTTTATGGGAGGAAGCGACATGGTGAAGCGGTATGGAAAGCGGATTAGAATCATTGGGATTGTAGGATTGGCTTTATTTCTAGCGCTGATTGGCAGGCTGTATTATATTCAGATTTTGTGCGGGCAGGAACTGGCGGCAGGCGCTTTGGGGCAGCAGATTATAAAGGTGCAGTCTGTCAATAATCGCGGCACCATTTATGACAGGAATATGCTTCCCCTTACAGACAGCGGATGCAGTTATTATTATCTCGTGGCGGAAGAAAGGTGCGACGCGGGATTTACTCTTTTGATGAGGAAGGTGCAGGCAGAAGTGGCAGGCTCCAAAGGGGAGGGTTATACGGTATATAAGACTGCCGTGTACGATGAAGAGGTGAATGAAACGCTGCTTACCCGCTATGGCGCTTATGGATTCTGCCTTGGAAGCAGGTACGAAGATACGCAGACTGCTGCTCACTTAATCGGCTATCTCAGTGGGGAGGATAGAACCGGTGCAGCTGGTCTTGAAAAAATGTTCCAATATCGTCTCTCTGCTTCTTCTGCAAAGCTTCTGATGGTAGGCAATGGCATAGGGGCACCGGTTCCTGGAATTGGAGTAAGTCAGAGCCAGGACTGCACTGTGATTGATCCGGCAGCAGTGGTAACAACTGTTGACAGCAGTCTGCAAAAGAAAATTGAAGAAATTTTGAAAGAAAAAGAAATTTCTGGTGCGGTAGTGGTGATGAAACCGGGATCAGGACAGATTTTGGCAATGGCCAGTACGCCGGGGTTTAATCCCAATCAGGTGGAGAATTACCTTAACTCCGGACAGGGAGAGCTTGTCAACAAAGCGGTGCAGGGAGTATATCCGCCAGGTTCAGTGTTTAAAATTGTAGTGGCTGCCGCTGCTCTTGAAAGCGGTGCAGCTGATTTGACGGAAACATATAATTGTACTGGAAAGACAGAAGTTAACGGTGTAACACTGATTTGCGATGATCATCCGAGCGGACATGGGGAAGTGGATTTTGAAGAAGCTTTTGCGCTGTCCTGCAACGGCTTTTTTGCCCATTTAGCAGAAAAGACTGGATCCGAGACCATTGTTGAGATGGCACAGCGGATGGGTCTTGGAAAGACTGTCATTTCCGGCTTTCCTGATGAAGAGTCTGGAACTTTTCCGGAGGAAAGCGAGAGAAGGGATAGAGGGCTATCAAATTTTGCCATTGGTCAGGGAAGTCTCTTGGTTACACCGGTGCAAATCGCAAAAATGACCAATATTATCGCCTCTGGCGGAGTGGATTATCAGGCAACTCTTGTTATGAGTATGGAAGGACAGTCACCGGAGGGAACTAGAGTAATGACTGAAGTGACTGCCAAGGAGATTGCCCACATGATGGAGGCGGTCTGTGAAAAGGGAACGGCTTCCAGTGCAAGTCTGCATAGGAAATCTGCAGGAAAAACCGGTTCTGCCGAGGCGGGGTCAGATGAAAGTTATACAGTGCATGGCTGGTTTACAGGATATTTTCCTGCGGAGAACCCTGAATATACAGTGACTATAATTGCTGAAAATGGAAAGACAGGAAGCCGTTCAGCACTTCCTGTCTTTGAAGAGATTGTAAATTTTCTCTACTGATGAAATCCGTCTCGCAGCTTTTCCAGCGCACGCTTTTCGATTCTGGAAACATAGGAACGGCTGATATTCATAGAAGATGCGATTTCCCTCTGAGTTTTTGCCTCTCTTCCCGAAAGTCCGTAGCGAAGACAGATGATTTCCTTTTCTCTGGGTGTCAGCACTTTTTCTATGATTTCGTAAAGTTCCTTGATTTGAAATTTCAGATTTAGATTGTCAACAATTTCATCGGGATCTGTGCCTAAGATGTCATTGAGACTGATTTCGTTTCCGTCTTTATCCGTGCCGATGGGAAGACTGATGGAGACTTCCTGTTTGTTTTTCTTTGATGCCCGGATGTTCATCAGAATTTCATTTTCGATACATCTTGCCGCATAGGTGGCAAGTCTTGCGGCCTTTTTGCTGGTGTAGGTATTGATTGCTTTTATCAGCCCAATAGATCCAATGGAAATTAAATCTTCTAAAGGGGTATTGGCGCCTGTATATTTTCTGGCAATATGGGCGACCAGACGAAGATTTCTTTCGATTAAAACGTCTTTCGCCAAGGGGTCGCCAGCTTCCATCATTTCAACGTACATTTTCTCTTCATTTTCTGAAAGTGGCAGTGGAAAGGAACTGCTCATATATGTAACCCCCTCTTCGAATAAAACTATATGCGAAAAGAGAGGGCAAAGTGCATGACTACCTTGAAATAGGCATGGTTCTAAATTTAGACGCCGCGCTTATTTTACCTGGAAGGACATGCAGTCTGTGCACTGGCACTGGGTCGGATTTGCCTCGTGAGTGCCGACGGTGATTGCTTCCAGAGAGCAGTGGGTGCCATCACCTGCGATGTGCTTGCACTGCGTTACAGTGCAGTTGATTTTCTGATTACAACAATGACTCATAATAAAACCTCCTCATCACGTTATCTCAGTAAATATTTTGCCCGCCTTTCACAAAAATATAAGGGCTTTTGCTTGTAAGGACTGACAAATAATGATATAATTCATAATGATATTTTGCGATTAATTTAAAATGGAATGGAAATTGTTACGGCAGATTTTATCAGCATAGAGAGGATATGATATGCAAATAAAATTATTGCCCGAGAATGAAAGACCTGTAGAAAAAGCCTGCAGTATCGGCATAGACAAGCTGTCCAGTGCGGAGCTGATTGCGCTGATTCTTCATACAGGCACCAAAAACAAGTCAGCAATTGGTCTGGGAGAAGATGTGCTTTCAGCATTTCCCGGCGGCATCTGTGATTTAGGTGGATGTACGCTGGAAGATCTTCTGCAGATTGATGGTATCGGACCTTCCAAAGCGTGCAGTATCTTGGGAGCCATAGAACTTGGTAAGCGTATTGCGGCAAGTATGCCAAAAGAGCGCAGTACTATTACAGGTTCTGAGGATGTTGCTAAGCTTTTTATGGAAGAACTTAGATATCGGAAAAAGGAACATTTCAAATCTGTACTGGTCAACACAAAAAGCGAAATCATTGCTGTTGATTCCGTGTCTGTGGGTGAATTGTCAAGCACCATCATCCACCCGAGAGAAGTTTTCCAGCTGGCAATTAGAAAGAGCGCTGCTGCTGTAATCTTTATCCACAATCATCCCAGCGGGGATCCGACACCCAGCGGCGAAGATATTGAAACTACGAAGCGACTGACAGAAGCAGGAAAGCTTCTTGGAATTCGGGTTCTTGATCATGTCATTATTGGTGATGGCAGGTATGCAAGTATGGGAGCAATGGGATTGATGGAGTAAACGTGATAGAATTTTTGGAGGTAACAGAATGTTTAACTTATTTTCGGCAAAAGATATGGGAATCGACTTAGGAACTGCCAACACCTTGATTTACATCAAGGACAAGGGAATTGTGCTTAACGAACCATCCGTCATTGCGATGGATAACAGAAGGGGCGTTACCCTTGCGGTAGGCTCACAGGCAAAGGACATGATTGGCAAGGCGCCAGCTAACATCAGTGTTATCAGACCCCTTGAAGACGGCGTTATTTCTGATTTTGACAGAACTGCAGATATGCTAAAAGCTTTCATTGAAAAGGCTGCGGCAACCAATAAGGTAAAGAATTTCCGTGTGGTAGTCGGTGTGCCGAGCGGTGTCACTGAGGTAGAGAAGAGAGCGGTAGAAGAGACTGTCAGAAATATGGGCGCTTCCGAAGTATATATTTTAGAAGAACCGATGGCAGCTGCAATTGGAGCAGGTCTTGATGTGGACAGTTCTACTGCTTGTATGATTGCTGATATTGGCGGCGGTACGACGGATATCGCCATTATTGCGCTAGGCGGCATAGTAGCAAGTTCCTCTATTCGCCATGCGGGAGATAAGTTTAACGACGCAATCATTCAGTACATGAGAAAAAGACATGCACTGCTGATTGGTGAAAAGACGGCTGAGTACCTGAAGATTCAGGTGGGAGCAGCATGTCTTGATCTTGATGAAAACGGTGATGAGATTATTACCACTGTTAATGCCAGCGGCAGAGATATCATCTCCGGTCTTCCAAAGATTCTGGAGGTAAGCAACAGAGATATTATGATGGCGCTGCAGGAATCTGTGGATATTATTGTCGATGGTGTAAAAGCTACTATTGAGAAGGCTCCGCCTGAAATTGCGGCAGATATTGCGGCGAACGGCATGCTTCTTTCCGGAGGCGGCGGTATGATTCACAATTTGGATCAAATGATTGAAAAGAGAACTGGCGTGAAGGCGAATATAGCCGAAAATGCCTTTGAAGCAGTGGCGATGGGTACAGGCATGAGTCTGAACAATATCGAAAAACTGAAAATCTATGCGACTAGCATTAATAGAAGATAGGATAGATAGGGTATGAAGTGGATTAAAAATCACAAGTTAATCAGTTTTCTTTTGGCAGTGATTCTGCTTAGTCTGCTGTTTCTGGCAGGCTCTGTGGCTGCCGGAGGAAGTGGCAATATCGTAACGGGAGTATTCAATCGTATTTATACAGCCATTGAGCGGCCTGTTACGGCTGTAGCAGGGGGGATTTCCGACAACGTTTCCGGAATTTTCTCCTATCAGCAGCTTCAGAAGGAAAATGAAGCGCTGAAGGAAGAAAATCAAAAGCTAAAAGAGCAGGTAACGGGGCTGACCCTTTCTGCCAATGAGCTCAAAGAGTTGAAGACTTTGTCTAAAGTTTTGAATTTCAAGGGCATCAGCGGAAGCGGAGATATCGTGTCGGCAGATGTAGTATCCATGGATGGTGCCAACTGGATGAATATTTTTACCATCAATGTGGGAACTGAAAGCGGGGTTTCGCCGGATAGTATTGTTATCTGCGGTGAAGGACTTGTAGGCAAGGTGCATTCAGCGGGTAAAGGCTGGGCGAAGGTAATATCCATGATCGATGAATCCAGCCGCATTACCTTTAAAGTTTCAGGCAATCTGAAGCTGATTGGTGTGGTGGAGGGTTCTTCTGACGGAACACTCAGCGGTTTTATGCTGGACAGCAATGCCAAGGTGGAAGAAGGCGACCGTCTGGTAACAAGCGGTATGGGACTGTTTCCTGCCGGCATTGAAATTGGCAGAATTACCAAGGTAAGATACGATAGCGATGAACAGCTGCAGAAGGTGGACATCAAGTCCTCTGTTGACTTTAAATCTTTGCAGAAAGTTGCGGTGATTCTATGAAGTATCGGCAGGGATTCCTTCTATATATAGCGGCATTTTTCCTGAAACCTTTTCTGCAGGATTTGATTCCTGCCTTTGGGAACAATGTGAATCTGCTTCTATGTCTGACGGTAGTGCTGACGTTTTTGTACGATGAGACTCTTCCGGGCATTCTCTGCGGATTTGTTTTCGGGCTGCTCCACGACATAGTATTCGGCATTTATATAGGACCGGGCGTTACCGCACTGGTCGTGACGGGCATTGCAGTTTTAGTGCTGCGAGAGTTTGTAAATATAGAAAATTTTTTTAATGCACTGATTACAATGCTGTTTTCTACTTGGCTGTATACATCAGTGTACTGGGGCATTTATTTTGTACTGGGAAGTCCGTACAGCTACGGCTATGCGATGAAAACCGTGCCTTGGCAGCTTTTATTTAACTGTCTGGTTGCAGCAGTACTGTATTTGCCTCTCATTAAAAGGGTAAAAAAACACAGAAGAGATAGGTATTTTAAATGAATAAAGGGTTAAAACAGGCGCATGCAAGGTATCAGCAGATTGTAGTGGTACTCATTGTTCTGATGGTGATTTTGTCTTTTCGCTTGTTCATGGTAACAATTTTGCAGCATGAACAGTGGACTTCCAAGGCTTCAGACCAGAATACGAAGACCATCAGTACTTCTGCGCCACGGGGGAATATTTACGACAGAAACGGCGAAGCGCTCGCTATCAATAAGCAGGTATTTACCGTGAATTTTAATGTCAGCGCTTTGTCTACAGAAGAAATTAACAGTTCTGCATTGGAACTGATAAACACGCTGATTAAAAACGGCGATAAGTATACGGACAACTTTCCGATTAAAATCAACAGCAGCGGAAAATTTTATTACACTTATAAACAGCAGATTAAAAAATGGCTGTCAAAGCAGGGCTTTGATACAAATCTGACTGCGGCAGAGGCGTTCAGCAGACTTTGCAGCAGATACAATCTGGATGACAGCCAGGAGGCGAGATTTGCTTCTATGGCGATGCTGGAAGAAAAATACAACCTGAATATTCCAATCAACGAGGATAAGATGGTCTATACCTATGACCAGTCCTTGGAACTTTTCTTTGGAAAATTCAGTTCCTATGAAGATGAATTTAACGGCAAGATGACTGCAGAGGAATGCTTTGCAGCGCTTCGCAAGAAGTACGATATTGATCCGGAGCTTTCAGATAAGGAGGCACGGAAGATTTTTATTATTCGAAACGAAGTTGCGACCAATGGTTTTACTCGATATTTGCCGATTAAAGTTGCGTCGGATATCAGTACTAAAACCATTGCACATATTGAAGAATCTGGCATTCCCGGCGTGGAAGTTGCATCAGAAAGCGAGCGCGTTTATCCTAACAAAAATACGGCGTGTCATATTCTTGGTTATTTAGGTGCGATTTCCGAAAGTGAGACAGCGTACTATGTAGATGAGCGTGGGTACAGTTCCAGTGATCTTGTTGGAAAAGACGGTATAGAAGCGGCGCTGGAAGAAAAGCTTCACGGCACACCTGGCACGACCCAGATTCGTGTAAACAGTGCGGGTGAATACGTGGAGACTATCAGCACCAGCGAGCCGAAAAAAGGTTCTGATGTATATTTGACTATCGATTTGCGCCTGCAAAAGGCTGCAGAAAAATCTCTTGCCAAGGCGGCTGCGGGAAAGAGCGGTGCGGCAGTTGCAATCGATGCAGAGACAGGTGATGTTCTTGCTATGGCAAGTTATCCGACCTACAATCCGAATATTTTTGCTAATGGCATTTCTGATAGAGCCTGGGATTCAGTGCAGCAGGAAAATCCGAGAGATCCGTTTTCTCCTGCCCCGCTATATAACAATGCAACGAAGGCAGCGATTCAGCCCGGATCTACCTTTAAACCTATTACGGCGGTGGCAGCTCTGGAAGCAGGACTGGATCCTAACCGAAGCATTTACGATGACGGTATGATTGAATATGGTGATAGAGAATGGGGTTGCTCCGCATGGAATGATTACGGAGGCAGACATGGCAGCCAGAATTTGGAATGGGGTATTGGAAACTCCTGCAACACCTATTTTTATAATATTGCTACCGGTAAGGACTGGGATTCAGGTGCTTCTTTAGGCTATACCATGACCGTGGAAGATTTGATGGATACTGCAAAGAAATTCGGTCTGGGTGTCAAGACCGGTATTGAAATTGACGAGGTTGTAGCAGAAACGCCGACGTCTCAGATGAAAATAGACAACACGAAAGTGGGAATCAGAGATTATCTGTACAATAACAGAAATACTTTCTTCCCGAAGTCGGTGGTGAACGACTACGACAAGCTGGTGGAGAACCTGAGCACTATTGCGGACTGGACAGAGGACAATCCGGAGTATGGAGATTTGATTGAGCTTTTGAAAGCGCATACTGATGTAAAAGAGAGTCAAATTGAAACGGTAGCCTCCCGTGTCAAGTTTGACTACTATATTCAGGCGCAGTGGGGTGTAGGCGACCAGTTCAACTTCTCAATCGGGCAGGGATATAATGCCTATACGCCTCTTGCAATGGCAAACTATGTAGCAACGCTTGGAAACGATGGTGTCAGAAATCAGGCGAGTCTGGTTTATGGCGTAGAAGGCGAAGGGCTTAATGTTAAAGATAAAGCGGTAGATTTGAAACTGAAAGACGGCACAGTAGACGAAGTAATCAAGGGTATGCGTCGTGTATGCACCAGTGGTACGCTTTCCGGCTTCTTTGGGAATTTTCCTGTAGCAGTTGCTGGAAAAACCGGTACAGCTGAGAACCAGACGCTGATTCAGCCGAAGAGTGAAGTTAATTATGTAAAAAATCATTTGGGACAGTTTAACTCTGCGGCAGGCACTGACATTTCCTGGTCTAAGGTTAAAAAGACCATGGAAGAGATGATGGAAAAGGATTCTGAACGCTATCCATCAGAAGAGGACACGGTAGATGATGCGCTGATTGAAGCAAGCGGTTACAAGATTACTCAGTCGATGATTAATTCCTATAAGCAGACTCATGATTATGTGGCTTGGACAATCGCTATGGCGCCTGCTGATAATCCGAAAATTGCGGTGGCTGTCATGATTATCGACGGCGGTTATTCTTCCAATGCAGCGCCGGTAGCCAAGGATATCTTAGAGGCTTATCTGGGGCTGGATGAGGCTGATAATAAAGTAAAAGTAAATAAAACCGATATGGACGGAAAAAATAGAGTACAGTAGTTTAGATTTAATTGGAGGACGAAATGGGCAAAGCATTTTTAATTGCATCAGGAAAGGGCGGAACCGGAAAATCTATGTTTGCCGTTAACTTTGGCGCGACACTGGCAAAGGGAGGGGCAAAAGTGGTGATTCTGGATCTGGATTTAGGACTCCGAAATCTTGACCTATATTTTGGCCTGGAGAACAACGTAGTGTATGATGTTTACGATGTTCTGACAGGAGTCTGCCGCATCAAACAGGCTTTGATTCGAGATAAGAGGTTTGATGATTTATATCTGATGGCTGCATCACCGACCAGAGATGATGGCACGCTGACACCGCTTCATATGAAGGTGCTTTGCGAAAAGTTAAAAAATACCTATGATTATGTGATTATTGATGCGCCTTCTGGTATTGACGATGGTCTGGTTCTGTCCTCTGCAGGTGCGGATACAGCTATTATCGTGACTACACCAGAGTATTCGGCTCTTCGAGATGCAGATGCAGTGGATCGTCAGCTTCTGAAGCTGGGAATAAAAGAGCGTTTTGTTATTCTTAATAAGGTAGTTGCAGAAATGATGAGCGCTGGATATATGCCGCGGCTGCGAGAGATTACCTCCATGCTGCAGCCTCCTTTTGCGGGTCTCATCCAGTTTGATGAAAATATTCAAATTTCTATGAATTTGGGGATTCCGATTGTATTAAAGGAAGATACCTATATTGAGGAAAATTTTGAACATATCGTAGAGAGAATTGAAAAGCAACAGTCAGAACTTGTATGAGTAAAAATAGCATGACAAAGTGCACAGGTGCGTTTGGGTACCTGCGCACTTTTTTTATAGAAGAATTGAATTTACCATTATTTCTGTAAAATTTCTTAGAACAAGAGCGGCACTTATGATAGAATTGTTCTTGTAGTAGATATAGTCTTATAAAAGATATAGTCTTTACAAATGAAGCTCGATTATGTAGAATAGTAGGAGGGAAAGAGAATGGCAAAAAGAAATATGAAAGAATGGAAGGAAAGTGTAATTGCCAATCCTAGAAAGCAAGGTGCACCAGTACTTACCTTTCCATCCGTACAGCTGACAGGCGCAACAGTGAAACAGCTTGTTACAGATGCGCAGATTCAGGCAGATGGAATGAAATTCCTGGCAGAAAGAACCCCGTCTTTAGTAGCAACTAGCATGATGGATTTGACAGTAGAGGCAGAAGCTTGTGGTGCTGAGGTCAGAGTACCAGAAAATGATGTTCCGGCAACTCTGGGTGAACTGATTAAGACAAAAGCTGACGCCGAAAATATGAAAGTGCCTGAAATTGGAGCAGGCCGTACACAGCTGTTTATTGATGCAACAAAGAAGGCTGCTGAGATGATTACTGACAGACCTGTTCTTGCGGGCATTGCTGGTCCATATACTATGGCTGGAAGATTGATTGGTATGACTGAGATGATGATGGCGTGTATGAAAGAGCCTGAAATGGTGACCATCGTAATGGAGAAGTGCACGGAATTCATTACTAAATATGCGCTTGCTTATAAGGAACAGACCAATGCAGGTGGATTTGTTATGGCTGAACCGATGATGGGACTGCTTTCACCAAAGCTAAGCAAGAAATTTGTAACACCTTACTGCAAGCAGATTGTAGAGGCTGTACAGGATGAAGAATTTGTAGTAATCTTCCATAATTGCGGCGGCAATGTTACGAAGATTGCCGACCAGCTGATTGATATTAATGCAGAGGGCTATCATTTTGGCAATGTTATCAATATGGCAGATATTTGCCCGCTGCTGCCCGCTGACAAGCTGGTAATGGGCAACATTGATCCGGCAAACCAGTTCTGTTTCGGTACGGCAGAATCAATGAAAGAAAACACGAAAGCTGTAATGGAGAGTTGTCATAAGTATCCTAACTTTGTAATTTCCTCAGGCTGTGATATCGGACCAAATGCAAGTTGGGAATGTATTGACGCATTCTATGAGGCAATCGACGAGTTCTATATGGAAAAAGGACTTTAAAAAATTTTGCAATCAGGTCAAATTTTATATACCTTCACATTACTAACAGAAGAGACACCCTAGCTTTGCCAACTTAAGGGTGTCTCTTTTACTGTCGGTCATAGTTAATCATAGAGAAAGACGATATAATCAAAGAGTGCAACTGAATCAATTTTGCTTTAGTTGTTCACGCTTGATTAAAAATTAATCCCCTTACTGCGCATACCCACATCTAATACCAGACCGATGGCGAACATATTACTCATGATGGATGAACCACCTGCGCTGAGCAGCGGCAGGGTAATACCGGTTACTGGCATAAGCCCCATGGTCATGGCGATGTTTTCAAAGATTTGGAATGCAAACATGCCGATGACACCGGCAACCACCAGGGCGCCGTAAAAGTCTAAAGCGTCTCTGACAATACCTGCCATGCGAACCATTAAAATTGTAAATAATCCGATAACAGCAAGTCCTCCAATCAGTCCCAGTTCTTCGCCGATTACAGAGAAGATAAAGTCAGAGGTCTGTACTGGGATAAAATCCAGTTCTTTCTGCGTACCATTGAAAAGACCTTTTCCGAAGACACCACCAGAACCGATAGCAACTTTGGACTGCCATACCTGCCAGTTGCCGGACAGATTCAGATTATCCGGGTGAAGAAAGGCTTCGATACGCTCTTTCTGATAGTCTGCCATAAAGACATAGGCAACAGGAACGGCCGCAAGAACCAGAGCAAAAAACTTTCCGAAGACTTTCAGATTGATACCTGCAAAGAAAATCATGGCTACCCAGGTGAAAGAGAATACTAAGGCGCTTCCTAAATCCTCTTTCAGCACGATAATGATAATAGGCGCAGCCACAATGCCAGCCTTCAGAAGACCTTTGAAGTTATATAAGTCATCTTTGTGCTCGTTGAGATAGCCTGCCATAATAAGAATAAATAAAAGCTTAACAAATTCTGACGGCTGGATGGTAGTTACCCCCAGGTTAATCCAGGAACGAGCGCCGAACTGCTCCATACCAAGTCCCGGTATGTATACTGAGAGAAGAAGTAGCAGCGACAGCATGTAGAGATACTTTTCCATCCCAGCGAACATATTATAGTTAAAGTTTAAAATTATGACAACACCTATAAATCCAATGAAGTAGGCAATGCACTGTACCACCACTTCTCGGGATATAAATCCACTGCTGATTTGGGTGCTTCCAATCATCAAAATGCTGAGTCCGGCAAGCAGAACAACAACTCCGATGATGACTTTATCGATATTTTTAATTAAATTTGAAAAATAGTTCATAGTTTTCCCCTCTTGTTCTTGACATTATGCCGATTACAACATTATAATATATGTTGTGCGAATATATCAAGATTTAATTACGTAATGCGAAATTTTTTATTGAAAACCTTGAAAATATAAGACGACTTTAGAAGAGACTTGAAGAAAAATTAAAAAAAGAAGGAGGTGCTTTAATGTCTCCAATTATATGGATTATTATCTGTGTAGCAGTACTTGCGCTCGGAATATTAGTAGGCTATATCCTGAGAAAAAATATCGGGGAAAAGGCCATCGGCAGTGCAGAACAGAAAGCAAGAAATTTGATTCTGGACGCTGAGAATAAATCCGAAACGATTAAGAAAGAGATTACATTAGAAGCAAAAGAAGAAGCTCATCGCATGCGAACAGACATTGAGCGAGAGGCAAAAGAGAGAAGAGCTGAGATACAGCGCTCTGAAAGAAGGTTGATTCAGAAAGAAGAGTCAGTTGACAGAAAACTGGAAAACATCGAAAAAAGAGAAGAAAGCATTACTAAACACGAGAAAGAAATCTTAGAAAAGAAACAAGAGTTAGAAGGTTTTGTAGCAAGACAGATTGAGGAATTAGAAAAGATTTCCGGTCTGACTGCTGAAGAAGCGAAAGCTTTGCTTTTGGACGAAATTGAGAAGGATGTCAGACATGACGCTTCTTTGATGATTAAGGATATCGAGTCTAAGGCAAAGGAAGACGCGGACAAGAAAGCCAAAGAAATCATTACTGGAGCAATTCAAAGATGTGCGGCAGACCATGTTGCAGAAAGTACAGTTTCTGTAGTTTCTCTGCCAAACGATGAAATGAAGGGCAGAATTATCGGTCGTGAAGGAAGAAACATCAGAGCGATCGAAACACTGACCGGTGTAGATTTGATTATTGACGATACACCGGAGGCAGTTATCATTTCCGGATTTGATCCAGTAAGACGTGAGATTGCAAGAATCGCACTGGAAAAGCTCATCGTCGATGGTCGAATTCATCCTGCCAGAATTGAAGAAATGGTGGACAAAGCTGAGAGAGAAGTCAATTCAATCATCAAAGAAGAAGGTGAACAGGCAACCTTTGAAGTTGGAATTCACAACCTCCATGGAGAACTTGTGAAGCTTCTGGGAAGACTGAAATACAGAACTTCTTATGGGCAGAATGTGTTAAAACATTCTGTGGAAGTTGCACATTTGGCGGGGCTCATGGCAGGAGAGCTTGGTCTTGATCCAAAGCTGGCCAAGCGTGCAGGATTGCTTCACGACATAGGCAAATCTCTTGACCACGAGTATGAAGGCACCCATGTCGATATCGGCATTCAGATTTTAAAGAAATATAAGGAGTCTGAGGCGGTAATCAACGGCATGGCTGCTCATCACGGGGATTATGAACCTAAGAGTATGGAAGCAGTATTGATTGCTGCTGCTGATGCGCTTTCTGCAGCAAGACCTGGTGCGAGAAGAGAAACCTTAGACGCATATATCAAACGTCTTGAAAAGCTGGAAGAAATCGCGAATACTACGCCTGGTGTAGACAAGTCTTTTGCAATTCAGGCGGGCAGAGAAATCCGTATTATTGCAAAACCGGAAGAAATGAACGATGATGATATTGTCTTGCTGGCCAGGGAAGTTTCCAAGAAGATTGAATCTGAACTGGAATATCCAGGGCAGATTAAAGTCAATGTGGTTAGAGAAACAAGAGCAATCGACTACGCTAAGTAATATCGCAAGTATAACTCCCCATTTCCGATGGGGAGTTCTTTCATGAGAAGGTTTTATGCATAGGTGATAATTTTCTCATAGGATGGCATGCATAGTTATACTTTTGCGAGGAAAGAAGGACAAAAAATAAATGATAAAACAAACGGAACCCAATTACTATAAACGACTTTTGCTGCTGGCAATGCCAATTGTGCTGCAGCAAATTATTTCCGTAAGCTTGAATTTAGTGGACAATATTATGATTGGAAAACTGGGGCCGTTACCGCTTGCGGCGGTAGGTTCTGCGAATCAGGTCTTTGGAATTTATTCTATGATTCTATTTGGGCTGTTTAGCGGGGCGGCAGTGCCACTGGCGCAGTATTTCGGCGTTAGGGACTTTAAGAGTATTCGAGGGATTGTCGGCATGGATGTAATTCTTTGTTTGGTAATGGGTATTCCTACGGTGATTGCAGTGGTTGTCGCAGCACCTGAGGTTATCTCTTTTTTCGCAGATGATCCGCAGGTAATTGCTCTTGGCACCCAGTACATCAGAATTACGGCATTGACCTATTTGACGGTAGGCGTCAGCTATGCTATTGCGTTTAACTCCAGATCGGTTCAGTCACTAAAGGTTCCGACTATCATTAATGTGTGCAGTATTTTGACCAATACTGTGCTCAACTATATGATGATTTACGGTCACGGTGGTTTTAGTGCCATGGGAGTAAAGGGGGCAGCTCTTGCTACACTGATTGCGAGAGTTTTTGAGCTGACTGCGTTAATTACATATCTGTGTGTGGATAAGAATCACCCGTTTCATGGGCGAATTAAGGACTTTACCAGCTTTACCATGGATTTTGTAAAGTCGGTGATGAAGACGGCACTGCCAGTAGTCATCAGTGAAGGAGGCTGGTCTCTTGGGGTCAGCTTGACCTTTGCGGCATACGGCAAAATTAGTGCGCAGGCGTTGGCGGTCATTCAGGTCAGTCAGGTTCTCTGCAATCTTTGTCAGTGTGCATCTTTTGGTGTGGGTAATGCAAATGCAGCGCTAATAGGTGCAACGCTTGGGCAAGGGAAAGGGGAAGAAGCCTATGAAAATTCTAAGAAATATATGGTAATCCAGTGGGGACTTAACGCAATCATGTGCGTGCTGATTTTGCTGCTGCGAAGACCGATTGCTGTAATTTACGATTTTGACGCAGAGACAACACAGATGTTAATGCTTTCTTTGGGAGTCTTTGCATTTACTTTGATACCAAGAATGGCGTCCTATGCGGTACAGTCCGGTATTTTGCGCGCCGGAGGAGATACCTTTTTCTGTATGGTGGTAGAGCTTGTCTGCAATTTAGGCATTGAGGTGGCGTTGGCGTATATCAGCGTACTGGTATTTAAACTGCCGCTGCATCTCTGCATTCTGGTAGCATCCGGCGGAAATCTGGTAAAGGCAATTGTCGAATACAAGCGATATCTTGGAAAAAAATGGATTAATACAATCATTTGAGCATATAGGAGAAAAGAATGTTTGTTTATTTGGATAACAGTGCGACCACTCGTCAGTATGAACGGGTGACGGAAGTGATGAAAACTTCCATGGAAGAAAACTATGGGAATCCGTCTTCCCTGCATAAACTGGGACTTGCGGCAGAAAAGCAGATGCGACAAAGCCGCAAAACGGTAGCGGATTCACTGGGGGCAAAGGAAGACGAAGTATTTTTTACATCGGGAGGAACAGAAAGTGATAACACCGCACTTTTTGGTGTTGCCCGCGCAAGAAAACGGACAGGCAAAAAAATCATTACAACTAAGGTGGAACATCCTGCCGTGATGGAAAGCTGTAAGGCGCTTGAAGCAGAGGGCTTTCAGGTGGAATACATCGGCGTGGACGATAAGTGCCGTTTGAATATGGAAGAACTGCATGCTGCCATCAACGAGGACACGATTCTGATTTCGATTATGGCAGTCAACAATGAAACAGGAACGATTATGCCCATAGAGGAAATCGCAAAGATAAAGGAAAACGCGTTGCTGCACACAGACGCAGTGCAGGCCTATGGGAAAATTTCTCTGGAACATACTGGCGCTGATTTGATTTCTGTCAGCGGACACAAAATTCATGGCCCAAAGGGGATTGGCGCGCTTTATGTGCGGAAAGGGATTCGATTGCCGGCTTTTGTTGTAGGCGGCGGACAGGAAAGGCATATGCGTTCAGGAACAGAAAATGTGCCCGCCATACTGGGATTTGGCGAGGCCGTGGAGATTTCTCAGAAAACATTTGCTGAACGTGTTAGAACTATGGGAAAAGCCAGAGAACACCTGCTTGCAGGGCTTTTAGATCAGGTGCCTGATATCAAAATTAACAGCCCGGACGATGGTGCAGTAAGTGTGCTCAACGTTTCATTTTTGGGAACCCGGGGCGAAGTTTTGCTGCACACGCTGGAGCAGGACGATATCTATGTATCCACAGGGTCAGCCTGTTCTTCCAATAAAAAAGGGCGCAGTCATGTGCTTGCTGCCATGGGTCTTACGGATAAAGAAATCGAAGGTGCGATTCGTTTCAGTTTCAATGAATTTAACACCATAGAAGAAATGGACTACGTAATTGATAAAGTGAAAAACGCTGTGAGCCGCTTTAGGCGACTGGGCAGTTTTAGATAATAGTTTGCTGCGAAGAATTAGTAAAGTTTGCAGTTTTAATGGAAGGTTGTGCCAAAAGGACTATTCGAAAGGTATTTGCACAACTTTGCGGATACACTAGAATGAAAGCTGTGTAAATCAGCGCGAAATAGGTCAATCTGCACAACAAGGTTGTGCAAAATAGGAAATTTGAAGTGTGTGTGCACAACCTTGTGAAGACAGAAATTAGGTGGGTTGTGCAAACTGAAGCAGGACGCAGCTAATCTACACAACTAAGTTGTGCAAGACATGGTAATCAAATGATGTCTGCACAACCCTGCGTATATAACAGGCTCCAGAGTTGTGCAAATCGATGGAGAAGCAATTAATCTGCACAACAGCGTAATGAATTATGAGATAGTAGAAGGGAAAGAAAATGAACGAACAGAATATTTTTATTGTCCGTTGCGGTGAAGTGGCTTTAAAAGGTATGAATAAGCCGTATTTTGAGCGAATGCTGGTAGATCGGATTCGAAAAAATCTAAAGGAATTTGATGCGGTAGATGTGAGACGACATGAAGGTCTAATCTTCGTCAGAGCAGATAAAAAATACGACAAGGAACAACTGATCAAACAGATTTCAAAGGTTTTCGGTGTGGCATCTATCAGCCCGGCTGTGGAGGCACCGAGCAATCTTGATGCAATCGGTGAAGAGGCTGTCAAATACATGATGGAACTGATTGAGACCAAAGGCGTCAAGACCTTTAAAGTAGAGGCTAAACGTGCAGATAAAAATTTCCCGGTCAAGTCGCCGGATATCGGCAGAATCATCGGTGCAAAGGTGCTGATCGGCTGCAAGGTGCTAAAAGTAGATGTGCACAATCCGGACGTTCATCTTTTTGTCGATGTACGTCATGATAAATCTTATATTTATCAGCAGAAAATCGCTGGCTTTGGAGGGCTTCCTCTTGGCACTAACGGCAAAGGCATGGTGCTGCTTTCCGGCGGAATTGACAGCCCGGTAGCGGCGTGGATGATGGCAAAGCGAGGCATGGTCATCGAGGCGGTGCATTTCCATTCCTATCCGTACACCAGCCAGCGTGCCCAGGAAAAAGTAGAAGATCTGGCGCGCATTGTGGCATCCTACTGCGGAAATTTTAAAATGCATGTGATTAATCTGCTACCGATTCAGGAGCAGATTGTACAGAACTGTCCGGAAGAAGAAACCACTATTTTGGTGCGTCGCTTTATGATGCGCATTGCTGAAAAGATTGCCGAAAAGAATCGCGCCATGATGCTGATTACTGGTGAAAATCTGGGGCAGGTGGCAAGCCAGACTGCAGAGGCGCTGGTGGTGACCGATGCCTGCGTGAAGATGCCAGTGATGAGACCGCTCATAGCCATGGACAAAGTTGATATCATGGATAAAGCCGAAGAAATTGGCACCTTTGAAACATCCATTCAGCCATATGAAGACTGCTGTACCGTATTCCTGCCTAAGCATCCGACAACAAAACCAAAACTGGAACGTATTTTGGAATCGGAAAGTCATCTGGATGTAGACGCATTGGTTGAGGCGGCAGTGGCATCAGCCGAAGTTGTACAGATTCGACAAAATTAGTAAGATTCCCCCTTTTTCTCTTAAAGACAAGACGCTAAGTCAGAATTATAATAGAGGAAAGGGGGTTTTTATATGGATACAATGTTTCATTTAAAAGACAGTATGCTGGTGGCAGAACTTTGCGGAGAAATTGACCACCATGTCTGTGATAAAATTAGAGAAGATATAGATAAAGAGCTGGAACTGTACGAAGTAAAGCATCTGGTTTTTGACTTTAAAGGTGTAACTTTTATGGACAGTTCCGGAATCGGCGTGGTGCTGGGGCGATATAAAAAACTGAAAAAAAATGGAGGGACTGTAACCATTTGCAGTGCAAACAAGCTGGTAAAGCAAATTCTCGACATGTCGGGAATTTTTACATTGATGGAATATAAGGAAGAGGAGGAAGAAGATGGAGAGTAATTTTGTAACGATAGAGTTTGAGGCAATGCCGCAAAATCAGGGTTTTGCCAGAGCGATTGCAGCTTCCTATGCGGCGCAGCTTGATCCTACCGTAGAAGAGCTGACAGAGATTAAAACTGCAGTATCTGAAGCCGTAAGCAATGCAGTGATTCACGGATATCAGCGAAAGGGCGAGGGAAAGATTGTCATGGAATTTAAGACTATCGACCGAGATAAAATTTTTATTAAAATTGCTGATTTTGGTAAAGGAATACCCGATGTAAAAAAAGCTATGGAACCGATGTTTTCTACAGAGGAAGAAAAGGAAATGAGTGGTATGGGCTTTACCGTGATGGAAAGTTTTACGGACAAAGTTTTTGTAGAGTCAGAGCCGGGCAAGGGAACAGCGGTGACTTTGATTAAGTATCTGGACGTTTACCATGGCATATAAATACGTGCCGATTCCAAAAGCCGATACATATGAACTGATTAAAAAAGCGCAGAATGGTGACGAAGAAGCTTTGAGTTTGCTGTGCGAGCAAAATACAGGGCTTGTAAAAAAGATGGCGCTGAAGTTTACGACCTCTGAGTACGAAGCAGAGGATCTGATTCAAATCGGGTATATTGGGCTTTTAAAGGCAGTCAATAAATTTCAGCCGGAGTTTAACGTGATGTTTTCTACCTACGCTGTTCCAATCATCATGGGGGAATTGAAACGTTTTTTTCGGGACAATGGGAGAATTAAGGCAAGTCGGAGCTTGAAGTCGGAAATCTATGCGCTAAAAAAAGCACAGGAAACTCTTTGTGGTAAAGACGGAAAACAGCCGAAACTGAGCCAGATTGCTGAATTTATGGGGGTTTCCACAGAACGGGTCTTAGAAGTTATGGAGGCTGCAACAGCACTTTCTAATGTGGTCAGCCTGGACAGTCAGCCAGTAGAGGAAGAATATAACACATATTACAGACAGAGTTCGCCGGAAAACAACTTGGATAGCATTATGATTAAGAAAGAAATCGAACATCTGCCCATGCGTGAACGACAGGTGCTCGTACTGCGGTATTATAAGGATATGACGCAGCAGGAAATTGCAAGAATTATGGGGATTTCACAGGTGCAGGTTTCAAGAATTGAAAAGAGAGCCCTGACAGAGATAAGACAAAAAATGGCAGAGTAAAAATTTGCAAGTGAGTCGAAAATAACTCACCTTTTTCTTTCGACAATTTGTCGCAATAAATGCGAAAAACGCTTGCAAAAATCGCTGAAAAGTGGTTTACTATATATGTATGCTGTTATTTTTATAACAAACAAAAACAGCATAGTCTGATACGGTTAAATACTCCTTCCGAAAGGGAAGGACCGTTATTATAATTTAAGGAGGCATTTACATGAACTTTCAACTAACGAAGGAACAAGAATTCGTAAGAAAAATGGTAAGAGAATTCGCCACTAACGAAGTTGAACCATTAGCTGCAGAAATTGACCAGGAACACAGATTCCCAGTGGAAACTGTAGAAAAAATGGCAAAGTACGGCATGCTGGGCGTTCCATTCCCAACTGAGTACGGTGGAGCAGGCGGAGACCACATCTCCTATGCAATCACTGTAGAAGAATTATCCAGAGTTTGTGCATCCACAGGCGTTATCTGTTCTGCACATACTTCTCTGTGCTGCTGGCCGATTTTTAACTGGGGTAACGAAGAACAGAAGAGAAAATACCTGCCAGACCTGTTATCCGGCAAGAAGTTAGGCGCTTTCGGTCTGACAGAACCTAACGCAGGTACAGACGCATCCGGACAGCAGACTAGAGCTGAACTGGTTGATGGTAAATGGATTTTAAACGGTGCGAAAGTATTCATCACCAATGGTGGATATGCTGACGTTTTCGTTGTAATGGCTATGACCGACAAGAAAAAAGGAAACCACGGTATTTCTGCATTCATCGTTGAAAAAGGCGACGAAGGTTTCTCCATCGGTAAGACTGAAGACAAGATGGGTATCTGCGCATCTTCCACTACTGAACTTATTTTCCAGAACTGCGTAATTCCTGAAGACAGACTGCTGGGTCAGGTTGGCGAAGGATTCAAAGTTGCAATGTCCACACTGGACGGCGGTCGTATCGGTATCGCTTCCCAGGCTCTGGGTATCGCACAGGGCGCATTCGACGTTACAGTTGAATACATGAACGCAAGAAAGCAGTTCGGCAAGAAGCTGTCTCAGATGCAGGCACTGCAGTTTGCTATGGCTGATTTGAAGACTAAGATTGAAGCTGCAAGACTGTTAATCTACAGAGCTGCTGACATGAAGGATAAGCACATGGCATACGGAGAAGCTGCTGCAATGGCTAAGTTGTTCGCTGCTGAAACTGCCATGGAAGTAACTACTAAGTGTGTACAGTACCACGGCGGATACGGATACACCAAGGATTATCCGGTAGAAAGAATGATGAGAGACGCGAAGATTACTGAAATCTACGAAGGAACTTCTGAAGTTCAGAGAATGGTAATCGCTGCGAACACTTTCAAGAAATAAGATAGTAGGAGGAAATAGAAATGGCATTTAAGATTATCGTATGCGCAAAGCAGGTACCAGATACTAATGTTATCAAAATTAACCCTAAAACTGGTACTCTTATCAGAGACGGCGTTCCAAGCATCTTAAACCACGACGATGCTAACGCTTTAGAAGAAGCATTAAAGATTAAGGATAAATATGACGATGTAACAATCACCGTAGTATCCATGGGACCTCCTCAGGCTTCTGACCTTCTGTTTGAATGTATTGCAAAGGGTGCTGACGAAGGTATTCTGGTTTCCGACAGAGCAGTTGGCGGTTCCGATACATGGGCTACTTCCAACACGCTGGAAGCTGCAATCAAAAAATGGGAAAAAGAAAACGGTCCTGCTGACCTGATTTTTGCTGGTCGTCAGGCTATCGACGGAGATACCGCACAGGTAGGTCCTCAGATTGCCGAAAAATTAGACCTGCCGCAGGTTACATATGTTGAAGAATTTGAAATCGCTGACAACATGAAAGACATCACAGTAAAGAGACAGATGGAAGATGGTTATGAACTGATCGGCATTAAGACTCCTTGCATGCTGACAGCGATCAAAGAACTGAACGAGCCAAGATACATGAACATGGCTGGTATCTTCGCAGAGAAAGATATCAAAGTTTGGAATGCAAAGGACATCGAAGTTGACCTGACTAAAGTTGGTCTGGAAGCTTCCCCTACTAACGTATTCAGATCCTTCACACCGGCTCCGAAGGCTCCTGGCCAGATCGTTAACGGAGATTCCGAAAACGAACAGGCAAAGAACCTGCTGATCCAGCTGAAGGGTAAGCACATCATCTAATCTGAAGGAGGAATAATAATGGCTATTAAAATCATTAATGATAAATGTAAAGGATGTTCCCTTTGCGCAAAAGCTTGTCCGTTTGACGCTCTGAAGATCGTTGACAGAATTGCTGTTGTAGACGAAGGAAAGTGCACAAACTGTAACGCTTGTATCGCTAAATGTAACTTCGACGCGATTGAAGCTGCTCCTGAAGCTGAAAAGGTTGACCTTTCCGCTTACAAGCACATCTGGGTATTTGCTGAACAGAGACAGGGCAAAATTCAGAACGTGGCACTGGAATTACTGGGCGAAGGTAAGAAATTAGCAAAAGACATCAGCGAAGATACACAGATCTGTGCTGTACTGATTGGTAACAACATCGACCACCTGGCACAGGAATGTTTCGAATACGGCGCTGAAAAAGTATATATGGTTCAGGACCCACTTCTTGAAAACTTCACAACTGACGGTTACACTAAGGTTATGAAGCAGTTAATCGATGAATACAAACCGGAAATCGTTCTGTACGGCGCTACTCACATTGGTCGTGACTTTGCACCTCGTATTGCTGCAAGATGCAACACTGGTCTGACCGCTGACTGTACACACCTGGACGTTAAAGTTTCCAAGTACATCGAATTTGCAAAAGCTAACACTACATTAGATACTTCCACACTGGACCCTAACGATCCATCCACTGGAATCAAGCAGACTCGTCCGGCATTCGGCGGTAACCTGATGGCTACCATCATCTGCCCTAAGACTAGACCGCAGATGTCCACAGTAAGACCTGGCGTAATGCAGAAGCAGGAAAGACAGGCTGGTGCTACTGGTGAAATCGTAAACGTTAAACCAGAAATTAGCAAGGAAGATGTCAGAATCGAAATCAAAGATATCGTTAAATCCATGAAGGAAATGGTATCTCTGACTGATGCTAAGATTATCTGCTCCGGCGGACGTGGTCTGGGTGATGCTTCTGGTTTTGAACTGATGAAGCAGTTCGCTGACAAAGTTGGCGGTGTTGTTGGCTCTTCCCGTGCTGCTGTAGATGCTGGCTGGATTGACCACTCCCACCAGGTAGGTCAGACTGGTACTACAGTTAAACCTGAAATTTACTTTGCTTGTGGTATCTCCGGCGCTATCCAGCACCTTGCTGGTATGCAGACTTCCGGCTGTATCGTAGCAATCAACAAGGATCCAGACGCTCCGATCATGGAAGTTGCTGACTACGCAATCGTAGGCGACCTGTACAAAGTAATCCCAGAAATCATTGCTGAATGGGAAAACGCAGAAGCGCTGTACGACGCAACTACGAAATAGGGAGACCTAACCCAAATTGCATAAAAAGAGGACGCAAATGCGTCCTCTTTTTATGCAATTTGCTGGTAGGTCCCCCGCGAAGGTTCACTGCGAAGTCGAGCCGAAGGCGAAGATCTGCGCAGCATGAACCGACGGCGCAACCCCTAGCCCGATTTATCGAGTAATAGGAATAACGCCAGGTTAATTCCTGGCGTTTTCTATTGTGAAGATAAATCGCAGGCAGGTCTTTTACGAAGGTTTCCCAAGAGATGGAGCGACCAGCGAACATTGATTGGAAGAAACCGACCGTAGATTTCTCTGATTAATATGCGAGCTTTGCTCGCAAGCGGCTTTGCCGCAAGGTAGAAATCATATAATTTCCTCGGCTATGCTCGGAAATTATAAAAAAGTCAATAAAAGAGGACGCAAATGCGTCCTCTTTTTGAATGCAATTTGCTGGTAGATTTCTGAGAAGTCGAGTCGATAGTGTAAATGTTTAAACCATTATTCTGCATGGTACTTTTGTGGTTTTATGGTTGTGCAGCTACATGGACTTACTTCGTGTTTGCACAACTTGACTTATGGAAAGTTATGTGGATGAGATTTGGATTTAAGAATTTGCACAACTTCTTTGGAGTAGTGGGATTATAGATGAAATAACTATCACATTTACGTTTAAAATGTTGTGCAAGGTTGAATTGTTTGGGCAGTATTGCACAACGATAATCAGTGATAGGTAGAGTGCAGCGCGTTTATCCCTTAGTAGTTGTGCAAAGGAATGTTGTTTATTAGGTTATGCACAACTCCTTATAGAAGAAGTTGTGCATAATGTAGGTGTGGAAGTGGGGAATTGCACAATAATCCTCAAACAGCGCAAGAATTCAAAATAAAGACGTGAAGTTGGCATCTACCGTTGGCTAGGTTTGCACTAAAACATATCGAAACATTTTATGACTTTTCACTTTGCCTTCTCTTTTCATGGGGTCACCAGGATTATTATAGGATTAAGGGCTCCTACAAAAACTTTCTCCCAATGGATTGGATTTTCAATTGTAATGTGATATAATGATGATTGCCCTAAGCTGGCAGAGGTATAGCCCCTTGCAAGTAGAGGGCAATTTTCATAGAGGAGGAAGGGTTATGACAGAATTGACGGTACGGACAGCGCAGAAACGATTTTATCGAAAAATGCTCATAATCGGGATTCCGGTGGTATTTCAAAACTTAATCAGCTTGGGTCTTAACTTAATCGACACGCTGATGATTGGAATGCTAGGGGAACAGGAACTGGCTGCTGTAGGTGCTGCTAATCAGGTTTATTTTGTATATACAGTTACGCTTTTTGGTCTTTACAGCGGAGCGGCAGTTTACACTGCGCAGTACTGGGGAGCTAAGGATATTGCCGGTGTACGGCGGATGCTGGGGATTGACTATGCGGTAGGTTTCATTTTTGCACTCGTAGTGAGTGTAGCAGCATTTGTTTTTGCACCAAATGTGATACAGATGTTTTCCGAGGATGAAATGGTGATTAAACTTGGCGTGGATTATCTTAGAATCGCTTGCTTTTCGTATGTATTTTCGGGTATGTCATCTGCCATATCCTATAATTCCAGAGCGATTCAGGATTTAAAAGTGCCGACAATAATCAATGCAGTTGCCTTGTGCATCAATGCGGTACTGAATTACGTTTTGATTTTCGGAGTCTGCGGATTTCCGGAACTCGGTGTAAAGGGCGCTGCTGTAGCGACTTTAATTGCAAGAATTTTTGAGTTTACAGCGCTGGTCACCTTTGTCTATACGAGAAAATCTCATCCGTTTAAGACAAACTTAAAAACACTGCTCAATTTTGAAAAATCTCATTTTATGCGTGTTATGAAAACCGCTGTTCCGGTAGTTTTTACAGAGTGTAGCTGGGCGGCTTCCGTAACGCTGATTTTTGCCGCTTACGGAAAACTGGGGACAGCAGCTCTTGCTGTGGCGCAGGTTGCCAATGTAATCTGTGAACTGCTCCAGTCAGCATATTTTGGCGTCGGTAATGCAACGGCAATGCTGATCGGAGAAACTTTGGGGCAGGGTAATAAAGAAGAGGCCTTCCAAAATGGAAAGCGTGCCGTTAAAGTAGTTATGATACTTAACGTTTTTATGACGATTTTGATGATACTCGTTGCAAGGCCGGTGACAGGCATTTATCACTTCAATGGTGAAACCAACGATTTGTTGGTGCATTCGCTGATTGCGATGGCAATTACTCTGACACCGAAGATGCTAGGGTATATTTTTATCGTGGGAACTTTGCGAGCTGGAGGAGATACCTTGTTCTGCATGAAAGTTGAGATTATCTGTAACTTGCTGGTGCAGGTGCCTCTCGCGTTTTTCTCGGTTTTGGTGCTGAAGGTTAGCCTACCTATTGCAATGCTCATTGTTGCCATTGGCGATGTTGGAAGAGTAATTGTATCACTGCCAAGATTCAAAAATCGTAAATGGATTAATATTGTGGCGGATATCCCGCAAGAGAACGACTAATTTTCGCTAGTAAGGAGTTCTTTAAGCTTTAGCTCAATCAATTCCCAGGGAAATCCGACTACGGTGTCAAATGAGCCGTTCCAGTGATCGATGTGTTTTGCAAAGATTCCCTGAATGGCATAGGCTCCAGCTTTATCATAAGGCTCATCAGTATCAAGATAGGCGGAAAGCTCATCGTCGTTAAAATCCTTGCAAAAGACTTCCGTTATATCATAAAATACGTTTCTAGTAGATTCACTGGCTATTAGAATCGCAACGCCTGTTGCGACCTGATGGCTGGTGTTTTTTATTTTTCTGAGCATGCGGGCAGCATCGCTTCTGTTTTCCGGTTTTCCTAAAATTCCATCCTTATAAACCACCGTGTCTGCGGCGATGATGATACTGCCTGGCGCAGCTTTTTGCTCTACGTAAAGGGCTTTTTTGAGCGCTAGAAACATGACTGCATCTTTAGCAGAAATGTTTTCCGGCAGTGTTTCGTCTATGTCAGCAGGCATGATGATAGGATCATAGCCGTGTTTGTGCATCATTTCGATTCTTCTTGGCGATGATGAAGCTAAAATAATTGTTTTTTTCATGGTTTTACCTCCGCATAATATTATGGCATAAAATTTGGATTTTGCCAAATACTAATGAAAGATTTATGGGAGGTGACCGAAATGGTACAGAACACAGAGAAAAAAGAAGTACAAAAGAAAGATGTAGCGAAAGCATATGAAAAATATTCTAAGCAGTTCACACCGAAACCAACTTATTTTGCCAATTGTATGCGGGCATTTATTGTCGGCGGACTGGTTTGCACAGCAGGTTTTTATATCAGCAATCTGCTAGTAAGCAAGGGGCTTTCGGAAAAAGATGCAGGCACCTATGTGACCATCGGAATTGTGGCGCTGGCGCAGCTTTTAACGGGCTTTGGCATCTTTGACAGTATCGCAAAGTTTGCTGGCGCAGGCGTTATTGTACCCATTAGTGGTTTTGCCAATTCTATGGTCGCACCGGCAATCGAGTATAAAAAAGAAGGACTTGTACTGGGCGTCGGCGCAAAACTTTTCAGTGTAGCAGGACCTGTGCTGGTAAGCGGGATTACGGCGGCGACAGTGGTCGGGGTAATTTACTGGATGATAGGATTGTTTTAAAGATTGTTTGAAAAACGGTTGTGAGGAGGCAGAAATGGCAGAAAAGAAAATTGGAAAGCAGACGGTGACATTTGATACCTGTCCTTATATCATAGGTTCGGCGGCAGTGGTCGGAAAAAAAGAGGGTGAAGGACCTTTGCGCGATTCATTTGATATGATTTTAGAAGATGATATGTTTGGCGAAAAGACCTGGGAAAAGGCGGAAAGCAAGATGCTGAAAGAGGCAATGCTTGCGGCTCTGCAAAAATCGGGAAAAGAGAAAAAGGATATCGATCTGGTACTCAGCGGCGATCTTCTCAATCAGCTGATGTCTTCATCTTTTATGGCAAGGGATTTACATTTGCCGTTTTTAGGACTTTACGGCGCCTGTTCAACGATGACGGAGTCTCTGCTTCTTGGAGCAATGCTCACCGACGGCGGTTTTGCCCATAATATTATCGTGGGTGCGTCCAGTCACTTTTGCACGGCGGAGCGGCAGTTTCGTATGCCAGTAGAGCACGGCAATCAGAGACCACCTTCAGCGCAGTGGACTGCTACTGCAGCAGGGGCAATGGTGGTATCCGAAAAGATGGCGGACCTGTCGCAAGTCGGCGCTTTGGACGGGAAGAAAGCTGCGGAGCCGGTTTCTCTGAAAAACATAAAGGTTGACTGCGGTACCATTGGTAAAATTATCGATGCAGGGGTAAAGGACGCCAATCAGATGGGAAGCGCCATGGCGCCGGCTGCGGTAGACACGATTCTCAATCATCTGGAAGATACAGGCAGGAAGCTGGATTATTATGATTTAGTTTTGACTGGCGATTTGGGATATATCGGAAAGGATATCGCGGCGGATTTACTGAAAGACGCGGGTCTTGACCCGGCAGCTGTGAATCAGCGGTATGATGATTGCGGCACGATGCTTTTCTATCGGGAAGAGCAGGATGTCCATGGCGGCGGAAGCGGCTGCGGCTGCTCGGCTTCGGTTTTCAGCGGAAACATTTTGCGAAGAATGCGCTGCGGGGAGCTTTCCAGGGTGCTGCTGATTTCAACGGGAGCGATGCTTTCCACCATCAGTCCTTTTCAGGGCGAAAGCATTCCGGGGATTGCTCACGCGGTATCTTTGGCGACATGTTAAAGATCTAAGATTTGCAGGATTAGAGAGGATGAGATTATGGATTATATATATACGTTTTTAATCGGCGGCGCGATTTGTGTCATCGGACAGATTCTCATGGATACTACAAAGTTGACTACGCCGAGAATTTTAGTCATCTTTGTAGTGGCAGGTGTACTGCTTGAGGCAGTTCATCTGTACGAACCCCTTGTGCAGCTTGCCAGCCAGGGCGCAACAACACCGTTGCCGGGATTTGGCTATGCACTTGCAAAGGGCGCCATGGAAGGCGCAAAGGATGGATTTCTGGGTGCTGTCACCGGTGCAGTAAAGGCGACTTCCGCAGGAATTGCGGTGGCGATTGCCTTCGGATATATCGTAGCGGTGCTGTTTAATCCGAAGTCGCCGAAGTAAAGTTATTCAAGGAAGAGGACGAAAACGACCGGAATCAGAAAACAAAGGAGTCCTCCCAGGAGCAGGCGACCGGCTTCACGTATGCCGGAGGATTTCTTTTTCCAAGGATATCGGTTCCGCAAATTGAAATAATTGGTGTAGTATATGAGGCACAGCAGCAGGGCGATGGCAGAACCGATTCGATTTACCCAGAGGGAATATCCTGTAAAAGGCTGATTATTCTCTTGGGTAAATTCTGTGGTCATGCTGACATAGGTAAAGAATACACCTGTGAGAAAGACGAGAGAATGCTGCAGGGGTGTTTTTTTCTTGGGAGCCGGTTCAACTGCGGCATTTGAGGTATTTACAGGAACAGCCGCAGCAGGCGGCACGATGCTGTTTTTTAATGCCTGCGCCAGCTGATCGCAGCTTGCGTAGCGATCGTCAGGATTTAATGCGGTGCAAGTCTGGATGATTTTTCCAAGACGGCCGGCAGCCAGAGTTTCGGAAGGGAGACTTCCGGTCAGCATTTTGTTCATTAAAATGCCGATGGAGTAGATATCCGTTCTTTGGTCGGACTGCAGAAAGCCGTATTGTTCCGGAGCAGCATAATCCACCGTACCCATCAGTACGGTGTCCTTTGTTTTGTTGGGATTGTATGTCTTTGCTGCGTCAAAATCAATTAAATACAGATGACCGTGTTTTTCCAAAATAAGATTGGAAGGTTTAATATCACGATGAATGATTTTAGGAAAATGGTCGTGAAAGGGCTTTAAAATTTTACACAAGTCGATGATGATATGTGCGGTTTCCTCTTCAGAAAACAGACGCTTCTCTAAAATTTGTTCCAGACTTTTTCCGTGGATGTATTCCTCGATAATCGTCAGGGAATCGGCATCGGGAATCAGCTCAATGATTTCGGGAACCGATGGAAATGCAGATTTTTGAAGCGTATCGTAAACGGGAAAGCATTCTATTGACGCATGCTTTTTGATGTAGATTTCTCCGGATTCAACATGCTGGACAAGATGTACATCGTGGTTTTTGCTGATTACGGCAATTTCCTTGTAAAAGGAAAGTGTCAGTTGGTTTTCTGGGGTCATGCTATTTCTCCTGCTTGCATTTAATCTAATTGTATTGTAACATATTTGAAAAGAATATCATATAGCATTTTCGGGAGTAAAAGTTTATGAGTGAGAAGACGACGAGAGGCTTATCGAAGATATTAGAACAAGTGAAAGACTGCAGCGAGGCGGATCAATTCATCGATGCCTATAAGGAACGGGAGTTTACATATTTTTATGAATACCTGAACTGGATGATTGGAGTAAAGGGTCTGACTACGTCAGAAGTAGTTGCCGCCAGCGGAATCAGTCGCAACTATGTGTATAACATTTTAAATGGTGACAAGAAAAATCCCGGCAGGGATAAGGTGATTGCTCTTTGTATCGGCGCAGGGCTGAACTACAGTCAGACGCAGCGGGGTCTTGAGATTGCAAAAGCCGCGCCGCTGTATCCTAAAGATGAACGGGACGTGCGGATTGCTGTGGCAATTAACAAAGGAATCCGCAGTGTGACGGAAGTGAACCTGCTGCTGGATCAGTGCGGTGTAGAGCCGCTGAAAATTTAACTATTAATAAAACAGCCCTAAAAACCACGGCAAACGCATGAAAATAGGTCGAAGTTGACAAATGTCTGTGATTCTTTTATTTTTGTCAACATTTTTACTCAATCTCTACTCAAAAGTACATGAAAATCAATTGTTTTTTTGACAAAGGTGACAAAAAACAAAAAAGTGCCAATCCAGTCAACATTTCTAAATTAAAGCGTTGACAAAATTATCAGATTCTCGATTTTTTGTCACGTTAGCAATGTTTCGGAACATATTAACCCTGCCACTCAGACTGTTTGTTGACAAAATACGCAAGCTAACAAAATTTGGCAACGTTGATAGAAGAAAATCTTCATGTGTTTGCTATACCCGAAGAACAGCTCAAAGCAGAGCTGTTTTTTTCGTGCTGGCAGCACAACCTTCCCAGGGCGCTTTTCTGTAAACTACAGGTAAAGGGGTATGGCAGAAGGAAGTGGTGCGCTATTTTTTAGTAGGGGGAACGAATTCCAGTAAATCTTCAATTTTGCAGTCCAGGGCTGTACATAAGCGGGCAAGCACATCGATGTCAAGTCTGGTAATTTGGTTGTTGCAGTACTTGTTCAGCTGCGTGCGCTGCATATCGGCTCTGTGACTCAATTTGTTTTTACTGAGATTTCGTTCTTTTATCAATTCCGCTACTTTAATCTGAATTGTTCCGAATTCGTAATCCATAGGAACCGCCTTTCCGGGTGATAAAAAAATGTTGACATGTATAGTGTAGCTGCATTAAAATGGTTTTATAACCTGTAAGAAGTATCGTGTAAGAAGTTGCACAATATAAAAAATTTTGATAGGAGATATTAGAGTTATGAATGGAAATTGTCCGTTATGCGGAGCTCCGATGGAGTCAGATACATGCAGTTATTGCGGATATACGAAAGAAAAAGAAGAACCGACGCTGACACAATCAGTGGGTGTAAATGTTTCGCCAACGCCGGTGGTGCAGAATGTGGTAATTAATCAAACTTACCGCACATGCAGTGATAAGGATAGATGGATTGCACTGCTTCTTTGTGTTTTTCTAGGAGGATTCGGTGCTCATAGATTTTATGTTGGAGATATCAAGATGGGACTTCTTTATCTGTTTACTTGCGGCATTTTTGGTTTGGGCTGGCTTTATGATTTTGTAAAGATTCTTCTTGGCTCATTCAGAGATAAATACGGATTTAAATTACAGTGAAGAGGGAAATCAAATGGGACTATTTGATGTTGTAAAAGATCAATTTCTAGATGTAATTGAATATGTAGATGAAAGCAATAAGCTTGTCGTTATAAAGTTTCAAAGAAAAAGCGGGAATAATGAATTAAAACAGGGTTCAAAAGTTATTGTGAGAGAAGGACAAAGCGCAGTCTTTCTGAAGGGTGGACAGCTGGCTGATATTTTATCCCCGGGCACATATACGCTTAATACAGGTAATCTGCCTGTGCTGTCGACTTTAGAAGGTTTTCCGTATTTATTTACCTCACCGGTGGTTGCAGATTTATATTTTGTGAGCACCAGACAATTTATTGATAACAAATGGGCGACGAAAACACCGATTATGAAACGTGATAATGACTTTAATATAGTTCGTATCCGCTCATTCGGTAAATTTGCTTTTAGAATTACAGATGTCAGTAAATTTATGCGGGAAATATTTGGCACTATGGGAATGACAAAAACTTATGATATTGTGGGCTATTTGTCATCTATGGTGACAGAAGCATTTTCTGTTGCAATTGGAGAAACGGCTATGTCAGCTCTTGATTTAGCAGTGGAATATAGGTCGCTTGCATCTGTGATTCAGGAAAAACTGAATGAAAGAACGGGGAGTTTGGGAATTCAATTCAGTAATATCATCATAGAAAGCATTTCTCTTCCGGATGAAGTAGAAAAAATGATTGATGAGCAGTCAGGAATTGGTATGGCGCAGAAAGATATGCATACATTTACTCAGTATCAGACGGCGCGTGCCATTAGAGATGCGTCCAAGCAAGAAGGCGGACTCGCCGGGCTTGGAGCAGGTATTGCGTTGGGAAACCAGGTAATGAATACAGTGCAGGGCACTTTGCCGGATTCGAGTCAAAATAAATCTGGAAAAGCTGATATGCTGCGTGAACTGAAAGCTTTGCTCGACGAAGGCATTTTAACGCAGGAAGAGTTTGAGGCAGAGAAGAAGCAGATTTTAAAAAACTAGCTATATGATGAAAAGGAGACGAAAAGCTGTGGTCTGAGTCTCCTTCTACCAGTCAAAGCTGTAATACAATAGATACAAATCCACAGTGCTTTAAGTATTATACAGGAACAAATGGGTTCCTTGATATAACCAAAATAAAAAGAAAGGAAAAAGTGAATCCAATCATTCTATGAAGGATAATTGGATTATACGAGAAAGAAATGAGCAAAGAAAAAATGAAGAAATGCAGCCACTGCGGAGCAGATATATCAGCAGCGGCGAAAGTGTGTCCGGTATGCGGAGGGAAAAATAAGCAGCCAGTTTATAAGAGACCTTGGTTTATTGTTTTGATTATTGTGCTGCTAATTGGAATCGGTGGCATGGCAGGAAGTGATGATTCTACCGACAGCACTCAGAACAATTCTAACCAGGCTGTGGAAGAAAAAGTGTCTGAAGAGCCTATTCAGGAAGAGGAAGAAAAGGAACCTGAAGTCTCTAAAGAATTCCAAAACGCTCTTGCAAAGGCTGAATCTTACTCTGAAATAATGCATATGTCTAAACAAGCAATTTATGATCAGCTCATTTCCGAATATGGCGAGCAGTTTTCTGAGGACGCTGCAGAATATGCAATGGAACATTTAAAAGCTGATTGGAAAGCAAATGCTCTTGCTAAGGCAAAAGAGTATCAGGATACGATGAGTATGTCAAAAGATGCGATTTACGATCAACTGATTTCTGAGTATGGTGAGAAATTTACTGAAAAACAGGCACAATATGCGATTGACCATTTAGATGATTAATTGAAAAAATAATATGAATTAAGAAATGGACTGTTGCAACGAAAAATAGTTATCCATTAGGGAGATGGTCCTTTTGGTCCCCTAAACTATCGTGTGGATTCTGAAGTAGAAAAATATGAAGGCACAGAGGAACAGTGGGAAAAACTTTGTATAGTAGAATGTTCCGAGGTTGACGCTGGGCAAATTATATGTAATACTAATATAGAAGATTTAAAGTAAGAGAAGTTATTTATTATACTTAATGTGAAATATCAATCTTACGTCAATTTTTCAGGAAAGAAAATGTCGATTATGGAAGATTAAGAAAGAGGTACAAGAATATGAGAAAATTTGTAAGCGTGATTCTTGCTATTTCCTTGCTGACGGTGATGATGACGGGCTGTAGTAGCGAGAAATCGCCAACTGATGTAGTAAAAGAGAAAATAGAATCGTACAAAACAAATGCGGAAAGCCTTTTATACGGAGATGATGATTCTGATGACATCGGCTTAGGAGAAGATGTTGAGAAAAAGATTGTTGATTTAACTATGGGGTTTGAATATACCGTTGATAATGAAGTTATCGACGGCGATAAAGCAACTGTTGATGTAACCATCAAGACTTGTGAAATTGGTGATATGTTCAAAACTGCTATGGGTAACTATATTTCACAGGCTTTTGGACTCGCCCTTGGTGGAGCCAGCGATGAAGAACTGGAAGAAAAAGCATTGGAAGCTTTTACAACAGCGATTGATGAAATGAGTTCCAAAAAAACATTTGAAAAAACCGTCACTGTAAATCTTACTCATGGTGATGATGGCTGGGAAGTGGAAGATTTAGATGACAATGAGGAATTTTTGAATGCTGTAACAGGCGGCTTGATGGAAGTCGTAAGCGATATGGATAACTGGTTCTCAGATACGGAATAGAGACGTTGGATGGAATATGAAGTTTAGAGATTAAATACTGAACAAAAATAGCGGTACGACTGAGTTGCTTAGTCGTATCGCTATTTTTACAATTCGCTCAACCATACTTCCTTAGGCTTCTTTTTACAACGAATTTTGATGGTTTGCTCTGAGTAAATCTGTCTATTTTTTCTACTTTGTTATATGTAACAGAAAGCGGGAAAGCTAACAGAAAACTGTTAACTTTCCCGCTTTTAACATTAACATTTAGTTGCTCTGCAAAAGTTCAGTGAATTTTTTTCCGTTCCATTTCAGATAGAAATGATCGCCGTCATAAGCTTCGGTGCCGTCAGCATTTTGGCAAGGAATGACGCTGAAATAGTAGGTCTTGTTTTTATCGAGATTCTTGAAAGCAGTCTGAACCTGATTTTTTGGAATAATCAGTGGATCTGCGCCATCGTACATCACGGATGATTTTGTAGTGCCAAAGCGGACCGCATAGCTTTCAGTTTTATTGGTTGGCATCCAGCTGATGAGGAAAGCGCCGTCTTTCTGTACGCTGCCTTTCATTCTTGCGTCGGAGAAAAAGCTGCGGACCTTGCACGCAGAATTAAAAGCAGTAGGGTCTGCGTCATTTGGTGAGAATTTTGTGAGAACGGATATCTTCTTCTCTTCTACTCTGCTGTCTAAATATCCGCTTCGACTGGAAAGATGTAATGTTCTGCTTGTTTCCGTATTGTATTTAACGTTTAAACTTATATGCCCATGTTTGATATAATTTTTGACAGGATAAGGTTTTTTCGTTGTGATTCGTAAATAGAGACTTTCTCCGGGTTTGAGCAGTACTTTTTTATTTTTTAATGCGTAATATTTTTTTCCATCTCTGCTGTATTCTACTTTTTTTACGGCTCTTTTGTCACGCTTGTATTCCAAAGACTCGAATTTCTTTAAATAAGTATTGTAGTTAGCCGTATCGCTGGTAAGCTTAAGTTTAAGTTGTTTGGTGGAATTGCTTTTGAGGCGTTTTACTGTGTACTGTCCGATGGAATTTTTTGTCTTTTGCGCAACTGGTTCACTCATGGCGCTGCTGTAAGTCTTGCCATCCTTTGTGATTTCAGCTTGTGCTTTATAGTAAAATGTTTTATTAGCAGCTTCTGAGTCAAAATAATGGTCATAAGGATCGTTAAGGGAAAACCTGCAATACTGTCTGAAAGGACCATCAGCTCCTTCATCCAGCTTATCCTTTGCGTCAAAGGTATGAACCAACTCGTAAGAACCATTAAGCGTATCGGAACGATAAAGCTTTAAAACGGCATTTCTTTCCCGACAGTCCCAGAAAGTATGAATGCGGTTTTTACTATTCCAACAAGTCACGTACTGCGGGGTTTGAACATAAGTCGAGCCTTCGATGTTCCACGGCTTTGTAAAAATTTCCTGTCCGTCCGCACCGGTGAGGATGCCCTGCATGGTGAAAATATAGGCGGTATTTGGAGAAAGTTCTTCTATGACATAGGAACTTTTTCCATCTTGTTTTTTTAATTCTTCTGAAGTCGGAGAGTCGATTCGCACAGACTGCGTCTGATTAGAAGCATCATCTGCCTTTCTCCATGAAATCTGCAGCGCCTGATAAGGCACATCCTGATACCAAAAAATTCGTATGGATGTTTCGCTTTCCATCTCTATAGAACTAGGTAAAACGTGTAAATCAAAGGGATAACTGCTATTTGTTTTAGTGCTTTCGCCGGCAAAAGCGGTCTGCGGCATCATCAGAGAGAAAAGCAGAGAAACCGCAAGCATCAGCGTGATAAGTTTTTTCATAAATACCTCCTTTAATCCTATAAGAGTCCATTTCCAATTTTATGATAACATAGTTTTGTGAAAAGTTTATGAAAAATAGATATTTGGATAAATAGAAGATGTGATACCATGAAAAATTTGGAGAAAGAAATGATTCGGAAATATATCAAGTGATTCATGACATATTTCCGATTTTTTCTTGCTAAATTTCCGTACTATGGATATAATAGTATTATAAAGTTCTGAAAGGAGTGTTTTCATGTCAGGTACGATGCTTGTAAGAGATGCAGCGAAGCTGTGGAATTTAACGGAGAGACGGGTAACCGGACTTTGCAAAGAGGGCAAAATTGCCGGAGCGAAGAAACAGGGACGCTCATGGCTCATTCCGGCAGACGCACAGAAACCGGAGGACAGCAGAGTAAAATCCGGCACTTACAAAAAGTGTATAGATGAGAAGAAGCTGCCCCTGCCCATTGGAGTCTCTGACTACAGGCGGGCGTGCAGTGAGTATTACTATGTGGATAAGACATTGATGATAAAAGAACTCATCGATACGAAGTCAGTGGTTTCGCTTTTTACTAGACCGCGCCGCTTCGGAAAGACGCTCAATATGAATATGCTCCGAACCTTTTTCGAGAAGACGGAAGAAGACACTTCGGTATATTTTCAGGATAAAAAAATCTGGGCATGCGGTGAGGCATATCGCAGCTATCAGGGAAAGTATCCGGTTATTTTTCTTACCTTTAAAGATGTGAAGAGAACTTCATGGGAGAATACACTTGTTTACCTTGAGATGCTGATAACCAGCGAATACAGAAGGCATAAGGAACTTGCGGACAGTACACGGATTACAGATAAAACATACTATCAGCAGATGGTAGAGGGAAACGCGGATCGAGAAATGCTGGATACGGCACTTTACAGACTTTCTAAAATGCTCCATGAACACTATGGCGTTGCGCCTATTCTGATTATAGATGAGTATGACACGCCGATTCAGCAGGGACATATGAGAGGATACTACGATGAAGTGATTCTATTTATGCGCAATATGTTTTCCAGCGTATTAAAGGACAATGTACATCTGTCCTATGGATTTTTAACCGGAATTCTCCGCGTAGCAAAGGAAAGCATCTTCAGCGATATGAATAATTTGAGAATCAATTCAGTTCTTGACAACAGATTCAGCGATTATTTCGGATTTACCTTTGAGGAGATAGAGGCTATGTTAGAATACTACGAGGTGGAAGACAGATTTGATGAAATATGCGCGTGGTATGACGGATATATTTTCGGCAATGCTGAAATTTTTAATCCATGGTCGGTTATCAATTATTTTAGCAACGATTGTTTGGCGGAGGCCTACTGGGTAGAGACAGGCAGCAACGAGATTATAGGAGAGGTTCTCACTGAGGTGGATCAGGATTTATATGATTTGCTGACATCGCTGATGAACGGGAATTCCATTGAAACTCGTATCGATACCAATGTGATTTATCCACAGATACGAAATAATCCGTCGTCGATTTTCAGCTTCCTTCTGGTGACGGGATATCTGAAGGTGACCAAAAAGAGCTTGTCTTTTGGCGGTGAGTATGTATGTGAAGTGGCACTTCCCAACAAGGAAATCGCCTATGCTTATCACAAAGAAATTCTTTTGCGCTTTGGTAATATCATTCCGCAGTCCACATCCATTGCAATTCAGTCATCGCTTATAAAAGGTGATGGAGCGCGGTTTAAAGCGATGATGGAGAAACTGCTGATGCAGTCGGTCAGCTATTACGATACGGCAGGAGAGAGCTTTTATCATGGTTTGATGCTGGGTGTGTGCGCCCTTCTCGGAGGGGCCTATGTGACATCAAACCGCGAGTCAGGCGATGGCAGATATGACATACAGCTGATGCCGGAGTATGATCATTTGCCGGGTGTTCTCATTGAACTGAAAGCAGAAAAAGCATGCAGTCAGGAAAAATTAAAAGAACTGGCCGGCGCGGCTTTGCAGCAGATCAATGAGAAAGGTTATGAGACGGAATTAAAGGCGAAAGGCGTACATGAAATCTTTAAATACGGTGTGGCGTTCAGCGGCAAGAATGTAGAGATTGCAGTAGAATGAAATGTTTTATGAGATGAAGAGGGCAAATGATAGACCCTCTTCATTTATTTCATGTGTGGAACTTGTGAAATCCATCTGCGATTATTTACAAAGGTGGTCAAATGTGGTAAACTATTACGGAATATTAGTAGGTGAAATGATGACTTTAATAATAAAATTTGGAAAGTGCTGTCTGGGCATTTTATATTGTTTGCTCAAAGTCTTTCCGACCCAAAAGCATAAGGTGCTGTTTTTGAGCAGGCAGTCGGATGAGCTGAGCCTGGATTTTTCCATGTTAAAAGACAGTTTGCTTGCCGCGGATGCCTCCGTTAAAATTGTAAGCATTTGTAATCGTTTGGACGACAGCAAGAGCGGAATTGTTGGATTTGGTATCGATACTCTGCGCAGTATGTATCATCTGGCTACAAGTAAAGTCTGTGTGTTAGATGCGTACTGGCCGGCGGTGTCCATTTTACATCATAAGAAATCCTTGACAGTGATTCAGATGTGGCATGCTTTGGGAAAGATAAAGAAGTCTGGTTATCAGACTCTTGGAAAAGAGTCCGGCAGAGGCGAGAAACTGGCACGGCTCCTTAACATGCACGAAAATTACGACTATATTATTGCCGGCGGCAGTGCGTGGAATCCATATTACTGCGCTTCTTTCAACACCACTGAGAATAAGCTGGTCAATATCGGCCTTCCGAGGATTGACTATCTTTTGGAAACTGCGCAGGCAAACAGAGAGAAAGTGTTGGCTGCTTATCCGCAGATGAAAGAAAAGCAGGTAATCCTGTATGCGCCGACCTTTCGCAGAGGCATTGACTTGAAGTGGGAGCCACTTCTTGATGTGATTGACTTCGACAGATATATTCTAGTAATTAAAGGGCATCCTAATCAGGAAATTATCTGTGATTACGAAGGCGTGCTGCTGTGTCCGGAGTTTAAGTCGGTAGAGTTGCTTGCGGCATGCGACTATCTGATTACCGACTACTCGGCAATTGCTGTAGAAGGTGCAATTTTAAATAAAAAAACGTACTATTATCTGTACGATTACGAAGAATATACAGAGAAGAACGGTATCAACGTTAGTCCTTTTGAATCTATGCCTGGCTGCGCGTTCAAAGACGCGAAAGCTTTGATTGAGGACTTGCAGGGCGGTGCTTACAACGAAAAAGCGCTGGCAGATTACAGAGAAAAATATCTGCCGCGGGAGCTGGGCACATCGACGGCAAAGCTTACGCAACTTGTGCTTGCGCAATTACAATAGATTAGAATTAGAATAGGAAGAGATAAAACAGCATGTTTAAACTGGCAAAAAAATGGATCAAAAGACTGAAATTATTTATTCTATACTTTAGAAGGATTCTTTTTGTAAAGAATCACTTTAAATGCTCTTTTTTCAAGAAAATCAGAGCTAACGTCTGCGGAGGATTTTTGGCGGATCAGTGGATTCTCTATGATTTTGACCATAATGACAAAGGAGAGTATCTGTCCGAATTTGATTGGTACCGCTCACGGTATATCAACGAGCCCTTTGACTTTCTTTTAAACAATAAAATTGCTGCGGCAGAGATTCTCAAGCAGTATGTCCGGGTACCGGAAAGCTACATGATAAAGAATAAGGGCTTTCTTACAAGCTTTGACAGTGAACATATGGAATATGAGACGGCGATAGATCTACTAAAAGAAAAGGGAAAGCTGTTCATCAAACCCTATGGCGCCGGCAAAGGCAATGGTGTTAACATCTTGATTTACGAAGACGGAAAGATTTTTGTAGACAAGCAGGAATATACCGAAGAGGAATTTGTGAAGTTCCTGAAGGGCAGGGATGACTGGTTCATCTGTGAATCCATGAAGCAGCATCAGTATTCCGATGATATTTATGATAAGACTGTCAATACCATTCGCTTTATTACATTGCGGGATATTCATACCCATCAGTTCAAGGTGTTTTTTGCAGTGCAGCGAATTGGCACATCGGCAACCATTCCGGTGGACAATGGAAGCAGAGGAGGTCTTGTAGCCAAGATTGATCTTGATACGGGGATTTTAACAGAGGCTAGGTGTCTGCACAACAAAAATGTGTACAAGGTACACCCGGATTCCAAAGCACCGATTGAGGGTGTGCAGATTCCGGGTTGGGATAGAATTAAAGAAGAAATGCTGGCCCTTGCTAATAAGATGCCGTACATGCATTTTATTGCCTGGGACATACTGATTACAGAGGATGGGGAGATTTGTATTATTGAGGCAAATACTTCATCAGGGGTGAATATTATCCAGCTTTGGGGCGGACAGAGAAACGATGAACTTGGAGATTTTTACCGCTATCACAAAGCGATTAAAAAGTAGGAGAACTGCATGAAATATATTATCATGGCTGACGGTAAGGGAACCAGATGGAATAATTACCGGGATATTCCCAAGCATTTTATTGAGGTGAATGGTGAGACGCTTCTTGCGAGAACTGTTCGGCTTTTAAGAGAAAATGATCCGTCCTGTGAGGTGATTATTACCTCACACGATTCCAGATATGAAGTAGCCGGTGCTCGCCGCTACGAACCAAAGCATAACGTTTTGGAGATTGACCGTTTCACAACGGAACTGATAGAAGACAACATATGTTTTCTGTACGGAGATACGTATTACTCGGAAGTTTCTATCAAGACCATTGTGGATACGGTAGCGGAGGATTTGCTCTTTTTTGGTAATGAGCGTTCCATCGTTGCAGTAAAAGTTGCAGATGCGCAAGTATTCTCAAAGCATGTGAACAGGGTCCGAGAGCTGTTTCTTGCAGGTAAAATTGACAAATGTATTGGCTGGCAGGTGTATCAGTCCTTCTTGGGACTGCCCTTCGGCGAAAAGACAATTACAAAAAAATATATCTATCTGTGCGATGATACGAGGGATTTTAATTCGCCGGAGGATTTGGAACAAAAACAGGAGGAAAAGTAGTACATGGGCTTTGTAAAAGGTGTGAAGAAATCAGTGGTAAATGCGCTGGCGCTGGGACCGACTTCCAGAGGCTTTACCGGAAAGGAAGCCAGAAGATGGGTACGAGGTGTATATAGAAGCTATTTTAAGAAATCAGAATACTCCTTTGCACAGAGCAGATGGGCAATTAAGCGAGGTTTTATGCCGGAACAGGTAGAAGGCCTTGGGCTCAACGAAGATAATTATAGAGATACGATTTCTGCTAAGGAGTATGCTTTTCTGCGTCCATTAAACGGCGGATACAGCAAGTGGATTACCGATAAGGTGACCATCAATGCGATTTTTAAACCGTATCGGGATGTTATGCCGAAGTGCTATTATCAGATCTATAAGCGATATACAGAGACAGAAATTATTCCTCTTTATGACTTTGAAGCGGGAAACACCTTTGACGATGTGCTCGCTATGATTAGAGAAAAAGGGGCGCTGCGGGCGCGTCTTTCAAAAGGCAGCAAGAGCAGCAGACTGTCTTACGAAAATGGGACCTACTATTTTGATGAGGAGGCATGTTCTGAGGAAAGAATGATTCGCAAGCTTTCCTCTTACAATGCTGTTATCGTAATTACCGAAGATGTTGAGGCAAGTCCGGCTTTTACCGGCGCCAGACTGAATCTGGTTATCTTTAATGATCAGGGTGATAATCCGGTCATCGGTGATTCCTATATTTCCTATGAGCGTTTGGAACTGATGAAAAATCCGCTTCCTGATAAGCTAAGCGAAAGTGACGACTTAAACGAAGAAGACGAAGCGCCTGAGGAACTGAGCGAGGAATTTGATAAGATTTATGCATATGTAAATTCTATTACTGGTAAAGTCAGTGATGCGGTCAGCATCAGGGCTGGAAAGAAAACACCGAGAACAAAAAACCCAAATAATGACTGTGATATAGCGAAAGAAATCCCTTTCTGGACAGATATCGCAGAGACTGTAGACAGCATTTGCAGATTTGTACCACAACTGGAGTTTTTCGGACTGGAAATTGCAATTTGCGAAGGCGGATTTAAGATTATGAAGATGATTAATCACCCACCTTATCCGCGCATCGTGCCGTTCAGCAAGAAAACTTCCGACTATTTGAAATATAAAGCGCAACAGAAGAGAGCTGCTTACAGCAGAAAAGGCATTCGTCTTAGAAGAGCCTGCAAGAAGATTAAGCTGAAAGTGAGAGCAAGATATGCGAAGATGTTCTTCCCGGACGGTCTGAAACCTTACCTGTCTATCAGATGGTTTCAGGATCTGAAGAAGGATTTTTTGACTAACAAGGATACCACTTTGAAGGAAAAGATTTGGGCAGCAAAGCACGGTTTTCTGTCTTATCGCCTGCACCAGTATGGTATCACAGAAGAAAATCATCTAAACTATATCGCTGATTTTGAATATAAGTGGCTGCGCCACATCAACAATAAATACAGACACTGGATGGAGGACAAGATTACGGTCAAGTATATCTGCTCCGAGTATAACAGTTGTTTCCCTGAGTATTACTATCACATCAGTCTGAAAAACGGAAACAATAAAGTGATTCCGATGATGGACTGTCCGGAAGGCTTTGGAAATACATATGAGGATATTTTCAAGCTGGTAGAACTGAAAGGCGCGCTTGCGCTAAAGCCGGATGAGGGCTCTCACGGAGACGGATTCTATAAGTTCTCTTATGAGGACGGAAAGTATTTTCTGAACCATGAAGAGGCTTCGGCACAGGACGTGCTCAATATTTTAGAAGATGTAAAGAATCAGTATCTGGTTACAGAATATATCAATATGCACCATGAGATTAAGCGCATCTATGACGGCGCGGTAAATACTATTCGTATGATTGTCTTTAAAAAAGACGGCAAGAATCCTGTGATCGGTAATGCGTACATGCGTTTTGGCTCCAAGCGTACTGGCGCTGTAGACAATATGGGTGCTGGCGGCATGTTTGCTAAAATTGACATTGAAACCGGAAGGTTCTATGATGCAAAGATTATTGAGGCCAATGAAATCAAGCCGTGTCTGAATCATCCAGATACAGGTGTGCGCATTGAAGGCTATCTGCCAAACTGGGAAAAGGTAAAGGCTGATGTTTTGAATGTGGCACGTAATATCCCGCAGCTGGAATGGTTTGGTTTTGACCTGGCGCTTACTGAAGACGGTTTGAAGTTCCCGGAAATTAACCGTTTCCCTGACTATCCGGCTATCGAAAAATACACGCCGCAGACCATAGACTATCTGCTGTACAAGCTGGAGCAAAAAAAGAAGAAATATGGCTATGATGTATCTAGGGGACATAAGCTTGTGAAACTTCCAAAGAGATAAGCAGTGCCATAGAGAGGATTCTACGTGAAAACAGTAAAGAAAATTTTAAAAGAACATATCGACTACAGAAAGCAAATTTTCAAGCTGGCGAAGTCGGACATTATAAAAACCTATAAAGGCGCAGCATTGGGCTGGGCATGGGCGATTATCAGACCTGCCATCACCATCTTTGTTTTCTGGTTTGCTTTTTCCATTGGGCTGAGACACGGAAATCCTGTGGAAGGATATCCCTTTTTTCTATGGCTGATTGCGGGCATGATTCCGTGGTTTTATATGCGGGATATGATTAGCGGCGGGGCATCTTCGATGCGGCGCTACAAATATTTGATTACGAAAATTAAGTATCCGATTTGCACCATCCCGACCTTTGTAAGTATGTCCTTCTTTGTGGTGCATTTGGCGCTGATGGTAATCGTCTTTGCCATCTTTGCGGGATTTGGCTATCTGCCGGATATTTACACTCTACAGCTGCCGTTTTATATGCTGATGATGTTCCTGTTTTTTACTGCCTGGGGGCTCTTTTCGGGTGTGCTCGGTGCCATGAGCAGAGATTTTCTCAATCTGGTGAAAGCACTGACGACAGCGCTGTTTTGGCTGTCGGGTATTCTCTATGATGCCAACAGCATTGACCAGACCTGGATTAAGAATATCCTGCTGTTTAACCCGATTACGCTGGTTGCAAACGGTTACAGAAACTGCTTTATCTACAAGCAGTGGTTCTGGGAAAATCCACAGGAGCTGATTAATTTTGGCATTGTGTATCTGGTGATGTGCATTTTGGCAGTTTGGGCATACAGAAGGCTGCGTAAGGACATTCCGGACGTGCTCTAGAAGAAAAGGAAGTTTATATGGAAAACAAAACGGCTATTTCGTTTAAAAACGTATCGAAAGTATATAAGTTATATAAAAATGATAAACAGCGGTTTCGCGCCGTCTTTAATAAGAGAATCAAGCCCACGCTGAAAAAAGCGACTGACGATGTAACTTTTACTATAGAAAAGGGAGAATCTGTGGCGCTGTTTGGGCGAAATGGCGCTGGAAAGTCTACCTTGCTCAAAATGATTACCGGGGTGACTTATCCGACCAAAGGTACAATTAAGGTTAGCGGCAGGGTCAGTGCGCTGCTCGAATTGACAGCGGGTTTTGACCCAGAATTCACCGGAAGAGAAAACATTTACTTTCGAGGTCAGCTTTTGGGCATTCCACAGGAAGAAATCAAGGCGCTGGAACCTGAAATCGTTGAGTTTGCAGATTTGGAAGATTATATCGACCAGCCTGTCCGTACTTACTCCAGCGGTATGAAAGCCAGGCTGGGGTTTGCGATAAATGCCAACATTAAGCCCGAAATTCTCATTGTAGATGAGGCGCTTAGTGTAGGAGATAAGGACTTTAGACAGAAGTGCAATCAAAAAATCAATGAAATTGTTGAAAGCGGTGCAACATTTCTATTTGTAACCCACTCCACCAACGTTGCGAAGAATTTCTGCAAAAGAGGGATTGTCCTGCGAAAGGGGAAAATCACTTTTGATGGTGAAATTGATGAAGCTATCGCCTTTTATGAGGATTATCTGCAGAAAGCAAGAGAAGCACGTTTGGCGAAAGAGAGTAAAAAGGTATTAGGTTGAAAAGGAGTGATGGAACATGGCAAGACGCAAAAATGAAATATTTTCGCATAACAACAAATACGAAGGAAATATTTTCAAAAAGTTCGGAAGATGGTTTGGAAGGCTAAAGGGCTGGCAGAAAGCGATTTTTATCGCATTAATCGTGATACTTGTTACTGTATCATGTGTAGCAGGCTATGTCGTCTCAAAGCTGGACAAAATTGACCGCGTAAAACTTGATGAGAAAGAATTGTCCTGCGTAGATGTGGATGGCTACATCAACATTCTGCTGTTGGGAGTCGACAGCCGGGATATGGAAGATATTCAAGGCTCTGGCGCGGATGCGATTATGATTCTCAGCATAAAGGAAGAAACTGGTGAAGTTAAACTGATGAGTGTATATCGTGATACTTACCTGAAGTTTGGCAATACAGATACTTACGGAAAAATTACAGACGCCAACAGAATTGGCGGACCTGCTATGATGATTCAGTCTCTGAATCAGGCTATGGATATGAATATCAGCAAGTTTGTTGTCGTGAACTTTAAGGCTGTATCCGACCTTGTAAATGCTGTGGGAGGCATTACCGTAGATGTGCAGGAAGAGGAAATTCAGCAGCTCAATAAATACACGGTACAGACTGCTAATAATATTGGTCAGAAGACCTATAAACTGGTAGAAAGCGCTGGTGAGCAGACCATTGAAGGGGTGCAGGCTGTTTCTTACGGAAGAATACGTAAAGGTGTGGGTGATGACTATAAGCGTACAGAACGCATGAGAATTGTTCTGACCAAAGTCTTTGAGAAATTAAAGACAATGAATATCGGCAAGCTTGACGATCTTTTGGATATGATGCTGCCGCAGGTGCAGACCAATCTTTCCAACAACGATATGTTGGGACTTGCTATGCGTCTTGCAAACTTTAACATCAAAAGTGGTGCGGGATGGCCATATAATGTGACGGGCGGATTGCTGAACGGTATATCCTATGTTTTCCCGGATAATCTGGCGGAAAATACCACAAAGCTGCATCAGGAGATGTTCAATCAGCAGGATTATGTACCGTCAGATACAGTAGAGAATATCAGTGCTACAATTATCAGCAATATCAGTTCATCTGTAACCAACCAGAAACCGATTGATACAGGCGGTGCTTCACAGGAACCGGATCCAGAACCTGCGACAACGCCGAATCCAAAGCCGTCACAGAAACCGAAACCAGATCCAGAGCCGGAACCGACACCGGATCCTGAGCCAACGCCAGAGCCGGAACCGACACCGGATCCTGAGCCAACGCCAGAACCAGAGCCGACGCCGACGCCGATGCCGGATCCGGGTACAGACAGTTCACAATCATAAATGATATATAGAAAGAAGGATAGAGAAATGGCAAAAGAGAAAATTAATTTTGAAGACGAAGAGATCAAGCTTCGGTATAGACATACGACATCTCACATCATGGCACAGGCAGTGAAAAAACTATGGCCTGATGCAAAGCTGGCAATTGGACCTGCTATTGACAATGGATTTTACTATGACTTTGACATGGAACATAAACTCAATGATCAAGATCTTTTAAAAATCCAAAAAGAGATGAAAAAAGTCATTCAGGCTAACTACAAGCTGGAAAGATTTGAGCTTCCTAGAGAAGAAGCTATTAAGTATATGGCAGATAGAGATGAGGACTACAAGGTAGAACTGATTCAGGATTTACCGGAAGATGAGGTAATCTCCTTCTATCAGCAGGGCGACTTTGTCGACCTTTGTGCAGGACCACATATGGAGTCCACCGGTCAGATCAAAGCTGTGAAGCTGATGAGCGTGGCAGGTGCCTACTGGCGAGGTGATGAGCACAACAAAATGCTGCAGAGAATTTACGGAACTTGTTTCCCGACGCAGGAAGAACTGGACGAATACATCAACAGACTGGAAGAGGCAAAGAAGAGAGACCATAGAAAAATTGGAAAAGAGATGGATTTATTCGCCCTCTTTGAGGAAGGTCCGGGATTTCCGTTCTTCATGCCAAAGGGCATGATCATCAGAAACGAGCTGGAAAATTTCTGGCGTGCAGAACATCGCAAGAGAGGCTATGTAGAAATCAAGACACCGCTGATCTTAAATGAACAGCTGTGGAGAACTTCCGGTCACTGGGATCACTATAAAGATAATATGTACTTTACTAAGATTGATGAGCAGGATTATGCGATTAAGCCGATGAACTGTCCGGGTTCCTTGCTTTGCTATAAGAGAAAAATGTGGTCCTACAGAGATTTCCCGATTAGAATGGGAGAACTGGGTCAGGTGCACAGACACGAACTTTCCGGTGCGCTGCACGGATTGATGCGCGTACGTACCTTTACACAGGACGATTCCCACATTTTCATGCTGCCAGAACAGGTAAAGGATGAAATCGTAGGCGTTGCAAAGTTTATTGATGATATTTACAGTATGTTCGGTTTCAAATATCACGTAGAATTATCTACTCGTCCCGAGGATTCTATGGGAACCGATGAGGAATGGGCGACTGCGGAAGATGCGCTTCGTGAGGCGATTGCAGAGGTTGGCGTGCCATACGTAGTCAATGAAGGAGACGGTGCATTTTATGGTCCGAAGTTGGATTTCCATCTGGAAGATTCAATTGGAAGAACCTGGCAGTGCGGTACTATTCAGTTAGATATGCAGCTGCCGCAGAGATTCGACCTGACTTACGTAGGTTCCGACAATGAAAAACACAGACCGATTATGATCCACAGAGTCATCTTTGGCTCTATCGAGCGTTTCATCGGTATTTTAACTGAACACTTTGCTGGAAAATTCCCGCTGTGGCTTGCGCCAGTGCAGGTAAAACTTTTGACAGTAGCAGAAGCCTTTTCTGATTATGCAAAAGAAATCGCCGCAAAGTGTGAGGAAGCGGGTCTGCGTGTAGAACTCGATCTCAGAAACGAAAAAATTGGCTATAAGCTGAGAGAAGCCAGAAACGAGAGAGTTTCCTATATCTGCGTCATTGGCGAGAGAGAAGCAGAAGCTGGCAGCTTATCTGTTCGCTCCACCAAGGTGGGTGATCTGGGCGAGATGGCCGCTGATGAATTTGTTGCAAAGCTGGTAGAAGAAATTAAAACGAAGGCGATTTAATCATGTATAAAAAAGATATAAGCGATACATGGAGAGGCGGCGTATATCTTTGCACCGCTGAGGATAATCTGGAAGCAGACCTTCTGGAGTCCAAGCTTCGCAGTGAAGAGATAGTTTGCATTCGCAGGTATGAAGGCGGTGGAAACTACGTGGAGATTGTCATGGGTATTAACAGTGCACGTGGTATTGACCTTTACGTAGCCGAAGAACACCTTGAAGATGCTGCGAATATTATAGTTCCAATCGATTTAGATGACTGCGAAGAGTTTCATTGAATCTTTAATAAAAGAGCCGGGCGTGTGCCCGGCTCTTTTAAGTTAATTATCTTCGGATTTTTTTGATTCTGTTTTTTTGGGCGCTTTCGGCGTCGTTACTTTCAGCTGAGTCCATTTGGTGTAGTAGATCTTACCATTGATGGTTTTGTAGCCTCTAACCTTGTAATAGTAGGTCGTATTTGCCTTTAGACCAGCTTTGTTGGTGAACTTGAAGTTCTTTGTAGAACCGATTTTCCTAAAGCCGCTGGTTTTCTTTGTTGATTTCCATACTTGATAGCCTGTCGGCATGGTAATCTGCGGACTATCAAGCTCCCACGTCAGAACGACTTTTTCTTTATCAGAGGTGATATCACCACTTACACTTTGATTGTGGATATCGATAATTTTAGTGATATCTTCATCGGATGGTTTTTTGATTGCTTTCGTACTGAAGAGAATACTCCAGGTCGCACGGTCAATGGTTCCATTTACAGAAGAGACTGCATTAACATGTTGGAAAACTTTCGTAATCTCTGCCAATTCATCATCGAAGATACCGTCGATTTCACCGTTGTAATACCCTAGTGCTGTCAAGCGTTTTTGGGCAGCCATTGTGTAAGGTCTAATCGTGCTGCTGTTTCTGCCAGTATAAAGTTGATAGCGGTAGCTGTTCGGATCGAGAGCAAATTTTAGCTCGTAGGTGCGAGAGCCGGGGTTCATCAGATATTTGGTCTGGGAAGAAGAGACTTTTTTACCGCTGCCGTTGTAAAGTCCGTTTACCTTGTAGCCAATATTCGGTTTGTATCTGACCTCTAGTTTTTTGCTTTGTGTGTTGTCATAGCGTATCTGGAATGCGCCGTTGCTGGCCGCGTGGATGTATACATTTCTTCCATTGGCATAAATGGTGGCATCTTTCAGCGCATTGTTTGTGGTGATGCTGGCAAGCTGCAGATTCTTTACATTTTCAAGATTGACTGAAGTCAGTTTATTTCCGTAAAGGTATACGTTTTCCAGACTGGTGCAGTTGCTCAGATCGGCACTCTCCAGTTTGTTATCGTGCATGGAGAGAAGCTTCAGTTTCTTAAATCCCGAAAGGTCTATTTCTCCGGTAAAACCTTTGTTACTCCACTGAATCTGTGTAGTTTTACCGTAACCATCGGTCATAAAATGAGATTTGGTGCCGTCTCCCCAGGTGGTGGTATCAGACGGTGTATATGCAGAGTTCATGATAGTGCCATTTTTTTTGCCATCTGAGGCGGCATTAAGGAATGCAGTCAGTTTGTCCATCTCTGTCTCGTCGCTAATCATATAACCGAATCTTTTATCGGGATAGATATTATGGTAGATGTGAGACACTGCAATTTGTTCATTGCTAGGATCGAAGTAAGTGTAGTTGTTCAGACCAAAGTATTGCCATACACCTGTGGTTTTGTTGTACTTGTTGTTGGTGCCAATAGTCGGATCAATAAAAATCCATCTGCCGTTTACATAACTTTCTACCCACCAATGGTCTTTGACCCCTATATTTGCTTCAGTTTGCCAATTATTAATTGGTGAGGTTGCTCGGTGTCCGTAGACAAATCTGGTGGGAATCCCCTGCGCTCTTGCTAAAGAAAGAAAAATCGCAGAATATCCCTGACAGGTTGTCGCTACTCGTCCGAGGCTGTCGCTGTTTTCGCTTGGAATTTTGTAAACGTGATTGTATAAATTATCGTATGGATTTGCGTACTGATAAGAATGAGTAGAGAACGCTACCGAATCATAGTAGAATTCTCGTGCCACATATTCATAAATTTTCAGAAGTTTGTCGTAATCATTGTATGCGCCTGCAGTAATCTGGTTGCTCATTCTATGCATGAAGTCGACCTTACTTGGAGTCATGTCTTTATAAATAGTAGTTTCTGGAATTTTAAGGGTAAAGCGAATGTCTTCCAGATATTCATCCAGATACCAGGCAGGATCGTAGTCTTCACCGATGGCGCGAACACGTTTATTTTCTGTGATGACATCATTGTATTTCAGAATTTTTGGCGTATCTTTTGTAAGTTTGAAGACCAAATTTTTGTAGAGTCCACCGCTGTTTGGAGCGGTTTCATAGGTATCCTGCGGCGTTTCAATTCTGGAAATATAAAGGAAATACTGCCCGTCTGCAATGTCTTTATTCTCAAAGTTTAGGGTGTATTTGAAGCCGTATACGGCATTGCCGGAGGAAGTATGTTCGATATATTCAGCAGGAATATAGATGTCCAAATCAGTGTAGCCCGTCTTAGGAACTACACCGTAGAGTGCAAGGCGGAACTCGTAGGTCGGAATCATTGTTCGCAGCTGAATGGTCATAGTTTTTCCTTTGACTGTTGCTTTGCAGTAGTCGTTTGTCATCGCCTCACTGGAATTGAAGGTAGTAACAGAAGAAGGACTACCTACTTCTTTCATAACCGCAAAAGCGCTGCCAGGGATACAGGACAGCACAAGGGAAATGATAAGTATTATATAAATGGATTTGAAACGTCGATTTTTTACTGTTGGCATTTTGTTCTCCTTTTGGCTAAATTTTATTTAAAATCTCGCAAGAAGCGGCGCAGGCGGAGGAATAAGCGAATTGTAAGTTGTAGCCTCCTGTTGCACCGTCGATATCAAGGACTTCTCCTATGATAAAAAGACCTGGATAACGGCTACATTCCATGGTTTTACAGTTTATTTCTGAAAGGGCAATGCCACCTGCTGTAACCATGGCTTTTTGGTAACCTCCCGGCGAGGTGACTGTAAAAGTGTCTGCAGTAAGCTTTTCTGCAATGGCTTTGGGTTTCTCACAGGTCACAGCGATGACCTCTTTCAAAAAACTTTTTGGCAGCTTTAGTTCATTTGCAAGCAAATTAATAAGCTGTTTGTTGCGGTTTTGCATTACATAATTTATTTTATCCAGAATCTCAGTTTTTTCACTTGGATATAAATAGTTTAACACAATTTTGTCGTTTTTTGTGATAACTTTGGAAAAATTTAAAATTAAAGGACCGGAAAAATTTTCATGAGTGAAAAGCAGCGGTCCGTTTCCACGCGTACAGAGCTTTCCATTTCGCCAGATGGAGAGACCAGCATTTTTAAAGGAAATTCCAGATAAATTGCTGTAGGGATAGGAAGCGACATTGACCGGTGTCAGAGCAGGGCGCAAGGGTGCTAAATCAAGACGCGGCTGATCTTCTTTTTGGTTTTCTGTCAACACTTTAAATATGGATCCATCAGAGCCGGTTTGAGGGAAAGAGCAACCACCGGCAGCAATTACCAGATTTTTACACAGGTAAGAATCTGCATTTGTGCAGACCTGCCATAAACTGTTATGCTGTACAATAGAAGTAACCGATGAATTGTACAGGATAGAAAATCCGTTTTCACGGCCTTTGCGAAGCAGCATATCGCGAATGTCTTTTGCTCTCATAGATTTTGGAAAGATTTTTCCATCTTCCCGTTCCCAGGTGGGCACATCGTTTTTACACAAAAAATCCTGCAGATGCAGGTTATTGTATTTATAAAGGCAGCTTCTGATTTTGCTGCCGTTTTTTCCGTACATGGAAATAAAGTTTTTGATGGAGCCGCTATGGGTAATATTGCACTGACCAGCGCCGCTCATCAATAGTTTGGTGCCGGGCTTTTTTGTCTTTTCTAAAATCAGGCCGTTTATTTCAGTGGGAAAAGCGGCACTGCAGAACAGGCCTGATGCGCCAGCTCCGACAATAATACAATCGTAAATCATGAAGGGAAGTATCCTTTCTCTTCTAGTCTAACAGAAATTATAACGTAGTTTGGGGTATGCGTCAACAAGCGGAATGTGATGATGATAAAAAATATGTAAAATATGTAAAAAAATGGTTGAAGAATGCGCCAGAATTCTGTATAATGAGAATAGAGTTGCATACATTTTCGAAATTAAAAATCGTTTTACAGAAAAAAGTAAAATAAGAATCAAAAAAAGGAAAATCGATATGTTAAATTGACTAATAACTGATTTATATCGGGATTTTTCTTTTAAGAAGACGAGAACTTCGTCCTTTCTTGGCAAAAAGTAGAAGTGGTCAAAGCTCAGGAGCAGTATTTATCATTTGAGAAAGGAATTTTAAGAAGTTAAAGAAATTGTTTTGCATTTTTTTCTAAAATAAAGGGAGGAGTTCTGCAAAATATTTTTTTCTTTGAAAGAGAGGTGTTGTAATGTGCTGTTTAATAGTCAGGAATGTGTGAAGCGAGATTTGAATTTACAAAAAAATACATTGAAACGGTATAAAGAGCAGTTGAAAAAATTGCCGAAAGGCTCTTTATATGCCAGTGAGAGAAACGGAGTAAAGTATTATACGAAGGTTACTAACTTCCGCGGAAAAAAGAGAAGTGTGTACTTGGGAAAGGAAACAAATCCACAGGTGCAGCTTTTACAGAAGAAGTATTACCTGCGTAAAGCGATTCAGGCGATGGAGTCTAATATTTCCTTGATGGAAAAGTTTTTAAATGGTTATCAGTCCATTGACCCCAATGTTTTGCAGAAACAGTTTCCGAAGGCATATCAAAGTTTGCCACAGTCTTGCTTTGATACAGCGGGGGTATTTAACTTGGATAGATGGGGAAGTGAGTTTTACGTAAAGTCAACAAGCAGGTCGGAGAACCTTTTGAATTCTACAAAAAAAGGCGATAAAGTGCGCTCTAAATCAGAGGTTATTATTGCCAATGCAGTAGCAGCACGAGGCCTGCAGTATCGCTATGAAGAAGTTACATATATTAATGGGTATAAGAAAGCACCAGACTTTAAAGTTATAGACCCGAGAACAGGAAGAATCATCTACTGGGAACACCTTGGACTGATTACAGATATGGAGTATCTAAAACAGGCGCTTTTTCGTATTGCAGACTATATTAGAGATGGTATAGTTCCAGGTGTAAACCTGATTTTGACCTTTGACGATGCGGAGAATCACATTGATTCTCTGATGATTGAAAGAACGCTGGACTTGTGGTTCGGCGCAGCGGCGTAGAGACTGCAGCATGTAGATGTCTAGGGGCAAAAAATAAAATTTAATGTCAAGGAAAAACCCTTGACACCCGGTGCCTGATATGGTAAAGTAATACGGTGTTAAGGAATCAGCCTTGACATTTGACTGGATTTTCATCTCAAAAAGAGGGGAAGGAATGATAGATAAGATTACAGAAGCTAGTCTTTTATATGATTTTTATGGACAGCTTCTTACAAAGCGCAAACAGGATGTAATGCGCCTTTATCATGAAGAAAATTTCTCATTAGCAGAGATTGCAGAGGAGTTTGGCATATCGAGAGCTGCCGTTTACGACTCCTTGAAGACAGCGGAGAAATCCCTCAGAGAGTACGAGGATAAGCTGGGACTGGTTAGCAAATTTATGAGATCCAGCGAGGTAATCGTCCGTATTGACCAGATGATTTGTGACTTGACAGTGAAGTATCGGAAGCAGACGGATTTGGTTGAAAAATTAGAAGAGATTAAGTCTGTTATTAACAGTTTGGAGGATGCTTAAGAAATGGCATTTGAGAGTTTATCGGATAAATTACAGAATGCGTTTAAGAAGCTGAAGGGCAAGGGAGTCCTGACAGAAGCTGATATAAACGATGCAATGCGGGAAGTGAAGCTGGCGCTGCTGGAGGCAGATGTCAACTTCAAGGTTGTAAAAGGCTTCGTAAACGATGTAAAAGAAAAGTGTCTGGGCACCGAAGTGCTGGAAAGTCTTACGCCGGCGCAGCAGATTATTAAGATAGTCAATCAGGAACTTGTGGAACTGATGGGAGGAACCGGCAGCAAGCTGACCTATTCGCCATCGGGTTTTACTACCATCATGATGGTTGGTCTGCAAGGTACGGGTAAAACTACCACCTGCGGAAAACTGGCAAACTATCTGAAACAGCATGGTAAAAAACCGATGATGTGTGCATGTGACATTTACAGACCGGCCGCAATCGACCAGCTGGAGGTTGTAGGAAAATCAGTGAATACGCCGGTATTCACCATGCGTGACAGTAAGGAACCTGCAAAGATTGCGCTGGCAGCAAAGAAAGAGGCCGAAAAAAAAGGTTTCGATGTCCTCATTGTCGATACCGCAGGTCGTCTGCAGATTGACCAGGCGCTGATGGATGAGCTTGTGGACATCAAAGGCGAAGTGAAACCTCATGAGATTTTACTGGTAGTAGATGCGCTGACCGGTCAGGATGCAGTTAACGTAGCTGAAGGTTTTAACGAAAAGCTGGGTGTAGATGGAATTGTCATGACCAAGATGGATGGCGATTCTCGCGGTGGTGCAGCCCTTTCTGCAAAGAAAGTAACCGGCAAGCCGATTAAGTTCATGGGCGTGGGCGAAAAATTCGACGCGCTGGAGCCGTTCCATCCGGAACGAATGGCGAGCCGAATTCTGGGTATGGGTGATATGCTTTCACTTATTGAGAAAGCAGAGCAGGCTTTTGACCAGGAAAAAGCTGAGAAACTGGAAGAGAGACTGAAGAAAAATCAGTTTACCTTAGAGGATTTTCTGGATCAGATGGGGCAGGTTAAAAATATGGGCGGCATTGGCAAAATCTTGGAGATGATGCCGGGTGTAAGTGCAGCTCAGATGAAAGGCGTGGACCTTGAAGAAAGTGAGAAGGAATTCCGTCAGATGGAAGCCATCATACAGTCTATGACGATTGAGGAAAGACAGAATCCAAATATTTTAAACGCCAGCAGGAGAAAGAGAATTGCAGCAGGCTGCGGACAGCCGGTTAGCAAGATTAACAACCTGATTAAGCGTTACGAAGAAATGAAGAAGATGGTAAAACAGCTTTCAAACCCGAAAGCCATGAAGAAAAATAAGTTATTTAGAGGTTTATTTTAAACTCTGACATAAAAGCAAAAGAATTATCATAAAAGGAGGAACAGAAAATGGTAAAAATCAGATTAAAGAGAATGGGTGCACACAAGAAACCTTTCTATAGAGTGGTTGTTGCTGACTCTCGCAGAGCTAGAGACGGTAAATTTATCGAAGAAATCGGTTACTACAATCCTCTGACAGAGCCACCTACAATCAAAATCGATGATGAAAAAGCAAAGACTTGGTTATCCAACGGTGCGCAGCCTACAGATGTTGTAAAAGGCCTGTTTAAGAAGTCTGGCATCATTGAATAAGAAAGCGGTGAGACGACGTGACTAAATTAGTTGAATCAATTGCAAAATCGCTGGTTGAACATCCGGATTCTGTTGTAGTGACAGAAACAAAGGACGATCAGGGCAGTGTTTTGCAGCTTCAGGTTGCAGCTGATGATATGGGGAAAATTATTGGCAAACAGGGAAGAATTGCCAAGGCGCTCCGCACTGTTGTCAAGGCTGCCGCCACAAAGCAGAACAAGAAAGTAGTAGTAGAAATCGTTTCAGAAGACGAATAATATTGCTGACAAAATCGGGCACATGGATTTACCTGTCAGGTATTTTCATGTGCCTGAAATAGTATTAGGAGAAAAATGGAAAAAATTAAAATCGGACGTGTCGTTAATGCGGTAGCGCTTCGCGGAGAAGTTAAAGTCTATAATTACTCCGGTTACAAAGAGCGCTACGAGGAATTGACACGAATTATCGTCGATGATAAAGAATATGAAGTTGAAAAAGTCAGGTATCAGCAGCACATGGTGATTTTGAAGCTTTCTGGTATAAACGACAGAAACGCAGCCGAATCGCTGAAGACAAAGGACGTTTATATCACAGAAGATGACCTGTTAGAGCTGCCGGAGAATACCTTTTATATAAGAGATTTGATAGGCCTTGCAGTAGAGGATGCGGACAGTGGGAAGCAGCTGGGAAAGCTGAAGGACGTTCTGCAGCCTTCTAGTCAGGATGTCTACGTGGTGGAGCTTGCCGGCGGCGGTCAGATTATGATTCCAGCGGTCAGCGAGTTCATCAAGGAAGTGAATCTGAAAGAGGGCGTTATTTCTGTACATCTGATAGAGGGGATGATTCCGTAATGAAAATCAATGTATTGACGCTGTTTCCTGAAATGTTTTCTGCTGTAACGGGAAGCATACTTGGAAGAGCCTGCGAAAAGGGTATTTTGGAATTTCGGTTCATCAATATCCGTGATTTCAGTCAGGATAAGCATAAGAAAGCAGATGATTATACCTTCGGCGGAGGTCCAGGGCTTCTGATGCTGGCAGACCCCATCTTTGGCGCATTAGAACATATCGACGCAGATAAAGATAGAGACAAAAAGAAGCTGCTCTACATGTCGCCTCGCGGCAAGGTGCTGGATCAGACAAAAATTGAAGAACTTGCAGCTGAAAAAGAAATTACCATCCTTTGCGGTCATTACGAGGGAGTCGACCAGCGGGTGCTGGATTACTGGCAGATGGAGGAGGTTTCTATCGGTGATTATGTACTGACTGGTGGGGAACTGGCAGCTATGGTGCTGATGGATTCTGTCGCCAGACTGGTACCGGGTGTTTTACCACGGGAAGGATCCGCAACAGAAGAATCTATTTACAGCGGGCTTTTAGAGTATCCCCAGTATACCAAACCGAGAGACTATCGAGGCATGGAGGTGCCGGAAATTTTACTCAGCGGCAATCACAAATTAATCGATTTGTGGAGATTTGAAGAGGCGCTCCGGCTGACAAAGGAAGTTCGTCCCGATTTATTTGAAAAATTTGTGAGAAACCGTGAAGATTTGACAAAAGATGAACGAAAGGTATTGGAAAAAATACTGAAATGATGTAAAATATTTTTATGAAAAAGATTAGAAAAAGTCCAATTGTATTATTTATGCTGGCGCTGATTTTGCTGTATGTGATTATCTACATTGTACCATCAGTAACAGGGGCGCTGGTGTCTTCTTATATCGTTGAATACGGCGAGCTTAAGGTCGCCGATGAGGTGACCGGATATCTGGTTCGCAACGAACAGGTTTATACCGCAGGGACAACAGGTACCGCCAATCGGTATATTGATAACGGCACCTTGGTGCGCAAAGGCACTACAGTGATGGAAATAACCGGAGGGGCGGATGGTGAAATTGATGATAAGTTTTCGCAGATTGTGGACAGGCTGGGAGACGATGCAATTCTCACCAGTGATTATGCGGCTACAAAGGGCGGCGTTATCAGCTATTACGCCGATGGCTACGAAAGACGTATTCGCCCGAACAATATGAAAAACGGCGGATATAGCTACTACAGCAAGTTGAGTCAGGACAGCGTGCAGAACTTGCAAAGAGATACAGTTGTAAGAGGAGAGCCGGTTTTTAAAGTTGTTGATAGAACTAAGTGGTATATCGTGACTTTCGTACCTAAAGACCATGGGGCACGTTACAAAACCGGACAAGATGTCATAGTCGAATTTGAAGATGGAACTGTAGACGCAGAGGTGCACAGCGTAACAGCAGATGTAGATGGCGAACATACCAGAGTTATATTGGCATGCAGCAATTACTACGAAAAATACATGCAGATGCGTGCATGTCCGGTGACACTGGTTACTTATGAGGAGAGAGGGCTTCTTGTCGAAAACAGCAGCATCACCAAGGAAAATGGACAGCTGGGGGTTTTTGTTAAAAAGAAGACCAGCGGCTCTGACTTTGTGCCAATAAAAGTGTATGCGACTGACGGTGTTCGCTCACTGGTAGCTGACACATTCTTTGACGACGCAGAAACAGGCAAACGGTACGATACTGTAGAAATCTACGATGAAGTGCTGAAAGAGCCAAAAAATTAAAAAACTTAAACAAAGGCAGGTGCTTAAAATATGTCGATCAAGTCAAATATCGAGTATATTCAGGAGCTGAAGACAGCTGCGGCCGAAAAATCCGGCAGAAGTGGAAGTAATGTGCTGCTGGTGGCAGTTACCAAGCTGCATGGAGCAGACGAAATCAATGAGGCTATCGATGCAGGTATTACAGATATCGGTGAGAATAAAGTTCAGGAAATCATGGACAAATATGAAAAAGTAAAACCTGTTCGCTGGCATTTGATTGGACATTTACAGACAAATAAAGTAAAATATATTATTGATAAGGTGTCCATGATTCATTCCGTGGATTCACTAAAGCTTGCCAGAGAAATTGACAAGCGGGCAGCGCAGCACAATTTGACTATGGATATTCTAGTACAGGTCAACTCTGCCGAAGAAGAATCCAAATTTGGCATCACTACCGAAGAAACGGATCAGTTGATTCTAGACATTGCTAATCAGTGCCCGAATATCAGAATTAGGGGCCTGATGTGTATTGCCCCTTATGAAGAGGATCCAAATGATGCAAGGGCATACTTTTCAGAAGTAAAGCAAATTTATGATAAGTACGCAGGTAGCCAGGAAGGGAGAATTGACTTCCAGTATTTGTCTATGGGCATGACCAATGACTTTGAAGTAGCCATAGAAGAGGGTTCGAATTTAATCAGAGTCGGGACTGCCATTTTCGGGTATCGTGACTATCGAAGTGAAGAAAAATAATAAAACAAATATAATTTAGGAGGAAAACAATATGGGTTTTGCAGATTCAATCAAGAAGGTAATCGGAATCGAAGAATTAGATGACGATGAAATGATTACAGAAGAAGAAGTTAATGCAGCGAAAGAAAAGCTTGCAAAGGAGCCAAGACGTTCCTTTGTAAGTGAGACAACAGTGCTGCCAGAGAAGAAGTCGAGCGTTTCTCAATCCAAACCAAGCGAAAAGCGCTTCTCTGTAACAGGTACCAGCGCATTTAAACTGGTTCTCATCGAACCAAAAGCTTTTGAAGAATGTCCGAAACTTGTGGACAGCCTGAAAGGCAGAAGACCTATTATTATCAATTTAGAGAAATTAGAGACAGAAGTTGCAAGAAAGATTTTCGATTTTATGAGTGGTGCAACTTATGCCCTTAACGGAAATGTGCAGAAAGTAGCAAACAATATTTTTATCTTTGCTCCAGAAAACGTAGGTATTTCCGCCGCTTCTGATGATAGAACCGCCTTTGAGTTTGGTGCGGAAGAAAAGAGTCCCTGGAGGTAAATAAATTTGGCTATTGTTTTAATAAGAGCAATTTACTGGTTTGCACAGATTTTAACTATGGCTCTTGTCGTAAGAGCACTGCTGAGTTGGTTTGCAACAAATCCTTATTCAGCCGTAGGAAAGATTTATCAGTTTTTAACTAAGCTGACGGAGCCTATTGTAAATCCTTGCAGACAGCTTCTTTATAAGCTGAATATCAACACAGGCATGCTGGATTTTTCTGTGCTTCTAGCGTTCTTTCTCATCGAGATTGTAGCAAATCTTCTAGTGAAACTGGTATTAATCGTTCTTTAAGAAAAATCGGGAGGTAGAGATATGATTACTCCACAGGAAATCGAAACAAAAGAATTTTCTAAATCAATGAGAGGATATAATGCAGAGGAAGTCGATGAATTTCTGGATATGATTATCCTTGACTTGCAGCAGCTGATGGACGAAAACGCACGGCAGCAGAAGACCATCAAGAGCTTAGAAGCAGATTTAAGTCAGTATAAACGTTCAGAGACATCTGTCCTGAATACTTTGGAGTCTGCTAAAAAACTGATGAACGATATCTCTGAGAGCGCAGAAAAGAGAGCAGAGATTATCATCAGAAATGCGCAGCTGGATGCTGAGACCATTCAGAGAGAAGCACGAGACTCTGTGTCCAAGCTGACTGAAGAGGGTGAGAAACTTAAATACAGACTAAGTACATTCAGAGAACGCTACAGAAAGCTTCTTGAAGATCAGCTTAGCCAGATTGAAGGCTCCAGCGAAGAACTTTTTGCGGAGCTTGAAAGAGAGTTTATGCCTGCTTCAATGGAGGAGACAATTGCCCCGAAAGCACCGGCAAGACCAGCGCAGTCACCAATGCAGAGTAATCCGGAACCAGCAATGACACCTTTGCAGAAAACACAGGTGCGTTCCAAGATGGATTCCAGAGATACCATGGTAATCGGCGGTGAGAAATCTTTAGAAGAGATGCTGATGGAAGACCTGCAGAGCAGGCGAAATGAAGAAACGACCCAGGTAAACAGTGACATGTTTAAAACCAGAGTCATCAAATAAGTAAGAATTAGGAGGCGGGGCACATGTGTTGCCCCGTAATTTGTCATGAGATATTATATATTAGCCTGCTTGCTTGTTATAGCAGATCAGCTTTGCAAGCTGCTGGTACGTACCCGAATGTATCTGGGAGAGTCTGTCAGTGTTGTTGGGGATTTTTTTAGATTGACGTATATTCAGAACCGAGGTGCTGCTTTTAGCATGTTCAGCGGTCAAAAAGTGATTTTAATCTTGATTCCGCTATTGGTAGTAATCGCAGCCATTGTGATTCTTCATAGAAAAAAAGGAGAACATTTCAGTTTATACCTTGCGTGGAGCATGATTCTGGCAGGAGGCATCGGCAATTTGATTGACCGCATAGCTTTGGGCTATGTGACGGATATGCTGGATTTCTCTATTTTCCCGCCGGTGTTCAATATTGCGGATATTGGTGTGACAGTGGGGTGCGGCGTATTGGTATTATATGTGCTGGCTGGAGACAAATTAAAGAGCAGGAAGTCGTGAGAAAGAAGATGGAAGAAAAAATCCAATACGAGTTTGATATAGAAGAAAAGCTGCAGGGCAGTCGAATTGATTCTGCGTGTGCGCAGGTACTTTCGGGAATGTCGAGGAGTTTTATTCAGAAGCTTTTTGAGAAAGGCAATATCTCGGTAAACGGAGAAATCTGCATTTCAAAAAAATATAAAGTAAAGTTTGGCGATAGAATTAAAATTGCTATACCGGAGCCGACAAAACTGGACATTTGCGCTGAGGATATTCCTCTGGACATAGTTTATGAAGATGAAGATGTTCTAGTTGTCAATAAGCCAAAGGGCATGGTAGTTCATCCGGCTGTAGGCAATTATACGGGAACTTTGGTTAACGGAATTATGTTTCACTGTGGGGACAGGCTATCATCAATTAATGGGGTTGTAAGACCGGGTATCGTGCACAGGATAGATAAGGACACCAGCGGACTTTTGATGATTGCCAAAAATGATGCTGCTCACGAGTCCCTGTCAAAGCAGTTAGCAGACCATACTATCACCAGAGCCTATCAGGCACTGGTGTATCATAACATAAAAGAAGATGAGGGGACAGTGGAGGCTCCTATCGGCAGAGACCCGGCAAATCGTCTCAGACAGGCGGTGACCGATTTGGACCACGGAAAGAGGGCAATTACGCACTACAAGGTACTGGAACGTTTTGGAAATTTCACGCTAATTGAGGCCAGACTAGAAACGGGACGAACTCATCAGATAAGGGTTCATATGGCGCATATTAAGCATCCCTTGGCAGGGGATATGGTATACGGACCGAGGAAAAGTGCAGTCAAGCTTCCACCTGATTGCAGTGGACAGGTGCTTCATGCTAAGGTGTTAGGATTTGTGCATCCCAGGACGGGAGAGTATATGGAGTTTGAAAGTTCTCTTCCCAGGTACTTTGAAGAGTTACTCGCCAAATTGAGAAAGGAATAGAAAATGGCAAAAATTTCAATGAAGCCCGGAACTATGCTAAATCCAGTACCGGCGGTATTAGTAACTTGCGGTGACAGTCTTGCGACAAACATTATAACCATCGCATGGACAGGGATTATTAATTCGGATCCGCCAATGACTTATGTGTCAGTGCGGAAGTCCAGATATTCCCACCATTTGATTTCTGAATCTGGCGAATTTGTCATAAACTTAACGACAGAGGAACTTGCGAAGACGACAGACTTTTGCGGTGTCAAATCGGGGCGCGATGTGAACAAGGCTTTGGAGATGGAAATTTCTTTGACAGCGGCGGACCATGTGTCTTGTCCGATGATAGAGCAGTCGCCTGTGAATCTGGAATGTAAAGTGGTGGAGGTAAAGGAATATCCGACTCACGATATGTTCATTGCAGAGATTGTAGGTGTTCATGCAGAGGAAGCGCTTTTCGATGAAAAGGGAAAGCTGTGTCTGGAGCGGGCAGGACTTCTGTGCTATAGTCACGGTGAATACTTTGGTCTGAAAAAGGAGCCTTTGGGTAAGTTTGGCTATTCAATTATGAAAGCGAAGACCCGAAAGCGGATTAACAGAGAAAGAATGGAGACTAAAAAGAAGGCCGGATACAGGTATGGGAAAAAGAGGAAGAAAGGCTGAGTGCCTTGCGGCAGTCAGCCTTGTAAGCTTGCGCCCAGCCAGATGTGCCTTTCGTTCGTGTTTGAAATCAAACTGCGATATTTTGCGGTAAGAGTGGAACTTGTACGTCAGCTAATCTAAAGTTTTTGGTTACATTTGATGTATTTAACACAATCTTCACACACATATCCGCCTTTAAATGTTGTGTTGTGATAGATGTTTCCGCAGAGGGAACAGTATTTTTGTATCATGCTAACGCCTCCTTCTAAAGCACGAGGCAAAGTGCAGCTTACAAAGCTACTGTAGACGATTTTTTTCAAAAAAACAAGGGGGATGTCGGATTTTGACACTTTTTTGTAGGATTTTGATACTTTTTTGTAAAGGAGCGTAAATCATGTACGAAAATTTTGCATTTCCAGAGAGAGATAAGGCGGTGACAGGATATCATTTTTCCTGTGAGAATCCGTCTCATGTGCTTTGCCTGATTCACGGAATCGGAGAGCATGCAGGTCGTTATAAGAGAATGGCACGGATTTTAGCAGAAAAGGGGATAGCTATCGTGTCTATGGATTTACGAGGTCATGGTATTTCAAGTGGTGTGCGTGGTGATACTGCGCCGAGAAGAGAAGTACTTGCCGATGTGGATGCGTTGATTATGCGGGCGAAGACACTTTATCCAGGGCTTCCTATCACGCTTTATGGACACAGTATGGGAGGAAATATCGGTCTTGACTATATGATGCGCGGAAGCAAAAATTACATTCCCGCGAAATATATTATTTCTGCGCCGTGGATTAAGCTGGTGATGTCTGTGCCCGGACCACTGCTTCCGTTGATTCGTACTGCCGCAAAGATAGCGCCGAAAGCGACTATCAGTCAGAATATCGATGAGAAGGATCTTGGGAATCCAGACTATGTAAAACCTTTTAAGAAGGATCCGTTGGTACATTCCAGAATTTCTCTGCGTTGTGCTGTGGACGGTTTTGATATTGGTACTGCCATTTATAAGGGGAGTCACCCAGATAATGGAGGAGCAGCGGATAAACCTTTTCTTTTGATGCACGGTGACGCAGATAAAATCTGCGACGTGGAGGGAAGCAGAAGGCTTGCTGCGAGACTTTCTCAGCGAGAAAACTTTACTTATGTGGAGTGGACGGGGTATTGTCACGAAATTCACAACGGAGGAAAAGAGGATACAGGAGAGGCAGTAATAGAAAAGATAGGACAGTTTATTGTAGAATAGGGGTAAAGACATGAATGAAGAAAACACAAAGGTATTGATGGATGAATTGCTTGCAGCTCATGACGGCGATCCGAAGAAAGTGCTGCAGGAGTATGATATTTTGATGATGCGTTATGATTCTGCGATTAGAGAGGTTAGGACAAAGCTGCAGATTCTAAACGATGAGCTTTCGCTGGCACAGCAGAGCCCGATTTCATCCATTACTGCAAGACGAAAAAAGACATTCAGTATTTTAGAAAAGCTGCAGAGACAGGGATTTCCGGTATCGCTGCAATCCATTGAAGAAAACTTAAATGATGTTGCAGGAATCAGAGTGATTTGCTCCTTTCTCGACGATATCTATAATGTGGCGGACATGCTGAAGGCGCAGGATGATTTAAAGGTCATTCAGATTAAGGACTATATCAAGAATCCAAAGCCAAACGGCTACCGAAGCTACCATATGATTGTGGAAGTGCCTGTTTTTTTCTCCAACGAAAAAAGACCTATGCGGGTTGAAATACAGATTCGGACAGTAGCGATGGACTTTTGGGCTACCTTGGAACACAGGATTAAGTACAAGCAGGATATTCCGAATCAAGATGAAATTATTGAGGAACTGAAACAGTGTGCGGATACGATTTCCCAAACTGATGAGAGAATGCTCAGTATTCGTGAGAAAGCCAGAGTATAAATTTTGTTTCCGAAAAGTAAAGGAGTATAGCATGATTGGAATTGGCATTGATACCGGCGGTACCTGTACCGATGCAGTAGTTTTGAATACCGACGGAAATCAGGTATTGTCTTTCAGCAAGACGCTGACGACGAAAGGAGATTTAAAAGAGGGCATTTTGAAAGCGCTGAGAGGTCTGGATGAAAATCTCGTTAAACAGGCGGAGTATCTGTCTCTATCTACGACTCTTGCAACAAATGCCTGTGTCGAAGGCAAGGGCGGTCGTGCTAAACTGGTGCTGATCGGTGTAAAACCACAGATGATTGCGAGGATGCAGGGAACCTATGGGCTTCCGCCGGTTTCAGAAATTTGCTTTTTAGAAGGAGATGCTGCCACTGTTGATAAAGGAACGCCTCTTCCGGACTGGGAGACTTTTCGAGAGACTGTCAAAGAAACCTTTCGTGAGTTTGACAGTGTCGCAATTGTGCAGATGAACGCCAAATACAATGACGGCCAGTTTGAAAAGGAGGCAGAAGCGATTATTGGTGAAGTGCTTTCTGTTCCTTGTGTGCGTGGATACAATCTTTATCAGGAACTGAACGTACAGAAGCGAGCAGCGACAGCACTGCTCAATGCCAGATTGATTCCTGTTATGGAGAATTTCTTTGACTCCATTGACCAATCTCTGGCGGAGCTGGGGCTGTCACTGCCGATTCAGGTCGTCAAAAGTGACGGCAATATTATGAGCAGAGACTATGCTATGGGAAGGCCGGTAGAAACTTTGCTCTGCGGTCCTGCTGCCAGCATTATCGGGGCTATGGAGCTTTCTGACAAAAAAGATGCCTTGATTGTGGACATGGGCGGGACTACCAGTGATGTTGCCCTTTTAAAAAATCGAGTGCCAGTGACAAGTGATGCAGGTATTTCTATCGGACCTTGGAAGACTATGGTTAAAGGGGTCACCATTGATACCTTTGCGTTGGGTGGCGATAGTGCGGTGGAATACGAAGACAACAGCCTTTATCTGGAGAAACGACGTATTGTACCTCTTTCCATGGCAGCAGCCCAGTTTCCAAGGGTTCGGGAAAAGCTGACGGAGCTTAATGCTGGTTTTGCTACCTACAGCTATCCTGCCAATCAGTTTTTTATGCTGGTAAATCGGCCTAAGAATATGGAAAAGTATACCGCTAACGAGCAGAAGCTGATTGAAGCGCTGGCAGTACAGCCTTTGATGTTCAGTGAAGCAGCAGAAGCAGTAGGGGTGAGCCCCTATGTGTTTAGAAGCAAGCGTCTTGAGGATGAAGGCGTAATCATCAGGTGCGGTGTAACACCGACTGACGTTATGCATATTTGCGGCGATTATGATGCTTACGATGTGGAAGCGGCAAAACAGGGTGTGATATATCTCTGCAAAGCAACGAAAAAAGATTTTGATACAGTTTGCAGGGAAATTTATGACTTGGCGAAAGCAAGACTTTACAGCAGCCTTACCGGTATTTTTATGAAATATGAGACAGACGGCAAGCTTTCTGCCGAAGATGAGGCAGCCGTTGAAAAGTTGGCGGCCTATATCTTTAAACAGAGACAGAGTGGTGCAAAGTTCATGCGACCGGATTTTAAATCTCAGATAGACTTTATTGGAATTGGTGCACCGACTAGAATTTTCTTACCGGAGGTAGCAGCGCTCTTTGGTGTTTCGGCGGATGTGCCGGAATATGCTAAAGTTGCTAATGCTATCGGCGCAGCAGTTGGCCGTGTAGTCGCTGAATATACTGTGCACATTCAGCCGGCACTGGGCGTTTATCGAGTCACTGGCGGCAGTAAAACGATGACCTTTGAAGAATACGACGAAGCACTTTCAGCGGCGAAGAAAGTTGCTGAGGAGCGGGCACGCGAGAAAGCGCTGGAGCAAGGTGCAGCAAAAGTGACGCGGGTTGAGACAGAAGTTTCAGAGGATTACTATCAGCTGACTGGAGAATCGCGAAAACTGTTTCTTGAGACCCTGGTGACGGCAAAAGCTGTGACCAAATAATTGTTGTTTGTTTGAAAAAAGCCCCTTTTCCGAAGGAAAAGGGGCTTTCTATTGTGATATTTGAGGCAGCTTGCGCCCCCCCCTTATGCTTATTACTGAATACGGATTTTTATTTTGATTCAGGCAGCTTCGGGTTGACCCAGAGGGTGCGATTGTTAGTAAAGATTACCATGCCCGGTTTGGCGCCGGAAGGCTTTTTTACATGTTTAACTTGTACATAATCTACAGGAACATTTTCTGAGGTGCGTCCCTTGCTGTGATAGGCTGCGATAGCAGCTGCTTCAAAGAGCGCTTCCTCAGAAAGTGCAGCACCGCCTGTCTGAACGATAACATGAGAGCCAGGGATATCTTTGGTATGCAGCCATAAGTCCGTCTTAGAAGCAGTCTTTAGTGTTAAAATATCGTTTTCTTTGTTGTTGCGTCCCACTAAAACCTGAGATCCATCGCAAAGGGTATAGCGGTGGGGCTGAGGTTTGTATTTTTTCTCTTTAAAAGCGCTTTTACGTTTTTTGATATAGCCTGTTTCGGAAAGTTCTCCGCGGAGTGCTTCTATTTCTTCTACACTATCTGTATTGTTCAGGTAAGTCAGAACTGATTCCAGATACTGGATGTCTGCATCGGTTTCGCAAAGCTGCACCTGTTTTTCCTTAATGGCTGTTTTAGATTTTCCATAACGTTTAAAATACTGCTGCGCATTTTTTGACGGGCTATGCCGAGGGTCAAGGGGAATTTTCACTGTGCTTCCGTCATAGTAGTTCATGACCTCCACTGCAGCATCGCCCGGTTTTGCAAGGTGCATATTTGCGGTGAGAAGCTCTCCGTAAAGCCTCAGATTTTCAGAGTTTTCCGCCTTCAAAAGATCTTCGGAAAGACGCTGCTTTTTTAAGTAGAGTTTATCGAGAAGACTGGAGACAGATTTTACTAGATCGTGAGATTTTTGCCTTGCCCGGTTAGATGACTGCTTGTGATCAAAATAATAGCTGAGACATTGGCTCAGGGTCTCAAAATCAATGCGCTGCGTACTTTCTTCGTACTGAGAAAGTGAAGCGATGTGAAATTCCTGCGGCACTCCTTTTTCATCAGCGTAAATATGGGGTATAAAAGTGCCACTTGCAATAGAAGAACGCTGAGCGGAAAGCCAGCTGACGCGGTCGTCATTGATAGAAAGTTCGCTAGCTACAGCAGGGGAGATACCGCCAACTTTTGAGAGAATTTCTTTTGGATTTGCAGCCATTTCTAAAAGCGCTTCATCTGAGATTTCTTTGAAGGAAATTTTGTCTTGGGCCGGCGGGTAGACGTATTCCTTGCCGGGCAGAACCTGGCGCACCCGGTTAACATCGATGGAAATTCGTTTGATACTGTCGATGATTCTGCCAGTAGTCATGTCCACCAAGATGATGTTACTGTGTTTTCCCATGATTTCAAAGATGAGCTTCTTAGAGACAGTGAAGCCCAGTTCATTTAAGGTTTCCAGGGAAATCTCTATGATACGTTCTGCGTCTTTTTGAGAAATCTCTACGATACGACCGCCCACAAGGTGTTTTCGGAGCAGCATGCAGAATGCCAGTGGCGCTGGCGGATTGATCGGATTTTCCTCAATAAAATGCAGGCAGCTGTGGGCGCTGTTTATGCTGGCGTAAAGTTTTTTGTTACCCTGCTTTGTGTGTATATGAAATACCAGTTCATCACTTTCCGGTTGATAAACTTTTTCGATTTTTCCAAGCATAATGGTGTCCTGCAGCTCTTTTACCATAGCGCAGGTGATAATGCCGTCAAAAGCCATAATATGACTCCTTTCTTTTTGCGATACTTTCTCTATTGTACCCCGATGTAGAATCGTTTGTCAACGAAAGGAAAATATGATAAAATAAATTTATTATCATTGATGTAAGAAAGAGAGGAAACAGTTAGATGATAAAAAGTATGACAGGATTTGGCAGAGGTGAATATAATGACGGAAAACGGAGCATCATTGTAGAGATTAAGTCTGTCAATCACAGATATTGTGATATTTCGGTGAGAATGCCAAGGAGATATTCTTTTGTAGAAGATAAAGTGAAAAACACTGTGAAGGAAAAGATTAAACGAGGCAAGGTGGATGTTTCCATCATGGTAGAGAATTTGACGGAAAATGATGTCAATATTAAGCTGAATACCATGCTTGCACAGCAGTATTTGGACAATCTGAAAGCACTGCAGGCAAGCTTTGAACTTCCAGGTGAGATTACATTGCAGTACGTGGCAGGGCTTCCCGATGTGCTAAAGGCTATTCCCGATGTGGATGATGAGGAAGAAATGACCAGATGTATTCTCACCCCCGTTAGGGAAGCGGCCTCCAATCTGGAAGCCATGCGCAGCGTAGAGGGAGAAAAGCTGGCGGCTGATCTGGTTATGCGCGGAGGCATCATCAAAGATCTGGTAGATAGAATTGAAGAACGGGCAGCAGAGGTTCCAAAGGCTTATACTGAGAAACTTCGCGAGAGAATCAAGGAACTGATTGGAAACAGCGTGACTGTGCCGGAGGACAGAATCCTTGTGGAAGCAGCCATCTTTGCGGACAAATGCAGCATTGCAGAGGAACTGACCAGACTCAATAGTCATATGGATCAGATGAAAGAAATCATTGAAAAGAGCAGCCAGCCTGATGGGAAAAAACTGGATTTTCTGGTGCAGGAGATGAACCGGGAGGCGAATACGATCGGCTCTAAAGCCAATGATATCGCAGTGACTAATTTAATGCTGCAGGTGAAAGCTGAAATTGAAAAGATTCGTGAGCAAGTGCAGAATATCGAATAATTTCCTTGAATGAGAAGGCAAAAAGTGATATAATGTTTACTCATACAACGCTTCGAGGAGATAAAAATGGACAGAGCCGAACACGCAGGAAAACTATTTATTATATCCGGACCTTCTGGCGCCGGCAAGGGAACGATTTGTAAGAGACTGGTAGAAGATACCAAGGTAGAAGTATCCGTATCGATGACGACCAGAAACCCTCGTCCCGGAGAGGAAGAGGGTGTTAGTTACTACTTTACAACGAAAGAAGCGTTCTGCAAGGAGATAGAGGCTGGAGGATTTCTGGAACATGCAGAAGTCTACGGCAATTATTACGGCACGCCGAAAGCCAAAGTGATAGAAAAACTTCAGCAGGGCATCGATGTTGTACTGGAAATTGATATTCAGGGTGCGCTGAATGTAAAGACTGCATATCCTGACGGGATTTTTATCTTTATTTTGCCGCCTTCTATGGCAGAACTCAGAAAGAGAATTACTGGCAGAGGTTCAGAAACGGAAGATGCGATTAACTTGAGGCTTTCGCAGACACTGAAGGAAGTTTCCTACATAGATAAATATGATTACTGTGTGGTCAACGGCGAACTGGAAGAGGCAGTAAGCAGAGTTAAGGCTATCGTAGTTGCCGAACACTCCAGAGTGTCTCAGAATGTTTACAAGCTGATTGAAAAATATAAGGAGGAAGTATAATGCTATACCCATCAATTAACGCGATTAGAAAGAAGGCAGACAGCAGATACACCATCGTAAACATGGCTGCTAAGAGAGCTAGAGATATCATTGACGGAAAACCGATTTTAACAGAATGCGAGATTAATAAGCCTGTATCTATCGCAGCTCACGAAATTGCAGAAGATTTAATCACTTATAAGAGAGAAGCACATTTAGCGGAGTTTGAAGAAATCGAAGAATTATAAGATCCAGCTGAGACTGTAAAAACAGCCCTTTGCATTTGCAAAGGGCTGTTTTATCGTGCTATACCGATATTCTCTGGCTGAATGACAAAAAATATGTTTTTCTTTTTGATTTCTCTTAGTTCTATAAGTTGCAAAATCATAATTTTGTTTTAGGGCGATTTGCCATATTTTGTCATAACCTGTCGAAAATAGTCGGAAAAAGAGGAGAAATTGCCATAGGCTCCTATTTGTGTTTATTATATAATGAAAAGTATAATACTGAGAATAATACGACTAGGAGGAACGATAATGGAAGAACAATCCATTCTCATAATAAGCGGTGCGGAAGTGGCAAGGGTTTTCGTAGGTGACATCGTCCTTGTGGAGCAGGAGGGAAGAAAGCTTCATGTGGTAACTTCCTGCCGGGAGTACCGATATTATGAAAAGATGAGCAAACTGGAGGCGGCTCTTGACGGACGGTTTTGCCCTTGTCTGAAGGGGTGTTATGTGAATCTGGAACGCATTGTGTCGATGAGAGAGCCGGAAATCCATTTTGATAACGGGTATGTTTTTTGCTTGGGTAGGACAAATTTTATTAAACTGAGACAGAAATACAAACTTTTTCTGAAAAATAGCGTAAATTTGGCATAATAGTTTTTAAAAAAGCTTGCAATTTCAATCTAAATGACGTATAATAATGGTCGGCTTGTTTATCTTTAGCCAAAATGAATTAATTTAACACACCCGGTTGTTTTGTAGAAGCGGTGCCGCGAAAGCGGTTTTATGCACGATAGACCGAGTGGAAGGTAAAACCAGGAGGAAAAGAATCATGGCAGTAATTTCAATGAAACAATTACTTGAAGCTGGTGTACATTTTGGACACCAGACCAGAAGATGGAACCCTAAGATGGCTCCTTACATCTTCACAGAAAGAAACGGAATTTACATCATCGACTTACAGAAGACTGTAAAGAAGATTGAGGAAGCTTATGACTTCATGAAGGAAGTTGCGGCAACCGGCAAACCAATCCTGTTCGTAGGAACTAAGAAACAGGCACAGAACGCTATTATCGACGAAGCGAAGAGATGCGGACAGTACTACGTAAGCGAAAGATGGCTGGGCGGTATGCTGACCAACTACAAGACTATCAGTGGAAGAATCAAAAGACTCTTTGACATTGACAGAATGGAAGAAGACGGAACTTTTGAAAAGTTATCCAAGAAAGAAGTTATCAAGCTGAGAGCTGAACGTGATAAATTAGAGAAGTTCTTAGGCGGTATCAAAGACATGAAGGGTATGCCTGGAGCACTGTTCATCGTTGACCCTAAGAAAGAAAGAATCGCAGTAAAGGAAGCTAGAATTCTGGGTATTCCTGTAGTAGGTATCGTAGATACAAACTGTGACCCGGACGATGTTGACTATATTATCCCTGCTAACGATGATGCAATCAGAGCAGTAAAACTTATCGCTGGCAGAATGGCTGACGCTGTAATTGAAGCTAATCAGGGCGAAAGCTTTGACGAAGGCACAGAGGAAGCAGCAGTAGAAGTTGAGGCTGCTTTAGCAGCAGACGCTGAATAATTCACATCGCTATTGATATAAGATTTGGAGGTCAAAAAATGGCTGTAACTGCACAATTAGTAAAAGAATTAAGAGAAATGACTGGTGCCGGCATGATGGACTGCAAGAAGGCACTTGTTGAAACCGATGGCGACATCGATAAAGCTGTAGAAGTTCTGAGAGAAAAGGGTTTATCCAAGGCAGCTAAGAAAGCTGGAAGAATCGCTGCAGAAGGTCTTGTTAAAATCGCATTTTCCGATGACCACAAGAGTGCTGCTGTTATCGAAGTAAACTCTGAAACAGACTTTGTTGCAAAGAACCCTGAATTCGTAGAATTCGTAGATAATCTGTCCAAGATGGCACTGGCTGACGATGCAAAGTGCATGGATTGCTTCATGGAAATGACTTATGGCGATGAGGGTACTGTAAAAGACGCTCTGACCAACAAGATTTCCAAGATTGGTGAAAATATGAACATCAGAAGATTTGAAAAGCTGGCTACTGATGGCGTTGTTTACACTGGATATATTCACGGCGGCGGCAAAATCGGCGTTATTGTAGGTATTGAGACTGAAGCAGCTGCTTCTGAAATCGAGACTGTAGGTAAGGACGTAGCTATGCAGGTTGCTTCCATGAACCCTAAGTTTGTAGACGAAACGCAGGTTGATGCTGATTGGCTTGCTTCCGAAACAGAAATTGCGAAGCAGCAGCTTCTCAACGAAGGCAAGAAGGAAGAACTGCTTGACAGAATCATCCCTGGCAAAATTAAGGCTATCTTAAAGGAAGTATGCCTTGTAGACCAGAAGTTCGTTAAGAACAGCGACCTGACAGTTGCACAGTATGTGGAAGAAGAAGCTAAGAAGCTCGGCAAATCCATGAAGGTTGTAGAAATGGTTCGTTACGAAGTAGGCGAAGGTATCGAAAAGAAAGAAGAAGACTTCGCTGCAGAAGTAGCTGCACAGCAGGCTGCAGCAGCTGCTAAGAACTAATCAAAACAGCAACTGGCAAATAAGTAAGAATGAAAACCCTTGAAAGACTCACCGGCTGAGCGCTTTCAAGGGTTTTTTAGTGGTTTTGATTGTAACGGTTACAAAAAAACAGCGGATTTATTTGTCAGGGCGAATAAAGATAAAGTGAGGAAGGCCTGCTACCATGATTTAGTGAAGAGCAAAGAGCCACGGCGCTGCGCATATCGCTTTAGTAAAACCGGTAGATTTGACGGTGCTGGAGCTTCGGGAAAATGATTTAATCCAGTGGCTTGTCAGCTGCTGCAAAGAGTTTGAAAAAGACAGGATTACCACCGTTATTTTAGGCTGCACCGGTATGAACCGGGCGGCAGATGCTGTGCAGCTTGCTTAAAAAGAGGTCGGAAGTTGTGTGCAGGTCATTGAACCTTTGAAAACAGGAATCAAACTGCTTGAACTGATGATACAGATGAAATTTGTCAACGGTATTAAAAGTATAGAGATAAAAAGGAGCGATTATATCGCAGAGTAGGAAATGATACAGGGTAGGCTTTCATACAAAATCAAAAAATGATTTTAAACAAAAATGTTGTTTAAAATCATTTTTTGGTGTATACTATAAACAGAGGTGATATACATGAAATTATTGAGAGTAAAAGCGAATGGATTCAAGAATTGTAAAGATGATTTTACGATAGACTTTACGGCAAAATCTAAGAAGACTGCTGAAGACAAAGAGTACGAGCTTCAAAAGATAGCGGAAGATTTGTATGTGTTCAATACGATGGCATTTGTAGGAAAAAATGCCTCTGGAAAAACGAGTGCAATAGAGCTTTTGGATTGCTGCTATTCTATACTCGGCAATTTTAGACTTGAGGAAAAATACTATCATTACGACGGAATTCAGCTTGAAATCATTTTTTTTCATGAGAATTCTATCTATCGCTATACAACGGAATTGAAAGGCGACAGCTCTCTTGGAAACAAAGCGAACTTTGTAAGTCAGCATTTGTATCAGAAACCGTATTATAAATCCAAGGTAAACGGTATTTTTGATTTGGAAGATTTCACAGAGTTAAAGGATTTGGGTGCATTGCCGGAGGATACCTCTATTCTGTTCTTTGCTTTGGAGAAGAAAAGAACGCAGGCTTTTTATTTTGATAGTTTCGGAAGCGGCACAGACACATATCAGCTTCTTTTTAAGGCAATGAAAGCTTACGAGATAGAAGAATCGGTATTTCTTACCATTATAAGGATTTTCGACGAAAATATTAAAAAAATAGAACGTGTAGATGCGCATAATTACAGATTAGCTTACGGCAGCAGTGAAGAAGTTGTATCGGATAACGAACTTTTGCATTTTCTTTCCAGCGGAACGACCAAAGGAATTTTTTTATACATTTTGATGGTAGCTTCTCTCAAAAATGGATTTGACCTTTTGATTGATGAAATAGAAAATCACTTTCATAAGACGCTGGTCGAAAATATGATTAGTTTATATAAAGATAAAAATGTAAACAGAAAAAATGCCTCTTTAATTTTTACCACCCACTATTGTGAAGTGCTGGATTTATTTAACAGGCAGGATAATATATGGATTTCCAAGGCGTCAGATAAGGTGGAATTGTATAACATGTATAGCGAGTACAATGTCAGATCCGAGCTTTTAAAGAGTAAACAGTTTTATTGTAATGCATTTAATACAGCAGTAGATTACGAGACACTGATGAAGATGAAGAAGGAGCTGATGGCATGAAAATTCTTATGATGTGCGAAGGCTCTAACGAACTGGAAATCATGAGGATTCTTTTGAAAAATAACTGTTTGAAGTATTCTGAAGATGACCTTTTGAATGTAACCCCTTATCATGCGAGACAGATTGAGAAAAACAGTGCAGTAAAAACGGCATTAAATCTCTATCAAGGCGAGGTGAAGGTTTTTCGTATCGGTGACGGATTTGGCGACAAGCTGAGAATCCCCAAAGATTATAAAGATAAAATCATCAGTGTAGAGAAATACTGCACGAAACCTGAGCTGGAAATGCTTCTTATCATTGCAGAAAAAATGACTGCAGAATTTGAAAAGGTGAAGTCATCGGTTAAGGCAAAGAATTGCAAAGAAATATATCCGCTGCGGCAGAAGAAAGTATGACAACAGCAGTGCATTTTACCAGGAATATTTTGGAAATCGTGCAGAATGACTGGTTGATTCCATAAAAGAGTATAAGAGAATAAAAGGAACGCACAAAAAAGACGAGGGATATTTGGCAGACCTTCTAAAATGACGGCAAATCTTATTGACATAGACTGGGAATTACCTATATAATAGAGGTACATTTATGTGGCGGAAATCGGAGGTATAGGTATGTCCAAAAATGACTTTGTGTGTGTTCGCATGTTTGGTGGATTCGTCATTAGCTATCAAGGCACGAAGTATAATATGACGCAGCATTTAAACAAGCAGCCGCTGAATCTTTTGCAGTATCTGCTGCTCAATCATGAAAAAATTGTTTCTAATGAGGACCTTTATGACGCACTTTGGAGTGAGAGTAAGAATCCAAAGAGTGCGCTGAAGTTCACTATCCACAGCCTGCGAGCATCCTTGAAGGAATTATTTGGAGATGATACTGACTGGATTGTTTCCAGCAAAGGCGGATACAGAATTACAAATCAGATTAGATTTGTTCTGGATACGGATTTACTCACTGAGATTTCTCAAAAACTGGAAGGAAAAGTGGAACTGACAGAGAAAGAGTACAAGTCAGCCATGAAAGTTATGGATCTTTATACCGGACACCTCTATATGACGTCTTCTCAGCATTTTTGGATTATGCAGCTTGCAGAATGGTACAGAGCAAGCTTTGCCAATATTGTAGGAAGAATCTGCAAATATCTGATTAATCAGGGCGAATATGAGCGAATGATTAAGATTGATTATCAGGCAATTTTGCGAGAACCTTTCTATGAGGGTTTGCATTACTTTTACATACAGGGACTGATTAAGACCCAGGAATATCACAAGGCGATTCAATATTACGACGAGATTAATGAAGCCTTTTACAAAGAACTGGGAACGGGCTTGTCACCAAAGTTTAAAGAACTTTATGAACTGATTGAGGAAGAGAACAAGTCAAAAATTCTTAAGATATCAGAAGTAAAAAAAGAACTCAATGACAATCGGGATAAGCAGGCAGACAGAGGTGGATTTTACTGCACCTACGATATGTTTAAGCACGTGTATGAGTTGACTTCCAAGGTTGCTAAGCGTGAAAACAAGAATTATTATCTCATTTTGTTTAATGTGACGGGTGCTGCAGAAATTGATAAGAAAAGCACCATTTTAAACAAACTGAAGGCTATGATTTTAGATTCTATCCGTTCGTCTGATATTTGTGCAAGAGTGGCAGATGATCAGTTCGTGCTTTTGGTGCAGTGCGCTAAACCGGATGATACCTATATCATTGTGCAGCGTATTTCCCAGCTCTTTTATAAATCCTATTCTTCCCGCCAGTATCGTCTGAATTACAGCGTGGAAGACATTAATGATTAAGTAGATAAAAATATCCACATATACTAAAAAAGGACTTTCAAAAAAGTCCTTTTTTTAGTATACTTAAAGTGAGACTAAAGCTTGAATTATAGAGGAAATTTAGATATGGCAGGCAAAGAAAAACAAAAGATTTTAATCGTAGATGATTCAGAGATGAATCGTCTGATTTTAAGTGATATTTTAGAGGAAGAATTTGAAATTCTGGAGGCAGAAGATGGTGAGGAAGGCATTATGATTCTCCAGAAAAGAAATATGGAAATTTCTTTGGTACTTTTAGATATCGTTATGCCGGGCATGGACGGGTTCGGTGTGCTGGAGGTGATGAATCAGAATCGCTGGATTAAAGATATTCCTGTGGTGATGATTTCCGCAGAGAATTCCACCGATTATATCGCAAGGGCCTATGAACTTGGGGTAACGGATTTTATTTCGCGTCCCTTTGACTCTTCTGTGGTTTACCGGCGAGTGAATAACACCATCATGCTTTATGCCAAGCAGAAGAAGCTGGCGACTATGGTTGCAGACCAAATTTATGAGACTGAGAAGCGAAGCGGACTATTAGTTTCCATCTTAAGCCATATTGTTGAATTTAGAAACGGCGAAAGCGGCATGCACGTCATTCATGTACAGGCGTTGACAGAACTGCTGCTTAGAAGTCTGGCGAGGAAGACGGATCAATATAACCTGACCCCGGCGCAGATTTCGCTGATTTCCGTCACTTCGGCCCTGCACGATATCGGAAAGATTGGCATTCCCGATCAAGTTTTAAATAAACCGGGCAAGCTAACCGATGAAGAGTTTGCCATTATGAAGACTCACTCTCAGCTGGGCGCATCTATGCTTGAGGCCATTCCTTTTTACAAAGATGAGGAGCTGGTTAAGGTTGCGATTGACATTTGTCAGTCACACCATGAGCGATACGATGGAAGAGGCTATCCTAACGGTCTGGTTGGTGAGGAAATTCCTATTGCGGCGCAGGTTGTGGCTTTGGCGGACGTCTACGATGCGCTGACTAGTGAGCGCGTTTACAAAAAAGCCTTTTCTCACGAAAAAGCCATAGATATGATTTTGCATGGGGAGTGCGGCGCATTTAATCCGTTGATTATGGAGTGCCTTAGAGACAACGAAGAGGAAGTGCGCAAGGTCATGGATAATGAGACACTGGGCTCCAGCTTAGACAAGGAGTTTTATCATATTTCCGACAGCATTGCCGACCGTGAGGAACTTTCTGCAGTGGACAAAGCTATGCGTCTTTTGGAATATGAACGGAAAAAGAATGAATTTTATGCGGAGATGTCCAAGGAAATTCAGTTTGAATATATAGCAGCGCCCCCTTTGCTTACAGTATCAGCGTGGGGTGCTAAAGTGCTGGGAATTTCTGAAAATATCCTAAATCCTATGGAGGATGAGAGCTTAGGTAATTGTTTCGGGAAAGAAAACATACAGAAGCTTATTGAATGTCTGGAGCAGACGTCACCGGAGAATCCAATTGTTCAGTTGGATTTTGAAATGACGCAGGCAGGCGAGGCAAGATGGAAACGGGTCGTTGCACAGACCATTTGGAGCAGTGAAGGCAGCGAAGGTGTAGGTTCCTTTGTAAAGTTCTATGGAAAGATTACTGACATTCATGAAGAATATGTCGAGCTATCCATTCTGAAGCAAATGTCGTCAAGAGATGGATTAACTGGTCTTTATAACAGAGCTGCTGCCACGGAAATGATGGTGGAGCGCATGCAGAAAAACCCGGATCATTCCTTTGCTTTCATTATGTTTGATATAGATGATTTTAAGTCAGCTAACGACCAGTATGGGCACATTTTTGGTGACTCGGTGCTGAAGTATGTGGCAGATAAGTTAACGCAGAGTATTAGAAGTTCTGATATTGCAGCACGTATTGGCGGAGATGAATTTATGTTGTTCCTGGAATACAGAACCAGTTTAGAGATGGTTGTTGAACGTATCTTTACGGCAATCAACAGCATGTTTAATGAATTTTCTGTTTCAATCAGTATGGGCATTGCAAAATCCGACGATGTGGGAACAGATTATACGCAGCTTTACCACTGTGCGGACTGCGCTTTATATACTGCAAAGAAAGGTGGAAAAGGACGTTACTATTTTTATGATGAAACCATGAAGGACACGTTGCTTGCGACTTCGCAGAACAAAGAGGAAGAAGAGAAAGTGAGGGAGTAAAAATGACAGTAAAAGAATGTTATGAAATGATGGGCGGCGACTACGAAGGCGTACTTTCTCGCCTGCGCAAAGATGAGAGAATTGAAAAGTTTGCGCTGAAATTTTTAGATGATGGCAGCTATCAGCTGCTGTGCGACTCTTTAGCAGCAGGCAATTATGACGAAGCCTTCCGGGCTTCACACACCATTAAAGGTGTTTGTCAGAATTTAGGTTTTGATAAACTTCATGTATCGGCAGACGCTTTGACAGAAAAGTTGAGGGCGAAAGACACCGATGGTCTGGAGGCATATATAGATTGCCTGAAAGAAGATTATGCCGTTACTATTCAGGCAATTCAAGGATTGCTGAAATAAGGAGAAAGAATGTGAAGAAAAATTTTAGCAGATATTTATTAATCAGCATTATAGTCGCAGCGGTTTTGAGTACTGCTGTTCTCGCCGGGGTTACTATGTTTATGAAGGATAAGAGCGAATCCTCCATCAGTAAAATCGGTGAAATCTATATGGCAGAGATGAACCGTCAGATTCAGCAGAAATTTGATACGGTAGTTGAGCTGCGAATTTCTCAGATAGAAGGACTGATTCAAAGGACACCACCGGAGAAATATGATTTCGGTGAGGCACTGATTGCAGAATTGCAGACAGGTGTTCGTGTGCGGGATTTTCAATATTTAGCCCTTTACACCCAAGAAGGAGATTTCTATCGAATTTTCGGAGAGGAAATACAGCCTTTCGACGAGGCGGAATTTCTGCAGCTTTTGCGAGGGGATGGTAAACAGATTTCACGTGCATATACGGCGGATGAACAGAGCATGCTGATGCTTTCTGTACCTGTCAAATATGATATGGGTGGCGGAAAGAAAAGTGATGTCATCGTTGCAGGCATTTCTATGGAGTATATCAGCCAGAATCTGTTTTTAAATGAGCAGGATACGACTGCATATTCCCATATCATTAACAGCGATGGGGATTTTGTTATTCGTGGCGGCGATGCTTTTAGAGACAACTTTTTTGACCGAATGATGGCAACCTTAGAAACCTATAATGGAAAAACCAAGGAAAGTTATGCAGCGGAATTAGAGGAAGCGATTGCGAAAAATATAAAATACTCCACTGTCATTTCTATTAATGGAGAGAGAAGACATCTCTATATGACGGAGCTGTCCGATTCGGAATGGTACTTAATCAGTATTATGCCGTTTGGGGATTTGGACAAGATTGTCTATGAGTTGGACGAAGTGCGTGCTGTTGCTATGCTGACAGCTGGTGGCACCATCCTGATTATGCTGCTTCTGATTTTCCTGCTTTATTACAGAATGATGAAGACACAAATGCGGGAACTGGAGGAGGCAAAGAGAGAAGCTGTGCATGCTAATGCAGCTAAGAGCGAGTTTCTTTCTAGCATGAGCCATGATATCAGAACACCGATGAACGCCATTGTCGGCATGACGGAGATTGCAATTAAGAATGAGGGAGACAGCAGCAGAGTAGATGATTGCCTGCAGAAAATTAAATTGTCCAGCAAACACCTGCTTGGACTGATTAACGATGTTCTCGACATGTCTAAGATAGAAAGTGGAAAGATGAACCTTTCTATGGACCAGCTTTCTCTGCGGGAAGCAATGAAAGATATCGTACAGATTATGCAGCCACAGTTTAAGTCGAAGAATCAGCATTTTGATATTTTTATTCAGAAGATTGTTTCTGAGAATGTTATGTGTGATAGCGTGCGTCTGAATCAGGTGCTTTTGAATTTGCTTTCAAATGCTCATAAGTTCACACCGGAAGACGGTACTATCAATGTATATTTAGTGCAGGAAAATTCTCCTTTAGGCGAAGAATATGTCAGAAATCAGTTCCGTATTAAGGATACCGGAATCGGCATGAGTCCGGAATTTATGGACAAGATATTTGACTCCTTTACCAGAGAAAAATCTATGGCGGTAGAGAAGACTGTAGGCAGCGGTCTGGGAATGGCAATTACTAAACATATCCTTGATGCCATGGGCGGCACCATAGAAATAGAAAGTGAACTGGGAAAAGGAAGCGAATTCCGCATTACTGTTGATTTAAAGAAGGCGACCATAGAAGAAGAGGAGATGACACTGTCGGTTGATAGAGTGCTGGTGGTTGACGACAACGAAAATCTTTGTTTTAGTGCGGTCGCAGCCTTGGAAGAACTGGGAGTTAAAGCAGAATATGCCCTTAGCGGTGAAGCAGCACTGGAAATGATTGAGGCAAAACATAAAGAAGGCAAGGACTATCAGGTGGTTCTCCTTGACTGGAAAATGCCAGGTATGGATGGTGTGCATACTATGCGCGAAATCAGCAGAAGAGTAGAACATAAAATTCCGGTATTTTTAATTTCTGCCTATGACTGGAGTGATATAGAACGTCAGGCGCTGGAAGCAGGCATTACCGGCTTTATTGCGAAACCGCTCTTTAAATCTACCCTTTATTATGGGCTGAAACGTTATCTTCAGGGAGAAGCGGCAGACGAAGAAAAGGAAGCAAGTTATGACTTTTCAGGGAAAAGAATTTTGCTGACAGAGGATAATGAACTGAACTATGAGATTGCCAATGATATTTTGACGGAAGTTGGATTTGAAGTAGAGTGGGCAGAAAATGGACAGATCTGTGTTGATAAAATGAGTCAGTCACCGCTTTACTACTATGATGCAATTCTGATGGATATTCGGATGCCGGTAATGAATGGATATGAGGCGACCACTGCTGTGCGTGCGCTTGAACGTGAGGATAATAATCTTCCGATTATTGCTATGTCAGCTGATGCGTTTGCAGAAGATATCCAGCATAGTTTGGACTGCGGTATGAATGCTCATACAGCAAAGCCAATCGACATCGATGAAGTGATGAAACTTCTTGTTAAATACATTCAATAGATAATAGAAAGCCCCCCTTTGAGAAAGCAGTGAACTGCCTTCTCAAAGGGGGCTCTTGTATAATTTTCAAAAAAAGCGGCGGGAGTTCTGGAATTTTACAAAACATTTGCTTTTTCAAAGTTGATATACTTTAAATAGATTTTAGACAAGAAGCGTAGTTTTGGAAAGGAAATGAGAGATGTTTACATTACGAGTATTGAGCAGGGAAGTCACAGAAAAAGTTCTGAAGCTTTCCGATGTTATCAGCACGGTAGAGGAAGTATACCGTCTAAAAGCTATGGGAGAGACTGCGGTATTTCCTCTGGTGTTTCATGAATTTGAACCGGGCGTAGCAGACATGGATATCAAGTCCGGCTGGCTGAAAGGCAGCGATATTTTCGGTCTAAAAGTGGTATCCTGGTTTGGCGAAAACACAAAGAAGGATCTTCCAGCGCTGATTGGAACCGTTCTGGTTATGGATGCAAAGACTGGCGTTCCGCAGGGAATTTTAGACGGCAGTCACATTACAGGAATCAGAACTGGCGCGGCAGGCGCAATCGGTGCAAAGCTCCTTGCAAGAAAAGATTCTAAAAGTTTGATGGTAGTAGGCGCGGGTCATGTGGCAACTTTTCAGGTGGCTGCGACTTTGACACAGCTTCCTGATATCGAGAAGGTCTATGTTTACGATGCTCTGAGCCAGGAAAATGCGGAGCGTTTTGCAGCGTCTATGCCGGAAGTTCTAACTGAAACTTTTGAAATGAAGGACTGTAGGGCAGTCTTTGAGGCGGTGACAGATTTACCGGCTGCCACAAGGGACAGCGATATCATCATTACGGTGACACCGTCCAAAGAGCCGATTATCCGCAAGGAGTGGGTAAAACCGGGCACTCATTTCAGCTGTATTGGCGCTGACATGAGTGGAAAGGAGGAAATCGACGCAGAAATCTTTGACGGCGCAAGGGTATTTACCGATGATACACCGCAGTGCATCAATGTAGGTGAAATCGAGATTCCAATCAAGAAGGGCATCCTAAAGGCAGAAGATATCGCAGGGGAAATCGGAGAAATTCTCACAGGAAAGACCTGCGGCAGAGAAAGTGATGAGCAGATTACCGTATTTGATGCAACTGGCACGGCACTGTTAGATTTGCTTACTGCAAAGTTGGCGCTTTCAAAGGCTTTGGAGCAGGGTCTTGGTGAAACCGTAAATCTGTAATAAAGAATTGGAGGAAAAACATGGATATTAAAACTTTTAAAGTAGAACGCTGGATGAATGAGTATGAAGAGCAGGCGGTATATAACCTGGCAGAAACCTGCGTAGATTCTATTACTATTAAAGAACTGTTAGAACTGGCAGGGGAGGATGTGGATAGCTATATGAGAAGCCTTGCAGACCTGCGCCTTTCCTACAGTCATATCTTTGGATCTCCGCAGCTTCTTGCCGGCATTGCGAGCCTTTATAAAGACGTAAAGCCGCAGCACGTAATTCCAACTCACGGTGCAATCGGTGCAAATAATCAGGTGATTACTACGTTGATTGGTCGTGATGACAACATGGTTTCCGTTATGCCGACTTACCAGCAGCATTACTCCATTCCGGAGTCCATCGGTGCAGATGTAAGAATTTTGCAGCTGACCCTAGAGGATGATTATCTTCCAAATCTTGATGTGCTTCGGTCCTTAGTTGATGAAAAAACCAAGATGATTACCATCAATAATCCGAATAACCCGACCGGTTCATGGATTCCGGTAGATATTATGCAGGAAATCATTGAAATTGCAAAGAGCGTGGACGCTTATGTTCTCTGCGATGAAGTATACAGAGGTATTGCTGAGGATGAAAGATATATGCACTCCATCGTAGATCTTTACGACAAGGGTATTTCTGTAGGCAGCATGTCCAAGGTATTTTCCATGGCAGGCGTTAGAATGGGCTGGATTGTTACTAAGGACGAAGCTGCACTGCATTTGTGCCACGAAAGACGCGACTACGATACCATCAGCTGCGGCGTGGTAGATGATGCGCTGTCTTCACTGGCCCTTGCTCATAAGGAGGCAATCTTTGCAAGAAACAGAGGCATATTAAATAAAAATAGAGCGATTTTAGACCAGTGGGTGAATGAAACCCCAGAAGTAAAATATCTCAGACCTGTTGCAGGAACCACAGCTTTAGTGTATTATAATAAGGACATACCATCACAGGAACTGTGCAAAAAGCTCCTTTTTGAAAAGGGTGTGCTTTTTACACCGGGCGAGTGTTTTGAAATGGAAGGAGCAGTCAGAATCGGCTACGCATACGATTCCAAAACCCTGCGTGAAGGACTGGATAAATTCACAGAGTTTCTTAGAGAACTGTAAAATGGCGGGCGGGCTGCTTTAATCATGTAAGCATAAAACTTCGTAAAACGATGGGTGATTCATTGTGCCCATCGTTTTGTTTTTAGCAGAAAGGAGAGAAAAGATGGCATTAAAAGTAAAAGATCTGCTGCATTTGCAAAGTTTGCAGGGACTTAGGCTTCTTTCCGGAGAGAGGGGGCTTGACCGGGTGGTCTGCTCTGTTGGCATTATGGACTATGAGTTTGCTGAGGGTGTGGACTATCAGAATGAGGCGCCTTTTGAGAGGGACAGCTTTGTCATTTCCTCTCTTTTGTTCGCACAGTCGGACAGCAGCAGAATTCTGGAGGCGGTTAAGGCGCTGTACGAAATGGGAACTTCTGCTTTTGCCTTTAAGAGTGTCATCTTTGATACATTGCCTCAGGAGGTACTGGATTTTTCCAGGGAAAAGAACTACCCGATCTTTGTTTTTGGGCTGGAGCGGTATTTTGAAAATATTGTCTACGAAATCATGGAAGCGGTGCAGCGAGATGACACGCAGATTTTAGACGAACAGATGATTAAACGAATGATAGAAGGCGACATGCCAGGGGATGAGGTAAGCCGTATTTGCAAGAACCTTTCACTGTTTTTTAAAGAGCATGCGCAGGCCGTTTACGTGCGACCTAGGGCAAAGGGAGAGAGGCTTAAGACTACGCGCATTTTCAGAAACTTTTATATGAACAAGGCCCTTAAGAAAAAAAGTCTGTTGTGCCGTTATGATGGCGGTGTTTTTGTGATTCTGACTGCCGCCTCTGAAAACCTTGAAGGTTTTGAAGTGATTCTAAAGGAAGTGTGCGACAATTTATCCTTTGAAGGGGCTGTATACTTTAGCAGAAGCGACATTCACCCGCCTCACGAGGCGTTGGACTTGTGTCTTCGAGAGAGTTTTCATACCTTTGCCGCCAGCATGGCAGAAGGTAGAGAATATGCAAACTATGAGAAAATCGGCGCATTTTCCTATCTGGTGCCTCTAGCAAATACGCAAGCCATGCGAACTTTTTCGGAAGGCTTCTTAAAACCGCTTTTGGGCAGAGAGGAATACCTTTCTACCTGTCAGGAATGGGTATTTCAAAAGGGCGATATCAACGCTACCGCCCTTTCTATGAACTGTCATCAAAACACCATTCGCTACAGACTCTCTAAGGTGAAAGAACTTTTGGCTGCGGAGGAAAAGACTGAAGCTGAATTTTATGGAGAATTGTCCGCAGCGCTTCGGATTCATCTGCTCCACGAAAGTGGTGTTCTGTAAATGCAGTTTGTATGTTATTTGATGGACTTGATTTTCAAATCACTGATACTGTCTGCGGCACGACCAATCTTGTTGGCGAGGCAGTTAAGGTCTTTAGAAAATTCACGCATAATAATGATTTCCTTTAAGGGAAGCGTCTGTTTGTCAAGTTCTGCGATGATTTCCCAGTAAAGTCTCTTAACTTGGTTTTCGTTCTTCTTTGCCTTGACTAGATTTTCCCAGAAAACATCACAGTTATCGTTCCAGCTTTCCATGGCTGATGTGATGGCGAGAATGGAACTTGCAATGCAGCGTGCCATTTCTACGTGCTTTTCAAAGGGGGTATAGCTGAAAAATACCAGAAAATCCTTTAAATCCTTGACTTTATCTGTCATGTCGTCGATAGAGCGGGACACGGCAAATAGATCGTGACGATCAAGGGGTGTGATGAAAGAGTTTTCTACATAGTCGATGAGGCTTCTTCTGACCTTATCGGCTTTTTTTTCGCATTGCTCGATAGAATCTGCCAGTTGGTCGTCTGGCTGATTCATAAAGTTTAAGAGCAGGGAAATACTTTTGGATGTATATTCACACTGTTTGAGCAACATGGAGTGAAAATCGGGTCTTTCGTTTTTCTTGAAAAAATTTGGTTTTCTTTTCATGATATTCGAGTTCCTTTCTACCAGTTAAATCAGGTGAAGCAGCAGGAAGACCAGACCGCCGGTTGCTGCCGAGGCGGGAATGGTAATCAGCCACGCGAGGAGAATTTTTTTTGTAACAGTCCAGTTGACGGATTTAGGCGTATTGCCGCTGCCGACTCCCATGACCGAGGAGGTGATGACCTGGGTGGCGCTGATGGGAAGTCCGGTCAGGTTAGCAAGGGTCATTACGCTGATGGTAGCAATCTGGGAGGCAAAGGAATTGTGAATATCGATTTTACAAATTTCCATGCCCACAGTTTTAATCATATTATATCCGCCGGTGATAGTACCGATGGCAAGAGCGGCACTACAGCTTACGATGAGCCAGAATGGGATCTCAATTCCTGCGGAAAAATATCCGGCAAGGCCGATGGCGATAAGTCCCATGACCTTTTGGGCATCATTGCTGCCATAGCTGAACGCTAGGAAAAAACTGCTCAGTTTATGCAGAATACGAATCCTGGGCTGCCATACGATGGTAGCGTTTTTTAAAAGGGTGTTCTGCAATTTCAGGAACAAATAGCCGAAGATAAATCCCAGCAGAGGGGATATGAGCATAGCGAGAATGACTTTTACAAAGATAGAGTTCCAAAGTATGTATCCTGCGCCATAAGCGGCAATACCGCTGCCAATCATGGAGCCAATCATAGAGTGAGAGGCGCTTGAGGGAAGTTTGATGATCCAGGTCAGGATATTCCAGACCATGCTTCCTGCAAAGGAAGCAGCCACAAAGGTGTAGCACTGGTCAGAACTTCCGGCAAGAACTGGCGTGATATCAATAATGTTTTCTGATATGGTGTAGGCCACTGCTGTACCCAGTACTAGAGCCCCTAAAAGGTTTGCAAGCCCGGCGATAAAAACGGCTTTCGCAGGCGGAATAAGCCGAGAGGAAATGGTGGTGGCAACGATGGTGCCGCCATCGTGCATACCGTTGATATAGGCGAAAATAAGTCCAATGGCAATCATAAAATAAAACATAAAATACGCTCCGTTTCAGTATTGTCAACTTCATTATATATGCAAGAAGGAAGAGAAAAGTTTGGAGAATCCTAGAATTTTCGGAAGTTTTTTTGTAGAAATATTGCTATAATTTACACAGTGCAATAATACTATATAAATTTTTAAAGGAGGAACTTATTTATGAAAGATAAGGCTAAGACCAAAGAGCGTCCGGTTCGCGTAAAGAGAAAACCGAACATTGTGGAAGCGCTCTCAGCAGTCATCGTGCTGCTTGTAATCTTTTTCTTCGGTTCCCTTGCAGACCTGTCTGCGCCAGCGCTGATTGGCATTTCCCTGTGCTGGGTGGTATTCATCGGCTGGCGCTGCGGCTATAGCTGGGAAGAGATGGAAAAATATACCGCAGAGAAAATTAAATCTGCTGCACCGGCAATGTCGGTTCTCATTGCAGTAGGGTTTCTGCTGGGCTCCTGGATGTACTCCGGAACCATTCCAATGTTTATTTATTACGGCGTACAGCTTGTCAGTGAAAAGTGGATTTTAGTTTCCGCATTTGCATTGTGTGCGATCTTCTCCACCTGTACAGGTACTTCATGGGGATCTGCTGCAACAGCAGGTATTACTATGATGGGAATCGCAACAGCAATGCCGAACGTAAACATTGCAGCGGTAGCAGGTGCGTGCTACACTGGCGCCATCTTCGGGGACAAGCTTTCTCCGCTGTCTGATACTACCATTTTAGCAGCGCTGTCCACGAAGAACGATATTTTCGATCATATTAAGCACATGTCTAAAACGGTTATTCCGGCTGCGGTCATCGGTGTGGCAGTATATCTGGTGATGGGTATCAGTGCTTCCACCACAGGTACAGGACTTCCGGAAAACACGCTGCAGCTTCTTTCTACGCTGGATTCCGTATTTAAGTGGAATATTCTGGTGCTGCTGCCTCTGGTAATCGTAGTATACGGCGCGGTTACTAAAAAGCCGTCTACGGTAGTGATGATGATTTCTGCGGTTGTAGCGCTGCTCATCGGTATGTTCTATCAGGGATTTGAACTGGCAGACGGTGTAACTGCCCTTTACAGCGGATTTAATCTGGAAATGGTGGAAGGCGCAAGACCTGGATTTATAGCTGCAGAGGCAGGGGAAGACGCTATGACGCTTCTGAATCGAGGCGGACTTTCCTCCATGCTGAAATCTTTCATTCTAATCTATATTTGCTTCTATTTTGCAGGTATTATGGAACAGATTGGCGCAATCGAAGTACTGCTTGGTAAACTGTTGCAATCTGTAAAGACCAGATTCACGCTAATTCTGGCAACTGCGGTTTCTGTAATTATTTTGGTTGCGATCGGCGGAAGCTCTTCGCTAGCACTGATTCTGACTGGTGAGATGTATAACGAAAAGTATAAGGAAATGGGTCTTTCTACACTGAACCTTTCCAGAACTATGGAAGATTTCGGTACTGGTATGGCAGGGTTTATCCCGTGGTCTGGCTCCGGCGTTTACTATCCGTCAGTGCTGGGCGTTCCAATCAGCGCATATCTTCCGTATTGCTTCATGAGCTATGCAGTATGGGTAATCGCACTGGTATACGCTATGACCGGTATTTGCATGAAACCTCTGGAAGCAGATGCTGAACTGAAAGAAAGTGAAGGAGCTGAAGCATAATGATTGCGGATATGCATGTACATACAAGATGGTCCAGTGATTCTACAACACCGGTGGCAGAGCAGGTAGAGCGCGCCATTGAACTGGGCATGGAGTCTATCTGCATTACTGACCATCAGGACTTTGATGCACCGAGATTTCCCCCGGACTATTTTACGTTTCTCATCGACGACAGAGGCGATGATGCGGCAATTTCTGCATATGTTGCAGATTTAGCCAGTGTAAAGGAGCGTTATGGGGACAGAATTGAAGTACTTACAGGTATTGAGCTTGGCATGCAGCCTCATCTTTGTGAAAGATTGACAGAACTTGCAAATTCCTTTCCGTTTGATTTCATCATCGGTTCAACCCATACGTTTCACAAGATGGACGCTGAGGATAAGAGGCATTATGAAGGCGTAGATATCCAGCTTGCAGTCTCTCAATATTTTGAGGAGGAACTGGAAAATATCAAACGTTTTCAGGTATTTGATGTAGCAGGCCACATGGATTTTGTACTGCGCTACGGTCCCGGTGCACTGGAACAGTTCACTTATGCTAAATATGCAGATATTCTAGATGCGATTTTGAAAGAACTCATCGAAACAGGGCGGGGCATTGAGTGCAACACTTCTAAGTTTGTTGCAAAGAACATGACCAATCCACACCGTGATATTATAAAGCGGTATGCAGAACTGGGCGGTGAAATTATCACCTTTGGTTCTGACTCTCATGTATCTTCCCGCTTAGGCGAGGGCTTTTGTGAAGTCGCAGAGATGGTGAAGGCTTGCGGCATTGATTACTATGCGGTGTTCCGCCAGCATAAACCTTCGTTCTATAAAATTTAAAAAGTAATAAAGAACCCGGATATGTAGGTCATATGCGGGTTCTTTTGCAGTTAAAAGGAAAATCGGTTATTTTGTTATCAGCTTACAGATGTCTTCACCTAGTTTCATCGGGTCTTCTACAGTGAGACCGGAGATCAGGACTGCCTGGCTGTAGAGCAGGTTTGCATAAGTTGCGACGAGATCTTTGCCGTCGTCTCCTTTTGCATAGGTTTCTTTCAGCGTTTCCATTACCGGATGGTTTGGATTGATTTCTAAAATGCGCTCTGCCTTTACATTCTGGTCTGTCGGCATAGCGTTGAGCACCTTTTCCATTTCCAGTGAAAGTCCGCCTTTAGTAGTCAGGCATACTGCGGAGTTTTTCAGGCGAGGGGACAGCTTTACTTCGGTGACCTTGCCTGCCAGGGTTTCTGTCAGGAATGCGAGAAGGTCTTTGCTTTCTTCTTCTGCTTTTTTCATTTCTTCCTGCTGGGCTTCTGATTCCTCAAAAGAAAGGTCTTCTGCGGAAACGGACTTAAACGGTTTTTCCTTGTAAGTTCCCATCATCTGCAGAACAAATTCATCGATTTCATCGGTCAGGTAAAGGATTTCATAGCCTTTATCCTTGATAAATTCAGTCTGCGGCAGCATGTCGATTTTTTCTACAGATTCACCTGATGCATAGTAGATTGCGTTCTGCGCTTCTCCCATTTTGGCAAGATATTCGTCTAGGGAAATCATTTTCTTTTCCATGGACGAGTAGAAAAGGACTAAGTCGGAAAGTACATCTTTGTGCATTCCAAAGTCGTCGTAAATGCCGTATTTTAACTGTCTGCCAAAGTGATTGAAGAACTGCTCGTAGCCTTCGCGGTCGTTTTTCATAAAGTCTGCCAGTTCTTTTTTGATTTTCTTTTCCAGGTTCTTTGCAATGTTGCGAAGCTGTCTGTCGTGCTGCAATGTTTCCCGGGAAATATTCAGTGTTAAATCCTGAGAATCTACGAGCCCCTTTACAAAGTTGAAATAATCTGGCAGCAGTTCTTTGCATTTATCCATAATCATCACGCTGCTGGAGTAAAGCTGCAGACCTTTTTCGTAGTCCTTAGTATAGTAGTCGTATGGTGTGTGTCCCGGAATAAACAGAAGGGCAGTGTAGCTGGAAACGCCTTCTACACTGGTTCTGATGACACGACAAGGATCCTGGTAATCGCCGAATTTACTCTTGTAATATTCGTTGTAATCTTCGGCTTTAACTTGGCTTTTGGCGCGCTTCCAGATTGGTTCCATGGTGTTTAGCGTATCCAGCTCCATGTAGCTTTCCATTTCCGGCATTTCGCCTTCTTTGGTTTCAGCATCTTCCTTTGGACGGCGCTTTTCGACCATCATCTGAATCGGGTAGCGAATGTAGTCGGAGTATTTTTTGATTAAATTGCGAATGGTATACTCTTCCAGGAATGTGGTATAGTTTTCGCCTTCGGTATCCTCTTTGATATGAAGTACGATTTCGGTACCTGGGCTTGTTTTTTCCGCTGGTTTGATGGTGTAACCATCTGCACCCTGGGATTTCCAGACGTTAGCTTCCTCGCTGCCGTAGGCTTTAGATGTGACAGTAACTTCGTCAGCCACCATAAATGCGGAATAAAAGCCAACGCCGAATTGTCCGATGATGTCAATCGGGTTTGTATCTTCAGATTTCTTTTCTTCAGCATGTTCTTCCTTAAAGGCAAGGCTGCCGCTCTTTGCGATGGTACCAAGGTTTGCTTCCATTTCAGCAGCGCTCATACCGATGCCGTTATCGCTGATGGAAAGGGTACGATTTTCCTTATCGGCTGTGATGTCAATGTGAAAGTCGGAACGCTTAATGCCGGTATCACCGGACTGCAGACTCTGGTAATACAGCTTATCCAGTGCGTCACTGGCATTGCTGATAAGTTCTCTTAAAAAAATCTCTTTATGGGTATAGATTGAGTTAATCATTAAATCCAAGAGTTTCTTGGACTCTGCTTTGAATTGTTTCTTAGCCATTGTCTCTCCTCCATAGTCTTCTACTCCGTGTTGTTAGCACTCGATAATAATGAGTGCTAAAACTCATATAATATAATGTACCACTTCTGGCAAAAAAGTCAAGAGGGATTCGAAAAGAAGTCAAAAATGAAAATGTAGTGGCCGTTTTGCAGCTCTTTACTGAGAATCAATAAATTATTCCAAAACATGTTCAAGCCCCTGTGCCATGATGGTAGCGACATGATCGTCAGCCAGTGAATAGTAGATGGTTTTTCCTTCTCGGCGGAATTTTACCAGGGCAGTCTGCTTGAGAACGCGCAGCTGATGAGAAATTGCGCTCTGGGTCATTGACAACGTATCTGCAATTTCCTGTACGCAGAGTTCCTGAGAGGATAAGATATACAAAATCCGGACTCTGGTAGGATCGCCAAAGACCTTAAATAGCTCTGCTAAGCTGTAAAGGGTTTCTTCCTCGATAGGGTGATCTGTTTTTTCAAAGTCCATGTTTCTTCCTCCGTATTTTTATGGATGGGAGGAAAGCAGCCTGAAGCGTTTCCTCCCGATAACATTATTTTTTGTATAGTGCTCTGATTGAGTTCAGTACGCACAGCATAGCCACGCCTGTGTCGGCAAATACAGCAAGCCACATGTTGGCAAAGCCGATAACGCCTAGAATCATGACAGCTGCTTTGATTACAAGGGCAAAGATGATGTTTTGCTTTGCGATTGCGTTTGTTGCTCGTGCAATAGAAATGGCGCTTGGAATAGAGTTTACCTCTGTTTGCATAAATACTGCATCGGCAGCTTCAATTGCTGCATCGGCGCCGCTTCCCATAGCAGCACCTACATCAGCTCCGGCGAGAACAGGTGCATCGTTGATACCGTCTCCGACAAACATAACGCTGCCTTTTTCTTCTCTCACTTTTGTCAGCATGGTCAATTTATCCTGCGGAAGCAGTTTTGCATATACCTGATCGATGCCTACTTGAGCTGCAACAGCTTCAGCGCTGTTTTTTGCATCACCTGTCAGCATGACGGTGTGAAGTCCCATTGCCTTAAGACGGCTGATGGCGTCTTTTGCATCAGCTTTTATAGTATCTGCGATGATGAGGCGCCCTGCAAATTTTCCGTCGATGGCGACAAAGACTTCGGCGCCGCTTGCAGCCTCAGAAAGTGTCGGCATAGCAATTTGATATTTTTCCATTAGTTTTTGATTGCCGCAGAGGACAAGCCCTTCTTTCATTTGGGCGACGATACCGTGTCCTGCGATTTCATTCCGCTTTTCTGGAACCGAAAGGGTGAGTCCTTTACCAGTGGCAGCGCTGACGATGCTGGTTGCGATCGGATGAGTAGAGTGCTGCTCACAACTTGCACAGATTGCAAGCAGTTCGTCCTCGCCATAAGTTCCGGCGGAGATGATTTTCTGCAGGAGGAAATTTCCTTCTGTAATCGTGCCAGTTTTGTCCATGACAACGGCCTTCAGCTTACCCAGGGCTTCTATGGAAAGTCCTCCTTTAAACAGGATGCCTTTCTTTGAGCCTGCACCGATGCCGGAGAAAAAGGCAAGGGGTACACTGAGTACTAGCGCACAAGGGCAGCTCATAACAAGGAAGGTAAGGGCAGTATAAACCCAGTAGTTCCAATTTCCTGTTGCCAGAGAAGGTACCACAGCAAGAAGAAGTGCAGCGATAACGACGCAAGGCGTATAGACTCTGGAGAATCTGGTAATAAAGCGGTCTAATTTCGGTTTACTTGCAGCAGCGTTTTCGACAGAATCTAAAATTTTGGAAACCATAGATTCGGAAAGGGGTTTTTCTACTCTGATTTGCAGTTGACCGGAAGTATTGAGGCAGCCGCTGGTTACAGCGGTGCCTGGTTTTGCGCTAACAGGAACAGGTTCTCCTGTGATTGGAGAGGTATCAATACGGCTTTCTCCATCTATGATCATGCCGTCCAGAGGGATTCTGTCTCCAGGACGGATAAGCAGGATGTCTCCGACTGCAGCTTGTTCTGCGGGGATTATTGCTACGGATGTTCCTTTTACTAAATTAACCACTTCGGGACGCATATCGATAGCATCCATGATCTGTACGCGGCTTTTCTCGACAGCTTTATGTTCGAAGTATTCGCCGATGCGGTAAAAGAGCATAACGCCTACCGCTTCTAAGTATTCAGCGATGATAAAGGCACCGATGGTAGCAATGCTCATCAGGAAGTTTTCATCAAAGATCTGTCCTTTTGTAATGTTTCTCAGGGCTTCTAAGATGATTTTTCCTCCCAGAATCAGGTAGGATATGACAGACAGTGCAATCATAATGCGGGGATCCAGCCCCATATGGTGGGTAATGACACCGCCTGCAAAGAGGAGGGCGCCTGCCAGAATCGTGCCGAGTTCCAGTTTGTCTTCTGAAATCTTTTTCTTTTTGGAATTGCTGCTGGCTTCTTTTGTATCTGCAACGCTGGATGGCTGTTTTGCCTGCATTGTAGCAGGATCTACGACTTTTACCTGAGATTCAATAGAACTGCAGATTCTGCGGATTTCTGGCAGCAGTGCATCACAGTCATCAGCAGCAATGCGAAGCTGTTTTGTCGCGTAGGTAATGGTTGCGTCTTTTATAGTCGGCAGCTGATTGATTTTGTCTTCCATCTTGGAAGCACAGTGGGCGCAGCCAAGATTTTCCAGTAGATAGATTTTTTTGTCTGCCTTAGCAAGAACAGCAGCGTCAACGTGGTGATGCTCATGCTCGTGGTGCTCATCGTGTTCGTGGTGGTCGTGCTCGCAATCGCAGTCGCAGTGTTCATGATGATGGTGCGAGTGTTCCTCATCTCCATCACCGCCGCTGTCATCTTCCTCACAGCAGTGCTCATGCTCATGGTGATCGTGGCCACAACCGCAATCGCAGATTTCTTCTTGGTGTTCATGGTGATGCTCATGGCTATGACCGCCGTCACAGTGTACACCGGCTTCGTGATGGTCGTGATGCGCATGACCGCAGCCACAGTGTTCATCGTGATGGTGAAGTAATGGCTGTAAAGAATTTCTTTTGTGAATTGCTTTCATTATAAAACCTCCTCTTTATCATTCAATTAACATGAATGAATGTTCATATGTTTATTTAATCATATATTGTGGCTGTTGTCAAGAGGAAAAGGCAAATTTTAAATAAGTACACCATAGAAGCAGTGTAAAACGTCAAAGAAAAACTGGAAAAAGGAAAACTTTAACCTAAATTGCGATTTTTATTAAATGATGTATAAAAGATTTTTGGCAGAAATCTTTACTTTTGCGTTTTATGCAAGATACTGAGTAAAGCTTCAAATAAACTTACGCAAAATGCAAAGTATCAACAAGGCAGCAGGGATAATATCTGTAAGAATAACCGGTAAGTATGTTTTTTCAGATGGTTTTATACATTTTTTCAGCATTTTATAATTTTCGGTTAAGAATCGCACATCCACTTTATACACTTTTTCAAGAAATACCTGTTTTAAGTTAAAATCATTGCACGGGTAAGACAATTTTCAGGTGGATAATTTTTTCTTCATGCCCTTGCCATGTTACTCAACTATCAGTTGGTTGCGGCTTTAGATATGTCTGTGGTAAAATATAAAAAAGGAGGAAGAGGATGGACACCAGGACTTTAGATTATGAGAAAATCGGCGCATTTATTGCGCAGCGGAGGAAGGAAAAGCATTTGACCCAGCTGCAGCTGGCAGAACTTTTAGGGGTAACAGATCGGGCAGTTTCTAAGTGGGAGAGAGCAAAGAGTTTTCCCGATGTATCAATATTGCATTCTTTATGTGATACTCTTTCGATTTCGGTAAATGAGCTCTTTGCAGGGGAACTGAGCACGCAAAGATGTTTTTGCGAACCAGAAGTCGGAGAGAGGATGCTTAAAGGGATTAGAAGTTATTTAAAAAAACAGAGAAAGAGAACAGTCGCAGCGTGGATGACTGTAGGTGTTCTGATGATTATAATTCTTTTTTCAGTAATTTTTTACTGGCAGAGTAAACAGCCAGTAAATTTTGCTGAAGGAGATTTTGTAATTCGTGAGATACAGGGAGTGCTTTCCGATGGCACGGTGTATACGCTTGCTACGGAAAGCGGGACTGAGGAAATAGCACAGAAGAGAATTAAGACGTTGCTGCAGAATATTGAAGGCATAGAGCGGCTTGATGCGAGGCAGCTTTATCAGGAATATTACATAGAAATAAAGGGGATTGGGATTTTTTATCAGAACGGATATTATGACGAAAAAAGTGCGTGTTATTATAGCTATGAACAGATTTGGTTTACTTATCTAGAAAATCTGGTGAGGAATTATGCAGAAGAAGAAAACTATATTTATAGAGGAAAGAAAGAGTTTGATTTTGGGGACAGATCTGTTACGCTGAACACAGAGGTGGTAGAAAAACCACAGGAACTGATTATAGATGAATTTTGTGATATGATCAAAGGGAATGAGGCAGGTTATAAATCGGCGCATGTGGAAAGTATTAAAATTTTGTCTATAGAAAATCTTTCTGATGATATACTGTTTTCTCATTCTGAGGTGGAAGCGATTCAAAAAGAAATTACATATCTCTCCTTGTATGATTATCGAGTATATGAAGTTGTTTCGGAATTTAAATATACTGAATCGCTCAAGGCTTTAGGACCGCAGATAAAAGAGGGTGTACGGCAGCAGCTTTTTCTCATTGGAGATAGAGGCGATGGCTATGAGATCTGTTATAAAACTTTTCCTTTCTTTCCTTGAATTTCGTGATAAAATAGAGTTGAAAGTAAATACTATTTTAGTCAGAGGTGTGACAAATGATTCAGGAATTAGGAGAACGGAAGTTGTACAACGAGTTTGAAAAGAAAGAGGCAGAGGCGGAAGATCGGGTCTTTGTCTTTGACGAGGATAGAATTTTAGTAAGGAAAGGTAGCAACGGCAGGCTGGCAGTGCCTAGTGCTGTTTTTTTCGAAGGGGCTGATCTGCAGTACCTTTTCAGAATTGAAGAAGATGGTTACTTTTTAATGAAAAGCGACGGGGAATCTGTAATTCAACAACTTTTGAATGATGGATATTTCTGGGAATCCACAAGGAATTTGCGGGATTTGGAACATAAGGAACTGGCCTTTGCGGCATCTACTGCACATCATTTATATCAATGGTACAGAAACAGCAGATTTTGCGGGAGATGCGGAAAGCGTCTGAAGCCCGATGATAAAGAGCGGATGATGCGCTGTGTTTGCTGTGGAAATACAGTGTATCCGAGAATTGCGCCAGCAGTTATCGTAGGGGTAATCAATGGTGATAAGATACTTCTTACAAAATACAATGGCAGAGCGTACAAGAAATATGCATTGATTGCAGGCTTTACAGAGATCGGCGAAACAGCGGAAGAAACGGTGAGTCGTGAAGTCATGGAAGAAGCTGGGCTTAAGGTAAAAGATATTACCTATTATAAGAGTCAGCCATGGGGAACGGACTGTAATTTGCTTTTGGGATTTTTCTGCCATGTGGATGGAAACGATGAGATTACCATGGATTCTGAAGAACTTTCTGTTGCGGAATGGGTCAGCCGAGATGAGATGGATGTTAAAGACGATGGCATCAGTCTGACGAGAGAAATGATGCGTATTTTCAAGGAGGGAAAAGTAGAGTGATGTATGACATTATAATTATTGGAGCGGGACCTGCGGGGCTTACTGCCGCTATTTACGGACAACGTGCCGGAAAGAAAACTCTTCTGATTGATGCAAAAGGATTTGGAGGGCAGATATTAAACACGCCGGAGGTAGAAAATTACCCGGGGATCAAGAAAATTTCGGGGTTTGAACTGGCGACAAGTTTCTATGAACAGGCGACAGAGCAGGGCGCTGAGATTATCTATGAAGAAGTGGTTTCTGTTGAAACTTGTGAGAATATAAAGCTCGTTGTGACAAATAACGGCAGCTACGAGGCGAAAACGGTTATTCTCGCTGCTGGGGCGAAAAATCGCCCGCTGGGTCTTCCAGAAGAAGAAAGATTTGTGGGAAGCGGCGTTTCCTACTGTGCAACTTGTGATGGCGCTTTTTTCAGAGGAAAAAAAGTGGCGGTCATCGGCGGCGGAAATACAGCCCTGGAAGATGCGGAGCTTCTTTCTGATCTGGCAGAAGAAGTCTATCTGATTCACAGAAGAGGCACTTTTCGCGGAGAGCAGACTGTCGTAAAAAGACTGCTCACTAAGGATAATGTAGAGTTTTATCTGGATAGCGTTCCTGAAGCAATTTTGGGAGAAGCGCTGGTGAATGGTCTTAAGATCCGTAATGTGAAAACAGAGGAAGTTACAACGCTGCAGGTGTCAGGCGTATTCGTCGCTATCGGACAGATGCCTGCAAATCAGGCGTTTTCAAAGGTAGTAGACCTGGATGAGAAAGGCTATATCATCGCTGGTGAAGACTGTCTTACAAAGACACCCGGCGTTTTTGCCTGCGGAGACTGCAGAACCAAGTCTGTTCGCCAGCTGGCTACAGCTACTGCCGATGGAGCCGTAGCAGCACTTGCAGCTGCAGCGCATGTGAATGGGTTGTAAAGGAAAATTTGTCTGCGGTAGAGTGATATGAATAGTAAGAGGAGAAAGCATGACAGAGAAGAAAAAATTTGTAGCATCATTTAGTACAGGCAAAGATAGCAGTTTAGCACTTTATAAAGCGATAGAAGCCGATATGGAGCCGCTGGGACTTTTAATTACTTATAATACAAACGCAGAGAAAGCTTGGTTTCACGGAGTGGGACGGGATGTGCTCGATAGACTTTCTGCGGCGCTGGAAATTCCAATCGATTTAATTATGACGGACGGAACAGATTACGAGGAAAGGTTCGAGGAGAAACTGCGTGAGTGGAAAGGCAGGGGCGCTGAGTACTGTGTCTTTGGCGATATCGATTTAGAAGCACATCTTAAGTGGGACAAGGATCGATGTGAGGCAGCAGGTCTTACAGGATATTTTCCTCTCTGGCAGATGGATCGCAAAGAAGCGGTGAAGGAACTTTTGAAAGCGGGATTTACTGCAAGAATCACTACAGTAAATACAAAATATATGGGTGCAGAGTATCTGGGGAAAGCATTATCTTTGGAACTGCTTACACGTCTTGCAGCAGAAGGTGTTGATGTCTGTGGAGAGAATGGAGAATATCATACGCTGGTTACAGATGGTCCACTGTTTAAACAGACTTTTGATTATGAGTTTGGAAAAACGGTTTTTGACCATGGATATGCAAAGCTTATGGTGGAATAGATCGTGTGCGAAAGTTTAAGAAAAACTTCTGAGGAATTTTAAAATTCCTATTGACAAACCTCCAAGAAAATGGTAATCTATTCAAGCTGTTCATTGAATGGAAAGATAGGCAGTGCAGGAAAGATACCTGCCGGCAGAATGTTAAGTTGCGACATATTAAAAGCATAAAATACTAAAAAAGTTCTTGACATTCTCAGCTAGGTTTGATAATATATTTCTTGCAGTGATTTGAAGAAACTATGTGGCGGTGTAGCTTAGTTGGCTAGAGCGTCCGGTTCATACCCGGAAGGTCGGTGGTTCGACTCCACTCGCCGCTACCACTTTGGGCGTTTAGCTCAGCTGGGAGAGCATCTGCCTTACAAGCAGAGGGTCATAGGTTCGAGCCCTATAACGCCCACCATTTTTCAAATCACTGACGCTTGTATGCGAGCTGTGTAAGTGATAGTTCCTCAGCTAGCAAGCAAGTGGCTTACGGAGGTCGTTTACTGTATTTGTAGTGGCAGTACGGTAAATGAACCGGTAATGCGGCCTGGTAGTTCAGTTGGTTAGAATGCCAGCCTGTCACGCTGGAGGTCGACGGTTCGAGCCCGTTCCAGGTCGCCAATTTTTTTAAAGTATATTTTGCTGTGGATGATGCAAAAGCTGAGCATAAATTGACGGTGAATTGCATAATTTCAGCAGAGTAGTATATACTATATGGTGGGTATCGTCAAGTGGTTAAGACACAGGGTTGTGGCTCCTGTATACGTGGGTTCGAATCCCACTATCCACCCCATATCATTTTTATGATTATGGCGACATAGCCAAGTGGTAAGGCAGAGGTCTGCAAAACCTTTATTCCCCAGTTCAAATCTGGGTGTCGCCTCCAAATGTTGGGGTATCGCCAAGCGGTAAGGCAATGGATTCTGATTCCATCATGCGCAGGTTCGAATCCTGCTACCCTAGCCAATCTATTGAAAATGCTTGAGTCGGGCGACTTGAGCATTTTTTTATTAGCAATAATAGGCAGTTCATTTTGCTAAGGTGAATTTGCTCAGTATAAATATAATAAATTTATAGAGGATTGATATATATATTTAGTAAATTTTCTTATAAGAATAGATATATAGGTATTTTGAAGATATAAGTAATGGTTCCATTGATGACAGACTTCTGCGGATTGACTATCGTTATCCACAGGGACGTGAACGTTTTACCGGTGGCGAAGATATCACTGTTTACGGGGTAGTGGGTGGTTATAGAGAAAATGATCCATATGTGCAGTCGTTATGAGTTAAATAACTTCAAAATATAGACATATGAATATATGCTATGATATAATATAAGAAAAAACTCAATACCGATATTTATATTAGGAGGTAGAAGATGTATTGCAGTAAATGTGGAACTAAGGCAGATGATGATGCTTTGTTTTGTGCATCATGCGGAGCAAAACTTGTACATATTGAGCCTGCTAAGGAAGAGAAAGTGATAGGAGCGGAGACAGCAAATAATCTGGAAGAGGCAGAACTTGCTCAAGGAGAGATCCCCATGGATGCAGTTGCTGCAAACAAAGCGAAGAGATTTAAATGGCTGATTGCAGCAGGAGTTGTAGTTGTGATTCTAGTTGTTTTCTTAATTTTGAAAATGACTTCTGCTCAAGGATATTTAGGCAAAATGCCATATGGTATTAACTTCGGAGAAAGCTATGAGCAAATTTTGGAAAAAGATGCTGACGCAGGGAAACCTAACTGGAATGATACGCAGGACATCAGTACACATGAATCGCTGGACGGAACATTTTTGGGTCTGGAGAAAGATGACCTGGAAATTAATTTGTCTTATGCATTAGGAACGGATAATTCTCTTCGGACAATCACTGAGGTAATACAGAGAACGAATGATTCTGATATTCCTGAAGGAGAATTATTTGACACTTTGCAGGAACGTATGACCAAGAAGCTAGGTGAACCAGAAACTACAACGTTGGGCGTGCAGTGGAAGGATTCTGATGGTATCACATTTGAATTACTTTACTTTGGTGATGATATCATATTTTTGACTATTTCACCGGAATAAATTGAACAATCTGAGAGGATAGCAGCAGCGGTCGGGCTTGTGTATTTGCAGCCTGACCGTTTTTTATTGGTTTCACAAACCACCCATTTTGATGTATAATGAACGCAGACGATTATACCAGCGTTGCTGCAAGGAATCGTCATGGTATAATGAACGCAGTTATGAAAACAGAGGGGGATTTCATGAAAAATATCGCAAAGACTATTGCAATCATAGATGATGATGTGCCAATCGGAGACATGCTCTGTGAGGTGCTCGAAAAGGAAGGTTACAGCGTGTGCAGAGCTTATTCGGGCACAGAGGCTCTCTATTTGCTTGCGCAGAAAAGACCGGATTTAATCCTGCTGGATTTAATGTTACCGGGTCTTTGCGGCGAGGAAGTCCTGAAACATACTTCCGGGATACCGGTCATCGTAATCAGCGCGAAAGTAGATGTAGAGGATAAAGTCAATCTGCTGATGAGCGGCGCTGTAGATTATGTGAGCAAGCCATTTGCAGTGAAAGAGCTTTTGGCGCGCATCGCGGTGCACCTCAGGACTGCGGTAACGCCTTCGGAGATTCTTTCTTTTGGGGATTTAAGACTGGACGAACAGCGCCGGCTGGTGACCGCAGCCAATCAGGAGGTAAAACTTACGAAGACAGAGTTTGCGATTTTGAAGCTGCTGATGCAGCAGGCAGGCGGCGCGATTTCAAAGTCAGCCATTTTGGAGCGCATCAGTTTCGATACGCCGGACTGCACAGAGGCTTCGCTGAAAATCCATGTCAGCAATCTTCGCAAGAAGCTGCGTGAGACTTCCGGCAGAGATTATATTGAAGCCGTATGGGGAATTGGATTTAAGCTGACAGAATAAACCTTGTAAAAGCTTTACGAAATCTTTACATTTTTCTTTACCGCTTTCTTTACCGTCTGCTTGTAAACTGATAGGCGTGAAGAGAAGGAGGTATATCATATATGGAATACGTTTTAACGACGGAGGGTCTGTCCAAAAGCTACAAGCAGTTTAAGGCGCTGGACGGACTTTCTATGCATGTGCCGAAGGGCTCTATTTATGGGTTTGTAGGAAGAAACGGCGCGGGAAAAACGACACTGATTCGGCTAATTTGTGGTTTGCAGGAGCCATCTGCGGGAAGCTTTGTCCTCTATGGGAGAAAAAACTGCGAGAAATCAATTGCAGCAAGCCGCAGCAGGATGGGTGCTGTGGTAGAAACGCCATCTATTTATGGCGAGCTTACGGCTGTCGATAATCTAAAAATGCAGTGCAGGATGCTGGGACTGCCGTCTTTTGACGGTATTGCGGAAATTTTGGCGTTGGTAGGACTTGGGCATACCGAAAGAAAGAAGGCGAAACATTTTTCTCTTGGTATGCGCCAGAGACTGGGGATTGCCATTGCCCTTGTAGGAAATCCTGATTTTCTGCTGCTAGACGAGCCGATTAACGGATTGGATCCGCAGGGGATTATTGAAATGCGGGAATTAATTTTGAAGCTGAATCGGGAGCATCAGATTACGGTACTGATTTCCAGCCATATTTTAGATGAACTTTCCAAGCTGGCGACCCATTATGGGTTCATTGACGGCGGCAGAATGATGAAAGAAATCAGTGCGAAGGAGCTTGAGGAGGTTTGCCGCAAATGTGTGCGCACGGAGGTTTCAGATACGAAACGTCTTGCAGTAGTCCTGGACCGCATGGGAATCGAGTATCACATTTTCTCAGAAAAACAGGCTGATATCTATGCGAAGGTCAACGTTTCAGAACTTGCGATGGAATTGGCAAAGGAAAATTGTCAAATCATTTCAATGGAAGAACGGGACGAAAGTCTGGAAAGCTACTTTGTCAGTCTGGTGGGAGGTGCAAGTCATGAATAATTTAATTTTGGCAAATTTGATGAGATTAAAAAAATCAAAAATCTTCTGGGGCATTGCGGCTTTTATGGCAATGTTGGGATTTTTTTTCGCTTTTATGAAGAAACAGGTCCGGGACAGTGGAATGGACGCTACCCTGGAAAGCGGGGCTTTTCAGTACGTGGCGCTTGTTGGAATAGTGATTGCCGTATTTTGTGCAATTTTTACAGGAACGGAATACGCTGACGGAACGCTTCGAAATAAGATTATTGCAGGACACCAGCGGTGGGAGATCTATCTGTCGACGTTTGTGGTATGCAGTCTTACCTCGATGTTTTTCTGCCTGATTCATATGGTCTGCTACCTTGGATTGGGCGCGGTGCTTTTGGGCGGCTTTGGCGAGGCAGTTTGGGCGATGGTGATTTTTGCCGGCTGCGCTCTGATGTTAAGCGTCTGCTTTTCCGCAATTTTTACGCTGGTTGTGCTTTTGTGCCACAACAAAGCAGCCTCTGCGGTAGCCTGCATTCTTTTGGCGCTGCTGCTGCTTTTTGCCGGTTCTTATATAAAGGGGTTGCTTGATGAACCGGAGGTTTACGGAGGCTATTACATGGATGAAACGGGAACGCTGCAAAATGCTGAGCCGGAACCGAACCCGAGATATATTTCCGGGACTACGCGGGATGTCTATACATTTTTATTGGATGCGACGCCGGGCGGACAGCAGATACAGGTATCCACGATGGAAAATGATAAACCATGGCTGCTGGCTGGCTACTCGGCGGTTATATCGGTTGCGGTCACGGCTTTGGGTATTGCGCTGTTCAGAAAAAAAGAACTGAAATAGAGGCTAAGATAAAGGACGTGTTTTATGGTATTTTTCTTATGGGGAATAATCGGTGTTTTAGGCTGCACTGTGGTAGTGCTTGGCTATAAGCTTTATGGAGTTAGAAGAGCGGCAGAGGAGATTCAGCGGGAATTCGCGCTGCGTCTTGAAATGGATACAAACACGTTGATTCATCTGTCACATCAAGATCCCGCAATGCGAAAGTTGGCGGCGGCAATCAACGACCAACTGCGCAGGCTGCGCAAACAACGTATGCATTTTTTGCAAGGGGATACGGAGCTAAAGGAGGCAGTCACGAATATTTCTCATGATCTTAGAACACCGCTTACGGCAATCTGCGGTTACCTGGAACTTTTAGAGGATATAGAAAAAGACGAGGTGGCGGAACGCTATCTGACACAGATTACCAGCAGGGTGGAAGTGATGAAGCAACTGACGGAAGAACTCTTTCGCTATTCGGTAGTTGCTTCGGTGAAAGAACTGTCGGAGGAAACGCTGGACTTGCGTAGGGTGCTGGAGGAAAGCCTACTTTCCTATTACGGCGCTATGCAGCAAAGAGGTATTATGCCGAAAATCAATATATGCACAGAGCCGGTTGAACGATATCTGGATAAAGCGGCGGTGAATCGAATTTTCGGTAATGTCATCAGCAATGCACTGAAATATAGTGATGGAGATTTTGAGGTAACCATGAGTGCAGGTGGTGTAATCATTTTTGCTAATACAGCAAGGGATTTAACATCACTGGATGTGGAGCGACTTTTTGATCGGTTCTATACAGTGGAGACAGGCAGAAACAGCAGCGGTCTGGGACTTTCTATTGCAAAGCTTTTAACGGAAAAAATGGATTGTACTATAGAGGCCGAATATGTGTGTGATAAGCTGCTTATTATTCTAAAATTTCCTTGCATGGGAGAAGACGGTAGGCTATAATATTTGGTATGAAAAATATTGTACGCTATTTTCTTTAACAATATATGGAGGAAAAAATATGGAAAAAATTGTACGTCCTGAGTCGATGGAAAGAATCACAACTGCCGCATTGGCAGAGGCTTTCATTTCCGAACAGGTGGAAGAAGTGAGAAAACAGGTTGGGGATAAGAAGGTACTGCTGGCGCTTTCCGGCGGGGTAGACTCCTCTGTCGTAGCGGCGCTTTTGATTAAGGCAATCGGAAGCCAATTGGTCTGCGTGCACGTAAATCACGGTCTTCTGCGCAAAGGCGAGCCAGAGCAGGTAGTAGAGGTGTTCAGAAACCAGATGAACGCGAATTTGATTTACGTAGATGCTGTGGATCGTTTTCTGGACAAGCTTGCCGGTGTGGATGAACCTGAGAGAAAGCGTAAGATTATCGGCGCGGAGTTTATCAGAGTATTCGAAGAGGAGGCTCGCAAGCAGTCCGGCATTGAATTCCTGGCACAGGGTACAATTTATCCGGATATTTTAGAAAGTGATGGAGTTAAGGCGCACCACAATGTTGGCGGTCTTCCGGAAGACCTGCAGTTTGAACTGGTTGAACCGGTGAAGCTTCTCTTTAAGGACGAGGTCAGAGTGGTAGGAAAAGCGCTGGGACTGCCTGACAACATGGTGTTTCGTCAGCCGTTTCCTGGTCCTGGACTTGGCGTTCGCTGTCTTGGCGCGATTACAAGAGAACGTCTTGAAGCGGTTCGCGAGTCTGACGCAATCGTTCGTGAAGAGTTTGCGAAAAATGGGCTTGAGGGCAAGGTATGGCAGTATTTTACCGCGGTGCCTGATTTTAAATCTGTAGGCGTAAAGGATGGCGCAAGAAGCTACGAATATCCAGTCATTATTCGTGCGGTCAACACTGTGGACGCGATGACTGCAACGATTGAAGACATCGACTGGTCGGTGCTTCACAAGATTACCGATAGAATCTTGGCTGAGGTTGAAGGGGTAAACCGAGTGTGCTATGATTTGACACCGAAGCCATGCGGCACCATTGAGTGGGAATAAATTATAAAAAATCCTACATTCCTTGAAATGAAAGGAAACAACAGGCTGGCGCTCCTTGGAGCGCCGGCCTGATTTATGCTTGTCGACGGGAGTGTTTGCTGTTATAATGAAAGAAACAAATCGGTATTTGAAGGAGAGAATCACTGTGAAAGACATCAAAAAAATCTGCAAAATTGCATTGGTACAGGCAGAGCCTGTTTTGTTTGATAAAAAAGCATCTCTGGAAAAGACACTTCGATATATCGACGAAGCGGCATCCCAAAATCCAGACCTAATCGTTTTTCCTGAGCTTTTCATTCCCGGCTACCCGATTGGAATGAACTTTGGTTTTAGCATGGGCAAGCGAACTGAGGAAGGCCGAAAGGATTGGAAACGGTATTATGATGCTTCTGTTGTTGCCGGGGCTGAGGAATTCAGAGAACTTGCCGACAGAGCGAAGAAGACAGGTGCCTATATTAGTCTTGGCTTTTCTGAGCGGGATGCGGTCAACGGGACGCTTTATAACAGCAATGTCATTTTCGAGCCGGATGGGACCTATAAGGTGCATCGCAAGTTGAAACCGACCGGATCAGAACGGACTGTCTGGGGTGACGCAAACAAGGATTATTTTCCGGTGACAGAAACGTCGTGGGGGCCGATTGGCAGCCTGATTTGCTGGGAGAGCTATATGCCTCTTGCCAGGGTAGCACTTTATCAAAAAGGAATCACCATCTATATTTCGCCGAATACGAACGACAATCCGGAGTGGCAGGCTACGATTCAACATATCGCGATTGAGGGCAAATGCTACTTTATCAATGCGGATATGATTGTTAGACGTTCCTCCTATCCTTCTGACCTCAATGAGAACAAAGCGGTTCTTCAGCTGCCGGAAATGGTCTGCAGTGGGGGCAGCTGTATCATTGATCCCTATGGGCATTATGTGACAGAGCCTGTTTGGAATGAGGAAACGATTATCTACGCGGAGCTTGATATGGATTTGCCTGCTGCGTGCAAGATGGAGCATGACGCGGTGGGCCACTACGCAAGGCCGGATGTACTGAAGCTGCTTGTCAATGAGCAATAACTTCTGGTTTATCAGAAGCTTTCTATTAATAAATGTCTTGGAAAAAGGCGGGGAATGCGGTTGTATTTTCCGCCTTTTGTAATTCTATTTTGACACTAAGAAAATGAGCGACCCAAAATAACAGGTGAAATATTAATAAACCTGCGAATTTTTTTCCGTGAGTGCACAGAAAATACAGCCCCATATAAAATAGACGTTTTCGTGGTTCTATTGTCATTTTGGGAAAAAAGAAGTATGTCTAGTTATATAAATTATACTTATGAGATAGAAGAAAATGAAAGCACCTGAAGGAAAATATGTATGAACAGCCAGTGCCGGTGAAAAGGAACAGATTGTAATACCGAAACAGGCTCGTGATATTTTGGGGATTAAGCCGGGAGATACGCTCCTCCTGCTTTGCGATATTGAGTGTGGGATTGCGATACCTCCGAAAGGAGCATTTGCCGAATTGTTCGGTATAGCATATGGAGAAAAGGGCGGTGATTGAAGAAAATAGCCTTTTGTATCCCTGCACATGGTAAACCCAATCCCATGCTGCCAGTTGCAACAGAACTGGTGAAACATGGAGATGCGGTCAGGTTTTATTCGTTCAACGAATTTGAGTGCTGTAAATTTGCATTTTGAACCGTGTGATATCTAAAAGAAAACGACAGAGTATTTGAAGCTGAAAAGACAGCTGAAAGTGCTATTTTTCTTGCATTTTGGCAGGCGATGCCGTATAATGCATGGCGGAGGCGATAACTACTAAACCAGACGGGAGGAACCAATGACTGAACTATTAGCTCCGGCGGGAAACATGGAAGCGTTAAAGGCTGCGATTGCAAACGGCTGCGACGCAGTCTATTTGGGGATGCGGAAATTCGGCGCCCGCGCTTATTCGTCCAACTTTGATACGGAATTATTAAAAGAAGCGGTTGCTTATGCGCATCTCAGAAATGTAAAAATATATGTAACCATGAATACGATTGTATTTGAAGATGAGATTGACGACATGAAGAAGCAGCTTCAGCTGCTGAATGAGATTGGCGTAGATGGTGTCATCGTGCAGGATTTAGCGGTTTTTGACTATGCTGTCAACCATTTTGAGGATATGGAAGTACACTGCTCGACCCAGATGGGCATTGATGACCTTGAAGGCACTTTACTTTTCAAAGAATTGGGTGCTAAAAGAGTTGTTCTGTCGCGAGAAGTCGAAATTGAAAAGGTGAAAGAAATCAAACGGACTGCGAAGATACCTCTGGAAATCTTTGTCCACGGCGCTCTGTGTGTATCTTACTCAGGAAATTGTCTTATGTCCGGTCTCATCGGATATCGGAGTGGAAATCGGGGCAGATGTGTTGGATCCTGCCGCAAACCTTATGAACTAATTGACAGGACCACAGGCGAGTCTTTTGGAAAAAACTACCTGTTATCGACCAAGGACTTAAATACCATCGACTATATAGAGGAACTTAAGGAAATCGACTCTCTGAAAATCGAGGGGCGTATGAAAGAGCCTGCCTATGTGGCAAACGTCGTTTCAAAATACAGAGCCGCACTGGATGGCAAGGTGACAGTAAGTGACAAGGAAGATTTGAAAAAAACTTTCAATAGAACCTTTACAAAAGGGTATCTGTTTCACGAGGACCCGAAAGACTTGTCCAATATTCAAAGACCGAACAACTTCGGTTACGAGATTGGCAGAATTACAGGATTTTACAAAGGCATGTATGAAATCACCCTGGATAAGGTATTAAATCAGAACGATATCATCAGAATCGATGCTGGAGGCGAAGACGTTAATCTGTCCGTTGTAAAACTGTACGACAGAGAGGGAATGCTGATTAACAAAGCTGAAGATGTTTGCTATATCAAAATAAAAGAAAAGCTATCCATAGGAGACGTAATCTATAAGACGAAAGACTACCTGTTTTATAATGAGCTGGGAAACGGTTTACAAGACGAATTCAGACGATTTCCGCTACATATGAAAGTTTACGCTTATCCCGGTGCAAATCTGGTCATTGACGCAGAAGGGCTGGGATGCAGCTACTTGTATGAAAGCGGAGAAATTTTGGAAGAGGCGATGAATAATCCGACCACTAGAGAGCAAGTTGTGAAACAGCTTTCTAAACTGAAAGACACAGTCTTTTCCCTTGGTGATGTGGAATTTGAAGAGTACAACGCTTTTATTCCGGTGAAAATGCTCAACAGCGCCAGACGCACAATCGTCCAGGCCTTATACGACGCAAAGATTACAGGCAAAGCACGACGTACGAAAATTCCCGAGGCGAAAAAGAAAATCTCTTTCGCACAGAAGAATCCGTATCTTACTGTTTCCGTTACGACAAAAGCGCAGTATGACGCCTGCGTAAAGTGCGGCATAAAGGAAATCTATTTTGACAATGTTATTCGAAGAAATCAAATTACTTATGAAGAAAAAGAAGGGGAACTTTTGATCGGCGGATACGGCGGAATCTATTATTACAGAGACCGCAATCCATTTGTCACCGACTATTCTCTAAATGTAGTAAATGCAGATAGCTGCTACGAGCTTTTTCGACTGGGCGCAAAGCGAGTAACTTTGTCCTATGAGTTGAACAAAAAGCAGATTGGTGATCTAATTGACGCATACTATGCAAAAAATGATGGCTATCCAGCTTTGGAAATGGTGGTATACGGACGTGCACCGTTGATGTTCACAAAGTATTGTCCTATGAAAAAAATGAATCAGTGTGGTAACTGCAGAGCAAAGACCTACGAGATGAAAGATGAATACGGTACCTTTCCGATTCTTTCCCATGGTGACTGCACAACCACGATTTTGAACGGCAAGATACTGAATCTTCTAGATGAAATACCGTCCATTAGAGGTATTGAGGCTTTTAGACTGAACTTCACCATTGAATCAAAAGACGAGGTAGTCAAAGTAGTTAAAGCAGCGCAGCAAAAGCTGAACAGCGCAAATGCTACAGCTAACAAACCTCTTTTCAATCAGGAAACAGATACCAGGGGACACTTTAATAAAGAAATTATCTAGCAATAGTAGAAACGAGGATAAAAAGAATGATTCGAGTAGAAAAACTATCTTACGGTTTTCCTGCAAAAGATTTATATCACGACATTTCGTTTTCTTTAGAAACAGGGCAGCACTGCGCTTTAATCGGAAGCAACGGAAGCGGCAAATCAACGTTAGTCGATATGCTGATACAACCTGACGAATATCTTTACGACGGAAAAATATACAGATCAGAAGATTACAGAATTGGATATGCTAGCCAGTTCAATGCAAAAGATAAATTACAGGATTGTACTGTTTTTGAATATCTCAGTGAAAGATTTTTAAAAATCCAGAAAGACATCGCTCAGATTTGCGAAGAAATGGCGACAGCGGAGGATATGGAGGCGGCACTGGAAAAATATCAGCAGCTTCTTGACATAAATGAAGCCATGGACGGGGACAATTATGAAAGCAATATCCGCAAACAGCTGTACATCGCACATATGAGTGGTCTCGCAGAAACAAAGCTGTCTAAGATTAGCGGTGGTGAATACAAGGTTCTGCAGATTATGAGAGAAATGCTTCTTGCACCGGATTTGCTGATTTTGGATGAACCCGATGCATTCTTGGATTTTGCCAACCTGAGCAGTCTCTGTCAGTTAATCAACGAGTATAAAGGAACTTTGCTGGTGGTGACTCACAGCAGATATCTGCTCAATCACTGCTTTAACAAAATCCTGCATTTGGAGAATGCAGATTTGCAGGAATTTGACGGCAATTACACGGAATACCGCTGTTCTATTTTTAGAGAAAAGTTGAAACTGAGGATGCAAAATGCAGCGGAGCAGGAGGAAATTGAACGTACAGAACAGATGGTTCAAATCCTTCGCAAAAGAGCAACGGATATGGTGAATCCGGTCATCGGAAGGTCTGTCAATGCAAAACAGTCTCAGCTTGATCGTCTGCGCACAAGGCAGATTAAGGCTCCCTTTATTGAAATTCGTGAGCCGGAAATCGTGCTGCCGGAGGTTTCGGCTGCTGAGTCTGGAACTGAAACAAAGAAAACTGTACTTCACGTTGCAGATTATGAGGCAGCGTTTGATGAAGACTTGCTGCAGAATGTGAATTTTCAACTGTTTGCAGGGGAAAAGGTGACGATTGTTGGCGCAAACGGCACAGGTAAGACTACTTTAATCCGTGACATTTTGGAAAATGATAATCCTTCCATTTATATAGACGAGAACACAAAGTATGCGTATCTGTCACAGCTACAAGGCGTATTACACGATGAAAGCAAGACTGTATATCAGGTTCTGCAGAATTATGGCTTTGAGACAAAGGAAAGGGCGCGTGGATACCTTGCAAAGTTTTGCCTGGAAGAAGCGCTGCTGGATCAAAGAGTAGGGCAGCTTTCTGGAGGTGAACAGAATTTGCTTCAGATTGCCCTCATCACAAATTCAAACGCAGAGCTTTTAATTCTCGACGAACCGACCAGTCATCTGGATATTTACGCGCAGATGGCCTTGGAAAAAGCGATTTCCGAATACAGAGGAGCGGTGCTCATGGTCAGTCATGACTTTTATTTAGCAGCAGGATGTGCGGATTATGTGCTTTTAGTAGAAGATAATACTGTCAGACGCATGCGAACGAAGAATTTTCGTAAAATGGTGTATGATAAGTATTTTGACCGAAATTACCTGGAAACAGATAAACGGAAGCAGGAGCTGGAAGCAACCATCGCTGCAGCCTTTAAGCGTGACGACTTTGCCGCAGTGGAGAAACTGTGCGGAGAATTGGAAGAAGTGAGCGCTGAAGGATTCAGAAAAAAAGAACAATAGAAAAAAGAGAAAAAGGTACTGTCAACCGTAATTGAAAAAGTCCAAAAATAAGTGCAATATTAGCACCAAAAAGCAAGGGTTACCGTGAGCAGTTAAACAGCCCAGGTTGCTTCGTTACCATACATAGCGTAGACATGTTTCATAAAGTTATCTTTGCGCCAAGGATGATGCATAGGCGGGATATTTTGCTTCTTTGGCTTCTTCGCTGCTGCAAGTTCTTTTTCTGTATTGAAATTCCGAGATACTTCTTCATGCAACGGAATCTCTTCCAAGGCGTAAATTCGCCCGTTTACGTTGCAAAACAGCCTGCCGCTAAGGGTCTGCGCTACCAGCACCTGCGTTCCTTTGTAGTAGTTTGTATGCATGCCGGATTCATCCAACATTTTGTACCGATGGTTGTTGAACCGAATGGAATGACCGGCATCCACTATACGGGGTGTGAGCAAGGAAAGAAACAGGTCGATTTTGTCTTTTGAGGGTTGTGTTTCAAATACAGACGTGGTAGGATTAAGGGGTAGAGCGAACTGTGCGTTGAATTTCTTTATGTAGGAGTGAAGGAATTCATTTGCCTGCTCCAGGTTTTTCACGCCTGCCAGTCGTAATTCGACAGGCAGGCGTGATTGTAAGGTTTTAAAAAGACGTTCAACTCTGCCCTTGGCTTGTGGTATACTGGTTGTTTTTAAATCGACACCGAATTGCTTGCATGCATAAGCAAACTGCGTAAATGTATCATTCTCCAAATTTGGAGAATTTTTCTTTTTGTATTCAAATACGGTTCTGCGGTCAGTGTAGAACATATAGGGAATGCCATAATTTTCAAGAATTTGGCGGAAGACCTGGTAGTATCCATGTAAGGTTTCCTGGCTGTCAAAATATGCGCCGACAAGGGTTCCCGTGGCATCGTCAATGGCGGCATGCAGATGGCTTTTGTTTTCGCCAAACCAAAGATGTACAGACGCATCCATTTGAATCATCTCACCGGCATAGGAACATCTGGCTCTGGTAGGATGTGCATCTTCCAGGTCAACGATTGCAGTCTGAAGGCTTTCTTTTTCTGTCTTTGATGTTGCAGTATCCTTTTGGGTTTTTAGCTTGTCTTTGAGTTTCCTGCGAGTCCGTTTCCATGCAAGGGGAGAGAGAATGTCATGAGAGTAAAGCAGATTTCTGACGGTTCCCTCTGAGACCCGGATATCTTCATTCTCAGCCAATTTTTCTGTGAAATGCGTAAGGTTCGAATCATAGTATTTGTTCTGGTAGAGAAGCAGGATAGACTCTTTTAACTCCTCAGAGAGAGCAGATGCAGGTCTTCTGCCTTTGTTTCCGTGGGAAAAGAATTCTTTTCCCTGCGTCTCATAACCTTTGAGCATTCGGTTTACGTGGCGGACGGTACAGCCTAGCTCGACGGCAGCTCTTTTCTTGTTTCCGTTTGTTTCTTTTAGCTTTTTAATCACTTCGTACTTTTTCTGTTCTTTCATTCTAAGTTCAACCTTTCTGATAAAAACCACCTCCGAAGAGATAGTTTACTATGATATGTGTTTTTTAGGAATCCTTTTGGGACATTTTCTCTTGCGCTTTCTTAAGACATTATCACTTTTGGAGCAGAAACAATAGAAAAAAGAGAAAAAGGTACTTGACGGAAGGGGAAAAGGGTGATATATTAAGAAAGCTGTCTTGCAGGGGGAACCCCACAGGCAGACTTGCCACAGAAAACTCCCAGAAAAGGAGAAGAAAAAAGCTCGAAAAAACTTCAAAAAAGAGGTTGACATAAGAGCCAAAGAGTGGTAAGATAAATAAGCTGTCGCAAGGACAGCAGTCCGCTTGAAAGAGCAGACAGAACCTAGACAACTTCATAGTGTAGAAATTTAGTCAAAACAAATTTGAACAATCAGCAAATTGGTAAGAGATTACTAGTTTGTGAGAGTTCGCGACAATTTCTTAAAAGAAGAACAATAATTCTAAGAAGAATATATTGCAAGAGCGCAAAGCGTTCAGAATCCGAACAAGGATATCTTAAGAAAGATATTTAAGACATTAGTCTTTGATATACCATTTAATTAAGAGTTTGATCCTGGCTCAGGATGAACGCTGGCGGCGTGCCTAACACATGCAAGTCGAGCGAGAAGCTGATGACAGATACTTCGGTTGAAGGAGTCAGTGGAAAGCGGCGGACGGGTGAGTAACGCGTAGGCAACCTGCCCTTTGCACAGGGATAGCCATTGGAAACGATGATTAAAACCTGATAACACCATTTGGTTACATGAGCAGATGGTCAAAGATTTATCGGCAAAGGATGGGCCTGCGTCTGATTAGCTAGTTGGTAAGGTAACGGCTTACCAAGGCGACGATCAGTAGCCGACCTGAGAGGGTGAACGGCCACATTGGAACTGAGACACGGTCCAAACTCCTACGGGAGGCAGCAGTGGGGAATATTGCACAATGGGCGAAAGCCTGATGCAGCAACGCCGCGTGAAGGAAGAAGGCCTTCGGGTCGTAAACTTCTGTCCTTGGGGAAGAAGAACTGACGGTACCCAAGGAGGAAGCCCCGGCTAACTACGTGCCAGCAGCCGCGGTAATACGTAGGGGGCAAGCGTTATCCGGAATTATTGGGCGTAAAGAGTACGTAGGTGGCAACCTAAGCGCAGGGTTTAAGGCAATGGCTCAACCATTGTTCGCCCTGCGAACTGGGATGCTTGAGTGCAGGAGAGGAAAGCGGAATTCCTAGTGTAGCGGTGAAATGCGTAGATATTAGGAGGAACACCAGTGGCGAAGGCGGCTTTCTGGACTGTAACTGACACTGAGGTACGAAAGCGTGGGGAGCAAACAGGATTAGATACCCTGGTAGTCCACGCCGTAAACGATGAGCACTAGGTGTCGGGGTCGCAAGACTTCGGTGCCGTAGTTAACGCATTAAGTGCTCCGCCTGGGGAGTACGCACGCAAGTGTGAAACTCAAAGGAATTGACGGGGACCCGCACAAGCAGCGGAGCATGTGGTTTAATTCGAAGCAACGCGAAGAACCTTACCAGGACTTGACATCCCTCTGACAGACCCTTAATCGGGTTTTTCTACGGACAGAGGAGACAGGTGGTGCATGGTTGTCGTCAGCTCGTGTCGTGAGATGTTGGGTTAAGTCCCGCAACGAGCGCAACCCTTGCCATTAGTTGCCAGCAGTAAGATGGGCACTCTAGTGGGACTGCCGGGGACAACTCGGAGGAAGGTGGGGATGACGTCAAATCATCATGCCCCTTATGTTCTGGGCTACACACGTGCTACAATGGCCGGTACAGAAAGCAGCGAAGTCGTGAGGCGGAGCAAATCTCGAAAACCGGTCCCAGTTCGGACTGCAGGCTGCAACTCGCCTGCACGAAGCCGGAGTTGCTAGTAATCGCGGATCAGAATGCCGCGGTGAATGCGTTCCCGGGTCTTGTACACACCGCCCGTCACACCATGGAAGTTGGGGGTGCCCAAAGCCGGCAAGGAAATATGCTGTCTAAGGCAAAACCAATGACTGGGGTGAAGTCGTAACAAGGTAGCCGTATCGGAAGGTGCGGCTGGATCACCTCCTTTCTAAGGAGACGAGATTTTTACACTATGAACTGTATGGGCTTGTAGCTCAGGTGGTTAGAGCGCACGCCTGATAAGCGTGAGGTCGGAGGTTCGAGTCCTCCCAAGCCCACCAAGGTCGAAAGACCAAAGTACCTTGAAAACTGAATAACAAGAAACAAACACAGAAAAGAGAGAAATCGAGAAAATACACAAAGCATAGCGAAAGCAAGCGAAGGGTAAATTCTATGATTTCAACCGAGAAACCAGAAAAGATTCTTTAACAAAAATCCATGTGCAAGCGCTGTACATGGTACACAAAGAACCGCGAAGTTAGAATTCGGAGATGACGAGGCGCGCGAGTGAGCGAGGAAGGCGCATACATTGGTATGTAACTGAGGAGTGAGCGAGCAGCAACAAAGTCAGAACGGATTAAAACGAGCGAAAGGTCAAGTGAAGAAGAGCATAAGGCGGATGCCTTGGCACTGGGAGCCGACGAAGGACGTGACAAGCTGCGAAAAGCTGCGGGGAGGAGCAAATATCTGCTGATCCGCAGATATCCGAATGAGGGAACTCACCTGTGGTAATGCACAGGTATCCATAACTGAATCAATAGGTTATGAGAAGGAAACGCGGGGAACTGAAACATCTAAGTACCCGTAGGAAGAGAAAGAAACATCGATTTCCTAAGTAGCGGCGAGCGAAAGGGAAAGAGGCCAAACCGATAGCTTGCTATCGGGGTTGCGGACACTCAAGATGTATCCATTGTTGATAGTCGAATATGTTTGGAAAGGCAAACCGAAGAAGGTAAAAGTCCCGTAGACGAAATTGACAAGGAGCAGAGTGGATCCAGAGTAGGACCGGACACGTGAAACCCGGTCTGAAGCCGGGGGGCCCACCCCCCAAGCCTAAATACTACCCAGTGACCGATAGAGAATAGTACCGTGAGGGAAAGGTGAAAAGAACCCCGGGAGGGGAGTGAAAAAGAACCTGAAACCTTATGCTTACAAGCAGAGGGAGCGCAAGTGACCTCGTACTTTTTGTAGAACGGGCCAACGAGTTATGGTATGCAGCGAGGTTAAGGTGTAAAGCACTGGAGCCGAAGTGAAAGCGAGTCTTAATAGGGCGAGAAGTTGCATGCTGTAGACCCGAAACCGGGTGACCTATCCATGAGCAGGTTGAAGTAACTGTAAAAGGTTATGGAGGACCGAACCCATATCTGTTGAAAAAGGTTGGGATGACTTGTGGATAGCGGTGAAATTCCAATCGAACTCGGAGATAGCTGGTTCTCCTCGAAATAGCTTTAGGGCTAGCCTCACAGAAAGATACCCGGAGGTAGAGCACTGAATGTTCTAGGGGCCTTCACCGGTTACCGAAAACTATCAAACTCCGAATGCCGGAATATCATATGTGGGAGTCAGACTATGTGAGATAAGTTTCATAGTCGAAAGGGAAACAGCCCAGACCAACAGCTAAGGTCCCAAAATGTAAGTTAAGTGGAAAAGGATGTGGAGCTGCATAAACAGCTAGGATGTTGGCTTAGAAGCAGCCACTCATTTAAAGAGTGCGTAATAGCTCACTAGTCGAGTGGCTCTGCGCCGAAGATAAACGGGGCTAAAACTTACTACCGAAGCTTTGGATACAGAAATGTATGGTAGAGGAGCATCGTATACTGGGAAGAAGCAAATTCGTAAGGATTTGTGGACTGTATACGAGAGAGAATGTTGGCATGAGTAGCGCAAGGCAGGTGAGAATCCTGCCCGCCGAAAATCTAAGGATTCCTGAGGAAGGTTCGTCCGCTCAGGGTTAGTCGGGACCTAAGCCGAGGGCGAAAGCCGTAGGCGATGGATAACAGGTAGAGATTCCTGTACCACCGGAGGTCGTTTTAAGCGAAGTGGGGACACAGAAGGATAGACTGAGCACGCCGCTGGTAGAGCGTGTCCAAGCGTCGAGGTAGGCAATGTAGGCAAATCCGCATAGTCAATACTGAGGCGTTACGGGGTGGCAAGTAAGCCGGAAGCAGTCGATTTCACGCTGTCAAGAAAAGCCGCTAGCAAGACCCGAGGTGCCCGTACCGCAAACCGACACAGGTAGATGAGGAGAGAATCCTAAGGCGAGCGAGAGAACTATTGTTAAGGAACTCGGCAAAATGACCCCGTAACTTCGGGAGAAGGGGTGCCTGCTTCGGCAGGCCGCAGTGAAAAGGCCCAGGCAACTGTTTACCAAAAACACAGGTCTCTGCAAAAGCGAAAGCTGAAGTATAGGGGCTGACGCCTGCCCGGTGCTGGAAGGTTAAGGGGAAGTGTCATCCGTGAGGAGAAGCACAGAACTTAAGCCCCAGTAAACGGCGGCCGTAACTATAACGGTCCTAAGGTAGCGAAATTCCTTGTCGGGTAAGTTCCGACCCGCACGAAAGGCGTAATGATCTGGGCACTGTCTCAACAATAGACTCGGTGAAATTGTAGTACCGGTAAAGATGCCGGTTACCCGCAGCAGGACGGAAAGACCCCGTGGAGCTTTACTGTAGCTTGATATTGAGTTTCGGCGTTGCATGTACAGGATAGGTGGGAGACAAAGAGATCAGTACGCCAGTATTGGTGGAGTCACCGTTGGGATACCACCCTTGTAACGTTGGGATTCTAACCATGTATCGTAATCCGGTACTGGGACAGTGTCAGGTGGGCAGTTTGACTGGGGCGGTCGCCTCCTAAAGAGTAACGGAGGCGCCCAAAGGTTCCCTCAGCGCGGACGGAAATCGCGCGAAGAGTGCAAAGGCAGAAGGGAGCTTGACTGCAAGACAGACAAGTCGAGCAGGGACGAAAGTCGGGCTTAGTGATCCGGTGGTACCGAGTGGAAGGGCCATCGCTCAACGGATAAAAGCTACCCCGGGGATAACAGGCTGATACCCCCCAAGAGTTCACATCGACGGGGGTGTTTGGCACCTCGATGTCGGCTCGTCTCATCCTGGGGCTGAAGTAGGTCCCAAGGGTTGGGCTGTTCGCCCATTAAAGAGGTACGCGAGCTGGGTTCAGAACGTCGTGAGACAGTTCGGTCCCTATCCGCTGTGGGCGTTGGAGATTTGAGTGGAGCTGTCCTTAGTACGAGAGGACCGGGATGGACATACCTCTGGTGTACCAGTTGTCTTGCCAAAGGCATAGCTGGGTAGCTACGTATGGAAGGGATAAGCGCTGAAAGCATCTAAGTGCGAAGCCCCCCACAAGAAGAGATCTCCTCCTAAAAGGTAAGACCCGTGGGAGACTACCACGTAGATAGGCCTCAGGTGGAAGTGCAGTAATGCATGTAGCTGAGAGGTACTAATCGGTCGAGAACTTGACCAGTGGTTTTACGAAGAGTTTGTTGATTGTTATTCAGATTTGAGGGTATATACCTCAAGAGAAAAGAAGCTGCGAAGAATTTTTCAAGAGCTGACGCGGCGTGCGAAGGAGCGAAGAGGGCACGTACTAGTGTACGTAACTGATGAGCGAAAGAGCAGCAACAAAGTCAGGATTGAAAAAGGCAAGCAGGAAATCCGGTGACAATAGCGGGGAGGATACACCTGTACCCATCTCGAACACAGAAGTTAAGCTCTCAAGCGCCGATGATACTTGGTGGGAAGCTGCCTGGGAAAGTAGGTCGTTGCCGGTTTTAAAATGGCTCCATGGTCAAGCGGTCAAGACACCGCCCTTTCACGGCGGTAACCCGGGTTCGATTCCCGGTGGAGTCACCAAGGGAGAGTATGCCGCTATGTTAGCGGCATTTCACTTTCATCCATATGCGGAAGTGGCTCAGGGGTAGAGCATCGCCTTGCCAAGGCGAGGGTCGCGAGTTCGAATCTCGTCTTCCGCTCCAGATAAAGTATTATTCCGAGATAGCTCAATGGTGGAGCAACCGGCTGTTAACCGGTAGGCTGTGGGTTCGAGCCCCACTCTCGGAGCCATTTTACATCGCGGGGTAGAGCAGTTGGTAGCTCGTCGGGCTCATAACCCGGAGGTCGCAGGTTCAAGTCCTGTCCCCGCAACCAAAAGTACAAAAAACTGTCCATCGGGCAGTTTTTTTGTACTTATATGTAGGAGTGTCTTATATAAGGGGATTTATAAAAAATAGCTATTTTAGATCAAAATCTGGGTTCCATTGACAAAGCTGCATGTCTATGCGTCCATCTGGTAAAAAACTTACCCCTTCATCTAGAAGCAAATCTCTGCATAAATCTTTCAGAACACCATTTGAAATAGAGCCATCACCTTTTACGACTCGGTGCCATGGAAGTGTATCGGGGCAGTTCCTCATAGCGTAGCCGACAATTCTGGCAGAACGAGGTGAATCTAACATACGAGCGATTTGTCCATATGAGGCGACTTTACTGCAGGGGATTTGTGCGACGATGTTGTAGACTGATGTAAAAAAAGTATCCATAATAATTTCTCCTTTAATAATGATAGTATATACGAAATTCGGTGACAGTAAAAGTATAAAATAGATAACAGCCAGTTGACATTATTGTAATCGGTATGATAATTTATGATTGTGCGAGGGCTGGAAAAAAGATTGAATTGCTAAGAGAAAATCCTAGGGTATGCCTATCATACGCATGCAAACCAAGAAGAGAGGAGTATGAGTTTACGGCGGAATATGAATCGACAGTTGTCTTTGGCAGTGCTATAGAGCTTATAAACAAAGATGAAAAGACAGACGCGCTGCGGGAACTTTGTCAGAGAAATACGCCGACCAATATGAACGCATTTGATGGGGCAATTGAGCAAAGTCTTGCGCATACGGCAGTCTGGAAATCAAAAGCGATATGATTATCGGAAAATGACAAAGATGGAAAAGAAATGAAATTTGGGAGGATGAAATAAAATATGAAAAGACGAGGGATAGTTAGGGTACTTGCGGTAATCCTACTTTTCGGTATTATTTTTTCGGGAGTGTGTTTTGCGGACAATGATAATGAAGCGGCAGAACCTCTGCAAATGGCGCAACGTACGAAGACGCCTTTTGAGAAGTATGGAGCGTTGAAAGTAGAGGGTAGCAAGCTGTTGGCAAAGGATGGAAGCAGTTGTCAGCTTCACGGTGTCAGTACTCACGGCATTGCATGGTTTCCAGAATATGTGAATAAGTCAGCATTTAAAAATCTGCGAGACCAGTGGGGTGTGGATACGATTCGCCTTGCCATGTACACTACTGAGTACAATGGATATTGTAACAGTGGCACAGAGAACCGCACAAAGCAGCGGAAAAGAGTATATACTGGCATTGATGCAGCAACGGATTTAGGCATGTATGTAATTGTAGATTGGCATATTTTGAGCGATGGAAACCCTAATCGGTATGTGAGCAGAGCAAAGGATTTTTTTGGAAAAGTTTCTAAAAAGTACAAGGATCAGGAAAATATAATTTATGAGATTTGCAATGAACCAAATGGCGGCGTTACTTGGTCACAAATTAAGAAATATGCCAAACAGATAATTCCTGTAATTCGTAAAAATAATCCTGACGCAATTATTATCGTAGGCACACCACACTGGAGTCAGGATGTAGATAAAGCGGCGGCAAGTCCGCTGAAATATGAAAATCTATTATATAGTCTACACTTTTATGCAGGTACACATAAACAGGATTTGCGGGATAAGATGGAAAAAGCAGTAAAAAAGGGACTGCCGATTTTTGTGAGCGAGTTTAGCATCTGTGATGCTTCTGGAACCGGGGCATTGAACAAGACACAGGGAAAAAAGTGGATTACAGCATTGAATCGACATGATATCAGTTATGTAGCATGGAATTTGTCCAATAAAAATGAGTCCTCAGCGTTGATAAAAACCAGTTGTAAGAAAACAAAAGGTTGGACCAGGGCAGATTTTTCGGCTAGTGGAAAATGGTACATGGATCAGATATAATAAAAAATGGTTGGATAATTCCAAATGGCTAAAAATAAAGGGTTTGGACGACAATTCGAAAAAAATTTCATAAAATCTAACCAAAATTCTATTGACAAGAAATGAAAAAAGGAATAGAATAATCTTGAAATTCGTTATAGTAATGTTTGTTTTGTGAACTAATTGTGAAAAGAGGGAATACAAAATGAAGGAATCAAGCAAAAAAGGACTAGTCTGGATACTTTGTTTCTTTTTCCTGTTTTCCTCATTCGGAGGAGGATTATTAGCTTTCGGAAATTGGGGGGGGCGCTTCGTTGGCTTTTGCTGATGATGAAAGTGCTGATACAACAGGAAATGCGGTGTCCGGAGAAACTGTTAATGATTCCGATACAGTAGAAGGTGTACCGGATCATTCAGCAGGTACAGAAGAACTGCCAAAAGTAATGGGTAGTTTAGAAGATAGCAGCGTAATGCTGGGCATGAATTTAGACGAGTTTTTGAACGCTGGACGTAACAGGGATGATGAAAATTCTGATAAAATGAAAGCCGCAGCAGATGGAGATGAAGAAACACCCGCACCAGCACCTGTAACTGTACAGGGAATGACGGTTTCTGGTGGTGTAAAGGACACAGACTTTAAGGTTGAAGGGAATATTGTGACGGTTTTAACTGATACACCGTTGACGATTTCCGGAACAACGACGGCAGCAAATATCAGAATTGCTGAAGGTGCTACGGCAAATCTCACGTTGGATGGTGTATCTATTACAACAGCGTCCAATGATTCACCGATTAATGTGTGGGGCAAAGGCACAACTTGTAATATTACACTGGCATCAGGAAAAACCAGTACACTACGCTCCAATGGAGTGGCTGCGGCGATTCACTGTGGTGAAGGTTCTTACTTGACTATAAAGGGTGATAAAACATCAATCTTGAAGGCTTATGGCGGTCCGGATTCATCGGCAATCGGTGCTGGTCCTGCAGAAACTGCAGGTACGATGGTCTTTGACAGTGGATATATTGAAGCGTATTCGTTTGGAGGATTAAATACAACATCAAATAGTGCGAGCAACAGCGGCAGCAGCAGTTGTGGTACAGGTATCGGCGCAGGCGGAGGATCTGGCGGCGGCGGCAACATGACTTTCAATAACGCTGAGGTGCACGCTTACGGTTCCTATCATGGAGCAGGTATTGGCGCAGGCTGGGGCAGTGGCAGCACAGCTAAACAGCAGGGTGCATCCACCAACACTATGGCAAAAACATGTGGCAATATCACTATTAATGGCGGATATATCACTTCCAGAGGCTATGAACATGGAGGGGCCTTTGGAGGCGCTTGCGGTACTACTGCTGCAGGCTGTACCATCCGTGTAACAGGCGGTACGTTGCTTCCAAGCTCTGGAAGTGGACAGTATGACTTTAATGGTTCAAGTGGTGAAGTATATATTGAAGGTGGTTCTGTAAGAAGTGCCAGCACTGCTAAATTTATGAGTAAATGGGGTGCAGGTGTAGCGCATGACAAGAATGACGGTGCAGTCTTCATGGTTACTATTGACCTGGCAGGAGCAGAAGGCGACAAGATTATGGGAGCAGATATCTCCGATTGGTATGTAACCATTGCAGGTTCAGAGTATGAATATGGTGCGCCATCCAGATTTGACCAAGGAAAACTGTATTTGTGGGTGCCAGAGGCAGCAAAAGGCAAGAATGTATCTGTTACTTGCAAATATACTTATGATGGTGTAACTTATCAGTTGAATCCATTGTATATTGAGGGAGCTGACGGCGGCGGTACATCAGTTCTAAAGCGCTATATTGATTTTAAACTGCCGGATACATATGTTAAAGATTTGACTAAGGATTATGACGGAACCGCATTTGAAAGTTATGATTTGAAAGAAAACTCAATTACAGCACCAGATGGAAGGATTTTGAATAATAATGATGCTGTTGAAATTATCGTACAGCGTTATGATAAGATTGATGGAAAGCCAATTGAGGAAGAACATTCTACTGGCGGTGGCAATAAGATGCCTTCCGATGCGGGAATTTATAAATTCACCCTAATCTCCAAGCAGTATGCCAATGCTGAAGGATTTAAGGAAAGTTATTGGGGTCATCGTGCAACCGGCTGGGCAGTAATTAATAAGATTCCATCTAAAGTAGATGCGCAGTATGCGATTAAGGTAGAAGAGAGAGACGGTAAGCTGGTTATCACTAATATTCAGGTTGCAGATAGTGTACAGCCTGGTGATGATAAGTCTCCTAATTATGAACTTCCAGATGGAAAACTGCAGTTTTATATCAACGGCGTTAAGGTTGGCGCTGAAATTGATTTGAAGGAATGGAAAGATAAATCCGAACAGGATAAAGTTCTTACGATATTTGATGGTTATGAAATTGGTGGTGCAGGAAATATTCGTGTACCAGAACTGGATTCTGGAGAATTTAAGGTAACCGCAGTATATTCCGGTGGAACCAATTATCTGGACAGCACAGTAGATGCGACACTGGTTCCTTGGAATATTATTAAGGATCCAGATCAGAAGGATCCAGAGCCGGCACCTTCGATTGATACGATTGTTAATACTTTCCCGTTTATCAATCCACCAGTACCGACTATCAGTAACGTAGATCCTGACAAAATAGATCCTGATCAGCCAATTGAAGGAAATAAGCTGGTAGTGGATAAGTGGGAACGAATTGACCAGGAGAGCGGAGATCCGGAAAGCTGGCCAATGCATGGATTTTTTAAAGACAGAATCAATACAAAAGTAAAGAAGGATGAAAAAGTCTCTATTTCCCAATTGAAGGACTTAATTAATGACCGGTACGTTTTCACGACTAAAAAGGGTGTTCCTCTTTATGTGAAAAATGAAAAGGGTGAGGATGTATTAATTGAGGCAAGTGAGGATGATATTAGAATTCTTGACAAGGATGGAAACGATATCACAGATGAGATTAAAGCCAATGGGGGCATCGATCTTTCAGAACCAGGTAAGTATACGGTAAGTGTAACAGTAACAGATGCAAGCGGCAATAAGTCCACTATTGACATTGCTTACAATATTGCAAAGCCGATGATTCTGGATCCAGATCTTAATAAAGATACCAACGATGACGGGATTCCAGACATCAATATCGATACTGATGACGATGGATTTCCAGACATCAACATTGACACCGACGGAGATGATAAGCCGGACACCAACATCGACACCGATGGGGACGGTAAACCGGATGTAGACATCGACACAGATGGAGACGGTAAACCAGATATCAACAAGGATACAGATGGAGATGGCAAACCAGATTTAGATATCGACACCAACGGAGACGGCAAACCGGATGTGAATGTAGATACCAATGGAGATGGCAAACCAGACATTAACAAGGATACAGATGGAGATGGCAAACCGGATGTGGACATCGATACAGATGGAGACGGTAAACCAGATATCAACAAGGATACAGATGGAGATGGCAAACCGGATGTGGACATCGACACCAATGGAGACGGCAAACCGGATGTAAATGTAGATACCAATGGAGATGGCAAGCCAGACATCAACAAGGATACAGATGGAGATGGCAAACCGGATGTGGACATCGATACAGATGGAGACGGTAAACCAGACATCAACAAGGACACAGATGGAGATGGTAAACCAGATTTAGATATCGACACTAACGGAGATGGCAAACCAGATGTAAATGTAGATACCAATGGAGACGGTAAACCGGATATCAATATCGACACCGATGGCGATGGTATTCCGGATCTGAATGTAGATACGGACGGAGATGGCAAGCCAGATACCAATATCGATACAGATGGAGACGGGAAACCAGATAAGAATATCAAAGACCCAAGTGAAATCAAGGATATTTTGAACGAGAATGAACCGGCAGATACAGATGAACTGCCTTGGTGGATTCCAAGAACAGGCGATATAGCAAATATGCTGACATGGCTTGTAGTGCTTGGCGCAGCAGTCCTTGGACTTTGCGGCACAGTATATGGAATTAGAAGAAAGAAATCCTAAAAGAAAATAACCACTGGGAGGGGAAACCCTCCTTTTGGTGTCTTTAGGGCAGATTAAAAAAGGAGCGCATTTATGCAATATAAAACCTATTTTGATTCGCCGGTTGGAAACCTGCTGCTTTCTTCTGATGGCGAGAATCTAACGGGACTGTGGATTGAAAATCAGAAGTATTATGCAAAGGGACTGGCACAGGATGCAGAATGCAGAGATGAGCTTGAGATATTTCAGCAGGTGAAGGTGTGGCTTTCTGCTTATTTTGCGGGAGAAAATCCGGATATTCGTGAGCTTCCAATTAAGCTTTGTGGCAGCCCGTTTCAGCAGAGAGTATGGAATATTTTACGGGAAATTCCCTACGGGAAGACAATCACCTATGCAGAAATTGCAAAGAAAGCTGCAAAGATGGAAGGAAAGTCCTTTACATCTGCGCAGGCGGCAGGTGGTGCGGTAGGTCATAATCCCATTTCTATTGTGATACCATGCCACAGAGTTGTAGGGAGCAATGGAAGCCTGACCGGTTACGCCGGAGGTATCGATACCAAAATACAACTGTTGGAACTGGAGCACACGGATATGACTGGATTTTTCAAACCTAAAAAATAGAATACAGCGTAAGGGCTGCTTATGTGATGCCAAATTGTGCGTTGCGGGCGGCCTTTTTGTATGGTCATTTGCTGATGAAACTGTATTTTGTATCAATTCAGCAAAAAGTGGCAAGACTAATAACAGGAAAACATTTCTGGATAAAATTGGATTAATATTTTATATATAAAATATTTTATATAAAATTCGATAAAATCGATTGACAGAATATAAAAATATAGTATATAATATATCAAAAGAAAGAATGAACAATATTTTGTGAGTTTGAGAGGAGAAATCGCTATGAAAAAGTTTAATCACGTTATCGTCAGAAGACCTTGCAGTGCAATTAAAGACGGTATTTCCGGCGGAGATTACCCAGGCATTCCTGATTATGAGCTGGCATTGAAGCAACACGATTCTTATATTGAAGCACTGAAGCAGTGTGATGTAGACGTTACGGTACTAGAAGCAGATGAGAGATATCCAGATTCCTGTTTTGTGGAAGACCCTGCGCTGATTACTAGAAAATGTGCTATCATCACAAACCCGGGTGCAGAATCCAGAAATGGAGAAAAATTTGAGATTATTGACGCGGTAAAGAAATTCTTTTCTGAAGATCAGATTGAATATATCAAGGAGCCGGGTACGTTGGAAGGCGGCGACGTAATGATGGTAGGAGACCATTTCTATGTGGGCAGATCCGCAAGAACTAACGAGGAAGGCATCAGACAACTGACAGAAATTCTGGAGAAATATGGTATGACCTGTTCTGAAGTAAAACTAGAAGAGGTACTGCACTTGAAAACAGGTGTTAATTATCTGGAAAACAATAATATGCTGGTATCTGGTGAATTTATCACAAAGCCGGAATTCGAGAAATACAACAAGTATGTGATTCCGGAAGAAGAAGCCTATGCTGCGAACTGTATCTGGGTCAATGATACCGTTATCGTGCCAGAAGGATATCCAGCAGTGCTTAAAGCAGTACAGGATATGGGTTATAAGACTTTACTTGTTGACACATCCGAGTTTAGAAAGATTGACGGCGGACTTTCCTGCCTGTCCTTAAGATTCTAAGACAGAGTGGCAACAGCAGAATATGATTCACTATAAAATCAAGTATTGACGAAATAAAAGACGAATCAGCAAGACAGTGCGGGGCGGGGCGCCCCCAAGCGCTCCGCACTTTACAGCGAGCGAGCTTTTTTCGTCAATTTCTTTTTTGAAAGGAGTAAGAAGTTATGAATCAGGAAAATAAACAAGGACTAGGTGTTGGGAAACTGACCCTGTTTGCAGTGGGTACAACCCTTGCCAGCGGTGTGTTTAGTTTATCCGGTGATTTTGCGGCAGGTGGCGCGTATACGATGGCAACCTTAATTGGCTGGGCTATCTGCGGAATTGGGATGCTGGGACTTACCTTATGTTTTTTTAGGCTTTCTGTGGTGAAGCCGGAGCTGACCAGCGGTATTTATAGTTACGCAAAGGAGGGCTTTGGGGAATACGTTGGATTTAATTCAGCCTGGGGGTATTGGATGAGTGCACTACTTGCCCAGCTGTCTTTTATCACGTTGCTCTTTGCATCTTTAGGTAACTTTTTTCCGGTTTTCGGCTCTGGGAGCAATTTTATTTCACTTTTGACAGCTTCGATCATCATCTGGGGGCTATCATTCCTGGTGCTGCGCGGGGTCAACGAGGCAGTGACCATCAATGCTATTGTCGTAATTGCAAAGGCAGTGCCTATTATTGCAGTGATTGTTGCTATTCTTTTTGCTAGAGCGTTCCGACTGGAAATATTTTTAGAAAACTTTTCTGGCATTGATGGTGGACTTTCCCTGATGGAACAGGTGAAGTCGACAGTATATACTACAGTTTGGATTTTTATCGGTATTGAAGGGGCTGTCGTGCTTTCAGGTCGAGGAAAAAATACAAAGGTGGCGGGTACTGCTACGGTAATTTCCTTCTTGTCTTTATTTGTACTATACTTTGTGATTTCGGTTCTCAGCATGGGGGTTATGCCGCAGGAGGAATTGGCAGCACTGTCTAATCCGCCCATGGCAGGACTTCTGGAGGCGGTAGTTGGTCCCTGGGGTGCAGCGCTTGTTAATATTGCAGTGATTATTTCTCTGGGCGGCGCCATGTTTTCTTATACGATTTTATGTGTGGACAGTGCCTATGGGCCTGCGGCACAGGGGTCTTTCCCGGCAGGGCTTGCCAAGGTCAACCGCTTTCATGCGCCAACATGGTCTGTTATTACGTCAGCTCTCATTGTGCAGGGCTTTATTATAGTGATCTATTTTAGTGCCAGCACCTATCAGGCAGTTTATGCATTGTCGACTAGTGCTATTATGGTACCTTATGTATTCTCTGCATTTTATTATTTAAAACTGGTATTTCAGGGAGAGGGTATCACGAGTGGCGGCAGCGTATTTAGTGCATGGGTTATCGCTATTATTGGATCTATCTACGGTGCATGGCTGCTTTATGCAAGCGGTTTGAATTACATTTTAGCGGCAGTTATACTCTATGCGCCAGGGACTTTGATGTATCTTTACAATAGAAAGAAACAGGGTAAAACTTATTTTCAAACAACGACGGATTTAGTAATTTGCATTTTGCTGATGATTGCGCTGGTTGCAGCAATTGTTATGGCAGTGAACGGAAGTCTTGAGATATTTTAATATTTTGGAATAAAAAATGGAGCTTTTGCAAAAAACTACCTGTATCAAGATACAGGAGGAGAATAAAATGTCAGTTAATTTTAACATGAGCGAGACAAAGAACAATTTAATGCGAGCCTTTGCAGGAGAAAGTCAGGCGAGAAATCGGTACACGTTTGCAGCATCACAGGCGAAAACTGCAGGGTTACATGTCGTTGAGGCGGTATTTACCTTTACGGCAGATCAGGAAAAAGAGCATGCCAAAGTGTTTTATAATCATCTGAAAGAAATGGCGGGAGAGACCATTCATATCGAAGGAGGTTATCCTGTGGATATTGCGGACTCTGTAGTACAGTTGCTCAGATATGCTCAGCATAACGAATATGAGGAGTGGGAGGATGTGTATCCTGCTTTTGGTCAAAAAGCAATGGAGGAAGGTTTTCCACAGATTGCTAATTCCTTCAATCAGATTGCAAAGATTGAAAAAGTTCACGGCGATAGAATCGGACAGCTGGCTGATTTGATGGAAGCTGGTAAGCTGTTTGTATCTGACGTTTCCTGCAAGTGGATGTGTCTCAACTGCGGTCATATTCTGGAGGGGACAGAGGCGCCGCAGAGTTGTCCGGTGTGTCAGCATAATCAGGGATATTTCATTCGCCTTGAACTTGCTCCGTATACAGCAGAAAACTGTCCTTGCGGCAATTAAGCGGATTTAAAAAGCTGGCGGATTATTCCGCCAGCACTTCATCAAGGATCATCTGCAGATCTTCACGGCAGCCGCCGCATTTGTCACCGACTTTTGCGATTTCGCATAAGTCTTTTAAATTAGTAATATTTTTTTCTCTAATGATATCTTCTACTTCACCGCGAGTGGTGCGGTAGCAGAGACATACTTCGTAATCTCTGGATTTCTTGTCCATTTTGACCTCCTGATTTTTCTTGTCGAATATATGATACCACAAAATGAAATAAAATCACAACTTCTTCACAGAGTTGAGATAAAGAATATACAAATAAAGTGTAATATGGTAGTATGATATAAAAGGTGACAGTTGGAGGCGGTAAGAAGATGAATGGTTTTCGTTACAGAATATATCAGTTTATGCAGGGACGCAGAGGGGTTGACCAGTATGGACGTTTTCTTTTGCTTGTTGCGATGACTTTTTTGATAGTCTCTATGTTCACCTTAGAGAATCTGTTTTACTATTTAGGATTAATGATTTTTATCTATGCCTATTACAGAATTTTTTCAAGGAATCTCTATAAGCGAGAGAGGGAGAATACCTGGTATCTGACACAGAAGTTCAGATTAACAAAGGGGAAATCTTTTCGTCAGAAACAGTATGAATGGCGGTATTATGCTTATTTTAAGTGCCCGGGCTGCGGACAAAAAATGCGTGCACCGAGAGGTAAAGGTACAATAAAGATAAAATGCCACAGCTGTAATACAGAATTTCAGAAGAAGGTATAGAAATGATAGAGAAAGGCGAATTACATATGAGAAAGACGAAGATTGTTTGTACCATTGGACCGGCATCCAGAGACCGGGAAACTTTGCGGGATATGCTTGAGGCAGGCATGAACGTGGCCAGAATCAACTTTTCTCATGGCACTCATGAGGAACATAAGAAAACGATAGAGAACTTCCGTAGCGTGCGAGATGAGCTGGGCTATCCGGCAGCAGTGCTGCTTGATACAAAAGGACCGGAAATACGTCTCAGAGATTTTGAAAAAGGGGAGGAAATACTGGATGACGGACAGTCCTTTATCTTAACGACGCAAGACGTGATGGGAACCAAGGACATGGCGGCTGTAACATATCAGGATTTCCCCAAAGAACTGTCTTGTGGAAATCTGGTACTCATTAATGATGGAAAAATTGTAATTAAAGTAACTGAAATTACAGATACCGATGTAAAGGGAATTGTTGTACACGGCGGGAAAATCAGCAACCATAAGGGAATTAACCTGCCCAACGTCAATTTGAATATGCAGTATCTCAGCGAGCAGGATAAAGCTGATATTTTGTTTGGTATCGCCAATGATGTGGATTATATTGCGGCATCTTTTGTACGTTCCGCTGGCGATGTGCGTGCAGTCAGGAGTCTGCTGGACGAAAATGGAGGCAAAGAAATTAAGCTGATTGCAAAGATAGAGAGCACACAGGGGATTGAAAATTTTGAGGAAATTCTGCAGTTGGCTGATGGCATTATGGTTGCCAGAGGAGATATGGGTGTGGAGGTAGCTTACGAAAAGCTGCCGGGCATTCAGAAGCGTTTTATCAGACGTTGTGTCCAGTCAGGCAAAATTGTAATTACTGCAACCCAAATGTTGGAATCTATGATTACAAGCCCGATTCCGACGAGAGCAGAGATTACCGACGTTGCTAATGCAGTATTTGATGGAACAACAGCGGTCATGCTTTCTGGGGAGACAGCGGCGGGACGGTATCCGGTGGAAGCTGTGGCAACGATGGCAAAAATTGCGCAGCAGGCAGAAGCAGATCAGCCCACTGTACCGGGAAGAGATACAGTATGGCATGAGATGGATGCAGAGGATGTGACGAATGCAGTGGGACATGCCGCCTGTACTTTGGCAAAAGATATCAAAGCTGGTGCAATTATGGCGATTACCAAGACTGGATATACAGCAAAGAGGATGTCTAAATTTCGTCCGACTATCAGAATTATTGGCGCCACTCCTTACGAGAAAACCTTCCACCAGTTGGCGCTGGTCTGGGGCGTATGTCCGATTATGGCAAACTATCGGTATGAGATTGAGGAGCTTTTTTCGCATTGTGTGCGTAAGGCTGTCAGTGCCGAACTTTTGAAACAGGGAGATAAGATTGTAATTACCGCAGGTTTACCTGTGGATGTGCCAGGAAATACTAATATTATTCGAGTTGTAGAGGCTTAAATAGTTGAAAAAGGTGACCTTGTGAAAGGTCACCTTAGCATTTTTATGTTGCTTCCGACGTATTTTTTTATTCTTTTTCGTCCACTTTTTAGTCTGCGAACCATAGCTTCATCGGAAATTGCCGCTATACCTGAATCAGTACATGGTATCAGTTGATATTTTCTGCCAGTATCTTCGTTGTTTGTAAAAACCCGCAGTGGATAATACCCTTCGTTGGAAAGGCGAACCTGACCGTTTTCTTTGGTAAGTGTTAGGGACATCATGATACCGTAGGATACTTCAATTCGCTTGGTCATATGGGAAATAAAGTTGCCCATGCCATAGATAACAGGTACTTGTTTACCTTTGGAACCGGTTATAATATCGTATTCCTGTACAGTGTGAGAATGGGAGCACAGAATATAATCGGCGCCGGCGTTTGCAATTTCTTTTGCAATTCGCTGCTGCTTAGGTGAAGAGGAATTTGTGAATTCAATACCGCTGTGGAAATAAATCAGTATATACTCAGCACCTTCTTTCTTCATTTTTTTGATATCCTTTTTTACCTTACTTTGTGAGTATTCGTTCAGATGGATGGCGCGTTCTTTCTTTGAGAAATCCTGTTTTGATGGATTTAGATAGGTGACATAGGATGCCAGTCCAACTTTGATGTTGTTTTTTTCAAGGATAATATAGCGTTTTTCGGTAGCATTTTTGTAAATACCAGTTCTTGTAAAACCGGCGGCATCGATATTAGAAATCGTTTCTAATAGTCCATCAACGCCGGTGTCCGAATTATGATTATTTGCACTGACTAACACATTAAAGCCTGCATTTTTGACTGCAGTGAGAAATGAAGCAGGGGCATTGAGATAAGGTTTTTCATATTTTTTTCGTTGGTCAATGCTGAGAGGATGGGAGGGGGAGATATTGGTTTCTAAGTTGGCAATAGAAAAATCCGCGCTCTGGATGATGTCTTTCACGTAATCAAAGGCGTAGTTGAAGTCATAGCCTGTCCCATTAGGAAGGAACGCTGCCTGCTGTTGTCTGCGCTGGCACATTATATCTCCGCCAAAGAGAATGGTTACACTGCTTGTGCTGTCACTGGTCTGGTAGGTTGAACCTTTTATACTAAATCTGGTTTGCTGTCCAATGAAGTGATACACAAAAAGGCATAGAAGGACGACTGCTGTAAAAATAAGTAGGATGGTTTTCCAGTGTTCAAGTAGAGTTCGCATGATAGTTCCTTTCAACGTTTAGTTCAATATGATTCATTATAACATAAATTGAGGACTATATTGATGTTAATTTATGTAAATTGTAAAAAGATAGGAAACTAAAAATATGAAAAATACAAGGAAAAAGCTGCTTCTTTTGAAGCAGCTAATAATATAACTAGTTAGTTCTTGTCGGTCATTCTTCGGATTCTTTTTCCGTTAAAAGTTTTTCGTACTCAGTAAAAATCGCGTCTTTAATTTTGGATCTAGTCTCGGAAAGTAGCGGATGCGCGATGTCTCTGAAGTCACCTTCTCCCATCTTTCTGCTAGGCATGGCAATGAATAGTCCGTTCTGTCCTTCAATAATCTTGATGTCATGTACTACGAATTCGTCATCAAATGTGATAGAGACCACGGCTTTCATTTTTCCTTCGTCGTTAATCTTACGGATTCTTACATCAGTTATGTTCATAATTGACCACCTTTCTTGCCGTATGGTGCCCATAAAGGCACTATTATTATATAACATTTTCCAGTGTGTGGCAATATTTAATAACTAAAATATCTGATTCTTTCAGGTTGTTTTAGGATGATTTGATTAAAAGTCGATATTCAATTTTGCGTAGAGGTCCTAGGCTCCTAGCTTAAGGTGTGCCTCTTTTTCAAAGAAGTCTTTGGTTTCTCTAGCAACAACGCCGCTAAGGGCAACCAGTGCAATCAGGTTCGGAATTGCCATTAGTCCGTTGAAAATATCAGCGATGGTCCATACTGCTTCAACGGTCAGGAATGGTCCAATTAGCACTGCAAAAATGTACAGCCATTTGTAAGTCATAAGAATACTTTTTTTCTTGCCTGCCAGGTATTCCAGACATCTTTCTGAATAATAGTCCCAGCCAAGAATTGTTGTGAATGCAAAGAATGAGAGACACATCATTAGAATGAACGCACCTGTGCTCTGACTCCAAGGGAGCCCTTTGCCGAAAGCATACGCAGTACATTCTGCACCTTCAAGGCCCTGCTCAGTTGCTCCTGTAATAATCAGGGTAGTTCCTGTCATGGTACAGATGATGATAGTATCAATGAAAGTACCTGTCATAGAAATCAATCCCTGTCTTACACTGGTCTTTGTCTGTGCTGCTGCAGCTGCAATTGGTGCGCTGCCAAGGCCTGCCTCATTAGAAAAAATTCCTCTTGCAACACCTTTTTGAACGGCTACCATCATAGCTCCAAGAGCGCCGCCTGCGACAGCTTTTAAGCCGAATGCGGACTGTACGATAGTGACGATGGCGGCAGGGAACGCTTTAATATTATAAAGAATAATAGCAAGACATACGACAACGTAAGTGATTGCCATAAATGGGACGATAATGGTGGTAACGCTGGAAATACGCTGGATACCTCCAATTACAACTAATGCTGTTGCAACTGCAACGATGATAGCTGTTGCAACTACTGCAATAGAGTATTCCGCTCCCAAAAGCGTTATGGTATGCTGACCGTTAGGATCCGCAAAGTTCTTTACAGCGGAGGCAATCCCGTTTACTTGTGTAATCGTACCGATTCCGAGAAGTCCTGCGCCGATTCCGAAAATCGCAAACAGCTTTGCAAGCCACTTCCAGCTTGTGCCCATACCTTTTTCGATGTAGTAGAAAGGACCACCCAGGGCATGTCCCTCTGCGTCGATGGTTCTGTACTTGATAGCGAGCACACCTTCGGAATACTTAGTTGCCATACCGAAGAAAGCTGCAACAATCATCCAGAACAGAGCGCCGGGACCGCCTGCAACAACGGCAGTGGCAACACCTACGATGTTTCCTGTACCGATGGTGGCTGCCATAGCAGTGCAAAATGCGCCGAAGCTGGTAACTTCACCTTCACCACCTTCTTCATTGCTGACCATAAACTTTAAGGCCTTTCCCAGTTTTCTGATTTGCAAAAGCTTAACACGGCAAGTCAAAAGAATACCGGTACCCATGATGAGCACGATGAGGGGAATGCCCCAGACGAAATCGTCTATGCTCTTGATTAATTCTGTGAAATTCATTGTTTCATCTCCTCTTTTTGATAATCTAAAGCAAAACAAAAGCCGAATTTAGCAAATTCGGCTCTGGAGGGATGACATAAGCTATTTAGATTGAACTATTGGCTCTGTCCTCTTTGCCTGAGATATCACGGATAGGCTGCTTAGACCTGCCCGCTTAAACCTTCGGCGACCTTTCGGTTCTCTCCAGAGAGATAGTTTTCTTTCAGACCGGCAGAATATCTTTGCCAGTCGACATGTAAACTAACGTACTAGAGTCTATCATACAAATTTAAGTTTGGCAAGGAATTTTTTGTACAAGGATACTTTCGCGCCTTTATTGTAGTAATAAGTTTTAGAAAGAAATAATCTCGAAAAAGTTTACAGCTATATTCTTCAACTTTTTTGTCAAATGGTAAACATTTTTGAGCGGAATATGTTATAATGATTCCAGAATAATTTTTACGGCGCTTCACAAGGTAGGAATCATTGAATCGCTCCTTTCGATTCAAGAGGGAAAGCGGAATAGTCGCGATATAATGATTCCAGAATAATTTTTACGGCGCTTCGTAAGGTCATTCACATAATTTTGGAAACAAGAGTCAAACTATGAGAATAGAGTAAATATAGATTAAATTTGGAGGAATAGGCAATGATTCAGCTGAGTGATTATAAAAATATACACTGTATTGGAATTGGAGGTGTAGGACTTTCTGCCATTGCAGAGATTTTACTGGCGAGAGGCTATCATGTTTCTGGCTCAGATATGAAGGCGTCAGATTTAACCGAGAATTTAAAAAGAAAAGGTGCAGAAATTTATATAGGCCATAGAGAATCGAATGTAGAAAATGCAGACCTGATTGTGTATTCTGCAGCCATAGCGGAAGAGAATCCGGAGATTGTCAGAGCTAGAGAAAAGAATATTCCGCTGGCAGGCAGAGCAGAGGTTTTGGGGACTTTAATGGATGATTTTGCAAACAGTATCGCGATTAGCGGGACCCACGGCAAGACTACAACCACTTCTATGGTTTCTTTAATTTTAAACAGTGCCAAGCTGGATCCGACCATCTTAGTTGGTGGCAATCTGGCTGAGATTGGCGGAAATGTAAAGGTTGGAGCGAGTCAGTACTTTGTAACAGAAGCGTGTGAATATAGAGATAGTTTTTTGGAACTTCGTCCTAAAATCGAAGTCATTTTGAATATCGACTCGGATCATTTGGATTACTTTAAGGATATCGACCATATCGTAAATTCCTTTGACCGATTTGCTAAGGCAGTGCCGGAAGATGGAAAAATAATTGCATATGATGCAAATCCTTTTGTCAGCAAAATTATCAAGGACATCCCTGGTGCCATCACCTATGGTTATAACGAAAGCTGCACCTATCATATTGCAGACGTGTCTTTTGACAGTGAAGGCATGCCTGTTTTTAATGTAAATTATCAGGGCGAAAATTTAGGTACAGTGAAGCTGAGAGTACCGGGTGAACACAATATTCTCAATGCGGTGGGGGCTTTTGCCTGCTGCCATCAGTTGGGGGTGGATTCAAAAATCATTATAGAAACCTTGGGCGCATTTAAGGGAACTCAAAGGCGCTTTGATATTGTTGGCACCACAGAAAATGGTGTTAAACTGGTAGACGATTATGCGCACCATCCGACGGAAATTAAGGCAACTTTGGCTGCGGCTCATAATATCCCGCACAATAAGCTGTGGTGCTTATTTCAGCCTCACACATATACGAGAACATTAGCTTTGTTCAATGATTTTGCTGCCTCCTTCGAAGAGGCGGATGTTTTGTTGCTTGCAGATATTTATGCGGCGAGAGAAAAGGATATCTATAAGATTTCATCTGAGGAACTTGCTGGAGAAATTAAGAAAGAACATCCTGACAAAAAGGTTTATTATATGAGCAGCTTTGAAGAAATTGCAAACTATGTAAAGAAGAATGCAGAAGCTGGAGATTTAGTTATCACCATGGGAGCAGGAGATATTTACAAGGTTGGCGATTTAATTATGGAGAGGTAAAGAGGAGTAAGATGACATATTTAGATTATAAAGAAAAGGAAGCCCTGCGCAAGCAGGTTGCTATTCGCCATCTGGAAAATGGGGTGGAGTTCGTCGATATCAACACTGCGTATATCGACGAAACGGTTACCATCGGTGCCGGCACCTTGATTGGTCCTTGCGTGACTTTGGAAGGGCAGACTTTTATCGGAGAGGGCTGCACCATTTATCAGAATACGAGAATTAAGGATTCTGTCATCTCTGACGGTGCGTCCGTGCAGAGTTCAGTGATTATGGAGAGTAAAGTGGGAAAAGGTACCAAAGTGGGACCTTTTGCCTATCTCAGACCGGGCTGCACCATTGGTGAAAACTGCAAGGTCGGAGATTTTGTGGAGGTCAAGAATTCGTCTCTTGGAGACGGTTCAAAAGCATCTCATCTGACTTACATAGGGGATTCAGACGTCGGAAGAGATGTGAATATAGGTTGCGGTGTGGTATTTGTCAACTATGACGGAACAAACAAGCATCGCTCAAACATTGGGGACGGAGCATTTATTGGCTGCAATACCAATCTGGTATCGCCGGTTTCTGTGGAAGACGGCGCATACATTGCTGCCGGAAGCACTATTACAGAAGATGTTCCGAAAGATTCTCTTGCAATTGCAAGGCAAAGACAGCGGAACATCGAAGGCTGGGCACGGGAAAAGGGATTATACAAAAAGAAATAATAAGTAACATGATTGGCAACAATCGAAGAAAGAAAGAGGTACAAAACATGAAAAACGGCGTTTTTTCGGATTTTAAAGTGTTTTCCGGAAATTCACACACGAAGCTGGCAGAAGAAATCGCATCTATTATGGGTAAGCCGCTGGGTAAAGCTACAGTAACAAAATTCAGTGATGGCGAGATTTCTGTCAATCTTTGGGAATCAGTCAGAGGAATCGATGTTTACATCGTGCAGTCAACTTGTGACCCGGTAAACGATAATCTGATGGAGCTGCTCATCATGATTGATGCCATGAAGAGAGCTTCTGCCGGAAGAATTAATGCGGTAATTCCGTATTATGGATACGCAAGACAGGACAGAAAAGCTAAGGCAAGAGATCCAATTACAGCAAAGCTTGTGGCAAATCTTCTGGTTGCAGCAGGTGCTGACAGAGTGGTTTCTATGGACTTACATGCAAATCAGATTCAGGGATATTTCGACATCCCAGTTGATCATCTGGTTGGAATGCCGATTCTGGCAAGATATTTTAAAGATAAAGCACTGGAAGATGTCTGTGTTGTATCGCCAGATCACGGCAGCGTAACTCGCGCAAGAAACATGGCGCAGTACTTAAATTGCCCGATTGCTATTGTAGATAAGAGAAGACCGGAGCCGAACAAGAGTGAGATTATGAACATTATCGGTAATATTGACGGCAAGAACTGCATTATTCTTGATGACATGATTGACACTGCAGGTACCATCTCCAATGCAGCAAATGCAATCAAGGAACTGGGAGCAAAGGCAGTTTATGCTTGTGCAACGCACCCGGTATTATCAGGACCTGCTGTTGAGAGACTGGAACAGTCCGTCATTGAAGAGCTGGTTCTCTTAAATACCATTCCAATGCCGGAAGAAAAGAAACTGGACAAGATGACTTTCTTGTCCGTTGCACCTCTTTTTGCAGAAGCCATGACGAGAATTTTCACCAATGGTTCTGTAAGTAAATTATTCGACTAATTTTCATGTAAAGGAATATAATTTGTTATGTATGTGATAGCAGGACTGGGAAATCCCGGAAAAAAATACGAAAACACCAGACATAATATGGGGTTTATTACCGTAGACCAGCTGGCAATAAAACATGACATAAAAGTAGATAAACTGAAATTTAAGGCGCTGGTCGGCGAAGGAAGAATCGCCGGCCAGAAGGTCCTTCTGGTAAAGCCACAGACCTATATGAATCTAAGTGGGGAGTCCATTCGCCAGGTCATGCACTTTTATAAGTTGGATCCCGAGAAACTCATTGTGATTTACGATGATATTGATATCGAATTGGGAGCCCTGCGCATTCGAAAATTCGGAAGTGCGGGTACTCACAATGGAATGAAATCAGTCGTCTATCAGCTGCAGTCTGACCGCTTTCCGAGAATCAGAATCGGAATCGGAAGCCAGAAAAAGGGAGACCTTGTGGATTTTGTAATTGGAGGATTTTCAAAGGAAGAAGTGCCAGTGCTGGAAGAGACGGTAACCAAGGCGGTCAGTGCAATTGAATGCATCTTAGAGGAGGATGTAGATATTGCTATGAACCGGTATAACACAAAAAAGGCAAGACCGAAGAAGGAAGAACATGAATAATAAGGGAATCATTAATATTTCAGGAATCTCTGAAAGCAGATGTGCACCTGTTATTTCCCATATACTGAAAGAAGAAGGACAGAGTCTGATTGTCACAGCCAGCAGCGCCCGTGCAGGGAGGCTGGCATCAGACCTTTCTTTTTTTTCGGAAAGGGAAATTTTGGTGCTGCCTGCGGAAGATCAGGTATTCTTGCGCTACGAGGCCAAGAATCACGACCAACTGATAGAACGACTCAAGATTTTAAAGGCGCTTAGGACAAAGGAAGATTGCATTGTCATAGCGCCTGTTTCTGCTGCCGTAAAAAAGATCACACCTCACAAAAATTTTGAATCTTCTTCCATGAAGATTTCTTTGGGTGACGATCTTGATTTGGGCAAGGTAAAAGAATCTCTGGTGAAGCTGGGCTATGAACGTATGGAACTGGTGGATACAAAAGGGCAGTTTTCCTTAAGAGGCGGTATTTTAGATATCTTTACGCCGGACAGCGAACTGCCGTACAGAATTGAGCTATTTGATACGGAAGTGGACTCCATTCGTAATTTTGATATTGAGACTCAGCGCTCTGTAGAAAATCTCCAGTTTGTGGAAATCTATCCGGCTGAGCATATGCTGGCGGATAAAGGGATTTTTGAAGAGGCAGCAAAGCTTTTGCATAGGGAATATACGGCGCAGGCAAAGCGGCTTTTGAAAAAGGGAGATGACTTTGAAGAGGCGGCGACCCACCTGGAAAAGCGCAGAGATGAGCTTTGTGAATATATTACCAATGTGTCTAATCTGCAGCTTCTGGAAAACTATCTTCACTATTTCTACGAAGAAACGGAATACCTTTGGGACTATATGGAAGGCGGCACGATTATCATAGATGATCCCGACAGAATTTGTGAATATTTGGATGCCAGAAGCACGGAAACGAAAGATGATTTTAAAATTTTCCTCGAGCGGGGGCAGGTGATTCCAAAGGACATGGAACTGCTTTCCGGCAGGGAAGACTTTTATAAAATTTACCAAAAAGAAAGTGTTTATGTGTTGACCCCATTCGCTAAGGCAATCAAGGGTGTGGAGCACTTTACGGCTGTTCACAGTGTGCAGAGCAGGCAGATGGTGGAGTTCGGCGGCAGAATGGAGCTTTTGGAAGCAGAGCTAAAGAATTATGCGAAGAAGCAGTATAAAATCGTCATTGCAGCATCCTCCAAAGAGAGAATAGGCAACCTGCGGGAATTTGCGCAGCGAATCGGACTCGACGAAAAAATCATCTTTGCTGAGGGAACTCTCAGCGCCGGAATGGATTTTCCGGAGGAAAAGATTTGTTATATCAGTGAAAATGATATCTTCTCCGGTCAAAATCTGCAGCGAAAGAAGCGAAAAAAGAAAAAGACTAAATCGGAACAGATTAAGTCCTTTGCAGACATGAGGAGCGGTGATTTTGTGGTTCACGAAAATCACGGAATCGGTAAATTCCTGGGTCTTGAGCAACTGACTGTGCAGGGAGAGCAAAAGGACTACCTGAAGATCAAATATGCCGGAAACGACATGCTTTACGTGCCTGTTGAGCAGATGGATATGATTCAGAAATACATTGGCTCTGATGGTGCGTCGCCTAAGATAAATAAGCTGTCCGGCGGCGAGTGGAAGGCAACGAAGGCAAAGGCAAAAGCCGCCATCGCTGAAATGGCACAGGAGCTTCTAAAGCTTTACGCGCAGCGGAAAATGCAGAAAGGTCATGCTTTCTGTGAGGATACAGTTTGGCAGAAGGAGTTTGAGGAGGCATTTCCATATACGGAAACGGACGACCAGCTTCGTTCCATCGAGGAAATCAAAGAGGATATGGAGCGGCCGCAGGCCATGGATAGACTTCTCTGCGGTGATGTAGGCTTTGGAAAGACAGAGGTTGCAGCAAGAGCTTTGTTTAAGTGCATTGCAGATGGCAAGCAGGCGGCAGTACTGGTGCCTACCACCATTTTGGCAAATCAGCATTATTACACGCTAAAAGAGCGTTTTGAACAGTTTCCACTCAAAGTAGAGATGTTATCTCGCTTCCGCTCGGAAAAGCAGCAGGAGCAGATTATTGACGCCCTTGGAAGGGGGCAGGTGGACCTTGTTATTGGCACCCACAGACTTCTTTCCAGTGATGTGAAGTTTAAGGATTTAGGGCTTTTGGTCGTTGATGAAGAGCAGCGTTTCGGAGTGGCACATAAAGAGAAAATCAAGCAGATAAAGCAGAACATTGATGTTTTGACTCTTTCTGCAACGCCGATTCCAAGGACGCTCAACATGTCGCTGACGGGCATTAAAGACATGAGTGTCATTGAGGAGCCGCCGGAAGAGCGATACCCGGTACAGACTTATGTGCTTGAGCAGGAAGATTTCATGATTCGTGAAATCATCACGAGGGAACTTGATCGAGGCGGGCAGGTCTTTGTGGTGTACAACAGGGTGCGGGGCATTAACAAACTAGCGGACAATATCAGAAGCCTGGTGCCGGAGGCAAGAGTCTGCGTAGGTCATGGTCAGATGAATGAACATGCCTTAGAGGATGTTATGCTGAGCTTTATCAACGGCGAACACAATGTTATGGTGGCGACGACTATTATTGAGTCGGGAATCGACATTTCCAACGCTAACACCATGATTATCATAGACGCGGACAAATACGGACTTTCTCAGCTTTATCAGCTGCGAGGACGCGTAGGCAGATCCAACCGCATGGCATATGCTTATCTGATGTATCAAAAGGACAAAGTTTTGACGGAGATTGCGGAAAAAAGGCTGAAAGCTATCAAGGAATTTACGGAATTTGGCGCAGGCTTTAAAGTAGCTATGCGTGATCTTGAAATTCGCGGCGCAGGAAATCTTCTTGGCAGCGAGCAGAGCGGTCATATGATGAACATTGGCTATGAGCTTTACTGCAAGCTGGTAGACGATGCAATCCGCGCTTTGCAGGGAGAGGTAGTAAACGACAACCAGGAAGAAATTTCCGTGGAGCTTGCGGTTACTGCCAATATTCCGACTTGGTATATTGAGAATGAAACTCTGAAATTGCAGATGTATAAAAAAATTGCCACTGTCAGAAATGAAAGTGACGAAGATGAAATTATCGATGAAATGATGGACCGCTTTGGCGATGTACCGCGGGAAACTTTGAATCTGATTCGCATTTCCAGGATCCGCAGCATGGCGGAGAATTTGGCTGTCTCCCGAATCTACGAGCAGCAGGGTAAGGTTATCGTGGCATTCGGCGAAAAGAATCCTCTAAACGGCTATGCCCTGATGAATGTGAGTGAAGCCTTCGGTATGAGAACATTTGTGCACGGCGGAGTAGAGCCTTACATCAGACTTACTGTAAAACCGACAGAAAAGCTGAAGGATACGGTTAAGCTTTTGCAGATTTTGCAGGAACAGAAGAGTGTAAAGCCTGCCGGGGTGAAAGCTTAATGCAGTAAAAAGATACTGCGAAAGTTAGTAGCTGCGAGCAGAGGGCTGCAATCCAGATGCCGGAAAGATTCCAAAGCCTGGGCAGAATCAAGAGCAGTATTAGCAAAAAGATTGGCTCTGCATAGACCAGCATATAGGCGAATCGGTTTTGCTCAGTGGCGTAAAATGCCGATGTAGTAACTTTGACAAATGCCAGCGGGATAAAGCCTGCCAGAAAATAGGGCAGCGTTGCGGCAACTTCCGCACGCACTGCTGCAGAAGCGCCGAACAAAGAAGCGGCACTTCCGCGAACAAGAAACAACAGTACCATGCAGATGGCAGCAAGAACCAGTGCAGTTCCGTAAGCCATTTGTCTGGTACTTTTTACGTAGTCGTGCTTTTGTTCACCATAATATCTGCTGATAAGAGGCTGGCAGCCGTCGCCGACGCCTTGCAGCAGAAGCAGGATAATCATAGTGATATAAGAAACTGCAGCATAACATGCCACTGCCATTTCTCCGCCGTAAATCATGGCGAATTTGTTCATGAGAATCAGGATGATGTTAGGTGAAAAAGTTAGACCAAAGGGAGTCAGGGCAACGCCTACGATGGCGGCAGCTTGTTTTTTCAGTATTTTTAATGGCGGCAGTGAAAAGCCGATTTTGTTCTTGACTAGGTAGAACAGAGCCAGCAGCATGGTAACACCTTGTCCAGTCATTGTGGCAGCAGCAGCACCAACAAGCGACCATTCCAGTTGCCAGACGAAAAGCCAGTCAAGGACTATATTGGTTAAAAAGCCGCAAATCATGGCAGTCATGGCAAAGAGAGAGCCGCCTAGATTTCTGATTAGGGGAACAAAGCCAGTGCCGAAGATTTGGAAAGCGGCTCCAAGGACAATGACTTTCAGGTATGCTGTGCCCATGTTTAAGACCTCGCCTTCCGCACCAAAGAGAATCAGCAGAGGTTTTGAGGCGAAGATGAAGAGAGCCGCGGAAGCGAAGGAAGATACAAAAAGCAGCAGGATTGTTACATGGAAGTAGCTATTTGGACTATTTTGTCTGTCTTGTTCACTTCCCAGATGAAGGGAGTACTGTACTGCACCGCCCATGCCGATACCGGTGCCAAGAGCTTGCAGCAGGGATGTAACTGGCCACGCAAAGTTGATGGCGGCAAGCCCCGCATCTCCTATGCTGTTTCCAATAAAAAAGCCGTCAACAATGGCGTAAACCCCTGATAAGGCAAAAGCTAGCACAGAGGGGACTACATAATAGAAAAAAACGGCATGTTTGCGCATGTTGTCGATTCTCCTTTAGAATAATATCGTGCTTTCAGTCTATCAAACGGGAAAGGTGTTTGTCAAGGCAGGGACATATTTTGAAACAGTAAATCTCCGTTCACTGGCAGCTTGTTTTTCCTGATACAATAAAGAGTGTGCAGCTAGATATGCACACTCTTTACTATTAGTCATATAATCTTTTCGCAATGAACTCAGCGCCGATTTCAGCAGCTTTCAGTTCTGCTTCGCCAAGGTCTTTATCCTCCGGCGCAAGGACTGTAATGGAGCCGATGGCATCACCTTGCGAGACGATAGGAACAATGAGTTTTCGTCCGCTTTGGAATCTATCTTTGGACTGAATGATGTGGTCCAGTTCTGCATCGATTTTGTCATTTGCAAATTGACGCTTCTGCTTGCCTGCAGCGGCAACAAAGCTGTCTGTGTCGGAAACGGCTACGGTGCTGCCTAAAATAGAAGAGGCGGTTTCAGCAAATTCTGCTGCGATTTGGCTCATATCACCAATTGGGGAATATTTCTTTAGAATAATTTCACCGCTTTCACCAGTATATATTTCTAAAGGGTCGCCTTCTCTGATTCTGAGGATTCTTCTGATTTCCTTAGGAACGACCACTCTTCCCAGGTCGTCGATTCGTCTTACAATTCCGGTTGCTTTCATGTAACTTATTCTCCTTTATTACAAATATTGTATCTCTAGTCTTTGCTTTGCTATGAAAAATATACCGGGCAATTTATAAAATCTTCATAATTTATCCGTTCAAACCCATTGGCATAAAAAGGGAATCATGTTACAATACCGGTATAACCTGATGGAGGAAAGAATATGCTTTTTAAAGAAATTACAATCTTGAATCAAAATTTTGAGATTGAACACGATATGTATGTCGGTACGAAGGATGACAGAATTATTTATATTGGCAAAGATACACCGATGGAAGATTTTGGAGAAATCTATAGCGGAAAGAACCGGCTGCTGATTCCGGGCTTTTATAATGCGCATGCCCATTCTCCTATGGCTCTCATGAGGGGCTATGGTGAAAATCTGGCGCTGATGGATTGGCTCAACACGCGGATTTTTCCTTTTGAGGACAGACTAAACAGCAATGCGGTGTATTGGGGCACGCTCCTTTGCATGGCAGAATCTTTGCGTTATGGTATTATATCTTCTTCTGATATGTATTATTTTATACCGGATATGGTAAAAGCTGTGGCAGATAGCGGCGCAAAAGCGAATATTTCCCGGGCAGTGGCAAATCCTATGGGTATGGATATTACAAAGCTTCCGTCCATGACAGAAGCCAGAGACGCAATCACACAGTTTAACGGTATAGAAAATGGCAGAATCATTATAGACGCCAGCATTCACGCAGAATATACAAGCAACGAAGAAACAGTAAGATGTGTAGCAGATTTGGCTAAGGAAATGGATGTGCGAATGCATGTACATCTGTCGGAAACAAAGTCAGAGCATGAAGAGTGCAAGGCGCGTCACGGCGGCATGAGTCCGGCACAGTATTTCAACCAATGCGGCATATTTGATGTGCCGGCAATTGCAGCACACTGCGTGTGGTGTGAAGGAGAAGACTTCAATATTCTAAAAGAGAAAGGCGTGACTGTCGCGTCAAACCCAGTCAGCAATCTGAAACTTGCCAGCGGAATCTGCAACGTGACTGAAATGCTGAAGCGGGAAATCCCTGTGGCTTTGGGAACAGACAGCGTGGCAAGCAACAATAACCTAAGTTTCTTTGAGGAGATGAAGACTTTTGCAATTTTGGCAAAGGTAAGAGAGCAGAATCCGACTGTAATAACACCAAAGCAAGCGCTTGAAGCAGCGACTATAAATGGCGCACAGGCACAGGGAAGATATGACTGTGGAGCCATAAAAGAAGGAAACAAGGCGGATTTGCTGGTGCTTCGCACAGATGTGGCTAACATGCACCCGGTGCATAATATGCTGAATAACATCGTATATTCAGCCACCGATGGTGATATCGTCATGACGATGGCAGATGGAAAAGTACTCTATAAAGACGGAGAATATACTACCATCGATATAGAAAAGACAATCTTTGAAACAGAAGCTGCCACAGCAGCAATTTTAAAACAACTATAGAAAGCGAAAGGGATTATGTCAAACAAGGGAAATAAGTTTATCAAAGGCGCAGCAGTGCTTGGTATTGCAGGTGTTGTCATCAAATTGCTGGGAGCAGTGTTTAGAATTCCTCTGACCAATTGGATCGGTGCTGACGGCATGTCCTACTACGGATTTGCATATACCATTTACGGTGCGCTTTTAGTGTTGTCTACGGCGGGCATTCCGGTGGCAATTTCACGTATGGTATCGGAGCGAATTGCTGTAGGGGAATACAGAAATGCCCATAAGGTATTTAAGGTTGCCACATCTTTACTGTTTGGAATCGGTATCGTCTCTTTTGCAGCATGCTTTTTCGGAGGAGAAGCAATCACTAAAGCCCTTGGAAATCCAGATGCTGCGCTGGCGGTAAAAGCCATTTCTCCAGCGCTGCTCTTTGTGCCGATGTTTTCGGCATTCCGTGGATATTTTCAAGGGCGGCAGAATATGAATCCTACTGCCATCTCTGAAATAACGGAGCAGCTCATTCGTGTTATCGTGGGTCTGGCTCTTGCCTATAAGCTTTTGGATACAGGGCTGAAAGAAGCAGCGGCAGGCGCTTCTTTTGGAGCATCGGCAGGCTCTATCGCAGGTCTTGGCATTATCGTTGTTATCTACATGCTGAATCGCAGGGTCATTCACCGAAAAATCGACTTGAATAATAAACAGGTGGAGGAAACTGGCGTTATTCTGCGTAAAATCGTCGGAATTGCAATTCCAATTATAATCGGCAGTGAGATCATGCCAATCATGACTTTGATTGACACAGGCATTATTATGACTAGACTGCAGGCGACAGGATGGTCTTACGAAGAAGCAAAGACTCTTTATGGGCTTTTAAGTGGTTTTTGTAATTCGTTGATTGCATTTCCGCAGGTCTTTACGCAAGCTGTAGCAGTCAGCTTGGTTCCTGCTATTGCAGCAGCGTTCAAGGTTCATAACAGACAGGGCGTGCAGGAAAATATTCAGCTGGGGTACAGGACGACCATGATTATGGCGTTTCCTTGCGCATTTGGTATTTTTGCACTAGCAGAGCCAATTATGATTTTGCTGTATTCCGATCAAAAAGCCAGTGCAATCGCTGCAGTACCGACCCTGATGATTATGGCAATCAGTGTTATTTTCCTAGCGATTACGCAGACTTCTGTCGGCGTGCTGCAGTCTATCGGAAAGCAGATGCTGCCAGTGATTCATCTTGCTATAGGCTGTGTAGGAAAAGTCATTCTGACCTTTATTCTGGTCGGGATTCATGATATCAATATCAAAGGCGCTGCTGTGGGCACCATGTTTGCCTATGTGGTAGCGTTGGTCCTCAATAACAGATCAGTAAAGCAGTATACAGGCGTTAAATTTAACTACAATCTGACCTATATCCGCCCGTGTCTTGCTGCTATGCTTATGGGGGTATGTGCTTTTGCCGCATATCGCCTTGCAGCAGGATTTCTTGGAAATAGCATTGCGACGCTGTTTGCCATTATGGTAGGCGTCGTGGTGTATGTCATTTTAATCTTTACCCTGAAAGCTATTACTCTGGATGAAGTGGAAACAATGCCAGGCGGAACCAAACTTGTAAAAATTTTAAAGAGGTTTGTAAAATAATTATGAAAAAAGAGTATGAAGCACTGTATTTGACAAAAGATAATGAGGCGGACGCACTTTTGCGTCTTGTAGAAATCGTAAAGATTTTGCGAAAAGAATGTCCATGGGATAGGGAACAGACCCACGAAACGCTGACCAAATGTATGCTGGAAGAGGCTTATGAAGCCGTAGATGCCATTTTAGAAAAGGACACGGAGAATCTAAGGGAAGAACTGGGAGACGTACTTCTGCAGGTAGTTTTTCATAGCAATTTATCAGAAAACGAAGGACATTTTGATTTGAAAGATGTCATTAATGAGGAATGTGAGAAGATGATTCGCAGACATCCGCACATTTTTTTAGAAGATGATGCAAAAACTATTGACAAAGCCCTTGAAAAATGGGAGAATATGAAGAGCCGAGAGCATGAGGAACTTAGATATACCGATCGGCTGGTAAGAGTGCCTAAGGCATTACCTGCTTTGATTAGAAGTTCCAAGGTTCAGTGCAAGGCTGCCAAAGTTGGGTTTGATTGGCCCGATGCAGAAGGTCCCTTTGATAAAATTCAGGAAGAGCTTGCAGAATTGGTACAAGCTTACAGAGAGCGCGATGATGCGCATATCGCTGAAGAATATGGGGACTTGCTGTTTTCGATGGTCAATACTTCCAGATTTTTAAATATCGATCCCGAGGAATCTCTGAATCAGGCTACCGTTAAGTTTATCAAGCGCTTTGACTGTATGGAGAGGATTGCACGGAAGAGAGGATTGGATTTAGCAGATCTGAGCCTAGAAGAAATGGACAGACTTTGGCAAGAGGCAAAGAAAGAGTAAGTTCAATGCTTATCTATAATTTTAAGGAGGATTTTTAGAATGAATAAGGCTGAACTCGTTGCTGCAGTAGCAGAAAAGACAAATTTTACCAAGAAGGATGCAGAAGTTGCTATTAACGCATTCCTCGCAAGCGTAGAAGAGGCAATGGTTAAGGGAGATAAAGTACAGTTAATCGGATTCGGTACTTTTGAGACTAGAGAAAGAAAAGCTAGACAGGGAAGAAATCCTAGAAAACCGGAAGAAGTAATCGAAATTGCTGCTTCCAAGGCTCCTGTATTTAAAGCAGGTAAGGCTCTGAAAGACGCAGTAAACAAATAATAGAGCATTTACAGAGGACAACCCTGCGTTGTCCTTTTTTCTTTTTAAACTGGGATAGGAGGGAAACTCATGAGAATCGATAAATTTTTAAAGAACTCTCGCTTGATTAAGCGCAGAACTGTGGCAAAAGACGCTTGCGATCAGGAACGTGTATCCGTGAACGGCAAAGTTGTGAAAGCTGGTGCAGAGGTAAAGGAGGGAGATGTGATTCACATTTCTTTCGGCAACAGCTCTCTTACAGCAAAAGTGCTGAAGCTGACAGAATCCTGCCGCAAAGAGGATGCTGCGGATATGTATGAAATCATAGAAGACTAAAGACAGGGTGAAACAGCGGTGGGTATGCTGTAAAAGCCCTGTCTTTTCCAGTGCATCTATTTTATTATAGAATATTGCGTAGATGAAGCCCTTCGTTTTCGTGAAGTACACGAAGCTGCTCTGTCAATGCCAGAAGTTCGCCGCTGCTGTTTGATACATCTTTTGCCTTGATATACATTAACGTTTTGGCAAACTCTTCGTCGGCGGTGTTGATGGGCTGTGTGTCGAGAAAATACAGCGCTTTGTTCTGGTATTCATGCCATATTTTGTATTGTTCTTTAAAGGTATCATAGGCTTCATCCCAGTTTTCGTTTTGGATAGCTGCCATAACTACATCTTCGCATTCAGTGATGATTCCATTCAGATTTTCATCGGAGTAGTGGTAGAAGATTCCCCAGCAGCCGATTAAAAGCGCCAGAGAGATAATTGAAGTGATTAGTGCTCTCATTTTAGTACACCTCGCCAGAAAAATTTTGTTTGTGTTGCGGCATAGGATAAACATGAAACATGCTCTTTCCATCATAGAAGGCGACAAAGACTTCGCTAATATCGGTAATACCTTTTGCCTGAAGCATGCAGAGCAGGGTATTGTAATCGGTATCAGTCTTTGCCATGTTTTCTTCATAAAGTATGCCGTCGCTAATCAGTACCAGCGGTAGTTTTTCCTGATCTGTCTTTGCGATAATAGAAAGTTCTCCGTTAGATTCCATAACGGCATATTCTACGTCTGAAATAGAAGGGCAGTTGCCCAGACGGAGCTGTTCAAACAGATCGTTGACGGTAATGCGAAGCCTTTGCATCTCTTTTACATTAATCATGCCTTTGTCAATAATGACACTGGGTCTGCCGTTGATGAAATTCTTAAATTTTTCGTTTTTGATAGAAATATAAGAAAGCAGTACCTGCAGGAAAAGCAGTGTAAAGATTGCCATAGCGCCGTTGATCAGAGAAGATGACGGCTCGTCGATAGGAATAGAGGCAAGTTCAGCGATCATAAACAGAACTACCATCTGAAAGGTCGACATCTTTGAAAGTTCGGATTTTCCCATGACTCGCAGGGTGAAAAGCACGACTAAGTATAAAATAAAGGTTCGAATACAAACGATAATCAAAAAATACACCTCCAAATAATTGATATTGCTATTGTGTACCGAGGCGTGATTTGCTATACTACTTAATACTATAAATTTAAAAAAAAAGGAAGAAATAGTTTGAACAAGACGACAAAATTTAAATTATTTTATACATTCGGCTATGCTGCTATGGGGGTTATCAATCCACTAATCGGGCAATATATGGCAAGCATTGGATTTAGCGGAACGCAAATCGGCACGGTGACTTCCATGGCAACAGCAATTGCTGTTTTTGCGTCCACTTTTTGGGGCAATCGATATGCCAACAGCCGCGATGGAAGAAAAGTAATTGCGCTGATATGCCTTTTAGCGGGTGCAATGGCTGTCTGTAATTCTTTTGTGACGATATTTCTGATTTTTATTGCGACCTATGGTCTGGAATATTTTTTCCAGGGACCGGTCATGGGACTGTGTGATGCGCTGGTATTGGAAGAGGATCAGGTGCATTTTTCGGCGATTCGGCTATGTGGCGCTGCTGGGTACGCAGCAGCAGTTTTTGCAGGGGGTAAAATCGGAGGAACATAGGGCCTTGAAAATATTTTTTATCTCAATGCGGTCGCTTTTGGACTGGCGGCATTTACCATTATGACTGTGCAGCGTGATGAGGACGCTGCTGCAAGCGCTGCCTGTAATGGAAAAAGAATCCGTTATAAGGAACTTCTGAAGGAAAAGCGGGCGCTGCAGCTGATTCTTTGTGGCATTTTCGTCATGGGCACTAATGTGGCAAACAATACTTATTTTAGCTTTCTTTTTACAGAAGGCGGCGGCAGCGTAGCAGGCGTAGGAACTGCTTTTCTTCTCATGGTAGGAAGTGAGGCGCCGTTTATGGCGCTGGCGCCAAAGCTTTGCGCAAAATTTTCAAGAGAGAAAACCATAGCCTTTGCTATGGTGCTGTCTGCAGTGCGTTTTGGGCTTTATGCACTGGGACCTTCCGATATATTTCTGCTGGCTACTTTTTTCTTGCAAGGCATGGTCAATGGGATCCTGCTGACTGAATACGTTAAGTATCTATCGGAGACAGTGTCTTTTCGCCTCATTGCGCTGACAGTAGCAGCCTTTTATGCAGTCAGTTCCAATGGCGGTACGATTTTGTGCAATTTCTTTGGAGGGGTAGCAATGGACTTCTTTGGCGCGACTGGCGTGTATGCACTGTTTAGTGGCATGAATGTGATAGGTGTTGTGCTTTATATTGCATTCGGGCTGCATAGAAAGAAGTGAGATATAGCAATTCGGCAAAGGGCGGAGATGTAAAATGGGATTTTTGCTGTTATATATGTGCGACTTCAGATTGAATGTCGAAATGAATTTTTGCATTACAGAACTTTACCCTTTATTACATCAAAAAAAGGAAAACCAGCAGGTGCTGTTGGGTGATAAATGCAACCTGGATTAGTATCTAAGAAAAAATAGAGGATTTTTTGTAGAATCTTAAAAATATGTACATGCATACTGTTAGTTTTTGCGCAAATTTCTGCTTAAAGATAAGAAAATTTAGTTTGTAGTAATATCAAAAGATTGAACTTTACATTTTTTTAATCAAATTTTGCTTTTTTCTGTAAAGTGAAATACGAAATGTTAACAAAGATTTTGCTTGCAAACAAGCCGAAACAATGCTAAAATATTTGGGTACGTAAGTAAAACTTTATATCAGGCGTTGAAGGAACCAGTAGCCCGGCGTAATACCCTTACAGAGAGGTCATCGTTTGCTGAGAGATGATCGGTGAAGCTGCGATTTTGCGAATATCACTCCGGAGCCTGCGCACTAATGAGAGGCAGCCTTAAGGCGCATATGGATTTATGCAAGCGTCCGAGGTTTAGCAATTAGGGTGGTACCGCGGTTTAGAATTGAATCGTCCCTAATCGGAAATCATATTTTCGGTTGGGGATTTTTTTATTGTAGAATACCCCGAACTTGAAAAAACAGAAAGGAAGTAGAGATACATGTTCAAGAAATTATCGGATAAGCCTGTAGCACAGGTACAGAACGAACAGGTCGAGAAATGGAAGAAAGAAGATCTGCTGCACAAGTGTGTCAGCGCCAGAGAAGACGGCGAGAAGTTCGTATTCTTTGAAGGTCCTCCGACTGCAAATGGAAAGCCGGGCATTCACCATGTGATGGCAAGAACTTTGAAGGATTCTATCTGCCGTTATAAGACTATGCAAGGCTATCAGGTCAACAGAAAAGCAGGCTGGGATACCCACGGTCTGCCGGTAGAAATCGAAGTCGAAAAGCAGCTGGGCATGAGCGGCAAACAGGACATCGAAAAATATGGTATCAAGGAATTTAACCAGAAGTGTAAAGAATCTGTTTTCACTTACACAGACATGTGGAGAGAGATGACAGAGAGAATGGGTTATCTGGTAGATTTAGACAATCCGTATATCACTTTAGACAATAACTATATCGAATCCGGCTGGTGGATTCTGAAAGAGTTTTTCAAGGCAGGACTGATTTACGAAGGTCACAAGATTCTGCCGTACTGCCCGAGATGCGGAACCGGTCTTGCTTCCCACGAAGTAGCCCAAGGCTATAAGGAAGTCAAGGTCAACACGCTGGTCTGCAAGTTCAAGCGTAAAGATGCCGAAAACGAATATTTTCTGGCATGGACCACAACCCCTTGGACACTGGCTTCCAATACTGTTCTGACCGTAGGTCCTGGCATCGACTACATCAAAGCAAAGATGACAGAGGGCGATGAAGAGGGCAATATCTTCTATGTTGCGAAGGCGCTTGCGAACAAAGTGCTGGGCGAAGGCAAATACGAAACTTTGGAAGAAATGAAGGGCGCTGACCTGGAATACATCGAATACGAACAGCTGATGCCTTTTGTAAAGCCGGAAGGCGGCAAGAAAGCATTCTTCGTAACCTGCATGGATTACGTTTCCGTAGAAGACGGTACTGGTATCGTTCATACTGCACCGGCATTCGGTGAAGACGACTATCAGTGCGGACGCAAATACAATCTGCCGATGCTGCAGCCTGTAGATGAGCGAGGCTGCTATACAGAAACGCCATGGGCGGGACGCTTTGTTATGGAAGAAGGTCTTGATGTGGATATCATCAAGTATCTGGCAGGAGAGAACAAAATTTTCTCCAAGGAAAAGCTGGCGCACAACTATCCGCACTGCTGGCGCTGTGGTACACCGCTTGTTTACTATGCAAAACCGAGCTGGTATATCGAAATGAGCAAGCTGAAGGATCAGCTTGTTGCCAATAACAACACTGTAAACTGGTTCCCTGAATTTGTCGGCGAGAAGCGTTTTGGCAACTGGCTGGCAGATGTAAAGGACTGGGCAATTTCCCGTTCCAGATACTGGGGAACACCGATTCCGATTTGGAGATGTGAATGCGGTCATTTGGAATGTATCGGAAGCCGCGAAGAACTGGTAGAAAAAGCTATCGAGGATATCGATACGTCTATCGAGCTGCACAGACCGTATGTGGATGACGTGCACATCACGTGCCCGCACTGCGGCAAGCCGATGAGCAGAGTTCCGGAGGTTATGGACTGCTGGTTCGATTCCGGCGCTATGCCGTTTGCACAGTGGCACTATCCGTTTGAAAACAAAGAAATATTTGAGGAAAAGCTATTCCCGGCAGACTTTATCTGTGAGGGAATCGACCAGACCAGAGGCTGGTTCTATTCCCTGATGGCAATTTCCACCTTTATCATGGGCAGGGCGCCGTATAGAAATGTACTGGTAAACGACCTGATTTTGGATAAAGAAGGAAAGAAGATGAGTAAGTCCAGAGGAAACACCGTTTCTCCGTTTGAGCTCTTCGACAAATACGGTGCAGATGCGACCAGATGGTATCTGCTTTCTGTATCACCGGCGTGGACACCGACCAAGTTTGACGAGGATGGACTCATCGATGTCGTGAGCAAGTTCTTTGGCACTTTGAAGAACGTATATAACTTCTTCGTACTGTATTCCAATCAGGACGATGTGGATGCTGCGGCATTGACAGTAGATTATGACAAGAGACCTGAACTGGACAGATGGATTCTTTCCAAATATAATCAGCTGGTAAAAGATGTAACAGAATATATGGACAGCTATGACCATATGAAGACTGTTCGTGCAATTACAGACTTTGTTGCTGAGGACTTGTCCAACTGGTACATCAGACGCGCAAGAAGAAGATTCTATGCGGAGGAAATGACTGAAGACAAGAAGAGCGTATATGCGACTACTTACGAAGTGCTGGTAGGCACAGCTAAGCTAATTGCACCGATTGCGCCGTTCCTGTCTGACGAAATCTATACCAATCTGACCGGTGAGGAAACTGTTCATGTGGCATACTTCCCGAAGGCAGACGAAAGCCTCATCGACAAAAAGGTAGAGGAGAGAATGGATCTTGTCAGAACCTTAGTTACTCTGGGCAGAGGAACCAGAGAAAAGGAAAGAATCAAGGTAAGACAGCCGCTTTCTGAAATTCTGGTAGATGGTAAGTATCAGGCGGTAATCGAGGACTTGACGCCGCTGATTATGGAAGAACTCAATGTCAAGGAAGTTGTCTTTGCAGAGGAGCTTGACCAGTATATGAACTTCTCCTTAAAGCCGAACTTCAAGGTGGCAGGACCGGTTCTAGGTAAGAATATCAAAGCCTTTGGCGCGGCTCTTGCAAAGGAAAACGCTGCTGATGTGGTAGCTCGTCTGGAAGCAGGCGCTATGACGCTGAACTTAGACGGTGAAGAAGTTGAAATAAAGAAGGACTTCGTAGATGTCCGCATCAATGCTAAAGAAGGTTTTGCGGTAGCTATGGAAAACAACGTGTTCACCATTCTTGACACGACCGTGACACCTGAGCTTGCTGCGGAAGGTCTTGCAAGAGAGCTGGTTTCCAAGGTACAGCAGATGCGTAAAGCAAACGACTACGAGATGATGGATAACATCAAGATTTTCGTGGAAGCAGACGCAGATGTGAAAGCTGCAGTAGATACTTTCGGCGACTATATCAAGAAGGAAACTCTGGCAACTTCCATTGAAGAGGCTTCCGGACTGGAAACCTATGACCTCAATGGACATAAGACCGGTATCGGAGTGGAAAGAGTATAACCAAATGTGAGATAAAAGGACTTTGCATGGATTTCATGTAAAGTCCTTTTTCATAGTTTTTTTCGTAAAGAAAGCCTTATAAATGAAAAATTTAAATAAAATTTACATATATTACTGTAATTTTATGTAAAAAATGACCACTTATCCGAAAAAATGACCAGTTTTCCGAAAGTTATTGTATTTTGACAGCGAAAATGGTAGGCTTTAGTCAAGGGGGAGGGATTAGACTCTTAATCATATTGCATCGGGAGATATCAGAGGTTCGACATCTGATATCTTCCACTATCCAAAGAAAAATGAATTTTGAAGACAATTTCCAAAAGTATTTTTAAATCTTCACTTCTTTTAACTTTAATAAAATAATCAGGAGAGACATAATGTCGGATATCAGTATTACATTACTGCTTTGCCTAGGTGGACAATTTTGGCTAGTACGGAGTGCCTGGCGTGGTTATAATAGAAAATATTGGGAAGAACCGTTGCAAAAGTATGTGGATTATTTGGGCGTTTTTATCGGTATCCCTCTTTTTATAATTACGATGCTGGGATTTTTGAAGTCTATATTTATATAACGGTTAACACGAGGTAACATGTCTTGTTAAATTAATTTGTACCGGATATAGTGAAGATGGGTAGAAGGCAAGCAACATAATTGTAAAGGGCAGAGCGTTTAGCTTTTTACAGCATTAAATATAAAATTTGAGAAGAGAAAAAAGAAATCAGATGGAGAAAATAAATTTTACATTATTACTATGTATGATTACTCAGTGTATGCTTTTGAGCAGCATGATTTATAGGTATAAAACAAAGAGCTGGGGCAGTAGGTTCGGAAAGTATGTTGATTATTTTTGGTTTATTGTGGGGACACCGATGTTACTTGTAAGTATTGCTGTGTTTTTTCATCTCATTTGAATTAGTGTTGATGAAGAAACAAATTATGAGGTAACGGAGACTATATTTTGACCGCTTATTTCTTTTTTTGACCGCTTATTTCTTTTTGGTTGTAGGGGGATTTGTCATATTGTATAATAAAAGCGAAAAGATACTTTTCTGATATTTGCTTTTATGGTAAAATGATATTGTAATATGTAATGTCTTTGGGGGTTACCTATGAAAATTATCATTTGTGATGACCAGATTAGTGATATTCAGGAATTAAAAAAATTATGCGAACGCTATTTGCGGGAGAATGATATCGAGGCGGAACTTGAAACGACCACCCATCCGCAGGATGTTCTCGCAGAGCCACTGGATGCGGATATTCTGATTCTTGATATAGAGATGGGCGCCATAAACGGTATTGATATCAAGAACCAATTAGCCAGACGAGGTGCGGGACCACTGATTATTTTTGCGACCAGTCATATGGACAATGTCCTCAGAGCGTTTAATGTCAATGTAATCGGTTTTGTATCTAAACCACCGCAGTACGATGATTTGGCAGGGTTTTTGGATACGGGCGTTAATTTGATTTTTGCGAACAAGTCTTTTACTTATCCGGACGGCAGCAGCGGTTGTTTGGACGAAATCGTTTGGATTGAAGCTGATACGGGCTATGCTGACGCACACCTAAGAGATGGAAGAGTCAAGAATATTGGCAAGCAGAAGGTTGGGGCGCTTGCAGCGAAGCTGGAGCCGCTTGGATTTATCTGCATCAGCAGAGGACAGATTGTCAACTGCAAGCATATCAGCAGTTTTTACGATGACAGAATTCTCCTGAAGAACGTACCGGAAAAGTCGGGCGGCAAGCCTAGTGATAAGGTGCTGCTTATCAGCCGCCGCAGAAGAAAAGAGTGCTTAGAAAAGTATACCGCTTATTGCATGAGAACGCAGAAATATATCTAAGGGAGTTTACCATGACCAGAGCTATCATTTTACCATTGGATTTATTGAATACATTTTTACTGTTTCGATTTATATTAGGCTGCGAGTTTCGGAAAACTCGCAGCTCTGTCGTTATAGGAGCCAGCGTTATCATAGCATCCTTTGCTGCGCAGGTGTTTTATTTTGATGCGCTGTCATATAATGTGCTGTGGCTTTTCGGACACAGCATTTGCATTTTACCGATGATTTTTCTGAAAGGAAAGAAGACCCATCTTTTGGGTCTGGGAATTGCTTATTGGCAACTTTCCATGCCGATTATTAGTTTTGCGGACGGCATCATGCTGGTGGTATTTAAAAGTGATGCTTTTTATGCAAACTCTGACTGGTATACAATCTTTGCACAGGTGGCTACTACTGTAATATTTTGCGTGCTTATTAGAATCTTAGCGCAGAAAAGAGCTGAAATTAATGGGGTGGTTATGAGTGTAAATGTGCTGATATACATATCGTTTTCACTAATTTTAAGTATTTTTCCATGGGAATGGGCTTATTTAGGCGCGGGGGATACGGATGCAGCAATGTTATATCAGGGGGCGAACAAAGCAAAAGACGCAATTACTGCGATGATTACCATAGGTTTTATGATTGCAATCATATATGCATTTTACCAGAGGAAAATGTTAAAACGCGAAGTGATTTTGAAAGAACGCTGCATTGAAGAACAGGTAGAACAGTACCGCCTTCTGGGTAGCGCTAACGAGGAACTGCGCAGGTTTAGGCATGACCTTTATAAGCATTTGGATACGATGACAGATTTATGTGACAAAGGGCAGATGGAAAAACTGGGAGAATACCTTCATCAAATTTATCAGGCAAAGGAACGGCTGGATTATCTTCATACTGGAAATATGATTTGTGACGCTGTCGCAAATCGCTACTATGGAAAATGCAGGGAGTCGGGGATTCGACTGCACTTTAGCGGTTTTTTTCCGGAGGATTTGTCGGTTGCAATGACAGATTTGTGTGTAATTTTATCGAATGGTTTAGACAATGCCTATGAGGCAGTATGTAAATGTACAGGGGAAAAGGAAATTAAATGCAAGATTGGAAACCAAGGCGGATTTCTTTTTATCACTATTTGGAATCCGACTGAGACTGAACCTGTGATTATTGGCGGACATATTCAAACTACCAAAAAAGATCAGGAGAATCATGGCTTTGGCACGAAAAATATGCAGGAAACAGTAGCGCGTAATGGAGGAAAGGTATGGTGGGAATACGAAAAGGAAAGCAAAATTTTGGTAACACATGTGCAATTAAGATATCATAACATGGAAAAAACAGGAAGCAATTGACCGTTTATTTCTTTTTTCGACCGCTTATTTCTTTATGATTGTAAACGTGTCAACTGTGTGCTATGGTAAAGATAGTAAATTATAAATGATAAAGAAAGGGTTGAAGAAGGAAATGAAAAGAAAATTGTTTAGTGTTTTACTGACTCTATCTTTGGTACTGAGTTTGATGGTGGCAGGTGTCTGCGCAGAGACACAGCAGGTCAAAATTCAAAATGTGACCCAGTTGAAGGCTGCTCTGAATCAGAATTTGACCAAGGCAGAACAGAAGGAGGTCATAGAGAAAACTGCAGAAGATGTAGTAAATGCTTTTATGGCAGAGAAAATGGATGAGGCAGTGGATTTGTTAAATTCACAGGGAACAGATCTGGCGATGAAACAGCTTCCTGACGGCAGCGCCTATGCTGTGGAATCGTATAATCTGGGTGATGGTTGTATGCTTACTGTGGAGTTAAGCGATAGCAAGGAAGGTCAGGTAGTAAGAGTTCCACAAATTTCTCCTATGGCAACCTCTGGCAGCAGTGATCAGTGGAAGGATTACGGAAACCGCTATTTTACAGCCAGGGCAAGCGTGTCTATTGCTAATGTTACAGCAAGCATGAGCTTAGAGAACCACTATACTTTATCGGCTGACGGAATAGAAGAACGCAGTGGAGTTGCGGATGTGAATTGGAGTACATCAAATGGAAGTTGCGGTAAATCTGTTCCAGATATTACCGACCGAACAGCACGGACGCCTGGTGTATCCGATGTGAATATGTATTGTACCTATGATTTCAAATACACTGAGGGAAAAATCGCAAGAACCGTCAGCTACAAACTAAATACAACTGTTGGCTATGTGGCAATCAACAAAACAGCAAAACAAATTAAAGTCAGACAGTCCTGGAATCTGACGAAAATATCGTAAACATGAAAGGGCTTAGGCTTTATGAAAATATCGAAAAGGTGATATTTCTTATACATAAAGAAAGAGCTTTTCAAAAATATGACGTGATTGGACCCACAAAACATATATTAAGAAAAACTCTATCTTCATTGTGAGACATAAAGCAGAAAAAGTCAAGAGGAAAGACGAGGTTTAAAATGAGGAAAAGAACTTTTTTAAGCTGTTTGTTAAGTGTTACATTAATGGCAACAACAATTTTACCAGCATTTGCAGGCGAAGCAGATGTTAATCAATCGACAAAAACAAGTTTAAACCCAGACACGTTGGCTGATTTCACTTTGCCGGAAAATCCAAAAATCGCTGTTGTAATGGACTCCTCACTTGAAGGTGAGAGCATTTCTGTACACCTGCCGGAAGAACTTGGTTTGAAACAAGGCGTTGCAAAAGCGGGAGGGGTGATGACATATAGAGGAGAACGACATGCGACATTGAAACTCAAGACACTACAGCGTGAAGAAAAGGGTGTGCTTTTGACAAGCATGCAAACAGATGTTACGCTTAAAGATAAAATGGCTCCCGATAGGTATTCATTTAATTATGAGCTGCCATCTGGTTATAAGATGATAAAATCGGAGGTTTACTACGATCAGATAATTAATGCTGAAGCTGGATTAAAAGAGGAAGAACAGTTTCAGAAAGGATGGGTGTATATTTTAAATGAAGATGGGGAAATTGTTGCCATAATAGAGCCAGCATATGCTGAGGATGCGAATGAGAAGAAAATCAATACGCACTATGAGGTGGTAGCAAACACATTGGTACAGGTTGTTGATATAACTGATAATACAGTGTATCCTGTAACTGTGACGACAACATCGTCAAGACCTGAGAATCATAAAATTGGAGATTACAGAGAGTACTGTACAATTGATCATAATGTGATTGGAGCAGCATCCTTTGTGAGTGGAACCGGGTATTCCTGTCTGACTGATGCGGCAAAGGAAAAGGTGAAAAAAGCGATAGCTGCAAAATTAGGAAGTAAATTTGTACCGATCCTTAATTTAGCATCTTGGACGCTTGAAGGATATGCGACACTGAATAGTTTGAGAGGCTATTCTCATACAAGTGTAATTTTGGATTATGAGTTATGGGCATATTACAAACATCAAGGTGGCAGATGGGTAGAAGGAAGACAATATAAAAATGCTTCACTTCTTTTAACTTTAATTAAATAATCAGGAGAGAGATAATGTCGGATATCAGTATTACATTACTGCTTTGCCTAGGTGGACAATTTTGGCTAGTACGGGGTGCCTGGCGTGGTTTTAAAAGAAAATATTGGGAAGAACCGTTGCAAAAGTATGTGGATTATTTAGGCGTTTTTATCGGTATTCCTCTGTTTGTAATTACTGTACTGGGATTTTTGAAATCCATATGCTGTTAGACAGGCGGTAAAAAAATATTCAAGAAATCAAAAGCTGTTAGATATGTGGGTCTTAGTGGAGAACCAATCAAGGTGGCATAAAAAGTGGAGGCAGAATTGTCATGAACAGAAACAGAAAAGACATCAGAATTACAGTTTTGATATTTGCAGTTATCATTGCTGTGGCAGTAATAATCTATTTCGTATCTCAAACTCCGCAGTATGAAACAGACGATCCGCTTCATGGTTCCTATCTGGTAGAAAATGAAGAAGAGGCAGAAATCATTCATCCGGCAAATTTCGTGGTCTCTATTACTGGAGGGGTTGCAGTGTCTGAAAGTAGCCAGAGCATGCAGGAAACTGGTGTAGACATTTCAAAACCATGGATTTATTGTGCGGGAGAAAGAAAGTTCTTTCAAGCAGAGAAAGAAGAAGAGAGGCTTTTTGTATATGAAGGTGGAAAGAAGATTGGAACTTTAAGTTACTCTTATAAAACGTTTCTCTGGATTCATTATGATGAATCTTATGAAATGGAATGGAGAGATACTAATATTATATTAGAAAAGATTACGCAATATCAATTATTTTAAAAAATATATATGATAAATATATTATTATTTATATTTATGGAAATGTTTTCTATGTTGGATTCACTGCAATAATGTGCGTTATTTAGTCAAGATAATGCAGGTTCCTATCTTTGCAGGCTGATTCTATTCATGACAGGGAATGTATGTGAAAAGGGCTGAGACATCAGCCCCTTATAACAAAAGTATTATTTATGAAATGGAACATGAATACGGTATTTGAAATCAGAAGGAATGGAAAGAAATCTGAAAGTAGTAAACTACAAGTTGAACACAATGCCAAGCTATGCAGTAATGAATAAAACTGCAAAGCAAATTAAAGTCGGACAGTCGTGGAATCTGACAAAAATATCGTAAACAATAAAGGGGTTTTAAGCATTAGCTTAAAATAGATTACTCTAACGAAAGGAGGGCGGTCCGATGTTTCATTCGTAAGAGGATTGGGATAAACAGGGGAACAAAAATATTACTAAAGACTTAAACTTTATGAAATATGAAAAAAGAGCTTTTCAAAAATACGTCGTGAATGCAAGCACAAAACATATATTAAGAAAAACCCTATCTTCATTATGAGACATAAAGCAGGATAAGTCAAGAAGAAAGACGAGTTTAAAATGAAGAAAACAAAGAAAATCCTGAGCTTAGTGCTGGCTATGGCTATGGCTATGGTACTGGGAATGAGTACAAGTATGTTTGCTGCTTCAACAGAAAAGGAAAGTCAGGGAAGGACGTTAGAGGAAACAGAGGAATCTTATAAAATTGATTCCATGGAGTTATTGAAAGAGAAGTTAAACGAAGTAGAGATTGACTCTACAATGTCTGTTAGTGAAAAGGAAGTAATTTTGCAAGAAATAAAACCAAGTATTCTAAATGAGTTTATTGAAGATAAACTCGAAATGTTTGGAAAAAAGTTAAAGGAATTGGAAATGTCTGCTAACGATGAAGAAAGAATTGACTTAGGAGATGGGTGCAGCGTTGTAGTTAAGACTTTCGATGTTCCAGATGAACTTCTGCCAGGTATTCAACCTTTGGCAAACACGCCAGGGGCGGATACTTATTGGAAAGACTATGGCAATCGTAGATTTACCACAAGATTTGAGTTTACAACAGGACTTATAAATTGGGTTTATATTCTGGTACATCAATACACGCTAAGCTCTTCAGGCGTTGACTATAGAGATTCGTATGCGGATATTAAGTCAGGAATGGTCATCAATATTGGCACCGCTAGCTATGGAAGCATAAGGAAACACCAGAAAGTTGCACATAGCAAGGGAGAGTCAACGCATATTAGTTGTAAATTTACCTGTCGATGGGCACCGAAAGCTGATGTAAGCTTGGTAGAAAAAACTTTGGATATTCACAGCTATGTTAAGTTTTCTGATATAGACAAAGCAGGGAAACAAGTAAAGGTTGTACAGTCTTGGAATGGAACCTGGAGCTAAAGTTATGAATTTAAAAATGGTTTTATAATCAATGTAATCACAGCACACCGAGGTTTACCGCAAGAGTAATTTTAATCGCATCATGGTATAGTTCATATCTGATAATATAATATAAAATTATGTAAATTATATATATATAAATGCATGATGGATTTGATATAGATAATGGTGAGAAATAAGTAAAAGCTGTATAGCAATGAAAAGAAGCGAGGAGGCAAAAGTTATGGGGCTGAAAAAGTTTTTTATGAACCGATGGGATTACAGTGCACTGATGTTTGCAATAAAGATTGTATTGGTATACGGTGCGGTGTGGTTGCTAGGAGTCTTTTTTAATTTGATTTTTCATAATACATTAACACGCGTGATTGTTGCAGTTTTAACAATATTTCACGCAATTGTACTTCCTCTGATTGGTGCTATAGCGTTAATTTATTTAATTAAAATTAACATGGAAAAACACGTCGATTAAACGTATTTGCCTAAGCACAAGGATAAAAATATTTGAAACTTTTCAGATGCTTCCGATAGGCTTGGTTAATATGGTGTTTTATTAGTACAGAGATGCCGAATCAATTTTATTTATAGATGATACAGAAAACTTCAAGTAGCATGGGAACTAATTTGCGACAATTGAAAAAACGAAATATGTATCTTACATTGGGACTTTGCCCTATCATATGGTTTTCTAAAATTTGGAAACAATAATAACGAGTGGAAGTTCATCACAATCAATTAAAGGATATAATAGATTATCTTTTATGTAAAAAATGACCACTTATCCGAAAAAATGACCAGTTTTCCGAAAGTTTTTGTATTTTATCGGTGGAAATGTTACGCTGAATTTAAGGGAAGGAGGGAAAGTCAAGATGAAAGGAGAACGATTATGAAGAAGTTATTTGTATTATTTCTTTCAATTCTTTTAGTATTAATAACATGTTTAGTTTCGTTTGCAAATTCATCTGTGAGCAAGAAAACGACAATCAAGCTGGATATATCCACCTCAAAAGAAGACAAAGAAATTATCAAGTATTACAAAAAAATAGGAGATGACACTTATACAAAGCAGAATAATAATATTGTGATGAATGTGACAAACATTCGTGAGTCTAATGATAAAGTTCTGATTTCAGGTGATGCAGTTGCAAAAATGTTTGGAACTTCTTATTCTTTTTCTTTTAGCGAAAAGGAATCGGACATCAGGTATGTGAAAAATAAAAAGTTTTATACCGGTGCATTCGAGGTGAAGATAAATGACAGTTTCGATGGAATCGTCGACATTACTGCTATGGCAACCTTTAGCAAGACAATTATCAGTTTTACTTTGCTTGACTTGAACAATGAGGATAATCAGTCTGTGATGCTTTATGGTGATACATTTAAAGAGCAGCTTGCGCTTTTTAAACAGGAACTGACGACAGCAGAAAAGGAAGCGAGTGAGGGATCTGAGGAAAGTGCCGAAAGTAATGGGGATTTTGCAATGGCGGCTAGTACATCCTCATACCAGCATGTGACGAATAAGTCAAATTCTTCTCTCGGTGGCGTAGCCAGAGATAAGCAGATGCTGGTCATGAATGTAAGTAAATGTGACCCCAAGAATTTTGGGTCAGGGATGAATGGAATTGAGTTAATTCGGGTATTCTCCAGATCTTACAATGCTAAAAATATTGACTATGATCCATATATTGCCTTAGCGAAACCGTACCGCATAAAGGTAAAGTTTAATGGAGATGCGGTGAACTTAATGAAGGTTAATGGAACAAAACCTTCGATTGGTAATGGGAATTTAACGTCCATTTTTAAAGTGTTTACTTCGGTTATAGGAGGACAAACCAGTGGTCTTCTTGCGGCAGTTGCTACTGTAATTGATATGATTCCAATAGGGGCAGGTGATACAATTACGGAGAGTGGGGTAAATGCGACATTTGATGTCGGTGTTTCAGACTTAAATGCAGGTGACATAGATTTACCGGCGGCAACAAAATCTTCTGATGCAGAGACGGACGCAAAGCATGGCGTTGTGTTTAAAGTTTCTTATCAGCAGGACAATGAAGAAAAAACTGCAAATGTTTCGGTGTCATCAGTTCTTACATACAGAATGTTTGCGAACAATGGAAGAATGATTAACTTGAAAACCGGTACTGCGACAATTTCGCATAATTTGAATTTGAACTAAAGAACTGAAAGGCAAAGGAGCTATTCGTGGAAAAGAGCAAAACTTTCATTAGCATATTTTTAGTAATATTGATAATTTCGATTGCAGTATATGAAAAACATGTGGATAATGAGCGTTCGGAATATAATTTCCAGGCGAGTGCATCTGAAGAGTGCTTTGCTACTTTCTGTGAGTCCGCATTAGGGGTTTTCGATGAGAAATCAACCACTTTTTCTGACTTACAAAGTAGTTATACCGCTCTCATGTCAAGTATGAAGGTATGGGCGCGAAATCATTATGCCCATTGGCAGGATAAGAATTTGCCTTATGACATAACGTATGGTGAAGAAGAGGGCGACGACCCTTTAATGGATGTGTATTTTGCAATTCCGGAGTTGTATAGCGATATTGTCAATGCTTGCTATTTGAAAGAGCCGGAATATGAAATTACTTTGACAAAAAAGCAGGTTGAAGAACGAGTCGCAGAACTTCGCAGTCAGATGGAAATTCACTGTGTGCCATTTTCATAAAATTTCCGTCATAAAGGATTTGACGTAGGATTAAGTATAAAGGTTAAAATTTTGTTCCGAGCCAAAATTTATTTTGGCTCGGAATATAGTAAAAAAATTAGGAAGTGAATTTATACCTGTTTTAGGTAATGTATCTTGGATAGTATCAGGATTTGCTACAATTGCAGATGTAATGGGATATAAATATACACAGGTTACAGTAACTTATGAAGTGTGGGCATATTACAAGCATCAAGGCGGTAGATGGGTTGAAGGAAGACAATATAAAGGACAGACAATAAAACTGAGATGTATTAAATAAAAGGATAATGATATGGAAAAAATAAATATTACATTATTACTATGTATAATAACTCAGTGTATGCTTTTAAGTAGCATGATTTATAGGTATAAGAACAAGAGTTGGAGCAGTAGTTTTGGAAAGTATATTGATTACTTTTGGTTTATTGTGGGGACACCGCTTTTAATTGTAAGTACCGCTGCGTTCTTTCATCTCATTTGAATTGGGGTTTACGAGAAACCTAATTATAATATAATTGGAGTCGCATCCTTTGTCAGTGGGACAGGGTATTCCTGTCTGACTGATGCAGCAAAATTAGGGAGCAAGGCTGGTGGAGTAGGCTTTGTCTTTGGACGGACATCAGCTGTTTCTTGGGTGCAGCATTTACGGGTGTAAAGCAGGAAAAAAGTGAAATTGGATTTTAAATAAAACATTTAAGTTATAAAAATCACTTGTTTTTTATAGGATAATCATTTATACTATAATAAAAGGGAGTGGATTAGAAGTCATCATTAATTACATATTGCACTGGGAAAGGACAGAATGCAGTTTGCCTGTAGTCTGTCTTTTCTCTTTCGGAGGCAAAAGGCGTGTCAAAACGGACTGACAAACCGCCGCACAATCCGTATTTTTCTATTGACAGAAAAGGAGCAACGGGATAAGATATGAGTATTACAAAAAAGGCAAGACACAGACAGGAGGTACGGGATGGTAGATCTGCGGAGTTTAGAATTGCATGAGATGGAAGCACTGATGCTGCGTCTGGGACAGCCGAAATTTCGGGCAAAACAGATTTTCCAGTGGATTTACAAAGGCATTTCTGATTTTGACGCCATGAAAAATATACCCAAAATCCTGCGAGAACTTTTGGCACAGCATTGCAGCATCGGCACGGTGCAGCCACTAGAGATACAGAAGTCAAAAAAGGATGGCACTCGGAAATATTTGTTTCAGCTGCCTGATGGCAATACCATTGAAAGCGTATTTATGCAGTATAAATATGGAAACTCTATCTGTGTATCCTCCCAGGCTGGCTGCAGGATGGGATGCAAGTTCTGCGCATCCACGAGAAACGGTCTTTCCAGAAATTTAACGCCGGGAGAAATGGTATCGCAGCTTTTAGAAGCGGAACGGGATACCGGAGAAAAAATTGGTCATATTGTAGTGATGGGTACAGGGGAGCCTTTCGATAATTACGAAAACGTAGCGGCATTCCTGCGCATTGTCAATGACCAGAATGGACTGAACATCGGCATGCGCAATATCACGGTGTCCACCTGTGGATTGGTGCCAGTCATGGAACAGTTTGCAGCAGATTTTCCCCAGGTAAATTTGGCGATTTCTCTGCACGGCACTACCGATGCGATTCGAGGTTCTATGATGCCGATTAATCACCGTTATCCGTTGGAGATGCTGCTGGCTGCCAGCAAGGCTTATACAGAAAAGACCGGCAGACGCATTACCTTTGAGTATACGCTGGTCAATGGGGTCAATGACAGAGATGAAGATGCGGAAAGACTTTGCAGACTGCTTCACGGCATGCTTTGCCATGTAAATCTGATTCCACTGAACCGGGTGGAAGGCGCCGGATTTGATACCGTCAGCAGAAAACGCGCTGCGGAGTTTCAGGAAATTTTGGAACACAGGGGAATTGCGGCGACGGTGCGCAGAGAACTGGGGGCTGATATTGACGCGGCGTGTGGTCAGCTGCGCCTTGGAAAGCAGCAATAGAAACAGGGATTCGACAGACGCAGAGATCGTCTACATGATGCGGGAAGACAGCGCAGAAGGCGAAAACTTCTGTGTGACAGAGATTTTTTAAACGAAAAAAATCGGGCGTGATTGGAAATACTCTGATATTTTACGATTTGCCCAAAAAATTCCAAACGAACTTCCAAAATTCGACTTTAGTGTATGAACCCTTGTGGTATATTATTACTAACATCATATCATCATCAATCAAAGAGGAGATTAGACTATGGATTTAACGAAAGAAATGCAATCTGTTATGGAGCCTTTAGCAAAGGATATTTCTGCTTTATGTCAGATTAACAGCGTAGAGGGAGAAGCAAAACCGGGTATGCCTTTTGGCGAGGGTCCTGCCAGGGCATTGCAGGCAGCATTGGAATTAGGCGAAAAGATGGGATTCCGCACGGAGAACTTTGATAACTATGTCGGTCATATCGAAATGGGTGAAGGCGAAGAAATGGTTGGAATTCTGGGACATGTAGACGTAGTGCCTGCCGGTGACGGCTGGGATTTTGACCCGTGGGGTGGTGAAATTGCAGACGGTAAAATTTTTGGCAGGGGGACGCTGGATGACAAAGGTCCGCTGGTGACCTGCCTGTATGCGATGCAGCTTCTCAAAGACGCGGGGATTCCGCTGAAACGGAGAATTCGCGTGATTTTGGGCACCAACGAAGAAACCAACTGGGCATGCATGGATTATTATCTGCATCAGGTAAAACCGGAACTGCCGACTGTAGCATTTTCCCCTGACGCGGAATTTCCGCTGACCTATGCGGAAATGGGCATGCTGCAGTATACGCTGACCAGACCGGTAACAGAGCATCTTCGCATCCAAGGCGGCGGCGCATTTAATTCTGTGCCTTCTTCTGCGGAAATCGTGCTGCCTGCAGCACTGGAAGACGCACTGAAAGCAGCCATTGCAGAAAGTGAGAATCCGGCAATGTTTGCGTATGAAATGGAAAACGGCGAATTAAAACTGACTGCAAAAGGCGTTGGCGCACATGCTGCCCATCTGGAGGAAGGGGTCAATGCAGTCAGCTACCTGATGGAACTGCTTTCCAGAATGCCGATTAGCGGTGAACTGAAAGAGGTCGTCACATTCTATCAGCAGCACTTCGGTACCTGTCTGTTCGGTGAAAAGATGGGGATTGCAGAAGAAGACGAAGACGGCGGCAGACTGACTTTGAACATCGGAAAGGTGTTCGTAAAAGATGGTATGCTGACGTTCTGGTGTGACAGTAGAATCCCTGTCAGAACGCCGGTACAGAAAATCGAAGAAAAAGTACAGGAAAAGCTGCAGGGAACCGGTTATACTTTTGCAGTCGCATCGAAAGAAAATTCTCTATATGTGCCGAAAGACTCTAAACTGGTTTCTACCCTGATGGAAGCTTACCGAACAGTAACCGGCGACAGAGAAAGTCAGCCGATGTATTCCGGTGGTGCGACGTATTCTAGAACCATCGACAATTGTGTTGCGTTTGGCTGCTTATTGCCTGACCAGATTAATACCATGCACCAGGCGAACGAATGTCTCGAATTGAAGCATTTGGAAATCTGGCTGCAGATTATGGTAGAGGCAATTTACCAGCTTGCAAAATAAATAATATGAAAAATTTAAGAAGCGAGGTATTATCATGAAAAAATTCAAAATGCCGCCTGCACTTATCATCGTCATGATGTTTTTGTTTATTGTAGGCATTTTAACCTGGTTTGTGCCTACCTCTGTTGTAGTGAGTGATGAGGCGGGAAACAGCGAGATTATCTATAATGCAGCCTTTGACGATGAAGGTAATATCATAGAAAATGCAGGAACTGACCCTGTTGGTTTCTGGGACTTCTTCCTGGCTCCAATTAAAGGCTTTGCCAATGCTGCTGATGTGGCAATGGCAATTCTGGTGTCCGGCGGTTTACTGGCTGTGCTCAATAAGAGCGGCGCTATGGATGCAGGTATCGGCGTACTGATTAGAAAGTTTAAGGGAAATACCCTGATTGCAATTCTGATGATTGTATTTGCACTGATGGGAACTATATATGGTTCCTGGGAAGAACTTCCGGCATTTGCAATTGTAATTATTCCATTGTTTATTAGAGCTGGCTATGATGCTTTGACTGGTATTCAGGTTATTCTGATTGGTGCTGTCTGCGGTAATATGGCTGACGTTGTAAATCCATATGCGGTCGGTGCTGCAGTTGCGGCAATCGGCAATGATGAGCTATCTTTAGGCTCTGGTATCCTGCTTCGTCTGGTGCTTCTGGTTGTACTGCTGGCAATCGGTATCTTCTCTGTTACCCGCTATGCAAGTATGGTAAAGAAAGACCCGAACAAATCAGCTCTTTCAGGAATTGAAGGTGTGAATACCCAAATTACTTCTGAAAGCAGCGATGCGCAGGCTTCAGAAGAAACGGTTATGACAGGACGTCAGAAAGCATCTTTAGTTGCATTTGGCATTGTAATTTTAGCTTGTGTGCTCGGATATGTTCCTTGGGACTCCATTCCTGTGGGAAATCAAACTATGTTTGAATATGTGAATATTTTACAGACTAAGTTGAGTGGAACTTTCCTGGGTAATTTGGTAGGCACAGATAACTTTACACCATTCGGCTGGTGGTACTTTGATGAATTTTCTGTAGCATGGCTTCTTGGTGCTGTAGCTATTGGATTGATTAATAGAATGAATCTTCACGACTGGGTAAGCACTTTTATTGAGGGCTGCAAGGATCTTATGGGCGTTGTTCTGGTACTTTCTGCAGCAAGAGGTATTTCCATTTTCATGGGTTCCAAAGAATCCGGCATGAGTATTACTTTTATTCACTGGATTCAGAGCGTCCTGTCCGGCGTGCCTCTTTGGGCATTTGCTATCGCGGCAGTGCTGGTATATGTTTGCATTGCACTGTTCCTGCAGTCTACAAGCGGTGTTTCCGGCATCACTATGCCAATCTTTGGTGCGTTGGCATTTGCGCTGTTTGCAGGCACAGCGGCGGGTTCTACCGGTGGTCAGGTTATCCTGATGTCTGCATTTACCTGCGGTGTAAACTTTGTATGCAGTTGGTATCCTGAAGCAACTAATATGGGTATTATCGAAATGGCTGGTGTTCCATACAACGTATTCCTGAAACAGCAGCTGAAAATTTCCGGGCCGCTTCTGATTGCAGCAGCGATTATTATTTCTGCTGCGCCTTACATCGGACTGGTATAATCAATTACAAATGGAGTCTGTCCATGAGAACTTCCTCTGGTGCAGGCTCTGTTTTTTCCTGTATTTTGACGTGTTTTTCGTTAAAAAAAACATTGAATGTACTGCGCTGGTAGTGTATAATAACACTAATAACAAAAGAACGGGAGGACAATAATAATGGTTAAATTATTAATTGGACATAAAGGAACAGGCAAGACGAAGCAGATGATTGATCTTGCTAACGAACAGATTGAGAACAGCAACGGAAGCATTATCTTTATCAATAAGAATTCAAGATTAATGTACGATTTGAAATATAGAATCAGAGTTGTATGCATGGAAGAATATGAGCATATTACTAACTGTGACGAGTACATAGGTTTCATCTATGGAATCATCAGCTCTGACCACGATATCGAGACTATTTTCATCGATAGCATTCTGAAGCATGCAGACTTCTCCCTGGGAGATATTCCTGAGTTCTTAACCAGACTGAAGAACATTTCCAAGAATTACGGCATGAACTTTGTAGTGAGCCTCAGTGCCGAAAAGGAAGAGATGATCGGCGTAGACTTCTCAGAATACGAGATTCTTAACTAATTTCTCAAAGAAAGGGCGGTTATCCGCCCTTATTTTTTTCATGGGGGTATGAAATGCAGTTGACATTGACTGACATCAAGAAAACTTTTGAAGGAAGAAAGCCTGCCGCTATTGGCGGTCATCGATATTTCTCAGTGCTGGTTCCTTTTGTAGAAAAAGATGGACAGCTTTACATCCTTTACGAGGTGCGAGCAAAGAACATGGCATCACAGCCTGGTGAGATTTGTTTCCCCGGCGGGCACGTGGAAGATGGAGAAGATCCAAAGGACTGTGCGCTTCGGGAAACCTTTGAGGAAATCGGCATTCCCAAGGACAAGGTCACGCTTATTGGACCGGGAAACATACTTTACGGTTATGCCAACTACACGCTGTATACTTATTTAGGCGTTGTGCAGTATGCAGATTATCTATGTGCAAAACTGCAGAAGGATGAGGTGGATGAAATTTTTTTGGTTCGCGTATCGGACCTTGAACGCATTCAGCCTAAGGTTTTTTCCGAGAAGGTTTATACTGCCATCGACGAGGATTTTCCTTATGAGCAGATAGGCATAGACAGAGATTACTCATGGCGTGTAGGGCGCTGGGATATTCCAATCTATGATATTGACGGCAAAGTGATCTGGGGGTTGACTGCCAGAATTACAGGAGATATTATTGAAACAGTGAGGACGGAGTATGTTTTTACCAGTTACGAAAAAAGAGATAGAGGATAGAGGCTGGAGCCAGGTAGACTTTGTTCTGATCAGCGGAGATGCTTATGTGGATCATCATTCGTTTGGAACTGCAATCATCGGTCGTCTTTTAGAAAGTCATGGGTATAAGGTGGCGATTTTGCCTCAGCCGGATTATAAAAGCGCTGAGGACTTTAGGCGTTTCGGAAGACCTCGTCTGGGATTTTTAATCAACGGCGGTGTTGTAGATTCTATGGTGAACAATTATTCTGTCTTTAAGCGAAAACGGAAAGTCGATGAGTATTCGCCGGGCGGTATTAGCGGCAACAGACCTGACCGGGCTGTGATCGTTTACAGCAATAGGGCAAGAGAGGCCTACAAAGATGTGCCGGTCATCATCGGTGGCATCGAAGCCAGTCTGCGCCGCCTGGGACATTACGATTATTGGAGCGACAAAGTTCGCAGATCTATCTTGCTGGATGCAAAGGCAGATCTTTTGATTTACGGCATGGGCGAGCGTGCCGTAGTTGAGATTGCAGAAGCGCTGGAAGCAGGGATTGATGTCAAAGATATTACATGGATCGAGGGCACCTGTTATAAGGCGAAATCCTTTGAGCAGGATGAGGATACGGCGGTACTTCCTTCCTATGAGGAAATCACGGGATCAAAGGAAGCTTACTGCAGGAGCTTTGCCATGGCTTACAGAAACAACGATGATATCAATGGAAAGCGACTTGTCGAGAAGTATGCGGATTCTCTGTATGTGATACAGAACAAACCGCAACCGCCTCTTAGCAGACAGGAACTCGACGATGTATACGAACTGCCTTACGAAAATGAAATTCATCCTATCTATGAAGCGGCAGGCGGGATTCCCGCTTTTTCCGAGATTAAGTTCAGTCTGGTTTCGGCAAGAGGATGCTTTGGCGGCTGCAGTTTCTGTGCGCTTACGTATCATCAGGGCAGACAGGTAAGAAGCAGGAGTAAGGAATCCCTTGTAGCGGAAGCAAGGGCACTGACGCAAAAGCCAGACTTTAAGGGATATATTCACGATGTGGGTGGGCCCACGGCCAATTTCCGATATCCGGCGTGCAAGAAGCAGCTGGAATATGGCGTATGCAAGGACAAGGACTGCTTGTATCCGAGACCTTGCAAAAATATGGAAGTAGATCATAAAGAGTATCTGGAGGTGCTGCGAGAAATTCGCCAAATTCCTGGCGTTAAGAAAGTCTTCATCCGTTCAGGAATCCGCTATGACTATGTGATGGCAGATAAGGACGATGCTTTCTTGCGGGAGTTGTGCAAATATCATGTCAGCGGCACGCTGAAGGTAGCGCCGGAGCATATCACAGAAAGAGTGCTTTACCATATGAGAAAACCGGCAAAAGAGGTTTTTATCGCTTTTGCGGACAAGTACCGGAGAATCAATCAGCAGCTTGGTCTAAAGCAGTATCTGATTCCTTATTTGATCAGTTCTCATCCAGGAAGTACCCTTGATGATGCGGTGGAACTGGCGCTGTTTTTAAAGGAATACGGGTTTGTACCGGATCAGGTGCAGGATTTTTATCCAACGCCTGCGACTTTGGCAACCTGCATGTATTATACAGAGATGGATCCTTTTACGATGGAGCCTGTCTACATTGCAAAGGATTTAGAAGAGAAGAAAATGCAGCGGGCGCTGATTCATTATCATAAACCGGAGAATAGAGGCATAGTAATGAAAGCACTGAAAAAAGCCGGACGGGAAGATCTGGTCGGTGTGCTTTTGGGAGGCAGAGGCAGAAAATATGAGTCTGATCAAAGAGTTCACAAAGATCATAGCAGAAGGCGAAAAGGCGTATCAAAAGGCAGAAGATAAGCCGCTTGTTTTGACTGAGGAGGTTTGCGGAAGTCATAGTGATATGGAAAGTCTTATCTGCTGCGGGGATAATATGACTGTGATGAAATCCCTTCTTCTGCAGAAGGAGATGGCAGGTAAAGTGCAGATGATCTATATCGATCCTCCCTTTTATTCCAAGTCAAATTATGATGCTGTGATAAAAGCGGGTGGTGAAAACATCAAGTACCATGCTTACGATGACAAGTGGGAGCAGGGGATTTCTGCTTATTTGAAAATGTTGACGGCAAGACTTTATTTGATGCGGGATCTTCTGGCAGATACAGGGCTTTTGTGGCTGCATCTTGATTGGCATGTAGTGCATTATGCCAAGATTCTTATGGATGAGATCTTCGGCGAAAAGAATTTTGTCAATGAGATTATTTGGAACTACAAGTCGGGAGGCACCAGTAAAAAGCATTTTTCTAGGAAGCACGATACGATTTTAGTTTATGCAAAGAGCCGTAGATATCAATTTTATCCATTGCAGGAAAAGTCTTATAACAGAGGCTACAAACCATATCGTTTTAAAGGTGTCAGAGAGTATGAAGATGATCTAGGGTGGTATACTATGGTCAACATGAAAGACGTCTGGAACATTGACATGGTAGGAAGGACGTCCAAAGAGAGGACTGGTTATGCGACCCAAAAACCGGAACAGCTGATTCAGCGAATGATTGAAAGCTGCACTCGTAAAGGTGATTTGTGTGCGGATTTTTTCTGCGGCAGCGGGACACTTCCGTCAGTGGCAGAAAAGATGGGCAGACGTTTTATCGGTTGTGATCTGGGATCTTTAGCGTGCGAAAGTACGATCCATCGTCTTATAGAGCAAGAGGCGTCTTTTCAGGTTTACCGTCTTGCAGGAAATGCTTCCGCTAAAGGATCAAATATGGCTGTACAGCTAAATTTGAAGAGGGAGTTTCTTCCCGATGATAAGGTGCGGCAGTGCATCAGTTTGATTTCATTAAAGGAACGGAAGCTAAGTGGTGTCGTAGAAGACAAGGCGCGGGCAAATCTTGAAAAGATATTGGCAGAGGATTCGCTGCAAATGGTTGACAGTTGGAGCGTGGACTTTGCTTATAATCCAGATGACGGCGTGCACAGACCCCAGGCAGTTTTTGTCAGAGAAAAGGGGCGTTTGGAGACGACCTGCGAACAAATTACCGCACTGGGAAGTCATATTAGTGTTAAAGTCGTAGATATTTTGGGCAATACTACTTTCGAGAGGTTTTTATATGAAGGAAACAGTAAAAGAAAAACTGATTAATTTTATATTTCTCCTGATTGCATGTGCAGTCGGCGCTTTTGCAACAACAGCTGTGATGATTCCAAATGGACTGACCAGCGGAGGTCTGACAGGTCTTGTGCGGATTCTGCAAAATTATGTAGACATCAATTTTTCGCTGGCGTACTATGCGGGCGCATTTCTGATTCTGATTGTAGTGCTGGTGACCTTGGGTCTTCAGGAGGCAAAGAAGGTTCTTGCAGTAACTATTTTGTATCCTGCTGTGATGTTTGTCATGGAGCTTTTTGATTTTCAATTGTTGGAAGAAAAAGATGTGATTTTAGCGGCGATTTTTTGCGGCGTATTTTCCGGCGTCTGCAATGGTATTGTCTTTTGGCGAGGCTATGCTTTTTGCGGTACAGAATCCATCGCTACAATTTTGAAGAAAAAACTGATGCCGCAAGTGGATTTAAGTAAAATCCTTCTAGCACTGGACGCTGCAATTATTATAATTTCTGCTTTTATTTTTGGACGCAATATTGCGCTTTATGCACTGGTAACTCAGTTCATTGCCTCCAAGATGGTGGACTTTATCATGTACGGCTTTGAAACAAAAATTGTACAGGTGAATATTCTTACTACAAAGCCGGATGAGACGATTGCTTTTGTGATGCGGGATTTGAACCGGGGCGTGTCCAGCAGAACTGCGGTGGGAGAATTTACCGGTCAGTCCAAAAAAGAACTGGTGGTTTTATGTTCACCGCGGGAAAGCATGATTTTGAAACGTTTTTTGGCATCGGTGGATCCGGCTGCGTTTGTAACAGTGCTTCATGTGGACACTGTTTGGGGCAGCGGAAAAGGCTTTACAGAGATTAATAAGGACTAGGAAAGAAGTCCACGAGAAACGAATGAACGTGTTATTATTTTTCATAGCTGATAAACATAAAATAGACAGTGTTATCTGCATTGAATAAATTTAGTTTTGATTTTTATAGAAATATATGGTATACTATTTATACTATGCGCCAGTAGCTCAGGGGATAGAGTAGCACACTCCGAATGTGAAGGCCGCAGGTTCGATTCCTGTCTGGCGCACCAAAATGGACAGCGAAAGCTGTCTATTTTTTTATCTGTACAGTACTTGCAGGTATTGCAAAAATTCGTGATGAATTTTCGTTGCCACCGCTAACAAGCTTCACTTATCAGCTATATAAAGCCTGTGGCTGGCAGGTGACTTCTGGAACAGAAGAAGAAAAGGCGCAGGCAAGATTTGTGACAGTGTTCCTTGATATTTACGAGAATAGTTTTAATTGACAGATATCACTATCCTTGGTATAATCATAATCCTACGTTTTTGTATTGAAGCAGGAAGGAGTGTGCGATGATTACCATGGAACATGTGAGCAAGACCTACCGGATTGCCCGAAGAAACGCAGGTTTGAAGGAAGCCTGCAAGGCGCTTTTTCGCAGAGAATATGAAACAGTGCATGCCCTGGATGATGTCAATTTTACTATAGCAGATGGGGAGATGGTCGGATATATCGGTCCAAATGGAGCAGGAAAAAGTTCTACCATTAAGATTCTCAGTGGTATTTTGACGCCGGACAGTGGAAAGGTTTTGGTTGACGGTAGAGTACCGTATCGGAATCGGATTGATCATGTGCGCGAAATTGGCGTTGTTTTTGGACAGCGTTCACAGCTCTGGTGGGATGTGCCGGTTATCGATTCTTTTTCTCTGCTGAAAGATATTTATGACATTCCTGCCGCAACATACAAACAGAGTCTTGAAGAACTGACGGAACTTTTAGATCTGTCGCAGCTTTTGCGATCTCCGGTAAGGCAGCTTTCTTTGGGGCAGCGGATGCGTTGTGAGATTGCAGCCTCCCTTCTGCACAGACCTCGTATATTGTTTCTGGATGAACCGACTATCGGACTTGACGCTGTGTCAAAACTGGAGGTCAGAGATTTTATAAAACGGCAGAATAAAGAGCATGGCACGACAGTGATTTTGACAACCCACGATATGCAGGACATCGAGGCCTTAGCAGGAAGGATTATTCTCATCGGCAAGGGGAAAATCCTAATGGATGGAATCCTAGCAGATATCCAAAAAGGGAATGCTAACATTGACGAAACCATTGCACAGCTGTATCACGCCTATGATATTTAAGGCGGTGATAAGATGAAAAAGTATTTATCTTTTTTCAGACTGCGCTTTGTCATGGGTATGCAGTACCGTGCAGCAGCCCTGGCAGGCGTCTGTACCCAGTTCTTTTGGGGACTCATGGAAGTTATGATTTTCAGCGCTTTTTACGAGGCAGACGCTGCAGCTTTTCCCATGTCACTCTCTGCGACGATTTCCTATGTGTGGCTGCAGCAGGCGTTTCTCGCTTTTTTTGCGGTCTGGATGTTAGAAGGGGAAATCTTTGAGGCAATCAGAAAGGGAAATCTTGCCTATGAATTGGCAAGACCTGTTGACATCTATAATATGTGGTTTGCAAGAAGCGTTGCAAATCGGCTGTCGCGGGCAGTTTTGCGGTGTTTTCCTATTTTGCTGATTGCGGTATTTGTGCCTGCGCCTTACGGGCTGTGCATGCCAGCCAGTTTGCCGTATTTTATGTTGTTTCTGGCAGCGATGGTATTAGGACTTGCAGTGACCGTATCGGTATGTATGCTGATTTATGTTCTTGCTTTTTTTACCATATCGCCTCGAGATGTTCGCATGGTTTTTACTTCTGCCATAGATTTTCTTGCCGGTGCAATTATTCCTATTCCATTTTTTCCAGAGAAGTTGGCGAAGGTGCTGGAGATGCTACCTTTTGCAGCTATGCAAAACGTTCCTCTGAGGATTTACAGCGGAAGCCTTAATGGCACTGAACTGGTACAGGCTATCAGTCTTCAGATCTTTTGGCTGGTTGTAATTACCTTGATGGGAAAGATTTTGTGCAGAAAGGCAGAAAAAAGTGCCGTGGTGCAGGGAGGGTGATAACGATGAAGAAAATAAAAAAAGCAGTCAGGCTTTACGGGCATTATGTGTCCATCAGCGTGCGCTCTGCCATGCAATACAAGGCATCATTTCTCCTTACAGCTGTGGGGCAGTTCTTGGTGTCCTTTAACGTTTTTTTGGGAATCCTTTTTATGTTTAAAAGATTTTCAGCGGTGGAAGGCTTTACATACAGTCAGGTGCTTTTGTGCTTTTCTATTTTGCTGCTTGAGTTTTCTTTGGCAGAAATGGTCGCCAGAGGCTTTGATATGTTTCCAGATATGGTACGAACGGGGGAGTTTGATCGTGTTCTGGTTAGACCGCAAAGTGAAGTTTTGCAGGTACTTGGAAGTGAATTTGAACTGACGCGTATGGGAAGGATGCTGCAGGCAGTAGTGATGTTCGTATATGGGATTTCAGCTGGTGGCGTTTCGTGGGATATTACAAAGGTTCTTACTATTATCAATATGCTTGTAGGTGGTATTGTGGTATTTTCAGCCATGTTTCTGATCTATGCGGCATTCAGCTTTTTTACCTTGGAAGGACTGGAGTTTATGAATATCTTTACTGACGGTGCCAGAGAATACGGGAAATATCCCATGGGTGTTTACGGAAAAAAGATACTGCAGATTACGACTTTTGTGATTCCCTATGCGCTGGTGCAGTATTATCCGTTTCTCTATTTGATTGGACAGGAAACATCGAGATTCTTTGTATTTGTGCCGCTTCTGGCATGCTGGTTTATGGCACCGGCGTGGCTTTTATGGCGGTTTGGTGTGCGAAGCTATCAGTCCAGCGGATCGTGAGAGATTTGTGATAGAGTAAGAAAAAAGAGGCTGCCAGCACAGCTTGTTCACGTTATGCAGGGTAGACATTTTCGCTTCTGTAGCTGTATAACGTTTGTGAATATAGGCAGCCTCTTATATAAATCATTTTATAGTCCCAGACCGAAGTTATCTTTGACTCTCTGCATAACAGGATTTGCGATGGCTCTTGCTCTTTCGGCTCCATCTTTTAAAATTTCAATCAGCTCGTCGGAGTGACGGATTTTCTCATATCTGGTCTTAATTGGTGCCAGCGCTTCTGTAACGACCACAACCAGATCTTTTTTGAAGTCGCCATAGCCTTTGCCCGCATAAGCTGCTTCAATTTCGTCCAGGGATTTTCCGGAGAGAACAGAATAGATGTTCATCAGATTGCTGATGCCAGGCTTTGTTTCCGGATCAAAGCGCACTACTCCTTCTGAGTCAGTGGTAGCTTTCATAATAGATTTTTTTATTTTGGCAGGATCATCCAGCAGGGAAATTCTGCTGTGAATGTTTTCTGCGGATTTGCTCATCTTTTGGGTCGGATCGTCCAACGCCATAATGCGAGCGCCTTCTTTCAGGTAACGTCCTTCTGGTACAACAAAGGTCTTTTTTCTGGTATTATTCACTCTGACTGCAATATCGCGGGTCAGTTCGATATGCTGCTTCTGGTCGTTTCCAACAGGCACTACGTCTACATCGTAGAGCAGAATATCAGCCGCCATCAGAAGTGGATATGTGAAAAGTCCCGTCGGCGCAGATTCTTTATTATGACTCTTTGACTTGAACTGTGTCATTCTGGAAAGTTCACCGGTGTAGGAGTTACAGGTGAGTACCCAAGATAGTTCTGCATGAGCGGAAACGTCAGATTGGACAAAGACGATGGACTTCTTTGGATCTACGCCGACTGCAAGATACAGGGCGGCGACGTCTAGAATGTGTTCTTTCAGCACTTTCGGATCCTGTGGCACCGTGATGGCATGCAGATCAACGATACAGTAGAGGCACTCGTGGTCGTCCTGCAGTTCTACAAACTGGCGGAGAGCGCCAAGATAGTTGCCAAGGTGGATGTTACCGGTCGGCTGAACGCCGGAAAATACTCTTTTCATGTTTTGTAAACCTCCGTTTTATTCATGTGTATTGAATATTAGTTATTTCTGTAGTCAAAAATTCTCTTCGTCTTTTTTTCGCTGCGCGGCAGGCTGCCTACAGCAACGGCCTTTGGCTCGATCGCCAGTCCGACCTTTGTCTTAAAGGCAGAACCAATGGAGCTTTCAGCGGCGGCAGTGTCAATTCCTTCTTCCGTTTCAACAGAGAGGGTGAGGACATCTTTGCCGTTTATGTGGTCGATGGAAATCTGGTATTCGCTGCTGACGCCATGGATGTCCCGCAGGATATCTTCTACCTGACCGGGATAAATATTGACACCCTTGACTTTTACCATATCATCACTTCTTCCTATTATACGGTCAATTCTCGGAAATTTCAAGCCGCAGCTGCAGGTTTCCGGTACAATTCTTGAAAGGTCGTGGGTTCTGTAGCGAATCAGCGGTGCGCCTTCTTTGCGAAGGGTAGTGATAACAATTTCACCGGTTTCGCCGTCAGGTACGTTCTTGCCAGTCTGTGGATCAATGATTTCGATGTAGAGATAATCGTCCCAGTAGTGCATAGGAGTTTCTCTGTTGCAGTTGATGCCGATTCCCGGACCGTAAATTTCGGTCAGTCCATAAATGTCATAATGTCAATGTCGATGCCCTTATATTTTTTCTGATAGAGATTGCCGGAAAAAGTGGTTACGCGGCGGAGCTGCTGTTTCATCAAATTAAACTGTGTGTCATTCATTTTCATGTTTTGTACCTCATCTTTCTTCGTGTTTTGGAAGGGGAGAAAGACTTTGGACAAACAAAAAAGCTTTCGCCCCGATAGGGACAAAAGCTGCAGCTTCTGCGATACCACCCTAATTCGCTTATCCTCACGGATAGGCGCACTCTGAACATACTATCATATGTCCTTCGATATAACGGTCGAACCCGTCTTCCATACTACGCCTAAGTGATAACGGCGATTCAGGTTGCCCTCCCAAGTCCATTCACACGACATGCTTATCACTGCAATCTCACCACTTGCAGCTCTCTGTAGACAGCTTCTGCCTGCTACTACTCTCGGTCAACGGTTTATTTTTTATAAAATTTGTTATAGAAAATACTAACACAAAGATGAAGTCTCGTCAAGGGAATTTCTCCTTTTTTCTCGGCAGCCGTATTCAGCAGCATCGTGCCATAAAAAATTACACAAATATAGCGTACCATAGCTACCGTGCCGGCTCGCTACGCTTATTTGATATGTGTTCTTTGGCAGGAAGGCGGTATGATAAGGAAGACAGGGGAGGGGAATTGTGGTATAATGAACGCAAAGAATGAAACCGGCGTTGCCGCAAGGAAGCGTTCATTGAATCATGACTTCCGATTCTACTTTCAAAGGAAACGTCATGGTATAATGAACGCAAAGAATGAAACCGGCGTTGCCGCAAGGAAGCGTTCATTGGATCATGACTTCCGATTCTATTTTCAGCGGAATCATCGTGGTATAATGAACGCAAAGGAGTTTACCAATGACACAGAAAAAATCATCAAATATCTATTTGCTTCAGCTGCCCAGTGCTGACAGCGATCTCTATTCTTGCGCATGGAGGTGCAGGCAGGAGGAGCAGGACATAGAGCAGGTTCGGTTCAGTGGCGAGCATATTGAAGAAGAGGATTTTAGCGGACTGAATTTCGATACCGTAATTTTTGAAAATTGTACGCTGATTCGATGTCGCTTTAAGGGGGCAGACTTTAAAACTGCTCTGTTCAAAAATTGCCAGCTGCCGGGATGCAGCTTTACGGGAAGCTGGTTTAACAGCACTGAGTTTGATAATTGCCAGCTTGTGGGCACGGACTTCAGTCAGTGCAGCATCAGCAGCACCTTTTTTACAGACTGCGCTATGGCGATGGCGAATTTTACAGAGACAAAGCTGGAGCAGTGCACCATTGCTACATGTGATTTGACCGATGCATTTTTTGCAAACTGTAAATTAAAAAAACTACAGATGGATAAGAATCAATGCATTGGAACGGAATTTTTTAAAACGAAACTAAAGGACGTTGATTTCACTACATGTATTTTGGAGGGAATCAGGGTATCTAGCGAAAATGGTGAGCTGAAAGGCGCAAAGGTCAGCCTTTTTCAGGCTGCGGAGCTGGCGAAGATGCTGGGAATTGTCATAAAAGAGTAGCGCGAAGCGTTTGACACCGACTCTGGAACGTGCTATTCTACTATATAGAAGAACTTGCTATTATACAGAAGGAAAAAATATGAAAGATTATAAACTAGAAAAGAAATTTCATGAGTTTCGCGATCTGCGCGATTTGCTTAGAACATCTGCAGAAAAGTATGCGGATAAAGTGGCGTTTGTGACGAAAATCAAGAACAAAGAAACTAAAGAAGTCAACTATATCAACACCACCTATGCAAAGCTCTTTGAGACCATGGGACATCTGGGCACAGCACTGATTGAATGTGGCTATAAAGATAAGCGCATTGCAGTTATCGGTGAGAACAGCTACAGTTGGTGCCTTGCATACTTTGCAGTGAGCTGCGGCGTGGGTATTACAGTGCCCCTTGATAAAGCCCTACAAAAAGAAGAAATCGTAAGCTGCCTCAATCGAAGTAAGGCGGAAGCGATTTTTTATGATAAGAAAAGTGCGAAGATGATTGAGGAAATCTTTGCGGAGAAATCTACAGGTCTTTCCATGATCGTAGCCATGGATTTTCAGTCAGAGACAGGTGTGCTGCTGATGGATCTTCTGGACAAAGGTCGTGCGCTGGTAGAAGGCGGCGACTTTAGATATCTGGAAGCCGAAATTGATCCGGATGCAATGAATTATCTGCTTTTTACATCGGGGACGACGGAGCAGTCCAAAGCGGTAATGCTTTCTCATCGAAATTTCATGAGCTGTAACTATGGTATGAACTGCGAAGAACTGTTTTTCCCTGACGATGTGAATATGATGATTCTGCCTTTGCATCACTGTTACGGTATGAGTGGGCTTTTGACTTTCCTGTCCCAAGGCATGAAGAACTGTTTCTGCGAAGGACTGAAATATGTAAGCGCAAACATGAAGGAATACGGCGTATCTGTTATTATGAGTGTGCCGCTGCTTCTTGAAAATATGTACAAGAAGATTATGAAGGGCATAGAGAAACAGGGCAAGAGCGGCAAGGTGCAGGCGGCACTGAAGATTTGTGATTTGACTGAAAAAGTAGGAATCAATGTGCGACGGAAGCTGTTTAAAGATATCATCGATCAGATGGGCGGAAGAATGCGCTTTATTATCAATGGCGCAGCGGCTTTGGATCCGGTAGTTGCTAAGGGACTTAATGACTTCGGCATTCTTACAGTACAGGGCTATGGGTTGACGGAGACATCGCCGACCATTTCCAGTGAGACTTATCGCTATCTGAAACCGGGTTCCTGCGGTAAACTGATGCCTAACGTAGAAGGAAAGATTATCGATGTCAACGAAGAGGGCATTGGAGAACTCGTCGTTCGCGGCGACAATGTTATGCTGGGCTATTACGATAATCAGGAAGCTACTGATGAGATGATTGTAGATGGCTGGCTCCACACTGGTGACCTTGCATATTTTGACGAGGAGGGATACCTGTTCATCTGCGGACGCAAGAAGAATGTTATCGTCATGAAAAATGGCAAGAATGTCTATCCGGAGGAGATTGAGAATCTGATCAATGTACTGCCTTATGTGGAAGAAAGCATGGTCTTTACCAGAAACAAGGCAAGCGATGTGGTGCTCTGGGCAAAAGTCGTTTACGATAAATCCTATCTTGATGAAAAGGGCATGAGTCTGGATGACTTGCAGGCGCAGCTTGATCTGGATATGGCTGAAATCAATGCCACTATGCCAGCGTACAAGATGGTGAAGAAGTACTTCCTATCTGACAAACCAACCGTCAAGACTACAACACAGAAAACCAAGAGAAACGAAGAACTTAAGCAGATTGAAGAAGAAATGAAAGAACTTGGATTATAATTTATGGCAGATACAAAAGCAAAACAGATTTATGAGCAGCTGGAAGAAGATTTAATCTTCGGCAGATTTGATTATCGTACTTTTCTCAACGTTGGAGAAATTGCCGCATCGTACGGTGTCAGTAAAGCGCCGGTCCGGGACGCTCTGCAGATTTTATGCAGCAAAGGATTTGTAATCAGTTATCCGGGCAGAGGCTATATGGTAAACTATTTCACTGATGAAGAAGTGAATCAGATTCAGGCTCTGCGCAGACATCTGGAAAAGTTCAGTGTGCAGACTGCTGTAGAAAACGCCAGAGACGAGGAAATACAAGGACTTGAGGTCTATTTGGAAGGACCGAACAAGAGCAACAGCAAATTTCATATCGGTCTTGCGGCAATCGGAGGAAACCGGCAGCTTGAGGATATGGTGCGGGATTTAGTTTTTAAAGTGGCATATTCCCAAAATGAAAGACTCCTTGCACTACAGAAAGAGGATTACAATATTCATCGAGAAATTATCAATGCAATGCTGGCACGGGATTTAGAAAAAGCCCAGCGAGAAATCGAGAAAGATATCATAGCGATTTGAGGAAATTTTAATCTAAGGACAGTAGGAATAAAAGACGAGCGCAGAAGCGCTCGTCTTTGCGTTTGTGTTAGTGGAAATTAAAGGTTGTTTTTATATCGATACAATTTTGTTGACAATTAACGACGCTTGTGATATCATTAGCTTATCGATATTTTGCTGACATGTTCAGCAAAATATCGACAAGGAAAAGAGTGCTCAGGACACTGGGAGACGGCCGATCCATTGGCGGAGTTTTCTTTTTCTCAAACTGAACATGTTACAGAAAATGTTAGTTCTGATTCAGTTAAAGCAATGATTCGTTATCACTAAACCAATCTATAAGGAGCTTGTCATGAAAGATAGAAACAAACTACCGATTTCGACTAAATCATGTTTTGCAATAGCAGATTTTGGTAAGAATTGCCTTATTATTTTTAACACGTATTTTTTATTGTACTTTTATACGGATATCATTCAAATTGATCCGGGTGTAGCCGCTATTATCATGGGTATTGCAAGAATTTGGGACGCAATCAATGACCCGATGATGGGCGTTATGGTAGACAGAACCAAGTCAAAAGAAGGCAAGTGCAGATTCTGGCTGAAATATTTCTCCGTTCCTGCAGGTGTATGTCTTTTCCTCAGCTATTTTGTTCCGGAACTTTCCGGCAGCAGCAAGATTATTTGGGTTGCTGTAACCTACATTTTCCAGGGTATGGCAACAACCATTACCAGTGTTCCTCTGAATACGCTTCTTGCTCGTCTTACCGACAACAGAGAAGAACGTGTTAGCCTGGGACAGTACAAGGCTGTCGGCACACTGGCTGCAAACCTGATTATTCCGGCTATTTCTCTGCCTATGGTAACGAAGCTGGGCGGTATGGATTTGGAAAAAGGCTTTGCCCTTGTTGCAGCGATCTATGCCGTTGCTTATGCGCTGTGCCACTTAGTCGCATACTTTGGAACCAAAGGCTATGAGAGAACCTATGAAGAAGAAATCGAGCTGGAACCGGAAAAGAAAGACGATGTTACAATCGGTCAGATGTTATCTGCGCTGATTCACAATAAGTACTGTCTGATTGTCAGCTTGTCGTATATTGGATATCTGCTTTATGCCTCCGTCATGGGAAGCACTTTGGTGTATTACTTACAGTACAATATTCAGAATACCGGTCTGATGTCAGCATATTCCATGATTGGTACAGTGACAGCAGTTCTTCCGATTCTGTTTATGAGATGGCTTTCTTCTAAAATCGGCAATGCGAAAACCTGCTTTTTCGGATGCATTTTAGCAATCGCAAACTATGCGCTGAGATTTATTACAAGAGACGCATTTACACCGCTGCTGTTCTTCTGCTGGGGCGTAGAGGGTATCGGTCTTGGACTCTTTGGAAATATGATTTTCCAGTGTATCTTAGACTCTATGATTTACGGAAAATGGAAAACAGGCGTTGATAATCAGGCCAGCATTATGTCAGTGTTTACTTTTGCGCAGAAGTTCGGACAGGCGATCGGCGGCGTTGTTGCAGCAGCACTGCTCACTTTAGTGCCTTACGTTGCGGGCGCGGAAATGCAGGAAAACTCTGTATTACAGCTGTTCTTTGCTGAAAATATTACCATACCGGCAATCGCCTTTGCTGTAATCGCACTGCTGTTCCTGTATATTGCGAAGATTGAAAAGCAGATTCCGCAAATGCAGAAAGAAATCAAAGAACGCGAAGCTGCTGCAGAAGCAAGATAAACGGCATCTGAAAAGGAGTATTTGAAATGGAAGCTATTTTGAGAAAATTTGAATCAGAAGGCAAAGCGGCTGCAGGTGGAATTGAGATTTCTTATAAAACCTGCTGCGGCGATTATCCTGTTTACGGAGAAGACGGAGCATTGCTTGGCACGATGTTTACATATTCTTATGTGCGGACAGATGTTGAATCTTCTCAGGACAGACCGGTGATATTTGCCTTTAATGGAGGACCGGGTTCTTCGGCTCTGTGGCTGCATACAGGACTTTTGGCGCCGAAGCGCATTAGACTTGAAAATCCTACCGCGCCGCAGACAGTACCGCCATTTGAACTTGAAGAAAATCCTAATTGCTTTTTGGATCTTTGCGACGTTGTTATCATCGATCCGATGGGAACAGGCTGGAGCCAGATTATAGAGGAAACAAGGCAGGCGGAGGCTTATTCCTACGAAAAAGATGGTGAAATTTTTGCGAGATTCATCGAAGATTGGATTAGAAAAGAAAATCGTTGGGCCAGTCCAAAATATCTCATGGGTGAAAGCTACGGAACGATGCGTGCTTGTGTGATTCCGTCAATTCTTATGGGCGGACCGATTTGTACAGGCGCTGTATCAAAGGGCATTACCATCGATGGCATTATCATGATGGGAACGGGACTCAATGTGAATCCGCAGCCAAACTGGTGGGACGAATACGGTGTTGAGAAGATGGTGCTGGATCTGCCGACTATGGCGGCGTGTAACTGGTATTTTAATCGGGAAGAGAAACCTGATTTACACGCATTTATAGCGGAGGCGGACGCCTTTGCAGGAAAGGAACTTCTCGCTGGATTATACCGTGGAAACAGAATGACCGAAGCAGAGACGAAGTCTTTCATCGAGAAACTGACCTATTTTACAGGACTTTCTCCATCTTATTTAAAGAAAAAGAATGACCGCATCAGTCTTAGCGAGTTCAGCAAGGAGCTCCTCGGCGATGAGGGCCAGGAAATCGGCATGTATGACGGCAGATTTGTCATGCATGCAAGCGGTCAAATCGGTATGGCAGACCCTGTTGCAGATGACGGCGCTATGGGACGCTATACACCTGCTTTCCGTGGTGGATTCCTGAAACTGGCAGAAGAACTGGGAATTGACATTGATATGCCATACCACATCATCAATTTCAATGTAAATGGTATGTGGAAGTTTGACGGAATAAAGACACCGCTGGAATATCTGCGGGCGGCGCTGCGCAGAAATCCGAGCCTTCGGGTACTGCTGACCAACGGCGTATATGATTTGGTAACTACCATCGGGCAGGCGCGCTATGCGGCGGGACATCTGGATGCTGAGAAAGGGCAGGTGATTCTGAGAGAGTATCCATCGGGGCATATGTCTTACGTAGGCGAAGAAAGCGGAGAAAAATTATCTCAAGATATCAGAGATTTTATTGAAAAGGAGGAGATGGAATCATGTTATTGAATCGTTGCAGATTAGTAGGTGCTTTGTCTGGCGGTGTGGAGAGTGAATGCGGCGCAGTTGAAATAGAAAATGGGAAAATTTCAGCAGTCTATGACAGGCCAAAGGAAAACTATGAGGGTGAAGTCATCGACTGCGGCGGCAAAACTTTGCTGCCGGGGCTGATGGATACCCATACCCATTTAATTGGAATTCGTTACTTCACGGCGGATATGATGAGAAATCCGATGAAGTTGTTCATGAAAACCGCAGAGGTCAGCAAGCGGTATCTGGATTACGGATTTACAACGTTGAGAGACTGCGGCACACCGCTGCGTGTTGCAAATTATGTTCGTGATGCTTTTGCGTCTGGCTTGATGACAGGACCTAGAGTCATTTCCAGCGGACATATCATTTCAACGACAGAAATTGAAGAAGCGGATATTATCTATGATATGTATAAGTGGGGCGATGGTCCTGACGAGCTGATGAAGCTGGTGAGAAAGGAGTTAGCTGAACACGCCGATTTTGTAAAAATTATGGCGTCAGGCTCCGCTTTCCACAAGCAGGGCATTCCGGTACAGCCGATTATTACCAAAAGAGAAATAGAGGCGATTATTGAGGCAGCAGATTTAAAGAGCGCTTATGTAGCGTCTCATGCTCATGGCGACGGCGCAATCCGTCTCAGTATTGAAAGCGGGGTAAGAACCGTGGAACATGCGTCATTCATCAGCGATGAAACCATCGAAATTCTGATGGGAAAGAAGAATTGCTATTTGGTACCGACCCTTTCTGCAATGTACCAGAATCCGGCGCAGACACCGCCTGAAATGGAATTTCTTTTAGAAAAGCTGGCAAATATGCTGAAACTGACAGCGGGCAGAATTAAATCTGCCTATGAAGCAGGACTGAAACTGGGCTTTGCGACAGACAGTACTGTAGGCATGGATCAGTACGAGGAGGGCATCGAATTCCGTTTCAGAAAGGAACTTTGCGGCATGAAAGATTTGGATATTTTGCTGCAGGCGACTAAGTACAATGCTGAAATTCTTGGCATTGAAAAAGAAACTGGCGAAATTAAGGAAGGTTTAGCTGCTGATTTGATTCTGGTGAGCGGAAAACCGGAACAGGATATTTCTGTCATGTATCATAAGCCGGAAGCAGTATTCCTGGCTGGTGAAAGGGTGAGATAGAAATGAAAATCGAGAAAACAAAATCCTATTTGACAGAGAAAAGCTGCATCTTGCGGGATGAAGAAGTCGCTTATAAAGCAGCAACTGAGGAATGGACCTTTTTCGATGATTGCGGTGAGGCTGAGGCGACAGCATATACCATAGCTTATGAGCGTACCGACTGCAGCGAGGCAGGAAGACCGGTGCTCTTTGCCTATAACGGCGGGCCGGGTTCTTCCAGCGCTGTGATTCATCTGGGCGCTCTTGGTCCAAAAAGAATAAAGTTTGGCGACGCAGTTTCCATGGATTTTATGCCGCCTTTTGAAATGGAAGATAACCCTGATACGATTTTGGATATTTGTGATATTGTGCTCATCGATCCAGTGGGCTGTGGTTATAGCCGCCTGATGAAAAACGAGGCAAAGCATAAATACTATTCGTCTGACGGAGACGCCATTGAAATTGTGCAGCTTATGAACAAATGGCTGAGCAGTCACGACAGATGGAACGCTCCGCTGTTTGTCATGGGTGAAAGCTACGGAACCATTAGAAATGCACTGGTTGCAGATAAGATTTTCTATAACGAGGGAACAGGCCTTAGCAGCTGCAATACGCTCCATTTAAGCGGTGTGGTTATGCTGGGAACGGCGCTGGATCACGGACAAACACCGTTTCCTGTAGATACAGCAGTACTGAATTTTAGCTCCATTGCGGCAAGCTACTGGCTGCACCATCAGGATGGAAAGCCGTCCTTGGAAGACTTTACAAAGGAAGCTTCGGAATTTGCATATCGGGAATATCTGCCGGCGCTGGCCCTTGGCAGCCGTCTTGAAGAAGGGGAGAAAAACCATATTTTGGAAAGACTGGAGTATTTCACAGGGCTGGATGCGGAAACCCTTTTGAAACTGAATTTGCGGGTAGAAACAAAGAATTATCCTTTAATCGGTATGGCGAAAGAGGGATACCGTCTCAGTCGTTATGACGGCAGGTTCAAAATGGACGCATTGGAGGATATTTCTACTTATGATATGTTCGGTGACGATGCAATCAGCGCAATGGCGATGCCTGCTTTTGTCCACTGTTTTAACAGTATGATGAAAAAGGAACTGACCATAGAAAATGACGATCTGTACGATAATTTAACCATGGACGTCAGCGAAAGCTGGGATTTTCATACCATGAAACCGCCGGTTAAGTGTCTTGAAAGCGCTATGCGCAAAAATCCGAAGATGAAAGTTATGTTTGGAACCGGATACTATGACATGGTAACGACTTTGGGCTATACGGAGTATTTGGTTGCATCACATGATTTGCCCAAAGACCGGATTCAGTTTGAAGCCTATGAATCAGGTCATATGCCGTACTTAGGTGAAGTGACAGCGGCTAAGCTGGGCGAAGATCTGCATAAGTTTATCCAGTGGGCATGCAGATAATCGGTTTGATTTTGGCAGGGATGTCCGCAATCCTTGGCGGAAGTTCTGTGGTTGCGACAAAGGCAGGCATGGGAAAGGCGGATGTTTACTGGGTCAACGGCCTGAGTAATACCATCATCTTTTGCATGTTTGCAGCAGCGGCAATCCTGTTTGGCAGCTTCAATCAATGGGGGCTGGTGGAAAGCTGGCCTCTTTTGACGGCTTCCGGTTTTTTTCTGGGCATATCTTGGGTTTTCTATTATCTGGGGCTGAAAGACGGTCCGGTCAGCGTGGTGCTGGCACTGCAAAATCTGTCCATTGTTATGACGATGGTTCTAAGTGCGGTGATACTGCGGGAACATATCTCAGGCGCTATGCTGGCAGGCGCAGTGTTGATGGCAGCGGGGACTGTGCTGATGATTGAAAGAGACGAGGAAAATAAATCATCGCAGGAGAAAAACTGTGCCAGTCGAAAATGGATTGTGTATGAGGTTTTGTCTGCTGCATGTATATCGGTTTCTCATATCTTGACGAAGATGGACAGCTCACCGGTAGACAGCAATTTTGCCAGTGGGATACGGTATTTTATCGTAATGATTATGATGTGGATTTTGTATCTGGCGAAGCAGAAAGAGGAAAAACCAAGGAGCAGGCACCGGCAAAAGGCATGGTCCTTGGCGGCAGGGGACCTGGTAAAAATCGTATTAGGCACTATTTTGCTTGGCGGCGGATATATCTTTTTCTATAAAGCCTTGATTTTTGCTGATGTCAATGTGGTAACAACGATTTTTCGTATGAGTATCATTTTATCTGCGGTGTTGTCGGCGGTGTTCTTAAAGGAAGCTATGCTACGGAAAAAGATAGCGGCTATTTTGATTATGACGGCGGCTTTGGCGCTGTATGTGATGTGAAGTAAAAATAAAGAAAATAGCAAAGGACGTCCTGATGATTTGGGACGTCCTTTTGCGTAAGACAGTATGCAATTATTTTTGATAGATTACTTTTCCGTTTAATACTGTCATCTCGACCTGAGCATCTTTGATTTTTTCAGGCGGGATATCGTATATATTTTGGTTCAGAACGACTAAATCGGCGTATTTACCGACCTCGATGGTGCCGTTTATTTCCTCGGAGTAGGAAGAGTAGGCTGCGTCTTTGGTGAAGAGACGAACCGCTTCGTGAACAGACATGGCCTCCTCAGGAATCCAGCCTTCCTCCGGCTGTCCGTGAATGTTTTTTCTTGTGACAGCAAAGTAGATGTTTTCCAGTACATCAAAGCTTACAACCGGTGCGTCGGAGCCGCCGGACACGGGAATGCCCATGTCCAGCATGGATTTCCAAGCGTAGACTTTATCCATACGGTGGCTGCCGATTCGGGATTCTACAATATCCATATCCAGATCGAGAAATACCGGCTGAATGTATGCAATGATATGATTTTCCTTCATATCGTCCAGCACCTTTTGACTGGTAATCTGCGCATGGACAATGCCGTGCCTGTCTTTCGGATTATCCTTTCGATAAGGAGAGGCAGTAATGGCTTTGATCACCATATCCATAGCCCTGTCTCCGATGCAGTGTACAGCAATCTGCATGTGATATTTGTCGCAGCAGGCAATGATTTCGTTGAGCTCTTCTTGCTTGTAGATAATCAGTCCGGTGTTATCCGGTTCACCCTCGTAGGGCTGTGACAGTGCAGCGGTTCTTGCGCCCAGGGAACCGTCCTGCAGTAGCTTGACCGGACCGATTGTGAAGAAGTCGCCTTGCTGACCAGTTCGATAGCCTTCCTTTAGAAAATCCTTTAAATCCACAAATCTCTCAAAGAGGCATTGTTCATAGATACGAAGATTCATTTCCTTGCGATTGTCCAGGGCTTTGAAAGCAGACATAATTCTGCGCCAGTTTTTACCCGGAAGGGAAGCAAGGTCATCAGACTGAATAGCGGTGACACCTGCCTCGTTTAGTTTGCTGATACCGAATTTGATGTAATCTTCGATCTCTTCCTGACTGGGAGCATCCAATACAGAATAGAAGAACTGAACAGCATTTTCCTTCAGAATGCCGTGAACTTCATCTACGTCACGGCAGATTTCCGGGTATTCTTTGATCTCCTTCAGCCTTTCCAGCCCGCAGGAGTTACATACTGCAGTGTGTCCGCAGACGCGAACCATGATAATAGGAATGTCATCTGCCAGTGCGTCCAGGTCCTTTTTGTCTGGATACTTGGGCACGTCGAAAAGTTCCTCGTTCCAGCCGCGGCCAAAGAGCCATGACAGCGGTTTTTCCTTTCTGATTTCAAGTCTTTTAGCTGCAGCGTCCAAAACGTCCTGCACACTGCGGCAGTCAAAGAGTTTGATGGAGTTTTCTACAAAAGCATAGTGGAGCATATGTAGGTGACTGTCAACAAAACCAGGCAGCAGCATTTTCCCTTTCAGATCGATGCGCTCTTTACAGGAAAGCGCAGCTGCTTCCTCATCGGAGCCGACAAAGGTAATTCTCCCATCAGTAATTCCAACGGCTTCTGCCATGGTATCCTGCCCATCCAATGTGCTCACAATTCCGTTGTAAAATAATGTATCCATTGTTATGCGTCCTTTTTCTGTGCTTTTTCTTTATCCTCAAAGAACAGGTGCATATCCGGGTCGATTTTGCCTTCACCCAGGTAACGTGCACGGTAGTCCTTTAACAGCTTGATGAAAGTGCCGCTGAGCAGGAACAGGGTTACAACGTTAAAGAAGGTTGGGAATACAGTAGTAAAGTCTGCAATGACCCAAAGCTGTGCAGGGGTGCCGTTTCCGTATACAGTCAGTACAGTTACGATAAGACCCCACAGCGGTGTTCCGATGAGGAATACTTTGGAAGCAATTTTCTTCACTTTATCTTTTCCTTTCAGAGCATGGTCTAAAATAACCTGATAGTAGGTGAACCAGCCCGTGGAAGTGGTCATGCCGAACAGGAAGATACTGATAGCGATCATAATTCTTGCGAAGGAGCCGATGACGGATTCGAAAGCTGTCAGTGTCAGGGTCGCTCCCTGCAGACCGCTGTCCCAGTAACCAGTTACAATAATAACAAGTCCTGTCAGGGAACATACGACGATGGTGTCCATGAATACTTCAAAGGCGCCCATCAGTCCCTGTTTTACAGGGTGATCTGTGTTTGCAGTAGCGTGTACCATTGGCGAAGTACCCCAACCGGCTTCGTTGCTGTATACGCTGCGAGCAAAGCCAAGTCGCATAGCGTAAGCCACTGTTGCGCCAAGGAAAGCGCCGGAAGCAGCCTGTGTGGAGAATGCACCTTTAAAGATCATAGCGAAGGTGTGAGGCAACTGGTTAGCGTTGATAATCAGGATAGCGATAGCTGCGATGATGTAAAAAGTGCACATAATCGGTGTCAGATAGGATGCAACAACGCCGACCTTTTTGATACCACCGATGATGACGATGTAAATTCCGATTACGTAAAGAATCGCAGGTACGATGAGAGGCAGTCCAAAGGTGTTGCCGACAGCTTCAGATACGGTGTAGTTCTGTAATGTGATGAACCATGTCATAAAGATACAGCCGCCGAAAATAACAGCAAAGACTTTCCAGAATTTATATCCTTTTTCCTGACCCAGACCTTTCTGCATGTAATAAGTAGGACCGCCGCGGAATTCGCCGCCGGGAGTGGATTCTCTGTAATAAACAGCCAGTGTAACTTCTGCCATTTTGATAATCATGCCTAAAAGAGCGGCAACCCATAGCCAGAAGAGGGCGCCTGGACCTCCTGTTGCAATGGCAGTAGCGACACCGCTCATATTGCTGACGCCGACTGTACCGCCGATAGCGATGGAAATGGCCTGGAAAGGAGTTAGTTTTTTCTTATCATCGGCTCCGCCGCTGCGGCGCTCTTTGTTGAAGAGACTGCCTATAATATGTCCGAAGTGACGGAGCTGAAAAAATCCGGTGCGAAGGGTTAAGTAAATGCCGGTGACCAGTATTACGATCAGAAGCGGCAGTCCGTAGAGGAAATTTGTAAACTGTTCAAAGAGTGCAAACATAGTTTCTACCTTTCTTTCTTGTTTTTTAGATTTGTAAAATTTTAGTTGCGCGCTATTAATTATATAGCAAAAAGCGTGCCAGTACAGAAAAAAGAGAAATTAAGTAAAAGTCAGGAAAGAAATAGGAAATTTTATTGCAAAAATGGGATTATTATCTTATAATTATCCGATAAAGGAAAATGAGCAAGGAAAGGGGAAGATTGATGAAGAACGTATGTTTGGTATTTAATAACAGAGAAAATTTTGCAGTATGTGATTTGCTTTTACGGAATTTAAAGTACGTGCTGGGAGAATATGTTGAGGGCAGAATTTGTTTTCTCGAAGAACTGAACCATGAGGCGCTGATAGATGCAGATTTGTTTGTTGTTTTATATGAAGACCGAGTTTACGCAATGAAGGATTATACTTCTTCGCTGGACAAGGTCATTGTTATGGGAAGAACCATTCAGCGGCAGTTTTTGCCTGAGGTTTTCAGTATTCCGGAAGGAACCAATGTGCTTGTGGTCAACGATTCGAGAGAAAGCACGCTGCAGGTTACCAATAACCTGTATGAGATGGGACTCAATCATTTACATCTGATTCCCTATTTAGAAGGGGAAAATGAGGCGCAGTATCGTGAAATCACCATTGCCATTACACCGGATGAAAAAGTGCCATCGTTTATTAAAAAAGTGATTAACATCCAGAACAGATATATCGATGTGAACACTTTTATTACGATTATCAATAAGCTGGGACTGCATAACGAAAGTGTGACGAGAAATCTTTTGAAGTACACCCAGCTGGTAGCTGAAAACAACAAGGGCATCAATGAGCGCTATGTAACGGAGCATCTCAAGACAGAAATGCTTAAGCGAACGATTAGGGATGCGCAAAATGCTGTTTTGATTTTGGATAAGGAGCTTCGCACTGTATATGTCAATGATAAAGCACAGACGCTGCTTGGTATTGACGATAGAGAGGGCGTCAGTGTTTCCTCCTTTTTTGATGATGATATGGTGGAGATGATACGTCATGAAGAATTTGACAATCGATTGGTAAAATTTTACGGAGGCAATTATATTGTCACCAAGATTGATGTAAAAATTGTGGATCAGGTGATTGGATATTCGCTGCTGTTTAATGATGTCAAGGACATTAAGAACATGGAAAACGCACTGAATAAGCAGCTTGTAAAGAGCGGATTGGTAGCGAAATACACCTTTGACGATATATGCTGTGAAAGTTCTGCCATGCGTAAATCCATCGAGCTTGCAAAGAAAGCTGCGCTTTCGGATTATACAGTTTTAATCAGCGGAGAAAGCGGCACCGGAAAGGAAATGATTGCACAGTCTATTCATAATTACTCCTGGAGAAACAGTCAGCCGTTTGTGGCGATTAACTGTGCGGCGCTGCCGGAGTCACTTCTGGAAAGTGAACTGTTCGGCTACGAAAAGGGCGCTTTTACCGGTGCGTCAGTCAACGGAAAGACCGGTCTCTTTGAGCAGGCCAGCAAGGGTACTATTTTCCTGGACGAAATCGGAGATATGTCTTTAAATCTGCAGGCAAGACTTCTGCGTGTGCTGCAGGAAAAGCAGATTATGCGTCTTGGCAGTGATAAGGTCATCGATGTAGATATTCGGATTTTGGCTGCCACCAACAAGGATCTGCGGGAAGCCATTGCTCAAAAAGAGTTTCGAGAGGATTTATATTATAGGCTCAGCAATATTCCTGTTGAACTGCCGCCTCTTCGCCAACGGTCGGAAGAAATTCCAAAGCTGATGGAGACTTTTCTCGGCGAATCTTACGAGAGGCTGACTGCCGAGGAGAAGACTGCACTTGCGCAGTACTCATGGCCGGGTAATGTGCGTGAGTTAAAAAATGCAGCAGACTACTATCTGCTTCTTGGAGAGTTGCCGAAGGGAATCGGCGCTGCCGTGTTGCCGCAGCGGGAAGTAATTGGTACTGAGCCAAAGCCGACAGGTATTAGGGAGCTAGTGCTGGATATTATAAGCAGACATACGGACGCTGATTCCGGCATTGGGCGCACTGCGATTTTGTGGGAGCTATCAAAGAGGGGAATCAGACTTAGCGATGATAAGGCGCGAAAATTGCTGCATACATTGGAATCGGAGGGCCTGATTGAAATCGGAAAGGGAAGAAGAGGATGCAGGGTGATTTGAAGAACAACCCAAGGGGCTTGCTTTGCCGACAGGTTCCTTGGGCTGAAAAATTCATTTTATAGTTTTTAGTTCTTCGAAAGATATGCTGGTCAGTACTTTTCGCTTATACAATTTTAATATTTTGCTTTTTGGGAACGCGAATTATTTCTCAATCTCCCCAATCAGATTTACCATCTCGATTGCGCCAACTGCACAGTCATAGCCTTTGTTTCCAGCTTTTGTGCCGGCTCTTTCGATAGCCTGCTCGATGTTGTCTGTCGTCAGAATGCCGAACATCACCGGAATGTCAGCCGCAAGAGAAACCGCAGCAATGCCTTTGGAAACTTCGGCGCAGACATAATCATAGTGGGAAGTTGTACCGCGGATGACTGCGCCTAGACAGATGACAGCGTCATATTTTCCAGACTTTGCCATTTTCTGTGCAATGAGAGGAATTTCAAAAGCGCCTGGGCACCATGCAATTTCAATGTTTTCTTCTTTAACGTCGTGACGTTTTAGACCGTCCAGGGCGCCGCCAAGCAGCTTTGATACGATAAATTCGTTAAATCTGGCGCATACGATGCCAACTTTGATTTCTTTTGATACTAATTTTCCTTCATAAATTTTCATGTTTTATTTCTCCTATCTTAAGATTAGATTTTTGTCAATATCATTTCCGGAGCGTTATACAGTAAGAGCAGTGCAGCTCTCCGGGAAAGATTTGACGTATGGTTTATTTATAATCCAGAATGTGTCCCATTCTTTCCTGTTTGGTTTTCAGATAGAACAGGTCGTGGGCGGTGGCAGGCATCTGAATCGGCACGCGCTCTGTGATGTCCATGCCGAACTCGGACAGTTCGTAAACCTTCTGTGGGTTGTTGGTTAAAAGCCGCAGGGTTTTCGCGCCCAGATCTTTTAGAATCTGCGCGCCGATATAGTATTCGCGAAGATCGCCCGCAAAACCCAGGGCAAGGTTGGCTTCCAGGGTATCCATACCCTGATCCTGTAGTTCATAAGCTTTCAGTTTATTGATTAAGCCGATGCCTCTGCCTTCCTGCCGCATGTAGAGGAGAATGCCTCTGCCTTCTGCCTCAATCTGGGTCAGGGCAGCGGCAAGCTGCTCGCCGCAGTCGCACTTAGCCGAACCGAAGGCGTCGCCGGTCAGACATTCAGAGTGTACACGGCACAAAAGATTTTCTCCGTCTCCGATATCTCCTTTGACCAATGCGATATGATGCTCGCCGTTGAGTTTATTGATATAGCCGTGTGCCATAAAGTTGCCGTATTTGGTTGGCAGTTTGGTAACAGCGACGCATTCTACCAGGTTTTCGTGTTTTTTTCTGTATTCCTGGATAGCTTTGATGCTGATGAATTTTAAGTCATATTTGGCAGCAAGTTCTTTCAACTGCGGGGTGCGCATCATAGTGCCGTCTTCCCGCATGATTTCGCAGCACAGACCGCATTCGGAAAGCCCAGCAAGGCGCATCAGGTCTACGGTTGCTTCTGTATGGCCGTTCCGCTCCAAAACGCCCTGCGGCTTTGCAAGCAGCGGAAACATGTGACCGGGACGACGGAAATCCTCTGGTTTTGCGTCACCTGAGACGCATTTTCTGGCGGTCAGTCCACGTTCCTCAGCGGAAATGCCGGTCGTGGTGTCTACATGATCGATGGAAACGGTAAAGGCGGTGCAGTGGTTGTCAGTGTTGTTGTCAACCATCTGGGGAAGCTGGAGTTTCCTGCAGATTTCTTCGCTCATCGGCATGCAGATAAGACCTTTGCCATGAACCGCCATAAAGTTGACGTTTTCAGTCGTGGCAAACTCTGCGGCGCAGATGAAATCGCCTTCGTTTTCTCTGTCCGGATCATCGGTGCAGAGAATGATTTTACCCTGGCGCAAATCTTCCAAGGCTTCTTCTACTGTACTGAACTCAAATTCTTTCATGGTGATTTTCCTTTCTTTTTTGTTTCTAATAATTGAATCCGTGTTCTGCAAGAAACGCGGCGGTGATGTTACTTTCTTTTTTCGCAGGAGCAGCGTTGGGATCTTCAAGGGAGAGCAGCCGCTCCACGTATTTTCCGATACAGTCGTTTTCCAGATTGACGATATCCCCCGACTTTTTATCTGCCAGTATGGTTTCAGATAAGGTGTGGGGAATGATGGAGACAGAAAAGCTTCGGTGCTCAAGCCGCGCTACTGTCAGGCTGATTCCGTCGATGGCGATGGAGCCTTTTTCTATGATATATTTTAGCAGTTGATCACCGCAGTTGATGGTGTACCAGACTGCATTGTCGTCCTTTTGAATCTGGGTAATCGTGCCCGTGCCGTCGATATGTCCGCTGACGATATGTCCGCCGAATCTGCCGCCCGCTGCCATAGCACGCTCCAGATTGACCCGGCTACCTGCGGATAAAGCCCCTAGAGAGGACCGGTTCAGAGTTTCGTGCATGACATCAGCGGAAAAGCTGCTTCCGTTAAAGCTTGTGACAGTTAGGCAGACGCCGTTTACTGCAATGCTGTCACCCAGATGAATGTCAGACAGGATTTTTTTGCAGCCGATGTGTAAAACCGCCGAAGCGGCATTTTTCTGAACAGCTGTTACGGTGCCGCACTCTTCTACAATTCCTGTAAACATGGCAAAACCTCGCTTTCTATGAGTAAATCTTCGCCGATGGCGGTAATCTTCGAATTAGTCAGTTTAACAGCTTCCGAAGGAAATTCGGCGCCGTCTCCGGCAACAGGGGAGAGGGCATTTTTTCCTCCGAAAATCTTCGGGGCGATATATGCCTGCAGTCTGTTGACAATGCCGGCATGCAGCGCCGACCAGTTCAGAGCAGCGCCTCCTTCCAAAAGAATACTATCTATTTTCATGGTGCCCAGAAGCACCATCAAGATTTTCAGGTCGATAGAGCCGGAAGCATCCTTTGGAACCACTAGAATTTTACAACCTTTTTCCAGATAAGGTGCGTGGTACGTAGGATCATTTTCTGCCGTAGCAATCATTGTTTCCACTTCGGAAGCAGTAGTTACAATTTTTGACGTAAGAGGTGTGCGAAGATTGCTGTCACAGATAATGCGAATCGGATTTTTTCCGCTGCCATCAGCCAGTCTGCTGGTCAAGAGTGGATCGTCAGCAAGAACTGTACCAATACCGACCATAATCGCTGTGTACAGATGTCTGTCCTGATGAACCTTTGCACGGGCAGTCTCGCCTGTAATCCACTGGGAATGACCGGCGAAGGTAGCAATTTTCCCGTCCATAGTCATGGCATATTTCAGCGTCACATAAGGAGTGTGACAGGTGATATAGTGGAAAAAGATTGGATTCAGCTGGTCGCATTCTTCGCGAAGGAAATCGGTTGTGACTTTGATTCCGGCAGCTTTCAGGAGCTCGATACTTTTGTCTAAAACCTGCGGATTGGGATCGCGGGAACCGATGATGACATGGGAAATACCGCTTTCAATGATTGCCTCCGTGCAAGGCGGCGTTTTGCCGTAGTGACAGCAGGGCGTCAGGGTCACGTAGATAGACGCGCCTTTTGGGTCATTTCCACGACTTCTGCAGTCTGCAAGAGCGTTGCGCTCAGCATGAAGCTGTCCGTACTTTTCGTGAAAACCCTGTCCGATAATCTTGTCATTCTTTACGATAACTGCGCCGACCAGCGGGTTAGGGGCGGTATAACCGGCGCCCTTTTTCGCAAGATTGATGGCAAGCCTCATATATTTTTTGTCCATAGGAGGTATTCCTTTCCACAAAGCAAATGCATGAAAGAGCATGGAGACTAGCTGTTAGTACTTATTTCGGTTTTTTTCAAAAAAGGTACTAAAACTTTTAATCTGTGCAGCCTATTATATGGAAATTAAAGAATAAAATCTCATATAATGGAAAATTTGTGCGCAAATAAAGGCGTGATGAACCAAAACTGATGTAAAATTTTGATTGACAGCCGTGAAAGCCTCTGGGTTAGCATCGAATAACTGTTGATTTTTAGTACCTTTTCGTAAAAAATCGTCGAAAAGTACGAAAACAAAGTTTCATGCGGTTGCTATGTTTCTTTCTAAATAAAAAGTCCTGAATCGACATGGATTCAGGACTTTAGTTTGCAAAATATGCTTCGCCTATAAAAAACTCTGGAACTAAAAATTCCAGAGCATCATAAAACGAAACAAGAAATATCTTCTTCCATCCAGACTGTACTGTCGGTTCCGGAATCACACCGGATCAGCGCGGGAAGCGCTCGCGGACTATACCGCCGGTCGGGAATTACACCCTGCCCTGAAGATTCAATATGAACTTTTCAATATGGTCATTTTATACCTGTCAGATAGTTTTGTCAAGAACTATAGGAAATTTTGCTGTAGAAGTTACTATAGTGTGAGAAACTTAACCTAAACTGCGATTTTTAAAAAAAGATGTATAAAGTTTATAGTTAGCGATTTCATACTTCTTGTATTTCTTGCAAGATGATGGATAAATCTTAAAGAAAATTTGCATATAATGCAAGTTTTTTCTTCAAGAAATAATTATAAGTTCGCATCGTGATGAACATTAAGAATATTTTCCAAGATTTTTATACATTTTTTATATGTTTTCTGATTCTCGGTTAAGATTCAAAAATTTTTTTATACACTTTTTTCAAGAATGAATCGTTTTAAGTTAAAGCATTCTCTGTTTGGTGTATACCAATTTTTTCGCCATACTTGACCCGAGTTTCAAATCCTGCTGATGTATTGGCTAAAATATCCGGGTCGATGATGGCGCTTCCTGCTGGAAGGCAAAGGATAATAGTAGAACCGCCGAATTCAAAGCGTCCTTTTTCCGTGCCGCGCACGACTGTACAGTTTTCTTCGTAGTTGCAGATTTTTCCAACCATCAAAGCGCCGACCTCCATCATCAGCATGGTGCCAAAGACCGCACTTTCCAGATAGCAGTAGGAGCGTGTGTTTTCTTTGTAAATGGGAAAATAGTCGTTTGCGATGGGGTTGACTGTGTGAAAGACACCGGGAATTTTATGGATTTTGCTCAGAATTCCGCTGTCTGGGTAGCAGTACCGGTGATAATCTTTAACCGTAAGGCGAAAAAGCAGCAGTTGACCTCCTTCATATGTTTTGGCAGCATCTTCATCGCGGAGCAGACTTTTCATCGTATATTCTGTATTCTTAATTGTAAACCGGCTGTCTGATGTGATGGGATAAACGGTAAGTCTGCTGTCACAAGGTGCGATAAGATGCGTTTCCGTTAGGTCAATAGGACGGCATTCTGGTTTAATTTTTCTGGTGAAAAAATCGTTATAGGAACAAAATTTACGAGATTCGTACTGAGTCATGTCGATTTGATTTTTACGAATAAATGGCTCGATTGCAATACGAGAGATTTTGCGGGACAGGAAAAAACCTCCAAATTTTGAAATTTGGGGGGGTATCAAAAAACGCAAAAGGAAGCGCCCGCAGGCGCTACTGTAAAGTTTTTCTAGAAGTTTGTCCTGACCATCGTCGGTGTAGATGATATTTCCTTTTCTGTCTTTGCAGTCCATAATTTCTACCTCGTTACACCAGCGCCGCAGGCAGCAGGGGTTTTGAATAAGCAAAGGTTACAGCGATGGCAGCTGCCACAATGAGAACCAGCAGAGCGAGAACCTTATTGCTAGGCTTTTTCATTTTAAAGTCAGCGATGAACAGAGTACCTGTGCCAAAGAGCATGACGATGAGAATCAAGACAAAAGCTCGGGTGGTTACCACAAAGCGAAGCAGAAAAATTAGCGGCAGAATCACTGCAATAGAAGTAATCGGAAGTCCATGATAAACCTTTTCGTGTTCTTCTTCTGAAAAGAAATTGTTGGTTTCGATTACGTTGAAAAATGCCAGCCTGATGACGCCGCAGATACAGTAAAAGCCGATTGCAAGCATGCCCAGACTGCCGCGAACCCCCAGACAATAGCACAGAAGTCCCGGCAGGGCGCCAAAGGCAACGACATCACAAAGGGAATCCAGCTGAATGCCGAAGAGTTTTTCGTCATCGGTTCTGTCCAATTTGCGTCTGGCAACCTTTCCGTCAAACATATCGAAAAAGCCAGAAAGGGCGAGGCAAAAGACTGCCATTTTGAAGTGCCCTGTGGTGGCAAAAGTCATGCCGATCATAGCTGATAAAAGACTCATATAAGTAAGTATTACTGTGTAGTTATAAAATCCGATCATTTTTTTTCTCTTTTCCCTCTCTAAATACAACAAAATATGCAATAACAGTAAAGACCGCACTGATGAAAAGCTGTGTGTAAAAGCTGATTCCGCGGCTGACAATCATGACAGGAATGGTCAGCACACTGCCGCAAATCGGCAAGAACACCGCCTGAAACAAGTGCTCGCTGATTCCCATACCACCAGGCAGCGGAAGCATGTCGACTGCAACGGAAATCATCGCCTGCAGGGTAACGGCCTCAAGGGCATTAATCCCTGTGATATCAAAGGAACAAAGCACTAGCCATGTGATAAAGAATAAAAAAATTCTCTGCAGGAATGTCAATGCCAAAACGTTGAACAGAATCCTCTTGTGATGTTCAAAATAGCTAGCAGCAGCGCTGTATTTGTCCATACTGCCGGAAAGCTTTGATTCAAAGCTGTGGACTTTTTTTGAGCTGGTAAACCTTTTTAGAAGAAAGAAGCACGCCATAACAATGCGTTTTGCAAGACCGGGTGAAAATACCAGGCATAGCATGCCGCCTACACACAGGACGTTTAGGAAAATCCCAAGCCAAACCCAGTGCATAATTGGATCAAGGCAGGTCATGACGAAAGAGGGTCTTAAAATCAGAACTGCAATTCCGATAATGACCAAAACCAGCTTGTAGGTAATGGTGACAAGTAAAAGCACCAGAGTCGACAGGTGCACAGGCAGTTTGTCCTTTTTCATGAACAAAACCTGAGCAGGCTGTCCGCCAGTGGCAGATGGTGTAACCAGACTGAAGAAGAATCCTACAAAAGAGTAGAGAAAACAGTGATTCAGCTTTGGTTGCTTCCCAAGACTTCTCATCAGATAAAATATAATCACTGATTCGCCGAGAATAAAGCCGATGACCAGCACTACTCCGAGGAGCCAGTAAAGGCTGTGGGCATCTTTCACATAGGACATGATCTTGGAAAAGTCCTGACCGTGAAAGACGTAGTACATGGTAAGGGCAAAACAAACCAGCAGAAATATGCAGTTAAAAATAATTTTTTTCTTATGACTCATTGCAGTAGTCTCCAAATACTTTCATATGTATTTTTGCAAAGAGCCGCTCGGGCAGTTTGTAAGCATTGCAGTGCATGCTCAGCGTAAAACAGCCAAGAGCAACGGTGATGCCGCCGATGACATCGACGATATAGTGCTGCTTGGTAAACTGGGTGGAGATGAAAACCAGAATTGCAAATACCAAAGTTCCATATCGATAAGTCTTTGGAAGCGTACTGCATTTTCGGATTCCCAGATAGCACATCAGGCTTGCCAAACAGTGGATAGACGGAAACAGGTCGTAGGGCATATCCATTGCATAGATGAATGCCATGGCGTTGTCCCAGAATCCGTCACCAGTAATTTCTGGCCTTACATTAGTAGTCGGAATCAGCAGAAAGAACACACCGCAGACGACTCTTGCAAGCATATCGGCAAAGACAAAGCGATACCAAAATTCCTTGCTGTTTTCCCTCGCTGTCAAAGCGTAGCTGATGACCCAGAAAGGAAAGCTGAGTACATAGATTGATACCCAAGCAGGACAAAAGGGCACGCTGCGGTCAAAGCCCGTCGTAAAGTCATAATGGTAAAGATTTGAGCCCAGATGCTGTGTAATAGAGTAGACGAGACAGTTCCATACAAAGCAGCCTATCAATGAAAAAAACGCATAGGCAGGAATCCACTTGTCCATATGCGTCCCGTACCAATTTTGAAATTTCTTCTTCATCTCTTTTTCCCGTTCCCTAACAAAGTTCATCTATTATAGTATATCCTACTAAAGTCTTATTTTCAAGAAAAACGGGAAAAGCTAAGAAAATCTTAAGATTTTATCAAAATTTTTCAAGTTCTGTCGAAACTGATTTACGACCGGAAGATAATCATATCCTCGCCGATTTTCACGATGGACTCCCAGGGAAGCTGCATGGTGTCATGTCCTGCGGTGAAGCGGCTTTTAGACACAAAGTTGGGCACAAGCAGCGCTCTGATTTTTCCTGTCTGCTCGTCAAAGAGAATTTCTGCATCCCAGAAAGAGCCGTGACGGCTGCCTTTGGAAAGGTCGATGACCTCTTTATCTCCGATTTCACTTAATAGCATAAATTACACATCCTTTGCAGATAATATATTTAAATTTTACGACGAAAGGGTGAAAAATATGAGTGAAGAAAAAGAAAAACAGGAAGAAAAAAAAGAAACCAGCGATTTGATTAAGGAGCTGGGTATTTTAACGACAGGAACAAATTTCCAGTCAGACTATCAGTATATCAATATTATCGGCAGCATTGAAGGGCATACCACGCTGCCAAGCGATAACAAGACTACCAAGTATGAACATCTGATTCCGCAGCTTGTGGTAGTGGAGGAAAATCCAGATATTAAGGGGCTTCTGCTGATTTTAAATACTGTCGGAGGCGATGTGGAAGCAGGGCTTGCCCTTGCGGAGCTGATTGCGTCTTTATCAAAGCCAACTGTGACATTAGTCATCGGAGGTGGTCACAGCATCGGTATTCCTCTTGCCGTTTCTGCGGATTATTCCTTTGTAGCTGAGACTGCGACTATGACCATGCACCCCATTAGAACCAGCGGCACACTGATTACAGCGGACGCAACATTTGAGTATATGCGAAAGACGCAGGAACGAGTGGTAGATTTTATTGTCAAACATTCTCATGCATCAAAGGCAGATGTAGAAGAAAAGATGAATCAGACAGGAAATATGTCCAACGATGTGGGCACGGTACTATTCGGCTCTGACGCTGTAAAAATGGGGCTGATTGACGAAATCGGCGGGCTCAGCTGCGCACTGAAAAAACTGAAAGAATTAGCAAATAAGTAAAATTATAGGAAAAAATGGTTGACAGTTATTTACAAAAATGATACTATATCCCTACCGAAAGGAGGGAGTGTATGGAAATTATAAAAGTGGGTATTGCTTTGGAGGATCATGCCTTTGCGCAGGCTCTTTCCATTGTCCTTGCCAGAGAGGACAGCTGCATGCGCTTTTATCTTTTAGGCAGTATAGCCGAAGGTGACTTTTGTGATTTGATTCTGACGGAGAAGCCTTCAGGTGATAAACGGGTCATTGAACTTGTCCGCGATATGGCGGCTGTACAGTATACGGGTGAGCCGCCTTACCGGCTATATCGCTATATGGAAAGTCAGAATTTGATGAACAGTCTTCTTTTTATTTACTTTAAGGTAACAGGTAAAGTTGTTGAAACCAAAGGTGACAGCAACTGCAGACTGCTGGTATTTCTCGGAGAAAGCGGCGGCTGCGGCACCACATCGTCAGCCATTGCTACAGCCTGTATGCTGCACAGAATTTATGGCAGCAGATCTTTGTACCTAAATCTCTGCCCCATCGACGATTCCAGAAAATATTTGTCTGAGGATGGGGAGGAGAGTTTGATGAAGCTGCTTTATTATCTGGATCAGGAGAAAGAGTTTCCTATCAGCGCATTTATTACAGAAAGGGAAGAGTTGGATTTTGTAAACACGGGCGTGATTAATTCCTACTTCAGCGAAATGAAGCCGTTTCTCATGCGCCGCTTTCTGAACAAGATTGATCAGCTTGGGAAATATGATTTTCTCATCGTGGATATGGGCAATCACCTGAGCCGAGAGAATCGGAAGATGCTGGGCTATGCCGACTGTACCGTTATGCTGTGCGATAGTCAGCGAGTTCGTCCTGGGAAATATAGGCAGAGGATTGCCCGGGAAATATTTAAGCGAATTGATCAGGGCAGGCTTTTACGGGTGGAGAATTTTGCAGATGATATGGTTTGCGAACAAGAGCCTCAGACCCTTTATATCGCGGCTCAGAGGGATACTGATTTGCGTCTTGAGAAGAATTACGGCATGGAAATCGGTATTCTTGCTCGGGAAATTATGGAAGGAGGAGGTCATGGAGAGGGAAAGAGCTATGTACCTGGAGGAGAAGACTGCCAGGGTGCGTGAGAAAATTCTCGCGGCAGAAGAGAATTTAAGCAGGCAGCAGGCTATGGAAATCATAGAAGATGTGGTCTTTGCTGACGCAGAGGAAATAGAACTTTCAGAACTTCACGCTGTCATCAGAACCCTTTATGCGAGGACCAGAAGCAAGCTGGGGATTTTGGAAGAGTACATAGAAGATGCGTCAATCAATGAGATTATGATTAATGGAAAGGATCGATTCTTTTTGGAAACCGGCGGAGATATGGTTTGTACCGATGAGCATTTTGATTCTACGGAGGAGCTGGAGGAAATCATCAGAAATATTGCGGCGGGTGTGCATCGGGAAATCAATGAAATGCACCCGATTTTGGACGCGAGGTTGCCCGGCGGCAGCAGAGTCAATGCAGTCTATAAAAATGTCGCGGCAGGAGGCCCTGTTCTCACCATCAGAAAATTTGCCAGAGAGAGAATTACCATGGAACAGATGGTAAAAAGCGGCACTTTGACTGCAGAATGCGCGGAATATCTGAAAACACTGGTTGCCTGCGGCTATAACATCTTCGTCAGCGGGGGAACTTCTTCAGGAAAGACAACATTTCTCAACGCCTTGTCCGATTTTATTCCGGTACAGGAGCGGGTCATCGTCATTGAGGATTCCACGGAACTAGCCATGAATCACATCGCGAATCTGGTGCAGATGGAATGCCGCAATGCCAATGCTTTAGGTCAGGGTATGATTTCTATGGACATGCTGATTAAGACCAGTCTGCGAATGAGACCCGATCGGATTATCGTAGGAGAAGTCAGAGGCAAGGAAGTGGCGGACATGATGAATGCCATGAACACAGGGCATGACGGCTGTCTGGCTACAGGTCACGGCAATTCGGTTTCCGGCATGCTGCGAAGGCTTGAATCCATGTATTTGATGGGTGTGCAGATTCCCATAGATGCTATCAGAGCGCAGATTGTGGAAGGCATAGACATTATGATTCACTTGGGAAGGCTTCCAGGCGGCGACAGGAGGGTGCTTGAGGTGCAGGAACTGGTGGATTTTGAGCATGGCAAATATGTTTTAAACCCACTCTTTTTACTAAGCGATAAAAGGCAGCTTAGTGCTACTGGAAATCCTCTTGTCAGTCAGTCCAAGCTGCGTCTTAGAGGCAGGACTTTATGATTTACGACTACAAAATTTATCAGGCAACCTCAAGGGAAAAAGTGGCAGTAGCCTTAGGCTTTGCATTCGCATGGATTTTCTGCGGTTATATATTTTATGGAACCTTACTGTGGGGCATTTTATTTCCTTTTTTCTATCCCAAATTGCTGTCTGTTTACTGCGGGTATCAGGCGGCGCGCAGAAAGAAACAGCTTTTAGGGCAGTTTCGGGATTTGCTGTTCAGTTTGTCATCTTCCTTTGCTGCGGGCAGACACATGGAAGAGGCGATTGAAGAAGCAGTTTCTAATCTTTCGGAAATTTATGGAGAACAGGCTCTGATTGTTTGTGAGCTGCTCTATATGCTGAGAAAGATGAAGGAAACTGGGGCAACAGATATTTCTGTCTGGGAGGACTTTGCTTCTCGCAGCGGAATTTCGGATATCGAGGACTTTACGCAGGTTTTTCGTGCGGTCAGAGAGACGGGCGGGAATCTGGTTCTTGCAGTCAACAGGGCGGCTGCTGTTATCGGTGACAAAATTGCTATAGAAACAGAGATTAAAACTATGATATCTCAGAAAAAGCTGGAAGGCCGACTGATTACAGCAATGCCGATTTTTATCGTATTGTTTCTGCAGCTGACTTCGCCCGATTATCTGGCAGTGATGTATGAGTCCTTGGCGGGCAAAATTTTGATGAGTCTGGCGCTTCTTGCGACGGTGTTAGCTTACGTGATGATAGAAAGGATTACAGCCATTGAAGTATAGAGAAAAGATAGAGAAACTGCCTATTGCTGTCTTTTGCATAGAAAATAGAAAGCTTGTGGTACTGTTATTTTCAGCAGTCGTTTTTCTTCTGACTTTTCAGGTGATTATCGAAGTAAGACAAGCAGGATATTATGTGACTGGGAAAAACGGTCAGCTGACGGCGCTCCGCATTTCTGACAGACAGAGCGGACAGTCTGTGCCTGTTGTCATCGAAGGAGAAAAGGACGGTGTGCGTACAAGGATTGAGGTGCTTTTATCTTTTACGGATGAAAAGCCTGCTGCAAAGGCGACGCAGAAGAAAACATCTAAGGAGGAGGGTCTAAAATCGGAGCTTCAGGCGCTTTCAGAAAAACTGGAAGAGGAAGAGGGAGAACTCATTGCGCTGCCTGCAAAACTTGACGATGGAACGAGAATCATCTGGTCGAAAAACCGAAGTCCTCAATTTCTGCTCAGTCTGCTGCTCTTTCCGCTGGCATTATTTGCTCTTTACCGAAATCAGAAGGAGAAGGAAAAGGCTGCGCAAAAGCGTATAACCGACGGTATTCGAAGGGAATTGCCTGGTTTTAATAATCAGCTTTTACTGCTTTTAAACAGCGGGTTGATTTTTAATGATGCGTTTGCAAGGATTGCAGACGGGTATGCGGCAGGACAGCGGGAAAGTCCGATGGGAGATCTAATTTGCCGAATTAAGGCTGCATCTTTAGAAACGGGAAGCAGTTTAGTTACTGTCATGGGACAGTTTGGAAAGAAGCTGCAAGTCAGAGAGTTCTCACGTATGATTAACATCATTACAGACAATCAGTTTAAGGGTGTGGACCTGTCGGACAAGCTGGAAAGCGAGCGAGATTTGCTCTGGGAGCAGAGAAAAAAGCTGGCAGAGGAGCGCGGCAGAGCAGCGGAAACCAAAATGGCATTTCCTCTGGCGATTCTGTTGCTAGTGCTGATTCTGATTACAGCAGCGCCTGCAATGCTGCAGATGTAATAAAGTTAAAAAGAAAGAAAATGAAGGAAGGAGTGTACATATAATGAGAGTATTAAAAAACAAAAAAGGAATGGAACTGGTACAGGTGGCGATTTTAATTGCGCTTGCTGTGGCGCTGGGACTAATTTTTAAGACGGAGATTACCACCTTTGTCAATAATACCTTTAAAGGACTCAACGGATGATGAGAAGCAGGCGGGGCAGTGATATGGTAGAGGCTACCATAGTGATTCCGCTGCTGATTCTGGTGATTTGCAGTCTCATTTTGCTGATTGTTTACTACTATGCCTGCCTCGACTGCCAGCTGAATCTTCACGAGAGATTGCAAGAAGAAGCTGCTGAAAGCCGTGCTGTATATAAAAAGCTGGAGGATAGGGACTCAGTATCGAAACAGCTGAGAGGCGTGAGCAGTATTGTGATGGAAAATGATATTTTTGGCAGGATTTACGCAGTATATCCTTCGCAGATCATCAGATTGGGGGAGGCGGCAGGTATTGATGTTCAGCAATAAAAGAGGCTCAGTTACAGTTTTCATCTGTGTGTTTTTTGTATCTCTGGTCATGATGATCTTTACCTTTACGGGGGTATCCAAGGAGAAAGCGGTAGCAGGAAGTACCAAGGCGCTTTGCAGCCTTTGGGCGGATTCAGTGCTGGCGGAGTACGATTTGAACCTGCAGAAGAGATACCAAATTTTTGGGTTTTATGGCTATCCAGCGGAGATAAAGGAGAAACTTACTTTCTATGCAAAGGATTCTTTTGACCGAAAAAAATACATAGACTATCAGATCAAAAACTGCAGTTTGTACGACTACTGTCTAATCAATACAGGTGTGATGGAGAAGCAGCTTGAAGCGGCGGGAAAGCTGGCTTTTACGGAGAAGTTTCAAAAGCCTGAGAAAACGATTACACCGGTTCTCGGTTATACGGGACCTGCGGCTGCGTCAGTCATCTTTGATGATTTACCTTCAGAAGGATCCAAAAAAGGATACTCACTTTCAGCGGTGAAAAATCTTTTAGAAGGGGCTTCATCTATCGGAACGGCGCTGGAAAAGACCGGAAAAAACTGGTGGATTAATCAGTATATTTTCGCCTATTTTAAAGATGCTTCTGACGACAAAGAGCTAGGGGAGACCTATTTTTCCGGGGAAATCGAATACATCATCTGCGGAAAGAAGAGTGACAGTGCAAACAAAAGCACATTAAAGAGAAGAATTGTGGCGCTTCGAGAGATGATGAATCTTGCCTATCTGCTCAAAGACCCTGTAAAGAGCAATGAGGCTCTTTTGGCAGCGGAGATTTTGACGCCGGGTCCGGCGGCGTTGGTGACACAAAAAGCCTTGCTTTCAGCTTGGGCGCTTGCGGAAAGTTATAACGATTATCAGCTGCTAATCCATGGGAAGAGAGTGCCGGTAGTAAAGTCGGAGCAGACCTTCGCAGTAGACATTAAGTCTGTTATTGAAAATCAGTCAGAGGGTTATATCGATACTGGCTCAGATGTGGGCGAGACCTATGCAGACTACCTGCGATTATTTACCTACACCATGGATTCACAGGTAAGAATGCTTCGGGTGATGGACTTGATTCAGATAAATATGAGACGGTTTTATTACGAAGGATTTCTCCTTCGGGAGTACAACGCAGGACTATCCTTTGTGATGACAGTCAATGGAAAGGATTATGAAACAGAGAGGTCTTATGAGAGAGAGGAAAAGAAGTAGGAATTTACGCCGAGGCAGTTACATCGTGGAAGCAGCCATCGTCATGCCAATTTTTATTGCAGCGACAGTAGCACTGATGTCCCTGGTGCCGATCTTTGCGTCTTGTGAAAATCTGGTATTTTCTGCAGCAGATGAAATGCGCATGGAATCTGTAAAGACCATTTTTCGCAAAAATCCCGCCGCGCTGCCGATTCTGATAAAAAGCAGAAGCAGCGAGGAAAATCTCAGAATGGATTCCTGTCAGGTAGTATTTTACAGATATTTGTACAAAGAAGCCGGTATAGAGGATTTGCTGCACCTTGATTTGCGTGCCACTTTTTCAGAGAACAGTCCGGCAGGAGTTTTTGACTCGATTCGTTTTGACTGCAGTCTTACGGCGAGAGCCTTTACCGGAAAACTGCACAAAAAGCCGCCGGATGCAGGTACCGAAAATGATGACATAATCGTATATATTTTTCCCGAGTGGGGCATGAAATACCACGGAAAGCACTGCACCTACATCAAAGCAAACTGCAAGATGGTGTATCTGTCGCAGGATACAAAAAAAGGGTATACGCCATGTTCATTATGTAATGCCAGTTTTGCCCAAATCGGCAGCCCGGTATTCTGTTTTACGGAAAATGGCAGAGTATATCATCTGGCGGATTGCAGGATTGTATCGCGGTACTACGTGGAAATTGAGAAAGGAAAGGCAGTGCAGCAGGGGTACACACCTTGTTCTAAATGTGGAGGTAAGTAAAATGAATAGCTATTTGACAGCGCAATATGCCAAAGAGGAAATTCCAGATTACATCGTGGAGCTTTTATCCTTAGGTCTTTGTGACCTCTTTCTGCCAGCTGGCTTTGTGGAAGAGGACGGCACTTTGACCTGCATGTATAAAACCGAAGGCTTTAGACCGCTCAGCTCTGTTTTAGAGCTGTCTACTGAGGAAATCTTTTCTGTGGCAATCAGTCTCCTTCACGGTGTCTATCAGTGCGAAAAACATGGTATTTTTTCCGAGAATTTTGCGGTAAATGTGGACTGTATCTTTGTGGACAAAGGGTTCGACCGAATCAAGATGATTTACCGAAAAGAAGTCGGCGCAGGTACGGATTTTTCAAAGAAGCTGGCGGCTCTTATGAGGATGCTTCGAGAAAAAGGTGCCCCCTCTGGGGAAGGTTATATCGACAGCGCGGCAGAGTTTCTGGCATCCGACGAGTACGGTTACAAAGCGCAGCTGCATCATCTGGAAAATTTGCGCAGAGAAGTATATCTGTGCGGCATACAGTAGGACCACAGCACAGTAAAAGCCTGTCTGGCATTGCACCCAATGGCATTAAGTTAAGGGATTTAAAGAGAAGTTAGTATTGTTCGCGATATTAACTTCTCTTTTTTTCCTTTGATTCAAGCTGATAAATTGTTTTTTTGTAGATTTAAAAACGCAACAAATAGACAAGAGCGTTCCCTTGTCAAAAAAATAATGTATATTTCAAAAATCTATGCTATTCTATACATGAAACTTATTGCCTGTTTGGCTTTCATTTCACGAGGCCTTGAACGTCCAGGCCGAATGGGCGTTATATATCTTGCAATAAGTGATTCAATATTAGGTGGGATATTTATACTAAGCAGGAATTCACGGCATATATGTACTGCGACAGAAAAATTAACTTTATATTCATACTTTCTGTCTTTCTTTTCAATGACTACGTGCGAGGTAATCAATTCTGAAAAGTTATACATGATTAACCGTGCAAAGATTTCTTGAAGTATGTATTCCACCTTTTTTGAATGAAAATGAAGCAGTCCTACTGTATATTTCAAATCTCTAAATGAAGTTTCAATTCCCCACCGCATGCCATACAGTTGTTTCAGAGTATCCGCAGGGAATTCATCAGTATCCAGATTAGTTACTACAACTTCGTAATAATCCTCTGATATTGGAAAGCGTACAATGCGAAATGGCAAATTATAAAGTACTGCAGGATCAGATTTTCTGCTCTTAACAGGCAGATAGTCAAATGGTTTATTATGCGCGATTCTCCGATAGTGATTTCTCTGCTCAAAAAGCTTTTTCATTTCATTAGTCTGTTTCCGAGTTAATTTTAAATCGATATACTCATCGAATTCCTCAGTATCCGGCAGCTCCAAGCCATGCAGAATACCGGATGAATATTGATTAAAATCTTTCACCCGTATTAGATAAAACCATCCTTTTTCTTGGATATGAGCCATGTTGTTATATGCCTCATATCCTCTGTCTGCAATCACAATTACATTTCCCTGCAGAGCGGATCTGTCCACCATTTCAGTCAACGCTTTGTTTTCACCGGCTTCTTTGCGTTTGAAAACGACTGCATCCTCATAAGTGTGAGATTTCAGATTATATAAAGCATTCAAATGCAGCAGATTATAAGGTTTTACACCTTCTGCTATTTGAAAAAGAGAGTCTTTATCGTTTAGATTAGTTGCGATTTGAATATCTGAACCATCAACAGCCAAGAGTTTATATCCTTTATAATTATCATTACTATAAGTTGCTGCTGTAAAATCGTGGAAAAGCGACGCAAATGCTTTAGGAAGTATTTTCTTACGCTGCTGGACAAAAGCAGATGATGTTGCTGTATTTAAGCCATAGCCAAACTGCCGTAAAAGTTCATTTGATAAAGATGCTCCCTCCATTGTCAATAACGAAAGAATCATTTTCTCATATGGTATTTTTCTGTTTCTGGAAAAATCTGTTTTGGGGTTAGAAACAAGGCCTGTTAAATCCTGTTTCTGCTTATTAATAATGTCCATAATCAAATTTTTTAGTTCCAGTGAAGTCCTATTCATGCGGTATCCTCCTTGTAAAAAGATGTTATCTAATTACAAGGGCCGCTTTAGCTGCCTCTAAAATATTCAGCAGCTAAAGCGGCCGCATTTTTTTGTTCATATGTCAATACTTATTCTCAAAAAAATCCCACACCACATTTTCTGTGATGTGAGATTTTCTTAACTTAATGCCATTGGGCATTGCACCAGACAGGCTTTTTCGTTATACAGCCGCAGAAGAACGTACTTTTCAGCAGTGTCAATGTACCAAAAAAAATATGGTACATGTACCACTTTAGGAAAAACCAATTGGAGTTTTTAGAGATTATTGTTTTTTCCAAGAAAAAGTTTTAGGATCAGACGCAATATGCTGGGATTAAGCGCAAAGTACATGCAAGACATTGCAAAGCTTGGTGTTTCTCATTTTATCAATCAGATTGTTATGATGCTTGTTAATATTGTGATGAATAATACATTAACGCATTACGGTGCGCTTTCTGTTTATGGAGAAGATATTCCGTTGGCAGTATCCGGGGTTGTAATAAAACTTAATAGTATTATAGTTGCTTTTACTGTCGGGCTGGCGCATGGCTGTACGCCGATTTTCAGCTTTAATTAGGTCTTAATGGAGTTCTATACGCGGGGCCTCTTGCTGCTGGATTGGCTTGCGTGTTGGCGCTGTCTTTGGTTCTCTATAATATGAAAAATCTGGAATTAAATATAGGAACATACAGTATTAAATTTTCTTTGCGCATCTGATTGATTTCTTCAAAAAGGAGATGTCTACTTTTTCCTTTGCCGCATATGATGTAATAATCATATCCACGAGGAGGCAGGAAAAAGTGAATAAGAGAAAAATCAGAAGATACCATCGTCAAAGAAAAAATTCAGGGGTGAATCTTTTAGGAATTGTTGGTATAATGTTAGTGGCAGTTGTTTGCGGATATATGACGGCAAGGTTTATTATTGCACCGCTTTTAGGCTATGATACGGAGGTTTTGAAACTGGATTTTCCGTCCAATCTGCTAGATGTCTTTCACAGCGACGATGAGAAAGATGGCAGCGAAGAGAGCAGCGATGAAGGTGAAGACCAGAAAGACAAAAATGATGCAGAAAAAGCTGACGCAGAGGGCGAATACACATTGCAGTATGGTGTTTTCAGCAGTAAATCGGGTGCCGAGGAACTAGCAGGAAAATTGAAAACTGAAGACATCGATACGGAGATTATGGAATCGGACGGTCAGTTTAAGGTCATCAGCTCTGAGAGGGGGACAAAGAAAGAGGCGCTGGCTCTTTTGAAGGATACTGAATCGTCCTATGCGAAGGGGATTTTTATTACCCAGCTGTCATGATGAATTTGATAAGAGCAAACAGCCAATCCAACCACTTGAAAGGAATACTATGATACCATTATCGACCCGAATGAGACCGGACAAATTGCAGGATTTTGTAGGACAAGAACACTTTCTATATCCGGGCTCACTTCTTTACAATGCAATAAAAAATAAGACTTTTGATTCGGCGATTTTCCATGGACCGTCGGGAACGGGTAAGACTACACTGGCTAGAATCATCGCAAATGAAATGGACAGCAGCTTTACAGAAATCAATGCGTCGACCACAGGAACTAAGGAACTGAAAGAACTGATTGAAGGTGCAAGACTGCGTTTTTTTGGACTGGAGAAACGGACAACTTACGTGTATATCGACGAGTTTCACAGGTGGAATAAACTGCAGCAGGACTCTCTTTTGAAAGCGCTGGAAGACGGTGTGCTTAAATTTATTGGCAGCACTACGGAGAATCCATATTTTGCTATCAACAATGCAGTGCTCAGCAGGGTACGCAATGTCTATGAGTTTAAGCGTCTTGAGGCGCCGCAAATTAAGAAAATGCTGCTGCGGGCGCTGACTGATACGGAAAAAGGCTTTGGAAATCTGCATATCCAGTATGACGAAGAAGCCCTGGATATTCTGGCGGACTTAGCAGGAGGAGACGGCAGAGTTTCTTTGGATACATTGGGCTTTATTGTGGACAATCTGGATTTGTCCAAGAAAATCACCAAGGAAATGGTGGCGGAAGCCATGCAGAGAAAGATTGGCTTTTACAGTAAAGGGGATGACCGGTACAATCTGCTTTCAGCGCTGCAAAAGTCCATCAGGGGCAGCGATCCGGATGCGGCAATTCACTATTTTGCAAGATTGGTTGACGGTGGTGCAGATATTCAGATGATCGGAAGGCGGTTGCTTGTCATCGCCAGTGAAGATATCGGCATGGCGTATCCTTCGGCGATATCCATCGTCACTTCCTGCATGCAGGCGGCGCTGATGGTGGGCTATCCGGAAGCGGCTATCAATCTGGCGCAAGCAGTGATTATGCTTGCCTCAGCACCGAAATCGAATGCTGCCAGCATGGCGTATTTTGAGGCTATAGCAGATATCAGAAGCAGAAATATTGACGATGTACCCCTTCATTTGCAGGACAGTCATTATCAGGGGGCAAAGGATAAGGAAATTGGGAAGGATTATCTTTACCCTCACAATTTTGGAGGATACGTGCAGCAGCAGTACCTGCCGGATAATTTGTATGAGGAAGGGGTTAAATACTACAGACCGACAGCGAACGGATCGGAAGCCTCTTTTAAGAAATTTTTAGAAGGACTGGAAGAAAAATATGGCAGAAATCATAAGGGCTGAACACTCCGGCTTTTGTTTTGGCGTGCGGCAAGCCATTGAAAAAACAGAAGAACAGATTCATCTCAATGAGAAATTAGAGAAAAAAAGACAGATTTATACCTGCGGACCTTTGATTCATAATCGTTTTGTGACAGACGATTTAAAGGCGAGAGGTGTAGGCATCATAGAAAGCCCAGAAGAAGCGGAACCGGGCGATATTGTCATCGTTCGCTCCCACGGCGAGACCAAGGCATTTTTTGATGAATCCAAAAGGAGAAAACTGACTGTTGTCAATGCCACTTGCCCTTTTGTGGAAAAAATTCATCAGCTGGTTCACGGTGCATGGCAGGAGGGAAAAAATATCGTCATCGTTGGCGATAAACATCACCCGGAAGTCATCGGAATTAACGGCTGGTGCGCAGGGCAGGGAATTATCGTGGGAAGCAGGGAGGAAGCTGAGGCAGTGACATGTGAAAAAGTTTTTCTTGTCTGCCAGACCACCATTCAAAAAAAACTGCTGGACGATATCGTTGCGGTCTTTGAAGAGAAACATATTCTTACAGAAATTTACAATACTATCTGTAATGCGACAAAAGAACGACAAGAATCCTGTAAAAATTTGGCAGAAAAAGTCGACGCTATGGTTATCATTGGAGGCAAAAATAGCTCCAATACGGGAAAGTTATACGAAATTTCCAAAAAAAAGTGCAAAAATTCCTTTTTTATTGAAAATATTCGAGATTTACCATTGAAACAATTGCGAAAATGTAATAGAATAGGAGTTGCAGCAGGCGCATCAACACCTGAATGCGTAATTAAGGAGGTTATTGCTAACATGAGTGAAATGATCACTAACGAAAAAATTTCAATGGAAGATTTCATGGATGAAATCGACGCGTCTTTAAGACTACCACGCACTGGCGAAATCGTTGACGGTAAAGTACATCAGGTAACTGAAAAAGAAGTTATCGTAAACATGGGATGTAAAAAGGACGGAATTCTTCCTGTGGAAGAAGTAACATTAGAGGAAGGACAGAAGCTGACAGATTTATTTAAAGAAGGCGATGAAATCCAGGCTAAGGTTGTCAAAACTGATGACGGCGACGGTGGAATCTTACTTTCAAAGAAAAAGCTTGAGATAAATGAGCACTGGAATGAGATTAACGAAGCTCTTGAAAATAAATCAATTATTTCTGTAAAAGTCGTAAGACAGGTTAACGGCGGTGTAATCGCTGCTTACAAGGAAGTTACCGGATTCATTCCGCTTTCCCAGCTTTCCGATAAGTTTGTAGAAAACGCAGATGAATTTATTGGACAGACTATGGATGTAAGAGTAAGCAGAGTTGACCAGAAGAGAGGCAGAGTTGTATTCTCCCGCAAGATAGTTCTTACAGAAGAGAAACAACAGAAGATTGCTGCAATCTGGGAAGGATTGCACGTTGATGATATCGTAGAAGGTACTGTGATGAGATTTACCGATTACGGTGCATTCATCGATCTGGGCGGAATCGACGGATTGCTTCACATCTCCGAAATTTCCTGGGGCAAGCTGAAACATCCGCAGGAAGTTCTGCAGATTGGCGATACTGTTAAGGTAAAGATTCTGGCTATGAACGAAGAAAAAGGAAAGATTTCCTTAGGTTTGAAGCAGACTGTTCCTGAACCATGGTCCGTAATTGACGAGACCTATCAGATTGGACAGGTTGTTTCTGGAAAAGTTGTACAGATTAAGGAATACGGTGCATTCATCGAATTAGAGCCGGGTCTTGATGGACTGGTACATATTTCTGAAGTTGCGCACAAGAGAGTGACTAACATTGCTGACGAACTTTCTATCGGTCAGGATGTTAACGCAAAGATTCTGGAAATTGATAAAGAAAGAAAGAGAATCAGCCTGAGCATCAAGGAAACTTTAGATGCTGAAGAAACTATTTCTGAAGAGGAATAATCGAGCAGGTTTATTTGTGAGGGATTCCCGAAGCTTTAAAAGCTTTTGGAACCCCTCATTTTTCTTTTGGAAAAGGATACACTAGATGAATTTCGTTGACACCGGAAATACCGGTTACTGGTTCTTTGTGGTGCAGCGCTTTGTAGCCGTGGCGAGGATGAACGAAGATGGAATCCTTTTCGGGATTGCGGTGGCTGATGGCAAAAATCACTGCGTCCAGCATCTCTGGCGGATAAGGCGTTTTGGCATGGGAGGCGAGGATTCTGCGGATAGGAAATTTGTCTTTCAGAAGCTGCAGACGACCAGAAAGTTCCTCTGGCGGTGCACTATGGTCAAACATCATCCAAAGACTTTTATCTATCGTATCGCCTGCCATCAGCGTGCCGCTTTCGTGGTCGAAGACGGAAAGTGAGCCGAGGGAATGTCCAGGCAGCAGAAAGGTTTCTAAGGTGCGGCTACCCAGATCAAAAATGTGCCCATCTGCAGCGCAGCTGAATGGAACCTGCTTATAGGTCAGATAAAATTCGCGATTGAAATTTTTAGGAAACGGATATTTTATTTTGCCTGCGGAATAGCGTTTTTCCAAAAATGCAAGCATGCTGACTTTGTCATGCTGATATAGATCGTAGACAGAAAGTTCGGCAGGATGAATCAATGCGGTTTCAGAGAAGCGAAAATTGCCGCCGGTGTGATCCAGATGTCCGTGGGTGTTGAGGAGGATAAGGGGCAGATCGGTGATTGTACGCAGAAAGGCAGGCAGATCTTCAAAGCCATAGCCTGTGTCGATGAGCAGCGCAGCGTTGGTGCCCGTGATAAGGGTGCAGCAAACATTGCTGTTTTCGTAAATATGATAAATGCCGGTCGAAATGTGACTGACAGAAAAATATGAATCCATGAAGCAGCCTCCTTTTCTTAAAACTATTTTATCACATTGCACATATATTTTCTATATCGGATAAAACTTCAAGATTTTCCCTGTGTTGAAAAGATTGTATATCCGGCTATAATTTAGTATAATATAAACAACCGGCTTTTTTTGCTTCTGTTGAAAAGGGCGTAAGGCGCCTTTCTCAACGGAAGAACGTATGGAGGATTTGACAGATGGAAAAGGAACTTTTAAACAGACTTCATGAGGAAGACAACCATGAAGAGATTATAAAGATACTGGAAAGTGAAGGCGCTGAACACGATTACGATACAATTTGCTATCTGGCGCGAGCCTATAATAACCGCGGCGAGGAAGGCGACTACGATAAGGCTGCCGATCTTTTGCAGATGGTTTACGATATGGGAAAGGACGATCCGCTCTGGCATTACAGACTGGGTTATGCATATTTTTTCAGCGGCAGATACGAAGATGCACTGATGTGCTTTGAAGAATCTCTGCATCTGGATCCTTCTGATGAGGATGTGGATTTTTTCATTACGGAGTGCAAGGAGCAGATTTTAAGGCGCAACGGATTCTTTGATGAGGAACTGAATCCGGAAGTATACAGCAGTGAAGAAGAGGAAATTATAGAAACGTACATAGAAGAAACCTTTGGGGAATTTGAAAGCGTGTTTCATGAGCTGGTTTCACCGGATATTCACGTGGATATCTGTGTGATTCCACCTACAGAGGAACGTAATTTTTATACACTGGTGACCATGGGAATGGGAGCGCATCGCATGAATGTGCCGGAGGATCTTTCCGAGTATAAGCTGCAGAGGGCGGAGCTTGTCATTTGTCTTCCACCTTACTGGGATCTTGAGAGCGAGAAGGAAGAATGGTACTGGCCAATCAGACTGCTCAAAGTTCTTGCCAGACTGCCGATACAGGAAGATGCCTGGCTGGGATGGGGGCATACCATCGATAATGGAGAAGGCTTTGATGAAAGCACGCAGCTCTGTGGCAGTATGCTGATTACACCGGTTATCTTCGATGAAGAGGAGTACATTTGTCCTCTGACAGAGGGAGAGGAAGTTAATTTTTACCAGATTATTCCACTTTACAGGGAAGAAATGGATTTCAAAATGCAGCACGGCGCTGACGATCTTTTAAAACAACTGGATGGCAGAGTTTTAGTTGTAGATCCGAAACGACAGAAGTTTTCACCGGAAAAACTGCTTAGCTGATTGAACTGAAATAGTTTCCGAATAATACCTTTCATATTTTTTGAAGAACATCAGATAATAACCTTAGAAAAAAGAAAGGAGTTTCAACATGAAAAAGACCAGATTTTTTCTAATGGCTTTATTACTGGTGACTGTTCTAGTCTTTACCAGCTGCGGAAGTGACGACAATAATGACAACGTTTCTGACAACCCGACTAACAATATGGAACAGGATGTCAAGGACGGTGCCGATGACGTTAAAGATGACGTTGAGGATTTAGGCGATGATATGAAAGATGGCGCATCCGATGCGGTAGATGATGTTGAAGACGCTTTAGATCCTGACGGCGGCGATAAAGCAAGAACAGACGGCAGGGACGGCAGCGGTGACAACGATGCAAAGACAGCCGAGTAATAACCAAAGGAATTTCGCCTGAAAAGGTGAAGGGCAAAGCGCAGGGAAATTCCCTGCGTTTTGAATTTGTTCTGGTAATGAGAAGAGTTTTCATATACAATAGAACCATGAGAAAAAGAAGAAAGAAACAGTTTTATACACCGGGGACTGAGAAACTGACCGGTGTACTGGAAAAAACAAAATCGGGATTTGGATTTGTCCGTCAGGAAGAGGGCGGAGATATTTTTGTTGGCAGAAGCAATATGTACGGCGCCATGCACGGCGATACTGTTTCTGTTGATTTGCTGCCGGAACAGTTTAGAACCAGAAGCAGAGAAGGCATTGTAGACAAAATTTTAGAGAGAGGCAATACAGAAGTTGTAGGAACTTTTCAAAAGAATAAGCGATTTGGATTCGTGGTTTCTGATGATAAGAGAAATAATGATGATGTTTTTGTAAAGAAATCGGATTTTCGAGGTGCACAGAATGGAGATAAGGTAGTTGCAAAGATTACTAAGTATCCTGAGAAAAATGTCAGTGCAGAAGGAAAAATCACTGAGATTATTTCACGCTTTGGAGAGACAGGCGGCGAAATCAAAGCGCTGATTCGAGCAAGCGGTCTCTATGAGACTTTTCCAAGCAGGGTCAATGCAGAGGCAAAGGCAAAGTCCAGGGAGGAGATTACTGCAGAGGAAATTAGAAGAAGACGGGATCTGCGGGATAAAACGATTATTACCATAGACGGTGCGTCGGCAAAGGATTTGGACGATGGTGTTTCTATAGAGATCACTGACGGCGGCAATTATCTTTTAGGCGTCCATATCGCTGATGTCAGTCACTACGTGGCGGCGGACGGTCATCTTGATCGGGAGGCATTAAAACGGGGCAACAGTGTGTACCTTTTAAGCAGAGTAGTTCCCATGCTGCCTAAGGTGCTTTCCAATGGAATCTGCAGTCTGAATCAGGGTGAAGATAGGCTGACCCTGACCTGTCAGATGGAAATTGATGAGAGCGGCAGCGTAGTGCACTATGAGATATTTGAAAGCATTATTTGTTCCAAGGCGAGAATGGTCTACGATGATGTTTCGGATATTTTGGAGCATGAAGATGAGGCGTTAATTAAAAAATATGAGGATATTTACGACGACCTTCTTGCTATGGGAAGCCTTGCAGAAATTCTCAGAAAGAAGAGAAAGGAAAAGGGCAGCTTAGATTTTGATTTTGATGAGGCGGAAATAGAACTGGATGAAGAGGAAGTGCCGGTGGCCATCGGGATTTCCGAGAGGCGCACTGCCAACAGACTCATTGAGGAGTTTATGCTGGCGGCCAATCAGACTGTAGCGGAGCATTTTTATTGGATGGAATATCCTTTCGTCTATCGTGTTCACGAAAAACCGGACACAGACAAAATCGTAGAGCTGAAAGCTTTCCTTGCTGGCTTTGGAATTAATCTGCCGGGAAATCCGGACAACATTCATCCGAAGGCTCTCAATGATATTCTACAGAAAGTGGAGGGCATGCCTTACGAAAATATCGTCAGCACTGTCATGCTGCGTTCTATGAAAAAGGCATTTTACAGCACCGACTGTCAGGGACATTTTGGATTGTCCTTTCCGTATTACTGTCATTTTACTTCACCGATTCGAAGATATCCAGATCTTTGTATTCACCGAATTATTAAAGACTCTATTTGCGGCAGGGCAGATGAGCAGAAGCTGAAAAAATATAAGGCTGACGCGCAGGCTGCGGCAGAAATTGCGTCACTGACTGAGCGAAAAGCGCAGAGTCTGGAGCGAGAAGTTGCAAAGATGAAAAAAGCGCAGTATATGCAGCAGTACATCGGAGAAAGCTTTGAAGGAGTCATTAGCGGCGTGACTAATTTTGGCATTTATGTGCAGTTGCCTAATACAGTGGAGGGTATGGTGCGCCTTGACAGTCTGCGTGATGATTATTACGATTACGAGCCGGGAAAATATCGGGTTATCGGCAGACTCAGTCACAATATTTATGCCCTGGGAGACCGGGTTACCATAGAGGTGCTGGCGGCAAACCCGGAAGAAAGACAGATTGATTTTCTGATAGTTTAATAACCAAGTAAGAAGTGCACAGCATTAAAGGTGCACTTCTTTTAATGTTTCCCGACAGACGTAAAGCACCATATCAGGGTTTGCGCAGACAGACCATTTGACCAGACTTGCAGTGTGGTTCTGAATTTCTATGGCGGTGATAGCGGAAGGGTGAACACAGCTTCCGCAGTTAAAATACATGCCGCAGTCGGTTTTCATTAGAGCAGGTTTGTGGGTGTGACCTGCAATGAGAATGCACTTCTTTCTGCAGCTGTAGTTGATGAAATTCTCTTCGATTTTACGCACTTTGGTGTAGTTTTTTGCAGCACTGGTAGGGTCTTTAACACCGCGAAGCTCTAAAGGACGCCACAGGTAGCGCACCAGCCAGCGAGTAATTTTCCAAAGTTCGTCGTTCATATGATCGCCCTGATATCCGTGAAACATGCAAAGAGGAGGCATACCGGGGCTTTCCACGATGATGGATTCATAAAAAGGGATAGCACCGGAAAGGCCCCGCCACAGATAAGCGCCGTTTTCTTTGACTCGGTCGTGATTGCCAAAGACCATGAAGAGACGGCTCTCATCGTGGAATTTTTGCAGAATCTGATAGATTTCCTGATGGGTATTATAGACGTCGGCAAATCGGCGGTTTTCCCACAGTTCATCACCATCGCCAAGTTCTATGTAGGTGAAATTCTCTTGATAGTAGTGTTTTAACGCAGCAGTATAGATGGGTCTGTTTCTGAGAAAGTTATCAGCCCAGGTTCCTGTGCCGCGGTGGCAGTCGCTCATGATGACAAGCTTTGGAAGCACATTGTAAGAAAGACACAGTGCTTTTGAAAAAGATTTTTCGATACGATTGTAATTAGACATAAAAACACCTCTGCAGCAGTATATGCGGGCAGAGGTTTATTTTTTCGATATTTATTGCTTCCTTCGATGTTCTTTTTTGGCTTTTTCAATATCGGTTGGAAGAAAAATGACATTACCTTCTTTTTTTAAGTCAGAGGCTTGAGACGTTTTTTCGTAGGGATCTTTGCTGGGCGTATTGTCCTGACCACTTCCGCTGGTAGAAACCATATAGTAGATAAATAAACCGACCGCAAAGACCAGTCCTAATATAAATAGCGGCATATGTTCACCTCCTGTTAAATCTATTATATCATGAAAGAATGACATGGCAAGGTGTTTTTTATTACTGCACAATCAGATTTGTCGATTGAACTAAATTGCCTTTCTGGTGTATAATGAACTGGAAAAGCCACAGCGCATGAAATGAAAATTTAGATTGGAAAGACAGACTATGAACTACAGAACCATAGAAATATTTCTTGATTTAGTACGTACGAGAAATATCACAAAGACTGCCCAGCGGCTGTATCTTTCTCAGTCCACTGTGAGCAAGCGGCTTGCCGCCTTGGAGGAAGAACTGAATTGCACGCTGATTCGAAGAACCAAGGGGCGTCGTGAGATTTTGCTGACCAGACAGGGGGAGCAGTTTATTTCCGTGGCTGAGCGGTGGAAAAATCTCTTTGAGGAGACGGAGAGTCTGAAAAATTCTTCTCTTTCTACCATTATGCTGGGAATCAGTGAAAGCTCCTATTACGGATTTATTGCGCCTTTTTTGAAGGAGTTTTTGGAAGACCATGCAGATATTCGCGTCGTGGCAAGTATTTACAATTCCGATCAGATTTATCAAATGCTCGAAAACCGCACGCTGGATTATGGAATTGTAGCCTATGAGTCGGAGCGGGCGGGAATACAGCGGCAGTGTATCAGCAGGCAGAAGCTTTGTATTATCCGCTACTGCGAAAATCCAAAGGAAGGTGAGATTATGTCTATTTCACCTGAGGAGCTGGATCCGGCGAAAGAAATCCGTTTTACCGGTGGTAATTTCCGCAGTATGAAGCACTGGCGGCAAAGCTGGTTTTCCGGTAAAAGTGAAAGCAGACTGGAACTGAACACGGTGCAGGGAATTGTGCCGTTTCTGGATGGAACCGATTACTGGGCTGTTTGTACGCCCTCTATGGCAGACTCTATTGGCCGCAATGTCAGTCTGCAGATTTATCAGCTGCAGGATTGCGACGATACATGGGAATTGTTCTTTTTGAAAAAGGAAAGCGAAGGGGAGAAACAAACTGCTGCGGCAGCAGCCTTTGAAACGGAGCTCTTTGCCTATGTGCAGACCTTTTGCGATGAAGAAGACAAAAAACAAAATATTCTATAATAGAATTTTTAATATGACTTTTTACCGTTTTATGAATAATTCGAATGATGGTAAAATCCTCCATAGAAGAAAAGTGTGAAATCAATACTTCTAAGGAGGATTTTTTCTATGGATAAACAACAGTACATCATGGTAGCAGACGGAAATGAGGCGGCAGCTTATGCGGCTTACGCTTTTTCGGAAATTGCAGCCATTTACCCGATTACACCCTCTTCACCGATGGCGGAAAAGACCGACCAGTGGTCAGCCCTTGGAAAAAAGAATTTATTCGGGCAGTCGGTAACCCTGGTGGAAATGCAGTCGGAAGCAGGTGCAGCGGGCGCAGTACATGGGGCGCTGGAAGCAGGTTCCCTTGCAACGACTTTTACATCTTCCCAAGGGTTAATGCTGATGATTCCGGCATTGCACAGAATCAGCGGCACCAGACAGCCGGGCGTGCTTCACGTCGCTTCACGTACTGTGGGGACTCACGCCATGTCTATCTTTGGCGACCACAGTGATGTGATGAACTGCAGACAGACAGGTTTTGCCCAGCTGTCATCGGGCAGTGTGCAGGAAACCATGGATCTCGCGGGAATCGCCCATCTGGCAGCGATTAAAAGCAGAGTGCCGTTTATGCACTTCTTTGACGGCTTCAGAACTTCCCACGAAATCCAGAAAATCAGAGCAATTTCCTATGAAGAATTTGACCGGCTGCTGGACAGGAAAGCGCTGGCGCAGTTCCGGAAAGAAGCCCTCAACCCTGATCATCCGACCCTGCGCTGCACAGTGCAAAATCCGGACGTATACTTTCAGTTCCGTGAAGCCAACAACAAGGCCTATGACAATGTTCCTGCTATTGTAGAGGAATATATGGCAGAAATCAACAAAATCACAGGAGAGGACTATCATCTGTTTAACTATTACGGCGCCAAGGACGCAGAGCGTGTCATCATAGCTATGGGCTCCGTCAGCGGCGCAGCGAGAGAAACTGTAGAAGCCCTGAATCTTTGCGGTGAAAAAGTCGGATATTTGCAGGTTCATCTGTTCAATCCGTTTTCCGTAGAATATTTTCTGAGGGCGCTGCCAAAGACGGTGAAAAAAATTGCTGTGCTGGACCGCTGCAAGGAAATGGGCGCTATGGGCGAACCTCTGTATTTAACTGTTTGCGGTGCTTTTGCCAATGAAGAGCAGAAACCGTATCTTTGCGGCGGACGTTACGGCCTTTCTTCTAAGGATACAACACCGGCGCAGATAAAAGCGGTCTTCGACCATCTTGTGAAAGATTGCCCTGCGAAAGAGTTCACTGTGGGCATAGAGGACGACGTGACCGGACTTTCCATTCCGGTTGACGAGAGTTTTCAGATTGCAGACAAAGGCACGAAAGCGTGTAAATTCTGGGGGCTGGGCAGTGATGGAACGGTAGGTGCAAATAAGAATTCCATTAAAATTATCGGACAAAATACACCGATGTATGCCCAAGGGTATTTTGAATATGATACGAAAAAATCCTTCGGGATCACCAAGAGCCATCTTCGCTTTGGAAACGAGCCGATTCTGTCCACTTATCTGGTGAAATCAGCGGATTTCATCGCCTGCCACAATCAGTCTTTTCTAGATAAGTATGACATCGTGACAGAGTTGAAAGAGGGGGGCATTTTCCTTCTCAATACACGTTGGAGTGTAGAGGAAACCGATAAAAATCTACCAAAGGAAGTTAAGAAAACTCTGCTGAACAAGGGCGCAAGGGTGTACATCATAGACGCAAACGGTATTGCAGAAAGTTTGGGTCTTGGCAGCAGAATCAGCATGGTTTTGCAGGCGGCATTCTTTAAGCTGGCGGAGATTTTGCCGGAGGAAGCGGCGCTGAACCAGATGAAAGAAGCTGCAAGGAAATCCTTTGCGAAGAAGGGCGAAGCAGTGGTGCAGAAGAATCTGCAGGCCATCAATGCAGGTATGCAGTGCGTACAGGCTGTAAAGTTGAGTGATAATGCCGGTACAGAGAAAACTCCCGTTGATGCGACCAAGCTGCCGTCATTTATCAGAGAAATTCTGATGCCAATCAACGGGCAGAAGGGCGACACATTGCCGGTATCTACTTTCGAAGGCTACGAGGACGGCACCATGCCTATGGGAACGACCGCTTACGAAAAGCGCGGTATTGCAGCAAAGATTCCTCTCTGGGACGCCGCAAGCTGTATCCAGTGCAACCGCTGCTCTTACGTATGCCCTCACGGTGTTATCAGACCATATCTTTTAGATGAAAATGAAAAAAAGGCTGCGCCGGAAGGCTTTGCGATTGCTTTAGCAAAGGGTGTAAAGGGCGAAGCGCCTATGTATTTTTCCATGCAGATCAGCGATATGGACTGCACTGGCTGCGGAAGCTGTGTTTCCGTCTGCCCGAAGAAAGGGGAGGCTTTGAAGATGTGTTCTGCGCCTGCTGACATGGCTGTAACACCGCAGTGGGAATACGGACTTACTATAAAGGAGAAGGATTGTTTTGCAAAAAATACCGTCAAGGGAAGCCAGTTTAAACAGCCACTGTGCGAGTTTTCCGGGGCCTGCGCGGGCTGCGGCGAAACCCCTTATGCGAAGCTTTTGACGCAGCTTTACGGAGACAGAATGTACTGGGCAAACGGCACAGGTTGTACCCAGGCGTGGGGCGCCGCAATGCCATCGGTTCCATATACGGTAAATGCGGAAGGGAGAGGTCCTGCATGGAGTAATTCACTCTTTGAAAATAATGCGGAATTTGCGCTGGGCATGCTGCTGTCTATGAAGCAGCAGAGAAACAAGGTGCGCATGTGGATTAGCGAACTCATGGAACTGGAAAACACATTGGATGCGCCGATTCAGACATGGCTTGATACCTTTGACGATGTGGACGCTTCTATGGATGCAGCGAAAGAACTGCTGGGAGCCCTTGAGGCGGCAGAGCTGACAGGCCGCAGCAGAGTTTTAAAAGAACAGATTATCGGTGCGAAAGATCAGCTGGCGAGAAAAACTGTCTGGATGTACGGCGGCGACGGTTGGGCTTACGATATAGGATTTGGCGGACTGGATCATGTGATCGCCCAGGGCGAAGATATCAATGTCTTTGTGGTGGATACGGAAGTTTATTCCAATACCGGCGGACAGAGCAGCAAAGCGACGCCTCTTGGCGCTGTAGCCCAGTTTCAGAGTGCAGGCAAAAAATCTGCTAAGAAGGATTTAGGACGGATGATGATGTCTCAGGGCAACTGCTATGTTGCCAGCGTAGCTATGGGCGCAGATCCGAACCAACTGATGAAAGCCATCGACGAAGCGGAACACTTTTGCGGTCCGTCCATTGTTATTGCCTATGCGCCGTGCATTAATCACGGCTTGAAAATAGGTATGGACAAAGCCCAGGAAGAAATGAAGCGTGCGGTAGATGCAGGCTACTGGTTCCTGTACAGATACAATCCGCACAAAGAAACCGGCAAGTTCTGTCTGGACTCCAAAGAACCTTCCTTGAACTACCAAGAATTTTTGGAAGGGGAAAATCGTTATGCCTCCTTACATAAAGCTTTTCCTGAAAACGCAGAGCGTCTCTTTGCACAGGCGGAGAAGGACGCCAAAGCACGCTATAAGGAGCTTGTCAGACTTGCCGGGGAGGATAAATAATGCTATTACAGACAGAGTACAGCAGAAAGAAAGTCAGCGCGCAGAGCGCAGCTCTTTTGGTGGAGAGCGGGGACTGGATAGACTATGGAATGATTTCTCAGATTCCATATCTCTTTGATGAAGCCCTGGCAGAGCGAAAGGAGGAACTGCAGAATGTAAAGATTCGCGGCGCCATGCTGCTGAAACCGTTGGCAACACTGGAAGCAGATCCTTGCAGCAGTACCTTTCATTATCACAGCTGGCATCTTTCCGGGCTGGAACGAAAATATGCGGATCAGGGACTGTGCAGTTATATTCCAATGAACTACAGCAGTCAGCCCAAATATTACAGAGATTTTCTGAAGGTCGATGTGGCGTGTATCACGGTTTCGCAGATGGACAGACACGGGTACTTTAACTTTTCACTGACGAACTCAGCGGCTTATGCGATTTTGGAAAAGGCAAAGACGGTGGTAGTTGAAGTCAACGAGCGTCTGCCGCGGGTTTACGGCGGCGAAAAGGAATGTATCCATATTTCTCAGGTGGATTATATTATAGAAGGCGAGCACGAGCCGTTTCCTGTTCTGAAAGCAGCAGCGCCTACAGAAACGGACAGCGCTATCGCAGCGTATATTTGTGAGGAAATCGGTGACGGCGCAGTGCTGCAGCTGGGAATCGGCGGAACGCCAAATGCGGTGGGCAAACTGATTGCGCAGTCCGATGTAAAGAATTTGGGCATGCACACGGAAATGCTGTGCGACGCATATCTGGATCTTTATAAGAGCGGAAAACTGACTAACCGATGTAAGAATTTGAACCGGGGTAAAGGTGTATGGAGCTTTTGTCTGGGAAGTAAAGAACTGTATCAGTGGGCAGCTGAAAATCCGGGGCTTGCCAGCTATCCGGTGGATTATACCAATTTACCTCAGGTGATAGGACAGCAGGATAATATGGTCTCTATCAATAACTGCCTTACGACGGATTTGTTCGGACAGACCTGCGCTGAGACGGCAGGTTTTCGTCAAATCAGCGGAACCGGCGGTCAGTTGGATTTTCAGTATGGGGCATTCCTGTCAAAGGGCGGAAAGGCATTTCTCTGTATGGCGTCGACCTATGTGAATAAGGAGACAGGGCTGTTGGAATCCCGTATTGTGCCATCTCTTGGCGCAGGCGATGTAGTGACAGACCCGCGCAGTCACGCTTACTATCTGGTGACAGAACAGGGAATGGTTAACCTGGCAGGCGCAAGTCTTTGGGAAAGGGCAGAAAAAGTGATTTCCGTAGCGCATCCGGATTTTCGGCAAGACCTGATTTCTCAGGCGGAGAAAATGGGTATCTGGAGAAGAAGCAATAAGTTAAAATAAATAAATTACCTCCTAGTGGGCTGTGCCAGAAATGGACAGCCCTATTTTTAGATATTTTCCTGGGAAAGGTGACAATAAGGTGGAATTATATTGACAAAATGTTTAAAATATGCTATTATTGTGTCAATAAGTAAAGTGAATTGACGCTATGCAAGGAGAATTTTTATGAAGAAACAATTTCAACCTGATGATATGAAATATATCCGTTATCTATCAGGGATTGCAGTAAATCCACAGGGGAGCCTGGCTGCCTGGGTCAATTATAAAGGGGATGAAGAAACTGGGCTGTTTTCCGGGCAAATCCACCTGACGGATTTGAAAGACAGCGCTCCGCAGGTTTTACAGCTTGCAGGCAGCTGCAGTCAGCCGCAGTTTTTAGACGACGATACGCTGCTTTATTTGTCTGATGCAAGCGGCGAGAGACAGTTATATCAGTATAATATTTTAACACAAAGTTGTGAAATGCTGACATCTGCAAGACATGGAGTCAATCGTTACAGCTTGTCGAGAAATGGGAAAAAGGCTGTTTTAGAAATTGATTTATGGCAGCAGGAGGTTGACGATGCGTCCATGTTTGTCATCATGTCAGATGAAGAGAAGACTGCGTGGAAAGAAGAAGTGGAATACAGTCCTTACGAAATCACCGATTTGACCTACAAAATGGATGAATGGTATGGCATGCGAAAAGGTCAGCTGCCGAAGATTGCAGTTCTGGATATTGAGAGCGGAGCGCAGGAACTTTTGACCGTAGATGGATTGGAATATGTGTATCCACAGATTTCACCTGATGGCAGTACAGCCGCTTTCTATGGATATCCCCATACAGGTGCAAAGGGACGGCAAGCGGAGCTATTCCTTTGTGATATTCAGGGAGGGAAGCCAAAGCAGCTGACAAATGACATCGGAGTTTATGCGGATACTTGTCCGGCTTTTTCAGAAGATGGCAAAGAAATTGTGTTCGCTGTCTGTCCGATGCTGGAAGATGGAAGTACCATCATACTGCCTTATGCATACAGTCTGAAAGACAATAAAACAAGAGCCGTAATCGGGGAGGAAGAAGATCAGCTTTGCCATGGACTCAATGGATTTCCTGTGGGACGTTCAGTATATGGAGAGAGCAGCAGTTATTTTGACTGTGCGAAGGATGATTATCTGTACTTTTTGTCAACTTTCTGCGGAAGAGAAAGCTTGTACAGAAAGAACTTACACAGGATTGAAGAACCTGTAGAACTGATTTTAGCGGGAGAAACCTGCATTCACGAATTTGCGATAGCAAAGGAGGGAAGTCTGGTATATTTAATGGCAAATTTTGAAGGACCGGCAGAAGCTTATGTCAAATTGGCAGGCACTAAGGAGGCACACAGGCTAACTGATGCGAATCCTTGGCTTTCTGATTATGAACTGCCAAAGACAGAGGAACTTTCTGTGAAATCCTTTGACGGAAAGGCTGATTTGCAAGGCTGGGTGATGCACCCGGAAAATCAGGAAAAGGGACAGAAATATCCGGCGGTGCTTTATATTCACGGCGGTCCGGAATGTACCTTTACAGCAGAATACTGGCATGAGTTTCACGCTCTGGCAGCTGCCGGCATGGCGGTAATTTTTGCAAATCCAAGGGGCAGCGTCGGCTATGGCAGAGCTTTTTGTGCAGGCGGAATCGCTTGGGCGAAGGAAGCCATGGACGACTTGATTGCTGTGGTGCAGGCAGCCTGCGAAAAGGGCTTCATCGATGAAAAGCGAATCGGTGTAACCGGAGGCAGCTATGGCGGATATATGACAAATAAATTTATTGGCAGAACAAACCATTTTGCAGCAGCAGTAACGCAGCGTTCACTGATTAATCCGTCAACTTCTTACGGAACAGGTGATATGGGATTCATTTCAGCAAGACCGAACTGGGAAGGCATGAAAATGCTGGATGAGCTTTTGGATAGAGCAAGAGGGAATGCGATTACCTATATCGACAACATGAAAGTGCCGCTTCTGATTTTGCACGGCTATAAAGATTACCGCTGCAGCTTTGAGCAGGCAGAACAGCTTTTTATTGCGATGAAGGATAGAAATCCTGGAATTCCGGTGCGTCTTGTTATGTTCCCGACAGAAAATCACGGCGTAGACAGAATTGGAAAACTATATAATCAGATTAGGCATCTTTCGGAGATGACAGACTGGTTTACCACATATTTGTGCGGAGGTGGGAAACATGAGTAAAAGAACTTCTAAATTTGCAGATTGTCTGGAGCTTCAGAGATTTACCGGAGCGGATTATTTAGAATCAAAAAGCTTGATCGCATATGCGGTAGAAGGAGCTGTCAAACTGAGAAACCTGGCAGATGGGACCGAAAAAACGATTACAGCCGGAGGAGGCGGTGAGGGGAGCCCTGCTTTTAGTCCCGATGGAAAATTGCTGCTGTTTATTTCTTCTACAAAAGCAGGACGTCAAATTCATATCTGTGATTTAGAAACTGAGGCAGTTAGACGGGTTACTTCTATGAAAACGCCTGTCATGGAGCCAATCTGGTCACCGGACGGCAGCAGAATTTTGTTTGCTTCTCCATCGGCAGGCAGCAGCCCGCAGCGCAAATATGAGGATGAGGCAATTGTAATAGAGGATTTTGGGTATAAATTTGACGGTATTGGATTTTATACCCCGGATAGTCATATGCATCTTTACATGACAGAGATTGAGACGGGAAAGACCACACAGCTTACAGACGGGGATTTTGACTATATGCACCATAACTGGTCGGCAGATGGAAGCTTTGTAATTTGTGGAAGCAGTAGATTTCGTGATAAAGAACAGCTTCTGGGCATGGATCTTCTTCGGATTGAAGCAAAAGAACCGGCACAGGTTGGCAAAATCAGTCGTTTAACGCAGGATTTATGGCTGGTTTCCTACCCGAATCCGGTTAGACCGGTGGCAACACCTGACGGAAAATATATTATCGCAGGCTGTTTGGAAATGCCAAATGATATACAACTATCAGACGAAATAACCTATCCGGATGTGTACCTTTATAAAATCGCAACAGATGGAAGCGGATATCAGTGTATTTTCGAACCTTCCGAGGATTGCTTGCAGTGCGTACAGTTTCCGTATAATGCTTTCTGCGGTTGGGGTTTTGACAAGCTGCAGGTCAGTGAAGATGGAAAGGAAGCGTTTTTCCACGCAGGCTGGCAAGGTCAGTGCCGGCTTTACGGTGTACCGGTTGATGGCGGTGCAGCCCGCGTAATACAAAGCGGGAAGAAGGTCGTCCATGGTATTTCAAGCATTCAGAACGGCAAGGCTCTGATTGCGGTTTGTGAGGAGACGGTACCGGAGAGATATCAGATTTTGGAACTGGCAACCGGCGTATGTACTGAGACCGGTATTCAGTCTGCCCAGGAGCTACTTGATGCAGTGAACTACAGTCAGCCGGAGGAGTTCTTTGTGGATACACTGGATGGAGACAGTCGTGTACATGGGTGGGTCATGCCGCCTCAAAATCTGGATGCTTCTAAAAAGTATCCGGCGATTCTGTATGTACATGGCGGACCGCATCCGTTTTATACCTACGGCTTTACTATTGAGCACCAGTGCTTCGCAGGAGCAGGCTATGCGGTGATTTACTGCAACCCGAGAGGAAGCTCAAGCTATGGCATGAATCACGGAGATATTAAAAAGGCTTATGACAACAGGGCTTATGAGGATTGTCTTCAGATTGTGGACGAAGCCTGCAAGAGGTTTTCTTGGATTGATCCGGAAAGAATCGGTGTGACAGGAGGAAGCTATGGAGGCTATATGGTAAATTATATGGCAACTCATAGTAAGCGGTTTAAAGCCTATGTTACACAGCGGAGTATTTCAAATCATATGATTAGCTACGCCAGCAGTGACATGCAAGGGTGCAGCAAGGATTATGACAGCTTCGAAGAGTTTATGGTTAACCAGCTGAAAGAATCTCCCGTTGCCTATGCGGAGCGTATTGACAGGCCGCTTTTGATTCTCCATGGAACTGATGATTTGCGTACACCGGTAGAAGGCGCTCACCAGCTCTTTGTGGCGGTGAAGGATTTGCACCCGGATCTTCCTGTAAAGATGGTGCTTTATCCGCACGTAGCGCATGAGCAGCCGTCTCATCCTAAGCAGCAACAGCATTACTACGATGAGATGCTGCAGTGGTTTGAGAAGTATCTGTAAAGTTGCTTTATTCCTTGTAATTTGATTTTAATGCAGCACAATGTATCACGTATATTGATTTTTTGGTAAGGAGAGGATATAATATTGGTGAAACACTTAAGGAGGTATAGTAACCATGAAGAATGCACTTTCAGCACCGAAAACTGCTACCTATCATTTCCGAATCAATCCGGAGGTAAAAAATGAGGTGGAATCCATTTATGCCAAAAGTGGTATCACTTTGACTCAGGCAATCAATATTTTTTTACAGCAGACACTGAATGCCGGTGGATTTCCATTTCAGGTTTCCGGAGACAATGCAGAGTACATTAAATCAAAAGCAATGGAAAAACTGATGCAGGCACTTGATGAGGGAAAAGAATCCGGAGAATTAGTGAGCGAAGCAGATGTATATAAGCGACTTGGAGTAGAAATGCCATGAACGTGAAATACAGACCGTCAGCAATTTTTGACATTGAATCCACCGCAGGATATATGGAACATGAACTTGGCAATGAGAATGCAGCAAGAAAGTTTCGGACGCGAATTCTTCAAGGGATATCTTTGTTAAAAAAACAGCCAATGATGGGAATGCTGCTAAAAGAAAGGTTTGACGAAATAGAAACAGAGATACGTTTTTTTATTATAGATAAACAGATTGTTTTTTATGAAGTGAATGCTGCGATAGAACAGATTGAAGTCATCAGAGTATTAGATAGCAGAACTGATTATCTGGCCCTTCTTTTTAGTCAGGATTGATAGAAAATACAATAATAAATAACCACATGTGATTTTAAAGCCCCATCGTGCTGAAATCAATGGCATTAAGTTAAGAAAATCTCACATCACAGAAAATGTGGTGTGGGATTTTTTTGAGAATAAGTATTGACATATGAACAAAAAAATGCGGCCGCTTTAGCTGCTGAATATTTTAGAGGCAGCTAAAGCGGCCCTTGTAATTAGATAACATCTTTTTACAAGGAGGATACCGCATGAATAGGACTTCACTGGAACTAAAAAATTTGATTATGGACATTATTAATAAGCAGAAACAGGATTTAACAGGCCTTGTTTCTAACCCCAAAACAGATTTTTCCAGAAACAGAAAAATACCATATGAGAAAATGATTCTTTCGTTATTGACAATGGAGGGAGCATCTTTATCAAATGAACTTTTACGGCAGTTTGGCTATGGCTTAAATACAGCAACATCATCTGCTTTTGTCCAGCAGCGTAAGAAAATACTTCCTAAAGCATTTGCGTCGCTTTTCCACGATTTTACAGCAGCAACTTATAGTAATGATAATTATAAAGGATATAAACTCTTGGCTGTTGATGGTTCAGATATTCAAATCGCAACTAATCTAAACGATAAAGACTCTCTTTTTCAAATAGCAGAAGGTGTAAAACCTTATAATCTGCTGCATTTGAATGCTTTATATAATCTGAAATCTCACACTTATGAGGATGCAGTCGTTTTCAAACGCAAAGAAGCCGGTGAAAACAAAGCGTTGACTGAAATGGTGGACAGATCCGCTCTGCAGGGAAATGTAATTGTGATTGCAGACAGAGGATATGAGGCATATAACAACATGGCTCATATCCAAGAAAAAGGATGGTTTTATCTAATACGGGTGAAAGATTTTAATCAATATTCATCCGGTATTCTGCATGGCTTGGAGCTGCCGGATACTGAGGAATTCGATGAGTATATCGATTTAAAATTAACTCGGAAACAGACTAATGAAATGAAAAAGCTTTTTGAGCAGAGAAATCACTATCGGAGAATCGCGCATAATAAACCATTTGACTATCTGCCTGTTAAGAGCAGAAAATCTGATCCTGCAGTACTTTATAATTTGCCATTTCGCATTGTACGCTTTCCAATATCAGAGGATTATTACGAAGTTGTAGTAACTAATCTGGATACTGATGAATTCCCTGCGGATACTCTGAAACAACTGTATGGCATGCGGTGGGGAATTGAAACTTCATTTAGAGATTTGAAATATACAGTAGGACTGCTTCATTTTCATTCAAAAAAGGTGGAATACATACTTCAAGAAATCTTTGCACGGTTAATCATGTATAACTTTTCAGAATTGATTACCTCGCACGTAGTCATTGAAAAGAAAGACAGAAAGTATGAATATAAAGTTAATTTTTCTGTCGCAGTACATATATGCCGTGAATTCCTGCTTAGTATAAATATCCCACCTAATATTGAATCACTTATTGCAAGATATATAACGCCCATTCGGCCTGGACGTTCAAGGCCTCGTGAAATGAAAGCCAAACAGGCAATAAGTTTCATGTATAGAATAGCATAGATTTTTGAAATATACATTATTTTTTTGACAAGGGAACGCTCTTGTCTATTTGTTGCGTTTTTAAATCTACAAAAAAACAATTTATCAGCTTGAATCAAAGGAAAAAAAGAGAAGTTAATATCGCGAACAATACTAACTTCTCTTTAAATCCCTTAACTTAATGCCATTGGTGCTGAAATGATGGGGCTTTTTTATGTCTTAAGAAAAGAGAAAATCTACTGTAGATTTTCTCTTTTCATTTCTCCATCTACCATAACCATTTTTACGTGGTCGGCATGAGTCAGACAGCTGATATCGGAAAGAGGATTGCCATCTACGATGACGATATCAGCCAGTTTTCCAGGCGTTAGACAACCGGTGTTGGCATCTTCGCAAAGGAGATGTGCGGCATTTGATGTACCTGCTTTGATGGCTTCCATCGGTGTCATGCCAGCTCTGCACATGGCAGCGAATTCTTTACCGTTCTCCAGATAAGGGCTGTTTGGACTGTTGGAAAAATCAGTTCCCAGTGCAATACGAATTCCAGCTTTGCGTGCCATTTCAATAGTTTTGACATTTGCAGCTGCACAGGTTTTGACCTTTTTCTCCATCCATTCAGGAAGACCGGGAATATTGGCAACACCCAAAGACACAGCGAGGGTGGTGACTAAAGTGGCATCCATTTCTTTCATCAAATCAATTTCACGCTGCGTTAAGTACACGCCGTGTTCTATGCAGGTGATACCGGAAAGCAGCGCTTGATAAGTGCCTTCATATCCGGTGCAGTGGGCACAGACATAGCTGTGATGGCGTTTTGCTTCGTCAGCAATTGCCTTTAGTTCTTCCGGGGAAAACTGAACGTCATCCAGACGGTCTGTAGGAGAAGAAACGCCTCCAGTAGCGCAGATTTTAATGAATTTTGCCCCGGCGCGGAATTGTTCTCTGACTCCCTGTACACAGTCCCACGGACCATCGACGAGTCTGGAGGTATGATCCAGGCGATTCAATTCTTCTTTTGATAAGGATGGATTCATATCCACGTGACCGGAAGTAATTCCCAGGATTTTTCCGCCGGGCATGATTTTAGGACCGCGAAGAATGCCGCGTTCCACCGCACGGGAAAGATACAGACCATTTTCGGACATATCCCGCAGAGAAGTAAAACCGGCATCCAGAAGCAGACCGCATTGATAAGCGGCGCCCAGCAATTGATCGCCAAAGATTTTGCCATCTGCAAAGTTTCCGGCGTTTTCATCGCCGAAAAGGTGAGCATGACAGTCGATAAAGCCGGGCAGGATGGTTCCAGTTCCGGCATCAAGCAAAGTTGTGCTGTTATCTGTATCAAAAGCTGCAGCATCAAAATCGGTTTCCGCACCGGCATAGACGATGCGGCTTCCTTCAACGGCAACGAGTCCGTTTTCTATAGGGGTATCGGATATACCGTCGATAAGGCGGCCTTTTAAAATGTATGAAATCATAATAATCTCCCTTCTTTATATGACTTCATCATAGCAATAAATAAACATTTTGTCAATATAGAGTTGACGAAATGAAATTTATTCTATATAATAAAGATGATACAAGAAACAATTTGATGGAGGACATGATGGACACTATAAAACAGCTATGGATAACGCTTAGACCGTATATGAGTGAAGAATATGATTTTCAGTATGCGGATGTTGAGATGACCTTGGAAAGTCCGCAGTTTTCTGCAGGCGATAAACTGGCGGATTTATGGAAGATGGTCGCAGGGGTGCCAGGGGCACAGTTTACAGAGGAAGGTCTTTGTGCCTTTGACGATGAGGGAGCGCTTTCTCTTAGCGAAACCGTGGAAAAGGATGTTACCGGTTTTGACAAGCGAGTATGGCGTGTGAAAAGGGAAACTGCAGGTAATGTGCGGTTTTCTTACCGTTTTCTGCCTAGAGATTTGACTGGCGTGGACAGATGTCATCCATATTTTGATACGATTCAGGAGAAAAATGGCGCATTGATTCCCGGTGTAACATCTCTTGCAGCAGTGGAGGAAGGAAAGTACCACATTCATTTTATCTGGGATAAATCGAAAATGCCGGAGGATGCTGATGCTGCAGCGATAAAAGGCTGCGGAAATCTTGATTATATCGGAACGCCGCAGGACTATACTTTCTCACTGTATTTGACAGGGAAAATCAAAAGAGTCAGTGATGAAAGCGGAAAGCGGAATATCTACTGGCTGGATGAAAATTTACCGGATCAGGAAAAAGTTACTAGGCAGCTGCCAACACTTCTTTCTGCAATGTGCGAGTTTTTCGGCGATGAAGACTTAGCGTACAGTGTATTTTTCCGCAAAGAGCCGTTTTCTATTTCTAATGGAGGAACCGCTTTTGACGGCGGATTCGTGTTTGGTTACAGTGATACAATGCCGCTGATTATGGAAGAGGCTCTTAACACCCTTGCCCATGAAATTGTGCATAATTGGCCGGCTCTTGACGAACCGGCAGGGAAGGGACCGTGGTATAGTGAGGGTACCGCAGAGTTTTACAGTGTAATGATTCCTCTTCGCCGTGGAATTGCAGGCTATGAGCAGGCGGCAGGCTGGATTACGGAAAAGTGTACCAATTATTACAATAACCCACATCAGTCAATGACCTGTGAAGAGGCTTACGAGAAAGCGTGGGAAGATAGCGGGATTCAGCGTGTTCCTTATGGGAGAGGTTTTATCTATCTGGCGGAGACGGATTATCTGCTCAGAAAGAAATCCGGCGGCAAGAGAAGTTTAGACGATTTGGTCTTACTAATTGTGGAACGAAGAAGAGCAGGAGAGAAGGTAACTGTTTCAGACTGGGAAGCTTTGATTGGAGAAGAACTGGGTGAAGAGGCAGTTGAACACTTTAGAAGGGTGATGGCAGGAACTGAAGTAATCGCTGCTGATGATCAGTGGTTTGACGGCAGATTTTCTTTTGAAAAAGGACGCTATGAGGATATAAAGAAAGGCGCTATTGAGGGGGCACTGATTTGGCGCAAGAAAGAGGATTAAATGATGTACGATTTTGATAGAGCAGGAGCCTATGAGGGAACGGAAAATTTGAAAGCACGCTTTAGACCGGAGGCGCTGCGTAAGCAGGGTGTTACCAGCTTTTCGGCAGCCGAAATGGATTTTTCGACAGCGCCCAGCATTAGGGAGGCAGTAAAAGCAACGGCGGAGCGAGGCATTTATGGCTTTACGATTCCAACACAGCAGTATCTGGATGCGGTAAAGTGGTGGCATAAAGAGATGCGCAGCTGGGAAATTGCGGATGAATGGATTGTGCCTGTGCTGGGAACGATTTTTTCAGTTGCCACGGCTATCCGCATGACAACGAAAGAAGGCGACGGGATTATTGTACAGACGCCGGTCTATTATCGCTATGAGCAGGCGGCGACCCGAATGAAACGGAAAACGGTACATAATCCGCTGAAAATTGTAGATGGGCAGTATCAGATGGATTTTAAGGATTTAGAATCTAAAATGCAGGCACCCGAAAATAAGCTTTTGGTGCTTTGTAATGCACATAATCCTATAGGCAAGGTCTGGTCACTAGAGGACCTTCGGAAAGTAGCGTCACTGTCAGCAAAGTATCAGATGCCGGTTATCTGTGATGAGATTTTTGGTGAGATGACCTTTAAAGGACATCAGGCTAAGCCTTATGCTTCCATTGAAGAAGGACAGGCGTATGCGATTACTGTCACATCACTGGGAAAGGCTTTTAACTTCACCGGCGTCAATCATGCTCATGCGATTATTCCTGATGCAAAGCTTCGTGCACGTTACGAAGAGCAGAAATATGCGGATCATTACGGAAGTCTGGGACCTTTTGAATATGCTTCCGTTTTGGGCGCCTACTGTCCGGAAGGAAAGGCCTGGTTTACGGCTGTAAGAGATTATATTTACAAAAACGGTGTTTGGGTAAAAGAATTTTTACGAGAGCATCTGCCGCAGGCATACGTATTTCCTGTGGAGGGAACAACCGTCTGCTGGATTGACTGGTCGTTTCTTGGTATTTCAGGAAAAGAGCTCCACGATTTCTTTGAGAGAGAGGCCCTTTTTGAGGTGGAAACAGGAGAAGTTTACGGAGAGGGCTGTGAGAGGATGACAAGAATGAATCTATCCAGTTCGAGAATGCAGATTGAGGAAGCCTTAGAAAGAGTGTCAGAAGCTTGCAATGAATTGACAAAATGTTTTAAAAATGATTGACAATTTGTCGTAAAATGGTATAATATAGACATAGAATTGAAAGGAGATTGGCAAAATGTCAACAAACAACAACGACCGTAAATTGCCTATGAGAGTACTGATGGGGTATCCGCTTCTCAACGTGTCAGCAACATTGCAGATGCTGCTCCAGATGTACTTTCTGCTGATGTTTTTCACAAACTTTCTCGGTATCAGTGGAACAGCAGCCGGACTTATTATCATGATTGCCCGTATTTGGGACTTTATCAATGACCCTATGGTGGGAATTATTGTAGAAAAGAGCAGGAGACCGAATAAGTGCATTTTCTTCATGCGTTGTGCGCTGGTTCCGGTAGGAATTTTCATGGTGCTCTGCTATTCAGCGCCGGATTTATCTTATACTATGAAGGTCGTATGGGCTGCGGTATCCTTTATAGGCTTGGGAATGTCTCAGACAGTTTTTAGTATTTCTAAGGATTCCCTCAGACCAAAACTGACATCTAATGGTGCAGAACGTGCAAAGCTGAATGTCTATGACAACGTGTATAATACCATCCTTAACGCTGTTGTACCGGCAGTAACAATGCCACTTGTCGGCTGGCTGGCAGGCTACGGCGAAGCGACAGCCTTTGCAAAACTTGCTGCAATTTATGCGGTTGTGTATGCAATTATTGGTTATGTCGGCACTTGCACAGTAAAGGGCTATGAGTATGAAGACTATGAAGAGGAGGGCAACGTCAAATCAGCTGCGCCGAGTGCGGGACAGATGATAAAAGCACTGGTAGAAAACAGACCTGCTTTGGCGGTTCTGACAATGCAGGTGGTGAAAATGCTGATTTCCTCCATTGGAGGTGCTGTCATGGTCTACTACTGTACTTACAATTTGGGAGATGTTAACGCCATGTCCTATGCTTCTGTACCGAGCACGATTGTCGGACTAGTACCGGTTCTGCTTCTGGTGCCGCTGTATAAGCGATTCGGAAATGCAGGTACAGGTTTAATTGGATGTACGCTGGCAGCTCTCAGCTTGCTTGCAGCAGTTATTACAGGTGTGCCTAGCGTCACTTTTTATGTAGTCATCACCACCGTGCAGTCTCTCGGGCCTGTAATGGTAAGCGCAGTGGTACCGCAGTGTATTATGGACTGTGTTGACTATGGCGAATGGAAGACAGGGCACAAGAATACCAGCGTCATTATGAGCGCATATGGTATTGGAACAAAAATTGGATTGGCATTTGGTACTACGGTTGCCGGATTTGTACTGGATGCAGTCGGCTTTGATCCAACTGCTGCAACCCAGCCGGCAAATGTGCTTAGCGCCTTTTTCCATCTGCAGTTCACTGCACAGCTTGCAGTATATGTAGTCATGGGGCTGCTTCTGCTGTATATTTACAAAATTGAAAAGAAGCTGCCGGAACTGAAAAAAGAGATTGAGGCTAGAAAAGCAGCACAGTAATGTGTACATAAAATGAGATTATAGTATGAATAAAAGCGGCAGCAATGTCGCTTTTATTTTTCGGATAGGAGGTTTGGAAAAGATGAATGATGCAATACGGTGGCAGGAGGCTGCTCCACAGCTGATTGCTATAGAGGAATGTGCAGGACAGGCTCAGGCAGCGGTTACAGGAATAAGCGCGATGGAAGCGGCTGAAATTATAAAAAAGACCGCTATTGGAAGCGGACTTTCGATTCTGGTTTTTAATTCTGCCAGAGGTGTTGAGATTGTTGTTCGCGGCAGGGAGGCGTATGAGTATCTTTTGCGGTTTTTAAGGGAATTGTCAGTTAGTGAATGTGTTAAGTGAATTATTTAAGCGATTCCTCCACTTCGTGACAGTATTTATAGATTGTATAACGGGATACGTTCAGCTGCTCTGCAACGTATGTAATTGACTTCTGAAAGCTGAAGGCATTGCGCTGTATTAAAAGGGCAATGAGCTGCAGACGGTCATTTTTTTTCATAGCCTGCGGCGTTTTTCCAACGATGGACAGGCAGTCTTTGAAGATTTCTTCCAGTTGATTGTTGCTGGAGTCTTTGATGGCATCATTGAGATCGCTGCCGATGGCAACGAGACCTTCCAAGGTGGACATAGCGCTGCCTAAAGACGTGTAGTCAAAATTAATTCCCAGTGCATAGTGATAGTCTTCCCCCACATAGTTAAAAGTCGTAGACTTGATATATCTCCCATTTTTGGTAATCGCGAGGGAGTTGATGATATCAGTTTCCGGCTTAAAATGATAAGGCGCAGTATCTGTATCTTCTGCTTGAGCAGTGCGTGTTCCTACTGTCTGCAGGTGTCCTTCTGCCATGATATCATCACCGAAAATATCGGCAGTAGAGCCTACAGATCTTCCGCTGACATGACCGTTATAAATAGCGATAATAGGGTGACCCGGTATACTCATGTCGTGAATCAGTGTTTCGCAGGAGTGACCAAACATCTGTGCAAGGCCTTCTGCGGTACGGGTCATAAAATCTAAAATTTGTTCTTTGGTCTGTTTATTTTCTTTGTTTTGACTCATTGGCGATAATCCTCCCTAAAGCTAACTTGTCTTTGACAAAACCAGTATTATTCTACCACGGTTTGTGGCAATCAGCAAGACATATTGTAAGCAAAACCGATAGGGGAATCCTATCGATGACGTATGCAGCAGAGGATGACATGAAATTAATTGACTGTTTGTCAACTGAATATTGACAAACAAACTCCTGCGGAGTATAATCAAATTAGTAAAGACAATGATGAAAGATGAGGTGATTTTAATGATTACAGAAAAAAGAATTGAAGAACTCGGAATAGAATTACCCTTAGCGTCTCCTCCAGGTGCAATGTACATTCCAGTAAAACAACTGGGAAATGCTCTATTTGTTGCAGGACAGGTACCTTTTGTTGATGGAAAGCTTTTAGTAAGCGGCAAGGTAGGAGATACTGTTTCTATGGAACAGGCTGAGGAGGCAGCGAGAAGATGCATTATCAATTTAATGGCAGCGCTGAAGGACTATTTGGGAGATTTGGATAAGGTAAAAAACATTACGAAAATCCAGGTGTTTGTCAATAGCAAGACAGGCTTTATGCAGCAGCATCTTGTAGCAAACGCTGCTTCGCAGCTTCTTTATGATGTTTTTGGTGAAAAGGGAAGACACGCACGAACTGCTGTGGGAACCAATCAGCTTCCTATGGATGCACCGGTAGAAATTGAGGCGATTGTAGAAGTTTAAAGAGCAAACCATGATTTTGAGGAATTGCAGACTGGGGGGGGAGAATTGCTGAATGTGAACTGAGGTACAGAGGCGGCAAAGGATTTCTGCAATACTAGAAATGGCAAATTTATAAGGCAGGATGTTGGTTTGACGGCAAATAACCGTTAGCGCGCATTCTGCTTTTGTTTGCGTAAAATGCGGGAGTAGGCAGGGTCTCATGAAAGCAGATTTTGGGAAAAGTTTCCTGTTGCATGGAGTCAAGGAACGTGATATAGTGAAACTACGAAAAGAACATACGTTCTCTTAGGAGGTGTAGGGGATGACGATTTTACATGTGGATGCCAATTCAGCATATCTCAGCTGGAGCGCTGTGAAACTTTTGGAGCAGGGATACGGACAGGATATCAGACAGATTCCTTCTGTCATCGCAGGAGACCCGAAAGATCGTCACGGCATTATTTTAGCGAAGTCTATGGCAGCGAAAAAATACCAGATTAAAACTGGCGAGAGCCTTTTTGAGGCGTTCCGCAAATGTCCGAATCTGCAGGTATTTCCTCCGGACTATGACCTTTATCTGGCGTGCAGTGAGGCCATGTACAGTATTTTGCAGGAATATTCACCAGTGATACAGCGTTTCAGCGTAGATGAGTGCTTTGTGGAACTGGACAGGGGCAATCGGAATTGTGCACAAGCGATAGAGACCGCTTTTAGCATAAGGGATCGGATTCGAAAAGAATTGGGATTCACCGTCAATGTCGGAGTGGGTACTAATAAATTACTGGCGAAGATGGCAGGGGAATTAGAGAAGCCAGACAAGGTGCACACGCTTTTAAATCGCAAAGAAATTGAAGAGAAGTTATGGCCTCTTCCTGTAGGTGAACTGTTTATGGTGGGCAGAGCATCCGTGCGGAAACTCAGAAAGATTAATATCAATACGATAGGGGACCTGGCACATAGCGATAAGGCACTTTTGCGCAGCCTTTTGAAAAGCCATGGACAGCTGATCTGGGAATACGCCAATGGAATTGATCATGATAGAGTAGTGCCCAATGATCAGGTTTTGCAGAAAGGTCTCAGCAACAGCATGACACTGCCCTATGATGTGACGGATAAAGAGGAGGCGCAGCACTATATTCTGGCACTGACCGACAGAGTAACAAGCAGGCTGCGAAGGCATCGGTGCAAGGCGTCGCTGATCGGGATCAGCGTTAAGACTAATGGGTTTATTCGTTATAGCCATCAGATGCAGCTGTCTTTTTTTCTGGACGACACCACTGGCATTTACGATTACTTGTGTCAGCTGTTTTCTGCGTGCTGGAAAGGAGAGCCTATTCGCCAGATAGGTATTCATTTGTCTGCTTTTGTTCGCAAAGATGAGTACCAGCTGTCTATCTATGATTTGCAGCGAATTGTAGAAGATGAAAACTTAAATACAGTGGTGGATCAGATTAGAGATCGATTTGGGCAAACAGCCATTTATCGAGGGACTTTTGTCAATACGGATATGAAGCCTTTGGAAGGCGGCGTCAATGATGGAAATTATGTGATGATGGGAGGATATAAGCTATGAAGATCGTGGCAAAACCTATAGACGTAGTTGCAGTCTTTGCAGGCCATAAGAAGCCGGTTCCATACAAATTCAAGTATTATGAGGATTCCGGCGAGCGAATCGCAGTGTCTGTGGATCGGATTCAGTGTGTGGAGGAAAGCAGGCTGGCAGGGATTCATGCTTTTATTTACACCTGTCAGTCAGAAATCTGCGGAATCGAAAAAATTTATCAGCTGAAATATATTATTGAACAATGCAGGTGGGAACTCTATAAAGTATGACGACAGAAATTTAATGGGAAAAGTCGGCAATAAAAGCGAAAAATCTGTTCACCCTTAGGGAAAGATATGTTATAATGATTCCATAATCTCAAAGCGGCGTTGCCGCAAGGAAGGAATCATTGAAGCATGACTAACGATTTTATTCTTAAAGGAGTCGTCATGCTATAATAACCTCACAGCGCAAACAAAATCGAAGATTTTGGCGCTTGAGAGAACATTGAAGCATGACTTGCGATTCTATTTTTAGAGGAGTCGTCATGTTAGAATAACCTCACAGAGCAAACAAATCAAAGGAGCATAGAATGGAACCAAAATATAAACGTGTTCTTCTGAAGATTAGTGGAGAAGCGCTTGCCGGCAGTGACAAATTCGGAATCAATGAGGCGATGACGCAGAAAGTCGCAAGACAAGTCAAGGAAATCCATGATCTCGGCGTGGAAGTTGCCATCGTTGTGGGCGGAGGCAATTTCTGGAGAGGAAGAACCAGCAAAGATATGGATCGTGCAACAGCAGATTATATGGGTATGCTGGCGACGGTAATGAACTCTTTAGCACTGCAGGATGCACTTCTTGCAGTAGGCGTCAAGGCTAAGGTGCAGACTGCAATTGAGATGAGAGAGATTGCTGAACCATATGCCAGAAGAAAAGCAATCAGTCAGCTGGAACACAAGGATATTGTTATTTTCGGTGCAGGAACAGGAAACCCGTTCTTTTCCACCGATACAGCCGCAGCTCTTCGAGCTGTGGAAATAGATGCGGATGTAATTTTACTGGCAAAGAATGTGGACGCAGTGTATTCGGACGATCCGAACACCAATCCGGATGCGGTTAAATACGATGAACTGACCCACATGGAAGTTTTGGAGAAGGACCTGAAAGTCATGGATTTGACAGCCGCAACTTTGTGCAAAGACAATCACATTGCCATTCATGTGTTCGGCATTTCTGAAGAGGGAAATGTCCTGCGCGCAGTTTATGGCGAAAAAATCGGCACGATTATCAAATAGGAGGAACCAAATGAGTAAAAGTTTAGAAGAAAGAATTGCAAAGAGTATTGCAGTTCTAAAAGAGGATTTGAACACAGTCAGAGCAGGCAGAGCAAACCCTGCATTATTAGATAAGGTATCAGTGGATTATTACGGAAGCCCGACACCGCTTAAGAATCTTTCCAATATCTCTGTACCGGATCCAAGAACCCTGATGATTGCACCTTTTGATCCAAAGTCCATCGGTGACATTGAAAAGGCAATCAATATGGCAGAAATCGGTATTACGCCGTCTAACGATGGAAAATGTATCAGACTGACCATTCCGCAGCTGACAGAAGAAAGAAGAAAAGAACTGACTAAGACTACCAAGAAAATGGGAGAAGATGCTAAAGTTGCAGTTAGAAATCTGAGAAGAGAAGCTAACGACAGCCTGAAGAAACAGCAAAAAGACGGAGAACTGACAGAGGACGATCTGAAGAAAGAACTGGACATTGTGCAGAAGACCATCGAAAAGGCTGTAAAAGACATCGATGAGGTTGTGGCAGCAAAGGACAAAGAAATTTTAGAGATCTAAAATATGAAAGAGATTTTATAAAATGCGGGGCTGTTTCATACATTGAGATAGCCCCCAAGTTATGAGGGAAACATGATAGATCAGAACAGAATTCCGGCTCACGTTGCTATCATTATGGATGGAAACGGCAGATGGGCAAAGAAGAAAGGGCTGCCTCGTTTGGCAGGACACAACGCAGGCATGCTGGCAATGAAAGAAATTGTCAAAGCATCTTCTGTACTGGGAGTAAAATATTTGACGGTTTATGCTTTTTCCACAGAAAACTGGAAGCGCTCTAAAGAAGAAGTGGGTGGTATTTTCAAACTTCTAGTTAAATACGTGGACAGTGAACTTTCCGAACTTCACGAAAATAATGTGAAAGTCAAGGTTTTGGGAGACTACAGTGTTATTCCGAAAATTGCAGTAGAAAGACTTGAAAAATCACTGGAGACGACGGCAAACAATACAGGTCTTCAGTTTAATATAGCCCTCAACTATGGAAGCAGGGCAGAAATTGTCAGAGCGGTAAGACGTATTTATGAGGACATACGCAAAGGCGCTTTAGACGAAGAAACAGAAATTACAGAGGAACTAATCAGCAGATATCTTTATACCGGTGACGAAAACGGCAATATCCCTGATCCGGATTTGATTATAAGGACTAGCGGAGAAGAGAGGCTTTCCAATTTCATGCTGTGGCAAAGCGCCTACAGCGAATTTGCCTTTACCGATGTATTCTGGCCGGATTTTTCGCCAGCAGAATACGAGAGGCTTATCGAAGCATACCAGAATCGCGATAGGAGATTCGGAGGAAGGAAGTAAGTATTTATGAAGACAAGAGTGATTTCAGGGCTCTGTATGGTGCCACTTTTAGCTGTAGTATATTTGGGGGGCTATTGGCTTGCTGCCGCATGTATTCTGGTGGGCTTGATTGGTGTCAGAGAGTTTTTTAACGGTTTTAAAGCCATGGATATTCATCCCTCAGAAAAAATTGCTTACTGTGCGATGGTGGTGCTGTATCTGATTCATGGACTGACACCCGAGCCGCAAATGTACTTGACCGGCTGGCTGGCAGCGTGCATTATGGCAAGCTCCATTTATATCTTTAAGATCGATCAGAGGAAAATTGAAGATGGAATGGCAACTATGCTTGGGATCATCTACGTAGTATTTTTCTCTTATCATGTGGTATTGGTAGACAGAAGCGGCGAATATTCTATTTTGATTTGGCTGGTGCTTTTATCAGCTTTTTGTACGGATATCTTCGCCTATTTCAGCGGATATCTCTTTGGCAAGCATAAACTCTGTCCGGTGCTGAGTCCGAAAAAAACCATCGAGGGTGCAATCGGAGGAACCTTGGGCAGTGTAATTTGCTGCGGTCTATTCGGCTATTTTGTTATACCGAGAATCTGGCTTCACTGTCTTGTAATCGGTTTGATCGGAGCCGTACTGTCACAGTGCGGTGATTTGACCGCCTCAGCATATAAGAGAAAAATGGGGATCAAGGATTATGGGAATCTAATTCCGGGACACGGTGGTATTATGGATCGCTTTGACAGCGTGCTGTTTACCGCACCGGTAGTTTATTACTACATTCAATTTATCCTTTTAGGCTAAATGAAATGCAAGGTTTCTAACCTTTTTGGGGAGTTATAGTATAGATGAAAAAAGTTACAATTTTGGGAAGTACCGGTTCTATCGGCACGCAGGCGCTGGATGTCATCGGAAGGAACCGGGAACAATTTCAAATAGAAACACTAGCCTGCGGTCAGAATACAGAGCTTCTTGAACAGCAGATTCAAAAGTTTTCTCCAAAACAGGCGGTGACTGAACTGGAACAAGATGCATGCCGTTTGGCGAAAGCCTATCCAAAGGTGGACTTTCTTTGGGGAGAAAAGGGATTGCTGGCTGCAGCGGAGGACGACAGTCAGATTCTCCTAAATTCTCTGGTGGGGATTCGCGGTCTGGTACCTACTTATCACGCTATTCAATCAGGCAAGGATATTGCCCTTGCCAATAAAGAAACTCTGGTTGCAGGCGGCGAACTGATAATGAAAGCAGTACAGGAAAAAGGCGCCAGAATGCTTCCTGTAGACAGCGAACACAGCGCGATTTTTCAGTGTTTACAGGGCAACCAGGGAAAGAAAATCAGAAAGATTCTGCTGACTGCCTCAGGCGGACCTTTTCGCGGCTTTAGCTGTCAGCAATTGGCAGATGTTACACTAGCGCAGGCGCTTCATCATCCCAAGTGGAGTATGGGGAAAAAGATTACCATAGATTCTGCAACCATGATGAACAAAGGTCTTGAGGTCATCGAGGCAAAATGGCTCTTTGATGTGCCGCTTTCTGATATTCAGATTCTGGTTCATCCCCAGAGCATTATGCATTCGGCGGTAGAGTTTGAAGATGGTTCTGTCATTGCCCAGATGGGCTCTGCCGATATGAGGATTCCTATCAGCGTGGCGCTGGGATATCCGCAGAGGATTCCCGATGCGGGTAAACGCATTAACTTTTTCGAAGAAGGCGCAAACCTTTCCTTTGAAGAGCCAGATACAGAAGTGTTTGGCTGTATTAATCTGGCTTATGAAGCCTCAAAAGCAGGCGGCAGCTATCCAGTAGTACTCAATGCTGCCAACGAGGTTATGGTGGACAGGTTCCTGAAAGGACAGATTGCTTTTTTGGACATCGAAAAAAACATACAAAAAATACTAGATGATCACACGCCTACATATAATTTAGGGTTAAATGAGATTATAAATATTGATAAAGAAATTCGTAAAGAGGTTTTGTGATGACAGTGATTTATGCAGTGATATTGTTTGTTATGTTGATTTTCCCACACGAGCTGGGGCATTTTACTGTGGCGAAAGCAGTAGGTGTAAAAGTCAACGAGTTTGCATTTGGTATGGGACCTGCGATTTTTCAGCGGCAAAAGGGTGAGACTCTTTATTCTATCAGACTGATTCCTATCGGCGGATACTGCGCGATGGAAGGTGAGAATGAGGAATCTGAAAGCAGCAGAGCGTTTAACAACAAGCCGGTCTGGGCAAAGATTTCGGTACTCCTTGCAGGCGCTGCTATGAATGTGCTTATTGCAATTCTGGCAATGACTCTTGTGATGGGATATATTGGAACAGCAACTACTACTATCGATGAAGTTCAAACAGGTACGCCTGCCTATGAAGCAGGTCTTCTTTCCGAAGACAAGGTTTTATCGGTAAACGGTACGCCTATTGAAAAATGGAATGACATTGCTGCAGCAATCGGCAGCGGTGAAGACAGGCTTTCCATCACGGTGGAGCGGAATGGAGAAGAAAAGACTTTTGAGATGACACCGGAGAAAACGGAAGATGGCAGGTATATCATTGGCGTTACTTCCAAGGTGAGTCATAATGCGTTGACTGCGGTATCAAACGGTGCAAAGGGAACCTGGAGTATGACAAAGGGGATGTTCTCGGCGCTGGCACAGCTGGTTTCCGGTGAAGTTTCTACAGACGAACTGTCAGGTCCAGTGGGTATTGTTTCCCTTGTTAGTGAGACAAAGAATTACGGCATGATTTATTTCGGGTATTTAGTAGCTTTGATCAGCCTGAACTTAGCACTGATGAACATGCTGCCGCTTCCAGCGCTGGACGGCGGAAGAATTATCTTCGTCATCATTCGAAAGATTACTGGAAAGATGATTAGCGACAATTTAGAGGGAAAAATTCACGGCGCAGGGATGATCCTGCTCTTCGGTTTTATGATATTCGTTACGTGGAATGACATTACGAGGTTATTTATATCATGAGAAAAAGCGTTTATTGCGGAAATATAAAAATTGGCGGCGGAGCACCGATTTCCATTCAATCCATGACCAATGTGGATTCTAGAGATGAAAGGGGATTGCTTGCGCAGATTGACAGATTGACAGCTGCAGGCTGTGAAATCGTCAGAATCGCTGTGCCCGATATGGAAGCGGCAGAGGTCTTTGGACGGGTTAAAAAACAGGTGTCCGTGCCTCTGGTTGCAGACATTCACTTTGACTACCGCCTTGCTGTTGCAGCAATAAAAAACGGCGCTGACAAGATCAGAATTAATCCCGGAAATATCGGAAGTACCGAAAGAGTTCGGGCGGTCGTAACAGTAGCAAAAGAGCGGAACGTGCCGATCAGAATCGGTGTTAATTCCGGTTCCCTTGAAAAAGATATTTTGGAGAAAAACGGCGGCGTTACGGCAGAAGGTCTGTGCGAAAGCGTCCTCAGAAATGCTGCGCTCATTGAAGATATGGGATATGACAATTTAGTGCTTTCCTTAAAATCATCTGATGTTCGGATGAACTACGAAGCGCATAAACTAGTCTTTGAGAAAACCGAGCATCCCATTCATATTGGCATTACCGAGGCAGGCACTCTGAAGCGCGGCAAGGTAAAATCGGCAGTGGGGATCGGTGCGCTGCTGCTTGCTGGTATCGGTGATACGATGCGGGTTTCTTTGACAGCAGATCCTGTAGAAGAGGTAGTTTATGCCCGGGAAATATTGGAAAGCATTGGCATCAGAACGCCGCAGATTGATCTGATTTCCTGTCCGACCTGCGGCAGAACCAGAGTCGATTTGCAGAGCCTTGCAGCGCAGGTAGAAGAACGCCTTAGTGAAATTGCTGTTTTGCGCCCACTGAAGGTTGCTGTCATGGGCTGCGTCGTCAACGGTCCGGGTGAAGCCAGAGAGGCGGATTTCGGGGCGTGCGGCGGCGATGGAAAAGGTGTCATTTTTGCAAAAGGACAGGTTATTAAAACCGTAAATGAATGCGACATTGTAGATGCATTAATTGACATGATAAAGAAAAAAGCGAGTGTATAAATGAGAGCATTAATTGAACAGAACATAGATTGGGATGTCCTTTCGGGACATGACAAAAGCCAGTATACATACGAAATTACAGAAGCAGTCATCGAAAGTGAGACCGGAGTTTTAACCATTAGCCTCCGGCTCAATTTTATTATGCCCTGCCTTTCCATGGCGAAGCTTAAAGGCGTGATTCTGCATGAGATTGAAGCGCTGAAAGATGTTAAATTCAAGTATAATTACGAGAATGTGATTCTTTCTGAGGAGGAAATTATTCCGCTGTTCATTCCTCATATGATAGAAATTATCAACGGGAAATATGCGGCGATTACCAAATCTATCGAAAGCAGCAAGTTTATCTGTGAAGGAGAAAAACTGCAGATCTATGCGCTGGGCAGACTGGCAACCGAGCAGCTCAATGAAAAGGTTGCTTACCAGTTTAAGCAGCTTCTTGCTGAACACTTTGGAATTCACAAAGATGTGACCTTTGTCAACGATGAAGACAGTTACATGAAGGCTGCAGAAAGTTGGATCGAATCGGAGGAATCTGACATTAAAGCGTCCCTTGAAGAAGCAAAAAAAGCAGCGCAGATGCATAAAAGTGAGAGCGCAAAGCCTGCGGCAGGTGGTGGCTTTGGCGGTAATAATGGAAATGGCGGAGGCAATAGTGGCTTTGGCGGTCAGAACGGCGGTTTTAAACGCCGCGAGAAGGAAACACCGGCAGAAGGAAACCGGATTATGGGAAAAGATATTTTTGGTGAAGCAATTCCTATGTCCGGACTGGAGGCAGATACGGGTACAGTTATTTTAGAAGGAATCCTTTTCAAAAAAGACGCTAGACCAATCAGAAATGAGAAGAAACTGGTAACGCTGTTAATCACTGATAAGAAGACTTCTGTTTGTCTGAAGACTTTCTGCTCTAATAATAAGTGGGAAGAGATCGACAGCCTTTTGAAAAGCGGAGACTTTATTAAAGTCCGCGGTGAGACTGAATGGGATCGCTACGATAACTGCCTGACTGTAATGATTAAGGATATCAATAAGGGTAAGGTGAAAAAACGAAAGGATACTTACGAAGGCGGAAAGCGAGTGGAACTTCATGCGCATACTAAGATGAGCGCTATGGACGGATTAAATGAAGTAGCAAATCTCGTTAAAACTGCTGCTGCATGGGGACAGCCGGCTGTGGCAATTACAGACCACGGTGTAGTGCAGAGCTTTCCAGATGCCGCAAAGACTGCAAAGAAGCTGGCAGGAGATAAAGAAAATCCGGTCAACATTAAGATCATTTACGGTATGGAGGGGTACGTCTTTGACGACAGAGACTGCCATAACGAGGACGGTTCTATTGATTATAAAAAGAATCCGACTAACCATATCATTCTGCTTGCGAAAACCCAGGAGGGCCTGAAAAATATTTACAAGTTGGTCTCTTATTCTCATCTGGAATATTTTTATAAAAGACCCAGACTTCCTAAATCAGTTATCGCAGAGCACAGAGAAGGACTTATCATCGGTTCTGCCTGCGAAGCCGGGGAGGTGTACCGTGCTATAGCAGGCGGTAAGAGTCAGGAAGAAATTGAAGAAATTGCAAGCTTTTACGATTATCTGGAAATTCAGCCGCTCATTAACAATCAGTTTATGATTGAACAGGGAATGGTTTCCGGTCAGGAAGAGCTGCGTGAACATAACAGGCAGATTGTGGCTTTGGGAGAAAAGATGGGAAAGCCGGTAGTTGCAACCACCGACGCTCACTACGATGAACCGGAGTCCGCCATCTACAGAAATATACTCCTTGCCGGCATGGGCTTTAAGGATGCTGAAAACGGGCAGGGTCTTTACATGAGAACCACCGATGAGATGATGGAAGAATTCCGTTATCTTGGGGAAGAGACGGCATACAAAGTCGTCATCGAAAATACCAATCTCATCGCAGACATGATTGACGGCAGCATTCTGCCGGTACCAAAGGGAAAATTCCCTCCGAAGATTGCCGGTGCGGAAGAAACTTTGCGGGAAACCTGCATGCAGAAGGCACACAGCATTTACGGCGAGAATATGGATACAATCATTGCTGAACGTTTGGAAAAAGAACTTTCATCTATTATTGATAACGGTTATGCGGTCATGTATGTATCGGCGCAGATGCTGGTGCACAAGTCCATGGAGGATGGCTATTTGGTCGGATCTCGAGGTTCCGTAGGGTCTTCCTTTGCGGCGACTATGGCGGGAATCACTGAGGTAAATCCTCTGGATCCTCACTATATCTGCCCGAACTGTAAGAAATTGATTTGGGGCGATATGCAGCTTTATGATTGCGGTATCGATATGCCGGAAATGGACTGCCCGGAATGCGGCACACCGATGAACAGGGACGGCTATACAATTCCATTTGCAACTTTCCTTGGATTTAACGGCGACAAAGAGCCGGATATCGACCTTAATTTTGCAGGGGAATATCAGGCGACAGCACATAAATACGTAGGTGAAATCTTTGGTGAGAAGAACGTGTTTAAGGCAGGCACTGTAGGTACTGTTGCAGAAAAAACTGCCTACGGCTATGTGATGAAATTTGCCGATCAATTTCATCGACAGATTAATAAATTCGAGGCGGACAGGCTGACTCAGGGCTGTACTGGTGTAAAGCGAACCACTGGTCAGCATCCGGGCGGTATTATTATCGTGCCGGACGACCACGAAATTTACGAGTTCTGTCCGGTGCAGCATCCGGCAAACGATGTGAAGAGTGACATCATTACTACGCATTTTGATTATCATAAGATTGACGAGAACCTGCTGAAGCTGGATATTCTGGGGCATAATATTCCATCCATGATTCGTCAGCTGCAGGATATGACCGGAATTGACCCGATGAAAGCAGACCTTACAGATAGAAAGGTTTTATCCATTTTTAACGGCATCGAGGCGCTTAACATCAAGAATCCGGACTACAAATACACCCATGGATCCTATGCGATTCCGGAATTTGGTACTGCCTTTGTACGGCAGATGCTGGATGACACTAAGCCGGATAAGTTTGCAGATCTGGTGCGTATTTCTGGATTCTCCCACGGTACGGATGTATGGCTCAACAACGCACAGGATTATATCAGAAGCGGCACGGCAACCATGCGAGAAGTTATCTCTACTCGTGACGACATCATGAACTATCTGATTCTGAAAGGTATAGAGAATAAGACCTCCTTCCAGATTATGGAGGACGTTCGTAAAAACAGACCTCTGAAAGAAGAACAGCTGGCGGTGATGAAGGAGCATGGTGTGCCGGACTGGTATATCGATTCCTGTATTAAAATCCAGTACATGTTTCCGCGTGCCCATGCGGTAGCCTATGTTATGATGTCCTTCCGTATGGCGTGGTACAAGGTTTACTATCCGGTGGAATTCTATGCGACCCACTTTACCAGTACGGTGGCAAACTTTGACGCAGATACTATCATGAAAGGGCCACAGGCTATTTTAGACAGAATTGAGATGATTGAAGCCATGGGAAACAACGCTACTGCCAAAGAGCAGGCGGATGTTCTGGTGCTGGAAGTTGCCTATGAGATGTATTCCAGAGGCTACGAGTTTGCGCCTGCACGCCTTGGAAAATCCCATGCATTGAAGTTCTGGTCCGACGAAGGAAAGGTGCTGCTGCCCTTTGTGGCGCTGGAAGGCGTGGGGGATACTGCGGCGAAAGCTTTTGCTGATGCCTATGCCGAAAAGCCGTTTGACACCATTGAGGAAGCGGTGAATCGTTCTAAACTGAACAAAACGGCGGTGGAAGCGCTGCGTACTCATGGCGTGTTTGAAGGACTGCCGGAAACAGATCAGTTGTCACTGTTTTAAGAATTACTAAAGAATTTTCAGAAAAGCAAAAAAACACTTGCAAACAAAACCATAAATATATATAATACAAATATAACCAGAAAGCCACACCTAGACAATGTGGCTTTTTGCTTATATAGATATCGAAAAAGAAAGGAAGAGAAAGCAATGAATCAAAGAAAAACATGTAACCCAATTCAGAAAACCATTGCCATCCTACTAAGTGTTTGCCTCGTTGTAAGCGCTATTCCGGCAGCAGCCTTCGCAGATGACAGCGATCAGCAGAAGGAAAGAGCTGGCACAAGCGCAAACACAGGCAGCGAAGCAATCACCTATCTGAATCCAGAAGACGTGACAGAAGACGAAGCAATCCTTTCAGAAAGCGGAGAAGACTACACCACCTTTGACCTGGGAGGAAAGAAGCGGTACAGTATCTTCTTCACAGAAAATGTGCGATTCAAAGATGAAAATGGAGAGTTGACAGACTATGCCCCTGCATATATAGAGCTTGACAGTGCTTTCCTAGCGCAGAGCGAAGAGAAGCAGGACAGAAGCGGCTACCTATATAGAAATACTGCAGGAGATTCCTATCAGTACATACCTGAAGCGTTGTCGGAAGAGACGCCGGTTCTGCTGGAAAAAGACGACTACCAGATTACCATCGCACCGACCGAAAAAACATATAAAGATTTTTTCGGAAAAAAGGTAAAAGTAAAGAAAGAAAAAGAAAAGACTGAAGATGCCTACGGTAAGGTGAAGAAAAAGAACGTCAAAGCCACCTACAAAGACGAGACAGCCCTTGCCTACGTAGAATATATCTCCCTAAACACCGGCATTAAAGAAAATATCGTGCTGACCAAAAGACCAGCAAAAAACGAACTGCAGTTTGAAATCAGCGCGCCGGGACTTGTGGCAGAAGTATCAGAAGCTGATGGAAGCATTGGTTTTTATGATAAGAAGAGCAAGGAACTGGTTAACCAGATACTGCCTCCAAACATGAACGATGCGACAGGCGAAGCCTACAGCGAGGATTTAGCATATACCATCGAGGAAAAAGAGGACGAAACGGATACATATATCCTGACTCTAACCATCGACAAGAAATATTTGAAAGCAAAAGAACGTGAGTATCCGGTTACCATCGACCCGACTAACACCTGGGCGAATACCAGTAGCGGGGAAAGTTTGTGGGATGCTTATGTTTACAGCGGCAGTGCCTCCACTAATTACTATACCACAGCAAGACAGAGTATGCCTGTAGGCAAAGGCTCCGGCGGCACTTACAGAACCTACATCAACTTTCTCAGTCTGAAAAGTGTCATCAATGGCACCCTTGTAGACAGCGCAGAACTTTCCGTATATGAAAATGCAGACAGTTACAGCGGCAGAACGATTGAAGCATATAAGGTTACCAGCAGTTGGGACAAAAAGACCATCACATGGAATAAACAGCCGACCGTGGGCGCAACCAGAACCTCCAGTATGACAACATCTGGTGTAGATAAAAGAGCGGGACGTTTTAATCTGACCCTCTTTGCGAGAAATATTTCTACTGGTTCGAGCAATTACGGTATTATGTTACGAAATGCGCAGGAAAGCAGCACTGCATATGCGGAATTTTACGGCAGCAGATACACAAGTACCACCTATCGTCCAAAACTTTCCGTTACGTATTTTGGAGATGGTGACGGCGTTATGGATACTTGGAACTTATTAAATGATGCCTATGAAGCAGGAGAGAAAATAAATATCATATACCAAACTCCTCTATCGGGCGCTATTACAAGTATCCAGTATCGTCTTGTCAATACAGAAACAGGACAGGCGGTCAATCCGGCAGGTGCCTTTGAAACCATTGAAACAAGCCAGTCCGGCAGAAAATTTACGATGGATATACCGATTCCTGATGACATTGAAAGCGGTACATACCGTCTTGAGTTTAGAATGGACTACTACAATGGATCGAGCACAATCCATACACGAGGGCCTGTACAGATTAACGGCATACAGGATGAAGAGGCTCCAACGGTCGAATCCGCGTACATTGTAGAAAGTGTATCACCAAGCATTTCCGGATGGAGGACCAACCCGCAGCCGATGGTGCAGCTGACAGGAATCAAAGACGATATTACCACAGAATTTAAAGAAGAAAACATCACCTATGTCCTTGACTGGCCGGGCACCAATCCTGTACCAGAGCGATACAAGACGCCTGAAAGTCTGTATCTTTCCAAGTCGGGAGGCGGGTACATAGCAACCTTCTACATCGAAGAAAGCCTTGTGATACAGGGAAGATATGCTATTTATGTAAAGGTTACCGACGAGGCAGGTAATGCATGCATCAGCGAGATTCCTTACTGGTTTGACAATGAGCCGCCGACAGGACGCATTTCAGCAAAAAATCAAGGTGAAATTACAGAGACAAATGAGCTTTCCGGTATTTCGTACATTACCGGAACTCCAGACCTGGATACCGGAAGCCCGGTTGTCAGCAATATCATGAGCCTGCATCAAAAGGGAGAGAATGGCGCAGCTGGTGAAAAAGTCTGCGATATCTATGACAACGCTTCAGGCTCTACCTCCGGTGCAAATTCTAAAGCCTTTGATACAAGAAAAACAGCAAACGGTACCTATGTGCTGAAGATGAACCTAACCGATGCGGCAGGAAACAGAAAGACCATCACTAAAGAAATTACGATAGCTAACCGCATTGCAAAGCCGCAGCTTACTGCTGCCACCTCAAAGGGCGGAGAAACGATGGTGCAGTTTAACATGCCATCTTCTGTCAAAGCGATTACCGGTCTGCAGTACAAAGTAGAAGAAAAAGATGCGGACTGGACCGATATTACCGGCATTACGACACTTTCCGGCACTTTTACCGCAGTGCTTCCGGATAAAGAAGGTACATATATACTCAGCGTGCGGGCAATTGATCAGGACGGTCTGCCGGGCGAAGAGAGAACCATCAATATCAGAGTGGATAAGACTCTTCCTACAGCAGAGATTGCAGAGGCAGATCAGGGTATCATCAGAGGCAGCGCTGCAGATGAAGAATTTTCCGGCTGGAAAATATATATCAAAGAAAAATCAGCGGCAGATGAAAGCTACAGAGAGGTGCTTTCTGGTGATACAGAAAAGGAAGATGCGCTTTTCGGCGACATAGGTCTGTATAACGAAAACTATGCAGCCGGCTGGTATACCATCAAACTGGAAGTAATGGACATTGCAGGTAACGTGAAAACTGTAACCTGTGATATATATAAGGACGAGAATTGTCCAGCGCCAACAATTGTAGATCCGGCTTTTCGTATCGAAAGACCGGACGATCAAAACTATGACAGCCCGCAGATCATATTTGGCACAGATGCAGCATATATGCAGCTGACTGCAGGCTTTTTCAGAAGCTTTACTCTTTCTAGCGCCGACTGGTACATTGAGAATCAGAAAGCAGAAGAAAACAGCCAGACCAGTAGTCTAAAAACAGAAGACGGTAAGGGAAAATATGAGGAAGGAAGACCATACTGCGTCGCTGCTGTAACCCATGGACTTTTCGGCGGCGCAGCTTATAGCAGCACACTCATAGAAAATGCACGGGCGGAGAAGATTTCCTTTAATGAAAAGGGCGAAGGGCTTGTTACCATGGAAAATATGGTCAGCTTTACCTTAAGGGAATCTGAGGAAGACTGTACTTACTATGCAAAGACGACGGGGGATTTTGTAGAGATTAAAGCAGGGGAAACTGTGGAGATTCTATCTCTGTCAGACGGCTCTCTTACAAGCGAAAGTCTGACCATCAAGGCGGTCAAAGAAAACGGCATGCCATCAGAAGTTATGCTTACCCTTGACAGGCTGGAGACGGAAACCTTTGTCATAGACGGAATGGAAAACTACCGTCCAAAAGGTCTTTCTGCCAAGGATAAGATCAATTATAAGACTTATCTGAAGTGGAAGATTCCGGAAAGATTGCCGGAGGATATCAGCTACGAAATTTATCGCAGTACAGAAAAGGGCTTTGATCCTTTGCTGCAGGAGCCTTTGGCGGAAGTAAATGCAGGCTGCTTTGTTGAGCCTAACGCAGACTACGAGACCAGATTTTACTACCGGGTTCGTGCTGTTAAAAGAGATAATAAGGGAGCGGTCATCAGCTATAGTGCTTTTTCTGACGAAGCAGAAAGTACTGTGGTTGATGAGAATGAGTTCATCAAACGCCTTGGATATAAAGAATATTGGAACTATGCAGATTTTCAGATGCCTTCTGGCAGCGGCGCTATCGAAAAGAGTCAGGGGAACTTCTTCTATGAGCAGACCGACTTGACCTTGCCGAATGAACAGCTTCCTGTGGAACTTACGCGCACCTACAACAGTATGGCATCTTCAAAATCAGCTTTTGGTATCGGCTGGAACCATAATTATGATATTGAGCTTCTTTCGACAGATTACAGCGATAAACTGGAGACAGGGCAAAGGCTTGTGATGAAGGATAGTTCCGGCACGTTATTCTTCTTTACAAAGGAGCCTAACGCAAGCGGCGAGTATATTTCATCCATGGGAAAATACCTGACACTTCGCAAGTTTTCCGGCGAGGAAGGAAAGATTACCATAAAGCTTCCGGATAAGAGTACTGGGTCACAGGATGGCAAAGTAGAAAAGACGATAGAAGCAGCTTACCTTGTAGAAACTAAGGAGAATCTCAGCTACTATTTTAGTGCATCCGGGCAGCTTGTATATATGGAAGAGCCGAATGGAAATTTCCTTCTCTTTACCTATGATCTTTATACAGGGCTTGTCAAAAGCGTCATGACAAGCAATAATCTGGAAATGACTTTTGTATATAACGATAAGGCAGGTACTGACCCTGCAACAGTCAAGAAAGTCATCATGCCTGACGGAAGCGGTATGGCATATACTTATGCAGATGGTCGTCTTTCCAAGGCGACAAAGCTGGGAACAGGCGGAGAAATCGGCGCAAGCTTTACCTATGGGTATGACGGAAATGGAAACTTAAAAATCATGACAGATGCTGCAGGAAATGTCTATCAGATAGAGGCAGACAGAGATGGCAGCGTAAAGGAAGCAGTCTATCCAGACGGAGAAAGTCTTTTGTTTACTCGCAGTAAAGGCGCAGAAGGCATGGAACAGACTGTAACTGCCGTGAAAAAAGATGGCTTTACATTGAGCGAAGAAACAGCTGCCTTTGACGTGGCATCGGGAAACTGTCTGGAGGTAGTCGACGGAAATGGTCTCGTCACGGCATATTCCTATCGCGATGAAATGCTGGCAAAGACCACAGAGCAGGTTACTTATGAGGTAATTGGTGAAGAAACAGGTCTTGTAACAGAGCAGATTGATACTTATGTGACGACTACAGAATACGATGATACCTTAAATGTGACAGAAGAAGCCACAGAAATCAGTCAGTGGGAGGAACTGGTTGAGTATGAATACGACAATACTGGAGAATTTGATGAAGATTTTCCAAGTCGTGAAATCACAAGGCGAGGCAGTACTGTCACAGGCGATTTCACCTATCTCTATGACATCTTTGGAAATCTGACTTCACAGTTTGACAATATTACAGGAGTCCGTACAGACTATGACTACTATACAGAAGAAGACGGAGATATTGATGATTTCCTTTATGGAGAAATCGAATCTGAGACAGAAAGTATCAACGGCGTTGTGACCAGTACTGTGACTTATTCATACACCTATGACAGTGCGGGTAATAAGACGGAGACTACTACGGAAACCGTAGGCGATACCGTTACAGTGACCGTTACGAAATATGACCTGATGGGCAGAGAGCTGGAAAGCACCGTTACTGTTTGCGGCGTATTGAAGTCTATGGGCTTTTATACCTATGACAGTTTTGGCAGAGTGACAAGGGCTACAGAGCAGGAAGGCAGCCGTATCACCACGGTTGTAACCAGCTATACAGCAAACGATGCGGTAAGCAGCCAGACGACTACTACAACAGAGAATGGAAAGTCACAGACAGAGAGCGTAAGCTATACCTATGACAATATGAATCGCGTTGCAAACACTGTGACAACCACTGGAGGCAAGCAGAGAAGTGAGTCTACGTCTATCCATTATGGCTCCATTGATAAAAACGCAGCCCTTGGGGATACAGAGAAAGTTTATGCTAAGATTACGACTACAGTTTCTGGAAGTCAGGTGAGCAAAACTTTTACAGACGGAAGTGGTAATGTCCTTCGTCAGGATAGCCAAGGTATTTCCACCTACTACACCTACGATAAGTCAGGAAATTGCCTGAGTCAGGTCACTTTAGGGGAAGGGCAGACCATGGCGGATACTGCCATCACTGCGTATCTCTATGATGCCAGAGGCAATCAGATACGAACCATTCGTGATGCAGACTACGACAGAGAAGCGAAGGGATGCAGACCTGGAGAATTCTCAATTCAAAGTAAGACGTTTTATAACGATCAGGATCAGGCAGTAAGAGTCGACCATAGTTCCTTTTTTAATTCAGACACGATGGCTTATGACATAGAGGGCAGACTGACGGAGTTCGTACAAGATGCGAACGTATCTGCCGTGAAAACCTCAGTCAGTTATGCAGACCCAACGGAGGGAAATGAAGCCTCTTCGGTTACGATTACCATGGCAAACGGTACGAAGAGCAGAACTGTTACAAATCTTTCCGGGCAGGTTATCAGCGAATCCACCATCGGAAATGCCGCTGATGGAGAAATTACGAAGACCTATGGATATGCTGAGGATGGAACCCTTTCCAAAGAGACGGATGCTGCAGGAAACTACAGGACTTACGAGTATGACAGTCTGGACAGGGAAATTGCAATCAATTATTTTGATGCAGCAGGTGCGCAGACACTGCGGACAGAGTTTTCTTATGATACTGGCGGTAACGTATCAGAGATGAAGGATTATGCTTTTGAGAGCGGAAGCAAAACCCTTTACAGATGGACGGAAACAAGGTATGATGAAAGTGGAAACCTGATCAGCGAGGCGGAGGTTTCTTGTGAGGGTGCACAGCCAAGTGAAGGACAGCTTGAAGCAAGGAGGATTACTTATGCTTATGACAATGATGACCGCCTTGTACGGGTAAGCTATCCGTCCGGATTTGACAGTCAGGTAGAGGCACTGGAATATGCCTATGATGATTACGGCAGACTCTCTGAGATTACGGCGGTTACGAGCACAGGCCGCGCAGTGCTTCGTGAATACACACACAACGTCCGTGGGCAGATTGAAACGATTAAGGACAACAGAGAGGCTCTCGGTGGCACCGGCTATGCATTGAAGACTTATGGGTATGATAAGCTGGATCGAAATACATCTATCACAGTAACTGACAGTGAGCGGGACGGTGAGGTTGAGAAATATACGTATACCTATGATTATGATGACCAGATTATAGAAGAGGTAAGGAAAAATTTCTATCCTCAAGAAACGGAAAATCAGGTAAGCGAGTCCCGGTATTATCAGTATGATAATTTAGGCAGAATGATATTGGGCGCCGGCAAGCAATACACCTATGATGAAGTTGGAAACTGCTTGACGGTGAAGGATTTCAGAACTGGCAAGGTGGAGACGACGAATACGTACAACAGCTTGAATCAGCTGATTGCAAGTGACGATACTGCTTATATTTATGATGCCAACGGTAATCAGATTCGGCAGGTCAGCGGGGATACTGTTCGAGATTTTATCTATGATGCAGATAACAGGCTAGATACGGTAACCTATACAGAAAATGGCGCGGAAGTTTTCCGGCAGGAGAATCTGTATAACGGGCAGGGGCAGCGTATTGCCAAGTATGAGCAGGTACAGGGCAAGGGTTCCGAAGAGACGCACTATGCTTATGGATGCGGCAGTGTAGTCTTTACTGACGGCAGTGCAGGGAAGAAGTCTTTGAATCTGTTAGACGATGCTGGAAATATCATTGCTGCTGAGCGGGATGCTGAAACTGGTAAGGATTATTACTTCTACAACAAGGATATCCGTGCCAGCACGACTAGTATTTTGGACAGCAGCGGAAACTGTGCAAACTCTTATGAATACAGTGATTTTGGCGAGACGACTGTCCACGGGGATTTGTATAACGAGATCTGTTATACGGGCGGTATTTACGATGAGACGACAGGTCTTTATTATCTCAATGCCAGATATTACAGCCCGGCGGATAAGAGGTTCCTGACGGAGGATACGTACAGGGGTAGTGAGAATGACCCGAACACCTTGCATCTGTATGCGTACTGTGCGAATAACCCGGTGAATTATGTTGATCCGAGTGGGCATGTTGCAATATTTTTTATCCCGTGGATTGCAAAGGGAGCGGCAATTGTAATAGGTGGCATTACTCTAACCTATCTTACAACTACAAAAGAGTTTCAGGAGGCGTGGGGAAGAGCTATTAGAGGTATTGAGAATACTTTAAGCGGAGCCTCCGAGTATGTGAAGTCAAAGGCGAAACAGTTATCTAAAGATATTGGTACAAGCTTCTCTAAATCAAAGAAACGATATGGAGGAACAGAAGTACATCATATTGTTGCACAAACTGCTACGAGAGCAAAACCTGCTAGAAAGATTTTTAGCAAAGTTGGAAAAAAGGTGAGCAATTCTGATAACTTAATTAGAATTAAAAAAGGTCTTCATAGACGACTACACAGAAAAACATATTATGAAATGGTAAATTCCATGATGAAGTCAGCCTATGATAAAAGGAATTCTAAGAGAAAAAATAAGCAAAAAGTAGAACTTGCTTTAAAAACCTTGAGAACTTATATTAGGCAGTTAGATGAAATCGCACCATTTTAAGAAAAAAATATCATAAGATATGCGAGTTATGGATATTTGATATCATGAATGTTTTCTTTATTAAAAGTTGATATTCATATCCTTGCTTAAATTAGTATAATTAGATTCAGCCTACAATGGGAGATTAAGTGATGAAGAATAAAAACACTATAATTAAATATAAAAGATATATAGATGAAAATATTATGATATACTATACAAATAATAGCGTGAAAAAAATGAAGCAAGATTTGGCAAACAAAGACAGTTTTGAGAAAGAATATTCGCGCGGCGGTCTCTGTATGGTACGTGGATACTATAACCCAAGTTTAATTGAGGAAATAGTGACAACGAATATTTCAAGAGGAAACTTACTAAAAAAAGTTACAAAAAGAAGCAGACCTGATTATTGTTACTATTTCCATCAAGGAGAAATAAAGTTAGTACAGAAGCATTGTTGCGACGAAGTGGAATTTCAAAGATTTGAATGGATAGATAGAGAAGGAGATGTTGAATATTCTATTTTGACAGACCTTGATGAATTTTCCGGTATGGTCGTGTCAAAATATAGAAATGGTAAAATAATCAGTAATAGTTTTCTATCTTCTTACTTCAGTGCAGATAGTTTTGACTTGACCTTAGAGTTTTATGAATATGACCAGATAGGGAAATTAGTTTACGCTGAAATGAATGACATTTCAGTACTTGGTAATAAGCTATTTGAGACTAAATATACTCTGAAATTTAATTATGATGAGAGGAATATGTTGAATGATTGTATGTTATCTGTCGATGGAAAAGATGCATATCCTTGCCGTATTCCACCCATTGTAAAATCACTCATAACTGACGAAGTTATACCTGAATTGCCGGGCAAAAGCCCTCTTTCCAAGGAAGAACTTCTAAAAGAACTTCGAAAGATTATTAGTAGTTGGCAAGGAGAAAACATCTATGTAATATCTCTGTTTATCGATCATGATGACAATACGATTACAGAATTTGAGATAAGCTTTAATCATGAGGAAGGACAAATTGGAGAAGAACGCTGGAACTACGCCTTCTGGGAGCAGGATGGAATTACACTTGATTATTTACTTGAACATCGAAATGTAAAGTGGAAAAAGCTTTTAGATTTATGCGCTGCGTCAATAAAACAGCTGCAAAAGGAAAACTTTTTAAAGGAAACATTTGGAAGAGATATTGCGGTCATTATTCATGGATATGAGTACGAACCAGCAGAAATAAAAGCTACAAAAACTGCAAATCCCAATGGACAGGCAGATGCATTTTTTAAGGAAATGAAAGTTCTTGGAATAATTCCGTAATCATTGCTATTGAAATAATTTCTGCTCATGGAGATTTGTATAACGAAATTTGCTATACCGGAGGGATTTATGATGCGAGTACCGGGCTTTATTACCTGAATGCCAGGTATTATGACCCGGCGGATAAAAGGTTCTTGACGGAGGATACGTACAGGGGTAGTGAGAATGACCCGAACACCTTGCATCTGTATGCGTACTGTGCGAATAACCCGGTGAATTACGTTGATCCGAGTGGACATTATGCCGAAGCATTGTGGGTAGCGACGGGTACTTATAGAGTTGTACAAGGAGCTGCAGCAGTAGGTGCTTTTGTGGTTAGTCCTACAGGCGTTGTACTAGTTATAACAGCTTTAATTTGTGTAACTGTTTACCAAGGTGTAAAATATTATAAAGTTAAAGCGAAGAAGTCGAGCAAAAGCAAGGCAAAAGGTACAAAGACATCACAGCAAACAAAAGGGAAAAGTGCAAACAAAAAGGTAGAAGCTGTAAGAAAAGGAATTTCTAATAAATTGCTTGACGGAAATGGAAAAGTGGACTTGAGCAAGTTTAATACTAAACTACCAAATGGACAGGGATTTAAAGGTCCTGATGGTTGGAGGATAGTAAAAGATAGAGCTGTAAATGCTTCTAAAATGGTTGGACATGGAGGATCTTTTTGGAAATTAATGCAAGGAGCGAAAAAGCGAATAGCAACATTAGCTAAGGATGGAACCATTCTGAGGTACTAAATGATTAGTGTGGTTTATACGAATCACTATTTGTATAAACCACACGTTATAAAAGGAAAAAAAGAAATGAATAAAATGTTTGTAGATACAATCAAATCCTGTGATGCGGATAAATATTTTGAGTTATTGAATGAATATCCGTATTCGATTATCTGCTGTGGGGTATTAGAAGGCGGAGAAGAAAACTTTTTTCAGAGGGCACTAGACGGAAATATTCCTATGGAAGCGTTTTTTCGTGGTGAAAGAGATATTCTTAGATTAATTCATAAGCTTTATGAAAATAACAAAACAAGAGATATTGTAGGGTATATAGGCACTCATGGAATTTTGCTCACGGGGACATATGTGAAAAAAACGTGGGGATTAAAAACCAGATGTATTTTAAACTTGCTTAGTTGGAAATGCCTGCGTATTGAGTCCTTTGAATTACTGAAAAAGATGGTATTAGTTGGATGTCGGGAAATGGGATCAACATTTTTATATTTTACAGAAGAAGATATTTTTGTTTGTATTGACGCATTACGATGCATCATTTTCAGCGAAACAGAGGAACAGGCAATGAACTATATAAGGGATGTAAAGTGTGAGCACGAAGTTCGGTCATTAGTAGAGTAGTTATTAGTTTGATAAATGGGAAGCAGATGCAATAGAAATATGTAATCGTGATAAGTGATTATAGTTATTATTTAGGAAATCTAATTTATTATTTGCTGTAAAACGATAAAAGATGACGAGGAGATTTCTTTCCAAAAAGTTGGAGCTACTAGTTTTTCATAACAGAGGCAAAAATGAAACTAAGAATTAATTCAAAAGTAAGTTATGATGTCGATGTAAACATAACTACAGAAACAGAAAACATAGAATTGGAATTAAAGGCAGAGGAAACTTGTCAAATTGATATTCAAGAAAAACATGTGGTTCTTGTTTTTAAAGAAAGCAAGTCAAATATCATAGCTACAATTATTGAAAAAATATTGATTGTCATTTTGAACTACATCTATTTTTGTATTTCTTATGATGATTTTTCGGAAGCATCGCTTTTTATAAGAAAATCACCGTGCATAAAGATTAACCTAGATGTTTTAGAAGAGTCTCGATCTTCTGTAGATATGCAATATGTGACTGATGAGTCCTTAAACAAAGGCGGCATTGATATTGGCAAAATTGTATCAGAGCAACCGGCTGTAGTCAATTATATCCTAGATGAAAATGAATTTATTAAAGCTGAGAAACAAGGGATAAGAGAGTCATGCTTGTATATGATTCCTGCTATGGTAATTATTATAATTGGGATATATGTAAGTGTGTTTACTCATCACTATTTAATTGGGATTGCGTTGGGCATAATATTTATTGGATTGCTGATGTTGACTTATAAATTTGTTCGTGAAAGGAAGGAGAGAATAGAATCTCATCTAGCATACTTGAAATATAAATTAAAGAAAATGAGTACAGGCGGGATGTAGATTTGATATTATAACAAACGAAAGGACAAAATATGACAAAGAGAATCAACTCCAAAAGTATTATAATCTTCATTCATGGGATTATTGCTTTGATTTATGTTTTTACGAACCGTTTATTGCTACGGCAAATAGTACTTATAGCTGCAATCTTAGAAATCATTTGGTTGCAAGTGACGACACTGCTTACATTTATGATGCCAACGGTAATCAGATTTAGCAGGTCAGCGTATTGCCAAGTATGAGCAGGTACAGGGCAAGGGTTCCGAAGAGACGCACTACGCTTATGGATGCGGCAGTGTAGTCTTTACCGACGGCAGTGCAGGGAAGAAGTCTCTGAATCTTCTAGGTGATGCCGGAAATATCATTGCTGCTGAGCGGGATGCTGAAACTGGTAAGGATTATTACTTCTACAACAAGGATATCCGTGCCAGCACGACTAGTATTTTGGACAGCAGCGGAAACTGTGCAAACTCTTATGAATACAGTGATTTTGGTGAGACGACTGTTCACGGGGATTTGTATAACGAAATCTGCTATACCGGAGGGATTTATGATGCGAGCACCGGGCTTTATTACCTGAATGCCAGGTATTATGATCCGGCGGACAAAAGGTTCTTGACCGAGGATACGTACAGGGGTAGTGAGAATGACCCGAATACCTTGCATTTGTATGCGTACTGTGCGAATAATCCGGTGAATTATGTCGATCCGAGTGGGCATTTTGCTCTTTCAACTGGTGCAATAGCTGCATTGACTGCGGCTTTGATTGCAGCAACGGCATATATGTCAACACCTGAATTCCAGCAATCATGGAGAGATTTTTGTACAACAATTGATAATGGCTTATCTTCAATAGGTAACCAGCTGCGAAAAGGGGCACAGAAAGTATGGAATGGTACAAAATCTTATGTGCAAAAAGTGCAGACAAGTGTACAAGCATATACTACGGTTGCAAATGCACAGTCTAAAATTAGGGAAAAGGTAAGGAATAAAAAACATGGCAGTAAATACTTTGCGGCATCTTTAAAAAAGAGTGGAAAATATTCTTATGTTGCAATTGGAAAGGCGTTGACACTAAACCAAGCAATTTGTAGAGTAAAAGCGCAAAACAATATTTTTGCGGTAGATAAACCGCATGCATTTAATGTCGCAAAACGATTTTCAGGAGTAGTTGGACCGGAAATTGATAAAGGTAAAGCATCTACTATAGGATATTATTATCATTATCATGTTTGGAACCGAAGAAATCAAGCACATATTTGGTTCTTTGGTGTATAATTAGTGATATCATACCGGGTATAGCTTAGTAATTTATACCCGGTGCATTTAACAATTATTACTAGTAAAATAAAAAAGAGAGGGTGTTAGCCTTGCTACTTTTAAACTTTAATGAGGCAATATGGAATCAGAAATTACTAAGATATTTATGTGAAAACACTGCTTATCTTTCATTTAGAATTTCTCTTTCAGATATAAACTGTGGACAACAAAATACTTCCTATTTAGCGCAACCTTTTTTTGAAAAAATGAAAAGTGCACTAGTAGTGACTTATTTGGATACGGTCTACTTTAATTCGGAATTTGAGGAGATAAACAAAATTCTTGTATATAGAATTAACGATAAAACAAAAACATATATTCTACAGGATATTCCTGGAATGAGTTTTGGAATTTTTGGTTATCCAGAAGATCCATGCTTTATCAAAGAAAATGGTGCATGTTTTCTAAAAACAGTATTTCACGAAGGGCTATGCTGTATTTATGATGAGACTACAACAGAATATAAACAGATACATTTGTTAGGAATTTCCATCGAACGTGAAATTTCAATGCTAAGTGATATTCCAAGATTTGAAGATAAAACGCAAATTGAGGAACGCATAGCCCTGAAATATAGCTTGCTGCGTACTGCGGAAGAACAAAAGGAGAAGATAAAGAATAGTATCTTAGATTTATTAACAGCGCAAGATTTTCAATATAATAAGAACTACTTTTATCGTATCATTAATGAGGAATTATTTATAATAGTTTTTGTGGATGGTGAAGATGGTGGAAATATTTACTATGATGTACTTCCTTTATGCATGAAAGTGGATCCAGAAATGGTCATATTTCCAAGTTTTAATGTTCGTGTATTTGCTGAAGAAACCGGAAAAAAGATGAGTTTTGATTTGTTTGCAAAGTATATTTTTCCAGAGCTTCTACAGGTCACGGATATTATATCGTTAGATAGCGTGCGAAAGAAATTAGCAAAATGGCATGGCTTTACTGAAGAAGATATTGCGGATATTTCTATTTATACGAATATAAAAATGAAGCGTTATATAGAAGCGATAGAAATAATTGAGAAAATGTATTCAGAGAATATCATTGATATCAATGAGGATTATGAAACAGGACTTCTTTCAGAATCAGAATGGAAAGAAACGCTTGAACATATAGAAATACAATTTTCGGATCTTTTAGGATTAGTGCACCTTATGAAAAATAAAGACGTAAAAAAACTTGATGTTATACTATGTCATAACGAATTAAATACGTGCAATTTATTAATGAATAATATAAATGAGATAATCGATTCTATATGATGATTTTGGATTACTTTGATTGGGAGAAAAATAGGAAATAGTATTTGGTCAATGCCATTTATTTGTGGAAGCAAATTATATTTATACGACATAAAAGAAGATGAAAAGTACCTTTTATGGAATCAAAAAGGAATCTTACAAGAATTTGGAACAGAGATGTGTTTCAATGGCGAAAATGTTTTAGTTTTTGCTGGAAGGGGAATGGGCGGACAACCGTCAGACACTGTGATGATCGCCTTAGATGGGAGCAAGAAAAAGATAACAATTGATTCAAACTTCATGTATAGCACTAAAGGAGAATGAAGCAGTCGTGTTTGTACTTGGAAACATTAATTCCGACATAGTACATGGCAAAAAACTCCTTGCGATAGTATTTAGCACCGCTGTTTATCCACAGGGAATTCGACTGTGTATTCTCGAAACATGAAACGTCAAGCGTTAACTAACTGATTAACAGTAATAGACGAAAAGCTGTGGTCTGAGTCTCCTTCTACCAGTCAAAGCTGTAATGCGATAGATACAAATCCACAGTGCTTTAAGTATTATACAGGAACAAATGGGTTCCTTGATATAACCAAAATAAAAAGAAAGGAAAAAGTGAATCCAATCATTCTATGAAGGATAATTGGATTATACGAGACTGCTATATATTACATTGAAGAAATTTATGACGAAAAAAATGGGAAACAATTTTATGATGTGATTTGGGAAAAGGATATAGCATCCGGAGTACAGAAGAAACTTCTACAAGGTGATGAACATTCATTTGAATCATTTAAAATAATAAACGGAAGATTATTTGCTGTTGATGAAAATCTTGGGAGCCTTGTTGTTAAAAATTTATCCACAGGGCAAGTAAGCACACATCAATTTTCAGAAAATGTATATCCTGCGTATATTATTCCAAAGATGAGGATAGCATTATTGTTATTGGAATTGGAGAGAGTTACCAGTATAAAATCATCGAATATCAACTTGAAGAAGCTAAAGAGCGTATAATAACACTTTTGAATAATGAAAAAGAGGATGCCAGTTATTGGTTATGGGATAATGGAACATATAAAAATGGATATCTGTATTGTAATGATATGTCGGATAATGTGGTTCAAATTGATGCAAAAACAGGAAAAATAGAGATTTTAATTACTGCGAATCAACTGATTCGCCAAATCCTCACAGATGAAAATATAGAAAAAATGGAAAACTGCATAAAAAGGAAATATGAATGTTATTTATATAAACCACACGTTTTAAAAGGAAAAAGAGAAATGAATAAAATGTTTGTAGATACAATCAAATCCTGTGATGCGGATAAATATTTTGAGTTATTGAATGAATATCCGTATTCGATTATCTGCTGTGGGGTATTAGAAGGTGGAGAAGAAAACTTTTTTCAGAGGGCACTAGACGGAAATATTCCTATGAGAACCTATCTTCATGGAGAAAAAGAAATTATAAATATTGTTCATAAGCTTTATGAAAACAATAAAAACGATGATATTGTGGGCTGTATAGGTGCACATGGAAACTTGGTTACTGACACATATGCAAAAAAAACATGGGGATTTGAAACAAGATTTATTTTAAACTTGCTTAGTTGGAAATGTTTATATATAGGTTATTTTGGATTGCTCCATAAAATGGTATTAGTCGGGTGTCGAGAAATGGGTGCAACATTTTTATATTTTACAGAAGAAGATATTTTTGTTTGTATTGATGCTTTACGGTGTGTTATTTTCAGCAAAACAGAAGAACAGGCACTTTCTTATATAAGAGAGATAAAGTGTGAGCACGAAGTTCGGTCATTAGTAGAGTAGTTATTAGTTTGATAAATGGGAAGCAGATGCAATAGAAATATGTAATCGTGATAAGTGCTTACAGTTATTATTTAAGTAATCTAATTCATTATTTGCTGTAAAATGATAAAAGATGACGAGAAGATTTCTTTCCAAAAAGTTGGAGCTACTAGTTTTTCATAACAGAGGCAAAAATGAAACTAAGAATGGTGGAAGTGATTAGTACGAAAAAGGAATTAATTGGAAGCTATAGTGTAAGAATCATGCCTACTGGGACGATTTGATTAAATATCATCCCAGTAGGTGTTAATGTTTAATTGCATAGAGGAGATCAGCTGTGAAAAATGTAATCAAAAAGGTTATTTTGGCATTCCTGCTTATAGTCTCATGTGTTTCTTTTTTCATGTGCGGAATAGAGCCTGAAGAGCCGTTGATAGAAAAAAGCATTGATGGAATTGCAGAATATCTTGGCTATACAGACGGTAAAGAAATAGAAATTCCGTGGGACGAAGATGGTGAAGGAGCAGGAGCAAAGGCAGGAAAAACTTTTAACTCAGAGTATGGAAAAGTAACTATTTTTGAATTTGATCCAAACTCAAGTTCGTATAATTTTTGGAAGAATGAGACAAGTACTTGTGTAGATGGTTTTGTGATACTGTTTGATTGGTCCACACCTGAAGAAATGACAGATTATGACCTTATGCGAGAATGCGAAAAAATAGAGAGCATTAAATTTAAAGAAGATGAAAATTAAAGATAATAAAAGATGATTTAGAAGACTGGCAGAGGAAATGTTATGAGCAAATTTGACAACATAGATGATTTTTGGCTCTAATTATTTTATAAACGAAAAAGAAATCTACTTTATATATTTAGTGGCGCTTGCGCTTGTAGATAAGCTTATTTCGAGTTTGCAGGATGGGATGAAGCTTTCTAGAATATGGTGGCTATTATTAAGCTTGTGCATTATATAATTCAGTCGCGTGGCATGAAAAACAAAAAGGTGCCTGTAGAAAACAGGCGAATGCATGCGTCAACAAAACGCAGATTTTAAGGAAGGAGATAACTGCTATGACATTCGAAACGGTATATGAAATATCAAAACATCCATTTCCAACGTTTATAGTGGTGGTTTTAGGATTCCTTATTGCGATGGTGATTTATTCGATTAATCGATTCAAAGAATTTAGAGAGAAGGATGTTGTAACCTCAAAAGACTCGGCAAAATTGTTAGGAGATTTCCTGATATGCGTTTTTTTGCTTATTACACTGATTGTAGAAGGAAAAGGAGGTGGAATGCCGCAACGATATGCTAATGCATATTACAGTGGAGATTATGAAGTTGTAGAAGGGGAAATTACTGAACGAGTTGAACCCAAAGGAGGAAATGTTAGATTTACTGTTAATGGTAAAGAATTCTCGGTTGTACGTTTCATAAATAATCCTGTACCGGAGGAAGGATATATAAGAGTCACTTATGTATGTGTAGATGATGTGGAAGAAGTCGTAAAACTGGAGGTAGCAACAGAATAGTGCGGTTAATGTAAGGAGAAGGTAGAGACAGACGACCTAAATAGTTTGTCTCTACTTTTAGCAAAATTCAATCTGAAAGTCATGTTGTCAAAAATAAAAATACCGTCTTAAAAACGGCAGTACAGAAAAGAAATTCACCTATGATGCAGATAACAGACTGTGCATGATAACCTGCATGGAAAATGGCGCTTATACTTTCCGCCAGGACAACGGGTATAACGGGTTAGGACAGCGCACCAGTAAGTTTGTGGAGGCAGTAGGAGTATCCTTATACACCGCCTATGATTATCAGATGGGAAGCATAGTGCACACAAGTGGCTATACAAACAGAAATACTCTGAACCTTTTGGTGATGCCGGAAATATCATTGCTGCTGAGCGGGATGCTGAAACTGGTAAGGATTATTACTTCTACAACAAGGATATCCGTGCCAGCACGACTAGTATTTTGGACAGCAGCGGAAACTGTGCAAACTCTTATGAATACAGTGATTTTGGCGAGACGACTGTCCACGGGGATTTGTATAACGAGATCTGCTATACAGGTGGTATCTACGATGAGACTACAGGGCTTTACTATCTCAATGCAAGGTATTACAATCCGGCAGATAAAAGGTTCTTGACGGAGGATACGTACAGGGGTAGTGAGAATGACCCGAACACGCTGCATTTGTATGCGTATTGTGCGAATAACCCGGTGAACTATGTCGATCCGAGTGGGCATTTTGCTCTTTCAACTGGTGCAATAGCTGCATTGACTGCGGCTTTGATTGCAGCAACAGAGTTTATGTCTACTCCAGAATTTCAAAATTCTTGGAGAAATTTTTGTACCATGATAGGAAATGGATTATCTTCAGTAGGTAACCAAATTCGTAAAGGAGTACAAAAAGTATGGAGCGGAACAAAGCCATATGTTCTAAAAGTACAATCTAGTGTAGAAATTTATACAAAGATTGCAAAGGCACAATCTAAGATAGAAGATAAAGTAAAGAGGAAAAAGCAAAAATATTTTGAGGGATATATGAATAGTATTAATGGTTTTAAATATATCACAATTGGAAGAGGAATCAGTTTTGCTCAAGCTAAATCTAGGATTCGGAGACAAAATAATGTTTTTGCTATAAATAAACATTTTGCCAAATCATTAGCTGGAAGTTTTACAGGTATTATAGGTCCAGAGATTGATAAAAATATGGCAGGAGTAGCGGGATACTTTTATCATTATCATGTACAGAATAGAAAAAATAAAGCGCATATATGGTAAGATAATATTAAATTAGCGATGAGTTATACAAAATGATATTATTTTGTATAACTCATCTTAAAAGGAGAAATATGTTATCAATTCAGATTAATTCAACAAGTAATAGTGAATTCCTAAATTATATTTTAAAAAAAAGTACTTATGGAATGTTTATATTGCCTAATTTCAGGCAGAAAGGTTTTTGCAATAGTATAAAATTAAATAAAGACTATAATATGTATCGCAAGAACTGTAACTCACTAATAGAGGCGGTTTATCCAAAATTAATAAAAAACTATGTAGATAAGAAAGTATTCAATTCAAAGTACAGCCATGTTTTGGACATTTATGTTTTTCAAATAACGAAAGAGTTCAGACTTAAAGCAATAGAATATGGCGCTTTAAGTCAATGGTTGTATCCAAACTTACCAGAGGATTTATGTTTATTTGATGAAAATAAAAATTGTCTTTTATTTACGCAGACACATGAAGACATTTGTTGCATTTATGGAGAATCTGAAAAAGAACGAGCGTTATTTAAAAGTTGGGGACTCAATTATCAAATAGCGGCTAACGAATTTGATAATCGAAATGAATATAATATGTCTATGTTGAAAGTATAATGCTTTTAAAAAATAGAAATATTATTATAGTTAAACATATTTTCGCAGCAGAACTACAAAGATTTTGGATAGCAGCAATGAGGCGTAAAATGGATATTAAAGAAAAGGTTTATATAAGTTTTGTCGGTACGATTATTTTCTCCGTGAACTTGTTGCTATATTGCAAGTGGTATCCTAGTACAAGACTTCTAATGCCAATGGCGATAGGCTTAGGGTGCATGATACTGCCATGGATTAAGGAGAAAATGATTCACAAAAATGTAATGCAAATTGAGTTGTGGGAAACCGATGAGACTGGAAAACGTTTGAGGCTTCTTAGAGAACTTTCAAAAGAGGAGAGAAAGACGGTGAGCCAGATATTTCGGAAGTTTCCGTACAAGGTTAATAAAGGAAAAGACGGAAAGATGAGTTGTGCAGGTGTTGCTTTACGTGTTATTTACAAGAAGCAAAAAGAAACTTTGTACCTTACTAGAGAGAATAGCCGTTGTTTTGTAATGAGAGATAAAATAAGCGGGGTAGTTTTAAAGGAGAAGGAAGCACAGAAAGTGAAACATATTATATCTTGTGAGTCTTAGAAAAACCACGTGAATTAAAATGAATCTCAGAAAGCAGTATATACGAAAATAATATATAAGCTTGATGTCATCCCTCTTACATTGAAGAGAGAGGATGACAAAAGTGGAGAATTGAGGCATGTGTTATACAAAGATTATAAAAAAGGTTACTTATGTGATTGGCATATTCATATTAGTGAGTGGAGTATTACAACTTATATTCGAATATGTACCCAAAGAGATTACCATTAATCAAAAAAATGAAGTTGGAAATTATGGAAATCACTCACAGGAGAATTATTTGATATTTTCTTCAGGAAATAGTGTTTGGTCAATTCCGTTTATTTGTGGAAGCAAATTGTATTTGTATGATATAAAAGAAGATAAGAAGTATCTTTTATGGCATCAGAAAGGAATCTTTCAGGAATTTGGAACAGAGATGTGTTTTAACGGCGAAAATATTTTAGTTTTTGCGGGAAGGGGAATGGGTGGACAACCGTCAGACGCTGTGATGATAGCCTTAGATGGGAGCAAGAAAAAGATTACAATAGATCCAACTTCATGTATAGCGATAAAGGAGACTGCTATATATTACATTGAAGAAATTTATGACGAAAAAAATGGGAAACAATTTTATGATGTGATTTGGGAAAAGGATATAGCATCCGGAGTACAGAAGAAACTTCTACAAGGTGATGAACATTCATTTGAATCATTTAAAATAATAAACGGAAGATTATTTGCTGTTGATGAAAATCTTGGGAGCCTTGTTATTAAAAATTTATCCACAGGGCAAGTAAGCACACATCAATTTTCAGAAAATGTATATCCTGCGTATATTATTCCAAAAGATGAGGATAGCATTATTGTTATTGGAATTGGAGAGAGTTACCAGTATAAAATCATCGAATATCAACTTGAAGAAGCTAAAGAGCGTATAATAACACTTTTGAATAATGAAAAAGAGGATGCCAGTTATTGGTTATGGGATAATGGAACATATAAAAATGGATATCTGTATTGTAATGATATGTCGGATAATGTAGTTCAAATTGATGTAAAAACAGGAAAAACAGAGATTTTAATTACTGCGAATCAACTTGGAACCGAAAGAAATTACTGTCACGCAGAATACAGCCAAGACTATATTGCCATTGAAGTTTATCATGATTCTATGAAAACACTTTATATATTTGATTATGGAGGAAATTTAATTAGGAAAAAGTTATTGCATCAATAAAGCTACTTGGATTTGTTGTAGCCTTATAAAGATTATAAAACAATAAAAACTTTAGAGATAAACCTTGCAGAGGAGCATTTAATAATAAGTTTGATTTTTATTTTGCTTCGAAAAATGTACAGGGAAAGCGAGGTTTATGAAAAAAATTAAGAAATAAAGATGTATAGCAAGTCGAAAAAACAAATAGAAAAATTAGAATTAATACAAGAATTTAGTGAGACAGAGTTAATAACTTTGCAGAAATTAGCCTTTTCTAAAAACCGGGAGATTAGAAGAAGGGCAGCAGTTTTACTAGGACAGCAGTATGATAGCAGGAGTGAAATGATTCTATATCATTTGTCGTTTGATAGAGACGAATTAGTTAGATTAGAAGCTACGGATTCCTTAAGTATAGGAAAGACCTTGTCCTCATTACAGCGATTGGAAATGCTTTGTTACTCAAGTGATTGCTATATAAGATTTTTTGCAATTCAGTCTCATTATGATGTATATATGAACTTGTATGAAAATGAGGATAAAAAATCAGAGTACCTAAACTCAGTGATTCGATTACTCCAAACTGAGCGTAATCTACTTGTAAAACTTGCTCTATATAAAGTTTGTTTTCTTTGCGGAGATGAGAATGCACTTAAACAAATTGCGGATATTCTTATAAATGCAATTAAAACTAGTGATTATAGTTTGATTTCACCAGCATTGAATTTACTTGATGAGGTTATAGATGAACATTCAAAAGAGTTTATAGAACCCATTTTTCCCTTTATTAATAAGCTAGATGGGCATCAAGCTGCATTGCTTTTATCTATGATTGAGATATGAATATTGTATTCTATATCGTCTGCTATACTGGCGGAATCTACGATGAGTGCACTGGGTATAGTCCGGTGAATTATGCTAATCGGAGTAGGCATTGATTGATAAGTATTGGTTACGATATTAGAGGTGTAAGATAATATGCATGTGCAAACGGTATATGAGATTCCGAGACACACTTTCCCGATAGAATTGCTATTTGATATAGCGTTCATTATTGTTGCGATAGGACTGATTAGTCAGGCTATATCAAGCTTTAGAAGACAAAAATTAAATATATGGGATGTAGTTGGTGTTTTCGGTGCATTAGTTGTTGCTACTATTGGAACTTGGGGAATTTGTGATATTGCAGAGAATGGATTAGACCCTTATGCGAAAGCTTACTATGCAGGGGAGTATGAAATATTGGAAGGTATATGTGAAGACTTTAAGTCTTTTAAGGTGAATGATTTTTATATCGGTGATAATTATTTTTATTATCCAAAAGGGCAGCCAATTGAAAACGGAAGTAAAGTCCGCGTATACTATATTGACTTAGGTGAAGGAGAAAAGGAAACTCTACGAGTCGATATTATTGAATAGTCGTTGATGGGAGTCAGTTATAGTAACTCTCAATCTTCCGTTAAATAAAATTTAAAGATTACTAGACGTGAAAGAATATTAAGGTGTTGTTGACAAAAGGGCATGCGAAAGTTTTAGTGGTTGGATTAGGATGTAGTAACGAACACCGCTATATCCTAATTAATACATTTAATCGGGTGATATACATGAGATATAAAAAAATTTTCATCACTGCTATAGAAATCATATTTGTAATTTCTTTAATAAATATGATGTTGTATACATATAAACAAATAAAGTGTACAGATGATATAATATTAAACTCTGAAGAAAGCCATATAAACAAACGGTACAATAGTGATTATATACTGCTTTGTGAAAAGAATAATTGGACAGATTTTCCCTTTATTTTCGGAGGTAAAATACTTCTTTATTCAGCTGAAACAGGTGACAAATATTTTGTTGCTGACACAAAGAAGCCCTTCAAAACATTAACCTATCCGTTTGCAACTAAGGGTGCTGTTTATTATTCAGAACGTGAAGAAACCGGTGGTGCAATGGGAGCATTACATCGTAAAGATTTACAAAGTGGAAAAGATGAAGTCATATTTGAACAGTCCTATTACGATTTTTGTGTTAGCAAATATGGTATTGCATACATATGAATGAGTTTTAATAGGAACACTGTAATATCAAGGCTTTTCGGAGCCTACACCCACAAAAAAATATTATTTGAGCTATCACATTACGCAGAAAGCCGTCCGGCATGAAAAAACGGGCGGCTTTTTTGCGTGGATAGCCGGGAGGGAGGCGAAAAAATAGTAACAAATTTTTAGCGCAAGATTTGTGCAACATTCACGAAATTAAAAAAGGAGGTAACGAATGGCAGACGAAAAATTAAACGTGAGCCCGGAGGAAAATCCCCAGCCCAGCTTGTTTGATGCCGGCCCGGCGGGTGCTCCTGCCCAGGACGCTCCCACCCCGGAGCCCCCGGCCCCGGAGAACGCCCCCGAGCAGACTGGCGGCGAACCACCCGCCCAGGATGCCCCGGCTGGTGCTCCCGGCGAGGTGAGTGTCTCCGCTGACCAGATTGAAAAGCTGATGGCGGAGCGGCGGGCGGCGGAACGTGCGGAGGTGGAAAAGAACGAGCCGCCCGAACCGGAACAGCCGCCCACCCCGGCCCCGGAGGAAAAGGCCACCGGGGAAAAGGGGCCCGCCAAAAAGGACAAGGCCGCCAAGGAAAAAGCGCCCGAACCGGATAAGCCCAAGGGCAGACGGGGCCGCAAGCCCAAGGAAGAAAAGGCGGGGCCCGGCGAACCGGGAGGGACGGGGGCCCGCCGTGGCCGCCCGGCCAAGGCTGATAAGGCGGCCACGGACAAGCCCCCGTCCCCACCTCGAGACAAAATGTCCCAAAGCAAGGGGGCCAAGGCCGCCACGGTAAAGGGCAGGGAAGAAGCCCCCGCCGCTCCCCAGCCTGCGCCGGAGCCGCCGCCCCAGCCCCGTGACGCGACCCGCGCTGAAAAGGAAGAGATTGTCTATCTCAAACTTTCGGAGCTGTTCCCGTTCAAAGACCATCCTTTCGGTGTGCGGGACGATGCGGAAATGAAAGGGCTTGTAGCATCCGTCAAGGACAACGGCGTACACCAGCCCGCGCTGGTGCGTCCCCGCGAGGGCGGGGGCTATGAAATCATCGCGGGCCACCGCCGCCAGCGGGCCAGTGAGCTGGCCGGGTTCGCCAATATGCCGTGTATCGTCCGCAACATGACGGACGATGAGGCTGTCCTTGCGATGACGGACGACAACCTGCGCCACCGGGAAAAGATTTTGCCGATGGAGAAAGCGCAGTCCTTAAAAATGCAGGTTGAGGCCATCAGCCATCAAGGGACGAAGATGGAGGGCGTGGCCACCGGGGACGTTGGAAAACGCTCCACGGAAATCGTGGGGGAACGAAACGGCATGAATTACAAGCAGGTACAGCGGTATATCCGGCTGACCGAGCTTGTGCCGGAGCTCCAGTCTATGGTGAACGAGAAAAAGCTGTCTTTCACCCCCGCCGTGGAAATCTCGTTCATCAAGCCCAAAAACCAGAGGTTTATCGCCGTTTCCATTGAGGGCGAGCAGGCGTCCCCCTCGCTCTCCCAGGCGCAGGAGCTCCGCAAGCTGGATAAGGACGGGAAACTGAACGGCGATGTGATAGACGGCATTTTGAGCCGTGAAAAAAAGGAGGTAGACAAAGTGATTATTTCCGCCGCTGAACTGAACAAGTATTTCGGCAAGGACGCCACGCCCCGGGAAATGAAAGACCAGATTATGTCCCTGCTGGCCGAATGGAAAGAGAAACAGCCCCCGGAGCGCACCGCCCCGGAGAAAAAGACCGACCGGGAAAAGTAAGCCTTGAGACATTTTGTCCCGAGGTTTTTCTTTTTCCCGCGCCCCTCCCCCGCGCCTTGCATAGCGTTCTTTTAGAGAGGGGCTCTGGTGGTATATCCCCCGTCGCCGCCTGCTACTGAGCACAGCCGGGAGTGGGCGGTCAAGGGGCGGAACGCCCGCCGCTTGCGGCGGCTTGCCCTTGACGGCCCGCCCCGGCTGTGCCACCCCTCCCGGCGCGGCGGGGGATATATCCTCCAGAGCCGCCCCCTTTCCCATGAATGGGAAAGGGCGGGGGGATTGGGTTGAACGACAACTATTAAAATATCGGAGGTAAACGACTATGAAACGACCCCTTGCTTACATCACCGCCGCTTGGTATGGCGGCGATACGGAAAATGCGGAGCTGGCCGCGCAGTACTGCCGGGCGGTCTACGATGCGGGCTTTGCCCCTATCTGCCCGGCCTTGTTCCTGCCCCTTTTCCTCAATGACGCGGTTCCCGAGGAGCACAAGAGCAGCATCGACATTGGCCGCGACCTGCTCCGCCGCTCCCGGGTGCTGGTGGTGTGCGGGCATACCGTCACCGAGTCCATGAAGAACGACATCGCCGTGGCCCAGCGGCTGGGCATCACCGCCACCACCCTTGAGGGCATCCTGACCGTCAAGGGCCAGGGCCGCCGCTGACGTGGCCGCGCTGTTCGAGGCGTACATCACCAATCTGGGGAAATACAACGAGGGCGAGCTGGTGGGGGAAACGCTGAAATTCCCCACCAGCCCCCAGGCGGTGGAGGCGCTGTTAAAGAATATCGGCGTGGACGGCATACGCTACGAGGAATTTTTCATCACCAGCTTTGACGGCGATGTGCTGGGGCTCTATGACTATCTGGGCGAGTATGAAAATCTGGACGAGCTGAACCATCTGGCCTGCCTGCTCTCGGAGCTCCCCCAAAGCGAGATTGAAAAATTCGAGGCCGCACTCCATATGGGGGCGCATACCTCCAGCGTGGCGGACATCATCAACCTTGCGGAAAATCTGGACTGCTTTGAATTTTACCCGGATATTGAAAGCGAGGAAGATTTGGGCCGCTGCTATGCAGAGGATTTGCCGATACCCGCCGAGCTGAAAGACTACTTTGACTATGAGGCATACGGGCGGGACATATCCATCAACGAGGACGGCCACCTTGCCCCCGGCGGCTATATCGTCCAGACGGGCGATATTAAGGAAGTCTACCACGGGATAGAGGATATTCCCAAGGAGCACAAGGTTTTTGCCCTCCCCCGGCTCTCCATCCGGGAGCAGATGGCTGCCTACAAGGAAGTGATTGACCGTTCCTCTCTGGCGGCTGAACGCAAGCACCCGGAAACAAACCGGGAGGAGCGGTGACTTCGAGACATTTTGTCCCAAAGGCCGGAGGGCCTATCCCCCATGAAAGGAGGCGGTTTTGATTGATTGACGAGGATGTTTCCCGGCGCACTATCGCGTTATCCATGCGGACGGGAAAGCTGACGGCCCGGGTGCTGGCCTATGCGCTCCGGGCGGCTGGCCGGAAGATACAAAAGGAACGCCGGGCCCACCAGACGCCCCACGGCAGGCAGTCCGTGAAAAAGCTCATGGCCCACGGCGCGGCCACAAACAGCATCGAGCTCACCGGGGCCCCAAAGGAATTTGACCGGGTGGCCCGGAAGTGGAATGTTGACTATGCCTTTTACAAGACCGGGCCGGACAAGTATCTGCTGTTCTTCAAGAGCGGGCAGGCGGACGCAATCACCGCTTGTTTCGGAGAGTATTCCCGCCGGGTGCTGGACAAGGCAAAGACTGACCGCGTACCCATCCGGGAACAGCTCAAACGGGCCGCCGCCGAGATACTGCATAACCCCGCCCACAAGAAAGAGCGTGTAAAGGAGGCCGCCCATGAGGACAGATAAGCTGAAAAAGTACCTTTTGCCGAACCTCCCCTATCTGTTCATCGGCTGGGCCTGCCTAAAGGTGGGGACGGCCTACCGTCTGGCGGCGGGGGCGGATTTGGCCCACAAGCTGGTGGGGATGGTGGCGGCCCTCGGCCCGGCCTTTGCCGACTTCGCGCCGGGGCTCAATCCTTTTGACTGGCTCACTGGCATCGCGGGGGCTGTGGCGATCCGGCTGATTATCTATCAGAAAAGCAAAAAAGCCCAAAAATATCGCCGGGATGAAGAGTATGGTTCGGCCCGCTGGGGAACGGAAAAGGACATCAAGCCGTTCACCGACCCCAGGTTTGAGAACAACATCATTCTGACCGGGACGGAGTTTCTCACCACCAACACCCGGCCCGCCGTCCCCGCCAACGCCCGGAACCTGAATTGCTGTGTTGTCGGTTCCTCCGGCTCCGGCAAGACCCGGTTCTGGCTTACCCCGCAATTACTCCAGGCCCATTCCTCCTATGTGGTGGTAGACCCAAAAGGCGGGGTGCTGGAGCAGGCGGGCTTTTTCCTGCAACGGAAAAAGGGATATAAAATCAAGGTTTTTAACAGCATTGATTTTTCCCGCTCCATGCACTACAACCCGCTGGCCTATATCCGCAACGAGGCCGACATTTTGAAATTCGTCAATACCTTAATAGCCAACACCAAAGGCGAGGGCAAGGAGGGCGACCCGTTCTGGACGAAATCAGAAACGCTCCTATACTGCGCCCTTATCGCCTATATCATCTTCGAGGGCCCGGACGAGGATAAAAACATGAATACCCTTGTAGACATGATTTCCGGCATGGAGGTCAAGGAGGACGATGACGACTTTATGAACGCGGTGGACTATATGTTCGCCGGGCTGGAAAAGCGCAAGCCGGACTGTTTCGCGGTCAAGCAGTACAAAAAGTACAAGCTGGCCAGCGGCAAGACGGCGCGGAGCATACTTATTAGCTGTGGCGCAAGGCTGGCCCCATTTGACATCCCGCAACTCCGGGAGATTATGAGCTATGACGAGATGGAGCTTGACAAGCTGGGTGACAGACGGACGGCGGCGTTCTTCATCATCAGTGATACCGACACCACCTATAACTTTATCGTGGCCCTTGCCTTTTCGCAGATGTTCAATCTTCTCTGTGAACGGGCGGACAACGTACACGGGGGCCGCCTGCCCCATCATGTGCGGGTGCTGTGGGACGAGGCCGCCAACACCGGGCAAGTGCCCAACCTCGAAAAGCTGGTGGCGGTCATCCGCTCCCGGGAGGTGAGCCTGACGCTGTTCTACCAGCAGTTGGCCCAATGTAAGGCCATCTACGATAAAAACGCGGAAACTATTTTAGGCAACATGGACAGCGTGGTGTTCCTCGGGGGCCGGGAGGCCAGCACCATCAAGGAAATATCGGAAAACTGGCTGGGCAAGGCCACCATCTCCATGCAGACGGAGGGCCGCTCCCGAGGGCAGTCCGAAAGCTACAACCAGAACACCCAGCGGCTGGGCCGGGAGCTTATGACCCCCGCCGAACTTGCCACCATGCCCGGCGACAGGTGCATCCTGCAACTGCGGGGCCTGCCGCCGTTCTACTCCCGGAAATACGATTTGAAACAGCACCCCAACTACCGATACACGGCGGAGGCGGACAAGAAGAAAAACACCTTTTCGCTGGAGCGGCTTATCTGCCGCCGCATGAAAACGCTCAATCCCAACGAGCAGTACACCGTATACGAGGCGGCTGTGCCGGACGGAACGCCCATAGGCGAGGACGAGGACATCCTCAACTATGACGATTTGGACGACCCGGACGCTTTTGTATAGCTTTGGGACATTTTGTCCCGAAGTGTCACCTGCCGCCTACACCGGGCGGCTTTTCCTGTGCCCGGGAAAATCCCGGAGAAATGGAGGACTATATGGCATTTTTCGCATCCGCTATCACCACTTTGCAGACCCTTGTTATCGCGCTGGGCGCGGGCCTCGGCGTTTGGGGCGTTGTTAATCTGCTGGAGGGCTATGGCTCGGACAACCCCGGCTCAAAAAGTCAAGGCATGAAACAGCTCATGGCGGGCGGCGGCATTATCGTCATCGGCACGACACTCATCCCCCTGCTGTCGGGGCTGTTTTAAGGGCGGCGGCTTATGGACTTTCTCACCGACTGGCTCACGGACTGGCTGAAAGAGCTGCTGATTGGCGGCATCATGGGGAACCTTGAGGGGCTCTTTGATACCGTCAATGCCCAGGTCGGAGAGATTGCGGTGCAGGTAGGGACGACCCCGGCGGCATGGAACGCCGGGGTTTTCTCCCTCATCCGCCAGCTTTCCGAGACGGTGATTTTACCCATCGCCGGGCTGGTGCTGACCTTTGTAGCCACCTATGAGCTCATCCAGATGCTTCTTGAAAAAAACAATATGCACGAGGTTGACGTGGCGAACCTCTACAAATGGATGTTCAAGACCGCGTGCGCGGTGCTGATACTTTCCAACACGTTCAATATCGTGATGGCCGTCTTTGACGTGTCGCAGAGCGTGATTTCCCGTTCTGCCGGGCTGATACAGGGCTCCACGGCGGTTTCCCCGGATATGTTAAGCAACCTCCAGACCACGCTGGAGGGGATGGATTTGGGGCCGCTTTTAGGGCTGTGGCTCCAGTCCTCGGTCATCGGGCTCACCATGCAGGCGCTGGGCATCATCATTTTCGTGCTGGTGTACGGAAGAATGATAGAAATATATTTGCTGACCAGCCTTGCGCCCATCCCCGTGGCGACCCTCTCCAACCGGGAGGTGGGCGGCATGGGCCAGAACTACTTAAAATCCCTTTTTGCCGTGGGCTTTCAAGGGATGCTGATTTTAGTCTGTGTCGGCATCTATGCGGTGCTGGTGCAGGGCATCGCCGCCGGGGGCGACCCCATCGGCGCGATATGGGGAACCGTGGGCTATACGGTGCTCCTCTGCTTCATGCTGTTCAAGACCGGGACAATCGCCCGGAGCATCTTCGGGGCCCACTGATTTAGCGGCACTTCGGGACATTTTGTCCCAAAGTCCGGGAAAGGAGGCCGGATATGCCGAGACGGTACAAGCTGGGCCCGGAGGGTGAAATGCGCCGGGCATGGGGCGGAAAGCTCCCGGAGGAATTTGACCAGCGGGATATGCTGGCGTTCATGGCTGAAACCGACCTGCAACTGCATGGGGCGGTATCAGCGGAAACCCTGTCCGCGATACACGCGGCAGGCTACGACTATATGGGCGGGGCGGTCATCCCCCGGCCCGGAAAGGAGGAAGAAGATTTGAGCAACGACGTATTACTTACCCCGGAGCAGATTGCCGCCGAGGAGCGCCGCTGGCTGTTCGAGTCTCCCATCGCGGAGCTGGCCGAGGTCAAGGGCGTTACCATTGACGAAGCGGTAAAGATGCGGACGGACGCTGTTCTGCAGGAGACTGTCATCCCCATCGAGGTGTCGGTGCGGCCCATTGAGCCCCAGGGCAAGCTGATTGGTTTTGCCAGCGTCAACTTCGGCGGCGTGGTGGTGGACGATTTCAAGGTGGTGAACGGGCAGAACGGCATTTTCTTAGGTGCGCCCTCAAAACCCGACCCCACCAGCAGGACGGGCTACCGGGCCACGGTGCGTATCAATGACCGGGCCACCCAGGAGCGGCTGAATGCGGCGGGGGTGGAGGCGTACCATTCGGCGGTTGAGAAACTTATCGCCCGGGCTGAGGCGGTACGCCCCGCGCCCATCCGGGAGCAGATGGATAAGGCGGGAAAGGAGGCCGCGCAGAAAAATGCCGCCCGCTCCGCCCCGGCAAAGGGAAAGGAGGGACGGGATGGCAGATAGCCCGGCTTTGGGACAAAATGTCCCGAACCTTAACCCGGAACCCTCCGGGCTCTACCTTATGGACGGCATCGCGGGCCTGCGCTCCCTCCCGGAGCACTCGGTAGATATGCTTCTGACCGACCCGCCCTACGGCACGACCCGCAACTATTGGGATGTGCCTTTGCCCCTCCCGGAGCTGTGGGAGGCGGTGCGCTGGGCGGTCAAGCCCTCCGGGGCGGTGCTGTTCTTCGCCCAGTGCCCCTATGACAAAATCCTCGGCGCATCCAACCTCTCCATGCTCCGCTATGAGTGGGTGTGGTATAAGAGCCGCTGTACGGGATTTCTCAACGCCCGCCGCGCCCCGCTGAAAAAGACGGAGAATATTTTAGTGTTTTACCAAAAGCTCCCCCTCTACAATCCGCAGTTTGAGCAGGGCAAGCCCTATAAGAAAATCGCGTCCCACCGCGACCAGAGCCCCAACTATGGGAAGTTCGTCCGCTCCGGCAGCGGCTCGGAGGACGGGCGGCGGTTCCCGGGGAACCTGCTTTCATTCCAGACCGTGGCCCATACCGTCCACCCCACGCAGAAGCCCGTGGAGCTGTGTGAGTATCTGATAAAGACCTACACCGCCCCCGGCGAGGTGGTGGCGGACATCTGCGCGGGCTCCGGCACGACTGCGGTGGCCGCCGTCAATACGGGCCGGGAATTTATCTGCTTTGAGACGGCCCCGGCCTTTTACGGCCCGGCCACGGAGCGCATCGAGCAGGCGCGAGCGGCTGTGGCCGCTGGCGGAAAGGGGGTGTGACTATCGGTAAGTATTCCGTGATATACGCCGACCCGCCCTGGCGGTACGCCCAAAAGGGCCTGCAAGGTGCGGCGGAGCGGCACTACCCCACAATGGGGATTGAGGAATTATGCGCGTTGCCCGTGGCGGATTTGGCGGCCCCGGACAGCGTTCTTTTTCTGTGGGCCACGTTCCCCCAGCTCCCGGAGGCCCTGCGGCTCATCAAGGCGTGGGGCTTCCAGTATAAGTCCGTGGGCTTTGTCTGGCTGAAAAAGAACAAAAAGGCGGACAGTTGGTTTTACGGGCTGGGCTTTTGGACGCGGGCCAACGCGGAGGTGTGCCTGCTGGCGACCCGTGGGCATCCCCGGCGAAAGGCCCCCAACGTCCACCAGTTCATTATCTCCCCTATCGAGGGCCACAGCAAAAAGCCGGACGAGGCCCGGGAGAAAATCGTGGCCCTTATGGGGGACGTGCCCCGGGTGGAGCTGTTCGCCCGCCAGACGGCCCCCGGCTGGGACGTGTGGGGGAATGAGGTGGAGCCCACCGAGGGACTTCGGGACATTTTGTCCCAAAGAAAGGAGGCTTGAAAATGCCCTATGTGAACGTACCTAACGACCTATCGAAAATCAAGACAAAGATTGCTTTCAACCTGACAAAACGCCAGCTTGTGTGTTTCGGCGGCGCGGCCCTTGTGGGAGTCCCCTCCTACCTGCTGGCCCGGAGCTCGTTTGGAAACACGGCGGCGCTGTTCCTGATGCTGGGCATCATGCTCCCGGCGTTTTTGCTGGCGATGTACGAAAAAGACGGCCTGCCGCTGGAAAAGGTGGTAAAGAACATCATCCGGGCCAAGTACCTGCGGCCCGGCGTGAGGCCGTACAAGACCGGGAACATCTACGCGCCCTTTACCGGGCAGGCGGGAAAGGAGGCAGTGAATGGAAAACCGAAAAAGCAAAAGAAAGAATAAGGCGGCCTTATCCGCCCAGCAGTCCATCCCCTATGTGGCGATGCACCCGGACGGCGTGTGCCAGATCCCCGGCGGGCTCTACACAAAGACCGTGGAATATGAGGACATCAATTATTCCGTGGCATCCACCGAGGATCAGTCCGCGATATTCAGCGGGTGGAGCTCATTCCTCAACTACTTCGACAGCGCGCTCCCCGTCCAGCTCTCCTTTATCAACCGCCGCTCCCACTCCACCAGCCGCTACCATGTGAACATCCCCGCCCAGGCGGACGATTTTGACAGCATCCGGGGCGAGTTCGTGGGGATGCTCAAACGCCAGATTGCCCGGAGCAACAACGGCATTGAACGCTCCAAATATATCACCTTTGGCGTACCCGCCGAGGGGATTGCCGCCGCCCGGCCCCGGCTTGACCGGGTGGAGGCGGACGTGATGGGGAACCTCCACCGGCTGGGCGTTCCCTCGTCCCCGCTGGACGGGCGGGAGCGGCTGGCCCTCCTGCATGGGCAGATGCACCCGGGGCGGCGGGAGCCGTTCCGCTTTTCGTGGGCGGATATTTCCAGAACGGGGATGGGGACAAAGGACTTCATCACCCCCAGCGGGGGCTTTGACTTCCGGGGCTCCCGGTTCTTCCGGGTGGGCGGCTTTTGGGGCGCGGCGTCCTATCTCCAGATTTTGGCGTCCGAGCTCTCTGACCGCCTTTTGCGGGAAATTTTAGAGCTGGACGCGGAGCTCACCGTCACCATGCACATCCAGACCGTTGACCAGTTAAAGGCGATAAAGACCATCAAGGGGAAAATCTCGGACATTGACAAGATGAAAGTGGAGGAGCAGAAAAAAGCCGTCCGCGCCGGGTACGACATGGACATACTTCCCCCCGACCTTATCACCTTTTCCAAGGACGCGGCGGAGCTTTTGGGGGATTTGCAGTCACGGAATGAGCGGATGTTCCTTTTGACGTTCACCGTCATCAACCTTGCCCCCACCCGCCAGCGGCTGGAAAATGACGTGTTCACCGTCTCCGGCATCGCGCAGAAATACAACTGCGCCCTAAAGCGACTGGACTGGCAGCAGGAACAGGGCTTTATGTCCTCGCTGGCCCTTGGCTACAATGACGTGCAGATACAGCGGGGTATGACAACCAGCTCCACGGCGATTTTCATTCCCTTTATGACCAGGGAGCTCCGTATGGGCGGGCAGGCCCTCTACTACGGCATGAACGCCCTTTCCCACAACGTCATCATGGCAGACCGGAAAAAGCTGAAATCCGCAAACGGGATGTACCTCGGCTCTACGGGCTCCGGCAAGAGCTTTGCCGCCAAGCGGGAATTGATAAACGTATTTTTGGCGACCCAAGACCGCATCGTTATCGTTGACCCAATGGGGGAATATTCCCCGCTGGTGCGGCGGCTGGGCGGGCAGGTCATTGAGATTGCCCCGGACAGCCCCCACCACATCAACCCGATGGATATTGAAATCGGTTTGAATGACGAGGACAGCCCCCTTTCCATGAAAGCGGATTTTCTGCTTTCCCTCTGTGAGCTGGTGGTAGGCGGTAAGGACGGCCTGCAACCTATCGAAAAGACCGTGATTGACCGCTGTGTGCGGCTGGTGTACCGGGAGCTTGCGCTGGGGCTGGAGGGCGCAAAGATGCCTTTGCTCCAGAGCTTGTACGAGGAATTACTCAAACAGCCGGAGCCGGAGGCAAAGCGTGTGGCGACTGCGCTGGAGCTCTACTGTACGGGCTCCCTCAATCTGTTCAACCATCCGACCAACGTGGACTTGAGCTCCCGGGTGGTGTGCATTGTGCTGAAAGGGCTGGGGGAGAACCTCCGCAAGATTGCGATGCACGTCACCAACGAGTTTGTCACCTCGGCGGTGAACACCAACTACCAGAACGGCTCGGCGACATGGTGCTACTTTGACGAGTTCCACATCCTGCTCCGCGACCCGCTGACCGCCAGCTACTTTGTGGCGGTGTGGAAGATGCTCCGCAAAAAGGGCTGTGTGCCCTCGGCCCTCACGCAGAACGTGAAAGACCTTTTGGCCAGCCGGGAGATTGAGAACATACTGGATAACACCGACTTTCTCGTCCTGCTCTCCCAGGCCCAGAGTGACCGGGCCATCATCGCAAAACAGCTCGGTATCAGCGAGCACCAGCTTTCCTACATCACCCACAGCAACTCCGGCGAGGGCCTGCTGTTCTATGGGAATGTGACGATACCCTTTGTTGACCGTTTCCCCAAAGGTGAGATTTATAACCTGCTCACCACCCGCCCGGAGGACATAGCCAATGAACAGAGGAACGAATAGCGCCGGGCCTGCCGGGGACAAAGGCACTTCGGGACAAAATGTCCCAAAGTCCCCCAAGGGCCCCAAAACCAAAAAATCAAAGTTCCGCATGGAAAGCGAACAAGAGAAAATCAGCAAGTCCAAGCTCCGCATGGAGCGGCGGGAGGACAAGCTGAACCGGGCCCGGAAAAAGCTGGACGGGAAAAAGCCCCCGAAACCCAGGGGCCCGGTGCGCCGGGCGCTGGGGGCCGCCGGGTGGAACGTCCACGGCTTTGTGCATGGCAAGGTCTACGAGGTGGAGCATGAGAACGTGGGAACCGAGGGGGCCCACCGCTCCGAGCTTGTGGGCGAGGCCGTTCTGCGGCAGGGGACGCGGTACGCAAAAAAGCGCATCCGGGAGCACCCGGCCCGGGCCGTCCATAAGGCGGAGGCGCAGTACATCAAGGCCCGGGCCGACTACCAGTTCCGGGTGGCTGCCCAGGAAAACCCGGAGCTTTCAAAGAATGTTGTCACCCGCTACTGGCACAAGCAAAAGCTGAAAAAGCAGTACGCCAAACAAGCGAGGCAGGCGGCGAAACAGACCGCTAAACAAGGGGCAAAGGCCGCCGAAAAGACTGCCGCCGCTACGGAAAAGCTGGCGGAGCGGGCTGTGGCTTTCGTGAAACGGCATCCCGTGGGGGCGCTTATCGCGCTGGCCTGCGTGGTGCTCGTTTTATCCCTCCAGTCCTGCGCGTCCTCCCTCGTCTCTTTGGGGAACGCCGCCGCAGGCGCGGTGGGGGCCACCACCTACCCCGCCGAGGACGGGGATATGCTGGGGGCCGAGGCCGCTTATTGTTCGCTGGAGGCGGAGCTCCAGAATTATCTCAATACCTACGAAAGCACACACGACTATGACGAGTACCATTTTGATTTAGACGCTATCGAGCACGACCCCTATGTGCTGATTTCCTTATTGAGCGCATGGCATGAGGGCGAGTGGACGCTGGCGGATGTCCAGCCTACGTTGCGGATGCTCTTTGACCGCCAGTACACGCTGACAGAGAACGTGGTAAAGGAGCGACGGTACTACATCGAAACGGATACATGGACGGACGAGGAGGGCAACACCCACACCGACAGCTACCGGGTGTATTACGATTATTATATCTGCACTGTGACGCTGGATAACTTCAACCTTTCCCATCTCCCGGTGTACATCATGGGGGAGGACAAGGTTTCCCGGTATTCCCTCTACATGGCTACGCTGGGGAACCGCCCTGACCTCTTTCCCGGCTCGTCCTATGTGGGGAAATACACCAACCCGCCAGAGGGCTACGAAGTGCCGGGGGAATATCTGGACGATGAAACATTCGCGGCGATGCTCTCCGAGGCCGAGAAATACCTCGGCTATCCCTATGTATGGGGTGGGAGCTCCCCGGCCACGTCCTTTGACTGCTCCGGCTTTGTTTCGTGGGTAGTCAATCATTCCGGCTGGAACGTGGGGCGGCTGGGGGCCCAGGGGCTCTACAACATCTGCACCAGAACCAGCTCCCCCCGCCCCGGCGATTTGGTATTTTTCAAGGGAACCTATGACACCCCGGGAGTCTCCCACTGTGGCATCTATGTGGGGGACGGGATGATGCTGCACTGTGGCGACCCTATCAGCTACGCCAACTTAAACAGCAGTTACTGGCAGGCCCACTTCTACGCCTACGGGCGTTTACCATGAAAAGGAGGTTTTCAATGGCGATAAGCAAGAGCGCAAAAATCATGGCCGAGATGGAAAAGGTCAAGGCCAAAATCAGCGACCAGCAGGCCCGGCTGAAAGAGCTGGAACAGAAACACAAGGAGGCCGAGAACGAGGAAATCGTGGACATCGTGCGGGGCATGAGCATTTCCCTTGAGGAGCTCCCGCTGGTGCTCCAGCGCATCAAGGCCGGGGACACTTTGGGACGAAATGTCCCGAAGTCCGCCGGACCGGAAAAGGAGGACGCGGAATGAAAGGAAAAAAATATCGTGTAGTGGCGGCGGCTCTGTGCGCCGCTTTTTTGCTGTGCGGCATCACCACCACGGCCTACGCCGGGGGCGGCGAGGAATGGGAGGACGGTACGGGCGGCCCGGAGTGGGAGGGGCTTGACCCCGTGGAGCCCCCGGCCACCCCGGAGCCGGAACCCGAGCCCAACCCGTTCACCCCGGACGGGCAGGGGACGATGGTGGATAACGCCACGGACGGGGACGGCAAGGAGTTCTTCACCATCATGGCGGCGGACGAGTCCGTGTTCTATCTGGTGATTGACCGCCAGCGGGAGACGGAAAATGTGTACTTCCTGAACGCCGTCACCGTGGCCGATTTGATGGCCCTTGCGGAGCCCTCCCCGGAGGCCGTACCCGAACCGCTCCCGGAGCCGGAGCCCGAACCTGCTACCGAGCCGGAGCCGGAAAAATCCGGCGGGGCGGGGACGCTCCTGCTGGTGCTGGCGGTGCTGGCCCTCGGCGGCGGGGCCGGGTGGTACTTCAAGATTTACCGCCCCAAACAGCAGGCCGCCGCTCCCGGCGAGGATTTTGAAGAGGCCGGGGAATACGGCGAGGACTATGGCGGCGGTGAGTATGACGACCTCCCCCCGTGGGATGAGGAAGAAGAAAAGGAGGACGGAGAATGAATTTCACATCGAACCCTTTGGAACGGGAAATGAAACGCCGCCCCCGGCCCCGGGCTCCCCGCCCGGAACAGCCCCGGGAGGGCTCCCGGTGCTGTGGCTGTCCCTACTGGCGCGGCATCCCCTGCGGCTCCTGCTTTCAGAGCCTTTTGAAAAAACCGGGCGGGAGGTGATATTTTGCGCGAGCTGACCCGTGAGGAAAAGGCCGCTATCCGCTCCCTTGTAGTGAAATGGTGCGCCAACTATGACCGGGAATATGGCTGTCTGCCCCTTGACTGCGAGTGCTATATGCTGGGGAAATGCTGGACGGGGGCTTATTGCCGCTACTTCCGGGAGGCGGTGCTCCCCTTAAATCCCGCATTGGAGGCCGCGCTGACTGACGGCCCGGCCCCCGGCCTGCGGCCCTGCGCCGTCTGCGGGCGGCTCTTTGCGCCGGAGGGGAAAAGGGCGTTCTGTTCGGCGGCCTGCGCCGAAAATGCGCGGCGGAAACGCCAGCGCGGCTATATGCGGAAAAGGCGGCTGGACTGTTAGCTTTTGCCGCTTGAAAACCCGCTTGTATCAAGGCTTTCCGGGCGCGGTTCATGGGGGCCCGGTATGTTTCTATGTCCGGCCCCCGTTTCCCGGCCTAAAAGCTAACATCTGAGAGGAGGTAACTTTGGAAAAAGCGCAGGAATACAAGTATTATTCTACCCAGCGGCCCGTTGACATCGGCACGTTCCCCAATGGCAAGGAAAACCCGCCCATCCGGATTGAAAACTACGAGGGCCGGATTTGGGTGGAGCATGATACCCGGCTTGCATGGGGCGAGCTGGCCTATGCCCAGCCGCTCACGGAAAAGGAGCTCTATAATTACGAGCTCAAGCCATCCCGTGATAACCCGGATATGCGGCGGCTGATGGATGCCCAGGCCCAGGTGGTGGGGAAATGGGAGGACGAGGGCCGCGTCCCTGATGGAAAGCGGCTGACATGGTTTTACCCGGATTTTGGGTGCTATGTGGTGAAAGAATTTGTTTCCCCGGAACGGCTGGCCGAGTGTGCCCGTGGGGTGGAGCTCCAGCGGGCCGCCGCTGAACGCAGGCAGGCCCGGCAGGAAAAGGCCCCGATTGCCGCCCAACTGCGGGAGGCCGGGAAACTGGCCGGGGAACGGCAGGCCCCCGCCGCGCCCAAACGGAACGCGCCCGACCGGGGCGATAGGTAACGTGGCCGGAAAAAAGCGCCGCCGCCCCGTCCATCTCCATGTGATGGTGTCCGAGGAAGAGCAGGCGCTTATCCGGGAACGCATGGCCCAGGCGGGCATCCGCAACATGGGCGCGTATATGCGGAGGATGGCCCTCTGCGGCTATGTGCTCCAAATTGACCTTGCGCCCGTCCGGGAGCTGGTGTCCCTCCAGCGGCGGTGCTCAAACAATCTCAATCAAGTGGCTATCCATGCCAACACCTACGGGGGGATTTACCCCGAGGAAATATCGGCCCTGCAACGGGACTACTCCGCTTTGTGGGGGCCTTTGTCTGATTTGCTGAAACAGCTTTCCGCGCTGGTGGAGCTGTGATTTGCTGGGGAGCGGTGCTGTGCCGCTCCCTGGCTTTTCGTACTTCGGGACATTTTGTCCCAAAGTAGAAGTAGATTATTTGACGGTAATATGTTATACTTAATTCCTACTACGGTGGTTAATGAAACTATGTAGGAGGGCACATATGAATAAAAAATTAGGAAAAGATGATATGGCGGATTCACAGGCCGCAATTAGGGGATACATAAATTTTCGAGAAAGTAACGGTTATAGGCATAAAGCGCACGTCCTTATTTCATCCAATGGGAAAGAACGTTTTAATGACATACTTTACATATCTGCGATAATTGATTCGGGTAACTCATATGTAGTAGTCGAAGGAAATAATGCGTTTGTAAGAGAATTTTATGGCAAATATTCTTTTGAATATCAGAAGTTTAGACTTATAGGCGGAACACTGTTAATACAGGCAACTGATATATGGGGAAATGCTATTGAAATTGATATAACTGGGGCGTAATAATTTTCCGAAGATTGGAAACCTATTATGGTACTGGGATATTTATGATTTGCTTGGACTTATTGAAAAACAATCGTGAAGAGAAGTCCCACATAACAAAATAGAAAGCGGAGAGGCATTATAACGACGTCTCTCCGTTTTTGTTTAAGTGTCAAGCATATCCCATTCTTCGCCTAATACCCATCTAAGTGCGGATAGCTTACCGTTTAGCATCCCCCATTCAAAATCACTGTATGGGCCAAGATTTTCTTCTCCATATTTGCGTATTACTCTTTCCGCCGACTTCAATGCTCCCGCCCATATTTGGGGGGCAACATTCTCAATACCTTGTTCAACCCTATATCGAAGTGACAGGTGACGATCAAACCAGATTTTTTCGACAAATTCCTCTGCAACGTCTGCCACTTCTTCCATAGAACGCGGAGCTATTTCATAGTCACCATTATCTAAGGTATCATCGGCAATATCGCTTTGAGGTTTGAGCGCACCAGGCTCTGATATTACTTTGTATCCTGCCAAACTGATAGCTACCTGGTCTAATGTGCTTTCAATTCTTGATAATCGCTGTTCATTATCGGCAAAAAAAGAAAGTTGTTCTTCCTTGCTCATCTCAATATCTAAGAACTCCATTCTGATACCGTAGCAAGATGGTGTATTGAGTAGCGATGCAATTCTTTCTAAATGGTATATTTGAACATCAATTTTAGGAGCAATCTCAGTTAATATCTTACGCTCAGAAAGGCGTATTTCCTGATTGGTAACAAAAGCAAGCCCATTGGCATTGTTTGCGTCTATTCCAGACAAATCATGGGTGAATTTAGACTTTATATCAGAAAATGATTGTTGACCTCTTGGAAAATAAACTGCACCAATCCACCTTTTTCCATTAAAGGACAATACCATGTCTTTTAGGCCATCTTTACCTCCGAGCGGATGAGATGGGTCAACCCCCTTAAAGCCCTCTTTTGATAGAATAATGGCTGCCAATCGTTCCGAAGGCGCTTGCCCTCTATCCCAATTAAGCAATCTATTAAATGTTTCTCGTCCCTCACCCATTCTCATTTGACATTACTCCTTTGCTAAATCTATTTTCTGATTGTAATATATCTGCTATTTACAATAATTTTTGGACTTTGGGACAGTTTGTCCCAAAGTAATGTACCGCATTATCCATTCTCCTGATTTTCAATGGCACTAATCTTTTGTTCCAGAAAAGAGAGTAGCTTTTTGAATTGAATTAACTGTGGAATTTCATGCGGCAAAAGATGTTCTTCATCAAAAGGAAGTTCAATTTTTAGGAGCATTTCTCTAATCATTTTCAACTCACCTAAATCGTAGCTTTGTTCAACTTCCCATCGGACTGGGGGAATAAGACTTTGCAGGTTCATAACATTCCCGCATCGTTTATGGCCCACTTCCTCCAGATACTTTTGAGTTGTAGGGGTGCTACTGTCCCAACTGCTTTCCATGTTACGGACTTCCATCTGCTTTTGCATCTTTTTGATTTCATTAGCAGTCTCGTTATCCTGCTCCCTAAGTCGGACTTCAAGTTCATCATTCAATTCTTTCTTTGACTTTTTGTTGGAGCGATATGTAAGATATGCCGTTATAATAGGCACCGTAATAAGCACAATGTCCTTTATAGCTTGAAAGTCGATAGTCATACTTTGGCTCCTTTCAACTGTTTATAAATGCAATAATACCACATTCAGTCCATTAAGACTACTATCATTTTGTTAGAATTTAGAAAGGGGGCGATAATATAGCCACGACCTACATCCGGCCCTACAAGCAGGCGGCGGGACTGAGCGCCGTCCAGACGATGGAGGAGCGGTTTGCCTACGGGCTCAACCCCCAAAAGCTGGGGGCCGTGTCCTCCCACCTTTGCGACCCGGCAACAGCCGCCGCCGAGTTTCTGCTGGTGAAAAGCGAATACCAGGCGGCCACCGCCCGGCCCGTGGAGCGCGGGGCGCTGTTCTTCCAAATCCGGCAGGCGTTCCCGCCCAGCGAGGTGACGGCGGAGGAGGCAAACAAGCTGGGCTTTGAAACGGCGATGCGCTGGACGAAAGGCAAATACCAGTTTTTCGTCTGCACCCATACCGACAAGGGCCACATTCACAATCACATCTATTTCAATTCCACGGCCTTTGACTGCTCCCGGAAATTCCATAATTTCCTCGGCTCCAGCTTTGCCCTCCGGCGGCTGTCTGACCGGGTATGTCTGGAGCATGATTTGTCCGTGATACAAAATCCCAAACAGCACAGCAAGGGCCGTTTCCTCCACTATGGCCAGTGGGTAGGGGAAAAACCGCCCTCCGCGCAGCAGCGGGTGCGGCTGGCAATCATCGCGGCCCTTGAAAAAAAGCCCGCCGACTTTGCCGCGTGCCTCCGGCTGATGGAAGAGTCCGGCTTTGCCGTCAAGCGCGGGCGGGGCGGCGTGGTGTCGTTCCTCGCGCCAGGGCAGAACAAGTACACCCGGCTCCGGGCATCCACCCTCGGCGCGGGCTTTGACCCCGAGGACATCCGGGCGGTTATCGCCGGGGAGCGGCCCCTCCCGAAGCTCCCCAAGGACGCGCCGCCCCCGATCCGGCAGGTGGGGCTTATCATTGACATTCAACAGCGCATGGCCGAGGGCAAGGGCCCGGCTTATGAACGCTGGGCGAAAGTCTACAACCTAAAGCAGATGGCCGCCGCCCTCCAGTTTCTGCAGGAGAACAATCTCACCGACTATGACGCGCTGGCGGCAAAGACCACGGCGGCGGTTGACCGGGCCCACGCGCTGGCCGGGGAGCTCCAGACCACCGAGGCCGCCCTCTCCAAAGTCTCCGGGCTGATGGGGGCCGTGGTGGACTATGCCAAGGCCCGGCCCGTGTTTGACGGCTACAAGGCGGCCCGGTACTCGAAAAAGTATCTGGCCGAGCACGAGGCGGAGCTTGCCACCTACCGGGCGGCCCGGGCCGCTATGAATGAATTGTTAGGCGGTGAAAAGCTCCCCAAAATGGACGCGCTGAAAAAACAGCGGCGGGAGCTGGCGGATAAGAAAAAGGCCCTCTATGCCGAGTATCGGCAAGCCCAGCGGGATATGCGGGAGGCCGTGGCGGTCAAGGCCAACATCGACCATCTGCTCGGCCTTACGAACGGGCGCACCGATAAGGAACAGACGCGATAGCGGCGGTGACGCAGCCAACCTCTTTGGGACATTTTGTCCCAAAGAGCCGGGTTTGGGGAGGCTCCCCAACAAGCATTTTTGCGGGCCCACGGCCCAGCAAAAATTTCGGAGTGTGGCCACACCCGAATTGCTTGCCATTTCGTGCGCTTCCGCTACATGGCGCAAAAAAACGAAGGTCACGCTTTCTTACGCATCCTCCGTTTCTCTGGCTTTCTTAATGCCCTCGGCTGTGGCTTCTATCACGACAAGCTCTTTTTCACTCATAGAATTTAGGAGCACATCAATGTGTTTTCTGCAAGAACTTGTCTGCGCCCCTCCGTCCGCATGAATAAACTGGTCAACTGAAATGTCAAACATAGTAATGAGTTTAACAAAAAGGTCAAAGCTGGGATATTGGCCCTTGTTCTCAATATTCATAATGGTACGGGAGTCACGGTCTACTAATTCCGCAACATAGGCTTGTGTCCAACCCTTTTCTTCTCTGGCTCTTTTGAGCGCCAGCCCGAGGCCGTGAAAGTCAAACCTTCTTTCATTTTGGTTCATTCTCATATCACCCTATATCATTCTACATTTCGTGTTAGATTATGAGAATGTAATGAAATTTGATGTAAAGTAGTATTTTATTTCGTGTTGCTTGCAAGTTAACTTTTCTGAGTTATAATTAAACAATAGCTCGATTGTCTATTGTCACGCAGGTATGATAATCTTATAAATAGATGGAGGACAATATGAAAATTAGTCAGATAATTAAAGAAAAGCGAAAGCACTTGGGGTTAACGCAAGAAAATATTGCGGAGTATTTGGGTGTTTCAATACCCGCAGTTAGTAAATGGGAGAACGGAACAACTTATCCAGACATTACACTTCTCCCCGGCTTGGCCAGATTGTTAAAGACAGATTTGAATACGCTCATGTCCTTTAATGAGGAAATGTCTGAAGTGGAGATCAAAAATGTTGTTATGAAAGTTCAATCCATCATTCAGGAAGATGGGTTTGAAGATGGTTTTCAATTCGCTTTAGATCAAGTTAGGGCATTTCCAACTTGTGAAAATTTAATTTATTCGTTGGGTGTTTTTTTACAACCCTCTTTAGGATTGCAGTCAGTGGAGCATCAAAGTAAATATCGTGAAGAACTTGCTAAACTGTATTTTAGGATACGCAATAGCGAAAATATTGAAATAAAAAAAGAAGCAATTTCTTTTTTGTTCTATCTGCATTGTGAAAAAGAAGAATATGAAAAAGCTGCCACATTACTAAATGATTATCCCGCTGATACAAAGTTAATGATGGCATATCTACATCAACAAAAAAAGGAATATGAACCTGCGTGTGTTTTATTAGAGCATCGAATGTTGGAAATCGCAGTTGAAATGCAATCCATACTAATAGCTTTAACCCAGGTTTCTTTGTCTGAAAACCGGGGAGACGATGCCGAGGAATTGGCTTGCATCCAAGAACAGTTGGCAAAGCAATTTGGCATTTTAGAATGTACCGCATATACAGCTAAACTTGAATGTGCAATAAATAAAAAAGATGCGGAGTACTGCACAAAAATACTATCTTTACTCCTTGCTTCTATGGAGGGAAAGACGGATATTTCATCGAATATTTTATACAAGCATTTGAATTTATCCGATGATAACATGGAAAATCTGCCACGGCAGCTTTTATCATCAATGATTGAGCAGTTAAAATCTGAATTACACGATGAAACATCGTTTTTGAAAGAAAATTCCGAATTTCAATCGCTCTTGCGGAGATACAGAGAATATTTGGAGAGGTAGTTTATGCTTAAATTTATTTCAAAATTACAATGGTTGTTTTGGGTTGGGTTTTTAGGCGTTTTTTTTGATAACCAGTACCTAACTCTATTCTTCTTGTTCGGATTGTGTGGCTTTGCAAATGTATTTTCTCCCATGCGTAACAACATTCAAAATTTAATGTTTCTCGGTCAAAATTTATGGATGCTTGTTGGAATACTTATTGCACATTTTAGACATGGCTTTAAGCTCCCGGATAAAAACTCATATAAACCGCAAGTACAGTATTCACTCCCGTTTGATGGTGAGTGGTATATTGCAAACGGAGGGGTTGATAAAGAAACTTCACATTCTTGGTTTCTTCCGTCCCAGCGGTATGCTTATGATTTTTTTATTATGAACAACGAAGAAACCACTTTTTCGGGAGAAAGAGAACAATTAGAAAATTACTTCTGCTTTGCAGAAAATGTTTTGGCTCCGGCAGATGGTGTTGTCATTTCTGCGGTCAGTCACTTTCCAAATACCCCTATTATCGCAGAGGGACAGGTCGATTGTACCGCATCGGATGTGCGAGGAAACCATATCATTATTCGTCACAGCAAGCATGAATATAGCATGATAGCACATCTCCTTCCAGAAAGTATCTGTGTGAAAAAAGGAGATAGTGTCAGTAGGGGGCAAGTAATTGCAAAATGCGGAAATAGCGGAAATACAAGTGAACCGCATATTCATTTTCAAATTCAATATGGAAAGAGCTTTGCAATATCAGCAGGATTACCAGTCCTCTTTGCTCATATTATTGTTGACGGAAAGAAAACACCGCAAGGATTTATTACAAATGGTCATTATGTTAAAAATGATGATTTAATCTAACCTTACATTTAAGATTAGCCGCCCAACGGAAATAAAAAAAACCGTTGTTTCGGCGGCTGAATATCCATGCGCCAAAACAAAATACAGTAGCCTTACGGCGGTTTTGAAATAGTAAATTTCAAGGCCGCCGCTTTCTTTTGAAAAAATGGAAAACGGAGGGTGTGTTAAAGTCGCCCATTTTTAAGGACACGGCGGTATCCAGGAGGTATCATTATGTCCTTTTTTATCTGCACTCAACTTAATTTGTTAAAAAAAGTTTAGCCCCTCCACCGGGTTGCTCTGGCCAGCAACACGAAATTTGTAAGTACATAAAGAACTGCGTCATTTCATGCGCCCGCACAGCACAACGCTGCGCGGGCGTTGTCGTTTTTTGTCGGCTCCACTTTGGGACAAACAGTCCCAAGGTGCGGGGCGGCTCCCCCAGGTGCCGCTCCCCGCCGCCCTCCATATCGTTTCCCGCAACCCGACCACAAAAAACGATATGGAGGTACATACCATGACGATTATCAATTTGCGCGACTTTTACTACTGGTACACCCAGGACGAATATATTGAGGTTTCCGATGATGTGGCCGAGGCGCTCCGGGCCAGTGTCCGCTCCGAGGCGGCCTATACCGAGCGGGCCCGCTACAACAAAGCGTACTATTCCTTGGACGCGGATGACGGCATCGAGTATTCCGCCTGCCTGCACGAGCTCACCCCGGACGAGGTTCTGGAGCTCAAGGAGCGGTTCTGCCGCCTGTGGAACGCGCTGAACAGCCTGCCGGAGATCCAGGGCCGCCGGGTGGACGCTCACTTTATCCTCGGCATGACCTACCGGGAGATTGCCAAAGCCGAGGGCGTGGATAAGAGCGCGGTGCGGCGCTCCGTTCTCAGCGGCATCGCACAGATGAAAAAATATTTGAGAAAAAATCCGTGATTGCCGTCTCCATTTGCTCCATTTTTCTGGTGGTATATGAGAGGAAGTTTTTTCTTCTCCACAACTGAATAGCGGGCGGCCCCGAGTGAACGCGGGGAGCCGGGCGGCGGGTGCGCTGTGACTTCTCCCACGGGAGGACGAGCGACCAACACCACCGCCGCGAGTGGGGAACCTGCCAGCCCCACGGCCACGATCCGCGAGGGACAAGCTGGCCGCTTGCCGCTTGGGGCCGCCGCACAAAACAAGGGAACGCCGGGCCGCTACTCGCTGTCTTTTGACGGGCCAAACATACGGGCCCGGCGCTCCCCATTTCAAACAAGTTCGAGACAAATTGTCCCAAGGTGAGGACAGGCTAAAGGGCGGCACTTTTCGGAGTGCTGCCTTTTAGCGTTTCCCCACCAACCAAAAACGCAAAAGGAGGTTTTGCCGTGAAACTGACCGCACAAGAGCTGGAACAAATGAAAAGCGTGGACATCGGCGCGGTGAGCGCGGATGCGCTGGCTGACGTGAGCGGTATGGCCTTTGACCGCACCCTCCCCCGGGAGGAGCGGCTGGCCCGGTTCGTAAAACGGGCCGTCAATCCCTACTGCTTTAGCGTGGGCGGCGTGGGCGTGAAAATCGAATTTGCCGAGGGCGGCCCCTCCCTGCAGGAGACGCTGACCGCCTTTCTTATCCGGCAAAAGAGTGGGCTGTAACTGCTGTTGCGGCCCGTTCCTACTTCGAGACAAAATGTCCCGAGGCATCGACATCCTTGTTGATTGCCCCGGGCAGAGGTATAATATAAGTGTAATGTGATAGGGAAGGAGGAACAATGGCACGAACAAAAAACAGAGGGTATCAGCAGACTTTGACCCCTACCTATACGGCCCGACTCTGGAAAATGGGCGGCTACATCCGGCTTTCCCGAGAGGATTTACAGAAAATCAACCGGGGGCTTGACGATAGCAACAGCGTGAAAAACCAGCGCGACATTCTCAATGATTTTCACTTCAACCATGCGGAAGAATTTGAAAGCTACACCGAGTACGTTGATGACGGCCACACGGGAACCGATACGGAGCGCGAAAGTTTCCAGCGGCTCTTGGGGGATGTAATGAGCGGGAAAATCAACTGCGTTGTGGTGAAAGACCTTTCCCGTTTCGCCCGGAATTATAGCGATGCCGGAAGTCTGATTGATAACCTTTTTGTACAGATGGGCGTCCGCTTTATCAGCTTGGCCGAGGGCGTGGACAGCTACCTAAACCCGGATAGCGTGAACAGCATTATCGTTCCGATAACAAACGTGATGAATGACCAGTATTGTTATCAGACCTCAAAGAAAATCCGGCAGGTTTTTGATTATAAGCGGCGCAACGGTCAGTACATCGGCTCTTTTGCTCCCTACGGCTACATAAAAGACCCCAAGGACAAACACCAGCTAATCGTTGACCCGGAGGCCGCTGAAATCGTCAAGAAGATTTACGAGCTGTGCCTGCAAGGTATGGCTAAACTTCAAATTGTGATGTACCTGAACGACCACGGCATACCCAGCCCCACAGCTTACCGAAAGCTAAAGGGCCTGCCCTACTCCCCGGCTATATCGGACGCTCCCATGTGGGGGAACAAGATTATAACGGATATTCTCAGAAATCCTATTTACACCGGGGATTTAGTACAAGGCCGCCGCCGGGTGAAAAGCTACAAGGTACACCAGATTGAGGCTGTGCCGGAGGATGAATGGGTACGCGTCCCCGATACCCACGAGGCCATCATCACCCACGAAACCTTTGAACGGGTACAGGAACTTCTGAAACGTGACACCCGGACGGCCCCTAAAAAGCGGGAGCTCCATTTATTCAGCGGTTTTCTGAGGTGCGCGGACTGCGGCAAGGCCGTGACCCGGAGCCAGAGCGGGAAGAATGTTTATTATTCCTGCTCCACTTACAAGAAACGCTCCCGGACAGCCTGCACCATGCACTCTATCAAACACAACCGTCTGGAGGCCGCTGTTCTGTTTGCCATCCAGTATCAAGTGAGCACTGCCGTTTCCTACTCGGAAATAGTAGCCCATATCAATGCGGCCCCGCTGAAAAAAAGTCAATCCCACCGCCTTAACGACCAGATTGCCGCAAAGGAAAAGGAATTGACGAAAATCACCCGCTACAAGCAGTCACTGTATCAAGACTGGAAAGACGGGGAAATCACCCAGCAGGAATACCGGGAAATGAAAGCCGATTATGAACGGCAGGCCGCCGGGCTCTCGGATTTGCTGGCCCGGCTGACGGCTGAACGGAAAGAGCTCTCAAACGGCGTTGACCAGCAGCATCCCGCGCTGGTAGCTTTTGCAAAATATCAGAACATCGAAAAGCTGACCCGCGAAATCCTGATTGAACTGGTAGACCATATCAAGGTTTACGAAAACGGCAATATCAGTGTTCACTTTAAGTTTGCGGACGAGTTCCGCCGGATTGCCGAGTATATTGAAATCAACACCACTGACACCGCCGAGGCGGGCTGACCCCCGCCAAAGCATAAAATCCTTTTGACAGTGTGTTTTCCTAATAAAACGCAATCTTATCAGATAAGGACATACCGACTGCTTACTATTCAGATAAAACCGGAAAAGAAACTAGATTATCAAGCAATTTCGCAATATTTGTCGGGATTGAGGAAGATACAGTTTATTGCTATGACAGCGACCAGGAAGGCAAAGGTGTTCTAAGAGTATTTCAGATTAGTGACGAAGTAACACTGTGTAGAGAAATAGCTGTAGACGAGGAAAAGTATGGCTACATCTGTCAGATAGGAAAAAGAATAAAACAGTATTCTTGCTGTTTGAAAATGGCACAGTATTGGCACTTGAAGAAGATAATCAAATGAATATAGTAAATCAGGAAGTAGAATTAAGTTCTATTTTTTGCCGTAACGGTCTGCTTATTGGTGGAAGTAATAATGCAATTTATTATCTGAATAAAAATAAAGATTCAACCAGAATTGTGGATTTTAACGATAGCATTTATATGAAAGAACTGCTAAAATATTATGAAACAGAAACTATTATAAACTACTGTGATAATTATATTGTAGTTCAAGGACTATTGCAGCATAACACAATTAGAAAAAGTGTGATTGCAGTATTTGATTATGAAGGGAATTTAATTCGGGAAGAAAAGAACAATAAATTGAATCTATAATCATTATTGCAAACATCGGGTGCTATAAAATTGAATGATTATCATTAAAGAATATGAAAGCAATTGTAGAGAGACATAGGAGCGTGATGTAATTGTTATATGTAGATTTGCAATCTTTTGATCATACCAGCATATTGCAATATTTTTTCCAAAACACAGAATATATCTCTTTTCATTTGCCGAAGTTTCTCTGTCGCTATGTTTGGAAGAAAATTCAATATATAGGGTTGCGAGAGCAGCAGCGGCAGCAGTAGGCGTATTCATAGTTAGTCCAACAGGTGTTGAGTTAGTCATAACCGCTTTAGTTTGCGTAACTCTTTACCAAGGTGTGAAGTATTACAAAGTTAAGGCAAAGAAGTCCAGTAAAAGCAAGGCGAAAGTCACAAAACCATCACAGCAAACAAAAGGGAAAAGTGCAAACAAAAAGGTAGAAGCTGGTGAAGAAAATTTTTTTCAAAGGGCGCTGGACAGAGATATTCCTGTGGAAACTTATTTTCATGGAGAAAGAGAAATTTTAAATATTATTCATAAACTTTATGAGAATAACAAAAAAAGTGACATTGTAGGATATATTGGATCACATGGAGATTTGATTACTGATACATATGCAAAAATGACATGGAGACTTAAGACAAGATGCATTTTAAACCTGCTTTGCTGGAAATGTTTGCATATAGAATCTTTTGGATTATTGAAAAATATGACATTAGTAGGATGTAGAGAGATGGGATCGACCTATTTATATTTTGCTGCAGAAGATATTTTTGTCTGTGTTAATGCATTGCGATGTATTATTTTCAGTGAAACTGAGGAGCAGGAGCTTTCTTATATTAGTGAAATAGAGTGTGAACATGAGATACAATCATTCCATTAATTATGCTATAATCGTCATGAAAAGAATAACTATAGAAAAAGACCTGGAACTGAATATAATCAAATTAAGAAATGGGGACAGAAGGGTAAAGTAAGTATGGAATATTATGGATTGAGAGTAATCTACAAAAAAGGAATGTACTACTGCATTTGGACTACGGATAAAAATGGAGACAAATTCCTAATTCATGATGAAAGAGTTTTATCTTTTAAAGATAAAAGTGCATTGAATTTACACTGTATTAAGCAGGGTATTTATCTGGAGGAGAGTGAATTTGACATACTCGATATTCCATCAATAATAGAAATGAAAACGATGTACAATAATAAAGATAAAATATCTTTTTGCAAGATGTTTTTGAATTTATGGAATTTGGCTATAGATATTAATAATTCATTTAAATGTAGCAATCCTTATTTAAATGGTTGTCATGATTTATATGACAAAGTTTTTTGGGGAAATAATTTAGACGTTTTTACATATGGAAAAGTGATATACGTTCCTCACTTTAGCAAAAAGGATTGTCGCCAGATTAAATGGATTTTAAATGAAATCTATGCTACATTCGAGAGAAGACTGTAGTTTTAATTATAGTAAACAAATAGATAAAGCTATACTATTTGTTTTGATGTGTACAACTAAAGCGAAAGAAGTTAATCAAAATTAAACTTCTTTCGCTTAATGTAGCGGAAACTGTGCAAACTCTTATGAATACAGTGGTTTTGGCGAGACGACTGTCCACGGGGATTTGTATAACGAGATCTGCTATACCGGAGGGATTTATGATGCGAGCACGGGGCTTTATTATCTGAATGCCAGGTATTATGACCCGGCGGATAAAAGGTTTTTGACGGAGGATACGTACAGGGGTAGTGAGAATGACCCGAATACCTTGCATTTGTATGCGTACTGTGCGAATAACCCGGTGAATTATGTCGATCCGAGTGGGCATTTTGGAATATTCTTTATCCCGTGGATTGCAAAAGGAGCGGCAATTGTAATAGGTGGCATTACTCTAACCTATCTTACAACTACAAAAGAGTTTCAGGAGGCGTGGGGAAGAGCTATTAGAGGTATTGAGAATACTTTAAGCGGAGCCTCCGAGTATGTGAAGTCAAAGGCGAAGTCTCTATCAAAAGCAATTGGGAAAAGCTTTTCTAAAGCAAAGAGAAAATATGATACTAAGGAATGGCATCATATCGTTGCTCAAAGTCATCCAAAAGCAAAGCCTGCGCGTAAAATAATAAAGAAAGTTGGGATACGTCTGGATAACTGGATTAACCTTATTTATATAAAAAAAGGTCTCCATAAGCGCTTACATCGAAATGACTATTTTAGCATAGTGAATTCTATGATGCAAACTGCTTATCAGAAGAAAGGTAACAAAAGAAAAAATGTTGAAAAGGCATATGGTTACCTAAGAAATTTCATTGGGCAATTAGAACAAATCTCGCCATTTTAAGGAATCTGGACTATGAAGAATTTGAAGATAAGAAAATATTTAGATCTGGCAGAACAAATAATCTGCCAGGTCTGTACACAAAACAATTTAAACAGCGTGAAAAATGCAATTAAACATAAAAATGATTTCCAAATGCAGTGTTCGAGAGGAGGGCTTTTAGTTACAAGAGGATATTACTGCCCAAGTTTAGTCGAGGAAATCTTAATCACAAATGCGCGGCGTGGGAAATTATTAGCTAGCGATACGAAAAAGAGACCGGACTATTATTATTATTTCGATAATGACAAGCTAGTACTGATACAAAAAAATCTCGATAACGAAACTTTCAGATATGAATGGGTTAACCGAGTCGAAGACACTGAAATTTCTTTATATATGGAAGAGAACGAGGTGCGCAGGATAATAATATCAACGTATGATGGAAATCGGATAATTGAAAATATTTTTTTAACAATCTTTTTTTCTAATTGTTTTGACATGGTGCTAGAGACATATAGCTACAAAGAAAATAAACTCGTTTCAGTTATTCGCAAAGATGTCTCGATTTTTAATGATACTGGTCGAGAGGAAATCCATTACTTGGACTTTATTTATAATAGCGATAGATTGAAGTGTTTTGTTAATGGCAAAACTGAATTGCATATTCCTCCGATAGTAGAGGGTTTAATTACGGGAAAACAGAAAACTGTGAAGAAACCGTTATGTAAAACAGATATTTCCAAAGCCTTGAAAAACGCAGTAACTTCATGGAAAAATGAAAATATTTACGCAATCTCGGTATTTATAAATCATAGCGGAGATGAAGTGACGGATTTTGCTATCAGTTTTAATACAGAAGAACATCAAGTTGGTGAGGAAAGATGGAACTATGCCTTTTGGAATCAGGAAGAAAAAGATTTGATGTATCTTTTGGAAGAAAGAGAGACTGACTGGAAGAAACTTCTGGAACTAACTTCATCTGCAGTACGAAAATTACAAGAAGATGGATTTTTTAAAAAGGTCTTTGGCAAGGATATTGCGGTTATTATCCACGGATATGAATATGAGGACATAGAATTGGAAGCAACCAGAAACGCAAATCCCAATGGACAGGCAGAAGAGTTTTTTGATGCATTGAAGAATTACCGTTGAAGAAAGAAAAAGATAGAACAACTCTTAATAAATCTTAATTTTTTCAACACAATAGCGATAACTTTTTTTCACAGAATCGTCACATTCTCTTGCTATACTGAGAATGTCAAAAGGAGATAGGGTTACAGATTATTTCTTTTGAACGTTCTTTCTTAATTAATATCGCAGCCAAAAGGCTCTACCTAAAAGGTGGAGCCTTTTGGTGTGTTTTTGCATTTTGGACTAGTCCAAAATGCTTTTTTTAATTTTTTGGTACTTTATATTGAGTCTTTTTTTCGTATAATAAAAAAAGATATTATAACTATTTTAAAAATTTTCTAAAAAGGAGAAAGAAAAATGAGCGGAGAAAGTAAGCTTAAAAAGCATATGTTTCACCTGGTGATTATCACCATCGCAGGCGCTATGATTTATGGTATGCCATATTTCAGATCATATTTCTATGACGCCTATCTGGAAACATATCATTTAAACAACACGCAGATGGGTACTTTCGGTTCCATGTTTGGTATTTTTGGAATGATTTCCTATTTATTCGGCGGTGTTGTTGCCGACATGGTTTCCACCAGGAAGCTGATGTCAGTATCTTTGATTTTGACTGGACTTGGTGGAATTTTGCACCTGCTGAATCCTAACTACGTAATGCTGCTGGGTATTTACGCATTATGGGGATTCACTTCCTTGTTCGCATTCTGGCCATCCCTTCTGAAGAGTCTTCGTGAGATTTCCAACGAAAACGAACAGAGTAAAGCATACGGATTTATGGACGGTGGAAGAGGTCTGGTATATGCAGTTGACGGTATTGCGATTGTTTCTATCTTTGGATATTTCAGCAAAAAAGCAGGCGACGCCGCAGGACTTAATGGTGTAATTGTATATTATTCTGCAATTGCAATCGCACTTGGCATACTGCTGTTCTTCATCATGAAAGAAAATAAACCGGATACAACAGAAAAAGTTGGTGAACAGAAAGAAAAAATCAGCCTTGCACAGGTAAAAGAAGTTATCAAGATGCCAGCTGTATGGATTCTGTCTGCAATCCTCTGCTGTACTTATGTAATGAACATTGCATTCTACTATTTTACACCGTATGCAACTTCCAGATTTGGAATGGTGGCAACAGCAGGTGCATTTGTTACAATCGCTGCACAGTATGTAAGACCTATCGCTGCATTTGGCGGTGGCGCTATTGCTGACAAACTGGGAAGATCCAAGGTTATGTATGTTACGTTCTCTATGATGGCTCTGGGTACACTTTTGATGGTGGTTATGGGCAATATGAGTTCTACTTTATTCATCGTGCTTTGTATCATGATTTATGCAGGTATGTACGGTGGTTACATCATGGTATTCTCCATGATGGATGAAGGTGGTGTGCCTATCAGAGTTGCAGGTACTGCAATCGGTTTAGTATGTACACTGGGCTATTTGCCGGAAGTTATCGTTCCGTTCTGCTCCGGTAAGATTCTGGATACTTTCGGAGAAAGCGGTTATCGTTATCTGTTCATTGCAATCGTAGCTATTATGATTGTTGGTATCCTGATGCTAACTGTTTGGGACAGATATGTAAAAAAACTGAGAGCCCAAAACGCATAACCTCTTGCATAATTCGGCGCAGAAGTTTAAAATAATATAAACGACGAATGGAGAAGGCTTTTTGCGCAGAAACCCGCATGAAAAGCCTTTTTACACAAAAAAAGGGATTGCTTTAGCAGAATAGGATGTGATAGGGTGAAGCTAAAGATCGATAAGGGCAGCAGCATACCGATTTATAAGCAAATCGCACGAGAAATCGAGAAGAAGATTTTATGGGAAGAACTTCCATCAGGCTATAAACTTCCTGCGGAGCGGCGTTTGGCAGAAGAAATCGGCGTCCATCGAAATACTATCATCAAGGCATATGATGTGCTTATTGCTAAGGAACTGTGTGTGGTGTCCAGGGAAAAACCTAAGGGCTACTTTGTCAAGGTTCTGCAGGAAAGCCAGGAGTTTGGAAAGCGTTTTTTTCCTTTAGAAAAAGCTTTTCGCTACGAGTTTCGCAAAGCTGAGAAGCGGTTTAACGACATTTACTGGAAGTCTGAGCCCGATGAGCAGATCCCTTTTGGCGGTTTGATTATGGACAGAAGGTTAAATCCTGTGCAGGGGATGGAGCATGTGGTTTCCAGAATTTTTGACAGCAGTAAGGTTGCCAGCACGAAGGAGTTTCTGCAGGAGACAGAGAGACTTCGAGAAAACGTCAGAAAGCTTTTGACCAATCAGAACATCTATGTGACTACAAAAAATATCCAAATCTTTGCAGAGAGCAATCAAACAATCACTTATCTGATGATTATGTATCTGCGAGAAGGCGACTGTATTGTGGCAGAGGCGCCTATGGTGCCGGACAATTACAGCATTTTTTATAATCGAGGTATTGAAGTTATCACGATTCCTATGGACGAGGACGGCATGAAGATGGATCTTTTGGAGGAGGCTCTCAGAGAGCGGAAGCCGAAGTTCATCTATACGCAGCCAAACTATCACAATCCGACAGGAATTACCATGTCTCTTGCCAAGCGCCAGACATTGCTTCGCCTTGCAAATACCTATAATGTGCCGGTTATTGAAGAAGATTATCAGAAAGATTTTGTTTATAGCGATCATCAAATTCCAAGTCTTTATGCCTTAGATGCAAATAAAATGGTCATCTATGTAGATACTTTTACGCTGACCTTTCCGTATATGATGAAAATCGGCTATGCAGTGGGACCGCCGGACTTGATGTATATGATGGGGTATGCTCTTAGCGTGGACGAGACTACTATCGGAGGAATCGGTCAATATTTTCTCAACGAGTATATCGAATCGGGTGAGTTTGAAAAGCATATCAGGTGTGTACAGCAGGTTTACAGTGCCAGGCTTAATCTTCTTTGTGAGGAGCTTGATAAGATTAGTGCCAAAGGTATTACTTATAAGAAGCCTAAAGGCGGGCTGCTTTTGTGGTGCACTTTGGAGAACGGTATAAATGAAAGAGAACTTTTTAGAATTGCTGAAGAAAAAGGTGTTCTAATAACACCCGGCTGGGTGTTTTATGATAACAGTCACAGTAGGAAAGGGCATATTAGGTTGTGTTTTTCTAATGTGACAGATGAGCAGATCAGGCGAGGCGTTGCACTGCTGGGGCAGGCCTTGGATGAATGCAAAAGAGTAAAAGATAGGAGAAGAGAAGAATGAATCAATTTGTTGAGTACAGAAGAGAATTCCATCATTATCCGGAAATCGGCTGGAGAGAAATCAGAACCAGTGCCAGAATTGCTGAAATTCTGGAGAAGGAAGGCTACAAATGCCTGATGGGAACCGATGTAATCAATGTCGATACTGTTGGCTTTGAAATGCTTTCTGATGAAGAGAAAAAGGCGGAAATGGAAAGAGCCGTTGCGCAGGGTGCAAAACCGGAATACGTAGAAAGAACGGAAGGCTATCCAGGTGTCATCGCAGAACTGGACACCGGAAAAGAAGGTCCTGTGACCGCATTTCGTTTCGATATAGACTGTTTGCCTTATGAAGAACCGCAGAAAGAAGGCTTCAGACCATTTGATGAGGGGTATATTTCCTGCAACAAAGACTGCGTCCACGCTTGCGGTCACGATGCACACACAGCTATCGGTATCGGTCTTGCATGGGAACTGATGAAGAGAAAAGACCAGCTGAAAGGGAAAATGCGTATCATTTTCCAGCCGGCAGAAGAACGCTACAACGGTGCACAGTCCATCGTCGACAAAGGCCATCTGGACGATGCGATGAACTTTATTTCTGTACACATGGCGCTGACTGCAGAGGGATGGCCGCTGCCATCCAATACCATCGCCTGCGGCTGCAAGGACTTCTTAAGTGACGATCAGATTGATGTTACTTTCCATGGAAAAGCAGCGCATCCTTGCGGTGCTTCTCAGGAAGGAAAAAATGCCCTTTTGGCAGCCTGCACTGCTGCACTGAATCTCCATGCAATTGCACCCCATGAAGAGGGACTTTGCAGAGTCAATGTAGGGGTGCTCAACGCAGGCGTCGTAGTAAATACTATCGCACCGAACGCATTTATGAGCATCGAATACAGAGGACAGACCAGAACTATCGCTGCATATGCCCGTAAGAGAGTGTTCGATATTCTGGACGGCGCTGCAAAAGCACACGATTTGGAATATACTTATGTAGACTTCGGCGAAATACCGGCAGCGCAGAGCAGTGACGCTATGATGGAAGTCATCGAAAGAGCTGCGAAGAAAGTACCTTGGTTTGAAAAAATTCACTTTGAAGGAAATGTTGGAGGTACTGATGACGCTTCTGTTATGATTAACAAAGTACAGGATAACGGCGGAATTGCTACTTATGTAGGGATCGGCTGCGATACCACGCAGACTCTGCACAATGCAGAATTTGATTTAGATGAAGATTCTATTCCGGCAGCTATTGAAATGCTGGTACATGCAGTGGAAGAACTGAATATGTAGTATTTATAAACACCAGAGACTGCGCTTTAGAGAAATTCCGGCGCAGTCTTTTGCGTTGTGATGAATTGCATACGCCAACAATACCCTTTTATTTTTTGTTTTTTGCGTTGGCAGCATGAAAAACGCCAACTTCAAACCGTTTATTTTATATTCTTGCGTTTAGTACTGGTTGAACGCTCTACGCCAATCTTTGCGAAAAAAACTCTCTTCTTGGCATTTGCCGCCGCTTTCCCGAATAATACCGGTCAAGTTGGCGTTTTTGGAGGGCGAGGCGCAATATTTGCAAAAAATAACTTTTATGTTGGCGGATTGAAATATTTGTCGAACACTGCTTGTGTATGAGCGCTGCTAACACATCAATTCAATGGGGATTTTTCATGAGTTTGCAATGACAGGTGCATAAGAGGATTGACTTGCAAATGGCTTTTTTATACAATGATGAAAAGGTGTTTCTTAAATAGAATCGGCAGAGTTTATTGCAGATAGATATATGGATGAGGCGTCTTAATTTCTATTCAAAAAAAGGATTTTACTGCATAGCGAAGGGAGAGTTATTATGAATCAGATTATTGAAGCAATGAAAGAAAGAAGAAGTATCCGCAAGTTTAAACCGGATATGGTTTCAAAGGAAATCATAAATCAAATTATTGAAGCAGGAACTTTTGCGGCGACAGGAATGAATTATCAGGATCCGATTATTATTGCGGTGACAAATAAAGAGCTTCGCAATAAGCTTTCAAAGCTCAACGCTGAAATTATGGGCTCGGACAGCGACCCGTTTTACGGTGCGCCGGTGGTTTTAATTGTACTGGCAGATAAAAAGATTCCGACTCACGTTTACAACGGCAGTCTGGTGATGGGAAATCTGATGCTGGCCGCACATGCCCTTGGAATCGGAAGCTGCTGGATCCATAGAGCAAAGGAAGAATTTGAACGTTCGGAGGGCTTGGAAATTTTAAAATCTTTAGGAATTGAAGGAGATTATGAGGGCATAGGTCACTGCATTCTCGGTTATGTGGACGGAGAATATCCAAAGGCTTCAGAGCGAAAAGAAAACTGGGCATATTATATAGACTAATATGGTATGAAATGGAATTTCGGGTTTTGTGCGCGTTTGCACAGCCCGAGTTTTCTATTTTTTTGAGCTTTTTCTGATGGAATATTTTGGAAGTTTTCGAAAATACTTCGATTGGTTTTCAAAACAGGCGAAAAGGGTTTCTTTTTGCGGACAAAATCGAGATTTTGAAAACCGAAGTGAATAAAGAGGAAAACTGGAAAAAATATACATAGAAAAGTGCTATAAAACTCAAGACAAAGCCACTATATAAAAACCGTTACACAAAAAACTGTGCGCACTACCTAAAAGGAAAGTGTCGCACAGTTTTTACTATCTTATTTTATTTGGATTCGATGATTATTTGTAAGCTTCCATCATCTTAGCGAATGCAGGTAAGCTTCTTCTGATCATTTCGTTGGATACACAGTAGGATAATCTCATGTATCCCGGGCAGTCAAAGCCTTCGCCAGGAACTACCAGCAGATTGTGGTCTTCTTTTGCTTTCTGGCAGTATTTCATTCCGTCTCCATCTGGAACTTCTACGAACAGGTAGAAAGCGCCATCAGGTTTTGCGCATTTATAACCCATCTTAGTCAGTTCATCGTACAGCAGGGTACGGTTTTCGTCGTAGGCTTTCAGGTCAGGCATTTCGTCTACACAGCGAGCGATTACCATCTGCGGCAGGGTAGGTGCACAAACGTGACCGTTTGCACGAGCAGCGCCAGCAACAGCGTTGAATACTTCGGAAGCGTTATCGCACTGATCAGGAACGCATACGTAACCGATACGTTCGCCCGGCAGAGACAGACTCTTGGACCAGGAGTAGCATACGATAGTGTTTTTGTAAACTGTCGGGATGAAAGTAACCTTTGCATCTCCGTAGGTCAGTTCTCTGTAAGGTTCATCAGCGATGATGTAGATTGGATGTCCGTATTCTTCGCTCTTCTTAGTCAGAATAGCAGCCAGTGCTTCCAGAGTTTCCTTCGTGTAAACAACACCGGATGGGTTGTTAGGGGAGTTGATAATGATTGCCTGTGTATGTACGGAAATCAGTTCTTCCACCTTAGTCATGTCAATCTGGAAGTGTTCTCTGTCAGCAGGTACAACTACCAGGTGCGCACCGTTCTTTTCAACAAACGGACGGTATTCAGGGAAGAATGGTGCAACTGCCATAATTTCGGAATCTGCGTCAGTAGCCAGTGCCTTAATTACAGAAATCAGTGCAGGGGCAGCACCGCAGGTTACGAACAGGTTGGATGCTTTGATATCAGTACCGAAACGCTTGTTCAGGTTTGCAGCGATTGCTTCTCTGGTTTCATCAAAACCGCCAGCCATGGAATAGCCGTGGATTTTGATGGAATCGGTATCATCAAGGATGTCTTTAATTGCTTGCTGTACTTTTGCAGGAGCTGGAATGCTTGGGTTACCGAGAGTATAGTCAAATACGTTTTCTGATCCAACAATCTTTGCCTGTTCAAGTCCGTAAGCGAAAAGTTCACGAATCAGAGATGGCTGGCTTCCCAGCTCGTACATGGTGTTATTGTACATAATGAAATCCTCCTAATAAATCTTTTCAAATTAAACGAATATTTATATCTATATTTTACCGCATTCTATTGACTTATGGAATTCTCTTTATTATTATATATATATAACGATTTTTAATAGAACAGGACGGATATTATGGATATTAATAAGGTCAAGGTGCTGATTTATGCGGTGGATAACGGTAGTCTGCTGACAGCGGCTACTAAGCTGGGATATACCCAGGCCGGGCTTACCCATATGATGAACTCTTTAGAAAGTGAACTGGGCGTGGTGCTGCTGCACCGCGGTAAGTTTGGTGTGCGGCTTACAGAAGAAGGCGAGCGCCTTATGCCACTTTTCAAAGAACTGGTCAAGGCCAGCGGAAAGATTGAGACAGAGGTAGACCTGATTCTAAAACAGAAAGCCTCTATGATTCGTATTGCGGCGGTTGCCAGCGTAATCAGAACTTGGCTTCCGGACGTGATGCGCGCTTTTCAGAAGGAGAATCCGGAAATTTCTTTTGAGATTAAAGAGGGAGACGATAGGCTGTATCAGTGGTTTGACGAAGGAAGAGTCGACATGTGCATCACTACCAATCTGGTGAAAAGAGAGGACTTTGAACCCCTTGCCAGAGATGATTTTTTTGCAGTGCTTCCACCGGAATATCCATGGAAGGATGGGGAACTCTTTCCGCTGCATAGAATTGAAACAGAACATTTCCTGTTCCCTTACTGTGCCAGTGACCTGGATGTTGAGCAGCAGCTGGCAGGATATCATATCAAGCCCAACAGACAGACCACCTATGTTGACGATAACAGTGCGATATCCATGGTTGCAAAGGGATTTGGCATTAGCCTTATGCCGGATTTGGTATTGCAGACATGCCGCGATCAGATTAAAATTGCACCGCTGGATTTACCGTGTTACCGTAATATTGGAGTTATTTACAAAAATGGAAAGAATGCTTCAGCAGCGGTGAAGAAATTTGCGTCTTTCCTGAAAAAGTGGAATTTTTAAAGACAAAGAACATAGATTACTCTGACACAACAAGGGAGGTAGAAGAATGAAAGTTTTACTGTTAAATGGAAGTCCTAACGAGGCAGGCTGTACCTTTACAGCCTTAAAAGAGATTGCACAGACGCTGGCAGAATTTCATATCGACAGTGAAATCCTGCAGCTGGGGAAAAAGCCGATTAGAGACTGTATCGGCTGCGGTGCATGTGGCAGCCGAAACGGTGTTTGCGTTTTTGAGGATGATCCAGTTAATGAATTGATAGGAAAAGCAGCGGAAGCAGATGGATTTGTGTTTGGATCACCGGTATACTACGCGCATGCTAACGGCAGAGTTCTTTCTGTGCTTGACAGAGCTTTTTATGCTGGAGGCAGTGCATTTACACACAAACCGGGAGCAGCAGTAGTATCTGCAAGAAGAGCGGGCACTACAGCAGCGCTAGATGATTTGAACAAATATTTTATGATTAATCAGATGCCGGTGGTATCTTCTACTTACTGGAATATGGTGCACGGCAACACGCCGGAGGAAGTCGCACAGGATTTAGAGGGACTGCAGACTATGCGAAATATCGCTTCTAACATGGCTTGGCTTTTAAAATGTATTGAAGCAGGAAAAGAGAACGGGATTGAAGCACCGGTTAATTCGAAGGTTGCGACTAATTTTATCAGATAGAGGACACAAGGCGCAGCCTGCTTTATAGCGGTATCAGAGTTATTGCAGGTTTGATGTCAATGCGCCGAAAATTTGAAAAAACTAATATTTGACATAGCCGTAGATTTGTGCTAATATATGTATGTACGAAATTTATTGAGGAAAGCGAGAAGAGTGGGCAAAACCCACTCTTTCAGTTTTGTTTAGGGCAAAGTGCTGTAAAAGAGTGTCTTTGCAAGAGGACGAAAGGCAGTAAATGGCAAAGAAAAAGATAAAAGAAATTATTGAGGAAATTGCAGCAGGATTCATGGAAGAATCTGAGCTGGAACTTTATAACGTTGAGTTTGCTAAGGAAGGCAGAGACTGGTTTCTGCGGGTTTATATCGATAAAATCTCCGCAGAGGAGGAAGAATACGTGAGTACCGACGACTGCGAAAAGGTCAGCAGATTTTTAAGTGACGAGCTGGACAGACTGGATCCTATTGAGCAGAATTATTATTTGGAAGTTTCTTCGCCGGGCATGGACCGGGAACTGATTACCGAAAGGCATTACGAGAAGTATACCGGCAGACTGGTAGAAGTAAAATTGTATAAGGGCATTGACGGGAAAAAAGTTTTTGAAGGCATTTTGGAAGGCTTAGAAGACGGCAATGTTGTAATAAAAGATGAAAATGATAAAAAATGGATGTTCCCACTGGATCAGGTGGCAAAAACCAACCTGGCAGTGGTTTTCTAAGGAGGGTAAAGACAAATGAACAGAGAATTTATCGAAGCGATAAATGAACTTGAAAAGGAGAAACACATTTCCAAGGACATTTTGATTGAAGCAATTGAGTCCGCACTGGTTTCTGCTTACAAGAAGAACTATGGCACATCGCAGAATGTGAGAGTGGATATCGACAGGGAAGACGGCGATATTGCAGTACTCATGAGAAAAGATATTGTAGAAGAAGTTTATGATGATATGATTGAGATGTCTTTAGAGGAGGCACAGGAAATCGATCCAAGATACGAAATCGGTGACGCGATTGAGTTTTCTGTAACGCCAAGAGACTTCGGAAGAATTGCTGCACAGACTGCAAAGCAGGTTGTAGTACAGAGAATCAGAGAAGCCGAAAGAGGTATGATTTTCGATGACTTCATCACCAAGCAGGGTGAAATCGTAACCGGTGTTGTGCAGAGAAAGAGCGGCGAAACGCTGTTTGTCAACATGGGAAAGGCGGAGGGCATCCTTTCTGCTGGCGAACAGGTACCGGGTGAACGTTTTGAGGTCAACGAAAGGTTGAAAGTCTACATTATGGACGTGAAGAAGACCACGAAGGGACCGCAGGTGTTTTTATCCAGATCTCATCCGGGTCTTGTAAAGCGTCTCTTCGAGATGGAAGTTCCTGAAATTCAGGATGGCTTTGTTGAAATCAAGGGGATTGCAAGAGAAGCCGGCTCCAGAACCAAGCTGGCAGTTTACAGCGAAGACGCGAATGTTGATCCGGTTGGTGCATGTGTTGGCACCAGAGGTATTCGTGTGCAGGCAGTAGTTGACGAGCTGGGCGGTGAGAAAATCGACATCATTCCTTGGAGTGAAGATCCGAAAGTACTGATCAGCAACGTGCTCTCACCTGCAAAAGTGGAATCTGTGCTGGCAGATGAGGCTGAAAAGACTGCAACAGTTGTAGTGCCGGACTATCAGCTTTCTCTGGCAATTGGTAAAGAAGGACAGAACGTAAGGCTGGCTGCAAAAGTCAGCGGCTGGAAAATCGACATTAAGAGCCACACGCAGTACTATAATGAAGAGGCGGCAGATGACATTGTGGAAATCGATGAGGAGCCGGCAGAAGCATTAGAAGGAGAAGAGGTTTTCGAGATTGAAGAGTAACAAGATTCCTATGAGAAAGTGTATCGGCTGCATGGAATCAAAACCCAAGCAGGAACTGCTCCGCGTAGCCTTTTACGAAGGTATTTTGTCGCTAGATACGACAGGAAGAGCTAAAGGGCGCGGCGTATATCTCTGCCGCAACAATGTGTGTATTGAAAAGGCGCAGAAGCGTAAGGCGTTTTCGAGAAGCTTTTCTGCCAATATTGCCCAGAGCGAAATTGACAGGGTTTGTGAGGAATTAAAAGAAGTAAACGGGCAGGCTAATGAATAGAGGAAAAGTTTTCAGCCATTTAGGATTTGCCGCCAAGTCCAGAAATCTTGTGACTGGGTATAACACCTGTATCATGATGATTGAGAAGCGAAGAGTGCAGCTTTTGATTTTAACTGAAGATTTAGCCGATAACACAGTGAAAAAAATGCAGGGAAAATGCGAAAAAAATAATGTTAACTATAGAATTTTCGGAGGAAGCGATGAGCTTTCTCAGGTGACAGGAAAGACCGGAAAGGGGATTTTCGGTATTACAGACCGTCATTTTGCGGAAATTATTTGTAAGGAGATTGACCTTATTCAATCAGAAAGGGAGGAGTGAATATGACGAAAAAAGTACATGAACTGGCAAAAGAATTAAACATTTCAAGTAAAGAACTCCAAGAGAAGGCAGCGCAGCTCGGTATCAGTGTAACAAGCCATATGAGCGTGTTATCTGATGCGGATGTTGACAAGATAAAGGGAACAAAGAAAGAGACTAAGATTGTAAAGGCAGAGCCTAAGAAAAAGGGAACTACAGTCCAGGAAGAACCGAGAGTCACTGTCAAAGCGGCAGTAAGACCAGGCTTTTCCAATCGTCCGAAACCGCCTGTTGGAAAACCGGTAGTAGATACGGAGTATTTGGCAAGTAAGAATAAACCGCCTGTTGGAAAGCCGGTAGTAAATAAAGCAGAATTGGAAAATAGAAGCAGACAGAAACCGCCTGTAGGCACTCCGCTGCCGAGAGAAGCAAAACCAGTTGAAAAACCGGCAAAAACTGCGGCGCCTGTAAAAGCACCGGAAGCTGCACCGGTAAAACCAGCGGAGCCTGCAGTAGCTGAGAAGCCGGCAGTAAAGCCAGTTGAAAAAACGCCGGCAGTAAAGCCAGAGAAGAAACCTGCTGATAGAAATGCAGAAAGAAAAGACCGCGGCGGCAAGAAACCGGAACGCAAAGATGGTGCGAGAGCTGACAGAAACGATCGCGGCGGCAACGGAAATCGTAACGGCAGAAATGACAGAAATGATCGCAATGACCGCAAGGATAATCCTCGTGGAAATAACGGCAGAAATGACAGAAATGACCGCGGTGGAAACAATAATAGAAACGATCGCAGTGGAAACGGCGGGGCAAGAAAGGATCGTCCACAGCTTGATAAAATTGAAACCAAGCCGGGAAGAAGAGACGATTCCAAGAAGAAGCAGGATAAAGAAAAGAATAAGTTTGATAAACTGGAAAGAAAATCGTTGGAAAAACAGACAAGAAAGAAACACAATAAACCTAAACCACAAGTTGTGGAAACTGAAATTGAAGAAGAAGTACTGCCAGAAGGCACCGTTGTGATCAATGTGCCGATTACTGTTGCAGGCTTCTGTGAACAGGCAGAAGTATCCACTTCAAAAGTCATCATGACTTTGATGAAGCTGGGTATCATGGCAAATATCAACCAGAATATTGATGAAGACACTGTAATGGTGCTGGCAGAAGATCTGGGTCTGAGCGTAGCTATCGGCAAGGTAGAGGAAGAAGCAGTTGAAGAGGGACTGGAACTCTTTGAAGACAGTGAAGAAGATTTGAAGGACAGACCGCCGATTATCACTGTTATGGGTCACGTTGACCACGGTAAGACATCGCTTCTTGACGCAATCAGAAAGACCAATGTAACTGCTTCCGAGTCCGGCGGCATTACCCAGCATATCGGTGCTTCTGAAGTAAGAATTAACGGACAGAAGATCGTATTTTTAGATACACCGGGTCACGAAGCATTTACTGCAATGAGAGCAAGAGGCGCGCACGTTACCGATATCGCAGTACTGGTTGTTGCAGCAGACGACAGTGTAAAACCGCAGACTGTTGAATCCATCAGCCATGCAAAGGCTGCAGGCGTTCCGATTATCGTTGCTATCAACAAGATGGATAAACCAGGTGCAAACCCTGATAGAGTAAAGCAGGATTTGACCGAGTACGGTATTTTGGTAGAAGACTGGGGCGGCGATGTCATCAGCGTGCCAGTGTCTGCAAAGAGCGGCGAAGGTATCGTAAACCTTCTGGAAATGATTCTGCTTCAGGCAGAGATGATGGAACTTCGTGCAAATCCGAACAGACTTGCCATGGGTTCAGTTATTGAAGCAAGACTGGACAAATCCAAAGGTCCGGTTGCTACACTTCTAGTCACTAACGGAACATTGCAGAGCGGACAGAGCGTCGTTGCAGGAACTTGCTCCGGCAGAATCCGTCTTATGACCGACCACAAAGGTAAGACCATCAAGAAAGCAGGTCCTGCTACAGCAGTAGAAATCCTGGGTCTGACCGATGTACCGCAGGCAGGTGATGAATTTAACGCAGTAAAAGACGATAAGATAGCAAGAGAAATTGCTGAAAACAGAAAAGAAAAGCTGAGAGAAGAAGTTCTTGCAAGAAACGCAAGCACCACCTTAGAAAAGCTGTTCAGCCAGATCCAGGAAGGGGAAGTTAAAGAACTGAACCTGATCATCAAGGGCGACGTACAGGGCTCTGTCGGCGCACTGATTGCTTCCCTTGAAAAACTCAATAACGAAAATGTAAAAGTAAACATTATTCATACAGGTGTAGGTACTGTAACAGAATCCGATGTTATGCTGGCAGGTACAGCCGGCGCTATCATCATCGGCTTCAATGTAAGACCGAGCACAGCAGTACAGACCATGGCAGATAGAGAAAACATTCAGATCAGAACCTACAGAGTCATTTACGATGTGATCGATGATGTAGAAAATGCCATGAAGGGTATGCTGGATCCTGAATTTAAAGAAGAAATTCTGGGTAAAGTAGAAATTAGAACTACGTTCAAAGTACCAGGTGTAGGTATCATCGGCGGTGCATACGTACTGGAAGGAAAAGCTGTGAGAAACGCAGAAGTTCGACTGGTGCGTGATGGTATCGTAATTCATGAAGGCAAGATTTCATCTCTGAAGAGATTCAAAGATGATGCTAAGGAAGTTGCTTCCGGCTATGAATGCGGTATCGGCATTGAAGCATACAATGACATCAAAGAAGGTGACATTATCGAGTGCTTCCACATGGTTGAAATTGAACGTAAATAACCATTACGAAAGGAAAACCTATGGGAAAAGGATACAGACAGGGTCGTCTAGGAGAAGAAATTCGCAAAATTGTCAGCGAAATGCTGCTCAGAGACATTAAAGACCCTAGATTACAGTCAGCGATGGTAAGCCTGTCGGGAGTGGAAATGACTTCTGACGGCAGCTATGCCACCTGCTATGTGACTGTGCTTTCTGTCGGAAGTAAAGATGAGGAGGCAAAGCAGCAGGAGGCGGAAGCTGTACTAGAGGGGCTTCGCAGCGCCAAAGGCCTTATAAAAAAAGAAATCGGCAGACAGATTAAGCTGCGCCACATTCCGGAGCTGATTTTTAAACTGGACACCTCCATGGAGTATGGCAGACATATTTCAGAGGTAATTGGAAAACTGGGAATCGAACATGAAGAATAATACTTTTCAAGAATTGGCAGAAGTCCTTTCTTCTGCAAGACAAATTTTAATTTATCCTCATGTCAATATGGACGGAGACGCTCTGGGCTCAGCGGCAGCGCTGTGCAAGGGGCTGCGCAGTATGGGAAAGGAATGTCATGTTCTCATTGAAGATGACATTCCCGCCAATTTAGCGTTTTTAGACCAAGGATACTGCACCTTTGATCAGAACGTTATCACAGCGCCCGACCTTTCTGTCTGTGTGGACTGCGGCGATCCGTCCCGCTTTGAAAGAAGACAGGCGGCTTTTGAAAAGAGCAGTAAGTCCATGTGCATTGACCATCACGAAACGACGACATTTTATTGCGATTACAACTACGTAGACAAAGACGCTGCAGCGACTGGTGAACTGATTTATAGACTTTTGCAGACTCTGGGCATTGCCCTCGACAAAGAAATGGGCGAAGCCATTTTTGCGGCAATTACCACGGACACGGGAAACTTTCAGTACAGCAATACCAGCAAGGAGAGCCATCTCATCGCAGCAGAGCTTTACGACATTGGTATTGATGGGAATAAAGTCAGCGTAGAGATTTACGAGAACATGCGCATAGAAAAACTTCTCATCGAGAATATGGCGCTTGCCACCATGTCTACCGTAGCAGGCGGACGCGGTGTCATCGCATATGTGACGCAGGATATGCTTTCAGAAAGCGGTGCGCTTATGGAAGAGACCGAAGGCGTAGTACAGCGGCTGCGCAGCATTTCCGGTGTGGAAGTGGCGGCATTCCTGAAGGAGACAAAGGACGGCAGAATTAAGCTCAGTCTGCGCTCTAAATCCTGTGTAGATGTGGCACGCATTGCTTCTGAACTTGGCGGCGGCGGTCATATCCGTGCAGCGGGCGCAACGCTTACCTTAGGACTTTCCGAAGCCTTCGACCTTTTGAAGGAAAAGATTATAAAGAGTATAGGATAGAGCATGATTACAGAAGGAATACTGAATATCAACAAACCGCAGAATATGACGTCTCACGATATCGTAGGCGTTGCCAGAAGAACTTTGGGTATTAAGAAAATCGGACATACCGGCACGCTGGATCCGATGGCAACCGGAGTTCTTCCTGTTTGCATTGGAAAGAGCACCAGAATCATGGAGTATCTGGATATGGATTTGAAAACTTATCGGTGTACCATGGAACTGGGACTACTGACTGATACCCAGGATATCTGGGGAGAGGTACTTGAGCGAAGATCGGTTACCTGCACGGAAGCGCAGGTTAGAGCTGTATTTGCGGATTTTTGCGGTGTTATCGACCAGAAACCGCCTATGTATTCAGCGCTGAAGGTTGATGGAAAAAGACTTTACGAGTATGCAAGAGAAGGAAAAACTGTCGACGTAAAGACACGGAAAATCTATATTCATAATCTGGAACTTGAGAAGATTTTTCCCGATGGTGAAAAAACCATAACCTTCACGGTGCAGTGCTCCAAGGGTACATACATCAGAACCATCTGTCAGGACGCAGGGGAAAAACTGGGGTGCTGCGGCACATTGACGTCCCTTGAACGAATTTCCAGCGGTATCTTTCATGTTGAAGAAGCGCTGGATTTGGAAGTATTTCGAGAGATGAACCCTTTGGAGATTGAAAAAAGGCTCTACGCTTCGTGGCAGCCTCTTGTTCACTTTGGCAAGGTAGTGACCGATGAGACTTCCGGCGTGCGCTTTGCAGCCGGCTGGCACCTTCCTTTGCAGGAATGTCAGATTGTAAAAGCGCCGACTTTTGCAGAGCAGGATTTTTATCTGCCTATCCGCGCGGAGTTTCGCAAAGCATATAACGTCTTTGCAGAGATTGCTGGAAAAGAAGTTTTTATAGGTGTGGCATTTTATAACGAGACCTATAAGAAACTGGTAGCGGACAAGATTTTTTATACGAGGTGATGAAAATGGAGATATTTGAAACCTTAGAAGAAATACAGAATATTGAACCGGCGGCAGTAGCGCTGGGGAATTTTGACGGTGTTCATCTGGGGCATCAGGAACTGATTAAAAAGGCGGTGGAAAAAGCAGGTGAGTCGGATTTAAAGTCGGCGGTGTTTACTTTTTCTAATCACCCGAAGGATTTGCTGCCCAAAGAAAAAAAGGTGAAGAACATTTTAGTTAAGCGGGAAAAGGAGCAGATTATTCAAGACTTAGGCGTGGACTATCTGTTCAATGTGCCTTTTACTCGCAGCATTATGACCATGAGCCCTGCAGATTTTGTGGAGAAGCTCCTTCTTGAGAAGTTTCAGATGAAAGCTGCTTTCTGTGGCTTTAATTATCATTTTGGCTACAAAGCGCAGGGAAATCCGGAGGTTTTGCGACAGATGGGCGCGCAGCACGGATACGAGGTGACGGAAATCCCACCGTATAAAATTAAAGGTGAAATCGTCAGCTCTTCGCTGATTCGTACCTTGATTGCTTCTGGCCAAGTGGAGCAGTGCAAAACTTATATGGGCAGGCACTATTCTATCGGCGGTGAAGTGGTGGTAGGAAACAGACTAGGAAAGCAGCTGGGCTTTCCCACTTCCAATCTGGTTATCGACCCGTCCATGGTAACGCCGCCTAACGGTGTTTATGTAACCTACTGCACTTACAATGGCGTTCGCTATCCGAGTGTAACTAATGTAGGTCATAAGCCGACCATTGGACACTATAACAAAAATGTAGAGACGCATATTTTTGATTTTGATAAAGAACTTTATGGAAAACAGATTACGGTAGAGTTTTTACAGAAGACCAGAGACGAGGTCAAATTTGACAGTGTAAAGGAACTGTCTGCGCAAATTGTCAGGGATTGCAGGCAGGCGAGCCAGTTTCATCAGAAGCATGACAAGGAATAAAAGGCGTGTCCTAGCGAGGGCGGCGCGACGGGGTAAAATGCATATATTAGAAAAAATTTGACAAAATATGCACAAGCACGTGCATAGAATTGAAGAAATTGTTCAAAATATGTAGATTTAAGTGGGTTTTACCTTGAAGTGTAGTCGTTTAAGTTCAAGAATATGCATATACTCGTTGATTTTACAAAAAATATGCACAGATCAGGAGAAGGATGTGCATATTTTGAATAGAAATGATGATTTTATGCACATTTCATAATCTGACATGGTTCATGGACCGGATTGGAATCGAGACAAAAAGGACATGAAAATTAAACACTTGCAATTAGAATGTAGGTATGATATACTAATCTAGTTGAAAATTACTTTCACTTGGTTTTACGGAATCTCCGACGATAACTCGGTGAAAGCGTATTAAGAAAAGGAGAATTTTAAAATGATTACAAAAGAACAGAAAACGGCAATTATCAAAGAATATGCAACCAAAGAAGGAGACACTGGTTCTCCGGAAGTACAGGTAGCAATTCTGACTGCAAGAATCAATGATCTTAACGAGCATCTGAAGGTTCACAAGAAGGACCATCATTCCAGAAGAGGTCTGCTGAAGATGGTAGGTCAGAGAAGAAATCTGCTGAAGTATCTGAAGAATGTTGACGTAGAAAGATACAGAAGCCTGATTGCTCGTTTAGGATTAAGAAAGTAGTCCATAGTGGAAATTTTGACGGGGCGAAGGTCCCGTCATTTTTTTAAATAAGATGTTACCTTCGATTGATAAGGGTGCGTGGATTGAAATACTGCATGCGGCAGAACATCTTTATCAATCGAAGGTAAGCCAAGCGTAAGAAAAAATAAACAGGAAGGAGTTGTTTATTAAAATGGCAAGATTTACAGATTACAGAACATTTAAAACAGCAGTAGGAGGGAGACTTCTGCAGTTAGAGATTGGCAAGGTTTGCGAACAGGCAAACGGACAGGTTATGGTAAGATACGGTGAATCCGTAGTCAATGTAACCGCCTGCGCTTCCAAAGAGCCAAGACCTGACATCGATTTTTTCCCACTGAGCTGCGACTATGAAGAAAGAATGTATGCTGCTGGCAAGATTCCAGGCGGCTTTATCAAGAGAGAGGGAAGACCGAGCGAGAAGGCGACACTGTGTTCCAGACTGATGGACCGTCCGCTTCGTCCGTTGTTCCCGAAGGGATATTATAACGATGTAGTTGTTGTTGCAACTGTTATGTCTGTGGATCCCGACTGTGAAACAGATATTATGGCAATGATTGGTGCTTCTGTTGCGCTGTCCACTTCTGATATTCCGTGGGAAGGACCGATTGGTGCTGTAAGGGTAGGAATGATTGACGGACAGTTCATCATCAATCCGTCTTTGGAACAGAGAGCAGTTTCCGAAATGAATCTGACTGTTGCTGGTACTAAAGAAGCGATTATGATGGTAGAAGCAGGTGCTAATGAAGTACCGGAAAACGTAATGCTGGACGCAATCCTCTACGGACACGAAGAAATTAAGAAGATTGTAGACTTTATCGATGAGATCGTTGCTGAGGTCGGCAAAGATAAGCAGGACGTAAATCTTTATCAGGTTCCTGAGGATATCGATGCAGCAGTGAGAGCTTATGCTGTAGACAAGATGAAGACTGCGATTAAGACTGTAGACAAGCTGGAAAGACTTGATAACATGGATGCAGTAGAAGTAGAAACGAAAGAGCACTTTGCAGAAATTTATCCTGAAAATGAAAAGGATATTGCCAATGTTCTTTACAATATCACCAAGGAATGTGTTCGCGCTATGATTCTGGACGAAGGTATCAGACCGGACAACAGAAAGCTGGACGAAATCAGACCGATTTGGTGCGAAACCCAGATGCTTCCAAGAGTACACGGCAGCGGACTCTTTAAGAGAGGTCAGACTCAGGTGCTTTCAGCATGCACGTTGGCACCGGCAAGCGAATCTCAGACTATTGACGGTATCACTGAACAGACTGAAAAGAGATATATGCATCACTATAACTTCCCAGGCTATTCCGTAGGTGAAGCAAGACCTATGAGAAGCCCGGGCAGAAGAGAAATCGGACATGGTGCACTGGCAGAAAGAGCGCTGATTCCGGTGCTTCCTTCTGTAGAGGAATTTCCTTATGCAATCCGTGTGGTATCTGAAGTACTTTCTTCCAACGGTTCCACTTCCATGGGCTCCACTTGCGGCTCTTGCCTGGCGCTGATGGACGCAGGTGTTCCAATCAAGAGACCAGTTGCAGGTATCGCTATGGGTCTGATTGAAAGAGTAGAGGAAGACGGTTCCAGCAAGATGGCTATCCTGTCCGATATTCAGGGCATGGAAGACTTTCTGGGCGACATGGACTTTAAAGTAACCGGTACAGAAGTCGGCGTTACTGCAATTCAGATGGATATTAAGGTGCACGGCCTGTCCAGAGAAATTCTGGAAAAGGCGTTGCAGCAGGCAAAGGAAGGCAGAATGTACATCATGGAACAGATGTTAGAAGAAATTCCTGCACCTAGAGAAGAAATGTCCAAGTACGCACCGAGAAGCATTACGATGCGTATTGATCCTGATAAGATTAGAATTGTCATCGGACCTGGTGGAAAGACCATCAATAAGATTGTAGATGAAACTGGTGTTAAGATCGATATTTCCGAGGATGATCCGGGACTTGTCAGCATTTACAGTGCCGATATGGAAGGCGCCAACGAAGCACGTCATCGTATCGAGCTTCTGACTAAGGAAGTAGAAGTCGGCGAAATTTATGAGGGCACAGTTACCAGAATCATGAACTTCGGCGCATTCCTTGAAATCCTGCCTGGCAAGGAAGGGCTGCTGCACATTTCTAAGATGGCAAAAGAAAGAGTTGAAAAGGTTGAAGATGTTGTAAACATCGGCGATGTGGTAAAAGTAAAGGTTACCGAAATTGACAGTCAGAACAGAATTAACCTTTCCAGAAAAGAATTACTGTAATAAAAATCACAAGCCACCCTGTAATGGGTGGCTTGTTTGCGGATCTGACAGGATTGCGCATAGGCAGTGCATAAATATCAAAAAAGCTTTCGATATATGTACACGAACGTACGTAAAAGTTAAAATAACGCTTAAAATATGCACATTTAGGAGGAGTTTCGGTGAAGAAATGGACTGATAGGCGATTGCGCGTGCATATTTAAAGGAAAAAAGTGGATTATACGTACAAGCCACTGGGGGAATCTGCGCAGACACTGTAAACACCATGAAAAGAAAGGACCGACAACACTGCCGGTCCTTTTGGGTTGAGCATATTTTTATTAGGTTTATTTCTTAATACCCATGATGGTTTCGATTGCGGAAGCTACTTCGATATAGTCTTCAATCAATTCAGCCAGACGCTGTTCACCGGATGGCTCCAGGTGATAATAAACACGGGTCATTCTCTTGCCAACGGTTTTCTTATAATCTGTAATGTATTTGTTGTCAATCAGCTTGTACAAGGTAGGGTACATAGAACCTTCTGGGATTACTAAAACGCCACCTGATCTCTGGTTAATTAATTGGGAAAGCTGATAACCGTAACAATCTCCCTCTTCCTTCAGAAGATGAAGGAGAAGCATTTCTACTGAACCTTTTTTAAAATTACTCTTGTTTTTGTTTCTCTGTGTCATACTGCACCTATCCTTTCTTACTAATAAGAATAAAACAATTAGTTAAATAAGTCAACGAATATTTGCAATTTTTAATGAAGAATATGTGAATTTTTTTAAAAGAACGTAAAAAACGCAAAAAAACTTGAATGAATACTGAAATTTTGATTGTTTTTTCGATTACTTTCTGCTGGTTGCTAAATGTCCCATGATATCGCCTACTTCTGCAAGAAAGAGTTTTTTTCTGGCTAAATCAGAAAGAGTGAGTACACCGGTGAGTTTTCCGCTTTCGAGGACAGGAAGCCTGCGGACTTTTTTCTCTGAAAACATGCAAGCGGCATCGTGGACGTTCATATCGGCGTTCACGGCGATAATATTGCTGGACATGACTTCAGATATGGGAAGGCTTTGAAAGTCGCTTATTTTTGCGAATTTGCTGCGTAAAACTATATCTCTGTCTGTGACAACGCCTAAAAGACAACCTTTGTTGTCGCAGATTGGTACAAAACCGATATCATATTGTTTCATCAGGGCAGCAACATCGGCAATTGTAGCATCAATTTTTGCAAAGTAAATATTGGTAGACATTAATTCTTTTACAATCATGTTTTGAATCCTCCTGTTACATAGGATTTGCAAAAAGACAGGATTTATGAGATAGAAAGAAAAAGAGCGGCGTAAAACCACTCTTTTTGTTTTCTTGCTTACGATCTTGCTCTGTCCGAATTCCAGAAAGAACGAGAGAAGAGAATGATGATTGCGTAAAGCTCCAGTCTGCCTGCCAGCATGAGAGCGGCGGCATACATTTTTCCAAAACCGGAAAAGATGCTGAAATTTCCTCCTGAAATAGCGCCGAAAGCAGTGCCGTTGTTGGTGATACAAGCAAGAACTGTGGAAAAGGTTGTTTCCATATCTTGATTTTCCAGCGCCAGTACTAGAGATGAGAATATAAATACAGCGAAGTACATCAGAACAAATACTGTCACAGAAGCAGCAGTTGCTGCGCTGACGGGTTTTCCCTGAATCATGATAGGTTTTACTGCCCGCGGGTGAATTCGCTTGTAAACGCCTCTCAGAATGATTTTAAAGTATATGATAAAGCGCATAACTTTGATGGAACCGCTGGTAGAATTTCCGCAGCCGCCGATAAGGACGAGGATTAAAAGCACCATTTTGCAGGTAGTAGGCCACAGGTTGATGTTATCGATTTCATACCCGGAGGTTGCACCAAAGGCAGTTGCCTGTGCGAATGCGTCTCCAAAGGCTCCAAGGAAAGATTCGTACTGCCCATTTACGTAAAGAACGACGGAAATGACAAGTGCGCCTCCGGCAAGGAGTGCCAGATAAGTTTTTATTTCGAGCATATTGAATGCCATTTTCCACTTTTTGCAATACAACAGAAAATACATCATGAAGTTTACTGAGCCTGCAAGAGAAAAAAAGGTGAAGATGACTTTCACATAAGTCTCGTTGGTCAGATTTAAAGCACTGTCTGCGCTCAAAAGACCTGCAGTGCTGATAGTAGACATGGTATTGACAAGGGCATGAAAAGGATCAAGTCCGCTTGGCAGCAACAGGAGAAATTCGATGAGCGTCAGCACGAAATAAATTCGATAGGTTAGCTTTGCGGTGTCGCTGATTCTAGCTGACATTTTCTCAAAGTCAGGACCCGGAACTTCTGCAGCGGCCATTTTTTGTCCCTGTACACCAAGAACCGGGAACAAGGAGACGGTTAGGAGCAGGAGTCCCATGCCGCCAAGCCAGTTGGAAATCCCTTTCCAAAGAAGCAAACTGCGGGGCATGGTAGTAGCATCAATGACCCAGGCGCCGGTGGTAGTCCAGCCGGATATGGACTCAAAGAGACTGTCAATCAGACTGTATCCGCAGTTAGCGGTGAAATAGGGGACTGTGCCGACAATGCTGACCAGAATCCAGCATAAGAAAGCAACAAAAAAGCTTTCTCTGGATTTAATCTGCAGGGTGTAGTATTTTAAATGACGATACACAAAAAGTCCGGCGAAGATACAGCAAATGGCAGGGAAAAACAGAGCCGAAGCAGCATTGTACTCGGCAAGATAGATGCCATATGCCATAGGAGGCAGCATTGCTACTCCTTCAAAGAGAAGAACTACCGCAAGGGTTTTTAAAATTACTCGAACATTGTATGTCATAATGAAATCCTTTATAATATGTTAATATCTATCGCTTTTATACTCTTCTTTATGCCTTGTTTGAATTCCAGTAATGTGGTGACAGCAGCATAAAGAAAGTGAATAACTCCAGCCTTCCGGCAATCATGAGAAGGGATAGAATCATCTTGGAAAAATCGTTGAACATGGAGAAGTTCATGGAAGGTCCGATGAGATTAAATCCCGGTCCAACATTGCCAACACAGGTCAGCACAGAGGATATGGTAGTCATCAAATCAAATCCGTTGAGAGAGATAAGCAGGGAACCTGTAAATACAACAAAGATGTAGAAGAATACAAAATTTGCAATACCGGTTGCCATATCTGTTGGAATTTCCCGCTTATTCAGTGTCACCGTGATGACTCTGGATGGATGTAGCTTCAATGATACACCGCGGCGAATCAGTTTCAGTGAAACGAGAATACGAATGATTTTAACGCCGCCGCCTGTGGATGATGAGCAGGCGCCTGTCAGCATGAGCAGGAAAATCAGCATTCTGCTGAAAGTTGGCCAAATATCGTAATCTGCAGTGGCGTATCCTGTGGTCGTAATAATTGATGTTACCTGAAATGCAGAGTCTCTAATGCAGTCTCCTACATTTTGGTATGTGCCGGATGTCAGCAGGTTTATCACGATGAATGCAGTAACTACACCGATTAGCAGCAGATATATACGAAGTTCTGAATCCCGAAAAACTCTCTTGATACCGTGCTTCATCATGATAAAGTATAGATTAAAGTTGATTCCGCAAAGTACCATGAAAATGATGATGACCCATTGCACGTAAGGACTTGTGAACTGAGCAACACTGCTGTTATAGGAGGAAAAGCCGCCGGTTCCTACGGTGCCGAAAGTGTGTACCAACGCATCAAAAAAGCTTAGCCCTCCAAAGAGAAGAAGCAGCGTTTCAACAGCAGTAAACAGCAAATAAATCAGATATAGATTTTTTGCAGTGTCAGAAAATCTTGGTGCGATTTTGTCCAAAGAAGGACCTGGCGTTTCTGCGCTTGCAATGAGCTGACCGCCTACGCCGATAGAAGGAAGCAGCGCCATAGCAAAGACGATAATCCCCATGCCGCCCAGCCAATGGGTAAAGGAACGCCAAAAAAGGATGGACTTCGGCAGAGATTCAATGTCGGTCAAAATAGAAGAGCCTGTAGTAGAAAATCCGGAACAGATTTCAAAGAATGCGTCGATATAGTCTGAAACGGAGCCGGAGATCCAAAGGGGTACTGCACCGATGAGAGAAGCGGTCAGCCAGCACAGTGATACAATAAGAAACCCATCTCTGGCCTTAGGCCGGATTAGAGAAGGGCGGAATGTTTTTATTAAAATGAATCCCAGAAGAAAGCAGGGAAACATCGTTGTCAGAAAGCTCTTTGCTGCAGTACCTTCGTGGTAAATCAACGCCACGACAAAGGCAGGCAGGAAGGCTACGCCAAGGACAAGCAGCAGCATTCCCATCATTCTAATCACACTGTTAAAATTTACAGTCATGAGAATCTCCTAATTCTTATTTTTTAGTAATTTTTCCAGATCACCGATTTCGGAAAGCAGGCTTAAAATGATAACTCTGTCATTCCATTTAATTACAGTGTTGCCGTCAGGAATGATGACTTTCTGTCCTCTGTGAATGGCGGCAATGAGTACACCATCAGGAAGATCCAGCTTGTGAAGGGGCACGTCAATCATGTTCATATGAGAGTGCGCGACGATTTCCATGATTTCAGCCTGTCCTTGAATCAGCAGAGAAGAAATGATTTTCTTGGAGCCCTGAATAAAGCGTAAAATATTGCTGGCGGTGATATCAAGCGGATTCAGTACCATGTCGACACCCATACGCTCAATTAAATCCTTGTAGCTTTCGTGGCTGACTTTGGAAATAACGTCTTCAATACCGTGCTGCTTAGCGGTTAGAGCCAGCAGCAGATTTTCTTCGTCGTAGCCTGTGGCAGTAACAAAGGCATCCATTTCGTTCATATTTTCTTCTTCCAGCAGAGGAATGTCTGTACCGTCGCTGTGAAGCACCATCACATTGTTCAAATGGGTGGAAAGGTAACGGCACCGTTCCATGCTTTTTTCGACCAGTTTTACAGCAACCCCAAATTCTGAAAGCTTTTCTGCCAGATAAAAACCGGTCTTTCCACCGCCGATAATCATAACTTTCTGCAGATTGGTGTACTTGCCTTTTTCGTGAACACGTTTATTCAACTCGATAATTTGATCTTTTTCGCCGATGACGTAGAGATAGTCTCTTTCTCTGATATCATCATCCCCGTGCGGAATGATGACTTTACCGTTTCTGGAAATTGCGGCGATGAGCATATTTGGCATGACCTCGCGCACCTGTGGAATGGAAAGCCCTACAAGCTTATTGAATTTTCTTGCTGGGAATTCAATAAGGGCGATTTTGCCGCTGGTAAAAATACCGTTGCTCAAGGTATACTTTTCGGCAAGATATTTGTAGATTTCCAGCGTAATGGAAAGGTCAGGGTTGACGATGGAATCGATACCCATGGTTTCCTTGATGAATCCAAACTGGTTCATATGCTCCGGGTCTCTGACCCTTGCAATAACACGCCTGCAGCCCAGTTTTTTTGCAAAGGAAGCGATGACCATATTGGTTTCATCGTTATCTGTAGCAGCCAGAAGATACTGGAAATCCTTGATATCAAGATTCTTCAGTACGCTAATATCTCTGGCATCTGCATTGATTGTCATGACGTCAAGCTGCTGAGAAAGTTTCTGCAATACGTCGTTGTTCTTATCTATAATTGTAATGGCATAATCTCCGCCCAGCAGGGCTTCCGCAACGCGAAAACTCAGTTTGCCGGCGCCGACAATAGCTACATTCATCATAACTTATTTCCTCTTCATTTCCATCAAAATATTGGCATTTGCCTATATACATAACCCCTATTGTAATTCAAATGTTTCTAATTTGCAAGTAGGTGATGCAAATATATTTTACGGCTACATGAAAACCTTTTACAACCTCCGATATTGACAAATCTTGCTCATCTGTGTATTTTTGTCAATGAATGCTGGTCATCTTGGGGTGAAACGGTCGATTATTTATATTAACATTGACAAGATTGACCGAAATTCGGAAATCTGTCAATTTTGTCAATGTTTTGGGGCTGAAATGTTGACTAAATTGACAAAAAAAACGGAAAGTTGTCAATTCTGCCAAAGTAGTGCCCTGAAATGACAAGAAAATCCCTTGTTTTCTCAGCACTTATTGACAAAAACATAAAAAAACCAAGAATTTGGCAATGTTCCTCTATGTCTCTTATTTGTTAGAACTTTCATGCATCTGCTGTGAGTAAGGCGCGTGCAAAACTTGCCAACAAAAGGCGACCTGTGATACAATGAATTTCAAGGAGTGAGGATATGAAAATAAAATGTTTTGTAAGCGGAGCCCTTTTGAGCAACGGATATGTGATTTACCAAAGGGAGGGCGGCTACTGCTATATCATAGATCCGGGCTACAGCCCGAAGAAATTTATTGGATTTATCCGTGAAAAGGATTTGAAACCTGCCGGCGTTTTGCTGACTCATCTGCATCACGACCACACCGGCGCTGCAGAAACAGTAGCAGAGGCGATGGACTGCCCGATTTATATGCATGAGGATGACGCTTTTGTTTATCGGGGCAGCGTGGATTGTCATCTGAAAGATGGAGAGACCCTCGACCTTGAAGGTGAAACTTTACGGGTAATTCACACGCCGGGACACACCAAGGGAAGTATTTGTCTGATGAGCCAGAAGAGTAGAGTCTGCTTTACCGGAGATACGATTTTCGATACAGACCTTGGACGCACCGATCTTGCGGGAGGCAGTGAGGAGGATATGCGCCGTTCTGTACAGGAGATTATTGACAAATGGGAGAATGACATTACCATCTATCCCGGACATGACAGCGGCTGCAATATGAAAAAGGTAAGAGTTTACAACACGGAATTTTTAGCATTGAGGGACGGACATGAACGATAAGAACATCAGAATGGTCGCGCTGGATCTTGACGGTACGACCTTAGACCCATATGGAAAGATTACAGAAAGAACGGTAGCAGCGTTTAAAAGAGCGATGGAGCAGGGCGTGCATATCGTTATTTCCACCGGCAGAACCTTTCAGTCTCTGCCGAAGCAGCTTTTTTCTATAGATGGTCTCGAATACGTGGTGACCTCCAACGGCGCGCACATTACAGAACTTGCCTCCATGGAGCGAATTTACGAAAACCTGCTTCCTCCTGAGTCAGTGACTGCAGTGGTCGAACTGATTCGCCAAAAGGGCAGAACTCACATTTCCGTGGAAACTTTTATCGACGGACACGCTTATATTGACAAGGATGAATACGAGGAGATTATAGCAGAGGGTTCTACTTACCGTGACGCAGCTTATATCAGAGATACCCGAAATCCGGTGCCGCAGATTTTAGATTACATGATGGCACACAAGGGCGAAATTGAGAATATCAGCCTGAATTTTGAGTTTTTGGAAGAAAAGGCCGTATGGCGGGAAGAACTGGCGCAGATACCGAATCTGACTCTGACGACTTCTTTTATTCATAACATCGAAATGGGAGGCGTAAATACCAGCAAGGGCACGGCGCTGACTTTTCTCATGGAGCGTCTTGGGGTATTGCCTGAGGAGCTTATGGCTGTGGGGGATAGTCCCAACGACGGGGAAATGATGGAACTGGCGGCTTTGGGAGTGGCAATGGCTAACGGTACGGAAGAGACCAAAGCTATGGCAGACTACGTGACTGCAAGCAACGCTGAGGATGGTGTAGCAAAGGCAATTGAGAAATTTGTGCTATAATTTATATGATTTAAGGGAAAAGAGATGAATTTGGGATTTTCTTATGTGGGTCTTGTCTTTTTGGCAATGCTGATGGTGCCCAATTTGATTTGGAGCCGCAATAAACCGGTAGGTTATGAGAACTATGTCGGCAGCGAAAATAAAATTCTGTTGGCATTTGAGCGAGTAGGAGAAGTAGCAGTAACTTGTTTGGCACTGATATTTACAGATTTTAATGTAGGGCAGGTGTCCGGCAGGACATTGATTTTGGCGGGAGCTTTTCTACTTCTGGTATTATATGAAGCATTTTGGATTCGCTACTTCAAAAGCGAGAAAACCATGGCGGACTTTTACAGCAGTCTTTTCGGCATTCCCGTAGCAGGCGCAAGCCTGCCGGTTTTTGCATTTGGACTGCTGGCGGTATATGGGAAAAATATATTGCTGCTGGTTGCGGTCATCACGCTGGGAATCGGACATATTGGTATACATCTGGGGCATAAGAGGGAGATTGAACATAATGATAACTTCAAGAGAAAAAGATGATATGTTAAAAGTGAATTTTTATGATAGTGTTGATGACAAATTATTAAAATTTGCAGTAATTGTTTCAAGGTCTGAGGGGAAATGGGTGTTTTGTAAACATAAAGAGAGAAATACTTATGAAGTTCCCGGTGGGCATAGGGAAAAAGGTGAAACAATATTGGAGACAGCAAAGCGAGAACTGATGGAAGAAACGGGAGCTGTGCAATTTATCATAAATTCGGTATGCGTTTATTCCGTTACTGGGAAGAACAGGGTGAATGAAACCGGTGATGAGACATACGGCATGCTTTATTATGCTGAAATAAGCGAATTTAATCCTAAGCTAAATAGTGAGATGGAAAAGATTGAGTTATTTGATGAGTTGCCGGAGGCATGGACTTATCCGGACATTCAGCCATTACTGGTGGCTAAGGTACATAGGAGATTTGGGGAGAGTGTCGATGAATATTACAATTAGAGAGGAACAGGAAAAGGACTATCGCAGGGTTGAAGAAATCACCAGAGAAGCTTTTTCCTATCCTGGCAGAATAGAGGATGGAGGGATTGGCTGTCCATATGAGCACTGGATGGTGCATGAGTTGAGACGGAGAGATGGAATACCAGGTCTTAGTTTAGTTGCTGAAATAGATGAAACCATCGCAGGACATGTCATTTGCAGCAAGGCAGAAGTAAGAATGGAAGATAGAACGATTCCTGTTTTGAATTTTGGACCAATTAGCGTATTGCCAGAGCTACAGAGGAAAGGTGTTGGAAAGGCACTCCTTACTGGGATGATTGCTAAAGCAAAGAAAATGGGTTTCGGAGCAATTCTATTCTTTGGCAGACCGGAGTACTATCCGCAGTTTGGTTTTAAGGAGGCGTATACGTGGGGTATAACGGATTTAAACGGAAATCATTATCCCGCATTTATGGGAATGGAACTTATTCCTGGATATCTTTCTTCTGCTAAAGGCGGCAAATACTATGAATCAGATATTTACGATGATGAACTGAATGCTAAGCGTGTAAAAGCTTATGACGAAGAAAATTTTCCTTTCATATAGCAATAAGGAGAAGATGATATGATTCGATATGCAAATATGAATGACTTTGAAGTTCTGAAACAGTATGAACACGGAGTTTCTGAAGAGGAACTTAAAAACTGTATAGAATCAGGAAGAATTCTCGTTATGTTCCAGGCGAACACATTTGCTGGCTGGCTGCGGTACAATTTATTCTGGGACAGCATTCCTTTTATGAATATGTTGTTTTTTCTGGAAGGTTACAGAGGTAAAGGCTATGGCACACAGTTAATGGATTATTGATTGTGGGGCTTTGCTGCTTTCCGGTGAGCCTCTGGAAATTATTTTGCAAAAAAATTGGTAACACAGAAAGGAAGTCTATGAAAATAGCTATTACACAGAATTTTTACGACCAGATGGCAAGTCAATACGATAAGCTGTTTCAGAATTGGGAGGAAACAACCAAAGAACAAGCGGCGCTTTTAGATAAGATTTTTAAAGGTTACGGCTTTGATACTGATGCAGAGATTCTCGACTGCGCATGCGGCATTGGTACGCAGGCTGTAGGTATCGCACAAAAAGGTTATAAAGTAACTGCTTCGGATCTCAGCGAGGGGGAGCTTGCAGAGGCGAAAAAGAGAGCTGCGGATAATCATGTAGATATTGTATTTACTCAGGCGGATTTCTGTGCTTTATCCAAAACTTTTGATCGGCAGTTTGATATCGTCATCGCAATGGACAATGCGCTTCCACATATGCTTTCCCATGAGGCGCTGGCAAGTGCGGTAAACAGCATTTCAGACCGTACAAAATCCGGCGGTATTTTTGTCGCAAGCATTAGAGACTATGACAGCATTCTTGCGGAAAAACCGACTTATTCGCCGCCATACATTCACAAAACCGAGGGTGGTCAGCGGGTTTCTTTTCAGACATGGGATTGGAATGGCGACCATTATCAGTTTACCCAATATATCATCGAAGATGAGGGAGAACCGCGAATCAGCAAGTTTGCCTGTGAATACAGAGCAGTGCGCAGACAGGAACTGACAGATTTACTCCTTGCCGGCGGATTTTGCGAAGTTATCTGGAAAATGCCGGAAGAAACTGGATTTTATCAGCCAATTGTGGTTGCGAGGTGAAAAGATATGGATATCTTCATACAGGGAATCGGATTTCTGGGCGTAATTGCCTTTATCGTTTCTTATCAAATCAAGTCCAATAGGGCGCTGTACATATTTCAACTTTTAGGTTCGCTGCTTTTCTGCATTCAGTTTTTCATGCTGGGTGCGTACAGCGGCTGTTTGAGCATGTTGCTTAATATTCTGAGATATGCGCTTTTGACAAAGTACAATGAATGGAAATGGGTGCAGAGGAAAGAACTTGCGTGGGCATTTTGTGCTGCCTTTGCAGTGGTTCTGATTTTTACATGGGCAGGTCCTGTTACCATTTTGACATTTTTAGCGTCATCGGTTAGTACAATTTTCTATTGGACCAATAATGCGAAGATGATAAGAGGGGCTAATTTGTTCTGTGCATCACCTTGCTGGCTGATTTACGATATCTATGCCGGCTCGTGGGGCGGCGTTCTAAATGAAGCCATCACTTTAACTTCAATTATCGTATCTGTGGTGCGGTTTGGCTGGAAAGCCATGGGCGACCCGGATTCGGAGTTTCAAAAGTGATTTATAGATGAAAAAACAGTAGACGGATACCTGTAAAAATAGGTGTAATTTAAGTGGGTAAATTGGGATTTGCAGGAGAATTTGAAAATGATTGAAACAGAGAGTCTTATTCTTGATAAGGCGAAGTTTTCGGATTGGAAAGAAATGTATTACAATGTTTGGTCTCAACCGGAAAGTGCAAAATACATGTCTTGGAGTATTACTACAAACGAAGATGATGCCAAAATACGGATGATAAAAACTATTGCATTTCAAAAAGAGCATGATACATATTTGGTTTATGAAAGGGCAAGTGGTAAGGCGATTGGCTTTGCCGGCGTAGAAAAGATTGGTCCTTGCACCTATCAAGAAGCAGGGATATGTTTAGGTCCCAATTATGTACGGAAAGGGTTTGGAAAACAGATTCTTCGGGGGTTGATTCAATATTGCAAAAAGGAGTTTGATGCAAAAGAATTTATTTATTCGACAAGAGAGGAAAACAGAGCATCTAATCTTTTGGCAGAGTCATTTGGTTTCTCGATGATTTCTACAGTAACTGAAATAGACGGCAAAGACGGACATCGTTATAATCTTTTACAATATAGCTTAAAGTTATAATTCTCAATTTATCTGGTAAAATCTGTTGAAAAGGGCACTAAGCCATACATAAGATAATGATTGTGTGAATATGTGTTTTTCTTGCTTTTTCCTTGTACTTCGCGGGGAAATGTCATATAATGAAATCTATGGGCAATGAACTTTTGAAAGGACATGATACAGTAATGGATAGTGAAAAGATAAAAGAAGGTGTACGTCTGATTCTTGATGGAATCGGCGAAGATATAAACAGGGAAGGACTGAGGGAAACGCCGGAGCGGATTGCACGCATGTACGAGGAACTTGCAGCCGGATATACCGACAGCGCACAGACGCATCTTGCCAAGCGATTTCATGTGGAAAACAGCGACATGATTTTGGAGAAAGATATTCATTTCTATTCTTTCTGCGAACACCATATGCTTCCTTTTTATGGAAATGTAGCTGTAGCATATATTCCAAATGGTGAGGTTGTAGGACTTTCCAAGATTGCCAGAACTGTGGAGGTTTTCGCAAAGCGCTTTCAGCTGCAGGAGCGGCTTGCAGCGCAGATTGCTGACGCTTTTATGGAAGAATTGCAGCCCAAAGGAGTTATGGTGCTCATTGAAGCTGAGCACATGTGTATGACCATGCGCGGTATTAAAAAACCGGGTGCAAAGACTGTAACAGTGGTTACCAGAGGTGCGTTTGAGCAGGATGAGAAGCTGCAGAATCGTTTCTTTCAGGTGATGGGCAAGTGATGAAACATATGAAGCGAGTAAATCGAATCATCAGGCACCCGCTTTGGCAGGGAGCGATGGCGCAAATTGAGTCTATGGAAGAGACTCGTGTATATTGTAAGCACGATTTGACTCATTTGCTGGATACAGCAAGGCTGGCATATATCGAAAATCTGGAAGAAAGTCTCGGAGTCAGCAAGGAACTGATTTATGCGGCGGCACTGCTTCACGATATTGGACGAGGTCTGGAGTATGTGCAGGGCATACCGCATGATGAGGCAAGCTGCGCACTGGCAGGTACGATTTTGAGTGAAACCGGCTTTTGCGAAGGGGAATGCGCTGCAATTATTGAGGCGATTGGTGACCATAGACAGCCGGATACCAGATTACGACCTGATTTAGCGGGACTTTTGTATCGTGCAGATAAAGGTTCACGAAATTGTTTTTATTGTAAACAACAGGGCACCTGTAACTGGAGCGAAGATAAGAAAAACAAGGAGATCAAAGACTGAAATGAAAATTGGAAATAGAGATTTTGACTTTGTAAATAGCTGCTATATCATGGGAATCCTTAACGTCACGCCGGATTCCTTTTCTGATGGAGGAAAGTGGAACGACCTGACACGGGCGAAAGCACATGTGGCGCAGATGATTGATGAAGGAGCAGATTTAATCGATATTGGTGGAGAGTCCACGAGGCCGGGTCATGTGCAGATTTCTATAGAAGAAGAAATCCGGCGGGTGGTACCGTGTATTGAGATGGTAAAGGAAAATTTTGACGTGCCTGTGTCTATTGACAGCTATAAATCACAGGTGGTAGAAGCGGCACTTAAAGCGGGGGCAGATATGGTCAACGATATCTGGGGACTGAAATACGATAAGAAAATAGCGGAGTTGATTGCTGCGTATGATGTTCCTTGCTGTCTTATGCATAATCGGGAAAAAGCCGAGTACGAGGATTTTATGGCAGATATGTTGGAAGACATGCGAGAAACATTGGAAATTGCACAGGTAGCAGGAATTTCAAAAGATCAGATTATGCTGGACCCAGGTGTAGGCTTTGGAAAAACATATGAACATAATTTGATTGTTGTCAATCGCCTGGAGGAACTTTGTGCATTAGGATATCCGGTATTACTTGCTACTTCGAGAAAATCTATGATTGGAAATGCGCTCAATCTACCAGTAGAGGAGCGTGTCGAAGGAACGGTAGCAACGACAGTCATGGGTGTGATGAAGGGCGCAGCCTTTGTTCGTGTCCATGACATCAAAGAAAATTTCAGGGCGATTCAAATGACCCTTGCGATTATGGGAGAAGGAAAATGAAAAAGTACGATGAAATTCATATAGAAAATCTGCAGTTTTTTGCCAATCATGGCGTTTTTTTCCGAGGAGACTGCACTGGGACAAAAGTTTGTTGTGTCCGCTGTGCTTTATAGTGATTTGCAGAGTGCAGGAAGAAGCGATGACCTGACAGAATCCACTCATTATGGGGAAGTATCACAGTTTATGGTAGGATTCCTGCAGGAGCATACCTATAAACTTATAGAGGCTGCGGCAGAGCAGCTGGCATGGGCTGTTCTTGAGGCATTTCCGCTGGTACGCGGGATTTCCCTGGAAATCAAAAAGCCTTGGGCTCCTGTAAAGCTTCCTCTCGACTATGTATCGGTTAAAATCACCAGATTCTGGCATCGCTGCTATATTGCACTGGGTTCTAATCTGGGGGATAAGAAAGGTTATTTGGACATGGCAGTTTCTCGTCTCTCTCAGTCAGAGGGTTGCCGTGTCAAGAAGGTTGCAGATTATATCGTTACCGAACCTTACGGCGGTGTAGAGCAGGACGATTTTCTCAACAGCTGTTTGGAACTGGAAACCCTGCTTTCGCCTGCAGAACTGCTTACGCTTCTTCATGAGATAGAGGCTGCGGCTGACAGAAAGCGGGAAATCCACTGGGGACCGAGAACACTGGATTTGGATATTTTGCTCTACGACGATTTGGTAATGGACAGCGAGGCGCTTACGATTCCTCATGTGGAAATGCATAAGCGAGACTTTGTGCTGACACCTCTGGCGCAGATTGCACCCTGGGTGCGGCATCCTGTGTTTGGAAAGACCATCAAAGAGCTGAAGGAAGAATTATAAATTGTATGAAAAAATGTGTGGACATATAAACGCCACATATTTAGTGATTTTCTGAAACAGACAAAGCTGACTGCTTTTTAGATTTTTGTCAGTTTTGTCTGTGTTTCTATCAAAAATCCTGACAGAACTGACAATTATTTTTGATTTTGTCAGTTCTGTCAGGATTTCAGGCGTATTAAGATGGGGTTCTTCACGATTTGCTGACAAAATCCTGCATGCTGCTATCATTTTGTCAGTATTGATGGTTCATGATACTTTTCATGCGTTTGCCGTGGTAGGCAAGCGATGGAACCGTGGCAATGAGAAACGTCTGTGCTACAATAATTTCAAATGTTAATTTGCGTTGCTTGCAGCAACGGACGGGTTCCTTATACAATCGCCTTATCGATTGAAAAAGGAGGAAATCTAAAAATGTTAAACGAAAATATTAAGACAATTAGAAAATCAAAAGGCCTTTCTCAAGAGGAACTTGCAGTTAAGCTGAATGTGGTGAGACAAACGATCTCTAAATGGGAACAGGGATTGTCAGTACCGGATTCGGATATGCTAATCGCCATATCAGAGGTCTTTGAAACGCCGGTCAGCGCTTTGCTTGGAGAAACCATTGCTGAGACAAAGGTCGATGACCTAAAAGTAATTTCTGAAAAACTAGAAATTATAAACCTGCAGCTGGCAAAGCGGAAGAATGCAAGAAGAACGCTGATTCACTGGCTGCTTATTACATTGTCTGCGGTTATCATAATCATTTTTGCCTTTCTAATCGTTTCCGTCAGTCCTTACTTAGGTTGGAACTATAGCGATCCGGAAACTGCGGTATTAGGCGTAGCCTTTCACTCGCTTGAGTGGCTGTTTGTTAGAATCGCACCGATTATTTTAATAGGAGCAATCGTTGGAATTTTTCTGACTCGAAAGAAAGGCTAAAAAGTCTATACAGTGCTTTGGAGGAAAACACAATGCTAAGGCAGATTCAATACTTCCAGGCGGTGGTTCGCTGCAGCAGATTTACATCTGCTAAATCCAGTAGCTTGGCGCAATAATCTTATAGAAACCGCTGAAAGTTGGCATATTTCGGAGAGGTAACGCAAGGATTTATAAAATAAGCAGTGAAGTTGGCGTCCATAGCTTATGCACCATCGTCAATAATGAACTTCAAACTAAACGCAGCCAAAACCAACAAAATAAACCCTTGCAAATCTTACTTCTTTTAGGTATACTATTTGAGACAAACAAAAAATATATGCAGTGTTGAAGAAGAGGAGTAAGCGAGAAAACACTCTACAGAGAATAAGGTTCATAGGCTGAGAGACCTTAGAGAAACGTGTCCGCCGAAGGTTGCTTTGGAGCTGTTTTGGAAATGAGAGTCATCTGGACTAACTTCAGATGGAACAAAGGTGGTACCGCGGAATAATTTCGTCCTTTGTGAGTGCATGCTCACAGAGGACTTTTTTATTGCCTGCTGGAGCTTGGCGCACCCGAAAAACAAACTATAGAAAGAAGGAGATTCCAATGGAAAAAAACTTAGCAAAGACCTATAATCCGAAGGATTTTGAGGACCGCATTTACGAGATGTGGGAGAAGAACGGCGCTTTCCGTGCTGAGGTGAGAGAGGATAAGAAGCCTTTTACCATTGTCATGCCGCCGCCAAATATTACAGGCCAGCTGCACATGGGACACGCCCTGGACCAGACTTTGCAGGATGTACTGACTCGCTGGAAGAGAATGCAGGGTTACAGTGCGCTGTGGCTGCCGGGCTCTGACCACGCCAGCATTGCAACGGAAGTAAAGGTGGTAGAAAAAATCAGAAATGACGAAGGCAAAGAAAAGGAAGATCTGGGCAGAGAAGAATTTTTAAAGCGTGCCTGGGCATGGAAGGAAGAATACGGCGGCAGAATCACAAGACAATGCCGTAAGCTGGGAGATTCCTGCGACTGGAGCAGAGAACGATTCACCATGGATGAAGGCTGCAACAAGGCAGTCAGACATTTCTTCGTTCATTTATATAACAAGGGACTCATTTACAGAGGAAACCGTCTGATTAACTGGTGTCCGCAGTGCGGTACATCTCTTTCCGACGCCGAAGTAGAGCACGAGGACAAGAATGGACAGTATTGGTATTTCCGCTATCCTGCTGCAGAAGAAGGCGGCAAGGAAATGGTCGTTGCAACCTCAAGACCTGAGACTATGTTCGGCGACGTTGCCATTGCCGTACACCCAAGCGATGAAAGATATAAGGATATGGTAGGAAAGAAAGTCATTCTGCCACTTGTTGGCAGAGAAATTCCTGTCATTGCAGACCCTTACCCGGATCCGGAAAAAGGAACCGGCGCAGTTAAGATTACGCCGGCCCACGACCCTAACGACTTTGAAGTAGGGCAGCGTGCAGGACTAGAAAATCTTTGCTGTATCAACGAAGATGCAACAATGAACGCCATGGCAGGAAAGTACGAAGGCATGGACAGGTACCAGTGCCGCAAAGCATGGGTAAAAGACTTGGAAGAAGCGGGCTACCTTGTAAAGACCGAGGAGAAGGTTATTCCAGTAGGCGAGTGCTACAGATGCCACACTGTCATCGAGCCAATGCTTTCCGATCAGTGGTTTGTCAAGATGGAAGAACTGGCAAAGCCTGCTATTGAAGCTGCAAAGAGCGGCGCGCTGACTCACGTGCCTGAACGTTTTGAAAAGACTTATCTCCACTGGCTGGAAGAAATCAGAGACTGGTGTATTTCCCGGCAGCTGTGGTGGGGACATAGAATTCCGGCATGGTACTGTCAGGAATGCGGAGAACTGATTGTAGCGGAGGAAGATCCAACCAAGTGTCCAAAGTGCGGTTCTGCTGATTTAGCGCAGGACGAAGACGTTCTTGATACCTGGTTCTCATCTGCGCTGTGGCCGTTTTCCACACTGGGTTGGCCGGAAAAGACTAAGGAACTGGAATACTTCTATCCGACTGATGTGCTGGTAACAGGCTACGATATTATTTTCTTCTGGGTCATCAGAATGGTATTTTCCGGCTGTGAAGCTATGGGAGAATCTCCGTTCCATCACGTATATATTCACGGACTGGTTCGTGACGCAGAAGGTCGCAAGATGAGTAAGTCCCTTGGAAACGGCATCGACCCGCTGGAAGTCATCGACCAGTACGGAGCAGACGCTTTGCGTTTTATGCTGACCACAGGTATTACGCCGGGTAACGATATGCGTTTTAAAACAGACAAGCTAGAATCTGCTAGAAATTTTGCCAACAAACTTTGGAACGCTTCCAGATTCGTTATCATGAACCTTAAGGACGAAGAAGGCAACTTTAAAGAATTGGCAAAATGCTGCGCAGACTGCTGCGGCATGGCTTGCGGAGATACTACAAACTTTGCGAATATCGCACTGCGCGATGAAGATAAATGGATGATCAGCAGAGTCAACGACGCTGCCGACTATGTGACAAAGGCGCTGGAAAAATATGACCTTGCGCTGGCAGGGCAGAGAGTTTACGAACTGATCTGGAACGAGTACTGTGACTGGTACATTGAGCTGGTAAAGAAAAGACTCTGGGGCGACGATGAAGAAGACAAGAAGGTTGTCAGATTCGTTCTGGTTATGGTTTTGAAGAACATGCTGGAAATGCTGCACCCGTTCATGCCGTTTATCACAGAAGAAATCTGGTCCTTCCTGCCGCACTCCGACTGCGAAAGAGAGGAGAATCCGAACTGCTTCCTGATTCAGGCGAAATGGCCGGAATTTGCAGAAGAAAGGCGCTTTGCAGCAGAAGAGGAAAAACTGGAAATCGCTATGGAAGCGATCGGCGCAATCAGAAATATCCGTGCTGAAGCTGACGCAAAACCGAGCAAGCAGCTGCGTGCAGTGATTTTGGCGCAGGGAGAAAAGATGGAAATTATCAAGGGCGGCGAGAGATATATCAAAGACCTTGCCAACATCAGTGATATCAAATTTGTAACTGACAAGTCGGAAGTGCCAGAAGAGGTTATGTCTGCCGTCATCGCAGGAATCGAAATCTTTATTCCGCTGGATGACCTTGTAGATTTTAATGCTGAGTTTGATCGTCTGACCAAGGAAAAGAAAAAGCTGGAAGGTGAAGTAAAGCGCGTTTCCGGCAAGCTTTCTAACCAGGGATTCCTTGCAAAGGCACCTGAAAAGGTGATCAACGAGGAAAAAGAAAAACAGGCAAAATATGAAGATATGCTGGCCAAGGTAGAGGCGAGACTCGCTATGGTCGCAAAGAAAGTGAACAAATAAGATGGATGCAATCAGCAAAATCAGTGAATTTCAGAAATTTGGCTGGGTGCTGGGGCTGGAACGAATGAATGTGCTTCTTGAAAAGCTGGGCAATCCTCACGAGGATTTAAAAGTGCTTCACGTTGCAGGAACCAACGGCAAAGGCTCTGTCTGCAGGTATCTCTATGAGATTCTGCAGGCAGCCGGCTACCGGTGCGGGCTGTTTACTTCGCCTTTTCTGGAGGTATTCAACGAACGAATCGAATTTGACGGCAGCTTTATTTCCGATGCGGATTTGCAGCGGTGCAGCGACGTCGTCCTTGCAATGACAGAAGAAATGGTTGCAGAAGGTCATGAATCACCGACAGAATTTGAAGTGATTACTGCCGTTGCTTTTCTCTATTTCAAAGAAAAGAATACGGATTTTGTAGTGCTGGAAGTAGGACTTGGCGGTAGGGGCGACTCCACCAATGTAGTAAAGCGGCCGCTTTGCAGCATTATTACCTCTATTTCACTGGACCACACAGACAGGCTGGGCGAGACCATCGAGGAGATTGCTGCAGAAAAGGCGGGAATTATCAAAGAAGGCTGTCCGGTTATTACCGGTGTAGAAAATGAGGAAGCCATGTGGGTACTGAAGCACAAGGCCATCGAAAAGCATACGCCGATTTTTGACGCACTGCAAAGTCCGTTTGAAATTCTGGAAGAAACGGTAGAAGGTACTCGCGTTCGTGCTGAAGTCCTAAAGGAAACCTACGAGTTTACGATTTCTATGGTTGGGCGTCATCAGGTGCAAAATGCGTTGACAGCACTGACTGCAATCGCTCTGTTAAATAAACGAGGAGATTTCACAGTTACCGATGAACAGATTGCAGAGGGCTTTAAGCGGGCAAAGCAAATCGGACGCTTTGAAATCATGGAAAAAGAGCCTTTTGTAATCTTAGATGGCGCTCACAATCCGGGTGGGGCAAAGGCGCTGAAAGAAACCGTCCTTCGCCACTTTAAAGATAAAAAAATCCTCATGGTGACCGGTATTTTAGCAGATAAGGAAGTGGAGGAAGTTCTAGACTCCTTTATGGATATAACTAAGGATTTTATAGCCACAGAGCCGGACAATCCGAGAAAACTGCCGGCAGAAGAACTGGCAGAAAAGATGCAGAAAAGGGGAGGTCATGTCCACTGCTTTAGCAAGGCAGAAGAGGCGGTCAGCTGTGCGCAGGGGTTATACGAAGCGTATGATGTAATATTATTCACAGGTTCATTATATTTGATTGGAAAGATTAGAGGACTTATCAATGAAACAGGAGTCAGAGAAACTTAACAAGATTATTTTGTTTTATAATCCAAATTCCGGAAGCGGCATGTTCAAGAACAATCTGGACTATATCATCGGTCGCTGCCAGGACGCAGGTTATCTGGTGGTGCCGGTGCGGGCGGCTCACGGTACAGTGATTGCTGATTTTTTGGCGGAAATCAGCAGAGAAGGCACGCAGAATGAATACAGGCAGATTATCGCTGCCGGAGGCGATGGCACCATCAATGTATGTGTTAACGCTATGATACGAAATGATATCTATCTACCGCTGGCGATTTTTCCTGCAGGAACGGCGAATGACTTTGCGTATTACTTCAATATCCCCGGCGATATAGAGCGCATGGTGGACATCGCTCTTGGGGATAATTATACCTATGCCGATGTGGGAAAGGTCAACGACCGTCACTTTATTAACGTGGCAGCCATGGGGCAGGTTGTGGACGTCAGCCAGAAGACCGACCCAACCTTAAAGAATACTATCGGTATTTTGGCATATTATCTAAAGGGACTGTCCGAAGTGCCTAACTTGAAGCCAATTAAGGTGACTCTGACGACGCCGGAAAAAGTTTACCGCGAAAAGATGTATTTTATGGTGGTGATGAACGGAAAATCGGCAGGCGGTTTTAAGAAAATCTCACCGGATTCAGAGATTAACGACGGACTTCTCGACGTCATTCTGTTTAGGAACATGGGACTTTTGGAAATGCCAGGGGTTTTCGTGAAAATTTTACAAGGAAACCATCCGTCCAGCAAAAGAGTGCTGCATTTTCAGACCAACAGCCTGAAAATAGAAGCGTCCAGCGATTTACCGACGGATATTGACGGTGAACACGGTGAAAAACTGCCGCTGACTTTCAGCGTTTTGCACAATCGACTAAAAATCTTTACTTTGGAAGACAATATGGGAGAGGAAACGATATGATGCGTTTGATTTTGAGACAGACAGATGCGTATGAGAAATTGGTTCAGTTTTTTGTTGAAAATGAGCTTGAATTTGATGGTGATGAGGAAGTGGATACGGATATCGTAAGATGCTTTGAAATTGTCCACGGTGCAGAGGAACACCTGGTAGGTGCAGTGGTTCTCGCAAAGAGAGAAGGCCGCTATATCATCGACGGCATTGCGGTGGATGCGCCTTATCGCAAGTTGAAAGTGGGCAATATACTGCTGCAGAAGGTGATTGATACGGTGAAGGAGCTTGGTGGGGATAGTCTTTATCTGGTAGCAAGAGCGCCAGGATTCTTCCGCGCTAACGGCTTTACTGCCATCGATCCGGAAACAGCCCCTAATTTCTTCGAGTGCAAGTACTGTCCGCAGTATCAGAAGAATTGCCACCCAGAGGTTATGAAACTGGAGATTGCATAAATGGATTTCGATTATGACAGAATTTTGCAGGGCATTTTAGATATTGGAGAAGAGATGGTCTGCTGCGGTGCAGAAGTTAGTCGTGTGGAGGACAGCATTTTGCGCATGTGCGAAAGCTACGGCGCAGAGCGGATTAATGTGTTTATCATTACCTCCAACATTCAGGTAACTATGGAAGCACCAGACGGCAGAATTTTGACCCATATCAGAAGACTGATTCGCTATGATACTAATTTCGATCGTCTTGATTATCTCAATAATTTGAGCAGATATATCTGTGCGAATAAGCCGGACGTTTGCGAACTTCGACAAAAATTTGATGAGGTTTTGGCGCGTCCTAAACAGTCTGTTTGGTTGCATTTTATCGGCTGCATGCTGGGAGCCGGAGCTTTTGCCGTGTTCTTTGGCGGCAGTATCAAAGATGGACTAGCGTCATCGCTGATGGCGATTGTTATGGTGCTCTTTGAGTTGTTTTACGCAAAGCAGGAAAAAAATCAGATTGTATATCACTTTGTAGCATCGGTGGTTGCAGGTATTTGTGCGCATGTTTTTGTAGCGCTGGGCATTGGAGATCATGTGGAAATGCTCATGATTGGCGGAATTATGCTGCTGATTCCGGGCATTGCATTGACCAACGCAGTGCGTGATATGCTGACAGGGGATATCGCTTCGGGGCTTTTACGCCTGTGCAATTCTCTTTTAATAGCAGCAGCTATTGCCTGCGGCTTTGCCCTGACTATTATACTCCTTGGAGGTGTCTTATGATTGTACAGCTGATTGTTGCTTTTCTGGGATCCATTGGATTTGCTCTTATGCTAAAAATAAAAGGCAGGCAGGTGTTGTATGCAGGTATCGGAGGGCTGGTTACATGGGGCATTTACCTTGCCTGTTTTGAATGGCTAGGCAGCAATTTTGAGGCAAATCTTATTGCATCTGTCTTTGTAGCAGTTTACGCAGAGGTTATGGCGCGGGTAAATCGCGCTCCTGCGACGATTTTTCTGACTGCTGCAGCAGTGCCGCTGATTCCCGGAGGTAGACTGTATTATACCATGTATGGTCTTGTCAGCGAAGACAAAGCCATGTTTGCTGAAAATGGAACCGCAGCAATTACAATTGCTCTTGCTATTTCGCTGGGGTTTGTAATTGTGACGGTGATGAACAAGTACTGGAATAAAGCTGCAGCAGCTTGGCGCAAGGATTCTTAGAAAAGGACCTTACAAAACTGTAAGCAATCTGTAACGAATATCTATGGAATACCCTTTTCTCATGGGATACAATGAAAGTATCAAATGGGAAAGGGGTGTTTTTTTTGAGAAAGCTATTTAAGGTTTGTTTGGTACTGGCGCTTGCATGCAGCATTGCTGCAGCGCCAACAGTGTACAGGGGCTATCAGCTGTACAAAACTGCGGTGGAAAAAGTACCCCTGGAAGAGAAAGTTTCTGAAATCAGAGAACGTGACGATTATGTACCTCTGTCAGAGATGTCCGATTATTTTGTGGAAGAGATTATAAAGTCTGAGGATAAACGCTTTTCCTGGCATTTTGGCATAGATCCTCTCGCTATTGCAAGAGCAGTAAAAAATGACATCATTGCGGGAAGCTTTGTAGAAGGTGGAAGCACAATTACGCAGCAGCTTGCAAAGAATATGTATTTCGATTTTGAAAAGGTTATGGAGAGAAAGGTAGCGGAGGTCTTTGTAGCGTTTCACCTGGAGTGGGATTATTCCAAAGATGAAATCCTGGAAATGTATTTAAACTGTATTTATTTTGGGGAAAACTGCTATGGAATTAAGGAAGCGGCCGGCTATTACTTCGGCAAGACGCCGGATACGTTGACTTCGGCGCAGGCAGACAGTCTTGTTTATACGATAAAATGCCCTAATTTATATAATCCGGTGGCACTGGCAGGGGAAACTAGCTAATTGGCATACTTTCTGCGTCTCAGAATACAATGTACTAATGTGAATTTCTGGGAGGGAAAATATGATAAATACGACGGACAGTAATAACCCTACAAACATAGCATGTATTCGGGGTGAAATCATAGATGGGCTGAAGCTGAATCATAAAACATATGGGGAAGCATTTTATACTTTTGAGGTGGGCATTGCCAGAAACAGCGGATACGAAGACCAAATTATTGTCATGGCTTCCGAACGGATTTTGAACACCATGCAGATTGAAGTCGGCATGTGGATTGAGGTACAGGGGCAGATTCGCACGTATAACGAAGATGTAGACGGTCACAACCGCTTAAATATTGTAGTCTTTGCAAGAGATATAGCTGAGGCAGAGGAATGCTTTGAACCTCTGAATCAGATTTATCTGGAAGGTTATATCTGCAAACCGCCTCTTGGGAGGACATCGCCTTTGGGGCGCAAAATCTGCGATATTATGCTGGCGGTCAACCGGCTTTACAACAAATCCGACTACATACCGTGCATTGCATGGGGTCGAAATGCGGTGTACTCATCAAGTCTTGAAGTGGGGGCAAAGATTGCCCTTCACGGAAGAATTCAAAGCAGGCAGTATAAGAAAAAATGTGAGGACGGCGATGTGATGGTCAAAACTGCCTTTGAAGTGTCTATTTTACAGATGGAAGAAGTGTAAACTGTTCTTTTCGTGAATTTCATGGATTTGAACAGAATTAGGTTGAATAGTCCATCTTTGTTGTGATACAATAATACGGTATTTTCAAAAACCGAAAGGAAGTGTACACATGTTTAACAGAGAAGGCGCAGATAACAGCACCTATAACGTAGAGAATTTTGAATTTATTAAGAAATCCTCTCCAGTTGTGGGGAATCTGATTGAAAAGGAATATAACAGACAGAAGAACAACATTGAGCTGATTGCTTCAGAAAATTATTGTTCTGAGGCGGTACTGGCTGCTTGCGGAAGCTGTCTTTCCTGGAAGTATGCAGAAGGCTATCCTTATGTGAGAACCTCCGGCAACACCAGCAGATACTATGGCGGAACCAAGTTTGTCGACGAGCTTGAGGAATACTGCTGCGATATGTGGAGAAAGGTATTTGACACCGATTACCACGTAAACGTGCAGCCACACAGCGGCTCTCAGGCAAACTTTGCAGCATATAAGGCAATTTTGCAGCCGGGAGATACCATTTTGTCCCTGAGCTTGGATAACGGTGGACATTTGACGCATGGATCCGGTGTCAACTTCAGTGGAAAGCTTTATAACATGGTATTTTACGATGTAGATGAGAATGGATTCATCGATATGGAAGACGTCAGAAAGAAGGCGCAGGAATACAAGCCGCAGCTGATTCTGACTGGTGCTTCCGCTTATTCCAGAATCATCGACTTTGCTGCTTTTGCCGAAATTGCAAAGGAAGCAGGGGCTTACTTTATGGTGGATATGGCACACATTGCAGGTCTTGTGGCAGGAGGTGCGCACCCATCTCCATTCGGTCATGCGGATATCGTAACCACCACAACCCATAAGACTTTGAGAGGACCAAGAGGCGGTCTGATCTTTGCTCGTCAGGATTTAGCAAAAAAGGTAGACAGCGCGGTGTTCCCTTATGCCCAGGGCGGTCCGTTGGAACACGTAATCGCAGGAAAAGCAGTGTGCGCGGAAGAAGCTCTTCGACCGGAATATAAGGAATATGCAGCGCAGGTTGTCGCTAACTGCAAAGCCTTTGCTGATGAATTCCTGAAACTGGGTTACAAGATTGTAACCGGCGGCACTGATAATCATGTATTTCTATTAGATTTACTGGAATTCCCGTTCAGCGGTAAGGATTTGCAGGATAAATTAGATGAAGTCGGCATTACCCTGAACAAAAATTGCGTGCCAGGCGAGAAACGTTCTCCGAAGGAAACCAGTGGTGTTAGAATTGGTACAGCGCCGATGACCACAAGAGGCTACAAGGAAGAGGATTTCAGAGAAGTAGCCAGAAAGATTGACGCAGTAATTAAAGAAATGCTGTAAAACAGCAGATATTTTAAATTAAAAGAAAGAGGACTGCTTTTGCACGGGAATTTGTGCATGAGAGCAGTTCTCTTTTGTATATGAAATTTATCAATCAGATTGTACAGTAATATAGGGGTAGGGGGTATATTTTTTAAAAAGTTGTGCAGGGAAAAGTTTTATAGTATTGATTTGCACAACTCTTGGCGGTGTCGGTTGTGCAAAATAGTTTTCTGAAGACTATCCTGCACAACTTCCAACAGACAGATCTGTATTTATCGTGGAATACAAACAGAAAGTTGTGTAAAACAGGCGGGAAATACCTATGATTGCACAACTTTTTTGCTGTTAAACGGTAAAAAATTGAAACGTTGTGCAAGACATCACTTATAGCATTAGTATGCACAACTTTTATGGTTGTCGGTTGTGCTAATAAGCGAAACATGGCTTCCTTTGCACAACGGTAACGTAGTTTTTGGTTCTATGTTAAATGTTGAGGTCGCTTCCTAACATTTATTATAGAATCCTTCCATGAAGGTTTGTCAAACATATGTTACACCGTCATGCAAAAAATTAAATAAAGTATCTTTAGGAGAAAGCCACTTTAATGGACGCATAGGAAAGTTGTTGTACTTTCGGTTATGAACCTTTAGCTGAGCAGCAAAATCTGCAAAGGAGTAGAACGAGTGGGTTGCATAGAAATATTCGTTATCTTTTCTATGTGATCGTTCTACCTTTCCATTATGTCTTGGTGTAAAAGGTTTAATCAACTTATGCGCAATACCCAGTTCTTTGAGCTTTTTCTCAAACCGGCTAAGGTCATTCGCTCTTTTGCTAACAAATCGCTTAGTGAACTCTGGACCATTGTCTGTCTGCACACATTCCACAACAAAAGGAAAAGCTTTCAGCATGTGTTCTAAAAATACTGTTGAAGAATAGCTGGAGATTTCGTCAAATGCTTCCACATAGCGAAATCTAGAAAATTCATCGATAGCAGTGTATTGATAGAATTTTTGACCTGAAGCTTCACCAACTAAGCAGACGGCAGGAACATGCTTTACATCCACCTGAACCCTTTGACCTGGATAATCCATTTGTTCATAAGGCTTTGGGATATACTTTGGATTTGGAGGCTTGATTGGAGTAAGTTTAAGCCTTCTGAGAACACGCCAAAGACCGGTAATAGAGCGAGAATATCCACGCTGAGAGAGTTTTACCCAAAGTACGACAAGTCCGGCATGAGGGTTTCTACGGCGCATGTCTTTGATGAGCTTCAGTTCCTCAGGAGTATGCTGTTTAGGATGATGATGAGGTCTTCTAGAATGTTCTCTAAGCGACTGGATAGAGCCGTCAAAACGGCGACGCCAACGATAGATGTACTGACGATTGACCTTGTATTTAATAGCAGCCTTGGTAACACCATATTTTTCAGCGTAATTTAAAAGGGATAGACGAAATCTCATATCTTGTGTTATACTTGTCATGCGGGATCTCCTGTGTAATGGTTTGGGGTGGTAACTTAACTTTAACACAAAAATGAGATCTCGCAATTTTTTTATTCAGTTGTAACACATCTATTGTAAACCTACACATAACATTTATTATAGAATCCTTCCATTTCTTGCATAAAACATGGAATTGTGTTAAAATAAATTATGTATGCTCACGCGACAGCGAGCTAGGAGGTACAGAATGAGAATTTTATTGGACGGTATGGGTGGCGACCACGCGCCGGAAGTTATTGTAGAAGGTGCAGTTGCAGCAGCAAAAGAGATTAAAGATAAGATTACGATTATTGGTCATGAGGATAAAATCAGAGCATGCCTTGCTAAATACGGGACCATTTCTGAAAAGATAGAGGTCATTGACGCAAGCGAAGAAATCACCAACGATGAAGCTCCTGTCAAGGCGGTTAGAACTAAAAAGGATTCTTCTATTGTCAAGGGTCTTAACATGGTGAAGAACAAAGAAGCGGATGTGTTCCTTTCGGCAGGAAGCACCGGGGCACTTCTGGCAGGAGGACTTTTTATTCTGGGAAGAATTCAAGGAATCGACAGACCGACCCTGGCAACAGTTTATCCAGTCATCGGCATGCAGCCGTCTCTTTTGGTAGATACCGGCGCTAACGCAGAGTGCAAGCCAGGCAATCTTTTAGAGTTTGCCACTATGGGCAGCATTTATATGGAAAAGGTTTTGAAGAGAGAGAACCCGACTGTAGGACTTGTCAATAACGGAACAGAAGAAGGCAAAGGTACTACTTTGACAAAGGCTGCCTATGAACTGCTTTCAAAGAGTAATCTGAACTTTATCGGCAGCATTGAGGCAAGAAGTCTGCAGGATGGCATTTGCGATATCATCGTTACAGATGGTTTTACGGGGAATGCAATCATTAAATTGACAGAAGGTATGGGTTTGATGGTACTTCGCGAGATGAAGCGCAGATTTCTGTCAACGACTAAGTCCAAACTTGGTGCGGTTCTTTTGAAAGATCAGCTTTCAGAAATTAAAAAAGAGTTTAACTACGCAGAATATGGTGGGGCGCCGCTTCTTGGCGTAAAGGGAGCCCTTCTGAAAATGCATGGCTCTTCTGATGCTCTGGCCGTAAAGCAGACCATCATGAAGGCAATCCCTTATGTGGAGGAAAATGTGGTAGATACCATACAGAATTCAGTTTTGGAGATTGAGGAGATACTAATCAGTGAATAACGGAGATTTTGAGAAGAAAATCCAATATATATTTAAAGATAAAGAACTTTTGAACAAGGCGCTGACCCACAGTTCCTTCTGCAGAGAGCATGGAACTGAGGTTAAAAATAACAACGAGCGGCTGGAGTTCTTAGGTGACGCTTTTTTTGACGCAATTATTAGTGTGGAGCTTTATAAGCTTTTGGAAAAAGTGGATGAAGGAAAACTGACTAAAACCAGAGCTCTTATTGTCTGCGAAAAGTCTTTGGCGCAGGTGGCAAGACGCCTTGACATTGGTGCATATTTGAATATGGGAAAAGGCGAAGAACACTCTGGAGGCAGACACAGAGAATCCATTCTTGCTGATGCAGTGGAAGCTGTAGTAGGTGCTATTTATTTAGATGGCGGTTTTGAAGAAGCCTTTCGCTTTGTTTCAAGAGAGTTTGCGAAGACTATTGAGGATGCCCTTGCAGGCAGAATATTTACCGATTATAAGACGCAGGTGCAGGAAGTTCTGCAAAAACGCGGAAAGAAGATTATCATTTCCTATCACCTGGACAGAGAGGAAGGTCCAGATCACGATAAAACCTTCTATGTCCATCTGTCCTGCAATGGCAAGGTGCTGGGGCGCGGGTCAGGCAAAAGCAAGAAAGAAGCGGAGCAAAATGCCGCAAGAGAAACCTTTCATCTGTTGTCAGAAAATCAGTTCTGATAAAGGCATGAAATTAGTATGAGACAAAGAAAAACATAACTTAGTAGAAAGAGGAAAGGTCAGTATGTATTTTAAGAGGCTAGAAATGCATGGGTTTAAATCCTTTGCTGAACCGGTAGTTATAGAGTTTCACGAGGGTGTAACTTGTATCGTAGGCCCCAACGGAAGCGGAAAAAGTAATATCAGCGACGCCATCAGATGGGTGCTCGGCGAACAGAGTCCGAAAGCGCTTCGCGGCGGAAAAATGGAAGAGGTTATCTTTGCAGGAACAGCCAGCCGTAAATCACGTGGGATGGCTGAGGTTACTTTAGTAATTGATAATTCGACAGGTATTTTGAACATCGACTATAACGAGGTAGCCATTACCAGAAGAATGTATCGCTCCGGTGAAAGTGAATATCTTATCAACAATAATCAGTGCAGGCTGAGAGATATCAGAGAGCTGATTATGGATACCGGAATCGGTGTTGACGGATATTCTCTCATTGGGCAGGGTAAAATTGCAGATATTGTCAGCAACAAACCGGAGAGCAGACGAGAAATTTTCGAGGAAGCTGCCGGTGTTGTCATGTACAAAAGCAAAAAGGCAGAAGCTGAGAGAAAGTTGGAATCCACCGGCAATAATCTTGATAGAGTCAACGATATCGTTTCAGAAATTGAGGGAAGAATCGATGGGCTTCGGGAAGACAGTATTAAGGCAAAGGAATATCTGGAGCTGAAAGAGCGCTATCGTGATTTAGAAATCAATATCACACTGAAGAATATAGATAATATTCTGTCCAGGAATGATATTTATCAGAAAGACATTGCAGGACTTTCTGAAGAACTTGCGGAAATCACTGAGAAGAAGAAAAATATCGACAAGGAAGCAGAAGCTGATAGAGAAAAGAACGAACATCTGGAACAACTGGGCAACGAAGCCAGGGACAAGCTGTTACATATCGTGGAAGAAATGAACCGCCGCAGCAGCGAAAGTCAGTTGAGCAAGGAGCGCCTTTCCGGTATCGAAAAGGACAGCGCCAGATTGACAGGCGAAATTGAGGAACTGTCGGGTCGTCTTTCACGCGAAGAAGAAAATAAGGCGCAGCTTGAAAAATCTAAAGAAGAGATTGCGCGGAATCATGAAGAGGCAGCAGCACTGCTGCAGGAGCAGGTGACAGCACACAGTGCTTTGACACGTGAGGCTTCTGAGCTGACTGATACCATTGATAACAGCAGAGAAGAAATGTTTCGCCTGCATAATTTGAATGCTTCTAAAAAAAGTGAGGTAAAGAGTTACGAAAGTATTCGTGAGACTTTGCAAAAGCGCAAAGAGCAGCTCAATGAGGAAGCAAATGGTGCGGCAGAAAGCCAGGAAGAAAGCAATGGAATGCTTGCAAAGGCAGAGGCTGAAAGCCGTCAGAATGAGCAGTTGCTGGCCGAAATCAAGGCGAAGATTTCGGCACTGACGGAGGAAAGAAAACAGCTGGAACACCGAAGAAAGATGAGCGGTGCCAGAGTTGAGGAACTGAAGCTTTCCGGCAGTCAGAAGGTTGCCAGAAAAAAGACCATTGAAGAGATGGAAAACAATTATGAAGGCTATAACTATGCGGTAAAGTATATCATGCGCAGCGGACTTTCTGGTATTTCCGGCGTGGTTGCCGAGCTGATGGAGGTTCCAACAGGACTTGAAGTTGCTATAGAGACGGCACTTGGAGGACAGATGCAGAACATTATCTGTGATGATGATCCCAGTGCAAAACGTGCCATTGCAAAACTGAAAGAAAATAAAGCGGGACGTCTTACTTTTCTTCCAGCTGCTTCTATAAAAGGAGGCAGGGCAAAGATTGATCAGCGGATTGCTGCCGATTCCGGTTATAAAGGTCTTGCAGCGGACTGCATTACCTGCAGAGATGAATACAGAAATATATTTGAATATCTGCTGGGAAGAGTTGTAATTGCAGCGGATATGGACGCCGCAATCAGACTTTCCAAAATTTCAGGAACCGGACTTCGTTTTGTAACGCTGGATGGAGAAATTATCAATGTCAGCGGCGCTATCACCGGCGGTAAATTCAAGAACAAAACGGCTAATCTTCTTGAACGGCGCAGTGAAATTACGACTTTAGAGAGAGAAATCGAAGCCTTGAGAGCAGAACTTTCAGAAGCTGCGGAGGAGAACCGCAAAGCGGCAGAAAAAGCAGAGGTTCTTGACGGTGAACTTGCAGAATTACGTCAGCGTCAGAGAGATACAGAATTGAAACAGGTATCCTTTGCGGGCAGAATTACTGCGCTGAAAGATGCGCTTAACCAGATTACAGACAGCAGCGCAAGGTTTGCGCAGGAGCTTTCTTCCATTGAGAAAGACAGTAAAGACGCTGCGGCAACAGTAGAAACTCTCCTCGAAGAAATGAGGCAGGCGGAAACTCAAATTGAGACTCTAAATCACATGATTGAGGAAGCTATGGCTGCCTACGAGACCAAAAAGGCTGTCATTGATGAAGCAAGCGAAGGTATTACAAAGACCAGAATTGCCGCTACAGAATGGGAAAGCAAGAAGAACAATATAGAGAGCTTGCTTACGAGAATTTCTGAGACAGCAGAGGATTATCGTTTTCAGATTGAAACAAAAGAAAGACAGCTTTCAGCGCTGGGAGAAGAGAAGAACAGACTGCTCTTTGGCACAGACGGCGCAGAGGAAGATATCGCAAGGCTTGCAGAAGAAAAGCAAAATACAGAAAACTATATCGAAGAGATTGGAAGTCAGAGAAGTCTTTTGGCTGAAAAGCTCAGCAGTGTAACCAAGGAGCAGCAGGGATATAACGAGAGACTCAATAGCTGTCAGGATCAGAAATATCAGCTGGAGATCAAGGTTGCAAAGAACGAAACGCAGCTGGATACGCTGAAAGAAAGACTCTGGGAGGATTTTGAGATTTCCTACGCACAGGCAGTAGATTTGCGAAATCCAGATTTTGTCATGAGCACTTCTGTAAAGGAAAGCAGAGACATCAGGAATAGAATCAGAGAGCTTGGTGAGGTCAACGTGGGTGCCATCAAGGAATACGAAACGGTAAGTCAACGCTATGAATTCCTAACGAGTCAGCGGGCGGATATCCTGACCGCTATGGACGAGCTGCGGGGTATCATCACAGAGATGGATACCACCATTAAGACTAAGTTCAAGGAGAATTTTGATCAGGTTGTGGAGCGCTTCGAAGTCATTTTCCGCGAGTTATTCGGCGGCGGTCATGCAGAACTTCGAATGGAAGATGAGAACAATCCGCTTGAATCAGGAATTGATATTATTGCGCAGCCGCCTGGCAAGAAACTGCAGAATATCAATTTAATGAGCGGTGGTGAAAAAACTATGACTGCCATTGCACTGATGTTTGCGGTATTGAAAACAAAGCCGACGCCGTTCTGCATTTTGGACGAGGTAGAAGCAGCGCTGGACGATGCTAACATCGACAGATTTGCAAAATACCTGCGCAGGTTCGATAACATTCAGTTTGCACTGGTTACCCATCAGAAGGCGACTATGGAGCATGCAGACGTGCTCTATGGTGTAACCATGCCGGAGCAGGGAATTTCCAAGGTTCTCAGCCTGCGTCTTGGTGATGATTTTGCATTATAATTTGGATTAAGTAAAATACGGTGAAAGCCGGAAAGGGATAAATTTATGGCATTATTTAAAGAGAAAAAAGGTTTTTTTGGTAAATTGTCCGAGCGAATCGGCGATGCCATCATGGGGAGACCAGAGATTGATGAAGACCTGATGGATGAACTGGAAGAAATATTAATTACATCGGACATCGGCATGGATACTACCATGAAAATCATGGAAAACCTGAGAGCGTATATCAAGGAAAACTACATCACAAAGCCTGAGAATATCAAGGAAGCGCTTGCCAAGGTCATTGCACAGCTGATGGACAAAGGTGAGAGGAACAAACTTTGCGCAGATACGCCTTTGGTGATTCTGATGATTGGAATTAACGGCGGCGGAAAGACTACGTCCATTGCAAAGATTGGGCATAAGCTGAGAAGCGAAGGAAAGACCGTACTGCTGGGTGCGGCGGACACATTTAGAGCAGCAGCAGGAGAGCAGCTTGAAATCTGGGGACAGAGAATCGGCGTCAACACTGTGCGCCACCAGGAGAGGGCAGACCCTTCGGCAGTTATATTCGATGCTATTCAGTCAGCAAAGGCTAAGGGCATGGATGTGCTGATCTGTGATACTGCAGGGAGACTGCAGACCAAGAAAAATCTGATGAACGAACTGGAAAAGATGAACAAGGTCATTTCCAGAGAGTTTCCTGAGGCAGCAAGAGAAACTCTGCTGGTGCTGGATGCAACTACAGGTAAAAATGCTGTTTCTCAGGCACAGGAATTTAACGAAGTGGCAGAAATCACCGGTGTTGTGCTGACGAAACTGGATGGCACAGCTAAGGGCGGTATCGCCATCACTATTGCGGATGAATTTGACCTTCCGATTAAGTATATCGGTGTAGGCGAGGGAATGGAAGACCTGAAAGAGTTTGATCCGTTAGAATTTGCGGGAGGAATTTTTAGTGAGTAAACCGATAGTAGCCGTAGTGGGCAGACCAAACGTTGGAAAATCCACCTTTTTTAACAGAGTGGTGGGCAGACGAGTTTCCATCGTAGAGGACACCCCCGGCGTAACCAGAGATAGAATTTATGCGGAGGCAGAGTGGAACGGCATTCACTTTGCATTAATTGATACCGGTGGTATTGAGCCTGATAGTGAAGATGTGATTCTTTCTCAGATGCGAGAGCAGGCGCAGACAGCTATGGATATGGCTGATGTAATACTTTTTATGGTAGATGGAAAAGAAGGTCTGACCCATGCCGATAACGAAGTAGCGATGATGCTGAGAAGAACCGGCAAAAAGGTCATGCTTCTTGTTAATAAAATTGATAATCCAAGAAATCTGCCCGATGATTTCTATGATTTTTATGAGCTGGGAATTGGCGAGCCTATCGCTATTTCCGCAGCCAATATGCTCAACTTCGGCGATGTGCTGGATGAAATTGTGGAGAGCTTTCCAAAGGGTCTTGATGAAGATGAGGAGGATGACATTAAGGTTGCTGTCATTGGAAAGCCAAATGTAGGAAAATCCTCTCTGATCAACTGCCTGATTGGAGAAAAGAGAGTTATCGTTTCTCCAATTGCAGGAACGACCAGAGACTCTATCGACACACCTTTTGAGTGGGGCGGCGATCAGTATACCTTAATCGATACGGCTGGTATTCGCAGAAAGAGCAAAGTCAACGAAGATATTGAGCGCTACAGCGTGATTCGCGCCGTTGCAGCTATCGAGCGCTGCGACGTGTGTCTTCTGATGATTGATGCAGAGGAAGGCGTGACTGAGCAGGATAAGAAAATTGCAGGCGTTGCTCACGAGGCAGGCAAGGGCATAGTTATTGTCGTAAATAAGTGGGATCTGATTCAGAAAGAAACCAACACGATGCGCGACTTTAAACGGGAAATTGAGGCAGAACTTCAGTTCATGTCCTATGCGCCGATGGTATTTATTTCTGTCAAAGATAAGCAGCGGGTTTTTGACGTCATCAAGATGGCAAAGTATGTAGCAGAAAAAAGAGCCCTGCGGGTGCCGACCGGTCAGCTGAACAGTCTTGTTACCGATGCGACCATGATGAAACAGCCGCCATCGGATAAGGGAAAAAGGCTGAAAATTTACTATGTAACCCAAGTAGGTGTAAAGCCACCGCTGTTTTCCTTCCAGATTAACAAACGGGATTTAATGCACTTCTCCTATGCCAGATATCTGGAAAACAAAATCAGAGAAGGCTTTGGTTTTGAAGGAACCTCAATTAAGTTTGTGTTCAGAGAAAAAGGAGAGAAGGAACAGTAGTGGAAACCTTACAGTTTGTCATTGTTATTGTCATTGCCTATTTCCTTGGGAATATTTCCCCGGCAACGCTTCTTGCCAGAGCGGTCGGTAAGGATATCAAAAAAGAGGGAAGCGGCAATGCGGGAACGACCAATGCTCTTCGCGTACTGGGAAAAAAAGCGGCGATGATTACGCTGATTGTAGATATCGGCAAAGGATTTATTGCCGTTAAGATAGGATTTGCATTTGCTGCGCCGCCTGCAGCAATGTTCTGCGCGCTGGCGGCATTTGTGGGGCATATTTGGCCTATCGTGTTTAAATTTAAAGGCGGAAAGGGCGTGGCCGTTGCCTTTGGCGCAATTCTTGGCGTCAACTGGCAGCTGGCACTTCTTGCGCTTTTAGTGGTGGCTGTGGTGGTGGCTTTGACCCGTATGGTATCCCTTGGGTCTATCACAGCAGCAGCTTCATTTCCCGTGTTTGCATATTTTATGGAGCCGGACTTTTTCTATATCGGTATTGTCATGGCGGTACTTTTAATCTATGCACATCGCGGAAATATTAAACGTATTGTAAAAGGTGAGGAAAGCAGGCTTAGCTTGGGGAAGAAAGTTGACAAGTAGCCGGAAAGAAGGAAATTAAGATGAAAACAATTGGTGTTATCGGTGCAGGCAGCTGGGGAACAGCTCTTGCAATTACACTGAGCAATAAGGGACATCAGGTTAAAATGTGTGATGTCAACATGGACCATGTAAAAGAGATGCAGGCGTACAGAGAAAATGTCAGGTACCTGCCGGGTATCAAATTCTGTGATAATCTGCAGATTGTAGAATCTACAGAAGAAGCGCTTGCTGGCGCAGATATTGCACTGTTTTCCGCACCAGCCCAGCATTTTAGAAGTGCCTTTGAAAAAGCGATTCCTTTTCTTGAGGATGACATGGTTGTTGTCAACGTGGCAAAGGGAATTGAGCAGGGAACACTGATGCGTATGAGCGAAATCGCGTATCTTCTGAAACCGGATGTAAAATATGTGGTACTTTCCGGTCCATCTCATGCGGAGGAAGTAGGCAGGGCGATGCCGACGACGGTTGCGGTGGCTTCTAAGGATATGGTGCTGGCAGAGTACATTCAGGATATTTTCATGACAGAGCGTTTCAGAGTGTACACCAATGATGACGTCTGTGGTGTGGAATTGGGTGGCTCTCTGAAAAATATCATCGCGCTGGGCGCTGGTATTTCTGACGGCATTGGTTTTGGGGATAATGCCAAAGCGGCGCTGATGACCCGCGGCATTACAGAAATGTGCCGTCTCGGCGCGAAACTGGGCGCAGATATTGCAACGTTCTCAGGTCTTACCGGTATCGGTGATTTAATCGTAACTTGTACCAGCATGCATTCCAGAAATCGCCGCTGCGGCATTATGATCGGTGAGGGCATGAAACCCAGTGACGCAGTTGAAAAAGTCGGCATGGTCGTAGAAGGCATGTTCACGGCAGAAGCTGCTTATCAGCTGGCACAGAAAGTTGGTGTAGAAATGCCGATTACCGAGTGCATTTACAACTGTATCAACGAAAAAATCACCGCAAAGGACGCTGTGGAGCTTTTGATGGGCAGAGATCGAAAGAACGAAAAACATATCGACTGATGGAATCAGCTGGGAGAGAAATCTTCCGGCTGTGTTTATAATGAAAGGAGCCGGTATAGTGAAACTGAAAGTGCTGGTAGATAACAATACTTACATCGACGAATATTATCTGGGAGAACCAGCGGCAGCCTTTTATATTGAGGAGGGCGGCGAGCGGATTCTCTTCGACTGCGGCTATTCAGATGTGCTTCTAAAAAATGCGGAGCTGATGGGTATAGATTTATCCTCCTTGACGAAGATTGTGTTTTCCCATGGACACAACGATCATACCAGAGGGTTGTTGTTTTTAAAAGACAGGGCTGATTTGTCGGCAGTTTCTTTGATTGCACACCCAGACTGCTTTCTGCCGCGGGAAGATGAAACGGGAAGCTTTGGTGCGCCTTTTTCTCTTGCGGATGCTGCTTTGTGGACGAAGCTTACGACAACGTGTGAGCCTGTTAATCTGATCGATAAGCTGGTATGGCTTGGTGAAATTCCTAGAGGCAATGACTTTGAGGCATCAGAACCTGTCGGGCGCAGGCTGAAGGATGGCCTTTGGGAAGATGACTATGTCATGGACGATACAGCACTGGCGTACCGCGGGGAAGAGGGACTGTTTATCATTACCGGCTGCTCTCACAGCGGAATTTGCAACATCGTAGAATATGCAAAGAAGGTCTGCGGTGACAGCAGAATTGCCGGCATCATCGGAGGCTTTCATCTCTTTGAAAAGGGCAGGCAGCTGGATAAGGCGGTTGAATATTTGAAATCCTGCGGCGTAAAACGACTGTATCCGTGTCACTGTGTGTCCCTTGCGGCAAAGGCGGCAATGCTGGCGGAATTGCCGGTTGTTGAAGTCGGCGTAGGATTGAGACTGGAACTCCAATAGGGTAAGTTTTATAGGAGGTAACGATGTATCGTTTTGATGGGAACGCGAAAAATCGAAGCCTTGCGAAGTTGTTTGCAGGCTGGGATGAGACTATGATTTGGTCCTGCCTGCAGGGCATCATGGGCGAGATTTATACAGATGACGCAGTGCATCCGAAATCGGCGGCTGCAGTGCTGGGCGATTTCTGCTTTTTAGCGGGAGCGCCTTCTCTTGATTTTTTGACATCCTTCGCAAAGGGTGGCTGTCACAACTTTTGTATCATGGTTCCGGCAAGCGACGCGCTGGGTGATTTAATTGAGGATTTTTTCGGAGAACGGGCAAAGAAGTTTACCCGCTATGCCACCCAAAAGGACGCCAGCTTTGATCTGGCAAGGCTTCGCCAATTGGCTTCTGCGGTGCCTGCAGGCTTTACCCTTGCACCGATCGATGAAATAATTTTTGATCGGGCAAAATCCATGGAGTGGAGCCGGGATTTAGTGTCACAGTATGCGGATTACGAAGTATACCGTGAGAAAGGCGTTGGAACAGCAATTTTACATCATGGGGAGCTGGTTTGCGGCGCGTCCTCTTACAGCGTCTACAATGGCGGCATTGAAATTGAAATCGACACCAGAGCCGATTGGCGCAGAAAAGGGCTTGCTCGCCTATGCGGCGCGGCGCTGATCTGCAGATGTTTGGAACAGGGACTCTATCCCAGCTGGGACGCCCATAACAAAGCGTCTCTGGCGCTGGCGCAGCAGCTGGGTTACGTGTTCGATCACAGTTATATCGCTTATGAAGTGAGAAAGTAGAGGGAGCAAATGGAACAGATGGACGAAAAACGGCTGGCGGCCTTTGAGAAAATGCTGACCTTTGTACAGCAGGAATATGACAAAACGAAGGAAAAGATGGCAGCGCTGAAAGCCGATGGAAAAGAAAAGTCTGCTACTTACCGGCAGCTCATGGGGAATAAGCTGACGTATCAGAATTTGCTTGCGATGTACAGGCTGTATGATCTTTTATAAGGAGAGAAAATGTTTTACGTCGTTTTAGGACTTGTGACTATATTGGTAGGATTCTGCGCGTATCGGTATTTACAGCAGATTTTTACCTGTTTGCATTTAGATCTGCAAAAAAGTAAAGTGCGAGCATTTCACTGGCTGCTGACTTTGGTGTCGGCAGGCATCTGTACAAATCCAATGCACGTACTGGCGCTAGCTATCCTCTATACGCTTCTGTTCGCTGGAATATTGCATTTATTGTTCTGGATTTTGCGGTCCATATGGCGCAGGTGGAAAGAGCGTGATGAAAAGATTGTAAATTTGCAGCGAAAATGTTGTCTGCTTCCCGTGGCTATGGCGATTCTTTTGATTGGCTTCGGTGCGGTGAATATGGACCGAATTCATGAAACCGTGTATGAAATAACGTCGGAAAAACGCATTGGAACCTATGAAATTGCATTGGTTACGGATACTCATTACGGTACAGTGCAGGACACAAAACTTTTAGAAAAAGAGATGGCGGCGCTCAGTGCGCGCAGACCGGATGTACTCATACTGGGCGGTGATATCGTCGAGGAGGGTACGAGCCGGGCACAGATGGAGGATGTATTTCGCATTTTCGGCAATGTCGATACTAAATACGGCGTTTACTATGTTTATGGAAACCACGATCTGCAGAATTATACAGAGAAAAAGGCTTACAGCAGACAAGACCTGGAACAGGTTTTGGCGGAAAATGAGATTATACTGCTGGCAGATTCTTTTATGAAAATTGACGACACGTTGGTTTTGGTTGGCAGGGATGACGCCGGTTATGGGCTGCCCGGCGAACGAAATTCGATGGAAGCGATTCTGCAGGGTGTAAGCCATGAACAGTATATCATAGTAGCGGATCATCAACCCGTTGATGTGGGGGAATGTGCTTCTGCAGGCGTGGATTTGATGCTTTCCGGTCATACCCATGCGGGGCAGATCTGGCCGCTCGGGTTATTGCTGCAGGCAAGCGGCAGCTATAACTACGGATTATATGATGGTGAAACGTGCAAAGTAATCGTCTCCTCTGGCTTTACAGGCTGGGGCTATCCGGTGCGGACGGAAGGAAAGTGCGAATATGTGTTGATTAGGCTCAAAGGAGAAAAAGTAGGAAAAAATTAACTGTTTTTTCCATTGACACAAGTCATTTCATTGTCTATAATGTATATTAATTTAATCACATGAACGCTTTTCTTACCCCCGGGTAAGGATATGACAGCATGCCGGTTTTGTCCCGTTAGGGCCACTTTCGTGGAGGGGCAGATCAGGGATGCTTTCTTTTTTGAAACAGGAGGTACAAGTAATGAATCACAAACAACAGCCATTTTCAGCACGCGAAGTCTTTGAGGCGTATGATCGGATTCGCGATTACGTTTATTTAACGCCTTTAGAACCGTCTATTTACCTTGGCAAAGAAACTGGCAGGCAGTATTATTTTAAGCTGGAATGTAATCAAACGGTAAAGAGCTTCAAAATCAGAGGGGCGCTGAGCAAGATGACAACGCTGACAGAAGAAGAACGGAAGATAGGCGTAGCAACGATTTCTTCCGGGAATCACGGCGCCTCTGTCAGCTATGGCGCAAAGCTTTTGGGTATCGAAAATGCAAAGGTTATTGTGCCTGAGACTACGCCCCAGGCGAAGATAGACAAGATTCAGTTTTATGGGGCCGATGCGCTTTTGATGGGGAGAAACTATGATGAGGCTCATGCTTTGGGCATGTCATATATTCAGGAAAATGGGTTGACCTACATTGACGCATATTACGATGATCCTAAGATTTATGGAGGGCAAGGAACAATTGCCGTGGAAATTCTCAAACAAAATTCGTCTGTCGATACCATCGTTGTTCCTATCGGAGGCGGCGGTCTGATCACAGGCATAGCTGTCGCGGCAAAGGCAATCAAGCCAGAGATTCGTATCATCGGCGTGCAGACAGAGGCCTGTCCGGCTATGATCAAATCCTTTTCCGACCATGTGTTCTACGAAGAATATCCGGTAACTGGCGATACGATTTGCGACGCATTGGTTGGCGGCGTTGGAAAACTCGCTTATGAGATTCTGGAAGACTATGTAGATGATTTCATTCAGGTAAAAGAACGGTCTATACGTAAGGCGGTAAAACACATGATAAAAGAGGAAAAGTATATCGTAGAAGGCGCCAGCGCGGCTGCTGTGGCCGCTGTGATGGATGAGGCAGAAAGAATCGGCGGCAAAAATATTGCTCTGATTATGAGCGGCGGTAATATTGATGGTAATTTGATGGTGGAGCTGTTGAAAGAAAAATTGTAACAAGTAGTCATTTGTGGTATGATAAAGATATCCTGATGAGAGAAGAGGTGTGGTCTGTGGATATCAAATTAAAGGAAAAGATGATTGAGGTTGTTGAACAGAACATGGAGGAATTGACTTCCATCAGAACCTATCTGTATGAAAATCCGGAGATTGGCGGTGAAGAAGAAAAGGCAAGCGCGCTGCTGACAAAAACCATGGAGACGCACGGCTTTGATGTAAGCCGGAATATTTTAGACATACCATATAGCTTTCAGGCTGTCTATGACAGCGGAAGACCGGGTCCTTCTATCGGACTGACCTGTGAATATGACGCCCTTCCGTCTATGGGTCATGGCTGCGGTCATAATATCATAGCGACAGCGCCAATGGGAGCAGCATTTGCGCTACGGGAGGCGGTGAAGGAAACCGGTGGTAAGGTAATTTTGTTTGGCACACCGGCGGAGGAATGTTTTGTTACAAAAGCGCCTATGGCGGAAAACGGAGTTTTTGATCAGGTGGATGTAGCAATGACAGTTCATCCGAATCCTGTAAATCTGTCCAGCGGAAAGACAACAGCTTTGGACGCGTGGCAGGTTGAATTCTACGGCAAAGCTTCCCATGCGGGCGCAGCGCCGGAAGACGGCATCAATGCGCTGGATGCGGCAGTTCATTTTTATAGTTTGATTGGATTTGAGAAGCAGTATTTGAAGAATACCAATATTTACGGTGTATTTGTAGATGGCGGTGAGAAGTGCAGTATGATTCCTGCTCACGCGTCTGTCAAATATCTGGTAAGAGCAAGTTCTATGAAGGATATCCGAAAAATACGCGATTTGTTTGAACGGTGCGCGCAGGCTGCATGCGCGGCAGTAGGCACAACCTACAAAATCTGGAACAATGAGCCGGGCAATAAAAATATGGTTACCAACAGAACGCTGGCGAATATCTTTGATAAGCACTATATGGCTATTGGAGGCGGGCAGATGCCTCACATTGACAGTACAGGTTCTACGGATATGGGAGATGTCAGTCAGGTTGTACCAGCGATTCATCCATGGATTGGTCTAGGATGTCCGGATTTGCAGTTGCATACCAATGAGTTTGCTGATGTGACTGTTACGGAAGCAGGAGACAGGGCGATTCGTTTGGGAGCGGAGGCTTTGGCACTGACAGGATTGGAAATCCTCTGTGATCCAGAGCTTTTAGCTGTTATTAAAGCAGAGTTTGACGAAAGTATGAAGAATAATTGAGTAGAAAGAGAGACAAAATCAGGTTCATGAAAGAGAAGACATTTCACATTACAACTTTTGGCTGTCAGATGAATGAGCACGATTCTGAAGTCATGGCAGGCATGCTTTTAGAAAAAGGCTTTACGCCGGTGAAGGAGCGAAAAGACGCTGACGTTGCCATTATCAATACCTGCAGTGTACGGGATAATGCGGATAAACGGTTTTTTGGCACATTGGGACAGCTGAAACACAGAAAAAAGGACGATCCCAATTTCCTGGTCTGCGTCTGCGGCTGTATGATGCAGCAGCAGCACGTTATTGATACCATTAAAGCCCGGTATCCATGGGTAGATATCATCTTTGGAACCCACAACATTCATCAGTTTCCAGAACTGATTGACAATGCGCTCAACGAGAAAAAGAAGCAGGTGGAAATCTGGCCAGACGGCGGCGAGATCGTAGAAGGACTGCCAGCGAAGCGGCTTTACGAAAGCAAGGCGCTGGTCAACATCATGTTTGGCTGCAACAATTTCTGCACTTACTGCATCGTGCCGTATACCAGAGGCAGAGAGCGGAGCAGAAAACCTTCAGAAATTCTCCGTGAAGTGCGGGAATTGGTAGCCGATGGTGTTAAGGAAATCATGCTTTTAGGGCAGAATGTCAATTCTTATAAAGGCGCAGATGGGGTGGATTTTGCAGCGTTAATCTATATGCTCAATGAAATAGAAGGGCTTGAGCGGATCCGTTTTATGACTTCACATCCGAAAGATTTGTCTGATAAGCTAATCCAGGCATTTGTGGACTGCGATAAGCTCTGCAAGAATATTCATCTGCCGGTACAGTCAGGCAGCAGCCGGATTCTCAAAGCCATGAACCGTCACTACGATAAAGAGCAGTATCTGGCTCTTGTTGAGAAGCTGAAAACTGCTGTACCTGGCATCACTATGTCAACGGATATTATTGTAGGATTTCCGGGAGAAACAGAAGAGGACTTTGCAGAAACGCTGGATTTAGTCAGCAAAGCACGCTATGATTCCGCTTTTACTTTCCTATATTCCATCAGGAAGGGCACGCCGGCGGAAAAGTATGAGGATCAGATTCCAGAGGAAGTTAAGCATGAGCGGTTTAATCGGCTGGTAGAATTGATGAACGGCATCAGCGCAGAAAAGAACGCCGCCTATGTGGGAACTGTGCAGCAGGTGCTGGTAGAAGGACCGAGCAAAACGGGAAGTAAAACTTTTGCAGGAAGAACCGATGGATTTAAGCTGGTGAACTTCCGTAACGAGACTGACATGACAGGAAAGCTGGTAGATGTAAAGATTACAAAGAGCAACACCTTCAGCCTGGAAGGAGAAATTTTATGAATCCGAAGCTGAGTAATCTTTGCTCTGTCATTACAGATTTTGTGCCGGGCTGTGAGCAGGAAGCGCGGGATAGGGAAGTTATGCTTCGTTTTTTACAAGAAAACGACAATTGTCTGGTGCGGGAGAATCTGACTGCACATTTTACAGCTTCCTCGTGGATTGTCAATGATGGTGGCGATAAAGTACTTATGGTCTACCACAATCTGTATGACTCTTGGGCCTGGACTGGCGGTCACGCTGACGGTGAAGCCGATCTGCTTTCTGTTGCAATCCGTGAAGCAAAGGAAGAAACTGGGGTGCAGGATTTCAAGGTGCTGCGGCGTGTACCGTTTTCTCTTGAAATTATCACCGTAGACGGTCATGAAAAACGCGGCGATTACGTGCCGTCACACCTTCATTTGAATTTGACCTACCTGCTGCAGGCAGATGAAAATGCGCCGCTTTCTGTTAAAGCAGATGAAAACAGCGGAGTGCAGTGGATTCCTGTCAGTCAGCTTGCGCAGCGCGTCAGCGAACCGTGGATGCTAAAGCGGGTATATGGAAAGCTTATTAGCAGGGCGTAGGTGCGGTGTGCATATATTTTGAAAAAATACTTAAAATATGCACATTATCGTGCATATTTTGACGATAAACTTCGAATATATGCATTTTTTTAAGAAAACTCATGTCGTTTATAGGAAATTTTAGCTGAATATATAGAGAGTTGTACATATTTTGAAGAAAACTCCTGAAAATATGCATGTATGGTCGAAAAATTATGCATATTTTAGGAGTTTTTTTATTATATATGCATTTCTGCAGGAATCTAATGCTACTAAATTGATGGGGAAAAAATTCATCTCCAGTTATGAGAAGGCTATAAAGAAATTTCAAACGTTGTTAGCATTAGGCGACTATAAAGATGTAAAGACTCAAACTAAAAACTGTTTTGCAGGTGAGTACGGAAGAAATTGTGAAGTGACAAAATCAACATTCGTACAGAAAGAAAAAGCTATAATTGAGTTGATTTTACATTGCAAAAGACGAACAAAATAGCTATAATGAATTACTAAAGAGTTAACATTATAGTTATGTGCAGGCGGGTTTCTTTTTAGTGAGATTATAATGACACAATAGCAGGAGGAACAATGGGGAAAGTAATCAAGGATACGATTCATGCGAATGGAATAGATATTGGAATTTACACACAGGATTTTGAAAATGAATTCATTTCATTAACAGATATTGCTCGGTATAAGAGTGATGACCCAACAGCAGTTATTCAAAATTGGATGAGAAATCGGGATGTGATAGAATTTTTGGGATTATGGGAAAAACTCCATAATCCGGATTTTAAACCCCTCGAATTCGAGGGGTTTAGAAAACAGGCAGGAGCAAATGCATTTACAATGTCACCAAAGAAATGGATAGAAGCTACAGAAGCTATTGGAATTGTTTCAAAAGCAGGACGTTATGGAGGAACATATGCCCATAGTGATATTGCAATGTCCTTTGCAACGTGGATTTCGCCAGAATTTCAGTTATATATAATGAAAGATTACAGAAGATTGAAGACGGACGAGAATAGTCGATTATCTTTGAACTGGAATTTGAATAGAGAAATTTCCAAATTAAATTATAAGATACATACGAATGCAATTAAAGAAAATCTTATTCCACCGGAATTAACGCCTGCGCAGATTGCTTATACATATGCAAATGAAGCTGACATGTTGAATGTTGTTTTATTTGGAAAAACAGCGAAGCAGTGGAAAGTCGAAAATCCTATGGTAAAAGGAAATATGAGAGATGGTGCGACACTAAATCAGCTTTTGGTGCTTGCAAATTTAGAGAGTTATAATGCCATTCTGATTACCCAAGGGAAAAATCAAAAAGAGAGAATGGAGTTGCTTCGTCAACTGACGATACAACAACTGCAGACGTTGGAAGCTGTAAGCTTGAATAATCTTCCGCAAGTAGCAGAACGCTAGTGTTTTCCTGCAAACCAGAGTTTAACAGGGTTGCAAAATTAAACCGCACTAATATATTCCTCAAGAACCTTCAGGGATTTTGGTACCGGCAGATCCGCAGGCAGGATGCCTTTTTTTACGAGGCTTTCAAAGAGCTCCATGGCTGCAGGCTTTTTTAAATTGGTCTGCTGCAAGATAGTGTCGTTTGAAAAAACCTCGACAGGAGTGCCGTGCATCAGTGTTTTACCTTCTGCAATTAATACGATTTCATCAGCCCATTCCAAAGCATAATCGACGTTATGGGTGGACATAAGAATTGTAATACCTTGTTCTACGAGCATATCCACAATTTTGTTGACGATGATTGTATGCTTAGGATCGAGAGAGGAAGCTGGTTCATCTAAAATGATGATTTCCGGGTGCATGACTAAAACATCGGCAATAGAAACCTGTTTCTTTTGACCTCCGGAAAGAGAGTGGGTGGGTTTATGCTGAAAATCTGTAATTTCCAGAGTTTCGATGACTTTTGCGACCTCTTTGCGTGCATCCTGCTCGCTCATTCCCATGTTAAGAGCGCCAAAAGAAATTTCCTGTGTCACTGAGGCAGAAAACAGCTGATTATCCGGGTCCTGAAAGACAATGCCTACCTTGCTTCGAAGGTCTAAAAGACCTTTTTTGCTGTAGTCCACAGGCTTTTCGTCTAAGTAGAGTGTACCTTCTGAAGGTTTGTGAATGCCGTTTAAGCACAGGAAAAAAGTAGACTTTCCAGCGCCGTTTGCACCCATAAAGGCAACCTTGCGGCCACGCTCAATTTCCAGACTGAGTCCGTTTAAGGAATAGCTTTTTTCGTCGTCGTAGGAAAAAAATAAATTGTCTGCTTTAATGATAATATCTTTCGTCATGTCTTTCGCGGAAGCTCCTATCTCCATAATTTAAACCATAAAGTAAAAGCCAAAAGGGCAGTTTCATAAAGTACAATGTAGTAGATATTTCTTTTGCTAGTGGGATGGCTTTCTTCCAGCACTCTAATTTCACCATCATATCCTCTGGACTCCATAGCGTCATAAAGATTTCTGGAACGCTTCATAGATCTGATAAACAGCGCCTGCACCATAGAGGCAAAAGATTTTATTGATGTTTTAAAATCCTTGTGTCCAAGGCGGGCGCTTTGTGAAGTGGAAATGTAGTAGGCTACGTCCAGCAGCACAAAGATATACCGGTAAATCAGAAGCATGAGCTCTATCATAAGAGCTGGCACATGAAGCTTTCTGAGGACGCTTAGAATATCTGTCATAGTAGTATTAAAAGATAAAAAGTATAGACAGGATACGGCGGCTAGTGCTGTAGTGATAAGCTGTGCCCCGTGCAAAATGCCTGCAAAACTTCCAGTGACGTACCAGCTTCCAATAGGAACTGCAAAGGCGTCAAGGGGATGTTTTCCGATGTTGATGATAATGGCAGTAGTGCTCAGTATGAGAAAGGCCAGGGGGACCATCATCAAATTTCTGTATCTGGCAGCGGAAATACCGCCGCGAACAATGGTTAGCCAGCTGTTGACTCCAATGACAAAGACGCCCATAGCAATGGAACGACTGACAATACAAAAAATGAGAGTCAGCATTGCAAAAGCGAACTTTTCCATGGGGTTTACATATCTGAGTTTTGACAAATAGCACAGCTTATCTACAATAATCATAATTTATTTATTCATCCTTCATCCATTTTTTTCTTTCGTAAAACCGACCCATAAAGAAGGCGAGAATGCCGACTCCGATACCGGTCTGTACGCAGAAAATTAAACTTTCGATTTCACCGGGAATTTCACCGCCCAGATAGCTTTCCAAAATCGGTGTAAACCAAGGTTCATATTCACCGCCCTGTATTTCTTCTATAGCGCCGCCAGCAGCGTCATCAGAGCCGCCAAATTCAGCGTCTTTGAGCATTAAGAAGGGTACGACTGCGATGAGAATTGCCAGAATCAGAAGCAGAACCACAAGACCCTTTTTAGATTTCTTCTTATCCATATTATTTGCCCTCCTTGATAAATCCGATTGATTTCAGTTCAGGTTTCGCAAAGGATTCTAAACCGATGACGATGATAACAGTCAAAATGCCTTCTACGATAGCAAGAGGTACTTGCGTCGTAGCAAAAATACCCATGAATTTCGCAAGAGAAGCACCGACACCTCCTACTTCTGAAGGATAAGCCAGAGCCAGCTGCAGACTGGTAATGCAGTATGTAAGCAAATCACCTAAGGCAGCTGCCAGAAATACAGAAAACATTTTGTTTACCTTTAACTTTTTGCATAGCTTGTACACGCCATAGGTGATAAAAGGTCCTGCGATAGCCATGGAGAAAGTGTTCGCTCCAAGGGTAGTAAGACCGCCGTGAGCCAGCAGAATTGCCTGAAATAAAAGTACGATAATTCCCAAAATGCTGACTGCTGCAGGACCGAAAAGGATTGCGCCAAGACCGGTTCCTGTCATGTGAGAGCAGCTTCCTGTAACCGATGGAATTTTTAGCGAGGAAATTACAAAGATAAATGCACCTGCCATGGCAAGTACAGTGATAATTTTTCTATTATCTGTAAGGGTATTTCTGATGGAGAAAAAACCCCAGATAAGAAATGGAACGCATATCGCTCCCCATACCAGACAGTAGGTTCCGGGTAAGTAGCCCTCCATAATGTGCATGGCATTTGCCGTGGGAACCATACCAAAGACCAGTGAAAAAACTGTTACAATTGATAAAAATAATTTTTGCCTTTTTGTCATAAAGTATCTCCTTTCTTGATAAACAAATGAACAAAACACGAAATGTTGTATCTCTACGCAATAAAAAATCCTGTCATTTATGACAGGTGCAGCGATAGAAAAGTATGCAAAAAATACTTTCCGTTTCGTGTTCACACCCGGTCATCGTTCGTAACCTATGTAAATTGGCTGTATTTGGGTAGTTCTTCTGACTTAGACATCTGGCACCCTTATCTTGCCTTCCCAGTTTCCCAGTGACATAAATTAAGATAGGGCTACGTCATTACAGCGGCGCGACCGTGCAGGACTTTCACCTGCTTCTCTTTTAAACCCCTTGAAAGGGACCCTTATACATTCAATTGTAACCTCATTATATTACCGGAGGTTGTATTTTGTCAAGCGGAGGATAGGGGCAAAAAAAGATTCTGTACAAATGCGATTTGATATGATACAATGTCAGCGTAGAAGCGTTGATGCTTTGAAATAACAACTGAATGACAAGTATTTCTTGTCTGTTTTAACAGCAAAGAGGGAAACAGGTGCAAATCCTGTGCGGTTGCCGCCGCTGTAAGGAAGGAGTCATGCCGAAATACCACTGGACAGATAGTCTGGGAAGGTGTGCATGATGAAGATATCCGAGCCAGAAGACCTGCTTGAAATACTAGGAGTGCGCCTGACGGTTATCAGGTTTCCTAAACGACAGATACAGAAAATACGGGCTGTAGCATATTTTGCTACAGCATTTTTATTATTCTAATATTAAAACTTGCTTAGGAGAAATCAAAGTGGAAGAAAGAGAGTTAGAGCTAAGGAAGAAGCTGCTGATTGAAAAGATCAGTCGAAATCCAGACAGGAAATACGGGCAGAATGACAAAACTTCTGCTGTCTGGAAAAATTATGCATTAGCAAGTCCGGACGGCAAATGTGTCTACCAAAGCTTTTCTGATGAAGAACTGCTCGCTTATCTAAGGCGTTTAGCGTCAGAACTGGGGTATGGCCCTACGCAGGGAGAAGTATTTTGGATATTGAAAGACTACATCAAACAAAGGTTTGGTAAATGGCCTTATGCGCTTCGTGCTGCAGGGCTTTCCGCGTCAGCAGGTAAAGGCGGAAAAACTATGGAGCAGATGGAAAAAGAGCGATTGCATAAGGAAAAGCTTCTTGACATGGTCAGAGAAAAAGCACTGGAGCTTGGGAAAATTCCGCATCCCAGAGATCTGCCTGAGGTTTGCAGGGAAATCAAAAAATATTACAGCGGCTGGACTTCTGTTATTAAAGCTGCAAAGCTGGATGCTGATTTTCTTAAAAGAGCAGTCTATAAGATTCCTGATTTAGAACTGGAATATATCAATATGCTGGAAGCAGTTAGAAATTTTGCTCATGAAATAGGACGAAGTCCTCTTCATGGAGAAATTGAACAGGCTGTTAAGCAGGCGCTCATAGAGCGATGCGGCTCCTGGCGCAATGCGCTGTTTCAGATTGATTTGGAACCGGTCCTCCGAATGGAGCCTTTTCACGATATTTATATCGACCATAGAATGACAGAAAATCGAAGGCATCATTCTGACAGTCTCTATGGCTGCTATTATAAGGTATTGAATCTGGATGAAGATGATAGAAAGCGCCTTGGTATGGTAAAAGATATCTATCTGAAAAACGGAAAAATTCCTATGAAAAAGGAAGTGCCAAGACAGCTGCGGCAGGATTTGCACGAAAAATGCGGTTCCTGGGGTAACGTTCTCTATCAGATTGGCGTTACGCCAAAGGAATACTACGAGGAGAAAAATAAAAAGAAAAATAGTAATCAAGGAAAGTAAGAGGAATAAAAAGATGAATCAGAAACAAGACACCGCGATTCTGGTAGTCAGCTTTGGCACCAGCTATAACGAAAATAGAAAGGTCACAATAGATGCTATTGAGCAGGCAGTTGCGGATGCTTTTTCAGATTATCCGGTGCGGCGTGCTTTTACCAGTCAGATGATTATTAATAAGCTAAAGAAAAGAGATGGACTTCATATCGACAACGAAGCTGAGTCACTGCAGCATGCAGCAGCAGATGGATTCAGAAAGCTGGTGATACAGCCGACACATTTGATGAATGGAACAGAGTATCACGACCTTCTGCGCGATGTGGAAAAACATAGAGATCTTTTTGCAGCTGCAGTACTTGGAGAACCTCTTTTAACTGATAAAGAGGATTTTGAGAAAGTTGCAGCTGCCATGGTGGAAGACACAAAAGAGCATACGGATGAAAAGACGGCCGTGGTGTTGATGGGACATGGAACAGGTGTTGAGGCAAACAGGGTATACTTTGATTTGCAAGATGAGCTCAGAAAACAGGGACACCACAACTATTTTATCGCAACTGTGGAAGCGGTACCAACGCTGGAAGATATTCTTCCTGCCTTAAAGGAAGGCGGTTATGAAAAAATTGTGCTGCAGCCTTTAATGATTGTTGCAGGCGATCATGCCAATAACGATATGGCAAGTGATGATGAAGATTCATGGAAAACGATTCTGGAAAAAGAGGGCTATGCGGTGCAGTGTGTACTGCGAGGCATGGGGCAGATTCCTGCAATCAGAGAAATTTTTGCGCAGCATACAGCAAGGGCATTTGAAAAGCTTAAATAAGCATCCCGATAAACGGCTGCTTCAAGCTGGTGCAAATTGCAGTTGACAGCCGAAAACGATTGTAATATAATTCTGTTAAACAACTTGAAAATATTGGTTGATAAAATCGTAATATGGAATCAGGTGAGAGTCCTGAACAGTCCTGCTGCCGTAATGACGGAGTTTTTATGCAAGGCATATGGCCGGTCACTGGGAATCGTTCCTGGGAAGGCGCATAAGAGCGTTGACGTCAGAGTCGGAAGACATCCCAATATTTTACCATGAAAGTCACAGGATATGAGTTTTAGGGTAATAATAGTAAATTCTTCGGCGGCTGGACTCCCAAAACGGAAAAGAAGGAGACAGTGCGAAGAGTTTTACTTAATGCAAGATAAATTTGAACCCGAATCCTGTGGATTCGGGTTTTTCTATTGCAACATTATTCATTGCAGGAAAAGCCTGCAGAAAGGATAATATGGAGAAGTTTACCGTCAAAAATGGAAAAAAACTAAAATACGGTTTTACAACCGGAAGTTGCGCTGCTGCTGCAGCTGCAGCGGCAGCGGCTATGCTTTTTTCTGGAGAGAAAGTCTCTGAGGCGGAGGTTATATTGCCTGCAGGAGAGAAAACGACCATGCAGGTCAGTGAAATAGATATAGATAAGGGTACGGTTTGCTGCACGGTGATAAAAGACGGAGGCGATGACCCTGATGCAACCCATGGCGCAGGAATTTCAGCCTGTGTCAGCAAGGAGCCGATTTCATCGGGAACTTTAGCAGAAACTCGAGATCGTATTACCTTGCTGGGCGGCTGCGGCATAGGCATTATTACAGCAAAAGGCCTGCAGTGCAGCGTAGGAGAGCCTGCCATCAACCCGGTGCCGAGGCAGATGATCTTTGAAAATGTGCAAAGGATACGCAGGAAGTACGGAAAAGAGGAGGAACCTATATATATAGAAATTTCTGTGCCTTGCGGTGCGGAGATTGCAAAAAAAACATATAACCCAAGACTTGGGATTGTTGGGGGGATTTCTATTCTGGGAACGACAGGTATTGTCGATCCTATGAGTGAAAAGGCTCTTGTCGATACGATTAAGACTGTGATCGACAAACAGTATCAGGAGAATCCGAAGCGGATTCTTATCGCCCCGGGAAATTACGGCAGGGAATTTTGCCGTGAGTATCTGGGACTGGATATCGCAAAGGCTGTATCCATCTCTAACTATATTGGAGAAGCTTTGGATTACATTAAGTTTAAGGGGTTTGAGGAAATACTTCTGGTAGGCCATACAGGCAAGCTGATCAAGCTGGCAGCAGGGATTATGAATACCCATTCCTCTTACGCTGATGGCAGAATGGAGATTATCGGTATGCATAGTGCCGTTTGCGGTGCTGACTGCGATACTGTAAAAGCAATTGCAGAGTGTATTACCACCGATGAGGCGTTTGCTCTGATTCAGGAAAAAAATTATTATGAGGAAGTAAAAGCAAGGATTTTGGAAAAGGTTCTGTACCATCTCCATTTCAGGCTGAAAGGACAGGTGAAAGTTGAGACGGTATTGTTTACTACAGATCGAAACCATATTATGAAAAGCCCTGGTGCAGACCGGCTTGCTGAAATGATACGAAAGGATATGAAACAGATATGAGTGGAAAATTTTATGCAGTAGGACTGGGACCGGGAGATCCACAGCTGCTTACAATGAAAGCCATCAATGTAATGAAAGACTGTCATGTTATTGCAGTGCCAAGAAGCGGAGCAGCAGAAAACGTGGCGCTGAAAATTGCGGGAGATTACATCTTGGACAAGGAAATCCTGGAATGCGATATGCCCATGATTAAAGATAAAGAAGAGCTTAATCGCTGTCACGAGAGGTCTGCTGATGCCATTTCCGAAATTTTAGAGCAGGGAAAGGATGTGGCGTTTCTGACCTTAGGAGATCCGGCAATTTACAGCACAGTCATGTACGTGCATAGAAAACTCGCCCAGCGGGGTTATCAGACAGCAATGGTGCCGGGCGTTCCGTCCTTCTGCGGTGCGGCGGCCAGTCTGAATATATCTCTTTGCGAACGTGAGGAAATGCTGCACATCATTCCGGCGACCTATAAAGGAAGTCAGGCGGAAGAACTGGAAGGCACGAAAGTGCTGATGAAGTCAGGCAAAACCATCATGAAGATTAAAGATCAGCTGGCTGACAAGAAAGCTATGATGGTAGAATGCGCCACCATGGAAAATGAAAGGGTATATCAGGACCTAAAAGAACTGAAAGAGCAGTCCAGCTACTTTTCGCTGATTATAATTCCGTCGGAAGACAGACAAAAGGAGAGTTAAACTATGATTTATTTTATCGGAGCAGGTCCGGGCGCTGCAGATTTAATTACTGTCAGAGGGGCGGAGCTTCTAAAGAAAGCAGACGTTATCATTTATGCAGGTTCTCTTGTGAATCCGGCACTTTTAGATTATGCTGGTAAAGACTGTAAGATTTATAACAGTGCCAAGATGACTTTGGAAGAGGTTATTGCGGTGATGAAAGAAAACAAGGGAAAGGAAGTAGTTCGGCTCCACACAGGAGATCCTTGTATCTACGGCGCGATTAGAGAGCAGATGGATATTTTAGACCGGGAAAATATGGAATATGTTTCTGTACCCGGCGTCAGCTCCTTTATCGGTGCTGCAGCAGCATTAAATGCAGAATACACTTTACCTAATGTAAGCCAGACAGTCATTTTGACAAGAATGGCAGGAAGAACCCCGGTTCCTGAGAAAGAAGAAATTTCTAAACTGGCTGAACATGGAGCAACCATGGTAGTATTTCTAACCTCCACCATGTTGGCTGAGCTTTCTGAACGACTCATTGCAGGCGGGTACGCACCGGACAGCCCGGCGGCGATTGTTTATAAGGCAACCTGGCCGGACGAAAAGGTGGTTCGCACCACGGTGAAGGACATCGCAAAAGCTGCAGAAGAAAATGGTATCAATAAAATGGCGCTGATTATGGTAGGCGGTTTTTTAGGCAGCGAATACGAGCGTTCTAGGCTCTATGATCCGTCTTTTACTCATCTGTTCAGAGAGGCGACAAAATAATGAAAAACATCAGTATTCTGGCATTTACGGCTAGAGGACAAAGCCTGGCAGAGAAAATTGCAGAAAGGCTGCAAGAGACGTGCAGTGCGGAGATTTTCGATAAAAGAAAAGAAAGCGCGAGAGAATATCTGAAAGCAAACTTTGAGAAAAAAGACACTTTTCTCTTTATCTGCGCGGCAGGCATTGCCGTTCGCCTGATTGCACCGCTGATTAAAACCAAGGATCAGGATCCGGCAGTAGTAGTCATGGACGAGTTTGGCAGATTTTCCATACCGCTGCTTTCCGGCCATCTGGGCGGCGCAAATGAAGCGGCGGCAGAGTTTGCAAAGGTGACGGGAGCGGAGCTGGTGCTGACTACGGCTACCGATATCAACGGACAGTTCGCAGTAGATGTATGGAGTAAATATGCAGGCTGTCATATTATGGATATCAGCAAAATCAAGTTGATATCATCAGCGATTTTGCGAGGAGAAAAGGTGGGGATTTCCAGCGCATTTCCCTTTGAGGGAAAATTGCCGCAGGCTCTGACTCTCGATGAAACGGAAAGTGGTATTTGTGTCAGCCTTGCCGGAAATCAGAATGTTTTTCAAAATACCATTAATTTGGTGCCGCGCATTGTTACTATCGGTGTCGGATGTCGTAAAGGTGTCAGTGCAGAGGTTTTTGAAAGGTTTATTTTGGAGCAGCTGGCAGATAAGCACATTGCGATTGAAGCGGTAGAACAGCTGGCTTCTATAGATTTGAAGAAATATGAAACCTGCATTCTGGCATTCTGCGACAAATATGAGATTCCTTTGGTTACTTATACGGCAGAGGAGCTGCAAGAAGTGCAGGGGTGCTTTGTACCATCAGCACTGGTCAAATCAGTAACGGGTGCTGATAATGTTTGTGAGCGCAGCGCGGTACTGGCGAGCAATTACGGAACAAAAATATTATCAAAGACCAGTGGAAGCGGCTGTACCTGCGCCCTGGCTATGAGAGATTGGAAGTGTAATTTTTGAATATCATTATGTCATATATTGATTATAACATGGCGGGGCTTAGAGAAAGAGAGATATTCTCCTGTACAAAGACGCAGACTGCAGAGCTTTATGATAAGCTGAAGGAAAAAGAGGAGATACTGGGGGCGGTTCTCATTGCCACATGTAACAGGACAGAGCTATATCTGTCTCTCAAGGACGAAGCAGTATTAAACCCTTTTAAGGAGCTTTGCCGGATGATAGGGGTTGAGTATGGGACTTACGCCTATATGAACCGGACACTGACAGGCGATGATGCGATTATCCATCTGTGTAAAGTGGCAGCGGGTGCTGAATCTCAGATTTGGGGCGATGATCAGATTGTGACACAGGTAGATGATGCGCTGAAAGCTGCCCAAAAAGCGGGGGTGACAGATACTCTGCTCAATGTCATTTTCAGAAATGGTGTTAGTGCGGGAAAAAAGGCAAAAACTCTGGTGGATTTCAAGGTTGATGACAATTCAACTGCTTCTCGGGCGGTCAAACTGATTCGTACCAATCCGGCACTGAAAAAGGTGCTGGTCATCGGAAATGGAATGATTGGACGTCTGGTTGCGGAAATTCTGGTAAAAGAGGGCTTAGAAGCGACGATGACCCTTCGTCAGTATAGGCATGGAGAAAACATCATACCGCAGGGTGTGAAAACCGTCAACTATGGGGAACGTTATCATGCGATAGAGACGGTTGACGCTGTTGTCAGTGCAACTTTAAGTCCCCATTACACTGTATCTATGGAGGAAATCAGCCGGTTGAGCAGAGTACCGGAGGTGTTTATTGATTTGGCTGTACCCAGAGATATTGACCCAAGGGTGGAAGAACTTGCGCATGTGCGTTACTATGATATAGATAATTTGGGCACAGATGTGAGAGACACCCGTATGGAACAGCAAATGAAAGAAATTGAATTGATTATAGAAAAATACATGGACGACTTCCACAAATGGTATAGCTTCAGGGAGCGTCTGTCGAAAGAGGATATCTAAATGAAAATATATGTAGTGGGCATCGGCCCAGGTAACAGGGAATATATGACGCCGCAGGCGAAGGAAGCCATTGAGAAAAGCGATGTTATCGTAGGCTACACTCTGTATGTGGATTTGGTACGAGAGCTTACAGAGGGAAAAGAAGTTAAATCGACTGCCATGAAGCAAGAGGTGGATCGCTGCAAACTGGCGCTGGAATCTGCTCTGAAGGGAAAAACAGTGGCTTTTGTCTGCAGCGGAGATGCTGGCGTTTACGGAATGGCGGGAATTATGGCAGAGGTTGCAGCAGAGCATCCTGAGGTGGAAATTATTACTGTGCCGGGTATTACAGCAGCCTGCAGCGGTGCAGCAGTTTTAGGAGCACCGCTGATTCACGACTTTGCAGTTATTTCTCTGTCAGACCTTTTGACTCCGTGGGAAAAAATTGAAAAAAGACTGCATCTTGCGGCGGAGGCTGACTTTGTGGTCTGTCTTTATAATCCGAAAAGTAAGAAACGTCACGATTATGTCGACAAAGCAGCAGAGATTATGAGCGCTTTCAAAGGCTGGGATACGCCCTGCGGTTATGTAAAAAATATCGGAAGAGATGGCGAAACAGGGGTGGTATGCACTCTTGCTGATTTAAAAAATAATGAAGAAATAGACATGTTTACCACTGTCTTTATAGGAAATAGTCAGACGAAAGTCATCAACGGAAAGCTGGTAACACCTCGTGGATATCAAGACGTGTAAGAAAAAAAGAATACTGGTCTTTGCGGGAACTTATGAGGGTCATCAGCTGGCAAAGGCTTTTGCGGAGAGGAAATGGCAAAGCAGTGCGGATTTCTGTGTTGCTACGGATTACGGAAGTGAAATGCTGACAGATATACCGGGGCTTTCTGTTCTTGAAGGAAGGTTGAACCTTTCAGAAATGGAAGAGCTGATGGCTGCCGGAGATTACGGTCTTGTCATTGATGCGACACACCCTTACGCAAATATTGTCACAGAAAATATTCGAGGAGCCTGTGAGAATCAGTCGATTTCATATTTGAGGCTTCTGCGAGAAAAGGGAAACACCGCAGGTGAGGGTATCATAGAAGTCGCTACCATCGAAGAAGCTGTGAATTTTTTAAATCGAACTGATGAGCGGGTGCTGCTGACGACCGGTGCCAAAGAGCTGTGGAAATATAGTAAAATGAAAGGTATCCAGGAAAGAGCAGTTGCAAGAGTGCTTCCATCGGTTTCATCTGTTGAAAGCTGTATAGCAGCAGGTATCGCTCCAAAAAATATTATCGCTATGCAGGGTCCTTTTATAAAGGAAATGAATCTGGCGGTTATGAAACAGTACGGCTGCCGGTGGCTTGTGACAAAGAATACGGGAAAACCAGGCGGCTTTGATGATAAATTGTCGTGTCTGGAAGAAGGCTTCGGAATTATTGTGATTGGAAGACCCAGCGAGGAGGCAGGATATTCCTTTGAAGAGGTGTTAAGAAAGGCAGCGGACTATTATGAAAAATAGATATTTTCCGGTCTTTGTACCATCTGAGGGGAAGATGGTAGTTGTATTTGGCGGCGGCAATATCGCAACCAGAAGAGTTAAAACTCTGCTGGAATTTGATTTTGAAATTACTGTCATAGCGCCGGAGACTTCCCAGGCGCTGAAAAATCTGACGGCAAATGACAGACTGACTTTGATTACGGACATTTATAATGAAGAATATTTGCATGACTGCTATATGGTGCTTGCCTGTACTGATAACAGACAGGTAAACAAGCAGATTGGAGATGCGGCAAAGAAACGGAACATTTTGGTAAGTGTCTGTGATAATAGGGCAGAGTGTACATTTTATTTTCCGGCTGTCGCAGCGGGAGATGAGGTTACTGCAGGTATCTGCGGTAGCGGACTTTCTCACAGCGTTACGAAAAGAGCTGCAGCAAAAGTAAGAGAAATCATAAAAGGAAAGGCATACTGATGAAAGTAATCGTAGGAAGCAGAGAAAGCAAGCTGGCTGTGATTCAGTCAGAGATGGTGATAGATGCCATTAGAAAATTCGACAGCACCATTGATGTCGGATTGGTGACTATGAAGACCACCGGCGACATCATATTAGATAAAACGTTGGATCAAATTGGAGGGAAAGGTCTTTTCGTCAAGGAGCTGGATAAGGCTTTGATGGAGAAAAGAGTTGATTTAACAGTGCATAGTCTGAAGGATATGCCGATGGAGGTGGATGGCGATTTGCCGCTTCTGGCGTTTTCCGAAAGAGAGGACCCAAGAGATGCGCTGGTTCTGCGGGCAGGTCTTGAAAGGCTGCCGCAAAATCCAATCATAGGCTGCTCCTCAAAGAGAAGGAAACTGCAGGCGCAGAAGCTGTATCAGACAGCGGATATCAGACCGATTAGAGGCAATGTGCAGACACGCCTTGCAAAACTGGACGAAGGACAGTATGACGCTATTATTTTAGCTTATGCTGGGCTGAAGAGGCTAAACCTTGAAGCGCGAATCAGCAAGCTGTTTTCCACTGAGGAAATTCTGCCGGCTGCATGTCAGGGAATTTTGGCAGTACAGGGAAGGAAGGGTTATGAGGTTCCTTTTCTTAAGGATTTCGCAGATGAAGAGGCGAGATTAGTCGCATTGGCAGAAAGAAGTTTTGTCCGGACTTTGGACGGCGGCTGCAGTTCACCGGTTGCAGCATATGCTGTAATTAACGGTGATGAAATCACTATAAAGGGCTATTATGTAGACGAAGAAGAGAACCAATACATAGATGAAATAAAGGGCAGCAAATATCAGGGTGAGAGTCTGGGAAGAAAGCTTGCTCTGAGGATGAAAGGAGGCAGCGCATGGGCACAGGAATCGTATATTTAGTAGGTGCAGGTCCAGGAGATAAGGAACTGCTTACAGTGAAGGCTGTGCGGCTGATTGAGGAAGCGGACGTTATCGTCTACGACCGGTTAGTCAGTGAAAGCATTATGGAACTGATTCCAGATTGCTGCAGACGCATCGACGTAGGTAAAAATGTAGGCAATCATCCAGTTCCCCAGCATGAAATCAACAAAATCCTTCTGAAAGAGGCACAGGCCGGTCAAAAAGTAGTGCGGCTCAAAGGCGGCGACCCATTTGTCTTTGGCAGGGGGGGAGAAGAACTGGAACTATTGGCAGATAACGGAATCCCCTTTGAGGTAGTACCGGGCATCACATCGTCTATTTCTGTGCCGGCCTATGCAGGCATTCCGGTAACGCACAGAGATTTTTGCTCGTCGCTGCACATTATTACAGGGCATGCAAAGGAAGGCGCCGAACTTGCTATCGATTTTGACGCGCTGGTACGGCTCAAAGGAACACTGATTTTTATGATGAGTGTGTCGACAGTAGGCCGCATTGCAAAAGGTTTGCTTCTTGCAGGTATGGAAGAAGATATGCCTTGCGCTGTAATCGAAAACGGAACCTATACAAAGCAGAGAAAGTTCATTTCAGATTTAGCACATATAGAGGAAGCTGTAAGGCGTAATGGGGTGAAATCTCCGGCAGTCATTGCTGTTGGCAGAGTCTGCTCTCTCTCGGACAGATTTGACTGGTTTGATGGAAGACCACTTAAGGGCAGGCGAATTCTGGTGACACAGCCAAAAAGTAAAGCTTCAAAGCTTGAACAAAAGCTGCGGAATCTGGGGGCGGAAACGAAGCTGTATCCTTGTATCAGGACCGATTTTATCAGACCTATGGCACCTGATTTTGAAGGATATGATACCCTCGTATTTACCAGCACCGAGGGCGTTCGCTCCTTCTTCAGCTGGCTTTTGGAGCAGGGGAAAGATGTTCGGGCGGTTTCCGATAAGCGCTTTGCATGTATCGGTAGCGCCACAGCAGCAGCCCTGAAGGAATTTGGTCTGACAGCGGATTTTCTGCCTTCTATATATGACGGTGAAACTTTGGGACGAGAGATGGTTGCAACGGGATTTGTGAACAAAGACAGTAAAGTGCTGCTGCTGCGCGCAAAGATTGGAACAGCCGATTTGACTGATGCTCTTGATGAAGGAAAAATAGACTACCTGGATTATCCGGTTTACGATACTGCATATGTAAAACATGAGGAGATTACAGATCTGGAAGACTGGGACTATGTGACTTTTACAAGTAAATCCTGTGTGGATGGTTTTGTGAAGACACAGAGCAGAGAGCATTTTGCAGGGGTAAAAGCCCTTTGTATTGGCAAACAGACTGCAGCAGAAGCCGCAAGATTTGGCTTTGATACAGTCGTTTCAAAGATAGCTACTATCGATAGTATGGTAGAAAAGGTAAGGAGTAAATACAATGATTAACAGACCGAGAAGACTTAGAGCAAATCCGCTGATTCGCGGTATGGTGCGGGAGACCAGGGTGTCAACTGACAGCCTGATTTATCCTATTTTCTTTGAAGAAGGAACTGATATAAAAGCTGAAATTTCCGCGATGGAAGGGCAGTATCGTTACAGCCCGGATAGAGCAAAGGAAGTCATCGACCAATGTTTGCAGCACGGCGTTAATAAGGTGCTGCTGTTTGGTATTCCAAAGGAAAAAGACGAGAAGGGCAGTCAGGCTTATGCCGAAAACGGCGTGGTTCAGCAGGCTGTACGCGCGATAAAGGAAGAATACGGAGATCAGATTTATGTGATTACCGACGTGTGTATGTGTGAATATACTTCCCATGGACATTGTGGTATTCTTTGCGGACATGACGTAGACAATGACGAAACTTTGAAATATCTGGCGGCTACGGCAGTTTCTCATGCGGCGGCAGGCGCTGATATGGTTGCACCTTCTGACATGATGGACGGAAGAATTGCTACGATTCGCGCAGGCCTTGACGAAAATAGCTTTAAAAACGTGCCGATTATGAGCTATGCAGTGAAATACGCTTCAAAATTTTACGGTCCGTTCCGTGAAGCTGCAGGCAGCGCACCGTCCTTTGGCGACAGAAAAACCTATCAGATGGATTTTCATAACATTAAGGAGGGTATGAAAGAGGCAATCATTGATGAACAAGAAGGGGCAGATATTCTCATGGTAAAGCCGGCGCTTTCCTATCTGGATGTAATCAGAGAGCTTTCTTATGAAACCAATCTGCCAATTGCAACCTACAGCGTCAGCGGTGAATATGCTATGATAAAAAATGCTGGCAAAGCAGGGCTTGTGGATGAGTACGGCATCATGTGTGAAACGGCAGTTTCCATGTACCGTGCAGGTGCAGACATCATCATGACCTATTATGCCATGGAAATTGCAGATGCGATAAAGAGAGGAGATATCGGCTAATGAAGAGTTCACAGCAGCTATTTGACAGAGCAAAAAAGGTGATGCCCGGCGGTGTCAACAGTCCGGTAAGAGCCTTTAAGTCCGTAGGTTTAACACCGCGATTTATTGAAAAAGCCTGCGGCAATAAAATTTACGATATCGAAGGAAATGAGTATCTTGACTATGTGGGCTCTTGGGGCCCGATGATTTTAGGTCATGCAGATCCGAAGGTGATTGCCGCTGTACAGCAGAGAGTCGGCAAGGGCCTCAGCTTCGGTGCATGCACAGAACTTGAGGTGGAACTGGCAGAACTGATTTGCGACAATATTCCTCACGTAGAAATGATTCGTATGGTAAACAGTGGTACTGAGGCAGTCATGAGTGCGCTGCGCCTTGCCAGAGGCTATACGAAAAAGAGCAAGATTATCAAATTCGAAGGCTGCTATCACGGACACAGCGATGCTATGCTGGTAAAGGCGGGATCCGGTGCCATGACCTTTGGCGATCCGGATAGCGCAGGTGTAACCTGCGGTGCAGCAGCGGATACACTCCTTGCGCGGTATAATGACCTTGCCAGTGTAGAGCTTCTCATGGAAAAAAACAGAGACGATATTGCTTGCGTCATTGTGGAGCCGACAGCTGCAAATATGGGCGTTGTACCTGCAGAACCTGGATTTTTACAGGGGCTGCGTAATTTATGCGACCGATTCGGTGCACTTTTGATTTTTGATGAAGTGATTACGGGTTTTCGTCTTGCTTTTGGAGGAGCTGCTGCGTACTTCGGCGTGACGCCGGATTTAGTGACCTATGGAAAGATTATCGGCGGCGGTATGCCGGTGGGAGCCTATGGGGGCAGAAGGCAGATCATGGAATGCGTTTCACCTCTTGGCAGTGTGTATCAGGCAGGAACTTTATCGGGAAATCCTATCGCTATGGCTGCAGGCATTGAAACACTGCAGCAGCTGCTAGCTAACCCTTCCATTTATGATCGAATCAATGAAATGGGACAGTATCTGGCAGATGGTCTGCGCAGCGCCAGTGGCTTTACGGTAAATCACATAGGCTCACTGGTCTGCATGTTTTACACAAAGGAGCCTGTCACAGATTATGACAGCGCTTGCAAATCGGACACGCAGGGATTTGGCCACGTGTTCAAAGAGCTTCTTGAGGCAGGTATCTACGTGGCGCCCTCACAGTATGAGGCGATGTTCATAAACAGCTGTTTTACAAAAGAAGAACTGGATTTCACCATTGAGTCTTATAAAAAGGCATTGAAGAAATAGGGAAGTTTTATGAAAGTAATTGTTGCAGGAGCAGGTCCGGGTGCTGCGGAGCTTTATACAGACAAGATGATACAAGCAGTACGTTCTGCCGATTTGGTGCTGACAGCAGGCAGGCTTTATGATTCTCTTTCGGCGCTGACTGACAAGGTGCAGGTGATGGGGGTTATGGACACGGTTTCCTATATTAACGCCCATAGGAAAGAATCTATGACCATATGTGTTGCAGCTTCCGGCGATACGGGATTTTACAGCATTGCGTCCACCATAGCAAAAAATGTAAGACCTGAAATTGAGATGGAATTTATCAGTGGTATCGGCAGTTTGTCCTATTTTATGGCAAAACTGAAACTGGGCTATGAGGATGTAAAGACGGTAAGTCTTCACGGAAGAAACAAATCTATCGTGCCATATGTTTGCTATCATGAAAAGGTGTTTGCTCTGACAGGAGGCACGCTTAAGGTACAGGATATTGCAAAGCAGCTGCGTAAGGCGGGACTCTCCAATGTTACGATGTATATCGGAGAAAATTTATCCCTTGAAGAAGAGAGAATATTGACGGGAAACCCAGCGGATTTTGCGGAGATGGAATTTGACGACCTGTCAGTTCTAGTTGTCGAGAATAAAAATTATGCAAACCGACATAAAACCTTAAAAGATGAGGATTTTGTCAGAGGAAAAAGTCCTATGACGAAGGAAGCTGTGCGGAACTTAGTGCTGTCAGCCTTGGAAATAGAGCCGACCGACATTGTTTACGATATTGGAGCAGGCACTGGTTCTGTGACCTGCGCAATGGCGTACAAAGCTTATGAATCTACGGTTTACGCAGTGGAAAAAAATTCTGAAGGGGTAGAACTGGTAAAACAGAACATGGCGGCAACCGGTGCAGGAAACATTGTAATAAGGAATGCGCTGGCGCCCGATGGACTTTCTGATTTTCCGCCTGCTGACAAGGTGTTTATCGGTGGCAGCACAGGAAATCTCAGAGAGATTATGGAGGTCGTTCTTGCAAAAAATCCGACGGCAGTCTTTGCAGTCACTGCGGTAACGCTGGAAACCATTTCTCAGGCAACTGAGGTGTTTAAGGAGCTGCAGATGGCAACTGAGGTAGTCTGCGCCAACATTGCCACCGCAAAAAAACTGGGAAATTATCATCTTATGCAGGCAGACAATCCGGTATATATCATCAAAGGAGCAAGGAAACTTGAAAACTAAAGTAAGTCGAATTATGCTGGTGGGAAGTGGCAGCGGCTGTGGTAAAACCACTGTGACCTGCTCTCTTTTACAGGCGCTTTGCAGCAGAAATATCAAAGCTGCCAGCTTTAAATGCGGTCCCGATTATATCGACCCTATGTTTCACAGTGAGATTTTGGGAACAAAATCCAGAAATCTGGATCTGTTTCTGTGCAGTGAAAATACGGTGAAATACCTGCTTTCCGAAAATGGAAAGGGTTCGGATATTGCTGTCATAGAAGGGGTTATGGGCATGTATGACGGTTTGGGGTTTTCTGATGACACCTGTTCGGCTAACCACATTGCAAGAGTGACAGAAACGCCGGAGATTCTCATTACAGGGGTCAGAGGAAAGAGCCTGTCCCTTTTGGCGGAGCTTTCTGGATATATCAATTTTGCAGAGAATCGGATAGCGGGGGTGATTCTAAACCACTGCTCAAAAGCGATGTATCCTTTTTATAAAGAGATGATTGAAGAAAAACTTCATTTGCGCTGCTATGGATATCTTCCAAGGCTTCCTGAGGCGGAAATTGGCAGCAGACATCTGGGACTGGTTACTGCCGAAGAAATAGAAAACCTGAAAGAAAAGATGGAAGCCCTGGGAAAGGTGGCTGGCGAAACGCTGGATTTGGAAGGAATTTTAGAGCTGGCACAGTCGGCGGCTGAAGTAGAGTGCGAGGAAATCTGCGTACCACAGGTATTGGAAAAGCCTGTCTCCATTGGGGTAGCCCGCGATAAAGCTTTTTGTTTTTATTACGAGGACAATTTTACTTTACTTAAAAAAATGGGGGCGGAGTTGATACCTTTTTCACCCCTTATGGACAAAGAACTTCCAGACGGGATTAGCGGCGTGATTTTAGGAGGCGGCTATCCAGAGGAGTATCTTTGCGAGCTGTCTTCTAATGAGTCGATGCTTGAGTCTGTCAGAAGCGCAGCAGCCGGCGGCATGCCGGTTTACGCAGAATGCGGCGGCTTTATGTATCTGGGAAAGTCCATAGAAAAAGACGGAAAAATCTTTCCCATGGCGGGCGTTCTTTCCGGTCAATCTGTGATGACGAAAAGTCTGGTTCGCTTTGGATATAAAACGCTGACTGCAAACAATGACAACCTGATGTGCAGAAAAGGGGACACCATTGCCTGCCATGAGTTTCACTACAGTGACAGTGATATGAACGGTGAAGGTTTTACTGCGGAAAAGGGAAAGAGACACTGGCAGGCTGTCTGCAGCAGTGAGACGATTTTCGCTGGATATCCCCATATTCATCTGTGGAGCAATCCTGCTTTTGGGGAGAATTTTGTAAGGAAATGTGAGGCATATAGATGGAAACAGTCATCATCATTTTAATTGCTTTTTTGCTGGACTGTCTTTTTGGCGATCCGCCGTGGCTGCCGCACCCCATTCGCCTGATTGGCTTTTTCATTACGAAGGGAGAAAAGCTGCTTCGTGCTTTGTTTCCAAAGAACAAAGGCGGTGAAATCGCAGCAGGAGCAGTGCTGGCAGTAAGTGTTCCTGTGCTGACCTTCGGGTTATGCTGGGGGCTGCTGCAGGCAGCTGCAATGGTTCATGTTTATCTGAAATATGCGGTGGAAACTTTGCTTTGCTATCAGATTTTTGCGGCTAAGTCGCTCAAAGACGAGAGTATGCGTGTTTATCACCATATTGAGGCGGGCGATCTTGCAGGTGCGCGCAAATATCTGTCCTACATTGTGGGAAGAGATACGAAAGATCTTGATTTTAGGCAGATTACCAAGGCTGTGGTGGAAACAGTGGCGGAGAACACCTCTGACGGCGTTATTGCGCCTATGCTGTTTATGGCAGTGGGCGGCGCGCCCCTTGGTATGCTTTATAAGGCGGTTAATACGCTGGACTCCATGGTGGGCTATAAGAACGAGAAGTATATCAATTTTGGCAAAGTGTCTGCCATCAGCGATGATATTTGGAATTATATTCCGGCAAGACTGACTGCTTTTGCTATGGTGGCGGCAGCATTTTTTACCGGCTTTGACGCAAAGAATGGACTGAAGATTTACAGAAGAGACAGAAGAAATCACGCCAGCCCCAACAGCGCCCATCCGGAATCTGTCTGTGCTGGTGCATTGCATGTACAGCTTGCCGGTGACGCATATTACTTCGGAAAACTTTACAAGAAAAAGACCATCGGCGATGATGACAGACCAATCGAAGCATCCGACATCAAAAACACCGTGAAGCTGATGTATGGTGCAGCGATTTTATGCCTCATCATCTTCCTTGGGATTAGAACCTGTTTGGAGTTACTATAATGAAAGAAATACATGGCGGAAATATTTATAAATACGACCACAAGGTCTATGACTTTTCAGCTAATCTCAATCCTCTTGGCATGCCGGAGGAAGTGAAGACGGCGATTGCAGAACATATAGACCGGTACGAAAGCTATCCTGACCCGCAGAACAGGGAGCTGACTGAGGCGCTTAGTTTGTATCACAGTGTGCCGAAAGAGTGTATCTGCTGCGGTAATGGGGCGGCAGACATCATCTTTCGCATCGCTTTAGGCTTGCGACCGCAGAAGTCACTTGTTCTGGCGCCAACTTTTTCGGAGTATGAACAGGCGCTGAAGGCTTGCGGCAGTACTGTAGTCTATCACTTTCTTGCAGAGGAGAAGGGATTTCGGCTGCAGGAAGATGTGCTAAAGGCTATTGATGAGAGTCTGGATATGATGTTTCTTTGCAATCCTAACAATCCGACTGGCATACCGACAGAGCGGGAATTGGTGCTTGCCATTGCGCAGAAATGTGAAAGATGCGGTGTTACTTTAGTCATAGACGAGTGCTTTACAGAGTTTTTGGACGAAGAAGAGCGCTATTCGGTTATGGCTGATGTGCAACGCCTTGAAAACGTTATTATTTTAAAGGCATTTACAAAGATATATGCTATGGCTGGACTTAGACTGGGATATTGCATCTGCGCAAATACTGTACAGGCCGAAATCATCAGAGAGACGCTGCAGCCCTGGTCGGTATCTACTGTAGCAGCAAAAGCAGGCTGTGCGGCACTTAAGTTGACGGGGTTTGTGGAGAAAACGAAAACATATATCAAAGAAAATCGGGAGTTTCTTGTAAAAGGATTGATAGATTTGGGCTACAAAGTGTATAATACAAAGGCGAACTATATTTTTTTCAGAAGTGCCAGGGATATCCGAAAACCGCTGGAAGCCTTTGATATTATTGTAAGAAGCTGCAGCAATTATATTTCTCTTGATGAGCAGTATTACCGAATCGCTGTAAGAACCAGAGAGGAAAATATTTATTTTTTAAAGTGTCTTGGAGAAATTACAGAGGGAAGAGAGGAACCTATCCATGGCTAAAACAATTATGATACTGGGAACCTGCTCTAATGCCGGAAAGAGTGTGGTAACTGCGGGAATTTGCAGAATCTTAAAGCAGGACGGCTATAAAGTAGCTCCCTTTAAAGCGCAGAATATGGCGCTGAATTCCTTTATCACCAAGGATGGCATGGAAATGGGCAGAGCGCAGGTGATGCAGGCGGAGGCATGTCAGATAGAACCCGACTGCCGTATGAACCCTGTGCTGCTCAAGCCGACCAGCGACAAGGGCTCACAGGTCATCATCAACGGGGAAGTATACGGCACTCTGACTGCAAAAGACTTTTACAGAGAAAAAGGAAGATTTCGTGAAAATATCAGACAGGCTTTTGAGAGTCTTTCCAGGGACTATGATGTTATCGTCATGGAGGGGGCGGGAAGCCCTGCGGAAATCAACTTAAAAGAAGAAGATTTGGTGAACATGGGCATGGCAAAGATGGCGGATGCGCCGGTGCTTCTTGTTGGAGATATCGACAGAGGCGGCGTTTTTGCTTCCTTAGCAGGTACTATGCTGCTCTTTGACGAGGAAGAAAAAGAAAGAGTCAAAGGCGTAATCATCAATAAATTCAGAGGTGATGTGATAATTCTGGAGCCAGGGCTTCGCATGCTGGAAGATATCATTTCCGTGCCGGTGGCAGGCGTAGTTCCTTATATGGAACTGGATCTTGACGATGAGGATAGTCTGACTGACCGCTTTGCAAACCGTAAGGGTGAGGTGCTTGTGGATATCGCTGTCATTCGCACGCCGAGAATATCCAATTTTACCGACTTTAATCCCTTTGAATATATTGAAGGGGTGGGCGTAAGGTACGCAGGGTCGGTTCATGAGCTGGGAAATCCTGATCTCATTATACTGCCGGGCACAAAGAACACCATGGCGGATCTTTTGTGGCTGCGTCAGTCAGGTCTTGAGGCTGCTGTTTTGAAGCATCATGCCAAGGGAAAGCCGATTTTCGGCATCTGCGGAGGATTCCAAATGCTGGGCCAAAGTCTGTCAGATCCAAAGGGTGTGGAGCATGGAGGTCAGATGAGCGGAATCGGTCTGCTCCCTCACAGTACTGAATTTGGGGATGAGAAAATCAGAACCAATGCGACAGGGGTACTATCTGACGTAGATGGCATTTTTGCTGCTCTGTCAGGCAAAACATATCAAGGCTATGAAATCCACATGGGTACCTCGGGCGCCAGTGGCAATATCATAAACGATGGAAATGTTTACGGCACCTATATTCACGGCATTTTTGACAAAGAGGAAATTGCAAAAGCTGTCATAGAGGCTCTTCTGGCTGAAAAAGGCATGGATTTTACTGATGTAAAGGCATTTGATGTTGACGCGTATAAGCAGGTGCAGTATGATATTCTTGCAGACAATTTACGCGCTGCACTGGATATGGATTTGATTTACAGTTTGATTAGATAACAGGAGGAAGAATATGAAAAAGAATGATTTAGGCTTAGTACACATTTATTGTGGTGAAGGAAAGGGAAAGACAACCTGTTCTGTGGGTCTTACTGTAAGAGCTTGCGGATACGGTCTCCACGTTCTGTTTATGCAGTTTCTGAAATCCGGAGACAGCAGCGAGCTGAAGATTCTAAAGAGTCTGCCGGGCATTGAGGTACTGGGAACGAAACCGATTAAAAAATTTTCCTTCCAGATGACTGAAGAAGAAAAGGAAGAAACCAGACAGATTAATGCAGAGCAGTTTGCAGATATGGTAAAAATGCTGGAAAACGACCACTACGATATGCTGGTGCTGGACGAAGTGCTTGGCTCCATTGAAGCAGGACTTCTCGACGATCAGCTGATTGTGAACTTTTTGAAGAATCGTCCGGAGCAGCTGGAAGTTGTAATGACCGGCAGATATCCAACTGAAGAGCTTGAGGAACTTGCTGACTATGTTTCCAGAATCGACAAAGTAAAGCACCCTTACGACAAGGGAATTCCGGCAAGGGCAGGTATTGAAGCATAATGAAAATCGAAAATATTAAACCTGATCAAATAGAAGCAAAGAGTTTTGAAATGATTGGAGAAATTCTCGGCGACAAGAAGCTGGATTCTCGCTATGAGGCGGTGATTAAGCGCTGCATTCATACCTCTGCAGATTTTGAGTATGCGGATAGTCTGTACTTTACAGATGGTATTATTGAAACCGTGCAGGATGCCATCCGAAGCGGCGCATATATTGTAACGGATACCAAGATGGCGCAGGCGGGCATTAACAAGAAACGCATCGAGGCATACGGCGGGAAGGTGCTTTGCTTTATCGGAGACGAGGATGTGGCGCAGGAAGCAAAGGCAAGAGGTGTAACCCGTTCTCTGGTCAGCATGGAAAAAGCGGCGCAGCTTGATCGGCCGGTTATTTTTGCAATCGGCAATGCGCCCACTGCGCTGATTTCTATCTGTGATTTAGTAAAGGCAGGAAAGCTTAGACCTGCGGCAGTCATCGGCGTACCGGTGGGATTTGTCAATGTAGTAGAATCTAAGGAGCAGATTATCAAGCTTGGGGTGCCTGCCATTGTGGCACGGGGCAGAAAGGGCGGAAGCAATATTGCTGCGGCCATTGTCAATGCAATCCAGTACAAAATTGAAGACTAAAACTTTTACAAAACCGTCATATCCATGGCGGTTTTTTCATATATTCTGAATAAGTTATGTGAGAAAGAGGATGAAGGTATGACTGATGGAAATATTTATAAGAGTATAGCGGAGAGAACCGGCGGAGAGATTTATGCCGGCGTGGTAGGACCTGTCAGGACGGGGAAATCCACATTTATCAAAAGATTTATGGAACTGTTTGTTGTGCCGGGTATTGAAAATACATATGCCAGAACCAGGGTGGTGGATCAGCTGCCCCAGAGCGGCGACGGCAGAACCATTACGACGACGGAGCCGAAATTTGTGCCGGAAGAGGCAGTCAAAGTAAAAATTAATCATGCAGCCATGGAAATCAGACTGGTAGACTGTGTGGGATATCTGGTACCTGGTGTCCTTGGACATCAGGAAGATGGAAAAAGCCGCATGGTAAAGACACCGTGGGATAAAGCGGAAATGCCTTTTGAACAGGCGGCAGAGAGGGGAACCGAGAAAGTCATCACCGACCATTCCACCGTCGGCATTATGGTAACCTGTGACGGCAGTTTTGGGGAAATTCCAAGGGAGGCTTACGAGGGTGCAGAAGAAAAGACTGTTTCTCAGCTGAAGGCGCTGGGAAAGCCTTTTGTCATTGTGCTGAACAGTGCGATACCGGCATCTAATGCATGTCAGAACCTGGCAAAAGAACTTTCGGAAAAATATGCAGCGCCGGTGATTGCGGCTGATTGTGCAGTAATGGATAGAAGTGTGCCGGAGCAGATTTTTGATGAGCTTTTGAAACAGTTTCCAGTCAGTGAAATCTTTATTGACTTGCCGGAATATATGGATGCGCTTTCTCAGAACCACTATATTAAGGCAGGGATTGTTAGGACTGTCTGTGAGTGGATGGATGGCATAGATACCATCAGCAGTGTGGAACAGACGGTACAAATGCTTTCTGCTAATGCCCATGTGAAGGAAGTGTCTGTTCAGCATTCCGAAATGGCTACGGGCAGAGTGTACATCGATGTCAAGCTGCAGGAAGGACTTTATTATCAGATTATGGAGGAACTGCTCGGTCAGCCGGTACGAAGCGACAGAGAACTGTTTATGCTCCTTTCTGAATACGCCGGTGCAAAGCGCGCCTACGACGATATGGCGCAGGCTCTTGAAAAAGTAAAATCCACCGGATATGGAATTGTTCATCCAAAACTGTCTCAAATGAATCTGGGAAAGCCGGAGGTCTTTAAACAGGGCAGCAAGTATGGCGTGCGACTGGTCGCTTCGGCACCTTGTCTGCACATGGTGAGAACCGATATCAGCACGGAGATTTCACCTATTGTGGGGACGGAACAGCAGTCTGCGGATTTGGCAAAATATCTGATGGAAAAGTTTGATGTAGCGGAGAATGCTGAAGGTGCTGAAAGCAGCGATATCTGGGATACCAATCTCTTTGGAAAATCCCTGCAGGAGCTGGTGGCAGAGCAGATGGAAGGTAAGCTGACCGCAATGCCGGAAAGCCTGCAGGTCAAGGTGCAGAGGTCACTACAGAAGATCAGCAACGAGGGGAAGGACTATTTTATCTGTATTATTTTATAAGTGTGGAGCGGAGGACTGCCAGGGCAGTCCTCTTTTTCTTATGTGACGGCAATATCATTAGCTTGCGGTGAAAAGAGCAGCGACAATCTGGACAGGGTGATGAAGCGTGCATTGGGAGTATATTGGGATAAAGGCTATATTTAGGATAACAGGACAAAATAAGATTAAACAGGAATATATCTGGTTAAAGGTGAAACTAGTTAAATATGATATAGTAAGTTATGCGGCTTACAGTATTTAAAAATAGTTCATATAATATGAATTTTAAATCAATTTTATTTATGGTATGAATCTTGCGTGTTATTCATAATAGAAAGTATTTATCTGAAATGAATCGTAGTAAAGGATTATTTAGGAGAATCTAGTTATGGGAGATGGCAAGAAAAAGTATGAATCGTTTGAAGAATTATATGCATCAGCTCATCGGTTGGTATACTTATTTATCAGAGATTATACAAATGACTGGTATACGGCTGAGGAACTCTCTTCGATTATATGGCTTAAAGTTGCAGAGCAACCAGAATTCTATCTTGAGCATGAAATTTTATGGGTTCACAATTATATTAGAGTCATGGTAAAGAATGAGTTCTGTGAACAGTATAGAATTCAGGTAAGGCGAAATAGGAGTCTTGAAAAAGTTGCAGAGCTTTCAGACATTCCTAAGTCGGCAGAAGAAGAGATTATTCTGAAAGAGAATCTGGAAAGATTATATAATATAAGGATCGGTCTATCTGTGGAAGAAAGGCAGCTGCTTGATTTAAGATTTGATCAGGAGCTTAGTGTAAAGGAAACTGGAAATGCCATGGGACTTAAACAAAGCACAGTAAAAATGCGTCAGCAGAGACTTTTAATGAAGCTAAGAAGGATGTTGGATTAAATCGTTGAAATAATAAAGATAATGAGGAACAGTATGAGAGAGAAATTTAATTTACCTGAGGATATGTATTTTCAAAAAGATGGGGAACCGATTAGTATTATGGATATCGAGCCGGATCCAAAAATTTTAAATCTAGCTAGAGAATTTGATGAAAAACAAGCAAAAAAGAAAAAAATACAGCGTAAAAGGCATTTTGTGCAAGTTGCAGCAATGGTCATGATTTGCTTTGTAGGACTTTCTGCGATTACATTGGAAACATCTGATGCATTTAGGGCAAGAATTTATCAAATACTCTCAATTGAAGAGGAGGGGGCTGCAACACTACTTTCCAAGGATGAAAATGATTTAATTGGCGAATGGAAGGATTATTGGTATCCGACCTATATTCCAGAAGGTTTTGTTTTGCAGGCAGCAGAAAAAACTGAATTTGAAAAAGTCATGTTGTTTTCTTCAGATGCGAGGGAGGAGTGCCGTATTCGAGAAATTCCTATGGATGCGGCTATAACTGTAGATACAGAACATACTTCTATTGAAGAAGTTAAAATAGGTTATCATAATGGATTCTTGATGGTTACTGAAGAATATGATTCTTTGAGTATTTATTGGTCAACTGAAGATAGACAGCTATGTATTGAAATGACAGGAAAGCATGATAAAGATACACTGCTAAAAATAGCTGAAAAAATGGAATATAGAGAAAGATAAGGTAAAAAGCGCTTAAGGGAACCTGGTTTACCGGTTGTGACCGGAATTTACATTGGCAATTAAAATCACAAGGAAAGTTTACATTACAATTATATTTAAGAAAAATATTTACGAATTATGGCTATGATATTGGGCAGATTGGTACCGAACCGTCATCTTTACTTTTTGGAATGGATGATTCATTCCCTTTTGGATATGATTCAAACGTTAATATTACAGATAAATTCCTAATAGAATCAATTAATAGCAGTTTGTTTCATATTGATAAAAAAGGTAAAGACCTTATATTAACAGGAAGCCAATCAGGAACAGTCCCTATGCTATATAATCATATAGAACAAACTCATTTAACGCAATTGGAGTTTTTACTTGGAACAAATCCAGATATAGTCATTTTATGTGTCAACTTATTCGATAATATTGATTACATAAAACGTACAATCTGCGCAATTGAGAGTTTAGTGGACTGTACAGTTTTATCGATTGTTGTTTCTCCTCTAACGTATCCTAATGACTGGCAAATTATGTTAACACAAAAAATTTTAGCTAATGAAGCTGAAATCAAAGCATATAAAGAAAAGGTCGCTGAGGAAACAAAGAAGAAGGTTTACACATTAGGTGTAATGGTTGAAATGGAATCACTAGTTCAGGAGTGTATTGATTTCTTATCATAGGAGTTGCTATAATGACAAAAGATACAGTTAATCTAAGAGAAAATGCTGCTTTTTATACTAAGATTTATCCAGGTGTATATTGGATTCCTGTTAATACATTGGGAAAAAGCCGACTTACAAATGAAGATATAGAGAAACTGAAAAATAAATCTCCAGAGATTAAGCGAGAGAAAATAAAGAATCTTTATGAATTAATACAGTTACTTCAAATTGGAGGATTTGAAGTAGTAGATGATAATATTTATGAGCAGCATAATGGTTTGCAATGGGAAAAGCATAGGACTGGATATGATGCTGTGCGATTAAATCAAGGCTGTTGTGCATCAGTTGCTAGTTTTGGAAACTACATTTTGGAAGGAAAGTATGAGGAGGTAGGATTAGTTGGGATTTCTTCTCTTTCAGGTAATGGGCATGTAGTGAATTACATAATGCATCATTCTTGTATTTATATTATAGATTTATTTGCAATGACGAATAAATTTGTATCTGAAATCTGTGTGGAAACAGGTTTTAAACGAGATTATATAAAGACAAGTATTCCAACGTCTATTTTGATGAAAGTGGATAGCTTTGAAGATTTTGCAAATTTTTTTAGTAAGTTTATGTATTTGAGAAGTAAAGAATATCTTTTTTTTCAACATTCCAGTGTGGAATGTTCACAAATTGCAGTCAAAATCCATAAAGGTAAAACGATTATTTTTCTGCCTAAAACAAATTGTATAAAAGAAATTAAGTATTCAAAGAACAGTCCACATATGGAAGTATGTTGGATTGAGGACAGGGAGGAGTAGAAGTATGTTTAAGAGTTTTCGGTTTTTATTGAAACTAATTTGGAAATTTAATAAAAAGTATATTTTTTATGCGGCTTCATTTCAGTTGGTAACGGCATTAGTGCCACTGATTAGCGTCATTATGCCCAAGTATATTATTGATGAATTGACTGATTTACAACGGCTAGAGTATCTGGGCATATATGTAGGGATTCTCGTGTTAACTAACTTTGTGGGAACAATTCTTCTTGCCTTTTTACGTGGTGCTATGTTTACATCGAAAAGTGAAGTATTTAATGATTTTCAGTGTATGATGGCAGAAAAACTAGTCACTTGCGATTTTGAATCTCTAGAAAATCCAGAATTCTTAGATACAAAAGAAAAAGCCCATAAGATTTTATATGCGGATGGAGATGGGTTTGGTATGGTTTTAGATTACGCATTTAATATTGTGGGTAAAATTTTTGTCTTTGCTGGACTGATCGCTGTACTTAGCACATTGAATGTCGGAGTTGTATTCGTTTTCGTCATACTGGTTTTATTAAATAGTTTGGTAGAATCTCGTGTGCAAAAGAAATATGTTTCATGGGATATGGAGAAAGCGCCGATAGAACGTAGAAGTCTGTATCTTTTAAATGCTATTGAGAATTTTGAGTATGGAAAAGAAGAACGAATTTATAATTTAAAGGAGTTTCTAATTCGCAAGATTTCAAAGCACTTAGGTGAGTCTGACGCATTTTATAAAAAACAAATAAGAGTAATGAATAAATCTCAATATTTTACCGCATTTACTTCGTTAATTCGTGATGGAATTACCTATGCTTATCTGATTTTTAATGTATTAAGCCGCCATATTCAAATTGGTTCATTTGCAATGTATTTAGGGGCAGTTGCACAATTTTCAGCAGCGATGAACGATGTTATGTCTAGCATTGTTGGAATTAGGCAGTTCGGCATGTATTATGAGGAACTGGAGAAGTATGTAAATATGCCGCAGAAAATGAGACATGGAAAGCAACTTCCTGAGGACAATGCAGCGGGGTATACGATTCAGTTTGAAAACGTATCTTTTAAATATCCAGGGGCAAGTACTTATGCGCTTAAAAATGTAAATATTACTATTTCTCCTGCAGAAAAGCTGTCCGTTGTGGGTGAAAATGGAGCAGGAAAAACAACTTTTGTAAAACTGTTGACTAGATTGTACGAGCCTACAGAGGGACGGATTCTGCTTAATGGGGTCGATATAAAAGAAATTGAGTATGATGCATATCAAAGTTTGATGGCAGCAGTCTTCCAGGATTTTAGGCTGTTTTCCTTTACATTAAAGGAAAACGTTTGTTTCAATCAAGAGTGTGATGATACAGAAATTATTGATTGTCTGCAGCGCAGCGGTTTTGGCGACAAGTTGGAGAAACTTCCTAAAGGAATTTACACTAGTATTTATAAAAATTTTGAAGAGGATGGATTCGAACCATCGGGTGGCGAAGGGCAGAAGATTGCTCTGGCAAGAGCACTATTTAAGAATACGCCTGTAGTGATTCTGGATGAACCGACGGCTGCACTAGACCCGAGAGCAGAATACGAAATGTATCAGCATTTTAACGATATGAGTAAGGGTAAGACGACAATATTCATTTCACATCGTCTATCCAGCAGTAAATTCTGTGATAAGATTGCAGTTTTTGTTGATGGAAAGATTGTAGAATATGGAACCCATGATGAACTGTATCAGGCAAATAAGTTGTATCGCGAATTATTTGATATGCAGGCAAAATTTTATCAATAAAAATTTTACACCTATAGATTAAAACAAGATTAAACAGGCATATATATGTTTTAAATTAAAATAGATAAAGTTTGATATAGAAAGTCATGAAGTCTGGGGTAGCTGAAAATAGTTAATACAATATAAATTTCAAATTAATTCTATTTATGGTATAAATCTTGCATATTACTTTATGTGAAAAGTTTTTATTGAGGAGGGAAATATTGTATCAAGGTTAAACATAACTTTATACTAAAATAAGATGAGAAAATATATAAAAATAATAGCTGGATTCGTATTAGTTATTGCTATATTAGGAATTACGCTGCATCATCGCAGCACGTTAAATGATATTTGGTCAGAAAGACTGTCGGAGGAATCGGTGATTGCCAGTTATTTAGAATTTTATCCAGCTTCTGATAAAGAAGCTATTACCGCAGAAAAGGGAACTTTCATTATCAATAACAAATCCGACCTACAGATGCGTACAGGGGAATTCTACGCATTGCAGAAAAAAGTCTTAGGAAAATGGAGCGATGTAGAACCGTATTTGAATTTTGTAATGGTAGCTTATGAAGTGCCAACTGGTGAATATAGTTTTACTGTGAATTGGGAAAAAGATTATGGGAAATTACCCCATGGAACATACAGAATTATAAAAGACTGTGATGTAACTCTGGATGCCGAATATCATAAAAGCGAAGACTTAGTTTTTGCGTGTGAATTTAGGATTTAATAGCGGAATATTACAAGCATATTTATAATAGAGCATGGTAAAACCGTGGGACGAAGTCGTTACAGAAATGAGGAAGAAATACGAATGATAAAGCCATATATATTCTTAAAGAAGCGCCTGCTGGCAGTGAGACTCGCTGCCAGCAGGCATTTCTTTTATTAACGATTATCAGCAAGCGGCTTGAAAACGCCAATCTGACCATATTTGTTCAAATCAGCTTTTTACGGTTAGATAGCCGATTTCCAGAATCGAAATTCACTTTCTGAGTAGATCCGAAGCGGACTTCGAGCAGACTTCAAGCAAATCTCGAAGCAGGGAAACAGATTTCATAGGCTTGCCGCTGATTTATATGTGGAAAATCTTTCAGTGTTGTGATAAAATATGAAAATGGACAAATTATAGTATTAGGGGATTTAGAGATGACATATTTTATCAGTTTGTTTACAGACAGCAACTGGAGCGCTTTTATTTACAGTATCAATCTGATCATAGCACTGACCATTATTTTTTTGGAGCGAAAGAATCCGGCGGCATCTCTTGCCTGGATTCTGGTTTTGTTTGTACTGCCGATTTTTGGTATTTTCCTTTATATGATGTTATCGCAGAATATTTCCAGACACAAGATTTCCAGGCTGTCTGAGAGAGAAATGATGACGATGAACGAGGAAATGAAAGAGCAGATTGAAGCCATGGACAGCGGAGCCTTTCCTTTTTCCGGTGAGGCGGCAGTCAGATGGAAACATATGATTAAGCTGAATCAGGTCTACGGCAACGCTTTTCTGACCCAGAACAATCAGGTGGAACTTTTGGTGGACGGCAAAGAGATGTTTGAGAGTCTGCTTCACGACATCAACTGCGCGACGAAATCCATCAACGTCATGTACTACATCATCAAGGACGACAAGGTAGGAAAGCGATTTCTGGAAGCGCTGACAAAGAAAGCCAGAGAAGGGGTAGAGGTAAGGCTTTTGATGGACGCTCTGGGAAGCAGGTTTATCAATGACTGGCGGCTTTCAGAGTTTCTGGCGGCCGGCGGAAAGACCGCTTATTTCTTTAAGCCCAAGCTGAAATATCTTTATTTTGAAATGAATTACCGCAATCACCGAAAAATCGTTGTCATTGACAGCGAAATCGGTTATACCGGCGGGTTTAATATCGCGAAGGAATATCTGGGGCAGAAGCGGAAGTTCGGTTACTGGCGGGATACGCACATCAGACTGCAGGGCGGTGCCGTGCAGGATCTCAACGCCCGCTTTATCATGGACTGGCGGTTTGCTTCTAAAGAGCAGCTGGAGCTGGACGAAGCCTATCTGGGCGCGCCCAGGGATGCGGGGACAAGTCCTGTGCAGATTGTTTCCAGCGGGCCCGATTCCGTCAGAGAAGAGATTAAGCGTTCTATGATGAAGATGATTACCTACGCGCAGAAGTCGGTCTATTTGCAGACCCCATATTTTATTCCAGACCCCAGCATGCTGGAGTCTCTCAAAATGGCGGCGCAGTCCGGCGTAGATGTGCGGATTATGATACCGTGCATGCCGGATCACATGTTTGTATACTGGGCCACTTACGCATACTGCGGCGAACTGATTCGCTCCGGCGCCAGAGTTTTCATCTACGACAACGGCTTTCTTCACGCCAAAACCCTGGTGGTGGACGGCGAAGTTTCGACGGTCGGATCTGCCAATTTCGACAGGCGGAGCTTTCGGCTTAACTTTGAGTCCAACGCCTTTATCTACGATAAAGACTTTGGCCAAAGGATGGACAGGCAGTTTCTGACTGATATGGAACACGGTCACGAACTGACGCGAAAGGATTACAACAACAGACCTACAGCAGTCAAATTTAAAGAAGCCATTTCAAGACTGCTGTCAGATATATTATAACGGGAGGATACCAATGAAATTTTATCTCGCGCTTTGGTTTGCAAAGCTCATCAACATCATCATCAACATTGTGGACAAGAGCCGCGGCTCCAACTTCTCCGGCGAAAAAGCCATGAAGATTGACCCACAGATGGTCGCACACTTTAAGGGAATCGATTATTCCAAGGTTCTGTTTATCACCGGCACCAACGGCAAATCGACCACCAACAATCTGATTACCCATATTTTCCGCTCAAACGGAAAAAAGGTAGTTGCCAACCTGGAAGGCGCAAATCTGATTTACGGCGTTGCCACTGCGCTGACTAAGGCTTCCACGCTGACCGGCCGCATCAAGGCTGACTTCATCATCTTTGAGACAGACGAGCGCTATCTGCCGCTGATTCACAAGCAGCTGCCGGCGCAGAATGTGATGATTACCAATCTGCAGAAGGACCAGGTGCAGAGAAACGGCGACCCGGACTTTATCTACAGAAAAATCTTTGACGGACTGCCTGACGGCATTCGCTTTTTCTTAAATAATGAGGAGCCGAGAACCCGCTCCTTCGGAGATAAATCAGAAAACATCGTGACCTACGGTGTTGGCCGTCACAACGAATCCTTTACCAAGGACGAAAGCTTTCCGACTATGGCATGTCCTCGCTGCAGACACAAAATTGTTTTTGACTACTATAATAATGACGGCGTGGGTAAATTCCACTGCGAAAACTGCGGTCTTTCTTCTGACGAAAGGGCGGACTACACCATCACCGATGTGGATTTTGCCGCAAGAACGTTTAAACTCGGTGATGTATCTTTCGATATGCCTTATGACACGCCGTATATGTGCTACAACTATGCTGGCGCTTTGGCCGTAGTGAAAGAACTTGGCGGCATTGAGCCTGCTGACGCCGCAAAAGCCTTCGGCTCTTTTAAAAACGTGGGCGGCAGATTTGAGATTTTGAAATACAAGGATAAAACCATCAAATATATGCGTATCAAGCAGGAAAATCCTGAAACGCTGCAGACCTGCATCAACGTGATGGCTGCGGACAAGGAAAAGAAGATGGTATGTTTGGGCCTGTGTCCTTTGATTGACCTGATTCCTCACTACACCAACTCTTTCTATGCCTTCGACTGCGATTTGTCCGGTCTGGTAAAATCTGACGTTGAAAAGTACTTCTGCTTCTCTGAGGCTGTCTGCTTTGATACTGCCAACAGATTGATTTACGAGGGTGTAGATCGGTCGAAGATTTCCATTGCGGAAACAGAAGCAGTTGAAACCATCTTTAAGGAAATAGAGGAAGCGGAGACGAAGAATATCTATCTGATTACGTGGCTGCATACTTTTGAACACATGAAGAAGTACATCGATAAGGAGGGAAATTAAATGAAAGACTTAAAAATTGCGTGGCTTTTCCCGGATACGTTGTATCTTCACGGAGAGAGGGGAAATATTCTGGCGCTGCAGCGGATTGCAAAGCTGAAAGGTCTGGAAACTTCGATAGATCGTATTGATTTTGATACCGAGAATTTTAATCCGATGGATTATGATATCATCTTTTGCCCGCCGGGAGAAATCGTGTCTTTTCCAGTAGTACTGGAATATCTGAGGCCGCAGGCTGACGCTTTTAAGGCTTATATCGAAAGCGGCAAGGTGCTTTTGGCAACCGGAACGTCTATGGCGCTGTGGTGCAAAGAAGTGCAGAGAGCCGACGGCAGCAGTTTTGAGGGACTGGGGATTCTGGATGCAGTTGCGAAGGAAAATGATGCGGTATATGGTGACGATGTGTACTTTCGCTGTAAATATGGAAGCAAGGAAGTGGAAGTGCTGGGAAACCAGATTCAGATGGCGGATTTTATCTGCGATGTGCAGCCTGCCTTCGGTCAGCTGATTTATGGCTATGGAAACACTGGAAAGGATAGACAGGAAGGTTTTCTGCTAGAAAATGCAATTTTCACCAACACCCTGGGACCTATGCTTGTAACCAATCCGTGGCTTACAGAGGAAATTATTACTGTGGCAGCCGAAAAAGCAGGACTTGCGCTAAACGATGAGGAACTGGATGTATCTTTGGAGCAGGAATCCTTTGCTGCAAAGAAGAGATATATTGAAGGAAAAGAAAGCAGATTAACAAACTGCAGATAGTGAAAGGAGAACCGATATGGCTTTTTTAGATAAGCTGACCGATGCCGCTGCTGCTATCGGTGATAAGGCAAACGATGCAATTGAAGTAACGAAGATTAAAACAAAGATTAATGGAGAAAAGAAAGAACTAGAAGTGGATTTTGCACAGCTGGGCAGAATTTATTATGACCTAATTAAAGCAGGGGCTGGCGCAGAGCAGGCTGCACTAGATCTCACTGCGGCGATTGATGCGAGACAAGAAGTACTGGTAGAACTGGAAGAAGAACTAAAAAAACTTTAATTTTATTTGCAAAAAAAGTGTGAAACGAAAAAACGCTTTGGCAGGTGCCCAAGATGGCTTGCCGAAGCGTTTTTAATTTGTCGATTATCTGGTGCTGGTATTGTCACAGCCGTTGCCGGTGTTGTGGCAGCCGTTGTGAGAGCCGATGGAGATTTCGATGTTAATGCCGCCGCTTGCGGAAAAGAGAATGATGCCTGCAGCAGCGCCAATCAGCGCAGCGGCAGAAACCAGCATAGCTTTCTCGGCAGGGGTATGTTCTTTCTGTAAAAACCTTTTTAGTCTGCATGTGCCTTCCATAATTGTATCCTCCCAGTTTGTTAGCTGATTTTATTCTACCATGAATGAGAAGAAAAGGCAACGTACGCAACGCATACTTCTCTGCGAACTATATTTGTTGGGCGCAGTGTGGCCAGTGTGCATATATTTGAAAAAAATATCGATTTTATGCACGTTAACAAGGCATTAATGCAACAGAGGCGTACTACTTCTACACTGAAAGATTTACGGCAGGGGCACGAAAAGCTCGGTTCCAATCATCAGATTGTATGGGTCGATGGATGGATTGGCTTGCATAATATCATCCAGCTTTGCGCCATGCATTTTTGCAATTAAGTACAGAGTGTCTCCAGCTTCTACCACGTGGGTAATCACTTTTGGCTTTGACGGTTCTTCCGGCTTTGGAAGTTGGGAAGGATCTCCCGGAATACAGAGTCTGGTTCCGATTTGCAGATTGTATGGATTGGTAATGTGATTAACCTTCATCAAAAGACTGACTGGCAGATCATATTTCTCTGCAATTGTGTACAGGGTATCACCTGCTGAGACAGTATAGACATCGATACATACAAGTGTATTACTCATAAAAAACCACCTTTCTTTTTTGACCGTTTATATTATAGTATTTTCAATTGCCCATAAATGTGATAAAATATTTAAAAATATATTGGGAAAGGAAAAAAGATTTGAAACGATTTTTACGCTCACCGGCGCTGGTGCTACTCTTTGCACTGATTGTACTTAGAATTATTTCTAATCCATACGTAGATGCCGGAGAATGGATTATGGATAAACTTTTGATTTTGCCTGGCATTATTATAGGTTTATCTTTTCACGAATTTGCACACGGGATTGTATCTTATAAGCTAGGGGATCCAACTCCGAAGCTGCAGGGAAGATTAACCATAAACCCCGCGGCACATATTGATCCTTTTGGTTTTTTTGCGCTGCTAATCGCGGGATTTGGATGGGGTGTTCCTGTAGAAATTGATCCGCGCTATTATAAACACAGAAGGCGGGACGAAATGTTGGTGTCCTTTGCGGGAGTCGTGATGAATCTCTTCATTGCTATCGTCTTTTCGTTTGTACTGAAAGGCTTATTTATCATGAATCCACCTTGGCTCATGGGCACTTTCGGAGATGTTCTTTTAGACGTTTTGTTTTACATCATATCGGTCAATGTGGTGCTGATGGTATTTAATCTGCTGCCGGTGCCGCCGCTGGATGGGTTCGGCATTTTGACCGAGATTTTCGACCTGCGGAAATACAACTGGTATTATCAGGTTTACGACAAAGGATTTCTTATTCTGCTGGCGCTGATTATCTTTAACGTAACTGATGTTGTGCTGGTGCCTTGCGTCAACTTTGTATATCAGCTTCTGATGGATTTGATTATTTTTTAAAGATTTTGCGAAGTTATGAGCTGCCCGTGTATGCTAGATGGCTATGCGGGCATTCTTTGGTTTGAAGATTATTAGCACTCGTTGATGATGAGTGCTAAAAAGTTCTTTACTTTTTGAAAAAGTGGGTATAAAATAGAGACAGAGATTAAAAATAGTACAAATATAGTGATGTTTGAAGCGGGGGTGAAGCATATGAACATCGAAAAATTTACACAGAATGCACAGTCCGCCATTATGGACTGCCAAAATATTGCAATTTCAGAGGGTCATCAGGTACTGGAGGGTGAGCATTTGCATTTAGCGCTGCTAATGCAGAAGGACGGTCTGATTCCGAAGCTTTTGCAGTACATGGAGGTCAATCCTTCCTATATGATTGCTGAGCTTCAGGAAGCCATCGAGAAACTGCCGAAAGTTTCCGGAAATGCTGATAATATCTACGCTTCTAGAAGGCTGAATCAGGTTCTGATTTCTGCAGAGAAGGAAGCAGAGCAGTTTAAAGATGAATATGTCAGTGTTGAGCACTTGTACCTGGCGCTCCTTGCTGAGCGAGGCACACCATCTGCTAAGCTGTTTTCTAGGTATCAGATTACCAAGGAGAAATTTTTGGAGGCTCTTTCTAAAGTGAGAGGAAACCAGCGTATTACCAGCCAGAATCCTGAAGATAACTATGACGTGTTGAATAAGTATGGTCGTGATCTCGTGGAGATGGCAAGAGAGGGAAAACTGGACCCGGTTATTGGGCGTGACAGCGAAATCAGACACGCAATTCAGATCCTTTCCAGAAGAACTAAAAATAATCCGGTCTTGATTGGTGAGCCGGGGGTAGGCAAGACTGCCGTAGTAGAAGGGCTGGCACAGAGAATTTTAAACGGCGATGTGCCGGAGGGACTGAAAGACAAGACGATTTTTGCGCTTGATATGGGAGCCCTCATTGCCGGCGCCAAATTCAGAGGAGAGTTTGAGGAACGTCTGAAAGCCGTTCTCAACGAAATCGAAAAGTCCGATGGTAGAATTATTCTGTTCATTGATGAGATTCACAATATTGTAGGTGCAGGAAGAACAGAGGGCTCCATGGATGCAGGAAACCTGCTGAAACCAAAGCTTGCCAGAGGAGAACTTCACTGCATTGGCGCTACGACTCTTGATGAATATCGCAAGTATATCGAAAAGGACGCAGCACTTGAGCGACGTTTTCAGAAGGTTCTTGTGGATCAGCCGACAGTGGAGGATACCATTTCCATTCTCCGTGGTCTTAAGGAGCGTTTTGAAATTCATCACGGCGTGCGCATTACAGACAGCGCTCTCATTGCCTGCGCAACTCTTTCTGACCGGTATATTTCCGATCGTTTTCTTCCAGATAAAGCCATTGACTTGATGGATGAGGCAGCTTCCAAAATCAGAACGGAAATCGACAGCTTGCCAACGGAACTTGATGAGATTTCCAGAAAAATCATGCAGCTGGAAATCGAAAAGCAAGCTCTTTCCAAGGAGACAGACCGCGGATCGGTGGCAAGGCTTTCCGCACTTGAAAAAGAGCTTTCCCAGCTTCGCGAGGAAAATGCCACGATGCGTGCCCAGTGGGAAAATGAGAAAAAAGCGATTACCCAGGTGAAGAGTACCAAGGAGCAGATAGAAGAAGTAAAGCACCAGATGGAAGAGGCGGAAAGAAACTACGACCTTGAAAAACTAGCGCAGCTGAAATACGGTACGCTGCCGGAGCTTTTGAAAAAGCTTGAAACTGATAAGCAGACTGCTGAAACGGCTGAGGAAAATCGCCTGCTGAAAGAAGAGGTCGGCGAGGAAGAAATTGCAGAAGTAGTTTCTGCATGGACTGGCATTCCTGTCGCCAAGCTGGTAGAGTCGGAGAAGGAAAAGCTGCTCAAATTGCCGGAAATTTTGCACCGCAGAGTCATCGGTCAGGAAGAAGGAGTTGTTTCTGTATCAGAATCCATTCTTCGCGCACGGGCAGGCTTAAAGGACGAAAACAGACCAATCGGATCCTTTATTTTCCTTGGACCTACTGGTGTTGGTAAAACTGAGCTTGCCAAGGCTTTGTCAGAGTCTCTCTTTGATTCGGAGAAGAATATGATTCGTATCGACATGTCCGAGTACATGGAAAAGCACGCAGTGTCCAGACTGGTCGGTGCGCCTCCGGGATATGTGGGCTACGATGAAGGCGGTCAGCTGACTGAAGCTGTTCGCTGCAAGCCATACAGCGTGGTTCTCTTCGATGAAATTGAAAAAGCGCACCCGGATGTATTCAACATTCTGCTGCAGCTTCTGGATGATGGAAGACTGACCGATAATCAGGGAAGAACAGTAGATTTCAAAAATACCATTATCATCATGACCTCCAACATCGGCAGCAGTCAGCTGATTGAAAACATCCAGCCTGACGGCTCGATTGATGAGAAAACCAAGGAAGATGTAGAAAACCAGCTGAAGAATTACTTCCGTCCGGAATTCCTCAACAGAATCGACGATATCGTGGTCTTCAGTCCGCTGACAGAAGACCAGATTGTAAGTATTATCGAGCTTTCCTTAAAGGGACTTGAGAGACGCCTTTCTGAGCGTGAAATTATTCTTTCCCTGACGGAAGAGGGTAAGAGGTTCATTGCAAAAAATTCCTACGATCCGGCCTATGGTGCAAGACCTGTAAAAAGATATCTGCAGAAAAATATCGAAACAGCCCTTGCTTCCAAGCTGATTCAGGGTGAAATTACAGACGGGGATACAGTGGTCATCAATTCTGACGGAGAACAACTGATTTTTGAGGTAAAATAAAATAGAGAATACAAGAACAGCCTCCCGCAATAAGCTTTGCTGGAGGCTGTAATAGTTTTTGATTATTTATTTGAATTTTCGTTTTTTGCCATTTTCCATATGTTCTTTCATCGCCAGTGCGCCGCCTTCGATGTCGCCGGCTTTAAATGCTTCGAAGATAGCGCGGTGTTCCAAAAGGACATCGTTCAGGTAGGAAGGGGCGTAGTAGTTGGATGGGCTGCAGTGCTTCAAATAAGTTTGATAGGAAGACAGTATTTGCTTCAGCATTCTGTTATGCGTTGCCATGTAAATAATCTGATGGAATGCTGTATTGATATTAATCATTTTGTTAATATCGTTTTTCATGGTATAAAATTCCATGAATTCAAAGGTCTCCTCAAGTTCTTGCATTTCTTCTTCTGTAATGCGTTCAATAGCCCATCTCACAGCTTGAATTTCATAATCTTTGCGAAGGGTAAACATATCTTCTAAATCTTGTGTGGAAAGCCCAAGGACAAAGGCGCCTCTGTTGGGAATATTTTCAATGAGACCGTCCATTTCAAGCTGTCTCAATGCTTCTCTGACAGGTGTCCTGCTGACTTTATACTCATTGCAGATTTTCTGTTCTGTTAATTTTTCACCGGGCTTTAGTTTGCCAGTTAAAACGTCTTCCTGAAGCTCTGTGTAAAGATTGGTGGATAGGGGCTGATTGCCTGTTTTGCCGTCTTCTAAGTATTGAATAATAGACATTTCTTTCCTCCTGGATTTTAACCGTATACAATTATATGAGGGGAATGGGCATTTGTCAAGCAAAATAGATGCGTGGCTTGCGGTGGTCTGTCTGCTCGGACTTGTCAAAGATTGTTTTTTCTTGTATAATGCTAGGTATGAAACAGGAACACATTAAAGAAATTTTAGACATTTTGGAGGATACTTATCCGGACGCAGAGTGCGCACTGCATCATCAAAATGTATTTCAGCTTATTGTAGCGGTGGCTTTGTCCGCACAAACCACAGACAAAAGCGTCAATCAGGTGACTCCGGATTTATTCGCAGCTTATCCGGACGCTTTTGCACTGGGAAATGCCGACCCGGAGGAGGTTAGCGAGTATATCAGGCGAATCGGCATGTACAAGACGAAGTCAAAGAATATCGTAAAGATGGCGAAAATGCTGGCAGATCAATACGACGGCAAGGTGCCGGAGGACTACGACAAATTGGTGGAACTGCCGGGTGTAGGCAGGAAAACTGCTAACGTAGTGCTTTCTGTAGGATTTGGACATCAGCGTATTGCGGTGGATACTCACGTATTTAGAGTGGCAAACAGAATCGGTTTTGTCAGCGAAAAAGACGTGTTGAAAACAGAGATGGCGCTGATGGAAGTAATCCCTGAAGATAGATGGTCGAGAACTCACCATTCACTGATTTTCCACGGCAGAAACTGCTGCGACGCCAGAAAGCCTGCTTGCGAAAACTGCAGCATAAAGGAACTTTGTGAGAAGCATTTATAAAGCGTTTGCGAAAGCAGGACAGAAAGGACAAGCTATGAAAAAAAGAGCCTTGGCTTTACTTTTGACATGTACCATGATGCTGAGTGTGTCATTTATATTGCAGCCGCAAGAAGCTGTAGCTGACTCAGGTACAGGGTATGCAGGACAGGATTGTACTGCAAACGAGACCGCCTCTTCCACCATTGACTATGCCATGAGTAAGTACAAGCACCTGAGCACTTTTCCAAAGAGTGGAGAATGCTGGGGGTTTGCTGAGACTATCAACGGACTTTTGGCAGCGCAAAACGATGTTAACTATTTTACAGGACTAAAGAATACCCAGAAGAATTTCCTAAAAAAATGTCTTGGTGTTAAAGCGGGCACGCATATTCGTTTTTGCAATACCAGACAGTTTGACAGTTGGTCTGGTCATTCCGTGGTGCTTTTAAAGGTGACGGAAGATTATATTTATTGGGCTGACAATAATTATGACAGAGCCAATACGGTGCAGTATTACAGTGGCACTATCGATGATTTTTTCTCGATGTATGGACAGTATAGCTATCTGACTATGGTGAAAAAACCAGTTAAGTACAAAACTTATGCAGCCCCAACGGTATCTTCAATGCGAGATATGGAAGCTGGCGGAATTCGGTTGACATGGCTGAAGACCACTAATACAACCCGCTACGATGTGTACCGAAGCTACAATAAAACCGGAACTTATAAGCGCATTGGAAAGACAGAGGACAGGGTTTTTCTTGATCGTTCTGTGGACATGGGACAAAAAGCTTACTACAAAATTAAAGCGGTCAAAACCAGTGGCAGCCAATACAGCAATATCGTATCAAACACGCTGAAGCTGGCGACACCTGTAGTTACCATAGAAAACAATCAGGCGGAAAGTAAGATTACACTGTCTTGGGGACAGGTAGCTAAAGCAGATTGCTATAAAGTCTATCGTAAAATTGGAACGGACAGAGAAAAACTGGTAAAGACTACTACAAATCTGACCTATACTGCAAGGGTAAGCAATATCGAAGGTATCTGCCGGTACCGTGTAAAGGCGGTTTATGCTGGAAACAGTAGCGGGAATTCAGCTTACTCCAAAGCTGTTTATGTAGATATACAGCTGCAGCCGCCAACTGGTTTTTCCGGAGTGCTTCACGATGATGAGAATGGATCCGTTACGTTGTCATGGAATGAAGTAAAAGGCGCAGACTGTTATGAGCTCTACTGCAGCAGAACGATAAACGGTCCTTATTGGCTTGAGGCAACGATTAAAGAGGAGACAACATATTTTGATTCGCTGAGAAAACCGGGGCAGCAGTACTACTACTTCCTCATTGCAAGAAATTCTGTAACCAGCACGAGCAGTCAGCCGTGCGATCCGATTTTGATTTAACATGATTGGAGCTGTCTCAAAATAAAATGAGACAGCTTTTGTTTTGATTTTCGACCAGAGCGCCGGCTTGAAGCAGTTAGTCAGGCAAATTCGTGTACGGGAGTAAACCTGGCAGAAAGAGAATTAAGATATGCCGATGATTTACCCCGTGCCAATTTTGAACTTGATTTCTGTATACATGGCGCGGACCTTTGAGAAAGTGCCAGGTAGAAAAGCTTTTTTAGAAAAAATGGCGGCGGCAGAAAGAAATGCAGACAGATAGTCGGAAAAACTTTAGCATCCTACAGTAAAATATCAAAAAAGTGGGTATTAGGCGGCAGGTGCGCGCCAGTTTTTTATGAAAATGAATCCCAATATGGCGTTTGGCGGATGGCTGACGCCATGTATACAAAAAAACGCTTAGAAGATGGCGTTTTTCATGGGGTGAACGCCGGATATCCAAAAAAATCTTGAGATTATGGCGCGCCGGATTCTACGCAGCAAAAACTACCGTATGATTACTAGTTACAAAATAATATGACGCCCCATGGGGCGTCTATTTGACTTAAATGGTGGAAATAAAGAACAGGCGGTCTCAATCAATGAGACCGCCCGCTTTGTAAGGTCATTGTCAGAGGACAACAAGGTTCCCGGGCACCCACCCGAAGCTTTGCTTCGTGGAAGGGTGGGGTTGTTATTGTTAGAGGACAACAAGGTTCCCGGGCACCCGCCCGAAGCTTTGCTTCGTGGAAGGGTGGGGTTGTTATTGTCAGAGGACAACAAGGTTCCCGGGCACCCACCCGAAGCTTTGCTTCGTGGAAGGGTGGGGTTGTTATTGTCAGAGGACAACAAGGTTCCCGGGCACCCGCCCGAAGCTTTGCTTCGTGGGAGGGTGGGGTTGTTATTGTCAGAGGACAACAAGGTTCCCGGGCACCCACCCGAAGCTTTGCTTCGTGGGAGGGTGGGGTTCTTATTTACCGCAGCATTTCTTGTATTTCTTGCCACTACCGCAAGGACAAGGGTCGTTTCTGCCCGGCTTCTTTTCGACACGAACAGTCTTTGAACGCTTGAACTCTTTTACGCTTTCTATTCTTTTTTCTTCGGTGAGCACGCCGTCCCACTGCTGCAGGCTAAACAAGTAGTCGGCTTCAGCTTTCAGCATGTTGAAGAAGAGTTTTTCAAAGTCGATGTCGAGGTCGATGACAGTGTCGTCAGTGACAGACTCTAAATCCATTTCCTTGTTTAAGCTGGAATTGATACCGTCTAAAAATCCGACAAAGATAGTCTTGTTGCATTCAAATTTTTCAACCAGCTCAGCTACGGTGCCGGAAAGGTGCTCTGTATGGTTTTCTAAAATATGAGAGTATAACTTGGTTTCTGTCTCTGCATATTCTTTCCAGAAGGCCTCAAAGGTGTCTTCTGTCTGATTGTCAATCAGCTCTTGCCAGTCCTGATATAAGCTCATGGGTGATTCCTCCTTTATAAACGTTTTCTTACAGTTCTTTTGCAATGGCTAAGATATCGCCTACGATTGCGCTGCCTGTTGGAAGGGCGCCTGCGCCTTTTCCATAAAACATCACTTCGTCAACGGCGTTGCCGGTTACATAGATTGCGTTAAACTCGTTGGATACGCCGGCAAGCGGGTGAGAGTTTTCGATTTCCATAGGCTTTACACTGTATTCGAGTGTATCGCCGGTTTTCTTTGCGTGGGCAATCAGTTTGATTTTGCAGCCTTTTTCCTTGGCAGCGTTGATATCGTCCATAGTGATTTTGCTGATACCCACGGTAGGAATTTCGGCAGGCGGTACGTATTTGTCGAACGCAAGAGCCATCAGGATAGAAAGCTTGTTGGCTACATCAATACCTTCAACATCAGCAGTTGGGTCAGCCTCTGCAAAGCCTTTTGCCTGGGCATCTTTGAGTACGTCGTTGTAATCAAGACCGAGGTCGGTCATTTTTGTCATGATATAGTTGGTAGTGCCGTTTAAGATGCCCATGACTTCTGTAAACTCGTTGCCTGCAAGAGCTTCTGTAATTGCAGTCAGGGCAGGGATACCACCGCCGACGCTGGCTTCAAATCTGAAACCTACGCCGTTTTCTTTTGCAGCTTTGTGCAGCTTGTCAAAGTTAGCTGCGACAGCAGCTTTGTTCGGCGTAACAACGCCTTTGCCGTTTTCCATGGCAGTCAGCATGAAAGTAGTGGACGGCTCGATACCACCCAGAGATTCTACCACAATATCAATGTCAGGATTCTTTAAAATATCGTCAGGATTCTGTGTAGCCTGGCTTTCTTCGAGTCCAAGCGCCTTTACACGTTCCATATTCTTTTCTAAGACCTTTACGACCTCAATGGTGCGGTCGATTCTTTTTTCGATTAATGCCTTGTTTGTCTGCAGGATTTCGTAAGTGCCGCCACCTACGGTACCCAGACCGAGTATTCCGATTTTTACTGTTTTCATAACAGCCTCCTTGTACAAAATTTCCATTGCTAAAAATTATATAACAAAAAAGCAATTTTGTCTTTATATTTCTGCAAAAAAGATTTATGATGTAAGGACGGAGGTTTTTTTATGGCATTACACATTGTACTGGTGGAACCGGAGATTCCGCCTAATACCGGAAATATTGCAAGAAGCTGTGCTGCAACAGGCACGGTTTTACATTTAGTGAAACCTTTAGGGTTTTCTATAGACGATAAGGCGGTGAGAAGAGCAGGTCTTGATTACTGGCCTTATGTAAAGCTGGAAATTCACGAAAGCTTACATGATTTTATGGAAAAGTATTCTAAGGATCATACTATGTATCTGGCGACTACGAAAGGCGGACATCTTTATACTAATGTAACATATAAAGATGAAGATATGATTTTGTTCGGCAGAGAAACTGCCGGTCTTCCAAGAGATTTCATCAAAGAACACGAGGACACGGCAGTGCGCATTCCTATGAGTGAAGACACCAGATTGCGTTCTTTCAATCTTTCCAACTCAGCGAACATTATTTTGTTTGAAGCACTTCGCCAGCTAGGATTTCCTGAACTTGCGTAGGAGTTTTGGTGCAAAAAAGTTGCTGCATAGAAAAACAGTAATTCCCTTGAAAAGAACTGGCTCAATGTGGTATACTATTTGCATAGGAGATGGGTAAATGAAACTTGGTTACGAATTAACAATTGAACAGACTCAGAAGCTCTCCATGACACCAGAGCTGATTCAGGCCATCCAGATTTTGCAGTTTAACAACCAGGAGCTTTCAGATTATGTGCAGAACGAACTTTTGGAGAATCCCGTATTAGAAGCGGAGAAGTCCTACGATGCACAGGAAGTTGACATCAGAGAAAAAATCAGAGAAGCGGACTACGAAGAAGAGAGTTTTCGTCAGTGGGAGTACAGACCTGATGACGATGATGATTATACTTATGAGCAATATGTATATGAAGAAGATACATTAACCGACTATTTGATGAGTCAGCTGCAGTTTTCCAGGCTGACAGGTCAGATGGCGACAATCGGACGATATATTATAGAAGTCATTGACGACAATGGCTATTTAACTATGTCCGTGGAAGAGATATCCAAGGCAGTTGGTGCGGATATTGATACAGTGGAAGAAGTGCTGAATTTTATTCAGACCTTCGATCCCTGCGGTGTAGCAGCGAGAAATTTGCGGGAGTGTCTGATCATCCAATTTGCTGCCAAGGGACTTTTGACCGATGAGATTGAATATATCATTGAGAACATGCTGGAGGAATTGGCAGATAATAAGATTGCTTACATTGCAAAGACGATTGGCATTAAAAATCAGGAAGTACAGCAGATCGCTGATTTAATCAAGACCATGGAACCAAAACCCGGCAGAGTTTTTTCTTCTGGCGAAGCGACCAGATATGTGGTGCCGGACATCATTGTCGAGAAAGTAAACGATGAGTATCAGGTGATGAACAACGATACCAGCATGCCGAAATTGATGGTGAGTTCTTATTATAATAAATTATCGGCGGAAGCGAAGCAGGATGAGGAACTGAACAAATACCTGACCGACCGGTTCAATGCGGCGGTATGGCTGATCAAGAGCATAGAGCAGCGGAAACAGACCATATATAACGTGGCCAGCGCTGTTGTTAAGTATCAGCAGGATTTCTTCGATAACGGAGAGAAATCGCTGAAAACCCTGACGCTGAAGCAGATTGCAGAGGATGTTGGCGTACACGAGTCTACTGTCAGCAGATCCATCAATGGAAAATATATGCAGAGCCCTCGCGGCGTTTTCGAACTCAAGTATTTTTTCTCCAGCGGGGTTTCAGGCGAAGATGGCACGGGTGTTTCATCCAACAGCGTAAAGTCCATCATCAAAGAGATTATCGCAGGAGAGAATCCGCAGAAACCTTACAGTGATCAGGATATGGTTGAGATATTAAAAAATAAGGGAATTGATATATCCCGAAGAACTGTTGCAAAGTATAGGGAGGGCATGAATATCCTGTCTTCCTCCAAGCGGCGCAGGTTCTAATGGCACTTGCCCCCCCAATTTCTGAAAGAAATTGAAGGGAATGCCTTATGCTATAAATTCCCAAGAGAGCGAGATTGTTAAACGATGCTCGATTGGTAGAATTTAGTCGTATAATGGCGCTTGCCCCAATGCATTTGACATACTTTAATTTGATATAAAGAGAGTTATGGAGGTAAATTATGGCAATTAAAGTTGGTATTAGTGGATTCGGAAGAATCGGCAGAGTGGTGATCAGAGCTGCAATGGACATGCCTGAAATTGAAATCGCAGGCATTAACGTTCGTAATGCAGACATCGATTACCTGATTTATATGTTGAAATATGATACGACATTTGGTCGTTTTCCTAAGAGTTTAGATAAATATGAGGAAGGTATCATCATTGATGGCAAGAAAGTTCCTGTATTCAGCGAATCAGAAGCGAAGAACATTCCTTGGGACAGATGCGGCGCAGAATACATAGTAGAAGCGACAGGTGCTTATACTACAACAGAGAAGGCACTTGACCATGTAAAGGCGGGCGCGAAGAAGGTTATCATATCTGCACCGGCAAAGGATAAGACTACGCCTACATTTGTTTACGGTGTTAATACAGATGAATATACCAGCGATATGCAGGTTGTTTCCAACGCATCCTGTACTACCAACTGTTTAGCGCCGCTTTGCAAAGTTCTGGAAGATAACTTTGGTATTGAACAGGGACTAATGTCGACAATTCACTCTGCAACAGCAAAACAGAAAGTAGTAGATGCTCGTTCCATGAAAGACTGGAGAACTGGCAGAAGTGTATTTGGAAACGTGATTCCATCCACTACAGGCGCTGCTAAAGCAGTAGGGCTGGTTATTCCGTCTTTGGCAGGTAAGATGACAGGTATTTCCTATAGAGTGCCGACTGCTGATGTTTCTGTAATCGACCTGAATGTAGTACTGAAAAAATCCGCATCCTACGATGCGATTTGCAGAGCTGTTAAGAAGGCGTCAGAAACTTATCTCCACGGCGTTATTGAGTATGTGGATGATGAAGTTGTTTCCGGAGATTTTGTCGGTGATCCGCATACTTCTATCTTCGATGCGAGAGAGGGTATCGAACTCAACGACAAGTTCTTCAAATTAATTGCGTTCTATGACAATGAGTATGGATATTCCAGCAAAACTTTAGAGCTGATTAAACATATGTACGAGGTAGATCACGCAAAGTAAAGAGGCTAAATATGAAAAAAACCATTAGAGACATTGCGCTCAAAGGAAAAAAAGTAATTGTAAGATGTGATTTCAACGTTCCCCAGAAGGACGGTGTCATCACAGATGATAACAGAATCAAAGCAGCACTGCCGACAATCACTTATCTTAGAGAGCAGGGCGCTAAAGTGATTCTCATGTCCCATCTGGGAAGACCGAAAGGTGAGCCGAAGATGGAATTTACACTGAAACCTGTAGCAGACAGATTAGCAGAACTGCTGGACTGCGAAGTGAAGTTTCAGAGCTGCCCTGAAGTGGTGTGCGACACCATCAGAGACATGGCGGCTTCCTTAGAAGAAGGTGAAGTTATGCTTCTTGAAAATGTTCGTTTCCGCAAAGAAGAGACGGACAATGGAGCAGAATTTGCCAAAGAACTGGCTGATCTTGGAGAAATTTTTGTTCAGGAAGCCTTTGGAACAGCGCACAGAGCGCATGCTTCTACAGCAGGTATTGCGGACTATCTTCCTGCAGTATCAGGATTCCTCATCGAAAAGGAGGTCAAGTTCCTTGGAGATGCGCTTGAAAATCCTAGCAGACCTTTCGTTGCCATCATGGGTGGCGCCAAAGTAGGAGACAAAATTCCTGTCATTGAAAATCTGCTGAAGAAAGTCGATACGCTGATTATTGGCGGCGGTATGTCCTATACTTTCTTTAAAGCAATGGGACTGGAGATCGGAACTTCCATTTTAGATGAAGCGAATATAAATCTTGCAGCGGAGCTGATTGAAAAGGCTAAGTCGGCAGGTGTAGAACTGCTGCTTCCTGTCGATGTTGTCTGCGCTAAGGAATTTGCCAATGAAACAGAGACAAAAATTACAGACAGGGATGGGATTCCTTCTGACATGATGGGACTTGATATCGGACCAGCAACGGTTCGCCTTTATGGTAAAGTGCTGAGAGAAGCGAAGACCATCGTATGGAACGGACCTGTCGGCGTTTTTGAAATGCCGACCTTTGAAAAGGGAACTAAGGCAATTGCTGAGATTCTGGCAGAGAGTGATGCTGTGACAATTATTGGCGGCGGAGATTCTGCAGCGGCAGCAGAGCAGTTTGGACTTGCGGACAAGATGAGCCACATTTCCACAGGCGGCGGCGCATCGTTGGAATTTTTGGAAGGAAAAGTACTTCCGGGCATTGCCGTCATTGAAGAAAAATAATAATTTATTGTAATCTTACATGCAGTGGAGAAGTCTCCTCTGCATGTTTTATAGGAATAGGAAGGAATAAAGATGAGAATTCCACTAATTGCAGGAAACTGGAAAATGTATAAAACCACAGAAGAAGCGCTTGCTTTTGCAAAGGAACTGAAAACAATGTATGGAGATACTGACGTAAAAGCTGCAATTTGTGCACCATATACGCAGCTTGCGGCATTGGTACAGGCTTTTTCTGGAAGCGGAATCGGTGTCGGTGCTCAGAATGTTCATTTTGAAGAAGAAGGTGCATTTACTGGAGAAGTTTCACTAAATATGCTCAAGGAAATTGGTGTAGATTACTGTATTGTAGGTCATTCGGAAAGACGTCAGTACTTTGGAGAAACTGATGAGACGGTAAATTTGAAACTGAAGAAAATCCTAACCGATAGTGAAATCACGCCGATTTTATGCGTTGGCGAGGATTTGGCACAGAGAGACGCTGGGATCGAACAGGAAGTTGTATGTGCGCAGATAGAAAAGGCTTTTGCAGAAATTTCTGCAGAGGATGCTGCTAAAGTGGTGGTAGCCTATGAACCAATCTGGGCAATCGGTACCGGCAGAACCGCAAGTCCCCAGCAGGCAGGAGAAATGTGCGCATGGATCAGAAAGTCTATCGAAGGTCTTTACGATGTAGATACCTGTGATAAAGTGATTATCCAGTACGGAGGCAGCGTAAAGCCTGAAAATGCAACGGAAATTATGGATATGGACGAGATTGACGGCGCGCTGGTTGGCGGGGCTAGTCTGGATTCGTCTAAATTTATGGAGATTGTCAACTTTTAGCAGGAAAACACTTGATTTTTCGTGGTTCTTATGATAAAGTTAAATGGTTAAATTTAAAGGAGGGAATAAGATGAAGATCGCTCTTATGGCATTACTGGCAATTGCAAGTATCGTTCTGATTTTAAGTGTTCTTCTGCAGTCTGGTAACAGCGATGGTTTATCCGGTTCTATTGCAGGCGGTGCAGAACAGCTTTTCGGAAAGAAAAAGGGCAGAGGATACGAAGCAATCTTAAGCAAGATTACAGTCGTATGCGCTGTGTTATTTATCGTGCTTTCACTTGCTATTGTTTCAATGTTTAGTTAATAATTTAATTTAAAATATTTGTTTGGTTTTATAAGAGGCGCGTGCATATGCGGTGCCTCTTTAAACGCGTTATAAACCAGACAAGAAAATGGAGGTATTATATTATGAATTGGATTGTACCAATCGCGGCTGCGGTCGGACTGTTGGTAGCCTTCTGCTTGTCCTCCTGGATCAGCAAATCTGACGAAGGTACTGACAGAATGAAGGAAATCGCAGGATACATCAGAGAAGGTGCTATGGCTTTCTTAAAGAGAGAATACAAGACCATGGTTATCGTAATTGCTGTGCTGTTCCTGCTCATCGGATTTGGCCTGCAAAGCTGGATTACTGCAGGACTGTACCTAATTGGTGCGCTGCTGTCTGTACTGGCAGGTTTCTTCGGTATGAACGTGGCAACCAAAGGTAACGTAAGAACTGCATGGGCTGCCAAAGAAGCAGGTATGCCAAAAGCGCTGAAGATTGCATTCAGATCTGGCGCTGTTATGGGTCTTTGCGTATCCGGTCTTGGACTTTTCGGTCTTGGCGTAGTGTTCTGCGTACTGGATCTTGCAACTGTTACAGAATGTATCACAGGCTTCGGTCTGGGCGCTTCGTCTATGGCGCTGTTCGGAAGAGTAGGCGGCGGTATCTATACCAAAGCTGCTGACGTAGGTGCTGACCTTGTTGGTAAGGTAGAGGCAGGTATCCCTGAAGATGACCCGCGTAACCCTGCCGTTATCGCTGATAACGTAGGCGACAACGTAGGTGATGTTGCTGGTATGGGTTCCGACCTGTTCGAATCTTATGTAGGTTCTATTATTTCTGCTATTACTTTGGCTTCCGTTGCTGTTGCCAATGCACCAGAAACTGCAATGTTCTCTGAAACAACTGCTGCACTGTTCCCGCTGCTGCTTTCTGCAGTAGGTATCATTGCTTCTGTACTGGGAATTCTGATGGTAAGAGGCAGCGAGGGTTCCAACCCTGCAAATGCCTTGAACATGGGTACTTACATCAGTGGTATCATTGTAATCGTTGCTTCTCTGGTTATGAGTAAGTATATGCTGGGTGATTTCACTTATGCATTTGCAATTATTGCAGGTCTGGTTGCAGGTATTGCAATTGGTAAGATTACAGAAGTTTACACTTCCGGCGATTACGGTTCCGTTAAGAAAATTGCTGAACAGTCTCAGACAGGTGCTGCTACTACTATTATCAGCGGTCTGGGCGTTGGTATGATGTCCACTCTGTGGCCAATTATCATGATTTGTGTAGCTACTTTCGTAGCATATATGTTTGCAGGTGTTTATGGTATCGCACTGGCAGCTGTAGGTATGCTGTCCACAGCAGGTATGACTGTAGCAGTTGACGCTTACGGTCCTGTATCCGATAACGCTGGCGGTATCGCAGAAATGTCTGAACTTCCACACGAAGTTAGAGAAATCACCGACAAATTAGACGCTGTAGGCAACACTACCGCTGCAATCGGTAAAGGTTTTGCTATCGGTTCTGCTGCTCTGACTGCACTGGCTCTGTTTGTATCCTATGCAGAAGTAGCAGGCATTTCCGAAGTAGGAATTAACCTGCTGAACCCAATCGTAATTATTGGTCTGTTCCTGGGTGCTATGCTGCCGTTCCTGTTCTCTGCTATGACAATGAACTCTGTAGGTAAAGCAGCTAACCAGATGATTGAAGAAGTTAGAAGACAGTTCAGAGAAGACAAAGGCATCATGGAAGGCACTTCCAAGCCTGACTATGCTAGATGCGTAGATATCTCCACTGGTGCTGCTCTGAAAGAAATGGTTATGCCAGGTCTGATGGCAATCATTGCGCCTTTAGCAGTTGGATTTATTTTAGGTGCTGAAGCTCTTGCAGGTATGCTGGGCGGTGCACTGTCTGCAGGTGTACTTCTTGCAATCATGATGTCCAACGCAGGCGGCGCATGGGATAACGCTAAGAAATATATCGAAGAAGGAAATTACGGCGGTAAGGGAAGCGAACCTCACAAGGCTGCTGTTGTAGGCGACACTGTAGGTGACCCGTTCAAAGATACTTCCGGTCCTTCCATCAACATCTTGATTAAGCTGATGACAATTGTATCCGTAGTATTCGCACCAATGTTTGGCGCTGGATTACTGGGCTAATCAGTATCATTGATGAAAACTGCATCGCACTGCACGGGAAACCTGCAGTGCGATGTTTTAATTTCGGTGTTAAAATGAAAAAATGTTAGCTGTAAATTTCAGCACTTGTTGCAATGTATTTTATTTCCAGTTTTCATCTTTTCTTCAAACGATTTTCAAAATCTCGATTTTGTCCGCAAAAAGAAACCATTTTTGGCAGTTTTGAAAACCCAACAGAGTTTTTATGAAAACTGGAAGATATATTCAAAGTTATTGTCACTTTGTCGTTCCTGTGATAGAATAATATGGATTTCATTAAAAAAGGATACAGACATGGCAAAGAAAGAAAAAGAGCCAAAAACCAATGCGGTACGCATGGTGGCGGCGAAAGGGATTGCTTATCAGCTACATACTTATGAAGCGCCGGAGGGCTTTTTAGATGGTGTTTCAGTGGCAGAGCAGGTAGGACAGAATCCTGATATGGTATTTAAGACTCTGGTTCTCGTAGGACATAGTAGACAGAATTACGTCTGTGTGATTCCTGTGGCATGTGAACTGGATCTAAAGAAGGCGGCGAAGCATTTTGGAGAAAAGAATATCGAAATGATTCATGCGAGAGATATTACGAAAATTACCGGTTATATCAAAGGTGGCTGCTCTCCGGTCGGTATGAAGAAATTATTTCCGACTGCTATTGACGAAAGGGCGAAGAATCATCAGAGGATTTGCGTCAGTGGCGGTAAGGTAGGACTGCAGATAGAGCTTTCACCGGTTGATTTGGCAGAATTAGTTGGTGCACAGTTCACCCATTTAACGAGAGAAGAATAAGGAGGCTGCTTATGAATATCAGAAAAGCCGCTGAGACGGATTTTATAGAGATTTTGGATATCTATGCCTATGCCAGAAATTTCATGTCGGAAAACGGAAATCCAACCCAGTGGGCGATTTGGGGTTACCCCGAAAAAGAACTTTTGGAGGGAGATATGAAAAGGGGCAATCTTTACGTCATGGAAGATGGAGGCAGTATCTGTGGCGTATTTGCTTTTATTATAGGTGCTGATCCGACCTACGACAGAATTGACGGCGGTCAGTGGCTAAACGACAGAGCCTACGGAACCATTCACAGAATCGCAGGAAACGGCACGGTGAAAGGGCTGTTGCAGCAGTGTGTGGATTTCGGATTTACCTTGATTGACAATATTCGTATTGATACCCACGAGGACAACAAAATTATGCAGCATTTGATTCAGAAGTGTGGTTTTACTTACTGCGGAATCATTTCTTCGAAAGATGGATCGCCAAGACTTGCATATCAGATGGCAAAGGAAAACCCCGGCACATAGGAAATCAATGGCATTAAGTTAAGGGATTTAAAGAGAAGTTAGTATTGTTCGCGATATTAACTTCTCTTTTTTTCCTTTGATTCAAGCTGATAAATTGTTTTTTTGTAGATTTAAAAACGCAACAAATAGACAAGAGCGTTCCCTTGTCAAAAAAATAATGTATATTTCAAAAATCTATGCTATTCTATACATGAAACTTATTGCCTGTTTGGCTTTCATTTCACGAGGCCTTGAACGTCCAGGCCGAATGGGCGTTATATATCTTGCAATAAGTGATTCAATATTAGGTGGGATATTTATACTAAGCAGGAATTCACGGCATATATGTACTGCGACAGAAAAATTAACTTTATATTCATACTTTCTGTCTTTCTTTTCAATGACTACGTGCGAGGTAATCAATTCTGAAAAGTTATACATGATTAACCGTGCAAAGATTTCTTGAAGTATGTATTCCACCTTTTTTGAATGAAAATGAAGCAGTCCTACTGTATATTTCAAATCTCTAAATGAAGTTTCAATTCCCCACCGCATGCCATACAGTTGTTTCAGAGTATCCGCAGGGAATTCATCAGTATCCAGATTAGTTACTACAACTTCGTAATAATCCTCTGATATTGGAAAGCGTACAATGCGAAATGGCAAATTATAAAGTACTGCAGGATCAGATTTTCTGCTCTTAACAGGCAGATAGTCAAATGGTTTATTATGCGCGATTCTCCGATAGTGATTTCTCTGCTCAAAAAGCTTTTTCATTTCATTAGTCTGTTTCCGAGTTAATTTTAAATCGATATACTCATCGAATTCCTCAGTATCCGGCAGCTCCAAGCCATGCAGAATACCGGATGAATATTGATTAAAATCTTTCACCCGTATTAGATAAAACCATCCTTTTTCTTGGATATGAGCCATGTTGTTATATGCCTCATATCCTCTGTCTGCAATCACAATTACATTTCCCTGCAGAGCGGATCTGTCCACCATTTCAGTCAACGCTTTGTTTTCACCGGCTTCTTTGCGTTTGAAAACGACTGCATCCTCATAAGTGTGAGATTTCAGATTATATAAAGCATTCAAATGCAGCAGATTATAAGGTTTTACACCTTCTGCTATTTGAAAAAGTGAGTCTTTATCGTTTAGATTAGTTGCGATTTGAATATCTGAACCATCAACAGCCAAGAGTTTATATCCTTTATAATTATCATTACTATAAGTTGCTGCTGTAAAATCGTGGAAAAGCGACGCAAATGCTTTAGGAAGTATTTTCTTACGCTGCTGGACAAAAGCAGATGATGTTGCTGTATTTAAGCCATAGCCAAACTGCCGTAAAAGTTCATTTGATAAAGATGCTCCCTCCATTGTCAATAACGAAAGAATCATTTTCTCATATGGTATTTTTCTGTTTCTGGAAAAATCTGTTTTGGGGTTAGAAACAAGGCCTGTTAAATCCTGTTTCTGCTTATTAATAATGTCCATAATCAAATTTTTTAGTTCCAGTGAAGTCCTATTCATGCGGTATCCTCCTTGTAAAAAGATGTTATCTAATTACAAGGGCCGCTTTAGCTGCCTCTAAAATATTCAGCAGCTAAAGCGGCCGCATTTTTTTGTTCATATGTCAATACTTATTCTCAAAAAAATCCCACACCACATTTTCTGTGATGTGAGATTTTCTTAACTTAATGCCATTGCATAGGAAATGCCGGGGCTTTTTTATAAGAAAAGTTCCACCAGATACACTGCTGCACAGGATGCCAGAGCAACCGTGAAGAGATTGCCGGAAAACCACGCTACGATAACGGCAACGGCAAAGGCGACCATCCCTGAAATTAAGCTGCTGGTTGCCGTGATGATAGCTGGAAACGCCATGACAGCCAGTGTCACATACGGCACATAGTATAAGAAAGATCTGATAAAGGTGTTGGTAATCTCTTTTTGGATCAGCGTGAGCGGCAGGGCGCGGATTGCATAAATGGTAGCAGCCGCAACCAAAAGATAGATATATGTATTCTGTTCGAAGTTCATGACTGCACCTCCTCAGTAGTGTTGACCGGCTTGATGATTGCCGCGGCTGCTGCAATCACCAGGGTGAGAATGATAATTCTGGTGCCGGAAGAAATCTCTGATAGAACCGGCAGAAAGGTAAAAGCACAGCTTCCTGCCATGGAAGCCAAAACTACCAATGCGATGGCTTTGTCGTTTTTTGAGGCTGGAATCACCACTGCCAGGAACATACCATAAAGCGCTACGCTGAGTGCGCTTGCAAGACTGACAGGCAGGATATTGCCGACCAGAGCGCCGAGAATAGTTCCAAGTACCCAGCCTGGAGAAGCAACTGTGGCAGCACCTAGAGGATAATATGGATTCAGTTCTCCCTTGATTGATGCAGAAATACCGAAAATTTCGTCTGTTACAAAATAGGACAGCAGCAGCCTTTTGGGCAGGGAAGTGTTCGGATTAATCTTCTGTGACATGCTGCAGGACATGAGAAAATATCGGATATTAATAACCAGCTGCGTGATAATCATGGCAATATAGCCTGACTGACCTGCAATGACTGTTAATACTGCAAATTCACCTGCAGAAGCGTGCATCAGAAAAGACATCAGACCAGCCTGAAAAGCATTGATGCCCATTGATTTTGCCGCAATTCCCAGTGTAAAACCTACCGCAAAGTAACCAAGTGCGATAGGGGTACCATCTTTTAAACCTTTTAAATATTGTTTTTTATTGTTCATACGTTTTTTATCGCCTCATTGTAAAAATTCGTCTTGTTCTATTGTAATCTATCTGATTTACTTAGTAAACCCAATTTTTTCCCAATGTAAGAATTTCGTAATAAAAACATTAATGAATCTTAATTTCCTATTCATTGGCAGTTAAGATTTATGTTGTACTATGGTAGTATCATAAATCAAAAGAGGTAGAGGATATGAACATTCTAATTTTGACAGGACGATTCGGCATGGGGCATGTTAAAGCTGCCGAAGCAATCAAAGAACAGATTTTACAAGAAAACAGAGATGCAAAGGTAACGACGATTGATTTTATCGACTATATGTTTCCTGTACTCAGTAAAACGATTTATCAGGGGTTTAATTTTATGGTAAGCCGTTGCTCGGGACTTTATAATGCGATGAATAAGGCAGCAGGAAAGAATAGTGGGGTGCCGCTGAAGCTGACTTTTACCAGAAAAATTGACAGACTCATAGAGGAACATAATGCGGATGCTATCGTGGTAGCATTTCCTGTATGTTCCCAGTATATTTCCTCTTACAAGAAAATGAGACAGTGCAGTATACCGCTTTATACCTATATCACGGACATTACTGCGCATGAGGAGTGGATTGCACCGAAAACAGACAAGTACTTTGTTGGGGATATATCGACGAAAAATGCGTTGCTTTCTAAAGGGGTCAGCGAAGAGAAGATTGAAATCACAGGCATCCCGGTAAGACAATGTTTTTATCAGGAGTACGAAAAACAGAATACCGGCAAGAAAGAGGTGCTCATCATGGGTGGAGGCCTAGGGCTTATACCGTCTTCGGAGGATTTCCTGGAAAAGCTATCAAAGTGTCGTGATATAAAAGTAACTGTAATCACAGGAAAAAACGAGAAACTGAAGCGGGAACTTGAGAAAAAATTCCCAGCAATTGAAGTCATTGGGTATACACAAGAAGTTAACCGCTATATGCAGCGGGCGGATTTGATTATTACGAAGGCAGGCGGTATTACGACCTTTGAAGCAATTGCGACAAAGACACCTCTTTATATTATAAAACCATTTCTTGAACAGGAGTTTGGCAATGCTAAGTATATTGAAGATCATAACATTGGCAGGGTTTTATGGGACACCTATGCCGATGAAGCAGAAGATATTTTACAGCTGCTCAGACATGACAGACTGCTGGAGACAATGAAGAAAAATATGCAGGAAATAGGAAAAGGATTTAGTAAAGGGTTGATTGCATGAAAAAGAAATTATTAATAACGACATTGCTAGGAATGGGAATTGCAGCAGGCTACAGCTATATACCGTCGCAGCTTGGAAAAGTGCAACAGAGGCTTAAGCAGAACGCAGAAGATGCAATTCAGTCCCTGGCAATACGAGAAAAGGTGCTTTATTTGACTTTCGATGATGGTCCGCATTCTGCGTATACAGGAAAATTACTGGATTTACTGGCAGAGTATGAAATAAAAGCGACTTTCTTTGTAGTAGGAAAATTTGCGGAGGATAATTCTGATCTCGTCTTGCGAATGGCACAGGAAGGGCACACTGTGGGAATCCATTCTCTGGAGCATAAAAGTGCAATGATACAGACACCATCTTATACCCGCTGGGATTTTAAGAAGAGCCTGGAAATCATGGAGGATTTGGGCATTGACGTAAAATACTACAGACCGCCTTGGGGACACGTCAACTGGTCTACCTTGCAGCAGATTAAAAGTCACGGTCTGCAAAAGGTTCTTTGGGACGTGATGGTCGGTGACTGGGAGGAAGACTCTGATGAAGAACAAATGCAGTACCGGCTGCTAAAGCACGCATCGCCGGGGAGTACTATCTGTCTCCACGACGGCAGAGGCGATGGAGCAGTACAAAACGATGCACCTCTTCGCATGATTGAGACGTTAAAGAAAACCATTCCCCTTTGGCTGGAAGAAGGGTACAGATTTGAAACCATAGATGAGAAGTATAGACATGAAAATTAGCTTTATAAAATTATGCAAAAACGGCGGCTTATTTCTGATACTATTATTGCTGACTTTTTACAGTATCTTTCGGGAAACACAGCCGTCACAGATTTTGTCAGCTGTATCAGGGGCAGATATAAAGTATCTATTGCTGGCGATCTGTGCTATGGGGATTTTTCTTCTCGGAGAGGGACTGAACATTGGACGTTGTCTGCAGCTTTTTGAAAAGAACAGGTCTGTGCTTTGCGGCATCAAATATGCTGTTTGCGGATTCTTTGGAAGTTCTGTGACGCCGTCTGCTTCCGGTGGACAGCCGCTGCAGCTTTATTTTATGCACAGGGACGGCGTAAATCTGTCCCATGGAACGCTGGCGCTGCTCTTTGAACTGCTCAGCTATCAGATTGTAACCATTGTGTTAGCTGTACTTGGTTTTTTTGCTGTGCAGGATACAATTTCGGCGTCCATGGGGGATATGAAGGTATTGCTGTTTTTTGGAGTTGGCCTCAATGCGGTTGCGATGATAGTACTAATCTGTGCAATTTTTTGTGGACAGGTGGCTGAAAAGATAGTTAGTTTATTTGTAAAGTTTGCAAAGAAATGCAGTGAGGAAAGGGGAGCACGTCTGGAAGAAACCCTGACCAGCGCGCTGCAGGAATATCAAAGGAGTGCGGTTTTCTTAAAGCAGAATAAAAACATTTTTGTTAAGACCCTGGTAACGACAGTTGTACAGATGATAGCTATGTACAGCATTCCTTACTGGATTTATTTAAGCTTAGGCTTGTCAGGATATTCGGCTGTAACTGTGATTTTCTTGCAGGCGGTGCTTTTTGCTTCTGTATCTGCACTGCCGCTGCCGGGCGCTATGGGAGTCAGCGAAGGGGCATTTTCTATCCTGTTTCAAACTCTATTTACAGGAGGGCTGCTGCCGGGTGCTATGTTGCTCTCAAGAAGCATGAGTTTTTATCTGCCACTTGCGGTCAGCGGAATTTGCACGATGATTTTGCTGGTAGGTGTTAAAAAGTGCACCATTAGACCTGAAATTTAGGCTATTGGTGCACTTTTTATCTTCTTGCGAAATTTATTTATTCTTAAATTCCGGTGCTCTCTTTTCCAGGAAAGCAGCCATGCCTTCTGTCTTGTCTTCGGAGCCAAAGGCAGCGGTGAAGGTTTCGATTTCAAATTTGCTTGCGGATTTCATATCCATATCGTAACCGTTGTTGATAGCGGTTTTAGCAGTTGCGATAGCGATAGGAGCCTTAGAAGCGATGGTTTTAGCAACTTTTTCGGCTTCTGCAATTAATTCCTCAGGTGCGGAGATTTTCTCAACCAAACCGATTCTATACGCTTCAGAAGCAGGAATCATTTCAGCGGTCATAATCAGGTATTTTGCCATGCCTTTGCCGACCAGTCTAGCAAGTCTCTGTGTGCCGCCAAAGCCTGGGATAATGCCAAGGCCAACTTCCGGCTGACCGAATTTTGCTTTTTCGGAAGCGATTCTGATGTCACATGCCATGGCGAGTTCACAGCCGCCGCCGAGAGCAAATCCGTTGACTGCAGCGATTACAGGCTTTTCGATGTTTTCAATCAGGTTCATTACTTTGTGACCCATAATCATCATCTGGCGACCTTCCAAGGCAGTGAGCTGGTGCATCTGCGCAATATCAGCGCCTGCAACAAAGGCTTTGCCTTCGCCAGTTAAAATAACTGCCAGAACGTCTTTATCTGTTTCAATTTTGGTGAAAGCGTCATAAAGCTCAGTAAGTACATCCATGTTCAGCGCGTTCATTGCTTTCGGTCTGTTAATGGTAACGTAAGCAATATTTTCTTTTATTTCGTATTTGATGTTCTCGTACATGTTTTTTCTCCTTCTTACATATATAGAAAAATAGTCCTTGTTAATAATATAACACTTTATAAGCTCTTTTTCAACCCTTCAAAAGCGTTCTTCACAGGAGAAAGTGAAATAATTATCAATGTCAGGATTCCTTCAGCGGCAAGATAGGTGAAATTATACCATAAAGACCAAGTAACCGCGTTAAATCCTTCAGGTGCATAGCTGCCGAAGAAGACAATGCCGGAGAGGGCTGCACAGATATAACGCACGAAGAGTCCCAGCACGTAGCCTTTTGCAAGACCGTTTTTCTTATCCTTAAATACGCCGGCAAGTCCCAGAGCGCCGAAAGCGAAGGGATAATCCACAAGAAGCTGCACGGGGTGAATGACGTAAGGGCTGAACAGCAGATTCAAAAGTCCCACGACAAAGCCACAGATGACGCCTCGGCGGGTCCCCAGAAAATAGCCGCAGAGGGCGAGGGGAAGCATGGAAAATACCGTAACCGTTCCGCCAAATGGCATTTCAAAGAGTTTCAGCTGTCCAAGCCCCAGTGCCAGCGCAGCGAGCAGGGCAGAAATCGTCAGTGCCTTTGCATCAGGCTTTTGTGATTTGTTTTCCCGTTCTTCCTTGGACGGAATTAGAATCAAAGCAAAAAATACGACAATCACGGCAATGATGATAACGTGACCAATGGTGGATTCAAAGAATCCCTGCATGTTTTTGAACATAAAAAATACCTCCATCTTGTAAATGATTGGAGGGGAACTGAACCTGGCATATGTGATATAATCAATGCTTCCCTACGGCAGTACTAACTGCATCAGGTGTTGAGGGTCTGGCTGCGCCCGAAGGCTGACAGTCATTCTCAGCAAAAGCTCCCCTAGCGAATACAATAATAAGGATAGTGCGATTTTTCCATTTTGTCAATGGTTAATTTTACAGGTCTTTGGACAGAATAATGAGAAGCATGCCGTCCGTAAAAGAAACTGTAGCAGAATCACAGATAATTTCATTGCTAACACCTAAAGTGGTTTTATTCGTCAGGTGGTGATTCGTTAGTGGATATTTGACACCGCGGAGGGTGACATTTTTTGCATCGTCTCCGTAGCTGATAATACCCAGATAGGTATAGGCGTTTTTTGGAACCGTGTAAGTGCCGGGCGCAACCATAAAGAGGTAATTTTGTCCATCAATAAGGCTAAGACGAATGGTTGTGCCGCAAAATTTTGCAAGCATGCCGATATTGCCCATGGTATGGTCAAAGCGGCCTCCAAGCCCGCCGAGGAGGGTAATATCTTTATAACCTTTGGAAACTGCCAGATCAATGGCAGCTTCGCTATCGGTCATATCCTTTTCCATGGGAAGCTTGATGACATCGCCAGAAGGTACGTTCATGGAATCGTAGTCGCCGATGAGAAAGTCAGGAGAAAGCCCCAGTTTTTGGGCAATAAGCAGACCGCCGTCGGCACAGATAATCTTATTAAACTCAGAAAAATCAACGGTCAGACTATCTGCGTGTTCAAGGTGTGAAGTAATAATTAAGGTTTTTTCCATAGGAATTCTCCGATTTCAATTGTATTTATTCTACAGATATTATATAATATTTTTATCGAGTTTAAAATAAGGAGTTTTTATATGTACAATATTATTGTAAGAGAAACCAGTTCTGAAATTCGTGCTATTGCGCGCAGCTCTCTGAAAGGCTGCTGGCCTCAGGTGGCAATCGGTGTGTTTTTGTACTATGTAATGACAATGACAATTCCGGTTCTTTTAGGCTATCTAATGCCTTTTGCATCCTACAATTACTATAATACGTTTTTTGAACAATCCATTAGTCTTTCTTATGTAGCCAGACTGTATAATCTAGTGCTGACCGGCGCCTTTGAGCTGGGACTTTGCAGTTTTATGATTGGATTTTTCCGCAGAAAGGAAAGCAATCCAGCAGGCATTTTCAATGGATTTGAGAACTTTCCAAAGGCTTTTTGTCTGTTTGTCGTACAGAATATCTTCATTGCCCTGTGGGCGTTGCTTTTGGTAGTTCCAGGAATTATTGCGGCAATTCGTTACAGTCAGGCATTCTATGTTCTTGCTGATCATCCAGACAAGGGTGTTATGGAATGTATCGAGGAGAGCAAACGTATGATGAATGGCAACAAGGGCAAGTTTTTCTGCCTGATGCTGTCCTTTATCGGCTGGGCAATTCTGGCCGCAATTCCGAGCGCATTTATGCCAATAATTCCTGGCATAGTTGGCGAAATTATTGATTTGGTATATTCTATTCCAGTTTTCTTTATGCTGACATATCTTTACGTCACACGAGTGGTATTTTACGATTTAGCCAGTGGTCATCTGGTTGCAAAGTCAGAGCCTTCGCCGGAAGATAGCTATTACTTCTAATAATGATTATAAAGAGCGCTTTCTTAGGAAGGCGCTTTTTCAGTTGGAACAAGTGACAAGGGTTCCTTCATATGATAGAGAATCAGAAATAGATTGGAGGAATTACATTGTCTATCATACGTCACTATTTCCCTGGCAATAATACGCCAGAGGGATTTTTCTCTTACTACGGATACATTCTTGGACAGCGTGAGGCAAGCCGTATCGTTTGCATTAAAGGCGGTCCCGGCACAGGAAAATCTACTTTTTTAAAGAAGGTGGGCAAAAGACTTTCGGAAGCGGGGGAAAGTGTAGATTTTCTGCATTGCTCTGCAGACGATAATTCCCTGGACGGAATCATTCTGCCAGATAGAAAAATCGCTTTTGTGGACGGTACCAGCCCTCATGTTATAGATCCCATTACGCCGGGAGCTGTTGATTACATCATTAACTTCGGAGAATTCTGGAACGACAAGAAAATCGCAGACTGCAAGGAGGACATCATCCGCTATAACGAAGAATGCTCCGGATGGTACAAAATCGCTTATAATTATCTGGCGGCAGCAAAGAAAATTTACGATAGCATGGCAACCATCTACGATGACGGAATTGAGGTTTCTGAGATTTACAAGTTGGCTGCAGATATCATCGGTCAGGAATATCAGAAATATGATATTTCTTTTAAGTCTGGTGCAGTAAAAAAATTCTTTGCAACGGGTCTCACATGGGAGGGCAGTATTTCCTATCTGAAAACCCTGCTGCAGCAGTCCAAGAAAATCTACCTGATTAACGTACCGGAGGGCTACAGCAATACAAGCTTTATGAACGTGTTGCAGGATGGTGCTGTGTACCGCGGCTTCGACGTGGAAAGCTTCTACTGTCCGATGGATCCTGCCTATAAACTGGAACATCTGCTGGTGCCTGAGCTGGGTCTTGCATTCATCACCACAAACAAGTGGCACGATCTGGAGCCTTGGGAAATCACCGGGGAAGAAGGCACATTGAAAGAAATCACTATGGTGGATATCAGCGATTATCAGAGCACTTACTTCGCTGAAAAGAACGCAGGTATCATCGGGAAACTCTCAAAACTGTACGCTTCTTTGATTCAGGAGGCCATGGATGCGCTGGCAAGAGCCAAGGAGACCCACGATCTTGTAGAGAAGATGTATATTAGAAATATGGATTTTGAGAAAATCGATCAGCTGGTGGAAGACACTGTAGCAGAGATTTTGAAGTAGATGAAAAGGCACTTGCCAGGGTCAGAGGGACCAAAGGCAAGTGCCTTCTTGCTATTCTTTTTCCAAGCGGTTATAATAAGAGCATTCAATAGAGAAAAAGGTGGTAGGACATGCATTACAATTGCTTAATCGTAGACGATGAAAAAATGTTGGCGGACAGCACGGCGGAGTACTTCAATCTCTTCGATGTGAAAACAGAAGCGGTGTACAGCGGCGCTGAATGTTTGGCATTTTTAAGTGAACATACAATTGATTTGCTTCTTTTAGATATCAATCTTGGTGAGTGCAGCGGTTTTTCTTTGTGTAAAGAGCTGCGGGAGACGACGGATATTCCGATCCTGTTTATTTCTGCAAGAAGCAGCGACGATGATAAAATTGCGGCACTTTCCATCGGCGGTGATGACTATATACAGAAGCCTTATTCTCTTGGCGTACTTCTGGCGAAGGTGAAAGCGGTGCTGAAGCGTTACGGCAGAGCGCAAAATACTTGCTACGACGACGGTTATCTTCGTGTTGATTTTACTGCCCGTGAGGTTTTTGCAGGCGGCGAGCCTGTAAAGCTTACTGCTATGGAATTTAAGCTTCTGGTCTATTTGATGGAAAGCAGCGGTACAGTGTCTAAACAAGAGATTTTTGAAAATGTTTGGGAAGACAAATTCACAGGAGACGGCACCCTCAATGTACATATCAGAAAGATTAGAGCTGCAATTGAAAGAGATTCTGCAAATCCTAAATATATTTTGACGGTCTGGGGTGAAGGTTACAAATTTGTGGGGGAAATCAATGAAAAATAGAGCATTTGTCATTTCTCTCATCATCTGTTTTGTAGCGGAATTGGGTATTCTTTTCTTTGCGGCAGGCTCCAGCAAAGATTTTTCTAAGGATAGCGTGGCAGTCAATCGTGTACTGCAGTCTGTGGAGGAGGACTGGACGGATTTGGCTCATCATCAGCAGGCTGAAGGGATGGACTATACAGTCATTGATACAGAAGGTAACGTGCTGTTTCGGACAGCCCATGGAGAAAGCGATACGATACATAAAGCCATCGTACACGGTGACACTATACTTGACGTGGAAATCGACGGCGTTGTTTTGGGAAAGGTGATTATCAAAAATACATCTGCAGAAGTTTTTCAGCGCAATCAGCGGCGCTTAATTTGGGCGCTTTCTGCCGTGATTTTTCTGCAACTTCTAATTTGTCTTGTGTATTTTGCTTATCTTACAAAAGTGGTGATAAAACCTTTTGCGAAACTGAGTGACTTTGCAAAGCAAGTGGCGAAGGGTAACCTGGATATACCGCTGGAAATGGACAGAAGAAATATCTTTGGTGCTTTTACAGAAGCCTTTGATATGATGAGAGTGGAGCTGAAAAAGGCAAGAGAAGCGGAGGCTTTGGCAAATCGCAGCAAAAAGGAACTAGTCGCTGAGCTTTCCCACGATATCAAGACACCAGTAGCTAGTATCAAAGCTGCAGCAGAGGTGGGTGCCGCCCTTGCCGCTGATGAAAAAACGAGAGAGAATTATCTAAGAATTGTTGAAAAAGCTGACCAGATTACGGCTTTGACAAATAATCTCTTGACGGCTACGTTAGAAGAACTTGTGCAGCTTTCTGTTACGCCGGCAGATGTAGAAAGCGGAGCGGTTTTTGGTCTTTTGGCTAGCGCTGATTATCTGCACCGCACCGAAGTTCCAAAGATTCCAGAATGCTTGATTTACGCGGATTTACTGCGGCTGCAGCAGGTTTTTGATAATATCTTTGTCAACGCATATAAATACGCAGATACTGAAATCGAAACCTCTGCAGAAGTTGAGCATAAGCATCTACGCATCGTCATAGAAGACTGTGGCGGCGGGGTTGCGGAAGAGGAACTGCAGACGCTAAAGCAGAAGTTTAAGCGGGGCAGTAATGCGGGCGAGCATTCCGGCGCAGGACTGGGCCTTTATATTGCGGATTATATTATGCAGGAAATGGGCGGAAGTCTGAAGTTAGCAAACGGCGCACAAGGCCTTAAGGTCATCGTGGAGATTGCGCTAAGTGCAAGCGAAGATTTAAGGATTATTTAAGGATTTGCTAAAGACTGTTAAGCAGCTGCAGCGGTAGAATAGAAGCTGAAATGGAGGTTTTATGATGAAAAATATACTGCTGGAGACGGAGAATTTGAGCAAGTCCTTTTCTAATGGAGGAACTTTACAGCACGTTCTTAAAAATATCGACCTGAACCTTTACGAAGGAGATTTTACTGTAATTATGGGTGCCAGCGGCGCAGGTAAATCGACGCTTCTATATGCGCTGTCTGGCATGGATACGCCGACCCTTGGAAAAATTACCTTTAGTAATGAGGATATCTCTCATTTGAATCAGGATCAGCTTGCTGTGTTCAGACGAAAACACTGCGGCTTTGTGTTTCAACAGATTCACCTTATTGACGGTATGACGGTGATGGATAATATTCTTTCTGCGGGTCTTCTTGTGAAGCAGAAGAAACAGGAGCTGGTTGAAAGAGCAAAAAGTTTGTGCAAGCTTGTTGACATTTCTGAGGAAATGCTGCATAAATTTCCTTCCCAGCTTTCAGGCGGTGAGGCTCAGCGGGTTGGAATTGTCAGGGCGCTGATTAATACGCCGGAGATCCTTTTTGCAGACGAGCCTACAGGGGCGCTAAATTCAAAGACCGGTCTTGCGGTGCTAGATCTGTTGACATCCTTTCATGAAAAGGGACAGAGCATTGTGATGGTGACTCACGATATGCGTTCAGCCAGAAGAGGAAATCGAATCCTCTATTTAAAGGATGGTATGATTTTGGGCGAGTGCAATCTTGGTCATTATGTCCATGACGATAAGTCTCGTCATGAAAAACTTGCAGCATTTCTGGAAGAGATGGGGTGGTAGCCGTGAAGAGACTTTTTCTGATTGCAGCTGCCAATCTGCGCAGAGCAAAGGGGCAAACTGCTGCTATCGTTGCGCTTGTGCTTCTTGCTTCTGTTATGCTGAATTTGGGACTCATGCTTTCTATGGATTATAAGGAAAACTTTGACAGATATCATGAAGAACTTAATGCCGAGCATGTCATCTTAGCAGTTGGCAGCCGCAGCCCAGAGGTTCGCAAGACGATAGAAGAAGAACTGACTGCAAATGTGCTGACAGAAGATTACAGCTTTAGTGATGCCTATATGATGATAGGCTCTTTTCCCTATGGAGATGGTGAGATTAATTCTAATCTGCTAATCTTAGAGAAGGAAACCGCGCTGTCCCGTTCTATCGGAAAGGTGGAAATTGTGGAAGAAGATTGTAGCAGTGGGATCTATCTACCCATGCTTTATGGTACGGACGGCAGAATTACAGCAGGCGGCACCGTAGACTTCACCATCGGAAATACGGTAGAAAACTATCCTGTCTGCGGATTTATCAACAGTGTTATGGCAGGCTCTCACAATTGTGTGATTACGGCAGTTCTCTTCACCAAAGACCGGTATGACGCTTTGAAGGATAAAGGAATCGCTGCAGAAACTATGATGGTGTCTGTTCGGATTAAGGATAAAGAGCAGAGTCAGGAATTTGAGGCAGTTTTGAAAAATGCAGTATCTTCTGCATACCCGGACCTTTATATTGTGAGCAATTCCTATGAGCTTGTTACATCTTCGCGCTATATTTCCCAGATGATTTGTACCAGTATTGTCAGTGCTATGGCTTGTTTTATTGCACTGATTGCGCTGGTAGTGATCTCCTCTAATGTAATCAATTATATACAGGAAAACATGCATAATCTGGGTGCACTGAAAGCCATGGGATATACCAGCAGACAGCTTGTTGAATCGCTCCTCCTGCAGTTTTCTGGTGTAGCGCTGCCTGTATCTTGTCTTGGTGCAGCTGCTGCCTACGGGATTTTTCCGATGATAAACAACATGATGATATCGCAGACTGGCATACCGTATAAAATGCATTTTCTGTCTATGCCATATGTAATTACGATTTGCCTGTTGACTCTCATCGTATCCTTTGTCGTATGGCTCTCTGCGCGGCGCATAAAAAAGCTGGAGCCGATTACAGCGCTGCGTCAGGGGATACGGACTCACAGTTTTGCAAAGAGCTACATTCCTCTGGAAAGGACTCGTTTTTCACTAACAGCTGCTCTCGGACTGAAGGCAGGGCTGTCACAGCGAAAGCAAAATATTGTGACTGCAATTACGGTGTTAGTATTGTCTTTGTTTATCGTATTCTCAGGACTCATGCGAGAAAATATGATTGTCAATATGGAGCCATTTATTAATCTAATCGTAGGAGAAACAGCGGATTCCTGTATCAGCATCGACCATAGCGCAGAAGATGCTTTTTTACAGCGTCTTGCAGAAGATGAGAAGGTGGAGAAGGTGTATCTTTATCACAGCGAGGAGGTTCGCCATAAAGACGGGGTCGCTCTTATGATGACCTGCTGTGACGATTTTAACGATGTAAATAATCAGAATGTGGTGTTTGACGGAAGATTTCCAAAGTATGATAATGAGGTGGCGCTTGCTGGCAAGTATGCTGGGGAAAAAGATTTGGAAATAGGTGATGAGATTACGCTGAGTGCCGGTGGTAAAGAGGCGGTATATCTCATCTGCGGGCTGACGCAGATTTCCAATAATTTGGGCAAGGACTGTCTTTTGACGAGATCTGGCTATGAAAGAATGGCTGATTTACAGAATCTTAGCTTTTATATTGATGTGGCAGAAGGCGTGGATATCGATGAGTTTCACGAAGAAATCAGTGAAGCCTTCGGCACGCAGGTTAATACCACCATTAATGTGGCTTCAGCTGTTATAGGCGGTTCGAAGGTCTATGTTTCGTTGATGAAGATAATTGTCATTGCAATTCTAGCATTGAGCTTTCTGATTACGGTATTCGTATTGTACCTGCTAGTTCGGATTATGCTCAATAGAAAAAAGAAAGATTATGGTATTATGAAAGCCTTAGGATTTACAACATGGCAACTGATCTTGCAGACGGCGCTCAGCTTTATGCCTGTTGTGATTTTATCTGCAGCAGTAGGGCTTATCATCAGTGCTTTAATTATCAATCCGCTGACAGCTTTGTTCTTACAGGGAATTGGGATAGTAAAATGCACCTTTACAGTGCCAATAGGATTTATTACAGTCTGCGGCGCACTTCTGGTTCTGTTTGTTTTCGCAGTAACCTGTATTCTGTCCCTAAGAATTAGACGGATATCGCCAAAAGACCTTTTATCCGGTGAATAAAAGGTCTCAGGCTTCTTTGATTTTTTCGATGAGTTTTTCCATGTCCGCAGGGAGCGGCGCTTTGATTTCAAGGGGCTCTCCTGTCACTGGGTGAGAAAATCTCAGCATATAGGCGTGCAGTGCCTGTCTATCTAAAAGGGAAGGGTTGTAGCCGCCGTAGAGATGGTCGCCGATGAGAGGGTGACCCAGATGGGACATATGTACGCGAATCTGATGGGTTCTGCCGGTTTGAAGGAGCAGCTCTACCAGCGTAAATCCGGCAGGAAGCTCGGTTACTGTAATTAAATCGCCATTTACGGTAATCAGATCACCCGGTTTAAATGCTGGTTCTGTGACTTTTTCATCTTCCATAATGCTGTCTTTATAGCCCTGGTAGGCGGCAAGTCCGCTGCCCAGGGTTTTTCCTTCGTAGCGGGCTAGGACTTTTACGTGGGTCACGGAAGGGTATCCGCCTTCCTCCATGACTTTTCGCCTTACATCCTCAGGGTCTGGTCTGCCGATAGGAAGGTCGATGGTAAAGCTATCTTCGGCAATAATACCTGCGACCAGTGCGATGTAGCGTTTTTCAGTAGTATTAGCTTTCATCTGCTTTACCACATCGTCCTGGGCATGGGAGTTTTTTGCCACGATTAAAAGACCGGTGGTGTCCATGTCGAGCCGGTTTACGAAGCGGATTTTAAAGGACTGATTGGTATCCTCCATGTATTTCATCAGACCGTTGGCGATGGTGTGATAAGGATGTCCCTTGGTGGGGTGGACGATAATGCCCGGCTGCTTGTTGATGACGAGCAGGTCATCGTCTTCATAGACAGGATAAATGGGAATATCTTCAGCAGGAAAGTCGCTTTTTTCCTCCGGCAGTTTAATAGATAGTACATCGCCCTCTTTAGGAGAAATCCAGCCTGCCACTTCTTTTCCGTTGAGAAAGACAAGATGCTGGAATTTTAGCTTGCTCAAAAGGCGGGAGGAGAAGCTGAATTTGCTTCTGAGAAGGGCTTTGATGGTCATGCCTTCGTCTTCTTTTGTGATGGTATATTGAAACTTGCTCATAGGAATTTACTCTTTACTTTCGTCCAGAAATCGTAGTTTTCAAAGCGCATCAGGTTGACGTGAATGTCAGAGAAGCTGACTTCGATTTCTTTGATATTTTCGTATTCGGCAGTGGTGCCGTCATAAACTACGCACAGCTTATTCTTTTCCTCATTCATGTCTGGCACAACGCCCAGGGATAAATCCGAAGGCAGCAGAATGCTTGAAGTAAAAGAACGATAGGCGGTGGTATTCATCGGCGCAATTGGTGTAACTTGAAGCAGTTTCAGCCTCGGATCTACAATGCTGCCGCCCAGAGAATAGTTATAGGCGGTGCTTCCGGCAGGTGTAGCAATCAGCAGTCCGTCTCCCGAAAAACGCTCAATAAAGCTGCCGCCGATGGAAATATTTAAGTGAATGGAGTAGGTGGAATTGCCCTTTAGGAGCACCTCGTTGAGTCCCACATGCTCAGCAGTTCCGATATCTGTAGTGATGCGCACTTTAACAGTAGAAAGCTGCTGAATGGAATAGCGTCCTTGTGTATAGTAGAAGATAAAATCATCCAGCATAGAGGGCATGATTTCCTGGAAAAAACCTAGATGACCGGTATTGATGCCGATGATCGGCATAGTAGGGAAGTCAAACTTATGTATGGCTTCTAGGAAGGTGCCGTCTCCGCCGATGCAGACCAGAAGGTCCGCTTTTTCGGTGTATTTTGGCAGTAAAACAAAGCCGGAATTATCCAGCTTTTGTTTTAACTGCTTTTTCGTTCTCTTTGATGTTTCGCTGTCGTTGGCGTAAATATAAATTTTTTTATTCATATCAAGTATTCTATAACATCTGAAATGGCTTTTCAAGAGGTTTTACAGGAGAGCTGCAAGTTCTTCTACCAGCTGTTTAAAGGTTTCCATGGCGAGAATTACAGGCTCCTTACTGCTCATATCAACACCAGCAATTTTGAGAAGTTCTACGGGATAATTGCTGTCGCCGGTCTTTAAGAACTCAATGTAGGCGTCTCTTGCAGTTTCGCCTTCCTTTAGGATTTTGCCTGCAATGGCGGTCGCTGCGGAATATCCGGTTGCATACTGATATACGTAAAAACTTCTATAAAAATGCGGGATTCTTGCCCATTCATATTTGATATATTCGTCTTCTGAAAGGCTGGCACCAAAGTAATCCTTGTTCAGCTTTTCGTAGTTTTCGCATAACCAGTCAGCAGTTAGAGAGCCGCCTTCTTCTACATATTTGTGTGTCATATGTTCAAATTCTGCAAACATAGTCTGACGGAACAGGGTAGTTCTAAATTCTTCGATATACAGATTCAGAAGATATTTGCGCATGGTCGGATCTGTTTCTTTATTTAAAAGATGCTGCATCAGCAGGGATTCATTGACTGTGGAGGCAACTTCTGCCGTAAAGATAGAGTGACTGCCATAGGTAAAAGGCTGAGTTTCTCTTGTGTAGCTTGCGTGCATGGAGTGACCCATTTCGTGCACCAGCGTAAATACATCTTTTAAGGTATCTGAATAGTTCAAAAGGATATAAGGAAAACTGTCATAAGATCCGAAACTGTAAGCGCCGCTGGTTTTTCCTTCATTTTCGTAAACATCAATCCAGCCGGCATCAATACCTGAAAGAACGCGATTCATATAAGCATTTCCCAGAGGCGCCAAGCCTTCCTCCATGATTTTTATGGCCTCTTCGAAAGAAACTTTCCGCTTTGGAATTTCAACGAGAGGTACATAAATATCGTACATTTTTAGTTCATCAACTGCGAGTACCTTTTTTCTTAGGTCGATATAGCGATGCAGTACGGGTAAATACTCATGTACGACAGTAATAAGATTATCGTAAACTGATTCCGGGATATTGCCGCCGGAAAGAGCAGCGGCTCTGGCAGAGTCATAATGACGAATGTTTGCACCGATGACATCGGTTTTTACATTGTAGTTGTAAGCGGAAGCAATGGTATTTACAAGACCTTTATAAGCTTCATAAACGTGGGTAAACGCAGATTTTCTCACATTTCTATCGTGACTTTCCATAAAGCTGATAAAGTTGCCGTGGGTGAGGGAAACTTCCTCTCCGTCCTCATCTTTGATAGTACCAAAACTGATATCTGCATTGTTAAGCATGGTGAAGATTGTATCCGGCGCATCAGTCACTTCAGAAAGTTGTGCTAAGATATTCTCTTCTTCTTTAGAAAGTACATGCTTCTTTTCACGGATCAGATCTTCAATAACAAAGGTGTACTGTGAAAGAGCAGGCAGTTCTTTGATAAAACTGCGCAGAGTATCTTCGGAAGCAGATAAAAGTTCCGGTGTCATAAAACTCATGGCAGCGGAAACCTTTGCGATAACACCGCTGACTTTGTCGTACATGGCCTGCTGAGCGGACACACGGTTATCTTCATCCAATTTCATTCTGGCATAGACATAAGCGCGCTCCAGTTTCTGCCAGATAGCGTCTTTTGTTGTAAACGCATCAAGGAGCATGTCGGGACTTTCGGTTAAATGTCCCTGAAACTTTGAAAAATCAGCTGTTTGCTGTAATACTTCTTCGATATCCTTTTCCCATGCGGCAGCATTTGCGTACATCGCCTGTATGTTCCATTGATACTTTGGATCAATTTCATTTCTGTTTTTTAATTTTTTGTTTCCCATTTCTACCTCCAGTGTAGTATAATAAAAGACTGATAGGAGTAGTATAACACAAAACTGAAAGGAATAGTATAGATGGATAACAGACCAATCGGTTTTTTTGATTCGGGACTGGGTGGACTTACCAGTATTCCCCATATAATGCGCGAGCTGCCGAAAGAGAGGATTATCTTCTTTGGTGATACGGCAAGAACGCCTTATGGCTCCAAGTCGCCGGACACCATCAGGCAGTTTACTATGCAAATCGGAGATTTTTTGATTAAGCAGGGCGTCAAGATGATTGTGATTGCTTGTAATACGGTGAGTGCGACCTGTGTTGAGGATTTGCGAAAGGCTTATCCTGATATTCCGGTCATCGGCGTCATTTCACCGACAGCAAAGGTAATTGCAAACAAGTGCAATATGAACGATCACATTGGAATCATCGCAACAAAAGTGACGGTTAAGTCCAATGCCTATGAGCAGAAGATCAATGAGAAGCACCCGGGACTTAAGCTTTATTCCAAGGCTTGTCCTGCCTTTGTGCCGCTAATTGAGGAGGGAATTATCGACAATGAGATTATGGACCTTACCGTCAAGTATTATTTAGATGATTTTATCAGGGAGAATCAGATTAACCGTCTGGTTCTGGGGTGTACACACTATCCGCTGATTAGTGACAATCTGAAGCGGATTTATCCGGAACTTCGCATAATCAGTTCTTCCAAAGAAGTGGCAACAGCCGTGCATATTGAGCTGGAAAAAAGAGAAATGTTTGCTGCAGAAAGGGAAGGCGAGAATGTATTTTATGCCAGCGACCTTTCGGAAAACTTTGTCAACATGATCCAGAACATTCTGGGCAGGCAAAAAGAAGAACTGAACATTCGATTTAAGAATTTGGATATTTAAAGAAAAGTAGGTAGGATACGATGGATAAAGAGGAATTATTTGCACTTTTAGATATTGAGGCTGGTGCCGAATTTGAGTACTTTGAGAATTTTGCTGATTTTGTAGAACACGAGGGTCTCATCGATAGCGACGCAGTCTATGAATTGATCACTGATGTGGATATGAAAACCTTTGCAGAGCTCTGCGAAAGCTATTTTTACGAAACTTTGGAGAATGTGCCGGGAGATCAGATTGACCTGTATAACTTGCTTGAAAATATTAAGCGTGTGTTGGTAGGACTTTCTGAGGCTGTTCGCAAGGGTGAGGACAATGCAGAACTGAATCTGGCAGACGAGTTTAATCGGTTCAGACTTTGGTATTCCTCCGAAAGTGAAGTGGAGGTAAGGAAAGTGCCGTCGGGTGAAACATCCTTTGTTCCGGTCCGGGATGCTCTTGCCGACGCCAGACTGGAAAAACTCAACGGAGAAGAGTATCTCTATGATTTTTCAAACGCGCTCAGCTATGAAATAGAGGAATTTATGATGACTTACGCTGATCTTGCTGAGGAGAATTAGTACCTATCGCAGATTTTTACCGAAAAGGTACGAAAGTACTGCATTTGTTTCATTCAAAATATAGAAATTGAGGAAATAATTTCTATATTTTGGATGTTTATATGTAAATGAAAGCGTAAAAGTCTAAAAAACATGACTGAATTTCACTTTTATCGCCAGAAATCTTTTCGTTAGTAAAAAATAACCCCGAATTTTTAGTACCTTTTCTGGAAAAATCGGTGAAAAGTACTAATGCTGAGGGTTAGTATCTTTCAGTAACCAATAGAAAGCTTCCCGCATATGATGAAATAAAACATAAGGGAGGTTTTTTATGGGAGACTTCAGAAATGACTGCTGCGAACCGTGTGAACCGTGCTGTGAGCCGGCGCCGGAATGCTGCTGCGTGAGACCGCAGAACAATTGCTGCTGCAATAACGACAGCGGAAGTGGTCTGGGTATACTTATTTTACTGGTTGTGCTGTATTTTCTGTTTTGCGGAAATGACAACAACCGAGGCGGAGGCCTCTTTGGAGGACTGTTCTAAACAAAATCAAAATCCCCCATACTTTGGTAGATGGGGGATTTTTTGTGTGGCTATAAGGAAGCGAATCTGTTCAAGCATGCGAAATCCTAAGAATTCTCTTAGAAACGACAAATTTGACCGCACAGCAGCCAAAAACAGCCTTTGCGGTCATTTGTAAAAAATGTGTGAAGCCTAAAATGACCGCAAACCCGTCATTTAGACTAATTACGGTCATAAAAAGGATGATAAACAGATTTGCACAAAGAAAATTCATCTGGTTGAGAGAAATTCAGGGTAGTCTTATCTGCAGATTTGGAAAATATTGTAATATTTTGAATAATAAATATGTCGTTGCGTCATTTAGAGCCGACAAATGATAGTTTTTTGACCGTATTGATTCAAAACTAACCGGTTACGGCCAGAAATGCTGTAACCGGATTTTCTAATCTGACCGCATGATACCAATTTACGGTCTGTGCGGTCAAATAACCAGTTTCTGAAATAGAAGTTTCTTTTCATGTTCCGCCATATGTAGCATTAGAACAAACTCTTGAAAATTCAACGATTCGATGATAAAATATTATGTTAGATTATAGAAAGAATGCAAGGAGAATTTATGGACAAGAGGAACTATAGAATCGGCTTAACCAGCGCTATCGGCTGCGCCATTGTTTGGGGACTTCTTCCCATTTACTGGAACAGTCTGAAACCTATTCCATCAGGGGTGATTATTTTTTACAGAATTGTACTGATGGCGGTGGTATGCTTTATTGCATGTGCATTTCAGTATGGGCCAAAGAATGTGTTTAAACCCATGTTTGAGAGTAAAAAAAGTTTGTTGACTTATATTATAGCGGGCATTATTATCACGATTAACTGGAGCATCTATATCTGGGCAGTTAATGCAGGGCAGGTCATTCAGACCAGCATGGGATATTTTTTGGAACCGCTGGTGGTTTGCCTTTTTGGTGTGGTGATTTATAAAGAGAAGATTAACAATTGGAAGAAAATATCGGTATGTTTTGCTGTCTGCGGGCTTTTGGTCATGATTATTGGATATAAGCAGGTGCCTCTGATTGCAGTAGGTCTGGGCCTTTCCTTTGCGATTTATGCAGCAATTAAAAAGAGCGTCAGCGCTGCTCCGCTGCAGTCGCTCCTTTATGAGACGATTTTTCTGGCACCGGTTGCGCTGGGCTTTGTCTGCTACTATGAGAATGCAGGAGTCGGCGCGCTGACAGCAGGAAGCGGCAAGTTTATCCTGCTAATGTTTGCAGGAATTGCAACGGCAGTTCCTCTGGCACTGTTTTCCTTTGCGGCAAGTAAGCTGCCGCTGATTACAGTGGGGCTGACCGAGTACATATCTCCATCCATTTCATTGATTTTAGGAATTTTCCTCTTCAAAGAGCCATTTGATACAATTCAGTTTAGTGCGTTTGCTATCATCTGGATTGGACTGATTTTCTTTACCTATGGTGAAATCAGCGATAACAAAAATAAAGCGGAGGAATAGATTATGGAAGATAAAAAGCTAAATCTTTTTAATGTGGCTGCTCTTTATGTAGGAACCATCATGGGCGCAGGCTTTGCGTCAGGGCGAGAAGGCTGGCAGTTTTTCGGTGTGTTTGGTGCAAAGGGATACATCGGAATAACCATTGCAGGAATTCTGTTTATGGGGATTGGTATGATGGTGGCATACATCGCTCGTTCGCTGGATACTGCGGATATGGGGCGTATTATCGTGTTTTCAGATAATCCGAAGCTGACAGGTGCTGTAGGTTATTTCATGGCGGCGATTTTATATACTATTATCGTGTCCATGTCGGCAGCCGGCGGTTCTTTCCTTGCACAGCAGTTTGGCATTCATCAGGCAGTGGGTGGTATCATTATCGTCATCATGGTAATATTTACCGTACTGGGCAGTTTTGAAAGAGTATCTAAAATCTTCAAATACACTGCGCCGGTGCTCTTTGCCATTGATATCGTGCTGTGCATTACGGTGATTTTATCAGATATAGAGCAGAGCGGCGCGACGGGTGGATTTCCGGTCAGTGCTATGGCGCCTAACTGGTTTTTGGCGGCATTTCTGTTTATTTCATATAATATGCTAGGCATGATTCCAATTGTGGCGTCTTCTTCTGTTAACGCCAAAGATAAGAAGAGCAGCGTTCTTGGAGCTGGTGCTGGCGGTTTCATGCTGGCGCTTTTGACTGTGCTTCTGATTACGGCACTTCGCAAGGATATGGCGTTCACGCAGAATATGGATTTGCCAATGCTGGCATACTCTGCCAGACTGCATCCGGCAGCTAACCTTGCATTCGGTGCAGTGTTGTTTCTTGCAATTTATTCTGCAGCAACCAGCACATATTATGGCTTTTCAACTAAGATTAAGGAGACGCCTATAAAAAAATATATTCTCATTGGCGGTGCGTTTATTGGCTTTGGCTGCGGTCTCAGCGGATTTAAAACCATCGTTGCGTACCTTTATCCAATAGAAGGCTATATTGGATTTTTAATTATCCTGATGATCTGCATAAATTTCATCAAGGTTTACATAGAAAATCACAGAAAGAAGGGAATTTCAAGTGATGGAGATACTGAAAAAGAAGAGTGACCAGATTGTGGAATTTCCCGGTCATGACAGATTTAATTATCCGGAAAATATTGTACGTGTGACATCCGGTCATGGCGGTGAAAGCCTTCTGATTTTTGGGCCTCAAAAAACAGTTCTATATGACTGTGGTATGGCATACTGCCACGAGGGGCTTATCACGAATATTGAGGAGGCGCTTTTAGCACGAGGCAGAGAAACTGTGGATTATGTACTGGTGTCTCATTCTCATTATGACCATATCGGTGCGCTCCCTTATATTATAAAAAGGTGGATGGAGGTAACGGTTTGCGGCGCAGCAAAGGCAAAGTCGGTCTTTGAAAGCGATGGTGCAAAAAAGACGATGCTTCGCCTTGGAAATGCTGCCAGAGATGTCTTTGCGCCGGGTACAGAATCGGTGCTGGTTGAGCCTTTGCGCATTGATAGGATTCTTTGCGAAGGAGATAAAATCGACCTCGGAGATGACGAATATTTCTACGTACTGGAAACAAAGGGACATACAGACTGTTCCTTGACCTATGTGCTGGAACCCCAAGGCTTGATGTTCGCTTCTGAAAGCACAGGCGTTTTCATCAATCCGGACAACATGCATACGGCTATTTTAAAAAGCTATGAGGATACCATAGAAGCAGCGAAAAAGTGTGAAAAATACGAACCGAAACAAGTGATTTCACCTCACTATGGTATCACGCCGGACTTCTTTGCAAAGGATTATTTTTCCATGTATATTGCTTCTGCAGAGAGCGAGAGAGATTTTATCCTTTATTGGGCAGATCAGGGTTTTTCAAAAGAACAGATTATGGATAAATTTGAAGCACAATTTTGGAGTGAAGATAGAGGAAAAGAACAGCCGAAGTCGGCATTTTTTGAAAACGCCAAATATACAATCAAACATATATTAACAGTGTTCAGAGGAATCTGAAAGGAAGGAGAGCGAGATGAATTACATCGAACTAAAAGAAAGAATCTTCAAGGCAATAGAAGCGTATGATGCAGAACTTGTACATTTAAACGATGATATTGCTGATCATCCAGAGGTTTCCGGAGAGGAATATGAGACTTCCCGCAAAATTGTAGAACTTTTGCGGTCTCATGGCTATGAAACAGAGTACCCATTTTCGGGGCTGCCTACAGCATTTAAGGGGATCTACGGCGCCAACAATCATAAGTATAAGATTGCAATTTTGACAGAATATGACGCACTGCCAGAAATCGGCCATGCATGCGGGCACTGTTTAAGTGGCTCAATCAGCGTTTTGGCTGCACTTGCAACTAAAGATCTGCAGGATGAGCTGAATGCAGATATTCATGTGATTGGAACGCCAATTGAAGAGACTGACGGTGCAAAATGTGCAATGGCAGAGCGAGGCGCTTTTGACGGCTATGATATGGCAATCATGGTACATCTATATAATGGGAATCTGCTGGCTCCGAAACTGCAGTGTCTTGCCTCTTATCTGTATGAATTCCACGGCACAGCGGCACATGCTTCGGCGGCTCCCTGGGAGGGCAGAAATGCGTTCAATGCGGCACAGCTGATGTTTCATGCTGTAGATATGTTGAGACAGCATGTAAAGCCGGATGCACAGTTTCATGGAATCATTAGAAATGGAGGAGAAGCCCCGAATATTGTACCGGAAAAGGTATCTGCTGAGTTTTATATTCGGGCGCTGGATAAAAAGTATCTTCAGAAATTAATTGACCAGGTGGATTTATGTGCGGAAGGTGCAGCAATAGCCACACAGACAGCTTGGTGCAAAACTCCAACGGCTGCTACTTATGACAATATGAAAGCAAATTCAACAGGTATCGCAGCATTGGCAGAAATCTATCAGGAGCTTGGACTTGAACTGAATGGAGACAGTGAAAAAATATTTGGTTCTTCCGATGCAGGTAATGTCAGCTATGTTTGTCCGGGATTCCATCCTTGTCTGCAGGTAACTGAACCTAATGTGCCAATTCACACAAGAGGGTTTGCTGAAGCTATGAAGACAGACAGGGCTCATCAGGCACTCCGTGATGGAGCAAAAATTATTGCACTGCAGATTGCAAAGATATTCAGTGATGAAGAAAAAATAAAGGCTATGAAGGAAGATTTCGATAGAAACTAAGATGATGAAACAGAAAGTAACAATCCTGCTTCTAATGCTTTTTTTAACAGGCTCTCTATGGGCTTTGACAGGCTGTGAGTCTAAGAATCAGGGCATTTGTACTCTTGACGTGATGATTAAAAATGAGGAAGAAACTTACACTAAGGCGCAGATTGTCATACCGGAAAACTGGGAGGAGGAGAAACTGCCGCTGGTATTTTTGAGCCACGGTTTTCATGGCAATATGAACAGCGCCGGTGGAAAGTATCTGGCACAGCACCTTGCTGAAAATGGTATTGCGACGATTCGTATGGACTTTGGTCACTATGAAAAAGCGGATACTGAGACAGAGCAGACGAATCAGTATACGGTGGACACTATGGTCGCAGATCAGGTGCTCTGCACCGATTATATGGTAGCGCATTATAACGTCGACCCGGACAGAATTGGTATCTTTGGAAGAAGTCTGGGTGGCAGAGCAGCGATGTACTGTGGAAATGAACATGCAGGCGGATATGCTTACAAGGCAATGGTGCTGGTTGCGCCGGCAGGAAACGGAGACTCCTTTCAGCGTTATATGGGCGGCGCAAAGAACTGGGAGAAGTTCAAAAGAGAAGCGAGGGAGAAAGGCAGCGTGACTCATCAGAAAGTGATACTGACACCGGAGTTTTTTCGCTCTATTGAAGATTACGTGCCGTCGGAAACCGGATATAAATTTCAAGCGCCGGTTTTAGTTATCTATAATACAGAGGATTATGTGGTGCTGCCAGAGGTATCGTTGGAATGTGCCAGGTCATATGAAGATGTGAAAACCATTGAAATCACATCGGTAAAAAGTCCTCATGGTTATGAAATGGGCTTTGAGAAATCAGAAATTAAGGATATGCTCTTTGATGAGATTACGAAGTTTTATCTGGAAAATCTGTGATTTTAGAAAAAGAAAAAACCCAGAAAGCTCCGTCAGGATATAATTGACGCCCTATCTATTGATAGGTGGGTATCCTGCCGGGGCTTTTGTCTTCCACTCTATGGAGGCTTGACATTGGCTCCCTGGACCCGGATTCCCGTTGCGAAAGTGTAGGTTCAATTATGAATCCTTAACGCGAGTTCTAGGCTACTATTATTATACCGCATTTTCCTTTCGATAGCACTATAAAATTTTGCCAGGCGGTGTTCTTTTTTCTGAACTTATCATTGTGAAGTTATTATAATTAGATTGACATTCAGAATTAAATGCGATATGATTAAAATAATTAAATGATTTGCAAATTTTATGAATATAAAGAAAGGAGCGAAAAATAAAAAACAATTAAAAGAGTAATGCCATTATTATTGTTAATTTTGGTACTTGGCACAAGTAACAGTATTTATGCAGAAACCAAAGAAGTTACTTCGGATGGTATCACTTCGGAAACAATTGTTGAAGGACTTAGTGTATTTAGTGGGGAAGCCGATGATATAATGGTGGGAAGGCATTATACCGAAAAAGTAGAGATAGAGAAAGACAGACGGTCAAATGAGTATGTTTACCCCGCAGGTCAAAATAGTACGAATGCTACAAAGCGAGCTTTTTGCTATTCGGAGAAACATTATATTGTTTATCAAAGAAGAGTTGGTAATTCAACATATAAACGCAAATTGTATGATGAATATCATACTACTTGGAAGGGACAATGGAGAAAAAAGATTGACAATAGTTATTCAGAATGGTTTGATCATCCTGATTATCCTAAACAAAGTGAAGTTTCACGGGAGAGATCTCCACTTTTGACTATTCTAAGTATAATGGGCGCCTAATAACATTTAAAACTTTCCTGTGCATGACAAGTAGATAATATAGGAAAAAAGGGGGATTATGATGAGTATTTTTATATTCTTAGTGATGATAATTGTAATTTCTTTAACAGTACTTCGTTACTATTTAACAAAAAATAGCGAAGAACAAAGGGGAGAAGAGGAGCCATCTCTTAAGGAACTGATGCTAATGGGCGTTTCTGCACCATCTGAACAGAAAGTGGTAGCAACAACCAAGAACTCTAAAAAGTCATTTTGGGAAAAGGTTTACTCAGGAGAAGGTCCTCAGCCTAAATATATGCGTCATATAGCCAAGCAGGAAAGACTTAGATGTATAGAGGCAGCAAAATTAGCAGAAAGTAAGGAAAAGAAAGAAAAAAATATATAGGTATTCATCTGCAGTGGATTAAAAGGGAATATTAGTTTTTAAACTCATAGAAATATTTTCTTATACTATGGAAAAGTAGAGAGGAAACTCGCTACTTTTCTTTTTTGTTTCTTTTTTTGAACCTGTAAAGTTATTGACTATTGAGTAAAAGTTGCTATAATTATAAAGTCTATAGATAATGAAAGAAGGAAGTTTTATGTCACAGAAAAATCCACAGCAAATTTTAGAAGCGACGATTGATTCTGCCGTAAAGAAGACTGGCTATTCAGTGAAACAGCTGATACTTTTAGGTCTTATGGCAGGTTTTTTTATTGCAATCGCAGGTGCAGGTGCAAATATGGCTGCTTATCGTTTTTTGGCTGATCCGCTTACCAACGGACTTGGAAAAATGATTTCTGGTGTAATTTTCCCGGCGGGACTGATGATGGTAGTCTTTGCAGGGGCGGAGCTTTTTACTGGTAATAACCTTATGCTGGCAGCTGTTTTGGACAGAAAGATTTCTGTAGGCGCCATGTTGAAAAACTGGGTGATTGTTTACCTTGCTAATCTGATTGGCTCTATGGTGGTGGCATGGATGGTTGCTTATTCAGGACTTCTCGGAACAGGTGACGGCATGCTTACAGATGTGACCATTTCTATCGCATCTTCAAAAATGGCACTGCCTTTTGGACAGGCCTTTGTGAGAGGAATTTTATGTAATTTTCTGGTATGTATTGCGGTCTGGATGGGAAACGGCGCTGATTCCACTGTAGGTAAAATCTTTTCACTGTTCTTTCCAATCTGGCTTTTCGTTACAGCAGGGTTTGAACACAGCGTCGCCAATATGTTCTTCATCCCGGCAGGGATTTTTGCAGGAGGCGCACAGGTAGGTATTACGTGGAGCGGGTTCTTTGTAAATAACCTGATTCCAGTGACACTTGGAAATATTTTAGGGGGCAGCGTCTTTGTCGCGGGTATTTACTATTTAGCGCTGAAGAAAAAATAGACTATTACATAATTTGGAAACTCCGTTAGAATTTGCGGAGTTTTTTCTTTCACAAAACCCTTGCTTGTAAAAAAGCACATTCTGCATTATACTAAAAAGGAATACAGAAACGAAAAGGAAAGACATATGGGAAACAGAATTGTCATTATTGACGGAAACAGTTTAATAAACAGGGCGTATTATGCGATGCAGCGCCCGATGATTACAAAAGAAGGAATTTATACCCAAGGAATTTATGGGTTTATCAATATGCTGACGAAAATCCAGGGTGACTATGCTCCGGATTATATGGCCGTGGCATGGGATATGAAAGCGCCGACCTTCAGACATCAGGAGTATAGTGAGTATAAGGCAGGACGAAAGAAAATGCCGCCAGAGCTTGCAATGGAACTTCCTCTGATGAAAGATATTTTGACCGCAATGGGTATTACCAATCTGGAAACCCCCGGCTTTGAAGCGGATGATATTATTGGAACTATTGCTAGAATCGGGGAAGAGGAAGGTTTGGCTCCGCTGATTATCACAGGCGATAAGGATGCGCTGCAGCTTGCAACTGATGTAACGCAGGTTTTAATTACCAAAAAAGGGATTTCCGAATTTGAACTTTATGACAGAGAGAAGATGATCGAACGTTATCAGCTGACACCAGAGCAGTTTATCGACCTGAAAGGTCTGATGGGTGATCAGTCTGACAATATACCGGGCATTCCGGGTGTTGGAGAGAAGACCGGCATTAAGCTTCTGACACAGTTTGGCAGTATAGCAAACTTACTTGCAAATACGGAGGAAATTGCAAATGTAAAGCTTAGGGCAAAAGTGGAAGAGCATGCACAGCTTGCCGCTATGAGCAGAAGACTTGCGACTATTAACAAATACGTGCCAATTGAGATTGATTTGGAATCCATGAAAACAAAAGAGCCGGATTATACTGCCCTGATTAACCTCTATGTAAAACTGGAATTCAATAGTTTTTTGAAAAAACTGCATATCAAGGAGACTGCTGATATCACCTCCGATTTTACCGAAGATGAGGCAGATTATACTAGAATTACCGTACAGTCGCTAGCGGATATGCAGCTGCTTGATGAAGTGACAGCTGGAAGCGAAGCAATTCTAAAAATCTTTAGCGACAACAATCACGTGGAAAAACCAATCATTTATGGCGCAGGGTTTATATGCGACAAGAAATATTATTACGTAAACTTATCGGATGACCGATTCCTGACAGCCTTCTTACAGTTTCTGCAGAAAAAAAAGCTGCGTTTTGTAGGACATGATTTAATCCGGGATTATTATGTTTTGATGTGGAATGGTTTTTACGATGTAGTGACCGCTTTCGACACAGCTGTTGCCCAATATGTCATCGATCCGACTAAGTCCAACTATGATTTAAAAACTTTAGTCTTTGAGATTCTTCATTATGAAATGGAAGACGAGAAGTCCTTTATGGAGCAGGGCGGACAGATTGATCTTCTTGGAAACAGCGACGAAAGCTATGCAGATTATGGCTTTAAGTGGTGTCTTTCTGTTAAACAACTGAGAAAGAGTCAGCAAAGTCAGCTTGAAAAGGAAAGTCTGATACAGGTTTATGAAAAAGTAGAACTGCCGCTTGTGGAAGTTCTTGCCGCTATGGAAGCGGAGGGTTTTACTGTAAGTAAAGAAACTTTGGAAACCTTTGGAAAGCAGTTGACCTGTGAGATTGAAAAAATTGAAAATCAGATTTATGCCTTAGCAGGTACCAAATTTAACATTAAATCGCCGGTGCAGCTTGGGGAAATTCTGTTTGAAAAGCTTGAATTGCCAGCAGGAAAAAAGAGCAAACGAGGCTACAGCACCAGCGCTGATGTGCTTGAAAAAATTAGAGATTTACATCCCATTGTGGATATGGTGCTGGAATATCGGACTCTTACCAAGCTGAACAGCACCTATGTAGAAGGACTGAAACCATTGATTGGCACAGATGGCAAGATTCGAGCTCATTTTCAGCAGACAGTGACGGCGACAGGGCGTATCAGCTGCACAGAACCAAACCTGCAGAATATTCCAATTAGACAGGAACTGGGCAGAAAGCTTCGCAAGGCTTTTGTGCCTGAAAGTGAGAACTATACTCTAGTCGGTGCAGATTATTCTCAGATTGAACTTCGAATTTTGGCGCATCTTTCGGGTGATGAAAACCTGATTGCTGCATTTAACAACGGAGATGATATTCATCGGAATACAGCCGCCAGAGTATTTGGCTTGACCTACGATGAAGTAACGCCTCTTGACAGAAGCCGTGCCAAGGCAGTAAATTTTGGCGTAATCTACGGTATGAGTGGGTTCGGTCTTTCTGAGGAACTGCGGATTTCCAGAAAAGAGGCAGAAAACTATATCAGGGATTACTTTGATAAGCATCTTGCTGTAAAAGCTTATATGGACGGTCAGATTGAAAGCTGCAAAGAAAAAGGTTATACTGAGACCCTGATGGGGCGCAAACGTTATATTCATGAGATTAATTCTTCGGCTTTTATGGCTCGTCAGCTGGGAGAACGTCTTGCCATGAACAGTCCGATTCAGGGAAGTGCAGCAGATATCATTAAGCTGGCTATGATTAAGGTCTACGGCGAACTAAAGGAACGCAATATGGCTTCCAAACTGATTTTGCAGGTTCATGACGAATTGATTATCAAAACTGCAAAGGACGAAATGGAGCAGGTGAAAGAACTCCTGGTTCGCAACATGGAACATGCTATGGATTTGAAGGTAAAGCTGGAAAGTGATTTGAATCAGGGCGATACCTGGTACGATTTAAAGTAGGGGAACGCAATGAAAGTAATAGGTCTTACAGGTGGAATCGGTGCGGGGAAATCCACAGTGTCTGATTATTTGCTGGACAAGGGATTTACCGTCATTGACGCAGATAAAATTGCTCGCTCTATGACAGAGAAAGGCAGCGAAACTTTGCAGGCGCTTACTGAAGCATTTGGAGAAGATATTCTTTTTACAGACGGTTGCCTTGACCGAAAAAAGCTTGCTGCTATAGTGTTTTCCGACGAGAAAAAAAGGCTTGTTTTGGAAGAATTGACTACTAAAAAGGTGGTACAGATTATAGAGGAGAAGATTACTGGACTGCAGGAAGAAGGCTATGAAGCGCCTGTTTTTATAGATGCACCTCTGCTCTTTGAGTCCGGTGCGGACAAACTGTGTGATGCGGTCTGGCTGGTGGATGCAAGCATAGATATTAGGATACGCAGAGTGATGGCTCGTGATGACGTTACTTCTGAAGAAGTGAAGCGACGCATTCTAAATCAGATGAGCAGCAGCGAAAAAATTGCTCGTTCTACAGATATTATAGATAATTCAAAGGGAAAGGAAGCGCTCTATGAGCAGGTAGAGCGATTGTTAGAGAGATATGCTGAAACAAAATAAAGGGAATAGGAATTACAGAGTATTTGATTTTCTTCACAGACACATTATTATTATCATAATAGCTGTGGTAGTTCTCGCAGGAGGATTGTCCACCATCGCCATCGTGCGCGGCGATGTCAGTCCCTCGGAGGAAGAGCAGGAAACGGTCACTTATGAAACGATGGACAAAATTTATCTTGCTATGGACAGGGTAGAAACTTTAAATCCGCTGGTATCTGGCGACAGTGATGTGTATTATATCAGCCAGCTGTTATTCAGCAGTCTGTTTTATTTAGATGACAAACTGGGTGTAAAGTCTCAGGTGGTGGAAAGCTATAATACCAATGCGCAGGCTGGCAGCGTGTCACTGGAGTTTAGAAAAGACGTAAAATTCAGTGACGGTTCTTCGTTGACTGCCAATGACGTACGAGCAACTATAAACACAATTTTGCGTATTGGTTCTGACGGACCTTATTATGAGTACGTTTCTAAAATTGATTCGGTACAGATTTCTGATACATATGCGATGACTGTCCACTTTGAGGACCCAGCCGATGCAGCGCTGGATAATTTGGTATTTCCAATTATTTCCGCTACGAATTACGATGCAGACAGCGATAGAGTTGTGGGAAGCGGTCCCTATGCGATTAGCAGCTATGACAACACGAAGTGTTTGAATTTAAATCCTAACAAGTACTATTTTGGTGAGAAGCCGGAAAACAAACTGCGTTTTAAAGTGCTGCCGGACAAGTCCAAAACCTTGGGTCTTATGACGATGGAAGCGGTAACTGCCTATGTGAGCAGAGACCAGGACGCTGATGCTGATGCTGAAGATAAGGATTTGAATACGGAGAAGATTAGTTCAAGTGAACTCGAGTATTTGGGTTTCAATTTTAAGAATAAAGTGCTGGCCAAGAAAGAAGTCAGACAGGCTATCGCAAAAGCAATCGATGTGGAAAGTTTGATTCATGACAACTACGGAGGCTGTGGCATTTCTTCGGATTCAATCTATTTTCCGGGCTTTTTAGGTACTGAGAATAAGGGAGATACCTATGCCCAGGATTTAAAGGGCGCTTCGGATTTACTTGCTGCGGCAGGCTACCGTGATGTCAACGAAGATGGGCTTTTGGAAGATGGAGAAGGAAAAAAGGTTTCCATGACCATTTTAGTCAATGCGAATGATGGAAATCGTGAAGATACCGCAGAAAGCATTGCCGTCTCACTAAGGGAAATCGGCATTGATGTAAAGATAAAAAGTCTCGGCTGGCAGAGTTATAAAACAGCGGTCGAGGAAGGAGCGTTTGACCTGTATCTGGGCGGCTATAAATTCGATAAGAAGTTTGATTTGAGGCAACTGTTTAGCAGCGGGAATGCAATCGGCTACAAAAACACCACAGTACAGTCCTATGTCAACCAGATGGAAACCTGCCTAAGCAGAAAGAAGCAGAAAGGGATTTATGAGAAACTGAAACCAGTTCTTGCTGATGAGCTGCCGTACTACTGCCTGTGCTACAAGACTTATGCGTTTATTACAGTACCTAGATTCACCGGAGAGGAACTGCCGACTTTCTTTGACATTTACAGAGGCTGTGAAAGCTGGAGCTGGGAACGAACCATGGTGACTGAGAACGAGGAGAAATAAAAAGATAAAATAAATGCTTTACTTTTTGTGCTGTATGGTATATAATCTTTTTTGCGGTTGTGATTTAACCGCATCCTGCGGCAGTGGCGGAATGGCAGACGCGCACGGTTGAGGGCCGTGTGGGAAACCGTGCTGGTTCGAGTCCAGTTTGCCGCACCATATGAGAACTGCTGATTGTCAGCGATGATAGTCAGCAGTTCTTCTTTCAAGGAAGTATTGACGATGAACAGTCGTTATGCTAAAATATAACCAATGTGCCGGCGTGATGGAATTGGCAGACGTGCGGGATTCAAAATCCCGTGGTGGCAACACCGTATGGGTTCGACCCCCATCGCCGGCACCAATAGAAAATCCGAATTGGAGATATGTAGGAGGAACATATGAGTAACGGTGGTGGCAACGCATTTGCAATGCAGTTAATAATCCTGGTAGTTTTTATCGGTGCGATGTATTTCTTACTGATTAGACCGCAGAAGAAGAAAGAGAAAACCATACAGCAGATGAGAAACACGCTGCAGGTTGGAGATGAAATTATCACAATTGGTGGTATCTGCGGCAAGATTGTAAAGACCAAAGAAGATTCCATCGTAATTCAGGTTGGTGCTGATAAGGTTAAGTTTGAGATGATGAGATGGTCTGTTTCATCAGTTGTAAGCTCCAGTAAGAGTGCAGGTAAGTCTGCAGTTGCAGAAGATGAAGAAGAAAAGAAGGTTAAGCCTAAACGTCTGAGAAAAGCTGCTGATGTAGAAGAGCAAATTCCTGAAGATGAGAAATAAGATGGCTCTATAAGTTCATATGTATGATTAGATTAAGACTCCCTACAGTTAGGGAGTCTTTTAGCATATGTGGGGCAGGACAACTTCGTCAACTCGTTTTTCTAAACTGTAAAAAGTTTTGTCTTTAGAAAACGAATACAGAATTTTGGAAAACAGCTATCCTTTGAAGATTTGATGTTTGCTGCATAAATTAAGAATTACCCCTTGCCCAAGTTCTGAAAACGTAGTACAATAAAGAGTAAAATAAAATGCCGGTATTATGGGCAAATTTTGACTATATAGAAGGTGAGAAGAAGAAAATGAATTCAAAACTAAGAAAAATTTTAGCTAGTTTAGTCATCATTGCGCTTCTTATTGGATGGTATATTTCCATCTTTGGGATTGGTTCGATAAATTCCATTAAGGACGCAATGAAGTTTGGGCTGGATATCAACGGCGGTGTCTATGTTGTTCTTGAAGCCGATGCAGAAGATATACAGGGACTTTCAGACAGTGATTTATCGCAGGTGATGGAGCAGACCAGAGCTGTTCTGAATAATCGAGTCAACGCAATGGGTATTTCCGAAGCGACTGTATCCATTGAAGGAAACGACAGACTTAGAGTAGAGATGCCTGGAGTGGAAGACGCACAGCAGGCAATCGATCAGATTGGTAAGACTGCGCAGCTTCGTTTCCTCCTTGCAGACGGCACGGAGGTACTCAGCGGCGATGAGGTAAAGAATGCTAACATCGACACTGATACAGAGAACGGCGGATATAAAATCGTTTTGGAGTTTACAAACGAAGGCTCTAAGAAGTTTGAGGAAGCGACCAGAAAAACTTCCGCAAACGAAATAACACCAAATCAGGAATTTTCTGATTTAGGAATCGGCGGACAGGCTATTATCATCATGCTGGATGATGAGATTGTAACTTCTCCAAATGCACAGACGGTTATCACCAGTACAACTTGCGAAATTACAAGTAACGGTGGTTATACGCAGGAGGATGCATCCAATACGGCAGCACTGATTCGAGGCGGTGCACTGCCTATTTCCTTAAACGAAGTAACATCTTCTGTACAGACTGCAACTATCGGTGTTAATGCACTGAACAAGAGTATTGTGGCAGGTGCTGTAGGGCTTGGACTGGTATTCCTGTTAATGCTGATTATGTACAATATCTTAGGTCTGGTTGCAGACATCGCGTTGCTGCTTTATGTACTGATTGTACTTTGGATTATGGCTGGTCTTGGAAGCGTGCTGACTCTGCCTGGCATTGCAGGTATTATTCTGTCCATCGGTATGGCAGTTGACGCAAATGTCATCATCTTTGCAAGAATTAAAGAAGAGATTGCAGCAGGAAAGACTATTAGAGTAGCCGTTTCTCAGGGCTTTAAGAATGCGCTTACTACAGTCCTTGACGCACAGATTACAACTCTGATTGCTTCTGTGGTGCTTTATGAAATTGGTTCTACAGCAGTAAAAGGCTTCGCACTGACTCTGATGATTGGTATCATCGTAAGTATCTTTACAGCCGTTGTAGTAACCCAGCTTCTCATCGGTCTGGTTGCTGACAGCAAAGCCTTTGCAAAGAACAAGTTCTTTGGCGTAAACGAAGACGGCACAGAGAAGAAACTCTTAAAGAAAGAATTCAACTTTATTAAAAATAGAAAGATTTTCTATGGAATCAGCGCAGTGATTATTATTGCAGGTCTGATATTCTCTGTAGCAAGAGGATTCAACTATGGTATTGACTTCACAGGCGGTACTATGATTCAGCTTGATATGGGCAAAAAAGTTGCAACTGAAGAAGTACAGGACGCACTTGCTGAATATAATCTGGAAGACGTATCCATTGTGCTTAGCGGAGACAATCAGGAGCAGATTATCATTAAGACAACCAATGCTCTTGACAACGACGCAAGAGGCGAGGTAATTAAGACTTTAGAAAGCAAATTTGGTGTAACCGATAAAGATGTGCTGGCTTCTGAAGAGTTTGGCCCAACAGTCGGAAAAGAACTGAAGACCAATGCAGTGAAGTCCGTGCTGATTGCAGCAATCGGCATGCTGATTTATATTATTTTCCGATTCAGATCCTGGAAATATGGTGTTGCTTCTATCGCGGGCATTGCTCACGATGTTCTGATGGTGCTTGCATTCTATGCAATCTTCAATGTAACTATTAACAATCCGTTTATCGCAGGTATTCTGACTGTAGTAGGTTACTCCATCAACGATACCATCGTTGTGTTTGACAGAATCAGAGAGAATAAGAAACTTTACAAGAAGGACAACAATCAGGTGGTAATTGACCGCAGCATCAATCAGACTTTGAACAGATCAGTCATGACATCACTGACTACTCTGATTTGCATGGTACCGCTGTTTTTGATGGTATCGACGTCTATCAGAGAATTTGTAATTCCGCTTATGGTCGGCGTTTTGGTAGGTACTTATTCCTCCATCTTCCTGTGCAGCCCGCTGTTCTATGAATTCAGCAAGAATGAAGAAAAATCCAAGTATATGATTGCAGCACAGGCAAGCGAAAAGAAGAAAAATAAGAAATAAATTAACCAAAATTAGATTAAACTGATTGCAGGAGCAGAATAGACATTAATGGAAACAAAAGCAAAATTTTTAGAAGAAATTACCAGTATCAATAAAAATTATGACACCGATTTAATAGGGCGAGCCTTTGATACGGCTCGCACCTTGCACGATGGTCAGCTTCGTAAGAGCGGAGAGCCGTATCTGATTCATCCTATTGCTGTCGCCAAGTTATTGGCACAGCTTGGTATGGACGAGGAAACCATCGTCGGTGGGCTTTTGCATGATGTCGTTGAAGACACAGAATATACCAGAGAGCAGCTCGTATGTGACTACAGTGAAGAGATTGCTCTCTTGGTAGATGGTGTCACTAAACTGGGAAGCATAAAATTTGACAGTAAAGAAGAGGCGCAGGCGGAAAATCTCAGAAAGATGTTTCTCGCCATGTCCAAGGATATTCGCGTACTGATTATCAAGCTTGCAGACCGTTTGCACAATATGCGGACACTGCAGTTTATGCGTCCTGAGAAAAAAATTGAAAAATCCAGAGAGACTCTTGATATTTATGCGCCTCTAGCAAGTCGTCTCGGTATTTATACTGTGAAATTTGAGCTGGAAGATTTGGCGCTTTCCTATCTTCACCCGGAAGAAGTAGGAAAGCTGGAGTCTGAAGTTACTGAGAAAAAAGAGCAGAGAGAACAATTTATCAATACAGTAATAGAGGAAATTAAAGAAGCACTGGACCAGATGAACATGCACTATGATATTTCTGGACGTTCCAAACATCTTTACAGCGTATATAAAAAAATGGTACTGCAGCACAAGCAGCTGGATGAAATCTTTGACCTGACTGCAGTTCGCGTTATTGTAGAAAATGTCAGGGATTGCTACGCTGTTTTAGGTCAGGTGCACACCATGTGGAAACCTATTCCGGGTAGATTCAAAGATTATATTGCCATGCCGAAACCGAACATGTATCAGTCGCTTCATACAACGGTACTGGGCGATAACGGTGAACCGTTTGAAATTCAAATCAGAACTTACGAAATGCACAGAGTTGCGGAATATGGTATTGCTGCTCATTGGAAGTACAAAGAGGGAAATACGAAAGGCGACCAAAATCATGAGGAAATGAAGCTGGCATGGGTGAGACAGACGCTGGAATGGCAAAGTGAACTGAACGATCCAAAGGAGTTTATGGAAACTCTTAAAATGGATCTTTTTTCCAGTCAGGTTTTTGTATTTACGCCAAAGGGAGAGGTCATCGACCTGCCGGCAGGTTCTACGCCGCTGGACTTTGCCTTTAAAATTCATACAGCAGTTGGCTGTAAATGTGTTGGCGCAAAAGTAAACGGAAAAATGGTCACCATCGACCATACCTTGAATAACGGAGATATCGTTGAAATTGTCACTTCTTCGAATTCAAGCGGTCCAAGTATAGATTGGTTAAAAATTGCCAAGAGTTCTACTGCTAGAACAAAAATCAGGCAGTGGCTTAAGAAAGAAAGTAAACCGGATGACGTCTCAAGAGGAAAAGACGCGCTGGATAAATATATTAGAAAGAAGGGCTTTGATCCACAGCTTGTGGGTAAAACAAGCTATCTGACAAAAGCGACCAAAGAGATGAATATCGCAACTCAAGATGAAGCTTATATGCAGATCAGTAAAGGCGGTACCATCTTAAGTAAATACGCAAATCTTCTGTTCGGCTATTTTAATGAAGATAAGAAGCTTGAGCAGAAGAGAGAAGAAAAGCAGAAAAAAATGCTGGAAAATGACGCTAAGAAGGAAAAAATGCAGCGTCACCAGCGAGAAAATCCCGGCATTATTGTCAAGGGAGCGGATAATTTGATGATTCGAGTTTCCCGGTGTTGTAATCCTGTTCCGGGGGATGATATTGTCGGATTCATCACAAAAGGCAGAGGCATTTCTGTTCACCGCAAGGACTGCTCCAATATCACTTCGCTTCCAGAAGGAGAGAAAGCAAGATTTATTGAAGTAGAATGGGAAGACCTGAAGGTCGGAAAATCCTATAATGCGGACATTTGTATTGCGGCAGGCGAGAGAAAGGGAATTTTTTCGGATATTTCCAGAGCTTGTGAAGATATGGACGTGAACATTTCCGGTGTCAATGCAAAGAGCGGAAAAGACGGCGTAGTCAATATCACTCTGACCCTGTCCATTGCCAGTACGCAGCAAATGCAGAGAGTATTGCGGACTCTGAGAAATGTCCAGAGTGTCACTAACGTTTATAGAGCAAGGAGTTAATGGACTTGCTCCAATTTACAAAGTAAATTGATGAGAAGTCCTTATGCTGTTGCACCCCAAGAGCGCAGCGATTGGCTAAGTGCAAGTCGTATAAGAAAGAGGAAAGAATATATGAACATTCTTAAATTTATTACCTGTCCGATTCAGGTAAACACTTATTTGGCTTTTGATGAAACCAAAAAGGGATTTATTGTAGATCCGGGTGGATACAGCCCGCTGCTGACCCAAAAAGCAAAGGAAGAGAATATTGAAGTAGAATACATCATTTTGACCCATGGTCATGCCGATCATATTGGTGGTGTCGATGACTTTTTAAAGGATTTTCCGAGTGCAAAAGTGGTCGCATATGAAGCGGAGAGAGAAATGCTGATGGATTCTAACCTGAACGTTTCTCTGGAAATCTGCGGAAAACCGATCATCGTTGATGCGGATATCTATGTGAAGGACCGAGAAAATCTAACGGTGGGAAACACTGCTCTTACCTTTATCCATACGCCGGGACACACCAAAGGCGGTATGTCCATCATTACAGATGGGGCAGTATTCAGCGGTGATACGCTGTTTCGCCAGTCCATAGGCAGAACTGATTTTTATGGTGGAGATTTTGGAGAAATCATCAATTCTATCAAGGAAAGACTTTTCGTGCTGCCGGACAACACCATGGTATATCCGGGTCATATGAGCGAAACTACGATTGGTTACGAAAAGGAGCACAATCCTTTTGTTAGATAAGATAAAGATTCAGATTTTTCATTTTGAAAAAAAATATTTATTAGAAGAAATGATCAAGATATTTCTTCGTCCTGACCAGTATGTTCTGGTTTCAGAGGATTATGTACAGCAAGATGGAGAAACGTTTCTTGTCTTTAATAAAGAAAATTTTTCTGATAAGAATCAGATTAAAAGACAGATTTACGATCAGCTATCTTCGCTGACCGGAGTATATCCCCAGTGGGGGATTTTGACTGGAATCAGACCGGTAAAGCTTACTGGGGAAATCTACGAAAAAGTCGGCAGTGAAAATGCTGTGCTTCAAATCCTTATGAGCGAGTATTATTTAACAGAAGAAAAGGCGAAACTGCTGATTGAGATGTATTTCCATCAGCAGAGGACATGCGGTAAAGCTGTACCGAAGTCTGCAGGCGTTTATATCGGCATTCCATTCTGTCCGACCAGATGTGTCTATTGTTCCTTTGCGTCCAATCAGGTAGCAGACAGTGAAATCGCCAGATATTTTGAGGCGCTTTTAAAGGAAATTGCCTATGTAGGAAGACGAATGCAGGAGTGCGGCATAATGGCGGAAACCATCTATGTGGGCGGCGGCACACCGACTACGCTGAGCGCAGAGCAGCTTAGAATTTTGCTGCAGACGATAAAACAAAATTTCGATTTGACGGCGCTTAGGGAATTGACTGTAGAAGCAGGACGGCCAGACACTATTACAGCGGAGAAGCTGATGGTGCTGAAAGAGGCAGGGGTAGATCGAATTAGCATCAACCCGCAGTCTATGCATGAAAAGACGCTGGAACGCATCGGAAGAAATCATAAACCGGAAGATATCATCAGCGCCTTTGAAATGGCGAAGAAACATAGATTTAACAGTATTAATGCAGATCTAATCGCAGGACTTCCGGATGAATCTGAGGAAGATTTTGCTAGATCACTGAAAGAGATTATCGCTCTTGCACCTGACAATATTACGGTGCACTGTCTTGCGGTAAAGCGGGCGTCCCGCCTTGTGGACATTGACAAGGATTTCCACTATAAACAGGCTGATCTTGTTTCTGCGCAGCTTTCTGAAAGCAGACAAATCCTCAAGGACGCAGGCTATATACCGTATTATCTGTACAGACAGAAACATATGGCTGGCGCTTTTGAAAATACAGGATACTGCAAAAAAGATAAAGACTGCATTTATAATGTGCGTATTATGGACGAACATCAGACGATTATTGCCCTTGGCGCGGGAGGAATCACCAAGGTTTACTACCCGGAGGAAAACCGTCTGGAACGTGTGCCCAATGTAACCAACTATCAGGAATACATAGCGCGTATTGAAGAAATGCTGGATAGAAAAGAGAAAAATTTATTTATGGAGGTAGAAAAATGGCAATCATAGCACCAAAAGGAACGAAGGATACGTTGCCTGCACAGGTGTACAAGTGGCAGTACGTTGAGAAAAAATTCTCCGAATTCTGCGATAAATACGGCTTCAAGGAAATCAGAACGCCGGCATTTGAACACACCGAGCTGTTTAAAAGAGGTGTTGGAGACACAACCGATATCGTACAGAAAGAAATGTACACCTTCGATGACTATGCAAAGAGAAGCATTACTTTAAAACCGGAAGGAACTTCACCGGTGGCGAGAGCTTTTATTGAACACAAACACTATGCAGAAGTGCAGCCGACCAAATACTATTATATTACACCGTGTTTCCGCTATGAAAAACCGCAGTCTGGAAGACTTAGAGCATTTCATCAGTTTGGTATCGAAATTTTCGGAACCACCAACATGCTGGCTGATGCAGAGGTTATCTGCCTTGGTTATGATTTCCTACACGACATGGGAATTAAGGACATCAAACTGAAAATTAACAGTGTGGGTTGTCCTTCCTGCAGACAGAAACATAGGGAGGCTCTGAAAAAATTCTTGGAGCCGGTTTATGACCAGCTTTGCAATACCTGCAAAGACAGATATGAGAGAAATCCGATGAGAATTTTGGATTGTAAATCGGAAATCTGTCAAGAATTAGTAAAAGATGCACCGGATATGATCGATTACCTTTGCGATGACTGCAAAACGGCATTCACTGATGTACAGAAGAACCTGGACGCTATGGGCATTGAATATATTGTGGATCCGAGAATCGTAAGAGGGCTGGATTACTATACCAAGACAGCTTTTGAGTTTGTAACAGATAGTAACGGAACACAAGGAACCGTATGCGGAGGGGGCAGGTACGACCACCTCATCGAAGAAATTGGCGGACCTCCGATTCCTGGCGTTGGTTTTGGACTGGGTATTGAGCGTCTTTTGATGCTGATGGAGGAAAATGGCGTTGAAATTCCACAGCCGGAGCCGCTAAAAGCCTTTATCGCTGTCATGGGCGAGGATGCAAAGGCATTCGGTCTCAAACTTCTTCGCCAGCTTAGAAACAAAGGTGTGAAAGCTGAGATGGATACTCTTGCAAGAAACATCAAGGGGCAGTTTAAATATGCCGATAGACTGGGCGCACAGTACACCGTAGTCATCGGCGATAACGAACTTGCTGAAGGCGTTGTTTCTGTAAAGGAAATGGCAACCTCCCAGCAGAGAGAAGTAAAATTAGAAGATCTGACAGAAGAATTAGCAAAATAGGAGAGATAAGAAATACATGGCAGAATTATTAAAGAGAACCCATTATTGCGGCGATTTACGCATTGCAAATGTAGATGAAGAAGTCGTGCTTAACGGTTGGGTTGCAAAACAGAGAAGTCTGGGTGGATTAATCTTTGCTGACCTTAGAGATAAGACCGGCATTGTGCAGATTACTTTCGACGATACGATTTCCGAGAAGGTTTTTAAAAGAGCAGAATCATTGCGTAGTGAGTATGTCATCGGCGTAAGAGGCATTGTAAAGGAGCGAAGCTCGAAAAACCCTAATATTCCGACTGGTGAAATCGAAGTGTTTGCAAAGGAACTTCTGATTTATAACGAATCAGAAACGCCGCCAATTTACATCAAAGACGATGACAATGTAGACGATAACCTTCGTTTAAAATACAGATATTTGGATTTGCGCAAGCTGAAAATGCAAGAGAACATTAGATTCAGACATAAACTTGCCAAGCTGACCCGGGATTATTTTGACGAAAACGGATTTACCGAAATCGAAACACCGATTCTAATCAAATCCACACCGGAAGGTGCCAGAGACTATCTGGTTCCGAGCCGCGTTAACGAAGGCAGATTCTATGCGCTGCCCCAGTCGCCGCAGCTTTTCAAGCAGCTTCTCATGGTCAGCGGCTGTGACCGCTATATCCAGATTGCAAAGTGCTTCAGAGATGAGGACCTGCGTGCAGACAGACAGCCTGAATTTACGCAGATTGACATGGAAATGTCCTTTGTAGATCAAGATGATGTGATTGCTATGCAGGAAGGCTTTTTAAAGAGAGTGTTTAAGGAGCTGCTCGATGTAGAAATCGCTGTGCCGTTTCCTAGAATCCCTTTCGATGAAGCTATGGAGCGTTACGGCAGCGACAAACCTGACACCAGATTTGGATTTGAACTAAAGTCTTTAAATGATGTGGTTGCCGGTACAGAGTTTAAAGTCTTTGCTGATGCGCTTGCCGCAGGCGGCGATGTCAGAGGTATCTGCATCGATAACGCTTCCGACAAGTTCAGCAGAAAGGATATCGACAAGCTTACAGAGCAGGCTAAACATTACGGTGCAAAGGGTCTGGTATGGCTGAGAGTAGAAGAAAACGAATATAAATCTTCCGTAAATAAATTCTTTACGCAGGAACAGCTTGCTGAGATTGCAAAGGTCTTTGACGCAAAGGTGAATGATCTGATTCTCATCGCCGCTGACAGAGCAAAAGTCGTATTTGACACTTTGGGATTCCTGAGAAGACATATTGCAGGCATTCTGGGACTCTTAGACGACAAGCAGTTCAATTTGCTGTGGGTAACGGATTTTCCGATGTTTGAAAAGGATGACGAAACAGGTGAACTGAAAGCAATGCACCATCCGTTTACACATCCGAGAACAGAAGACATTCCGCTTCTCGATACAGCGCCGGAAAAGGTTAAAGCGATCGCTTATGACATCGTAATGAACGGTGTAGAAGTAGGCGGCGGCAGCATCAGAATCCACGAAAAGGATTTACAGGCGAAGATGTTTAAGGCATTGAGACTGACAGAGGAGGAATGCCAGGAAAAATTTGGTTTTCTTCTAGAAGCTTTCAAATATGGCGCACCGCCGCACGGAGGTCTTGCTTACGGTCTTGATAGACTGGTTATGCTTCTTCTTGGCGAGCACAGCATCAGAGAAGTCATTGCATTTCCGAAGAACCAGAATGCACAGTGCATGGTCTGCGAAGCGCCGGGCGTTGTAGAAGAAGAACAGCTGACTGAACTAGGAATCAACTTGAGGTAATCATGAGTGATATCGGAATATTAGGCGGATCCTTTGATCCATTCCATAACGGGCATTTATCCATCGCAAAGGCTGCAATGCGCGAATGTGGCCTTTCGCAGATTATTCTTCTGCCTGCAAAGGTGCAGCCCTTTAAATTGGGACGTCACATGGCTGCAGAGGAGGACAGGGTCAATATGGTCAGTCTAATTGCCCATCAGAATCAAAATTTTGTTGTATCCACTGTGGAGGCATTCAGCGAAGAGATTTCTTATACTTATAAGACGCTGCAGACATTGAAATGTCAGTACCCCAAAGACCGCCTTCACTTTATTCTGGGTACAGACTCGTTTCTCAGTTTGGAAACGTGGTATAAGGGGGCTGATCTTTTGCGGGAGTTTCCTTTTGTTGTCGGTGTAAGACCTGGCTATAAGGAAAGTGAGACTATTGAGATGGTTGAGAAAGTACGCCGATGCTATGACGCAAAGATTAAAGTTTTGCACAACAAAATTTTGGAAGTATCTTCCACGGATATTAAAGAAAATATAAAAGCGGGAAAATCTATCAGATCGTTGGTACCTTTTCCGATAGAAAGGTATATTCATGAACACAGACTCTATCAAGACGTATATTGAGAAAAATTTTTCAGAGAAGAGAAAACTTCACACAGAAGGCGTCAGAGTTACTGCAATGAATCTTGCAAAAAAATATGGTGCAGATCCCGAAAAAGCAGAGGTTGCGGCATTGTTTCACGATATGTATCGGGGCGTTAGCGTCGATGTACTGAATTACTATGTAAAACATCTGGGACTTTCTGAAATCTATCTGAACAACGGCAATCTGGCCCACGGAAAAATTGCCGCTATCGTGATGGAACGGGATTTTGAGATAACAGATCCGGATATTATTAATGCGGTCAGCTATCATACGACAGGACGACCTGCCATGAGCGCGCTGGAAAAAGTAATCTATATTGCAGATGCCATTGAACCCAATCGAAATTATCCGGGTGTAGAGGAGATCCGACAGGCGGCAGAAGAAGATTTAGATAAGGCGTGTTTACTTTCTCTGAGCAGAACCATAGAATATGTTCGGCAGCAGGGAAATTTCCTTGATACAGACACTATTGCTGCCAGAGATTATTTACAGAAACAATATGCCATAAAGGAGAAGGAAAATGGACAATAAAAGTTTTGCGCTGCTTGCGGCGAAAACCTTAGATGACAAAAAAGCGCTTGATATTGCTGTCATCGATATCATGGAAAAAGCAACATTTGCAGACTATCTGGTGATTGCAACCGGTAATTCAGAAAGACAGGTAAATAGCCTGGTTGATGAAGTAGAAGATCAGTTTGCAAAAGAAGGACTTCTTGTAAAGAACATTGAAGGAAAGCAGAACTCCGGCTGGGTTTTGATGGACTTTGGCGATATCATCGTCAATATCTTTACGAAAGAAATGCGAGAAAAATATAATATCGAAAAGGTGTGGGGCGACTGCAGCTTTTTAGATTTGGAGGATTAATAAAAGCAATGAACGAAAAATACAACTTTAAAGAAATTGAAAGTAAATGGCAAAAGCACTGGAAAGAGAATGATTCTTTCAAAACTGACATTGATGAGAGCAAGGAAAAGTACTATGTGCTGGAAATGTTCCCTTATCCTTCGGGAAAACTGCACATGGGACATGTGAGAAACTATTCTATCGGTGATGTCATTGCAAGATGCAAGGCAATGCAGGGATTCAACGTGCTGCACCCGATGGGCTTTGACTCCTTTGGACTTCCTGCTGAAAATGCAGCGATTAAACACGGCGTGGAACCGAGCAAATGGACCTGGGACAATATCCACGAAATGGAAGCGCAGCTTGACCAGCTGGGGCTTGCTTATGACTGGGACAGAGAGGTGCAGACCTGCAATCCGGATTATTACAAGTGGATGCAGTGGATCTTTATTCAGTTCTACAACAAGGGCCTTGCCTATAAGAAGGAAAATCCTGTAAACTGGTGCCCGAGCTGCCAGACTGTACTTGCCAATGAGCAGGTTGTGGATGGCTGCTGCGAAAGATGTAAATCACCGGTTGGAAAGAAGAATCTTTCCCAGTGGTACTTCAAAATTACAGACTATGCTGACAGACTTTTGAACAACCTTGACAAGCTGGAAGGCTGGCCTAACAAGGTTAAGGTCATGCAGAAAAACTGGATCGGAAAGTCCATCGGTGCGGAAATCGATTTTACAATTGATGAAACTGATAAGTTGTTAAAAGTATTTACCACTCGCGCTGATACGCTCTTTGGTGTTACTTACATGGTTATGGCGCCAGAACACCCATATGTAATGGACCTTGTAAAGGGTACAGAATACGAAGCGCCAGTTCTTGCATATCTGGACAAAGTACAGCATATGAACGACATCGAAAGAACTTCCACCACCAACGAGAAGACTGGTGTATTCATCGGAAAATACGCAGTCAATCCGGTCAACGGAAAGAAAGTTCCGATTTTTATTTCTGACTATGTGCTGATGGGTTATGGAACAGGTGCCATCATGGCGGTACCTGCTCACGACCAGAGAGATTTCGACTTTGCAAAGAAGTTTGATTTAGAAATTATTCCGGTTGTAGATTCAGACAATCCAGAAATTGATGTTCATGACTTGAAGGAGGCCTTTGCCGCAGAAGGTACTATGATTAACTCCGGCAAGTTTGATGGTATGAACAATCAAGAAGCTATCGGTGCAGTTATCGAATGGCTTAGCGAAGAAGGTATCGGTAAGAAAACTGTCAACTACAGGCTCCGTGACTGGCTGATTTCAAGACAGAGATACTGGGGTACTCCGATTCCGATGATTTACTGCGAAGAGTGCGGCTGGGTTCCTGAAAAAGAAGAAAACCTGCCGGTGCTGCTTCCGACTGACGTAGAATTTACCGGAAAAGGCGAGTCTCCACTGACCACTTCCAAAACCTTTGGCAAGTGTACTTGTCCGAAGTGCGGAAAAGAAGCCAGAAGAGAGATGGATACCATGGATACTTTCTTGGATTCTTCCTGGTACTTCTTAAGATACTGCGATCCGAAGAATCAGGAAATAGCTTTTGCCAAGGACAAAGTCGACTACTGGATGGATGTTGACCAGTACATCGGCGGTGTAGAACATGCGATTTTACATCTGATGTACGCAAGATTCTTCCAGATGGCACTTTATGACCTGGGACTGACCAAACACGAAGAACCGTTCAAGAACCTGCTTACACAGGGCATGGTAAACAAGGACGGCAAGAAGATGAGTAAGTCACTGGGTAACGTTGTCAGCCCTGAAGAAATTATCAACAAATACGGCGCTGATACTGCAAGATTATTCATTCTCTTTGCAGCACCGCCGGAAAGAGAGTTGGATTGGTCCGATGCAGGGGTAGAAGGAAGCTACCGTTTCCTAAACCGTGTATATCGTCTGGTTTATGATTTCACCCAGAATTATCAGGGCACAGGTGGTGCATACGAAATCAAAACAGACGCAGATAAGGAATTGAATTATGTCCTCAATACTACTATCAAGAAAGTAACCGACGATGTAGGAGGAAGATTCAGCTTCAATACAGCCATCAGTTCTATTATGGAACTTGTCAATGCGCTGTACAGATATAAAGAATTGGAAGACGCAAACCAGGACTTCATGAAGAAGGCAATCGATACACTGGTTATCATCCTTTCACCGTTTACACCGCACATTTGCGAAGAAATGTGGCAGACTCTGGACGGCACTAAGACCTTGACCGAGGTTAGCTGGCCTGCATACGATGAAGCTGCACTGGTGAAAGATATGGTTGAAATTGTAGTTCAGGTGAACGGAAAATTAAAAGAGAAATTAAATGTAGCAAATAATTTAACAAGAGAAGAACTGGAAAAAACTGCGCTTTCTGATGACAAAGTAAAAGCTTTGACAGAGGGCAAGAATGTGGTAAAAGTCATTGCAGTCCCTAATAAGCTTGTAAATATTGTTATAAAGTAGAGGGGAGTATATGAGAGATTACAACAGTAAGAAGCCGCAAGCTAAAAAAGCGGCTGTCCGGAGACCGCAGAATAAAGAGGTTTTGCCGCTAAAGAAGTCTACGAAAAAATCCTCACCAAGAAAAAATGTAATGAGGACAGTGAAGCCTGCGCAGCAGACGAAAAAGGCAGAAAACCTGAAAGTTATTCCAATCGGAGGTCTCAATGAAATAGGTAAAAACCTGACGGTTTTAGAATATAAAGACCAGATATTACTCATTGACTGCGGCATGTCTTTTCCAGAAGATGAAATGTACGGCATTGACGTCGTCATTCCAGATTTTAGCTATCTGGTAAAGAATGCGAAAAAAATTGTAGGTATGGTAATTACCCACGGTCACGAAGACCATATCGGTGCAATCCCATATCTTTTAAAACAGATTCAGGTACCGATCTATGGAACCAGGTTAACCCTTGGACTCATAGAAAATAAACTGAAGGAACACGGACTGAAAGCAAAATTTCATATTGTAAAAGCTGGAGAAAAATTTAAAGTAGGAGAATTTAAGGTAGAGGCAATTAGAACTACTCATTCCATTGCGGACGCCATCTGTCTGTACATTCAGACACCGGCTGCGACCCTGTTTCATACAGGAGATTTCAAAATTGACTACACGCCGATTGATGGCGAACCGATTGATTTAGCAAAGTTTGCTGAAATCGGAAGACGCGGCGTAGATTTAATGCTTGCAGACAGTACTAATGTGCTCAGAAAAGGCTACACTGCCTCTGAACGAGTGGTAGGTCAGACGCTGGATGGTATTTTCAGAGAGGCAAAGAATCGAATTATTATTGCCACTTTCTCTTCCAACGTCCATAGAGTACAGAAAATTGTAGAACTTGCTGCAAAATACGGCAGAAAAGTAGCTGTTTCCGGCAGAAGTATGGACAATGTAGTAAATCTGGCAAGTGAACTTGGCTATCTGCATTTTCCTGCAGGCACCTACGTAGACCTGAATAAGACCAGAAATATTCCTGACAACCAGTTGGTGATTATTACTACGGGAAGTCAGGGTGAACCGATGTCTGCGCTGTCGAGGATGGCAAATGATGAGCATCGCAGTGTAAAGCTGAAAAAGGGCGATACTGTGATTCTGTCTTCGACGCCGGTTCCGGGAAATGAAAAGACCGTATCAACGGTCGTAAACAGACTTTACGAAAAAGAAGTAGAAGTCATCTATAACGATATAGCGGATATTCATGTTTCCGGTCACGCCTGTCAGGAAGAACTGAAGCTGATTCATACGCTGATCAAACCAAAGTTTTTCATGCCCGTACACGGTGAACACAGACATTTAGTGCAGCATGCAGCTCTGTCTGAATCCATAGGCATGAAAAAGAAGAATATTTTTATCTTGTCTAATGGAGATCAGCTCACTGTGGATAAGCGCAATGCAACGAAGTTCCAGAATGTTGTCAGCGCAGAAGATGTATTGGTTGACGGTCTGGGTGTGGGTGATATTGGAAATATCGTTCTTCGGGACAGAAAACTGCTCTCCGAATCCGGTTTGATTATTGTGGTTGCAGCCATCGACAGAGCTAGCGGAGAGGTGATTTCAGGACCAGATATTGTTTCTCGTGGCTTTGTCTATGTCAGAGAGAACGAGGATCTAATCAACGATGCCAGAGCTGTGGCAAGACAATCTCTGGAAGATACTCTATCGGGAAATGGCAGCAAAGACTGGAGTGCCATTAAGAACAACGTAAGAGAAGACCTTCGGAAATTCATCTTCCGAAAAACCAAGAGAAGTCCAATCATCCTTCCGATTTTCCTGGATGTATAATGGTCCTGCCCCAAGAAAACGAGCGAAGCGAAGTTTGCTTGGCAAGGCAGACCTTATGCTTTTGCGTCCCAAGAGAATGAGCTAAGCGAGATTCGATTGGGTAGACGCTAGTCGTATAATGGTCCTGCCCCAAGAAAACGAGCGAAGCGAAGTTTGCTTGGCAAGGCAGACCTTATGCTTTTGCGTCCCAAGAGAATGAGCTAAGCGAAATTCGATTGGGTAGACGCTAGTCGTATAATGGTCCTGCCCCAAGAAAACGAGCGGCAGTATTAAGGAGGTAACACATGAACGTTTATGATCAGGCTCACGGACTTGCCAAAGCAATCAGAGAGTCCGAAGAGTTTAAACAGTACGATCAGCTGAAAAAAGTAGTTGATCAGAATGAGGAACTTGCTTCGATGATTAAAGATTTTCAGGCTAAGCAATTTGAAGTGCAGGCAAAGCAGATGATGGGCGATGACAGTGCGTCAGGCATGATGCAGTCTGTGCAGGATCTCTATCAGATTATCATGAAAGATCCTATGGCAGCTCAGTATATGCAGGCGGAGATGCGCTTTTCCCTGATGATGAATGATGTCTATAAGATTTTGGGCGAAGTAATGGGTATTGGCAATATGCAGTAAATCTGTTATAATACCAATAGAGTTTATTTTATTAAATTGTTTTATATTGAAGAAAGTGAGAATAGACCGATGATTTATGCAAGTGATTTTAGAAAAGGCAGAACATTTCAGATTAATGGAGAACCTCATGTAGTTCTTGATTTCATGCACGTAAAGCCGGGCAAGGGCGCAGCGTTTGTAAGAACCAAGTACAAGAACATCATTACTGGTGCTACCAGAGAAGAAGCGTTCAATCCTGACGATAAGTTTGAAGAAGCAATTATCGAAACCAAGAAGATGCAGTACCTGTACAATGATGGAGATCTGTATTACTTCATGGACGGAGAAACTTATGAGCAGGTTCCTGTTGCCTACGATATGGTAGAGGATGCAATCAAGTACATGAGAGAAAACGATGAAGCAACATTGAAATTCTATAAAGGCGAACCGTTCATCGTAGAAGCACCGAATTTTGTTGATTTGGTAGTTACCGAAACCGAACCAGGTGTAAAGGGCAACACTGCTACAAACGTTACAAAGGCTGCTACAGTAGAAACAGGCGCAGTCGTTCAGGTTCCAATCTTCATCGAAGAAGGTGAAAAGATTCAGATTGATACCAGAAGCGGAGAGTATCTGGGAAGAGCAAAATAATTTGCAAAGCATAATTCAAAGATGAAGGGACGAAGCTTTCGTCCCTTTCTTTTTCATCACACCAGGAAGCACGAAAAGAGGTAAGGGACATTGAAAAAATCCAAAATCATTATTATAGCAATCGCCGTAGTTCTTATCGTTATTGCCGCCGCGGGATATCTTTTTTATCAGAATGGTCTCAATGCAGCAAAGCCAGGAGATACAGAGCCGGTTACTGTCAGCATTCCATCGGGCAGCGGGGCTTCTGCAATCGTAGAAATTCTGGATGAAAATGGTCTAATCAAGAATAAGACCTGCGCTAAAATTCACGTGCGTATAGCAGGGTATGATTCATTGCAGGCCAACACCTATATCTTTAATAAAAGTATGAACTTACTGGAAATCATGGATGCTATTAATACCGGAAACTTTGCCTACCTGTCCAAGAATGCATTTACAGTTATTGAAGGCGCTACCGTGCCGCAGGCTGCAGAAGCGATGGCTGAAGGACTTCCTTTTACCGCTGAAGAAGTTTTGAAAAAATGGAACAGCAAGAAATATCTTCGCCAGCTCATCGAAAAATACTGGTTCCTTACTGACGAAATTCTGCAAAGCGGCATTATGTTTCCGCTCGAAGGATATATCTATCCTGAAACTTACTTTGTGAGCGATGAAAATCCGTCCATCGAACAGGTAACAGAGATGATTTTGGATAAGACAGAGGAAGAACTGACAGCAAGAAAAGGTGCTATTACTGAAATGGGAATGACGGTTCATGAGTTTTTAGCTCTGACTTCTATTGTTGAAAACGAATCCCTTTTTGAAAAGGACAGACCAATTATTGCAGGAGTTTTTGTCAATCGTCTTGCAAAGGATATGACGCTGCAAAGTGATATCACGGTTCTTTATGCCCTGCAGGAAAAGCGGGTTGACGTAACTTATGAAGATTTAGAGGTTGATTCAAAATACAACACCTATAAATACGCAGGACTCCCTGTAGGACCTGTTTGCTCACCGTCTGCGCCTGCTATGGATGATCTTTTAAACTACGAAAAATCCGACTATCTCTATTTCTTTGCAACTGAGGACGGAAAAGTGCTTTATTCAAAGACTTTAGAGGAGCATAATAAAGTCGTAAGGGAAAACATGTGGTACTGATATGAACATCACCAATGATATCGTAACAGAATATTTGACTAGCTTTTACAGAGCGGTAAGCGAAGAGCTTGCACTGCTTCGGGAAATAGGAGAAAGAGACCGGGTTCCTATCATTTTGCGGGAAACAGAGATGTATCTAAATACGCTGCTTTCTCTCACGAGACCGAAAAAAATTTTGGAGATAGGAACTGCAATCGGCTATTCAGCGCTATATTATGCCGAAATGTGTCCAGCGGCTGAAATTTACACCATCGAAAAGGATGAAGCTGCTTGGAATGCTGCCAGACACAATATTTCAGCCGCAGGAAAGACTGTGCAGATACACAGCCTCTTCGGTGACGGGCAGGAGCAGATAGAAAAACTGCGGGATCAAGGCTGCTGTGACTTTGATTTTGTCTTTATCGATGCTGCGAAGAGCCATTATAAGCGGTTTTTAGATGCGGCGCTTTCTGTATGTAGAGAAGGGGCAGTTATTGTTTCTGACAATATTCTGCAGAAAGCCATGACGGCTTCTGATGCTTATGACCCACAGAACAAACACAAAACTAACATTAGACGAATGAGAGAATATCTCACCTATATTACCAGTGACAATACCTTGCAGACGTCTCTTCTCAGCATAGGAGATGGTCTTGCAGTAACAATTTACAGAGGAGAACATGAATAAAGAACAGTTTGAACTGCTTGCGCCTGCAGGCGATTTGGAAAAATTAAAGACAGCCATTATTTATGGTGCAGACGCTGTGTATTTCGGCGGTGAAATGTTCAGTTTACGAGCAGGAGCAGGCAACCTGACCATTGAAGAAATGAAAGAGGGCATTGCGTTCGCCCATGAAAGGGGAAAACGCTGTTATCTTACCATCAATATCTTTGCCCATAACGAGGATATTGAGCCGTTGACTTCTTATCTGCAGCAGATTAAAGATTTGGGGCTTGACGCTTTTATTGTGTCTGACCCGGGCATTGTAGATCTGATTCAGGAAGTGATTCCTGCTGCTGAGATACACCTGAGCACTCAGGCAAATATGACTAACTACAGAACGGCCGGATTCTGGCATAAATTAGGCGTAAAACGACTGGTTTTAGCCAGAGAACTGACACTGCCGGAAATCAGACAGATCCGTGAGAATATCCCACCAGAAATGGAAATAGAGGCTTTTGTTCATGGGGCAATGTGCATATCTTATTCAGGAAGATGTCTTCTCAGCAACTTTATGATTGAACGCGATGCCAACAGAGGTATGTGCGCTCATCCGTGTCGCTGGAAATATGCCTTAGTAGAAGAAAAAAGACCGGGCGAATATTATCCGGTGGAAGAAGATGAACGAGGCACTTATATTCTCAATTCTAGGGATTTGTGTATGATAGAGCATATTCCGGAGATTGTTGGCTCAGGCATTATGTCTGCGAAAATCGAAGGCAGGATGAAAAGTATCTTTTACGTGGCGACAGTAGTTCACGCTTATAGAAAAGCAATTGATGCGTATTTTGCAGATCCTGAGCATTACAAGTTTGATGAAGACTGGATGCGTGAACTGAAAAAGGTAAGTCACAGAGAATTTACGACAGGATTTTATTTTCATCAGCCGACAAATAAAGATCAGAACTATCAGACCAGTGCATATACCAGAGAGTACAGCTTTGTAGGGCTTATAAAAGAATACGATGAAGAAACTGGTTTTGCTTTGGTAGAGCAGCGAAATAAGATGACCCTCGGCGAGGAAATTGAAATTTTTGGTCCTGATATTGATTTCTTTACGCAGAATATCACAGAAATGCTTGATGCGCAAACTGGTGAAAACCTTGAAAGCGCGCCGCACCCCCAGCAGCTTCTGAAAATGAAGATGGACCATCCGGTGAAACCTCACTATATTTTGAGAAAGAAAAAATAATTACCAAGTAATAAGGAGATGATTGAACATGACACCTGACCCCAGTAGCCTGCCGCTTGCGTTAAAAGTCACTTTTATGGTGCTTGCAATGGTTGGTAACGGCATTGCAGTTTTGATGAACACCGCTATGAACAGCGTAAACAGAAGCAAAATCAGACAAATGGCAACAGAAGAAAATGAAGTAGCAATACGTCTTGGAAATTTGCTTGCTTTACCGACTGATTATCGGTTTACGAACCGGCTGCTTAGTTACATTTTTATCGTTATCGGCGTATATTTTGCACTGGCACTGCCTCAGCACCCAATTCTTTCTGCGCTGGTTTACGTAACAGCGACCATCACTTTTAGTGAGTATTTTACTCGTAAGCTGGCGCAGCAGCACAGTGAATCTATTGCTATGAAGCTTTCCGCACTGCAGAAGTTCTTTGTCATCATATTAAAGCCATTTGTTGTAATATTGACTTTTATTGCAGATGTTTTTCTGAAGATGTTCAGACAGGAAACGAAGATTGAATACAGCGGATATTCCGAAGAGCAGGTAATGTCCATTTTAGAATCAGGGCAACAGAGCGGTGCAATCAAAGAAGAAGGTAAGAAGATGATCAATAGTATCTTCCAGTTTGATGACGAACTTGCCTATGAGATCATGACGCCTCGTACCGATGTGTTTCTTATCGACATCAACGATTCAACCGACGAGTATTTAGATGAGCTGATGGAACTACGCTATTCCAGAATTCCGGTATGTGAAGACGATACAGACAACATTATCGGTATTTTTCACATCAAGGACTATCTCATAAAAGCTAGAGAAACGGGATTTGACAAGGTGGATATTCGCTCTATTTTGCGCAAACCGTATTTTGTCCCTGAAACAAAGAATATCGACGCGCTGTTTTTTGAACTGCAGATTGAAAAGCAGCATATCGCCATTCTCATCGACGAATACGGCGGCTTCAGCGGTATTGTAACCATGGAGGACATCGTCGAAGAAATCGTAGGCGACATCGAAGACGAATATGATGAACAGGGGCACGTCATCAACAAGATAGACGATAATAATTATTATTTAGACGGAAACGTTTATCTCAGTGACCTTTCTGAAGAGATTAATATCAATCTGGAATCTGAAAACAGCGAGACCATCGGAGGCTTTATCATTGATATTCTGGGAGAAATTCCGGAAGAAGGTGATGAAAACAGGGAGGTTGTCTTTGAAAACTACATCTTTACGATTCTCTCCGTAAAGGAGCGTCGTATTGAAAAAGTAAAGCTGCACATTGAAGAGCCTGAAAAGGAAATTTCGGAAGATGAATCAGAAGAATAATAAACCCACCCTTCCGCAAAGCAAAGCTTCGGGTGGGTACCCGGGAACCTTGTTGTACCCGGACAATAAGCTTACAATGGGCATTGTCGCTCATGTGGACGCCGGAAAGACAACTTTGTCTGAAGGCGTCCTTTATCAAAACGGCATTACCAGACAGATGGGAAGAGTGGACCATGGGGATTCTTTCCTCGATACGTTTGTGCTGGAAAAAAACCGCGGCATTACTATTTTCTCTAAGCAGGCAATTTTTCCACTGGGCGATAAGGAGGTCACACTCCTGGACACACCGGGTCATGTAGATTTTTCTGCAGAAATGGAACGAACCCTGCAGGTTCTAGATTATGCTATTCTTTTAATCAGCGGTCCTGACGGTGTGACCGGACAGGTGCTGACCCTATGGGAACTGCTTTCCCGCTACCACGTACCGACTTTTATTTTTATCAATAAAATGGATCAGCAAGGGATGGATTTATCCGCAATTATGGAGGAGGTTCAGGCTCGTTTAAGTGCGCAATGCGTACTGGCGGGCAGCGAGGCTTTCTATGAAAAGGCAGCGCTGTGTGATGAAGCTTTGCTGGAAGCCTATCTGGAAACAGGAAGAATACCAGCGGAATCATGCGCCGGGTTAATCAAAGAGCGAAAGCTGTTTCCATGCTATTACGGCTCTGCACTGAAAATGCAGGGCGTAGATACACTTCTTGAAGGTCTTGCAAATTACACGATCTGTCCAAATTATGGAAGCGATTTTGGTGCTATCATTTATAAAATCAGCAGAGACGAACAGGGCAATCGCCTAACGCATATGAAGATAACCGGCGGTAGCCTTTCTGTGAAGGAACAGATTGGAGAAAGCAAGGTTCATCAGATTCGAATTTATAACGGTAAAAAATATGAGGCAGTGCAGCAAGTGTCTGCTGGTACGGTCTGTGCTGTGACAGGTTTTGCTGACACTTTTTGTGGACAGGGACTGGGCTTTGAACCTGCCGGCATTGAGCCGTATCTGGATACTGTGCTCAGCTATGAGGTGCTGCTGCCGCCCGATTGGGAGCCTCATGAGGCTTATGAGAAATTTTTGCAGCTGTCAGAGGAACTGCCGGAGCTGCATACCTCTTGGAGCGAAGAAAGCAGCTGTCTGCGGATTCGTATGATGGGAGAAATTCAAGGAGAAATCTTAAAGAGTCTCGTCTCTGAACGCTTTGGAAAGTCTATCGAATTTGGAGAAGATACGGTTTTATACAAGGAAACTGTCGCAGATACAGTTGAAGGTGTAGGTCATTTTGAGCCTCTTCGCCACTATGCGGAGGTTCACTTGCTTCTCACGCCGCTTCCTTCCGGCAGCGGTATCGTTGTTGATACAGCTTGCAGTGAGGACACGCTGGACAGAAACTGGCAGCGACTGGTTATGACACATCTGAAGGAGAAAGTTCATACAGGCATTCTGACAAATTCACCTTTGACTGATATGAAAATTACGTTAACCACAGGTCGCGCCCATGTGAAGCACACGGAAGGTGGTGATTTTCGTCAGGCAACCTACAGAGCACTTCGTCACGGTCTCAGAAAAGCCGGCTGCAGACTTTTGGAGCCTTACTATGATTACCGGCTGGAACTGCCGACAGATTTTGTTGGAAGAGCCATGAATGATATTCAGAATATGCACGGAACCTGTGAACCGTCGTCTGCGGCTGGAAAAAACACCGTTTTAACCGGCAGAGCACCAGTTTTTACTATGAAGGACTATCAGAAGGATGTTACTTCCTATAGCAAAGGGCAGGGAAGACTTTACTGCACCTTGGCAGGATATTTTCCATGCCATAACGAAGAAGAGGTCGCACAAGCTGTCGGATATGAAGCCGATCGGGACCTGGAAAATCCCAGCGATTCTATCTTCTGTAAATCCGGCTCTGGTGTTAGTGTCCCTTGGCAGGAAGTTGAACAGTATATGCATCTGCCTCTTTCCTGGCAGCCTGAAAAAATACAGAAAAATGAAGGGTCTGTACGAGGTGGCAGTGAATCTCGCCAGTACAGCGACGAAGAGCTGGAAGCAGTATTTAAGCAGACCTATGGTACAAGTAAAAGAGAAACAAGTCGCTTTAAGAAAAGTGCCAGAATCATTACGGCAGAAAGCGGATTTTCCGGTCCCCGGATTAAAAGCGCCTATAATAACGCTTCTGCAGAGGAAGTGTTGTTGATTGATGGATATAACATGATATTTGCATGGGAAGAGTTAAAGGATATGGCTGCACTGAGTCTTGCAAGTGCCAGAGATTTACTGATTGAAATCCTTGGCAACTATCAGGGCTACAAAGAGAATCGAATCATCGTTGTCTTTGATGGTTACAAGAAACCAGGTAATCCCGGCACCACCCAGACTATTCATAATATGCAGATTATCTACACGAAAGAAGGCGAGACTGCAGACCAGTTTATCGAAAAATTTGTGCTGGAACATGTGAAAAAGCTGCGAATTACAGTTGCGACCTCCGATGGACTAGAGCAGATGATGATATTTGGTCAGGGAGCCCTTCGCATGTCAGCCAGAGAGCTTCGCATGCATATCATGGATACCAATGAAGAAATCAGGCAGAAATTCCTGCATAAGTTCTAAATACTACCATCTATTTGCAAAAAAACACCATTTATCATAAATGTCTTGAAATGGTGTTTCTTTTGTTGTAAAATGAAATGGTATGAGTATTTACATTAAATGTAAAATTTAGAACAAAAAGAGGTGGAAGAGATGGAACAGGCAATCAAAGTAACTCATTTATCGAAGCGATTTAAAGATACTGCTGCCTTATCAGACGTATCCTTTGAAATCAAAAAAGGCGAGATTTTTGGTTATCTTGGACCTTCAGGGGCAGGAAAAACAACGACAATCAAGCTTCTCAGCGGACAGCTTTCTGCTGACAGCGGAGAGATTTCGCTATTTGGCACATCGCCTTTTGATTCTGAAATTCGAGATAGAATTGGTATCATGAGTGATAACAGTGGTCTTTATGATAAGATGACTGTATATGAAAATCTGAAATTATTCGCAGATATTTATCAGGTTTCCAGAGAGAAAATCGATGACGTATTAAAGCGTATCGGTATGGAAGACGCAGTAAAGAAGCCGGTTGAAAAACTTTCAAAGGGTATGCGTCAGCGGCTAATTTTTGCGAGAACCATTCTGCATAATCCAGAGATACTCTTTCTCGATGAACCTACAGCGAATCTTGACCCTGCAACAGCAGAAGAAGTGCGCAGTCTGGTTTTACAGATGAAAGAGCAGGGAACAACAGTATTTTTGACAACGCACAACATGGAAGAGGCCAATGAACTCTGTGACCGCATTGCATTTCTCAATTGTGGGAAAATTATTGAGTGTGGAAGTCCATATGATCTGAAACTGAAATATGCTAAAAAACAAGTAAAAGTTACGACAGCTTCGGAAGAAGTGCTTTTACCGCTGGAAGCGGATAAACTTTCTGCATATCTTGCCGGTGCTGGTGAAATCAAGATGATTCATTCTATCGAACCAAGCCTAAAAGAAGTATTCTTAGCGCTGACAGAAGAAGGGGGGAGAGCATAATGGGAAAGAGAATTAGGATGCATGTACTTCGTACTTTGTTCAAAAAGGATATGAAAGGATGTTTCGGCAATCGAAGCATTCTAATCACACTGCTGCTTCCGGCTGTCTTTGCGTTGCTTTATACATATGTATTATCAGATATTACGGGACTTCCGGCTGATTATGTGCTGCTTCTTTGCAGTGTAATGGAGCTATCTATCATTCCGCTGACCGCGCTTTCCACGATGATTGCAGAAGAAAAGGAAAAGCATACCCTGCGTTCACTGATGATGGCTAATGTATCAGGCGCAGAATTTATCTTGAGCAAGGCTCTTGTATGTTTGCTGCTGCTTATTGTAGAGGGTGTGATTCTATTTTTTGTCTGTGGCGCCGATATGGCGGGATTTGCCGGGTATCTGTTTATTATGATTCTAGCCTCCCTTGCGATTATCTGTTTCGGTGCAGTGGTAGGCATTGCGGCAAAAGACCAAATGTCAGCTGGAACGCTGGGCTCTCCTTTGATGATGCTCATGTTAATGCCGCCGATTTTCGGGCAGTTTAGCGAACTCATTGGAAAGATTGCTAAGCTGTTTCCTACGATGTCACTTTATACAGTGTATCCGTCTGTTGCAGCAGGAGAGTCCCTTGTTCTAGCGGATAACCTCGTTGCAATTGGAGTATGTATTGTATGGATCATCGCAGGTGTCATTCTGTTTCAGAGGATTTATAAGAAAAAGGGCTTGGATGATTAATCGTTCAATTTTGAGTAGTGAGGATTATTTGCCATGGCAAAACGATTTATCATTATACTTTGCATTTTTCTTGCACTTCCTATAGAAACTTTCAGCGCCAGCAGCGATATCGTCAGTACCAGCGATAGCAAATATACCTACAGTGATTTTATAGAGGATCTGAATGCGCTGACCGATAAATATCCGGACAGACTCTCTAAAACTTATCTGGGTAAAACGGCTGATCGCAGAAGTTTGTACTGTGTCGTTCTTGGGAATCCCAAAGCAGAGAAACAGATTTTTGTGACCGCCGGTATCCACGGCAGGGAGTACATTAACAGCCAGCTGGTTATGGGTATGATTGAGTATTATTGTAGAAACTACAAATCAGGTCTTTATTGCGGCGTTTCTTACGAGGAACTTTTTGATTCAGTCAGTATCATCATCGTCCCTATGGCAAATCCTGACGGTATTGCAATCAGTGCCCTTGGACCTGACGCTATCAGAAATGCAACTCTTCGAAAAAAGATCAAGAAAATGCCGAGAACCGGAGCTTATTCCAACTGGCAGGCCAATGCAAGAGGGGTTGATTTAAATAGAAATTACAAGATGTACAGTACATATCCAAGTACAAAGACTTATGCCAGTCAGTATTATCCGGGACCAAAGCGTTTTTCTGAGAATGAAACCCAGAGTATTTTAGCAGCTTTAGAAGACTGCTCCAATGTACAGGCTGTCATCAACTACCATAGTATGGGAGGGGTGATTTACTGGGGCTATCACAACAAAAGCTATAAGAAAAGGTGCTGGAGCTTTGTAAAACTGTTTCGCGTCATGACCGGCTACAGCACCATTGATGAAAGCTACACTAAGGCGACATACGGGGATTTTGAGCATTACATCATGCATGAGTATAAAATTCCTTATGTATGTATCGAAAATGGAATCAGCGGCGTACCCGTTCCAAACAGAGAGTTTTCCTCAATATTTAAAAAGAATAAATTGGGCTTTGCTAAAGCTGCGTATCAGTACAGGTAGTAGGCAGACCTTTGAAAAGACTGTTTTTACTTGAAAGTAGAGGCAGTCTTTTGTGTATTTATTTTTCGTAATTTTTTTATTGTAAACTAATAGGGTTTGGTAGTAATTAGGAGGATTTAGCTATGAAACGAACTACAAAACTTTTACTCATTTGTCTGCCGCTTCTCATGCTGTACAGCTGTAAAAATACAGAACCTGCGGCAACAATCGCTGCGCCGTCTGTCAGTGTGCAAAGCTTTCCGGGATCAGGAAAAATGCTGATTTCGTGGAAGCCTGTTGAAACCATAGAAAATGTAGACGGTTACGGTGTTTTTCGTGCAGACAGCAAAGACAGTGAATTTCAATGTTTGTACGAAACTGATAAAGTCGAAAATACGTTCCTTTATAACTACCTTGATACCGATAGAAAAGTAGGACAAACTTATTTTTACAAGGTAAAGAGTTATCATTTAGATGGTGAAAACAGGGTATACAGCGATACCGAAAGTTCGATTATTTCTGTAAAAGCAGAACCCTCAATTGCTAAAGACCCAGAAAATCCGCTAATGCTGGTAAATAAATCCTGCTGGCTTTCTGAGACCTATGTACCGGCAAATCTGGTTTCGGTCAGTGAATTTGCTGTGAAAGCCATCGATGCAAAGAAAATTGTTCGAGATGCCTATGAAAAACTGTATCATGACGCAGAAAAAGCCGGTTTTGATATCAAAATCGTATCTGCGTATAGAGATTACGCACTACAGGAATATCTGTTTGCTTATTGGTGTGAAGTCGATGGGGAAGAACTGGCTCTAAGACTCAGCGCAAAGCCTGGAAGAAGTGAACATCAGACCGGCTATGCACTGGACGTATCCTGTGAATCTTCCGGTTGGGATCTTCTTGAAAGCTTTGGCAGCACACCTGAAGGAATATGGCTTGCTGAAAACTGTCACAAGTACGGTTTCATTATTCGTTACGAAAAAGATACAGAAGATATTACTGGCTATGCTTATGAACCATGGCATTTAAGATATGTCGGTGAAAAAACTGCAGGAGAAATCAAGTCCCAAGGCATTACCTTAGAAGAATATCTGGGAGCTGGTATAAGATAAAAGGTGATTGGTCGTAAGTGTAATAACTATTCCTAAAATCATAATTTTGGGAATAGTTATGGAAGGTTTATGAACACTTTGCCAAAACCATATCAAAATCCACCTCAAGTTATTAACTCAACATCAGTAAAATCTGTTCTCCAATCATCAATAATTTTATTTTTTTATTTCATCTTATCTTGTTTCATAAAACTTAATTCTAAATAAACCTTCATAGTTTCTGCGTTGCGTTTACATCTACTCACGTAATCACTTATGTTTTTTCTTAGACAAAAAACTCAGGACTTATGTGTAAAGGCACATATAGTCCTGAGTTTCGGAATGTCTTCTACTTAAGAGGAATTGGCGCAGCAGACATTCCTTTATGGGATAAAATTTCTGAGGCTCTAATTTGCGTTTTAAGCGATTTTATCGTGTGTAATCGATATCTTGGTCGACGAAAAAACTCGCTCAAAATGGTGTTTTTTCTAAATATGTCTAAATTCATGAAAGCAAGTTTATTGATATACCGGGACGACGATTTTCTGGCCGGCTGTTAGTTCATCTGCGGTGATTTCGTTAATGTCACAGATATCCTCAACGATTCGGCGTGCGTCTGAACTGGTCGGTCCATATTCTGTGGCGATATCCCAGATGGTGTCGCCGGCTTCAATCTCAACTACGTTATATAAATCCTTGGAGGAACTGTTTGCTGTATTGAAACCCAGTAATGTTCCTGCAATAGTAACAAGACAAAGAATTAAAACTGTCATAAAAAATGTAAATCTGAATTTGGAAGCTACTCTATATTTCTTGGTCATGTGTTCTCACCTCTCTAAACATTTGTTCGTTTTCTATATATTATCAGAATAAATGTTCTTTGTCAAGAGAAAAATAAACAAATGTTCGAAAATGGTATAACAAAAAACGTTCGCTCTGAAAACAGGCTGCGAACGCTTGATTTTCCCTATGAAATTATAAGGACTTTCCAAGAATATAAGCTTTTTCAGGATAGTCGGTCTGCTCGATATCCCCTTTCTCTGCACAGGCTATAGCATAAATTTGCCCTTTATCCTCCCACTTCAGATAGTGTATTGCCTCTTCGTAAACAGCCTGAATTCCTCTCGCCGTGCGAACATCTGTGTCTGCTGCAGTAACCAGCAGTGCAGATGATTTTTGAGCACCGCAGAGCATTTTATCGATACTGTAGAAGCGATCGATGACAGCTTTTATCTGAGAGGTAAACCCGGAATAATATACCGGCGATATGAAGACCACCATATCCGCAGAAAGCAGAGCCGGAATCAGCTCCTGCATATCATCCTCAAATACACAGACTGCGTCTCCTTGTCCACAGGCGTTACAGGCAATACAGCCATTCACTTCTTTCTGTGCAGCGTCAAAGCGATAAATGCTGTGGCCGGCTTCTTCTGCGCCCTTTATAAATGAATCTGCAAGAACAAAAGATGTTCCATTTTCATGAGGGCTTCCAGTTAAGACTACAATTTTCATTAAAACCTCCATTTATTTAGTAACTTTATCATAAAATTTATCAAGATATTGATTGATTTTATCTCTGTAAATGACGCAGAGAACAAATGCGATGACAGCAAAGGCGCCGATTACAGCCATTCCAATATAATGCTGTTTAAAATAGAATGCGCCAATCAAAAGGCTTCCTCCCATGCCGAAGACTCTTCCTGCCATAGAAAATGCCATAAATGCCTTAAATTTCATCTCGGAAACACCAGCAGCGTAGCTGACTACATCTTTCGGCAGCCCCGGAATCAGGTATAAAAGAAAGACTATGATATATGCCCTTTTGCTGTTCAGCCTGTCTATAAAATGGTTGATTCGTTCTTCGCCAAAGAACAGATGTACTGCGTCCTTTCCCAGAAGTCTCGCCAAATAGAAGGAAATCAGTGTGCCGAGAAAAGCACCTATCATGGAAAAAATCAGCCCTGGGATAAATCCGTACAAATATCCGGCGGCAAACTGAAATGCCTGTCCTGGAATCACGCTGATGACGATTTGCACCACCTGAATACCAATGTAGATGAAGATACTTTCAAATTTATATCTCTCCAAATAAGCAAGCACATCGTTAAAAGAACGGAACTGCTCGATAAAATCCCTCTGGCAAAAGATAATGTATAAAGGGATGCCGATTACAATGCCAGAAAGCACCGCCAGCTTTAAAATAGAAAGGATCAGCTTAGTTTTCTTCGCCTTTTTGATATTCTCCTTTACATCATCTTTTGTTTTATGCGCATTTTCTTTCCATGTTTCTTTGTCCATAAATTCCTCAAATCCCTTTTAAATATCTAATAACCCTTTTTTGTAAAGCTGCTGAATTGACTTAATCACGCCAAATTTTGAGTGCTCGTAGGTAAGTCCCCCTTGGAAATACACGATGTATGGCTCACGAATCGGCGCATCGGCGCTGAGCTCAATGGAAGAACCCTGAACAAAAGCGCCCGCGGCCATAACCACATCAGATTCATAACCCGGCATAGCCCAAGGCACAGGTGTTACGTGAGCGTCAATAGGTGCAGCCGCCTGAATTCCTTCGCAGAATGCAACTACAGCCTCTGGCGAACCCAGTTTCACAGACTGAATAATATCGCTGCGACTGTCGGAAACGCCTGGCCTGATTTCAAAACCCAGCATTTCATAAGCCTTTGCGCAGAGCATTGCACCTTTCACTGCCCCGTTTACAACCTTTGGTGCCATAAACAGTCCCTGCAAAATAGCGCGGGTCTGTCCGAAGGTAAGACCGCATTCTGCACCGATTCCCGGACAGGTCATGCGGTAAGAAATCTTGTCAATCAAATCTCTGCGTCCGCAGACATACCCGCCGGTCAAGGCAAGTCCGCCACCCGGATTCTTGATAAGAGAACCCGCTATCACGTCAATTCCAACGTTTGTAGGCTCTTTCACATCGAGGAACTCGCCGTAGCAGTTGTCCGCCATACAGACGATATCCGAATTGATGCCATGAACAAAATCAGCAACTTCTGCAATTTGGTTTACAGTAATTGAATTACGCCAACTATATCCGGTAGCTCGCTGAATGGAAACCATTTTGGTTTTATCTGAAATGGTTTTACCAAGGGTCTCAAGATCAATGGAACCGTCCGGCAGCAAGTCTACCTGTTTATAGGTTACGCCATATTCTTTGAGAGAACCCATGCCTTCACCGCGAATACCGATGACTTCTTCCAGGGTGTCGTAAGGACCACCACTGCAGTAAATCAGCTCATCGCCGGGACGAAGGATGCCCATTAGCGTAATCGCTAGAGCGTGAGTACCGTTTACGATGGTCGGACGAACCAAAGCAGCTTCTGTTCCAAAAATCTCTGCATAGACCTTTTCAACTGCCTCTCTTCCTGGATCATCGTAGCCGTATCCTGTATTCCAAGCAAAGTGCATATCCGCAATTCTGTGATTTTGCAGCGCCGACAGTACTTTATACTGGTTATATGCCATGATATCATCAAGGGTCTGGTAGGAGTCAGCAATCTCCTCCTCTGCCCTGTTTACAAGATTAAGAACCCTTGGGCTGATACCAAATTTTTCGATAAGTAGTTTGTCTGTGTAATTCATCTGTATTCTCCATTTATATTACAATTAAAATTATAAGCCTCTTTTCAGGTTTGTAAATCCCCCTGCATCATTCTTCACAAAACCTTAAGATTTTCGTTGCATTTGTGAAAGAATGATGGCGCAGAAAATCAGTCCGCAACCGAGATATTCTCTGAAAGCCAGCTTTTCCTGAAAGAAAATCATGCCCGCAATCATGGTAAAGACGGTCTCGCTGGAAAGGAGCAGCGACGCCTTTGCAGGCTCCATATAGCGCTGACCGATGACCTGAAAGGTGTAACCCAGCCCGCAGGAGCAAATGCCACCGTAAAGAAGCGGAACTATAGCCGCCTGCACGTCAGCAAGACTTGTATCTTCAAAAAGAAGAGATATTACGCTACATACAATTCCAGTCACAATAAACTGACAAGAGGAAAACTTGACAGGATCTAATTGCTGCACAAAGTGATCCACCATATAAAAGTAAACAGTATAAAACACGGCTGCAAACAACATCATCATATCACCGCGATTAAAAGCGGCACTGCCGCCGTAAAGGCACATGAAATAAAAACCTGTCATTGCAACCACTACTGCAATCCATACTGTCTTTTCTATTTTTCTCCCCAGAAAAACACCGGCAAGGGGTACTAAAATAATATACAGCGCCGTAATAAAACCTGCTTTTCCAATAGTTGTAAACGGAAGCCCCAGCTGCTGTGCAATCGTAAAAGTCATCAGATTGAGGCCGCACACAATGCTGCCGATTACAAGGGTTTTCGGATTGCGTTCCACTTCCCTTTGCGCCGGACTTTTTCTTTTGTCCACAAATAGCCAGAGTGGAATCAGAGATATGCCGCCTAAGAGACAGCGATAACCGGTAAAGGAAAAGGGCTGCAGATTTTCCGTACCTGCTTTTAGGGCAACCATGGCAAAGCCCCAGATGAAAGCAGCCACAAGAAGGAAAACTGCGCCTTTTAAAGTATTCTTATCTGTCACTTTTCGGTCCTCTCCTTTTCCCACTCCATGCCGCTTACCAAATCACGTTTTACATTTTGCTTGTGCTGTGCGTAAAGCTGGGTTGTCGTCACCTGTTCATGATCCAAAAGAGCTGCCACATCGTAAATCGAATTGCCCCTGCCGATTAAGCTGGTCGCAGCCGTCGCTCTCAGCTTATGAGGGCTGTAACCGGCTTTTGATGAAGTCTTTAATGCAATTGCGGTATATTTCTTTACAAGCTCTCGAATCTGTCTGTCAGTCATACGAGTGCCTTGCAGAGAAAGAAATAATGCGTCGCGGTGGTCTTCTAGCAGAGTTTCCTCCTCAGGTCTTTCATTTGCCAGATAGTCCTCCAATACAGCTGTTACCGACTGGTTTAAAGGCATGATGGATTCCTTACCGCGCTTTCTATAAATCTTAAACTCGCCGCGGGAAAAGTTAAAAGACGAGACATTCAGCTGCTGCAGCTCGGAAAGTCTGAGACCATAGGTCAAGAACAACATCAAAATGGCCTTATCCCGCTTTTTTGTTTTTTGCCAATAGGAATAGGCGTGCTTGGTTAGGCCTGTGCCGTTTGTCACAGCGTCCAGCATAATCATGACCTCATCATCCTGCAGCGCTTTAATCTCCCGTTCTCCTGCCTTCGGTACGCGAATCGGGTCAAAGCCGTCGGTAATATTCTTTTCGAGGAGCTGATCCCTGTACAGCTGCTTAAACATTACTGAGACAGAAGATTTTTTCCTCGCCAGTGTCTTATTGTTGTTTTCATAGACGTAAATGTTTTTTTCTGTTTCTACTTTATATTTTCTGCAGTAATCCAGATAGATATTGATGTCAGCGGCTTTTATTTCGGCAAATTCTTTTAAAGTAATCTGTGAGGTCGTCTCCGCCTTTGTCAAATCCGTTTCAGCAATCAGATAATTGCAGAAGAATTTAATATCGTGCAGATAGGCAAGTCTGGACATAGGCAGCACATTCCCTTTTAGATAGATGAAAAATCCGCGTAAAAACTTGGGAAGTTCCGACTCAATGTCTTCGCACTCTTGAAAAATCTGCGCTTCTTTTTTTACGATATTATCCGGTTTGTCACTTTTATTGTGAATTTTTATTTCTTTTCCAGCCATTTAAAGATCTCCTCAAGACAGCTTTCGTCACTGTCATATTCTGAAATGTTAAACCACTGCATATCCTTATATCGTTTAAACCAGGTCAACTGCCTCTTGGCGTAGTGTCTGGTATTTTTCTTGACTAAATCGACAGCCTCTGCTAAATCGTAGCGTCCCTCCAAATAGCCGATAATTTCTTTGTAGCCGATGCCCTTCATGGAAATATCGCTTTCTGTAAGACCTCTTTCCATCAGCCCTTTTACCTCATCACAAAGTCCCTGCTCCATGAGCAAGTCAACTCTCTGATTAATTCTATCATAAAGCTGCTGTCTGTCTCTGGCAAGCCCGATAAGTCTGGCACTGTAATCAGAGGTCAGCTTTAAATCTGACGCAAAGTCCTTTACTTTTTCTCCCAAAGATGCCGCCTCGATGGCGCGGACTACTTTCTTGATGTTGTTGGGGTGTATCCGTTTTGCGGCTTCAGGGTCCGCTTCTTCCAATTTCTTGTGAAGCCAGGCAGGTCCGTAGGTTTCAGCTTCTTTGTAAAGGCTGTCGCGAAATGCCGTATCACCCGGCGGCGCGCTAAAATCCATATCGTAAAGCAGCGCACTCAGATAAAGACCCGTACCGCCTGCAATAACCGGCGTTTTGCCTTTTGCAAAGATTTCCTCGATGGCGCCTTTCGCCAGCTTTTGATATCTTGCTGCTGAAAAAGCCTCCGTCGGCTCAATTTCGTCGACCAGATAGTGTTTCACACGTCTTCGTTCCTCTGCCGTAGGCTTAGCGCTGCCGATGTCCATGTATTTGTAAAGCTGCATGGAGTCGCAGGAAACCACTTCTCCATCCATATGCAGCGCAGTCTCTATGGCATATTTTGTTTTTCCCACTGCGGTAGGTCCGCAGATTACAATGATTTCCCGGTTCATAACATTTATACTCTCTTAAACATCTTCTCTATTTCGTATTTTGAAAGTCTGATAAAGGTCGGTCTACCGTGAGGGCATGAAAACGGATTTTTACATGCGGAAAGCAGTTTGATAAGTGCTTTCATCTCCTCCATGGAGAGGTTGTCGTGAGCCTTTACCGCCGCTTTACAGGATTTTGTAATCAGTTTGTTTATGACAACGGTATTTTGAATCTTTGTCCCATCAGCGACGCTGTCGATAAAGTGTTTCACAAAATCTTCCGCTTCAGAAATAGTCATAAAGGTTGGAATTTCCTTGATAATATAGGAATTCTGCCCGAATTCCTGGACAGCAAATCCCATATCAGAAAGGCAGTCTAGCCAGTCATATTCATTTTCCTTTACAGCCAGAGGTACTTCTAGAAGTATCGGTGTCAGAATAGGCTGGCGCAGCTTTTCTTCCTCCAAATACTCACCGACAAGCTTTTCATAGAATACACGTTCGTGAGCTGCGTGCTGGTCAATCAGATAAAAGTAATTGCCGTCAACAGCCGTGATATAGGTGCCAAATATGGCGCCGGTTAAAGTAAGAACCTCAAAATCAAATGGCTGCATTGCAGGTGTATCAATGGAAAGCACAGGCTTTTCAAGCTCTGTATTTTCAGCTTTCGACTGCGGAAGTTCCGAAAACGCATCGGTTACTTCGTCTGACGGTTTGTTCGCTTCATGGAAGACCTGCGGCATATCATAGGACACTTTTTCTTCGGCAACCTTTAAAGTTTCTCGACGGGTGGATAATATCTGTTTTATGTCTACCCGCGGTTCGGATTTATTTTCAGATTTTTGCTCGTGTTTCTGTTCAGGCTCTGCCTTTGACTTTTGCGGCGGCTCAGGTTCAGAAATTGTAACTTGAGTTTCTACAGGGCGCACGTTCTCCTTTATCGGCGATTTAAAGATGTTTTTGACCTCTGTAACAGCGGCCTTGGCTCCGAGCGCCTGCACAATTCCCTCTGCCACTAAAGCAGTGATATCTTCCTCCTTGTCAAAGCGGACTTCCTTTTTGTTTGGGTGAATGTTGACATCCAGCTTTGCAGGATCTGTCTTGATAAACAAAAATGCAACCGGATATCTGCCGTCAAAAAGTCTTTCTTTATAGCCGGCAGCGACTCCTCTTTCGATGACTTTGCTGGAAACAACCCTTCCGTTGACAAAGAAAATTTGATTTTTCCGATTGGTTCTTGACAGAGATGGTCTTGATATGTAGCCGCTGACCTTACTACCGTCTTTCTCATAAGTAACAGGAACTAAATCCTTGTATTCACTGATTTTATAAACCGCCAGAATAGCAGCCAGCACATCACCTTTTCCGACTGTAGAAAATATGATATTACCGTTATTGATGAAACGAAATTTGACCGCAGGGTAAGCCAGCGCAATCTGGGACATAAAGTCGATAATCTGACCGCTTTCTGCACCATCAGATTTAAGGAATTTGCGTCTGGCAGGAGTATTATAAAACAGATCTGTTACGATAATGGTCGTACCGTCAGGACAGCCAGTTCCACTGTTTGCAATGACTTCGCTGCCGTGGATCAATAGTTTCACGCCCATTTTGGCATCCTTTGTCTTAGTGATAAATTCCGTATGGGTTACTGCGGCGATGCTGGCAAGGGCTTCACCACGAAAGCCTAAGGTTTCGATAGCATCCAGATCTCTTGCTGTAGAAATTTTGCTGGTTGCATGGCGAAGAAAGGCTGTTTCTGCCTCTTCCCGCGGTATACCGCAGCCGTTATCAGTGACACGAATATAGGTTTTTCCACCGTTTTTTATCTCCACTATGATTGAGTCAGCGCCTGCATCAAGGGAATTTTCTACAAGTTCTTTAATAATGGAGACTGGTCTTTCGATGACTTCTCCAGCAGCGATTTTATCAGCGATGTTCTTTTCTAAAACTTTAATCATCGATTGCTTCCTTTAACTCTTCTAAAATACCAATAGCTTGCGAAGGCGTAATTTCCATCAGATTCAGTTTGCGAATCCGGTCTACTACAGGATTTGGTCCTGGGGTAAAAAAGGAAATTTGTTCCTCAACAGAAGCTGCCGCAGGCTCTTTTGCAGCGGTTTGCACATATGTATATGGGGATATTTCTATGCTGCCTGCTTCCAATTGCTCCAGCTTTTTCTGGGCATTTTCAAGAAGCGGACTTGGTACCCCTGCTAGTTTTGCTACATGAATGCCATAGCTTCTGCTGGCAGAGCCGCGCACAATTTTGTGTAAAAATACGATGTTTCCATTTTCTTCTGAAACATCCACATTGAGATTGCAAACCCCCGGTATCTGCTCTTCCAGTGCAGTCAGCTCGTGATAATGGGTCGCAAATAGGGTTCTAATATGGGTGGCTTCATTGCAGAGGTAATCCACAGCAGCCCAAGCGATGGAAAGTCCGTCGTAGGTGCTTGTTCCCCTGCCGATCTCATCGAGAATAATCAGGCTTCGCTCTTTGGAGCAGCTGAGAATATAGGCGAGTTCGCTCATTTCTACAAAGAATGTAGACTGTCCCTGTGCCAGATTATCAGAGGCTCCGATTCTAGTGAAAATCCTATCTACGACACCGATTCTGGCGTACTCACAAGGGACAAAACAACCCGCCTGCGCCATCAGTACAATGAGTGCGGTCTGCCGCATGTAAGTAGATTTACCAGCCATATTAGGTCCGGTGATGACCAGCATACTGGTGTCTGTGTTGTTCAAATAGGTATCGTTAGATACAAACATGCCGTCTGTAATCATCTGTTCGATAACCGGGTGTCTGCCTTTTTCGATCTGCAGTTCAAAACTTTCGTCGATAATTGGCTTTACATAGCCCAGCTTATTGCTGACATTAGCAAAACTGCAAAGGACATCCAGCTGCGCAATAGCCTGGGAGGTTTGCTGAATTTCTCTGATAAAGGCTTGAATTTTATTTCTGATTTCTGTAAAAAGTTCATATTCCAGCTGGTTAATTTTCGTCTCCGCATTGAGAACCAGATTTTCCATTTCCTTCAGCTCCGGCGTGATGTAACGCTCATTATTGACAAGGGTCTGTTTGCGGATATAGTCCTCGGGAACCAGCGCAGCATTGGCTTTCGTTACGTCAATATAATAACCGAAAACCTTATTAAAACCGACCTTTAAGGTACGAATGCCCGTTCGTTCTCTCTCAGTATTTTCTAAATTTGCAATCCACTGTTTGCCGTCTTTGATGGAAAACTTGATATCGTCAAGTTCTTTGGAATAGCCTTCTTTAATCAGCCCCCCTTCTTTGATGGCAAATGGCGCATCTTCTCTGATGGCGCTTTCTATCAGGGTATAGATTTCTTCTAAATCATAAATCTGAGCAGAAAGCTGCTGCAACAAGGCTGAATCTACGTACTGCAGGCTGTCTTTAATTTCAGGCAGCACAAAGACCGAGCTTTTCAGTGCAATCATGTCCTTGCCGTTGGCATTGCCCGACGCGATTCTTCCGGCAAGCCGCTCAAAGTCATAGACCTGTTTCAGCGCTTCGCGCAGGTTATTTTCCAAAATTGGCTGCTCGGAAAGTTCCGATACTGCGTCGAGGCGCAGATTGATTTCGGCGGCATTGTTCAAAGGTTCCCTCAGCCACTGTTTCAGTTTACGGCATCCCATAGCCGTTGCCGTCTTGTCCAAAACGCCCAGGAGCGAGCCCTGAACTCTTTTATCGTATAATGTCTCTGTAATTTCAAGGTTTCTGAGTGTCGCCTTGTCGAGAGACATGTGTTTTCCTATTTCATAAAATCTGCACTGAGTCAGCTGTGAAAGGTTTTGCTTCTGGGTTTCCAGCAGATATGAAAGCAGCGCCCCAAGAGACAGTACGCACAAGTCTCTTCCCGAAAGTCCTAAACTTGTCAGCGAAACCTGGCTGAATTGAGCCTTAATTGCGTCCTCAGCGGCTTTTTGCGCATAGTAGGATTCATTCCTTGCAAAGACAAAAGCGCCAGTGACAGCTTTGATTTCGTCACAGTCTATGATGGACTGTGCACCTTCGTTTATCATGATTTCTTTTGCATCGATTTTGGCAAGCTCATTGAGCATATTCTGTGCAAAATTTAGTCCGGAAAGTTCTTCTGTTGTATAAAGCTCACCTGTTGAAATATCACAGTAAGAAATGGACATACCCTTCTTGTCCAAATATACCGAAGCCAGATAGTTATTTTCGTTTTCCTTCAGCATGGTCTGTGAAGTCACCGTGCCTGGTGTAACAATCTGTATAACCTCACGTTTTACAATACCTTTAGCGGCAGCAGGATCTTCCACCTGTTCGCAGATGGCTACTTTGTATCCTTTTTCTACAAGACGAGCGATATAGGTATCAGCAGAGTGAAACGGCACGCCGCACATAGGAGCTCGCTCCTCCTGCCCGCAGTTTTTGCCGGTTAAAGTCAGCTCCAGTTCTCTGGACGCAAGTTTGGCGTCGTCGAAGAACATCTCATAAAAATCGCCCAATCTAAAAAAGAGAATACAATCCTGATATTCTGCCTTAATTTCTAAATATTGCTGCATCATTGGTGATAGCTTGTTTTTTGCCATGAAAGTATTACTCCTTTTTTATAGTTCATTTCTTCTAAAAATAGTCCGAAAATGTATAGAGGAGATTGTCCATACAGTCCGGTTTCGTCGTCGGCAAGCAGCGCACCTGTGTTAGACTTATAAAATCGTTCCAGCGCCTGCTCCTCAGTTATTTGAAATTCCTTTGCAATCATCTCTACGATGAGCAGAAAGTTTGAAAAGATAGCTTACTCATAAAATTTCTCCGAATATCCATTTAGTTTTTCAAAATATAAATCCTCTGCCAAATACTGATCGCTCATGCAGTGCATATCGGAAACGCCTTCACTTAGAAGCTCATAAGTCTTTGAATGATAAAAAAACGATAATGCTTCACGCTTTGTTATATTTGAAAGTGCTGCAAAGCGGCTGATAACACGGGCGTATTTCATCTGCAGCAAAATGGGATTTGCATTCATATCGAATCACTCCTTTCAAATTTCAAGCATTTTTCTATCATATCTTGACTTCTAAAACAAATTTGCAGGTTTGGATCCTCAAATTTCAGCCGTTTCAGAGCTTCAGTTTTGTCGATTAAACCATCGAAATACAGCTCTATCGTATTGAATACTTTATCGTTGGCAACACCGCCGATTACCATATCATAGTCGGTCTTGTCCTGACCGTTTCTGCACGCCAAAACAAAATCCAACCAGGATTCAGAGTAACTTTCAAATCTCAATATCTTGAATTGATGACTTTCTAACTCACAAAACTGATACTGGTTGAGAATGGCCTGCTGGTCACGCCGCTTAAATTTTTGACACCAGTTTTCAGCCTGTGCCAGAATCGGTGTCGTATAAAACCCTTTTCCAAAATCTACATTCAATCTAGAAAACTGAATATCGGGGTATTTAATTTCTGTATTAGAACCATGGTATAAAATCATATTTTTATTCCTTTTTCGTTCAGGAGCGACAGAATGTCTTCTAAAATATATTCTTTGCTCTGGGTATGAAGAATCGGATAATTTGGGATAATGTAACTATAAAGAATATCGCTGTCTTCCGTAAAAGCCTTAAATATCCTCTGGCTGCCTACACTTAGTTTCTTTTCCAGATTCTCAACACAAAATACAGCAAATTCAAGTTCCTCTTGGCTGATGTCATGTTCTTTTTCTCTAGACGCCATTTCCTCATCTCCATTTCCTATAATACTTAATTATACCAAAAAACACGCTATAATAAAAGTCAAAATCCGGTTTTTGTTTCGTACATACGAATCTCGGCCCCATCGTCTTCTTTGATGATTCCATAGAACGCCCAGCCGCATTTCTCGTAGAATTCAGTATGATCTGTGATGAGATATAGTTTGTCAAAACCTGCTGCTTGGGTTTCTTTTCTCGCAAAATCCATCAGCTTTTTCGCTAAACCTTGTTTTCGATAGGGCGGTTCAACAAACAGCGCGCACAGGTTTGGAGTTAAATCCTTTCTCTGATGAAAGTCATTTTCGATGATACCTGCGCCGGCAATAGTACTCTCTTTCTCATCTAAAATAACAAACCATTTCGGAATTCCGACAGGATTACCAATATATGCTTTCATACTTTCCATGTATGCTTCTAAAGGCACGCCCCATTTGTCCGAAAACCAAGAGGCAGCTTCGACTAAAAGCTGTGGATTATCGCAAATTGTTTTGATTTCCATTTATATACACTACCTTCCATTTAAAACAAAAGGGACACAGAATTATCCATGCCCCTTGCTTATCTTTTTTATCAACATTGACAAAATCAAAATATTTTTCGTTTTTTGTCAATAAATCAGGTAAAAACACCTCAATTTCCCTCAATTTTCTCGAAGTTTTTGACAGAATTGACAAGAATCTTAGAATCTGTCAATTTTAGCAATGTTTTAACCCGATTTCTTTGACAGAATTGACTAAATCATGATTTTTTGTCAATTTTGTCAAGGCAGCCGCTGAGTCGATGCACAAACTTCTCGGATTACAATGTTCCACAGCTTATGCAGATTCTGCAGCTTGGTACTCTCGCAGTGCTTATCTCTTGTTATAAGCCTCGATTCCCAATCTGATCAGCTCTACGCCTCTTCTCATATCTGCCTGATTCAGCACGTATGCGATACGCATTTCATCTTTACCAAGACCTGGTGTTGCATAGAAACCTTCAGCAGGTGCAAACATAACAGTTTCACCGTTATCTTCAAACTCAGTCAGAAGGAACATCAGGAAGTCTTCTACACTGTCCACAGGAAGTTTTGCAGTCATATAGAATGCGCCGCCAGGCTTTCTGCAAACAACGCCAGGAATCTTCATCAGTTCTTCGTATACGACGTCTCTTCTTCCGCAGTATTCAGCTTTTACTTCATCGTAGTAAGAAGCTGGCAGTTTAAACAGTGCAGCAGCGCCAACCTGGTCAACGGTGGATACGCAAAGTCTGCCCTGTGCAATCTTCATCACGCTCTGCATAAATTCCTGATTCTTGGAAACCAGCAGACCGATTCTTGCGCCGCAAGCGGAGAATCTCTTGGAAACGGAGTCAATGATGATAACTCTGTCTTCTACGTCCTTGACCTGACCGAAGGAAACGGCTTCTCTTCCGTCATAAGCAAATTCTCTGTATACTTCGTCCGCGATAATCCACAGGTCGTGTTCCTTTGCGATATCGCCGATCAACTGCATTTCTTCTTTAGTAAGTACAGTACCGGTTGGATTACCTGGGTTAATGCAGCAGATAGCCTTCGTTTTTTCTGTAATCAGCGGTTCAATCTGCTCTCTCTTTGCATAATGATAGCCTTCCTCTGCTTTTGTAGTAATAGGAACAACCTTACCGCCTGCAGAAGTAGCAAATGTATGGTAGTTGGTATAGAACGGTTCTGCGATGAGAACTTCGTCACCTTCATTGAGCAGTGCCAGGAAAGTCATGGTCAGTGCTTCAGAACCACCGGTTGTAACAATCATATCGTTTCTGCCGATTTCCATACCGTAAGTTTTGAAGTAATCAGATACAGCGTCCTGCAGTTCAGTAATACCGCCGGATTCAGCATAAGCGATTACTTTGTTTTCATAAGCTCTGATTGCATCCATAAAGCATGCCGGTGTTTCTACGTCCGGCTGACCGATGTTCAGGTGATAAACTTTCTTACCTGCGTCCTTTGCTTTCTGTGCAATCGGGTTGAATTTTCTGATTGGTGAAAACTGCATTGCTTCCACTTTGTTTGATAATTTCATTTCTCTCGATCTCCTTGTTTTCCTAAAAAATATACGTGCTTATTCTAACTCTGCATGAGAGTTTTCAACCACTTCTTGTATACATGATACATTATAACACATTTCCCTTGATTTGGAAAGATGTAAAAGATATTCTATATTACCTTTTGCGCCGGTAACCGGAGAAAATGTCAAACCATGGGCATATAGACCGTTAGCCTCCCCATAAGAAATCACATTTTCGATGACTTCTCTGTGAACATTTCGATCTCTGACAATACCTTTTTTGCCAACCTGCTCTCTTCCGGCTTCAAACTGCGGCTTTACGAGGCAGACGATCTCCCCGTCATCTGCAAGAACAGCAGCCGCCACAGGAAAAATCAACCGCAGAGAAATAAATGACACATCAATACTGATAAAATTGATAGGTTCTGCAATCAAATCGGTATCCAGATAGCGGACGTTACATTTTTCCATATTGACGACTCTCTCGTCATTTCGAAGTTTCCAGTCCAGCTGTCCATAGCCCACATCGATGGCATAAACTTTGGAAGCACCGTTTTGCAGCATGCAGTCGGTAAAGCCGCCAGTGGAGGCACCGATGTCCATGCAGACTGCCCCATTAAGTTGCAGATTAAAATGCCCCATAGACTTTTCAAGTTTCAAGCCGCCTCTGCTCACATAAGGACAGAGATTCTCTTTTACGAAAATCTCTGCCTCCGTATCTACCTGATTTCCCGCTTTATCGCTGCGCTGTCCATCGACATAGACAATCCCTGCCATGATGGCAGCTTTTGCCCGCTCGCGGGACTGATAATATCCTTTTTTTACTAATAAAATATCAAGCCTTTCTTTCAAGGTGTTCACAAATCCTTTCTGCAATGGACGCCGTATCAAGTCCGTACTTATGATACAAATCGTCACAGCTACCATGTTCTATAAACTGGGCAGGCCATCCAAAACTGAGTACATCACTGCACCCTGTCTCTGCCCGAAATCCTTCGCCAAAGCCTCCGGCAAGGAGATTATCTTCTAAGGTTACAATTGTTTTATTTTTTTCAAGGCAAGACAAATCCATCGGCTTTACACAGCCTACTTCGATGATGCCTGCTTCAATTCCTTTCTCCAAAAGAACCACCCGGACCTCCTCTGCAACAGTGGTCATCTTCCCCACTGCCCAGATATCAACGTCTTTACCTTTTGTCTTGCGTCGGTTTTCTCCGGCATACGGCATCAGATTTGCAGTATCAAAGTCGCAGACGCCTCTCGGATAGCGAATTGCTACAGGTGTACCAAGGGAGAGTGCATAACTCAGCATAGTGCAAAGCTGAGTACCGTCTCTTGGAGTCAACACGGTCATATTTGGAATCGATCTCAAATATGAAAGGTCGAAAACACCATGGTGTGTTTCTCCGTCCGCGCCTACAATCCCTGCCCTGTCGATGGCAAAGACTACTGGCAGTTTCTGCAGACAGACATCCTCAATAATCTGATCGTACCCTCTTTGCAAGAAAGAGGAATAGATGGCAACCACCGGCTTCATACCGGCTTTTGCAAGACCTGCTGCAAAAGTTACGCCATGAGCTTCTGCGATACCTACATCAAAAAATCTGGTCGGATACCGCTTTGCAAAAGCCCCGAGACCTGTAGCATCACACATGGCAGCAGAAATAGCAACAATTCGTTCGTCTTCCTCAGCAAGCCCCACTAAAGCACTGCCAAAGACTTTGGAGTAGGTTCGCTCTGCCTGCTGCAGAGCAGCGCCGGTTTCCGGATTGAAAGGTCCGATTCCGTGAAATTTATTGGGATTAATTTCCGCCGTCCGATAGCCTTTTCCTTTTTTTGTTATAATATGGATGAAAACTGGGCCGTCAATATTCTTTGCGATCTGCAGCACATCTAAAAGTTCCTCCAGATTATGTCCGTCCACCGGTCCCAAATAGGTAAATCCCAGTTCTTCAAAGATGACGCCCCCTGACAGCAACGCATATTTTAACCTGTCCTTTGCATGCGCCAAATTGGAACTGATATCGTTTCCGATGACAGGAATGCTGCCCAGTGCTTTCTTGATAGCTTTTTTTGCATGAAGATAACTGTTAGAGGTCCGAAGCTTCGACAGATGCTGCGATACGCCGCCAATGTTTCTTGAAATAGACATGCCGTTGTCATTGAGCACCACAATCATTTTGGACTTAGAAGCCCCTACATTGTTCAATGCTTCATATGCCATACCGCCGGTGAGAGAACCATCACCGATGACTGCAATGACTTCATGGTCTTCGCCTTTTAGATCTCTCGCAGCAGCCATGCCCGCAGCAGCGGAAATTGAGGTACTGGAATGTCCAGTCTCATACACGTCGTGAACACTTTCCTTAGTCTTTGGAAATCCGCTGATTCCGCCCATCTGGCGCAAATGGTCGAATTCTGAAGCTCGTCCGGTTAAAATTTTGTGTACGTAGGACTGGTGCCCTACATCCCAAATAATTTTGTCCTTCGGGCTGTCAAAGACCTTGTGCAAAGCAATCGTTAGTTCCACTACGCCAAGATTGGAGGCCAAATGGCCTCCTGTCTTTGATACCTTATCTAATAAAAAATCCCGTATAGCATAACTCAAAAGAGACAGCTCATCCTTGTCCATCTTTTTCAGGTCGTCCGGAAACTGATACTGTTCCAGTTCATTACTCATTCAAATTCTCCGTTTTATCCTTTATTTTGTGCGGTTTTCCAGTCTCAAAACCAAATCTCTGAAAAACTCCGCATTGTCGTAATATTTTTCAATGGATTCCACAGCGTTTATGGTCAATTCTTTGAGGCGCTGCTCTGAAGCCTCCATGCCGTTTAAGGCAACATAGGTAATTTTTTCACATTCTGCGTCTTTTCCGGTGTTTTTGCCCAGTTCTTCTACATTGCCTTTGATGTCTAAAATATCGTCGGCAATCTGGTAAGCAAGCCCCAGATTCTCCGCATAGCAGGTCAAATCTTTCATCATCTCTTCGTCAGCGCCGCCAAGGTAAAGTCCTGCTCTGATGGCTGCTACAATCAGGGCTCCTGTTTTATTGATGTGAATGTATTCCAGCATTTCGTTGGAGCATTGTTTGTGTTCGGAGTCTATATCCGAAGCCTGCCCTGCGACCATGCCCTGCACGCCGGAGTGCTTGACGATGGTGTAGGATGCGTTGATACGTTTTTTTAACTCCTTCATATTATCAAAGAACAAGAACATGTCCTTGCTCATAATTTCAAAAGCAGTGGTCAGAAGACCGTCCCCGGCAAGTACCGCAATGCCGTCGCCAAAGACCTTGTGATTGGTCGGAATGCCGCGGCGTAAATCATCGTTATCCATAGCCGGCAAATCGTCATGAATTAAGGAATAGGTGTGAATGTACTCGATAGCGCAGGCATAAGGCAATGCGTCTTTTGCGTTTCCACCTGCAAACTCACAGGCAGCTAAAAGCAGCACAGACCGTATCCGCTTTCCGCCAGCCATCAAGGAATACTTCATTGAGTCATAGAGAACGCTGCTCTTGGTGTCAATGCTCGGCATAAAATCCAATAGGTATTCATTAATCATTTCTTTGTATTCATCATAATTTTCTCGCATCATGGGTTACACCTCTCCTTCAAAGGTTTCGATTTTCTGTTTCGCTTGTTCCAAAATATCGCTGCAGGTTTTGTAATACTTCATGCCTTCCTCATAACAGGAAATGGCTTCTTCAAGGCTTGTCTCTTGAGATTTGATTTTTTCTGCCATAGTCTGCAGTTCACGCAACGCCTTTTCAAAATTCCCCTGATTCATCGCTGGTTTCCTCCTATTTCTGTAATCCTGCATTTGGCGAAACCGTCCTGCAGGGTAATTTTATATTCTTGCTTTTCGCAAAGCTGGCTGATTGCGGAAATGACTTTACCATCCTCATCTGTAAGGACGCTGTAGCCATTTTCCAGAATCTGCGTTGGATTGTTCTCCTCAAGAAGCAGTTTGGACTGTGTAAGCTCATTCTCCAGCTTGGCAATCTGCCCATTTAAGCAGTTTTTCATCTCCTTTGCCAGATTGTCGATGAGCAGCCTGTGATACATCAGCTTGTTGGAAAGCTGAATGTAGAGATGTTCCTTTAAATCTTCCATTTGCTTTCGCATTTGCTCCGTATCGGGTACAACAAGCTGCGCCGCTGCGGTCGGAGTCTCAGCCCGCAAATCCGCCACAAGATCAGCTATGGTGAAGTCTATTTCGTGTCCCACAGCAGAGATAATAGGAATTTCCGAGCGATAAATGGCTCTCGCCACGTTTTCCTCGTTAAATGCCCAAAGGTCATCGGCAGAGCCGCCGCCCCTTCCTACAATCAGTGTATCGATATCATCAAAATTCTCATTGATATAGTCAAGCATAGCGGCAATATCCGCAGAAGCCGCCTCTCCCTGCACAAGCACCGGAAAGATCATCACATCGACAAGGTGATTGCGGCCTTTTAAGATTTTGAGAATATCCTTGACCGCCGCTCCCGTGGCAGAAGTTACAATGCCGATTTTGTTCGGATACTTTGGTATAGGTTTCTTGTGGGACTGGTCAAAGAGTCCTTCCTTGCTCAGCTTTTCTTTCATCTTTTCAAAGGCGATAGCAAGGTTTCCCTCCCCTGAAACCTCCACGATTTTTACGTAGAGAGAATAAGTGCCATTCTTTTTAAAGACACTGACACTGCCGGTCAAGGTCACTTCCATGCCGTCTTCCAGTGGATAATGCAAGCTCATGGCGTAATCCCGTGGTAAAAAACAGTTGATTTTGCTCGTCGCGTCTATAATGGAAAAGTACACATGTCCGCTGCCGTGATACTTCAAATTGGAAATTTCACCTTTCACTACTACAGCGCCAAGAAGCGGATCCGTGCCGATTACCCGGGAAATATATTCATTCAGTTGTGAAACAGTTACCGGTTTTAAAGCCATTGTTTCTTTCCTCCAAGGAGCGCAATGCCTGCCGCATTGTCGGTACAAAGCGCTGGTTCACCGAAGTGAATCTGCATCTTTGAAAGCTTTGTTTCTAAATTTTTTCGTATCAGACTGCTTGCTGAAACACCGCCAGCAAAGAGAATGCTTTCCGTCTGATAGGTGTTTACAAGATATAGACTCATATCACAAATCGCCTCAGAAATTCTTTGAAACAACATAGGAATCAGAATTTCTGGCGCTGTTTCTGTAAGACTTCTCTGGCATCTTGTCTCTATGCCCGAAAGATTGATATATCCTTCTTCACATTTGATCTTAGGCAGGAAATTATCCTTAACCTGTCCGTCGGCAGCCTGTGCTGCCACTGCTATTTCGTCCAAAGACTGACCACACGGAAATTCCATGCCCAGTGCAACGCCTACCCTGTCCAGCACTTGCCCAAAGGCTAAATCCTTTGAACCACCTACGATGGAAATGCCATCTTCGCTCACCAGCAGCGCCTCCGTGGTGCCGCCGGAAAAATGAAAAGAAATAAAGCGATTCGCCTCTGCAAGCGGCGAACGCCAGCGCGCTGCTTCGATATGCCCTTCCTGATGGGAAAAGGTATAACACGGCACGCCAAGAGCCGCTGCGATGGATTTTGCTGTAGAAAGCCCCGCCAAAAAGCAAGGCATATAGGAGCCATCTACAGGTCTTGGCTTTTCCGACACGCTGATGCAGGCAATTTCTGCTTCTTCTTCCCGGCGCAGCTTTGCTAAAGTTTCAAAGGTTTCTTCAAGGAGATGCGGCAGATTCTGCACATGCTGAAAAAGCGCCGCCGACTGCCTCAGCCCCCGCTCGCCTTTCTTTACGGTCAGATACTGCTGCAGATTGGATAAAATTTCGCCGCTTTGGTCTGTCAGGGCTACAGAAGTTTTATAATTGCTGGTGTCAATGCCAAGAGACAGCTTACGCATGTTCTTCCTCGTAAGCCACCGCAGCAGGTTCTGCTGCCAGTTCCTCTGCAATTCTTCCCAAAATGCCGTTGACATATTTTCCTGAATCATCGGTTCCATATTTTTTCGCTAAGTCTACAGCCTCATTGATGGATACTGCCGCAGGAACTTTACCATAGCGCATCTCGCATACTGCAAGACGCAAAACCGCAAGGTCTGTCTTTGGTATTCTCTCGATTTTCCATTTTGTGCTGTACTTTCTAAGTAAATCGTCGACTTCGTCTTTTTTGTTGCAGAGCAGCGAATGTAGCTCATTACAGTATTCCTTCTGGTCTCTGATCTTCTCCTGACTCATGAAATCAGTTCTACTGTTTACATCAAAATCTCCACAGGCTTCCATCTGAAAAAAAACCTGCATCATAAATTCTCTGGCTTCTGTTCTTGTCATCTAGTTCTTATCTTCCTCTCCGGGCAGGCTCACGCCCTGTACATGTATGTTTACTTCTTTTACTTTCAGACCTGTGACTGATTCAATCTCGCTCTTGACATGGCTCTGAATATCCCAGGCAAGCTGAGGTATCTTGACTCTGTACGCTACGATGACGTAAACGTCCAGAGAAATTCCTTCTTCGTCGCGGGACAGCTTAATCCCTTTGCCTTCCGGCTCTTTTCCCAAAATATTGATGGAAAGATTATCTGTAAAACCTCCGGCAAGCTGACATACGCCTTCAATCTGCAAAGCGGCGCTGGCCGCACAAGCTGTAATCACATCGTCAGAAATCTTAACGGTGCCAATATTTTCTTCCTGCATACGTAACCTCTATTCATTCAAAATTTGTCATCGGCAGCGCCGGTATAAATCTCTGCATTCATTATATCATTATTCAGAGACCTTCGCAATGTTTCGGGGAAAGAAAACCGCAGGCATACTTGCGAAATTAAGATTGCACAAACCACCTGGTTTGCATGCGCTTTAGATGAAAATAGCAGGGGTTAACTTATACAAGAATTACATTAGAAAAATGTATAAGAAATTCTTTAAAACTTAACCGAAAATCTAAGAATCTGAGAAAAATGTATAAGTTTGTTGTGATAATCGGGTCAATTGAGCCCATTTTAGTGATAAAACTTTCCATTTACGTAAAATTACCGTATGCAAATTCACATATCTTGCGGATTATGCAAGTTACACCAACGATATTGACCATAGATTTATACATTTTTGAAGGAAAATCTTAAGGCAGGTTAAAATCCTTTTTTGCCTACCCAAATGATTTGCTTCTTACTTATCCTCAAACTTTGCCTGCGGAAAATCCTCGAGCCAAATCCCTCTATGTTTTTTTCCGTTTTTACTGACTTTCACTCTAGGATGACATTGGATTATCACTTGTTTTCCGTCTTTCCAAAAATATAGTCTATAAAACATAAATCCATATACAACTTTAATAATATCTCCAGCAGAAAACCTGCGTATTTCGCCTTTGAAATTCAGCAAATATATCTCAGCACCACGAATCTCAATCCAGCAGCAAAACTTACCCGTTACAGGATGGAAATTTAAAATAATCATTCCAATGTCTATAAGAAAGAAAACTATATTTAAGGCGTCTATCCCATAGAAAAATACGCAGCATAGATCAATCAAGAAAATCGCTGTAAGTATACACAATATAATTGCTTTTTCAATACGAATGTAACGTCTAAGTTTTTCCATTTTTATAAATCCAAATTCTCCAAAACCTCTAAAGTATGTGTTTCATTGCAATGCAGGATTGCACCAAGTCTTACAGTATCCTGCGCAAATTATATTCTTCAGATATCTCTGGGACATCCGCTGATGTATTATATAAAACGCCCCATCGCTAGTCAGGTTTCCACTTTCATCATACCTTGTTTCGGTCCATCTGTAAAGGATTTTGCTTCCGCTCTCAAACACATCTTATGGATTCAGCTATGTAAAAAAGCCACATTGTCTTGGTGTGGCTTTTTGATTTTATTTATATTATTTATATAAGTATTTGCTATTATTTAGAAAATGCTTTAGTAGTTACTCTGAATAATGATTTTATCGGCACCTCTGCCTGTTTCTGCCATGACAATATTGCAGATTTTCGCTACAGTGTTTTGTGTCAGTTCCTGCTCATCGACAGTAACGGTGATGGTGCTTTCTGTGATGATAACAAGGCATTCCGGCAGATTTTTGCTGCTGATCAGACTTTCGATAGAAACTTCCTGTTCCATATATTTGGTCAGTTTTTCTTTGTTTGCCACAGCGTTATTCTTCTCTGCGTCGTTAGTGGAATTCTTGATGGTGCTGTCATAGCCTGCAATCAGTTCATTTCTTTCAAGATCTAGTTTTGCTCTTTTTTCCGCAAAGGTATTGCCCTTTGTAGCGGCATCTCCTTCGCCATCTTCACCATTCACGTCATCCCCTGCAGTTTTTTCAGTCTTTTCACTGTCTCCATCAGTACTGCTTTCAGAATTCGAATCCTCCTCAACCTGCGCAATGTTGCGGCTGTCCACAAGAACATCTCCGTCGTGAAGTGGAATATTGTTAGCTTTGACTTCCGTCACAACAAGTCCTGCACAAAATACCAAGGCTAAAGCGGCAACTGCCACATTTTCTTTCTTATTAAAAAATCCTTTTAAATCTAGTTTAAATTTCTTTTTCATCTTTCTCAATCCTCCTGACTTTTTTCAAATACCATTACGCTGGAAACCGGCAAATCAAATAAGGTTGCTACCCCTTTTACAATATCATTTTTTACTACAGGGTCACTCGCACCCTCGGCAGTTACGATTACTCCGGTTACCGCACGATTCTCATCGTACTCCATCATCACATTGACATCACCCACTCCTTTGATTTCCGATAAAAAGCTGCACAGCATGGTTTCTGTGGCGCCATCGTCATCGGTCACCTGCTTTCTGCTGTCGTTGTCATCAGTTAAAACGCTCATAGTCAAAAGAAATACCGAGGCGATAAGCAAAAGCGTAATGATCTTGACTATGGTATCTTTTGTGATTTTTAGCTTCTCAAACATAATACCCTCTCTTAAAAAATATTTTTTATCTGTCTATTTATTCCAAAAAACTTGCCAGCGGTGATAAAATTGTCGCCAGTACGATGATAGAAAAAATAAACTTCAGATACTTTGCCATGGAACTTTCTGGCAGCAAAATCTCCAGAAAGGTAATCGCTAAAATTACGATGAAAATGTCTTTGACCCATGCTGTAATCACGCTCATATGCTGCCTCCGAGACGAATAATGGATGTAATAAAAATGATAAACAAAAGTGATGCAAAGAACACGATAGCGCCCATGGTAACAAGACACGTGCCAATGTCTGAAACCCCTGCGGCAATTTTCTTTGAGGCGACCGGTTCAATCAGCAGCGCCGTCACTTTATATATGACAGAAATTGCCATGATTTTTAGTATAGGAATCAGCATAAGGGATACAATGAGGAGAATTCCAAAAATCCCTACAATTCCTTTAATTGATCCCATGCACTTGATAAAAAGCTCCACAGTGTCTGCAGTAAACCCACCGACGATGGGAATAAACGCATCCAAGGAATACTTTGCCGTTCCCATAATCAGGCTGTCCGAAGTCTGTGTAATAAGCCCCTGCACAGCGACAATTCCCGACATTAGCGTCAGCACCAGTCCGGTCACAAAGAGCGCCGCCTGTCTCAGAAATTTAGATAAATGGTTTACGTAATCTTTTTCTGTTAAACAATTGAGCAAACTGAGTACCGTCGATAGAAACAGTGCCGGCAGCACGATGTTCTTTAGAATCGATTCAAAAATCGTAATCGCAGTCAATATCAGCGGACTCATAATTGTTCCACCCGTCACCTGTCCCATGGAAATGAGTATGGTTATGAGCACTGGGAGCAAAAGCTCCATCGTGTATGTAATCGTTGCAATCGCGTCAATGGTCATCTGGTAGATGGTCTGAAAATTGCTGACAGCAAGACCGATGATGACGATGCTGCAGACAAGACTTGCAATCTCCGTGACACCTTTTTTTCCAAAGGAGCCAGATAGATTTTTAAGAAGACCGATGACGATGCAGACGGTCAGTATTTCCACACCCACCACCAGTGCCGCCTTTAATTCATAGAGAAACAGCGCCTTTAAACTGGAAATCATATCCTCTGAACTAAAAATGCTCTCCCCATTTAGTGTTGCGTCTACGATTTTATCCAGCGTAAAGTAATCAGAAATTCCCCCGGATAGACCGCTGGCATAATCAGAAAGCGAGTCAGTCTGCTTCTCATCGACGATTTTTTTCATCTGTTCCTTTAAAATTTCATCAAATTCCATAGTTTATAACAGTTCCTCCACCAGACTGATAATCGACACAAATACCGGAATCGCAACACAAAAGATAATCACCTTTCCCGCCAGTTCTACCTTTGCGCCGATCGATGTCTCCCCCGCATCTTTGCAAAGCTGCGAAGTGAATTCGGTAACGTAAGCAATGACGAGAACCTTTATAATAATGGGAAAATATCCTTTTCCGTATTCCAGTTTCTCGTACAGCCCCGATACATACGCCACAGCATATTTCAAGCTGTCAATCATAAAATAGAGAATCAAAATACTGCATGCGATGACCACGTAAATCCCAAACTCCGGCTTATAGCTCTTTACCAGTGTAATCAGTGCCACTGCAAGAAGCGCAAGCATGGCAATTTTTAATATTTCCATCACTAAAATTCCATAAAGACTTTCATCGTTTCAAAGAATTCTGCCAGCATTTTGACGATAATTACCAGCACAATGATTACACCGGCAAGCGTTGTCATCATTGCCATTTCATCCTTTCCTGCCTTAACCAGAATCTGATTCACCAGCGCTATACAAATGCCGATACCTGCAATTTTGAAAATAATACTGATTTCCAATGTCTTTTCCCCCTTTGTTTTATATCTATATCAGTGCAATGGCGATTACAAGACCTGCCGAAAAACCCAGTCTTTCATACATTTTCCCTTTAGAATCAATCCACCTCTGCGCCTCCTCAATCTGCTCATCAAGCTGCCTGTGTAAAAGCAGAAAGTGCTCCTGCTGCCTCTTGAAATCGCTTTGTCCAAGAAAATCTGCGCATTTCTTCATGAGTACTACATCCTGCTCAGTAACAGGAAGACTTTCATATACGAAATCCACCGAATCTTTCCAAAGTTCTCCCATGTCTCTACCGCTTGTCAAATAGCTGGTCAGGCAATTTCTCAGAAGGAGCCCACATGCGCCTTCGTTTTCCGCCGACAGACGCTCAAAAATCTGCGGAAGCGGTTCCTTAAAATAGCTGATTTCTGTGGAAATGTGGAGAAGCAGGCTTTTGAATTCAAGAAGCAGCTGTTTTCGATCTTTGATATCTCGTGCTTTTAACAGTCCGATTGCACCACAGCCTATGACGCCCAGAAATAGTCCAATTATCTTAACCATGGCAAATCTCCTTTACTGTTCCGATAACTGGCTGATCTGTGAGAAATATAATGTAATCAAAAGAATTCCCTTCAACAATTTCCCAAACTCCTGTTTTTTTCAAATCCTCCATGCAGCTTCCGTGCATGGAACAGATTACCTTTACACCGCTTCCGCTGCAGCTTCTGATTGCGTCTGCGTCTGCCTTTGTTCCGATTTCATCTGTAATGAGAAGCTGAGGAGACATGGCACGAACCATCATCTGCATAGCCGATGCCTTTGGACAGCCATCCAGCACATCCACCGCATTTCCAAAAGTATAAGCGCTGATGCCGCCGGACATACCAGCAATTTCAGAGCGCTCGTCACAAATACCGACCTTGATGCGCTGCAGACTGATATTTCTTGCTAAATCCCGGAGCAGTGTAGTCTTACCACAGCCTGGAGGTGAGACAATCAGCAGATTGCAAAGATTTCCCTCCTCGTCAAAAACGTAAGGCATGATTTTGTCGCTGCATCCTATGATTTCTCTGGAATAACGAATGTTGAGAGAACTGATATCGCGAATCAGGCTCACCTTTCCGCCTTCCATCACTGCTTTGCCGCAAAGACCCACCCGATGTCCGCCATCAATAGTAATGAAGCCTTTTGCGATATCATCTTCGTAAGCATAATAGGAAAACTTCATCAGATTATTTAAGAGACTGTGAATTTGTCCGCCGGTGATGCAGCCTTTCAGCAAGTACTGATTCTTCCCTGCATAAAGCTGTACCGGTTTTCCCCGGTACACCCGAATCTCGTTGATTTCCTCCTGTATTTCCGGTGCAAGCCCACCAATCTGCCGCTGGACTTCTATGGGAAAGCACTGGAAAACTTTCTCAAAATGATTCATAAAAAATACCTGTCCTTTCTCTAATACTATATGAGTAGGACAGGCAAATATGATTAAAATTTGCGTATGAGATTTTATCTTTTTCTAGCCTTCACTTTCGCTGCGGCTTCTTCCCAAAGTATTTTTTCTTCTTCCGTTTCCGGTATGTATGCAGGCACTTTCTGAGGTCTTCCGGCTTTGTTCATGGAAACCATAGTAAAATGAGCACACAGAGCCTTTTCTGGACCATTTCCGGATTCCATGTCTTCAGAATCTACGCGCACGTAAACGTCCATAGAAGTGTTTCCTACGTATGCAATGGTTGCAGTGCAGGTTACTAGTGCTCCGACAAAAATCGGCAGGTGGAAAATCAGTTCGTCCACTCTAGCTGTAACGCAGTTGCTTCTTGCATATTTCATAGCGCAGGCTCCTGCTGCTGTATCCATAAATTTCATAATTTCACCACCGTGTACATTACCCGCTACATTGGCTTGATGTGGCAGCATAACCTGGCTCATAACAACTTGATACCTTGTATCCATATATAAAACCTCTCTTTCTTTATAAAAATCAGCCTCCGAAAGCTTTTGGCAGGCGGAGGCTAATTCTAACTCTAATTTAACCTATTCATATTTTACTTAAAATATTCTACAGCAGCGCGGAACATACCCATGTCGAAGTCACCTGGCACGTTCTTGTAGAGATTTGCGCCGGTTCTTTCGGAGTGTCCCATCTTGCCCAGTACTCTGCCGTCAGGTGAAGTGATACCTTCGATAGCGAAGTAGGAACCATTTGGATTGTACTGAATATCCGAAGTAACGTTTCCTTCAAGATCCACATACTGAGTGATAATCTGACCGTTTTCAGCAAGGTCACGAATCAGCGTTTCTGAAGCGATAAATCTTCCCTCACCGTGGGAAATCGGAACGGTATAAATCTGATCAGGTGTTGTATTTGCAAGCCATGGAGACTTATTGGAAGCAATTCTTGTTCTGACCAGTTTAGACTGGTGGCGGCTGATTTCGTTGAAAGTCAGTGTCGGGCAGTTTTCATCGGTATCGATGATTTTGCCGTAAGGTACAAGCCCCAGTTTGATTAGCGCCTGGAATCCATTGCAGATACCCAGCATTAAACCATCTCTGTTGTCCAGTAAATCGGTCACGGCCTCCTTTACTTCCTGATTTCTAAAGAATGCAGTGATAAACTTTCCGGAACCGTCCGGTTCATCACCGCCGGAGAAACCGCCTGGAATAAAGATAATCTGGGATTCACGCACTTTTGCAGCGAAGTCTTCTACGGATTTTCCAATAGAAGCAGCAGTCAGGTTGTTTACAACGAAAATCTCAGCCTCTGCGCCGGCGTCACGGAATGCCTTTGCGGAGTCATATTCGCAGTTGGTACCCGGGAATACCGGAATCAGTACCTTTGGCACATCCACCTTTACCTTAGCATGTGGTCTTTCTGTAGCCTCATAACGGAAAGTTTCAAGCTTGCTGCTTTCAGTTTCAATGTTGCAAGTGTAAATTGACTCCAGCTTATCCTCATAAATCTTACAAAGATCAGTAAGCGCAAGAGATTCAGCGCCATAAGTGATGGTCTTTTCTGCTGTCGTTTTACCAAGGGTAATCACAGAAAATCCGTCTGCAGAGATTTCAACTTCTCCTTCCAGTTCGGCAACAAAGCCGCCGTACTGATAGCCGAAGATGGTTTCCATATCCACAGAATCATAGGCAAAACCGATATCATTACCCATAGCCATTTTCAATATGGCTTCCGCAACACCACCAAATCCTGGTGTGTAAGCGCTGACAATTTTACCGTCTGAGATAAGTCTGTGGACCGTTTCGTAAATTTCTTTCAGACTTTCAGCCTTTGGGAGACCTTCTTTGTCTTTTTCTGGAGTAAACATAATAATATTATTGTCTACCTGTTTGAACTCCGGAGAAATTATCGTTTTAACATTACCTGTAGTAACTGCAAAAGATACTAGCGTTGGTGGAACGTCGATGTTTTCAAAGGTTCCGCTCATGGAGTCTTTACCGCCAATCGCCGCCACGCCCAGCTCCTTCTGCGCTTTGAATGCGCCCAGAACTGCAGCCATCGGTTTGCCCCACCGCATCGCATCTCTCATCGGCTTTTCAAAGTATTCCTGGAAGGAAAGGTATACATCCTCAAAGGATGCGCCAGCAGCAATCAGTTTGGATACGGATTCCACCACTGCCAGATACGCACTGTGATAAGGGCTTGCCTCTGCAATATACGGGTTATAGCCCCAGGACATCAGTGAGCAGGTGTCAGTGTGTCCCTTTTCTACAGAAATCAAGTTTACCATTGCCTGATTCGGCGTTCTTTGTCTAATACCGCCAAAGGGCATTAAGACAGTGCCTGCGCCGATGGTGGAGTCAAAACGCTCGGATAAGCCTCTTTTAGAGCAGACGTTTAAGTCTCCTGCCAGAGCCTTATATGTTTGCACAAAGTCACCGCTGACTTTTTTTTCAAAGTTCTCGTGCATTGGGATTTCAATATCAATGTGTTTTTCTGCACCGTTGGTGTCAAGAAAAGCTCTGGAAATATTTACAATCGGCTTATCGTTCCAGAAAATCTTTAAATATGGATTTTCCTTTACCTCTGCTACAACCGTGGCTTCCAGATTTTCAGAAACAGCCAGTTCACAGAAACGCTCTACATCACTTTCCGCAACAACAACAGCCATTCTTTCCTGAGATTCACTGATGGCAAGCTCAGTTCCGTCAAGACCATCGTATTTCTTCGGCACTGCGTTCAAGTTGATTTCAAGACCGTCAGCCAGTTCTCCGATAGCAACAGACACGCCGCCTGCGCCAAAGTCGTTACAGCGCTTAATCAGCTTGGAAGCCTCCGGATTTCTAAAGAGTCTCTGTAGCTTTCTTTCTTCCGGTGCATTACCCTTCTGTACCTCAGCGCCGCAGCTTTCCAAAGATTCAGTTGTATGGGACTTGGAGGAGCCGGTTGCGCCGCCACAGCCGTCACGACCGGTTTTTCCGCCCAAGAGAATAACTCTGTCAGTATCAACAGGTCTCTCTCTGCGTACGTTTTCAGCAGGCGCTGCAGCAATTACTGCACCGATTTCCATTCTCTTAGCCACGTAGCCTGGGTGATAAAGTTCATCTACCTGCCCTGTAGCAAGCCCAATCTGGTTGCCGTAGGAACTGTATCCGTTGGCAGCAGTTGTTACGATCTTTCTCTGCGGAAGTTTTCCTTCCATAGTTTCAGAAACTGGCTTTAACGGGTCAGCTGCACCAGTAACACGCATAGCAGAATATACATAGCTTCTTCCTGAAAGCGGGTCTCTGATGGCACCGCCAACACAGGTTGCAGCACCGCCAAAAGGCTCGATCTCAGTCGGATGGTTGTGAGTTTCGTTCTTAAATAAAAGCAGCCACTTTTCTGTTCCGCCGTCGACATCTACATCGATCTTTACGGTGCAGGCGTTGATTTCTTCAGATTCGTCCAGTTTATCCAGTAAGCCGTGCTTTTTCAGGTATTTTGCGGCAATAGTGCCGATATCCATCAGATTAATCGGCTTGGTTCTGCCTAGTTCCTCACGGGTTTTGATGTATTCTTCATAGGTTTCCTGCACTGCAGGATCTTCAAACTTGACACTGTCAATCGTTGTGTTGAAGGTGGTATGTCTGCAGTGATCGGACCAGTAAGTATCGATTACCCTGATTTCCGTAATAGTCGGATTTCTGTCTTCACTTTTAAAGTACTCCTGACAGAATTTTAAATCGCCCAAATCCATGGCAAGTCCGTAGTCTTTTAGAAATTCCAAAAGTCCAGCTTCGTCAAGTTCATTGAAGCCGTTTAAAACCGCAACTTCTGTCGGAATTTCGTAGTCCACTTTCAGGGTGTCAAAGTTTTCCAAGGTCGCTTCTCTCGCTTCCACCGGGTTGATGACATACTTCTTAATTTCAGCAAGTTCTGCCTCGGTCAAAGAACCTTGCAGCAGGTACACTTTAGCGGTTCTGACTGCCGGTCTTTCGCCTTTTGAAATAATCTGGATACATTCCGCAGCAGAATTTGCTCTCTGGTCAAACTGTCCCGGCAGGAATTCTACCGCGAAAACATGATCCGCCCCTGCAAAATCCAAGGTTTCAAAGGTGTCGTCTACCTGCGGCTCAGAAAACACAGTGCTTACAGCATAGTCAAATAGTTCTCTGTCCAAGTTTTCAACGTCATAGCGGTTTACAATCCGCAAATCCTGCAAATTCTGAATCTGCAGCAGTTTTACGATATCGTTTTTTAAAGACGCTGCTTCATGGGCGAAAGCTTTTTTCTTTTCAACATATATTCTATAAACCATAATTCTCCCTACTTTGTTTTACTATTTTTCATTTAATGCAGCCAACGCCTTTGCGCCGATATCGTTTCTATAAAACGCATTGTCAAAGGTAACTCTTTTTACGGAGTTATATGCTTTTTCGATGGCTTCTGCAATGTCTGCGCCTCTTTCGGTAACACCCAGAACACGTCCGCCGTTTGTAAGTAGTCTGCCATCCGCAGACAGCTTTGCGCCGGCAATGTAAACATCCTCTACATCGTCGATTTTAATCTCAAAGCCTTTCTCATAGCTGACAGGATAGCCTTCCGACGCCATAACCACACAGCATGCCGCATCGTCTGCAAAGTTGACATTTGCCTCTGCCAAAGTTCCTGCAGCAACATGTTCCATAATCTCAAATAGGTCACTATCGAGAAGCGGCAGCACAACTTGGGTTTCAGGATCGCCAAAGCGGCAGTTGTATTCGATGACCTTCGGTCCATCTTCTGTAATCATCAGACCGAAATAAAGGCAGCCGCTGAAAGATCTTCCCTCTTTGTTCATCGCTTCCATGGTCGGCAGGAAAATTTCTTTCATGCAGCGCTCTGCGATTTCTTCGGTATAATAAGGATTCGGCGCTACGGTTCCCATACCGCCGGTATTCAGTCCTTTATCGCCGTCTAAGGCTCTCTTGTGGTCCATGGAAGATACCATAGGAACCAGTGTTTTGCCGTCTGTGAAGGAAAGGACAGAAACTTCAGGACCTGTAAGAAATTCTTCAATGACAACCTTATTGCCGCTGTCGCCGAAGACTTTATCTTCCATCATGTCTTTGACTGCCTGTTTTGCTGTTTCCAAGGTTTCAGCAATAATAACGCCTTTGCCCAGCGCCAGACCGTCCGCCTTTACAACCACTGGAATCTTGCAGGTGTTCAGATATGCAAGGGCATTTTCCATCTCTGTAAAGGTTTCATAAGCAGCGGTTGGAATCTGATATTTCTTCATTAAATCCTTGGAAAAAGCCTTGCTGCCTTCGATGATAGCTGCTTTTTTATCAGGTCCAAAGCAAGGAATGCCTTCTGCCTTTAAAAGGTCTACAAGACCTAAAACCAGCGGGTCATCCGGCGCAACCACAGCAAATTCAATGGCATTTTCCTTTGCGAATTTTACTATATTTTCAAGATCTTTAGCACCGATATCTACGCACGTCGCATCGGACGCAATACCGCCATTACCCGGCAGCGCATAAATTTCGGATACTTTTGGACTCTTTTTTATTTTTTTGATGATGGCGTGCTCTCTTCCGCCGCCGCCAACAACCATAACTTTCATTATTTGATACCTTGTCCTTTCTGGGTATAACTCCATTATACGACTTGCGGCTTGCCAATCGCTTCGCTCTTGGGCCGCAAAAGCATAAGGAGTTCTCATCAATTTGTTTCACAAATTAGGACAACTCCATTATACGACTAAATCCTTCCAATCGAACTTCGCAATTTGCTCGTTCTCTTGGGGATTTAAAGCATAAGGAGTTCTCATCAATTTACTCCGTAAATTGGAGCAACTCCATTATACGACGCGTTCTTAGCCGGCTAAAGCCGGAGAACGCCAGCATAAGGTCTGCCTTGCCACTCGTGCATGTATCCACATACACTTGCGGGGCAGAACCATTAGTGATGAAACAGTCTCATGCCGGTGAATACGGTAACCATGCCGTATTTGTCGCAGGTTTCGATAACTTGATCGTCACGAACGCTGCCGCCCGGTTCTGCGATATAGGATACGCCGCTCTTCTTTGCTCGCTCGATATTATCTCCGAACGGGAAGAATGCGTCACTGCCGAGGGCTACTCCTGTAACAGTGTCAAGATAAGCACGCTGCTCTTTCTTTGTAAATGGTTCTGGCTTTTCAGTGAAGAGGGTTTCCCAAGCGCCATCTGCCAGCACATCTTCGTATTCATCTCCCAGATATACGTCAATGGTGTTGTCACGAACAGCTCTGCCTACATCTTCACGGAACGGCAGGTTGATTACCTTGTCAGCCTGCCTTAGATGCCAGAAATCAGCTTTGTTTCCTGCAAGTCTGGTGCAGTGGATTCTGGACTGCTGACCTGCGCCAACACCGATTGCCTGTCCATCTTTTGCATAGGCTACGGAATTGGACTGGGTATATTTTAGCGTAATCAGTGCGATAATAAGGTCGCGCTTTGCTTCCTCGGTTAAAGTCTTATTTTCAGTAACAATATTTGTCAACTGCTCCGGCGTAATCTTGTAATCGTTTCTGCCCTGCTCAAAGGTTACACCGTAGACCTGCTTAATTTCCTGCTTAAAAGGCACATAGTCAGAATCGATTTTGATGATATTGTAAGCACCCTTCTTCTTACCTTTTAGAATTTCAAGCGCTTCATCGGTATAGTCCGGCGCAATAATTCCATCGGAAACCTCTCTCTTTAAAATCGTTGCAGTCACAGCATCGCAGGTATCACTTAAAGCAACCCAGTCGCCGAAGGAGGACATTCTGTCGGTACCCCTCGCTCTTGCATAGGCTGTTGCAATAGGTGAATCGTCAAGTCCTTCAATATCATCTACAAAGCAGGCTTTTTTCAGCGTTTCACTCATCGGAACGCCTACAGCAGCAGATGTAGGGCTGACATGTTTAAAAGAGGTAGCTGCCGGCATACCCAGGGCTTCCTTCAGTTCCTTCACAAGCTGCCAGCTGTTAAAAGCATCTAAAAAATTGATATATCCCGGTCTGCCGTTTAAAATTTCAAGAGGCAGTTCACTTCCGTCAGCCATGTAAATCTTTGCAGGCTTCTGGTTGGGATTACATCCATATTTCAGTTCAAATTCTTTCATTACAATTGCTCCATTCTATCTATCTGTTCTAAAAGGGTTATGCGTTTTTGTTGATCATGCGGTTTTCAGCTGCACCAGTTTCAAGATCAATATATCTTACATAAAGGGAAATTTTATTATTTTCATCAAGGTTATCCCAGATTTCCTTTGTAAATGCGTCGATATCATCTGGAATTTCAACGCGTTCAGGCTCTCCCTGGAAAGTTGGAATCGGATTTCCGTCCTGCACATATGTATGGATAAAATGTCCCAAACCGCAAAGAGCGTCATAGTTGAAATAATAGCGGTTACAAGCTGAGCCTTCAGCATCTGCGCTCTTTAAAATACTCATCTTATAAGTCAGTTTTTCGCCAAATGTAAACATACCACTGATTCTCGGCGTCCAGTTTGGACCGTCCGGCTCAAAACATCTGGTATCCAGTGCTTCCTCAAAGGATTTGCCCTCTTTTAAAAATTCGTAAATCGTGTCGGTCTGATCACCATTAGTTACAATCAGCTTGTTCTCATGTTTACGCATCGGATAATAAATAATCAGAGACGGGTCTTCCACCTTAGATTCATCAAAGGGTTTAATCATCACATTTTCCCCTTCGTCAAGGAAGATTCTGTTTCTGCTGTTTTCACTTCTTCCCATGATGAAATAAGCGCTGACAGCCTTTTTTCCATCTTTAGACTTTCCGAGAACGATGCCTCTGCCAACATAGGAATTCCCTTTGACAGCAGCTTTCATGGTTTTAGTTTCGTAAACGTTCATCTATTTCTTTCCTTTCGCTATTTTTTCACTAATCATTTCGGCTGCTTGTGGAAGCAGCACCCATTCCGCCTGTTCCATAACACGTCTTTGCAAAATCTCCGGCGTATCACCCTCCAGAATCTCAACCGCTTTTTGGGCAATAATCTGACCGCCGTCAGGCACTTCATTGACAAAATGCACCGTAGCACCTGTAAGTTTTACACCGTAGGAAAGCGCCATTTCATGGACATGCAGACCATAAGCGCCTTTACCGCAAAACGAGGGAATCAATGACGGATGAATATTGATGATTCTATTTTCATAAGCAGAAATAAATTCGCTGCTGAGGATCTTTAAAAATCCTGCAAGAATGACCAGTTCAATGCCTTCAGCTTCCATGATTTTGAGAAGCGCTTCCTCGTCTATCGCAAAAACCGCCTTAATCCCGTTTTCCTGTGCACGTTTTAGGGCATATGCGTTTTCTTTGTTGCTGGCGACCAGCACAATTTCACCGCTGTGTAAAATGCCGCTTTTCTGAGCATCTATCAAAGCTTGCAGATTGGTGCCGCCGCCAGAAACCAGCACAGCAATCTTTGTCTTTAGCATAATTCTACGCCTTCCTCACTCTTTACAACCTCGCCGAGGATATATGCGTCTTCACCTGCAGCGTGCAGCACTTCCAGCGCTTTGTCTGCGTCCTTTGCAGAAACGATAACAGTCATGCCCACGCCCATATTAAAGGTGTTGAACATATCTCTTTCAGGAATGCTGCCCTTTTCTGCGATGAGCTTGAAAATTGGCAGAACTCTTACATTTTCCTTTTTTATCTTGGCGCCATAACCTTTCGGCAGACTTCTTGGAATGTTTTCGTAGAATCCGCCGCCAGTGATGTGGGCAGCAGCCTTTACGGTCACTTCATCAAAAAGCTTCAGCATTGGCTTTACATAAATTTTGGTCGGTGTCAGAAGGGTCTCGCCGATGGACTTGCTGCCAAGTTCAGCAACCGGAGTCTTAATATCTTCATTCTCTACATCCAGCACTTTTCTTACCAGAGAAAATCCATTAGAATGCACGCCAGAGGAAGGAAGTCCGATAATGACATCGCCCTCTTCTACGGTTTCTTTTTTCAGTACCTTTGACTTGTCCACAACGCCTACGGCAAAACCGGCAAGATCGTATTCGTCTTCCGGATAAAAGCCCGGCATCTCAGCAGTTTCACCGCCGATAAGGGCTGCCTCCGACTGTATGCAGCCTTCTGCAACGCCGCTTACAATCTGCGCAACCTTTTCCGGATAATTCTTTCCAACTGCAATATAATCAAGGAAGAACAGAGGTTTTGCACCAACGCAAAGAATATCGTTGACACACATTGCAACACAGTCAATGCCCACTGTGTCGTGTTTGTCCATCAAAAATGCCATCTTCAGTTTGGTACCTACACCGTCAGTACCGCTTACCAGCACCGGGCGCTCCATTCCTTTCACGTCCAGTTCAAAGAGGCCGCCAAAACCGCCAATATCATCGGGTACATTGCCAAATACCATGGTCTTCGCCACATGCTCTTTCATCAGTTCTACTGCTTTGTAACCCGCAGTAATATCAACACCGGCTTCTTTGTAGCTTTCGCTGAAACTTTTTCCCATTCTTATTTCTCCTCTAAAATTCTCTTAAATACTTCCTGGTAAGCGTCTTCAACGCCGCCCATATCTCTTCTAAATCTATCTTTATCCAGCTTTTCGTGGGTTTTGCTGTCCCAGAATCTACAAGTATCCGGTGAAATCTCATCGGCAAGTACGATGGAGCCATCTGCTGTTTTACCAAATTCCAGCTTGAAGTCGATTAAATCGATTCCGTCCGCTGCCAGATATTCTCTCAAAATAGCGTTGATGTCGAGGGCCATTTTCTTGATGGTTTCAAGTTCTTCCTCTGTAGCAAACTCCATAGCGAGAATGTGATAGTCGTTTACCATTGGATCGCCCAGATCGTCGTTCTTATAGCTGAACTCTAAGACTGTGCGTTTCATTGGATAGCCTTCTTCAACGCCGAGTCTTTTTGCAAGAGAGCCTGCTGCAATGTTTCTTGCGATGACTTCAAGGGGTACGATAGAAACCTTCTTTACAACGGTTTCTCTATCACTTAATTCTTCTACAAAGTGGGTCGGAATGCCTTTTTCCTCTAACATTTTCATCAGGAAATTGGACATTCTATTGTTAATAGCACCTTTTCCTGTAATGGTGCCTTTTTTTAGTCCGTTAAAAGCGGTAGCATCGTCTTTGTAGGATACAATGCAAAGATTTTCATCATTGGTTGCAAATACCTTTTTTGCTTTTCCTTCATAGAGTTGTTCTTTTTTTTCAATTGTCATTTGATTCATCTTCTTTCTATACTTAATTCATTATTTATTATACTTTTCTTCAATTGCTGCATTTTTAGAAAGAACCTTATCAGCTGCTTCTTTTCTCTGGATGTCGAGCTTTGCCGCAATTTCACTGTCCTCTATGCCAAGCATTTGAATAGCAAGAAGTGCCGCGTTCTGCGCACCGTCGATGGCGACTGTGGCAACTGGAATGCCCCCCGGCATCTGTACCGTAGACAGGAGTGCATCCAGTCCATCCAGTGTAGATGATTTTACCGGAATTCCGATAACAGGAAGGGTTGTGCTGGCTGCAATGGCGCCTGCCAGATGAGCTGCCTTTCCTGCTGCTGCAATAATTGCGCCAAATCCGTTTGATCTGGCATTTTGCGTAAACTCTTTGACTTCTGACGGCGTTCTATGGGCGGAATATACGTGAACTTCGTAAGGCACATCAAATTCGTCCAAAGTCGTCATTGCTTTCTCAACTACAGGAAGATCGCTGTCGCTTCCCATGATGATTCCGATTTTTTTCATGTATTTTAACCTCCAAAAGAATTGTTATCATTTTCTTCTAATCGCTTTTCTGTTGCAAGACGGTCAAGATAACTCTGCATAATAATCACTGCAGCCTGTTTATCAATGACCTTTTTTCTCTTGCTGCGGCTAACGTCCGCCTCGATTAAGACTTTTTCTGCCATGACCGTAGTCAGTCTTTCGTCTTGCCACACGACCTGTATATTCTTCATTCCGGTGCTGCGCATTTTATTCTCCAGCATGGTACGAAACTCGTAAACTTTTTCTGTCTGAATGCTGTCGGTACCGTCAAGCTTCTTCGGCAGTCCGATGACGATGGTGTCGCACTCATACTCTTTTACTAAATCTAAAATTTTGCCGGTGTCCTTGCGAATGCCTACCCTCTCCAAGGTCATCAGACCCTGCGCTGTAATACCAAGGGCGTCGCTTAATGCAATACCTACTGTCTTATCTCCCACATCAAGGGCTATTTTTCTCATGTGATTTACCTCTCAAAAGGAACATCGGCAGGGAAAATAATCCTGCCGATGCTTCTATATTACTTTCTCAAGTAGTCTCTCAGAATCTCTTCTACCAAGTCATCTCTGTCAATGCGGCTGATCATGGTTCTCGCATTATTGTGACTTGTAATGTAGGATGGGTCACCAGAAAGAATGTATCCAACCATCTGGTCGATTCCATTATACCCTCTCTCTTCTAAAGCAGCATAAACAGTCTCCAGTACTTCCTTGGTAGTCCTCTGCTGAGTCTTTGCTGCATCAAACATAATTGTCTTTCTTTCCATGAATTATGACCTCCTTCATGTGGCTAGTACGGCTCGTACTTATAGTATACTATGATAAAAGTTCTTCTGCAACCTTAAATGCAGCAGAAATTTTTGTCGGATCTTTTGCTCCCGCCTGCGCCATGTCGGCTTTACCGCCGCCACCTCCGCCGCAGGCTGCCGCAATCTGTTTAATCATATTGCCGGCGTGAAGTCCTTTCGCAAGCAAGTCGTCGGTAATGGATACCAGGAAGGTAACTTTCGGACCATTGACTGTGGCGAATACCATAACAATGCCCTTGTGCTGCGCTTTGATATCGTCAGACAGATTTCTCAAATCGTTGATGTTATAATCTTTGAATTCTTTGGTTACCAGTTTTACACCGCCGATATCTTTTGCTTCTTTTACCATATCATCAACTTCACTGCCCATGGCAGCTTTCTTGAAGTCTTCCAACTCCTTCTTAGTGTCCTTCAGTTCTTCTACAATGGAAGCTGATTTCTGTACCACAGCTGCTGGATTTGACTTTAGGTTCTCGGCAATCTGTTTTACGGTTTCCTCGGCTTCCATAGCTTTTAAGAGAACACCTGTACCAGTTACGGCTTCGATTCTGCGAACACCAGAGGCTACGCCTGCCTCGCTGACGATCTTAAACACGCCGATCTGTCCGGTATTTGCAACGTGTGTGCCGCCGCAAAGCTCAATGCTAAAGTCGCCGCAGTTTACCACTCTGACTTTATCGCCATATTTCTCGCCAAACAGCGCCATTGCGCCCATCTCCTGCGCTTCTTTCATAGAAGTTTCCGCAGTTGTCACAGGCAGAAATTCGGTAATCCTTTCGTTGACTAACAGCTCAACCTGCGCAAGCTGTTCAGGTGTTACTCCCTCAAAATGAGTAAAGTCAAAACGCAGCGTGTTTTCGTTGACGGAGGAGCCTGCCTGTTCTACATGCGCGCCCACTACCTCTCTGAGTGCTTTCTGCAGCAGATGTGTTGCAGTGTGGTTTCTAGCCGTTGCATTGCGCTTAAACACATTAACACCGCAGGAAACAGTATCTCCTTTGGAAAGGCTCCCGCCCTCGATGAGCACTTTGTGTGCAAAAATGCCTTGTGATTTTTCAACAGCAGTCACTTTTGCGCAGCATTTATCGGTTGACATAATTCCGTTATCGGAAGCCTGTCCGCCACCTTCAGCATAGAACGGTGTTTTGTCCAAATATACCACCGCATTCTGATAGGTTTCGGCGGTTTGGGCTTCTTTGCCGTCTATATAGATTGCAAGAACCTTTGCCTCATCTTCTGTTTCTGTGTAGCCGGTAAATACTGTTTCCGGCACGTTTACAGCAGCTTCGGCTTCTTTCCACGCTTCTTCCTCGGTGGATTTTCTGCCGGCTCTTGCCATTTCTTTCTGTTTCTTCATGTTGACGTTAAAGCCATCTACGTCGGCTGTGCAACCAGCCTCCGCCAGAATTTCTTCAGTCAGTTCCAGTGGGAATCCAAAAGTGTCGTAAAGCTTAAATACCTTCTCGCCTTCTAAAACTGTTTTATTTTCTTTCTTTAATTCTTCCACGTATTCCAGGATAATTGAGGTTCCCTGGTCAATGGTAGAAGCAAATTTTTCTTCTTCTACAGAAATAATCTTCTGGATATAGTCTTTCTTTTCTACAAGCTCCGGATAGGCCTCGCCGGACACTTCGATAACTCTGTTTGAAAGCTCCACGAGGAACTTGCCTTCGATTCCCAAAATCTTACCATGTCTTGCTGCTCTTCTGATGAGTCTTCTCAGCACATATCCTCTGCCTTCGTTAGAAGGAATAATTCCGTCAGCAATCATAAATACCATGGAGCGGAGGTGGTCTGTAATGATACGAATGGAAACGTCAGTCTTTGCAGCACCGTCCTCGTACTTGACGCCGGACTTTTCTACAACGCCGTTTAAGATGTGGCGGATCGTATCTACATCAAAGATGGAATCTACACCCTGCATAATACATGCCATTCTCTCAAGCCCCATGCCGGTATCGATATTCGGATGTTCCAGATCGCTGTAACTGCCGTCTTCTTCTTTGGAGAACTGTGTAAATACATGATTCCAGAATTCCAGATATCTGTCGCAGTCACAGCCTGGTTTGCAGTCGGGCTTACCGCAGCCGTATTCCTCTCCTCTATCAAAATAAATCTCGGAGCAAGGTCCACATGGTCCCAATCCGATTTCCCAGAAGTTGTCTTCCTTGCCAAGACGGACGATTCTTTCTTCCGGAACACCGATTTTCTTCCAAATCTCTACAGCCTGGTCATCATCCTGATAAACGGTTGCCCAGATTCTGTCAACCGGCATTTTTAAATGTTCTGTGATGAACTCCCAGCCCCAATGCAGGGATTCTTCTTTGAAATAGTCGCCGAAGGAAAAGTTCCCCAGCATTTCAAAGAATGTACCATGTCTGGAAGTAATGCCTACGTTATCAATATCGCCAGTTCTGATACATTTCTGACAAGTGGTCATTCTTTTGGAGGGAGGTGTTTCCACTCCTGCAAAGTAAGGCTTCAGCGGCGCCATACCGGAGTTGATAATTAAAAGTGATTTATCGTTCTTCGGAATCAGTGACGCACTGCCTGCTGCATAGTGACCCTTGCTTACATAAAAATCTCTGAACATCTGTCTGATTTGATTTAAACCTAGTTTTTCCATGTATATTTACTCCTTGATGAATTAATATTTCCTTGAACATTCAATTATTTTATCATAAAACAACCCGTTTGTCCATTGATTTAGCGGTCTTTGAAACTTTCTACGGTGTTTTTTATATACTTTTCCAGTTCAGCAGCCTGCCCGGTCTCAAAATAGTAAACTTTTATCTTGGCTTCTGTACCAGAAGGTCTGATGATACACTGGGTTCCATTTTCTAAACAGAAACGGATCACATTGGATTTTGGCAGTCCTGTTTCTCCAAGGAAATCTATCTTTTCTTTGATTTTGTATCCTGCGATAGTATCCCCTATCTCAGCGCGAAAATACTCCATGACCTGTTCCATGGAAAGCTTCCCATAAGGTCCCTCAAAGAAATAATTGACGGTCTTGTCGATACAGAGCCCATGTTCCTCATAAATCTGATGGAGTCTGTCTACAAGATCAAGTCCTTGCTTTTTATAATAGGCGGCCAGACAGGCACAAAGCATAGCGCTGCTGATACCGTCTTTATCTCTGATAAAAGAATCCATCAGATAGCCGTTGCTCTCTTCGAAACCGAAATAGTAATCCTCTGTTCTCCCCTCCTGCTCCAGCTTTGTAATGATTTCCCCAATATACTTAAAACCGGTTAAAGTATCGATTACTTTCAGTCCGTGTTTTTCTGCGATTTTCTCAGCAAGCGGTGTGGTTACAATGCTCTTGACAATAAACTGCCCTGCTTTTGGCGGTTTTACGCTGCAAAGATAATCTAGCATTAAAACCCCCAGCTGATTTCCCGTCAGCAGCACCTTCATGCCATCATGGTAGATGCAAACACCTACTCGATCACAATCAGGATCTGTTGCTACAATCAAATCTCCGCCAACCTGATCCATGGTTCTGAAGCCTTCCGAATAAGCGGTAATTTTCTCCGGATTCGGCGCCGGACAGGTGGCAAAATTCTCATCAGGCATTTCCTGCGCCGCTACAATGACGGTATCTTTCTGCCCGATGGCCTGCAGTACCTTCCTGACGTAAACATTGCCTGTGCCGTTGAGCGGCGTATAAACAAGTTTCAGATCACTTTCCTTAATTTCTTCAATATCAGCTGGGCACATGGAAATGATTTTTTCAATAAAGCTTTCTGATACCCTTCTGGGCACCAGCTGAATGCCTTCGTCTGACGAAGCAATTTCATCGAAATAATCCAGTTTATCGATTTCTCTCAAAATCTCTTCGGGCACGCTGCCCACAATCTGATAACCGTTGCTGTTATATACCTTATAACCATTGAAAATTTTCGGATTGTGACTGGCTGTAATCATAATTCCCATAGTGCAGCCCAGTTCTTTAATGGTATAGGAAAGCAACGACACCGTTGCAAGCTCCGAAAAAAGCCACACCTCTATGCCGTTTCCTCTAAGAACTTTTGCGGTTTCCTCCGCAAAAATTCTGGATTTTCTTCTGGTGTCATAGGCGATGACCACTTTAGGGCGTTCAGTGACTTTATTCAAATAATTGGAAAGCCCTTGGGTAGCCCTTCGCACCACATACTCATTCATACGGTTAGTGCCTGCTCCCAGTATGCCCCGAATGCCGGAAGTTCCAAAACGAAGGCTGGCACAAAAGGAGTCAATGACTTCTTCCTCTTCTTCTGCAAGCTGTGCAAGCTCCGAAAGAAGCTCTATATCGCCGAAGTGCTCAGCCGCCTGCTGCCATCTATGATATTCCTCTATCGCAAAAGTTCTGATTTCTTCTTTATTCATAACGCTGACTTCACGTTCCTCTCTATCTGGTGATAGTAATATTTTAAACGGAATGCAATGTGGGGGCAAGATGTTTTTCGCAGATTTACCAGGTTTTCGCCTAAAAGCACAGTAACTTAACTTAAAATCAATTTAGGGCAAAAAAATGTATAAGAAAATCTCGAAATCTTAACCCAAAATTAGAAAATGCTAAAAAAGTGTATAAGTGAATTCCATATCACACTTCTCAAGCGATCTATAACCGTTCTTTATCTCTGAATCCAACAGAGATTCTTGCATTTTACGTATGTTTTTTCAATGTTTACCTTTAATCTTACGCATAATGCAAGTCGCACATTATTCTTATAAAATTTCTTATACATTTTTTGAAAAACAACGTAATTTAGGTTAAGAATCGCCATACGCAATAAATGCTACACACGGCATCTACAAGAAAAACCCTCTGCACATGCAAAGAGGGTTTTTCTACATTCTATTCGTTTATTCTTCGTACAAATCAATACCGCAGTTGGTATGTACCTTCTGTACGTCATCGTTATCTTCTAAGATGTCGATAAGCTTTCTCAGCTTCTTGATATCGTGCTCTTCGGTCGGCGCGCTTTCCATAGATGGAACAAATTCTACGTCAGATTCTACAAATTCATAGCCTGCGCTTGCCAATGCCTGATATACGTCTGCGTATGCAGATGGTTCAGTGTAAACAGTAAAGCTGTCTTCTTCTGTTACCATGTCGTCTGCACCAGCTTCTAATGCTGCTTCCATCAGAGCGTCTTCGTCGATTCCGTCTGTTTTTTCGATAATAAGAACGCCTTTTCTTGAGAACATGTAAGATACACAGCCTGGAGTACCTAAATTTCCACCGTGCTTATCAAATGTGGAACGAACAAAGGAAGTGGAACGGTTGGTGTTGTCAGTCAGACAATCAACAATGATTGCTACACCACCGGGACCGTAACCTTCAAAGGAAAGTTCTTCGTAAGAAGCGCCGCCCAGTTCTCCTGTACCCTTTTTAATCGCTCTCTGAATATTATCATTAGGCATACTGATTGCCTTTGCTTTTTCGATTGCCACTCTAAGACCTGCATTGTATTCAGGATCTCCACCGTCTTTTGCTGCTACTGTAATAGCCTTAGCATATTTGGTGAACATAGCTGCTCGCTTAGAATCCTGTGCCGCCTTTCTTCCGGCAATTGTACCGTGTCTTCCCATGGAGACACCTCCTATCTTTATCTTTAGAAATTTTCAACTTAAACAGTATACTACACTATAAAAGGATTTTCAACGCATTTTTGAAATTTATCTCCCTATTGCTGCTGCCGCAAGGAGTTAAAAGCTAAGACGATTGAACCAATCATCTATATACCCATCCCTTTTATTATGATGCTTCAGATAGTAAGCATGTTCCCAAACATCCAGTACAAGAATAGGATAATAGCCTATTTCCAACGGATTATCCTGATTGGCAGTGGTGACAATCTCAAGCAGACCGTCTCGATTCGCTACAAGAAATGCATAACCCGAACCGAATACCGACATTGCAGCTTTCTTAAACGCCTCTTTAAACTGCTGAAAGCCACCGAACCTTCTTTCCAGCAGCAAAAGAAACTCTCCGCTGGGCCAGACTGCTGTTTCCGGCGGTGCTAGACGACTGAAATACAGAATATGATTGTAAACGCCGCCCGCGTTATTGCGCACGCCGTCCTGAATTTCTACGGGTAAATTGTCATTCCATTTGATTAGCTGTTCCAGAGTCCAATTGTGCAGCGCAGGATACTGTCTGATGATGATATTGAGATGATCTACGTAGGTCTGTAAATGTGCGTCGTGATGCAGACGCATGGTTTCTTCATCAATAAAAGGTTCCAGTGCATCATAGGCGTAAGGTAGCGGCGGATTTACAAAGGGATAGTGCTGTTTCAAACTTTCTTCCATCTCTGTCCTCCTAAGATAATGTCTTCCTTTCAACATATGAATTCAAACTAAAAAAAGTGTCTGCTCTTTAAATTTCTTAAGAGGGTACAGACACGCCCTTCCATTTGATGAAGGTAAAACAAAAACGCTCTAAACTAAATGGTGGTTTCATTTTGTCAGATTCAGAAAAAGAATTCTACAAATAATAAACCACTTGCTTATCTGATGGCTTTCCTTATACAAAGAAAAGATATAGAGTCAAGCATATGATATACCGCTTGGCTCTATACCTTTTTTTCCATCTAAGATCTCCATTAAGTTTATGCCTAACACAAAGGTTAAATCCCTGAAAAGTTATTAGAGCCGTTTTTTCGAAAACGTCTTTCTATTCTCTTTATAATAATGTTATGGTAATTTTTTCCACTACCTCATCCACAGATATTTTAAAAGCGCCTTTATAAACAGAATCCATTGTACTATCTTGTTCCGGTATCGTACTCGGATTATTTTTCAGCGCATTCTCATTAAAACTAACAATGATTTCATCATCAGTGTATGAGGAAACCTCATAAAGGGCGGAATCCTTATAGAACTGCAAGAGAAAATCAAACAAACTCTGCTCAGAAGAATTTTCAGGTTTTTGTATCAAGCAAGCTGTATCCACTTTCAAATCCGCACCACTTAGCAAATCATCCTCGCTTTCATTCTTGCGAATTTGCGGAAACAAAATGTAATAATATTCTTCATCTTTCTCTAATGTCACAGAACAATCAAAGAGGGCATAACTATGCTTGCTGCGGTAAGGATGATACCACTCCCCCATATCAACAGACTTCTGAAAATCGATGAGTTCCAAATAAGTCACTCCACCCAAGCACTGCATTGTAATCAGGTATCGATTAGAGCCATCATTCCAGCTGCCTAAGGAGGCAACATCTATCACATGAGGCTGCTTCCTGATTAGCCCAATTACTTCATCGATGCCTGCATCTGCACCAAAATGATACTCTGATGGACAGTCTCCAATTCGAAAATGCTCTAAAGGGATTTCTATACTTTTTCCAATCAAAAACGGACTGTATTCCACGACTTCACGCTCTGATAATCCGCTGGGTCTTCCCAGATACTCCAAACCTTTTTCGCCAAGCCGTAGTGCGCCCCAAATAATAAAAGGTGATAATACGATGGCGATAATGCGTCTTGCATTTAATTTATCCATTTTCTAAAGTCCTCAATAATATGTAATTGCACAAGCCGAGGCAATAAATGCTGCTGCTGCAGGACTGCTACATTTTATATGAGTTTTTCCATCCCATCCAAAATGCGCAATTAGATTATTATTGCTGTCATAACCATATACTACAATATCATGATCGGTCGTTCCACTCCCTGAAGGATTGTTAAAACGATCTACATAAACTACCGGAATGTTTCTTACCTTTAATTGTGTAAGAATCCCGTCTATTACTGTTCCCGAAGCAGTCCAATTAACTTTAATCCTGCCGCCTAAAATTTTTGTTAATTTTAGGCTTTTCTAATATTTCTCCCTTATACTTTAACCGTTTATTTTCTGATTGTCAAACTTTCATTCTAAAAATCACAAATAAATCACATATATTAATTAAATATAAAATTGCATTGAATAATGATGCAGTAAAACTACGTACCTTCCAAAAATTAATTCTAAATAAAAAAAGACATAGGATCAAGCATATGGGATTCATCTTGATTCTATGTCCTTTTCTTTTAAAACTCTTATATAAAGCTTTTACGCTAAAGTGTCTGCCCAGCAGAATCACCACTTAGCAGACACCTCTTGTTACTCTCGTTATATTTACTTTTCCATATTCTTATGAGCCGTCGCCATCATCAGCTTAATCCGGTTCAGCTGGTTTACATCGCTGGCTCCCGGATCGTAGTCGATAGCAGCAATATTAGCCTTTGGATTCATCTTTCTGAGTGCTTTCATCATGCCCTTTCCCGTTACATGATTCGGCAGGCACGCAAATGGCTGCAGGCATACGATGTTTTCCACACCGCTGTGAATCAGTTCCACCATTTCACCAGTCAAAAGCCAGCCTTCACCGCACTGATTACCGATAGAACTGATAGCTGACGCTGCTTCCGCCGTTTCCTCGATGTAGGATGGCTCCGTAAAATGCTCGCTCGCAGCAAGAGCGCTTCTCATCGGTTTTCTAAGCCATTCCACAACCTTGATTCCAAGCTGATTTGTCATCATCGCTTTATAAGAGCCTGACAGATTTTCAAAGTTGAATTTTTTGCTGTGCATACCGTAAAGAAAGAAGTCCAGCATGTCGAGAACCACTGCCTCCCCACCTTCCGATTCGATTATACCTACGATGTCGTTGTTGGCGTTAGGGTGATATTTCACCAAAATTTCACCGACTACGCCCACCTTCGGCTTTTTCTCACCAGTTCTTTCAACTTTATCAAAATCTTCTACAATACCTTTGAGATTTCTCTCATATTCCCCTTTGTTAAAGTGAATCACATTATGTATAATTTTGTCATGCCATTTATCCAAAATCTGCTGACAGGTACCTGGCACTTTCTCGTATGGTCTTGTCGCGTACAAAATCCGCATAACAAGATCTCCGTAAACACAGCCAACTGCTAGGCGAAGCCCCATCTTAGCAGTAATCTTAAAGCCCGGATTTTTCTCTAGTCCAACAGCATTAAAAGATACCACCGGAACCTGTACCATATCCAAATCTTTGAGTGCTTTACGCAGAAGCGCCACATAGTTGCTGGCGCGGCATCCACCCCCCGTCTGAGACATGAATACAGCCGTCTTATCCAAATCATATTTTCCTGATTTTAGTGCAGAAATAATCTGTCCCAAAGTCACGATAGTCGGATAGCAAGCATCGTTGTTGATATATTTTAACCCCTCTTCTACCGAATTCTTGTCGACCGGCGGTAAAAGTACCGCATTGTAGCCGCAGGCTTTCATTGCTTCTTCCAAATAAGTAAAATGAATCGGTGACATCTGCGGCACCAAAATATTGTAGTTTTCTCGCATCTCAGCCGTAAAAAGTTTTCGCTCATAAGCCTTAAAGTTTCCGCTTGCCTTGACACCGTTCTTTTCGCGCTCGTCCATAGCCGCTTTCAGGGAACGAATTCTAATTTTTGCTGCGCCGAGATTAGAGCCCTCGTCTATCTTTAAAACTGTGTAAAGTTTATTGCTGTCGCGGCAGATTTCTTCCACCTGATCTGTGGTAACTGCGTCAAGACCGCATCCGAAAGAATTGAGTTGAATCAGCTCCACATCATCGCAGGTGCCTACAAAGCTTGCCGCTTTGTAAAGTCTGGAATGATAAACCCATTGATCCAGCACGCGCAGCGGTCTTGGCAACTGTCCCATGTGCGCCACGGAATCCTCCGAAAGGACAACCATGTCGAAGGAATTAATCAGTTTGTCAATGCCGTGATTGATTTCCGGATCCAGATGATATGGTCTTCCCGACAGAACGACAGCCTTCTTTCCCTTCTGTCTCGCCAATTTCAGTGAGTATTCCCCTTGTTTTCTCACATCGTTTTTAAAGCGAACCTGTTCCTTTCTGGCGCGGCTGACTGCGCGCATGATTTCTTCTTTCTTGATATGAAAATCCTTAAACTCTTTGTAGAGCATATTTGCCAGTTTCAGGTCGTTATCGTAAGGCAGGAACGGGTGAGAAAAACGCACCATGTTTTCTGAAAAGATATCGTCCATATTGTTTGCAATCACTTCCGGATAAGTCGCTACAATTGGGCAGTTATAGTGATTTGGTGCCGTTTCATCTTCGTTGCGTTCATAGTTTAAACATGGATAGAAAATCCACTTCACACCCTCTTCCACAAGCCATTTAATATGTCCGTGAACCATTTTGGCAGGATAACAAGCCGTGTCAGAGGAAATAGTTTCCATTCCCTTCTCGTAGATGGACTTTGTCGACAGCGGCGATAAAACCACTCTGAATTTCAATTCCGTAAAGAAAGTGAACCAGAACGGATAATTTTCGTACATATTCAGTACTCTTGGAATTCCCACCGTGCCGCGCACTGCATCAAAATCAGAAATCGGCTTATATCCAAAGAGTCTCTGCAGTTTATATTCGTAAAGATTCGGCAGTTTGTTCGCGTGCTGCGCGCCTCCTGCCCCTTTTTCGCAGCGATTTCCTGTAATAAATCTGGATCCGTCGCTGAATTTATTAATGGTCAAAATGCATCGGTTTTCACAGCCGTTACATCTGCCGTTGGTATGCTCCACCTGAAAATCTTCCAGCGCTTCTTTGCTGAGCAGAGAGGATTCCGTATCTTCAAGATGGTTTTCCATAGCAATCAGCGCACAGCCATATGCGCCCATCAGTCCTGCAATATCCGGTCTGACAACTTCCTTACCAATGATCTTTTCGATACTTCGCAGCACAGCGTTGTTCATAAAGGTGCCGCCCTGCACTACAATTTTCTCACCAGCCTCTTCTGGGTTCCTGAGCTTAATCACTTTGTACAGCGCATTCTTGATAACCGAATAAGAAAGTCCCGCGGAAATGTCGCCGATGGATGCCCCTTCTTTTTGTGCCTGCTTTACCTTGGAATTCATGAACACTGTACATCTGGTACCAAGGTCTACAGGATTTTCAGCAAAGAGCGCTTCCTCCGCAAATGCATTGGTGTCCAGATTTACAGATTTTGCGTAAGTTTCGAGAAAAGAGCCGCACCCGGAAGAACAAGCCTCGTTAAGCATGATATTGTAAATAGCGCCATCTTTAATCTTCATGCACTTCATATCCTGCCCGCCGATATCCAGAATGAATTCTACGCCTGGCAAAAATTCCTCGGCCGCTTTATAATGAGCCATGGTCTCAATTTCGCCCAAATCCGCCTTAAAAGCCGTCTTAATCAAGCCTTCTCCGTAACCGGTCACGCAAGTATTTGCAATAAAGGCATTCTGCGGCAGCAGCGAATAAAGCTCTTTGAGCATGGTCTTAACCGCTTCCAGCGGATTTCCTTCGTTGCTTCTGTAGAAGGAATATAACAGATTTTTGTCGGAGTCAATCAGGGTCGCCTTAGTGGTTGTGGAACCAGCGTCAATGCCTAGAAAAGTCTCTTCCTTAGCGCGTTTGATATCTTTCCTGCGAATCTTGTGCTGGTTATGACGGTTTATAAATGCGTTATACGCTTCTTTATTAATAAACAGCGGTTCGATATGTTTGGTCTCAGAAAGCTGACTTGAATCAGATCCTTTGATTAGCTCGGCAATTTCTCCCAATGAAATCTGTTTTCTGGTTTCTGCCAGCATAGCTGCACCGATGGCGACAAAATACTTGGAATCCTCTGGAAAAATCACTTCCTCCGGCTTTAATTCCAATGTTTCAATGAATCTTTTACGAAGCTCAGACAAAAAGGACAGCGGTCCGCCTAGAAATGCTACGTTCCCTTTGATGGTATGTCCGCAAGCAAGTCCGCTGATGGTCTGGTTAACCACAGCCTGAAAAATGGAAGCAGCTAAATCCTCTATTGCCGCACCTTCATTAATCAGAGGCTGAATATCCGTCTTTGCAAAAACGCCGCAGCGAGCTGCAATAGGATAAATCATCTTTACGTTCTTTGCTGCCTCATTAAGTCCCCCTGCATCAGTATTCAAAAGCACCGCCATCTGGTCAATAAACGCGCCCGTGCCACCTGCACAGGTTCCGTTCATTCGCTGCTCAATAGTAGCGCCGTAAAATGTAATCTTTGCGTCTTCGCCACCAAGTTCTATAGCAACATCTGTATCAGGAATCAGAGTCTCCACCGCTTTACTGCAGGCGATAACCTCCTGTTCAAAGGAAACACCCAGAAGATTTGCTAGGGAAAGACCGCCAGAGCCTGTAATAACAGGTCTGATTTCTATGGAACCAAACTGGGCATACATTTCCTCTATGAGTTCTTTTACTTTTTCAAAAACGTTAGACATATGCCTCTCATAACGGGTATATGTAATTTCGTTTTTTTCGTCAAGTAAAACAAGTTTGACGGTAGTTGAGCCTACGTCAATTCCTAACTTCATAATCTTACCTCTTATTTGTGTAATTGAGTATTTTATAATTTTAACACCAGAATTCGACCTTTTTCAAGGTTTAATTTAGTACTAATTTCTGGTTGTATCGCCTGATTTCCTATGTTAGAATGAATTGTTATGAAAAGTACAATCAAAAAAAGAACTTATCAGGCAATCTACCGATTGCTGGACAGGGTTTCTCCTGTTCCTTATGACTGCGGAACTCTTTGCGGTGCCATCTGCTGCAGCTGTGGTAATGACGATGAAAACCTCGGTATTTATCTCCTTCCCGGCGAAGATAAAGTCCACGACCGAACAGACGATTGGCTCACATGGAGTGCAGAATACGCCGAGGATTATGAATTCCCGGAGTCTTGGAGCGGCAAAGTTTACTTTGTACGATGCAAAACGCCGCCAATCTGTCCCAGAGAAAAAAGGCCCATGCAATGCAGAACCTTTCCTTTAACGCCTCATATTGACGAAGACGGTGTATTATCTCTGGTACGAAATGACAGCGACCTGCCCTACAGCTGTCCTCTAATCACAGAAGAAATGGAGCTGAATCCTGCTTTTGTCAAGGCAACTTATACCTGTTGGAAACATCTTCTGCGAGATCCGCTTATTTACGACCTTGTCAAAGAAGATTCCGAATATCGCCAATACCGGGAATACGAAGAATTTCAAGACCTTGAATGGTAAATTACAAGGTCTTGATTTCTTTTTTGTATAATCTGATAAGCATAATTGCCGCATAAACGACGCCGATAATCTCCGCCAGCGGAAAAGACGCCCAAGACGCCGTCACACCTGCTGTGTGGTAAATGATATAAGCCAGCGGCAAAATACCGACAAGCTGACGTAAAAGGGATCCTATTAAACTATATACCCCATGACCGGTTCCCTGAAACAGCGTCGATGACATAATACCAAAGGCTGCCGGAATAAAGCAGATACTGATGATTCTCAGCGCCGGCACACCCATTTCCATCATCTCATCGTCCGCACTAAACATTTTCAGGAAAACCTCTGGGAATAAATGGAATAAAATAGTACCGATTGCCATAATTACCAGTGCAGTAATCTGCGCTTTCTTGTAAGTCTCCATCAGACGATGTCTGTCCCTTGCACCAAAGTTATAGCCCATAATCGGCATAGCGCCCTGATTGAGACCGAACACCGGCATAAAGATAAAGGACTGCAGCTTGTAATAAACGCCCAGTACCGCAACGGCTGTTGCTGAAGTCGCTAAGATGGCATTGTAGCCTAGCAGCATAACAGAACCGATTGCCTGCATGATGATAGATGGAAGGCCTACGCCGTAGATATCTTTTACCACAGCCCAGTCGATTTTGAAGCCTTTCAACTGGATTTTCACCTCGTGCTCTTTTCTAAAGAACATGAAGATTGCAACGCACATACCCACTGCCTGACCAGTAACTGTTGCAATAGCTGCACCGGCAATACCAAGTTTTGGCATACCGAAAAGTCCAAAAATCAAAATCGGATCCAAAACCAAATTGGTCAGTGCACCGCTCAAACTGATAATCATCGGAGCTATCATATTGCCTGTCGCCTGCAGCACTTTCTCAAGCTGAATCTGAATCATGCTAAAGAGGCTGCAAATGGTAATAATTCTAAGATATGTAACGCCACCCTCAAAGATGATAGTATCATCTGTATACGCACGCATAAACGGACTGGCAAGACAAATACCTACCAATGCAAAAATCAGAAAGTTAAAAAGCCCAATTCTGATACTGGTTGAGGCTGCCTTATTGGCTTCATCAAATCGCTTAGCACCCAGTCTTCTGGAAATCAGAGAATTTACGCCGACAGAACTACCCACAGCCATGGAAATCATCAGCATTTGAATTGGCATTACAAGAGATACGGCTGTCAGCGCTTTCTGACTGACCATTGCTACGAACATGCTGTCCACTACGTTGTAAAGAGCATTGATGGTCATAGAAAGAATGGCTGGCCATGCCATGGAAGCGAGTAGCTTTCCAACTGGCTCCGTACCCATTTTGTTGCCTTGAATTTCTTTTTCGTTTGTCATAACATCTCCTCCCTCCTATCATATATAAACAAAATAAAACGGAAATACTGCGTATTTCCTGAAATAAAGTATGGGCAAACCTATAAGCCGGGTTCTGTATTAGACAATCATCTATCTGAGGCGTAACATTACTGCACGCTCTTGCGGTCTACCTACCGGGCAGCGACGGGCCGTCGCTTTTGCGCCCTATTTGACCTTGCTCCGGATGGGGTTTACACGGCCGTCATGTCTCCATGACGCCGGTGAGCTCTTACCTCACCATTTCAACCTTACCACGGCATAACCCGTTTCGGCGGAATGTTTCTGTTGCACTTTCCCTATAGTTACCTACGCCGGACGTTATCCGGCATCCTCGCCCTATGGAGCCCGGACTTTCCTCATGCATCGCTGCACGCGATTGTCTGGTTTACCCATAACCATGTAATTATAGCATAAATCAATTATAAATTCCAGTCTTTTTTGTGGACAGCCACGGAAAACCACGCGTTGAATGCGTGGCTGGCTTTTTGTTTAAAAATTAGAATTCGATTATAATTAGGGGACTGAAACTGCTGACAGGTATGAATTAAATGCAGCCGAACGGATTCAAATCCAGCTGCGATTCCAAAACCTCTAAATCGGTTCCAAAAGTCGCTTCCCGCAGCATGTCAGCCATATTCCCAGTAAATATCTTTTCACTTCCATAGTGCCCAATGTCAAGGACACAAATGCCGGCTTCCTTCGCCATCTGCGCCTCATGATATTTCAAATCGCCCGTAATATAAAGGTCGCAGCTTTCTTTCTTCGCATCTAAAATAAATTCACTGCCGGCGCCAGTACACCAGCCGACGGTTTTAATTTGTCTGGTTAAGTCGCCGACCCATCTAAAATACCGCTCCTCCATCGTAAGCTCCTCTGAAACCTTGCGAATCAGTTCCGCAAAAGTCATATCAAAAGGCGTCTGTCCTTTGCGGCAGAAACCGTTATCTGCATCAAAGGGATGTACACCCTGAAATTCTAAAAGAAGACCAAAATAATCATTGTTACCGTCTTTTAATTTATCAAAGCTAGTGTGACAGGAATAGACGGAAATGCCTGCCTGAATCAGTCGAATCAAGTAATTTCCAATCACATCTGTCTGTTCAATTTTCTTGATTCCGCTAAAAAGTAGCGGATGATGGGTCAAAATCATCTGCGCGCCGCAAGCGGCGGCTTCATCAATTACTGCACCGGTAACCTCTAAAGATACCAGCACAGTATCTATTTCTGCCGCCCCCATATCCAGCTGAAAACCACAGTTATCCCAGCTTTCAGCTGACTCAGAAGGACAGATTTCCTCGATAACGGCAGTCAATCTTTCTTTATTCATTCGCTGCCTCCCATTCCTTAATTAACGCTTCCAGTCTCACAATTCTATCTCTGGTTTCTTTACTCTGCTGTTGTACATCTTTCGCGTTCTCTTCGATTTTACCCAGAATCTGATATTCAGTTTCGAGGTGTTTCTGCAGATATTCCCCTGTCAATACGCCTCCAAAAGCAATAAGCGAAGCAGGATATTCAAATTCCGCACTATAAACAGGCTGCGGATTTTCCGCTGTAAAAACTGGTATCGGTCCGCTTTCAACGGTCAAAATCTCACAGAGAAACTTTCCCTCTCTGACGATTCCTTCCTTTACGATGGAAAAACCATTGCATGCCAGAAAGTGTCTAAGTCTGCCAGGGTTATTTCTCGGCTGCAGAATATATCTTTTAATAGACCGGCTTTTTTTTAGATTCCATTTAAGCATGTCTGCAATGAGAAGACCTCCCATGCCCGCCATGACAACCACATCAACTTCCCCATCGGAAAGAACATCGATGCCGTCGCCGAGGCGCAATTCGTAGTCGCCTTTAGGCTTCACCAGTTTACAGTTGGTTTCTGCCTTTTTTAAAGAACCGCCGCTGACATCGGTCATAATCACTTTTGGACATTTATGCTTTTCCATTAAATACAGTGGCAAGAAACCATGGTCGCACCCAATGTCCGCCATGGTTTCTCCTTTTCTTATTTCGTCAGCGATATATTGCAATCTCTCGCTTAATTTCATCTTTCGTTACTCCAGATAATCCTTTAATTTCTTACTTCTGCTTGGGTGTCTCAGCTTTCTAAGCGCCTTTGCCTCAATCTGTCTGATTCTTTCTCTTGTTACGTCAAATTCCTTGCCGACTTCCTCTAAGGTCCTGGAACGTCCATCTTCAAGACCGAAACGCAGTTTCAGCACCTTCTGTTCTCTCTCTGTTAAAGTGTCCAGCACTTCTACAAGCTGTTCTTTCAGCATGGAAAATGCCGCAGCTTCAGCCGGTGCTGGTACATCATCATCTGGAATAAAATCTCCCAAATGACTGTCTTCTTCTTCACCGATTGGAGTTTCCAGCGATACAGGTTCCTGTGCAATCTTCTGAATTTCTCTAACCTTGTCTACAGAAATACCCATTTCCTTTGCGATTTCTTCCGGGCTCGGCTCTCTTCCATAAGTCTGCAGCAGCTGTCTGGATACGCGAATCAGCTTATTGATAGTTTCTACCATATGCACCGGAATTCTAATGGTTCTCGCCTGGTCAGCGATGGATCTGGTAATTGCCTGACGAATCCACCATGTTGCATAAGTGGAAAATTTGTACCCTTTGCGATAATCAAACTTATCAACAGCTTTAATCAGTCCCAGATTTCCCTCCTGAATCAAATCCAGGAACAGCATCCCTCTGCCCACATAGCGTTTTGCAATGCTGACTACAAGACGAAGGTTTGCTTCACAAAGCTTTTTCTTTGCTTCCTCGTCCCCTTTTTCCATTCTCTGAGCCAGTTCGATTTCCTCATCGGCACTGAGAAGAGGTACCTTTCCGATTTCCTTCAGATACATTCTGACAGGATCGTCTACAGCAATTCCTTTTGGCAAAGTCGCTTCGATATCGATTTCACCGGTTTCGGTCATAACAATGCCGTCATCTTCTTCATTGCCGTCAAAATCATCATCCCTGTCCATCATGGAAGGAAAATCTTCAGGTTCTGTTTCGCTGGCAATCTCAATGTCCTTAGAAAGCAGCGCTTCATAGATTTCGTCTACCACATTCTTGTCCAAATCAAAAGAATCTAAATAATCCGCCATATCCGTATAGGTCAGAATATTTTTCTTTGTCTTAGCTTTTTTGACTAGCTGACTGATGAGTTCGTTCTTAATTTGTTCTGGGCTCATGCCTGCAAAGGTTTCATTTAAATTGTTTGCTTTTTTTGTTTCTGTGCTCATTCTACATCTCCCTATTGTTGGTTTTTAAGTTCTCGTTGCACTTTCATAAGCTGATCGGTCAGTTCCATAATTCTATCCTGATTATCATTTTCGTCTGCCATGGAAAGAAGCGTCAAAAGCTTCTGCTCTTCTCTGGTCAACCGCTCATGGTTCCACGTTCTGATACAGTCGTGAAATACCTGTTCCTCGTTGCCGACGACTACATGATTCAAAACTTCTTGCAGCCCTGCAGCTCCTTCATCGGAAAGCCCGTCCATAATCTGGTTCAAATCAATGAAATGATGATGTGCATAGCTTTCTGCAAGAAGCTGATAAATCTTCAGGGCAAATTCACTTTCTAAAATTCCCGGATAGTCTACTAGCCTGTCTATATATCTTTCTTCCGTCAGTAAAACTTTCAACAGTGTTTTCTCTATGGGTTTCAGTGCCACATGCTCTACTTCCTCCTGTTGTGAGCGCTGTTCGCGAACCGGTGCAGACCGTTGCTGCGTCTTTTGTGTATTATCATTTCCTAAAAGTTCCATTCTAATCGCACCTTCTGCAATTTTCAGGTCTTTAGACAGTTTTTTTATGTAAATTTCCTGTTCAACAGGACTCATCTGGCGCAAAATATCAATAGCCTTCTTCATGTAGTCGATTTTGTCTTCATCCTGTGATAAATCAAAACCCACTTTAGCCGATTCCAAACGGTAGTCTCCATAAGGCAGTGCCCCATCTATCAGCTTTAGAAACGCCGTCTTTCCGTTTTTCTTAACATATTCGTCTGGGTCTTTTCCATCGGTAACATGAAGCACCTTGACCTTGCAGTCTTCTTTCTTTAGAATTTCAAGACCTCTAAGAGCAGCTGCCCGTCCAGCATTATCAGCATCATAAGAAAGAACCACATCCTTGGTATATCGCTTAATCAGTTTTGCCTGATTCTCCGTCAGCGCAGTTCCAAGAGAAGCTGCCACATTCTCTACACCGCTCTGATACAGAGCAATCACATCCATATATCCTTCAACTAGAATAATAAAATTTTCTTTGCCTACACTCTGTCTGGAAATATTCAGACCATAAAGATTATTCTTCTTCTGAAAAATCCTGCTTTCAGGCGAATTCAAATATTTGGGATTATCACCCGGATCAATAGCTCTTCCCCCAAAGCCGATGACCTTGCCGGAGGTATTAATGATTGGGAAAATGACCCGATTTCTAAATTTATCGTAGTATTTTCCTTTGCTTTCTGATACCAGCCCCAGCTCTACCATAATCTTTTTATCGACGCCCTGTGACAACAGGTACTGATACAAGCTATCCCACTGCTCATCGGCATATCCGATACCAAACTTCTTCAAAATAGCAGGTGCTATCTCCCTGCGCTTCATATAAGCGTAGCCTTTATTTGCCTTTTCCGTAAAGGAGCGATAAAAGAAATTGGCCGCCAGTTTGTTAACCTTGTAATAAATATCTCTATTGTCACTGCGAGCATTTCTCTCTACGGTAATGCCCTCTTCGGCAGCGATTTTCTCTACCGCCTCAGAAAAATCCAGATTATAATAGCGTTTTACATATTCGATGACATCACCGGTCGCCCCACAGCCAAAGCAGGTAAAAATCTGCTTCTGCTCGGAGACAACAAAAGAAGGCGTCTTCTCATTGTGAAACGGACAACAACCTTTATAGTTGGAACCTGCTCGTTTCAGAGGCACGCTTCTTCCTACGACATCTACAATATTCACTTGATTTTTCAAATTTTCTATGGTAGAACTTGAAAAACTCATAGTCTGTCTCCCGATTTTGTCTTCCTATTAGTACTATTCTACAAAAAACAGACTTTTCCTTTATTTTTTTTTAAAAAACTCTTGACAAATTTTAGGAGCTATTTCCACTCTCTCGGCACGAACAAATCAGCGTAAAGATTTAGTGCATACCGGTCGGTCATGCCAGCCACGTAATCTTTTACTACAACGTGGATATCATCACAGTCAAGAAGCTGTGCGTGGTCCTCCGGAAGTTTTTCCGGATATTGCAGAAAATAATTGTAAAGAGAACTGATAACAACCTCTACTTTTGCCAGATCTTCTTCTTTCTTAACCCGTTGGCTTCTGTAAACATTTTCAAACATAAAATTACGCAACAGGTTAAGCTGCGCACCATGTTCCTCGTCCATGGAAACCTTGTCTCTACCATCACTAAAGGACACCACGTTGGAAACCATGCAGTCAATCCTTTCTCTGTGACCCTTTCCAAACATGGCGATTGCATCCTTTGGCAAATCCTCCAAAGTGATGACTCCGCTTCGCACGGCATCGTCAATATCGTGATTTATGTAGGCAATCCTGTCACTGATCTTTACAATCTGCCCTTCTAAGGTCGCCGCTGGAAGACTTCCTGTGTGATTTAGTATGCCGTCTTTCACTTCAAAGGTCAAATTCATGCCTTTTCTGCTTGGGGTAGATTCCAGCACTTCCACCACCCGAAGGCTTTGCTCATTGTGTCTAAAACCACCTGGATGCACATCGTTGAGAACCATTTCTCCATTGTGCCCAAAAGGAGTATGACCAAGATCATGTCCCATAGCAATAGCTTCTGTTAAGTCCTCGTTGAGCCCCAGGCTTCTTGCGATAGTACGTGCAACCTGAGACACCTCTAAAGTGTGAGTCAAACGAGTTCTGTAATGGTCTCCCTCCGGCGAAAGAAACACCTGAGTCTTGTGCATTAGCCTGCGGAAAGACTTGGAATGGATAATTCTATCTCTGTCTCTCTGAAATTCCGTCCGGAATTTGCAAGGCTCTTCAAAAACATCCCGTCCTTTAGATTTGCCAGAGCGACTGGCTCCCGGTGCCAGCAATTCTTCTTTTTTCTCTAAATCTTCACGATGTAACATCTTTATACTCCTGTATGTCCAAAGCCGCCGGCACCCCTTTCAGTTTCTGAAAGTGTTTCTGCCGGAACAAGCTCCGCCTGTTCATATTTACAAATCACAACCTGGGCAATTCTAAGCCCGTCTGTTACTGTAAAGGCTTCCTGCCCCCAGTTAATCAGCGGTACCTTTATTTCGCCCCTGTAGTCGCTGTCGATGGTACCAATTCCATTGACAAGACCGATTCCATTCTTGATAGAAAGACCGCTCCTTGCCCGAACCTGCGCTTCATATCCAAGCGGAATTTCCATATAAATTCCCGTTGGAATCAGGCTCCTTTCTCCTGGCTGCAGAGTAATGGGCTCCTTCAAATGAGCAGCGATGTCAAATCCTGCAGAGCCTGCTGTCTCATACCTCGGAAGCCTTCCGCTTTCTGAAATCATTTTTATTTTCATTTGTAGTATTCCTTTCGCCGCAAATTATCTGCCCATAAATCCTTTCAGATTTACCTCGTCTCTGGTAACTGCTGCTGCAGAATAGGTTTCAAAGTCACAAATTAAGCTTTTCACGCTCTCAATATCGTCTATAGTAACCGCATTAAACCCCGCTATGACCTCTTCTCCAGTTAGAATTGGATTCCCCAAAAGCAGATTCTTACCATTTTTAAACATGTGACCCGCCACGTTTTCCTGACCAAAGATATAGGAAGCTTTCAGCTGTTCTCTGGAAGATTCCAGTTCCTCCTCTGTCACTCCATGAGCTGCAATCTCAGCAAGCTCCTCCCTGATTCCACCAATGGCTTCTTTGATTTTGTCATGGCTGACACCGGCATAAATATTAAAATAGCCATCGTTTTTGAAAGAGCCTGCCATAGAGTAAACTGAATAAGCAAGGCCTTTCTGCTCTCTGATATTCTGAAAGAGCCTGGAGCTCATGCTGCCACCCAGAATATTATTCAGGATAGAGAACGCATAGTATCTGCTGTCATTCAATGGCAATCCTTTTACGGCAAGACAAATATGGGACTGCTCGATGTCCTTGGTAATTACTTTGTACGCTGGTGTATAAACAGAAACAGTGCTTTCTTTTTCTGGTTTAGATTCTTTCAAACCAGTCAATTTGTCATCGAAGTAAGCGCATACATCATCCGGTTCAAAATTTCCAGCTACAGAAATTACAATATGGTCTCGCGTGTATTCACTGTTAAAATAATCTTTAATGACATCTCTTGAAATATTCTCCAACGAAGCCGGGGTTCCGATAATTGAATTTCCCAGGGCGGAACCTTTAAACACCATAGAAGTGATGGTATCATGAGCCAAATCATCGGGCGCATCCTGAGTCATTTTGATTTCCTCGCAGATGACTTGACGTTCTCTATCCATTTCCGCCTTGTCAAAGAGCGAAGAAGACAGCATATCGACAATTACGTCAGCCGCCTGCTTATAATTGCTGTAAATCGCTTTTACATAATAGCAGGTTGCTTCTTTGCCTGTAAACGCATTAATCTGACCGCCGATTTTATCAATATCTGCAGCAATCTGTTTCGCTGTTCTGTTCTCAGTGCCTTTGAACATCATATGTTCGATAAAATGAGAAATACCCGCATATTTTGCTTCTTCGTCTACTGCACCTGCCTTTACCCAAATTCCAATGGCAACAGACTGCACATATGGAATCTGTTCCATCACTACTCTGACTTTAGAATTTAATTCTTTTGTAATTACCATCGTATTAACTCCTTTTCGACTGAATTAGTAATAGTACCAGTATAATAGCAATGCCAATCAAGGCAATATTTTCTACTGTTTTGCCAAAGGCCTGACCTAAAATACCGGTCACTAATATAATTAACGCAAATACCAGAAAGACGCCCAGATAAATCGCCAGATTAACTTTAAATCTGCCTGCCTCTTTTTGTTCTGTCCGCTCTTTGCTATCCCTTGGCTGTGTCTCTTTTTCCAAATTGTTATCCATTTATGTTCCTTTTCTTCCCCTTGCGCATATATTGCTATGTGCGTTTCACCATCATTTTTTTAATTGTAACACAAAACGCGACCAAATCATATACTTATCTAGAAAGATTATATAACCTACAAGGAGGTAATTTTATGAGTTGCTTTGGAACAAGAGTAACACCGGACCTCTATCAGAATTGTTGTAATGCCAATAATTTGTGTGAGTTCGACGGCGATATGAGCAGCGTTGTCACTGCTCCCATCTACGTGCAGCAGGTTTTTGACGCAGTAAAATTCAATCTGCAGGGAATGAAAACTTTTAACGAGCAGACTTTCCAGCCGTGTCTTCCACCCGGACACAGAATTAAACGTGTCATAGATATCAGGTGTAAGCGAGTTTTTATCCCAGATAATGTTGATGACCCAAGAAACCTTTCTCTGGATGTAGATACCGGCATTTCCGGCGCTACTTTCCTAAAAGACAGACAGGGCAATTTCCTGAATGTGGTTGGTGCAGATGGTACATATTCCGAGCGGATTATGTATGCGGAAAGCTCTGACTGTGATGAGCAGTGCATGGGCACTCCGGTATTCGGCACGCAGTGCGTTGCTATTTCTGGTAATATTATTATCGAGCTGGATTTACTTCTTTGCGACAGCTGTAACAACGAAACCTGTTTCACTGTCTGCACTGAAGTATGCATTGCTTCACAAAACCAGCCTATGGTACTGACCAACTTCTTTGAAATTTGCATGCCATCTTCTATCGACACCGCTTTCCTGCCTCGCTTTACGGAGTTCTGCAATTCCGCCTGTGAAGCACGCCTTGCAACCAACAACTGCGGCAGAGATCTGAACGTGGACTGCAATGGACAGATTTCCGGAAATCTTATCGTTGCCATTTGTCTAACCTGTGAAAAGAAAATTGTCGTACCGGTACAGCTTTGCGTTCTTACCACCGGTTACGTCGATGCACCTCTGCAGCAAAATGCCATCTGCACAACTTTCCCAAGTCTGTTCCCTGGAACCATTTCAGGAAATAATGCAGGCAGCACGCAGCCACAGGCAGAGTCTTGTGATCCATGCTGTGATCCATGCGATTGCAAGCCGGCCTGCTGTGACCCATGCGAACCGTGTGAACCGTGCTGCGAACCATGCGAGCCGTGTCCGCCGCCATGTGACTGCAACCCTTGCGAACCGCCAAGAAGACCGCAGCCAAGACATTAATAATGACCTAAAGTACAAAACACACGCAGTTTTCAAAGCTGCGTGTGTTTTTGCAATTATGTTTTACACGTTATTCAGAAAATGTAGCTCTTACTTCAATTTGAATTTTATATGGAACTACTGCTCCAATTGATTGTGCATATTTCCCGTAGCTATTTAATCCATTAATAGTAGCCGCTCTGAACCCTTTTACATTTGTCCACTTATCACAGTCAAAGTCATAAGTGTCCTTGAATTTGATTTTTAATGTCCATACACCTTTACTATTTTTCGTACCCGACGCCACATAGCTAACCTTATTAAAAGCTAAAGTTAAATCATGCGAACTATTTAAAACTGTACTTCCGCTAGTCGTTCGTGCTGACAGTTTTTTACCTTTCACATAAGACTTGAATTCACTAATGATTTCCTTACAAGCACTAGAGTTTTTAACTTGAGTAGAAATTGGGTCTGTCGATGTGATTGATACATCTACAGGATTATCCTGCAAAGAGTGTTCTAGGCATGCACTCGCAGTAGTATAACCCAATAACGTTCTTGCATCTTCTGCTGCCATCGCTAGGCTAGCTCTTACTACAGCTTTTGTAATTGCTGCTTTTTGCATTTGTGTATCACTAATAATACCTTTTCATAAGACTGCTCGTTTTGAATCATAATGCAACAATTATTAAAATCAATGCATAGCATTCTATCGGAAATAAAGCCAGTATTCCCCCTAATATAAAATGCCATTTCCATTTGCAATCTCTTTTTTTGCGTTGTACACCAATACAGATGATTGCGATTCCGAGAAGTGATATAAGTAATGGTAAGCAAATAAAGAAGAATGTTCCCACACCATTTTCTAAATCTAATAAAAAAAGTGTCACCAGTAAAAAAGCTGTAATTGCTATACCAATTAGCATGTTTCGCATGTGAATCTCACTTTGGTAAACAGCCAAATCAATAGTATTAGAAACAACTTCGTCTAGTTTATGTGTGGAAGTTATTTTCTCCAGTTTTTCACCATACATCAGCTCACTCAAACTTATATCCAATGCAGATGCCAAAGGTTCTAACGTTTTAATATCAGGAAATCCTGCGCCTCGTTCCCATTTAGAGACAGCTTTGTCTGTCACACAAATTTTCTTTGCAAGCATTACCTGTGTCCACCCTTTTGCTTTTCTTCTCTCTGCAATAAACCTCCCGAATCTCTTTTCATCCATTTAAACCTCCTTTCTCACATTCATGCTGTTTAATTTAAATATAGTACAATTTCTGCAAAATGCAATCGACGAATCGTAGAGTTATTGAAATCTGTTGAAATTTCATTGTTAAAGAGATTTTATCATTCTTTTCCGCATAAATCAATTACATAAAACTAAAAATGGAAATAACCGCTACAAGCAAATTAACCTTGACTCGAAAAGTGATCCGAGCCTTCATATTAATTTAAATTAAAATAATTGTCATGATAGATATTTTGATAATAATAAATACTCTGAAATCATGCGAAAAGATAAGGCAAAAAAAGAAAAAGTGACGCAAGAATCTCTCTTTCTCTCACGTCACTTTCTGTTTCTTTAGAAATTCCCACCTACTTATCTAGGGACTTCCTTTCTTTCATCGTTAAAATGTGTCTTTAATTGTGCTTGCCATGCGGCTGACGTCTGTTTTTACATCACCCATGTCTTCCACAGTGCGTCGCATGTCCCTGGAAATCTTATCCTTGTCAGACGGAGACATCCACTTATATGCGCAAAATCCTGCAGCACCGGCAGCAGCAAGCATTGCTGCGTCTTTGACAAATTTGTTCATCTCTTTACACCCCTTTTCCTAGTTTTATAAACTTAGTATGGCATGGATGTAAAATGAATATGTGTAGCAGATTCTGCTGTTATTTAATACGGCTCAATAAATCCGCCGCCAACGACCCGGTCGCCGTCATAAAAGACGATGGACTGCCCCGGTGTCGCAGCTCTCTGTGGCTGTTCAAATACGGTCACGACTCTGCCGTCACACGCTTTATGTAAAACAGCGGGAGCAGGTTTTGCCGCATAGCGAATTTTAGCTGTAATGCCTTGTTTTTCCAAAAGACTTTCAGGGATTTCCCCGCAGCCTGTTTCTGTAAAAAAGTTTTCAGCGGAGACAACTTCTGTATGAAACAAATCGGCATTGTCGCCCAAAACTACTTGATTCTTTTCTTTGTCAATTTTTGTAACAAATACCGGTTTGCCCAGGGCGATGCCAAGACCTTTTCGCTGTCCAACAGTATACCTATTGATTCCCTGATGTTCACCGAGAATCTTCCCTTCTGCATCCACAAAATGCCCTTTTGAGCAAGCAAAACCGCGCGCCTCCATAAAAGATACATAGTCTTCTTTTTCTTCGTCAATAAAGCAAATTTCCTGGCTGTCAGCTGCTTGGGCATTAGGCATATCATTTTCTCTTGCCAACCTGCGAACGGTATCTTTATCCTTCATATCAGCGAGAGGCAAAATCAATCTCGACAGCACCTGCTGACCCAGCCTGTAAAGCATATAGGACTGGTCCTTTTTCTCACTGGAGCCTTTTTGAATATAGTAAATTCCTGACGTGTCGTCTTTAGTAACACCGACATAGTGACCAGTCGCGATATAGTAAGCGTTCTCCCTATCTGCAATTTCAAGAAGCTTTTTAAACTTGATTGCCGGATTGCAGACAACGCAGGGATTCGGTGTTCTGCCACAGGCGTACTGACTGCAAAAATTATCTATGACTGATTTGGAGAATTCTTCAGATACATCCATAATATGAAGAGGAATTTCCATCTTTTCAGCCAGTTCTTCCGCCGCACGCTTTCCGTTTGCATTATCTCCCATCACGTCAAAATAAAATCCAATCACCTCAAAGCCCTGATTCTTTAACAGCAAAGCGGCGGTCGTGCTGTCCACGCCGCCGGAAAGACCCAGTACTATTTTATTCTTCGATAATGTGGTCATGATCGTCCTCATCTGCATTCGGGTCAAAGCCTTCCAGACCCTTGTAGTTTTTTCCATTTTTCTCAGCATAATCATAGATTGCTGACTTAATGGCATGGTCTGCAAGAACAGAGCAGTGTACCTTTACGGCAGGAAGACCGCCCAATTCCTCGATAATCTGCTTGTTGCTGATCGCAAGGGCTTCGTCGATGGTTTTTCCAATAATCATGGAAGTCGCCATACTGGAAGAAGCGATAGCGCTGCCGCAGCCAAAAGTTTTGAACTTTGCGTCTATGATTACATCGTTTTCTACTTTGATTTGAATCTGCATCATATCGCCGCAGACAGGACTTCCGTAAGTGCCTGTTCCATCAGGATTTTCAAGCTCCCCTACATTTCTCGGGTTCATGAAATGATCCATTACTGTATCGTTATATAAGCCCATGCTATTACCAACCTTTCTCGCTGTTTACAGGAGACAGCGCTCTCAATTTTTCTACGATTTCTTTTAATGATTCTATGACATAGTCGATATCTTCTTTTGTTGTGAAGTCTCCTACTGTAAAGCGCACCGTACCGTGCACCATTTCTACCGGAACTCCCAGCGCAGTCAGCACGTGAGACGGCTCCAGTGACTTGGAGGAACATGCTGAGCCGGTGGAAACGGAAACTCCCTTATAGTCCAGCAGAAGTAAAATGGACTCCCCTTCAATGTACTTGAAAGTAATATTGGCATTACCCGGGTGTCTATGCTCCATAGTACCGTTGACAAAGGTATCAGGAATCTCCCTGGTAATTCTGTCTATGAGATAATCACGAAGCTGGCTGCAGTGCGCAATATGTTCTTCCATATTGATTTTTGCAAGTTCAGCCGCTTTTCCAAAGCCAACAATCCCTGCCAAATTTTCGGTTCCTGCACGTCTTCCCATTTCCTGAGCTCCGCCATGCATGTAATTGGAAATGCGCAGCCCTTTGCGAATGTAAAGTGCGCCAATTCCCTTCGGACCATAAATCTTATGCGCAGATACGCTGAGCATATCCACGCCCAAATCCTTTACGTCGATTGGCACATTGGCAAGCGCCTGCACTGCGTCGGTATGGAACAAAATCCCATGCTTCTTTGCGATTGCCGCCAGTTCTTTAATCGGCTCAATGGTTCCCACTTCGTTGTTTACCATCATAATGCTGATTAAAATGGTCTGGTCGGTAATAGCAGCCTCTAAGGTCTCTGGCTTTACAGTACCGTCAGGCTCTACCGCAAGGTATGTAACCTTATAGCCGTTCTTTTCTAAAAACTCGCAGGAATGGAGCATTGCGTGGTGCTCAATTCTGGTTGTAATAATGTGATTGCCCTTTTCTTTAAACTTATCCACTGTGCCAAATACTGCCCAGTTGTCAGCTTCACTGCCACAGCCAGTAAAATATATCTCTTTTGAATCAGCTCCGATTAATGCAGCAACCTGGCTTCTTGCCTTATCCACAGCTTCCTTAGATGTGAGCCCCATAGTATAAAGGCTGGAAGGATTTCCAAACTGCTCTGTAAAATATGGTATCATCTCTTGCAATACTTCTTCTTTTACCGGAGTTGTTGCTGAATAGTCTAAATAAACTTGTCTCATAAAAGCTACTCCTTTCACTTTTTCGATTCTACTAATATATTATACCAAAAAATTTACAGATTCAAACGGTAATTTTAAATTATTTGCATTCCGGAAAGGCGAATTTTTTTCTTTTCTTTTTCCCCTGTAAACAGGTATTTGTGAGACTCCTTTCGCTTTCCCTGCTGACCGTACATGGTATAATCAATTTTCACTGTACATTTTACCATATTATACCTTGTTGTGCGAGAAGAAATTACACTCACATCATATTCTGTCACCTGCTCCATATCGGTCAACTCATAATCTTTCATCAGAGCCGTATCTGTCTTCAGCAGACTCCCTTTCTCCACTTTCTCAAGGGCCGTCTCTGTCCTGTCGTAATCCCAACTGCCGTCATAATACTTGTTCAAAATCTCAATCCTCGACTGAATCTGGCTTTCCATGATTTTTTCATCGCTTTGCGGCTTTATAATGACTCCCGCCGTGAGAAAAATCAAAAGCAGCGCACAGATTTGAAATACGTATACCTTTTTCATAAATACCCCCTGTTGTTTAAGCTAAAGTGAACTGAAGCTTGTACTATCTATAGAGGTATCTTACAACAAAAAGAGAGCAAAATTTGTAAAATCCTGCTCTCATTCTTTGTTTTTCTGTATAAAATTACGTGCCTGCTGCCTTTGCCGCTATTTTTCGTCGACAAACTCGATATTATCGAGCTGGGAACGCAGGTTAGCCTTAAAGGCTTCGATGTACTGCTTGCGCAAAAGCTGCTGTTCTTCTTTCTCTGCTTCTGTCAATCCTGCCTCGGTCTTTGATTTCCTCGCAAGCTCGTTAATTCTCTGAATCTGTGCTTCTGTAATCATAAACTGTCTCCTCCGTTCCTTTATCATAACATTTATGAAGAGGGACTGCAAGGAGTTTTCTAGCCAACTTTCCGTTCTAGTCTCAGCTTGTCTGCAATGATTGCGATGAACTCTGAATTGGTTGGCTTGCCTTTGTCATTCTTGACGGTGTAACCAAATAAGGCATCGATGGTCTCAATTCTTCCACGGTTCCACGCTACTTCGATGGCATGTCTGATAGCTCGCTCTACTCTACTAGGCGTAGTATCATTCATTTTTGCAATGGTCGGATAAAGTTCTTTCGTCACAGCACTGAGTATGTCCATATCTTCCACAACGATGGTAATCGCATCTCTGAGATACTGATAGCCCTTGATGTGCGCAGGCACACCGATTTCATGAATCAGATTAGTAATTTCAATTTCTAAGTCGTTTTCTTTTAGTATATCTTTATAAATCGTCGATTTCTTTAGATTCTGTTGTCCTGCAAAGTTGCGTTTGAGCACTGTATCCTTATTCATAACCTGTCTGATGCGCTTTGAAAGAATATCCATGTTAATAGGTTTCACCAAATAGTATTCCGCACCGAGAGAAACAGCCCTTTGAATCATGATATCCTGTCCAATGGCTGATACCATAATGACTCTCGGATATTTTTTCAGTTCCACAGTATTCAGCGTTTCCAAAACACCGATTCCATCCAGATGCGGCATAATCAAATCTAAAATCAGCACATCTACTTCTTCCTTTTGAATCTGTTCAATGGCACCAAGACCGTCATGTGCAATAAAAATTACTTCCATGTCCATCTGGCGTGCGAAGTAGTCTTGCATTGCTTCACAAAATTCCTTGTTATCATCTACTAATCCTAACTTAATTTTTCCCATAATGTAATCCTTCCCGGGCATATGCCTCGTTCTTTCTTCTTTTCCACAAAAAGACCTGCGCACTGTCTCTTTGGTGAGGTTGCCCTGCCTATAAAATTTTACAACATATTTTGCGTTTGTGTGCATCAATTTTACCGCAATTTGTAGGGATTTTATCGGATATTCGACAGGTCTCATGATTTTTCGGTCTGTTCCACCATCCATTCTACGAAAATGCCGTAACCCTTCTTAGGGTTATTTACGAAAACATGGGTAACCGCACCGATTATTCGGTTATTTTGTATAATTGGACTTCCGCTCATGCCCTGGACAATTCCTCCACAGGTTTCCAATAATTTTTTATCAGTCACCTCAAATTCAAGACCTTTACTATCTGCTTTATTCTGGTTTTTCACCTTCGTAATTTCAATTTCAAACTGCTCTACCTTCGTTTCATCAATGGTTGTAAGAATGTACGCCTTACCCTCTTCGATTTCTTCCTGATACGCCATCACCATGGGATGATCCAAGTCAAAATCCTGGGGATCATCACCTTTCCCATAGATACCGAACTCAGTGTTTTTCATAATTTCTCCAAGCGGATTTTGAAAATCATAGATTACACCGCCAATTTCCCCCGGCACACCTTTTTCTCCTGCCTTAATCTGACTGACCCTAGTGTGCAAAAGACTTCCCGTTCTGGTTTCCAGCAGCATACCAGTCTCGGCTTCATAAATTCCGTGACCCAGCGCTGCAAAGCTGCCTGTCTTTGGATCATAAAAGCTAAGTGTTCCAATGCCTGCAATTTTTTCTTTAATCCAAAGTCCCAGCTTGTATTCTCTGCTTGCCTTGTCATAATAGGGAGTTACCGAGAAGTCCATAGATTTATTATTTCTAATGACCGTCAGTTGCACAGCTTTTCCGCTTCCTGATACAACTCTGTTAACATCATCAGGTCCATCCACTTTCTGCCCGTTCACTGCAACAATCATGTCACCAACCTCGGGACCTATCTTTTTCTCAACACCTACAATGAGCGCCCCTTTTACATCCATCTGAATCCCTACAGACTGTCCACCAGGAATCAGCACTCGCTCGCTAACCACGCTATGCCCCCCTGTCAGTACAGAAAGCTGCTGAGGAAAAAGAACTCCCGTGCAAAGAACAACAGCGGTTATACCGATAAACAACCAGATACACTTTTTCAATTTTTCATTTAACATACCATCAACTCTCATAATCCATCATTAATCGATTCAAATCATCTCTGTTTTCGACCTTAATGCCTTCCTTGAACCGGTTCTGATCCTGAGTCGACAAAGTTTCATATACAATAGTCGTATCCTCCAGTTCAATCAGGTGTCCCGTCTCATCAGAGAAAAAAATCTTTATAACATCTTTATCGTATTTAATCAAATAATATGACTGATAAAACTGACTTGGTGTATCTTTTTCATGATTCTGCGGTTCATCTTCGCCCTCGCCTGCTACATCATCATTGTCATCATTGTTATCCTTCTCATCATCTAACGTCGGCGCTGAATCTCCCGGATCTGCCGCTTTAGCGACATCTTCACCTACTCTGCTTTCAAGGTTCGCTTTCAGCGCTTCTTCTTCACTTTCCTTTCCTGTCAGCGCTGCAATGAGCACCACCACAGCGAAAATCGCAACGATAAGCACAGCGCATGCATAAATCCATGTATGGTTTTTCTTTTTCTGGCTAAACATTTCATCACCTCTTAGCGGATATTATTGCCAGAGAAAGAAAAGCTTATACAGTAATTTTATCTTTCATCTTTTGAAATGTCTTATTTCCAATGCCGCTGACCATTTTTATGTCTTCAATTTGAGAAAATTTACCGTTTTCTTCCCGGTAAGCGATGATTTTCTCCGCCGTAGCAGGGCCAACACCCGGAATTTCCTGCAAAACACTGCTGTCTGCTAAGTTGATGTTGATTCGTCCCTGACTATCCTTTCCGAGGGCTGCTGGCTCTCCTGTGCCGCCTATATTTCCGCTACTCCCAAAAGCTGCAGTGCCGTTGTTATCCTCAAACGATGGAATAACGACCTTCTGTCCGTCAACTACCACCTCTGCCTGATTAATCTGCTCAGTAAAAGCCTCATCCGTCAAACCACCTGCAACTTTAATCACTTCAAAGAGTCGAGTCCCCTCGACTACTGCATAAACACCCGGATTTCTGACTTCACCACCGATATCTACATAAATCTTTGCGCTTTCTGCAGACTCTGCCTGATTTTCGCCTTTATCCATTTCACCGCCTGATGCGCCGTCCTCTTCTACTGTCAGTCCGTTATCTTCAGTGAATTGTTCGGAAAATTCGTCCTTTTCCCCATACTGTCCAAAAACTAAAACAGCAATGATTACAATCGCAATCATTGCCGTTATCTGAAATATTTTTTTGTGTTCCTTAAATATTCGCAAGTAAAGTTTTAGTTGTTCCATCTTGCTTCCCCTTTCCTATTTTCTTCTATCATACCCGAAGAAAAATGGAAAGTCAAGGAAATTATTCTATTTTATTCCAAATCATCCAAAGAAAATCTCTTTCCGTTCTACCTCGATCTCATAGCGAGGCACATCAAGCCTAGCAAATTCCACAAAGGAAGAGATGACTTGTTCCGGACTTAAATTGGATGTGCTGCCGCAGTCAAGAATCATAGACAGCGCCAAATTTTCTCCATCTGCCAGCTCAATAGAGCGAATTTTAGAGCGAATATCCACCGTCACCATTTTCTTAGTTTTCTTCTGCCTTTTTTCAGCAAAGATTTTTTCCTGAGCTAAGTATGACGTCAAAAGTTTTTCGTGCTTCGCTTTATCACAAGCTACGGGAAACTGAACCAGATATTCTGCTGCTTCTGTTGCTGCAGCCAAAGACTTTGCATTTGAGCGGTCGTAGTCACAGGAAAAAATTTCTACACCCTCCGGCATGACCTTACGCAGCATTTCAGCTATTTCCTGTGGTTCATAGTTCACCGTCGTCTCAAACTCCAAAAGCTCGCAGCGACTGGTATAGCCTAAAGAAAGGGGCTGTGCAAAGCCCATCTTCGGGTGCGGGTTAAACCCCTGAGAGTATGCCATAGCTATGCCGCACTTTTTAAATGTGCGTTTAAAAAGTCGCAGCATGTCCAAATGCGAAGTATACTTTATGTAGCCTTCTTTTGAAAACTGAATCACATATTTACGCATAAATACCTCCCCATTTGCACTCTACTCTGCTGTTAATACCACAGCCTGCGCAGCCGTATCTGCAGTCCTTCGTTGTGGTTTCCTTTTCAGCTTTTTCGGCCTCAGAAATCAGGAATTTCTTGGAAACTGCAGCATCTACGATATCCCATGGCAAGATTTCATCAAACCGGCGGGCTCTCGTGGTATAAAAATCCATATCAGTGCCGCTTTTTTCAACCGCACGGTTCCATTTTTCTAAACTGAAATGTTCAGACCAGCCATCCAGACGGCAGCCTTCGTTATGGGCAGCAAGGAGTAATTTTCCTAGCTTTCTATCGCCTCTGGCAAAACCCGCCTCAAAAGTGCTGACAGCGTCATCGTGATAGTTAAAAGTAACGCCCTTGATTTTCAGCTTTCCGCTCAGATAATTATGTTTGCGGGTAAATTCTTCCGTCGTATTCTGTGGTGCCCACTGGAACGGAGTATGCGCCTTTGGCACAAAGTTAGAAACGCTGACCGTTACTGTAAAACGACCGCCCTTACCTGAGTCGCGGTGAAGCTGTACGACCTTTCTGGCAATCTCTGCGATGCCGTCCAAATCTTCGTCAGTTTCCGTCGGCAGTCCAATCATAAAATACAGCTTGATGTGCTTCCAACCCAGCTCAATAGCCTGCTCCACAGCGCTGTAAATATCTTCTTCGGTAATACCTTTGTTGATGACGTCACGAAGTCTCTGCGTACCGGCTTCCGGCGCAAAGGTCAATCCCGACTTCTTATACCCTTGAATCTCCTCGAGCACCTGAAAAGAAAAGCTATCCAGTCTCAGAGAAGGCAGAGACAGTGAAACGTTCTGTTCCTTACATTTTCTCATCAGTTCGATGGCAAGAGGTTCAAAAGCCGAATAATCACTGGTAGACAAAGATAAAAGAGAAAGCTCCTCATGTCCGCTGTTTGTTAGCTGTTTCATAGCAAGGTCCATAATCTTGTCTTTGGAACGCTCACGCACTGGTCTGTAAATCATGCCTGCCTGACAAAATCTGCAGCCGCGGGTACAGCCCCGAAAGGTTTCTACTACACTTCTGTCATGCACCGTTTCCATCAGCGGCACCATCGGATTCGTTGGAAAATCAACATCTTCAATATCAGGTAAAATACAGCGCTGCACCTTGTCCGGTGCGCCCTCAAAGTTTTTCTCGTAGGAGTTCACCGTGCCGTCTTCGTTGTAGATTGCTTTGTAAAAAGACGGAATATAAACGCCTGTATCTCCTGCAATTTCCTTTAAAAACGATGTTTTGTCCATGCCCGATTCTTTTGCTCTGCCATACTTTTTCAAAAGTAGCGGCAAACTTTTTTCACCGTCACCAATTAAGAAAATATCTACAAAATCAGCCAGCGGTTCCGGGTTATACGCGCAAGGGCCGCCTGCAATAATAAGCGGATCTTCCTCGGTGCGCTCCGCTGCTAAAAGCGGAATATTCCCAAGCTCCAGCATGTTAAGAATGGTTGTAAAGGACATCTCATACTGCAGAGTGAAGCCCAGAAAATCCATCTCTCTTACTGGCGTCTTGTTCTCCAGCGTAAAGAGAGGCACGTCCATCTCCCGCATGAGCGCTTCCATGTCCGGTGCTGGCGCAAAAACTCGCTCGCACGCCAGTTCATCGTCTTTATTTATAATATTGTAAAGAATCGATAGTCCCATATAGGACATGCCGATTTCATATAAATCCGGAAATGCAAAGGCAAGGCGCGCCTTTACGCTGTCCGGCTTCTTTCGAATCATATTAATTTCGTTGCCGATATATCTGGCAGGCTTTTCCACCTGTTTCAGCAGATGGTTCAAAGTTTCAGTCAAGTTCATTTTCTGCGGTTCCTTTCACTTACTCAAACAGGCTGTCGATGGTCTGTCCAATCAAAGCCTCGATTTGTTTCATCAGCTGTCTGGTCTGTTCTTTTTTCTTTAAAATTCTGTCGTGCACTGCCGGTTCGTCCGGCGCTTTATGCAGGATATAGTCGATTCGCTCATCAAGACCCACATACTGATCTTCTTTGACAAGACGGTCGCCAAGGCAGACTAAGTCCGTTTCGTCAATTTCTTTAAAGTCGTGAAAATCGTAAGTCATATGGACGCGAACGATATTTGCCTCTGCATGATAGCCAAGGCCATCCAAAATATCTGCGCCAATTTCCCAATGCTTATCGCTGGTTCTTGCCACGTCGTGGGCAAGTCCAGCCCCTTCTATTAAATCTAAATCAAGCTGGGCGCCGTGAAGATTCATCTGTTTTCCGATTTCTCGCGCCACCCTGCTGACAGCTTTACAATGTCTGATTACATGGGGAGGCGTTTTATATTTCGCATACAGCGCCTCACATTCTTTCTCTGTAATTCGTTTTGTCATAATTATACCAGCCTTTCAGCTATTAGTATATCACAGATTTTCCGAGAGTTCATAATAAAATTCTTTTTCATTTTGCGTATTATAGCTTCCAATAATTTCCCCTCTCTGAACGCGCTCTGATTCTACCACGCTGATTTCTTCTAAATTGCCGTAAATAGAGGTTCCGTCCTCGTGACGAATTTCCACGTAAAGCCCTTTCTCTTTATCCTTTCCTGAAGCGGTCACAACGCCGCCTGCTACTGCATGAACCTGCTTTATCTGCTCGTCAGATTTTTCGTCAATGGGCACGCCGTATTTAGACGTCTCGTTAATCTTCGCAACGGCTGAAACCACTTTGTCTGGTGCACCAGAAAGTGCTGTAGATACCGATACCGCAGCGCTTTTGACATCTTCCATGGACATCTGATACATCACCATAGCTTTTGCTTTTTCATAATACTTAGCAAACGTCTCGTTCTTTATTTCTCCGCCATAGGAAGCTGCCGTCAAAATCAAAAGACAAGCTGTCACCTGGCAGTAGAGTTTCTTCTTGTTCATAAAATCACCTCTATATAAAGTATTATATAGAGGTGAAGAATATAACTCGTTTTAGTATTCGTCCCAATACTCAAACTCATAGTCGAAGAGCCGAATGGTATCGCCTTCGCTCAGGCCCATTTCCAAAAGCTTTTCAATGGCACCATTCTTTTCAATATATTTATAGAGATATCGAAGAGAACCCATATCATTAAAGTTTGTGGAATCAAAAATTTTCTGAAGCTGTTTTCCGGTAAGCACGTAAACATTACCCTCTTTCGAAGCATAAATTTCTTTGAAGTTCGGGTCTTTATCATCGGTTTCAAAGTCAAAATATTCGTATTCGTCCTCGTCCTGCGAATTAAGTGCCGCTTTTTTCAGTTCTTCCAGGGCTGCCGACATGAGCTCATGAACACCCACGTTAATCGGTGCACAAATTGGGAATACCCTGTATCCCTTTTCCTCCACATACTCTTTAAACTCAATGTATGCAGGACCGTCTTCGCTGGTCATATCCATCTTGTTTGCTGCTACCAGCATTGGCTTGTTCGCTACCTTTTCGCTGTACTTAAGCAGCTCGTTGTTGATTTTATCAAAGTCCTCGATAGGATTTCTTCCTTCGCTGCCAGACGCGTCTACCACATGAATCAAAACCTTGGTTCTTTCAATGTGTTTTAGGAATTTCAGCCCCAAACCCAGTCCCTGATGTGCACCTTCAATAATGCCGGCAATATCCGCCATAACAAAGCTGGTGTCAAAGATTTCTACTACACCCAGGTTCGGTGCAATGGTGGTAAAATGATAGTTTTCAATCTTCGGCTGTGCACTGGTTGCCGTCGCCAGAAGACTTGATTTTCCAACATTCGGAAAACCTACAAGACCCACATCAGCAATCATCTTCATTTCAAGAATAACGCTTCTTTCCTTAGCAAAACCGCCCGCTTCCGCAAAATTCGGCGCCTGACGTACTGAATTCTTGAAATGGGTGTTTCCTTTTCCGCCTTTTCCGCCTTTTGCCGCTACAAAATTTTCGCCGTCTTCCACCAAATCCTTCATCACAAGACCGGTTTCCTCGTCAATAATCACAGTACCCATTGGCACTTTAATAATCAGGTTTTCGCCGTTTTTTCCGTACCGCTTTTTCTTCATACCGTCCTGACCATTTTCTGCCTCGTATTTTCTCTTGTAGCGAAAATCCATTAGCGTTCTTAAGTTTCTATCCGCCTGAAAGATTACATCGCCGCCCTTGCCGCCGTCTCCACCGTCAGGACCGCCTTCCGGTACAAAGGGCTCTCTACGAAAGGATACGCATCCGTTGCCACCTTTCCCTGATTTTATGAATATTTTGGCTCTATCTACAAACATGTCAAAGCCTCCTTTACTGTTTTCTCTTTCGTTCAAAATTCGTCTGCTTAGTGTATCATATATTGCTAAATTGGACAAATTTCTGAGAATCTGTCAATTCTGTCACAGTTTTATTAGAAAAACGTTGACAAAATTGACAAAAAATAAATCTTTGTCCACTTTAGCAATATCCCCTGTTTCTTAGTTTTTGATGTAAGAAAGAATATAGGAGTAGTGTAGGAATACTGTATGAATGACATACTTTTTCTCTTCCTAACTACTCCTATCCGTTCTTAAAATCGTTCAAATTCCACGATTCTTAAATCTTACTTAAAAATTAAGCTTCTTTTGGATAAACACTAACCTGTTTTCTAGTCTTGTCTTTTCTTTCGAACTTAACAGTACCTTCAATCTTAGCAAACAATGTATCATCTCCGCCGATGCCTACATTATTACCAGGATGGAATTTAGTACCTCTCTGTCTAACCAAAATGCTGCCAGCGCTAACGAACTGACCGTCACCTCTCTTAACGCCTAAACGTTTCGACTCGGAATCACGACCGTTCTTAGAGCTACCTACTCCTTTTTTACTTGCCATAGTCCAGACACCTCCTTGCTATTTGTGGCTAAAATGGAAATTACTTCGCTGCTTCAATGGTTTCGATGATAACAGCTTTTGTTGCCTTTTCATCGACTTCAATACCATGTTCTTTTGCGTAAGCAATTAATTCATCTTTCTTCATAGAAGCGGAAATTTTCTTTTCCTTAGCTTCTTCTTTTGCTTCTGCCTTTGGTGCTGCAGGAGCTGCCTTCGGAGCGCTCTTGCCTCCTAAGGATTCAATCTTAACCATAGTGTATGGCTGTCTGTGACCCTGTTTCTTTCTGTAGTCTTTCTTGGACTTGTATTTGTAGATGATGACTTTCTTAGCTTTGCCATTTTCTACTACTTCTCCAGAAACAACTGCACCTTCTACATACGGTGCACCTACCTTCAGGTCTCCTTCTTCAGCTAAAACCAGTACTTTGTCAAATGCGATTTTCTCGCCAGCTTCTACATTCAGCTTCTCGATGGTTACTACATCGCCTTCCTGAACTCTGTACTGCTTTCCGCCTGTTTCAATTACTGCGTACATTGTGTTCTTACCTCCTCTATCCAGTCTCGCCTTATCGGGTAGCGCTAGATGCGCTTTGTATGAAAAATAAACCCTTTCCGAGCGGTCTAACTCAATTATCATAGCATATCCCAAAGGGATTGTCAAATGTTATTTGCCGGAAAACTTTTAAACTCCTGCCCGCTTTTATCCTCTTATTTGTGTTTCCTATCCTGCACACTTTTTGACAAAATAAACTCAATCTGCCCGTTGATAGAGCGAAAATCCTCTTCCGCCCACCTTGCGATTTCTTCCCAAAGAGACGGCGCAATTCGCAAAATAACCTGTTTCTTGGCTTTTTCAGCCTGCTTCACAGCCTTTTCTTTTGCCTTAATTTCCTGTTCCATCTGCTGAAGCTTAGACAGACGTGCTTCTAATTCTTTTTCCTTTTTTAAAATGTCTTTTTCGCTCGTCATTGCATCCGACCTTTCATCTCTCTAATCCTCTTGCTGTTTCAAATTCATTTCCCCTGCTATTTGAACTTAGTAGATACTGCCGCTGTTGACAATAGGCTGCGTATCCTTATCAGAGCACAGTACTACCATCAGATTGGATACCATGGCTGCCTTTCTCTCCTCATCTAAAAATACTACTTCTTCCTCACCTAATTTGTCAATAGCCATCTTTACCATGCTGACTGCACCGTCAACAATCTTCGCTCTTGCAGAAATCACAGCCTCAGCCTGCTGTCTTCTCAGCATTGCCGCCGCAATTTCTTCTGCATAGGAAAGATGTGTAATGCGAACTTCCTCGATTTCAAGTCCTGCAAAAGCCACCTTATTGTTCAGCTCCGCTTTCATGTTATCTGCGATTTCCTGAGAACTTCCTCTGAGCGTTTTCTCGTTAGCATGCTCATGATCTTCCGTATTTAAGCTGTCGTAAGGATACATTCTTGCAATATTTCTGATGGTAGAATCGGTCTGAATCGACAAAAATTCGGCATAATCTTCTACATTGAATACTGCATTGGTCGGATTTACAACTTTCCAAATTACCACTGCCCCAATGATAATCGGATTACCCATCACATCATTAACCTTCTGTACCCCGTTATTTAAGGTGCTATCTTTCAAAGAAACGGTTTTCTTTGCACTCACTTTAATAGAACCTAGCGAAAACTTTCCGTTCTTTGCCTGCGTTTCGGCTTCTGCTTTTGCTGCAGCAATCTCTTTCGTATAGGTCGGATTGGTATAAGTAGAAAACGGATTCACAAAATAGAAACCCTGCTTCAAAATCGTACCGTGATAATTACCAAACAAAGTCAACACCAGCGCCTCGTTAGGCCCAACTACTCTAAGACCCGCATATAAAATCGGAAGAATAATTGTTCCCAGTCCTCCTGCGATAATCATTGCAATTCCAACTGCTCCAAGATTGATACAGCCAACTACAATCATTGCAATGGCTGCCAAAATGCCCAAAGTAATGAGTATCAGCATACCCATGCCGTTGATTGGCTTAATCTCTTTCTGTGTAAAATTCGTCTTTTTTTCCATAACGTTACTCCTCTTCTCCCTTTTGGGTTTTATGATATCAATTTGATATCATATTTATATCACATAAAATCATCCATGTCAATAGCACCCAGAAATTTTTTCCGCAAAACAAAACCACCGCACAGGGCTTTCCGTGCAGTGGTTGTCTGTTTCTATATTATAACTTTTCTATTACAGATAGCTGACAAGTTCGTCTGCCTCTTTTCTCTTTGGAGCAGCCGGTGCTTCCGCATCCAGCGGATATCCCATCGGAATTAATGCTGCAACAGTCTGTCCCTCCGGCAGATTAATTGCTTCCGCAACCTTTTCATCATCAAAGATACCTAAAATTACAGTACCGATTCCTTTATCATGGGCGGCCAGACAGAAAGTCTGCACTGCGATACCTGTGTCAAAATTCTGCCATCTGTCTTCCTTTCCGGTGGTATAAGAACCATCTTTCTCAAAGCCGGATCTCCCATTGATATAAGTCGCAACAACAAGCTGCGGCGTATTCTTGATAATCTTTGCATTGTAAGTAAAGCCTAATACGCATTCATCAGCGATTTTTTCCTTTACAGCCTCGTCCTCAACTACAATATATCTTGTAATCTGTGTATTTTTCCAAGACGGCGCAAAAGAAGCAGCTTCTACGATTTCTCTTACAACCTCGCGATCCACAACTTCTGGCTTAAACTTTCTGATACTTCTTCTTTCCTTTATACAAGTAATTGCTTCCATAGTTTCTCCTTACTCAAATTTCCTAAAGTCACTTTAGTATACCTATTTTTTATAGTAAAGTCAATACGAGAAAAGCCTGCTTAGAAAGGTTACGAATATTGGATTTTCGTACCTATGCCGCTTTTCTGCAAAAAAGGTATCAAAAATTAGAGTCACTTTATACTAACCAAAAGGTTTTAAGCAAATACAACGAAATAGAATTGAAAGTCTTCGTTCTTTTTTCTTTTCTATGGTTCCATTTTCGTACAAACCTTTCATTATACAGAAGTAAATTCCTTATTTTTCATATAATGGATATAAATAATTTGCAGGTTTTCGTACCTTTTTCGCAAAAATCGCTTAAAAGTACTAATGGTGGTTTTCAAACTTTACCATGACAGCCATATGGCTGATTATGAATTGAACAGTGACCAGACACAAACTTTTGTATATGCGTGCCTTGCAGGCGTTGCACTTAATAATATTTTAAAGCAGTCCGGCATAAAATTTGGTATGAAATTAACAAATGGACTCATCAAAAAAATACCCGGTAGAGTTTTAACTAGAATAAACCAAAAAGTAGGATTTAGATTTATAACAAAATCAGGAACAAAAGGAATTTTTAATTTAACAAAAATGCTTCCAGGCGTTGGCGCTATTGTCGGCGGAGGTCTTGATTTTACAGAAACTAAAATTATAGGTAACCGCGCATATAAATGGTTCTTTGATAATGACTTTTCAGTTGACACTGATACCAACTATTTTGATAATGAAATAGATATTCAAGATATCGACTTTAATGCTCCAGTACATGATGATGAAAATGAATTATAAAAAACAGTATTCACAAAAAGCTGTGCGTCTTTCTCTTAAGGAAAAATGCCGCACAGCTTTCGCTTGCTGTAAATAAACTATTCGATTACCACACCGTCTTCATCAACCATCATGCCATCCATAGATACAGGTGCTGCTTCCCCTTGCTGTTCTTGCAGTGTTTCTAAAAGCTGATTCTGAACTTTGTCCAGCATGTCTGGATTCTCCTGCAGCCACTTCTTCACATTCTCACGCCCCTGTCCGATTCTATCATCGGCATAGCTGTACCAGGAGCCTGCCTTGTCAATGATTTTCAATTCTACTGCACTGTCCAGAACATCTCCGGCCTTAGAAATGCCTTCTCCATACATGATATCGAATTCTGCCTGTTTAAACGGCGGAGCAACCTTGTTCTTAACAATCTTGACCTTAGTTCTGTTTCCAAGCATCTGGTCGCCGCTTTTTATAGTTTCCACCCTTCTGACGTCAAAACGCATGGAAGAATAGAATTTAAGAGCGCGTCCGCCTGTGGTAACTTCCGGACTTCCATACATGACCCCGATTTTCTCACGGAGCTGGTTGATGAAAACCACACAAGTGTGAGAACGGTTTACATTACCTGCAATCTTTCTAAGTGCCTGAGACATCAGTCTGGCATGAAGACCCACGTGATTATCTCCCATGTCGCCTTCGATTTCGGCTTTAGGAACTAGCGCTGCAACGGAGTCGATTACGATAACATCCAGCGCACCACTGCGTGCTAGCATATCACAAATCTCCAGTGCCTGTTCTCCTGTATCCGGCTGAGATACTAAAAGCTCATCAATCTTAACGCCCAAATTCTTTGCATAGACAGGATCCAGCGCATGTTCTGCGTCAATAAATGCCGCCTTGCCGCCCTTCTTCTGTGCTTCTGCAACGATATGTAGCGTCAATGTTGTCTTACCGGAAGATTCTGGTCCGTAGATTTCTACGATTCTTCCCTTCGGCACACCGCCTACGCCGGTTGCCAAATCCAAACTGATGGATCCTGTCGAAATGGTCTCTATGTTCATCTTGGTATTGTCGCCAAGCTTCATAATAGCGCCCTGACCGAATTGTTTCTGAATCTGATCCATTGCGTCCTGCAATGCCGCTTCTCTCTGTTCTTTCTCACTCTTCGGGTTCTTTGCATTTTTTTGTTCTTTTGCTGTAGCCATACTTTACCTCCAATAAAGAACGTTTGTTCTTAAATTATAATACCCTATTATTTGCTTTCGGTCAAGGCTTTTTTGCATAAAAATTTTTTACAAATTTTATTTGTTCCTTAAGTCTCTGTCCGTTCATACTCACTATAACATATTTTACATTATATGTCAACAATTGAATTTAATTCCATGTCTGGTCAATCGTCTTATTTATCATGTCAAACATGCTGAGCACAGCGTAATGCCGGTTCCATTTGCGGCTCACATTGCGCATTCTGACTTCTTTTACCTCTGTATGACCATCAAAAACGCAGCCGATATAAATCAGCCCCACTGGTTTTTCAGGGGTTCCGCCACCTGGTCCTGCAATGCCGGTTACAGAGATACAGAGTCTGCTGCCAGTTTTTTTTGCAAGACCCTCAGCCATTTCTTTCGCTACCTGACTGCTTTCCGCCGTATACGCTGCTAACGTTTCTTCTTTCACGCCCAGCTCGTCCATCTTTGCGCCGTAGGTATAAGTCACAAGTCCCCGGTCAAAGACCTTTGAAATCCCGGGCGTATCAGTCAGCGCCCCGGAAAAAAGCCCTCCGGTACAGGATTCACAAGCTGAAACGGAAATATTTCGTTCAAGAAGTTTCTTTGCAACCACATCTGCCAATTCCTCATCGTCAACGCTGTAAATATACTCGCCCACCTTTTCAGAAACCTGTGCAATCATATTTTCCACGGCTTTTACGGCTTCCTCGCAGGTCGCACGCTTGGAAGCGATTCTCACGCTGCACTCGCCTTCCTTTGCGTAGGTGGCAAGGGTCGGATCCGTCTGCGCATCAATCAAGTCCAAAAGCTTGGTTTCCAACAGTGATTCGCCAATGCCGAACATGCGCAGGGTTCTGTAGTAAATCACGCCGGTCTGCAGCTTTTCCAGGTATGGACGCACTCTGTTTTCCCACATCCATGTCATCTCCCGCGGCGGTCCCGGCATACAGATAATCATTTTTTCATCCTCGCAAAGGGCTAGTCCTGGCGCACTGCCCACTTCGTTGCTGAACACCTCTGCCCTGCTAGGCATCATCGCCTGCTTATAATTATTAGGAGTCATCGGCTTTCCGTATGCCTTTGCTCTGGCAACCAGCCTCTCCATACTTGGCTCATGAAGCACCAGTTCATCGTGCAAAACCCTGCAGGCTGTCTCTTTTGTCAAATCATCTTCTGTCGGCCCAAGACCTCCCGTGGTGATTACCAGGTCACAATCGCGAAAAGCCATTTCAATCATCTCAGAAAGGCGTCCAGAATTATCACCCACCGTGTAATGATACATAACGTCAAAACCCAGCAGATTTAACTGCTGGGAAAGATATACAGTATTAGTGTTGGTAATCTGACCAAAGAGAATCTCCGTTCCGACACTTAAAATTGCAGTCCTCATCGCATGCTCCTCCACTTCCATGCAAAATCTTGATTATGCGTAACTCTCACTGGTTTACATAGAGAACACGCTTTTATTCTTCCAAATATATTCTATCCCGGAATATACCGTCATAATCAGGGAACCCCACAGGAATATTTCTCCTGCAAGCCCGCAGTACTCCTGAATCTGCGGCATACTCCCAAGAGCAGAAGTCAGAAGCAAAAGCGGCACTGCAATCATCTGCAGAACAGTTTTGATTTTACCACTCATGCCAGCAGCAATGACCGTTCCTTCAGACGCGGCTACCGTTCTCATACCTGCGATAGCAAATTCTCTCGCCAAAATGACAATCAGCATCCATCCCGGCACTGTCCCGTCCTCTACCATCAGGCAAAAGGCAGAATAAACAAGAATCTTATCTGCCAGCGGATCCATGATCTTCCCAAAATTAGTAACCAGTTGATACTTTCTCGCAATTTTACCATCTAACATGTCTGTAAAAGACGCTACAATGAACAGTACAAAGGCAACGAGATTATATCCCATCATGTATGCTGCAATGAAAAACGGCACAGCAACAATTCTGCCTACAGTCAACTTGTTCGGTAAATTCATTCTTAAACCTCCGTTCCAACTAAATCATAGTCGAATGCATCTTGAATCAAAACTTTTACCATATCGCCCGGCAGAAGGTTCTGTGAAGATGTAAAAATCACTGCATTGTCGATTTCCGGCGCATCATAGCGGGTTCTGCCGATGAAACTACCTTCTTCCTCCATTTCTTCTACCAAAACTTCCAGCGTCTTTCCGACTTTAGCCTGGTTGCTTTCCAGGGAAATCTCAATCTGCCTGCGCATGATTCCATCGAGGCGCTCTGCCTTGATTTCTTCATCAACCTGATTTTCCATCTCGCCTGCCGGCGTATTTTCCTCCTGCGAATAGGAAAAAACTCCTAGTCTCTCAAATTTTTCTTTTTCAATAAACTCTACTAGAGTCTCATAATCTTCTTCGGTTTCGCCCGGAAATCCTACAATCAGCGTCGTTCTAATGTGAATATCCGGAATTGCTGTGCGGAGTCTTTGTAAGGTGTTTGTGATAGATGCCGATGTCGATCGTCTGTTCATGGCGCGTAAAACACTGTCGCTTCCATGCTGAATAGGAATATCTAAATAATTGCAGATTTTTTCTTCTTCTGCCATTACCCTAATCAACTCGTCTGTAATTCTGTCCTCATAGCAGTACATGAGGCGAATCCACTTAATTCCATCAATTTTGCAAAGCTTTTTCAACAGTTTGGCAAGACGAAGCTCCCCGTAAAGGTCCTTGCCGTAATAGGTCACATCCTGTGCAATGAGAATCAGTTCCTTGCAGCCAGCCGCAGCCAGTTGCTCTGCTTCGTTTAGAATGTCCTCTTCTCTCTTACTTCTATATTTGCCGCGAATTTTCGGGATAATGCAATAAGCACAAATATTATTGCACCCTTCTGCAATTTTTATGGTCGCAGTATAAGGATTCTCCGAAAGCTTTCGCGCCTGAGATTCCAGTACGTCGGAAACGCAGTTGCTGCAAACAACAGCCCGTGTAGAAAGAGACGAGAAAAGTTCTGGCAATTTTTCGTATTCGTTGACACCGACGAACAAATCTACCTCCGGCATTTCCTTGTAAAGATCGTCTGCATAGCGCTGTGACAGACAGCCGGAAACCACCAGTTTTTTGCCGTCAGCCTTGTACTCCGCCATCTCCAAAATCTTTTCGATAGACTCAGTCTTAGCATCATTAATAAATCCACAAGTATTCACCATGATGATATCTGCGTCTTCCGGTTCGTTTACAATAATATGATTCTCGTTTTCCAATATGCCTGCTGCCACCTGCGAATCATTGAAATTCTTAGGGCAGCCCAGGGTTTCTATATAAATTCTCATTCAGTCTCCACTTCGTTTTTCATTTCGTTTAGTTCGTCTTCAGACAGCAGCACCTGCCTCGGTCGGCTTCCGTCCTGCGGTCCTACAATCCCTCTTGCTTCCATCATATCTACAATTCTGGCAGCGCGATTATAGCCGATTCTGAACCGTCTCTGCAACATGGATACAGAAGCTTGTCCTGCCGATACGACACATTCGATTGCTTCCTGTAAAAGCTCGTCGCTCGTCTCGTCCTTTCCACCTGCCTGCGGCAAATTTCCCTTTTCGATGGTGTTCATTACCTCACCAGCATATTCAACGTCTTCAACTTGTCCTTTTACGTGCTGAATGACGTCATGCACCTCGCTGTCAGACACAAAAGTGCCCTGGACTCTAACCGGTTTCCCCATGCCCAGCGGATTAAAGAGCATATCGCCCTTTCCAACCAGCTTTTCGGCGCCAGCCATATCCAGTATGGTTCTTGAGTCAAACTGGGAGGATACTGCAAAAGCAATTCTGGAGGGAATGTTCGCCTTGATAACACCGGTAATAATGTCCACAGACGGTCTTTGGGTAGCTACAATCAGGTGCATGCCCGCAGCTCTTGCCATCTGAGCCAGACGGCAGATGGATTCTTCCACCTGAGACGGTGCAGCCATCATCAAATCGGCAAGCTCGTCGATAATGATGACAATCTGCGGCATTACCTGCTCTTCCTCACCGTTCATCCGCATGGTTTCGTTATAGCTTTCTAAATCGCGAACCTGGCTTTCCGCAAACTTCTTATACCTATCTGTCATCTCAGCAACAGCCCAGTTCAGCGCTGCAGCAGCCTTTGCGGGCTCTGTCACCACCGGAATCAAAAGGTGCGGAATGCCATTGTAGTTGCCTAGTTCTACCACCTTCGGGTCAATTAAGACCAGCTTCACCTCGTCAGGGTCAGCCTTGTATAAAATACTAGTGATAATGCTGTTGATACATACACTCTTACCAGAACCTGTCGAACCTGCAATCAAAAGATGCGGCATACCCTTCAGGTCTGCCACAATGGCTTTTCCTGCAATGTCCTTTCCCACTGCAAAGGTGATTTTAGATTTTGCTTCTTTGAACTCCTTGGAGTCAATAATCTCACGCAAAGTGACCATATTGATTTTGTCGTTTTCCACTTCTATTCCCACTGCGGCTTTTCCCGGAATCGGCGCTTCAATACGAATGCTCTTAGCCTCCAGGTTCAGCGCAATGTCGTCAGCAAGTCTTACGATACTGTTAACCTTTACACCTACGTTTGGCTGAATTTCATATCGGGTTACTGCAGGTCCCTGAGTCACCTGAATAACCCTTGCATCAACATGAAAGTTCTTCAGTGTTTCCTCCAGCTTTGCCGCTTTCATCTTCAAATCAATATTGATATTGCCTTTGTTTTGAATCTTCGGCTTATTCAGCAAATCGGAAGACGGTTTTTTGTACTTGCCCTTAGGCTTTTGTACCGCAGACATCTCCGACGGATCCAGTGTAATGGAACTTGCCTCTTTTTTCGTAAGCTTTGCAGGTTCTTCTACCACCGCAATGCCGCTGACATCCTCGAGAGCGCTTTTCTTTGGCGCATCGTTGATATCGCTAAGACCATAGGATTTCTTTCCGTCTCTAACCTTGACAAAGCTATTTTCGGAAATTCCCGTTTCAGGTTCTTCCTTCGGAAAAACGTTGCCGTCAAGACCGTATCCGCTATAGGATACTTCCCCAGTCAGTCCGTATCCAGAAGGCGTACTGCTGCTTTCCAGACCGTAACTAATCTGAGTTTCCTTCAATACCGCCGGTTCTTCCTTCTTAGGCAATTCTTCTTTTTCGTCCCTGCCAAACAGACTATTGTCTGTCATATATTTCAGTACATTGTTTTTCTTACTCTTTTTCTCTTTCTTTTCCGGATTTTTACCCAGTAATCCAGCGTCGTCAAAAGGCGTAATAATATTGATATCACGTCCATTCTCCGCAAAGAGATCTGTCTGCTCTGCGGCTTGCTCCTTCTCCTTTTCCTTCAAAAGCTTTCGTTCTTCTGCTTTATCAGAAATCTTTTCAATTCCTCTGGACACCGGGGTATTGGCAACAAGGAGAATTCCAATAATAATGACAACGATAGAAAATATGAAAAGTCCAACCTTACCGACAAGTTTGGTCAGGAAAGTCCCCAAAACCATGCCAAAAAAGCCGCCGCCTTTGAGACTGACGCCGTCCTCATAAAACTTCCCTAAATCATAAGCCAAAATCTCACTATCAATAAATCTACCACTGTTAAGAATGCACAGCATGAGAAGCATGACAAATATCAGGGCAAATGACTTCCCTGATATATGGGTCAGCTTATTGACAATGAGCATAATTCCCAGCGCCACCAGATACCACGGCACGATAAATCCCACAAGACCAAAAATTCCCTTTAATGCGTCTCCTATGGAATTGCCCAGATTTCCTGCCGCATGAAACTGTTCCGCCGCAAAGAGAAAAATACCGATTGCAATAAAGATTACGCCCCAAATCACGTCGATAACACGCTGGTCAGCCTTTCTCTTCTCCTGCATTTGTCTTATTTCAGCCTTGGCTTTGCTCTTTGCCGGACTTTCAGATTTTTTCTTTGTTGTTTTCTTTTTTTTAGCCTGCGCCACGTTTCTTCCCCCATGCGTTTTGTCTAATTTGTCAATGTGAGCCGCAAATTCGAATTTATGCGAAGAAAAGTCCGTAGCCGATTGTGCATAGACCTAAAATCCACACATAATAAGAGAAATAGCTCAACTTTTTGTTAGATACGATACGAATCATCGTTTTAATGGCAAAATAGCCCGAAACTGCTGCTACCAGCATGCCCGCCAGAATCGGTCCCAAAAGGGCTGTGTCCAAATCACCTTCCAATGCCTTCGGTGCTTCTAACACTACAGAGCCCAAAATGGACGGAATAGAGATAAGAAATGCAAACTTTACTGCAAACTCTCTCTTCAGTCCTGTGGTCAAACCGCCTACCAGCGTAGATCCGGAACGGGATATGCCGGGATAAATGGCAATGCCCTGCAGTACACCGATAAACAGTGCATTTCTGCAGTTCATCTTTCTGATGTCACGGTTGGCAGAGCCCATTTTTTCCGCAAGGAACATGAGCACACCGGTAATCAAAAAACCTATGCCTACGGCTACCATGGAGGAGTAAAGCCCTTCGAAAAAGTCGTTGAACAAAAGTCCGATGACCGCCGTAGGAATGGTTGCTACAATAATCATTACGCCGAGTTTGCGAACCGGTCTTTCTTCGAGACGAAGTCCCTTGCCGGTGCACAAGTCCTTAATAGTTACGCAAAGTTCTACGATTAGTTCCCAAATATCTTTCCAATATACGACAAAGACCGCAATCAGAGTACCCAGGTGCAGTAAAACTGCAAAGAGCAACACTTTGTCTGCTTCCACACCGAACAGACTCTGCGCCAAGGCAAGATGTCCGGAACTGCTGATTGGCAGAAACTCTGCAAGCCCCTGCAATAAGCCTAATACGACTGCTTCAAAATATCCCAATCTCATTTACCCCCTATTTGCTTTTGATAAAGCCTTTTTCAGTTAACGCTTCTGCACACAGAACCGCGCCGCCTGCTGCGCCTCTGACAGTATTGTGCGCAAGACCGATAAACTTAAAGTCATAGACTGTATCTTCTCTGAGTCTGCCGATTGATACTCCAAATCCCTTCTCGCAGTCCACATCTAGCTTAACCTGCGGTCTGTTTTCTTCTTCCATATAGTGAATAAACTGCTTCGGCGCATTTGGAAGGTCTGATTCCTGCGGAAATCCCTTGAAATTCTGCAGCTTTTCGATGAGCTGTTCTTTGGTCGGTTTCTTGCGGAATTTGACAAACACAGCTGCCGTATGACCGTCCAGCACCGGCACTCTGACGCACTGGCAAGTGATAACAGGCTCCTGTGCCTTAGCAATCACACCGGCTGTATCGTCCACATACCCCAAAATACGCAGAGGTTCCTGTTCACTCTTTTCTTCTTCTCCTCCGATATACGGAATGATATTTTCTACCATCTCCGGCCAGTCTGCAAAGGTCTTTCCAGCGCCGGAAATTGCCTGATAAGTGGTAACAACTACCTCATAAGGCTCAAATTCAGCCCATGCAGCAAGTGCAGGCACATAACCCTGAATGGAACAATTCGGCTTTACTGCAATAAAACCGTTCTTAGTGCCCAGTCTTTCCTTCTGATATTTAATTACATCAAAATGATCAATATTGATTTCCGGTACAACCATCGGCACATCCGGTGTCCATCTATGCGCGCTGTTATTAGAAACAACCGGTGTTTCAGTCTTTGCATAGGCTTCTTCAATTGCCTTAATCTCATCTTTAGACATATCAACTGCACTGAACACAAAGTCCACGCCAGAAGCTACAGCCTCCACATCACTGACATCCATTACCTTAATGTTCTTTACTGCATCCGGCATAGGTGTTGTCATCTTCCATCTTGCTCCTACTGCTTCTTCGTATGTTTTGCCTGCACTTCTTGCGCTGGCAGCAATGGTGGTTACCTCAAACCAAGGATGATTCTCAAGAAGAGAAATAAATCTCTGCCCAACCATTCCAGTACCGCCTAAAATGCCGACTTTCAGTTTCTTCTCTAGCTGTCTCATAAGTACTACCTCTTTCTATCTTAAAATTTTCTTCTTTAGCAAATTGTATCATATTATTTTACCATTTATTCCTTGTGTTTTCAACACGAAAAGTCAGAAAAAGTATAATCAAAAACTGCCGATACAATTCAGGTTCTTGATATCGGCAGTTTTTGATTCTATTATACATTTTATGCAGAATGATTCACGCAACAAATACCAGAAGAATCATTTTTCCGCTCCATTAGTTCGAGAAGCAGACGACCATCGATATTTCCTCCGGAAATAATCAATGCTACATTTTTACCGCCGATTCTCTCCCTATAGTTCTGAACTGCAGCAACAGTAGTACAGCTTCCAGCTTCAGCAACAATTTTTTCTTCCATTGCCATAAAAGCAACAGCCCTCGCAATAGATTTCTCTGAAACTGCAATTAAGTCGTCCATACAGTCAATCACAGGCTGTATTTCTATGACCTGCCTGATATCCTCTTTACTAAGCACTTTGATATGATACATGTCTTTCACCTCTTTATTTATTTGGTATTCCGGAACATATTTGCGATAACGCCTTAAGAAAAAGAGCGCTGAACTTCATCCTCCGCAATAAAGCGGCCCTAGCAGAATGAAGTCCAACGCTCATAACCCTATACCCGGGGGTATAGGAAGCATCATCTTATTGAATTCGCTATTACATTAGCATATCTATTTTTTAATTGCAAGTTTTTTTACAATATTTTTTTAATTAACATTTTCCAGATTGAAAGAATATGATAAAGAAAAAAAGAAAGGAGTACTCCTATGTCAATATTTAAAGGTTCCGGTGTAGCCCTGGTTACGCCTTTTAAAGATGGCAGAATTGATTACGATGCCTTAGAACGCCTCATCGAATGGCATATAGAAGAAGGTACTGACGCCATCATCTCCTGCGGCACTACTGGTGAAGCCTCCACCTTAAGTGCTGTTGAAAAACTTTCCGTCATTGAATTTACAGTACAGAAAGTCTGTGGCCGCATTCCTGTTATTGCCGGCGCAGGTACAAATGATACATCCCATTCCATGTACTTAGCTAAAGAAATACAGTACGCTGGTGCAGACGGACTTTTAGTCGTAACACCTTACTATAATAAAGCAACCCAAAAAGGTCTGATTTCCCACTATAATATGATTGCCGACTACACTGATCTTCCAATCATCCTCTACTCTGTAAAAAGCCGTACCGGTCTCAATATCGAACCGGAAACCGTAAAAGAACTGAGCAAGCACCCTAATATTGTCGGTATCAAAGAAGCCAGCGGTGATATATCCCAAATCTGCCGAATTGCAGCTTTGTGCGGAAAAAACTTCGACCTGTATTCCGGTAACGACGACCAGACCATTCCAATCATGTCTATAGGTGGTATCGGCTGCATTTCCACAGTCGCAAACATCATTCCAAAAGACTACCATCAAATGACAGAAGATTTCCTGAAAGGAAGATATAAATCTGCTGCGAAGTTGCAGCTGAAAATGGTGCCTCTGATTCGTGCTCTGTTTGCAGAGGTAAATCCAATTCCTGTTAAAGCAGCACTGCATATGATGGGCAAAATTGAAAAAGAGTATCGGCTGCCAATGTGCGAGCCTTCCAACCAAACCCTCTATCAACTCTATGACGAGATGGCAAAATATGGGTTAAAGGTAAAATAGTATCCTCTGTACATTAAAAAAGCGCCTACACACTTTGCATAAAATCTCTCAGAGCTTCGAAACTTTTTAATAAAAAAGAGCAGTCAAAAAACTGCTCTTTTAAACACGTTATGAATCTTAAGCTTCAGCTACGACTTCTTTGCCATCATAGTAATTGCAATTCGGGCATACTCTGTGCGGAAGTTTCGGCTCGTGACACTGCGGACAAATAGAAAGTCCTGGTAATGCTTTCTTCATGTTCGGGGATCTTCTCTTGTCTCTTCTAGCTTTAGATGTTTTCCTCTTTGGAACTGCCATTGTCTACACCTCCTCGTTCTTCTGGTTCTATGCTAAACAAATAATTTTCGTCAACTTCTAAAGTATATACTTAAACGCTTTAGATGTCAACATTATTTTGCATATTTCTTTGTAAGATTGTAGGTGTCTCTTGCAATCATCAATTCTTCGTTAGTCGGAATCAACAAGAGTTTTACTTTAGAGTCTTCTGTAGAAACGATGGTTTCTTTTCCTCTTACCTTGTTCTTGATGATGTCAAGTTTAATTCCCAGATTTCCTAAATCTGTACAGATTAATTCTCTCATATTCACGTCGTTTTCACCAACGCCTGCAGTAAATACAATTGCATCTACACCGTTCATTTCAGCAATGTAAGCACCGATGTAGAATCTCACTTTTCTAGCGAATACTTTCAGTGCTAATGCTGCTCTTTCGTTTCCTTCTGCAACTGCGTCCTCCAAATCTCTGAAATCGCTGGAAACACCGGAAATACCCAGTACACCGGATTTCTTGTTCAGGATTTCGTTGGTAACACCCTGCGGCAGGTTTTCTTTCTGTCTGATATAAGTTACGATAGCTGGGTCAATGTCTCCGCAGCGAGTACCCATTACCAGACCTTCCAGTGGAGTAAATCCCATAGAAGTATCGATACATCTGCCGTGTTTGATTGCAGATACAGATGCGCCGTTGCCCAGGTGGCATGTGATCAGCTTCAGGTCGTTGATATTTACGTTCAACATAGAAGCTGCTCTCTGTGCTACGTATTTGTGAGAGGTTCCGTGGAAACCATATCTTCTGATACCATGCTTTTCATAGTATTCATAAGGAATTGCATATAAATATGCTTCTGGCGGCATAGTCTGATGGAATGCTGTGTCAAATACACCTACCATCGGTGTATTTGGCATTAACTCTTTGCATGCAGCAATGCCGTATAAGTTCGGTGTGTTGTGCAGCGGCGCTAATTCTACACACTCTTCTAGTGCTGCGATAACAGCATCATCGATGATAACAGAATCAGCAAACTTTTCGCCTGCATGCACAACTCTGTGTCCTACTGCACCGATTTCATCCATAGATGCAATAACACCGTATTCTGGGCTCTGAATTGCGTCCAGAACCTGCTTAATTGCGTCTTTGTGATCGTTCATAGGGACTTCGGTCTTAACCTTGTCCATTCCGATTTTCTCATGTGTAATAACAGAACCATCCATGCCAATTCTCTCAACCAGCCCCTTTGCCAGCAGAGACTCGTTTGTCATGTCTAATACCTGGTATTTTAATGAAGAACTACCACAGTTAATTACTAATACTTTCATTCCAATCCTCCGTGTTTCTCTTGTTGTATAATCGCTCCAAAAATTATACACCTAAAACATTCCAAAATCAAGGAAAATTTAGATTTCGATATATGGTTTCATAATATAATCCGAGTAATCATACAAATCGCTTTTTGTGATAATGTTATACATGTCCGTAGCCAGAATGTCCTTATCTAGCGTATCTGCTATCTGCGGACAGTCTTTCAATTCTTTATTGATATTGGTCAGAATCGGCAGAATTGCACATTCCTTTTTTTTGACCTCTTTGAGAAACTTCGCACCTATATCATCCAACGCTAAAATTCTGATGTACTTGGCACTGCCCAGCACCGCCTGTTCGTCAATGTCCAGCAGAATCTGCGTCAATAGCCTAGACACGCGGCTGTAGGTATAGACCTTGGACTTAATTCGCTCGATGAGCTGCTCCGTAGAAGATACATACCGAATCTCATTTTTCAGCTTGTTGCCCAGTCCTTCACCTGCTGAAAAAATTTCCTCAAGGCGCTTGCTGTCACTTTGCAGAATCTTGGCGCCAACAAGTTCCCAGTAGGAACGGTCAATTCGCTGAAATTTCTCAGGATTTTCCTCTCTCATTTCTTCTCTGATTAAGGTGGCAGACTGATGATATCCATAACCTCTGCGTTTCAGCGTATATGGCTCCATCGTCTTAATCTGCTTCAGATATTCGATTGCCAGAATATTATTGGGCTCCTTAATCAGATTCTCGTCAAACTCCGGACAAAGCTCCTGCACCGCAAGCTGTCTCGCTTTAGGATAGGAATGTCCCTGTTTTGTCAACATCTGAATCTTCTCGTGAATCTCCTCATGATGCGTATTTAAAAGCTCTGCTGCCTCAAGCAGAGCTGAAAGATCTCCGCTTTCACTGCCGAATGCAATAGTGTCAATACAGCCAAAGCCCTCCAGAATCCCTACGCCACCTTCTGCAAAATATTCTGCGCTGTTACCTGCAAAGACAGTGGGAAGTTCAACAACCAAATTAACACCATTTTTGACAGCATTCTCTGCACGGCTCCACTTGTCAGCAACCGCCGGTGTGCCCCGTTGCACAAAATTTCCGCTCATGACTGCTACACATATATCTGAACCGGTATCCTTCATGGCTTTTTCTATCAGATACTGATGTCCCTGGTGAAATGGGTTGAATTCTGCAATGATTCCTAAACTTTTCATTACGTTTACCTCTTAGTCTTTTCAATATACTTTTAGTATACCACAAAACTTCCCAAAGCAAAAGTCAGGATTGCACAAATCACGCCATGACTTAGTTTCATCACAAACAACTGGCGAAATGTTACATTGCAGCCGCGGAGCATGCTCATAGACTGCCCCATGACGGAAAGTCCTCCAAAAGTCACCACAAAAGCCGCCAGCGTAGTTTTGACAAGCGGTGCACACTGACACATGGCAAGACTGTTACAGCCCACCGTCATTTCAAGAAACCCCTTGACTAAAGCTGCAGCCTCGGCAGTCGGCAGAAAGCTCAGTACCCCGGAAAACTGGAGCAAATCAGTACCAATCATAAAAAGGATAATATAAGCCAGGATAATAGCAATTGCCCGAAAGCTGTCAATGATAGCGTCGGTCAGAATATTATAGTAAGTGTCCTGTCTAATAAATGCTTTCCGCCTTGGCGTACTCGCCTTTCCAGTAAGCCCTCCATAAAACAGACTGTTTATCAGAGCACTGACATAGTGACATACCGCAAGGAGCACGCCCAGCCCGTGAGAATGGAGAAACTCCACTCCCACAGCACCGATAAGAAAGGCTGGACCTGTAATCATGCTGTAGCTTAAAATTCTGTAAAGCTGCCTGTCGTCAATCATACCTTCTCTGTAATAATCCCCTGCTACCCTTGCGCCCATAGGATATCCAGATAAAACGCCCATAACAAAAGGATAAACACTGGGTGAAATTCGATTTACAACGCCAGTATGCTTCAAAAAATTTGCCGCAATAAAAAACGGCAGCAGCATTGGAACCACGGAGTTAAGCCACAGATTAATTGCCTCCTTTGACGCCGCCGCAGTAACCTCCGGATTCATAACCATAATTACACAGCACAGCACTGCGCTTCCTATTACAATTCTATTTTTCTCAAAAAATTTAAAACCCATAGTAGAGAGTATTCTCGCCGGCTTCCTTTTATGATATAATATCTTATCAACTTTTTTCAGGAGGGTAAAAATGGAACTTTATATCATCATAGGCGTCATAGTCCTGCTTTTCATCTGCTATATCCTCTGCTTTAACAAGGTGCGCAAGCTCCGTGTTAAGGTTGAAGAAGGCAGCTCCGGTATCGACGTGGCGCTGGAAAAACGCTTCGATCTTTTGAACGAAGAAATCGAAGCAGTCAAAAAATATTTAAACCACGAGCGCGAACTTTATAAAGATATCACGTCTTTGCGGCAAGGTACCGCCTTAGAAGAAAGAAAACTGGACAGACAAGAACATCTGTCAGAAGAAGCCTTAGACGCTATCAATACAGAAATTGACAGTCATGCAAACCGCATGGCGGCGCTTCGCAAGGACATGAAGCAGCAAAATCTATTAAATAAGAAAATCGGTCTGATGTCTAGTATTCACAGGGATCTTTCCGGTATCGGTTCTTCCGTCAATGCCCTTGCAGAGCAGTATCCAGTACTTTACTCCAGCATTTCCATGGAACATTTTCAGAAATCCATTTTCGATGCGGAAGAGCACCTGCAGGCTGCAAGAAGACTTTATAATGCCAATGCTTCGCTATACAATCAGGCACTGTCCGTCATACCTACCCTATGGATTGGAAAAATCCACGGCATGAAGCCAGCGTCCTTCTACGAAGTAGAGGAATCCAAGAAACAATTTACAGTAAATTTTAACTGAGGAGTGAAACGATGGAAAATCACGAAAATCATATTTCAGAAGAAGCACTTGAGAAACTTCGGCGCAAAGCAAAAGTCAGAACTTATGCGACCTACATACTGGCGCTTCTTGTGCTTCTCGGCTCCCTTCCCTGCTTTTACATGTTTTTAGAAGGCGAAGAGGACAGCACAATCCTTCGCATTTTAGAATCCGTATTCGGCTCTGCCGTCCTTTCCTGCGGCGCACTGGGACTCTTTTGGATAGTTCTTGCAAGAAGCGCCTACAACCGTTTTGACGAGACCTTTAAGACCCGTTATGTGCTGCCTCTCATCAAGACGCAAGCAGGCTTTTCCGACCTTCGATATGTGCAAAAAGCTGGCTTTGATTGGGACGAAATCAGAAATGCGGCTGTAGTTGCCTGCGGCGACAAAAAATACTATGAGAGCGAAGATTTACTCATGGGTAATTACGAAGGCATTCCCTTCAAGTTCAGCGATGTCACCACGAAACGAATCGTACACAGAAATAAAAAGAACCGCATTGAAGAAATCTTCAGCGGTCAGGTGTTGGGCTTCAAACAGTACGGCTTAAAAGAAAGCGACGGTCATCTGCAAATTTTCCAGAAAGAATTTCTTTCCAACATCAAAGGCTGGACTGCGGAACACAAAATCGAAACTGACAATGCCCTTTTCAATAAGAAATTTCAAATTTTTGCTGCCGATGAGCACAACGCTTACTACATCCTGACCCCGCAGCTTATGGAAAAAATTATCACTTTTTCTGATGCCATCGGGGAACAAATCGCGATTGCCTTTCGCGGTGGCTACATGTTCATCGCAATCTGCAGAGTAAGAAGCATGTTTAATCCATACGTGGATAAACCTGTCAGTGAACAAACCAAGCTGATTCTAGAAGATATTTCCATTCTGCAAAGAGCAAAGGAAATTCTCATAAAGCCTTCAGAAGCTAACGAAAACGAAAGCTAAACAAAGCTCCCTTCCGCGAAGCAAAACTTCAGGTGGTTGCCCGGAAACCTTGTTCTTTCAGACAATAAAAAACGAACCCCTTCCGTTTAACTTGATTGGGTTCGTCTTTTTTAGCTCACTTTTAATTGCTTACGCCTCCTGCGGCTCGCTTCTCAGGATGACCTCATCTTCTCCTTTCTGGGTACGATAAGCCATCGATTTTATTTCATCGCGGTTGCTCTGCAGCACACCGCCGATTTCCTCAAAGGTCTTCTCAAGATTTGCATACATTTCGCCGAAATATTTCAGATTCAAATCTTCCATTCTGCCCTGCATATCGTAAAGCATTTTATCTACGTAGTCATAAGTACGCATTTTCAGTACCCTGGCGTATTCCTCAGACTGCATCCTGATTTCTTCTGCCAGCTTCTGAGCGCGAAGCGTAATATCGTCATGCTCTACAAGATAATCTGCCTGTTTCTTAGCTTCCACGATTACCTTTTCGTACTCGGATTTTGCTTCACTGAGAATTCTTTCTTTCTCATCCTTTACCCATTTAGCCTGCTGCACATCATCAGGAAGACTGAGTCTGATTTCCCGCACAATTTCCAACAACTCGTTGGCGTCTACCATAATTTTGCCTGTCAGCGGCAAACCAGGGGCAGTATCGACGATATCTTCAATCTCTTCTAATAATTCTAATACTGTCATATGATCCTCCTAATTACTTGCTGTATTTTTCTTTTATCCTTTTCAAAATAATTTCCGGAACCAATCCGTCTACACATCCATTCAGCGAAACTACTTCTTTTATCATGCTGGAGCTGATAAAAGAATACCTCGGACTTGTCATCAGAAATATCGATTCAATTCCTTTGTCGAAAAGACAGGCATTCATTTGCGCCATCTGAATCTCATACTCGAAGTCTGATGTTGCTCTAAGACCTCTAACCACTGCATCAAACTGATTTTTATTGACATAATCTGCCAGAAGCCCTTCAAATGAATCCACCCGGACATTATCAAGTTGTGCGGTCACCTCTTTAATCATAGCAACTCGCTCTTCTCTTGTAAAAAGCGGATTCTTATTAGGATTTACAATCACTCCCACTACCAGCTCATCAAACATCTTGGATGCTCTTGTAATGATATCCAGATGTCCGTTTGTCATCGGGTCAAAGGAACCCGTATACAAAGCTTTCTTTGTCATTATGCCTGTTCCTCCCCGTCATTGGCTTGCACAGCTTCTACAAAAGCGGCATGTCTGTAAATACTTACCATAATCTTGCCATATTTCTTTTCTTTTACTTTTATTAGATTGCCTGCCTGCTGCGGCACAGGGTCATGAACACCGTGTTCTGTTATTATTATACCTTCTTCGTCCAATAAATCAAGTTCATCTATCTGATTCAGGCATTTTTCATAAAGACCATCTTTGTAAGGCGGATCGATTAAAAATACCTGCACCTTTTCTTTTATTCTGCCGAGGGCTTTGCTGTAGTCTCCAGCAAGAACCACGGATTTATCTTGGGCAGTGCACTTTGCAATATTTACTTTTATCAAATTTAGGCTTTCTCTGGAATTGTCGCAAAAATAGCAGCGCTTTGCACCTCTAGACAGCGCCTCAAGCCCCAGATTGCCTGTTCCTGCAAAAAGATCCACGACCACAGCGTCCCAAATATCATTCATCAAAAGATTAAAAATCGCTTCTTTTACTTTATCGGTTGTAGGCCTTACATCGTAGCCGATTGGCGACTCAAGTCTGCGTCCCCTGTATTCACCGGTGATAATTCTCATATGTAATCCTTTCTGATTTTACAATCAGTCATAATGGTACTTTTCATGTTAACTATGAAATTATATCACAACTTCGCGCTCAGGGCAAACGTTTCTATCAATTAGAAGAAAAAGCAACGAAAAAGGACCATCTCAAAATAATTGAGATAGCCCCTTCTCCAGTGTGAGTTACAACGTAATCGTTATTTTCCAGCTAACTGCTGTTCAGCCATTTCTACAAGCTTCTTAGTCATATAGCCACCTACATAACCATTCTGTCTTGCAGTCATGTTACCCTTGTCAGCCTGTTCGTAGTTGGACAGACCCAGTTCGTTTGCAACCTCAGTTTTCAGGTTGTTTAATGCCGGTTTTACGTTGGCACTGTTTGTTTTCTGCTGTAAATTCATATCTTTCACCTCCTGTTTACGTTATTAATTTAACCCGTCAGGAGATTTATATGTCTTGTAATTTTTGGATAAATTACAGTTCCAGTTTTATGTCCTCGCCGAACATTTTCTGTATGCGCTGTTTCAGCTTTTGCAGTTCGCCCGCCTCAAGATTCGGATCGCTGTCAATGATTTTCTTCGCAGCGTCTTTCGCTTTTTCCAAAACATCTGCATGACGCACAAGGTCGCTTAAGTGCATTTCCGGAAGTCCGTGTTGTCTGGTTCCAAAGAGCTCGCCCGGACCTCTAAGCCGCAAATCCGCTTCTGCAATTTCAAAACCGTCAGTCGTGCTGCACATAATCTGATTTCTCTCTTTTGCTACTTCGCTGTCAGAGCCGCTTATAAGGAAGCAATAAGACTGATCGTCACCTCTGCCGACTCTGCCCCTTAGCTGGTGCAGCTGAGCAAGTCCAAAACGCTCTGCATTTTCGATGACCATAACCGTAGCATTGGGCACATTGATACCGACTTCGATAACAACTGTAGAAACCAGCACATCAATATATCCCTTTGCAAATTCCTGCATAATGAAATCTTTTTCTTCCTGTTTCATAGCGCCATGCACAAGCGCCACCTGAAAGCCCTTCAATTTGGCAGAAAGTTCCGTGTGAAGTTCCTCGGCAGATTTTGCGTCCACCTTCTCTGATTCTTCAATTAGAGGCGCCACCACATAAGCCTGTTTGCCGGCTGCCAGCTGCTTTTTCACAAAGCCGTAGACTCTGCCTCGTTCATCGCCATGAAACAGAGTGGTCTTGATGGCTTTTCGTCCTTTCGGCATAGTTCTAATCTGAGAAATGTCCAAATCTCCATAAAGAATCACCGCAAGCGTTCTGGGAATCGGCGTCGCTGTCATGACAAGAATATTAGGATTTTCCCCTTTTTTTGACAGTAAACTTCTCTGATTAACACCAAATCTATGCTGCTCATCTGTTATTACCATGCCCAAATTTTTAAATTTTACGTCAGGCTGAATCACCGCATGGGTACCAACCAGTACCTGAATCTCTCCTCTGCAAAGTTTTTCCAGCGTCAACCGCTTTTCTGCCGCTTTCATAGAACTGCATAAAAGACCTGTTTCTATACCGTAAGGCGCAAAATCCTTCGTCAGAGACTGTAAATGCTGCTTAGCAAGGAGTTCCGTCGGCGCCATCATAACGCTTTGGAATCCGCATTTTGCTGCTGCAAACATTGCCATCTCCGCCACCACGGTTTTTCCGCTTCCTACATCGCCCTGTATCAGCCGGTTCATTACTTTCTCGGAAACTAAATCTTTCTTCATATCTTCCCAAACGGATTTCTGCCCCTCCGTAAGCGTAAAAGGCAGGTTTTCGATAAACGGCTCAGCCTTCCCGCCGTCGATAACGATACCGCCGGTGTCCTTTCGAGTTTCATTTTTAATATAGAAAAGACCTGTTTCCAGCGTCAAAAGTTCATCAAAAATCAGTCTGAACTTCCCTTGCAGCATACGTTTTGCATCCTTTGGAAAGTGAATATTTTCCAGAGCAAAGGCTTCGCTTGCCAGTCTGTTTTCCTGAATAATTTCTTCTGGCAGCCATTCTGTCATATTCTCGTAAAGCGCCGAAATCTGCTTCTGCAGTTTTCGGATTTCGTTCTGAGAAATGCCGGAAATGATTGGATAGACCGGAATAATCCCTCGAACATCTGAAGGATCTCCTTTCTTGTGGAATTCCGGGTGTACCATCTGCATTCTGTCATAATTAGCAGTCACCCTGCCGTAAAAGGTATATTCCTGATTGATATTGAAAAGATTCGCAATATATCTGCCATTAAAAAAGACTACTTCAACAGTGCCAGTTTCATCGGCAACCAGCAAGGTCAACGGCGTATTTTTTTTGTATGGATTTCCTGAATAGCGTCTTGAAAGAATTTTGCCGCAGACCAGCGCATCTTTGCCTGTCTGCAAAGATTCCATCGGAATCACTTCTCTTCTATCCTCGTATTTTCTTGGAAAAAAGCATAGCAAATCTTCTAAGTTTTGAATGCCTGCCTTGACAAAGCTCTGCGCTTTTTTGGGACCGATGCCTTTTAAAGTATCTATTTTATCAGTGAGCTGCATATCGTTTAATTACCTCTAAATTTCTTCTTGCAATTTGTCTGGATTTTACGCCAGTAATACGAATGACAATCTGTCTCGGCTTCTGCCCCAGTTTCTTCTCAAGCTGATTTGCAATATCATCACCCAGCGCATCGGTCAGACTGCGAATGCTGGTTCCAAATTTAACAATAACAGAAAACGCCAAATCCACACTTTCTCCGTCAAAACTTTTCCCAGTCTCGATATGACCCGCAAATTCGCTAATACTGTATTTCTGGTCATTACCAATCTGTCGTCCTTTTTTGGTTGCAGGAAAAACACGACCCGAACAAATTTCACTTTTAAAACATTCCGATATCACCTGAGCAAACATGATATCAGAAATAGAAATATCACCTAATTCTGTTTCTTTTAATATAGTCAATGGAGCACCTCTTTAAATTTCTCTACCTATTTCCTGTTTTTTCATATACTCTGCCATTTTGTTACATAATGGCTCTTTTTCATATAATGCATAGTATGCGTCATCAAATTCGTCAAAAGGCTGACGTTGCAACAGCTCTGCACAATCTTCCAATCTCTCGATAGAATAGGAATGTAACACCTTCATAGAACTCATCATCGCCTAAAGCATAAAACTCTTCCTCTTTCATTTCTTTGTATTTCTTTGCTTCAGCTTCAGCTTCTTTGATCAGCTTTCTTGCAGCTAAAATATTTCTAATAATGCCCATGTTACTTTCCTTTCCTGCAAATTCGCATGTTATGTATAGTTTACCCTCCAAAAGAAACTACCGCAAGTATTTTCTGTCGCCGGTATGGTTTGCAAACTGTACCTTCCTGAAAAGCTGGAATTTACCGTACTCTCTCAATATTGATAATATCAAATCCAACTTCTTCGTACAGCATTAAAGCTTTTTCATTCCATTTAGCAACATGTAGAGAAATAGGCTCATTGCTGCTTTGGCGAATATAGTTCATCCCCCACAATAAAAGTTGTTTTCCATATCCTCTATTTTGAAATTTCTTATTGACTATCAAATCATCTATTTCGCTTCCACAACATGCGACAGAACCAATAATTTCATCTCCGCTTGCAAGTAAAAAAATATCCTTATCTTTTTCACTAATCTGTTTATAGTCACTCAAGAAATTATATGGCTTAATATCAAGTGCTTTTCGCATTTCATAAAAGCAAGCATTGTATATCTTCATGTATTGTTGAAAATACTTCTCGTCATACGGGACACACTCGATACTATTTTTTGCAATATCATCTTTTACATATTTCATTTCATATGCTATGATTTCCATGTTGTAATCGCCTCTCCACAACTTCCGATATATCGACTTCTCCTTGCTAAAGCATAACACAAGGTCCATCGTCATGCAACTTTTACTGACGTTTCCTGCTGTCTTTCTCCACAAATCCATAAAAAGCAGTCACCAGTTTCCCCTCTTTCGCATAAAATAAAGTCAGGTGAATTTTATGGGAAATTATCATAACTGCAATAAAAAAAGAAAGGCTTTCTGCCATTATAAAGAAGCCAGGGATATTGGATTTATTCTGCTTGTATTTGGCGTAATCACGGTCTTCGCCTTTTTTCTTCCGCCAAAAGCCTGGATTCTGCTCCTCGGTGCGGTACTTGTCATCTGCGGCATCAGTCTTCTAAGAAAATGATACAAGTTGCAAATTGGGTTAGGTATCGCCGTAGCTTCTTGCTGCTCAGCCTTCGCCTTCGGCTCGTCTTTACAGAGAAGCCTCGCGTTTGAACACCTATCCCGATTCACACTGTGAATCGTTAGAAGGTGTCATACAGGAATTGCCCGGCTTTAGCCGGAATGCAATTCTTCAGTTGACCTACCATCAATTTGCATTGCAAATTGGGTTAGGTCATAAACAAAAAACCCACTGAATTCAGTGGGTTTCTCATCGCCTCATTAGATGGCACGGTTAATCTTGTTTGATCTGATGCATCTTGTACATACATTGGCTCTTCTTACTGTACCATTGTCATTGATTCTTACAGTCTGAATGTTTGCATTCCACTTTCTTCTAGTGTGTCTGTTGGAATGGGAAACAGCGTTTCCAGAAACCTGACCTTTTCCGCAAATTTCGCATTTTCTTGACATCTACCGCACCTCCTTATAATATGTTAAGCATGTCTTGCATTTCTTCATTTTAAATCTGTTCACATCGAACAAGCGATATTATATCACAGTTTCTATAGTAATTACAAGTATTTTTTCACAAATACCTTAGAAATTTTCCAAGATTACTGCCCTGCCTGCAAATAATGAAGCTGTAAGATCAATAACCCGCTGATTTCTGCTGCCTCGAAACAGTAGTGTCAAGTCTCGCAGGCTTTCCTCATACTTTCCATCAATAAGGATGTCCACTGCAGCAAGGAGTTCTGAAAGCGGCAAGTGTGCCTTTGCCATTTCAAGGAGCTCCTCAAAAGTATAGCCGGAATACATGATAATGGAAAGGTTTCTCTTTTTAATTTCCCTGGCAAGTATGAGAAATCCTTCCGGCTGACAAACAGGCTCTCCTCCACTGAAAGTCACGCCGTCCAAAAGAGGATTGGCATCGATTTCTGCTAAGATTCGCTCTATGCTGCAGTCGTAGCCGCCCTCAAAGTCATGGGTAACTGCATTGTGACAGCCTGGACAGTGATGTGGACAGCCCTGACTGAAAACGACGAACCGGATACCCGGTCCGTCAACAATTGATTCTTTTACGACCCCTGCAATGCGCAGAGTTTGTTCATTGTTATGTTCCATAGCTTATTAGATTCTTTCAAACCCTTCTCCGATTCCATGTTTTACACGATCCTTTTCCTCGGAGGTTTTTGCATCATTCCAGTGATCCATGGTTCCTACCAGATATCCAGTGATTCTTCTGATTCTTTCAAAATCAGGATTGCCATCCCCTTCTCTGCGTCCGCATGCCGGGCATTCATTATCAATAATGCCCGTATAGCCGCATACAGGATCTCTATCTACTGGATGGTTGATAGAACCATAGCCTACACCACTTTCTTTCATACATCTTACAACCTTTTCAAAGGCATCCACATTTTTCAGCGGATCTCCATCCAGTTCAATGTAAGAAATATGACCGCCGTTGGTCAGGGCATGGAACGGTGCTTCCTTTTTGATTTTATCGAAAGCATTAATATCATAGTAAACCGGTACATGGAAACTATTGGTATAATAATCTCTATCAGTTACACCCGGAATCACACCGTATTTTTCTTTATCAATTCTAACAAATCTGCCGGAAAGTCCCTCCGCAGGAGTTGCAATCAGAGACCAGTTGAGACCAGTCTTTCTTGCTTCTTCATCCATACGCTTTCTCATATATGCCACAATTTCAAGCCCCAGCCTCTCAGCTTCCTCAGATTCTCCGTGATGTACGCCGAGCAATGCTTTTAACGCTTCTGCAAGACCAATAAAGCCTATGGTTAAAGTGCCGTGTTTCAGTACTTCTTCCACTGTATCGTCCGGCTTTAAGCCTTTGGAGTCAATCCAAACGCCCTGTCCCATGAGGAATGGGAAGTTCTTGACTTTCTTCAGGCACTGAATCTTGTATCTTTCATTAAGCTGGCCGATGGCAGTGTCAATCATATGATCAAGACCGTCAAAGAAAATATCTATATCGCCCTTTGCCTTAATAGCAAGTCTCGGCAAGTTGATAGAGGTGAAAGAAAGATTGCCTCTTCCGTATACGATTTCCCTGGACGGGTCATGCACATTTCCGATAACCCGAGTTCTGCAACCCATATATGCACATTCAGTCTCTGGCCGTCCTTCTTTGTAGTACTGTAGGTTAAACGGAGCATCCAAGAAAGAAAAATTTGGAAACAGTCTCTTTGCAGATACCCTGCACGCCAATTTAAACAGGTCGTAGTTCGGATCTTCTGGATTATAGCTAACGCCCTCTTTTACCTTGAAAATCTGAATCGGGAAAATCGGAGTTTCACCGTTGCCAAGACCAGCTTCTGTCGCCTTCATGATGCACTCCATGACAAGACGTCCCTCCGGAGAAGTATCGGTCCCGTAGTTCAAAGAACTGAACGGCACCTGTGCCCCTGCTCTGGAATGCATAGTGTTCAGGTTATGAATCAATGCTTCCATCGCCTGATAGGTTTTTCTTCTGATTTCTTTGTCTGTAAATTTCTTCGCCATCTTCTGCAGCTTTACAATCTCCTCAGAAGAAGCATATTCTTTCAAAGATTCTGCCTCAAGTTCCAGATAATTGTTGTCCCATGCCATGCAAGGGGCAACGCCGTACTTTTCTTTGATAGTTGCAGTAATAGCCTTTGTCTTGGCTGCCCCGTCCTCTATATCACAAATTCCCTCAAGGAGCTTTCCTAAATTTCTGTAGTAAAGCTTTATGAAAGATTTACGAACGCCTGGTGCCATGCCATAGTCAAAGTTTGGCACAGACTGACCGCCGTGCTGGTCATTCTGATCCGACTGAATCGCGATACATGCCAAAGCCGCATAGCTTTCAATGCTGTTTGGCTCTCTCAGATGACCGTGACCTGTGGAAAAACCGTCCTTTAACAGCTCTACAAGGTCAATCTGACAGCATGTCATAGTAAGCGTATAAAAATCCATATCGTGAATATGAATATCACCATTTTCGTGTGCCTTTACGTATTTCGGATCAATGACGTACATCTTGTAGAATTCCTTGGAACCTTCGGAACCGTATTTGAGCATAGTTCCCATCGCGGTATTTCCGTCGATATTAGCATTCTCACGCTTTACGTCATTATCCTTTGCTTCTTTAAAAGTCAAATCTTCATAAACGCGCATCAGTTTGGTGTTCATATCACGAACCCTGGTACGTTCTGCTCTATAAAGAATATATTCCTTTGCTGTTCTAGCATGCCCTGCTTCAATCAAAACCTTTTCGACAGCGTCCTGAATCTGCTCTACAGTAGGCGTTGCATTGTGACAGATTTCCAGAAGATAAAGTTCCACCTGTCTGGCAAGATATGCTGCCATATCTCTGTCCTTACCACCCAGTACCTGAGCCGCTTTAAAAATAGCTTCTGTTATTTTCTCTACATCAAAATTGACTGTTCTGCCGTCTCTCTTGACAATTTTCATGATGCTTTCCATTTCGCAATTTCTCCTTAACATCCACAATATCTAGTACTTTTTTCAATTTTTCCCAAAGTGATTATACTATTGTTACCACGGAAGGTCAACCTCTAAACAGCAATAATTAAAAAAAATACAAAGCAGTTAAAAAGCACATCATTCTCGATGTGCTCATTTCAATCAGTTCAACCTGCTACTTATTTATGAAGTTTCTCGTAGTACTCTGCTCTCAGCATGGACTTTAACTGAAGATTGATATATTTTCCATTTTTCTTACCGGCATTCCTCATGAGACCCTCGTTTTTAAATCCTACTTTCTCGTACAAAGAAGCGGCAATCTTATTTGCTTCAAAGTGGTCAATAGTGACCCTTTCCATATGCAGGTTGATAAAAGCATACTCCAAAATCAGGCGAAGTGCTTCTTCCCCATATCCCTTTCCGCGTTTAGACGGATCTGCAATATAAATTCTGGTGACATCCAGCGAGTCATCATGCGTGTCAATTCTGGAAAGATAAATTTTTCCGATAGGTTTATCCTCTGGTTTTTCTGTAATAGTAAACTGCATCTTCGTGGGATCCAGATTATATTTGACATACTCCGTAACGATCTCTTCATAAGACCTGCCTTCATCTATGGTAAAAAACTCCGTCACTTCCGGAAGCGTCTCCCACTCCGCAAAATACTGGCAGTCATCAAATACCGTTTCCCTAATGATTAAACTCTTTGATTCCATCTTTTATCTCCCGTTAATTCTTAAGATTGTGTGAAGTTTTTCAAAAAAACTACTAATTTGTCCTTATTTATGGTATCATTATATATGATTTTTTATGTAAAATAAATGATTATTTCAAAAAAAAACAAAAATAAATAAATACAATGACACAAAGGAGATTTACTAATGAAGAAGCTGGTACCATTCATACTGCTGCTCTCTTTGATTGGAACATCTCTTTTTTCACTCAGTGGCTGTGCTGAGGAAGAAGAAGATTTATCAGTCAAAATTCAAGAAAAGATTGTCGCTTACCGGACCGATTTAGAAGACTCTGCAGCAACGCTGACTTCAGATGAAGCGATTCGCGACTATCTTTTAAGCTGGGCAAAGCAAAAAGGTATTAATTGCACTACAGACAGTAGTCAGAACGTTATCATGAGTGTGAAATCAAGTAAAGAATATAAAGAAGCAAACCCTACTGTTATCCTCTGCTCCTATGATGCAAAGCAGTTTGAGGACTGCATCATCCCTATGGCATGTGCATTATATCTTGCAAAAAATAACGAAAATACAGGAAAACTTCGTATTATTTTTACTAACGATTCCGGTCACAGCTACGACGGAATCAAGGCCTTAAGCAAAAATTACTTTACCGATAATACTAGCGTATTCTGTCTCAACTACAGTGACAGAAACATGTGGTCCACTAACACCGGTGGCAGATCCACCTACCGCTTTACTACTAAGGTTTCCTATACAGAGCCTTCCAATGACAAAGCCTATCGCATTAAAATCGGCGGTCTTCCGGGCGGTATACCAAGCTCCCGCATTTCCTCCTATCCAAATGCAATCAAGGAACTTGGAAATCTTCTGGCATATTTTAAAACCAACGCCCTGATTTATGAACTTTCCAAGGTCAGCGGAGGCAGCAACGCAAACACTTATCCAAAATCTGTCTCTGCCACTATCGTCATTGACGAGGATGATACCGACAAGTTTGAAGCTAGAATGGAAACTGCCATTGAAAACTTTAACGATGATTATCTGGAAGATTACCCAGAAGCGACTTACACTTACGAAGAAGTCGACCTTCCAAAGCGCGTCATGACGGAAGAAAGTCTTAACGATACCATCAGTCTTTTGTATACCCTCATTGACGGCGTATACTATAAAGACGAAGATGATAATCTCATCTCTATCTCCAGTATCGGCTCCATGAAAGAAAAAGACGGCGTGTACACCATTTCAGCAACAGCTAACAGCCTGTCTGAATCCGTTCTATCTGAGATAGATAATCAGTATCAGATTATCTGCGGGCTTGCCAATGCCAACTACAAGAAAGTCTCTTCACAAGACGGCTGGCAGTCAGACGCTGATTCTGATTTTGCCCGAGCAATTATTAAGGCATTCCGGGATTACGCTAACGCACAGATGGAATTTAAGGACTGTGTTCCTTCTACGAACACCTCTTACGTATACGAAAAGAACAAAAATTGCAATATCATTAATATATCTTTCAACGAAGACAAACTGGAACGATATACAGGTACCATTCTCACCTTCCTTCTGAATCAGCCACACACAGAAGAGAGCGAATCGTAACATTAGAAACAACATATATAAAAGGCATGCCGAAAGTGAATACACTGCCGAGCATGCCTTTTATATATATGTGAGGGATTATCTTATTTTTTTCTTTTGCTTGCAATATCCGCGGCTGCAGTAAACAACACATCTGTAGACGAATTCAGAGCTGTTTCGCAAGAATCCTGAATGACACCTACGATGAAACCAACACCTACCACCTGCATAGCCAACTCATTTGGAATACCAAAAAGCGAACATGCCAGTGGAATCAAAAGCAGCGAGCCGCCTGCAACGCCGGAGGCACCACACGCACTGACAGCAGACAAAATGCACAGAATCAAAGCTGTAACAAAATCCACTTCTACACCCAAGGTATGGGTTGCAGCTAAGGTCAGAATAGAGATAGTAATCGCCGCACCACCCATATTAATAGTTGCACCCAGCGGAATAGAAATAGAATAAGTGTCTTTATCCAGCTTAAGCTCCTCGCAAAGCTTCATGTTTACCGGAATATTGGCAGCAGAACTTCTTGTGAAAAAAGCGGTAATACCGCTGTCTTTCAGACACTTCAGTACCAGCGGATACGGATTTTTTCCCGTCATTACGTACACAATGATTGGGTTGACAACCAGAGCCACAAAAAACATGGTTCCAACCAGCAACAGAATCAACTGACCGTAGCTGAGCAGCGTCTTAATTCCACTGGTAGCAATCGCGTTAAATACTAAGCCCATCACGCCTAGAGGCGCAAACTTGATGATCCATCTGACAAGCTGAGAGATAGCATCTGCCACATTAGAAATCATTTCCTTAGTTGAACCGCTCGCCCCGCGCAGCGCAATGCCAAGGAGCAAAGACCAAGTTAAAATACCAATATAGTTGGCATTGAGCAATGCATCCACCGGATTTGCGACAATGTTAAAAACTAAATTCTTCAGCACTTCTGAAATACCGCCTGGAGGCGCTACATCGCTGGTAGTGTCAGTCAGTACCAGTTGTACTTTAAAAATAAAGCTTGCAACAGCAGCCACAGTACCAGCTAAAAAAGTGCCCACAAGATACAGTCCAATAATGGATTTCATATTCGTCTTCTGTCCTGTCTTATGCTGAGAAATTGCTGCCATTACCAGAAAGAATACCAATATCGGCGCTACGGCTTTTAGTGCTCCAACGAACAAATCTCCTAAGACGGCAATCCCGGAAACCTGATTTGGAAGCGAGAGAGACAGGATGATTCCGATTACTAGCCCAATGATAATCTGCTGTACCAGGCTGATTTTATTCCAGCCCTGCAATAATCTTTTCATTTGTTCCTCCTAATCCGACATGTATGTCCTTTATATTTAAAAAACGCCTTTCGCCACATTGGCAGAATCAGTTGCGTCTTTTACATAGTAGTCTGCGCCAATTTCCAAAGCGTAATCTTTTGTTAAAACAGCGCCTCCAACCATAATCTTACAGTCCGGTGTAGTCTCCTTTATCAGGCGAATACTTTCTTTCATGGAAGGAAGTGTCGTGGTCATCAGTGCTGACAGCCCAACTAGCTTAATTCCTTTGTCTGCTACGGTCTTTGCAATCAGCTTGGGATCTACATCCTTACCAAGATCGATAATATCATAACCATAATTTTCCAAAATTACCTTGACAATATTTTTTCCGATATCATGAATATCGCCCTGCACCGTCGCAATAACAATAGCTCCCTTGGACATCTGCTGTGTTCCGCTGCTTACAATTCGCTCTTTGATTACCTCAAAAGCGCTCTGCGCAGTCGAAGCGCACAGCATGAGCTGCGGAATAAAGATTCTGCCTGTTTCAAAATCCTTTCCTGCCCTGTCCAAAATTGGAATCAAAGTATTATTGATAATATCTATAGGTTCTCTTGTCCTCAGTTCTTCCAAAATGAGCTGCTTACAATTCGCTGCAAGACCATTATTAATCGCATATTCGATTCCGCTGACTTCTTCAGCGGCTTTGGACTGTTTTGCTGCAGGTGCAGCAGTTGGTGCCGCCGTTCCAATTTCTTCACTATACTTAGCGATATAGTCCTTTGCGCCTTTGTCCACGTTCATAATCAGCTTATGGACCGCCACAGCCCTCATCATATCCGGAGCACCCGGATTCATAATTGGAAGGTCAAGACCAGCGGTCAGCGCCATCTGCAGGAAGTTATGGTTAATCAGGGCACGATTCGGCAGTCCAAAGGAAATATTAGAAACGCCCAGAACAGTTTTCAATCCCATGGTTTCTTTGATATATCTGATTGCAGTAAGCGTATTTGCAGCGTTTTCCTGCTCTGCAGAAACGGTCAGGGTCAGACAGTCTATATAAATATCTCTTTTCGGAATACCCAGCGCCAAAGCCCTGTCCAAAATTCTCTGCGCAATTTCAATACGCTTTTCACAAGTCTTTGGAATTCCATCCTCGTCTAAAGTCAATCCCACTACAGCAGCGCCATATTTCTTTACAAGAGGAAGAATCTGTGCCATGGACTTTTCTTCGCCGTTGACAGAATTTACAATCGCCTTGCCACTATAGACTCTTAAAGCCGCTTCAATGACTGCAGGATTTCCTGAGTCAATCTGCAGCGGTGCATCAGTGATACCCTGCAGAGCTTTCACAATGTTTACAATAACCTTTTTCTCGTCTATTCCAGGTACGCCAGCATTGACATCAAGAATTTCTGCGCCATCACGAATCTGGTCAGCTGCCTGCGACAGCACATAGTCCATATCCCCTGCTTTCAGTGCTTCTTTCAGCTTCTTTTTGCCGGTCGGATTGATTCTCTCTCCGATGACTCTCGGCTGATTGATGATGACAGTCTTTTCCGGGGTACAGACTGCCGGTGGAATATCCGGATCCTGCAGGCAGTATTTCCTATCCGCCAAAGCAGTGTTCAAAGCTTTGATAAACTCCGGCGTCGTGCCGCAACATCCGCCGACCAGCTTTACGCCGTACGGAATCAGCGCCGCAGTAGATATAGCAAATTCCTCTGCTGACACGTGATAGGCACCAGTTGCAGGATCAGGAAGTCCCGCATTTGCCTTTGAAACAATCGGAAGAGTCGTCCACTTAGAAAGCTCCTCAATCAGCGGCCTAAACTCATCCGGTCCAAGGGAGCAGTTCATACCGATTGCATCCGCGCCAAGCCCCTCCAAAGTCATTGCCATCGCCCGCACTTCCGTTCCCGTAAAAGTTCTCTGATTGGCTTCAAAAGTCATAGTACAGATGACAGGAAGGTCCGTGTTTTCTTTCGCTGCAAGAAGTGCGGCCTTTGCCTCGTAAAGGTCGGTCATTGTTTCTATGATAATTAAATCCGTGCCGACGCCTGCCAGAATCTGCCGCTTGAACATATCGTATGCTTCCTCAAAGGACAGGTTTCCGTTAGGCTCCAGCATTCTGCCGATTGGTCCGATATCCAGCGCAACCTTTGCGCCAGTTCCTGCTGCCGCTGCTTTCGCATTCTTGACAGCCTCCGCCATCAGTTCCTCCACAGAATAGCCACAGCCAGCAATTTTATGCTCGCTGATGCCAAAGGTACAGGTACAGATCACGTCAGATCCCGCCTCAATATAGGAACGCTGAATCTTTTGAATCAGCTCAGGATGCGTGAAATTCAAAACCTCCGGCACCTTGCCAATTTCAATCCCCTGCTGCTGCAGAAGTGTTCCGGTTCCCCCATCTAAAAATATAAATTCTTTTCCTTCAAATAACTGTAGTAATTTATTCAATGATTTGCCTCTCTTCTCTCGTTAAAACAAAGATTTTACGCTTTCGCTAATTCGCTTTGCAACGTACGGATTGTTCATGGTGTAAAGATGTACGCCGTCCACACCCTGAGACACCAAATCTACAATCTGATTTACAGCATAAGCAATGCCCGCATCTCTCATAGCCTCAGGCTTATTTTCATATCTGGACATCATCTTAGTGAATTTTCTCGGCAAGCTGGCACCGCATAAAGATACCATTCTTTCAATCTGCTTTTTATTGGTGACCGGCATAATTCCCGCTTCAATCGGTACATTAATCCCAGCGATTCTTGCCTTGTCCACAAAATCGTAAAACACCTCATTGTCAAAGAACAGTTGAGAAATCAAATGCTGCGCACCAGCATCAACTTTCTTCTTTAAATTAAGAATATCCTCTACCTGATTTCTGCTGTCCAAATGTCCCTCCGGATAGCATGCGCCGGAAATGCCAAAATCATAATCCTTGGTTTCCTTAATAAAGGTAATTAATTCGCTGGCATGCTTAAATTCCTTTTTAGGCGGCACATCCGGCACTAAATCACCGCGAAGCGCCAAAATGTTTTCTACGCCGTTGTCTGCCAATCTGCGGAGAACTTCAGATACCTCTTCTTTGGTAGAGTTTACGCAGGTCAGATGTGCTGCCGACTCAATACCGTACTTCTGCTTAATTGCTGAGGCAATTTCGCAGGTAGAATTATCCGCAAGGCTTCCGCTTGCACCGTATGTAACACTGATGAAGTCCGGTTTAATTTCCTGCAGTTCATCTAAGGTCTGATAAATGGTTTCTATTGGATTATTTCTCTTTGGAGGGAAAACCTCAAAAGAGAAGATTGTCTTTTCCTGATTAAATAATTCTGCTAATTTCACATCTTTACCTTCCTATTCGTATATTTTTACTCTTTATTGTATACCCACAAACTATATTTTTCAATACTTTTAAAACAGAATCGGTTTTAAAACTGAATCTGCTTCCATTCATTTACTAAATCTGTCAGTGAAAATCTTGCATTGGCTGGACTGGTTGATGGAAGCTGCACAGCTGCAACACCTGTTTTTTCTGCGAGAAACCTGTCATAAAGCTTCTTTGCCAGTCCACCGTTTGCATAAACTTTCGTTATTCCTGTTTCTTGTAATAGACTTGCCACATCAGCAGCTGTCACATTTTTGATAGAACTGTCAGAAGATCCGATGATATCGCAGCTCTCTACCACATCCCAAATCGCCACTCTGTTTCTAAGAAGCAGTCCCTTCTTTTCATCAATTGTCTGAGGAACCGGTTCCTCAAAAATTTCTGCAAGAACTTTCCAAAAACGGTTCTGTGGGTGTCCGTAGTAGAAGCAGGATTCTCTGGATTTTACAGAGGGCAGCGTGCCTAAAATCAGCACCGTGGAGTCTTTATCGTATACTGGTGCAAAAGTCTGCACCACATGTTCATAATCTGCCATAAAGTCAGTTCCTTTCTTCTATTTTCTCTATTTATTTTTCCTTAAACATCAGGTTCAAATCTACTTTTCCTTTAATGCCTTTCACTTTGCCGCTGTCTGTATACTGCCAAAATTTGAATTTGCCGGCATAATCCGTCTCATCGGTGTAGTGAGCCAGCCAAATGTCATAACGGGTCAGATAGCGCAAATCCAGATTTTCCAAAAGCCATGTTGGATTCCCATAAATCATCGGCGTATAGCCGTTTCTCTCAATAATCCGGCAAAATGCGTCGGCAATTTCAGTTTTATCCAGCACGCTTAAATCGTCGATTCTATGGGCGCCGGAAATTGGCTCCATATCAAAGACCACCGGATAGGTCACGCCTCTTCCTCTGATGTGGCGAATCACATACTTGGCTTCCTCTACCGCTTCCTCTACGGTCACCGCCTGCGAAAAGAAATATACGCCCACGTGGATATCCGCCTTTTTCGCACCGGAAAGATTTTCTTTAAAGCGGCTGTCCAGCGTCAAATCTCCGCCTTCATAGCCTCTGTATCCCAATCTAATCATGGCAAAATCAATACCATCCGCCTTAACCTTTTTCCAATCGATTTTTTTCTGATAATAGGAAACATCTATACCCGCCACCGTTTTGAAGTTGTCGTCTTCATAGGAAAGTCTTCCCTTTTCTTTTGAGATACCGCTCAGTTGATAATCATGCTCCGGCATAGATCTTGGCAGTCCAAGTCCGTCGTAACTTCCAAGAACCACATAAAATATGGAAAATGTACACACAAACATAAAAACCGCTGCTGCCGCTATGATAAGTTTTGCGGTCTTTGAAAGGGTCGGCATATTTTTCTTTAATTTTTTTCCAACTTTCTTCTTTTTTTTCATAAATCTATTTTACCATAATTCTCCCATTTAGTAAAAGAACATTTGACTATATCCCACTTCTACATTATTATAAATAGGACGGAGGTATACCAATGACAGATTTCGACCAATTATCCCAAGAGATTATTACATACAGAAGAGACCTTCACCAGATTCCGGAGCTGGGGTTCTACGTTTATAAAACCAGTGCTTATGTAAAGAATATTTTGTCTGCCCTTTCCTGTCAAGTAGATGAGATTGTGAAGACCGGTCTTGTTGCATACTTTGATTTCGGACAGGAACAGACCATTGCATTCCGCGCAGACATGGACGCGCTTCCGATTCAGGAAGAGACCGGTGCCCCTTACACTTCTCTTCACGAGGGCTGTATGCATGCGTGCGGTCATGATGGACACATGGCAATCATGCTGGGTTTTGCAAAACTTTTAGACAGCTACATCAAAGAAGGTCGGAAAATGACCTGCAATGCGCTGCTGCTCTTCCAGCCTGCTGAAGAAACTATCGATGGCGCACTTCGCATTTGCGGCACTCATCTGTTTGACCATTACAATATAAAAGCTATTTTCGGTCTGCATCTTTGGCCTATGCTTTCCAAAGGCGAAATCGCTTCCCGCCCTGGTCCTATGATGGCAAAGTCCACTTCCGTAGAGGTGGAAATTGAAGGCGTCAGCGCCCACTGCGGCGAACCTGAAAAAGGTCGAGATGCCCTGGAGGCCGCCTGCAAATTTATCAGCGACATCTATATGTTCAAGTCTCTCTTCGTAAAGGAACGCTGCGTTCTGAAGTTTGGAAAAATGGAAAGCGGCACTGTTCGTAATGCAATTTCCCCTTACAGCCGACTAGACGGTACTATGCGAACCTTCACCGAGGAAACGTGGAACACATTGGTTAATGCCATGAAAAATCTCGGCGAAGAGTTGGAGCATCATTATGGTATCAAATTCAAGCTGGATGTCAGCAAAAGCCACCCTGCTGTAATCAACACAGAAGATTTGTACCAGCGGGCTAAACCTCTTTTGCTGAATTTAAACTACGTGGAACTTCGTAGACCTGTCATGATTGCAGAAGACTTTTCTTTCTTTGAACAGCAAATGCCAGGCATTTTCTTCTTCCTTGGAACTGGCAGCGGCATTCCGCTCCACAGCGACAACTATGATTTTGATGACACCGTCCTCATTGAGGGCGTCAAACTGTTTGATACATTAATCAAAGGTGCCGAGCGCTAATACGCTCGGCACCTTTTCAGTTCCACTCAAAGTTTCCTGTTCAGCCATTGTTTCTTGTCTATTTTCTACCATTACTTTTTTGTAATCCACAAAATTTCCGGCGGATTTTTCTTCTGGTTGGGAAAGTCTACATGTGCCGTATGAAAACGAGACGTAGATAACTGCTCTGCAAATTTCAATAATGCGTCTTTTTCTCTCGCCCCTTCTTCATGTCCCGGGTACAGGACCAGCGTCACGATTCCGCCTGGCGCAATGATGGAAAGCGCCTGCTGCACCGCAAGCAATGTATCTTCCGTTTTGGTGGTCATTTTCTTATCGCCGCCAGGCAAATAGCCCAAGTTAAAAACTATCGCTTTAGGTGCCAACGTAGCCGCCACATTCTGTTCATTTCTTTCCTTCCATGCACGCCAGTACGTTTCCAAATTCACAAAACTGCCGCAAATAAATTCTGTATTCTCAATCTGGTTTGCGGATAAAAGCTCCCGACTTGCATGAATGGCTTCTTCCTGCAAGTCTATGGCCAGAATTCTCCCGCCCATACCTGTCGCTTGTGCCAGCGTCAGTGTATCGTTTCCATTGCCGCAAGTAGCATCAATAGCAGTATCCCCCTCCCGAAGATAGGAACGAGTGATTGTCATAGCAACAGAAACAGTTTGTGTCAAAAGATTTTCATTCATAACTCCTCCAAAAGCTGTTTTCTACAGTATAGCATATTCCTCCCCGTCTGCAAGAAAAATCACTCTGTTTTGCATACTGCCCAGCTTGATTTTTTCCGGCTGCTCTGTATGAATGGGAATTACTTTTTTCGGCGCCACATGCCGGACACAAGTCCAGATTGCTTCTTCTGAAGCATGACCAGATGTATGTAGTTTTACCGCATAACGAAAACCACCGAACATCTTTTCCAAGGTCTGCTTATGTTTTTTCAAGTATCCCTCCGACATGGAATAAATCATCAGTGATTTTTCATTGTGCCTTTCTATATACGGTTTTACCGCCTCCGCAAAGGATTTTTCGCCCCGCACCGCCATGCAGAAACCGCCTTCCTGCTGCACCTGCTGTGCCAACGCCTCCAAATACACTTTGCTGTTTTCAAACTGGTATTCCTTTGAGTTCGTTGTATCAAACTCCCGTACTGTTTCGAGAAGTTTCATCTGATAAGGGTCGCAAAAAAATGCGCCTTTGGAAAGAGACGCCTTGTGAAACACCGCCAGCCTGTCAAAATCGGTTGGACTGCACAAGACAAAAGTATAGGCAAACCGCTCCATCAGTACGCCTGCAGCTTCTCCCAATCTGCGTTCTTCTGTTGTAACAGGATTCTGATATGACAAATTCGTGCCCTCCGTAATCATCAGATCCACCGTTTCAGAAAGTGCTGCAAGCCTTTGTTCCATCTGCGCACCTTTGATACCATGCAGCCTGTAATCTCCCGTGTGCAGCACGCTCTTTCCATCCGCCTCAATCAGCAGCATATAAGCGTCAAAAGCAGAATGATCAGCCAAAATCGGCGTGATTCGTATATCTCCGATTGTAAATGTTTTCCCCTCCTGATAGGTATGCATCTTACTAATCCTGTCTGTCAGCGGGCTCTCCGCCTGTTCTTTCTCTAAAAAAAGTATTTCTTTTGCTGCCTGCCCGATATAGAGCGGAATATTCTTCGCAATGTATTCTAAAAGACCTACATGGTCGTTGTGATAATGTGTAAAAACAACTGCATCATAAGAATCGTCGATGGACAAATTTTCCGCCGGCATATTCCCCTTCGTATCTGGAAGTTGTTTTCCCATATCGATTAAAATTCTCGTCTGCCGTGTTGAAACCCCCACGATACAGCCGCCAATCTGATGGGTTCCCCGATAAATTTTTATGTTCAAGATGCACACCCCCTGCTTCATTGTAAGCGGAGAGGTAAAGGCTTATGTCTCTTTTCGAGAAAAAGGGTAAGAAAGTCGGCTACGCCGATTCTACTCAAAGGTAGACTTTCTTGATATTCCGGAAATATCAAAAATCGATATTTCCTACATAATAAGAAAAAGACTGCCGTAACAGGCAGTCTCTTCGTTCCGTTCTTTACTTTGCTTCAAAGGTTTCGTTGTAAATTTCACTGTCATCGCCGTTGAGGTAAAGCACCTGTACGGTGATACCGTCAATTTCGGTCTGTTCCTGACAGCTCTTTGCGATGTTTTCGAATACGGAGCCCATGGACTCCATCGCACCGTCAAAGTAAGACTTCATCTGTTCTACAGCATCTTCATCAAAGGTTTCATCATACTTGAAAGAATAGATAATGGTATTTTCTTTTTTCTTTCTCCTTTAACTAATATCAAAGTATTCTGCTTTCATTTCTCCATCCCTGACCACACAAAGAAACAAACGAAAGTATTTTTATTATACTACAAACATCGACAAGATTCAAGATTAATTGATTTGCTAAAAGCTGGCAATTCGCTTGTTGTAAATTCTGCCAGTACCAGAATTAGAATTACGTTGCCTTTTCTTCTTTGTTTCTGTTTTTCAGCTGACAGATACCCTGTGTCATCGTACCCATCGGGCAAAAGGTACACCAAGTTCTCGGTTTATAAAGTACCATGACGATCAGTCCCAGTAAAAGGGAGGTCAGCATTAGGCTGTAGAGTCCAAAGCTGTACTGGGCAATCCAGTCGGAAACTGTTCCCTGGCTATATGTCCAGCCCCACGGCACCCGAAACGTCCAGAAAAGTTTAATAGTTTCTTTCAGCGAACCTGCACCGGCAGCCACCAGATAGGTCTGAAACAGCATATTGCCAAACATAGTCATAAAAAACGTCAAAAATCCGTAGCGAAACCATTTAGAATACATCCAATTGGGCGTCGGTCTGTTGCGGGAACAATGGCATCCTGCACCTAATTTCTGATATAATTGTCCCCTGCCGCAATACCGGTTGCAGAACCCTTTGGTACCGCCAAAAATGGCAAAGCCTAGCGGCAGCAGAAAATCAATCATGCCCAGCCACGCGAACAAGATATTAAAAAATCCAAGTGAAAAATAAACGATGGACCAAATCCACAGCCATGTGTACCACGGTTTTTTCATTGCACCTCACCTCTTTCGATCACGGTAATACAGCCTGTCGGACAAACCTTCGCACATCTTCCGCAGCCAACGCAGGTTTCGCTGCCGCAGAACGCATAACACCCTTTAACAATGGAAATCGCGCCTTTAGGACACTCCAGCATACAAGTACCGCAGGCGACGCACCTGCTGCTGTCCACCACAGCATATTTCTTAGATTTCATGGAAACTCCCCTCTCTTATTATCTTATCACCAGGATAGCAAAAATTCTGCTTTCGTTCCGTGATCAAAGTCACCGAAAAAATACGGAACCTGTCATCCCGCCAGGTCCCGCAGTTTTTTCATATCAAGAATCCGTATCCCTTTCCTGGATACTTCGACAACGCCATCCCCGGCAAACCGTTTCAGCATTCTTGAAACCACTTCTCTTGCCGTGCCCAGATGCCGCGCAATCTGTTCATGGGTCATAGTGATCAGCATTTGATCGTTAATTCCTGCATCTTCCAGCAGAAAGAGCGCCAGACGCTGATCCATACTCATAAAGACAACCTGCTGCATAATCCACATCACGTCTGAAAATCTGCCGACTGCTGTTTCCAGTGCATAAATCTTTGCTGCCGGCACCCTGGCGCTGATTTCACCAAATGCGGATGCTGCAATCATATAGCAGTCACTGGGCTCCTCCGCCTCCACAAACACGTCAAAGGTAATGCTTTCCAGCACGCAGGACGCTGAAAGCATGCAGATTTCCCCGGGAAGCAGCCTGTACAGCGTAATCTCTTTTCCTTCCTCTGAGAGCATATATAAGCGGAGCCGCCCGCTTTTTACGATAAACAACCCCGTGCATCCGCTGTTGTCATGAACCATCTGGGCTTTCTCAAACCGTACAATGGACGACTGCTGGCAGAGAAGCGCGCGGTCTGCTGCTGTCAGCTCCTCCCAAAATGGAAAGTAGGATTGATATGCTGTTTCAAACTCGTTCAAAATCATTTACCTCCAGAATTTTTTATCATACTATCCCAGGTAATCATTGTCAATGCTTCTTTTTTTAGGATTCATCAGGGTAAACACATGAAAATCTTCAAACAGCATGACGACATTGACAAATTTCTAGAGTCTATGTATTTTTGTTAATAAATTAGCGAGCACTTTCAATAGAAAATTCATATTCTTCTCCAGCGTTGACAAAATTGACAAAAATAATATGGCTCCCAAAATTCGGACACATAGTCCACAAACACAAATATAGGGTAATTGCATTAAGCAATTTCCTTCGTGGAATAGTAGATTTCTGGTGTGACATATCCGTTTGTAGAATGTAGTCTTGTCCGATTGTAATATCCCCAAATATACTCGTAAACATCGCTGATAGCGGCTTCTTTTGTCTTGTAGCAGCTATCCAGCCATTCCACTTTCATACGTCCCCAAAAACTCTCTATTGGCGCATTATCCCAACAGTTTCCTGTTCTGCTCATGCTTCCAATCATTTTGTATTCGTTCATTTTTTCGATATATGCATTTGATGCATAGGTGCTGCCACGATCTGAATGTAGAATACAGCCCTCCAGCTGCTTCTTTCCGATTCGGTTCTTTGCATCTTCTAATGCTTCTATCACAAGTTCTTTGTCATTGCGCTCACTGATTGCCATGCCTACTATCTTACGGCCATAAAGATCCATAATTGCAGCAAGGTAAAGCCATCCTTCCTCTGTATAAATGTATGTTGTATCGCTGACCATTTTCTGATTCTTTGCTTCTGCTGTGAAGTCTCGTTTCAGTAAATTGGGGAAAATATTCACACTATCTTTTGCATTGGTTGTAACTACATGCTTCTTTTTCCCTTTTGGTACTAATCCGTTTTCTCGCATGATATGCGAGATTCTTTTTCGATTGATCGCTTTTCCATACATCTGGCTTAACTGCTTTGCAATACGTCTTGCTCCTGCTGACATACGACTTGCAATAAATAGTTCCAATACATCATGATAAATCATCTGATTTTCTTGTTCACGGTTTGAGGCTTCTCGTCCCAGCCAATCATAGTATCCGCTTTTTGAAACCTGTAGTACTTCAGCCATCTTCTTAACGCTGAATGCATCTTTGTGTTCTTGATAATCAGAACTCTGTCAATATCAAAGGGTAAAATGATGAAAAAATCACTGTCCTGACGCATATTTGTTGATAAAAATACAAAAAAATAAAGTTTTTGTCAATGTTACATTTCTCACAATCTTCCGCGCGTTTACCCTGAACAATTCCCAAAGTTTACTCGCGTTTATTTGTTATTTTATTGCAAATATATCTGCCTACTTTCCTTCGTTAATGTCTACTATATAATACTTCAAATAATCAGACTTTCCTTCCCATTTAATAGTATATTTCTTATTCAATGTAACGGACTCAGATTTCTTGCCTGTTGGCTTTTTGATTGTGCCTTGCAGCACTTCTGCACCTCTAAAATATGCGTAAATCCCATCTATTTTTCTCCCAGAATAGAAATTCTTATCGTTTACCATCACAAGAGAGTATGTAGCATCAAATCCGTTATCCTTCAGTTGTTCCATAAAGATAATATCCTTTATAAAGGAATACATCTGTTCCGGGTATTGCCCATTCATCGGATATTTAAGTTCAATCGCATATTTTTCTGTTTCATTATAAACTGCAATGTCTATTTCATGTTTAATAGTTCCTGCTATCCCAAAGAACTTTGTATTGCGTTCAAATTGCACCCTAGAATCCTGTAGCTGTTTTCTTAAAAAAATCCCCAATTCATGCTGAAGACTAGATTCATTATATATCTCAATCTGGTCATCTTCAACCATACTGATAAATTCATATAGTAATTTTTTAATCATATCCCCTTTTCCATCTTATACACCAAAGAATACAATCATCTATGCTTTTATATTTGTATTGTACCAACAACATTATTATATTTCCAAAATTGAATACTTTCAATAACATTCTTCAAAATTTCACAAGATTCACCTTTCGTCTATCTGCTGCAATTGCAGCAGATGTTAAAGATTCTATTAATACCCTCTCTTGTTATAATAGTGCTGACAAATGCGCATTTCCAACTCACTCGCATCGTCGCTATTTTCCTTTTCATCCTCTTTATGCTTTGCAATATTGCTTGTATTGCTTGCATTTACTTGTATTTTTCTGCAATCATTGATATAATATAGACAAAGGAGTGTGATCACTATGGCAAACACAACAGCTGTCTATGCCCGCATTGATACTGATTTAAAAGAAAACGCTGAAAATATTCTTCGGCAGTTAGGAATTTCTCCTTCCAGCGCGATTCAAATGCTTTACAGCCAAATTGTTCTCACAAGAGGAATGCCTTTGAATTTACAGTTACCATCCAGAAAACCAACTTCTATTGACGGTATGAGTCGTGCGGAACTCGACCTTGAACTTATGAAAGGCATCGAATCCTTAAAGTCCGGCAGCCTTACCGCTGATGAAGTGGATGCCGAACTGATGAAAGAGTTTGGTATATGAGCGAGCAGTACAAAGTCATCTACTCTCCACAAGCAGCAGATGACTTAAAAGATATTTATTCTTATATTGCATTTGAACTTTTAGTTCCAGATACTGCAAAAAATCAAGTGAACCGTATCCGAAAGCAAATCTGTTCACTTGATTTTATGCCCGCCAGATTTCCCATTGTTGACTGGGAACCCTGGCAAAGCATGAAAATGCATAAAATACCCATAGATAACTTTATAGTTTTTTACCTCATTGATTCCGATCATCTTTGCGTCACAATTATCCGTATTGTCTATGGCGGAAGAGATATCGAATTTATTGCACAGTCAGACAAAATATGAGTTTAAAGAATAGTAATTTTTTGATTCATAATAAATGTTGAATAGAATTTCAAGAAACTTTATCATTGACCAGAAACAAGCTGAAGTTATAAAAAAATCTGCCATAAATATTGAAGTTTACAGCATGGATAAATAGATGCATGACTTGAAACAGATGGTATTCTCACCGGTGCCGGTGGAAAAAAATGACATACAAGCACCATCAATAAGATTCCCGAAATGAAAAACACATCGGTAATGTCTTACTTCAAAAAACCTGTACCATAGACTTTCTTAACAAAATCGGAGCTAAGAATAACGGTTCTGTTCAGCAATACTATGTAGAAGACAATCATGAAGCTATTATTCCGAAAGAAATCTTTATGTGAGTTCAAGGAGAATTGGTGCGCAGACAAATTGTTAAGACCAGCACCAACGGGAAGAAACACAGCTACAGCTGTAACAACGCTTCTCACAAATTATCATTTGCGGAGACTGCGGTGAGATGTTCAGAAGAATCCACTGGACTGAAATGCCACGCCCGAACCATCAACAAGCTGATTCTTGAGGACGCCGTCGTCAAAGCCGTCAATCAAATGCTTGGTGATAAAAACAACTATCAAACGTAACGGCAACTCAACATTGCCACAGTTATCTGCGCTTCTCAGGCAACTGCCATAGACAGTATTAACGAGAAACTGACGACCTTGCAGCAAGAACTCATTCAAAAGACCAATAGCAAAGAGAATCTGGATGAAATAGCAGATGAGATTTTCAGAATCCGAGAACTCCACCAAACGATTTGTCAGCAAAAGAGCAGATAATCTTAGCCAATTCGAGAAGAAACTCAAAGGGCTGGGTATCGAGCATAAGCTGATTAAACCTTTTACCCCAAGACATAATGGAAAGGTAGAACCCTCACATAGAAAAGACAACGAATACTTCTATGCAACCCATACGTTCTACTCCTTTGCAGACTTTGCCGCCCAGCTAAAAGTCCATAACCGAAAGTACAACAACTTTCCTATGCGTCTACTAAAGTAGATTTCTCCTAAGGACAACTTGTTTAACTTTTTCGGTGTAACATACAAACCTTTATTTTACTTTTGCTTTGTGCCTTTTGGCTTAATCATTTATTTAATTTCTGATGCGATGGTTGAATCCTTGATTTTGTTCCCATCTCCAACAGAAATGCTGTTATCGTTATAACACAAAACGAGGATTCTCCTATTTATCGCCTCGATTTCTTCTACGGATTTTGCTGTGGTATCAATATCTAGTTCATCTAAACATCCAAATTCCTTTTCCAAAATCATAAGCATATCCAGGAGTTTGTTTTCAATCATTGAGAAAATGTTGCTAACAATATGCTCACTGACAATAACCCTTGCCGATGTGATTATCATGTACGGGTCGTTATTGAATTGTGCAATAGTGGAGAAACAATCGGCAGGGATGGTCTTAGAAATTTCAGTTCCTACCGCTTGGCTTTTCTCATCTAACTTCTTCAATGCTTCAACACTCTCATGAAACTCAACACTTAAAAGAAGCTCCTTAATATCATCTGGCATTTTCCCCAAAGGGATTGATACATTGTTCCAATTCATGTGGTTTGCCATTGAGCCTTTAAAATAGGAACCCTTTAAACTCCCATGAACTTTTCTGTACGAGGGGACGGTTGCATCTTCTGGGTATCCAGAAATTTCATGGTCAAGCCATCTCAAAATTTCGGTATTCTCCAAATCAGAAACAAGTACCTTGGTTCTCTTTAACGCTGTGATCGTATCAACCGAACCGTTCGCAAGATCTTTAATGATTTTACTTTTTGCCATCATAACACCCCCTCAATGAACTTGACAATATCAGCCCAGAAGGAAAAGATGAGGATGACACCCGCAATAACAGAGACAATTATGCCACCGATTATAGGATGCTTTTCGTACCAACTTTTCTTGGGAAATTCCATGTTGCCGTTCACAGTATTGGCAATAGTGCTGCTGCTAATCTTATTGTTGTTTCCAATTTTGATATTCATAATCTCATTTCACCTCATTTCAATTTTTCGCAACAGAATAATAGTTTTCATAATTTAACAACAATGTTATTCCAAAAAATATTTACTATTTTTCATCACCACTAAGGTGTTTCAATCTCTTGCGAACCATGGTTTCTGCAAACGCAAGTTGCCTCAAAAGTGTATCAACCGTTATCTTACATTTTTCATAATTGCTTTCACCATATTCACCGGCAAACAAAAATTTTGCCATATCAGACCACAAAGGCATATCGTCTTGCATTTGTTTAACAACAGATGTAAAGGCATTAAAAACTTCCTGTGGAATATATGATTGATGAATTAGATTCTCGTTCTTCAAATGTTTTGTTAATTCGCAATATCTTTTAAAATGCTCTCTAAACGCCTCACATTGTCTTTCTCGGTCTGCATGCTCATCATATTTTAGATAATAAAGCAAGTCATGTTCCAGAGGGACGAGCTCAGCGATTATAGGCTCTAATTTTTCATAGAATCTCATTTCACGATTTAATAGTATTTCATAAGCTTTTGTCGAACGCTCTAACTTGTTTTTGAATTTTTCAAGATTCTTCTCAAGCGAAGACTCAATTCCTGTTTCAAAAAGTTTTATAAGTAGTCCTTTGAAAATAGTCAATACTCCAATCAAAACAACAGTGCCACCACCAATGGCAACGATTAGACTTTCTAACCATTCAGGCATAATTTTCACCTCATTTCAGCCGCTCACACAGCGGCAGCAGTTCTTCAATTTTAGTAACGATGCGTTTCCGCTCCGGAACCCAGATAGATCCATATCCTTCAGCGAGAATTCTACTCGCACTTTCTTCAATAGGCAGCATTGAAATAACCACCATCTCAACCCGTAATAGGTATTTCAGGGAATTGGGCATCGTAGAAATGTTTCCGCTTTAGCGCCATCATCTCGCCCCGGAGTCAGCACATCATTTCTTTGCGTTTTTCTCTAATTCCAGCATGTATTTATCGAAGTCGGACATAAACAATCGGTCCTGAATGACACGGTATTTTTCAAATTCTGTTTCAGCCTTTGCCCTGGCAATTTCTGCTGTGATTTTGCCTGTATCCTGCAAAACTTCTCTATCATCTGCCATCAGGAATAAATCCAGTCGCTTCGCCCAGTCCTCCATTGTCATCGGAATATGGCGTTCTGCACGGTCCTCCGCTAAATCCAGATAAGCTGATACAATACGCTCCAGTGAACGCATTTCCTGCTCGCTTAAATAATTCTTCGCAATGCTCACATCACTTTTTACAATCTTTCCTTCCGGTGCTACTGCCCATGTAGTTAATCCCATGTGTGGCTTATCTGCATCTGCACGCTCGTAAATTAACTCTGCTGCTGTATGTCCATGCACCGCATAATGCATTTTATTCTGCACCTTTGCAAAGAACTGTTTGGTTGTTTTCGCAGTTCGGTCATATTTCAGACGTTCATCATCCATGACCCAGCCTTTGATAGTGTAGTCCTTTGCAATCTGATTTACCTATTTACGAAACTGAACTGCACGCTCAGAATTGACCTTAAAACCTACTGCAATAATCATTTGAAGATTGTAATGCTTCGTATCACGAGTAACCTGACGGGAACCTTCGGTTTGAACTATCCGGAAATTCCGGATAGTTGCATCTTCCTCAAGTTCAGAATCGGAATATATCTTTTTAATGTGCTCATTGATTGTACGAACATCCACATCATACAATGTGGCCATCATCTTTTGTGTTAGCCATATATTCTCATCCTCATAGCGCATCTCAATGCTGTTCTGCTGGTCGCCAACAGAGGCAACATAAGTTAAGTATTCCGCTGCGCTAGAACGGATGGCTATTTCATCTTTTTTCTTTTTCACAAATGTTTCCTCATTATTTCCGCTCCAGCATCACAATACATTCCGTATGTTTCGTCCAAGGGAAATTATCAAAGGGCTTCGCATACTTCACCACATACCCGTTATAAACAAACTGCTGCAGGTTCAGCGCCAGACTCTTTGGGTTACAGCTGATATAGACAATCTGCGGCACGCCATAGCTGATGATTTTTTCTACTGCATCCATGCTCATGCCCACCCTTGGCGGATCAACCACGATGACTTCCGGCTTTTCATCGATACTGCTGAGCACATTGAATACATCGCCGGCAATAAACTTACAATTAGAAAGCCCATTGAGCTCTGCGTTGACTTTGGCAGCCTCCACGGCTTCCTCCACCAGTTCCACGCCGGTGACCTCTTTGGCTTTCAACGCCAACACCTGGCTGATGGTACCGGTGCCGCAGTATAGGTCAAAGGCTTTCTTTCCCGAAAAGTCGTCAATCAAAGCCAGCGCCTCGCTATACAGCCGTTCCACCGCCTCTACATTGGTTTGGAAAAATGAAAAAGCGCTGACCTTAAACTTTAGACCCAGAATTTCTTCCATATAGTAATCTCTGCCCCAAAGAATTTTCAGTTCCTCGCAGGTCACCTTGTCAGCAATGTTGTCGTTTAGGGTGCGCAAAATGCCGACAATCTGATTTTGTAGCGACAGTCCTTGCAGCCCCTTTACATAATCTTCCTCGTCAAAGCCCGCTTCCCTGCTCGTCACCAAATTGATCAAAAGCTCTCCAGTGCGAATGCCTTTACGAATCACCAGATTGCGCAAAAGACCCTTGTGGGATTTTTTGTTATAATGCTTATAATTGTGAGCTTGGGCAAATTCCAGATTGAACTTCAGAATCTTGTTAAAGTCCTCATCCACAAGCTGGCATTGATCCACAGTGATGATAGACATGAAATTCTTTTTCTTGTGCATACCGAGGCAGGTCGGTCCATCTTTTACAAAATCTCCAAAGGTGTACTCCATCTTGTTCCTATAACGATATTTATGATCTGCCGGGCAACCTTCAATGGCATCAAATTGCTCTGGCTTAATACCTCGATCTGCAAAAAAGCCTCTGACCTCTTCTTCTTTTTGTGTAAGCTGCTGCTCATAAGGAATCCCCTGATAAATACAGCCTCCGCAAAATTCATCGTGTACACATATTTTAAAATCTTCCATATTTATCGTAAAACTCCTTCTTGTATTCTAAGAATCTATCCTCCTCGATAGCAGTTCGAATATTTTCCATCATCTTCAAGAGAAAGTGGATATTGTGATTAGACAGCAGCATCGCAGAAAGCATCTCATCCGCCTTAAATAAATGACGCAGATACGCTTTGGAATAGTTGCGGCAAGTATAACAATCACATTCCGCATCCAGCGGCGAAAAGTCACGCTCGTATTTTGCATTTTTGATGTTGACTCTGCCATGACTGGTCATACAAAGCCCATGACGGGCAATTCTGGTTGGAAGCACACAGTCAAACATGTCGACCCCTCGTTCTACCCCTTCAAAGAGATAGTCCGGCGTTCCTACTCCCATGAGATAACGGGCCTTTTCCTTCGGTAAATAATCTACACAGTCATCCAAAATGTCAAGCATCAGTTCCTTCGGTTCCCCCACGGAAAGTCCGCCGATGGCATAACCCGGCAAATCCAGCGCAACGATTTCTTCCGCACTTTGTTTTCTCAAATCCTTATACATGCCGCCCTGCATAATACCAAACAAAGACTGTCTTTCAATATCCTTATGAGCATCTTTACAACGCTTCAGCCACCTGGTAGTTCGTTCCAGAGAATTCTTTACGTAAGTTCTATCCGCAGGGTAAGGCGCACACTCGTCGAACGCCATCATAATATCAGATCCAAGGGCATTCTGAATTTCTACTGCCTTTTCCGGTGTCAGCATATGGCGGGATCCATCAATATGACTCTGAAATTTCACACCCTCTTCGGTAATTTTCCGAAGCTTGCCCAGAGAAAACACCTGAAAACCGCCGCTGTCAGTAAGAATCGCTCGGTCCCAGTTCATAAACTTGTGCAGCCCCCCCGCTTCTTTGACAATATCATGCCCCGGGCGCAAATAGAGATGGTACGTATTGGATAAAATAATGTTCGCGCCCATTTCCGCAACCTGCTCCGGACGCATTGCCTTAACCGTTGCCTGGGTGCCAACCGGCATAAAAACAGGAGTCTGTATATCTCCATGAGGCGTATGTACAATCCCTCTTCGAGCCTTAGTTCTCGAGTCAGACTTTAATAATTCATAAGTAACTGCATGTTTCATATTTGATATAATTCCTTTCTTTTCGTTGCAGTAATTCTTTACTATTATACACTACTTTCTTCTTTTTCCATAGCTTGAATTTTTTATTTTTTAGTGATATGATAATTGCAGAATAAATGCAATTGAAGGGAGCTAATTATCATGATTAAAGAAAACGTAGCACATCTTTTAAACGACCAGATTAACAAGGAACTTTATTCAGCCTATTTGTATCTGGAATTCTCTAACTTTTATAACGATCAGGGCTTAAACGGCTTCGCCAACTGGTACATGATTCAGGCGCAGGAGGAACGCGATCACGCTATGCTGTTTATGCAGTACATGCAGAACAACGACTTGAAAGTTACTTTAGACTCTATCGCAAAGCCAGATGCGGAACTTAAAACCAACATGGATCCGCTGTCAGCAGGTCTTAAGCACGAGAAATACGTGACTGAGCTGATTCACACCATTTACGATGCAGCTTACGAAAATAAAGATTTCCGCACCATGCAGTTCCTTGACTGGTTTGTTAAAGAACAGGGTGAAGAAGAAACCAACGCAAACGACATGATTAAGAAAATGGAACTGTTCGGCAACGATCCTAAGAGCCTGTATCTTTTAGATCAGGAAATGGCAGCACGCACTTACAGCGCACCGTCCCTTACTTTATAAAGATAAAAACCGCTTGCACTTTAAATGCGACTTATGCGCACTGCAAGCGGTTTCTTTGTCTTATTATTTATTCTATCAGCATCGCATCGCCGTAGCTAAAAAAACGGTACTTTTCAGTTACAGCAAGTTCATATGCTTTTAAAATCTGATCTCGATTATACATCGCTGAAATCAGCATAAGCAGCGTGGACTTCGGCAGATGAAAATTCGTGATCAATGCCTCAACAACCTTGAACTGGTAGCCAGGATAAATAAAAATACCCGTACTTCCTGCCCCAGCCCTCACTAAAAACTTCCCGCTGGCTTCATCCATATAAGCAGCACTTTCCAAGGTTCTAGTAGAGGTTGTACCTACAGAAACAATTCGCCCCCCTGCCAGAATGGTATCGTTAATCGTCTGTGCAGTTTCTTCATCTACTTCATATTCCTCAAAGTGCATGTGATGATCTTCTACATTCTCACACTTCACTGGTCTGAAAGTGCCGATTCCTACATGAAGGGTCACATAAGCCAGCCTAACACCCTTTGCTTCGGCTTTTTTAAGCAATTCTTCTGTAAAATGCAGACCAGCAGTCGGCGCAGCTACAGACCCCTCTTCCTTACAGTAAACTGTCTGATACATATCCCTGTCTTCTGCTGTACTTTCTCGTTCGATGTATGGAGGCAGCGGCATTTTCCCCAGTGCTTCAAGCCGCTCCATAAAAATGCCCTCATAAAAAAACTCCACAATACGGGTGCCGTCTTCGCCATAATCCAGAATGTTGGCACTGAAATTTTCTCCAAAAGAAACGCGGTCACCAGGCTTCAGCCGTTTCCCCGGCTTTACCATAGTCTCCCAGCGGTCACCGTCAAGACGCTTAATCAGCAAAAATTCAATCTTTGCTCCAGTTCCCGCTTTCTCTCCAAAGAGCCTTGCTGGAAGCACTTTGGAGTTATTCATAACCAGACAATCCCCTGGCTGCAAATAATCCAGGATATCATAAAAATGTTTATGGTCTATCGACCCTTTTTCTCTATTTAATACCATAAGCCTGCAGATATCTCGCTGCTCAGAAGGTCTCTGCGCAATCAACTCCTGCGGCAAGGTATAATCAAAGTCATCTATTCTCATGGTCTAACTGCTCCATTTAAAATAAAGTTTCTTGAGATTCTTCGCCTTCATCTGCACCTTTCGCAGCATTCTCAGATGTCTCGCCCGGATATTCCAGTCCCATGTGTTTATATCCCAGCTGAGATACCATTCTGCCTTTCTGGGTACGGTACAAAAGTCCTGACTGAATCAAATAAGGCTCGTAAGCATCTTCTATGGTGACTCGTTCCTCACCAATGGATGCCGCAATAGTGTCAATGCCTACAGGACCACCGTTAAAACGTTCGATGATAGCCGACAGAATTTCCCTGTCCAGACGCTCTAGTCCTAACTTATCAACCCCCAGCGCCTGCAGCGCCATCTGGGTGATTTCCTCAGTAATCATGCCCTGTCCCCGCACCTGTGAGAAGTCCCTGATTCGTTTCAGTAAACGGTTAGCAACACGGGGCGTGCCCCTGGAACACCTTGCCATCTCTAGCAACGAAGCTTCGTCTGTATCGACACCGAGAAGCCCCGCAGAACGCTTAATAATCTCTGCCAGCTCGTCGTTGGTGTAAAGTTCAAACTTACTGATGACACCAAATCTGTCGCGCAGCGGCGCCGATAAACTCCCCGCTCTGGTTGTGGCTCCAATCAGCGTAAACTTTGCAATATCCAGTCTGATAGAACGAGCTGACGGACCCTTTCCGATAATGATATCAAGAGCATAGTCCTCCATAGCGGAATAAAGCACTTCTTCTACTGATCGGTTCAATCTATGAATTTCGTCAATAAATAAAACATCGTTCTCGTTGAGATTCGTTAAAATGGCAGCAAGATCTCCAGCTCTTTCAATAGCCGGCCCCGAGGTAATCTTGATATCCACTTCCAGTTCATTGGCAATAATCCCCGCCAGCGTTGTCTTTCCCAGGCCTGGAGGACCATAAAACAGCACATGGTCTAGAGGTTCTCCCCTCAGTTTCGCTGCTTCAATAAAAATCTTTAAGTTTTCTTTTGCAGTCCTCTGTCCGATAAAATCATCTAAATGCTGCGGACGCAGGGTTGTCTCCTGCCGCTCTTCCATAAATCCCATTGCACCCGACTGGGTAATTCTCTCTTCCATCATCTAGCCTCAATCTATCCTTATCTATCTTAATTTTATCCGTTAAAACAAATACTTCAGCGCATGTTTGATATAATCCTCGCAGGTCAGATCATTTTCTTTCACCTTGCCGATCGCTTCCATCGCCTCATTCTTGCTGTATCCCAGTGCAACCAGCGCAGCAATAGCCTCACTTCTCTCGTCAGTAACAGGCACATACACATCTCCTGCAGCCATGGCTGCGTCGTCCTCAAAGGTTCCAACCTTATCCTTTAGTTCCAGAATCAAGCGTTCTGCAGTCTTCTTGCCCACACCATTTGCAGACGAAATCGCCTTGACATCACCAGAGGCAATAGCCCGCCTAAGTTCCGACGGCGGCAGTGCACTCATCAGCGCCATCCCTGCCTTTGCTCCCACGCCGTTTACCGTAATCAAAAGTTCAAAAAGCTCCAGACTCTCCTTATCGGAAAAGCCGTAAAGACTAACATCATCTTCCTTCACAATCATGGAAGTAAACACCTTCACCTGCTCTCCCTCTGTATGCTTATATAATACGGAGTTTGCTGGAATGCTCACCTCAAAACCAAGACCGCTGGCAGACTCTATGATAACTGAACTGTTCAGTCCCGGATGAAATATACCTTTTATAAATCTAATCATGGATTCTCCTTATCTCCCACTCAATTTAAAATTTCTAACTCTGTTGCCGGCTGCATGACCATGACAAATTGCCGCAGCCACCGCATCTGCCGTATCGTCGGGCTTCGGTACTTCCTTTAGGTTCAAAATCGCCTTAACCATAGCCTGTACTTGTTTCTTGTCTGCCCTTCCATAACCTACCAAAGCCTGCTTAATCTGCAGCGGCGTGTATTCATTAATCTCAAGACCTCCATTAACACAGGCAAGGACTGCAACGCCTCTGGCTTGTCCCACCATAATAGCTGTCTTAGCATTATTATTGAAAAAAAGTTCTTCTATCGATGCTACCTCTGGCTTGTATTCTGCTATGATTGCAGATAGTTGCGTATATAAATGCTGCAGACGCAGAGGCATTTCCATCTTAGCATCTGTGGTTACCGCGCCGTAATTCACAACAGAAAAATGATTGCCTTTCATATCTAAAACACCCCAGCCTAAAATCGCGTAACCAGGGTCAATTCCTAAAATTCTCATAGCCTTATTTCCTCAGTTGAATCAATCTATTTTATTTATTATAGCATAAGAACATACGTTTGTCTACGGGATTCCCTTTAATTTCTTCAAATAATACGACTTTCTTTTCCGAAAAAAATCTGTTATAATACGATTAGGAATAGGATTCTGAACAAAAAGGAGATTATTATGCGTTATTCAAGACAAAACAAGATTTTGGAACTCATTGCAAATAACGAGATCGAAACTCAGGATAAACTGGCATCTATGTTGAAGGAAGAAGGTTTTGAAGTAACACAGGCTACGATATCTCGAGATATCAAGGAACTTCAGCTGATTAAAGTGCTTTCCGGCAGCGGCAAATACAAATATGCCGTCAGCGCACGCCAGGATGCGCCTATTTCCGATCGCTTTGTAAAAATTTTCAGAGAAACTATCACATCTTTTGCTTCAGCACAGAACTTAATTGTCATTAAGACGTTATCCGGCTGCGGACCTGCTGCTGGTGAAGCGGTTGACTGCATCGGGCTTCCTCATGTTGTCGGTTCTGTAGCTGGTGACAATACCCTGCTGATGGTCATCGACAAAGAAGAACACGTGGAAGAGATTCTCTCTATTTTCAACGATATGCTAATTATGAGGTCTAAAGGACAATGATCAATCACATCAGTATTCAAAATTTCGCAATTATAGAAAATACAGAAATCGATTTTGAAGAAGGACTGAATATCATTACAGGAGAAACCGGCAGCGGTAAATCCATTGTAATAGAAGCAATTAGCCTTGCTCTCGGAAGCAGGGCTGATTCTGCTTTTGTCCGTCATGGTGCACAAAAAGCCGTTGTACAGCTTGCTGGCGAACTATACGGAGAAGACATCGTCATCACCAGAGAAGTATCTGCTGCCGGTAAGAATCTATGCAAACTCAACGGACAGCTGGTCACTTTGGGAGAACTTTCCGAAATCTGCCGCCGTCTTGCTGATATCCACGGTCAGTACGACAATCAGTCCCTGCTCAACCCCGATAACCACATCAGGCTGGTAGACAGCTTCCATGGTGAACAAATCACTCCAATAAAAGAAGCCTATCAGGTCGCCTACGCTTCCTATCAAGACACAAAATCACGACTGACCAAGCTGCTTTCTGCAGAACAGGACAACCTGAAAAAACTGGATTTTTATCGTTTTGAACAGAGTGAAATCGAAAATGCCCATCTAACACCTGGCGAAGACGAAAGCCTATCAGAGAGAATTTCTATCCTGCAAAACAGTGAAAAAATCTTTGATGCCATTGAAACCGCTTACGGACTTCTCAGCGATGGCGACCGCGATGTGCTCTCTTCTATGGGTACCGGACTTCATGCACTTCAGAGTATCAGCGAATATTCCAAGGAAATTCAAACTTTGACAGAAGAGTTCGCAGACATCTATTATCGCCTGGAAGACCTTTCTTCCGAACTTCGTAGAATTCGTGATGACGTCACTTTCTCCCCTGAGGAGCTGGATGATTCTATCACAAGAATCTCCCAAATCGACGGTCTCAAGAAAAAATACGGCTCCACCATTGAGGAGATTTTAACATATTACGACACTATTTCTGAAGAACTAAAACAGATTGAGAATTTTGATGACGTAAAAGCGCAGCTTCAAGCCGAAACAGATGCAGCATACAAGGCCCTGTCCGAAAAAGCTGCGCAGCTTACCGAAGTTCGTAAAGCCAGTGCAAAAGAACTGGAAAACGCTATCGAAAGTGAACTTCACGATTTGAATTTCGGCAGCGCCAAGCTCTCCATCGACTTCCAGTGTTCTGAAACCTTCGGTCCTGATGGAAACGATGATGTGGAATTCCTGATTTCTACAAACAAAGGCGAACCGCTGAAGCCTCTGGTAAAAATCGCATCCGGTGGTGAAATTTCAAGAATCATGCTGGCAATCAAAAATATTACCGGCACCTATGACAATATTCCAACTATGATTTTCGATGAAATCGACGCCGGTATCAGTGGAATTACTGCAAGTATCGTTGGACGCAAGCTTCACCAGATTGCAAAAAATCATCAAATTATCTGTATCACCCACCTGCCGCAGATTGCTGCAAGCGGAGATACGCACTATCGTATCTATAAAGAAGAAACCGACAGCAACACCTTTACTACTGTCGAAAAGCTCTCCGATACAGAGACCATCGATGAAATTGCAAGACTTTTGGGCGGTGAAAACATTACCGAAACCACCAGAAAAAGCGCAGTGGAGTTGATGGAACTGACTAAACAAAAAATCTAAGAATCTAAATCATATTTTAAAAAACGCGGCAGTCTCAAGATTTTTGAAACTGCCGCATTTTTGTATGATTATATTTCTACCTCATTACCTGTTTTCATTGAAAATCCCTGTTGCAGCGGATCATCCTCTTCCAGCAGAATGCTTCCCTTCCCCATTAGGTAGGCCCTGCTGTGAATGGTCGGTATCACCTGCCCTCTTTCTGTCTCTTCGATCGTCACAATAAACGGTATACCGGAAATCCCCCGGTTTTCAAGTTTCTTCCCCTCATGCAGTCTCCCTTTTCCATGAAGTACCGCTGCCAGCGCTGAAGTTCCGGTTCCTGTAGGTGAGCGGTCAAACTGTCTCTTTCCAAATACCGTAAAGGTTCTCGTGCTGATTACTCTTTCGCTCTCCCCATCTTCTGCAAAGAGTATCATGCAGATGCCGTTTTCCTTTGCGTTCAGCGCCGGATTTTCTGGATGTACCATTGCAAGCTGATCGATGGCGCAGCGTCCGCATTCCATGGCGATATCCAGCATCGCCTGAATGTTTTCTGCTTCTAATTCGATTCCAAACTGCCCGATGTCTGCAAAGACCATAAAGGCGCCGCCATAGCCTACATCTACGTTGACTTTTCCATAGGACGGTGTCTGCACCAATTCATCCAGGGCATATGCAAAGGAAAGGTCGTTTTTCAGCGCTATGTCGCTGATTTTCCCTCCTTCTGTCTGTACTGCAAGCTGCACGCTGCCTGAAGGTGCGTCTAATGTCACCGTATTCATCCCTTCTTTTAAGGTCGCGATTCCTAGTTCGCAAGCAGCTCTTGCCATGGCAATGGCGCCGTGACCGCACATGGTGCTCATGCCAGTTCCATGGATAAAGACGACGCCCAGGTCGCTCTCCTCATTGACAGGAGGCGTGAGGAAACCGCCGTACATGTCATCGTGTCCACGTGGCTCAAGGAGCGCTATCTTTCTGAGATTGTCAAGATGTGCTGTGGCATAATGACGCTTTTCTGCCATGGTGCTGCCGATGATCTCAGGAAAGCCTCTTGTGATAAGTCGAAAGGGCTCTCCTGCTACATGAAAATCCAGATACTCCAGTGTCCTCATTTAGAATTCGACCTCCACTCCGATGTTTTCCTTCTCTGCTGTTTCACAGATGTATTCTGCGGCTGCAAGATCCACCAGCGCCATGCCTACGGTTTTAAAGACTACCGTATCTGATGCAGGTTTTGGCTGGTTTCCATCTAACACGTTATGTAAGCATTTTACATTTTTCTCATCAAGAAGTCCCTTTTCAATTCTTGTCGATAAGTCTCCGCTTTCTTCGCAGGCATACGGCAAATCCACATACACATCCTCGGTAATTTCAAAGAGGCTGTCCGGCAGTTCTTTCATATATGGTTTGTAGGAACCTACTGCAATGTAGCATTTTCCCTTTAAGAGCTCCGGCTCCTCAGGCAATACCGGCTCTGTCGCAAAGGTTGTCGTAACTACGATATCAGAGCCGGAAAGCAATTCTTCTGCGCTTTTGCAGATGATCATTTCGGGATTGCCAATGGCTGCTTTCTGTAAATCCTCGGCATACTGTTTCAGTGCATCTTCCGGCTTGAACGGGTCAAACAAGCAAATCTTTTTGATATTTCTCACAGCTGAAATGCACACGCCCTGGGAAAAACCCTGCACACCGCAGCCCACAATCCCTACGGATGCTGCATTTTCATTGGACAGCTCTCTAGCTGCCAGTGCGCCGGTTGCGCCGGTACGCCAAGATGTGACTCTCTTTGCATCAAGCAGCGCCTTGCTCTGTCCTGTGGTTCTGTCGTTTAACACCACCACACCGTCGATGGACGGCAGTCTGCGCTCCCTGTTTTCCGGTACCAGCGCCAGCATTTTAGTGCCGCAGGCATGCTCTGTAAAGCACGGCATGTACAAAAACGTCATGCCACCTTCTTCAAAGCCATACCTCTCCGGCATGGCAAATTCTCCTTTTCCATAGATACCAAAGGCTTTCGCCACGACTTCTACCATTTCCTTTGGCTCCACGATTTTATCAATATCATTTTGATTGATGATTTTCATTTCTGTTTCCTCCTAAACACTTTAACTATCTATTATTTAAAAGGAGACTGTAACGCAGTCTCCTCCAGTTTAACATTTTACATATTGCCAGCACGGTACATTTTCGCCTCTTGGTAAATATTCAATCGTAAGTTCCGTCTCACCACGACGCACCTGATAGACTAAATGCATGGTTTCATCGTCTACGACATCCCATTCAGAAGACGCTTTTAGAATTACATCTCCATTTTTTAGCCCTGCTTTTTCAGCATTAGATCCCGGTTTTACGCCTGTTACAACTTGATCCTGAGAATACCGTACCGTATCATCAAAGCCATTATCCATGACTGGCACGGCAACTTTCTCTATGGTATATTCCGGTCCGAAAAAGTCCGCTGCCGGAGCAGTAATACCTTCCTCCATAAGTTCCGTAAGCCGCAAAGAAGCCTTTCCAGCAGTGTATAAATCCGCAAGCTCAACAAATCTGTTCCAAGTCATCGGAATACCTTCCTTTGCCCCGTCCAGGAGTTCAACCATCAAATTATACATTCTCACTTTTCCTTCTGTGCAACGATTTAACAAAGCATCTAGCTCAATCAATGCCAGTACACCTCTGCCATATGTCACTCTCTGTGCATAACTATGGGTCCATGATTTTCTGAATGCACTGGCAAAATCCCCTTTGCTATATGGATTTACATAATATGCACGAAGTTTTTCATTAATCATATCGACATATCCATCTGAGTCAATTTTTCCCAGCAAGAAAAGAATATAGCAGCTGTAAAATTCTGCTGTACCCTCTGCGAAAAGAGAAATTTCTTCTTCTCTATCAGCGCTGACAATCAGCCAATTATGTACTAACTCATGCGCAATAATCGGTTCGGCTTCTTCGATTTGATTGATTAACTGATCACCGAATCCAAAGGAGCAGCATCTGGTCAGTCCTGTTCCGGTTGCAACAGTTCTAGGCGTAGGATACAGGAAAATATAATAAGGAATATCCTCATCATGGAACATTTTTTCTGTATGATCGAAAAGTTCCGCCATACTTTTGCAAAAATCATCAATCATCCGAATTTCATCTGCAAGCCATATGATATGCAGCTTACTTCCTTCCCTATGAAACTCTTTCAGGTTGCCTGCCATATAAAAGGTTTCTTTCAGTTCCTTTGCCTCACAGCATTTTGAAAAACTTCCTTTTCCATAGCTGCAGACAGCCTCGGCCTTTGAAGAAAATGATGATAAATCGTGTTCTATAGAAAATTCAAACTTTCCATTCATCGGCAGCACCAAAAATGCAAGCCCTGATGCAGTATATCCACCATATGTCTGAAACAGTGAGAACCCAGGATCAGCTTTCTTTGGATTCTTTTCCAAAGTTTTCGCACGATATGTTATTACGAGTCTGCCTGAAACATCTCTATCAAAGTAATATGAACGCTGCGGACCAAAATCACCCATACCATCTTCACAGGTAAATCCAAAGCTTCCTGTATCATCCTGTAGCTGAAAATCCTCTGTTCCATATCCCGTCATCGCGCACCCGGCATAAAATACCGGATGCACATCGAAAATGTCGCCCTTTTTATAGGAGGCTGATTCCATAACAACAGTTGTTTCCACAGATGTGACAACATTTTCTGACAAGAATGGCTTTATTTTTACATGAACCTTTGATAAATTCTCCATATTCATACTCCTTTTAGATTTCTACAATGGCTTCTACTTCCACAGGAACATCCATCGGAAGCTGATTTACGCCCACTGCAGTTCTTACATGCTTTCCAAGCTCTCCAAAGATGTCATACAAAAGCTGTGAAGCTGCATTTGCGACGATATGCTGCTCAGAAAACCCTGTCTTGCTGCTCACATACACCTGTATTTTTACAATACGCTTCACTTTGTCTAAATCTCCCAGATAAGCTTTCATCGCACCAAGCATATTAACGGTACAGCATCTGGCAGCTTCTTGTGCCTCCTCAAGCGATACCTCATCTCCTACCTTTCCTGTTGCAACTGGTTTACCGTTCGCAAAAGGAATCTGCCCTGATGTAAACAGACAATTTCCAACCTGTCTCACAGGAACAAATATCATATCAGATTTAGAAGTCTCCGGAAGCTTAATGCCTGCCTGTTCTATCTTTCTTTCAATTTCCATTTCTCCAGAATTCCTTTCTAACTCTTACTGAACCTGCTTTTCTTTTCTTGCTGCAATTTCTGCACGCATCATTGGCAGCCTTTTCTCAACTCTCATCAGATACAGGAACAGCAGCAACGCAATTCCATAGATGACCGCTTCTGAGGTAATCGTCATATGGAAGAAAATATTGACAATATTTGCCGGCTGTGTAGCTGCATTAGGGTCGAACCCAATCAGACCGATGACATAGGCTGCAATGGACCCGCCAAATGCTAAACCAATCTTTGTTCCAATCCCATATGCACTCATTACTACAGCTGTATTTTTTCTTCCCGTTTTCCACTCTCCATAATCTAGAGAATCCATCAGACACTGCGTCAGAATATTGGTAGCCAGTGAAGCGCCTGCAACAGCGATAAGTGCACCACAAATGTATATCTTTGGATTTGAAACATGAATAATCACCATGAACAGCATTGCCGCAACATCAATTGCAGCACCCAAAGCACCCGTGCCCGCATTACCAAGCTTCTTATGAAGCGGAACTAAAAGGAGCGTCGCACCGATGGTGAAAAACACGCCGACAGAAGTTGTGACAGACATAATGTTTCCATCTCCTAGGTGATAAGTACAGAAGTATAACAACATGGAACCTTGTAAAGATGAGAACAGCATCTTAACGACCTGAATCAGAAATACAATGCCGGATATCTTGTTCTGTACCAGCGCAGAGAACATCTCCTTTACAGTCGGTGCAGGTGCACTTTCTCCTTTTTCCGTATCATAGTCATTATCTTCATAACCTTTACAGCCAATAATTCCAATCAATCCCATTAACAGATATACACATGCATAGATTGCCGCCAGTTTGGTAAAAGCAGTTGCCGGATTTGAAGTGGACAGCACTGCAACAAGGGGCATTGTAACCGCCGGCACGACTGCATTTAAAATGTTACCGAAAACGCCTGAATATGTACCCAACTTTACTCTTTCCGCTCTGTCTGTTGTCAGCTTCGGCTGCAGCGCACTCATCGGAATAGAATAAGCGGTCTGTGACATGCCAAGGCAAATAAAAGTTGCTGCCGCCCAAACTACTTTCATGGTATAGGATAGATTTGGTGCAGAATAACATAGTACCATAAAAATTGCGATTGGAATCATCGCCCGCTTCATCCACCACAAACAGGTTCCACCCGGCTTGTTCGACTTTTCTATCAGCGTGCCCATCAATGGATCGTTGATAAAATCCCAAACTCTTGCAATCAGGATGATTGTCCCTGCTACACCGCCGGACAAGCCCAGTACACTGACATAGAAGAATACCAGAAAATACATTTGAATTAACATCTGAATTGTCGGCGCTGTCGAAGCTGCCGCATAGCCCAGTTTTACCCGCATAGGCAATTTACGGTTTGTGTCTTGTGTGTTCATTTTTTTTCCTTTCTTAGATAAAATTTATAATTAGAAATAATTGATAACAATACTATTTCAGTACATCTGCCAAAGTCTGTGCTGCTAGAAGCGCTTGTTCCTGGCTGTTGTAATAATGAAAAGAAATACGTAAATACCCTTCTCTGATGTGTGCATAGATTTTTTTATCAGCAAAGGCGTTCTTTAACTGCTTCGTTCTGTTCTTATCAAATTTCAGGCAGATGACACCGGACCAGTGTTTGCAGTCTTTGCTCCCCAAGATTTTCATTTTATCTTCTAACGGAGAAAGTTCTTTGCGAAATAAGTTCTCCAGCTTCAGACAGTGAGTGTAAATCCTATCAATACCGATTTCAAGAAGCAGCTCTATGCTCTTTCCCATAGCTGTAATGCCATAAGAGGAGAGCGATCCTCCCTGTATGCCTTCTAAGCCTTGTCTATAGGGAAGCACCGGTATCTGCATCATGTTCGTCATGGTTTCTTCGTCATACATAATGTTGTAGTCTGAGTATACCTCCGGCTTCAGCATTGGCTGCAACTTCGGGCAGCAATATACAAAACCCGTACCGAGAAGCCCCAGCATACCCTTAAATGCAGCTGTGCTTAGATAGTCGATGTTCATTCTTTCAACATCGACCGGTACTCTGCCCAGTGCCTGAATGGCATCTACGGCAAAAATAATCTCTCTCTCCCTGCAAATTGTTCCAATTCTTTCGATATCCGGCATGAATCCGGTGTGATTATGTACCAGAGAAAGATGCACAACTCTCGTTCGCTCTGTCATCTCGCTTAGGATATCTTCTGCCGAGAACGTTCCGTTTTGCGTTTTGATAAGCTTAAGTCTAATACCTTCTGCCTGTCTCTGACCCCATCCCAGTAGAATAGTTGGATATTCAATAGCTGTTGAAATCACTTCATCTTCCGGCTGCAAATCCAGCGACTTCGCAAGCAGCGATGTTCCCTGTGTCGTATTCACTGTAAACATGATATTATCCGAATCTGTATGAAGCAGCCTTGCAACCTCTGCCTGCACCTTTAGCCTCTGACGTGCATAAACTCCGTCAAGGCTAACTCTTCCAAAGCTTTTTGCAAATTCATCCGCAAAAGACCTGCAATAATCCAGGGTTCTCTTCGGCGGAAGCCCCATGGATGCCACATCTAAATATGTAATGTTATTTAGATAGTCATATTCCTTGTAATACCTCGTTTCAATCATAACTCTTCTATTGTGTTATTTTTCATCATTGCTTCAATTTCATCAATGGTTTTCGGAATATTGCTGCTCAGTACTTCGCAGCCAGTTTCTGTAATCAGCACATCATCCTCAATACGGATGCCTAAATCCTTATCTCCAAAATACACGCCCGGCTCTACGGCAACAATCATACCAGGAACAAGCCTACCCTCCTCATCTTCGCGTTCTTCATGGCAGGAAAGTCCAATTCCATGATTTACCATTCCAGGGGTTACATAGTTGATTCTAAATTCACTGAGCAGAGTTCCAATGCTTTCTCCATCCTTCAGATATCCACCTTTACGCAACTCTTCTGTGAAGTAGGCATTAGCTTCCTGTCCGCACTCCTGTCTGGTTTTTCCAGGTTTCATACTGGCAATGGTCATTTCCTGCGTTTTGAGCACCACATTGTACCAATGAGCCTGTTCATCAGTAAAAGTTCCGTTTACCGGATAGGTTCTGGAAATATCACAGCAATAATCGTTATAGAAGGTAGCAATATCCGCAAGAAATAAATCGCCATCCTTTGCAGTAGCTTCATTGGCATAGAAATTATGCATGATAGTGGTTTCCTTTCCAATTAAGGCCTGTACGATATCTCCGCTGCCGCCCCGCATCTTAATTTCGTGCTCGAGAATACTCTGCATCTGATAACCTCTGATTCCTGGTTTTAACTGTTTTGCTGCCACAGCCAGCGCCTCTTCTGTAATATCGATGGCTTTCTGAATCTGTGCAGCCTCCAGTGAACTTTTGCGCAGGCGCATAAAGTCAAGTTCCTTGCTTAAACTTCCGATTTGAACACCCGGATATGCTCTGGTAATTCTGTCAGCCAAGATATTTTCATATCTGGTATATTTGGTAAATCCATCGAAGCTGGAGCAAAAATAGACCTTCTCTAACTTCGTCCAGGTAGCCAGCGATTCTAATACATCTTCAAAATCCTCCATATACATGACTGCCTGGATTCCCGTCTTTTCTCTGTAGTATGTAGGATCAAGACTTCGTCCCAAATAAAATTCTTCATTTGCAGTTCTTCTTTTTACAAAAAGGTACTCCTGCAGCATACCATGTGCTTTTACCAGCATCAAAAGTCCTTCAGCAATGCTCATTCCTGTCAAATAATAGAAATTCTTATCCGTCTTCTCTCTTTGCGGTATTCCAACGACTCCAAGCTCATCATTGCCACCAAAAGAAAGCAGCAGCTGACCGTCTATTAGCTTTTCAGCAATTTTCTCTCTTCTCTTTCTAGCTTCTTTCTGATACATTTTAAAATCCTTTCTGCGTTAAAAGTATTTTCTTTCTTATAAGATATTCCTCTTTCGTGAAATTGTCAAGTTATATTTTCACAATAAAATAATTTTTACGACATTTTTTGCAAATACGCAAAATTTACCCGCAATATATTTCATATTAAAATAATTCAAGTTGACAAAAATAGAAAATTCATCTATACTGAAGACAGAAATAAAACACAGCAATGAAAGGACAATCAGCATTATGTCTACAAACATAGGTGAATATGTAAAGAAAATCAGAACTGAGCAAAATTTAACTTTAAAAGAACTCAGTGAAAAAAGCGGACTCTCCGTCAGCTTTCTTTCTCAATTTGAACGTGGGATTAGTACCATCTCAGTAGACGCACTTCTGGAGCTGGCTGAAGCACTGAGCATCGATTCTCGGGAAATTATTATGGAATCTCTAGCAACCAGTCAGCCGAAGGATGATTATGTTCTGAGAAGTTACAGCCGTCATACACCGCAGATTAGTGCCAAGAATCAGATTCAGACCGATCTTTCCGCCTTTGGATATGACAAGAAAATGCTCGCGCGTATGTACACTCTTCTTCCGGGCGAATCTGAGGAAAAGGTGCTTCCTGTTACTCACGAAGGCGAAGAATTTATCTACGTTCTGGAAGGAATCCTTACACTGGAAATTGATAATGTCAGATACGATCTACATCCTGAGGATACTGCCCATTTTCCATCCACAAAGAAGCATATGTGGTATAACGAAACCAGCCGTAATGTAAAGTTCATTCTGGTGAATTACCCATATCATGCAAAAAAATAATTTCATAGTCTGATTTCTGCGTGTGTGCACTCTGCTTACACGCTTTTTTTAAGAAAAGAGGTATTAGTAATGTATGAAAAAGAACTAGCCGCTTATTTTGAAGCGCACAAAGACGAATTTTTAGAAGATCTAGCTACCTTGGTCGCGATTCCCAGCGTTAAGGCAGAACCATCAGACGGCTGCCCCTATGGCAGACATACTGCAGAAGCCCTGTCCCAAAGTCTTTCTATCGCAGAAAAATACAACCTGTACACAGAAAACTGGGAAAACTACGTTGGCATCGTCCAAATTGAGTCGGGCAGACGCATTCTGGACATTCTGGCACATTTAGATGTGGTTGCACCTGGTGAAGGCTGGGAAGTAACGGAACCTTACACCATGAAGGTATCTGATGGAAAAATTTACGGCAGAGGCACTGCCGATGACAAAGGTCCTGCGCTGGCTGCACTTTATGCACTGCGAGCAATTAAGGATCTGCAAATTCCACTGCGAAACGGCGTCCGCCTGGTGCTTGGAACGGATGAAGAGTCCGGAAGCAGCGATCTTCTACACTACTTCAGTAAAACCAGACCTGCCGCTATGAGTTTTTCTCCTGACGCAGTCTACCCTGTTATTAACGTGGAAAAAGGCAGATTAAACGGCAAAATCACAGGACACTTTGTTCATCAACAAATACTGGAAGTCCACGGCGGCCATACGACCAATATTATTCCGGATTCAGCCTGGGCTGTCCTTCAAAATATTGATGAAGCGAAGCTGGTGCAGACCGCCTCCTCCAATCAGATTACCTACAGTCTTACCCCGACAGACAAAGGTTGTAAACTTACTGTCCATGGTGTCTCCGGTCATGCCGCATCTCCTGAGGCTTCTGTGAATCCGATTACTGCTTTGCTGCAGCTTCTTTCAGAATGTACAGACTGTAAGGAAATCAAGAAGCTGTGCGCGCTCTTTCCTCACGGCGCGCATCATGGTCAAGGCTTAAATCTTAATCTAGCGGATGAAGTATCCGGAGAGCTGACTCTGAGCCTGACTGTACTGGATTATAACGGTTATGCTCTTTCTGCAAGCTTTGACAGCAGAGTTCCGGTTTGCGGCAGCCGGGAAAAGCTACAAGCTGCAAGCGACGCCATTTCTGCTGCAGGTTTTTCTTATGAAGAAGACTTCGTTGCTCCCCATGCAGTTCCTGACAATACGCCGTTTATCAACACCCTACTCGACTGCTACGAAAACTGCAGCGGTCGCAGAGGTCAGTGTCTTGCTATTGGCGGCGGTACTTACGCCCACGGAATTGAAAATGCTGTCGCTTTTGGCTGTGCCTTTGGTGGCGTTGACAATCATATGCATGGTGCAGATGAATTTGCGGAAATCTCAACACTCCTTATGAGTTGTAATATTTTCGCACAGGCAATCATCCGACTCTGCGGAAAACCTACCATTATTTTGCCGAAGGACAAAGTTTATGGAACGGTTCTATGGCTTCAGCAAGCAGACTCTAAGGATGCCAGCCCTTTATTCCAGCAGCTTTCTGCGGCAGGAATTGCCATCATTCCTATTATTGTAGACAAGAATGGAGAAACTGCTGAAAATCTGGAAACAGTAGAAAAAGTGCTGACAGATATTCTGGCAGATGATACCCTCTCCGCACTGCCTGTTGCAGTTTCCGGTATCGGCTACGGCGGCTTTATTGCCGGACACCTTCTTGCCAGAAAAAACTGCTTTGCTGCAGGTACCATTATTAGCGGACTTACCAATCCGGCAACAGCCTATGGAACCTGTAAAGGTATTGCCCTTTCCCAAAAAGTACTCTCAGGCAATTTTTCCATGATGGATTATCTAGGCGATCTGACAAAAGATAGTGTGGTCTATCATTGTGACGACATCCATACGCCACTTCTGCTGCTTCACGGATTTCGCGATGAAATCTACGGATTTGAACAGGCAGAGCAGCTTTTTACTTCTATCAAGGAGCGGCAGCCCCAGTCGGAAATACGCATGGTTGTTTTCCCGACAGGCGATGATAAGCTTGCTGAAGATCCTAACTGCAAAGAAAAATACTGTGAAGAACTCATTAGCTGGTTCACAAAATATCTGAAAGGAGAAACTCATGATAAAGCATAAAAGACTTCCCAAATTTGAAGATTGCGAAACTATTGAAAGACTTACTGGCGGAGATTATCTTGCCGCCAAGAACTTAATTGCCTATAGTTCTACAGAAAACGGTATTATTCTGAAAGACTTTTCTAACGGAGAACTGCGCCTTATTTCCGGCGGTGGTACAGGTGAACGCCGCCCTGTATTTTCCCCTGACGGCACCAAACTTTTGTTTCTGTCGTATCAGAGCGGTCAATTCTGTGTTGTAATTTATGACCTGCAGAGTGCTGTGCTAACTACCATCGTGCATTCAAATACACCGATCTCTGATCCTATATGGTCCCCCGATGGGAGCAAAATCCTTTTTGCCTCAAGCATTAGCAAAAGTTCTAGCGATGTGCCTGATCGTAATGCACCTATTGTGATTGAAAATCTCGGATATAAATTTGACGGTCTAGGTTTTCGCACACCGGATAATGCCACTCATCTTTTCATCGTGCCATCTGACGGCAGCACGCAGCCTGTGCAGATTACCACTGGCAGCTATGATTATCTCCATCATAACTGGCTCCCCGACAGCAAGCAAATCATCTGTATTAGCAACCGTTTCAGAAACAGTGAAGAATATCTTGGCTACGACCTTTTGAAAATTGATACCTTAACCGGGGAAGTCCTGCAGCTTACCAGGAATCTTTGGATGGTCTCCTATCCAAATCCACTACGCCCAGTCTGCACCCCTGACGGACAGTTTATCATCGCAGGCGTCATGGATGCGAAGTATGCAAAGACTATCAGCACCGGTACATTTCCGGAGACTTATCTGTACAAAATTGCAGCAGACGGTTCAAGCAGTCAGCAGATCTTTTTCCCAGATGAAAACTGTTACCAGTGCGTCCAATTTCCATATAACGCAGGCTCCGGAATGGGACTTGATAAACTACAAATAAGCAGTGACGGCACCTTTGTTCTCTTTCACAGCGGCTGGCAAGGACAAGGCGGGCTGTTTCGCTTACCTTTAGACGAAAGCACTGGCGGTCATGCACAGCCCATTAACAGAGGAAAACACACTTATCATGGTCTCAGCAAAATTCAAGATGGAAAGGTGCTGGTCAGCGTATGTGAGGATACGTTAGCGGAAGCCTATGCCCTTGTGGATATCGATGAAGGATGTATCATTAAAAAGGTCGTTCAGTCAGCAGAGGAGTTTTTACAGGATGTTTCTCTCAGCCAGCCAACGGACTTTTCTGTTCCTACTTTAGATGGCTGCAGTACTGTTCACGGCTGGGTTCTGCCGCCTCACAATATGGAAGAAGGAAAAAAGTATCCGGTAATCCTCTATATCCACGGTGGTCCTCACCCATTTTACACCTATGCTCTGACTTTAGAACACCAGGCCTTTGCTGCAGAAGGTTTTGGCGTCATTTGCTGTAATCCAAGAGGTAGCAGCGGCTACGGCTGGAAGCACCAGAATATGGGAGATGGCAGACGTACAGAGCCTTATTATGACTGCCTGCAATTTGTAGATGAAGCTATTCGCAGATTTCCTTGGATTGACGAAAACCGCCTAGGCGTTACTGGCGGTAGCTATGGTGGCTATATGACCAACTACATCGCTGCTCATTCTAAACGCTTCAAAGCATATATTTCCCAGCGAAGTCTTGCTAACGATCAGATTATGTATGCCAGCTCTGATGAAACCGGAAGCAGCGCAGGCTTCGATTCTTTCCCACAGTTTATGATGGAAAATCTAAAAAAATCTGTGGTATCTTACGCAGAAAACATCGACCGTCCATTTCTGATACTCCACGGTTCCGATGACTGCAGAACACCTGTGGAAGCTGCAAAGCAGCTATATACGGCTATCCGTGACACACATCCTAATCTACCGACTAAGCTGGTTTTATATCCGAATACCGGACATTCTCAGCCAGAGGATCCTGCCATGCTACAAAGCTACTATAATGAAATGGTATCTTGGTTTCGCAAATACCTTTGAAGTTCAAAACGGTTCTATAATAAATGTTGGGGTGACCGCCTCAACATTTATTCTTTCCACAACTCAATACTAAACGAAAAGAGACAGATTTAGCTCTGTCTCCTCGGTTGTTTTAATAATTTTTGTTTGTGCTCCACTCCAACATTTGACATTGAGCCGATTTTTTTATTCTGCTTTCTTCACCATGCAGCCCTTCTTGTACAGCGCAATTCCGTACTTTAATATCGGTCTGTATCCGTCAGCTGAAAGTGGTGCAGCATAATCCTGCGCTTCTATCTGCTGCAATGCCTCTTCGCATTTCTCTTCCATCTCTGCAAAGGTCTTTGCCACTTTTAACTCCAAAATAATAGCTTTTCCCATAAATTTCTTTTCACAGAGAATCAAATCCGGTCTGCCCGTTCCACTCTCACGATTGGACTGCACCATATACCGACCTGCATTCTTCAAAAGCCCTGTCAAAAATCCATGGTAGTAGCTCTCCGCATAATCGAAGTAGCTGATAGTGTCCATCAGCTGCTGGCTGATGAAGTTCTCCGCAGCCTCACAGTCCCCTTCTTCAAAAGCCTTGATGAGACTGCTTCTATCCACATTTGCTATCTTCTGGTCAAACCATTCTTTGATGCTTTGTTCATAAATGGATGCAATCTCCTCGTTGGGAATCGCCATTTCAATATAGATATTCCGTTTCTCTATTCGCTGGCTTTTCATCTTTAGATATCCTGTGAAGAACAAAAAGTTCCACAGATTATCTTTCGATGTGTGTATATCGCCATAGGTAATTTCTTCATGAACCGGCTTTTCTATGGTGCCGCCTTCCATCAAAATCTCCAGCTCCTGGCGGGTCATATCGTCTGCTTCTTCTACAAGTTCCTTTACAATTCCGTTGCTGGAAGTGTTGGACCAATAGGGTTTTGTTGAAATTTGATTCCCCGACAGCACGCTTTTTGTATAGTTTAAAATGCTCCACGGATTGTAAATTTCTGTATTTCCGAAAAGATAGCCGTCATACCAGTCCTTTGCCTCACAAAACCTGCCAGAAAGGTCATAATAGGCAAGCATCTCCTGCACTTCTTCACCCGTAAAGCCAAAACAGCTGCTGTAATTCTCGCTGATAATCGAATGAATTTCTAAATTATTCAGTCCTGTAAAGATACTCTCCCTGCTGATTCTAAGGCATCCTGTCACTACGCCAAACTTCAGATAGGGATTGGTTTTCAGGGCGGACTCAAAGAGGGAGCGGATGAAGCCAATCATTGCATCGTAAAAACCACCGAAATATGCACACTCTAAAGGTACGTCATATTCGTCAATGAGAATAATTGCTTCCTTCCCATGATATTTGTACAGGCACTCAGACAGAAATCGGATTGCGTCTACATATAGGGAAGCTTCTTCTCCTTCTTCCAAAATCGCCTCGTATTTTTCCTGCGCGTTTCCGTTCATTTTACCGGCAAGTACGTACTGATGTCTGGAAAACTCTGCAACAATTTCTCGTTTTAACATAGTGTACGCCATTGCAAAGTCACTTTGTTTGGCTGATTTTAGCGATAAAGAAATCACAGGGTACTGCCCCATATGGGCAAGATACTTTTCTCCGGTGTCCATGATAGCAAGCCCTTCGAAGAGATGGCGATTGTCTATCTTCTCACCTTCCGGCGTTCTCTCGTCTTCAAAGAAACGGCGAAGCATGGAAAGATTCAGGGTTTTGCCAAAACGACGGGGTCTTGTGAGCAACGTTGTCTGTGCCCCTGTATCAAGTAATTCCTTTATCAGCAAGGTTTTGTCTACTAAGTACAGGTCTTCTTCTTTAAATTTCTTAAAATCCTCAAATCCAATGGGAAGTCTCTTCTTATCCATCTTCGACTCACCTCTTTTCCTTCGTACCTATAGTATACGTGAAAAACGGGAAAATCACAAGTAAGATTTTCCCGTTCGCTTTCAACGCAAAACATTTTTCGGTTACTTCAGCATACTATACACACATTCCATCAGAGTCGCTGCCAGCACGATATTAATCACTCTGTAATGCTGCTGATAAACTCTCTGAATTAACAGCCCTACTCCAACCCAAGTTGATGTTGCAATAGTTCCTATCGTTGCAATAATAAGCTCAAAAAGAATCAAAGTTCCAAATTCAGTACTATAATTTGTAACATAGCCTGTCAACGCTGTAATACCAAACAAATAAATTTTCACATTTACAAACTGGAGTAAAAAGCCTTTCATAAAGGATGCCGATTTACCATCACTGCTTTCTGTAGGCTTACTGATTGCCATATGGATTGCAAGCCACAGAATATAAGCTGCACCTATATATTTCATTACCCCAAGCATAGAAGGCAGCACTGTGCTAACACCGAACACGAAAATTGCACACAAAATCTCAACGACAAAATACCCTGTAAAAATCCCGAAGAATAAAGGCTTTCCCCTTTTCCATCCATAGTTTGTCACCGTATTAAGCGCTAGCACATTCCCCGGTCCCGGTGTAAATGCGTTAATCATTGCATAAATAAAAAAATTACCTATTACATAACCTGGCATAATTACGCCTCCTTTCGTGGTATCATCATACCACGAAACAGTTATCAATAGGTAATATCTAATTATTATGCTAATCCATAAACTGTCCCTATGTTTATTCAGACTGATACTGTCTGATTGCTTCAACATAGATTTTTCCCAGTTCAGATAGCTCCCTGTCCTTATTTAAAATATAGCCAATATGAATTGCTTCCTCTGCGTCCAGTGGAATCGAATGAATCTCATCTCCGTGCAAATCCTTTGGAAAAATTCCACTTGAAATGGTATATCCGTTTAAACCTATCATGAAATTGACAATTGCAGCCCGATCACTAATCTTGATACTCTTTTCCACATCCTCGCTGCTGAACAGCTCCTCCGCATAATTGGAAGACTCATATACACCCTGTACAAAGCTGAGTCTCGGATATGGTTTCAAATCTTCCAAGCTAAGTTTTTCTCTCTTTGCCAAAGGATGCTTTCTCCATAAAAACACGTGAGGTTTTGCGGTAAATAATTCGTAAAACTTCAGATTGTTTTCCTCCAGGGTTTTATGCATCACCTGTCTGTTGCTGTCACTTAGATAAAGAATCCCAAGGTCACTGAACCGATTTCGAACATCAGCAATTACCTGGTACGTCTGTGTTTCATTTAAAATAAACTCATACCGCTGCTGTCCAAACTGTTTCACCAACTCAACAAAAGCATTCGCTCCGAAGGTGTAATGCTGTGAAGATACACAAAAGCGCTGTTTTCCTGCCTCGCTGCCAAAATATCTTCCCTCTAGAAGCTCCATCTGCTGCACAACCTGCCTTGCGTAACCTAAAAACTCCATACCCTCCGTTGTCAACGTAGCACCTGTGCGGCAGCGAGTAAAAATGGTAAAATTCAATTCCTTTTCGATTTCTTTTACCATTTGAGAAAGACTGGGCTGCGAAATATACAAAGCCTTTGCGGCCTCCGTAATAGAACCTTTTTCCGCAATCGTAATCAAGTATTTCAATTTTTGTAAAGTCATATGCGTGCCTTTCCCATTTAAACATGTTCCCTAGGATTTCACCATTATTTTACTCCTTTTTTCAAAGAAGCACAAGGGCGGGGAGAAAACACACGGGAATCCGCCACCTAAATTACAGCTTGTATTTCCTCCTACATCCAATGTACAACTTTGCTCTCATTCCTAAAGCATATGTTGTGCAAATCATCTTACCGATTTGCAAATCTGCACAACTTTAGCAGTAGATGTTTTGCAAGATGCACTTTTTCGTGCCTATTTGCACAACTTTAATCACATTTGTATTTCTCTGGTTGTGCAATTACTCTGCAATTTAACCTACTTTACACAACTACTGCATACGCATCGCCTATCTGGTTGTGCATATCACCCTAAAAAGAAAGAATTCGCACAACTTTTAGCGCTCCAATCCGCAGCTGGTTGTGCAAACCGCCCCTGTTTTCTCACTTTTGCACAATCGAAGCCGCAAAAACACAACCGCAGCCGCACAGAAACCTTCACCCTTTCTCTAAACGATATTTCCGCATCCTCACAAGCGCCGCCAAAAAGCATAAACTCCAGCTGACGCCCACAGCAAGCCAAATTCCACCTTTGCCGAAAAGCGGTTCAAGAACCCAGATTGCAGACAGATTCGCTAAAATCTGAATCCCGCCGATCACCAGCGGCATCAGTACATCCGCCATACCCCGCAGCACTGCCATATATGTCTGCCACAGACCCAAAATGATGTAAAAACCACAAGTAATTTTAAGATACAGGTATCCTTCCTCCACCACGGCAGCACTGTTTGCATCATCTACAAAAATGCCCAGCAGCGGTTTTCCGGCAAAAAACACAAACACCGTCATCACTGCCATAAAGCCTACACTGATGAGCACCGTTATATGTCTTCCTTCTTTAATCCGATCAAAGCGTGCCGCACCCCGGTTCTGCGCCGTGAACGTATTCAGAGCACCGGAAAGTGCATTGACAAACATGATGACAATCTGCTCAATCTTTTGTGCCGCTGCATAGCCTGCTACCACCACCGCACCATATTCGTTGATAACCGCCTGCACAAAAATCGCCACCAGGCTGACAATACTCACCTGCAGACTGGTCGGTACAGACAACTTCAGCACGTAAGCCACCCTTGATTTTTTCGTATTGTGAAAATCCTCCCGGCTGACCCAAAGCATAGGCATCTTTTTCTTCATATAGACAAGACACATCAGCACCGCCAGACTCTCCGCAATGACTGTGCCAATCGCGGCACCTGCAACACCCATAGATAGCCCCTTGACAAAGAGCAAGTCGAGGACAATATTACAGATACAGGAAAATGCCAGAAAAAACAGAGGTCTGCTGCCGTCTCCACAGGCTCGCATAATAAAAATGCACATGCTGTATGCATAAGTAAAAAGCCCTCCTACGAAGACAATCTTCAGATAAAGCACCGCACTGGCGAGCACCTCCGGTGGTGTATTCACAGCCCGCAAAATAGGCTCAGCCAGAAAAAGCCCTGTAATCAGCTTCAGAATCCATGTTGCAATTACCACAAAGATAGAAATCACAATAACCTGACGCACCTTATCAAAACGTCCCTCGCCGCAATACTCGCTGACTGCCGTGCTGATGCCCATCATCAGTCCCAGACCAATACTGACTGCAAGCATGATAATCTGCCCTGTCACGCCGATAGCAGCAAGGCCCTCTGTTCCTACAAAACGCCCCACTATAACCGCATCAACGGTAGAATAAAGCTGCTGAAATACCGAACAGCAAAATACCGGAACTGCAAAGCCGATGAGTTTCTTCCAGATAACTCCTTCTGTCATGAGAGACAGCCCTTTCTTCTCATCGTTCAAAATTTCGCCCCCCTTTCCAGAAAAACAAGCAGCCAAGATTACTCAGCCGCCTGTCTATATGATTATAGGTTATTCTTTTACTTTTACAATCATTTCCACTTCCAACGGAATACGGAACGGCAGCACGTTGGTGCCTACCGCAGTTCTGGCATGTCTGCCGCGATCACCCAGCACTTCACCGAACAGATCGGATACACCATTGATTACCAGCGGCTGTTCAAAATAGTCCGTAGTGCTGTTTACAAAACCCTGCACTTTGACAATCTGTTCCAGCTTATCCCAGTCGCCGCCAAGTTCTCTTTTCAATACGGCGAGGAGATTGATACCAGCAAGTCTAGCTGCATCATAGCCTTCCTTCGTTGTCAGATTCTCACCCAGTCTGCCGAAGACTACCGGCTTTCCGTTTTCAAAAGGACCTGCACCTGAAAAAAACCAAAAACCACCGGCCTTCTGTACGCTTACATAGTTTGCCATCGGCTCCGGTCCTGCTGATAAATCAATTCCCAGCTCCGCTAATTTCTTTTCTACATCCATCATATTAATCCTGCCTTTCATATTATTTACCTATCACGTCTATCAGACGATTGATATCTTCTTTGTTGTTATAATAGTGCAGTGCAACGCGCATTTCCTGCGTGCCCTGGGTGCTGCCGGGCTTTACACCGGCGCCGATACCGGCAGCCAAAAGCTTTTCACCTGTCACACCGTTTTCCTCATCAATGCAAAGCACATGAATACCCGATCTGTTTTCTCTTGAGAAATCGTAAGCAAGGCGCACACCCTTTGCAGTATCTATGCGCTCCTTCAAATAATCTCCAAGCCCCAGCACATACTCTGCAATATCGTCTGCGGAAAGTTCCAAATACCTTGCCGAAGAAAGTCCCAGCCCATAAATGCCGGAAACCGTTGGAAACCCTAGTTCAAAGCGCCCTGCATCATCACGAAGCGAAAGTTCCTGCTTGCTGGTATTAAAACGCTCATCATCGCTCATCCAGCCGGCGCCAAACTGTTTCAAGCTTTTAAGAAGCTTCGGACTGATATAACCGTAGCCTGTGCCGCAGTAGTTCATCATCCATTTATAGTCATTTCCGATGAGAAAGTCAATTTTCATGGCCTTCACATCCACCGGCATGACCCCCAGCGCCTGCACGCCGTCTACTGCAAACCAAATGCCCTTTTCTCTGCAGTAGGTGCCAATGGCTGCCGCATCCATGCGAAATCCAGTAAAGCTTTCCACTAAAGAGATACAGATTGCTCTGGTTTTTTCATCGCACAGTGCAAACAAATCCTTCGGCAGAATCACGCCGTTTCTTGCCTTGGCATATCTCACCTCAAGGCCGTCCTGCTTTCTTACCTGCCATGCAAAGCGATTTGCAATCCAGCTGTTTTCCACCAGTACTACGTTGTCTCCCGGTTCAAAATACATGCCGGAGGTAAACAAAGTATAAATATGAGAAGAATTATTGCCAAAGACAATGTTTTCCTTCTTTGCTCCAATCATCTGTGCAATCTGTGTCTTTGCCCAGTCCATCATGCCGATGGTTCCAGTCTCTTCGCTGCCGGGCAGCCTCCAAACAGAATCGCCGCCCTTTAGATAGCGATCCTCCTGATACCTTGCTACTCCATCATGTACAAAGTCCGGAACAAGACCTGTGGAGCTGGTATCCAGATATGCTGTATGGGAAAGCACCGGCACGTGGGTGCGAAATTCTGCAAATTTATCCATATTATCAGTTTCGTACATCTCTATTTATCGTCCTCCTTGCACTCACATATCTATTAAAAGGTTCTCTAATATGTTCAATAACCTTTTAGAAGATGCCCTGCAGATTTTCTGCAAAAGCTACAAGGCATAAATTATGATTTTAAAGTTATTACAGCATCATGATATCCTCTTCCAGATACAGTTCTGCTTTTTCTAAGTCCCGTTCTAAAAGCGCATTTACAATATGCTGATGTTTTTCTAAGTCCGAACTGCTCTTTATTGCTGCCATAGAAGCCTTATAAAGCATATCCTGCAAAATACCCGGCAAATACTGATTTCCCGTAATCTCTGCAAGCCGCAGATGGAACATAGTGTTATTAGTTTTGCTTGGATCACTGCTGCCCATTTGTTGCTCTGTAAATGCCTTTAAAGAAAGGATTTCTTCATCAGAAGCATTTTCTATGGCAAGTTTCACACATAGCTTCTCAACCTGGCGGCGAATCACCTGTATCTGATTGATTTCATCAGAAGAATATAAATTCAGCATATACCCTTTTCTTGGATAGCTAATGAGATATCCTTGGCTGCAAAGAAGATGCAGCGCATCTCTAACCGGCGCTTTACTAACGCCAAACTGCTTCGCCAGCTGTGCCTCACTTAGAAAGGATCTGCCGTCGATGACACCGCTGTCGATATCTGCCTTGATACTGTGATAAACCTTCTCCGATAGTTTTTCTGCCATATCATTACTCCCATTATCATTTCCATTTTCACTGATATGTTCAATAACTATTTTACAGGTTTTTTCTCGATTCGTCAAGGGGCAGCGCATCTTTTTCAGAAAAAATTTCCTTCTGTTTACAGATCAACGCTCTCACGTCTTTTAAAAAGGTCGTTTTGCCCTCTTTGCTGGAATAGACGCCATGACCGCCCGGATACTCTTTTAGTATCATCTGCCTCGGATCAATGCCGCTGTGCGAAAACTGATATCTGGTATTTCCCACCAGAGTGCACAAGTCATAAAGTCCGCTGGCAACCAAAATTTTCATCTCCGGCATTCTCGCTGCGGCATTTTTGAGGCAGTCCATATGAGACTTCCCATCTTCTACAGTATAATCCCAGGCAGCATTTATATTCAGATTTCCGGTGTAGTAAATTCTATCCGTCTCTATCCCCAGCTGCGCTGCAAGCAGTCCGTTCATCACAGAAAGTGGCATATTGTCATCTCCTGCTGCGTTATACGTACCGGCAAGAGGTGATGTCATGCGACCGTCAAATAAATCGACCCGTTTTTTCTTATGGGAAACGACTTGGGTCATGAAGTCTTCTACATCCCGCAGGTGCAGTCTTGTTTTTTCAAAATAAGCTGCCTCCATGCCCGTATAGTTTGCAAGTTCTCTCGCAAGCGACTGCACCGTTTCAGCCGGGCAATCATCCCCCTCAAACAGCGCCGGAATTAGCTTTCTTTTCTCAAACTCCCACACGTTCTTCAAAAAGACTTCTCGGTCACACTGCCCCTTTCGATTGTGATACCAATGCGTCGCTGCCATAGACGGAAGCGCTGCAGTCAAAAGTTCCAACGCGGGTTCAAAAATGCGTCCGTTTCCCGCATCCAGAGAAAGGGCTGAGCCAATTAAAATCACGCCTGCAACAGGAATTCCCAGCATCATCCGGTTCCCATACATTACATCCCTGCCCAGCTCAGAAAGCACGCGGCAAGCCCTGATTGTGCCATAACTTTCTCCGCATAGATAAAGCGGACTGTTCCAGCGATTGTGATTCTTCAGCCAAGATGCAATCGCAAAAGCAGTGCTTCTCGCATCGCCATCAACGGAAAAATAATCAGGTGCCGCTTTTTCTTGGAGCAATCTGGAATACCCCACACCCACCGGGTCTACATAGACAAGATCGCATACATCCAAAATGGTGTCCGACTCAATTGCAAGACCATAGGTAAGCTTTTCCTCCGCATCTTTGCTGATGCAGTAAGGTCCAAAACATTCCAGCTGCAGCATAGAAGTGGCGCTTCCCGGACCGCCGTTCCAGATAAACATGACCGGACGCTGCGAATTCTCATCGTCTATCCTGAGATAAGAAATCGTCGAAATGATCGCCTCCGGCGCACCGCTCTCATCATAAAACACGTGATCCTCGCTCACCGCTTCTGCACGAATCTTCCCATGGCGCAGTAACATTTCAAGGGATGCCGTCCCATTAAGCCGTTCAAATGACTCTGTCATATAAGGTTGAAATTTTCTCATTTCGTTCTCCTAGTTCCATTCGATAAATGCTCTGACCGCTCTTCCAAAAGCATCACACTCTTTGCTGCCCAGATATGGCATATGCCCAGTTTCAAAATATTCCATCCGCACTCTTTCTGCCGGCAGGTTGAACTGATCCAGCGTATATTGAGAAAAACCCATCGTAGTCAGCAAGTCGTAGTAACCACAGCCCAACATCAGTTTCATATTTGGAATCCGTTTCATTGCCTGTACCAAACTCTTAATCGGTGCTGTACTTGTAGAAAAATCCCAATCAGCACAAATATCGAAGCACAGCGGTCTGTACGCATCTTCCAGATCGATATGCAGTTTTTTCTTCCAGATGCTGTTAAAGCACTGCTGCACAGCGCTCATCAGTCCGCTGCTTGCCATATCTTCTTCCTCCAGATCATCCCAGCTGCCCTTCGGCGCTTCCATGGTAAATCTACCATCATAACGACCCAGTACCTTCCCTTCTTTCCGCAAACCATAGGCAGGATAATTGTAAGTATCCACGCGAAGATTCAAATCTTCCAGGGTTTCCTCATCAAGTCCGGTGAAATAAGTCAGCCGCTCCTTGATATGCGTTCTTTTTTCCTCACGAAGTCGCCGTCCTAATGCTAATGCCGGCAGATATTCCTCATAAGCGAAACGATCCGCTTCTTTCAAAAAAACATCCCGTGCCGGCAGCATGCTTTGATGATGATACCAGTAAGTCGCTGCTACAGCCGTAAAATTCAGAATCGGCGTGTCGATTGGATAAGCCTTTTGACCATGATCAAAGGCGCTGCCCAGCATGATAATCCCACTGAGATTGACATAGTTGCATCCTGCTTTTAAATCCACGCTGAGCATGCCTGCCAGCATAGCATTTCGAATCGTTCCATAGCTTTCTCCCATCAGATATACCGGGCTGTTCCAACGCTCATGTGCATCAAGCCACTTTGCAATGATTTTTACAAAAGAGCGGCAGTCGCTTTCCGTATTAAAGTATTTCGCGCCTGCCTCTGCTTTCAGCAGTCTGGAATAGCCAGTTTCGATGGGATCGATTGTAACAATATCACAGATATCCAAAATACATTCCGTATTTTCTTCTACCTCATAAGGCGGCGTCATAGAAAGCGAGGTTGCCTCTCCGACTTTAACCCGCTCTGGCGCAAGCGCGGCAAAATTGATCATGGCGCTGGCGCCGCCGGGTCCTCCATTATAGGCAAACAGCACGGGACGCTGCGGCTTTCTCTCGATATCACATCTCTCGTAAGCAAACGTGTACATGCTCGCCTCTTTTTCTCCCTCTCTATCATAGAGGAAAAAATTTTCTACTGTTGCGCGATACGAAATTTTCTGTCCTTTTACTTCACAGGTATGTTCCGTCACAAATTTCTTTTCTGCAAACATATCTTGATTCTCCTTATGCGTTTTCCTTCTGTTCGCGTTCTGCGATTTCTTTCCTCATCAGTGGAATTTGTTTCTCAAATCTTCTCAAATATAAGAAGATTGCTAACGGAATAATAAACATCAGGCATGGTATGATGGTTTCCATATAGAAGAATAAATTTATAACACTTTCCTCCTGCACTGCCGCTCCTTCTACAAATGGCACCATTAAAAGCATGTATCCTCCCAACGGACCGCCAAGCGCCATTCCAATTTTATATGCCATAGAATGACCAGAAAGCAAAATTGCTTCATTACATGCGCTGTTTGGAGCTTTCCACTGACCATATGTTCCAGCATCAAACATATTCAAAACCATGGTTCCAGCTGCCAATGCCTCACCAAATCCTAATCCGACATTTCCGATTGCAAGAATGGTCATATTGCAGTCGTGTGCAATAAATCTGATGAGCAATCCTAAAATAGCAGCAACACATCCCAAAATAGCAGTTCCGTTATTTCCCAATCGCTTTACAAAAAAACTCAGGGTAATCGCAACGAACATAGCGCCTCCTATTCCAGAAAACGATATGATAGAATATACAAGCATATTGTTATTCAAATTATATTGTATATAATACGCATTGGTCGCACTCGGAAGTGAGTTCGCAAAGTACAGCATAAAAATTCCTACTACAAGAATAAGGAACATTTTGTTTGAAAATAGTGCCTTCAAACTAACCGAAAGCGGAATTCTTTCACCTAGTCTCTCTCCACTTAATACTTCCACTTCTTCTACTGGCTCATATCCCTTCGTTACCCAAAAGGTAATGAAATATGAAATCATAAATAGAATTCCATAAAGGATCCCTACAAACATAAATCCCTTTTGCATATCCCCTTTGCCAATCATACCAACCAGTGGCATTGTTGCCGATCCAACAAACAAATTTGCCAATACGCTATACACGCTGCCTGACTGTTGTAATAAAGCCCTTTGTGTTTTATCTGTCGTGATTCGACCACATAATGTTTTAGAAGGAATAAATAATGCAGTACTCAACATTCCCTGCAAAATGTAAATAACCGCTGCCCACACAATCCGACCGGTTCCCGATAGGCTCGGGCACATAAAAGTTAACGCAAACAGAATGCCTGCAGGTGCCGTAAAATATTTTAGCCATACACGGCATTTTCCTTCTTTAGACCTGGTCATATCAATTATGCCACCCATCATAGGGTCATTGATGATGTCCCATATTTTAGCAATCAGTATGATTGTGCTGGCAATTTCAATTTTTATACCTAATACCTGTGTGTAAAAAAATACCAAAAATGCCGCATTCATGATTGTTAAACTTGACACACCAAAACTTGATGCACCATACAGTAAAACCAGTTTTTTCGGCAATTTCTTCTGATTTGGTAAAGTTGTCGTGTTCTTTCCCATTTTAGTTTCTCCTTACTTCTTTTTTCTTAAAGCGAATATCGGTTTCATCTTTCTCCCTCTTTATATCACTTCCCTTCCCTGCTTCTCTCTCATTTATTAATCATAGGTATTTTATTAACCATGATAATACTGCATCATAAAACTTTATACTATTTTCTGCGCTTTGTGGATCAATCGCATGCTTGCAGTCCTTGAAAATATTAAGCTCAACCGGAACTTGCGGTTGATTGTCCCGTACTGCTGCATAAAGCCTATAGGCACCCTCTACTGGGCAAACCATATCCTTCTCCCCATGACAAATAAGCAGAGGAATTGTTATTTTTCTCCCCTCCAGAAAAACAGAGTCTCTAATAAACTCTCCCAGCACGCTACTTGTATCCGCTCCAAATGGTACCTGCCCTGCCCCTTCAGAAAGTAACGTCAAATCAAGATAGCTAAATAAACCGCGCAGCGCACAGGCTGTTTTAAATCGTTTCTCATGAGCCGCCAGCCAAACTGTCATATAGCCTCCATAGCTTCCGCCAATTACAGCCTGCCTGCTCTTATCTAGCATATCAATTTTTTCAAGGACATAATCTAACAGTACCATCAAATCACTCGCTGCAGTTCCATCAAAAGCATAATCTGCCCGCGCAAAATCCTCACCATATCCTGTACTTCCTCTTGGATCTCCATAAACTACGCAATACCCTTGTGCTGCTAAAAGCTGGCGTTCCATAAAAAATCCACCGCAATAGCTTGATGCCGGTCCTCCATGTACTGTCAGCACTACTGGCAGCTTATCATGCACCTGATTCCTTAGACACATCGGTGGCAGCATATAATATCCATATAATTTCGTTGCTGTACCAACCTCAACACAAATGCGCGTTTGGGATGCTAATGCATATTTCTCAGTCCAAGCGTTTGCGTCAGTGACTTTTTTCATTTCTCCACAGGAAATACCAACCTTATAAAGTTCCGGCGGCATATCTGCATCACTCCAAACTGTAAGCAATGTATCCTTATCTACCACTGTCAACGCTGTAAAAACACCGCCTTCGCATATCCTTTTCCAAAGAATTTCCCCATTATAATAAGTTCCACAATAAATGCCGCTTACGCCGCCTCGCTCTCCGACCGCGAAAAACGCTTCGCTTTCTAAACTTGTACCCATATAATCGTTCTTTGTTTCCAGAATATCTCCGTCACTATATGCAGGAACCCATTCCTCTGGTATCTGTCCGCTGTGTTTAACCGAAACAATGCCTGTTCCATCTGTTTCTACACAGGTCAGTCTGCTGCATTGCCCACTGCCATTATCAAAGTTGGAAGTAGGCACAAAAAGATATTTTTCATTCTGCGTCAGAACAGCATGGCTCCACTTGGACGCCATAATTAATCCACTGCAAAGAACCGTTCGAATCTTACTTTGCACATTTACTTTCAAATAGCTTTGCGTTTCACCAGAAAAAACAATTACAGCATCCTCCGTTTTCATCCAAATCACCTTTTTTAAAGGTTTTCTCTCACATAGAAGGCTTTTTAACTTTCCGTTTTGAATATCAGCAATCATAAGAATATATCTTTTTTCCGGGCGTATTCCTTTATCTTCATTCGATCTATATCCGACAGAATCAACCATACGAATTCCATCTTTATCTGGCTCTTTTTCTACGATAATCATGCATATAGAACTACTATCCGCAGACCAAACAAATTCTTCCACATCATTGATATTGATAATATTTGTTCTTTTTTGCTGCAGTAAATCATAAATCCATAGCGCCTTGCTACCATCTGGCATCTGTGCAATACAAGCAGCCATTTGTCCATTAGGCGAAATTTGCGGGCAATTCAAGTTGCAACCTTCTTCTTCAGCCCAAAAGCCTTGCTCTCTTCCCTGGAATCTGCATTTTCCTAAATAAGAATTACTCCTTTCAGACCAAAATTGCTGGCTATAGCTATAATCTCCCCTGCCATTTGAAGAAGGCTCCGTAATATAGACCATATCCTTAAAATTGTTTACAGACAGTAATTTTTTCTGCATAGTTTCAGCCCTCCTTGAACCATTTTTCAGCTCTCAATTTCGCAATTAATTTTCTCTCTTTTGGGTACATAATCATGCAACATCGTACATCAGGGCATTTTGCTTTTATTATTGTAAATAAAACTTCCCCATGGATTGTACTAAACGGAGATTTCCCTTCTTCCTGCAAAATTACGAGAGGTTTGGTAATCTCCATTTCATCCAGAAAAACACTTTCTTTTATCAATTTTTCCAGAAACAAACAGAAATCCTTATCCTTTTCTGCGTCAAAATAAATGCTATCTCCATAATCGAAAAATGATCCTATCCATGGATTCATCAAAATTCCATACACTGCACTATCATCATTCTCTAGCTTCTCAAAAAAAACGCATGTTTCTTTTTCTTCCGCAATTAAAATATTTTCATCATATCTCATTTTATCTACCTACTTATTGCTGTTTCTCTATATCCGACCTGATACACTGACTGTTCCACTGCATCTGCTGCAAAGTTCAATACGATACGGACCTGATACAGTTTCCGGTACCGCAAACCGTAGTACGACCACTTCTCCTCCTGCCAAATTTTCAGGTAAATTTTCCGCTGAACAGCAGTCCGCTTCAAAGTAGATATCCGCTGTAATTTCTGCAGAAATTCCCAATTTTTCCGCCTGATAAGTTCCGCTGACAGGATATTTCCCTGTATTTTCTATCCGAACTTCTATGTATCTTTTTCCTTCATGCAAAACTTCCGCTGGTATTCCCATCGATAGCTGCGGTGATGCTTCGATGCATTGCAGGATAAACTGCAGCGCCTTTTCACATTCCTGCTCCATCAAAAAAGTCGGTGGATTGTCCATAATCCATTTTTCCTTCCATCCTCCGATTTCAACCTTTCCCAGCTGTGGGTGTTCAAATTCCGTCCATGGGCAGAAATAAGATTCCTTCTGCGTGTCGTCCCATGCAAGGAGCTTTCGTTCCAGCGCCAACGCATCCTCCGGCGGCGTCAATGCCGTCATATATGGGAGCGGATGGTCGGCGTCGACCGGTTCCACAAGCTGTCTGCTGTTCCAGTTCTCGTTGCACCATGCCGCAATGCCTCTCTCATAATACAGCCAAGTCGTATAACTGCCTTTTGCTACACCAACAAGACCCGGCGGAAACGCACCGTTTGAAACATAGCCGGTTCGCTCTGTCGCTTTCACGCCTTCTCGTACAAAAATCTCTACATCTTTTTCAGGACCGCCGTGTTCCTGACAGAATGTCATCGGCGCAATATAGGCGCCGCCGCAGGAATGCTCATCGACTACCATATTGATATTTTCATGGGCAAAGATAAAATCCGCCAAATGCCGTACTTCGCATTCATACAGCGGATACTTACCGCTGCATTCCCTGCGGGTATATCCGATGGTATCCTTGCTCCAGTCAAAAGGAAACTCTCTATTAGGATCTAAATCGTAAGGATCTCTTGCGTCTTTTAACGGTCTCGTGACTTCTCCGCAAACCAGACCCTCCGTTACAAGATCATAAAAGACGCTTTCTTTATCATCTTCCGTTCGCGGCACCATCAGTCTGCTGTCTATTTCGTCGCATTTCCACTGACCGCTGCCTGATGGAATCCGCATCTTCACAATTTCTCCATCTCCGTTGATATCAGCAGGATAAACACCCTCTTCTTCCTCGTGAAACATTCGCTTTGAACCTCTGCGCGTATAAGGCGTTGCCACCGAAATCTCTGCACCGTCTGCGTTGATTCTTGGAATAAAATACAGGGTTTTCGCTTCTAAAAGCTTCGTCACAGATGAATCTTCTCCATAGCCGGACAGAAAATACTCCATGGCATAAAGCACTGCATTTGATCCGATCAGTTCTTTGCTGTGCAAATTTCCGTTGATCAGAATGCCCGGTTTTCTTTCTGGATTTCCGCCGGCTGTCATTTCTGCGGCAAAAATTTCTCTACCCTCGTAAGTCTTGCCGATGGAACTTACTTTCAAAAGCGATGGATAGCCTTGCTGCCACGCTGACAGTAGCATCTTTATTTCCTCATATGTATAGTAGTGATCTTTTCTGTAAAGCATCAGTAGATTCCTTTCTGCAGAAATGCCCGCAAATCTTTCCCAAGCAGGGCCGCGCTTTCCGTTCCAATATACGGCATATGTCCTGATGGATAATTCTTTACCAATACCTGACCTTCGTCAGTGCGCAGCTTCGCCGCCGCGTAAGCCGCCTGCCCTGCTTCAGAGCAGAAATCATAAACCCCGTTTGCAAAGAACACCCGCATGTTTTTATCCCTGTCCAAAGCCGCCTGCAGATGGGCAAAAGGCGTACTGTCCGCACGAAACGTCCAATTCATTGCCTGATGAAAATCTGTATAAATAAATGGCTTCATCTCCTCTATGCCCAGTTCTTTTCCATATGCTCGAAGACCCTTCAGAAAATATGGCGCTAATTTACCGAGCGCTGCATCGTCTGCTGCCGGGTCAATTTCTGTACCCTGCCTGCGCACAAATCTTGCGTCATACAGACTCATTATCATCCCCTGCTCAGACAACCGCTGGCTTCTAAAGTATGTACTGTCAAACTGCAGTCCATGGACTTTCAGCCACCCCGCAGAAAGGCCGGTCAGCGCAGACAGCTGTTCTGCTGCCGCTGTCTGTTCTTCTTCTGGCAGCCTGCTTCCAAGATATAAGGCCCGCAGATAGGTATTTTCAATAAATTGCTGTGTCTCATCCATGCGTTCTTCCAGCGTACAGCTTTTCTCTTTGCTGTGATACCAATTTGCTGCCGCTGCAGTCGGTAGAATTTGCACACTAAACGGCAGTCCTTTTTCCGAGAAAAAACTATTTGTCGGTTCGGCGATGATGGAAGAGCCCATCATAATCATGCCGGAAACACGGATGCCCTTTGCCTTTGCAGACGGAAGGAGTGGACCTCCCGTCAGCGCGCTTGCCACCAATACAGAACGAATGGTTCCATAACTTTCTGCGGCCAGATAAACAGGACTATCCGTTCTTTGGTGTTCAATCAGCCAGTCAGCAATAAAGTCTGCAATCACGCCTGCATCAGCCTCCGGATAACAAAACGCCTTCACTTCCTGCTCTCCTGCAAAGGATCCATAGCCAGTTCCCAGCGGATCAATCAGTACAATATCGCAAATATCTAAGGGACAATTCGGATTTTCTTCCAGAAGGGTTTCCTTCGGTTCCTCTTCTCCATTAAAAATCCATTCCATTTTCACTCTCTTCGGCGCAAAGCATCCAATATGTAGCCAAAAACAGGAAGCCCCCGGTCCGCCGTTATAGGCAAAGAGAACCGGTCTCTTCTCCGAACATACAACATCCGTACGCATATATTCATAGAAAAACATGTCGCCGATTTCCCGCCCATCGATGTCTTTTACAGCATATGCTTTGCACCTGGTACGATAGGTAAGCGGCTTTCCTTGCAGCATCAACTGATTTGCTGTAGTGGTATATTCTCTCACTTTGTTTATCCTTTCTCGCTTTCTAATCTGATATGTTCAATAAAATGTTTTATTTAATTAAATTTTACGACTTCTCTTGCACTTTGTAAATTTATCGATTATAATGACAATACAAAAAAATTAATGATAAGGAAGGAAGCAAGTTACATGATCGATATGCAGGATATCCTCTGCGTACTGAAAGTCGCAGAAGAAAAAAGTATTACGGCAGCTGCAAATAAACTGTTTCTAACTCAGTCCGCCGTATCACAGAAGGTAACAAAAGTTGAAAAGGAACTGGGACTTGCTCTCTTTATCAGAACCAACCGCTCTGTCGAACTGACCGATGCCGGCGTATTCTTTGTCACAAAAGCTTCTGCACTGAATTCTTCTTGGGAGGACTTTTTTCTTTCCATGGAGCAATTTTCCTCTATGGATAAAAATCAATGTTCTGTGGGACTTCCAGCCCTAATCAACTTTACGGAAATTCCTGATCTTTTAGCAGGCTTTACTATGGCGTGTCCAAACTATCAGTTAACGACCTTTCCGGAATTTGAAGACAGCAAATATAAAAATTTACTAAACGGAAAATTGGACTTTTGTTTTGACAGAGGTTCTGTCAATGCACCTAAAACACCAAAATATATTACAGCGGTTCCCTTGCGAAACGACACACTGAGCCTTCTGCTCCATAAAGATGATCCTTTAACAAAAAAAAGCCTACCTGTCCGTTCCTCTGATCTCACAGGGTATCACATGCTGATTAATGCCCCACACAATACCCACGATGTTGAGAAGGCAGCACAGATTACCTATAGCGTCTGTCATGACAGTGCTTCTCCCAGCATGATTACAAAACCGGGCATTTTTATACCCCTCCCGCAAAGTGTCTGTACAAGAATCCTTGCGCAATCCCCGCACCTTCGAGCTGTCGCCTTTGAAGACGATATGCCGATTAGCCTTTCCCTGCTTTACCGAACTGACAGGCAAAACATAGAAAATCACCCATTTTACCGCTATGTATTGAACTATTATCAAACCCAGCAGGAATGAAAAAACGCCACTTCCTTAGAAGTGACGTTTTTGGTTTCTCCTGGATTAATCGCAATAGGAAATTTGCAATTTTAGCTTTCTCTCTCCACCATACATTCTTTCCGATAAAATGCGATGGCGTATTTGCTCACCTTAGGGTACCCTTCTGCGAGAAAGCCCTGCGCATACTGCTGCTTCTCGATCTGCTGTAGGGCTTTTTTGCATGCGTCTTCCATCTCCGCAATGCTGCCTGCAGCTTTCAGTTCTAAAATGATGACATTCCCCTTGCGGATTGCCTGCGTTTTTAGCACGATGTCCGGTCTGCCGTTTCCGCTCTCCCTGTTGGAATGCACCGAATAGCGCCCGTTGTTTATCAGAAGCCCGCTGAGGAATCCGTGATAATAGCTCTCCGCGTAGTCGAAGTAACTGATGGTATCCATCAGCTGCTCGCTGATGAAGTTCTCTGCCGCCTCGCAATCTCCCTCTTCCAACGCATTAATCAACGGACTTTTGTCCAGTGCTTCTGCTTTGCGGTTGAACCACTCTTTAATGCTGCGCTCATAAATGGCTGCAATTTCTTCGTTTGGTATCGCCATTTCAATATAGATATCCCTGTTTTCAATTCGCTGGCTTTTCATCTTCAGATACCCTGTAAAGAACAGAAAGTTCCACAGGCTGTCTTTGGACGCATGAATGTCGCCATAGGTGATTTCCTCGTGAACCGGCTTTTGGATGGTGCCTCCATCCATCAGGGTTTCCAGTTCTTCCCGGGTGGTATCATCTGCGTCTTCTATCATGGTTTTTACGATGTCGTTTCCTGAGGTGTTGGACCAGTACGGTCTGGTCGCAATCTGCGCGCCTGCTCTTACGTTGCTCGCATAGCTTAGGATGCTCCACGGATTATAGATTTCTGTATTTCCAAAGAGATATCCATCGTACCAGGACTTTGCTTCTTCGTATCGCTCTTCCTGATTGTAATACTGCAGCAGTGCCTTCACTTCTGCTTCGGTAAAGCCAAAACAGCTGCTGTATTTAGGACTGATGATGGAATGAATCTCCAGATTGTTCAGACCCGTGAAGATGCTTTCTTTGCTGATTCGAAGACACCCTGTTATCACACCCAGTTTCAGATAGGGATTGGTCTTCAGGGCGGACTCAAAGAGAGAACGGATAAATCCAATCATTTCATCGTAAAAGCCGCTGAAATACACATTCTCCAGCGGTACGTCGTATTCGTCGATGAGGATAATGGCCTCTTTTCCGTGGTATTTGTACAGGCACTCGGAGAGAAATTTCAACGCTTTCGCATAAGCGATATCCTCTGCTTTGCCATGCATGACAGCAGTAAATTGCTCCCTGTTTCTCTCAGTCATCTCACCAGAAAGTACATAAGCATGGCGTTCAAATTCTTTGATGATGTCATCAATCAGGCTGGCGTGTGCCATCGCAAAGGTCGCCTGCTTGGCTGATTTCAGTGACAAGCTGATTACTGGATACTGTCCCATATGGGCCAGATACTTCTCTCCCATCTCCATGATGGCAAGTCCGTCAAAGAGATGGCGATTGTCTATTTTCTTGCCTTCCGGCGTTCTTTCATCTTCAAAGAAGCGGCGAAGCATGGAAAGATTCAGGGTTTTTCCGAATCGGCGCGGTCTTGTGATCAGGGTGGTCTGCGTCCCGGCATCTAGAAGTTCTTGTATCATCGACGTTTTATCGACCAAATACAGGTGTTCTTTTTTGAATATCTTAAAGTCCTCATATCCGATTGGAATTTTCTTCTTCTCCATCAGCCGTCTCCTTTCTTCGTACCTATAGTATACGTGAAAAACAGAAAAATCACAAGTAGCAGAACAAAAAAGAAATACAGGACAAAGCGTTTCCTTTGTCCTGCACGATGTAAACAATTCTATATCCGCTTTCCAGCCTGCCATACGCATGCCGGTCTATGATACATCACGGAGATATCCTCCGCTGGATTTTCTTCTACCAGAATCAAATCTGCCATCAGACCTTCTCGGATTTCGCCGACCATATGGTCAATCCCTGCGATTTCCGCATTATACTTGGTCGCCTGCAGCAAGATGTCCACGTTTTCCATATGGCAGTAATCTTTTCTCATCTGGAACTCTACGCCTTTCTCGTACTGAGGAGAGCCCGGCGCGCTGTCTGTACCAAATCCCATTTTCTCGCCTGCTTTGTACGCCTTTTCAATCTGTCTGGCACAAGCTTCCAGCATCGGCGTCAGCCGCGCTAGCCAGAATTCACGAGCCGCAGGCTCTGTCTGACTCACATACATAGCAGCAAAGGTCGGTACCAGATAGCAGTCTTGCGTCTTCTGCAGCAGCGCAATCGTTTCATCACTGATGTACGTCGCGTGCTCGATGGTCTTCACACCGCATTCAATACAGTCTCTGATGGCACTGTCCGCATGACAGTGCGACGCCACATAAAGCCCATGCATGTGAGCGGTTTCCACTGCCGTGCGAATTTCATCTCTGGTCATAATTGGGTGCTTTGGAACGCCGGAAGGGTCATAGGCCGAACCGGAGGCATAAATTTTAATAAAGTCCGCTCCCATTGCCGCTTCCATGCGTACATGCCTGCGATACTCCTCTGCACCGTCACTGAGTCTGACGCCGGCTTCACTTCCGCCCGGCTTCCACATAATGCTGGAAGTCAGCGTTTCCCCGTTCGCCAAAATACGAGGTCCCGGCGCAATGCCTTTTTGAATCATATCTCTCGCGTAAATCGCAACGCCTGCAAAGCTGCCGCAGTCCCGAATGGTTGTATATCCATAAGGCAGGCATTTCTGCGCCTGCTCTACTGCCGCAATCAAAAGCTTCATCGGATCGTTGACGCAATCAACGCCAGCCCCGCCCAGAAGCGTAATATGTGTATGCAAGTCGATGAGTCCCGGCAGCAACGTTTTGCCGCCGCAGTCAAAGACATCCTCTCCCGCATCAGAAACAGAAGCTGCGCTCACACGAACAATTTTTCCATCTTCTATACAAACACTGCCGCAGTCTGAGGCAACGCCTCCCGACAGCTGCGGAATCAATCTGCAGTTATTTAAAATCATAATCTCATCTCCTTTATTTAACAGTTCTCCAGATACTTTACTGCTGCAAGCGCCATTGCTGCGCTTCCCAGATACATCTTATCTTCAGCAAAGATTGCCTTCGCGTTGTGATTTGGTGCAGCATTCTGATTTCCTACACCTAAAATCATATACATCGTCGGTACTTTTTCGGAGATAAAAGCAAAATCCTCGGAACCGCTAGCCGGTTCTGTCGTTTCCATTACCTGTAAGCCCTGTATTTCAGAAAGATATGGCGCAATGCTCTCACAAAGTACTGGGTCATTCTTTAGAGAAGGTGTGGACATAGTTTTCAGTGTACAAATCGTCCCAGTTGCCTGAGAAATACCATCCAGAATATGCTGTATCCGTTCCAGAATCCTTTCCCTGTCATCGTCATCAAAGCAGCGCAGCGTTCCTTCCAGCAGAGCGCTCTCAGGAATTACATTGTACATCGTTCCTGCTTCAAAATGTCCGATGGAACAGGTTGCCGAGTGAAACATACTGATTTCTCTCGCCACAACCCCTTCTATTCCCTGATAAATCAGCATTGCTGCCTTGATCGGATCGACGGTATACTCAAGGGCAGAACCGTGACCACCCTTTCCTTCTATCCGAATCTTGAATATATCTATAGAAGAAAATGCATTTCCCACTTTATACGAAAGAACACCGTTTTCAAGTGTAGTGAACACATGTAGACTGAACGCAGCTTCCACGCCTGGATTCTCCAGAACACCTGCATCCAGCATAGATTTTGCACCTGCCATCACTTCCTCACCCGGCTGAAACATAAGTCTGACTCTGCCCTTTATCTTAGGCTCATATTCCTTCAAAAGCTTTGCCGCACCAAGCAGCATGGCAGTATGCAGATCATGACCGCACATGTGAGAAATCTCTGTCTGCGAGCGAAATGACAAATCGTTATCCTCTATGACCTTCAAGGCATCCATATCCGCCCGAAGCAGTACCGTATGGTCACCGCTTCCGATATCACAGATGATGCCGCCACCCAAGGAGACAGGCGCACAGCCCATCTCCTTTAGTCTCTTTGTTACATAAGCTGCTGTTTCCGGCAGCTCCATGCCGAATTCCGCATGGCTGTGCAGATACCTTCTGTCATCTATCATTTGCTGATGCAGCTCTTCTGCTCTTTTTTCAAAGATCATTTCACATCCTCCGCCTTAATAAATTCACGAACAAGCTGACTCAGAGCTGCAGCATTGCCATCACCGATATAGGAAGCATGGCCGGATTCCAGCACCTCGTGAGCGATTCTATCCTTCGGAAGGTCATACTGAGACAGATAGTAGGTTACGAAGTCAAAGGTGGAAGAAAGGTCGTATCTTCCGTTGACGAAGAGAATACGCAGGTTTTCATTTTCTTTCATCAAGTCTACTGGAAGCTTAAGTGTATCCTTCTGATAAGAGCGGTAATCCCATCTCATACCGATAGATAAGGTATCACTTTGATAGTCTCTTTCCTCTGGTCTTGCCAGTTCTTCATCATAATATTTCTTTATACAATCGTCAATAGAACTTCCAATGCAGCTGATAAACGGTTCCTGATTGAAATCCACCTCAACGATATCCGCATTTTCCAGATTGGCAAGAGAGCCATTGCGTTCAAGAGGCAGGGTCATTCTGGCGTCATACATACTGACAAATTCTCCTGGACAGAGCTTTGTCATAAAGTCCTGCTCACTGAAACGAAGGTTCTGTTTATCAAGAAGCGCTCGGTCAAGACCAGAATAGTATGCCAGCTTCTCCAGCACTTTTTCTCTTTTATCTGCAGGAAGACGATTTCCCATCAAAAGTGCATGGGCGTAATCTCCATAAGCAAATTCCATGGCGTCTCTGATAAAATCCGCTTCATCCAGCTCCGGGTGGAAGTGATAGCGGCATACAGCAGCATTAACGCCAAGTCTGCGCACATTGGGCTCTACCAGCAAGGTACCCTTTGCCCCTACGTTGAGTGAAGTTCCAACGCTGATGATACCCCGCAAATTTACATCATCGGGCAGTTCATCTGCCAGAACCACATTTCGAATGGTTCCATAGCTTTCGCCAAGCAGATATACCGGCGCATCCTTACGCTGATTTATCTTTAGCCAGTTTACGATAAATTTTGCAAAGGAAACGGCATCACCCTGGGTTTCATAATACTTCTCCGCTGCCTCTTCTTTCAAAAGAGGTGCGAAGCCAGTCCCTACCGGATCAATCAACACCAGATCGCAGCAGTCCAGCAGAAATGATGTATTCTCTGTAAAATCATACTTTGCTGGTCTTTCTACCTTGGGATAGCCGGGAATTTCCATAATCTTCGGTCCCAGAAGCCCCATATGCAGCCATTCACTGGCTGAGCCGGGACCACCGTTATATGCAAAGACCACAGGCTTTTCTTTATTTTCAGGAAGACCTATATAGCTGTAGCTGTACATAGCAGCTTCAGCTTCCCCTCCGTCGTCAGTCAAAACAAAATCAGAAAGCCGCACCAGGTAGGTATCTCCTGTAGATGTTTTCTTTTCCTGTTCCCAGTAAAATGGTACAAAATCACGCATTTCAGTGCCTCCCATTATAAATTTGCTACTTTTCTCGCGTCAATTTCTGCCTGCATCTGCGGTACTTTCTTTTCGTATTTAATCAGAAGCAGTGCAAATACTAGTGCGATGGCAAAACCGATTGCCGGAAACAAAGTAGACTCATAGAACCAAAGGTTCAGCACACTTTGCTCCTGTGCTTGCGCCTGTGCCACATAAGGAACGGTCAGAAGCAGATAGCCTGCAATCGGTCCTCCCAGTGCCTGGCCAGTTTTATAGGATACAGAGAATCCGCTCATCAGAATCGCTTCGTTGTCCACGCCAGTCTTCCACTCGCCGTAGACCTTTGCGTCAAAGATGCAGAGAAGAATCGTACAGCCAACCAGACCAGTTCCCAAGTTTGCAATGATATTTCCTGCCAGCAGAATTGCAGTGGAACTGTCCTGCAGAATAAATCTCAGTGCGAATCCGATGATACTAAGCACACAACCGATAGCAGCAGTTCCTGCATTTCCGAACTTCTTGATAAAGAAGCCCAGGAAGATATATACGACTAGTGAAGCACCCAGGGAAATGGTGGATACCAGAGACATCAAAGGAATGTTTCCGATATTGTACTGGAAATACCATGTCATAACAGTAGAAGAAATTGAGGATGCCAGCATATCAACCAGGTATAAGCCGATGCAGAAAAGCCACGGCGTGTTCTTTGCCAGTGCCTTTAGTACACTGCCCATTGACGGCTGCTCAAGTTTCACTGCTTCTTGTACACCTGTTTCCTCTGCCAGATGCTCCAGCGGCTCATAACCTCTCGTTCCGATATATGCAAGCAGATTAGATAAAATAAATACAACGGCATAGATAATGCCTACCATCAGGAAGCCTCTCTGCATGTCTGCTCCTCCTTTGCCAAAATACAGAACCATCGGCATAGTAGCAGCAGGAACAACTATATTTGGAATCAGATTGATGATACCTTTAATCTGATTCAGTGATGCTCTTTCTACTGGGTCGCTTGTTAATCTTCCCATTAAAGTGTTTAGCGGAATCATCAGTGCTGTAGCAGTCATTCCCTGCAGTGTATATGTAACAGCAACCCATACGATTTTACCCGTTGCAGTCAGTTCCGGCATCATGAACGCCAGAGCAAAGATGATACCACCAGGCACTGACATATACTTAAGCCAAATTCTACATTTACCTTCTTTGGATTTGGTTCTGTCGACCAGCGCACCCATCATCGGGTCGTTGATGATGTCCCAAATCTTCGCCACTAAGATGATAGTCGATGCTACACCGCTGTTGATACCACATACCTCTGTATAGAAGTACATACCAAACGCCATGAGCATGATAACTGTGGTGGTCTTTGAAAATTCGCCCATGCAATAAAGGATTTTCACCTTCCAAGGTAACTTAACAGGTTCAATCTTTGTCAATATCTTCTGTTCCATTTTTATGTCCTTTCTTTTTCTATTTCTCGATAAATTCATGTAAATCCTTTGTCAGCATCTCATAGGATACATCGCCCACATACGCCATATGACCGGACGGATAATCCTTGATGATGACCTGTCCTTCCTCCTGCGCCATATGTGCAAAGCTATAGCGAGCGTTGCCCATCGGTGTACATAGATCATAAATGCCGTTGGCAACTAAAACTCGCAGCTTAGGATTTCTTCGGAGGGCTTCCTGCAAAGAAATAAATGGTGAACGTACAGCTTTGTAATCCCATTTCATGTTAGTGTCAAAGTTGATGGCTTTATATGCCCTGTCAAGATCAATGCCAAGAAGTTCTCTGCCTTCACCATTCATAATACCTGCATAATATGCCGTGTATTTTCCCATGGCACCGTCGTCTGCCACCGGATCTGGAATCTGAAGCCCGTGATATAAATCCATGGTGTAACGTCCATCGTAAAGACCGACCACTTTACCCAGCGATGTTTCCCCATATATCTTTGGAAATTCTGAGACTGTCAGTCTGATTCCATTTGCAAGGAACCAGCTTTTTGGTACGCCTGTAAAATAGGATAATTTTTCGATACAGGCTGTCATCTCTGCTTCCGGCAGGCGATTTCCAAGATATAAAGCGCGCAGATAAGTATCTGCCGCAAAAGTATAGCTTTCTTCTATGAATGCTTCCAGCGTGATGCCAGATACAGGCTGGTGATAATACCGTGTTGCTGCCAAAGTCGGCAGATTCAAAACGCTGTTTTCCATACTGCCTTCCGTCATTGGATTCAAAGAAGAATCTGCGGTCAAAACAGTACCCATAAGGATAATCCCATCTACGGCAATGCCGGTGCAAGTCCGATTTGGAAAGGTCGGCCCGCCCATCAGGGCATTAGCAAGAACGGACGCGCGCAGCGTGCCATAGCTTTCGCCCATAATATATTTCGGCGCGTTCATGCGGTTATACCTTGTAAGCCATCTTTCAATGACTAGTGCCATCGCTGCCGCATCCTGGTCGATGCCAAAGAACTCCGGCGCAGCGGACGGATCGATTAAGACGCCGTAGCCGCAGGTAACCGGATCCATCACCACGATATCGCAAACATCTAACAGACATCTGTCATTGTTTACCAGCGTATACGGACCATTTTGCTGCGGATCTGTCGGGTTTTCAAAATCTATTTTTTTCGGCGACAGAAGCCCCCAGTGAAGCCACAAGGCGGAAGATCCCGGTCCGCCGTTAAAGGCAAACAATACAGGCCTTACCTTAGCTTCTTCCTCTGTCACGTCTGTTCTGAAATAGGAATAAGTAAACACAGAACCTTTTGGAGCGCCTTCTTCATCAGTCAGCACATTGTCTTCTGAAATTACCTGATATGGAATTTCTGTTCCCTCTATTGTCACCATACCTTTTCTTACAAAAGATACCGGTTCAAAGGGTTTTTGCTGCATCTTTAACATTTTCTTCCTCCATAATTTGTATAATAGCGAATCATTACTGTGCAGCATTTTGCCAGCTATGTCCACACAGTTTTCCATAGCACACTCTTGTGATATGTTCAATAACATGTTATTTTAAATAAATTTTACGACTTTTCTGTCAACCGTAATTGAAAAAGTCCAAAAATAAGTGCAATATTAGCACCAAAAAGCAAGGGTTACCGTGAGCAGTTAAACAGCCCAGGTTGCTTCGTTACCATACATAGCGTAGACATGTTTCATAAAGTTATCTTTGCGCCAAGGATGATGCATAGGCGGGATATTTTGCTTCTTTGGCTTCTTCGCTGCTGCAAGTTCTTTTTCTGTATTGAAATTCCGAGATACTTCTTCATGCAACGGAATCTCTTCCAAGGCGTAAATTCGCCCGTTTACGTTGCAAAACAGCCTGCCGCTAAGGGTCTGCGCTACCAGCACCTGCGTTCCTTTGTAGTAGTTTGTATGCATGCCGGATTCATCCAACATTTTGTACCGATGGTTGTTGAACCGAATGGAATGACCGGCATCCACTATACGGGGTGTGAGCAAGGAAAGAAACAGGTCGATTTTGTCTTTTGAGGGTTGTGTTTCAAATACAGACGTGGTAGGATTAAGGGGTAGAGCGAACTGTGCGTTGAATTTCTTTATGTAGGAGTGAAGGAATTCATTTGCCTGCTCCAGGTTTTTCACGCCTGCCAGTCGTAATTCGACAGGCAGGCGTGATTGTAAGGTTTTAAAAAGACGTTCAACTCTGCCCTTGGCTTGTGGTATACTGGTTGTTTTTAAATCGACACCGAATTGCTTGCATGCATAAGCAAACTGCGTAAATGTATCATTCTCCAAATTTGGAGAATTTTTCTTTTTGTATTCAAATACGGTTCTGCGGTCAGTGTAGAACATATAGGGAATGCCATAATTTTCAAGAATTTGGCGGAAGACCTGGTAGTATCCATGTAAGGTTTCCTGGCTGTCAAAATATGCGCCGACAAGGGTTCCCGTGGCATCGTCAATGGCGGCATGCAGATGGCTTTTGTTTTCGCCAAACCAAAGATGTACAGACGCATCCATTTGAATCATCTCACCGGCATAGGAACATCTGGCTCTGGTAGGATGTGCATCTTCCAGGTCAACGATTGCAGTCTGAAGGCTTTCTTTTTCTGTCTTTGATGTTGCAGTATCCTTTTGGGTTTTTAGCTTGTCTTTGAGTTTCCTGCGAGTCCGTTTCCATGCAAGGGGAGAGAGAATGTCATGAGAGTAAAGCAGATTTCTGACGGTTCCCTCTGAGACCCGGATATCTTCATTCTCAGCCAATTTTTCTGTGAAATGCGTAAGGTTCGAATCATAGTATTTGTTCTGGTAGAGAAGCAGGATAGACTCTTTTAACTCCTCAGAGAGAGCAGATGCAGGTCTTCTGCCTTTGTTTCCGTGGGAAAAGAATTCTTTTCCCTGCGTCTCATAACCTTTGAGCATTCGGTTTACGTGGCGGACGGTACAGCCTAGCTCGACGGCAGCTCTTTTCTTGTTTCCGTTTGTTTCTTTTAGCTTTTTAATCACTTCGTACTTTTTCTGTTCTTTCATTCTAAGTTCAACCTTTCTGATAAAAACCACCTCCGAAGAGATAGTTTACTATGATATGTGTTTTTTAGGAATCCTTTTGGGACATTTTCTCTTGCGCTTTCTTAAGACATTATCACTTTTGGAGCAGATATTTTAAATAAATTTTACGACTTTTCTTGCCATTTGTAAATTTATCGTTTATAATGATTTCATTAAATAAATTAATGGCAGAAAGGAGACCCTTCTATGATTGATATACAGGATATCCTCTGTGTGCTGGAGGTTGCAAAGGAAAAGAGCATTACCAATGCCGCGGCGAATATGTTTATCACGCAGTCTGCCGTTTCACAGAAAATTGCCAGAACAGAAAAAGAACTGGGCGTGACCCTCTTTGACAGAACCAATCGCAGTGTGGAACTGACAGAAGATGGAATTGCCTTTGCAAAACAGGGTTCACATTTGGTAGAAGAATGGGAATCTTTTCTTGCCGAAATGAAAAAACGCGCAGAGAAAAAAGCGCAGTTTTTAACGATCGGCATGCACGCGCTATCCATCTACTCCGATTTACCGGAATTAATTGCCGGTTTTACGACTGCGCATCCAAACTGGAAAGTAAACCTCTCCACCCATAATGATAGTTTCAAAAGCGTGCAGGGCGGTAAAATTGATTTTTTCTTTATCTTTACAAATATGGAAAACCTGGCTGAGGAGTATGCCCTCTCACAGATTCCTCTAAAGGAAGATACTTTATGCATTCTCCTCCATAAAGCAGATTCCCTTACCAGCAAAGAGATTGTCGAAGCAGAAGACTTGGCCGGATACCATCTCATTTCCTGGAACACTGAATTAATGGAATCTTTTCCAGAAGATCTGGGCATCACCCTCACAGTATGTGAAGACAGTTTTCTGCCATCTTTAATCACAAAACCGGGCAGCTTTACCCTAACACCAAAAAGCCGATGCGAAAAAATTATGCGGCAATATGAAAATTTACGTGCGATTCCGTTTAAATCAAAAGGAATAATCCCTATCCTCACCCTTTACCTGGTATACAATCCTAATAAGCCACTTGTCGAAACCCATCCCTTCCTGCAGTATACAGTAGACTATTACAAACAGCAACAAGAACGCTAGATGAAAAAACGGGAAAATCACGAGTAGGATTTTCCCGTCCGTTCATCACTCCTTTATCATCGATCTCACATCCTGTAAAAACGCGGCTTTTCCTTCTTTGCTGGAGTAAACGCCATGTCCGCCGGGATATTCCTTTGTCACAACCCTCCCATAAGCAATTCCGCTGTGGCTAAACTGATATCTGGTATTTCCAGCTAATGTGCAGAGATCGTATAGCCCGCTTGCCATGAAAATTTTCATATCCGGCATCCGTTCTGCTGCCTCTCGCAGACAGTCCATGTGGGATTTTCCATTTTCCGCAGTGTAGTTCCAGTCAGGATATACATTCAGATTACCAGTATAATATATTCGCTGCGTATCCACACCTAGCTTCGGCGTCAGAATACCATTCATAACCGAAAGAGGTATATTTCCATCGCCAACCATATTATAGACTCCCGCAAGAGGTGACGTCACGCGCCCGTCATATAAATCAACACGGCGTTCTTTATGACGAACCACCTGGGTCATAAAATCATCCAGAGTCCGCAGTTTTAATCTGCTATTTTCAAAATACGCAGCGTCCATTCCTGTATATTTGGCAAGTTCCGCCGCAAGCTCCTTTATTTCCTCCAGACTGCAGTCATCTCCTGCAAAGAGCGCCGGCAAAAGCCGTGTTCTTCCAAATGTCCAGGCTGCCTCCACAAAAGCGTTTCTTTCCTCGTCTTCCTGATGATTATGATACCAGTTAACTGCCGCCATAGATGGAAGTGCCGCCGTAACGAGTTCCAGGGCAGGGTCAATCAATTCGTTTCCCGACTTTCCCACAGAGAGCGCCGAACCAATTAAAATGACACCGGCTACCGGCACTCCGAGCATCATCCGATTTCCATAGAACGGATTTCTTCCCAATTCATCCAGTACCCTGCAGGCTCTGATTGTGCCGTAGCTCTCTCCGCATAAATATACTGGGCTGTTCCATCTTTGATGCTTTTTCAGCCAGCTGACAATAGCAAAAGCAATACTGCGTGCATCCCCGTCCACCGAAAAGTAATGTTTCGCTGCTTCGTCCCGAAAGAGTCTGGAATATCCTACTCCCACCGGATCCATATATACAAGGTCACAAAGGTCCAAAATCGTGTCTGCTTCTATTTCCAGCCCATAGATTGGATTTTTTTCTTCGTCTCTGGCAATACAGTAAGGGCCAAAGCATTCCAGCTGCAACATGGAGACCGCACTGCCAGGTCCCCCATTCCACAAAAACATAACCGGTCGCTGGCTGTTTTCATCATCCGTTCTGAGATAAGAAATTGTTGAAATTACAGCTTCTGTTCTGCCTTCCTCATCATAAAAGCTGTGATCCTCTGTCACCGCTTCAAATGCAATCCTGCCGTCACGCAATGGTGCTTCTAATTTCTGAGCAGCGTGAAGCGGCTGAAAAGTTTCTGTCGTATATGGATGAATTTTATTCATGTTTTCTCCCTCCAAATTCTGCATCCGCGTACACCTGCTTTCCATCCACATATGTCGCAACACACTTTGAGGTGGACAGCAGCGCATTTCCTGTATAAATTGAGAAATCTGCATCCTTTCCTTCTTCTAACGTGCCGATATGTTCTGACAAGCCTAGCAGTTCCGCAGGCAAAGTAGTGATGGATGCCAGCGCATGTTTTTCGGATAAACCATGACCCATCGCAAAGCCCGCCATATACGGCAGCATCCTTGTTGTTGTCACACCATCCGCAGTCAGCACAATATCGCACCCAGCCTCTTCTAGTACGGAAAAGCATTCCATGGACATATCATATTTGGCCGCCATTGAGTTCTGCATCGGTCCAAACGGCACACCGTTCAGCAGCACTGTTTGGGCATGTGCTGTCCAGAATTCAGGAAGCTTCCACGCTTCGTAAAGGCCATCCAGAATATAGTCCAGTCCAAATTCCTCACAAAGCTTTACGGCAGGAGGAATATCCTGGGCTGCCAAGACGTAAACCCTCACCTTTATTTCTCGCTTCAACGCCTTTGCCAATACTACGGTTTTCGGATCAGCTGGTTTTTCACCGCTTTCCACCACATCCTTTACACGGCAAAGTTCACTGTAGAGCATATCCATCAGCGCCATGCGGGTCATTGGCGGCTGCCCTTTCTGTTTAAAACCCATCAGCGGGTAATCACCAACACACAAATGCAGCTGCTGCGTACCTGGCAGAAACATTTCATCTGCCGTTTCACTTTTCCTTAGCTTAAACGCAATTCCCTGTCCATCTATAATCACGCCATGGCCAGCCGCAGCATAAGCTGTCGTAATACCGACCGCTCTGGCTCTTTCAATCGCCTGTGAAAACGGATCAAATCCATCTGCCGTAGTTAACTGCGGCTGCATTGCTGCGCCTAAATCACAGCCGTCCCAAGTATCTTCCATATAGTTGAATGGTTCTTTGTTGATACCAAGATGGCTGGACGCATCGATAAATCCAGGATAAATCTCATATTCCCCTGCGTCCACTACCTCTGCTGTTTCAGGGTATTTCGTACTCATACCAATTGATTTTATTTTTCCATCTTCAATGATCATAATACCCGGCGTTAGAACCCTGTCAGGAGATACAATGATTGTCTTTGCTTTCATTACTGTCATGCTCATAGCTACGCCTCCTTTTTATAATTGTAAATTATTCCGTCTATCATCGTCATTTCACAGTTCGTCGTATTTAAAAGCGGATTTCCATTAAATACCGCAAGGTCTGCGTCCTTTCCTACTTCCACTGCACCGATTCTATGTTCCAAATGCAGGTTTCTTGCCGCCTCTATCGTAAGCCCCCGCATCGCTGCCTCCTGTGACAGTCCATAAGCGGTACAGACCCCTGCAAGCGATGGCAGCATCAAAGTATCTGTATCCCACGACGCATCCTGAATTAGGGAAAACTTTACGCCTTCCCGCTCCAACATACCAGGATTGACCGGATCAATTGTTTCAAGTTCATATTTCAGCGGATTCATCAAAAGCGGTCCCAGGCAGCAGCGAACATTATGTTGCCCCAAAAACTCTGCAACTAATCTGCCGCCGGTCACATGCTCCAACGTATAATCGAGACCAAACTCCTCAGAAATTTTGACGGCCGTAACGATATCCCGTGGATCATGACAATGAATTTTCACCAGTCTCTTTCCCTGCAGCGCCTCTGCTACAGGAATGTTCTGCCAGTTTGCTGCGCTTTCAAAATCAAAATTTCCCGCGTCAAGCTGCGCCTTTACACTGTAAAATGCCTGCCGCAGTACTGCGGCGTTTCCCATGCGGCTAGCTGGTGAAACACCTTTTTTCCCCATAAACATTTTAGGATTGTCTCCCAGCGCCAGCTTCAGTGGCTGGCACTCTGCCAATTCTATCTCATCGACGACTGCCGCATCTTTTAATTTTATCGTCACACCGGTGCCATTGATTAAAGCTTCTGAACCCGGTAAAATGCAGTATGTAGTAAAACCGCCGCCGCGCACCTTTGCGATGGCTGGATCTATTGGGCTGATTGCTTCTCTAACAGAAAAAAATGGTCTAACTGGATTTGTTGTCATCTCATTGGTGTCATTCCCTGTTGCCAGGTGACCGTGGGATTCAATAAGCCCTGGTGTCACCCACTTATCCTTTGCGTCTATAATCTGACAGTCTGCAAAGGCGATAAAACCATCCCGCACTTCTCTTATTTTATTCTTTTCTACAATCACGGTCTGCCTATCCTTATAAGTACCGTCTGGCTGCAGCAGTCTACCGCACTGAATTGCTAATTTCTTTTCCATCTAAGCTTCCTTTCGTTTCAAAGTTTTGACTCTATCAATCTTGCTGACGACGACTGATGTGTTCAATAACATGTTATTCTAAGTAAAGTTTACGTCTTTCCTTGCCTTTTGTAAATTTATCATTTATAATGGCATCGTAAAATAGATTAATGATAAGAAAGGATTGTCTGAAATGATTGATATGAAGGATATTCTCTGCGTCTTGTCAGTGGCGGAAGAAAAGAGCATTACTAAAGCGGCAGCAAAACTATTCCTAACCCAGTCTGCCGTATCCCAAAGAATTACCAGAGTCGAAAAAGAACTAGGCATGGTACTCCTCCTGAGAAACAACCGCAGTGTAGAGCTAACCGATGCCGGACACCACTTTGTAGAAAATGCCAGCGTGCTAATTGCACAATGGAAAGGATTTCTCCACAAAATGGAAAGCTTTTCTTCGACCCACCAAGAGGGCGGTAGTATTAATATTGCCCTGCTTTCGCTGGCAATCTATTCAGAGCTGCCGCAGGTAGTCTCCGCTTTTATGTCTTCAAATCCTCACTGGACAGTCAATTTTATAAATGACACCATGGTAAATGATGTTGCGTTCAGCAAACTTCTTTCAGAAGAAATTGATTTTTATTTCCTTCATGCAACTACAGGTGCGTTAAACAATTTACAGCAAATAGGCTTCGCCCCGCTGTTTTCTGACTCCTTATCCATCCTGCTGTGCCGTACGGACCCTCTTTCAAAAAAAGAGATCATCCATGCAGAGGATCTTGCTGACGGTCATCTGATTACCTACTCGGCTGACCAGATTGAAATTTTTCCGGCATCTCTGAAGATTTCCTCCAGTGTCTGCAATAGCAATTTCCTTCCGTCCATGATTACAAAACCGGGAGACTTCTCTCTTGCGCCTCAGAGCCGTTGTGCTCCTATTCTGAACCAGTATCCTCATCTCTGTGCGCTGCCCTTTCAAGCTCCTGCAAACAACCATCAGCTGACTTTTTATTTGGTTTACAGCGCAAATCGTCCCAAGATTGAAGCTCACCCATTCTACCGATTTGTAATAGATTACTATGAAAACAAGAAAACATATTAAAGAAAAAAACGGGAAAATCTCAGAAAAGATTTCCCGTTTTTTGCACTAAGTCATTACATCCTTATTTACACAAATCATAAATCGCGGTCGCAAACAGCATTCCGCTTACCAGTAGCTGATCAATTTCCGCAAACTCATCCGGTCCATGCATTTTGTTATCCACATTAAGCTTTGCGCAGCCAAAAGCAACGCCGCCCGATAAACCGTGCACATAAGTACCGCCGCCGATGGCGATACATTCTCCCTTTTCGCCAAACCATGTTTCATAATGTGCAAGAAGTGTCTTGACAAGCGGTGTATCCGGCGATACATAATGCGGCGCGCTAATACTGGTCTCTGCTGTATAACCGGCTGCCTTCAGTTTCTCAGGCAGCGGCGCAAAATCAGGTTCGCTCATGGAAATCGGCGTCCGGCTGTCCACCTCTGCAAAGAGATTTCCCGTTTCATCGATGTTCAAAATATTAAAGGACACACTGATTTCACCGGATTCCTCATCCTGTCCGTAAATGCCTGCAGATCTGCCGTGACCATCGCCATGGGGAAAGATTTCGTGCAGCGCCTTAAGCATTGAAAAATCTGCCTCCGGCAGTTTCGCTAGTAGCTGCAACATTGCTGTCGCCGCATTGTTGCCCGCGTCAGGATCTGCCGCATGGGCGGCAATGCCTTTTAAGGCAACGTGAAGCTGTGTGCCCTCAGATGCAAGCGCAGTTTCTACACCGGTTTCTTCCGCCAGCTGCGCAAGGAGCTTTCGCATCTCTTCTTCACAAACACCAGAAATCACAGCCTCCGCGTCTGCCGGAATGACGTTGCTCTTAGTGCCGCACTGCACCGATTGAATCTTTACAACGCCTGTCTGTTTTGGCAGAATTCCATTAATTTTCACACCGAAATGCCCTTTTTCCAAGTTAATCAAAGGATAATCCGCATCTGGTGAGAATGTCATCTCCGCAGGGCTTGTCTTTGTCCAATAGTAGTCCAAATCAGAACTGCCGCATTCTTCGTCGCAGCCGACTACAACCCGGACCCCTTGCTGCAGAGAAATTCCCAGTTCCTTGATCGCGCGAAGTGCGTAAATGGCAGCAAGCGCTGGTCCCTTATCATCAGCGGTTCCTCTGCCGTATACTTTTCCGTCCACTTCTTTCATCACAAAAGGCTCTGTTACTGTCCAGCCTTTACCCTCCGGCACGACGTCCAAGTGCGCCAGGATTTCCAATTTCCGCTCTTTGCTGTCGTCCAGCTGAATAATGCCTACATAATTCTCCCAGTTTTCCGTGTAAAGTCCATAGCCTGCGGCGATTTCCAGCGTTTTTGCCAGCGCCTGCGCCGGACCTTCCCCGTAAGGCATACCCTCTTTCGCCTCTGTTCTTTGGCTATCTATAGCGATTAACGCTGCTAAATCCTGCAGAAACTCTGCACGATGCGCTTCAAAATAAGCCTTTACCTGCGGCATAGTATCCAGTATCCTCTGTTCCATTTTCCTAACCTTCTTTCTCTTGTGTTTACAGTATCATTCTATCATGGCTTTTAGTGCTGTCAATAGGATTTCTTGTAAAAAGCCTTTTCTTTTTGTTATATAATACAAATTGCTATCTTGTAGTCTTCTTGCCCGATTATACACGGTAAAATTCCTCTTGACACGAGTCCGACTTCGGACTATACTATATATTGTTGTCAAAAGTCCGATTTCGGACTTGTCTCAGTTTTCGCTGCTTACGGCAAGCGACAGTTCATACAGGAGGTTTTTTTGATGAAAACAGTTTTAAGTCCAGAATTTTTGGAGTTCAACCGTCTATATAAGGAAGAAAGCGATATTTACAGGGAAGTCGCCATGCGTCTTGGCTCCTGCAACAGCGCAATCAGCATTCTCTACGATTTGTGCTGTCTGGGAGAAGGCTGCACGCAGAAAGACATCTGCGACAATTCCTATCTCAGTAAGCAGACCGTCAATTCCTCCATCCGCAAACTGGAATCAAACGGCTATATTTATTTGGAAAAAGGCAAAGGCCGCAATTTGCAAATCTATCTGACAGACAGCGGGCATAAGATTGTTGAAGAGAAAATTCTCCCTGTCATGGGTATGGAAATGCGTGCGTTTTCTGCGCTGGGTGATAGCGGCGAGGTACTGCTGCAGCTCATGCGCAGGTATCTTGGCAACTTGCGTCAGGAAGTTGCATCCTTGAAATAACATATACCTAAATTGCAAAAGGAGGGATTCTACATGCGAATACAACTATCAGAACATTTCACATATAAAAAACTCTTTCTCTTTGTCCTGCCATCTATCGTCATGATGATTTTTACATCCATTTACTCGATTATCGATGGTCTTTTCGTGTCCAACTTTGTGGGCAAAACAGCTTTCGCTGCAGTCAACCTGATTATGCCAATTTTCGGAGCGCTCAGCGCCATTGGTTTTATGCTGGGTACCGGCGGCAGCGCCATCGTTGCGAAAACCTTAGGAGAAAAGAAACAGGATCTTGCCAATCAGTATTTTTCCATGCTGATTTACGCTTTAATCATCGGCGGCGTCACCATTTCCCTAGTGGCACAGATTTTTGTCCGCCCCATACCCATTCTGCTGGGCGCAGAAGGTGAACTGCTGGAATACTGCGTGCTTTATTGCCGCATTATGCTGATTTCACTGCCCTGCTTTATGCTGCAGTGCGCCTTTCAGACCTTTTTTGTCGCTGCTGAAAAACAGAAGCTGGGACTTTACGTCTCCATTATTTCCGGCGTCCTCAACATGTTGTTTGACTTTCTGTTCATTGCGGTATTTCACTGGGGTATTGCAGGCGCGGCAATCGCTACTGCCATCGGAGAAATCTTTGGAGGCATTTTCCCAATCGTTTACTTTGCAAGGAAGAACAACAGCCTGCTTGCACTGACTCGAACTAAATTCTATCCAAAGGCACTGTTAAAAGCCTGCACCAACGGTTCTTCTGAGCTTTTAAGCAGTTTTTCCTCCTCCCTTGTCGGTGCACTTTACAATCTGCAGCTGCTGCGTTTTGCAGGAGAAAACGGTGTTGCTGCCTACGGCACAATCATGTACGTCAACTTCATCTTTGCTGCTATCTATCTGGGCTATAGTATGGGCTGCGCACCGATTGTCAGCTATAATTACGGCGCAGAAAATCATGCAGAACTAAAAAATCTGTTTAAAAAAAGCACCCGCGCCATCATCTGCTGCGGCATTGTACTGGTATGGCTGGCAGAGCTTCTAGCTGTGCCGCTTGCTACCATCTTTGTCGGCTACGACAAGACTCTCTTTGAAATGACCTGCCAAGGATTCCGTATCTGCGCCATGTCATTCCTGATTTGCGGAATGAATATTTTCGGTTCTTCCTTCTTTACTGCGCTGAACAATGGCCCGCTCTCTGCGCTGATTTCATTCCTTAGAACGCTGGTATTCCAGGTATCCATCATCCTGACTCTGCCACTGCTTCTGGGACTTACAGGCATCTGGCTTTCCGGAATTACCGCAGAAATATTAACGCTGGCAGTTACTGTCACCTGCCTGGTTCTCAATCGAAAAAAATATCATTATCTATAAATCTGTTTCCGCACCATTTTCTTTGAAAAACTAACCAATGGTGGGAGTTGAAATCAGTCCGAATAAAAAACTGCACCATTTTGACTAAAAGGCCATGTCATGGTGCAGTTTTTCTAGGTTGGGATTCTTTACTAATTCCATTTTTGAAATTTACTGGTATATTATGGAATTTCAAGTGCGCATACAAATGTGATATATTTCCAATATCTTACGAATCTGTAATTGCACGGCAATATCGCATCTTTTTCCCGCACCATTTCTATCGATTTAAGAAAAAATGGTGCAGATTTTACAATTGCCAAAAATCAAAGTGCACCATAATCGCAATTTTATCCCAAAATGGTGTAGAAACAGCGAGGCTGCCCTAATAATATCAAGGCAGCCTACTTTAATTATCTGTTCATCTCTAAATCCCAATCTTCTAAATTGGTATGCAGCAGCTGATGTGCTCTATGGGAATTGGGCTCTCCCAGGAACTCCTCATAGGTAAGCTGCACAGCTGAATTTTCATGAGAAAATCTGAGATTTGAGAATTTGTCCAGTCCATAGAGGATTTCTCCTCTGGCTTCTGCAAACTCATAGCCATCTTTGACCGGCTGTCCGCCTCCACCGACACAGCCACCGGGACATGCCATGATCTCAACAAAGTCATAATCAACTTCTCCCCGCTTTATCGCCTCCATCAGTTTACCGGTATTGCCTAGACCGCTGGCAACTGCCACTTTTACCTTCATGCCTTTGATTTCAAAGGTGGCTTCCTTCCAGCCGTCCATCCCGCGAACGCTCTTAAAGCTGTCGACTTCCGGATTTTCACCTGTTATAAGGAAATATGCACTTCGAAGAGCCGCTTCCATGACGCCGCCTGTAGCGCCGAAGATAACCCCTGCTCCAGATCCTTCTCCAAAGATTTCGTCAAACTCTTCCTCTTTCAGGTCATAAGCCTGGATATTATCAGCACGAATCAGTCTGTCCATCTCTCTGGTGGTCAGTACTAAATCCACATCTTTTCCATGACCTGCATCATCTACCTGCGGCACGCCCTTTTCATATTTCTTGGAAAGACACGGCATGATGGAGACGGAGAAAATTTTATCCGGATTAATGCCCAGCTTCTGGGCGATATAAGTCTTTGCCATCGCCCCAAACATCTGCTGCGGTGATTTTGCCGTAGACAGATTCTTCACATATTCCGGATACTGGGTTTTGACAAACCGAACCCACCCCGGACAGCAAGAAGTAAACATCGGCCAGCTATACTGCTCCTTGTGGGTAAATCTCTCGATAAATTCGCTGCCCTCTTCCATAATTGTAAGGTCCGCGCTGTATGTAGTGTCAAAGATATAATCAAATCCAATTCTGCGCAATGCGCTGACCATTTTTCCGGTGGTCGCCTCTGTCTTGGAAATACCGATTCCCTCGCCCCAGGCAGTTCTCACCGCTGGCGCAATCTGTACCATGGTGATTTTCTCAGGATCTGCAAGAGCGTCTCTGAGAAGACGCAAATCATCCCTTTCTCTAAGCGCACCTACCGGGCAATGGGTAATGCACTGTCCGCAAAGAGCACAATCCGCTTCTGTTATCTTGCGATTATTGGATACCCCCACAGAAGCTCTATAGCCAGAACCATTAATGTCCCAGACATTCAATCCCTGCACTTTATCACAAATCTGTACACATCGCATACATTTCACACACTTGGATGCTTCACGAATCAGCGGCAATTCAAAATCCCATCTTGTCTTTTCATGTACATCTTTATAAGGCTGTTCAATAATGCCAAGGTCATTGGCAATCTTCTGCAAGGTACAGTTTCCGCTCTTGACGCACTGGACACATTTACAGTCATGATCTGAAAGAATCAATTCTACATTAATTCGTCTAACTTCTCTGACCTTTGGGCTGTTAGTCAGAATCTCAACACCCTCTTCTACTTCTGTATTACAAGCGGTGACCAGCTTTTCCATGCCGACTTTCTCGACCAGACAGACTCTGCAGGCGCCGATTTCATTGATATCTTTTAAATAACAGAGATGTGGAATTTTAATTCCTACTCTTGCAGCAGCATCTAAAATTGTAGTACCAGCAGGTACTGCAATTTGCTGCCCATCAATTTTTAACTTTACCATTTTTCTATTCTGCCTCCTCTAAATGAACCAAATCCGCAGGCGTCGCAGCGCAGACATCTTGATGATTCTGCCAGAGATTCCTCTCTGGTCATTGGAAGTTCTACTGCGCCAAAGTCGCCACCTCGTTCTGAAGCATATCGTTCTTTTAATTCAATTCTGCCTCTTGCCTTCTGATCCTGCACTGGCGGTACAGGAATGTCTATATCTACTGTAATCTCATGATTATATCCGAGGTAATTGTCAATATTGGCTGCTGCAACCTTACCAGCAGCTACAGCATTGATTACGGTCGACGGACCAGTTACGCAATCTCCTCCAGCATAAATGCCCTGCACTTTGTCTACAACGCTGGATTTCTCTGTTTTGATATTTCCTCTGAATACCGGCACCCCATACTGTTCAAAGAATGTAAAGTCTGTAGCTTGTCCGATGGCAGAAATAACAATATCGCACCGCATTTTTACTCTTGGCAGATCCGCTGCCACGGGTCTTGGTCTTCCGGACTTATCTGCCTCACCTGCAATCTGCGGCTGCACATAAAGCCCCTTAACATTGCCGTTCTTATCTACAATAATTTCAGACGGTGCCATTAATTCCATCAACTGACAGCCTTCAGCTACTGCACCGCCGATTTCATCAGGCAGTGCCGTCATGTCGTCCCGTCTCCTTCTGTAAACGATGCATACCTCACTGGCACCCAACCTCTTGGCTGTTCTGGCTACATCCATGGCAACATTTCCGCCGCCGACAATGATAACAGATTTTCCATTGAAGTCCGGCATTGCATCATCGCCAATACCTCGGAGCATCTCCACAGCAGGCACTACGCCCTTTGCGTATTCGCCCGGAATGCCCAGGTTCTTATGGTTGTGGGAACCGATGGACAAATACATAGCATCGTAGTTTTCTTTGATCTCCCTGATGGCTTCCTCGGACTCCACGTCAGAGTCTGTGCGGAATTCTACGCCAGTGGACGCGATGGCGTCGATATCCCACTGCAGTCTTTCTCTCGGCAAGCGATAGCTTGGAATCCCGTAACGAAGCATACCTCCAAGCTGGGCTCTTTTTTCAAATACTGTTACATCGTGACCCATGATGGATAAAAAATATGCTGCGGAAAGTCCTGACGGACCGCCGCCAACTACTGCAATCTTCTTTCCTGTGTGATCCATTTTCTCCGGAACCGGTACGCTTTTGGAGCAGTTGTCCACTGCAAAGCGCTTCAGGCCTCTGATATTAATCGGCGCATCAATGATATTTCTTCTGCACTTGTCCTCACAAGGGTGTTCACAAATCAGCGCGCATACCGTTGGGAACGGATTATCTTTTCTGATAAGGCGTACCGCATCGTCATATCTTCCCGCATGAACAAGCGCTGTATAGCCGGGAACATCTACACCCGCCGGACAGGCTCCTCTGCATGGTACGGATTCTCTATGATTGATTACATTATCTGCACAGGCGTGGTTGAGAATATGAGACTCGTAGTCTTCTCTAAAGCCTTCCAAACCGCGCAGTACCATAGACGCTGCTTCAAAGCCAATGGCGCAATCCGCAGACACCTTGATGGCCTTTGCAGTTCTCTCAAGCGTGTCTAAAATGCTCAAATCCAAATTCGTGTCCATGGACAGAATATCTTCCAGCATATTCTGCAGCTGCCCAAGTCCTGTCCTGCATGGAACGCATTTGCCGCAGCTCTGTGCATGGCATAGCTTTAAAAACGCTGCCGCCATATCCACAGGGCACTGCCCTGCCGGACTTGCTGCAATTCTGCGCTCCAAATCTTTGTAAAGCCCTTCTACCGCTCTTTGGGCACGGTCCTTCGACTTCACGTAAAGTCTATCCATTCAAACTAACCTCCATTCATTTCCTTTTGAAACCTAAATGCTCCAAAATATTACATGTTATATTATAGCATCCAGCTCATTTTTTGTCAAAGTATACAAAAAATATTCGAAAAGTTTATTTTTTAACACAAGTTTAGTTTTATAATCTAACATAAATTCAGAAATATCTTTTTTCGAAAACCGAACAAAATCCCCTTTCTTCTTTCATTTGCTAAAGGAATTTTCCACACCAAAAATCTGGCAGAAAATACACCACCAACCACCTTATGCACAATTATTTCCAAATCGTATACAATTTTTTCAACTTATTCATGTGGAAAACTTTACAGCTTGTACATTAGTGATTTCAATCATTTCACGTTTTTTAAAATTTGTCAACAAGGAAGTTATCCACATATTTTGTTCTTTATCCCGCTGCAGGTTGCTTCTACCCGCCGCTCCTAACTTGTCAGATATTTTTTGGAACAAAGCCGGGAATCTGTGATATAATATTATGGTACAAGGCGAGTTGGACTTTCTGCGATTTTCGCATCTGCCCTCTTGCCTTTTTCTATTTCTACATTTTATATTTTTTGATGAGAACGGCTTTATCAGCCGTTCTTTTTATGTAACGAGGTCAATTATGACAAAGAAAAAAACACCCAGCGCCCTTTGTAATCCGGTTATGTTCAGCACGGTCATGAAAGATGAGGAGCTATTCCGAGGTCTTCTCGCCCGCATCTTGCCGGAAAAAAGGGTTTGCAGGCTTCATCTTCACGACTACGAAGATGAAATTCAAATCTTTTCAGCGGAGACGATTCTCCACACTGAGCATTCCATTATGATTAATCCATACGCAAAATCAGTTCGTTTCGACGTCTTGTTTGAAGATGACGACACCTGGTTTGATGTGGAATGTCAAGCTGCCGATACCAAAGAACTTCCTCAGCGCAGTCGCTACTATCACGCTGTTGCAGCGGTCGATTCTCTTGCGCGTGGTCAGGAATATAGGGAGCTTAGACCGGGATATGTCATCTTTATCTGTTTATTTGATTTGCTTGGGCAAGATGAGCCCATCTACTCATTTCAAATGATTGACGATAAAAATCACTTGCATTTAGATGACGGTCAAGTTACAATATTTCTAAACAGTAAGTGCAGCAAAGACGATATTCCTTGCCAATTAAAAAATCTATTTCAGTATCTGGAAGAAGATATTGTGCCAAAGTCAGATTCATGGCTGCTGCGCCTGCAAAGCGCAGTGAAAACCATGGAAAACGAAAAGGAGGTGCGGAGCAGAATGACACTTTACGATGAATGGGTACGAACCGCCACCGCATTTGAAAAATGCAAGCAAATGCTGGAAGAATCTGAAAAGGCTCTGCAGGTTGTTGAAGCTAAAAGGCAGCAGGCTGAAGTCGAGAAAAAACAGGCTGAAGCTGAAAAAATGCAAGCCGAATCTGAGAAGAAACTGATAGAATCCCTTCTGAACCAAGATCGGATCGAAGACCTTAGAAAGGCACTAAAGGATCCTGTCTATAAAGAGCAACTATTTGAGGAACTGAATAACTAATGAACAATAAAACACTGCTGTCCCAGCGTTCTTCTTTGGGACAGCAGTGTTTTTATCTTACTATTTTCTTTCAAAAGTTGCCGAAACAACCTTCGCTGCCTGGCGCCGCATCTAACTTTCGTTAACGCGTTGCAGGCACGGCTTCCGCAGTAGTGCGATTCCAATCAAACTTCGCTTTCGCTTGTTTTCTTGGTCGCACCTCGCATGAGACGTTCCGCCAACCTCTTACGCGGTTGGGGATACGACTTCAGGTAATCTTTCATTCATGATGTTCATCAGGGCGTCAGTTGATGGCAATCCATCTACCATCTTTGCATCAGCCGCAGGGATAAACACAGGATTTACAGGTGCCAGTACGCCGCCCAGTACTTCACCGATTTCAGCATACTTATACAGCGGCAGTGTATCATCCATTTCCAGAGAAATATCTGATTCGTCTTCGAAGCCAAATTCTTCTTCGAATACATTTGCGAGTTCTGCCGCAATTTCCCAGTTGCTTAAGTCAACATCTTCCACAATTGCAGCTTCAACCGGCAGCAGTCTTCTTTCAGTATTGGTGAAAGTGCCGTCAGTGCTTGCTGCACCAGTTCCCGGAATAAATACATCTGCTTTCTTTGCAGTTTCAGTCATGTAAATATCGGAAACCATCAGGAATTCCAGTCCAGCCAGGTCAAATCCAGCTACTGCAGGATCTTCACCGAAGATAACAAGACCTTTTACGCCTTCCATAGCTTCGGCTCCTGCACGAATGCCCATGTCCACAAGCCCCTGAGAGTTATTCTTTGGCTTCACTGCTAAGATACCGTCTCTAGGTTTTCCGATGTGACCGGACAGCTGCGCAATTTCAGCAACCAGGGCTGCTGCTTCATAGGACAGCACGTTCTGCTGGAAGACAATCATAGCCTTCTTTGCTTTTGCGTACATTTCAGCAACTGCCTTAATTTCATCGCAAACTACAGCGTCTGCAACGGAAGCTGCAAATGCGTCAAAGCCTTCAGCATCGCTCTTCTTGCCCATGTCAATCAAAGCTTTTGCCAAACCCTTTAAGAATGCGGTGCTGTTGTCTGTGTCGATGACTTTTTCAGCAAAGGCGTAGGAAGTCTGCGCTTCCGGTGTGTTGATTGCAACTACCTTAGCGCCTGCTTCTGCAGCCTGTTTAATCTTGTTCCAGATAACCGGATTGTTCTTCTTAATGAAGCCCGGTACTAAAATCACCTCAGTGGACAGAAGTTCGTCTATGGTGTTCGGAGAAGCATCCAATCCCAGTACATCGGTCAGCGCGTTCTTTCTGGTGTTGAAACAGAAAGTCTTAGCGCCTGCAATGCGAGCAAACTTCTTCATTGCGTATGCTTCTTCGTTGGTGTATCTGTCAGAAATTGCAACTGCGATAGAATCAGCTCCATTTCTAACTTTTACTGCTTCCAGTTTCTTGGCTGCCATCACGATAGCTTCATGATAATCAGTCATGCGGAAGTCATCGCCGTCTTTTACAAGCGGATCTACTTCCTTATCTTCTAATACAGCCACATCAAAGCCCCACTTGCCTTTTCCGCAGCAGATGCCGGCATTGACATAACCTTCCTTGGAAGGATTTGCCTTAATCAGCATATCGCCATAGGATTCTAAATCTAAAGTACAGCCGACAGAGCAGAATGCACAAGTTGTTTCTGTAATTTCAGCATCGAGAGGAACTTCCTTCTGTACAGTCTGTCTTTCCTGCAGTGCGCCTACCGGGCAAACGCTGACACACTGACCGCAGGATTCGCAGCCGGATTCAGCCAGCGGTTTTTCCAAGTTCGGTTTTACAACAGTATCAAAACCACGCTGTACAAGACCCAGTGCGCCTACGCCCATAACCTCGTCACAGACTCTTACACAAAGTCCGCAAAGGATACACTTGTTCGGATCTCTTACGATGAACGGATGGTCATCGGTAAACTCAATCATGTTCTTGTCCCCTGCAAATCTTTCAGGTTCTACATCGTATTCATTTGCGTAGTCGATCAGCTTACATTCGAAGTAGTCGTGACAGCCGCATTCCAGACACCTGGAAGCCTCTGCCAGCGCTTGATCTTCAGTCAATCCGTCAAAGATTACTTCTGAGAAGTTATCTTTTCTTTCTGCAGCAGTCAGCTGATCAGCTTTCTCTCTACACAGTCTTTCCCTATCTTCAAAAGTCTCTTCAGTTACATCATCTCTTTCTACAAAGAACGGTTTTTCATAGCTTACAGCTTCGCCGTTCAAGTAGGAGTCGATAACAACTGCAGCTTTACCAGCATCAGCAATAGCTTCTACTGCAATGGAGATCTTATCGTTACCACAGTCACCGCCTGCAAATACGCCAGGAATGCTGGTCATGAAGGTGTCAGGATCGTATGCGATAGCATTCTTTCTAGTCTTATCTACATCGAAAGCGCTCGCATCTACTGCCTGACCGATTGCCAGGATAACAGTATCTACATCGATGGTCTCAGTTTTTCCTTCTACCGGAATCGGCTTTCTTCTGCCGGAAGCGTCAGGCTCACCCAGTTCCATTACCTGCAGTACCATCTGTTTTACATGACCCTTTTCATCTTTGATGATTTCCAGTGGGTTGGTCAGGTTCTTAAAGATTACGCCTTCCTCTTCACCCTCTTCAATCTCAATTCTGTCAGCAGGCATTTCGTCCTTGGTTCTTCTGTAAATGTTATAAACTTCCTTCGCACCCAGTCTGACAGCAGTTCTGCAAGCGTCCATTGCCGTGTTACCGCCGCCGACGATGGCAACCTTTTCACCGAAGTCGATGTGCTGATTTCTAACAACCTTTCTCAGGAAGTCGATACCGCCGATGACGCCGTCAGCGTCTTCTCCCGGACAGCCAACGCCGGTGGATACCCATGCGCCGATACCAAGAAGCACTGCATCGTAGTCTTCTCTGATTGTATCAAAGGATAAATCTTCACCGACTTTGCAGTTCGGTACGATTTCAACGCCCATGGATTCGATGATTTCAATTTCTGCATCTAGTACTTCCTTCGGCAGTCTGTATTCAGGAATACCGTAGCGAAGCATACCACCCAGCTTCGGCATTGCGTCGAAGATAGTTACTTCGTGCCCCTTCTGTCTCAGGAAATATGCTGCGGAAAGACCCATCGGGCCGCCGCCGATAATGGCTACGGATTTGCCGGTCTCTTCTTCGATTTCAGGAACAAATACAACATCCTCCATCATGTCGTAATCAGCAGCAAAGCGCTTCAGGGCAGCAATGCTGATCGGTTCATCTACAAGACCCCTTCTGCAAGCGTCTTCACAAGGGTGCGGACATACACGGCCGATGGAAGCAGGAAGCGGAATTCTATCCTTAATCAGCTCGTTTGCAGCTTCAAATTCGCCGTTTGCAATCAGACCCACATACCCCTGACAGTCAGTTCCTGCAGGACATGCCTGTGCACAAGGCGCTTTGCAGTCACCGTTATGGTTGGAAATCAAAAGCTCCAGGTTAGTCTTTCTGGACTCTACGACTCTGTCTGTATTTGTCATTACTACCATGCCAGGAGCAACTGTAGTTGCGCAAGCCTTGCAGAGTTTAGGGTTTCCTTCTACTTCTACAACACAAAGTCCGCAAGCTCCGTAAATGGTAGTTCTTTCATCATAGCAAAGAGTAGGGATAAAAATATCATTATCTCTGGCCACTTCTAAAATGGTCTGTCCAGGAAGTCCAAATACTTCTTTGCCATCAATATTCATTCTGAATTTATTCATGTGTATTCCTCCTCCCTACTTTTTCTCAATAGCGCCAAACTTACAGGATTCTGCACACTTGCCGCACTTGATACACTTAGTCTGGTCAATAACATGCTGACCCTTTACTTCTCCGCTAATCGCGCCGACAGGACACTTCTTTGAGCAGAGGGTACATCCCTTACATGCGTCAGTGATTTCGAAAGAAATCAGTTCCTTACATGCTTTAGCGGTACACTTTTTATTGTAAATATGGTCTTCATATTCGTTTCTGAAATATTTGATGGTAGTCAGAACTGGGTTCGGCGCTGTTTGACCCAGACCGCACATTGCGCCGTCTTTAATCTTAGCTGCCAGTTCTTCCAGCAGTTCAATATCTCCGTCTTTACCTTCGCCGACAGTGATTCTTTCTAAGATTTCCAGCATTCTCTTGGTACCGATTCTGCAGTAATTACATTTTCCGCAGGATTCTTTCTTTGTAAAGTCGAGGAAGTATCTTGCCATGTCTACCATGCAGGTGTCTTCGTCCATAACGATCATACCGCCGGAACCTACGATGGCGCCGGTCTTGTTGATGTCTTCGTATGTAACCGGAGTGTCAATCAAATCAGCCGGAATACATCCGCCGGAAGGTCCGCCCATCTGAACAGCCTTAAACTGCTTATCCTGTTTGATACCGCCGCCGATACCAAAGATAACGTCTTTCAGAGGAAGACCCATTGGAACTTCTACAAGTCCGCCCTTCTTAATCTTACCAGCAAGAGCGAATACCTTGGTACCCTTGGACTGCTCTGTACCCATTGCTCCAAAGGCTGCTCCGCCGTTTGCGATAATCCATGGCACGTTGGCAAAGGTTTCTACATTGTTGATATTGGTTGGCTGCTGCCAGTAACCTTTTGCAGCAGGAAAAGGCGGCTTCAGTCTAGGCATACCTCTCTCACCTTCCAGGGAGGCGATTAGCGCAGTTTCTTCACCACAGACAAATGCGCCGGCGCCAGCTTTGATTCTGAGGTCAAAGTCATAGCCAGATCCAAAGATATCCTTACCCAGGAATCCCTTTTCTCTTGCCTGTTCCATGGCGTTTTCCAGTCTCTTAATCGCCAGCGGATACTCAGCACGACAGTAGATAATACCCTCGGTAGCGCCCATAGCAAAACCGCCGATAATCATACCTTCAATCAGTGCGTGCGGGTCGCCTTCCAGGACAGATCTGTCCATGAATGCACCTGGATCACCTTCGTCAGCATTACATACGATGTATTTGTTCTTTCCAGGGTTTCCTTTTGCCGCATTCCACTTGAACCAAGTTGGGAATCCTGCGCCGCCTCTGCCTCTGAGACCGGAAACCTTGATTTCTTCAATAACTTCATCCTGGGTCATGGAAGTAACAACCTTTTTTGTTGCTTCGTAGCCGCCCACTGCCAGATATTCGTCAATCTTTTCAGGATTGATGAGACCACAGTGTCTGAGAACGACTCTCTTCTGTTTTTCGAGGAACTGTTCATCCTCAGCAGAAATAGCGTATTCTTCAACAGGCTTTCCACCTTTTAAATGCTCTTCTACAATCTTTTCGACTTTCTCAGGCTGTACCTTGACATATCTGGTCATTTTACCAGCATCATCATAAACATCTACAATCGGTTCCAGATAACAAGTACCAACGCAGCCAGTAAAATCGATATCTACGTTTACGCCCTGCTTTGCAATCTGGGCTTCAAATTCAGCTTGGGTTTTCTTTGCACCTGTGGCAATACCGCAGCTGCCCTGTCCAATAATTACTTTCACACTCGCACCTCCTAAGCTCTTTCTTTGATTTCAGCCAGAATCTGCACTACTTTATCCTTGGTAAGATTTCCGTAGGTTTCATCTCCGTCAGCGCTCTGAATCATCATGACCGGTGCTAAAGAGCAGCAGCCAAGACAGGCTACATTGTTCAGAGTGAAGATACCGTCTTCGGTAGTTTCTCCATCCTGAATGCCTAAATATTCGCAAACTGCTTCTTCAATCATTTCAGAACCGTTTACGTGGCAAGCTGTACCTTGGCACAGCATAATCAGATTCTTGCCAATCGGCTGTAATCTGAACTGTGCGTAGAATGTAGCTACGCCGTAAATCTTTGCCGGTTTAATGCCGGTCGCCTCTGAAATGTGATTAATTGCATCGATGGAAAGATATCCATAAATATCCTGGGTCTTCTGTAAAATTGTAATCAGACTGCCAGGAACTTTGGCGTACTTGTCTAAAACCGGCTGCAGTTCTTTAAACTGCGCGCTTCGACTTCCGCCGCAGCAACAACATTTTTCACTCATTTTGTGTTTCCTCCTGTTTCCATGAATTGTTAAAACAAGCATACCTCCGTGGTAAATGATGTGTCCACAAAGGTGGTTTCCCCATTTTGAAACTATAGCTTTCATTATACTTTTTTTTTGAGTGGAATGCAATGGGTTCAGAATTTATTTATTAATTAACAGAAAATTGTTTGTATTTTCACAAACAAGCAGCAGGTCCTGCTAATAGATTGATTCATGGGTACATTCAGCCATCTTCTCTATCTTATGAAACATTATCATTTTTAGTAATGGCATCATAACTTCTATTAATTTTCATATTATTCAAAAATATGTTATAATTTTTCTATGAAAAAAGTAAAACACAAGACACTTTCTGCTTCGTTCATTGTTGCAACAATCAGCATACTTTTAGTACAAATTCTGTTTTTCAGCGTGCTGTATTTTTATGGGAATGAGTATGTCCTGCCAGAACCGCAGCTTCGCAGAATTTCATACGCAGAGTGGAACTGGTATGTTGCACAGCCAAGTACAAATATCTACGATTCTACACTGCTTCAAATATGCGCTTTTAGACCGTATTTGACCCTGACCATGTGGATATTCAATGCTTTTCATATCAAAGCCTGCAAAATCGGGTTATGCATTAAGGTGCTGCTCTTTCTAATTTCAATTTTGGCACTCATTATACCTGCTTTGCTGATGAACTTTTATGTAACGCACTGCATCCTGCCGATGACGCTAATACCACTAGAAATGCTGTCTTTGCTCCTCTCTGTCATATTGATCGTCAATGCAAGAGTGAATCCTGCTTTATAAGAGGCCGAGGCGGCTGCCTATTTCAGATAAAAAAACCTACGCTTCATATTAAACAGTTTCTGTAAAATACAAAATGTAGGTTTTTTTCTTTTCCTGCAAAGCTATGATTATTTTCCGCACATGGACATCGCAACTGCTGCGAAAATTTCTACACCATAGAGAAACGCATCTTCATTGATATTCAAAATCGGACTATGCAAAGACCCCGTTTCCTGGCCCTCCTGTGCGCAGCCGAGCATAAACATTACGCCGGGCACCTCTTCCTGATAATAGGCAAAATCCTCTGAACCTAAATGCGGTCTCTCAATGTGATAAACATGTTCTTTCTTTTCTAAAACCTGTTCTGCCGCATCAATCACCAGTTTCGTAAGCATTCCATCATTATTCACCGAAGGGAATCCCGGTATAAATTCAACTTCACCTTGTCCGCCAAAAGCCCTCGCTGTATGTTCTACAAGTTCTTCCATACGGGCACGGATTTTCATCTTATCGCCTTTTTCCACACAGCGTATCATGCCCTTCATTTCTACAGTATCAGGAATTACATTAATCGCTTCCCCTCCCTGTATTTGGCAGATAGAAAAGGTTGCAACCTGAAAAGGCCCCACGTTGTTACTCAATATCGAATCCAGCGCAGTCACTACATGAGAAGCCACAACTACTGCATTTACGCCCATTTCGGGCTCCGATGAATGGGCACTCTTGCCATGAACTCTGATTAAAAACTCATCATCTGTTGCAGATAAATGTCCCGGTTTGATACCGATGGTTCCACAAGGTAGATCAGGCATCATATGAAGTCCAAAGATTCCCTCTATATCCGGATGCTTAAGCCCGCCATCATTAATTACGCACTTGGCGCCGCCATTTGCTTCTTCGCCTGGCTGAAATATAAATCTGATGGTGCCATTTAGCTCCGACTTCATCTGAGAGAGCAATAGCGCTGTACCCAGAAGAACAGCCATATGTCCGTCATGACCGCAGCCATGCATCAGCCCTGCCTTCTCTGATTCAAAAGGAAGTCCTGTTTCCTCCAATATTGGAAGTGCATCCATATCCGCACGAAATGCAATTGCTGCGCCTTGCCCTGCGCCTTGCAAATCTGCAATAATGCCTGTTCCACCAATATTCCTGCGCACTTGGTATCCCATATCGGAAAGTGCTTCCGCAATATAATCAGATGTATCAAACTCTTCAAAGGAAAGTTCTGGATGGCGGTGAAAATCCCGTCTCCATTTAACTACCCTTTCATGATTTTCTTTTGCAAGTTTTTCTATTTCTTTTAAATGCCTCATCCGTCTTGCCCCGTATCTTATAAACTGTGAATTCTATCCAAAAGCTGCTGCGCAGTTTCGCAATTTGCATAAATAAATTTGATCCCCTGCAGCGCTCTGTCATGACGTTCCTGACTCATGGCAGTCATCGCATCTTCGATCATGTCCACTTCGTATCCAAGGTCTGCCAGGTCACGAATAGAAGTGCTGACACACTGATCTGTATAAAATCCCACAACGATTACCTTTTTAATGCCCAAATTGCGCATTACCCTGTCAATCGGTGTTCCTACACAAATGCCGGAGCAGGTTTTATTCAAAACAATTTCTCCATCAAGAGGTTTTGCTTCCTCGCAAAACTCCGATGCCATGCCGCCTGGCGGATAATACATGCCAGCAGATGCGTGCAGTCTACCGGTGTCCTTACCATCAGGAAGCAGAGATTGAATACGTACATGAATCGGGCGAATCCCTTTTTCTCTGCAGGCTGTAAGAATACGCTCAATATTTGAAAGCGCCTTATTTGTATTCTCTTCCAGCTGATCCAAAATCGACATTAGAGGTTCTGTGTCAATTCCCATGGCACGATAGCCTTCTACAAAATATTCCTTTGTTACACACTTTTGCGCATCAATAATAACCAGCGCTGTATCCTGAGGATTGACTTCTACAGGTGTGTTATATACTGCGCTTGACAACTGTCCATAGTACTGCGCCGCAAATTCGTTTAAAGCTTTGTTATAATCCATCTCGTTTCCTCCTTGTGCATATCATGCAAGTTGTTAAGTTTCTTTGCAATATATTACAGCAAGGACTGTGCCAACTTGTTTCTACCAGGTTTTCCAATATTTAAGCCTATATTTTTCCTGACCCAAGCTCCGTTTTGCAAATAATTGCCGCAAATTATTGCGTTTTTGCAACAAATTGCAAAATCAAATTCCATACTTTTTACATTTATAATATAACGTTCTGATCGGAAGGCCTAAGGCTACAGCTGCTTTATTTTTGTCACCATGGTAAGCATGTATCGCTTGCAAAATGCACCTTTTCTCTGTCTCTTCAACAGCCTCATGCAAATTTACGGGAAGCTCTGCGCCTTTTTCACAAGCAGGCGTTTCCACTTTCTTCATGACTCTGTATTCCCCAAAAAGCGCTTGTTCAATCCCTTGCGCCTCAAGACATGAAGCACTTGGATCAAGATTAATAAACGCTCTTGAAAGAACATTTTCTAGTTCTCTGACATTGCCGTTCCAGTCCTCCTGCTGCAAAAGTGACACAGCTTCTCTCGATATCGACTTAACATCTCTTCCATAAAATTCATTATACTGATGCAGCAGGTATTCAACGATAAACGGAATATCCTCCTTCCTTTCCCGAAGGGGCGGAATATGCAAAGGAAATACATTGAGCCGATAATAGAGATCCTCTCTAAAACTTCCGTCTTCTATCATCTTTTCCAGAGGCTTATTAGTAGCGCAAATAATTCTCACATCGACTTTAACCGGTTCTACTGCCCCTACCGGCATGATTTCTTTTTCCTGCAGCGCCCGCAGCAGTTTCACCTGCATTCTGGGAGAAACATCACCAACCTCATCCAGAAAGAGAGTTCCCTTGTCAGCCTCCTGAAAAAGCCCCTTGCGTCCGCCTCTAAGGGCTCCTGTAAATGCACCTTCCTTGTATCCGAACAATTCACTTTCAAGCAGCTCCTCCGGTAAAGAGGAACAATTAATTTTAACGAACTTTTCATTTCTTCTCGGACTGTTATTGTGAATCGCATTGGCGAAAATTTCCTTACCTGTACCGCTTTCCCCTCTAAGCATAATTGTTGCTGGCGTCATGGAGGCAACCTTTGCTGTTTCAACGATATGAAGCAGGCAAGCACTTTGACCGATAATATCTTTAAAGGTGTATCTGGTCTGCGCCTTGCGCAACTTTTGATTCACACGATCAAGTTCACGCTTCAACCGATTAACATCGGATATATCATGATATACAATGACCTTTCCAATGGGGACATTATTTTCAAAAATATCCTGACCGTCTGCCACAAGCTCCGTGCTGCTGCGCCGAATCATCTTTTCATACGCCTGATTCGTATAAAGAGTTCTGCCCTTAGTATCTTTAATACAAACTGCATTCTGCATCACATCAAGAATTATGCGGCTTTGCAAAATCAATGCTTCAAGCCTTTGGTTCATCGTGCTCCCTCTTCTTTCCGCTAAAATCAATTTCCGTTACAAAAAGTGCTGCCATCATAATCACTGCGCCCAGATAGGATTTTACAGTCAGCACCTCTCCTGCAAAGAAATACGCCACCACCGCTGCAAAGACCGGTTCCAGGGTGAAGATAATGCCCACGTGAGCAGCCGTAGTATACTGCTGTGCAATGGCTTGCACGATAAAGGCAACACCGGTGCAAAATATGGAGAGAAAGATTACACTGCCCCAGATCATCGGCGTCGTCGGCAAATGAGGCTGTTCAAAGATAAACGACATAGCAAGCATATAAACACCGGTTACGCCCAGCTGAAACACGCCCAGCTGAAATGCGTCAACCTCTTCATGTGAAACCGCTTTCTCCGTCAGTATCAGATCGATGGCATAAGCCGTCGCACCTAAAATACAAAGAAGATCACCTCGCAGATTTGCCATATTGATAGAAAAATCGTCCTTTAAAGTCAGCATCATAATACCGATAAGACTCATGGTCACTGCAAAGATGATTTTTTTCTGCGGCTTTTTCCTAAGCACCAGAATTTCTATAATCGGTACGAAAATCACCGTCAGAGCGCAGAGAAATCCCGAATTTGAAAGAGTCGTATATTTGACGCCAAAAGTTGCACCAATATAAACAAAGACCAGTACCGACCCAATTAAAAGACTGTATTTCAGCGTCTGTTTGTTGACACCTTTCAGTTTTCGCAAGCTCAAAAGCCCACCGATAACAAAGGCGCCCAAGAACCGGTATGCGTTGAGCGTAAACGGTCCCATATCTGTCAGCGAAACATCCATCAAATAATAAGATACGCCCCAGCAAAGGGTTACCAGCACCAGCATCATATCCGCCCGCAATTGTTTGTTCATTTCCGCAAAATCTCCTCGAAATTAAATACCTGCAATAAATAGTTCTAACGCCATCTGACTGTCTAAAAGCCCCGTTTTAATCTGCCTGTCCACTTCATAAATCGCTGACAGCGTTTCCTTCAGTTTTTTCTGCGTATACTTGCCCGCATAAGGCATCAGTTTCTTAATTCGAAATTCGCTGCCGCCCAGTTTCTTGTGCATAGCGGAAACATCAAGCCCGTCATCCCGCAGTTCCTTAACAGCAAGCAGCAGTTCAAACTGGGATACAATGACCCCAATGATAGAAAATGCGTCCTTGCCGCTGTATAAAATGTTATATAAAATCTGAAAAGCTTTGTCCTTTTTGTTGGCAGTAATCGCATCCAGCATATCGAAGACGAAAGTTTCCAAATCACCACTGACCGTGCGCAAGATGTCCTCTTCCGAAACCCTCACCCCATCACTGTGTGCGATGACTTTCTGGATATCATTGGCAAAATGAAATAGTCTGTAATCACTTTCTTTGTTAAAATATCCTGTAGCTTCAACAAGCGCAGAAAGAGCTGCGGGACCGATTTCAACCCCAGCCTGTTTAAAACGCTTCTTTGCAAAGGAAGAAAACTCCGCCTTGTCTATTTTGTCAAAATCATAGCACTGCGCGGACTTTTTCAGCGCCGCGGAGAGCACCGTAGTCATCTTTACCTCTTCTGCCGAAAAAATCAAAATAGTCTGTTCATTGCTTTCCTTAATATAATTTGCAAGTTCTTTGATCTCCTCTTTTGAAAAACCTCTGGCACTGTCGCTCAGCAAAGGTTTAAAATTCCTGACCCAGACAATGCGGCGTGCTGAAAACATGGAAAAAGTCTCAGCAGCTTCTATAATCCTGCTGCAGGAGGTCTCCTCGCCCTCGAGAAGTACATAGTCCATAGACGTCGTCGCCGGATTGACATATTTCTTAACCAGCGTCTCCACTGCCCATTTTACCAGATACTGTTCTACGCCATACATCAAAAGAACCTTCTCAAAAGTTTCATTCTTTAAGTGCTCTGAGAAGACCTTAAAACTGTGTTTTACGGTTTTTTTGTACATACTGAAAGTTTACCTCGTTTATCTATAATTCCAACGGCTCCATCTAAATCCGTTCTATATACCATTGTATCAGATTTCCTTAATTTTTCAATGACCTTCTGGCTTGGATGTCCGTAATTATTTTTCCCAACACCGATGACGGCAATGCGGGGACGTACTGCTGTCAAAAAATCATCACAGCTGCTATAGGCGCTGCCGTGGTGCGCTACCTTCAAAACGTCCGCCGAAAGCTTATCTGTCCCCTGATATTTTTCAAGGAGCATCCTCTCTCCTTCCTCGGTAATATCTCCCGTAACCAGTACGGTAAAATTTTCCAGATGTACTTTAAAAATCAGGCTGCTCAGATTTTCATCACTTTCATCCACAGACGAGCTTTTATCAGGCCAAAGGATTTCAATCCATTCCTTGTCACCAAGACGAATCTTCTGACCAGCCCTGCCCTTGGTCAGCATATGCGCAACCGGATATACCTCTTTCAGCTGGCAAAGTCCCAGATAGTGATCGGTGTGAAGATGGGTTGCCGCCGCAATATCCAGAGAGGAAATCCCATTTTTTAGAAGATAAGGTTTCAACGTCTTTTCGCCAACATTGTATCGAATGCTTCCTCCCCCATCCAACAGCACCTGCCTGCCGCCTGCGTCTTTTAAGTGAATGCAGTCGCCCTGTCCCACATCAACAAAGACTACTTGCGCCTTGTCAAAAGGGCTTGCACTTATCACTGCAGTCATTGCCACCGCCATACCTATTAGACCTGCCGTTTTACCCAGAAGTTTCCAATTTTTTCTCCGCAAATAGACTGCAAAAAATTCTGAGGCAAGTAAAAAGCTGCACCCGTAAAACAGCACCAGCAGCCAGAGCGGCGGCGAAACTGTATCGAAAGCCAATTTTCCACCTGCACCAAAAAAATGATTCACTTTTATCATCATCTGTACCAGTCCTTCCAGCACCTGCCCACAGCCAGGAAACACCATACCAGAAAATAGATAGACAAAGAACGCTCCGGTTCCAAGAGGTACAATGACGGATGCCAGAAAGACCACCGGAATATTACAGAAAAATCCTGCGAGAGAACAAACATTGAAAGTATATGCCATATATGGCAAAAGCCCCAGCTGCACGCTGAGGACTGCCGCTGCACTCTCTTTCACATACCGCTGAAGTATCGGTGCAAAAAATGCCATAGAAAGAACTGCAAGAAACGACATTTGAAAACCCGCTCCAAAGATCACATACGGATTTTTCAGAATAGAAAAAAAAGCTGCTGCTGAAAGAGCAGTCAGAAGGTCATACCGTCTATGCAGAAATTTTGCTCCCATGGAAAGCAAAATGAGAAAAATCGCTCTGTTCACCGAAATCGACCACATGGCAGCTGTGCCGTAGATAAGAAGTAATATGATAAAAGCTGCTGTCAGAAATCTGCTGTTTCTCTTTTTATTTATGGCGCAATATAAACTGTATAGCATGCCGATATGTAGACCGCTGACCGCAAGAACATGAGCGGTTGCATTTTTTCTGAATTCCTCATAGGTTTCCTCATCCAGCTCCTTCGTGTCACCAAAAAGAATACCTCTGAGAACGGCTGCCCCGGACTTTGACATAGAAAGATTTTTAATCAGCTGTTCCCTCTTTATAAATATTATGCTTTTCCCCTTACTCAACAGACTATCCGGCTTTTGTACAATGCGAAAGGAATCCAGCGTGGTGATGTAATGAATGCCCTTGGATTTTAAGTAAAGCTGATAATCAAAGGTTCTCGGATTAGAAGCACTGCGGGGAATTTCTGTCTGGGCCGCAAAAGAAACAGTGCAGCCCAGAAGCTGTTCGTAATGTTCTATCCTCTGATAATAGCGGCACAAAAGCTTTTCCCTACCGATTTGGCAGTAAATGCGATACTGGTCATCTTTAATTTTATCAATCTCGGTGACCACTGCTGAAAAGTTCTCTGCGCTTTCCAAGCTTTTTGAAAAAAGACTGCTGCCCGCTTCCATCTTTTCTAAAGACAGCAAAAGTCCCCCTGCCAGAAAAGATACCAGCAGAAGTAAATAAAATTTTTTTCGCGCCCTATCGCTCTTTACACAGATGAATGCACACACCGCCGTACAGACAATTGCCGCAGGCAGCTGAATCTTTTCGAAAAACTGCATGCAAACAATACCGCAGATAACAGCTGTCGTCATTGATAATAGTTTTCGTCTCATGGTTTCCTCACAAGACGCACAAGTTCCATTTATAGTTTAATCAGTCACTGTGGTATATTCAAGTTATTATCAAGAAATTACTGTGAAATTTGGTATAAAAAGGAATAATAAATTTGAGAAAATGGTCAATTGCCAAGGTGAATTCCAGTTTGCCTAAGTAAATGTCAGGTACGCAAGAGTGGAGGATGTAAAAAGCTATGGAAAGTAGTGAAATTGATGCCAGAATAGGGTAAAATAGTGTTAATGCAGGGAAATTCGGGCATAACAAAAAGCCGTCAGCATTCATATTTTTATTTTTGCCAGAGTGAATTCTGCCGGCTGATGGTCTTGTGAAACTAGCGATATATCCCGGTAATCCATTAAAAATTAAAGTTCTAGCAGTTCATCGTGTTTTACGTAGCATTTGCGTTCTTCGCACCATAAAGGCTGGGTGTCTGGTCCTTTCCAGCTGTCCCATGGACCGGCGGAATAGCCGTATTCCAGACGGTAGGCTTGCAGATAATTTAACTGCCAGCCGTCGCTGTCCAGATACTCCCATGGATTGGATTCAATCTCATGACCAGAGCGAACCCAGTTGCGAAGCATGTAACGTTCGCTGCGTGTCATGGGAACAACATCTTCCATTTCATGGAGTGCACAAAGGTTGAACTGATAGTCGATGGATTGTTTATCGTAAATGGTTCGTCTTTTCACAGGGATGCACCTCCTTTTCTAAAGATGGAAGACTTCAGGGTAACTTCTTTGGAAGGAATTCTGCGGCAGCCGAGAAGGTGAAGGGTTTCGGCACCGAAAAAGAATGCAAACATTTCGTGAGGGCATTTGTTGCTTAGGCTTTCCCTGCAGTAAGAATTAATATGATGCATCATGAGTGAAATATCCTCTTGGCAAAGGTGGTCGAAAGAAGTACCTTTCGGCAGGAAATAGCGGATAAACTCGTGATTGCGCTCAATGGATCCTTTCTGCCATGAAGCCTGCGGATCGCAGTAATAGACTGCGGTACGCTTTTTACCGGAAGGATCTTTTTCAATGGCTAGAGGATTGGAAAATTCACTGCCGTTATCGGTAAGGATTAGCGGAAAGAGGTGGCGAAACCGTTCTGATCCCAAAAGGTCATACAGTTTTTTAAAGACATCTGTGACGGATCTGGAATCATTGTAGTCACGCAGAAAGGCCAGCATGAATTCTGCTTTGACAAAATGAATGGTTAGAAGGACTTTGCCGCCTTTCTTTCCTTCAACGGAATCCATTTGGACAACAGGATAGTTTGGATGCTCTTCCATAAATTTTTTAAAATCCTCAAAGGTTCTGCCTTCGCGGCATTTACGGTCGACTTTGAAAGTCTTTTTCTTTTTCCGCGATTTGAAACGGACTTTCCTTGGAAGGTCAAGATTCTTTGCGGAAATCAGTCCGGCATCAATGATTCGGTAAAGGGAGCGTTCGCTAATCATCAGGGAATCGGTATTGGTTACACAGATATGATGAAGGGATTGTCCCTGACGGATTAGCGGAGAGACAATGCGGTCGAAATGCTGCAGCTCTTCTTCGGAAAAGGTAAAGCCTTTGCGGGATTCAGTCAGTTTGCTGCGGTATTCTTTGTCAGCTTGCTTGGCACGGTAAAAATGTTTTTCTAAAGTGCAGTGGGGTCTTGTTTTACAGCCATTACACACGTAGGGTGGCTTGTCCAGTTTTGGGCAGCTGTAAGCTTCAAAATCAGGACAGAAACGACTGCACATACCGCAACTCCTACAGAAGCGGTAATTTCTTCCTGCGTTGCAGGGAAAACACAGTCCGCCGACAAGACAGACATTACGTTTGGTGCAGGCATTGTACTTTTTGCGGAATCCGCCAATACGTTCAACCGACAGATGCGAACGGACTTCCTTTGAGATTGTGGAAGGATCCTTGTCAAGGGCGGATGCGATGGCTTTAAATGATGTACTATTGGAAAGCTGGGTTTCGATGACCATGCGGTCAGACAGTGTAAGATGTTTTTGATTTGTCATGATTGTTACCTCCATTGACCGGGATATGTCTTAAGGTAAATATATCATAAAAATGTGAGAAAAGCAGTTTGTCAGAGTAAATTCTATGTAAGTCTTTGCCATTTGAAATTCCAGTGATACGCAGAATTTATTTTGGCAAATAATAAATTTGAGAAAATATGAAATATCCTTTAACTTTCGTGGTGAATTATGGTATACTAAGTAGGAGTATTATTTTCGCAAGAAAGGAATGCAATATCTATGCGTAGCGATAGAAACAAAAGATCAAAATCAAGACAAACAAAGCAGCAGGTCACTGAGCAGGCAGTTATGCACTCTGAGAGCAATACTGCTGTTCCCACTACTAATAAAAAGAAAAAAAAGCACAGGCTCAACTGGAAACGGTTTATCCTGTTCTTATTCTGTATCTTCCTGCTGGTCTGTATTGCAGTAGGTATTTACGTCGGCCGCGCAATTTCAGCAGCACCGGATATTGATACCAGTGAAATTTATTCTATTCTGTCCGAGAGCACAGTTATCTATGACGATGAAGGCAACGAAATCGATACTGTATTTTCAGAACAGAACAGAACCAATGTAGAATACAAAGATCTTCCGCAGGATTTAATTGACGCAGTTGTCGCTCTGGAGGACAAAACTTTCTGGGATCATCACGGATTTAACTTTATTCGTATATTGGGTGCCATTAAGGAATCTATTTTCGGCGGCGGACAGGTCAGCGGAACCAGTACCATCACCCAGCAACTTGCCAGAAATCTATTTCTGAAAGATAAGCAGTTCGACCACGACATGACTCGTAAGATTCAAGAAGCTTATTACACCATAATACTGGAAAAAGAGCTTTCCAAAGAAGAAATTATCACCGCCTATCTGAATACCATTTATCTGGGATACGGCAGTTACGGCGTTCAGGCGGCTTCTCAGTCATATTTTTCCAAAGATGTACAGGACTTGACTTTAGCGCAGTGTGCAGCCCTTGCTGCCCTTCCACAGTCCCCTGCTGATTCTCAGTTGGTGCTCTTTGTGGGAAGTCAAGATGTTTCTGCTAAGGACAAAAACATCCTAAAGAGCACTTCCAGAGGTACTTATATCGCCAATGACGCCAGCAAAGATCGGCGTGACATCTGCCTTTCCCTCATGCTGGAGCAAGGCTACATCACACAGAAAGAATACGATAAGGCTTCTTCTACTAAATTAAAGAAAATGCTGAATCCTACTTATAACAGTATTTTAGAAAAGTCTGCATACTTTGAGGACTATGTCATTGACCAGGTCATAGAAGCCCTGATGGAAGAAAAGGAATGGGACTACGATACAGCCTGGAACAAAGTATATAACGGCGGTCTGAGGATATATTCCACTTTGGACGCACAAGCACAGCAGGTCATCGAAACTGAGTTTGACAACGATGCAAACTTCCCTGCCTCTTATACTTACAATACACCAAATATGGACTCCTATGACAGTTACTTTGACGCAGAAGGCAACTTTACTCTGCAAAAAGGCGAGTTCTTAAAACGAAAGGACGGCGGTCTGGTCATCAAGACCGGCAAGCGTCTCAATGTATACGAAACTACCGTAAACGGAGAAACCGATTATAGTATTGAGTTTAAAAACATGTACAAATACGAAAATGGAACCCTTTATACCATCAGCGGCGGTTTTATCAATATTCCGCAGAAATATAAAATTATGAACAAAAAGGGTAACATTCAGATTCCGGCAGAATTCTTTGAGGATGAGGACTACGCAAACTTCTTCATCTTTAACGACGACGGAACCATAACCATTCCGTCTACTTCCTATACGCTGAACCAGAAAGTTGTTCAGCCTCAGGCCGCCATGACCATTGTGGAAAATTCCACCGGTTATATCAAGGCCATGGTTGGCGGCAGAAAAACTGCCGGCAGAAGGCTGCACAATAGAGCTATCAGCCCGGAACAGCCTGGATCTTCCATCAAGCCGCTGGCAGTATACTCTGCTGCTATTGCGCAGAGTGCTGAGGAAGCAAAAAACGGAAAAAAACATAATTTTACCAATTTCAAAATTGATAAACAAGGCGATAAGCTCTGGGGCTACTATCTAACACCGGCTTCCATTGTCATTGATGAGAAAACTACCATCAATGGCAAGGTTTGGCCTCAAAATGCTGGCGGTGCCGGCTATTCCGGGCCTATGACCATGCGTACTGCCCTCCAACAGTCCATCAATACCTGTGCTGTTAAGATCTTCCTTCAGGTTGGTGCAGATTATTCCGCAAACCTGGTAGAAAAATTCGGCATCACGACTTTAGAGCGAGAAGGCAGTGTTAACGACATGAATCCTGCCGGTCTTGCCCTCGGTGGTCTGACTAATGGTGTTACTACACTGGATATGGCAAGCGCCTATACAGTATTCCCTAACAACGGAACCCGTCGCGAAACAACCGCATTTACCAAAATTGTAGACAGTCAAGATGAAACTCTGGTTGACCGCACAAAAACAAAGAGCCACCGTGTTTTAGACTCCGGTGTTGCATGGATTATGACAGATATGCTGAAATCCGTTGTATCACAGGGCATCGGCTATCCCGCAGCAATTTCCGGCGTACAGGTTGGCGGAAAAACCGGTACAACTGACCATCAGGTTGATATCTGGTTTGATGGATTTACTCCATCCTACTCCGCTTCCCTTTGGATTGGTGTGGATCAGAACTGCAACGGTACAGAAATGAGTGGACCTGCAGCAAGACTCTGGGGTAAAATCATGAATCAGATTGACGGCGCAAAACAGGGCTCCTACAAGAGCATGCCAAGCAATGTCATCTCCTCCGGCGGAGAATATTACATCGCAGGTACGCAAGGCGGTGTCGGCAGTATCAAGGATTTAGAAAAGAAAGTTGCTATCTGTAAGGAAACCGGTTATCTGGCTACACCTGATTGTCCGGACACCGAAAAGAAAGGCTATTTCGACTTTGGCAATGACGATGATATTCCAAGATTCTACTGCCATAAACACAATGCTGACCCTGAAAAATATCCAATCAATCCGGATGAAAACTATGTTCCGTTCGTAAAACCAGAAGATCCAGAGGACGATGATCCGGATAAACCAAAACCGGATGATTCTGATAATGAGAATGATGATGGTGATGGCGAAGAAGACGACGTAGCATAAAATCATGTATGATAAAAGCGGCTAATTGACCTAACTGGCCATAGCCGCTTTTGTTATAAGTTTTTTTATATGGTTTGCGAAAGCCTCGCTATATTTACCTATACTTCTCCCTCCAAAATGTGTCTACAGTACTTCCTTAAATTCTTTTACCCGTTCCGTCAGATTTTCTGCACCAAAGACTGCTGAACCTGCCACAAAGATATCGCAGCCAGCAGCTTTAACCATTTCCACATTGTCGAGAGTGATACCTCCATCTACTTCAATAGTATAGTGATAACCGGCTTCCCTGCGCAAGGTATCCAACTGGCGGATTTTATCCAAAGCTACCGGAATAAATTTCTGTCCGCCAAAACCCGGATTTACAGACATCACCAGAATTAAATCTACATCCTCCAGCACACATTCCAGTGTAGAAATCGGCGTTGCTGGATTAATTGCAACTCCTGCCTTTACGCCGTAAGCTTTGATGTTCTGCAGGCTCCTATGCAGGTGGGGGCAAGCTTCTTGATGAACCACTATGTATTCAGTCCTATCAGTTACAAAATCGCTTACATACTGGTCAGGATTTTCAATCATCAAATGAACATCATAAGGAGCTGTGTCCAGCTTGTTCAGCGCTTTCATGACAGCTGCACCAAAGCTGATGTTGGGCACGAAATGACCGTCCATCACATCTATGTGGACGTAATCAGCGCCCGCCCTGCTGATTTCCTCTACCTGTTTGCCCAATTCGGCAAAATCTGCCGATAAAATTGAAGGTGCAAGTTTTCCCATCGTTTTCTCTCCGTTCTGCTGCAGGTGCAGCTACAAATTTAATACTTCTTTTTTTTCTTTATTTCTTCCATATTTGCAAGGTAGGAATCATACCGAATCCTGCTGACTTTTCCCTCTTCCAATGCCGCTCTAACCGCACAGTTCGGCTCTTTGATATGCCTGCAGTTATCAAATCGGCAGGCATAACTAAGTGCTGCAAACTCTGGATAATATGAAGCCAAATTCTCTTCTGAAGCCTCTAAAATATCAAAGGAGGTAAAGCCCGGCGTGTCAAAGACCAGGCCGCCATTATCAGTCTCAAAGATTTCCACATGTCTAGTGGTGTGCTTTCCCCTCTGCGTCTTCTGACTGACCGTGCCGGTTTCCATGTTCGCGTGAGGAATGAGAAGATTGGTAATGGTCGATTTTCCCACACCGGAAGGTCCCGCAAAAGCTGCTCGCTTTCCAGAGAGCTGTGCGGATAATTTCTCAATTCCTTCGCCGGTTTTTCCGCTGACAAAGACCATAGGATATATACTGCCGTAAATATCCCGTATTTCCTCCAGCGCTGTTTCCTTTGCCAAATCACACTTGTTGACGCAAAGAATCACCTCCGTATCCCAATATTCCGCCATAATCAGAAACTTGTCAATGACATGAAAGTTCGGCTTAGGTTTGGTCGCCGCAAAGACCACTATAAAACAGTCCACGTTGGCAATAGGAGGCCTGATAAATTGATTCTTTCTGGGCAAAATCTCATTGATGATTCCATCACCGTCTGGAAGAACCTCCATTTCCACATTATCTCCAACTGCCAAAGTAATCCCTTCTTTTTTGAAAATCCCCCGCCCTTTTGTCTGATATACACCATCAGCGGTTTTTACATAGTAAAAACCGCCGATTCCTTTCATGATAATCCCTTTCATCCTATTCTTCTTCTCCGCCGTCATCATCACTGTTATCTCCAGGTTCGTCGCCTTCATTTCCCTCATCAACAGGCGGCTCAGGCGGCGTTACAACCGGTTCACCCTTGCTGACTGTTATAATAACGGTGGAACCCAATTTCACCTTGGTTCCTTCTCCCGGCGTAGAGCCGATGACGATATTCTTAGCATAAACAGTACTTTCTTCATACTTAGGCTGACCCATATGCAGCCCTGCAGCTTCCAACGTCTCTCTCGCTTCATCCAGAGTAAGACCAGTCAGAGGTGGTACCGCTATCTTGTCAGTACCCTTGCTGATGGTAATATCAATCTTTGAGCCTTTCTTTAATTCCGCACCAGAACCCGGCTCCTGATCGATAATTTCACCAACATTTGCATCGCTTTCCATCTCATGAACCACACCAAGTTCATAGCCCGCGCTTTCCAGTATATTTTCCACTAAATCCCTGTTGGTATTATAGTTCATACCGATAACGCTCGGCACCTGTCCATTGGATTTGCCGTTGCTGAGAATGACAGTGATGGTATCGCCCTTGCTGACCTTTTCGCCTTTTCTCGGATCCTGTGCCGCAATCTTACCTTCATCAATATCATCACTGCTAATAGTCTGTTCGTCGACTTCCATCTTCAGACCCATTTCTTCCAGAATTACCTTAGCTTCATCAGGAGTCTTTCCTTCTAAATCCGGTGCTTTTAATCCACCACCGAAGAAACCACTTGCAAAGAGTATTACTGCTGCAAGGGCAATCGCTCCAACTACTACAGCTGCAATAATAATTGGTTTCTTAGACTTCTTTGAAGACCTATCATCTTCCTTTATTGGAGTAGCTTTTATCTTCTTTTCTTTCTTTTTATGAGGCTTCATATCCTCAAAGATTTCATCCTCCAACTCCTGGTTATGCTTCTGCCGGTTTTTCTCCTGAAAATCTTCTACATCAGAAGCAACAAAGACAGAATCACCTACCATCTTTGTCACAAAATCGATGTTTCCCAATTCTTCAATCATTTCCTCCGTACTCTTATATCGGTTGGACTGGAATTTGTCAGTTGCCTTCATCACCAGTTTTTCCAATGCCGGCGGAATGCCTGATACCAGATGGGACGGCGGCGTAATCTCGTCGTTAATGTGCATGAGCGCTACCTGTACCGGATTTTCTCCGTCAAAAGGTACCTGACCTGTGAGCATTTCATAAAGAACGATACCCAGCGAATAAATATCGGACCGTTCATCCACATAAGCGCCTCTTGCCTGCTCCGGTGAAAAATAGTGTACTGAGCCGATGACTCTATTCGTCTCGTTTGCCATAATAGTGGAATTGCTCACCGCTTTGGCAATACCAAAATCAGCCAGCTTTGCAGTGCCGTCTCGGGTAATCATGATATTATGTGGCTTAACATCTCTGTGAATGATATTGTTCCTATGAGCAAGCCCTAGCGCAGAAGCTACCTGTCTGGTAATCTCAATGGCACGCTTGTAGTTCATCGGGGCTTCTTCTTTGATAATATCGCTCAGCGGTCTGCCGTCGATAAGCTCCATGACTATAAAGTTTATATCGCCTTCCTTACCGACATCATATACGCTTACAATATTCGGATGCTGAAGCCCTGCTGCCGCCTGAGACTCACGTTTAAAACTCTCTACAAACTGTATATCCTTGGTAAACTCCGGTCTCAAAATTTTAATTGCTACATATCTGTTTAAGAGTCGACATCTGGCTTTATAAACAACCGCCATGCCGCCCTCTCCGATTTTCTCAATTAGTTCATATCTTCCTGCAAGTAATTTACTCATCTGATATCATCCTCCGTCACTTTCAAGACTACCATCGTAATATTGTCGCTGCCACCATTTCTGTTGGCGGCTTCTACCAGTTCGTTACAGATGTGGGTCATGGATTCTTCCTCGGTTAACCGGCTAATTAATTCGCTCTTTTCAACTTCTCCGTAAAGTCCGTCTGTGCAAATCAGTATCATGTCCCCCGCTTCAATGGAAACCTGAAAAAAATCAGGCTCAATGGTATAATCTGCGCCTACGGCTCTTGTTATCATATTTTTGTTCTCGTGGTTTGCTGCCTCTTCTTCTGAAATAATCCCAGCTTTCAAAAGTGTATTCACATAGGTATGATCCTCAGTAATCTGGTTCAGTTCTCCGTCTCTGAGAACATATGCCCTGCTGTCGCCTACATTAGCTATGTAAAGCTGATTATCCGCTACATAAGCGATGACCACTGTAGTTGCCATACCTTTATTTTTCTCAAAACGCTGTGACATCTCAAGTATCTTAAAGTTTACATCCTTCAGACATTCCTCAAAATATGCGCCAATTTCTTCCGCTGTAGAAAGTGCCTCCATCGAATGAGTTTCGACATATTTTGCAATGCCGTTTACACAGGTCCTGCTGGCAATCTCTCCGGAATTATTCCCCCCAACTCCGTCAGCGACAATAAACACCCTGTCCTTTTTCATGACAAAACAAGCGTCTTCGTTGTTGCTGCGCCTCTGGCCTTTATCTGTCTTAAAGCCTACCTCCATATATAATCTCCTTTCAGCATTTTTGCTTTCTCATTTTACAGATATAAAATCCGTCCGTTTCATCTGTGTCCGGCAGATACTGTCGTTCAAACAGCAGTGTAAACCCTGACCTTTCTTTGAGAAAGCGTTCTACAACTTCTGTATTCTCTATTCGATTCACCGTACAGGTACTGTAAACCAAAATCCCTCCCTCTTTTACATAACAACTGGCAGTTAAAAGAATCCGAAACTGCTTTTCAGAAAGTTCTCTGCCCTCGTCTGCAAGCTCTTTATATTTGATCTCAGGTTTTCTCCGAATCACTCCAAGACCCGAACATGGACCATCTACCAGAACGCAATCCGAAGAATCCCTCAAATCTTCCCGCAGTACACATCCGTCACTTTCTTCGGTGATAATGTTGGAAAGCCCAAGCCTCTGCGCCTGCTGCGATATTAATGTGAGTTTGTGTCCGTATATATCAAAGGCTTTTACTACCCCTTTATTTCCCATCATTTCAGCCATCGCCAGACTCTTGCCGCCCGGCGCTGCACAAATATCAAGCACTGTCTGTCCTGGCAAAGGATTCACCGCCTCTGCTGCAAGAACCGATGCCTCGTCCTGTACAGAGAAAAGCCCCTGTTCATAAGCCTTCGTCTCCAAAAGTCCGCTGCCGCTGACAAAGAGCACCCTCTCGCTCAAGGTGGCTTCCTCTATAACAAAGCCTTCTTCAGTCAACTGCTCTGCCAGAGACTGTCTGTCTGTCCTAATCATATTCACCCGAATGGAAAGTTTTGGTCGATCGTTTCCTGCTTTCAAAATCTGCTCTGCTCGCTGCATCCCATACTGAGATAGCAGGAGTTCCACAATCCACTGCGCATAAGAATATCTGACGGAAAGGTAGGAAATTAGGTCCTCTTTCGAATCAGGCAGTTTAATATCTGCGCCCTTTTTCTGATAACCTCTAAGCACACCATTTATAAAACCGTCTCTGCCCGGTGCCAGCTTCTTAGCAAGCTTTACTGTCTCCCCGATAGCTGCATAAGGCGGCACTGATTCCATAAAAATCAGCTGATAAAGCCCCATGCGAAGCAGCGTCAGAACCTGTTTTTTTATGCCGGAAAGTCCCTTGGGAATCAGATGCGCAAGAAGATAGTCAAGGTATATCCGATTCTCCAACACGCCGTATACCAGTTCCCGTACAAAGGCAGGATTATCTGGATTTTGCAGCCCAATCTGTCTGTTCAACTCCAGATTGGAATACGCCTGATTCTTTTCAATTTCAAAAAGCACTGAATAGGTTGTTCTCCGATTGCAGTCCATATCAATCACGCCTTCCCCTGATTGCTAAGATTCTGAGAAGATTGGCAACTGCTACAGCAAGAGCTGCCACATAGGTGAGCGCTGCTGCACTAAGCACTTTCTTTGCGCCTGCTTTTTCTTCCATGGTGACAATCCCCAGTTCCTCCATCTGCACAATCGCTCTATGGCTGGCATCAAACTCCACCGGAAGCGTAATCAGATGAAATATAACTATCGCAACAAACGCCAGTACACCGATATTAAAAATAGTATTTCCCATGGCATACATCTCATAGCTTTGTCCTGCTAAAAGTCCCAGCCCTACAATAATTAAAATCCATGTAAAGCTAGATGCAAGGTTAACTACAGGCACGATAGCATTTCTGATTTTCAGCGGCGCATAACTTCTGGCATGTTGAATAGCATGACCTGCCTCGTGACAGGCTACACTGATTGCCGCAACCGAAGAAACACCATACACATCCTGAGACAAGCTCAGTGTTCTGTTTCTTGGATCGTAATTATCTGTTAGATTGCCAGGAATCTGGCGAATCTCCACATCTCTAAGTCCATTGCTGTCCAGCACTCTTCTTGCTGCCTCTGCACCAGTCATATTTCTGTGATTGCGCACAGAAGAATATTTCCTAAAAGAACTTTTTACTTTTGCTTGTGCAAACAACGCCAGCAACATAGCTGGCAGCAGAAAAATGAGACTGGATCCTCCATAATAAAAATGAAACATTTCTTTTTCCCCCTTTAATTTATTCGAATAAGCTGTCTATCTCTATTTTGTTGCCTCTGAGATAATCCTTCACAGAAACCCGTTTCTTTCCAGGCATTTGAATTTCTGTAATGCGAAGCACCTGCCCATCTCCGCAAGCCGTATCAACGCCGCTATCTGAAACGCAGATAATGGTACCCGGCGCCTTTGATGTTTTTTCTGTCACAGGCTCCGCGCTCCAAATCTTCATCACCACATCGCCATAATTGCAAAATGCTCCTGGCCACGGATCAAAAGCGCGAATTTGCCGCTGAATTTCTACAGGACTCTTGTGAAAGTCAATTTTTCCATCCTGTTTAGAAATCATGCCGGCATAGCTTGAGAGACTGTCATCCTGCTTTTCCGGGGAAATATTCCCCGCTTCAATGCGCGGCAAAGTCTCCACTAAAAGCTTTGCGCCGAGTTCTGCCAAATCGTCGTGAAGCTGCTGACAATTTCTATCTCCGATAACAAGACTTGCTTTGCTGAGCATATCTCCGGTGTCAAGCCCCACATCCATCTGCATAATGGTTACACCGGTTTCCTCCTCACCCTGCAAAATCGCATGCTGTATAGGCGACGCGCCGCGCAGCTTCGGCAAAAGAGACGCATGAACGTTGACACAGCCGTATTTAGGCAAATCCAGAATCTCTTTTTGAATAATCTGTCCGTATGCCACTACGACGATGATATCCGGCGCATAGTCTTTAAGGGTTTGTAAAACTTCTGTATCCTGCTTGATTTTTTCAGGCTGCAATACCTTAATTCCATGTTCTGCTGCCAGTTCCTTCACCGGCGTAAACTGGATCTTCTTTCCTCTGTTTTTGGCTTTATCAGGCTGAGTTACCACGCAGCCCACCTGATGACCTGCCTCCAAAATTTTCGCAAGCACCGGAACCGAAAAATCCGGTGTGCCCATGAAAACTACTTTCATTAACCTTCTACCTCTTCATCATATTCCGGTTCTCTGACGTTTACCGCTTTATCCGTATAAAGAATACCGTCCAGATGGTCGTTTTCGTGACACATCACGCGAGCGTCCCAGCCTTCAAAGTCATAAATCTTCTCTTCTCCATTAAAATCCAGCGCCTTGATTTTGATTCTTTCAGGTCTGTCCACAGTACCGATCAGTCCCGGCACGCTGAGGCAGCCTTCGTCGCCGGAAACAGAACCTTCCTGCTCCAAAATTTCAGGATTAATCATATAGTAAATCTTGCCGCCTTGCTCAGGTTCCGCTACAAACATTCTGCGCATAATGCCAACCTGCGGTGCTGCAAGTCCGCAGCCCGACTGCTGGTGCATGGTTTCCACCATATCCTCCAAAGTCTGCCGAATGCGGTCTGTCACTTCAGAAACCTCGCGGCAGTGCTTCCTAAGAATTTCATCTCCATCTAACACAACATTTCTAATTGCCATCTCTCATTCTCCTTTTATGCTTTATCTTAAATGGTGCTGTACGGATTGACGTCAATAGTCATCGCACAACTATCCCTATTTTTCTTTAAATTTTCTCCGAAACAGTCAATGCAGTAAATATACTTGTTTCTAAGTCCTTTCGGACATTTAATCAGTATAAAATAGCGAAAACTGTCCTTCCCCTTAAAATGATAGGACGGCTTGGCTTCAAAGATACTGCTCTCCTCTTCAAGCTTACAGCGAATCAGATAGTTCCTGCAGCTTTCTGCCGTCTCAAAGGCATATTCTTCCTTCTCACTTGTAAATTCTACCAAAATCAAATCCGAGAAAGGCGGGTAGTCCATCATCTGCCTGATAGAAGCCTCCATCTGAAAGAAGCCCTCATAATCATGGTTTGCTGCTGTAGTCAGCGCAAAATTGTCTGGCGTATAGGACTGCACGATTACATGCCCTTCCTCTTCACCTCTGCCAGCTCTTCCAGAAACCTGAGTCACTAGCTGAAAAGTTCTCTCCGTCGACCTGTAATCGGGAATATGAAGACTGACGTCGGCAGCAACGACACCGACAAGTCCAACATTTTTAAAGTCCAGACCTTTCGCGACCAGCTGCGTGCCGATAAGAATCTCCGTCTTTCCCTTTGAGAAGTTCCCGATAATCCGGTTAATTTCTCTGCTATTTTTAGCGGTATCAAGGTCCAGCCGCTCCACCTTTCTGTCTGGAAACAGCTCCCTTGTGAATTCTTCCACCTTTTCAGTACCTGAACCAAAATACTTGATATATTTGCTGCCGCATTTTGGACAGCTTGCCGGTACAGAAAATTTTTTTCCGCAGTAATGGCAAACCCCTGCGTTTTCTTTCTTATGATAAGTTAAGGAAATACCACACTCCGGACACTCCATTACCTCACCACACTCCCTGCAGGAAATAAAGGTGGAATAGCCTCTGCGGTTGAGAAACAATATAATCTGCTGTCCTTTTGCAAGGGTTTCCTCCATCTTTCGATAAAGCCTGTCGCTGAAAACAGTTCGATTGCCTTCTCTCAATTCTTCCCGCATATCTACAAGTTCTACCGTAGGAAGAGGTGCGCTGTTATAGCGCTGCTTTAGGGTGATAAGCCGGTAAATCCCTTCCTTCGCCCGCTGGTAAGAAACCACCGACGGCGTTGCGCTGCCCAGAATCAATACCCCCTGATAGTACATGAGTCGCTTCAGAGCAATATCCACTGTATCGTATTTCGGCGTCATATCCGACTTATAGGTCGCTTCGTGCTCCTCGTCCATGATGATAACGCCGATGTTTTCAAGGGGAGCAAAGACGCCCAATCTGGCGCCGATGACGATGTTCGCCTTTCCCGCCCTGATTCTCTGCCATTCATCAAAACGCTCTCGTTTTGTCAGCTTGCTGTGTAAAACTGCGATGGATTTCTTTCCAAACCTGGCAATAAAACGGTCGATAATCTGCTTCGTCAGCGCGATTTCAGGCACGAGCATAATAGCTGTTTTACTCGCCGCAAGAACCTCTGCGATGACCTGCATATAAACTTCCGTCTTGCCACTTCCGGTGACCCCGTGAATGAGAAAACTTTCCTGTCTTCCTCCTCTGACCGCGCAGCTGATGGTATCTACTGCTATCTGCTGCTCCTCTGTCAGATTTCTGATGTCCTGTTTCTCGCCCTCTGCGTCCTTGTAGGGTTCCTTTTCTTTGCCCTCTTTTGCAGGATTTCCGTTTGGCACAAAACATTTAACAGCGTCCAAATATTTGATTCCGTATCGCTTCTTCATCCAAATACAAGTTTTCACCATCTCAGGATTCAGGGAGATATCCGGATTTTTTCCAGTAATCGCTTTGATTTTGGAAACCTCGCAATCGGGGGTAACTCCCTCTTCAAAGACATAAGCGTTCTTTGGCTTATTACCTCTGTTAAAGGACACCTCTACGATGTCCCCAACTGTAATATCATCGGGCGCTGCATATGTATAGTATGTGTCCGTATGCCTGCTGTTATGATTAATAACTACGTTTATATATTTCATCTTATAGTAAGAAAATATTATCTTTTTTGCACTCGGAAAGCATATCCTCCGGCCATACAGAAACCTGCACCTCACCAATGTGAGCTTTACGCAGGAAGTACATGCACAGCCTGCTCTGTCCGATGCCGCCGCCAATGGAATACGGCAGCTCATCGCTTAAAATGGCTTGATGGAAAGACTGGCTTCTTCTGTCATCAGCGCCTGCCAGCTTCAACTGGCGATCCATAGCATCGGCATCTACGCGGATGCCCATAGAGGATATCTCAAAGGCTCTGTCCAGCACATCGTTCCATAAGATAATATCCCCATTCAGTTCCCAGTCGTCATAGTCCGGAGATCTTCCGTCGTGCTTTTCGCCTGAGGTCAAGGTTCCACCGATTTTTTCAATAAAGACTGCGCCGTGAGTTTTGCAGATTAAATCTTCTCTTTCCTTTGGTGTCTTATTTGGATACATATCTGCAAGTTCCTGGCTGGTAATAAAATAAATCTCATTAGGAATCTCTGTCTGTAAATCTCTGTAAAGACGATTTACATAATCCCCCAGATTCTTCATTGCGTTGTAAATGGTTGTCACTGTCTCGTGGAGATACTCCGTGTTTCTCTGCTCTTTGGTGATTACCTTTTCCCAGTCCCACTGATCTACGTAGACAGAGTGGAGGTTGTCAAGCTCTTCGTCTCTTCTGATTGCATTCATATCTGTATAAATGCCGTGTCCCGGCTTAATTCCATATTTTCCAAGAGCCATTCTCTTCCATTTTGCGAGAGACTGCACTACTTCAACTTCTTTTTCTTCAAGGTCAAGCAGGCTGAATGAAACTCTACGCTCCACACCGTTCAAGTTGTCGTTCAGTCCGGTCTCCGGAAAAACAAAGAGAGGTGCGGATACTCTTCGCAGGTTTAACCCGTAAGCCAGTTCCTGCTGAAAGTAATCCTTAATTTTTTTGATTGCACGCTGGGTTTCCAGCGGACTGATTACCGGTGAGTAGTCCTTCGGTGTGATTAATTGTGCCATTTTTGTTTCCTCCATATTATATCTCAAAAATATTGAATTATCGTTTTGAATACTCGCAGCCACAGTAGTTCTGTCTGTAAAGACCGTATTCCTTAGATAGCTGAATGCTGCGATGAAATCCCGCCTTTTTCTTAAAGTCGATGTCCAAAAATTCTATGCCATACTGCACTGCAAATTTCTTTCCGATTTCTGAAATGAGCGGATAATTTTTATGAGGACTTACAGTCAGGGTTGTGGCAAAAATGCCATATCCCTTGGCTGCCGCTGTCTGTGCCGTCTTTTCAAGACGCATATCGAAGCAAATCGTGCAGCGCGCCCCGCCTTCCGGTTCATTACTGAAGCCGGATACCCGCGTATAATACGCGTCCGGCTCATATATTCCCTCCATAAAGTGAATCTTCTGCGTACCGCCGAGATTCTGGTTATATTTCTCAATAAAAGCGATTTGGTTCATCTTCCGCTTCTCATATTCCTCTCCGTCAGTGATACACGGATTATAGAAAAAAACGGTGATATCATAATCAGGTGCCAGCCGCTCAATGACCGATGTGCTGCAAGGTCCGCAGCAGCTGTGAAGAAGCAGCGGCGGTTTCATGGTAGTTTCACCTGCGCCTGTAAGACCGCACATGCAGTCAGAGCAGTCAGAAATGCCTCTTTGCAAGCTCCAGGGAGCTGTTTCTTTCTTTGTCATAGTTACTGCTTGCTCCTTCCTGATTTTTCTCTGGTATTTTATGAACTATTGACTCTTTATTATATCCGATTTTACACAGTTTTACAATAAATTCGCCGGAAAAAGTTGACTTTTTCTTTTCCAGCCCTTAAGATTGAAGCAGTACAAAAAGAAACGAGGACTCTGCTATGCAGCCATCAATTAATATGGTTAGTAAATACCTAAAATCATACTTTGGAGAAAAGACCGTCAAGCTCTCCATCGACGGCGGTTTCACCTGTCCAAACAGAGACGGCACAAAAGGAAACGGCGGCTGCATCTTCTGCTCTGCCGACGGCAGCGGCGACTTTGCCTCCACGATTGAAGAGCAAATTGCCCTCCTTTCAAACAAGTGGCCGAACGCCAAATATTTGGCATATTTTCAAAATCATACTAACACCTACGCTCCGGTTGATGTTTTGCGAGAGAAATTTTATGAAGCGCTGAACCATCCGCTGATTTCCGGTATCGTCATCGCCACAAGGCCTGACTGTATCGATACGGAAGTACTGGATTTACTTTCTGAAATCAACGAAAATCACTTTCTCTGGGTAGAACTGGGACTGCAGACCATTCACGAAAAAACAGCCGTTCTCATCAACCGCTGCTATGATTTATCGATCTACGATGAAACAATCAGCAAGCTAAACGCTCGCGGTATCAAAACGGTCGTACACCTGATTTTGGGACTTCCCGGCGAAAGTCAACACGATATGGAACGTTCTGTGCGCTACGTATGTCAAAGCGGCATCTGGGGAATCAAACTGCACATGCTAAACGTAGTAAAAGGCTCTGCCATGGCACTTTCTCATCCAGATTACTGTTCCTTTGACTCTATCGAAGAATATGTCAACCTGGTGTGCGATTTAATTGAAATCATTCCGCCGGAAATTACCATTCACAGGCTCAGCGCTGATGCGCCCCGCAAAATTCTCATCAGTCCATCGTGGAGCTATCAAAAGCGTACAATTTTAAATAGTATTCACGCGGAACTTGCAAGACGCGGCAGCACTCAGGGCTGCAAGCTATAGATTTCAACGATTTACGATGTGAAAAAGGGGATATCTCAAAATCAATTTTGAGATATCCCCTTTTGTTTACTTGTAAGTTCTATATGCCTGATTTGACCATTTTGTATAATACTTTGTTCCGTCAAAAGTGCGAACGCCACGAATTTTATAGTAGTAGCGAGTGCCTTTCTTTAGACTTTTCGTATTTTTATAACTGTTTTTCACACCATCTGTTGTCTTAAAGAACGGTATACTGCTATATTCTCCCGATTTTGTGCTTCTATAAATCTCGAAATAATCCACTTTATAGCCTGCAGACTTTTTCCAATTAATTTGGATATAGCCCGCTCCCAAAACAGAGGACGCCTTAATCGTCGTTGCCTGTACACCGGCAATCTTCGAAGAATAATCCGGTTTGTATACGCAGCTCACCTCGCTGGACCACGGAGTATAGTAGCCGATGCCGTCGACATTACGAACACCTCGCACTTTATAGTAATACGTAGCATTTTCTGTCATGTTGGATTTATCCTCATAAGTGAAGATATCCCCCGACGCCGTGACACCGTGAGGCGCGCTTCCATATTCTTCGTTTTCACCTCTTCTGAAGACCTGATAGTAATCCATGGCATATGCGCCGGATTTAGTCCAGCTAAGCTGAATCGTGCCTGGCACCGATACAGCCGCTGCGTTCAAAGCTGTTGCCTGCACCCCCTCTATAATCTTCTCATTTGAAAGTTCTGGCGCTCGATAAGTTCTGTACGCCTGATTTGACCATTTGGAATAATAGGTTTTTCCGTCTATGACACGAACTCCTCGCACTCTATAATAATATCTGGTGCCGTCTTTTAGATTTTTGGTATTTTTGTAAGTCGTTTTCGTGCCATTAGTCGTTACAAAGTATGGCGTTGTACTATAGCTTCCTGAAGTAGTACTTCTGTAAACCTCATAGTAGTCCATCTTATATCCAGCTGACTTCGTCCAGCTGACCTGTATATTGCCTTCTCCCAGAACAGAAGACGCTTTAATTGTAGTGTTTTCTACACCTTCAATCAGTTTTTCGTTAGGATCCGGCACAGCACTGGAATCCTTAACGACTGTAATATTATAAGTTTTGCTCACCGCACCAGAAGGAGCTGTAACTTTTACTGTAATCTTGTTAATACCTTCGTTTAATGTAGTATTTCCGCTGACGGAAACGGTAGCAGCACTATCATTCTTTTTAGTGCTGATGGTCAGCTTATCAACAGCACCGATGGTCTGCTTCACCGTATAATCAGTAGTAAAGCGATTAAAATCTGAAATAAAACTCAGCTTCTTCCCATCCAGAGATACCGAAATGTCATCTAAATAACAGTTGTTACTGCCACTTCCCGGTTTTGCTGCCGGCGAAGACGGCATACTTTTAAAAACCGGAATTTCAAAAGAAAATGCTTCTGTCAGAACCTTATAATCATAGTAATTCCCATGAATAATTGCAGACTGCGTTGCCGCTGCAAAAATCGAAGTCGCATACTGATATGTTCCAATGCCAGAAAGCCCATTCAGCACATTATATCTTTCGTAATACGAGGTATATTGATTTCGCTCAAAAAAGGTACCTGCAATATACAACGCACCGCCTGTCACTGCTTTCTTCAGTGTATTCCACGGACGAAGATACGTAGTTCCGCTTCCATCCGAACCGCCTGCTGCATAAACTAATCCCTTCAGCGCTGCAGTACCGTCGGCACTGTCAGTTGCTCCAATATTATAAGCGTTATACAACCCGGAATACTTCTTGCCGCCATAGGTAAAGGAATGTCCGTTTATCATAAAATCGCTGCTGCCCAGTTCTAATCTTGTTTTTGATGCTAAATATACAGGACTGATACTGTATTTCTTTCCGTTATAAGTTTGTTCTGCTGCCTCAATATAATATTTCGCTGCTGTAGATGGAAGTGCAGTGGTAGACAAAATCTTCTTTACCAGATCTTCCGTCTGATAAGAGGCATCATAAAGGTTAGGCTCAAACATGAAAATAGAACTCTCATCCAGCCAGTTTCTCGGATCCATGTAAAATGCAACAGCCTGTCTGGAGGCTGCAACCCAGCTGGCTCCATCTTTTCCGATATAGGTATGGGTGTCAAAATTATATGTACCATTCTGTACTGCCTTGTAACCTGCAGGAAAATTGTTAGAGACCAGATTGGCATTTACATTGGAGCATTGCTTATCCAGTGCATCCGCCCAAGTATAATTCAACTGTTTGGCCTTAAATGTCCAGTTCGGATGAAGCCGATGCAATGCTCTAAGCTTTGTCTTGTAGCTTTCAGGAAAGCCTTCTGAAGTAAGCTGTGCTTCAAACTCCGCATCAGTACTACTGGCAGCAAAAACCTGCATTTGGGGTGCTATAGCCAGCACTGAGACCACAAAAAATATAATTAAAATTATCCTTATCAAATATAATTTAAAATTCATAGGTATTTCTCCTATCTTCTTCTCATGTCTTATTTTGATATTTTTCTATTTCTCTGGACCGATTCGCCCATCATTGTAATGCTTGCGGCAAAGGGATACATACATGTCGTTGCCCCCGATCATAACCTGTTTGCCTTGCTTGACAAATTTGCCGTCAACAATTCTGGCAACCATAGTTGCTTTGCGTCCACACCAGCAGATAGTCTTGATTTCTTCAATCTTATCTGCATAAATCAGCATATAATAAGATCCCTCAAAGAGCTCGTTTCTAAAGTCGTTCTTAAGTCCGTATGCAAGCACTGGAACTTCAAAACTATCCACAATTTCTACAAGTTCTTGTACATGATGTTTCTTTAAAAACTGACATTCATCAATGCAAACACAATCAATCCTGTGTTTTTCATTTTCACGCATGAAAAGCTCTAAAATATTTGTATCCTCACCTACAATCATTGCGTCCCGCTGCACGCCAATTCTGGAGGTAATAACGCCAGTTCCGTATCTGTCATCAATAGCAGGCACCAAAGTCAGCACATGTTTTCCTCGTTCCTCGTAATTATATGCCACCTTAATCAGTTCGATAGATTTGCCTGCGTTCATTGTACTGTATCTGTAATATAGCTGTGCCATGTTGTCCTCCCTTTTAACAATTACCATGTATTATTTTAAAGGAAAACACGAATAAAATCAATATTAAGTCGATGGTAAATCACGGCAGAAACATGAAAATTACATCACACGAAAATTTAGATAATAAAAAACAACCCTTCGGACATTACGTCAGCGAAAGGCTGTTGGATGAATGGTGCCCAGACTCGGAATCGAACCAAGGACACGGGGATTTTCAGTCCCCTGCTCTACCTACTGAGCTATCTGGGCATACCACATATTCAATTATTTAACTGGTGGGCCATCAGGGACTTGAACCCGGGACCTGCCGGTTATGAGCCGGATGCTCTGACCAACTGAGCTAATGGCCCACATATTGGATAATGGTCGGGGTGGCAGGATTTGAACCCGCGGCCCACTGGTCCCAAACCAGTTGCGCTACCAAACTGCGCTACACCCCGTTAAGCTTAGATTGTGTCATTATTGGCAGGGGCAGTAGGAATCGAACCCACGGCACGTGGTTTTGGAGACCACTGCTCTACCAGCTGAGCTATACCCCTGCAAAATGGCGGAGAAGATGGGATTCGAACCCATGCGGCCCTAATCGAACCCTAACGGTTTAGCAAACCGTCCTCTTCAGCCTCTTGAGTACTTCTCCAGGCTAAATAAATCTCACAATCATATACTATTCAATTAAGATGATGGCGGAGAGGGTGGGATTCGAACCCACGGTCCCTTTCGGAATCACTGGTTTTCAAGACCAGCTCCTTAAACCACTCGGACACCTCTCCTCGCTGTGGATTCAACCAACATCTGTATTTAATTTAGATGGTGACCCATCGGAGATTCGAACTCCGGACACCTTGATTAAAAGTCAAGTGCTCTGCCGACTGAGCTAATGGGTCATATTCTTGGCTGGGGTAGCAGGACTCGAACCTACGAATGACGGAGTCAAAGTCCGTTGCCTTACCACTTGGCGATACCCCAAAATCATCAAATAAATGGTGAGCCCACAGGGATTCGAACCCCGGACACACGGCTTAGAAGGCCGTTGCTCTATCCAGCTGAGCTATGAGCCCACACTAAATTTGAAAAAATGGAGCGGATGATGAGAATCGAACTCACGCCATCAGCTTGGAAGGCTGAGGTTCTACCATTGAACTACATCCGCATGATGGAGCGGAAGACGAGATTCGAACTCGCGACCCTCGCCTTGGCAAGGCGATGCTCTACCCCTGAGCCACTTCCGCATGCTTGAAAAAAAAATTGGTCGAGGGAGATGGATTCGAACCATCGAAAGCTCAGCTAACGGATTTACAGTCCGCCCCCTTTGGCCACTCGGGAATCCCTCGACAAAAGTTTCCAAACTTAGTCATGTTATTTGATGAATTGGAGTCAGTCTCCAACCTAATCTGTATTGGAGCTGGTGGAGGGAATCGAACCCCCAACCTGCTGATTACAAATCAGCTGCTCTACCGTTGAGCCACACCAGCGCATTATTATGTTAAAAAATTGGCGACCTGGAACGGGCTCGAACCGTCGACCTCCAGCGTGACAGGCTGGCATTCTAACCAACTGAACTACCAGGCCGCATTGCTTGTGCTTTTGCACCTCGTTCGCGAATCTGCGAACTCACTGCGCAGCCGGTATTCCATCTCACCGCCATTGCGCTATCTCGGTCACTGTAGGAAAATGGTGGGCGTTATAGGGCTCGAACCTATGACCCTCTGCTTGTAAGGCAGATGCTCTCCCAGCTGAGCTAAACGCCCGCAGTGTCCGTTGCTTGTTTGCTTGGCACGTTTACATAGTATACTATATCTTGTGTTACTTGTCAAGCACTTTTTTAATTTTTTCTAAGCTTAGTGGAATCACCAGATTCATAAGCCGAAAATTATATTATCACATTTCTTTTTACCTGTCAACATGATTTTCGTAAGTTTTAAAATTAATTTTCTCTTCTTACTTTCTCATATCGAACGCTCTCAGAAAGCTTCTCAGCCCTCCCACCGGAAAGACCTGTGATAACTTCAGAAACCGCCGCAGTGTCCTCCGGATTAGTAACCAGTTCAAAGGTAACCGCGTCAGCATAGACTATATTAGCAAATTTTACCGGATATGTAAAGGGGGAATTTTGTATTTTATTAAATACAGCATAATCCACCCTGTATTCCGTCACCTGCATTTCCTGCACATCGCAGATTCCTGCCGCAGCAAGCCCCTGCTTTGCGCTGCTGGTGTAAGCACGCACCAGTCCACCGGTGCCCAGCTTAATACCGCCGAAATATCTGGTAACGACCACCACTACGTTGGTAATTCCCTCCTGCACCAGCATTTGCACCATAGGCGCTCCGCTGGTTCCCTGAGGTTCTCCGTCATCACTTGCCCACTGCACCTGAAAATGGTCGCCGAGAACCATTGCAGGCACATTGTGGGTCGCGTCCTTATGTTTCTTTCTGATTTCTCCAACAAAAGCATCCGCTTCTTCCTTTGTATCGACAGGCTTTACATAGGTGATAAATCTGGACTTTTCAATCACCTGCTCTGCCTGGCCCATTCCAAGAACCGTACTATATAACTTCATATTCACTTAACCTCTGATAATCTTCCTGACTGATTTCCACCTCAAACAAGGTTCCTTTTTCTACGTACTCCATGGATTTCACCTGCGCCTTTTCGCAGAGATAGGAGGAAATATCTCCCCTCGTGTACGGAATCAGCAAGCTGACTTTAACATCGGAAAAGATTCTCTCTTTGATCAACTCGATGAGAAGTTCAATATTGCTGCCTGTTTTCGCAGATACGAAGACCTGTGAGTCAGAATTTGCTATATTCGTAAGCTCTGGCACCAAATCAATCTTGTTGTAGACCATAATCTTGTCCTTTGCGGCAGCACCGATTTCAGCAAGAACCTTGTCCGTCACATCAATATGAAAACTGTGCTCTTCGTAGGCGCTATCCACCACGTGAAGCAAAAGATCCGCATAAAGAACTTCCTCCAAAGTTGCCTTAAACGCTTCTATCAGACTATGGGGCAGCTTGCTGACAAACCCAACTGTATCTACCAGAATGAACTGATGACTGCTGTCTACTTTGACACTGCGGCTTTGGGCATCCAAAGTCGCAAAAAGCATATTTTTTTCAGTGACGCTCTTTTCTTCTTTGTCAGTAATAGAAAGCAGTCTGTTCATCAGTGCAGATTTTCCAGAGTTAGTGTATCCTACGAGCGCAACCACCGGCACACCGTTTTTCTCTCGCCTTGCCCGCTGTACCGTGCGTGTTCTGCGAAGCTCTGAAAGCTCGTCTTTGATATCCTCCATGCGCCGCTCAATATGTCTTCTGTCAGTCTCCAGCTTTTTTTCACCGGGGCCTCTGGTACCGATTCCGCCGCCCTGTCTGGAAAGAGATTTGCCAAAGCCGGTCAGTCTCGGCATTCTATATTTCAGCTGCGCCAGTTCTACCTGCAGCTTGCCTTCCTTAGAATCTGCGCGAGCTGCGAAAATATCCAAAATCAAAATCGTTCTGTCGATGACACGCACGCCGATGGCGTCTTCCAGATTGCGCAGCTGCATTCCAGTCAGTTCATCATTAAAAATCACCACGTCTGCCTCCATGTTAGCAGCCAGCTTTGCAACCTCTTCTACCTTGCCCTTTCCTATCATGGTTGCAGTATTGGGTCTTTCCAGTACCTGAATGACTTTGCCGAGAACTTCTGCGCCTGCCGCTTCTGAAAGTCCGGCAAGTTCCTCCATGGAATAAGAAATATCTTCCTTTCGCTGCAGTCCCACTAAAATTGTGCGATATGTTTCTTCTGTAATAATTTCATTATTTTCATTAAATCTAAGCATGTTCTTAGTATAACACAAAATGCACTGAAAAGTCATCATGTTGCGTCTAAAATATCTTCTTTTGGCACATTTACATAACTGTCAGGCACATCGCCCACGATAACAGCCTCAGAAATCAACACTTTATTAATTACTTTTACGCTTTCCTTTGAAAAGGGCTGCAAAATCTGCACGCTGCTTTCCAGCACAATATAAATCTTGTATTTAGTCTGATTGATTCCCTGACTTTCAAACTCCGTTTCAAAATCGTATTTCGTCACCGCAAGAGGTAAAAGTTTCACCTCAACTCCAAAGCCGGTCTGTGACAAAACCTTGCTGCCCAGCAGTGTTCCGTAAGAAATCTCCACAATTTTCCGGTCCATAGCCTCGTACTTCTTTTGCAGGCTTTCTGCAAAAGAAGACACCATCTTATTAATCAAACTGGTGTTAGCCTGCACCATCTGCATTTTTCCATCATCGCCGGTTTTGATGAGGAAAAGCTTATCCGCATAATCTTCGTCAGAAAAATTTTCCCTGATTGTTTCGTTAATCAGCTCCGTCACCATGCCCCTAGCTTTCAAATGGCTGATTGCGTCAATATTTGGACCAATCTGCCGTTTTAACCCTTCTGCCAGTATTAAACACCCTAGTGCAAAAATCAGCAGCCCTATGGCCGTTTTTTTCCAAAACCAGCCTGCCGCGGATGACCGTCTTCCCATAAAAAACCTCCCGCTTCTGTCATAATATGACCGCTTGGAGGTTTTGGTTACTCTAAACTATACAATTATAAGTTTAAACTTCGAAATCTTTAATACCATCGCGAAGGAACTCATTGGTGATTTTTATTCTCGTACCTTTCATACCCAGAGATCTGGACTCGATAACACCGGCACTTTCCAGCTTTCTCAGCGCATTTACAATAACAGAACGGGTGATTCCGGATTTATCTGCAATCTTGCTGGCAACAAGCAGACCTTCTGAACCTTTCAATTCTGCAAAGATTTTTCCTACTGCATCCATTTCAGAATAAGAAAGAGTTGACAGTGCCATTTCTACGGCTTCGCGCATTCTAACGTCTTCTTCCTCTTCCTGGGCGATAGCACGGGAAACCTCAAGGCCTACAACTGTTGCACCATATTCACAGATGGCGATATCTTCATCATCATATGCCTTTTCCGGTCTTGCAAGAAGCAGTGTTGCAATACGCTGACCGCTGAACACAATTGGCACGATGGTGTGATATTTGCTTGCCATAGTGTACTCATCACCATAATACTCCTTAATGCTGTCATAGGTCAAATTAGTTCGGGTTTCTTCCACCTTTAAAAATCTGTCATTATATACCTGCGGCAGAACGACTTTCTCAATTTCTTCATCGTATGTCAAAGGAGCCTCCTCGCCATCTTCGTATTTGGCAGCCAAAAGTTTTCCTTTTCTGTTTAAAATATAGATGTTGGACCCCAGCAATTCGCTCATGACGCCGCAAAGCTCATCAAAAGATATATAGCCCGCTGTACTGTCCGCAAGTACGTTATTCAACTTTCTTACTCTTTTTAACAAATTTTCACTCATAATTTACCTCAATTTCTTCTAAACAATTACTCAACTAATATTAGCTCTAAAATACCGGAATTATAGAATATACCGGTCAACATCATCCTTGTGAATGGTATCCATAAACTTATTCTGCACATACTCCCTGTCAATGACAATCTTTTCTTTATCCATATCCGGAATGTTAAAAGATATGTCCTCCAACAGTTTTTCCAGAATCGTATGCAGTCTTCTTGCTCCGATATTTTCAGTCTGCTCATTCATAAGATACGCCATTCCGGCGATTTCGTCAATAGCTTTTTCAGAAAATTCCACATTTATTCCTTCAGTTTCTAATAAAGCCTTATGCTGTTTCAGAATTGCATTCTCTGGAACTGTAAGAATCTGGATAAAGGATTCCTTTGTTAAGTTCTGCAGTTCTACCCTAATTGGAAAACGCCCCTGCAACTCTGGAATTAAATCAGTGGGTTTTGCAGTATGGAATGCACCAGCGCCGATGAACAGAATATGGTCGGTTTTTACAGGGCCATACTTAGTATTTACCACGCTGCCCTCTACAATAGGCAGAATATCACGCTGCACCCCTTCTCTGGACACGTCAGCACCGCTGCGATAGCTGGAGCCAGATGCAATCTTATCAATTTCATCGATAAAGATAATGCCGTTCTGCTCTGCATTTTCCAAGGCTTCATCGGTCACTTGATCCATATCCAAAAGATTCTGTGCCTCCTGTTCTCTTAAGATCTTTCTTGCCTCTTTGACTCTGACTCTCTTGGTCTTTGTCTTCTGAGGCATCATGTCACCGAAAATATTGCCGATAGCAATGCTCATGCCTTCATTACTCATGTCAAGCTGGTTGCCTTTTGGGGTATCCAGCACTTCAATCTCGATAAACTGTTCTTCTAACAGTCCATCTCGAAGCTGCTGTCTCACTTGTTCCCTTGCCATTTCCACATCGGTAGGCTCGGATTTCACTTCTGCTTCCTTCGCCTTGCTTTCTTCATAAAGCTGCTTCTGACTTGCATAGCCACCGCTATTCATGATAAAGTCAAACGGGCTTCTTGCCTTTGGTTGTCCGCTTTTTTTCTTACTGCCAGGGATCATCGCTTCGATAATTTTTTCTTCTGCAATTCCCTCTGCTACCTCGTATTTTTCTTTCAATCTGGACTGCTTGGTGATGCGAATAGATGCTTCCACCAAATCACGAACCATGGAATCCACATCTCTTCCTACATATCCAACCTCTGTAAATTTAGTCGCTTCGACCTTTACGAAAGGGGCTTCCATCAATTTGGCAAGACGTCTTGCAATTTCAGTCTTACCGCAACCAGTAGGTCCCATCATCAAGATATTCTTCGGCGTAATTTCTTCGCGCAGCTCGTCAGAAAGCAAACTTCTTCTGTATCTATTTCTGAGGGCGATAGCTACAGACTTTTTCGCCTCATCTTGACCGATAATATATTTGTCCAATTCACCGACAATCTCTTTCGGTGTCATGCTTTGAATTTTCCCTGCCATGTTAAAATCCCCCCTTACAGCTTTTCCACAGAAATATTATCATTGGTGTACACGCAAATAGAAGAGGCAATTTTCAGCGATTCTCTTACAATTTCTTCTGCGCTCATTTCTGTATGGTTAAACAGCGCATTAGCCGCGGAATAAGCAAAATTGCCGCCGGATCCTATTGCAATGAAATCCTGATCCGGTACGATAACTTCTCCATTGCCTGAAACCACCAGCAAATCATCTTTATCTGCTACAATCATCAAAGCTTCTAAGCTGCGCATACCGTTATCACTTCGCCACATTTGGGCTAAATCCACTGCAGCACGTTTCAGGTTACCGCCGTGTTCTTCCAGTTTTTTCTCAAATTTTTCTGTCAGTGCAAAGGCATCGGAAACTGAGCCTGCAAATCCGGTCAAAACTGTATTCTTAAAAATTTTCTTTACTTTTTTTGCTCCATTTTTCATGATGGCAGTTTCACCCATAGTTACCTGTCCGTCACCGCCAATTGCGACATCGTCTGGTCCTCTTCTCACTGCGCAAATCGTTGTTGCATGGAACTGTACCATTTCTCTACCTCCACTTTTCCTTCTATTCTTTATAATCACACTCACTGTTAGAACATGCAAATTTTCCTGTTTTTGATTTTTTCTCTACCAAAAGTGCGCCGCATTTTGGACAAGATTTATCCACCGGTTTGTCCCAGTAAGACTGGCTGCATTCCGGGTAACCGCTGCAGCCGTAGAACAGCTTGCCGCGTTTGCTTTTTCTTGCCACAATATCCTTACCACAATTTGGACATTTTACACCAATTGTTTTTACAATCGGCTTGGTATTTTTACATTCTGGATACCCACTGCACGCGGCAAATTCTCCAAATCTTCCCATCTTCAGCACCATAGGTTTGCCGCAGAGTTCACAATTCTCTCCCGTAGGCTGATCTTCTATGACAACCTTTTCGATGGCTTCGTCAGCGACTTTCAACTCTTTTTCAAAAGGTCCGTAGAAATCGCGAATGACTTTCTTCCACTCTGTCTTTGACATTTCCACATCGTCCAGATGGTCTTCCATTCCCGCCGTAAAGTTGACGTCGACGATTTCTTTGAAATATTCTTCCATCAAACCGGTTACCAAAAATCCTAGTTCCGTCGGAATCAGTGACTTCTTCTCTCTCGATACATATTTTCGTTCAGATAAAGTCGCCACGATAGGCGCATAGGTACTTGGGCGTCCGATATTCTTCTCTTCCAGTTCTTTAACAAGGCTTGCTTCTGTATATCTTGACGGCGGCTGGGTAAAGTTCTGTTCGCCCAAAACGCCGGTATTCGTCAAAGTTTCTCCCTTTTCCAGTTCAGGAAGGATTCTGTCCTTATCATCGTCTAAACTGTTCTTATATATTCGCTGATAACCGTCAAAGAGCAGCTTGGAACCGGTAGTCTTAAAGGTATAATCACCATTTTGAATTTCCACCTGCAGATTATCGAATCTGGCAGCGGTCATCTGACTAGCCATAAAACGACACCAAATCAAACGATACAGCTTGAACTGATCATTTGTTAAGGAGTCTTTGATATCTTCCGGAACCAGACTGATGTTACTTGGTCTGATTGCCTCATGGGCGTCCTGAATATCCTTTTTCTTATTGGTATATACATTGCGCCCCAAGTATTCACTTCCATAATGTTCTGTGATAAAGGAAGCCGCAGCACCTCTTGCCTCTTCAGAAATTCGCACCGAATCTGTACGCAGATACGTAATCAAACCTACGCCGCCAACACCTTTTACATCTACACCTTCATAAAGCTGCTGTGCAACCATCATAGTCTTTCTTGTATTGAAGTTCAACTTGGTAGATGCTTCCTGCTGCATGCTGCTGGTAGTAAAGGGCGCATAAGGCTTTTTGGTCCGCTCTTTCTGCGTCAACTCAGTCACGGTATAATCACCTTTTTTCAGTTCAGCGATGATACGATCATTTTCCGCTTTATTTTCGATGGTGATTTTCTTCTTCTGATATTCAGACAGCTTGGCAGTAAAGAGCTTGCCTTTTTTAAATTCAGCTGTAATAGTCCAGTACTCTTTCGGCTCAAACTTCTGGATTTCCTTTTCTCTATCGCAGAGAATTTTCAGTGCTGCTGACTGCACGCGACCTGCTGACAGTCCTTTTCTGATTTTTCTCCACAGAAGCGGACTGATCTGATAGCCTACCAGACGATCCAGTACTCTTCTCGCTTGCTGCGCATCCACAAGACTGAGATCAATCTTTCTCGGATGTTTAATCGCTTCTTTAATGGTAGTTTTCGTTATCTCATTGAATACAACTCTACAAACCGCATCAGAATCCATTCCCAGTAAATTGGCAAGATGCCAGGAAATTGCTTCTCCTTCGCGGTCCGGGTCAGTTGCCAGATAAATTTTGGAAGCCTTTTTGGCTTCTTTTCGCATCTCTTTGATAATATCCCCTTTGCCTCTGATAGCAATATACTGCGGCTCGAAATCGTTCTCGATGTCTATCCCCAGTTTGCTCTTTGGCAAATCTCTCACATGACCTACCGACGCAATCACTTTGTAATTGGAACCAAGATATTTTCCTATGGTCTTCGCCTTAGATGGTGACTCTACAATTACCAGTGTCTTCCTTGCAGCCGTCTTTGTCGTTGTCTTTTTCTTTGTAGCTGCCATTTCTCCTCCTGCTATTTTGATTTTAACACTACAATGTTACATTGTAGTAGGGATATCAGAATTTTGCAACAAAAACTTTTCCAAGAGAGGAAAAAATTAGACCCTTCATCTCTAGAATAGTGATTATACCACTAATTTCAGAAAGTTTCATGTTGGTTTTGTGATAAATTTGGTCAATTGTGACTTCTCCATCATTTTTTATTACTTCAAAGACTTTTTTCTCCGCATCACCAAGATTCGCCTCAATTGTTTCGTTTATATTGGGCTTAAGCCCCATATCAATAAAAAGATCATCAATAAAAATCAATGGCATTGCGCCATCACGAATCAGTTGATTGGTGCCAAAACTGAAATGGCTGGTAATATTGCCCGGTACCGCATACACACCGCGCCCTTTCTCCACAGCATCTACCGCTGTAATCAGTGCACCGCTTTGATTTCCCGCTTCCACAACCACTACATGCTCACAAAGGCTGCTGATTATGCGGTTACGCACAGGAAAATCATAGGGCTTTGGCTGATAGCCATGCTCATGGATAGACAGCAGCAGACCCTTTTCTGCAATTTCCTGCTGCAGCTTTCTGTTTTCGGAAGGATAATAGTACTCCGTGCCCCCGCCAACTACAGCAATCGTGTTTCCACCTGCCTCCAAAGCCCCTTTGTGAGCAGCAGTATCAATGCCTCTCGCCAGCCCACTAACTAAAATAACTCCGTTTTCTGCACATTTAGCACCGATGGACTTTGCTACTGTCCTTCCGTACTGAGTGCAGTTTCTGCTGCCCACTACCGCAATGGCTCTTTCTTCCAGTAATTGCAGATTTCCTGCATAGTACAAAGTCTTCATTGCCGGTTCATGATTTTTCAGTTCTTTCGGAAAGAAACTGTCCGTATTCGTTATTTTTCCCTTTACCATTTTCTCTCCCTATATTGCAGCGCTTCTGCTAAATGACTAACATGAATATCCTCACTTTGTTCCAAATCAGCAATGGTTCTTGCCACCCGCTTTACCCGCATTAAAGTTCGAGGATTCAGCGTCAGACTGCTGTATGCCTGTGCAATCATTGCCTGTTCCGCACTTCCCAGAGGACAATATTTTTCTACCATTTTATTTGTCATCTGCTGATTCAGATAAATTCCAGTGCCGCTGTATCTCTCCCTCTGCATTTTTCTTGCTTTTTCAATCTGACTCCTCATCATTTCGGAGCTAAGAACACTTTCTTCTGTCTCACGGTTCAGCTGGTTGTAAGGTACTGGCTGCAGCAGCAGGTGCATATCAATTCGTTCCAGTATTGGACCGGAAAGTTTGCTCCGATACTGATTTATCTCTGCCGGCGTACAGGTGCAGGGGTGGACAGGATCATCGGCATATCCACATTTGCAAGGGTTTGACGCTGCAACCAACATAAACTCTGCTGGATAAGTATACGTAATACCTCTTCTCGTCAACGCTATACATTTCTTCTCCAGAGGCGTACGCAGCGCATCTATGGCATGTCTGTTAAACTCTCCAGCCTCATCTAAAAACAATACTCCGTTATTTGCCAGAGTAATTTCTCCCGGTTTCGGCACATCATGGCCGCCTCCCAACATTCCCGCCACGGTCGTTCCATGAGAAGGTCTCCTAAAAGGTCTTTGCAAAACGCAGGGCATCCCCTCATGAAGAAGCCCTGCAATAGAATAAATCATCGTAGTGTCTAGTATTTCGTCCGGTGTCATCTTCGGCATAATGGTAGGAATCCGCTCTGCCAGCATAGTTTTTCCCGTAGAGGGACTTCCCGTCATTAGAATGCCGTGGCCGCCGGATACCGCCACCGTCAGCGCTCTCTTTGCAGCTTCCTGCCCCTTTACTTCAAAGAAATCCACTTCATAGGGGCTTTCTGCGATGCTTTCCGGCAAATGACCCCACCTACCTGTTAAATCTTTCTTTAGATTAAAAAAATTTACTACATCTTCCAGATTTTCTGCACCATAAATTTGAATTCCCTGTACCAGCATAGCTTCTTCTTCATTGACCTTCGGCACTATAATGTTTTCGAAGCCCGCTTTCTTGGCTGCCATTGCCATAGGCAGAATGCCGCTGATTTTCTGCAGACTACCATCCAGCGAAAGTTCTCCTACGAAACAAAACTTTTCTAAATTACGCGTAAAAACTTGCCCCGACGCCGCCAAAATACCCATTGCCATTGCCAAATCAAAATGGCTGCCCCGTTTTCTGATTCCCGCCGGAGACAAATTGATGGTAATGCGTCCATTAGGGTTTTCCATATCGGAATTGACAATGGCGGAACGAATCCGCTCTCTCGCCTCTTTCACCGATACATCCGGCTGCCCTACAATATACAAATTGGGCAGTCCTCTGCTGATATCCGTTTCTATGATGACCGGCACTGCCGCCACTCCGTTTATTACTGCTGAATTGATTTTTGATAACATTTTATTCCCCTTTCACTTTCCGTGCTAAAAAGCATAGTCAATTTGATTGCAGAAAACCTCTATCACCTGAAAATCTGCGGTCTGCTGCTGTTTCGGATGGCTCTTTAAGTAAAACTCTGCAGTCCTTCGCATCCTGCGTTGTTTCTCCGCGCCCACAGCTTCTGCAGGCATTCCAAAACGCGCCGACCTTCTTGTCTTGACCTCCACAAAGGAAATCTCCCCGTCCTTCTCCGCAATGAGGTCAATTTCCCCCATTCTACAGCGGAAGTTCCGCTCCAAAATTCTGTATCCCTGTAATTCCAGCAGATTTGCAGCAAAATCTTCTCCGATTTTTCCGAGCTCAGTTGTCTTCATGTTTATTTGTTCACTTCCTTCTCTTTCCACTTGCCATTCCTCCTCTTGATTTTTAATTATTTTTACATAATTGGTAATTACTTCTAATATTGATAATTTACTACATATAACTTCTTTTGTCAAGGATTAATATCGCAAGCAGGGACTTTCTGCCTGCCCTTCGCGCGTTCCCCCTTGCGCTCTGCTGTGCATATTTGGAAAGATTATGTCAAAAATATGCATAATCGTGTGCATATTTTTAGGAAAAATGCCTTTTATATGCACATTTACTCCTGTAGAACGAAAAAAGCCGCTGAAAGAACAGTAAAATTGTCCTTCAGCAGCTTTGAATGTGCATATTTTGAAGATTTTTTTAAAAAATATGCATGGCTCTGTGCATATTTTGAGGCTTTTCCGCAAAAATATGTATTTTAAGATTCCAATGCCCGGAGTCGATGCCTGGATGGCAAGCCAGGCTGCAGCGATGTGGTTTATTTCTTTACCGGAAAGTAAATCTCTGTTTCCCATTCCTCCGGCGGCAGCTTATCAAAAGCTGTCTTTCGATAAATTTCAAAAGGCGCGCCGTCAAGAGAATAGCCGGAAGCCTTCAGCCAGCTGTAAACTCTGCCGTAGGCGTCGGGCAGCGCCGCGTAGGGACCTTTATGCACGGTTGCAGCGCAGAGCATAACTGGCAGCACTTTGTCCGCCTTCTCCTCCTCTGCCACAATTACCCCAAGTTCCGTATCATTGCACGCCGGATCAAAGGTTTCATCATGATAAATCGCCATGGTCAATCCCGATGCGGTAATGCCCTCTGCAATGACCCGTTGAAAAAGGCGGGCGTAATGATCGCCGAAGGCCGAAACCGGCATTGTCTCCCGCACTGAAATCAGCGCCATCCTCTCTGACTCTTTTAATATTACTTCATATTGATTTTGATAACTCATCAAATCACCAGTCCTTTCAAACTCCGCCAGATGGCTGTCCATTTCGTGAATGGTGACAGAAAGCCGTTCTACTTCACGAACCAGACGCAGCCTCTGACCCTTTAGCTGTCTGTGCAGTTCCTTTTCGCAGGAAATCTGCAGTAACTCCTGAATTTTCGCAAGAGAAAAGCCGTACCGTTTCAGACGGTCGATCAAAAGCATTCTGCCGATTTGTTCCTCGCTGTAATAACGATACCCTGTGTCCCTATCTACTTCCTGCGCCGAAAGCAGACCGATTTTGTCGTAATAGTGCAGTGTTTTTACCGTGACGCCGCAGGCTTTTGACATCTGTCCAATGGTAAGCACGTCTATCCCTCCTAGAAAAAAATGTCTCGAGACAGCCACCAACAAGGCGACCTACCTATACTATACCCCATGCCCTAAGAGGAGAGTCAAGGAATTTTTGAGTCCAAAGTTCCTCCTCGAAAGCCGGCAAAATATTTGTTATGAAATACAACAAACATGCCTCTAACTTGTTGACAGCGTACAACTTCAGGAGTAAAATATGAGGTAGATTTTTGAAGAATTCTAAACAAAGAGAGGGATAGAAAAATGAAATACGATTTTCCAGTAACCAAGAATCCGAATCCGGGTAAAAAACCTGAATCCAAAGGGCTCAGATTTGGTACAGTTTTTACAGACCACATGTTTATCATGGATTACAATCCTACTGATGGCTGGAACAACGGCCGCATCGTGCCTTACGGTCCGATTGAACTGGACCCGGCAGCTGTCGTGCTCCACTACGGACAGGAAATGTTTGAAGGACTAAAAGCCTATAAAACACCGGAAGGCAGAGTGCAGCTGTTCCGTCCTTATATGAACGCAAAGAGAACCAACAGCACCAACGACAGACTCTGCATTCCGCAGATTGACGAAGATCTCTTCGTGGAAGCCATCAAGGCTTTGGTCAAAGTCGATCAGGACTGGATTCCGCAGGGTGAAGGCACTGCCCTTTACATCAGACCATTCATCTTTGCAGACGAACCATTCCTGGGCGTCAGACGTTCCGAAACTTACAAGTTCATGATTATCCTGAGCCCTGTAGGTCCTTACTTTGAAAACGGACTTGCACCGACCAAGATGTACGTAGAAGACGTTTACGTCAGAGCGGTCAAAGGCGGCACTGGCGAAGCTAAGTGCGGTGGAAACTACGGTGCCAGCCTGAAAGCACAGGAAATCGCCCACGAAAAAGGCTATGAACAGATACTCTGGCTGGACGGTATTGAAAAGAAATACATCGAGGAAATTGGCGCTGCCAACGCCTTCTTTGTCATCGGCGACGAAGTGGTAACCAGCGAGCTCAACGGCTCCATCCTGCCGGGCATCACTAGAAACTCCATCATCGCCCTCTGCAAGAAGAAAGGTATCAAGGTTTCTGAACGAAAGATTTCCATCGACGAGTTGGAAGAAGCCTACAGAGCAGGTCAGCTGAAAGAAATGTTCGCTTCCGGTACAGCAGCTATCGTATCCCCAGTTGGAGAACTCCTTTACAAGGGCGAAAAAATGGTCATCAACAACAACGAAATCGGCCCTGTTGCTCAGGAAATGTACGACACCATCTACGGCATCCAGACCGGCAAGCTGGAAGACTTCATGAACTGGACGGTAGCAGTTGAATAATATGAAAGATTATTTACAGCTTTTAAACAGACAGCTAAATGCCCTCTCTGTTTTTCGGAGTATTCTCGATACCCCAGTGGTTTCGGCACTCCAAGAACTAATATATGCCATCAGCGAAGGCTCTGTGGACACGCAAATTTCTGCCTGCGGAGCCTTTTCAAAGGCCCTTTACGAAGAAGGCGGCATCCTGTCTGATTTTGTGCGCCGTTACGTAAGAAACGACGAAAATGTTTATCTACAGGCAAAGCTTTCTGGCCTAGATATATGCCCTGCTATGACAGAAAGTATGCAGGCTGATTTAAAGACTTTGCAAAAGTTGGCTGACCTGCCAGCCTCAAAGGTTGCGAAAGTCATTGACTACGACGGATTTCTGCCTCTTTGGGTCACAGAGCCGATAGATTTAGAATCGGAATATGCTGCAATGCTGACAAGTCTTTCCACAAAGGGCTACGGCATTTTCGCAAACTATCGCTCCTTTAAAGTCAAAGACGGCAGGCTGGTTCCTGTAAAACACGCTGATTCTCAGACTATCGACCAGCTTTACGGCTACAGCAGAGAGCGGAATCAAGTGCTGGAAAATACCAAAGCCCTGGCAGAGGGCTGCGGTGCCAGCAACGTACTCCTTTACGGAGACGCCGGCACTGGAAAATCCTCCACGATTAAAGCCTGCGCCAACGCATGTGCTGCTATGGGCGTTCGTCTCATCGAATTTGACAAAACCCAGCTGTCTGAAATCCCTGCCCTTATGGAGCAGCTAGTAGCTAGCCCACTGAAGTTCATTTTCTATATCGACGACCTTAGCTTTGTGGAGGGCGACGATGCCTTTTCCTGTCTCAAAGGCATCCTGGAAGGCGGCGTGACAGGCAGCTCTGCCAATATCGCTATTTATGCGACCAGCAACCGCAGACATCTGGTGAAGGAATCCATCGAGGCAAGACAAGGCTCCGGACTTCATTTAAACGATACCCTGCAGGAAACCATGAGCCTTTCCGCTCGCTTTGGACTGACCATTACTTTCTCCAAGCCGGAAAAAGACCTGTATCTGGAAATCGTCGCAAGTCTTGCTAATGAATACGAACTAGAGATGGAAGAAGCCGAACTCTTTAAGAGAGCCGAAGCTTTCGCCATTCGTTCAAACGGCAGAAGCCCAAGAACCGCAAAGCAGTTTGTACAGCTTGCAAAGATTGGGCTGAAATAATGAAAGACAACGAAATAAAGTCGCCAAATGGCGGCTTTATTTCTTGCAGTATGAAATTTCACTTTTGACGATTATCTTTTATTGCGGTGTTTTCTGATTAAATACACAATCAGAGATACTACCGCGCCTACGCCGCATAAAAAAACGACCAGCGTAAATATTTGTTGAATTAAAGTGATTTGAGTCATGTTCATAAGCTATCCTTTCGATCTTATCAATGATTCATTAAATATGATTTTTTGATAAAATTTGAATATCGCCCCCTGTCAAACCGCCAATCGTATTGGTTATAATATACACAATATCTACTACAACCAAATCAGAATATCCATTGACCGTCTCAAAGTATTGCACCAGTTCTATAAGAACCGACACAATTATTGAAAAAATGCCTGCACTTCTCCACTTATCAAACACCTTCATTTGGGCTGCTAATCCCAAAATAGGTACCGGGGCGAAATTAATCAATCCGGCTCTACTGAAAAATGCAGACAGAATTGGCTTTAAACTGAAATTCAAGTTTACGACGGTATCGTTGATACCAGAAAAATCAATTGGCAAAACTGTAAAACATATCATAACTATAAAGTAAAGCCAAAAGATAAATTTTGAAAAATATGCTCTACCAGAAAATCTGTTTCTTTTTATTGCGACATATATTATAAAATGTGCGAAAAAAAATCAGCAATGCATACTTCAATACAAACACCGCATCAAAAGTTTACACAATGCCTTTCCCCTCCAGATTTTCTAGTGCGAGGAATTCAAGCCATTTTAGCAACATTGTATTTTACCTAATTCGCCATCAAGTGAGGGCTTGCTGCAGAGCTATAAGCTTTTGCTACAGGCTATCGTCCGAGGGCGGTCTTTCACTTTTTTCAAGTTCCTTCAGTAGCTGCTCCAATACTTTCTCCTGCTTATCGTAGCTGTAACCTAGAAAGAAGGCAATTGGCCCAACTGCTGCTGACAAAATAATTATCGGATTCAGAGTTATAAAGCATGCTACGAATATGCATCCTATCGAAACCGCAGGTAATATAAATTTCATCTGTTTCATTTTGACTTTTCCTCCTGCCTGCAAAGACTTTCTTTTACAGTAATACCATCAAGTCCGGGCATTTCAATGTCAAGGAGCAGAATATCAGGATTCCATGACCTGATTTTCTCAGCTTCTGTTATAGAGACAACTTCAGCCGCAGTATCCCGTTTCTCAAAAAAGCTACAGCACAGTTTCTCTAACTGAATTGCATAATCTCTATCATTGTCACATATTAAAACTAACAATTCCTTTGCCCCTTTATATTCTGTATCTTTTTTATTTATACTTTAACATATAATATACTATTCGTCAATCAAACTTTGTTTTCCTATCATGACTAATCCATGAAAGAAAAGGAGAGTTGACAAATATCTATGATTTCTTTATTTTTGTCAATGTTTTATAGGATTTTTATCCGAATTTCTATGAAAACTAGCTGCGTTATTGCCAATATTGACAAAAATCAAAAAAAGTGTCAATCCTGTCAAGGTTTTACGATGAAACATTGACAGGATTGACAGATTCTCGTTTTTCTGTCAACATTGGCAATATTTAAGCCATCTTAGACAAGAATTCAGACTGTTCATTGACAAAATATCGCAACTTGACTTGAATTTGTCAATGTGACACAGAAGAATAATCCTCATGCCTTTGTCGTGATTTTCCGATTGCAATATAAAAGGACTCCACCATATTAGATGAAGTCCTTTTTAAAGTAAATATTTTATTGTCCTTCAAAAGCGCCCTTTACAATAGGTTCGCCTTTCTTTACCATAACCTGTCCCATAGCGATAACCGTGTCGATTTCCAAATCCTTTGTCATCAGACACAGATCAGCATCCATGCCTTCTTCGATGCGGCCTTTCTGCGGCAGGCAAAGCACCTTCGCAGGATTGGAAGTGATTGCCTTGATGGCAATTTCAAGAGGAATTCCTTCCTTTTCCACACATTCTCTGACTTCTTTCAGCAAGCAGCTGGACTGTCCCATACCCATTCCCTGAAATACGCCATCAGCGCTGAACATAGGCAGACTGCCTTGTCCGTCAGAAGAAATGGTAAAGAGATCACTGCTGACACCTTCGTCCAGCAAACGCTTAATCCCTTTGCTGACGCGCACTTCATCGCAGATAGTTTCCCAGTAATCGATATCTTCATTTCCGGTAAAGTCCACTGCACCGCCCAGTTTTGCATATTCTACAGCTTCTTCAAAGAGCGCCGCGTTGCGGTTTACATGGGTCGGCAGAAATTGCGTCGCAGGAATCTCTGTTTCAGCGATAACCTGATTGATTAAGTCCATACACCGAGGGCTGTCTCCAAGGTGAATGTTGATAATGCCCGCTTTTCCGGACAAAATACCGCCCACGCGAGTGTCAGCACACAGCCGCTTAAACTCGTCTGCTGTCGGCTGAGAAGAACGATGATCAGAAATGGCAATTTCCCCTGTTCCGATGATTTCTTCAATCATCATGATATCATCGATGATGCCGCCGGTCAGGGTGCGAACAGGAACCTGATAACTGCCGGTATAAGCATAGGCTGAGATTCCCTGCTCCCGCAACCCTTTAATCTTTGCAACCAGCGACTTGATATCCCTGCCGATGCCATCAGTGCCCAGGCAGCCCACTACCGTAGTAATACCGTATCTGGTCAGCCCTGACAAAGTCGCCTCCGGCGTTCTGTTGGCAAAGCCGCCTTCACCGCCGCCGCCAAGAACATGAACGTGAGAATCGATAAAGCCCGGCAGCAGCAAAAGTCCTGTGCCGTCTATGACTTCCACCTCTAATTCGGTAGGCAATTCAATATTATCTGCAATTTTGCAGATTTTTCCTCCCGCGAGGAATACGTCTTTTACACCCAGATACTCTGGTGTATATAAGTTTACGCCTTTAATTAATTTCATCATAGTACCTTACTTTTAGAATCCCATTACGCTTGCAATAATCATTGTTGCTACTGCCATCAGGAACAGTATACCTAAGAACTTCCACATGAACTTAATCCATTTGGACCAGTCCAATCTTGCGATTGCAAGGGCGCCCATCAGACAACCAGAAGTTGGTACAATCAAGTTAGTCAGTGCATCCCCTAGCTGGAATGCCAAAACGGAAGTCTGACGCGTTACATCCAGCAGGTCCGCAAGCGGCGCCATAATCGGCATAGTCAAAGCCGCCTGACCGGAGCCGGATACCACAAAGAAGTTGAACACAGACTGGAATATATACATCAATACAGCGGCAACTGTACCAGACAGGCCGACAAAAGCGTCCGAAATCCCATGTAAAATGGTATTCAGTACAGTCGGCGCAGTTGGATCTGAACCGCCCAGTACCAACATAATACCCTGTGCCATACCTACAATAATTGCTGCACCTACCAGGTCAGACGCACCCTGTTTAAACGCTGCCGCAATATCGTTTACTTTCATACCGTTCAGTTTGAATACAACGCCAATCACACCTGCAACCAGACCCATAATAAAGAATTGGGATGCAATTTCCGGAATGTAATAGCCGTTTTTCATAACGCCCCATACAACCCAAACCATGCCTGCTACCAGCGTCAGCAGTACCAGAATATGACCGATATTGAACTTTTCTACCGAACCGTTTTCCTGATTGGCTTTAAAATCATCTCTAAAATATGCGTCAGATTCATAAGCGACAGATAAAGTTGGATTCTTTTTAATTTTAGACGCGTAGATCATTGTCATCACAGCGCCTGCACCGGTAAATGCCACCCAGAGAACGATTCTGAATGTTGCGCCGGAGAATACCGGTACCCCTGCAATCCCCTGTGCGATGGCAACAGAGAATGGATTCATCCAGGATGTACCAAAGCCGATCTGGGTCGCAACATAAGTAATCAGCACACCTGTTACGCCGTCGTAACCCATTGCGATGACCATCGGAATCAGAATCATTGCAAACGGAAGTGCTTCTTCACCCATACCGAATACTGCGCCGCCCAAAGAAAACAGGACAAAGAGTACCGGAATCAAAAGTTTTTCTTTTCCGTTGGTTTTCTTGATCATGTTCATGATACCGGATTCAACAGCGCCGGTTTTCAGCACGATACCAAATGCGCCACCGATAACCAGGATAAATGCAATAATGCCTACGGCAGAGCCCCCTTTATCACCACTAACCAGCCCTTCAAACAGATAGTTGAACAGACCTACGCCGCCGCCAGCTTCAAATAAGCTAATTCCATCCTTCAGCGGATTTCCATTTTCATCAAGTGCATACTGGAAACTACCGTCCTTGATAACGGTACGCGTGCTTTCACTGCCATCTACCATGTAGGTGATGTCCTCGGTCTGGTACATCCCCTGTGGAATCAGATAAGTCATCAGTGCCGCCAGACATACGACAAAGAAAATGATAACGTAAGTGTCGGGAACGCGGAATCCTTTGTTTAAGGAGTTGAGCGTTTCACCTTTTTGTTTTTTTGACATTGGTGTTGCCTCCTAATTCAATTTTTCTTAACTCCTATTATATAAGCAAATTTGATGCCAAAAGAAAATCCCCGATTTTTCGAGGATTTTTTGTAGATTTTATGAAAGTTGCGGACAATTTTGGTCGTTGTATGGAATATTTTGGCTTATTTTGGATGATTTCGTACTAAAAAATCCCACCCTTTCTCTGTCAAATAAACACCATATCGTCCGGTGGCAGACTGCACCAGGTCCATTGATTGAAACTGCTGCAGTTCCTGCCTGATTCGATATTCACTGACGGACTTTCCTTGCGCCTTCAAGTGCTTAAAAATCCCTGTCCGACCCGGAATTCCGTTATTTTCGCTGATTTCCCGAATCGCAACCAAAATGCATCGCTGTGTGCTAGTGCAGATACAGTCGGAAAATGCTTCTGCCTGCGCAGCCGGTGGAGACGACTCTTCATCCGGCGGCAAATCTTTCGGCAAAATCGTGTCGCCATCGCATACCGCAAAGGCATATTTCATCGTATTGAGCAGTTCACGAATATTGCCCTGCCAATCACGTTCCAGTAAAAGCGCTGTCACTTCCGGAGAAATGGTCTTAGCTCCATCAAAGCGGGTCTTTAGCCAGTCTTCCAACAACAGCGGAATATCTTCTTTTCGATCCGCAAGAGCAGGAAGATGCAGATACCCCTCCTTCAAACGGTAATACAGATCCTGACGAAAACGCTTTTCCGCAATCATCTGCTTTAGATTGCGATTGGTGGCTGCAATGATCCGCACATCAATGGGGATGATTTTATTGCCGCCCACCCGCATAATCTCACGTTCCTGAATGACCCGTAGCAGTTTCGCCTGCAGCGCCGGCGAGGCGTCTCCGATTTCATCCAGAAAAATCGTACCGCCATCTGCCTGCTGAAACAAGCCAATCTTACCGCCTTTTTTCGCACCAGTGAAAGCCCCTTCTTCATAACCGAACAATTCGGACTCAACCAGCGTATCAGGCAGCGCCGAAAAGTTAATCGCCACAAAAGGCTCTTTGCTGCGTCCCGACGCCTTATGAATGGCGCTGGCAAACAGTTCTTTGCCCGTACCGTTTTCCCCTTCCAACAGCACCGTTAAATCTGAGGCTGAAATTTTTCTGGCAAGATTCTTTGCATGCAAGATTCTCGGTGAGGCGCCGATGATATCATCAAAATGATACTTGGCAAAATGACCGTTTCCAGCAAGCTGCATTCTTGCAGCTTTTGTCACCCTGCTGTTCTCATAAGCAACATCCGAAATACGTGCCGCCGTATCCAAAAGACTTTGAATAAATGTGTCCGTATAGGCATAGATTTCGGTTTCCAACACGCCGTAATGCGCCATAATACGAACGACGGTAGAAGGATCAAAGAGCCGCGTGCCGATATTGTAAACTGCCTTCATTCCTGCAGGAATCTGATCCGGGTCTCCCGGCGTGATAGCAATCCCCACACCTCTCGGCACATCGCAGCCCGGATAAAAAGGAATCAGCTGCAGAAAATCGAATCCGATTCGCTGCAGATTACTAATGCTGTCAACTGCGCTGATCTCGGAATCAGTGACTAACAAAATCTTCTGATCGCGAGGCAGGGTCAGAATCTGATCGATATTGGAGTTGATAACGGTCCGCGTGCCGACAATGTGGCTGCTGATCAACGATTGCCCTCCTTGGTGCAGAAACTGTTCATAAACCTCTTCACTGGAAAACACGGTAAAATAAGTGCCGTCAAGCGGCGGATTTTTCTCCTCGACCATATACGGGACGATGGCAACATCTTCCGGCAGAAAGCCGGAAAGCTGCTTTGCTAAACTCTTTTGGGTAAACCTACTGCCGGTCACAAGCAGCAGCGCACGTGTTCTATCACTTTGTCGATCCATGGTGCCTTCCTTTCTGTACTTTACACTACAAATCAGTATAGCATAGAAGATACCTTGATACAATGTATGATTTCTTGATTACGTATACATCCGCAGCCGCTCTATAACGCTGTCCCGCACCGTTTTTTTCTGCAGTACCAGCGGAATCACAATGCAAATAGCAAAGAGAAACATCACGCCGCACAAAAGCGCTGCCCACGGATAGGAAAAGGTAAAATACGCAATACGCTGGTTCACCAGCTGCCGCATTCCATAGAGCACGCCGCTGCCGGCTGTCAGCGTCAGACCTGTCACAATCAGACTATAAAAGATCCCTTCTAACACAATACTTTTCCGAAGCTGCTTTCGCGTCATCCCCAAACTCTCCATGACAGCAAACTCTTTCCGCCGCGCCGTAAGCCCTGTCAGCGTCACATTGATATAGTTCAGAAGTCCCATGGACAGAAGCACCAGACATATTCCACCCATAATCACTCTGCTGGAACCGATATAGTCCCTTGCTGCCGTAAGCAAATCCGATTTGGCGGTAATCTCTAAAATTCCCTGCTCATACTGCAAATCTGCAGGGTGCAGCTTCTTTTGCGCCCGGTTATAAGCAGAAACCATACGATCCGCCTGGGCTTTTACAAGAGGTTCCGATGCCAGTTCCACGTTAAAGTCCAGCCTGAAAATCCGTTCCGGAAGTCCCATCCGCGCAAACCCCTCTTCACTGACCAGAAAATAGAGGATGCTAGGTCCATTCCAAGTCGTCATCATGTTCGGAAATCCCTTTGCGGTAAAGTCCAGATAACCGCTGCATTCCATCTGGGTCTTCCGATCTTTCGCCAGGCTAAAAAGCTGCGCCGGCTGTCCTACCGCCTCCCTGCTTTTTTCTTCCATCGCCTGCGATAAATTATGGTAATGCAATACGATAAAGCCTTTCCCCGCGCGCACTGCATCCATGTCGACCATCTCCGACAGTTCCTTTTCCTCTACATACCTCGCAAGTTCTTCCAGCACATCATCATGGAGCGTCTGCACCACAAAGGGCAGAAATGTCTCATGTTCAAGTTTCCAGGAGGCAAGACGCATGGATAAAGCGGTTTCACTACTCTTCACCCTGCCAAAACCGCCGTCGACCGTCTCTGCCTCTGTCACACCAGGTAGGTCGAGTAATTCTTGCGCAAAATCAGAATCAAAATGGATCTCATCATCGGTGTAGTCCTCCGCCGTCATGGCAGAAGCTCCGCACATAATACTAAAATCCTGATTATCATATTCAATCTGTGCTGTCTGATCAAGTCCTGTTGAAAGCACGACCGTACTTAAAAAGACTGTCATAGAAAGAGTCAGGGAAATGACCGCAATCACAAATCGTTTTCTATAGCGAAATAAATTTCTGCATGCCAGAAGCGCCAGACTGAAGCGCTGATTTCCTGGCTTCTGTTTCTTTCTGCGCCTTGCAGAAAGTCCTACAAATTTTACCGCCTCAATCGGCTGCATGCTTATGACTTTCATCATGGCAAGGGACGTTGCCGCAAATGTGACAAAGACGCCAAATTCCACTGCAAATACCAAAATCCACGGTTTAAACGCAATCATAGCCGACGCGCTGCCAAACTCATGCAAATACAGATTTTCGAGGAGTTTTGGCACGATAAAAACCATCATTGCCATACCGGCTGCCATTCCCAGCAGGCAGCCTTTGCACACAATCCAGCTTGTTTGTCTGTATACAATCCGTGCCAGTTGTCCTTTGGTCGTCCCCAGCGTCTTTAAAAGACCATACTGCCGCACATGCTCCACCATAGAAATGCTCATGATATTATAAAGAAGCAGCCAGGCGCCTGCAAAGATGACGATGGCCAGAATCACCGCAACGTCAAAACCGCCGGCAAATTCATAGATTGCGCTGTAGGTCAACGCATTTCCGCCGAAAAACTGCTGTGTATCATCGGTCATTTCCACGTCTTGATACAATCTGTCCTCTGCCGTCTCTCCGTCCAAACTGTCCTGCTGCTTGATTAAAAGCGTGGTATGCTGCTGCGACGCCAAATGTTCCTTTTCTAAAAACCGTTCTGAAAAGAACCCATAGGGAGGCGCTTTTGCCGCTTCCACATATTCTGTATAATATCCGGAAAGCCGAAAGGTCTGCTGCAGCCTTTGTCCTCCTGTCGTCTGCATCGTTACATCAATTTCCATGCCGAGGTGAGGCTTTGCAATCCCTAAATCAGAAAGCGCCCGCATTGGCAGCATCACTTCATCTGCTTCTTTCGGATACACACCGTGTATATCACTGTAAGCCGGCGCCTGCATGGTTTCATAAGCCGTTTCATCTAAAACCAGACAGGTAAACGCCTCCGTTTCGCCGATATAGACTTCTTTTCCTACGGCTTTAATATAGTCCAGGTTTTCTATGACCGCAATCTGTTCTTCTGTGGCGCGCTCCAGCGTTGTCGATGCAGTCGTTCCCATCATTCTCGCGTAAAGTAGGCAGTCCGCCTCCAGTTTTCCTGCGGACAGGCTGAATACAGAAAAGATCAGAAGGACGACAAAGGCAACAGCGCAGGTGAGCACTCTGTTTCGGTTCAGATTTGCCCGATACAGTCTTCGTGATAAAAGGCGCAGCACTTCTCCATTATTATTCCGCATCACTGCCTCCTCTTACTTTTCCATCCTCGATTCGAATCATCCGATCTGCCATCTGCGCAATTTCCTCGTTATGGGTCACAATCACCATCGTCTGTCCAAAGCGTGCGGCACTTGCTTTCAGCAGTCCGATGACTTCCAGACCGGTTCTGGAATCCAGATTTCCCGTAGGCTCGTCCGCAAGAATGACCGCAGGTTTGGTCATTAACGCTCTTGCAATGGCCACTCTCTGCTGCTGTCCGCCTGAAAGGGTTTCCGGCATATTGCAGAGTTTATCTTCTATGCCGAGAACTTCTACTACCTGCGCAAAGAACGCTGCGTCCAGTCCTGCGCCGTCCAGCTTTAAAGGCAATGTAATATTTTCTTCCACGCTCAAAATCGGCAGCAGATTATAGTTCTGAAACACGAATCCGATATTTCTTCTGCGAAATACGGTGAGTTCTTCCTGCGTCAACTGTTCCAGACTTCTGTTTCTGATTGTGACGCTGCCCTCTGTCGGCTGATCCAGACCGCCCAGCATATTGAGCAGCGTAGTCTTTCCGCTGCCGGACGAACCGATGATTGCTGCAAACTCCCCTTCCTCTATGGAAATACTTACTCCATCCAGCGCCCGCACCGCGCCGGACGGTACTACGTAAATTTTTTGCAGATTCTCTGTTTTGACAACTTCCATCTAAACACCTTCCTTTCTGCCTTTATCCTACCAAATAGTATTTACAATTTCCTTACAAAAAGAAAAACTGTCCCTGCAAAATTACACCCTGTGTATTTTGCCGCACAGTTTTCTCCTGTCTTATCATCGTGCAGGCAGAAAAATCGATACTTTCAGACCCTGCTTCTGCCTTTTTACTTTCATAAATCCGTCATGCTGGCTGATGATTTCTCTCGCCAAATAAAGTCCGATGCCAAATCCTTCCTCCACCGTCACGCGTTTTCCTCGATAAAACCGCTGAAAAATCAAATTTTCTTCTCCTTCTTCTATGCCAATGCCGTCATCCCCCACGGAAATTTCCGTAAACATGGCATTCTTTTCTGCTTTGATCAGAATCCTTCCGCCATCCTGCGTGTATTTCACACTGTTATCCAAAAGATTTACCACTGCTTCCCCCAGCCAGTTCGCGTCGTGGGGCACAGATAAACGCGGTTCCATGGAAAGCTGCACATCAATGTGCTTTTCCAGCGCCTGCTGACGTATCTGCAAAATGCAGGAAAGCAATGTTTCGTGCAAGCTGCAGGATTCTTTTCGGATTTGTATGACACGGCTTTCCAGCCTCGCCATTTTTATAAAACTCTCTGTTAAAAACCGAATTCTCTGCTCTGCGGCCATGACAGCCTGAAAGTAAGCCGCCTGCTCTTGCGCCGAAAGGTTTTCCGAAGAAAGAAGTTCCAGATAGCTTTCCATATTCGCAAGGGGATTGCGCAGCTGATGGGCAATTTCACTGATCAGCTCCTTCAGTCCATCTCGTTCTCTGCACACTTGCTGCTTGCTCTCCCAGATCTGATCGGAAAGCCTGACTAACTGATGAGAAATCTTCGACGGCAGCGTATCTGAAATACAATCCGCGAGTTCCAGCCTCTTGCCGTGATTTATGGTTTCTAGCGCTTCGGATAGTTCCTCCAGCGCTTTTTTTGTATTTCGCATCGCACTTCCTACTTTCCAAAAGTATAACCCATTCCAAACACATTCCTGATGAAAATCGGTTCCTCCAGATTGGGTTCGATTTTCTTTCTCAGCCTGCTCAGCGTCACATTTACGGTATTTTCCTCTACAAAAGCGCCGTCCGCATCCCAGACCTGTTCCAGCATCATTTCTCTGGTAACGACTCTGCCCCGGTTTTTTACAAGAAGCTCCAGCACTTTATATTCCTTGGCAGTCAAATTGATGGCTTCACCCCGATAGGTTACCGACTTTCTGTCAAAGTCCATTGCAAGTTCCAGATAGGAAAATCGCTGATTCTGACCGCTGCTCCTGCGCAGGATCGCCTCCACATGTTTCAAAAGCACCGCCATGGGAAACGGTTTGACAAGATAATCGTCCGCGCCAAGATCAAAAGCCCGAATCATATCACTTTCATCATCTCTTGCCGTCAAAAACATCACCGGCGTCTGCCCGGATTCTCGAATACGCCTGCAAAGTGTAAAACCATCGCCTGCAGGCAGATTCACATCCACAATGAATAAATCCGGCTGCTTGTCAATCAGCGCCGTTCCTTCCCCGTAGGAATGCGCCCTGTCTACCGCATAATCTGCTTTTTTCAATGTCTGATACAACGCCTCGTTGAACAGCCTGTCATCCTCCACAATGGCAATCCGCTTCATCCTTGACTCCTTTCGTACCCATTCGTTTCTATTGTAGCAAAGAAATCCGAAAAGGGAAATACTTTTCTTGGGGCATGAAACAGCAAAGACACGAAGCTGGATTTTTGTTCCGAAATTCATACTCTGACCGTTTGGGCAATAAATCGCCGTCATACGGTCAGACTTGAAAATCCTGTTGAGGCATTTCTGACCGTAAAAGGCTAAATTTGAACGAATACAGTCAAAAAAATAAACTCACTGACTTTCAATACTGTGAATTTATATCTTCAATTCCATTATATTATAGTTTCTTCCAAAATGATGAGGAAAAACTTTTGAGAATTCCCTTTGAACAAGGGAATTTATAACCGCAATTGTTCGAAAAAGAGATTTGCGGTCATTTTCGGCCTGTCACACGTTTTAAAGATGACCGCAAGATAGCATTTTTGCTACAATACAGTCAGATTTGTCGTCACGAAAGAAATTCAAATATTTTCACGTGTTTAGACTACCCTTTTATTTACGACGTTTCCGAATGAAATATACGATTAACGACACAGTGACGCCTATTCCACATAAAAAAACTAATAATGTCAGCATCTGCTGAATTAAAGTAAATTAAGCCATGTTCACATGTTCACCTCATATAAGCAGGGATTATATGGAGTTATACTCCTCAATTCGGTAATAAACATCATGACAACCAACACCCCCCGTATATCAAACCCATAATAACCGCAGGAAGTCGTTGTCTTTTAAGTGAATCTAAGTATAGGTTCATTTGTTTTCTCTCCTTTCAAAAGGATAAAGAAAGACTGCAAGCGCAGTCTTCCTTCATGTCATCTTAGTTGCTTCTCCATGTACCTTCTGCCTGCGTGTCTACAAGCGTTGTTACATCATTATGCCACGTAGAACAATAAGCCATATTCATTTTTTTTCCTTTTCAAGTAGTGTGCAATAATCCCAAAATACTGAAGTATTATTTTCTATATCATACTGAGATACACCTTGAAATAGTCGCAATTCTTTATATAATTCTTGAGATGAGCATTCAATATAACCAGTTTTTTTTTCAATTATAATCCTTATAAGTTCCTCTTTTTCTAAAGCTCCAGATAGAATCGCTTTCTTATAATAATTCTCACTTTTTGTATTTCTTATTATATCGAAAATCAATATATCAAGTTCATCATATTTTAAAAACTTATTTTTATTTAATTCACATTTTATAATATTATTTATAATAATATTAAATCTTGAATCACTTAATTTCTCCGGTTCAATCATAGTAACATCAAATTTATTATTTAAAAAACTCGTTATATCTGATAATTTTTTAATCAAATTACACTTCACCCCTTATTTTCATGCGACAAATCTATTTATATTTATTTAATAGGTTTCTGTCCAACAGGATCTCCTGCACTAATCCAACCATAACCCATAATATATGCTTGATAAGTTCCCACATCTACTCTAACTGCTTTGACTGATGTTGCAAGCTTTACTTCTTTCAATCGAACATGAGCCTCTTTAGCTGCCATAAAGTTTCTAGTACCTGGAGAAAATGTCGGTACTAACTGTTTTCGATTCAAAAGATTTGTATTCCAAATTTCAAAGTTCGTAATCTTCACAGCATTTGCAGGATCATCACCTGTATACTGCACATAAACTTCAACCTTTGTTGTATCTCCTGATCTAATAAACACAGGCTCTAGTCTTGCGGAACGAAATATCCCTGCAACATCAATTGAAATATTTGGAGTATATTGGCTATCAAATGCTTCCCGATTGCTTCCATAGACCGGTATTTCTTCAGAAACACTAACTACTTCATTTGCGAATGTAGTAGAAGAACAAATGAACATGCATATAATTAAACTTATAGTTGCTAAAAATAATTTTTTTGATAATGATTTTTTCTTCATTACTCTATCCTTTCCAATCAAAATACAATTTCCATCTTGATTTTCTCCTAATCTTGCGCTAACTTCTTTATTTTCCGCCCAGCAGCTTTTCAGCCACTCCCACCAATTGGAATCAAGATATTCTGGCATACACTCACCTCCCGCAAACCTATTTGCTAACACCTTCTAGGTTCACTCTATCATAGGTCTGCGCAGGTTCCAATTTAAATGTTGCAGGTGGTTGCTTTTTTGATGTAGGTGGTCGTTTACTTTCCTTAAATTTCTATTTTTGTCGTAACCTGTCCTTCTTCATCATACTCCCAGGTCAATGTTCCGTCATATTTTTCTACTACCTGCTGCATATTCTGTGTGCCAATTCCATGATTTTCCTTGTCCTGTTTACTGGTTAAAAGCTGTCCGTCCTGCACCCTGGGCGCTTCCATGGCTGAATTTCTAATTTCCAGGAACAACATCTTTTTATAGGATTTGATCAAAACAAATACTTCTCGTTTTTCTGCACATCTTTCAGCCGCTTCACAGGCATTTTTCAGTCCATTGGAAAGGAGCATCGCAAGGTCTGCGTCACTGATTCGCATCTGTGCAGGAAATCTTCCCGCCACAAAAAAGTCTACAGCCGCCTCTTCTGCCCATGCCGCCTGGGCATTCACAATGGCGTCTGCCACCAGATTTCCAGTGGCTATGTAATCAAAATCTCTGGCTTTCTGTTCTAAATCTTCTGTATATCTGCGAAGCTGGGTCAAATCTCCCTCGTCGATCAACGCCCGCAGTGCCAGCAAGTAGGCTTTCTGATCATGTCGAAAGCTTAGCAACTTCTTGTTTTTTACTGTGATTTCCTCGTACTGTGCCACCTGCTGTTCGATGCACCTCTGTTTAAATTGATCGTCTTCTTTTAACTTCTTCCTCTGCTCGTAGAGCACGTTAAGCAATACACCAAAGGCAAGCATCCCGATGCCCAGCACACACACGGCAAGCTGCATCGCCACTTTATACCGATAAATCATACCGTTATCCATCGCTATTCCACTGGCAACCCCAATTACAACACCTGAAGAAAAAATCCACACTGCATAATAGAGCACTTGTTTCCAGCCGAACTGCTTCAGATAATGCTGCAGTACCGGCTTCGTATATTTGGATATAGCCGCTGTCACACCCAGTATCACGATGCAAGTTGTCATTCCGCAAATTGCATCAAGAGCAACCTCCCGCTCGCTTTCCAGCACCATCCCCGCGTACCAGAACATTGCGATTACGCTCTGCACCAGCGCTTCTGCGGTCATCAGAGCAAAATGCAGCAGAAACGTAACCTCTGCCAGTACCCGCTTTTTTCCCGCAAAACAAATGACAGCAAACATCATCTGCACAAACAGCGATACAAAAATCCGATTTGACGAATCTGAAAGCAAAAGGGTTACCACTGCACCTGTCAGCACCAGAACCGCACCCAATAACAAAGCGTCCCTGCGCAGGGAAAAAGAGAATCCAAATATGCCGCACAGAACAACTGCCAAACGCAAAAGATCAATGAAATACACCCCTGTATAAAGTACATTCATATCAGTTTCGCCATCCTTTTACAATAGTTTCGATAAGATTCTTTGCACGCCGCTTTTCTGCGCCTGCTGATATGCAGCACACCCAAGCTGTGCTCCAAAATAGCACCCTCCCCGTTTATTTCCTGTATATAGGCGCAATTGATCAGATGCCGGTCACTGACTCTGAGAAAGTCAGTCTCCTGCAGCGTTTCCTCCCATGCAGACAAGCTTTTTCGCTGATTAGAAACATGTTCACCCGATACCAGATACACATCGGTGTAAACGCCATCTACCGCAATATAGGCGATATCCGCGCTGCTGACAGTATTTCCGTCTTCCAATTCTATCCTGATGTCTCTGGGCAGCAATCGGATTGCAGTTTCCAGAGATTCTTCTATTTCAAACTGCCGCGCCGGCTTGGCAATAAAGCTAATCACATTCCGTCCAAAAGCCTGCGGCATCATTTCCGTGTGACTGGACACAAAGATAATGAGAGGCTTTCCATCTGTCTGGCAAAGCATATCCTTTGCTGTAATCCCGGAAATACCGGGCATTTCAATATCCAAAAGTAGAATATCCGGATCATGCTGCATAATTGTTTCTGCAGTATACTCCGTCAGAATTTCCGCTTCTATCCCGGAGCGTGTTAAATAATCCATGCACTGCGCTGCAAGTGCCTGCGCGCAATCCCTTTCATCCTCACAAATTAAAATCCTCATATCCTGTTCCTAATCAATCCATGCTATTTCTGTTTTATTATATTTTATCATGCTAGATATTGTAATTCAATCATTTTCAAAATATAACAAACAAGCTCCCTCATCTTGAAGGAACTTGTTATCGTAATATCCATATATTGCATCACAGTGTACGGACCTGCCGCGGATTTATTGTTGTTCCGCAAGCTTTTTCATCACACCTGGAATGTCGATTTTCTGCGGACACCGGGAAAGACACGCGCCGCAGGAAAGGCACGCCGAAGCGCCTTTCGTCTCTGACAGCATGCCGATTTTCCAGGTAGAACCGGTAATATTCTGCTCATTGTATCCTTTGATCAGCAGCGGAATCTCAAGTCCTGCTGGGCAGATGCCGCAGCAATACCGGCAGCCGGAGCACGGCACACCCATAGTTTTGAGAAAGGCGCCCGCCGCCATTTGTAATGTCTTCCTCTCCGCGGCGCTCAACGGCTTTGGCGCATCAAACAGCGCTGCATTTTCGATGACCTGAGATACATCCGACATGCCAGAAAACACGGTCTGTACGCCCGAAAGTCCCAGCAGAAAACTTTCCCGCGGATATTTTGCAAGAGCCTCCCCCAGAAACCTTTCTGAATCACCGTCCTGATAAGACCAGGCAGTGTCAAAGACATTGATGCCCTGCTGCATCGCCGCGTCTACCACCTTCTGTCCCGCCGCCCTATCAATCCTGTTTGGATCGCCGTCTACCGTCGGAAATCTGAGGCCCCCAAGTCCAAGGGTAGAAATCTTTTTTCCATAAAAATCCTGATACTGCATCCGTCATCTCACCTTTCTTTATTCTCTTACCCATTGTACCCCTTGCAGGCTGCAATAGCAAATACGCATCAAGTATACCTTCCATGCCCAAAAGGCATGAATTGTTCTTAAGAAAAAATTAAGAGGTTCCTCTGGTTTTTCTTCCGTCTTTCCTGCTATGATTCTTTTAACAAGAAAAATACGAGGTGAATTGAAATGAAAAAGAATCTGTTATTCATAACTGCACTGATACTAATACTTGCGATTGCCTGCACCGGCTGCAGCAAAGCTTCCCCCGGCAGCACAGACGATAAGAAGCCTTCAGAAAACACCAAGAACAGCGATGTCCTGCATCAGCAAAGCCAGCTAAAAGAATCCAAAAAACTCTCTCTTTCCGAAGATGGAAGCCTCACAGTGGAAATCGATACACTGGCAAAACCTGACAGCATTGCGCCTGAAGATAAACCGATTTTTCTTGCCGTCAAAGTAAAGGAAGATGCCGATATCGCCCTGCGCTACACCTATGATACCTATGGAAAAGAGGGCGTCATGCTCTGCTGCGACGTCAACGATAGCGATGAAAATAAAGTTCTGCTGAAACCCATCTATACCATGCGCCTAGCACAGTCTTCTGAGGAAAATTACGGAGAAATCTGGCTCGGTGGCGGTACATTTTTGAAAAAAGGCACTAATCTGTTTTATTTAAGCGCAGGCGATCAGACCCTGCCCTGCCGCATAATTCTAAAACTTACCTTTTTTGATCCAGACAGGGTAGAAAGCATCACGCTGTATCCTGCCGAGAGTTAAAACTTTTCCACTGCAAAACCGCCGCGGTCACCCGCGGCGGTTTTGGTCTACTTAGAAGGTATTGCTTTATCTCACTCATACAGTATAGGACCATTCATCAAAGATCCTTTTCTCTACATCCTCATTTCCATGTGACATCAGCCACAGCAAAACTGCAACCTCTTTGTCCCGCCCCTCCAGGGGCTTATCCCTCTTACTATCCTGTCGTTTCTTATGTTTTCTCTTGTTTACCATGTTCTCCTCCTGATAAAATTTCTAATTCTAATTCCCTTTTGCATTTTCATTATACAGTCTGACTTTGTAGAAAACGATAAAATTATGTGTGCATTTTGTGAGTAAAATCTTGCGAAATTATTACAAATAGTGGTATCATACTATCAGTGACTTTAATATACCAGAAGCATTTGGAGGAAATACATGATTAGAAAGTTTGCAAAATACTATAAACCGCATTTACGTCTGTTCACATTGGACATGGTATGTGCTTTTATCGTGGCGTGCTGCGACCTGTTTTACCCAGTCATCGCCAAGAATATTATCAACGACTATGTGCCAAATCAGAACATCCACCTCTTCGTCGTTTGGGCGATTGTTCTGCTCTGCATTTACGTGCTGAAAGCATTTCTCAACTACATCATTCAGTACTGGGGTCATATCGTCGGCGTCAGAATTCAAGGAGATATGCGCCGTGAACTGTTTCGTCACCTGCAAAAGCTTCCATTCTCATTCTTCGATGAAAACAAAACTGGCGTCATCATGAGCCGGATGATTAACGACTTATTCGAGGTATCTGAACTTGCCCACCACGGTCCGGAGAACCTATTTCTATCGCTGATTATCTTAATCGGCGCTTTTATCATGCTGGCACAGATTAGTTTGCCGCTGACACTGATTACCTTTGCAGTGCTGCCATTTATGATTTTCTTCGCCTTTAAAACCAGAACCATGATGAATAAGGCTTTCAGCGAAACCCGCGTTAAAACTGCAGAAATCAACGCTAATGTGGAAACCGCCATCGCTGGCATCCGTGTTTCCAAAGCTTACACTGCAGACGAACATGAAAATCAGAAATTCAATGTCGCCAACGAAAATCTTAAACGCTCCCGTTCCGGCGCTTACAAAGCTATGGGCATTTTCCACTCTGGCATGACACTGTTTATGGACCTTCTTTATCTAGTGGTGCTTTCCTCAGGCGGACTCTTTTTCTTCTATGGAAAAATCAATGCCGGCGAGTTTGCCGCATTCCTGCTTTACATTTCTATGTTCCTGAATCCTGTCAATAAACTGGTTTCTTTCTATGAACAACTACAGGAAGGAATGACGGGCTTCCGCAGGTTTTGTGAAATCATGGCGATTGATGAAGAAGAAAGTGACAGCACAGATTTACTTCACCCTGACCATCTGGACGGTAATATCTGTTTCGAAAACGTTACCTTTAGCTACGAAAACAGCGACAAGGAAGGCGAAGCACCGCCTGTTATCAAAAATCTCACCATGGATATCAAAAAAGGACGCACCCTTGCCCTGGTTGGTCCATCCGGCAGCGGTAAAACTACCATGTGCCATCTGATTCCAAGATTTTACGATGTAGATTCAGGTCGAATCACTATAGACGGCATTGATATCACAAAAATTTCCCGTTACGATCTTAGAAAAAATATCGGTATGGTTGCACAAGACGTCTTCCTGTTCAACGGTACGATACGTGAAAATATCGCCTACGGCAACTTAGATGCCACCGATGAAGAAATCATCGAAGCTGCAAAAAAAGCCAACATTCACGACTACATCCTAACCATGGAAGATGGCTATGATACCCAGGTTGGCGAGCGTGGCATCAAACTATCCGGCGGTCAAAAGCAGAGAATTTCCATCGCCCGCGTATTCCTGAAAAATCCACCGATTCTGATTCTTGATGAAGCGACTTCCGCCCTGGATAACGCTACAGAAATGCTGATTCAAAAGTCTCTGGAAGAACTCGGCCGCGGCAGAACCTCTGTCATCGTCGCCCACCGCCTGTCTACCATAAAAAGTGCAGATGAAATCATCGTTCTCACAGCTAACGGTATTACTGAGCGCGGCAGTCACGACGAGCTGGTAGCTGCTGGCGGCATGTATGCAGAACTTTATCAGTATCAGTTTAGGGAATAGCTCTTCCCATTATTGCAATCATCGAAAGTTGTGTAAATGTATCTGTTTATACAAACATTTACACAACTTTTTTCTATTTCTATGAACAATGTTGTGCAGACTGTTCTTTTTTAGCCAATATGCACAACTTTATTTCGCTTACATCTTTAAGAGTTGTGCATAGGTTAATAGACCTCACTATTTTACACAACAGCTGCACGAATTTACTATGTAAAGATTATTTCCGGGCTAAAAAGTTGTGCTAATTTAGTGTATTATTAACTGTCTACAAAACTCTTCTCTGATTAAACTCACAAAAGTTGTGTATCATCTCTACATATCTCTTTACCTGCAAAACTCTTCAATAATCTTGTCTATGAGCTGCGTATTAATATTCCCGTATATATCTTCAAAAGTAAAAATAATATCTTCCCACGGCTTGAATCCGTTCTCTAAGTAAAACTTAACTTTCCACATGACATCTTCCATATATTCAGCGTTTCCTATCATTCCAAAATGCTCAAGAAGCTTAATACGATTTTCACTTTTTACTAAAATCCTAAAGTCAGGAACAATTATTTTTCCATTAATTTTTATGACTTCTTCATACCTATATTCGATTTTCTTTGTAAAGAAAATATTTGAAATAATGGCTTCAGATTTTGATCTGACAAAATCACCTTTTAAAGTCTGATGAACCAAATGTTCTGAGTATTTCTGACTTCTTTCATATTTACTACTACCCCAGCTAGAAGAATTTTGTTTGCTTAAATTAAAATAATCGATTGGCATTTCTCTATAAGCTTTCGGTGACTGTGTCATCATCTCTTCTAAGTTTATCGATATGTACTCCTGTCCTATTTTCTGAAGAAGCTTCTGATTTGAATCAATTCTCTTCAGTGCTTCTTCTAAATAGTATCGTTTCTGTAAATCTTTTACTACTTCATTTTCTCCACTGCCCAAATACTTCCGCTCTCCATTTGACAGGTGAAAATAGTAAGGCTTTCCTTTTACAGTATTAACCGAAAGTTTTCCTTCCGGTAAGCGCTTCAACTCTTTCCGATAACGCTTTGCGAGCTCCCTTTGATATTCTAGTTCTTTTTCTGCATATAATTTACTATTATACAATATATTACCATCTCCTTCCTGTTATAATTTTCACTATACTGCTGTTGTATGGGGAAATCAATGGTAATTTTCAATCTGCCTACAAGTTTTATTCATAAAAAAACTGCGCACTTGCTTTTGAAACAAATGCGCAATCCTTCTTTTTCACGTTTTTACATCATTACGCTAATGACTTTTGGATTATATCCGCCAGCAGCCAGCGCTTCAATGATGTTTTTCTTATGGTCAGAACCAAATGCCTCAATGGTAATTTTCAGTTCCACTGCCGCATTTCTATTGGTGCTGACAAACTGATTATGATCCAGTCTGATAACATTGCCCTGCTCTTTGGCGATAATACTTGCTACATTAACGAGCTCACCTGGCTTGTCCGGCAAAAGCGTAGATACGGAAAAGATTCGCTCTCTATGAATCAGTCCGTGCTGTACTACCGAAGACATGGTTATAATGTCCATATTGCCACCGCTGAGAATGGAAACAATTTTCTTTCCTTTTACCTTCAGGTGCTTCAGTGCAGCCACCGTCAAAAGTCCGGAGTTTTCTACAACCATCTTGTGATTTTCTACCATATCTAGGAAAGCTACCACCAATTCATCGTCCTCTACTGTAATGATATCATCGATGTTTTCTTTAAGGTAAGGAAAAATACTGACACCCGGCGTTTTCACAGCTGTACCGTCAGCAATTGTACTGATTGTAGGCAGAGTTACTGGCTCACCAGCTTTCAGCGAAGCCTGCAGGCAGTTTGCACCTGCCGGTTCAACGGCAATAACTTTAATCTTTGGATTCAGCATTTTAGCCAGCGTTGATACGCCAGTCGCAAGACCGCCGCCGCCAACAGGAACCAGGATATAATCCACTATAGGCAATTCTTTAATGATTTCCATAGCGATGGTTCCTTGACCTGTTGCTACTGCTGGATCATCAAAGGGATGAATAAAAGTATATCCTTTCTCCTCCGCCAGCTGCTTTGCATGGGCTGCAGCCTCGTCATAAACATCACCGTAGAGAACCACTTCCGCACCATAGCTCTTTGTACGGTTCACTTTCATCAAAGGCGTAGTAGTCGGCATAACGATAACCGCTTTACAGCCATAAGCCTTTGCCGCATAAGCAACCCCCTGGGCATGATTGCCAGCAGAAGCTGTAATCAACCCCTTTGCACGTTCTTCGTCTGTTAATGTACTAATTTTATAATACGCGCCTCGAATTTTGTATGCACCGGTCACCTGCATATTTTCCGGCTTCAAATAGACTTTATTTCCGGTCTGTTCACTGAAATAGTCACTGTAAAGCAAATTAGTCGCTACCGCAACTTTCTTTACGACCTCCGTCGCCTGCTCAAATTTATCTAATGTTAACATCTTCTGTTTTCCTTTCCAAAAAATCTCTAGGAATTATTATACTCCTTGTGTGTATGCACTGCAAGGAAAAACTGTATTCCGTCACGGCAAGCCTGTGAAAAATGGTCATCGTGATTTCTGCTCGAATTCATATGTAAAGCAGCCACTTTATTGCCAATATTGACAGAAATCAAAAAAAGTGTCAATCCTGTCAATGTTTTTACGGTGAAACATTGACTAAATTGACAGATTCTCGTTTTTTTGTCAACATTGGCAATATTTAAGCCATCCTAGGTAAGAATTCAGCCTGTTTATTGACAAAATCTCGTAAATTAACGAAATTTGTCAATATAAAATAGAAAAAAGCGTTCATGCCTTCCCGTGTTCCATACCACAGATACCAATCCCACCTTTCCATAAAGTAAAACTTTGGGATGGGTGTCCAGAAACCTTGTTGCCCCGGACAATCACAACAGGGTCATTGCTTCTGCAACAACCCCGTTATTATCAATCAGGTTAGTCTTCCAGCATGACTGCACCCTTGTTGGACGGTGCAACCATCTTGGAATATCTGTAAAGCCAGCCGCTCTTTACGTTCGGCTCGCGCGGCACATAAGTTTCACGCCGTTTTGCAAATTCTTCATCGGAAACCTTTGCATTGACACTGGAGTTTGGAATATCGATTTCGATGATATCACCTTCCTGCAGCAGTCCAATTTCGCCACCGCTGGCAGCTTCCGGACAAACGTGACCGATAGAAGCGCCACGGCTTGCACCACTGAATCTGCCGTCTGTAATCAGTGCTACGGTTTTATCCAGCTTCATGCCTGCAAGGGCACTGGTCGGATTGAGCATTTCTCTCATGCCCGGACCGCCCTTTGGACCCTCATAGCGGATTACGACTACGTCGCCGTCTACAATCTTTCCGTTGTAAATTGCATCAATCGCGTCTTCTTCACAGTCAAAAACTCTTGCCGGACCACTGTGGGTCAGCATTTCCGGTGCGACTGCACTTTTCTTAACAACACAGCCGTCCTTTGCGATGTTGCCCCAAAGAATAGCAAGTCCGCCTGTTTCGCTGTACGGATTGTCAGAAGGACGCATTGCGCCCGAATCCAGCGAACCCTTTCCTTCAATATTTTCGCCTACAGTTTTTCCGTTTGCGGTCAAAAGAGTCGTATCGATGAGGCCTTTTTTGGAAAGTTCAGCAAGAACCCCCTGCACACCGCCTGCGTTGTTCAGGTCGTGCATATGTGTGCCGCCAGCAGGCGCCAGATGACACAGATTCGGTGTCTTTGCACTCATTTCGTTGAACAACTCCAGATTCAGCTCTACCCCTGCTTCGTGAGCAATTGCCAAAAGGTGCAATACGCTGTTTGAAGAACAGCCCAGCGCCATATCGCAGGCAAGAGCGTTTCTGATTGCCTTTTCGTTTACAATATCTCTGGCCTTAATATCTTTTTCAACCAGGTTCATGATTGCCATGCCTGCGTGCTTTGCAATCATCATTCTGCCGCTGTGTACAGCCGGAACTGTGCCGTTGCCCGGCAGTGCGATGCCCAGCGCTTCGCATAGACAGTTCATGCTGTTTGCCGTATACATACCGGAGCAGGAACCGCAGCCCGGACAGGTATTCTGTTCAAATTCCAGCAGCCCTTCATCATCGATGATATCCGCCTTGCGAGCGCCGACTGCCTCAAACATCTTGGAAAGAGATGTCTCTACACCGCCTACAAGTCCGCTCATCATAGGACCTCCGGAGCAAACCACAGTTGGAATGTTCAGACGCAGTGCGCCCATCAGCATGCCTGGTACGATTTTGTCGCAGTTCGGAACCAAAACCAGACCATCAAACTGATGCGCATTTGCCATAGTTTCTACGCTGTCTGCAATCAGTTCCCGGCTTGCCAGAGAATATTTCATACCGATATGCCCCATAGCAATACCATCACAAACACCGATAGCAGGCACCATAATCGGTGTGCCACCTGCCATTCTGACACCAGCTTTTACTGCTTCGGTCACTTTATCTAAATGCATATGTCCGGGAACTATCTCACTGTGTGCAGAAACCACACCGATCAGCGGACGTTCCAGTTCTTCTTTCGTGTAACCCATAGCATAAAAAAGGCTTCGCATCGGAGCCTTTTCTACGCCTTTGGTTACGTTATCACTTCTTCTTGACATAATAACTGTAACCTTTCTTTATTTCTTTAACCAGCTCATCATAGCACGGAGTTCAGCGCCAACCTTGCACAGCAGGTGGGAAGCCTCCATCTTTCTGGTTGCAAGGAATCTCGCTTTTCCACCAGCGTTGAATTCCTGAATAAATTCACTTGCGAAAGTACCGTCCTGAATTTCTCTGAGAACGTTTTTCATTTCTTTTCTGGTTTCGTCTGTAATCAGTCTTCTGCCGGTTCTGTAATCACCGTATTCAGCAGTGTTGGAGATGGAATATCTCATCTTATCGAAACCACCTTCGTTAATCAGGTCAACGATCAGCTTCATTTCGTGGATACATTCAAAGTAAGCCATTTCCGGTTCATATCCTGCTTCTACCAAAGTGTCAAAGCCAGCCTTCATCAGCTCAGTTACACCGCCGCACAGAACTGCCTGTTCACCGAAGAGGTCAGTTTCAGTTTCTTCTTTAAATGTAGTTTCCAAAATACCTGCTCTGCCAGCACCGATACCGCTTGCATAAGCCAGCGCATAATCTTTCGCTTTGCCGGAAGCATCCTGATAAACAGCAATCAGAGAAGGAACGCCCTTGCCTTCTACATACTGACTTCTTACAGTGTGTCCAGGTCCTTTTGGCGCAATCATGATAACATCGATGTCCTTAGCAGGAACAATCTGGTTAAAATGAATATTAAAGCCGTGAGCAAATGCGAGTACATTGCCTTCCTTCATGTGCTTTTCAACCTGTTCCTTATAAATCTTTGCCTGCAATTCGTCCGGTGTCAGCATCATAACGATATCGCCTGCTTCTGCAGCTTCTTCGATGCCCAAAACTTTGATTCCAGCAGCTTCAGCCTTTGCAGCATGAGCGGAACCCGGTCTCAAACCTACTACTACGTTCACACCGCTTTCGGCAAGGTTCATTGCATGTGCATGGCCTTGGCTTCCGAATCCGATAATGGCAACAGTTTTGCCGTCTAACAAACCTAAGTTACAATCCTGGTCATAATACTTCGTAATCATTTTTATCTATCTCCTTTAAAATTAATTATCTTTTTTTGCGGTATTGCCTTCAATGCCGGTAATACCAGTTCTGCAGACTTCCAGCACATTGTATTCAGCAATAACCTTCATAAACCCGTCGATTTTCTCCGGTGTTCCGGTCAACTCGATAATCATACTGTCTCTGGAAAGATCTACAATCTTGCCTCTGTAAATATCTACGATTTCCTTGATTCCAGCACGCTGTGCCGGTGCTGCTTCAACTTTCAGCAGCAGCAGTTCTCTATAAAGGCTGTATTCCTGATCTAAAATATAGATTTCTTTTACTACCTCCAGCTTTTCAGTCTGGGTGATAATCTGCTGCATAGACTGTTCAGTCGCACTGAATACGATGGTAATTCTGGACAGGGTCGGATCATTGGTTGCAGACACTGTCAAAGAATCAATATTAAATCCTCTTCTGCCGAAAAGGCTGACAACTTTCGTCAATACGTTTGCCTGATTCAGGACAAGAACGCTGACGATTTCTCTCTTTAATGGTTTATGCATTGCGTTCCCTCCCTAGTCAATAATCATATCTTCAACGGTTTTACCGTTTGGAATCATCGGAAGCACTCTTTCCTCTCTGGAAATGGTGCAGTCAATCCAAACCGGGCCTTCTTCCTTCAGAGCCTGCTCCATTGCGGCCTTCAGTTCTTCTACAGAATCCGCACGGAATCCCTTTGCGCCAAAGGCTTCTGCCAGTTTTACAAAGTCGGTCTTCCTTTCCGGTGTGGTGTTGGAATAACGCTTATCATAGAATAGAGTCTGCCACTGGTAAACCATACCCAGCACCTTGTTGTTCATGATTATGGTGATAATTGGCAAGTTCTGACTTACTGCAGTACATGCCTCATTCAGGTTCATATGGAAAGAACCGTCGCCTGTAATATGTATCACTCTGTCATTAGGACAAGCCAGCTTTGCACCGATTGCTGCGCCATAGCCAAAGCCCATGGTGCCCAGTCCGCCGCTTGTTAGGAACTTCTTCGCCTTATTATGTCTGATATACTGCGCTGACCACATCTGATGCTGACCTACGTCAGTTACATAAATGGTGTTTTCATCGGTCATATCGCAGAGAGTATCGATAATATCTTTCGGGTGCAGCTCGCATTCGCCGGATCTGACCACTTTTGCGGTATTTCTCCAAGTGAGAACCTCCTGGTGCCAGGACTCATGTTTCTGTGCCTTTACTTCAGGCAGTGCGCGAATCAAAAATTCCTTTACATCGCCGACACAGCACTTATCAATCATAACGTTCTTGTTGATTTCACTGCGGTCGATGTCAACCTGTACAATCTTTGCTCTGCGGCCGAATTTCTCTGGTGTCAAAGCTACACGGTCAGAGAATCTTGCTCCCAGTGTAATAACCAAATCAGCCTGGTCGATTGCTCTGTTTGCTGCTGCGGTTCCGTGCATACCTACAAGACCAAGATTCAGCTCATGGTCGTAGCCGATTACACCAGCCGCCATCAAGGTGTATGTCGCAGGAATATCTGCTTTCTCCAAAAATTCAACTACTTCCTTCTCTGCGCCTGAAGCAACTACACCGCCGCCAATATATGCAACCGGTCTTTCTGCCTCATTAACCATAGCAACAATTGCATCAATGTCTTCCTTGTCCATCTGCGGCACCGGTTTCAGCTGAAGCGGTGGTTTATTTGTATATTCAATGCTCGCAGCAGTTACGTCCTTCGTAATGTCCACGAGGACAGGACCCTTTCTCCCGCTGTTTGCAATCTTGAAAGCTTCTCGAAGTGCTGGTTCAAGATCTTCTATCCTGTTTACGAAGAAATTGTGCTTCGTAATAGGAAGCGTGACACCGGTAATACTGATTTCCTGGAATGCGTCTCTTCCGATTAAGGAATCGGCAACATTGGCTGTAATGGCAACCATTGGAATACTGTCCATAAATGCTGTCGCTATGCCGGTGACCAGATTGGTTGCCCCCGGTCCGCTAGTGGAAAAAACTACACCAGTTTTGCCTGTGGCTCTGGCATAGCCATCAGCCGCATGGGAAGCACCCTGTTCGTGGGCAGTGAGTACATGCTTAACCCTGTCGCTATACTTATAAAGTTCATCAAAGATATTCAGTGCAGTGCCGCCTGGATATCCAAATACAGTATCAACGCCATGATCGAGCAATACTTCTATCACCACTTGTGATCCTGTCAATTTCATACTCTCTCTCCTTTTCTTTAGAATCTTATGGGCATTCTTTCGCCCTTATATTATTATAGCCGCAAGTATGTAAATGTCAACACTTTTTTTCAATATTTTTTGTTGTAATCCAACAAAAAATATTTTCAATTATTTTGTGAAAACACAAATTTTACTGTTGACAATTATGACTTTATCCTTTATATTATTAAATAGCTGAAATTTACGTCTGCCAAGACGGGAATAAGCTATAATGTTGGTTTTGCAGAGAGCGGCGTTTGGTGAAAGTCCGTAAACCTTTTATAGTGTCTCACCCCCGAGCAGCGTTCAAAGAGTGGGCGCGCACTTTTCTACATTATATATAGAAAAAGCGTGTCAAAAAGAGTGGTACCGCGGAAACAAGGTTCTTACATCAATGTAACAAGTTTTCGTCTCTTTTGCGGTTTGGAACAATCGTCAAAAGAGACGATTTTTTATGCCCTAACCGCTAAGCTACTTTCCTACACTGATATACAAACGGAGGTATTACAACATGAAAAACTTTGAAAAGTACAGACCCGGCTACTTTACGCCGCCGATGGACATTTCTCAGATGGAATGGCCGAAAAAAGATCACATCGAAAAAGCGCCGATGTGGTGCAGCGTTGACCTACGCGATGGAAACCAGGCGCTGGTCGTTCCCATGAGCCTGGAAGAAAAATTGGATTTTTTCCAGTATTTGGTTTCCCTCGGCTTTAAAGAAATCGAAATTGGCTTCCCTGCCGCGTCCGAAACTGAATATGAATTCACCCGTACTCTGATTGAAAAGAATTTGATTCCCGACGACGTGACCGTACAGGTGCTGACTCAGTCCAGAAAGCACATCATCGACAAAACCTTTGAAGCCCTCCGCGGCGCAAAGAAAGCGATTGTACATTTATATAACTCCACTTCCTTTGCCCAAAGGCAGCAGGTGTTCCGGGCTTCCGAAGAAGAGATTATTCAAATTGCCAAAGATGGTGCAGTGCTGATGAATGAATACGCGACAAAATTCCCAGAGACGAAATTCCAATTCGAGTATTCTCCGGAAAGTTTTACAGGAACGGAAATTGAGTTCGCAGAACGAATCTGCAACGAAGTCATCGACATCTGGCAGCCGACAGCGGATAATAAAGTCATCATCAACCTGCCAGCTACTGTGCAGATGTCTATGCCGCACGTTTATGCGAACCAGATTGAATACATGAGCAAACATTTACATAACAGAGAAAACGTTCTCATCTCCCTGCACCCACACAACGACAGAGGCACCGGCGTTGCCGATGCTGAACTGGGGCTTTTGGCAGGCGGTGACAGAATTGAGGGTACCCTCTTCGGAAACGGTGAACGCACCGGCAATGTAGATATTATCACCATTGCCATGAATATGTTTACCCACGGTATCGATCCTTGTCTGGACTTTTCCAATATGCCAGAAGTTGTAGAGAAGTACGAAGAATATACCGGCATGCACGTTGATCCGCGTCAGCCTTACGGCGGCGAACTGGTCTTCGCGGCGTTCTCCGGCTCTCACCAGGATGCGATTTCCAAGGGCATGAAATGGAGAGAAGAAACAGATCCAAACAGATGGACGGTACCTTATCTGCCAATTGACCCCCATGATGTAGGCAGAGCCTACGACGGCGACGTCATCAGAATCAACAGCCAGTCCGGCAAAGGCGGCGTTGCCTATATTCTGGAACATAACTTCGGGTACGCAATTCCAAAGAATATGATGAGCGAAGTCGGCTACATGATGAAGGATATTTCCGACAAAAGCCACGAAGAACTTTCACCCGAAGAAATCTTTGAAGCGTTCAAGGCAGAATACATCAATGACTTTTCGCCGATCGACATTACAGATGCATCCTTCAGCCACTTCTCCTCTACTAAGGATGACAATGAAGTGTACGGCGTAAGAATGCGTGCTGTGATCGACGGACAAAGCTACAATCTGGAAGCAGAAGGAAACGGTCGTCTGGACGCGGTGAGCAATGCGCTTCGAAAGACCGAATATCACTTTGACTATAAGTTCATCACCTATTCAGAACATGCCATCAGCGCGGATTCCAATTCCAAAGCAGCTGCCTATGTCTGCATCGCTGATGAAAAAGACAACTACTACTGGGGCGTCGGTACCCATGCCGATATCATTCTCGCTTCCGTCAATGCACTGGTCAGCGCACTGAACCGAATGAACAAGCGAATTCATTTCGTGAAGTAATGAACAAGCGATGTAATTAACGATACAGTTCTTGAAGTTGTGCAGATTTGCGAAATACAAGCCATTTTGCACAACTATGAGGCTTACAAAGTTTCAAAAGTTGTGCATATCCCGCAAAATCAGAGCTATCTGCACAACCCAGACGAATCAAAACCCTCAAAAGTTGTGCATTTCATGCAAATACAAGCCATTTTGCACAACTATAAGGCTTACAAAGTTTCAAAAGTTGTGCATATCCCGCAAAATCAGAGCTATCTGCACAACCCAAACGAATCAAAGCGCTCAAAGGTTGTGCATTTCATGCAAATATAAGGCATTTTGCACAACGCAGCAAGAACCTGCACTTCACATCCGAAACCCCAACCCCATCAATTCCACAGGAGGTAATCAGAACAATGGGAATGACAATGACACAGAAAATTTTAGCAGCCCATGCCGGTCTCGACACTGTCGCGGCCGGTCAGCTGATCGAATGTAATCTGGACGTGGTAATGGCAAACGACATTACCGGTCCTATGGCGCTGCCGATCTTCCGGCAAATGGCGGATAAAGTCTTCGACAAGGACAAAGTCGTACTGGTTCCAGACCATTTCACGCCGAACAAAGATATCAAGTCCGCACAGAACGCCAGAGATATTCAGGACTTTTCCAGAGAACAAGGTCTCACCCACCACATGGTTCAGGGAAAATGCGGCGTAGAACACGGTATTCTGCCTGAACAGGGTATCGTTTATGCCGGTCAATGTATTATTGGCGCTGACTCTCACACCTGCACCTACGGCGCGCTAGGCGCATTCGGCACCGGCGTCGGCACCACCGACATCGCAAGAGGTATGGCGACCGGTCAGGCATGGTTCAAAGTGCCTACCGCGATCAAATTCGTACTGAAAAATAAACCATCCCGCTATGTAACAGGCAAAGACATCATCCTACACATCATCGGAAAAATCGGCGTAGACGGCGCTCTATATCAATCCATGGAATTTGTCGGCGACGGCACCTGCTACTTAACCATGGACGATCGTTTCACCATCTGCAACATGGCAATCGAAGCCGGCGCTAAAAACGGTATCTTCCCGGTCGACGAACAGACCATCGCTTACATGGAAGAACACGCACCGGGAAAAGACTACCAGATTTTCACAGCAGATGACGACGCAATCTATGAACAAACCATCGAAATCGACCTTGCTGAGATTAGACCGACCATAGCATTTCCGCACCTGCCGGGCAACGCCCACACCATCGACGAAGTCGAAGCCGGTGAAAAAATCATGATTGACCAGGTTGTCATCGGCTCCTGCACCAACGGTCGCATGAGCGATATGCGAAAAGCGGCGGCAATTCTGAAAGGAAAAACCGTGCACCCGGAAGTCCGCGTCATGGTCATCCCTGCTACTCAGAAAATCTTCCTGCAGTGTATGGAAGAAGGTCTTGCCAAGATTTTCGTAGAAGCAGGATGCGCCTTCAACACTCCTAGCTGCGGCGCCTGCATGGGCGGTCACATGGGTGTCATGTGCAAAGGCGAAAAATGCGTATCCACATCCAACAGAAACTTTGTGGGTCGTATGGGCGATGTGGAATCCCTGATTTACCTGGCTTCCCCAGAAGTTGCTGCAGCCAGCGCTCTGGCAGGCTATATCGCAAATCCTGAAAAGATTGGAGGAGAAAAATAATGGACGCAAAAGGCAAAGTTTTGAAATATGGTGATAACGTAGACACTGACGTCATCATTCCCGCAAGATACTTAAATTCCTTTGACGCAAAGGAACTGGCAACCCACGCGATGGTCGACATCGATCCAACCTTTGTGGAACGACTGGAACCTGGCGACATCATGGTCGCCGGTAAAAACTTCGGCTGCGGTTCTTCCAGAGAGCACGCCCCACTGGTACTAAAAACGGCGGGCGTCAGCTGCTTAATCGCAGAGAGTTTTGCAAGAATTTTCTATAGAAACGCCATCAATATCGGCTTTCCAATTCTGGAATGTGAAGAAGCCGCCAAAGACATCGCGGAAGGCGACGCCGTGGAAGTAGATTTTCAGACCGGCGTCATCTATAACCGGACCAAAGGCGCTGAGTATCAGTCACAGCCATTCCCGGAATTTTTGCAGAAAATGATTGGCGCAGGTGGTCTGGTTAATTATGTCAATTCCAACAAATAACAAGGAGAAAGATCAATGAATTATAAAATTGCTGTAGTCAAAGGCGACGGCATCGGACCTGAAGTCATCGCCGAGACGATAAAAGTATTAGATAAAATCGGAGAAAAGTTCGGGCACACCTTTGAATACACTTACGTCCTTGCCGGCGGAAACGCCATCGACGAAGCGGGTCAGTGCCTGCCTCCGGAGACCATTGAAATCTGCAAAAAATCTGACGCCGTCCTGCTGGGCGCTGTAGGCGGTCCTAAATGGGATCACCTGCCGGGTGACGAACGCCCGGAGCGGGCGCTTTTGGGACTTCGCAAAGCCCTGGGACTTTTCGCTAACCTGCGCCCTGCCATGGTCTTTGATGAACTGGCTGACGCTTCCCCGCTGAAACCGGAACTTTTAGCAGGCGGTCTTGATATCGCTGTAGTTAGAGAGTTGACCGGCGGCATTTACTTCGGCAAAAAAGGTACCATCGCAGAAACTGACCTGGGTCCTGCCGCCTACGACGTGGAACAGTACGCAGAAGAAGAAGTACGCCGCATCGCGAAAGTCGCTTTTGATATGGCGATGAAGCGGGACAAAAAGGTAACCAGCGTCGACAAAGCCAACGTTCTAGAAAGCTCTCGCCTCTGGAGACGGATTGTAGGTGAAGTCGCAAAAGAATATCCGGAAGTAGAACTGGAAAATTTCTATGTAGACAATGCCGCTATGCAGCTCGTGCGAAATCCGAAGCAGTTTGACGTCATCGTCACCAGCAACATCTTCGGCGATATTCTCTCCGACGAGGCAAGCCAGATCACCGGCTCCATCGGTATGCTGCCGTCGGCAAGTCTGGCGGAAGGCAATTTCGGCATGTACGAACCAGTCCACGGCTCTGCACCTGACATCGCAGGACAGAATCTGGCAAACCCGATTGCCACGATTCTCTCTGCCGCCATGATGCTGCGTTATACCTTCGGACTGACTGCCGAATCAGACACCATTGAAAACGCTGTCAAAAAATTCTTAGCCAAAGGATACAGAACGCCGGACATTGCGGCGGGCGGTCCTTCTATCGGCACAAAAGAAGCCGGGGATTTGATTGCGCAACTGCTCTAGTTCACCCTTTTCGAAACTATCTATTTCTAAAAAGTCTCCTGGTGCAAGTCCCGCACTGCGGGACTTTTTTTTTCGTTTCACCAGGCTTAAGAATTATTAAGAAAAAATCCAACAAATTCCTATTGATTTTCCCTCCGGTTTTGCTATCATTATATATACATCTAATAATAAGGGGACTACACATCATGACAAAAGAAAAGAAAACAAATAGCAAAAAATTTTTGATTTTTATCATAGTCTTACTCCTTTTGGTAAGCCTATTTTTTATGCAATATTTTAAAAGCAACGAAAACGCTGCATACAGCGAAAAGAAAATCAGGACAAATATCTCTACCATTGCAACCTTTGATTATTCCAAGGTTACGACCATCGAGGCACAGATTAAAAATCTGGAAATTACAGAAGCCCACGGTACTTTTGATGTAACGGAAACACTTTCCAAAGACCAGTATAGAAAAATCTTCTCCACAAGCGCCATTCTCGGCGATTCTATCACTGAGGGGCTTGCTGACTACGGCTGGCTAGGAAATGAGCAGGTTTTCTGTAAAATCGGCGCGTCCATTATCAGCGGCGACGACCTATTCACGTCTGCCGCAAATACTTATCCAGGATTTGCATTCTGCTCTTTCGGCATGAATGACATGGGAAATTATAACGGCAATGCGGATGCATTTATTGAGAAATATACCACTCTGATTCAGGAATTTAAAAAAATCTCTCCAAATACAATCATTCTGGTTAATGGGATTACACCGCCGACCAAAAACGCAATTGCCTCTAATCCAATCCTGGGCAATTACAAGAAATTTAACAACGCTCTGAAACAGATGTGCAAGGATTTAAAATTAACCTATATTGACAATACTTATATCATAGAAGAACATCCTGAGTTTTATGCCGGCGACGGTATCCATGTCACAGCCGATTACTACCCGCTCTGGATGAACAATATGATTCTGAAGGCAGGCATATAATGATTAAAAAAGCAGTTTTCGTCCTAATTTTGATTTTATTTCTTGCCGGTGTCTATGAGAGCGCCGGTGCAAACGATATTCCCATGGAGGATATTGAAACACAACTGACCACAGCATGCGATATGACCCACATGACAAAGTGTGATAACCGAAATCTGATGCAGTTTTTTGGTCTGGATTATGAACAGTACGATTCTCACCTCTACTATAAAGGAAAAGAGGCGCTCAGCGTCGATGAAGTACTGATTGTAAAAGCCCATGAAAAATCTGATTTAGATGGGGTCAAAGATGCCGTCGAAAAACGCATCGCATCGCAAACCGCAACCTTTGATGGATACGGTCCTGCGCAGGTTGCGCTGCTTTCAGATGCCGTGATTATCACAAAAGGAAATTATTTATTTTACTGCACTGATCAACATGCAGAAAAATTTGGGGAGGTGTTCTGCGATGCTGTTCAGTAGTATCCTGTTTTTATTTTACTTTCTGCCGGTGACGTTGTTCATCTACACCATCGTCCCCCGCAGACTAAAAAATCCGGTTCTGCTCATTGCCAGCATTTTCTTCTATAGCTGGGGAGAGCCGATTTATGTGATCCTGATGCTGTTCAGCGCTGTCTTCAATTATCTTATGGCAATCGATATCAGGCGTGAACAGATTCATAACAAAACCGGAAAAAGCACACTGATTTTTACAGTTATCGTCAATCTGTTTATCCTGTGCTTTTTTAAATACTACGGCTTCCTCATGGACACCATAAACGACCTGCTTGGTACTGAAATCAAATATACAGCGCTAGCACTGCCCATCGGTATTTCTTTTTATACCTTTCAGGCACTTTCCTATATTTTCGATGTATACAGAGGCAACGTGCACGTACAGCGAAACCTGCTGCATTTTGCACTCTATCTTGCCCTCTTCCCGCAGCTGATTGCAGGTCCTATTGTCAAATACAAAGACATCGCACTACAGCTCGAGGAAAGAACCCTCACATTGGAAAAATTTGGAGAAGGTACACGCCGCTTTCTGATCGGACTTGGCAAAAAAGTCATTCTCGCCAATAATCTGGGGGCAATTCACGCTGCTGTGACTGCACTGCCCGACCAGCAAGTTTCTGTACTCACCTATTGGATCGGCATCATCTGTTATACTCTGCAGATTTACTTCGATTTCAGCGGCTATTCCGATATGGCAATCGGTCTTGGCAAAATGTTCGGATTTGAATTCTTAGAAAACTTCAATTACCCGTATATTTCCAAAACCGTTACCGAATTCTGGCGCAGATGGCATATGTCCCTATCGACCTGGTTCAGAGAGTATGTCTATATCCCGCTGGGCGGCAATCGTGTTTCCACAAAGCGGCATATTCTCAACTTGCTGATTGTATGGTCATTGACTGGACTCTGGCACGGCGCCAGCTGGAATTTCGTTGCATGGGGTCTTTACTATGGCATCCTGCTGATTCTTGAGAAATATTTCCTGGGAAATCATTTAGAAAAATGTCCCGCCTCTGTCCAGCATATCTATACGATGCTCATCGTCGCCATCGGCTGGGTCTTCTTCAGCAGTGAAACCTTAACCGGCGCACTGCAGTATCTGCAAGTGCTCTTCTGCGCAGGCGGTGTTCCCCTTGCAGATACTATGACGCTATACCTGCTGCGCACCAACTGGGTATTCCTGCTGCTTGGAATTCTCATTGCGACCCCAGAACCAATGAAGCAGTTTGAAATCCTGCGCAAACGAAATGGACTGCTCAGTACCCTGCTATTACTGGGACTCCTTGCCCTGTGCACTGCTTACCTAGTATTCAGCAGCTATAACCCGTTTCTGTATTTTAGGTTCTAATGGTTCCGTCCCAAGAGGACGAGCAATGGCGAAGTTCGATTGGTCTGACGGACCTTATGCTTTAAATCCCCAAGAAAGCAAGCCCACGGCGAAGCTTGATTGGCAGGATTTAGTCGTATAATGGTTCCGTCCCAAGAGGACGAGCAAACTGCCAAACGGTAATATAAATTGCAAAAAAAAGGATTATCAATTATGAACAAAAAATTAACCGATACAATATTAGGGCTTTGTTTCATCGCTGTTCTTGCGGGGGTCTTCCTCTGCAATCTGTTCAGCAGTGATCAAAGTTTTTCAGAAGAAGAAAACAGAGTACTACAGGATAAACCGACATTCACCTTTTCTTCTTATGTGGAAGGTCGCTATGAAAAAAAACTGGAATCCTATGTCAACGACCAATTTCCTGCCAGAAATACGTTCATAAAAATCAAAACAGCATCTGACGTGACCTGCGGCAAGCTGGAATCAGGCGGCGTCTACCGCTGCAAAGATAACTACCTGATGGAATCTATCACGGAACCTTCAGAGCACTGGATGAAATCCACCCTCTCCAGTCTGACTCAGTTCAAACGCCAGTACAAAAAACTGAACATGTACTTTATGCTGGCGCCAAATGCCGCCAATATTCTGTGCGACAAATTGCCTGCAACCGTAATCACTGCAGATCAAAACCAATCCATTAATCAGTTTTATAAAGGAGTCGAAGAGTGCGGCATCAAGCCTATTGATGTGCGTTCCATCTTAACCAAAAACGCAAAGCAAAATACACAGCTCTACTATAGAACCGACCATCACTGGACCACCGACGGTGCGTTTCTCGCATATAAAGAAGCTGTTTCCATTATGAAACTGACCGATAATGTAAGCTATAAACGCTATGTCGTAAAAAACGATTTTCGCGGCACCCTGGCTTCCAAAAGCGGTTTCACCAACGGTCAAAATGACCCGCTAACCATTTACTTGCCAAATAAAGACAAAGATTACCATAATTCCGTCATTTACTATGCGGATACCAAAACGAAGACAACGGAGTTTTACCAGCTTGACAATCTGGATACCAAAGACGCTTATACCGTATTCGGCGGCAGCAACCATCCGATGTACACCATCAAAACCCCTACTGCCTCCGAAAAAAAATTACTGCTGGTCAAGGATTCTTACGCTAACAGCATGATTCCGTTCCTTGCACAGAATTTCCGCGAAATCGTCGTCGTCGATCCTCGCTATTTCTTTGATGATATCAACGATATCATTAAATCAGAAGGCATCACGGATGTACTATTCCTCTACAATGCCAATACCTTCTTTGCAGACAACTCGCTGGAAATGATGCTGACAGCGTAAATACGATAAATAAAAAGAACGCCCTGCATGTATGAACCACAGGGCGTTCTTTTTGTTTATGATATAGCGCGATAAGTTACCTTCCCGCCTGTCATAGTTAGAACAACTTTTGCTTCGGAAATTTCCTCCGCGGGAATTTCAAACAGATTTCTGTCAAGCACGGTCAAATCCGCATATTTGCCGACAGAAATCGTACCCCGCACGCCTTCGCTGAATCCTGCATACGCCCCTTCATAGGTAAACGCCTGCAGCGCTTCTTCTAAGGTCAACCCGTACTGGGGATACCAGGTCTTGCCGGAAACCGGGTCTTTACGGGTTACCGCATACTGCAGATTGGGCAGGATATCAAATTTTTCTACCGGGCAGTCGGAGCCTGCACACTGATGCACGCCCAGCTCAGCAAACCTTCGCCAGTTATAGCTGGTAGCCTCCAGTTCCTCTCCTACGCAGTCTTCTACGATATGCATATCATAGCGGACAAAAATCGGCTGAATATATGCCAGCAGATTCAGTTTCTGAAACCAGTCCTGCTGCTTTTCGCTCATAATCTGGCAATGGACGATCCCGTGGCGAAGATTCGCCTTTGGATTCTCATAATGCGCCCTGCGCAGCGCATTCAGCGTCTGTTCCAGCGCACCGTCGCCGATACAATGAATCGCCATCTGCATTCCGTACTCCTGCGCCAAGGATATCATCTCCTGCAGTTTCTCATCGGTATAATTCAGCACGCCACAGGTTTCCGGCGCGTTGCAATACGGCGCAAGCATAGCCGCCGTATGGGCGCCGAGAGATCCGTCTGTAATAATCTTCAGCGGTCCGATTCTGAAAAAACCGTAATCATCGCCGGTTCTGTGCCCTGCTGCAAGAAATTGTTTCAGCTCCGGCAGGGTTTCCAGATTGCACTGTTCATAAATCCGCACATCCAGCTTTTCTGCTTCGGAAAGTTCTCTATACGCCTGTAAAATCAGTTTCCCGCAGGTGCCCGGCAGCACCGTAAAATCATCGGTATGCACTTCCGTAATACCGGCTCTTGCGGCAGCGCGCGCCGCATCCTGAATCAGTTCCTTCAGTTCATCTAAATCCGGCAGCGGCTCCGCCTCAGAAATGGCGTTTTGCATCTGTTCTCTGACGATACCGTCCGGACAGCTTTCCAAAAGTCCCGAAAGCGCCAGCGCTTTTGTATTGCAAACAGAAATATGCAGGCAAGCTCTCTGCAATACCACCGGCACCTCTTCTGAAATCGCATCTAGATCCGTCCTGGTAGGCATGGTTTTTTCTATCCAGTCGTCCTGGTTGAAGCCTCCTGCCAGGAGCCATCCACCCTTCTCGCTGATTTCAGAAACCCTGCTGCGGCAAAGCTCCATCGCTTCTGACAGTGACTTAGTCTCTGACAGATCGATAGTTCGCCGTACCATGGCGTCGTAAATAAAATGCAGGTGACTGTCGATAAATCCCGGCACCACGAAGCTTCCGGCAAGGTCAATCCGCTCCGTCCTGCTGCTTGCCAGCGCCAGCATCTCCTGGTCACTACCCAGCGCTACAATCACGCCGTTTTTCACTGCTATAGCGCTGCATGCAGGATATGCCTGATCCTGCGTATAAATTGTTCCGTTGTAGAAAATGGTATCCATAAATGCAATCTCCTTCTGTGATAATACATTTATTATATCAGCTTCCTTTTCCCACTGTAAACAATAAATTCCAGCAAAATCAGCACAATTTATTTACCACTTCTTCGACGGAAAGTCCGGTTTCCGTTTCTCATAGAAGGCTGCCAATCCTTCTTTTGCGTCTTCACTGGTAAAGGCTTTATACCCCAGCAGCGCCTCCGTCTCAAAAGCCTGTTCAGCCGGCATTTCTCTCAGCTTCAGCACAGATTCCTTTGCCGTCTGCACTGCCCTTGTACTGCAGGCGCAGAGCTTCTTTGCCATCTCCATGGCTTTCTCCATCACCTGTTCAGGCGGTACCACCGCATTTAAAAGTCCATAGTCTAACGCCTTTTGCGCATCGATCCTCTCGCCGCTTAAAATCAGTTCCATTGCTCTGACATAGGGAATCTGTCTTGCCAATCTTACCAGTGTGCCGCCGGCAGGCACGATTCCCAGCGAAACTTCCGGCAGAGCAAATACCGCCTGACTGGATGCCACCCTGATGTCCGATGCCAGCATAATTTCAAAACCGCCGCCCATGCAAAGTCCGTTGACCGCACAGATAAGCGGTTTATACAACTCACTGTGCTTTAAATGTGCTGCGTCCCACTCGTCGATATAATGTCCCTGTCCCAAATACGGAATGGATTCCGTCAGATCCGCCCCGACACAGAAAGCCTTCTCTCCTGTTCCTGTCAAAATGCATACTGCTACATGGTCATCCTTCTGCGCTTTTTCAAAAGCCTCTCCTAAGTCCTGATACATCTGCAGCGTCAGGGTATTCAGCTTTTCCGGTCTGTTAAACCAAATCACTGCAATCCCATCTTTCACCTCATAAGAAATATGCGTCATCACAAAACTCCTTCCTCTGAAAGCACACGGATTTCTTCTTCCGAATATCCCAAAAACTCTTGATAAATTCGGGCGTTGCCTTCTCCGATCTCCGGCGCGCGGCCCGAAGTATCACACGGCGTTTCACTCAATTTAACCGGTGTTCCGAACAGCTTGCCGTGAGCATTTCCGTAAGCATAGTCGATAAACATGTCCCTGTGATTCAGCTGCGGATCTAAAAGCACCTGATCTATCGTATGAATGGCTGTCAGTGGCAATTTTTCCGCCAGTGCGTCCTGCAGCTCCTGACAGGTATACGCAGAAAACCACTGATTGATTTTCGGCAAAATTCTCCTATTGTAAACTTCTTCGTCAAAGCGCTTTGCCATGGTATCAATTTCAGGATCCTGCAAAAGCTCCGGTTCGCCAAAGAACTCGCAGGTCGTCTTCCAAAAACGATCTGTATAGCCGCCGAAGAAGACTTCGCCGTCCTTTGCTCTGAATTTCCCATAAGGCCTGCAGAGGGGATGATCATTTCCAATAGGCACCTGCACCTGGCCTCCCACCGTATAATTGGAAACGGCATTTTCTGTCAGCGCCAGAGAGGCGTCCAGCTGCGCCACATCCACCAGCTGCCCCTGTCCCGTTTTCTGCGCGTGAATGTACGCAGAAAGAGTTCCAATCGCGCCGAAAAAAGTTGCCGCCAGATCTCCAATAATCGTACCGATTCTGGTCGGTTCACCGGGCATACCGTTCATGGACCAGAGCCCGCTGAGCGCCTGCCCGCTGTTATCATATGCAGGCCATGTCGAATACGGTCCCGTCTGTCCAAATCCCGAAATTGCTGTATAAACCAACTTCGGATTGTACGTTTTCAAATTTTCATAACCAACACCCAGCTTATCCATTACGCCGGCGCGATAATTTTCCACAACAATATCCGCTTTTTGAACCATCTGCCGGAAAATATCCTTTGCCCGCGGCTCTTTCAAGTTCAACGTGATTGCCTCTTTATTCCTGTTATACTGGGCGAAGAAAGCGCTCTGCCGCTTATCTCCATCTACAAGATATGGCTCAAAATCCCGTGTATAGTCCGGATCACCGGGATTTTCAATCTTAATCACTCTGGCGCCAAGATCGGCTAATATCATCGTTGCATAAGGTCCTGCAACAACTCTTGTTAAATCCAGTATCGTTACACCTTCCAGTGGTTTCATTTTCTTTTTCCTCCATAAACTCATACCGGAAAGCCTGACTTTTCAGTGACTTTCCGGTATGGATCCAAAACAAGACAGGTCTTTATTTTATAGAATTCATTTCACTTGTGTTATAATCGTTATTTCGTTTCTTTCTTGGCTCTCTTTGCTTCCATATCAGCAAGATAATATTTACCCGGTGTATGGAAGAATTCATCCTGCAGTTTTACAACCTGTGGTACAAGCCAGATAATCGCAATCATATTTGGTATGATGAACAAAGCATTGACAAAATCGTTAAGCTGGTATACTACAGTCAGTTCCATACCGAAGGTTACGATGATCATGGTCGCAATGGCGATAAATCTCCATGCAACGCCGGCCTTTGGCGTTTTAAACAGGAACTCCGCCTGTCTCTCATCGTAGAAAATGACTACGGTAATCGTTGTAATAACAAAGAGCAGTACGCAGATTGCCACAAAGTAATCTCCTGCCGCGCCAAATACTGTATGGAACGCCGCCTGCCCCAACGCGCCGGCATCTACACCCGGCTGCTTCCATACACCGGTTGTCAATACAGAAAGCGCCGTTGCCGTGCAGACTAAAATCGTATCTACGCCTACTTCAAAGACACCCCACATCGCTTGCCGAATCGGATGGTCAACATCAGCTGCCGCATGGGCTGACGGTGCAGAACCAAAGCCTGCTTCGTTGGAATATACACCTCTTGCGGAACCCCAGCGCAGCGCCAGCGCAACGGTAGAACCGGCAAAGCCACCAACTGCGGCGTGCGGTGTAAACGCATAAACAAAGATACTGCCCAGGGAAGGAAGAATCTCACCAGCGTTGCACACTAAAATGATGATAACGCCCAGCAAATAGATCGCTGCCATGATTGGCACTGCCTTTTCCATAACACTGGCAATTCTCTTAATACCGCCGAAGACAATCAGCGCAACAATCGCCGCAACAATGATACCGAATACCGTACCATTAATGCCAAATACCGCAACCTGTGCACTGGCGGACAGCGTCTGTGAAGCCACCGACGGAATTCCCGCAATCATGGTAAAAAACGCACAGAAAATCGCAATAGCACGTCCTGCCTTTTTCCCACCGAACAGTTCCTTGACATAGCTGAAAGCACCGCCGACCCATTCGCCGTTTTCGTTTTTCGTTCTGTATTTCATACAAAGAGCAATTTCAACATATTTGGTACAGCAGCCGACAATGGCGATAATCCACATCCAGAAGATTGCCCCCGGTCCGCCCAGTGCAATGGCTACCGGAACGCCCACGATATTGGACGCGCCGATGGAAGATCCCAGCGCAGAGCATGTTGCCGCAAAAGGAGATATTTTACCGGCTTCTGCTTTCACAAACATCTTGCCAAAAGTCTGGGAACAGATGTAGCGGAGCCTTGTAATCTGTGGAAAGCCTAATCGAAGGCTCATATATAATCCGCCGCCAACGATTAAAATCAGAATGGGAAGTCCCCAAAACCAGTTGGCGCACGCAATACAAAAATTCATAATAGCTTGCATCGTTTTTTCCTTTCTACTACAATATATTTGGAAAAGATATTCTGTAAGGATAAAAATCGGATCTGTGCTTTATTGATCCTTTGTCCTGTCATACACACATTCGCCGTCCATATAGGTTTGCATCACCTGAATTTCAGGAAAACGTTCTGGCGGTACATGCAGAATATCCTCTGACAATACCGCAAAATTTGCCCGGAAGCCTTCTGCCAGCTGACCGATATCAGAAAACCCCGCAATCTCAGCGCCCTCTTTCGTATAGAGTCTGATGGCTGTTTCTATATCGATGCTGCCTTTCTCACCGCAGTCCGTTCCATCGTACGCCGTTCTTGATACCGCGCACTTGAGATTCGGAAACGGATCGGACGGATGCGCCCAGGAGGTTGCCGGCGCGTCCGTTGACAGCGCCACTTTCACGCCACAGTCCAGCATATGAGAAATGGGATAGGTCTCCTTAATCCAGTCCATACCCAAATTGTTTCGATAACTCTCAATTTCAGCATACAGGAAAATCATCTGCGTTGCAAAAGCAATTTTTCCTGCTGCCGCCTTTTCAATGGCAGTCTGAGACGGTTCTGTAATATGTTCCATGCGAACAGACGGCATATCACAAAGCCACGATCCGGTCTGATACGCAAGATCCACAATCCGGTCGATTGCCCGTTTTCCCATAGTGTGCACAGCCAGCTGGCACTGATGCTTCTGACAAAATTTCATGGCGCTTTCGATTTCCTCGTCGCTGCACACAGAAATGCCACATTCGTCACAGGAACCCAAATAGGGTCTGTCCATCCATGCCGTTCTGCCGCCGATACTGCCGTCTGCAATCAGCTTAATTCCATTTCTGTGAATCTGCCTGGATTTGTCTGCTTTCTCAGCGTCCCACCGGAAATCAGGATTTTTACGAATCAAATCCCAAATATAGTACATGCCTACATCCTGCCGGAATCCTTTCTCTGCCGCTTCCTGATAATAATCGAAATAATCCACTGCATCCAGGTTTCCCATATCCGTCACCGCTACAATCCCCTGAGAAAGCAGCAGCTTTCCCAGATCCACAAGACCGTCCACGATGGCCTCTCTGGATTTGTCCGGCAAAACCGCGCCGACCAGATGGCGGGCATTTTCTTTGAGAATCCCCGTCGGCACGCCTTCCGCATCCCGTTCAATTTCTCCGCCTGGCGGATCAGGGGTATCCTTCGTAATCCCTGCAAGTTCCAGCGCTTTACTGTTGACACTCCGAATATGAGAGCAGGAACGAAGCAGTTCGATGGGATAATCCGCTGACGCCTTGTCCAGATCATACCGGTTTGGCGCGCGATGTTCCGCAAACTTTTCTTCATCATAGCCCCAGCCGCAAATCCATTCTCCTGGTTCTTTCTTTAACGCTGCGAGGCAAATTTCCTCCTGCAGTTCTTTGATGGAGTGAACCACCGGCGGCAGGCAGGATATCTTCGCCGCGCAGTCTGCCAAAATGACCGGATGCATATGGGTATCCACAAAGCCGGGAATGACGCGCTTTCCTTTCAAATCCACAATTTCACAGTCATATTCCGGCAAATCGCTGCTGTCTCCAATAAAAGTAATTCTTCCGTCCTTTACTGCAAAGCAGTCCGCATACGGCCTCTTTGGATTTGAGGTGAATATCTTACCATTGATAAATACTTTCTGTTTCAATTCAGCCTTCATCTCCTTGCTTTTTATACTGTTCGAAAAGTTCTGCCGCATATTCCATGCGTACGTTTTTCTCTGCCACCATCTGTTTCACGATTTTCTCCAGCGTTTCACCCTTTGCACCTACAGTGCTGGCCAAATTTCTCGCATGCAGAGACATATGCCCCCGCTGGATGCCCTCTGTCGCAAGCGCTTTCATCGCCGCCAGATTATTTGCAAGACCGGCAGATGCGATGATCTGTCCCAGTTCTGCAGCAGTTTTTACATCTAAAATTTTCACGGCTGTTTGTGCCGACGGATGGATTTTGGTAGCACCGCCGACAAGTCCGACCGCCATAGGCATTTCAATACAGCCAACTAAATCTCCCTCCGCATTCTTTTCCCATGTGGTCAGCGATGTATATCTTCCGTTTCTTGCCGCATAAGCATGGGCGCCGGACTCAATGGCTCTGGTATCATTTCCCGTTGCCAGCACCACCGGAATAATTCCGTTCATAATCCCTTTGTTGTGAGTTGCTGCCCGATAAGGGTCTGCCGCCGCAAAGGCATAAGCGCTGAGAATTTTTTCCACCACCTCGACGCCGCCGACTGCTTCCTTTTTCCAGGTTGCTCTTGCCCGCACCACACGCCTGTCCGCCAGATTGGACAAAATCCGCAGCTCCGCAATGCCGCCGGTCAATTCCTCTATGTAAGGAGAAACTGTTTCTGCCATGGTGTTTACCGCATTTGCGCCCATGGCGTCCAGGGTATCCACCAGAAGATGCACAATCACCATAGGACCTTCCGCCGAATCTATGATTCTGACCTCCACATCTTTTGCGCCTCCGCCAAAGCTGACCAAAACTGGATCTTTTTCGTTACAGATTCGCAAAATTTCCTCTTTTTTCTCTAAAATCATACTCTTTGCTGCAAAAGGCACAGGTACGCGCAGCATCTGAATCTGCGCAATCATGATATTGCCGGAGGTACTTGCTGTAAAGCCGCCTGCCGCTCTTGCCATCTTTGCCGCATTGCTGCATGCCGCAATGACAGACGGTTCTTCTGTCACCATGGGAATTACCACGTCTTTACCGTTTATGATAAAGTTAATGGCAACACCCATCGGCAGCGCGAATCTGCCGATTACATTTTCTACCATGTGATCCGCCTTGTCCATGTCCAAAGAATCCGCGCTTCTGAGAACTTCCTGTTCTGCGATAGAAAGTCCCGCGAATTCGGCAACCTCCCGCATTCTTGCCTCTGTATCCAGCTTGAAAAAGCCGGAATAGCTACTTGTTTTCATCTTATCATCTCCTCTGTTATTTGATTGCTGCTGTAAAGGAATGCAGCGTGCGTCCTAAAATTCGTTCCATCATCTGCGTAATAACGCCGCATTTTTTCTCATCGATTCCGGTATCAATCCCCATGGCATTTACCATGGAGACAAAGTCGCAGGTTTCCACCAGCCCGGTTCTCTCCGTATCAAAGTAATATGCGCCGATCCCCTTGACAGGTACGCTGTCGACAATATTCGCAACTTGTCCGCCAATGCCGCCCAGGCTGCAGTCAAAGGTTCTGACACCTGCCTCCATCGCTGCACAGTAAGATGCCATCCCCATGCCGCGTATATCATGGACATGGAAGGAATGCATCGATGCATCTGGATACTTCTGTAGGACATGCGAAAAATAGCGGTATACGGTTTCCGGATCTGCGATGCCGTCAGGATCAGAATGTTCAATCTCGTCAAATCCAATGTCAAAAGCCCGATCTACAAATTCGTAAGCCTTTTCGATTGGTATTTCTCCCTGGATCGGACATCCGAAAATCGTTCCAATATTGCCGAAAACCTTCTTGATGCCCAGACTGTGAAGAAATTTTATATTTTTTTCTGCTTCATTAAAAAGTTCTTCATGGGTTCTGTTCATATTCTTGCGGGCATACGCCTCGCTGGTTGCTAGCTGTCCGCACAGTACGCGGTCAATCTGAACGCCTTCTTCAAGGGCTGCAGCTACACGCTCACAGGCTTTCGTGTTGAGCACAAGGACGGTGTACTCTACGTCCTCTCTTTTCGGAAGTCCTTTCAATACCTCCAGGATATCCTTAAACTGGGGTACATATTTGATATGACTGAACGTGCCGACCTCAATGCGCCGAAATCCTGCTTCCATCAGCCGCTCTGCGATCCAGAGCTTCGCCTCTGTGGGCACGAACATTTCCTCGTGCTGAAATCCATCCCGCAGGGTCACGTCGATGATGTCCACTTTGCCCGGTAATGGTCTTTTCAAATTCTTTCACTCCCTCCTTCAGTCTTTGCACTATACTATCGCAAAGGGCGTGCCAATCCGTTCATTTGAAAAAGGGCAACAAAAAAACGCCTGAATTTCAAGCGTTTTCAGTATTAGATTAAAATTGCAGCCGCACTTTTTTCGATGAAAAATTCTTTATTTATAAAAATATTTTTATTTATTCAAAATTTTTTATTGGTGATCCCCAGCTTCTTCAGTCTGTACTGCAGCTTCTGCGGAGAGATGGAAAGCCTCCTGGCAACATCAATTAACTTGGTTTCCTGCTCCATCACAGTCTGAATCACCTGACGCTCATAGGCTGCCAGCATCTGTTCCAAATCAACATGCATTCCCGGCTCTATCTCTGCTGCTTCAGAAAGTAAATCTGCCCGCTGTGATACATTCCGTTCTTCTCTGCTGACCGTCTTTACAAGCTGTGTTCTTCGGAACAGCGCGTCCACACTTTCCAAGCTAATATATTCCTTCTTTTCTATATTAAATGCGCTTTCGATGATATTGCGAAGTTCCCTCACATTGCCGGGCCAGTCCCACTTTACAAAGACCTGCTCCGTCAAAGGGCTGATCCCCTTGATATTTCGCTGCATGCGTTCATTATAATAGCGAATGAAGTGTTCCGTCAAAAGCAGAATGTCGTCGACACGTTCTCGAAGCGGTGGAATTTCGATCTGTAAAACACAAATTCTATAGTACAAATCCTCCCGAATTCGCTTTTCGGAAAGCAGCTTTTCAAGGGGTTCGTTGGTCGCGCAAATCAGACGTACATCAAAATGAATATCCTGATTACCGCCGATTCGGCGTATTTTCTGTTCTTCAATTGCCTTCAGAAGCTTCGCCTGCATCCCTAAATCCATCGAATTGATTTCATCCAGAAAGAGGGTGCCTCCATTAGCCATTTCAAAAAGACCCTCTCTGGATTCCGCACCGGTAAAGCCTCCCTTTTCTGTACCAAAAAACATGCTTTCAAGAAGATGGGATGGAATTGCTGCACAGTTCTGTGTAATAAAATTTCCGGTACGCCGCTTTCCCTCTGCATGAATTGATTCCGCAACCAGCTCTTTCCCTGTTCCTGTTTCGCCATAAATCAGCACCGGCGAATCACTGTTGCTGGCCTCCAGTATCATCGCTTTCATTTCCAGCATTTTCTTGTTCTGCGTGATAATATCATCTGTGACATAAAGCTTCTGTTTCAGATATTCTGAGGTCTTCAAATTCTGCAGATAAAGAAGCTGCGCAACATTGGCCGCGCCCAAAATCACCCCGTTCTCCACAATGGGATACGTGATGCCGCGCAGTACCATCTGATAATTTTTCCAGGTCAGCTTCTGGGGTTCATCGATGGACATCTTTCCTGTCCTCAGCGTCTGGAAAACGGTACTGTTTTCCTCTGACAGATCCTCATAAAAATTCGTCAGATGCTCTCCGACAATCGATCTGGTCCAGTCCGGAATGACTGCATTAGACATTCTGCCAAACCACGTGCTGTACTCCACAATGCCATGTTTATTTACAATCAGTACACCATCATATTTGGTATTGTCGATTTGCATAATCTGGTTCAGTTTATCAATCAATCCACTCATTGCACAAAGGTTCCTCCTGCAGAACTAAAGCATGCTTTGTTCTGCCGCTTCCACGACATGTTTCATCAAAAGACTGGTTGTCACACTGCCCACACCGCCCGGTACCGGGGTCAGCCACACCTGGGCGTCCTCACAGACCGACACATCGCCGATCATTTTTCCTTCCTCATTAAAGTTGATGCCCACATCCACAATCACCTGACCTGGACTAATCATCTCATCTGTCAAAGTCCCTGCAGCGCCGGCGGCTGCTACAATCACATCCGCCTCTTTGCAAAGATTCCGTAAATCCTCCGGTCTGGTCTTTGTGTGGCAGACGGTTACCGTCGCGTTTTCCTTCAGAAGCATCAGACTGACGGGCTTTCCGATGACCATGCTCCTGCCGATGACCACCGCCCGCTTTCCGCGTAAATCTACATCGTAATGTTTCAAAATTTCAATGCAACTTTCCGCTGTGCACGGCGCGAAAGCGCTGTCCCCAGTAAAAAATCTGCCCAGCGCGCCATCCGAAACGCAGTCCATATCCTTTTCCGACGCGATGGCATTTCGTACCTTCTCGCTGTCGATGTGCCTTGGCAAAGGCTGCAGCAGCAGCACACCATGAATTTCCGGATTCTGATTGATGGATTCTATGACCGCAATGAGATCCGCTTCCTCTATCTTCCCATCACAGATGAATTTTTCTGTCTGTACGCCGATCTTCTTTGCCTTTTTCACAGCGCCGTTTTCATAGGCGATATCGCTGCCGTTTTCCCCCACACGAACGATTGCAAGGGTCGGCACCACGCCTTTCTCATAAAATACGGGCATCTTTGCAATCAACCCTTCGTCAATGGCGTCCGCCACTGGCTTTCCTTTTAGTAATTTTTCCATCTTGTCCCCCTATTTCTTTAGCTGACTGTACACTTTCGCGTACACCTCATCGGCGGCTACTGTATATTCCATCAGCATCTTCTCAGCTTTCTCATTGAGCGTTTCGGCGTATGCTCTGTCCTGCATCGAGCCTGTATTAATAAAGACGTTCAGTGACGCGCCCTGCAGGGCTGCTTTGGCAAAAATTACGCCGACACCGGCATCACTGACTGCAAGAACGCTGCCCTTTTCCGCAAATTCCCTGTGCAGATCGATGACCTTGCAACACTTTTCCATAATTTCCAGAGGTACGCTACATGCATCCTTCAGCACAAGCTCCATGACTCGCGCCTTCTCCGCCTTTTCTTCCTTCGTTTCTTTCGGCATGCCATAAGCCGCCGCAAGGGGCGCGAAAACCTCCGCGTCCTTTTCCACAAGGGCAAGCAGCTCTGCCTGCAGAACTTCCGCCTGTTTCATCAGACCTTTGATATCTTCCTCTACGGCTGCATACTTTTTCTTGCCTACGGTCAGCGATCCGACCATACTTCCCAGTGCTGTTCCCAGTGCGCCCACCAGCGCCGACGCGCCGCCGCCGCCCGGCACAGGCGCTTTGCTCGCCAGCACTTCTGTAAATGCTCTCAAGCTTTGATCAATCCATTGCATAGGTTGTACCTCTCTTTTCTTTTTAAACTGGTATTAGTATAGCACGGGTGCCGCTATTTTTGCAAGCCGCACCCTTTTCTTTCGCGCGGCAAACGCGTGAAAAAGCGATACCCTTTTACACTGCTGACAAAACTGACAATTTCTCAGATTTTTGTCAGTCTTGTCGGTGTTTTATGTAAAAATCCTGACAAAACAGACAGAATCGAAAAAAATTGTCAGTTTTGTCAGAATTTCAGGGGCATACGATGTGATTTCGACACGATTTACTGACAAAATCTTTCAAAATCCAGAATTTTGTCAGTACTATCGTCGAAGACTCCTTTCATGGGTTTGCCATGTTTTCTTTCACTCTCACCTTTTCTTTGATTTACCAGAACACGCAGCCTTTTATTCTTTTGTGCCGCGCGCTTTGAAACAGCCTTCTTCATGAGAATCAATGACGCCAACCGCCTGCAAGTACGAATAAATAATCACCGTTCCGACAAACTTCATTCCTCGTTTTTGCAAATCCTTTGAGATTTGATCGGAAAGTGGAGAACTTACCACATCTGTTTCGTGCAAAACAGTTTCGCAGGTCCAATGCCAGAGATAGTTGGAAAAACTTCCGTATTCCTTTTGGATTTCGCGAAAAATCCGCGCATTATTTACTGCCGCTCGAATTTTCAATTTGTTGCGGATGATGCCTGGATTTTCGCGAAGTGCTGCCATTTTTTCCTCGTCATAATCACAGACTTTGGCAAGATCAAACCCATCAAAAGCAGCTCGAAAGGCTTCTCTCTTATTGAGCACGCACTCCCAGGACAAACCCGCCTGAAAGCTTTCCAAAATCAGCATTTCGAAAAGCTGATGATCGTCATGCACCGGCACACCCCATTCTTCGTCATGATAACGCAGATAGATTTCATTCTTGGGATTCACCCACCTGCACCGTTTTTTTCCATCTTTCCATTCCATTCCGTTTCTCCTTTTCAAACATAAAACGGCAAAAGCGTGCACATTTCTATACGCACGCTTTTCGTCTCTCACAATTTCTTATTGTGTGCATAGGAGCTTTAGCTCCGTCATGCACACTTTTTTTACTGAAACGCCTCGATCTTTTCAATTCGGTCAAAAGCCTCTTTCAGGGTATCCACATTGACAGTGCAAGCGATACGCACATAGCCTTCTCCGCAGGCTCCAAAGGCATCACCCTGCAGCATCAGCACATGTGCCTCCTTTAGGATCAGTTCCGCCGCCTCAGCACTGGTCAGCCCACTTTCCTTAATGTTCATAAACAGATAGAAACTTCCCTTCGGCGGGTAAATCACAGAAAGCTTTGGAATCTGGTTAATTCTCTCCGCTGCATAGAACATTCTCTTCCTGTATTCGGAAATCATCGGCGGCTGAATTTCCGCTCTGTGGCGAAGTGCATAGATTGCAGCACGCTGAGATACTGACGGCGCAGTAAAGACCACATTTTCGTTAATCTGCTGAATCACCTTGATGATGTAATCCGGCGCAATGATGTTGCCCACTCTCCATCCTGTCATGGTGAAGTTCTTGGAGAAGGAGTTGAGAATAATCGTTCTTTCTTTCATACCCGGAAGTGTCGCAAACGGCACAAACGGATTCTGGTAACTGAACGAGGTATAAATATCATCAGAAATTACAATTAAATCATACTTTACAGCGATTTCTGCGATTTTTTCCATAGTCTCTACAGTCAGGCAGTTTCCGGTCGGATTGCTCGGCGAGTTGATGACCAGCGCCTTTGTACGCTCTGTAATCAGAGATTCCAGACGTTCAATGTTAATCTGAAAATCTTCTTCTTCGTAAGTCGGCAGTTCCACAGGAATCCCTCTTGCCAGCTCCACCTGCTGTGGATACGGGGTAAAGTACGGCGCCTGTAAAATAACTTCATCTCCATCGTCTACGATGGCTTCCAGAGCCAGATACATGCCCAGGCATGCAGATGCACAGACAAAAACATCTTCATCAGCCACATCCATCTGATACTCTTCCTTGTAGTACTTGCAGATTTCCGTTCTAAGCTCCGGATCTCCTCTGAAGTCCGTGTACTTGGTATGTCCGGCTTTTGCATCTGCAAAGGCATTGTCGATAATAATATCATGAGTGATTAAATCCGGGTCCCCCAAACTCAGGTTAATCACGTCATTGAAAGACTTTGCCATTACATCGGACTGTCCCATAGCGGTACTCTGGTCTTTCCAGTACCGCTTTGCAATAAACTTGTGCTTCATTTTTTCTACCTCTCTATACATTAAGTTCTTTTAATCTGCGATACAACGTAGCTTTGCTGATGCCCAGCACCTCCGCTGCTTTCAGCTTGCCTGAAAGTGTATCGCCATAAATTCTGATGGCCTCTAAAATATATTCATCTTCCACATCTCTAAGCGGTTTCAAACAAATTCCGCTTTCAGAAGGTGGTTCCGTGGCGTTGCCCAAAATTCTTTGCGGCAAATCTTCAACCGTAATATAGGAACCAGAAGAAATATTGACTGCATACTCGATGGCATTCTGCAGCTGTCTGATGTTGCCCGGCCACGCATACTCGTACAGCCTGTCCATGGCCGCCTTGTCTATGCCAAAAATATCTTTGTGCAGCGCCTTTGCATAAATCCTGAGAAAATGCTCTGCCAATTCTCCAATATCACTTCGTCGCTGTCTTAGCGGCGGTAATGTAATAGGGATGACACTGAGGCGATAATACAAATCCTCCCGAAACTGTCCGTTGCGCGAAAGCTCCTCTAAATCCTGATTGGTGGCTGCGATAATCCGTACCGACACCTCTATCTCCTTGCTGCCGCCTACTCGCTGAATTTTTTTCTCCTGAAGGGCTCGCAAAAGTTTCGCCTGCAGATGGATTGGAAATTCACCGATTTCATCGAGAAACAAAGTACCGTGATTGGCAAGCTCAAACTTTCCCAGCTTTCCGCCCTTCAACGCACCGGTAAATGCCCCCTCCTCATAGCCGAACAGCTCGCTTTCGATTAAGTTCTCCGGTAGCGCCGCACAGTTAATGGCAACAAAAGGACCATCCGCATTTCTGCTGGCGGTATGAATGGCTCTAGCAAAAACCTCCTTGCCAGTTCCACTTTCTCCTTGGATCAGAATCCCTGAATTCCCCTGTGCAAAACGCCTCGCCTCTTCTTTTACCTTCCGAAACGCGGGACTGCTTCCTACAATGTCTTCAAAAGGCAAATTGCAACTGTTATTTTTCAACTGCTTGACAGTTTCTTTTAATTTCTTCGTTTCAGAAGTCTCTTTTAGTTTCATCACCAAAAGTTCTGACATTCTGTGAATAAACTCCAGAAAATCCTTGTTCTTTTCCATCAGTCTCTTTACATCTTCTTTTCCATGGGCATAAAGACCAATGGCGCCGTAAATATCCTCTCCATCGATAATTGGAATGGAAATCATTGCGTTAACGTCGCACGCATTCTTCTCCGGACAATTTTTGCATCCTGCAAAATCCTTCTTGCTGTCTTCGATCACCATCATTTTTCGTAGGCGAACGGTCTCCACCAGCATGGAATTACCGGTCAACTTATTCAGCGCCCGCTGATTGGTGATGCCGTCTTTGCTGTCCCCAATAATCTGAAACTGCATATCACAGACCAACACCTGCATGTCCGCTACTGTGCTGATAATTTCTGTGGTCTTCTGTGCATATTCTCTGATACTACCTAAATTCATAATTACCTCTGGGAACGAATCACAGCGCAAAGGCTGCCAGTGGCAGCCTCTACTTCACGTATATTTTCATTTTAACAGAAGATTGCACTTATTTCAATACTTTCATTTTCTGTGTCTATTTATCATAGGTTCTGAAAGCAAATACCGGCAGGCTGTCGTCTTCTGCAAAATAATCTTTGTACAGCTGTCCCGCTGTGCCGATGTCGGTGGAACCCATACCGATAATACTTGCACAGATGATTTCATCATCGTTTTCTCTTCCGCTCTTACGCCCCACTACGATATCCGGCATTTCAGCATGGATGTTTTCTTCTGTGATTCTTCCGTCATGAACCAGTTTCAAAAGTTCACCCCTGTGGGCGTTCTGTGCCCAGCTGTCGACAATCAGCTTGTCACAGTGAAGCGGAATGTTTTCATCCAATTCCTGGAAGGAACCCAGAGACATCACAGTACAGCCCTTTTTCAGCCACGCACCCATTACCAGCGGCTCATTGGCGATGGTTACCGTAATGATCAGGTCAGAGCCTTCACAGCATTCCTGATTGGTCTTTACCGGCGTCACCTTTACCGCAAGTTCCTGATTGAGTTCTTCTGCACATTTTACCGCTGCTTCCCAGTATAAGTCAGAAATCTTGATTTCTTCCAGATTTTCACAGGATTCTGCGATGGCTCTTGCATTCATTCTGCCCTGCACACCTGCGCCGATGATGCCGGCAACCTTGGCATCTTTGCGAACCAGATACTTAGAAGCAACGCCAGCAGAAGCGCCGGTTCTGATGTCCGTAATAAAGCTGCCATCCATGATAGCAAGGATTTCACCAGTTCTGGCTTCGTTTAAAATAATTACGCCGCCGATGTATGGAATACCCTTCTTTGCATTATCATTGAATCCCCATACCCATTTGATACCGGAGATATCCACGTCTTGTCCGATATATGCAGGCATTGCATTGTAGGAGCCGCCATATGGCGGCCAGTCGTTGCTTTCGCCGGTATCCAGCGTAATTTTTGCCGGCATATTCACTTCGTTGTGTCCATGGGCTTCATATACCTTTTCAACAAGTTCGATGGATTTTTTCATGTCCAGCACTTTCTGTACATCTGCCTTTGAGATCATCTTTACATTATTCATTTTCATTTCCTCCTATTTTTAGGTTCCTTAAAATGGACCGTAATTTGTCAAAACTGCTGCCGCAAGGATAATGCAAACCCATGCGGACCATTTCATTACCAGTGAGAATGCAAACTTAAACCACTGCTTAAAAGATACGCCTGCAAGTCCCAGTGACGCCATCAGAATCGGATGTACCGGCGTAATCATATTCCAGAATCCATCGCCGCTTTGAAATGCTAATACTGCGGTCTGTCGAGTAATACCAAGCACGTCAGCTAGTGAACTCATAATCGGCATCACCACAACCGCTTGTCCCGAAGACGACGGAATCAGGAAGTTGACAACCCCCTGTGACAAGTACATGCCCCATGCTGCTACCACGCTTGGAAGTTTCGCAAGCGGTACAGAAGTCGCATAGACGATGGTATCCAAAATATTTCCGTCCTGCAAAACAATCAAAATCGCTCTGCCAAGACATACCAGAATGACCGCTGTCGCAATATCTCTGCAGCCAATCATAAACTCGTTGATCGTGTCGTTAAAGCTGCCCTTAAAGTGAATCAGTCCTACGATGATTCCCATAAGGAAAAACAGCGCAGCCATTTCGCCCAGGTACCAGTCAAATTTGATAATGCCGTATACCAGTACCGCAACAGTCAGAACCAGAACCAGCAAAATCACCTTGTCTCTGCCGTTAAATTCGCGTTCCTCTACAGTCTGCAGGTTTTCCGGCAGTTCGTTTAAGTTCACCACCTGACCGCTGTCCTTGAACTTCTTTCCGTGGCGAATGGTGTGATGAATCGCAATGAGAAGTGCACCTACGCCCAGCGCAATGCGAAGTCCTATACCGGAAAACATCGGCAGGTCGCAGATGCCCTGTGCCACGCCGGTGTTAAAGGGATTCAGCGCACCTGCTGAATATCCGCTGTAAAGTCCCACAATTGCCATAGATACGCCTACAATCGGGTCAAATCCCATCTTAATTGCAATTGGCACTAAAATTGCTACCAGTGGAATGACCTCTTCGCCCATGCCATAGGACATGCCGCCAAGGAAAAATGCGCTCATGATGATAATCACCAGCAGACTTTCCTTTCCTTCATATTTGCGAATCAATTTGTTCAGTCCTGCCGCAATAGCGCCCGACTTGGTTACAATGCCAAAGGCGCCACCTATGACAAAGATAAACCAGGCAATATCAGAAGCGTCCACCATACCGTTATAAATAGACATGATAAGCTGCATAAAGGTCGTCGGATTGGACTCTGCGCTGGCATAGGTACCCGCTACTACCAATGTTCTTCCTGTCGCCTCATCCAGCTGCCGCTCAAAGAGTCCTGCGGGAACGATATACGTTAAAATTGCAGATAAAACCACTAAAATAATCAAAAGAGTTCCCGTATCCGGAAAGCGCAGTTTGAACTTCTTTTCTTCTAATTTCGGTTCCATGATATTTCCTCCTATATTTTTTCTGCTGTTATATAAAGCATAAAACGTGCCAACTTAATTTCCATTGAAATTTAAACAATTTCTTGATTCAATGCAATGAAGCTTCTCAAAATGAGAACCTTCGACTGCTATTTGTTCTCATTTTGAGATTTTCTCTTTGATTGCCTCCGCTGACAGACCACCAAGTCCCATCTTTTTAAGCGTTCGTCCGCTCTCAAAATAGTTATCTTCATTATATGCCGATGCTAGCGTTATGCAAGCAAGAATAATCGGCGTATCAACACCGCAAAGTTTTGCCAGTTCATAGCACGGCACCAACACATAAGGCACATCTTCACTGATATATCTGGCTTTCGAGCTATCTGGTGCACCGTTGATTTTTCCGTGTGAAACAGATTTTCTGTTAAAGTCATAAACGCTTTCTTCCTCCATACCATACAGCGCATTCATCGCCTCAAGTTCCGTCCGTAGTGAAAAGCCCAAAGCACTGCCCACCGCCAGCCGCTCTAAGTCCATCTTAGCGGCCGCTCTTGCTGTTGCCGGACTGCAGCAGTCCTTATAGTAATTAAACGCCCCGTTAAAATTCTCCAAAAGTCCTATGTTAATGGTTGTCATCAGTGGATGTCCGCCAAAGTTGATATTCTCAAGGCCTGCAACCAGCGGATTATTCAGAATCTCCACCGGAATCGGTAGCAAATCTCTCACCGCATCCTCTACCTTGCCGCTTTCATCTGACGGATAGATGGACAGCGGCAGGAACTTCTTAATTCCCATGATTCCAGTTACACCCGGCGATAGCAGTCTGCATGCCCAAGGAATGCTGATTGTATCTGCAAAATGTACATCAAGGTCAATTTTTCCCGCATTTTTCAGCATTTCAGTAAATACAAGACTTGCGTAATTTGCCGGCATAGTCACTATAATACTGCCATCCTTTAAATGCGGTATCATCTGTGCAAAGAAAATCTCCTGTGCAAAGGACGGACATAGAATCACATACAGCTGACAGAACTCCATCGCTTCCTTGATATCGCAGGTGGCAAGCTCTATCGGCTCAAATCCTTCCAGGATCATAGAGCAGCCGTGTGTCTCTCCTGCCGCACTGATTCCTCCGCGTTCTGCAATATTTTCTATCTGCGTAGGAAACTGCGAAAAATCGCAGATGCAAACCTGATATCCTGCTCTTGCAAAGTGATAAGCTGCAGTAACACCACCGTTTCCTGCACCAAATACAGTAACTCTTTTCATAAAATTAACCTCCTTTGGTATCTTTTTCTTGCCTGTATAAATCGCATAAATCATGCCAACGTAGAAACACTGCAATTGCAAGGATACAAAAACAGCATTTCTCAAATTGAGAAATGCTGTGCCTTATGTTAAGGTTCTTCTTATGCATCGAATTTTGGTTAGTCGCTACATAGGCAAATGGCTGGGTGGTCGCAACGGAAAATAGCAGCAGTCATTCTAAAAACATAAAGAAAAACCAGGACCCACACGACCTGGCTTTTCTTCACGGTAAATACCATAAATTTAACTTCTTGTTTTCTGTCGGGCATTATACAATCTCCAGCATCGATTGTCAATGTCAATCTTAGAATAGTCCTGTAATCTTTCCTGTGTTATCTACATCTATTCTTTCTGCTGCAGGTACTTTCGGCAATCCCGGCATCGTCATAATATTGCCGGTCTTTGCAACGATAAAGCCTGCGCCCGCATCGATTTTCAAATCTGTTACTGTAATGTTGAACCCTCTCGGTGCGCCAAGGAGCGCCGGATTATCAGAGAAGCTGAACTGAGTTTTCGCCATACACACAGGCACATCATTAAAGCCCAGTGATTCCAACTGCGCCATCTGCTTCTTAGCGTTGCCCTCAAAGATAACGCCGTCAGCTCTGTAAATCTTCTTTGCAATCATTTCAATTTTTTCCGCAATGGAAACATTCAGCGGATATACAAACTGGAAGTGATTTTCCTGTTCGCACAGACGCAAAACTTCGTCAGCCAGCGCCAGACCGCCTTCACCGCCCTTTGCCCATACCTGAGAAAGCACTACGTTTACGCCCAGCTCTTTGCACTTATCCTCTACCATTTTCAGCTCAGCAGCAGTATCTGTCGGAAATTCGTTGATAGCAACTACAGCTGGAAGACCGAAGTTCTTTGTTACGTTTTCTACATGCTGTAAAAGGTTTGGAAGACCTTTTTCCAGTGCTTTTAGATTTTCAGCAGCAAGGTCTGCTTTTGCAACGCCGCCGTGGTATTTTAGAGCCTTTACGGTTGCTACGATAACACATGCAGACGGAGTTAATCCAGCCTTTCGGCACTTGATATCTACAAACTTCTCTGCACCCAGGTCAGCCGCAAAACCAGCTTCGGTTACGACATAATCGGCAAGCTTCAGCGCCATCTTAGTTGCCATAATGGAGTTGCAGCCGTGAGCAATATTTGCAAATGGTCCGCAGTGTACAAATGCCGGCGTCTTTTCCAGCGTCTGTACCAGGTTTGGCTTCAGAGCATCCTTCAGAAGGGCTGCAGCAGCGCCCTGTGCCTTGATATCTCTAACGGTAACCGGTTTGTCATCATAGGTGTAGCCTACGATAATGCTTGCCAGTTTTTCTTTCAGGTCGTCGATATCCTTTGCCAGACACATGATCGCCATAACCTCGCTGGCTACAGTGATTTCAAAGCCGTCTTCTCTTGGCACGCCGTTGACCTTGCCGCCCATACCATCTAAGATATAGCGCAGCTGTCTGTCGTTCATATCTACAGCTCTCTTCCAGGTAATTCTTCTAGGATCAATTCCCAGCGCATTACCCTGCTGAATGTGATTATCAAGCATAGCGGCGATCAGATTGTTTGCTGCGCCGATTGCATGGAAATCGCCTGTGAAGTGAAGGTTGATATCTTCCATCGGTACAACCTGCGCATAGCCGCCGCCGGCAGCACCGCCTTTTACGCCGAAAACAGGTCCAAGAGATGGTTCTCTCAACGCTGCCATAACGTTAACGCCTTTTTTGTGCAGCGCATCGGCAAGACCTACAGAAGTAGTAGTCTTACCTTCTCCTGCCGGGGTCGGTGAAATTGCAGTTACTAAAATCAATTTACCATCCGGCGTATCCTGCTTTTCCTGTAAAAGATTATAATCAATCTTTGCCTTGTAGTTTCCATACTGCTCAACATACTTTTCATCAATTCCAGCGGATTTAGCAATCTCTTTTATATTTGCCATTTCCACTTCCTGTGCAATCTGAATATCACTTTTGATTTCCATAGGTCCTTCTCCTTTTCATACGCTTTATATAAAATTCTTTAAAAAACTTTTTCTGTGTATCGGTGTCATACCGCACCGGGTAAGGCCTTCGTAGTGGGCTTTAGTGCCGTAGCCTTTGTTTTTCTCAAAAGCATAATCCGGATATGTCTTGCTCCATTCCGCCATCTGCCTGTCACGGGTTACTTTTGCTATAATCGAAGCCGCCGCAATAGACACACTCTTTGCATCACCTTTAATCAGGGACATCTGGGGCTTTTCCACAGCGTCGATTTTCATAGCGTCAAAGATCACGTAATCAATGTCCGCACCGAAGCGCTCTCTGAGCATGATCTCCGCATTTTCGATGGCCTGCGCCATAGCAAGTTTGGTTGCCTCCAAAATATTGATTTCATCTATAACCTGATTGTCTCTGCTGCCGATTCCCACCGCCAGCGCCTTCTCCAAAATCACCTCATAAAGCTGCTCCCGCTTTTTTTCTGATAGCTTTTTAGAGTCGTCTACGCCAATGACGTCAAAGTCTTCAGGCAACACCACCGCTGCAGCAACTACAGGTCCCGCAAGAGGCCCTCTTCCCACTTCGTCAACGCCTGCAATATATCTGTAACCTTCCCCGTAAAGCTGCCGCTCGTAGCTCAGCATTTCCTCCAGCCTGGCTTTCAGATATGCTTCTCGTTCTGCTTTTTTCATATTTGCTCCAATGTAATATTTCCAATTTTTCCGCTTCTAAATTCATCTAACACGGTCCTTGCGCACCGCTCATAGTCGATTCGCTTGCCAGGCAGGATAAAGCCCCGCTTTCTTGCGATTTCTTCCATGGTTTCAAGAGGCATGTCGCACACCGCATCCAACTTATAACGCTCTGCCAATAAGTCCGGATAGGCGTCCTGCAGCACAGTAATCAATTCCAGTGCAAGGTCTGCCACATCCAAAATTTCATCTTTGATAGAGCCGCAAAACGCCAGATTCAAACCTGCCTTGGGATCCTCAAACTTAGGCCACAAAATTCCTGGCGTATCCAAAAGCTGCATGCCATTTTTTAATGAAAGCCACTGTTTGCCTCGGGTTACCCCCGGTCTGTCACCGGTCTGAGCGCTTTTGCGTCCTGTCATTCTGTTAATTAGAGAGGATTTGCCTACGTTAGGCACACCTACAATCATCATGCGGAGAGGCTTGTTTCGCATCTGCCCTGCGTTCTTTGCCGCCTGTTCCTTGTCCAGCATTTTAAAAAGCTGGTTTACACCGCCGCCGCTCATGCAGTTCATAGCAAGGGTCAAATTGCCCTCTGCCGCAAAATGCGCTGCCCACTTGTCGTTCTCCCTTCGATCTGAAAGATCACTCTTGTTCAAAACGATAATCCGCTTCTTGTCCTTTACCAACTCATCGATAATGGGATTTCGGCTAGATATAGGAATCCTAGCATCAATGACTTCTATAACCAGATCCACAAGCTTCAGATTTTCCTGAATCAGTTCTCTGGTCTTCTTCATATGTCCGGGATACCAGTTTATATTTTCAATCATGTTTTACCTCATCTGTGTGTATTTACGCATATACAAATAGTATATCATTTCTTAGCCGTCCCGTCCACACTTTCATTTGCTAAAGAAAAAAAGGGAACCTAACGGTTCCCTTAGAAAGTTTATCTTTCTTTGCTCTTGATTTTAGCAGCTTTACCGGTTCTACCACGCATGTAGTGCAGTCTGGCTCTTCTAACATCACCTTTTCTAATCACTTCGATTTTTTCAACCCATGGTGAATGTACAGGGAATGTCTTCTCAACGCCAACGCCGGAAGCAATTCTTCTAACGGTAAAAGTCTCAGCAATTCCGCCGTTCTGTCTCTTCAGTACAAAACCTTCGAAAATCTGGATTCTTTCTCTGTTACCTTCTTTAATTTTAACGTGAACCTTTACAGTATCTCCCACGTTAAATGCAGGGACTTCTTTCTTTAAGTAATCCTGTGCAACTGAATCTAAAATATTCATTGTATAGTATCCTCCTTCCCTCCAAGACGTTCTTGTCGCTCATTTTCCTTGCGTACAGAGGACCGCCCGTAATTACAACATGAGCATTATACCATATGGGACATGGAATTGCAAGCAATTTTTGTCTATTATTAATCCACAATTCTAAAAAACACATCAAGACCATTATCCGGGTGATATGACCAGCTCACCTCAATATCTCCATAAGTTTTCGTCTGTCTCCCCATCAGCGCCGTTGTAGAACACATTTCCGTAAATAATGTATCTGGAAGTTCAAGTTCAGTGATAATAGATAAAATATCTACAGCGGCATCAACATCATATTGATCTTTTGAATCTACATTGATACTTGTCCCATCAGAAGACAATACAGCTTTTCCTGATATACATGCTGTATCTGCGGCTTTAAAGCGAAGTTTTAATTCTTTCAATTCTTTTAAGTGTTCATATTTTTCTATCCTCTCAACAGAATCCTTATATCCATCCAGCTCAGTCAAAATATCTATAGCCTCCTCATAATTTTCCTCTGACGCCAAATCAATTGCTTGATTATACTTTTGATTCGGCTGAATGACAGTAATAAACACTATCACTAAGGCTATTATTGCTACCGCAATAATGCCGCCGATAATCATTTTTTTAGAATTCCCCTTTTTAGGTTCCTGCAGTACCGTGCCGCCTGCTGCCTTTCCGCAATTTGGGCAAAACTTTTCGCCATGCAGTTCATATCCGCAACCTCCGCAAAATGACTGTGAATTAGGTACTAATTCTATTTCGCCTGCGAAATCTAGCGGTTCTTCTTCATTTGGAACTTGCTCCTCCAAACTTTGTGCCTCATTATCTTCCATAGTGGTTGGCTCAGTTTCACTTGAAACTTCTGCATCTGTTCCTGTAATTGTATCTTTTTCTAATTCCTCTTTCATTTCAAATATCCTTTCTTAAATATATTGTGAATTTATTTATTATATCATTTTCATTTAATAAAGCCCATATAGCACTTCGATTTTTACGCCCTCGGGTGGGTTTTGTCATACACATCTTTAATCCGATTCTTCGTCACCGACAGATAAATTCTAGTCGCCATGATATCCTCATGACCCATCAGTTCCTGCAGGGATTTCAGATCTGCACCGTTTTGCACCATATGTACTGCAAAAGAAGTTCTTAGAATATGTGGTGTCAGCCTGTCCTCAAGACCTACCTGCCTGCCGTACTGTTTCATCAGTTTCCAAAACCCTTGTCTGGAAAAAGCTTCACCTAAATAGTTGACAAAGAGAACGCTTTCCGGATCATCGGGCGTACCGTCTTTCATCAGAGCCGGACGACTGCTCAAAATGTAATGATCCAACGCTCTTCTTGCCATCGAACCCATAGGTACAATTCTGGCTCTGCCATGTGCACCGTTTAAAGTCAAAAAACCCATGCGCAGGTTAATATCCTTTAACCTAAGCTCAATGATTTCGCTGACTCTGATTCCAGTCGCATAAAGCACCTCCAAAATCGCCCGGTCGCGTATGCCTTTAATCGATTCGTCCGGCGCGAGCAGCAAAGTCTCCACTTCCTCAATAGTCAGATAATCAAGTTCCCTGCGCTCTATTCTCGGCGACTTAATGTCCTCGGTCGGATTTTCCTTCATCATCCCCTTTTTAATCAAGAACTTATAGTACGTTCTGATGGAAGAAAGCTTTCGATTGATGGTCGCCTTGGACTTTCCAGAATTCTTCAGTTCCATCATGTAAGCGGCCACGTCATTGCTTCCTGCTTTTTCAAGGGCTACGATACCTCTCCTCTGTAAAAATTCCCCAAAGGCCTTGATATCGCGCATATAAGCCTCACAGGTATTGTCAGAACTCTTTTTTTCTTCTTTCAGGTATATAATAAAGCCATAAAGTTCCATATATCTTTCTCCATCTTTCTATCTCATTTTCTTATCATACTTCTTCACATGCAGCATAAATTGAATTATAAAGGAGGCTCGTCTATGCAAAAGAAAATGTTTATCATTCCGCTGATGATACTGATAATCAGTTTTTCTGCCGGGATTTTTACCCAGATTGTCATTCCCATAGAGGGAACTTCTCTCACCCAGGATCTGCCCTCGGTAGGTACCGGTATTCTGGATTATCTAAAAAACGATATGATTACCGTCTGCGCTGCACTGCTTTTTTCCTGCAGTGTGTTTCTTTTGCCGCTGGTACCCTGCATTGTCATTGGAAAAACATTTTCCCTCGGCTTTTCTGCGGCCTATCTTCTTGCGTCCTCTGCAAAAAACGCTTTCGTTCTGACCTCCTGCGTGCTGCTGCCCAGAGGTCTGTTTAAAATACCTGTCTACGTTGCACTTACAGTTATTTCAATAGAAACAGCTGTCTTTGTAAAAAAGAACTATCAGAATCCATCTGCCTTAAAGCACGGCATGCCCAGATTCCTGCTTCAGTTTCTATGCTGTCTCATCTGTCTCATCTGCTCTAGCGTACTGGAAGCCGTCCTTCTTCTAGGAGTCCTTTCACCATAAGAATGGCAACCTGCGACTTGCCGTCCTCGATTTTTCCTTCCATCACCATGCGGTATAGTGTGTCAATGGAATATTCCTCGATGTCGATAGCCTCATTCTCGTCAAAATCTGGTTCTCCCGCCGTAAGGCCTGTGCAAAGATAGATATATAAAGTTTCCTCGGAATAACCAACCGAAGGGTACATTCTGGTCAGAAGGCGAATGGACGAGGCTCTATAGCCAGTCTCTTCCCGAAGTTCCCGCAGAGCAGTTTTTTCTGGGTTCATCTCGCCTTCATCAATTTTACCTGCAGGCACTTCCAGCATAACCCGCTCCGCCGGCTTTCTGAACTGCTTTACCATAACCATATTGCCATCATCTTTTACAGCGGCGATCACTGCACCGCCTCTGTGCTCCACTATCTCTCGAAAAGATTCCCCCTCCATAACAGTCACCTTGTCTCTTCGCAAATTTAGAATTGCACCCTCGTAAATTCGCTCTGTGCTGATGGTCTCTTCTTCAAAAATCATAGCGTGTCCCCCCTTCGAATTGTTGATATATTTAAGTATACCATTTATTTTTCCGAATTAAAATAGGGAACTTGAAAAAATCAAGTTCCCTTTATGTTTTACGGCTGCATGCTGCCGCTTATCTCGGCTCTACAATCAGCTTGATTGCCGTTCTTTCCTCTCCTTCAATCTGAATATCAGTAAATGCTGGCACGCAAACCAGATCAATTCCGCTTGGTGCAACAAAACCTCTTGCTATGGCTGTGGCTTTAATGGCTTGATTCAGCGCCCCTGCGCCAATTGCCTGCACTTCTGCACCACCTTTCTCTCTTAAAACACCTGCTAACGCCCCTGCTACCGAATTTGGATTCGACTTAGCTGAAACCTTTAATATTTCCATATTGTTTTCCTCCTAATAAAATTATCATTTTCTCTATTATACTGGTCAATATACACAAAAAGGGGCTAATTCGTTCGACAAAAAACTTTCTTTTTTCACTTTTTTTATATTTATGCTTGCATTTTTCTTCAAACTCAGTTATAATTCAATTGTGGTTATCCCCCTGATAACCTCATTAATCTCTAATCCCAATACCCCTTTTGAACAAAGTAGACTGCACCCCTGCGGTCTATTTTGTTTTTATCACATGTATAATTGAAAGAGGCACTTCATGAAAATGATTACAGATACTCTAACATTGAATCCATATACAGCAAAGCTGTTCGATACCTACTTCGGAGAGCGCAGCTTTGCGGTCTTTGATATAGAGACTACTGGACTGTCCCCCACAAAATGCAAGGTCATTCTCACAGGAATCCTTCTTCGCAAAGGCGAAAGCTGTCAGGTCATTCAGTATTTCGCAAATGAAACTGACGACGAGAAAGAAATCATTGAAAAAACGCTGAAAATCCTGAATTCCGTGGACTACATCATTACCTACAACGGAAAGCACTTTGACATGCCCTTTATGGAAACTCGCGCAAAAAAATACGGACTTTCCTTTCAGCCGTCCGTTTATAACCTGGATTTGTTCCTTGTCATCCAGGGGCATTCCAATTTGCGTCAGACTCTGCCTAATCTGAAGCAAAAGACTGTAGAAATTTTCATGGGACTGGCAGGCAGCAGAGACGATGAAATCTCCGGCGGAGAAAGCGTTGCACTCTACGAACAGTACATGCAGACCCATGCTTTTGCGTTGGAAAAGACCATCCTTCTCCACAATCACGACGATTTGATTCAGCTTTACAAACTGCTCCCAGTCATTGCAATGACTGACTTTCACAGAGCTATGTACAAGCTGGGCTTTCTCGCAGGCAATGTGCTGATACAGAAAATTTCCTTTCAGGGACGCAGTCTTTGCGTTTGCGGCTGGCAGCGCAGCACCCCAAAGGACTATATTGCCTTTCCCACTGCTGAAAAACCTTATTCCCTGACCATGGACAGCCATAGCGGCGATTTCGAGCTGAACATTCCATGCACTGCAGAAGCCGGCGCATTATTCTTCGACGCACAGGCGATTCTTGAAGGAAATACGGAACCAATTAAAAAGTACCCGTCTGTTGTAGACGGATACCTCATTGCAGAAGATCGCGGCACCATCAATTATATGGAAATCAACGCATTCCTTCTGACTTTTTTTGAAACTTTGTCCATAAAAGATTAATAAATCAGCTTTGTCTTCACCTCGTCAAAAGCCTCTATGGGCACATTCTTTGCCACCTTGTTGGCAGCAGCAAGAGGTGCCAGATAGCTGACTGTCACGCTGGCAACACCTTTTCTTTCTTTCCATCTGCTTGCTTTTGCCGTAACACTTTCTACATGGGTTGCTTTTACAAAAATAGTTATCTTTCTAAATCCGCCATAACTCAGAGAAATGTTTTCGAAATTTCCATAGATGGCGGCATTTTTATACTCAAGTACTCTTCCTGTTACACTGTAGAACAAAATCAACGCGCCTAAAATCCAGACCTGCTGACAGTAGTCCACATACATCGTACAGTAGATAGATACACCTGCAGCAATTAGCGCCAATATAAAGCCCAGACCATAGAAAAAGTAGTGCAGCGATCCCTTTTTCGGCTTGTGATATACAGACTCCTCCAACATCTGAGGCAGAATCTCTGCCATAGCTTGGCGCACCTTATCTGCCTTCAGAAGGGGAAACACCATCGGTTCCTCGCTACTCTCATTATCACCGACGCCGTAGCCGATTGCAAAAAGATTCAGGCTTCCCACACCGAGCAACCGCATAAAGAACGACTGATCGTAAAAAAAACCGCTTATCCTATTTTTCTGTATCGTATATTTTTTCTTTGTCAAAAGGCCATACTGAATCTTTATCGCCTCTCCGTTATCCAGAATTTCAAATCCATAATAACGAATCAGGCTGCCAATCATGCCGCAGATGAAAGAAATTACAAAAGTGATAAGAAGCAGTATCGCAGCCGTCATACCGATTCCCATGGTGTAAATCGTGTCAGCCACGGATTCAGCCAACAGATTGCTCAGCGACACGCTGAACAACGCCAATGCAGAAGTTACTACAGTAAACATCTGCAGAAAAAAAAGTCCTTTGGATTTCAAAAGCCCGAGCAGCATTAAATCACCTGCAGATACTTTAATTCTTTTTCCCTCGGTGCCGGCAAGGGCTGCTCCTTCTTCACCAAGATTAAAGCCATCGAGCCCTTTTCTGCCAGAAATCAGCAAATCCCTGACAACAAAGGCATCCTCCTTTGCAAAAGTCATGCGCACCTTCGTATTCGTGTTGGAAATATTGCTAGCATTGTCCACATTGAGCCGGTATACGCCAAAAACCTGATGAAGCACATTCTGCGAAAAATCCACAGTAGTTATGGTGGATAGCGGAAGTTCCAGCTGGTTTTTCTTAAAAAGTCCGCTTTTTACAGTTAATTTTTCACTGTCAACTGTATAATATGTTGTAAAATACTGGACAATTCTCTGAATCGGTCCGAGAAGTACCACCACAAGCACTCCGATATTTTCATAGAGCACACGCATGTCACCCTGAATCAGCCCAATTACGACAGCAATCAAAAGCAGAGAAAAGTCTTTGAAAAAGTTCTCAACGATAAAAATCGGATGTCCCCTCTTTGGTCCAAACTCCATTATAGAACCCCTTTCTCAGAAATGCGTCGGTACAGCTTTGCTTTCAGGTTCTCGCTGATTGCATCAGCCGTTTCCTTATCCAAACCTTCAATGGAAAAGCTGCCGCTGGCCAGAGCCATCTCCACCTCAAAAAGCCCCAGCTTTCTGTTGATTGGTCCTTGAGAGACCGTAATATTCTGTATTCTGATGATGGGGATAATGGTTTTTCTGATGAAGAAAATACCATGGCGAATAACCACCTTGTCCTCTTCAACGTTATATCCCCACTGCTTGTATTCAATGATAGGAAAAACGACCAGCCCAACTGCCAGATAACAGACGAAAAACCCTATCACTGCCATAATGAGTACTTTCCAGATTGATTCCCATGCCAAAAATCCCAGCGCAATCTCGCCCGGAACTGCCATCGCCAAAACAATCAGAAAGAAAATTCCCCTGCCGATGCGCCAACTCTTAATTGCCTTGGGATCTACCTTGCTGTATTCCATGCTAGATTCCATATTCCTTCCTCCACTTCAAATAACGCTCTTCCTTTTCCGGTCTGTCAAAAGGCATTCCATACTGATAACAATCGATAACATCAGCGTCCTTTACGATTTCCTCGATTATGGTTCCGGTCTCTGTCTTTCTGCTGTGGTTTTTTACCGCACAGGCAATGATCTCGATTTCTTCCGCCGAAAACAGCCTGGTTTCCTCTAAAAATGCTTTAACTGGCTCGTATCCTGCCTCTGCATGTCCACTCTGCTTTCCTGTTAGAATTCTTCCAAAGTCGTGCACACAGGCCGCACAAGCTGAAAGTTCCGGGTCCGCGCCCCGCTTTAAGGCAAGAATCCACGCAATTCTCGCTGATGAAGCCATATGCAGACGCTCCCAATCCAACGTCTCGTCACGTTCAGAAAACTTTCCTTCTTGAGCACAAATCACTGCATCAAGCTTTTGCTCCAGTTGATATAATCTGTTCATGCTGGTTTCCCTTTCTTTATACTTAGTCAAATATCTTCAGTTTAACATTTTTTATTTTACAGAAAATCACAATAAAATGCAACTGTAACCTGTGTAATTTTAGTTCATTCCCATTTTTGCAGATTCCCATAAAAAAGTTTTTTACATTGTTTTCCCCATACTCTCTGTGTATAATGAAACTCCATTCACCTTTATCGTAAATATCCCAAATAAAATTTCAGGAGGTATATTTATGAAAAGCAAACTATTTTCTCTAGCAGCAGTATGCCTGCTCTGCATGTCCATGTGTATCACCGTATTTGCATCTACCACAGTGCATGCAAATGCAGCGAGCAGCGTATACTACCAGGTATCACTGCAGCCAGCAAAAGGCGGAAGTCTTTACATGACTTACGATGATAACCTAAAATTTTTTTATCAGGGCAAAGACACCTACCGAGACAGCTGCCGCATTGACAGCAGTGTAAGGCACAAATTCAGCGCTTTAATCGACCGAGGAATCATCGTAAAGCCAAATGCCGGTTGGTATTTTGACGGTTTCTATGACAAAAGCGGCAAAAAACTTTCCATTGAGGCGTATAACGTGGAGGTCATTCGCATCACAATTGACGGCGTCTATTATTATGACCTGATTCCGTCTTATGACAATCCCGCTTATCGCAATCTCACAGAGAAATACTTTAAAAACGAGATAAAGGATTATATTAAATTCCTCTATGGCACCAGCCGCTACAAAGTCATGGAAAAGTTAGTATATTATCGCCTACCGAAAACCACTGCGTCCTACTTTCCTCGATTTTCCAAGATGGAGACGCCTAGCTTTCCCGGCAACTTCTCATTGACAAAGAAGCTCAGTTCCCCGGACTTTTATGCCGCCGGAAAATCCGGCTTTCAGGCTTCCTACTCGTCTTCTGCCAACAAAGTCATCAAAGTAGATAAAAAGACAGGCCTTTCTAAAATTACCGGTCCCGGCACGGCAACCATCACCATAAAGGTTCCCGAATCCGGTAAATACTGTTCTGTCATCTATAAGGTCAAGGTAAGCGTCACTCCTGCCGCCTGTACCAATCTGTCGGCCTCCCGCACTTCTGATAAGAAATCAGTCACTGCGAAATGGAAAGGCGACAGCCGCAATTCCGGTTATGAGATTCAAATCAGTGATACCAAGAGCTTTAGCAAAATTGTTGCAAAGAAGACAGTCTCTTCCGGCAAAACTGTTGCCGCCAAGATTTCTACTGCAAAGTCTGCCTCTACGCAGTGCAAGTACATCAGAATTAGACCTTTCAAAAAATCCTGCGGACAAAAACTATACAGCGAATATATCACAGCAACCATCAAGTAAGAATCAGCACAAAAGAGCCTTTGGGAAAGAATCCCAAAGGCTCTTTTGCTTTGTAAATATAGTAAGTAAAGGAAATTTTTATTGTTTAGGAAATTTGAATTAAAGAATAAAAAATATGCTTATTTCAATCTTCTAATGCTAACAACTAATGCACTAACACCTGCCAGAATCAGTGCCATGTAAAGCAGAATCCGATTTGTATCCCCAGTCTTTGGACTTTTCCCATCCTTTGGTACAGGATCTTCTGGAAATTCTACACCCACATCGGTTCTTTTTTTCATAGTATTCTTCACAGTAACACGCAGTGCCTCTCCATCCCCCGTGATACAGAATGCGTATTCCCTCTCATCTAGGAGATATCCGGAAGGTGCTTTTGTTTCCCGATAGTAATAAATCCCCGGCTTCAGCTGTTCAATCACTAGAAGACCATCTCTTGCCGTCGTTTTTTTATAAAGAATTTCTCCCTCTTCATTTGAGATGGCAAATTCCGCTCCAGCAAGAACATCTCCCGTCTCACTATCCACTTTCGTCAATCTTAGGCTTCCGTACTTCGGTTCTTCCGGCTTTTCTGGAATCTGCGGCTTTTCCGGTTTTTCCGGCAGCCGGTCATTCTTTACCCCAGTAATCTCGATGGACAACACCTTGGTATCACTGTGATTTCGTTCGTAGGTTTTTGCTTTTGCATTTTTTACCTGAACAGTCTTTGGCAGTTTTTCATTCCCGTCTGCAGTAATTCTGCAAACAGCCGTTTCTTCATTTAGCTCACTGCTGCCTTCGCCGCTTGCACTTAAATAAAGATTTCCCAATCGGTCCATCTCTGCTGCGAAGGTTATGCCGTCTGCAAAATTCCAAAGAATCGACTGTTCTTTCTCTAAAGTAAGGGCTTGCGCCTGAGCAACTTGTTTTCCATCAACCATTGTGCCTGTCAGTCTTCCCTGTGCAATCAGTAAAACTGCGCCGTTATCCTTCGATTCATCGGTCGTCACTAAAATGCCGGAACTTCCTTTCTGTGAAGTTACTTCCAGCTGCTTTGGCAAATTCTCCTGATTTTCTCTAAGCCAGGTCACTTCTGTAATCCAGTTATTCCGAATTACCTTCGGCATATAAGAAATGGTTGTCGTACCTTGATCAGCATTAACGTCGAAGTTTTCACTTGCCTCTCCTATCTGATACACAGGCATAGGGCCTTCCAGTTTCACCTTATAGCAAAGTCCATCTGCTTTTACCTGCATCACTGCGTCATTTTCCAAACGGAGCACCGCAGTTTTTCCATTTTTTATATGTACCTGCGTATTGGTTCTGCCACCCCGTACAGAGATTTTTACAGTTTCGTTCTCTGCATCTTCATCGAGTCTATAGTCCTTACCATCAATATTTACCACCGCCGACTCATAGCGGTAGAGAGTATCAAAGTCAATAACTGTTCCCAATTTTCCATTTTGGGTAACCGTACCTGAAACACCCATCTGCTGATAGTCAAAATGAAATCGGTCCGCCGAAAAAATATCTGCCACGTCAAAATAGTACTTGGTATGATTTACTTTATATCCTTCAGGCGCTGAGGTTTCTTTAATATAATATTTGCCCAAAGGAAGTTTTATCGCTGCCGACGCTTGACCGTCCGTCACTACCATCTTTCCGACTAAGGTATCAGGCGCAATACCCATATGTTCCGCTGTATAAATACCAAAAACAGCGCCGCTTCCCTTTTGATAGGTACCGCTTTGATAGCTGGTCTCAAAAAGTTTTTCCAAATCAATTTGCACAGTTACCGCCTCATTCTCATAAGTTGCTGTGTCCCAAACCAATGGCGTATACTGATTTTCATAATTTACCTGCATTTGGGTCCACTGCCCCTGATTCACAAAACCTTCTGTCGTAGAAATTTCTCGAACCCAGTAAGTTCCTAGCGGCAGCAGCCCCGATTGTGCAATTCCATTCTCCCCGCTTCGAATCACTTCCACAGGCTTTCCCGCCGGATAAATCATTGTGCCGTCGCAGGAAGAAAAACGTAAAATCCCGCTACTGCCATTCTCTCCTGTTAAAGCTGTGGCCTCAGTCGTATCGGGATACGTAATATGAAAGCATTCCTCTTCGACTGCTGCATTTGAAACCATCTCTATGGTATAGTAACCGCTCTTGTTTTCTGACCCTGGCGCATGTCTCTTAGCTCTAACATAAGTATTTTCATCAAAGAGACATTCATAGAAACGCTTATTATCCCGCAGCCCTTCATACCACGGTACCACTTTCCCTTTATAGGAAATTTCTGGTAATACTCTTTCAAACTGTGAAACCTGAGATTCTGTTAAAGTTATCTTTGTATGAGTCTGCTTTCCGGAAAGAAACATCTCTGTTCTGATTCCGTCATAGTTCAGAAAATATATCGGTGCCATTTCTATGGGTGCTGCTGTAAGTACCACTTTATCCTTCTGCCGCTTACTGCTCCAGCCCTTTGAAGTTACAATTTTAGGACTGTTTTTCTCACTGCAAAAAATCTCGGTTACAGCAGTCTCCATCTGATGATTTGCAAAAGTTTTCATACCGATTTCTTCATCCCAATTTAAAGTAAACCCATTATCACTTTGATAATGCTGCGCCAACGTAAAAGAGTACTCCTGTGTGAAGGATTTATAGAATCTCCCCTCCTTATCACAAGGAATCCATCGTTCCAAAAGTCCTTCTTTTACAAGAATTTGGTAATTTTCTTTTCCATCGGTTGCCAAGTAAACATCATCTCTGTCAACCTGACTCCAGCCCGCCGGCAGCACCACTGCCGCTGCAAACTTCTTGTCACTGCTCTCTCCGCCATACGCATTTACCGGTTTTGCGGCGATATCATCTATGCCGTATGCACCAAAAATACCGGTAATTTCTTCTTCATCTAAACCCTTTTCGCCCTCAAGTGCATTGACGCGCACTCGATTACCGTCTTCATAATGCATTGTCACAATGCCGACACTCTGGTTTCCGCTTTTCAATACCGGCTCTGTCATCGGAATTTCCGGCAGATAGTCATCCGAAATCGAATCCTTCCAAAGGTGTACATCGGTATAGCAAAATCCGCCTTTGGCATAATTCATCTTATACTCGACTCGATAACGATAGGTCATCTTTTTCTTTTCATCACGTGCAGTAAAACTATCAGTAAAGCTCGCTCCATCTGCTGTTTTTACCTGATATTCTGTCACTGTCCTGTTGGCGCGTCCAAAATCCTGTAAAGTGCCTTTGTCGCTGACTCGCAAAACACTACCGCCCTCCTTCAACGCAAGCTTCCACCTTTCCTTTGCATTATCAACTTCTCCGTGGTCTCGATAAGTCTTTTCAAAGGATAGCTCATGACCCGTTTCAGCGTCGTACACTTTTACAGGCGCAACACCATCTGACTGCAAGATATCTTCCGCCGCATAGATTTCAAAGACTGCGTCTTTCAGCGCTGCCTTCTCGAAGACTGCCTGCCAAAGGCCGCCGTTCTCTTTCCAGCCGGTCAGTCGTTCTCCCTCTTTTGTAAGGCTGATTTTTCCCATAACTGGATTATTCGCAATCTCCAAAATAGCATAGTACTTGATGTAATTCTTTCCGTCTTCATGCGGCGACTGTTCCAGCACAGAAAAAGTATAGGAATTATAGGTAGTTTCACTGTCTCCAGAAAAATTGGTGACTGGCTCTCCCTCCTTATCGGCCACTTTTACCGTTTCAAGAAAAGATTTAGGCGGCTTCACTGACATTCCTCTGTGATCGATGATTTCAACTTTTCCCATATCCGCTACAGTTCCAATTCCTTTTTCATCAAAAGCGCCCACATAGTATCCCTCAGGAACAACCAGTTCCCGCAGCTCATAAATACCATATTCCAGTTCGTAAGGAAGTACAATTTCTCCATTCTCATTGGCATAAAATGTATAGTTCTGACTTTCATCAGTATAACCGATTCCATTTGGAAGCCATCTGCCATAGTTTGGCGATATTGTAGGATCCGACAAATCAGGATTACCCAGATATCGAATCTGAAAAGCTGTCCGTGCTGCGTCCCATCTTACTGTTTTACCGGTCAATTGATTGGTCTTTACCACCTTTATCTTATTCTTTTTCGCCTGATTATTTACAGCGATTGACTCAGCTTGCCCATCCTCCGAAATAATAATGCGAAAGGATTCCAGCACATAGCCTTCACTGTCAGCTGCAATTTCTTCTACCACGTAGGTTCCGTAAGGAAGCCCTTTTACATAAAGCTGCCCGTCCTTAGACAAGGTCAGAGGATGGCTTGAATCAGCAGGTACCCCACTTCCGTCTTTTGCTACCTGATAGGTATGGGTATATTTCTGATAAGAATCCTGCGTCACGCCTTTATCAAGTACTCTAACATAAGGACAGTTCTCAGCCCCCTCTGATTCCAATCGAATGGTCCATTTTGAACTGGTGCTGTAGTCTTTTTTTCCATTATCACCATTTCCTCTATCCGTAAAAGGGTCCAGGTCATCTTTCGTCTTTACCAGCTGCAAATCACCTCTGTAGACATCGTTAGAATAAGCAAAACTGCCTATTTCATCACGCATTTGTTGTGGATTTTCCAAATCGATATCCGCAGAATCTGTCAGTACTGCTCCTTTTCCGTCTTCACCCTCATAAGTAATTCTATACTCAATTTTCCCGTAATCTCGCCGGTGCGCAAAATAGGTAATCACGCCATGGCTACGCGCGCCATTGCCGCCCGTTGCATTTTCTCCATGTCTACCCACAGGAATCCCAGTTTCTCTCGTCATGACCGATTTCTCACCGCGCCAGTAATAGTCCGTATACTGCAAAACACCATCCTCATTGCGAGTCTTCTTTTCCTCAAAATCCAGTTCGCTTACGTCCTCCCAAGGTGTAAACACAAAAGGATTATTTTCTGTAGAACCAAAAACGGTCAGCTGCCTGCTGTCTATCAGCGCATCGTCCAGATACAGCGAAATCTCACTATCCAGTGCAGCATCTCCCATACCGGTGTGTATACCATCGCCATCTTCGTCCCAACCCGGATTATAGTCCTGCTTTTCAGTATCAAAGGTAAAAGCCGGTAAGTTAGGAAGCTCGTCCTCTTCTTTCTCATCATCATCTTCTATTTCCTTCATCTTAAAATAAAAGTCTACTGGATCATCTCCGCCGATAGCAATGGTCTGTAGCGGCTGATTGCTGGGCGAATTCTGCCAAACCAAAAGTTCATCAGTCACCGATTCAGGAATGTTCTTCTTTCCGTGCAGCACCACGCCGGGCAATGATTTTTCTGTATAGGTAAGCGCATACCCACCTTTCTTCACTGTAAAACGATATGCTTTCTGAATTGAATCTTCGCCGTCTTTCGTCTTTACCACTTTCAACGTCTGCTGGCAGAAATTGCTGTCTTTAAGCAAATAATAATCACTTTTTGTTCTGGCCTCTGCTCTTTCTTCGGCAGTCATCTTCTTTCGATAAGCTGAGTTTACCGCTTTCCATACCACACCACCATCTTTTGTTTCCAACCGCTCCATGTAAATGGTCTTTGCGCGTTCCTTTTCCTTCGCCGTAAAAGATGGAATTACTCTATGCTTTTTCATCGCACGAAGCATGGCAAAATAGATATGTCTGGCGGGTCTGCTGCGAAGAACACTGTAGTGGAAATCGTAGCCCTCACCACCGCTTGGATTCACTGTCCCTAAGACAACTTTTCCATTTTTGGTCTGTCCAAGATTTTCAGGAATGCTTGCAAGACTCTTCCGATAGCCGTCTGTAAATTCCCAAATAATTGTCTGCGTCGCAATCCACCAATCGTCCATATTGCATTCACCCACATGGCTACTGTACTCGCCCAGCAAGTCACTTAAATCCTTCTTAGTCGACTGTGGCTGCTTGCCATAGAGCAAAGCCGTCTTTATCGCCAACTGCACCTCCTCACTGTAATTATTAATTCGCAGTGCCGTATTCCAGGTCTTCGCATAATACTGGGTATTGCCGTTATGTGGATTGTCCATATTTCGCTCTAGGCAATACCCCCTTATAGTCTTTCCTCCATTGATTGGCGCAATACAATAGGCGTATCTATGACCGCTGGTGTGATAGTTATAATATGGCTTACCATCACTACTAACTAGCTCCGATCCATTCTTAAAATACGCTTTATCACCCACCTTCCAACCATTTGCTGCTCCAAAACTCTCTCTCGGAACACAGCTTAACAAAAGAACAAGAATCAGAAAGATTGCAAACCCGCGTCTTCCCTGATAATTTCTTGCTTTTTTTAACATTTTTTAACCTCCTCAAAAATTTTATCTATATAAAAACAGATGTCGCATGACATCTGTTGAATTGTCCCACAAAGAAGGCATACCATCCGATATGCCTTCTCTGCGTAGTGTTTAGTTTTAAGTACAAGTTCCATTTATTGCAAAAGCTCTTCCATCAGATAGCAAAAGCCTCATTCCGTTTGAGCTTCACAGTCTAAAATTGCGATTAAAGCAAAACGCGTTTTCCATAAAAAGGAATAAAATCAATTTAATTACATTTATTTTATGTTATCATACTACCACATATGTGATTCCCTGTCAAGTTCCTTTTTTGTAAATTAATTACTTTTTCACCTTTTAATAGAAGGTATAATAATTTCGTCTTGGTTTATATATAATTCTGCCAAACCTGTTTCTCCTGCTAAAATTCCAAAAAGCGTTTCAGACACCAATGTGATTGCATGGTTTCGCGCAGTGTAGTACTGTTTTTTACTGCAGTGTAAAATCTGATATAAGTCCGTCATCTCCATTTCTGCGTATTCCATCTCCATATATGTGGTTCGTAAAATATTTCCATAGGTCCTGATTTTTTTACGTTCGTCATTATCCATCGACGTTACAACTCTCTCAATCAAACTAGTCAGCACCGCCGTAAGATGAAGTTTGTTGGACTTCACATAATCCTTACACCGTCTTGAAGCAACAGACTCTTGCTCTGCCTCAAACAGCAGATAATAAATATCAGCCTGTGTTCCAATCATGGGTTCCTTTTTTCGCTGAACAGGAATATACTGAAATTGTCGCTCCTGTTCAGTGTATAGATTTTTGTCCGCTCTATCATCCTCATCATAATCAGAAAAGTCATTAAAACGAAAATGATTATTTTTTTTAATAAACTTATAGTCCAGATACTTCTGTAAACACTTCTGTACAATATAATATCCATCTCCGCCAGGTTGGTGAAAACGCTGTGAAGCACTCTCGTATGTTCTAAGACTCGAGAAAAAATCACACACTGCCGCCTCTTTCTCTTCCGAAGAATTGTCCTGCAAGTTCTGCATCAGATTCTCGTTGACATAATTCTGCACTGGTACATAACCTTTTTCAACCAGATGCAAATGTTCCTTTTTGTCCATAAATACCTCTCCTAACTTTATCCATATAAATATCCTAGAAATATGATTATTATATGGATGTTTGCGGTTATATTCAACCCCTATGTCGAAATTTGACACTTTTTTGTAGGATTTTGATACTTTTTTGTAAAAACCAAAATTTCACAGTGTTATTTTCTCAAAAATTACTCATTAATCAATGTGAAATAATTCCAATTTTTTTATAGTATGTTATAATTAAATTGAATTTATTATTTACACTAACATAAGGAGAAAGAATAAATGAAGAAAAAAATACTATCTGTAACTTTAGTAATTGTCATGATGCTCTCCTCAACAATTTCCGGATTCGCAGAGTATCGCCTAGCACGTCCTGTCATCGAAGATATTGATATTGGAAAAAACAGTATTAAAATTGACTGGGCTTACGTTCCCCATGCTGACGAATATGATATCTATCGCTCCACCTCTAAAGATGGAAAATACAAATATATCGATTCAAATGATGAAAGCTGGTATAGAGATTACAGCATAAAAAAAGGAACCCGCTATTATTATAAAGTCAGAGCGATATCATATAGCGACTATGATAACAGTTATCTAAGTAAATGGCGTTCTGGCAAAGTAAAGAAACCTGCACCAAAAAAATCGGTGTCAAACACTAACAGTCAAACAGTATATATCACGGACTCTGGTGATAAGTATCATCGTTCATGGTGCGGCTATTTGTGGAATAGTAAACATGCGATTTCATTAAGTAAAGCAAAAAGTCAGGGATACTCACCTTGTTCTCGTTGCTGGTAAGTTGTTTTCTTTAGGCAAGTGACCATGAGATATCTATTCTACCTTATCTCAAATACAATTAAAAAGACCAAACTCAACTATACGGAAGTATGCTATACTTATCAAATTGACGCTGGGACATTGTATCTAAAATGTAAGAAAAGATTAGAGTGTATAGAATTTCAAACACATATCACGCATGGAAAAGAATTCGATAATCCCCTCTATTGATATTATAAAAAGTCGAATATGTATCAGCAAAGCAATTTTAATAAGCCTCAGTTTTGTTTTTCGCTGACATAATTAGCGCGAAAGACAAATTCTCAATGTAATGTGGTTGAATGCCTTATATCGAATAGGGGCTAACTTGTAGCCCTTTCACACCACCCTGCGTGCCGCTCGGCATAGGGTGGTTCAATTCAAATAATAATCTACTTATCCGTCATACAAGAAAATCCCAACGTCATAAACGTTGGGATTTCAACAATTTTTTGGTGCGCGATGAGGGACTTGAACCCCCACGGTCGCCCGCTAGAACCTAAATCTAGTGCGTCTGCCAATTCCGCCAATCGCGCATAAATATTGGAGCGGAAGACGAGATTCGAACTCGCGACCCTCGCCTTGGCAAGGCGATGCTCTACCCCTGAGCCACTTCCGCATATGGATGAAAGTGAAATGCCGCTAACATAGCGGCATACTCTCCCTTGGTGACTCCACCGGGAATCGAACCCGGGTTACCGCCGTGAAAGGGCGGTGTCTTGACCGCTTGACCATGGAGCCATTTTAAAACCGGCAACGACCTACTTTCCCAGGCAGCTTCCCACCAAGTATCATCGGCGCTTGAGAGCTTAACTTCTGTGTTCGAGATGGGTACAGGTGTATCCTCCCCGCTATTGTCACCGGATTTCCTGCTTGCCTTTTTCAATCCTGACTTTGTTGCTGCTCTTTCGCTCATCAGTTACGTACACTAGTACGTGCCCTCTTCGCTCCTTCGCACGCCGCGTCAGCTCTTGAAAAATTCTTCGCAGCTTCTTTTCTCTTGAGGTATATACCCTCAAATCTGAATAACAATCAACAAACTCTTCGTAAAACCACTGGTCAAGTTCTCGACCGATTAGTACCTCTCAGCTACATGCATTACTGCACTTCCACCTGAGGCCTATCTACGTGGTAGTCTCCCACGGGTCTTACCTTTTAGGAGGAGATCTCTTCTTGTGGGGGGCTTCGCACTTAGATGCTTTCAGCGCTTATCCCTTCCATACGTAGCTACCCAGCTATGCCTTTGGCAAGACAACTGGTACACCAGAGGTATGTCCATCCCGGTCCTCTCGTACTAAGGACAGCTCCACTCAAATCTCCAACGCCCACAGCGGATAGGGACCGAACTGTCTCACGACGTTCTGAACCCAGCTCGCGTACCTCTTTAATGGGCGAACAGCCCAACCCTTGGGACCTACTTCAGCCCCAGGATGAGACGAGCCGACATCGAGGTGCCAAACACCCCCGTCGATGTGAACTCTTGGGGGGTATCAGCCTGTTATCCCCGGGGTAGCTTTTATCCGTTGAGCGATGGCCCTTCCACTCGGTACCACCGGATCACTAAGCCCGACTTTCGTCCCTGCTCGACTTGTCTGTCTTGCAGTCAAGCTCCCTTCTGCCTTTGCACTCTTCGCGCGATTTCCGTCCGCGCTGAGGGAACCTTTGGGCGCCTCCGTTACTCTTTAGGAGGCGACCGCCCCAGTCAAACTGCCCACCTGACACTGTCCCAGTACCGGATTACGATACATGGTTAGAATCCCAACGTTACAAGGGTGGTATCCCAACGGTGACTCCACCAATACTGGCGTACTGATCTCTTTGTCTCCCACCTATCCTGTACATGCAACGCCGAAACTCAATATCAAGCTACAGTAAAGCTCCACGGGGTCTTTCCGTCCTGCTGCGGGTAACCGGCATCTTTACCGGTACTACAATTTCACCGAGTCTATTGTTGAGACAGTGCCCAGATCATTACGCCTTTCGTGCGGGTCGGAACTTACCCGACAAGGAATTTCGCTACCTTAGGACCGTTATAGTTACGGCCGCCGTTTACTGGGGCTTAAGTTCTGTGCTTCTCCTCACGGATGACACTTCCCCTTAACCTTCCAGCACCGGGCAGGCGTCAGCCCCTATACTTCAGCTTTCGCTTTTGCAGAGACCTGTGTTTTTGGTAAACAGTTGCCTGGGCCTTTTCACTGCGGCCTGCCGAAGCAGGCACCCCTTCTCCCGAAGTTACGGGGTCATTTTGCCGAGTTCCTTAACAATAGTTCTCTCGCTCGCCTTAGGATTCTCTCCTCATCTACCTGTGTCGGTTTGCGGTACGGGCACCTCGGGTCTTGCTAGCGGCTTTTCTTGACAGCGTGAAATCGACTGCTTCCGGCTTACTTGCCACCCCGTAACGCCTCAGTATTGACTATGCGGATTTGCCTACATTGCCTACCTCGACGCTTGGACACGCTCTACCAGCGGCGTGCTCAGTCTATCCTTCTGTGTCCCCACTTCGCTTAAAACGACCTCCGGTGGTACAGGAATCTCTGCCTGTTATCCATCGCCTACGGCTTTCGCCCTCGGCTTAGGTCCCGACTAACCCTGAGCGGACGAACCTTCCTCAGGAATCCTTAGATTTTCGGCGGGCAGGATTCTCACCTGCCTTGCGCTACTCATGCCAACATTCTCTCTCGTATACAGTCCACAAATCCTTACGAATTTGCTTCTTCCCAGTATACGATGCTCCTCTACCATACATTTCTGTATCCAAAGCTTCGGTAGTAAGTTTTAGCCCCGTTTATCTTCGGCGCAGAGCCACTCGACTAGTGAGCTATTACGCACTCTTTAAATGAGTGGCTGCTTCTAAGCCAACATCCTAGCTGTTTATGCAGCTCCACATCCTTTTCCACTTAACTTACATTTTGGGACCTTAGCTGTTGGTCTGGGCTGTTTCCCTTTCGACTATGAAACTTATCTCACATAGTCTGACTCCCACATATGATATTCCGGCATTCGGAGTTTGATAGTTTTCGGTAACCGGTGAAGGCCCCTAGAACATTCAGTGCTCTACCTCCGGGTATCTTTCTGTGAGGCTAGCCCTAAAGCTATTTCGAGGAGAACCAGCTATCTCCGAGTTCGATTGGAATTTCACCGCTATCCACAAGTCATCCCAACCTTTTTCAACAGATATGGGTTCGGTCCTCCATAACCTTTTACAGTTACTTCAACCTGCTCATGGATAGGTCACCCGGTTTCGGGTCTACAGCATGCAACTTCTCGCCCTATTAAGACTCGCTTTCACTTCGGCTCCAGTGCTTTACACCTTAACCTCGCTGCATACCATAACTCGTTGGCCCGTTCTACAAAAAGTACGAGGTCACTTGCGCTCCCTCTGCTTGTAAGCATAAGGTTTCAGGTTCTTTTTCACTCCCCTCCCGGGGTTCTTTTCACCTTTCCCTCACGGTACTATTCTCTATCGGTCACTGGGTAGTATTTAGGCTTGGGGGGTGGGCCCCCCGGCTTCAGACCGGGTTTCACGTGTCCGGTCCTACTCTGGATCCACTCTGCTCCTTGTCAATTTCGTCTACGGGACTTTTACCTTCTTCGGTTTGCCTTTCCAAACATATTCGACTATCAACAATGGATACATCTTGAGTGTCCGCAACCCCGATAGCAAGCTATCGGTTTGGCCTCTTTCCCTTTCGCTCGCCGCTACTTAGGAAATCGATGTTTCTTTCTCTTCCTACGGGTACTTAGATGTTTCAGTTCCCCGCGTTTCCTTCTCATAACCTATTGATTCAGTTATGGATACCTGTGCATTACCACAGGTGAGTTCCCTCATTCGGATATCTGCGGATCAGCAGATATTTGCTCCTCCCCGCAGCTTTTCGCAGCTTGTCACGTCCTTCGTCGGCTCCCAGTGCCAAGGCATCCGCCTTATGCTCTTCTTCACTTGACCTTTCGCTCGTTTTAATCCGTTCTGACTTTGTTGCTGCTCGCTCACTCCTCAGTTACATACCAATGTATGCGCCTTCCTCGCTCACTCGCGCGCCTCGTCATCTCCGAATTCTAACTTCGCGGTTCTTTGTGTACCATGTACAGCGCTTGCACATGGATTTTTGTTAAAGAATCTTTTCTGGTTTCTCGGTTGAAATCATAGAATTTACCCTTCGCTTGCTTTCGCTATGCTTTGTGTATTTTCTCGATTTCTCTCTTTTCTGTGTTTGTTTCTTGTTATTCAGTTTTCAAGGTACTTTGGTCTTTCGACCTTGGTGGGCTTGGGAGGACTCGAACCTCCGACCTCACGCTTATCAGGCGTGCGCTCTAACCACCTGAGCTACAAGCCCATACAGTTCATAGTGTAAAAATCTCGTCTCCTTAGAAAGGAGGTGATCCAGCCGCACCTTCCGATACGGCTACCTTGTTACGACTTCACCCCAGTCATTGGTTTTGCCTTAGACAGCATATTTCCTTGCCGGCTTTGGGCACCCCCAACTTCCATGGTGTGACGGGCGGTGTGTACAAGACCCGGGAACGCATTCACCGCGGCATTCTGATCCGCGATTACTAGCAACTCCGGCTTCGTGCAGGCGAGTTGCAGCCTGCAGTCCGAACTGGGACCGGTTTTCGAGATTTGCTCCGCCTCACGACTTCGCTGCTTTCTGTACCGGCCATTGTAGCACGTGTGTAGCCCAGAACATAAGGGGCATGATGATTTGACGTCATCCCCACCTTCCTCCGAGTTGTCCCCGGCAGTCCCACTAGAGTGCCCATCTTACTGCTGGCAACTAATGGCAAGGGTTGCGCTCGTTGCGGGACTTAACCCAACATCTCACGACACGAGCTGACGACAACCATGCACCACCTGTCTCCTCTGTCCGTAGAAAAACCCGATTAAGGGTCTGTCAGAGGGATGTCAAGTCCTGGTAAGGTTCTTCGCGTTGCTTCGAATTAAACCACATGCTCCGCTGCTTGTGCGGGTCCCCGTCAATTCCTTTGAGTTTCACACTTGCGTGCGTACTCCCCAGGCGGAGCACTTAATGCGTTAACTACGGCACCGAAGTCTTGCGACCCCGACACCTAGTGCTCATCGTTTACGGCGTGGACTACCAGGGTATCTAATCCTGTTTGCTCCCCACGCTTTCGTACCTCAGTGTCAGTTACAGTCCAGAAAGCCGCCTTCGCCACTGGTGTTCCTCCTAATATCTACGCATTTCACCGCTACACTAGGAATTCCGCTTTCCTCTCCTGCACTCAAGCATCCCAGTTCGCAGGGCGAACAATGGTTGAGCCATTGCCTTAAACCCTGCGCTTAGGTTGCCACCTACGTACTCTTTACGCCCAATAATTCCGGATAACGCTTGCCCCCTACGTATTACCGCGGCTGCTGGCACGTAGTTAGCCGGGGCTTCCTCCTTGGGTACCGTCAGTTCTTCTTCCCCAAGGACAGAAGTTTACGACCCGAAGGCCTTCTTCCTTCACGCGGCGTTGCTGCATCAGGCTTTCGCCCATTGTGCAATATTCCCCACTGCTGCCTCCCGTAGGAGTTTGGACCGTGTCTCAGTTCCAATGTGGCCGTTCACCCTCTCAGGTCGGCTACTGATCGTCGCCTTGGTAAGCCGTTACCTTACCAACTAGCTAATCAGACGCAGGCCCATCCTTTGCCGATAAATCTTTGACCATCTGCTCATGTAACCAAATGGTGTTATCAGGTTTTAATCATCGTTTCCAATGGCTATCCCTGTGCTAAGGGCAGGTTGCCTACGCGTTACTCACCCGTCCGCCGCTTTCCACTGACTCCTTCAACCGAAGTATCTGTCATCAGCTTCTCGCTCGACTTGCATGTGTTAGGCACGCCGCCAGCGTTCATCCTGAGCCAGGATCAAACTCTTAATTAAATGGTATATCAAAGACTAATGTCTTAAATATCTTTCTTAAGATATCCTTGTTCGGATTCTGAACGCTTTGCGCTCTTGCAATATATTCTTCTTAGAATTATTGTTCTTCTTTTAAGAAATTGTCGTGAACTCTCACAAACTAGTAATGTCTTACCAATTTGCTGATTGTTCAATTTTGTTTTGACTAAATTTCTACACTATGAAGTTGTCTAGGTTCTGTCTGCTCTTTCAAGCGGACTGCTGTCCTTGCGACAGCTTATTTATCTTACCACTCTTTGGCTCTTATGTCAACCTCTTTTTTGAAGTTTTTTCGAGCTTTTTTCTTCTCCTTTTCTGGGAGTTTTCTGTGGCAAGTCTGCCTGTGGGGTTCCCCCTGCAAGACAGCTTTCTTAATATATCACCCTTTTCCCCTCCCGTCAAGTACCTTTTTCCCTTTTTTCTATTGTTCTTTTTTTCTGAATCCTTCAGCGATTGTATTGTCAATCACAGTTTCACGGAAGATGACATATCTCGGTAAATTGCGCATTACATCAATGTCTTCATCCGGATTACCGTTGATGATAACCAGCTCCGCGTTCTTACCAACTTTAATAGTCCCCTTCTCTTCGATAAGACCAGCAATTTCTGCGCTGTATTTCGTTGCCTGCAACAAAATATCCATCGGCTTAAAATCATACCATTCTCTGCGCGCAATAAATTCCAGTCCGGCCATATTCTTAAAAGTAGCATAATCGATGTCAGATCCAAAGCCCATCTTGAGTCCAGCTGCATAGGCTTTGTTAATGCATTCTTTTTCCTGCTTCTCATATTTAATCGCCTTTTCCGCAATACTATCTGATAAACCCGCCTGCCCTTCTTCGGTCATGCAAGCAAGACCAATACTACCGGTCGGCACTAGAAAGCAGTCGTCTCGATTTTTTAACATCTCTATCGCCTCATCATCGATAAAGCTCCCGTGTTCGATGGTGTAAAGCCCCGCTCGTATAGCTGTCTTTATACCCTCAGCCCCGTGTGCGTGCCCCATCACGTAAGAACCTCTCATCTTTGCGATTTGAACCGCCGCACGAAGTTCCTCTTCTGTGGCAATGGAAATGCCAGGTATGCCGCTCTCGTCAAGATAGCAGCCTGTCACCATGTATTTGATAATGTCGTTGCCTGCTTCAAACTGTTTTCTTGCAGCTTTCATCACCTCCGCCGGTCCGTCAGCCACTTCATATAGAAGTGTGTATTCATCATTACTTGGATTGGTCGGCGTTAAAGCTCTGCCGGAAGATATAATATCCGGCACATTGTCGATAAGCCCTGCATCCCTGAGTTTCATCAGCTTCACCGTAACATTATATGCACATCCTGCGTCTCGCAAAGTCGTATATCCCTGTCTCAAATATTCTCTGGCAAAATTATAGGAATCGACAAAGGTATACGACTCTTCTTTGCTATCCATCTCCGCAATTTTTCCCAGTTCAAATAGATACACGTGACAGTGGAGATCGAAAAATCCCGGCAATACGGTGCAGCCCGCAGCGTCAATGATTTCTCCTTCAAAATCCTGCACGCTTCCCGCCTCACAAATGTCGGTAATTTTCTCATGATCAACGATGATATCCGCCATTCTTCCTGTAAAACCTTCGGTTAGTTCAGGAATCAATCTGCAGTTTTTTAATAAAAACATAAAATTCACCTCCCTACTTAAAGATTTACATTTATTTCATCCTTCAGTGCCAGACTATCCATTTTCACTTCGCAGTCATAGGCAAGGATATGCACACCCTTTTCCATTGCATATCGAAGGGCCTGCCCGAATTCCGGGTGCGTCCTGTCGTTGGGTTCAAAGCCGTTCACACCTGACATCTGTATGACAAATAGCACATAACCGCAATATCCTTGCTCTACTCCTTTGCAAAGCTCATAGATATGTTTTATCCCGCGTTCTGTCGGTGCATCAGGAAATCTGGCGATTCCTTTTTCCTCCAAAGTTACACCTTTTATTTCAAGCCAGCCTTTTTTTCCATTTTCTCCTTCTAAATAAAAGTCGAAGCGAGAATCTCCGAATGTTTTTTCTCGTTTTACAACTTGAAGATTTTTCATCTCCGGAAGCTTAAGAGTTCCCGACGTTAATGCCTCTTCGCAAACTTTATTAGGCGCCTGGGAATCCATGTTGATTAAAACATTTCCTTTTTCTACACCAATTAGAGAGTATCGCATTTTACGGCTCCCCATGCGTCCTGCAAAGTCTTCCAGGTAAACCGTCGCTCCAGGAACAAGGAGTTCTCTGCACCGTCCCGTATTTTTAACATGGGCACGCACAGTCTCTCCTCCAAGAGAAACTTCGGCAATAAACCGATTGGGTCTTGCAATAAAATTACCTTTACACATATTTTCGTATTTCATACATTGTATTTTAGCAAATTTTTCAGTATAATAAAAGGGTCAGTTTTCAAGAGGACGCTTTTGTCGACTCAGAAATCCTGCACACAAAATTATATTTATATAAAGGAGAGATTTTATGCAAGCACCTAATCCGATTGCTTTTTCGCTATTCGGACTTGATGTCAGATGGTACGGTCTACTCATAGGTCTTGGTTTTTTTCTGGCAATCCTAATCAGCTATAAGAGAGCGCCGAAACATGGAATAGAAAGTGAACACATCTTGGACTTTGCTATTTGGCTTATTCCTATGTCCATCATTGGCGCCAGGGTCTACTATGTGATTTTCAGCTGGGAGAACTATGCCGGTGATATCGGAAAAACTCTGGATATTCGAAGCGGCGGGCTTGCCATTCACGGTGGAATCATCGCTGGAATCATTACGGGATATTTTGTCGCACATCACTACAAAATTAACCTTCTTGAGCTGGCTGATTTAGTATTTCCTGCCGTTGCATTGGCCCAGTCCATCGGTAGATGGGGGAACTTTTTTAACTCGGAAGCCCACGGCGGTCCTACTGATTTACCTTGGGCAATTTCAGTAGACGGTCAATATGTGCACCCCACCTTCCTCTACGAATCCATCTGGTGCTTTGTGCTATTTGCATTTTTAATTTGGCTGGATAAGCGCAGAAGTTTTCCGGGACAAATTGCCTTTTTATACGGCATGCTTTATTCCCTGGAACGGGGATTTGTGGAACAACTAAGAACCGATAGCCTTATGATTGGCCCGTTAAAGCAAGCACAGGTCTTGAGTTTCTGTGTCTTCGTAATCTGTCTGACTGCATATGTCATACAAATGAAAAAAGAAAAAAGGAGTATATAAATTATGAAACTAGGAATCGTTGGTCTTCCCAATGTAGGCAAAAGTACACTGTTTAATGCGATTACCAAAGCCGGCGCAGAGGCTGCAAACTATCCGTTTTGCACCATCGAGCCCAATGTCGGCGTGGTAACCGTTCCTGATGAAAGAATCACCAAACTCCACGAGATTTACAATTCCAAAAAAACCGTTTACACGACTATAGAATTTTGCGATATCGCAGGTCTTGTAAAAGGTGCCTCCAAAGGAGAAGGTCTTGGAAACAAGTTCCTTGGACATATTCGTGAAGTGGCTGCCATCGTACACGTTGTCAGATGTTTTGAAAATGACAATATCGTCCACGTTGACGGAAAAATTGATCCGCTTTCCGATATCGAAACCATTAATACAGAACTAATTCTTTCCGATATGGAAGTGCTGGAAAGAAGAATCACCAGAACTACAAAAAATCTCAAAGGCGATAAGTCTCTGCAAAAAGAGCTGGATATTCTAAAAAAAGTCAATGATTTTCTAGCAGAGGGTAAGTCTGCAAGAGCCATGGATTTAACCGAAGAGGAAGCCGAATTTATCAAAACCTTGGACCTGCTTTCCTACAAACCAATTATCTATGTAGCTAATGTCTCCGAAGATGACGCTGCCGACAGCGCTGACAATACATATGTTGAATCAGTTCGTCAGTTTGCTGCAACCGAAGATGCACAAGTCGTTGTCATCTGCGCTGAAATTGAGCAGGAAATTTCTGAACTTGAGGAAGATGAGAAAGTCATGTTCCTAGAAGAGCTTGGAATCTGCGAATCCGGTCTTGATAAGCTGATTAAGGCCTCCTACAGTCTGCTGAATCTAATTTCTTTCCTAACTGCCGGCGAAGACGAATGCCGTGCATGGACTATTCGCAGAGGCACCAAAGCGCCGCAAGCTGCTGGAAAAATCCACACCGACTTTGAGCGCGGCTTTATCCGTGCAGAAACCATTGCCTACGACAAATTCATTGAATGCGGCGGCAACATGAATACAGCTAAGGAAAAAGGACTCCTTCGCTCTGAAGGCAAAGAGTATGTTGTCAAGGACGGCGATATCATTACCTTCCTGTTCAATGTATAAAGACAAGCAAACAATATATGTACGCAAAAGCCCTGCCTTTCCGGCAGGGCTTTAAGATTTTGTTATTCTATTATTTTGTGTGACTTAAAATAATATCTGTCAAATCAATCGGGTCAACGATTTTCCCGTCTTTGTAAACTCTCATGTTGCCGCTAGCAATTTCGTCAATGAGGATTACTTCGTCATTGTTGTAGCCAAATTCAAATTTGATGTCCCACAGTTCCAGACCCATAGTTGCTAGGTCATCAGCAACGATTTTGGTTATTTTCAAAGTCTGCTCTTTCATCTGTTCAAACATTTCTCGGTTCATTACTCCAAGGACTTCCAAACCTTCGCTTGTTACCAGAGGGTCACCCTTTGCGTCATCTTTGAAAGTAGTTTCAACATATCCGTTTTCGAAAACCGCGCCGTCTTCAATGTAATTGCCATATCTGCGAATAAAGCTACCAGTTGCTCTCAGTCTACAAATAACTTCAAGACCCTGTCCGAAAGGGGTTGCGCGCAGAACTTCCATCGTTGCATTTTCAACATCAGCACTTACATAGTGAGTCTTAATGCCTGCAGCATTAATCAGCTCAAAGTATCTGATAGAAGTCTTTAGATTAGCTCTGCCAATTCCTTCAATGGTCAGACCTACGCTGTTTTCGCCTGGGTCAAAAACACCGTCTTTTCCGGTGCAGTCATCCTTAAACTTCAAGAGCACATTTCCGTTGTCCAGTGCAAACACGTCTTTTGTTTTTCCCTGATAAATCTTTTCCATTTGTTTTCCTCCAATTGCGTTTCTATCATGTACCAATCACGGTAATATCCGTAAAAAATAACAAAAATATTATACAACCAACTGACTCTAATGACAAGAAAAAATTATTTCCTACAGTCTTCTGCTTTTTTTTCAAAGTGTATTTTGACATTTTATCAAATAATATTTTTTGATAAAATATAGAATGACATAGTGCACGATTTCCGATAAAATCGTATTCTTTATTTTCTACACGACGCACATATCTTTATTTACTTTATGTCTCATGTTTTCTTTGCACGACAAAAAAGAGGGTTCTAATATCTTTATACTACTGCTGAAATATAAACTTCAAAAAATACTACAAGTGCTATGTGGATCCTTCCACACAACCAAGTATTTTCATCACCTCCTTGCTGGTTCCTTTTGGTATATGGCGACGGACTAAATGATTAGCATTTTCATTCCCATGAACTATGGATGGAAATAAAATAGTTTCCACCGTTTTCTCGCACGATGAAGTATCTTTTCAATCACTTCCTAATTCTGAAACTCACTCCCATTATCCACTGTTACAGTTTTAAATATTTTGTAGAAAGAATTAGGGCTTCCGATATGATGAAATAGCTTACTTCTTGGCATCGTCTCCCCTCCTTACACCGCAGCTACGGTTACAATCAAATTTGCTATATGCTGCCTTTTAATTGCTGTGCTGACAACGCCAGTTTTACCAGTCAACTTAAATACCTTTTGCTTATCAGCCGAGATGTTGCCACCTGCAGTATATGGTCCTTTCGACAAGTCAAATTCGCCTATTGCAAACGAAAACTTCTTGCTGTCCTTTGCAAGTGCAGCAAAGTCTGTGGTGTTCGCCGTAAGCATCCACCCATTTACCACATCGTCCACCTGCACGCTGCTGACAGTAATTGTTTTTGATCCAAGATTATTTACGTTCAGGTCAGTGATGTCCAAATCTGTGGAACCCATGGAAGCAGTCATGTCGATAGATTCCGTCACAGTAAAATCAAGCATTTTACGTAGATAAACATGACCCTGCGTAACGCTACCATTGATACCATACTTACCCTCTATATCTTCCGCTTGGCTATATCCCATATCGTCTGGCACAAGATAGAGTGCACCCTTTTCCGGGTTTGTATTTCTGGCAAATCCAGTCCATTCTGTTTCATTGCAGGTCTGGATTCCGTTTATGACAACATCACCATAAATTTCCTCCACGTTGTCAAACATGGCACTGATGTCACACCCCTCTGGTATGATGATGCTTTGAAATTTCACCGCGCCACTGCTCATAAACATTCCCTTTAAATTTGCTCCACTCGAAAACTTCCAGTTTTCAATTCCGATCAGTTCTATTGGGGTTGTTGCACCCATGCAAAGCCAACCAAACATGTTATGTGCGTCCTTTACGTTTGACATATCCCAATTTCCCAATCCTGCAATTTCTTCTACAGTAGTTTCTCCAAACATTTCAACTGTAGCAATTACATTAGACATATCCAGAAGCGATACATTAATTGAAGATGCATGCATTCCGAAAAACCAGCGCGAAGTGTTTACAGGCGAAATTTTGCTTCCAACTTCTACAGATGTTATATCATCGAGCCAGCTCCATGGTACGCCATTGCCGTTTATGTTGTAATCATTTTTTGCACCATCCCATGCTGGATATTCCTTTTTTATTGCGCCATGTGTAGCTTCATTAGCACCTTGGTCTTTTAAAAGCTCATTGATGATTAAGGTACCATCTGCGTAAAGAACTGTTCGACCGACAACTTGATTGTCGTTTAAATATATATGGCCCTGTGTCTGGTCGCCAGAAAGACCATACTTGTCAACAGTTTCCTGTGCCCAGGTCAATGTTGCTGTGTTAGTCGGTGCAAGATATAAGGCCCCTCCTGTTCTATTTGTACCCCATGCAAGGTTAATATCTCCTCCATATTCAGAAATAGGCATGCCATTAATTATTAGAGTGCCTTTTACATTATCCGCTGCATAAAACATACTATCGACAATACATCCACCCGGAACAGTTAAAATACCAATGTTATATTCAGAGATAGTTGGAGAAGTTCCGGACATTCCCATCATCTGAAACATACCGGACAGATTTGCATGATTATTGATTTTCCACTTATCAAAGCCTAAAAATGTGACTTTGCTTGCTGACATTCTAAAACAAGAAAACATATTATTCATATTTTCGATTTTGGATACATTCCACTTTGATACATCAAGAGCAAATTCGCATTTGTCTGCACTTGCGCAACTTTCAAACATACTTACTGCGGTTTTAACATTTTCAAGATTTAAGTTTTCTAAACCGGAAATCGTAACAGCTTCAGCTTCATATCCAAGCATATAGAACATTTTCTGTGTCGTTGTAACATTTCTTGTATCCCATCCATCCAAACCCGAAATCATAATAGATTCAGCACGATATCCGATTGAATCAAACATCTCTGACATATCTGTAACATTTGAAACATTCCAGTCTTCCATTCCTAAAATGGCTATGTTACCAGCGTTTTGTCCTACCCACTGGAATGTACCATGCATGTTTTTCACATTTGACATATCCCAAGTTTCAAGCCCGGAAATTGTTACGCTCAAAGTCTGACTTCCAAAGCTATAGAACATTCCGTCAGTAGAGGTTACGTTTGACATATCCAGATTTGAAAGTTCTGCTGAAGAAGCATTGGTGCAGTTAAAGAACCATTTTGAAGTATCTGTTGGCGAAATTTTACTGCCTATTTCAACACGTTTTATATTATATCTTGAATTAAACCATGGAACCCCGGTATCTCCAAAGGCATAGTCGTTTTCTGTCCCATCCCAAGCTGGAAATTCCTTGCTGGCCGCACCATGCTTTGCTTCGTTGTTCTCTTGATCTGAATCAAGTTCATTTAGAATGAGAGTACCATCTTCATATAAAACAGTCCTTGTTCCATCAACTACCACAACTTTCGCAACTGCCTTTTTCAGCTTCTCTATAGAAACTTGTTGAGAATTCTGAATCTCAGAATCCTCCAAACTAGAAGCATCTACACCTTCTATATCAGCTTCTCGCACTTCATCAATCGGAATTTGCTCAATAGAACTATCCGGTTCTTCTGCAAAAACCGGGACCGCCATAGTCAAAAGCATAGCCATTATTAGTAATATTGACAACCATCGCTTAGATCTCTTTTTCACATCTTCCTCCCTCATTTCTTTAAAAAAGAACGTCTCAATGGGGACGTCCTGCTCATTAGTCGTTCAGATAAAGGTCGATAATCGTGTTAGTCTGACCAATCAACTCATTATCCATGTCGTAATTGTAAATTTCAGCAATTGCTTGATTCTTCCCTTGTTTAAGGGTGGATGTATCTACAATATCCGCCTGTATTGCATCTCCGGATTTAACAAGTCCGGAATCATATACGTAGGAATCCCCTACTTTAATTCTACATTGTAGCTGCCTTCCTTCATTGAGATTTGCAAAAGCAAGATCCTGCATGGTATCCTCATAAATCTGCACCGCAGAATTGATGCGAATTCTCACCTGCCCGCCGCTTGTATCGCTTAGTTTTTCATCAGTATGCACGATAACAGCTGTTTTGCTGGTTTCAAGCCTGTTCGAGTTTAGGACATAAAACAGTCCTGCTCCCATGAAAGCAACTGCAATCAGTAAAATGATAATCAGTATTTTTTGCTTCTTGTTTTTTTCATTTTTAGTTTCCATTACGTCCTCCTATCTGTCTAAGTAATACTGAATTATATCAGACTTAAGGTAACCACGATACTAGCTGCCTGTTCATGGTTTACAGCTGTTGTTACAACGCCGGTTTTTCCTGTAAAGGTAATATTTTTTGATGCTCCAGCTGCAACACTACTTTCAACCTTTGCAAAGGTCGGACAGGTCTTGATAATATCCCAGGTGGAACTGCCCAATGTCGAAGTCAGCGACAACTTCTTCGCATTTGCATTTAATAACTTAAAGTTGGTAGTTGCGTCAACAAAAGACCATCCGGTTGCAGCAGTAGCAGTAACCTTGTCAATGTTAATAACTCCAGCTGTACCGTTATTGGTGATAGTTACTTTATCAACAATCAAATCAACAGAATTTGCAGAGCCAGTCATATCAATGGATTCTGTCACTGATACATCGATTGCCGTTGCCGGCACAGTCATATATGCTACCACATTGCTTTCATCAGCAAAGGCAGCGACAGAAGTGCTAACCATCATAAGCAGCACACATAGAATAGATAAAATCCTCTTTTTCATTTCATGTACCTCCTTGTGCTTTTACTTACGATTATTTCACTACAGAAACGGTTGTAACGAAGTTAGCAACCTTAGTCTTTTCCTGTGCAGTAGTTACTCTACCAGTCTTGCCTGATAAAGCTACTGTAACTTTTTCAGTTGGGTCAATATTTCCTGCACCAGTGTATGCGCTAGTGGACATATCGTGGTCTCCAGCGACCATAATGCTAATCTTTTTCGCATTAGCTCCCAATCTTGTAAAGTCAGTGGAATCTGCAACTACAGTCCATCCATTATCGCCAGTTACTTCAATGCTTGCTGTCAGCACACCAATTTTGCTATTGTTGATGACTTCCAGGTCATTTGCAACTAAATCAGCGGAATCTGCAGTACCAGTGAAGATGATTTCCTCAGTTACACTAAAATCGATTGCTGTAGCAGGTACATTGATGTAAGCCTGTGTTGTCTGCGGATTAGTTTCGACTGCAAAGCAGTTAACAGCGGTTCCGAGAGTTAACGTTAGTGCGCAAAGCGCAGTGATCATTTTCTTTTTCATTTTTGTTTTTCCTTTCGTTTTTTAAATTTTAATGGTTAAATATATTTTTTCGTGCCAGATTAAGCGACACGTAATGGACTTTCAGTATTGCCAAAAACGTTTTCCATTAGAAACAGATATGTCGTTGACGCCTTTTTCTCTAGTCTTTCTGGTTCTTTAATGAGGATGTTAATGCACTCAGCAAGCCATTCATCCGCATTACTCATATAGTACGAACCGAGCTGTAATCTCCCATTCTCTTTGATTAGCTATTCCAGTTTCTTAATGCTTTGTCCTGGCCATAAATGCCAACTTATACTCCAAATTATATGACGAAGTTTCTTTCACATAGATTGTTGCTTTTACTATGGTGGATGTGATATAGCCACCATTATCATTCGTTTAAAAAGCCCGTCTCACATATAGGATGGCAAGAGTGCGTATTCATATAAATTCTTGACTTCACCGATGGTGTAAACGCTTGTCTCGTTATTTCCTTCCTTTAAAAAACCAGCCACGCATCGAACACGTGGCCGGTTTTTACAAAAAAAGTATTTCGACAAGAGTTTATATCTCTTGTCGAAATACTTTCTACAATGAATCACTTCTGACATCAAAACGCGCTTCAACTCTTTGGGCAATCCTATCAAAGCGCCGCTCGATTTTCAAGCTTTCTCCAATGATAACAGCTGAAACATCTGTAACTACTACAATCATGTTTCTTATTTGGCCTTTTTGCTATTGGCTTTTGTCTGGAATTTCTCATTTTTTATGATAAATCTCTCGTGGGTGCCTTCTCCAATCAAACCCGCTTCATCATAAGCTGCCACTTTAAATACCAGTTTACGTCCATCAATTTCCACAAGTTCGCTTTCGCAGCGAACCACCATATTAAGTGGTGTTGCGGAAAGATGTGCTACGTTAAGCAGGGTTCCGACAGTGCCTTCGTCTTCTCCGAGGTATGGTGCCACACTCTCCCATGCAGTTTTTTCCATCAGTGCAATCATAGACGGTGTTGCAAAAACCTCCAACGTGCCGCTTCCCATAGTAAGTGCTGTATTTTCAGCAGTTACCTTTATTTCCTGCGAGCCTTTAATTCCCTTTTCCAGCATGTTTAATATCCTCCTATTATTTGGTACAAGTCCCTATTTATTTCTATTAGTATATCTTAATTGCTTGCTGACTGCAACAATATACCAAAGATTCTCATTTACATTTTTTCGCTTTTAAGGTATAATTGCTTAGCTAATGACATCTACAAGGAGGATTTATATGAACTTCTATACAAAGAACGGAAAAGGTTTACTACTGTGTATTGCACTCGCTATCCCATCTTGGTTTGCCGGCAAAGCATTCCCGATTATTGGCGGTGCAGTAATTGCTATTTTAGCCGGCATGGTCGTCACACTTTTCTTCAAAGAAAAAGGCAGCTTCGAACCCGGTATTAAGTTCACCTCTAAAAAAATTCTGCAGTGGGCAGTAATTCTTTTAGGCTTCGGGCTGAATCTTAACGTAATTGTTGAAACTGGCAAGCAGTCTTTGCCAATTATCGTATGCACCATTGCAACCTCGTTAATTATCTCCTATACTTTGCACAAGATCATGAAAACGCCAGCTAATATTTCTACTTTAGTCGGCGTTGGCTCTTCAATCTGCGGCGGATCTGCCATTGCAGCAACCGCTCCAGTTATTGAAGCAGATGACGAAGAGGTTGCTCAGGCTATTTCCATCATATTCTTTTTTAATGTCCTTGCTGCAATTATTTTCCCTACTTTCGGAAATGCTATTGGCTTTGATACTACTTCAGGAGAAGCTTTTGGCATTTTTGCAGGAACTGCAGTCAATGACACCTCCTCAGTTACAGCCTGTGCTGCAACCTGGGACAGCATGTGGAGCCTCGGTTCTGCTACTCTCGACAAAGCTGTCACCGTAAAACTGACGCGTACTCTTGCAATCATCCCAATCACTTTAGTACTTGCCTTTATGCGCACGAAAAGGGGACAATCTGCCGATGGAAAAAGTGTTAGCATCAAGAGCATCTTCCCGTTCTTTATCCTTTATTTTATCGGCGCGTCCATCATTACTACGCTTGCAATATCCGCGGGTATCTCCGCAGAGTTCTTTGCTCCAATCAAAGAACTTTCTAAGTTCTTTATTGTCCTTGCCATGGCAGCAATCGGGCTGAATACTGATATCGTAAAGCTCATCAAAACCGGTGGTAAACCACTGATTATGGGACTTTGCTGCTGGGTTAGTATTACCGGAGTCAGCTTGATTTTACAGCATATGATGGGTATTTGGTAAATATATAAAAAGTAAAAGCACGCCTACATGCAGCCAATCTGCAAAGACGTGCTTTTTTAATACTCATTCTTCCAGAATTGCCTCTGGATGCTCTCTATCTAAAATCATAATTTCACATACGCCTCCCAGTCTTGACTCTACTTCTCGTTTCAAGTCAGTCAACACTTCCATCAATTCTTCATACCGTTCTAAATCTATAAGTTCGCAGCATAGCATCGCATTCTTTGTCTTTTCTGTCAGCATGGTATGCTCAGCCTCTCTCCAGGTCCAGCATCTGCAAACAGCACCAGCATCATCTTTGTAGATCAGTTCTTCTGGAAGCGGAGGTTCATTATTTTCTCCACCGATGACATAAAACATTTCATCGCCATCAGCTTTCGTCAGCAGCAAATTTCCTTCCAAGCAGTCTATGTCCTCGCCGCCACAAGGTATCGCATGGCTCAGAGATACACTGTTATAAATATCCACAATCGGATTAATTGTTCCGAGATGATTTTCCTTGGAAATACGTTTCATCAAAGCTTCGATGGCACATCTTGCGCCCTTCTTGGTCTTAAACTTCATGTAAGCTTCTCTCCAGACTTTAATCACTCTGTTATCTGTGAAGTTAGGTTCTGTCAAAAACGTCAAAGCTTTCCGTTCTCCTTCTCGAATCAGCTCCTCATACTTTACCTCATCATTATGATATTCGTTGGTAATGCCCTTACAGATTACAATTCCAATTTTACAGTCCGGAAATAATCCCCAGAAATCATCTTTACAAATTAGCTTTTTCATCGTTGGTAAACCTTCCTTTCATTCTGTTGATTCAAGTATATTTTACCTGAACCGACCTGTCAAGACTCCCAGTTGCGAACTTACTGCACCATCCATTCCTCAAGCCAAGCTTCTGCAGTTTCCTGAAAACTTTTTATTGCACTGGATGCTGGACCTGCCGCCCTAATCGCAAATCCGATTTTACGGCTTTCCGGTGGATTAAAAGACTTCGCCAAAATGGGAAAATTTAAGTGTCTAAGCAACAGCTCTGGAAAAATCGCAAATCCAAACCCGCTACTAATCATAGACAACATAGTAAAGTCGTTATCTACTCGATATGCAACATCTGCTTTCTTGCCATAACGTTCAAAGATGTCATCTACTTCTCGCTCCGAACTTACCAAAGACTGAATATATGGATACTGATCCAGCTTGCTGGCAGGAAAGCAAGGCTCATCTGCTAAAGGATGATTCTCTCCGACGACTGCAACCACCGGGTCTTCATAAAATTCCGTCACTTTCATCTTTTTCTTTGCAGGAAGGACTACAAAGCCACAATCTACTTCACCTGAGCAAATCATTTCCTCCAGTCTATCATAATCGTCACAGCATTTCATCTCGACCTCTACTCCCGGATAGTGCTTCTGATACTCTTTTACCATGGCAGGCAGCCAATTAGTATGAACACTGCTGAAGCTCCCAATTCGCAGCAACCCAGAACTCAAATTCTTTATCTCATGGACCTTGTTCATCAGAAGGTTTTCACAATTGCATACACTGCGAATATATGGTAGCAGCAGTTTTCCTTCTGCAGTAAGCACTGTACCTCCATAATTGCGAACAAACAACTCTACACCAAGTTCTTCCTCCAAAGAATTAATCAGATAGCTGACACCGGTTTGTGTGTAGCCTAAACTCTCAGCTGCCTTTTTCAAACTGCCCATTTCTACTACAGCTAAAGCCGCTTCATATTTCGGATTCGGCATGTTCGTCCTCCTTTCTCCCCACAAGCAAAAGAGGGGGGGTATAAGTTTTTCTTCAAATTCAGTGAACAATTTCTCGTTTTACATTTACCCTATTTTCGATTATACTATTCTCGAAGAACAAGTGCAAGAGAAAATCCAAGCTCTCTATGTGCTTTAATCGTCATAGCAAGTCAAACACTTCTGTCATGTTTTACTATGCCGACGATGTCTACCCATAAGCGAGATCAAAATAGGGAAGTTGGTCTCGTTTTTTCTTTTTAAATATTTTAATCCTCTCCTCGTATGTCTAGGCTTCAATATTATTTCTGCCTTTATTTTTTACAAATAGAATCAATATAAGCATAGCTGCGCGGGGCGGCAATTGACAGCCAGTCCGGCTTCATCATATAAATCGCAAAGAGTTCTGCTGCATACTCTGTCTGCGTCTGATAGTGTTCTCCCAAATTCAGTCTTCTTCTCTCTGAGAAACAAGAGAAAAATGATTTACCTGTACCATCTAACAGCTCTGGCTGCAGTCTCGTCATGACATGTCCCACCTCATGAAAAAAACTGCCTTCCAACAAATAAGGTCTCTCTGTTTCCTTCAAATAAATTCTTGGTCTTTTTTGTCGACTAGTTGTATACCCACTATAACCTGCTTCTTCAAAAGCATCATTTGGTAATTTCTGTGTTATGGTAATTTGTAACCTTCGCAGATTGCAATGTTTCCTCACTTTCTGCGGAAGCATTGCATATTGATACCTCACACGATTTCTAACATTTTTTTCTTTCTCCATAGGCTGCTTTATTTTCAAAGGAAATTCCACAGCTCGTACATCAATAATAGCTTTCTCTGCCTTAGAAATAAAACCTGTCTTTCCATTCACAAATACTTTATACCAGTTCTTCGTTTGCCCAATAGTACAAATGGCATTTTCTTGATATTCTCTGCCACTACTGTTTCTACAGGGGCTATCATAAACCATCACCCCATCATCAAAGATTAGTTCTTTAAAATATGTACTGCTTGTATAACTCAGTTCTGGCTTTATATTGGTTAAAAATTTCCCGTCAATATATGTTTTTTCTCCAAAAAAGCGGGTTTCATAATAGGTGCGTATCTTTCCATCTTTATCTTTGTGCCTGCTTCTCCCATATACTGCCACACCTTCACCTTCTCCATAAACACCCAGGATATTGCTATACTGGGTACCTTTGTAATAACTACTAAAGCCTGCTTTCTTGAAATACATCTTCTCTGCTGTGCCTGCATAGCTTATCTTGGCCTGCAGACAGAATAAAACACATATAGTAAGTACTATGATAACTACTCTGACACCTAAATTTTTCTGTAATGCACCTTTAATCATCCTGCTCTTTTCTCCTTTTGTAAATCGTTACGAAAACATCACCTGCCCCAAACAAAACCAAAAGGTAAATTCCCAAGGACTGTAAGTCTCCTGTTTCTGGAATTATTATTCTACCTAATTGCTTTGTTCTTTGTTCTGAGTTAATCATGCTTTCTTCTTTTTCAGATTCATTCTTTGGAATCTCTTCCGGCTGAATTTCCACCGTATCCTGTATATAAACACTTTTACTTTCCGGAAGATTAAGATATCCTCCGGTCTCTGTCTGCATATTTTTTTCTACTGCACAAACCGGGGCAGCCATCGTTAAAATAAACAACAGTATACTAAACAGGAAGCAATCCATTCTTAAGATTTTTATTCTCACTCTATCCTCCTACTCTGCCTCCACAGTTACAGCCAAACTTGCAACATGTTTCCTGCTAAGCGGCACACTGACCATACCAGTTTTCCCTTTAGTTTAAACTTTCTCTGCTGTCTCTTTACCCTCCCTTCTCTGCTTGTATAGTTTTTTCTAGCTAAGTTTATGTACTCTGCACGCTTCCTTCCGTCACAAAACTGCTTGAAGTAGCCCCCATCGTTAATACAAGTGCGCAAAGCGCAGTCATCATTTTCTTTTCCTTTCATTATTTAAAATTATATATAGCTTTCGTGTCTCCCGTTTCTTAGGCAACATGCAACGGATTTAATATACGTTCAGCACCTGTCGCATTAAAAACAAATAGGATCTAGGGGCCTTTTCTTTCAATTCTTTTGGAGATTTCACCAGTACTCGCAAAATTTCAGCCGCCCATTCTGACATGGACTTTGCATAATATGGCTCTAACTTCAATTTCCTTTGCTCCAGCAGCAGTTTATCCAAGTCCTTATCTTCATTCAATAAATACCTGGTGACAGCATGTCCTACTTCATGGATAAAGCTGAACTCAATCCCTTCATCTTTCAAATAGATTACAGCCTTGTGAGGTCGACTTTCTGTATATCCCAAACTTCCGTTTCCTTCAAAAGGCTCTATAAAATGTTCCTTGCAGTAAATTTCCACATTTCGCTGCATCAATCTCTCGCGAATTTTCTGAGATAATTGTGCATACTGCAAATAAATTCTTTCTTTCATATTGGTTCGCTCTGCTGTATCAGGATACTCTTTGTCAGAAATCCTAATCGGAATATAATCAGGTTTTCTGACATTTTTGATGGAATCCGAATTTTTTCGAATATAACCGATTTTTCCTTCAATATAAACAACATACCAATTTCCAGCCTGTCCGATAGTATAAATGCTGCGGTCCTTTGTCTTTAAAACTTTGCCTAAAATGCTTGGTCTGTCATGAATTTTTATTTTATCGTCTACTTTCAATTCTTTAAAAAGATATCGAATTGATACAGGTTTAGCTGGTTTTCTGGAACTCACCTTAGATCGAGGAATATAAAGAATTTGTCCCAAACATTCCACCTCATAATAGTAGACCTTTCTACCGCCAGATAAAATCGCCTTTACAAGACCTTTTGTGGCTACTTTTTGGTTTTTTCCAATGGGCACTACCGCATATCTTGCAGTTTCATGCCCACTACTATATAGCCAGGTCTGTTCTTTGGCATACATGATTTTTTCTGTGTCTCCAAAAGAAACTCTGCTGTTTCCCAAAAGCAACAATCCAATAAAAAATACACTGATTACTTTTCTTTTCATATATTCCCTCTTATTTCATTTGAATTTAAACTAATACCAACTGCTAACAGGTTCGCATTTTATTGACATATGTTCAAAACCCTGTTATAATACTTTTATAAATAACATATGCTAATAATGATGACAGAAGGAGCTTCCATGCCGAGACCCAGAAAAAACAGAATGGTAAACACCATGCCGACAAGCGAAGGCTTTATTCCGGCAGGCTATGAACCAGAATGCTGCAGCAGACTTTCCTGCGTTACCATGACCGTAGATGAATATGAAACCATTAGACTCATCGATTATCTGGGTATGACCCAGGAAGAGTGCGCCGCTTCTATGCAGGTATCAAGACCTACGGTGACTAACATTTACGAGTCCGCACGATACAAGCTAGCAGATGCGTTGATTCATGAAAAACCACTGCTCATCGGCGGAGGCAACTATGATATCTGTCATAAAAACAAAAAAACAGCAACTATTACAAAGGAGACTACCACGATGAAAATTGCAATCACTTACGAAAACGGGCAAATCTATCAGCACTTCGGTCACTGCGAAAACTTCAAAATTTATCAAGTCGAAGACGGCAAAATCCTCTCTTCTTCCATTGAAAATGCTGCTGGGAGCGGTCACGGCGCTCTGGCTGGATTTTTGAAAAATCTCGGTGTCGATGTACTGATTTGCGGTGGCATCGGCGGTGGCGCACAAAATGCGCTGGCACAAGCTGGAATCAGACTTTACGGCGGCGTATCTGGCTCTGCTGACGAAGCTGTCCAGGCACTGGTCGACGGTACTTTGGTATATAATTCCAATGTACAGTGTAGCCATCACGGCGAAGGTCACACCTGCGGCGGCGGAAATTCCTGCCATCACTAAGGTTTACTTATTACAATTTACACAAAAGGACTGCTTTCGTCATAATACCCCCAAAGCAGTCCTTTATTCTTCTGCAATATCTAGTTTTCCTTCCTCCCTACGATAAATATAAACCGAATCAGACAAGTATTCATCCCTGTCCACAAATCTTCCATTAACCCTCAAAACCGTTTCTTTCAGGTCATCGACTTTCTGTCCCATGTCCCTAACAAGCATCACTTCGTGAATAGAAGAAGGTAGCACATAAATATCTGACTGAAATCCCTCCGCCATGCTTTCCAAAACACCTGGATACAAAATCACAGAAGCGCCCATGGTCTTCTTATGATTGGTCAGCATATAAAGTATATCCGGAATACCTGAAATCCGAAGTTCCATTCGATATTTTGTATTTTCTGAAGCTATTTTGTATAGTTCCTCTTCGCATAGCCGCATGTTCTGCGCCAAATTATTCGTAATAACTGCGCTGTTAAAAGTACCGTCAGGTAAATCCACCATAAGCCTGTAAATAACAGAAAGGTTTAAAAAGTGTCTGTGAGGCACACGAGCCAAAAGTTCCGCGTTCTTCTCCGTATTAATCAGCTCGTAAATGATATTTTCCTTTTTTTCTCCTTCGTCTACAAAAGAGCTCATTTCATCTACATGGGCAAGCCCGTTAAGATATTCAAGTGCAATCATTCTAAGAACACTGTCAAAGGGCTGTCCGCTTTGATAGTATTTGTAAAATCTGTACAGATACAGCATGGTCGATGCGCCTTTCTCTCCTCTTGGGAAAATCATCAGTGCTTCCAAAGGCTCGTTGACTTTATAAACCATCTCTGTTTTAAGCTCCCATTCGCAGTATTTTTCCGGTAAATATCCTTTAATATTTTTGATAACTTCTTCTTTAAATTGCATATAATTCATTTTTATTCTCCTTTTCCACGAAAAAACTGCCCGAATTCAAATGAATTTCAAGGCAGTTACTCGTCTCATAAACTGTGTATTGCTGTATATTGCTATACCTTATCTGTAATTGTTAATATTCCCATAAAAGAAGGATTTTTCATCTATGGCTCGCATCGTTGCAAGAACTCCGTCGAGATGATCAAACTCGTGCTGAATCAGTTCTGATAAATCTCCTTTCAAGTGCATTTCCTGTCTTTTCCAGTTCATATCGTAATATGAAATGATACACTCTTTATGCCGTTCAACTTTGACTAAAAGACCCGGAAATGACATACAGTCGTCCATAACTGTCATCTTTTCCTCTGTAGGAAAATGCAATACTGGATTGATGAACACCTGTGGGTTATCCACATACATATATAAAAGTCTTTTCTGTATGCCAATCTGCGGCGCCGCAATGGCACGTCCGGCTCCATGGGTTCTCTTGTACTCCATCATCGTGTCATGCAAGTCGGAAACGACAGTTTCGATGTCTTTCAAGTTCTCTTTTCGATACTCTGTACAGGTCACATAAAGCCGCGGATCACCCAAAAGCAAAATATCTTTTATCATGTTCTTCACCTCTTTTACATTATTTTCAGATTTCTTTGATACATATTTTACCATACTGCATCTGTAAATGCAATCTGCCTACTCTGCCCCACCTGCAGAGCTGGCACTCCTTCTAACCGCGCTGACACGCAAATCCTCAATCTGAAGTAAAACTATCACCCTGCATTCTCCGGCTGCAGTTTTACTGCATTCGATATGCCACTTTGCCTGTTCAGACTTCTGCCGCAGATTCTTCTCAATGACACTCACCGCTGCAGACTTCGCCGAAATCTTTGATGCGCCCTGCTTCAAAGCGTATTGCCCCGCAAAAGCCGCCTCTGCTGAGACTTCACTTAAATATGCCTTGGTTCTCAGAATGTGGTTACACTGCTGCTGATATCCGAGGATCGTGAAAACAAAGAGTAAAATCGACATGGTTATCATCATATTTTTCATGGACTATCGACCTCACGCTCGCTTACTACCGTTCTATCAAGCCGATATTCAAAATAATTTCTTTCACTGTCAATATTCCAAAATTTTGCCATGATGATAACAGGTTTCACTTTCACCTCCACCTGATACGAAGTCAGCTGTCCTCTTCCTACAGGTGTTCTTGTCCCCCTAAGTGTAATTTCTTCCTGCGCGCAGTGAAAAACCTTTGCCAGCTCTTGACGCAGCCAGCTTTCACTGGTATCAGTAATGCAGCCGTCCACCTTCACCATATCCCGAAAAGCGGCGGCTGCCTGATCTGCTGCAGTCATCTTGACATAGAGAAGCTGGCTTTGCGTAAATTCCATGAGAACTGCCAGAAGCAACAGCATACTCGCCACCGATGTTATTAAATTCTTCACACGCCGCACTCCTCTTGATACAATTCTATGTTCCTTTCCATAACCGCACTGCCGGCGCTTTTCAAACTGTCCTTATCCCCTGCAATCATTGAAAAAAGGAAGAATCCCAGCACCATAGTTCCTACAATAATCAGTAAATCCTTCATTGCTATTCTCCGATTTCCATGGACTCAATGCTTTCAACACCCTGCTCCACCACTCCTTGGGCTGCTTCCTTCAAAGACACTTCGCCTTCGCCTAAAACCATAGTGTTGACAATGATAACACCCAATAAAATTGTTCCAATAATAATAATTAAATTTTTCATCTCTCTCCTTTCTGACTAACTTGCTCTTCCTCAATAAAACATCTGGTCGATCATCTGCAGCGTATTCATAAACACAACTACAATAGTAAAATTCAACAAAATCGAAAAAATGGTCGCAGTCGCTGCCATGGTGGTAACCAGACTCTTTCTTTCTGCCTTGCTCATACCTTTGGTCATACGCTCTCCCATCAGGGCTTCCTCAAAAGCGGTCATATGCACAATCAGTTCCGCCGGATTGATTTTATCGATTTTAGAAAGAACAGCAGCAAAGTTTGCTGCAATTTTTAGCGGCACCTGCTCAGTAAGAATACGAAAGGCTTCCTCCCCCTGTCCAAGACGATATGCCGACAGAATATCCGCATAAGTATTTTGAAGCGCTCCGCTGCACTCCATTAATTGTTCCAAAATAAAATCAGCAGACATGGGAAGATCCTTATGCACCATAGCCAGGTTTTTCAGTACAATGCAGCTGCTATAAATCTCTCGCTCCATCTTCTGGCTCTGAAACAGTCGCCACCTGGCTAAAATTTGCTGTTTTCCCTTGGTTTCTAGCTCCGGCAACATCTTGCTTGTATATGCTGCCAGTCTTCGCGCCTTAAATAAAGGCGTTGTCTTTATCTTCATCGTAACCGCCTTTCCTAAATGTCCATCTTCTCTCTAGACAAAAATACATTGAGTAGCAGGCTAGCCAAATACATCATGGTCATAATTAAAAACCACTGCAGTCCCAACACTGTGCCAAACTGATACCGGATAAATTTTGTCGGCGTAAAGCCAAAATACCTGCACGCACCCACCACGGTCAAAAGAAAGCTAACCGGTGCTAAGTACTTCAAAATCAGCTTAGCCTCGTTATTTTCCCTTTTTCCATGCTCGATTACCTTACGGCTTTTTATCATCGAGGCGAGCAAATCCTCCAATGCGTTATCGACTCGAACACCGTATAGATAGGCGAAGAAGATATTGGTAGAAAGGGCATTACCCCATGCCGTATCAATTCCATAGCGGAAAGCTGTAAGATGTTGATCCACTTCCTCCTTAGTGACAGACTTCTGCAATCCCTTTGCCAGCTGCAGCAAAAGCTTTCTGGACTCTGGCGCTTTATCCAGCTCCGCCGCTGTCACTTCGATGGCTTCTTTGATATTAAAATCATGAATTTTGTAGTTGTTGAGAAGTTCCTGCAAAAGTACGTCTCCTTCCTTTGAGCGGGAAACCCGACGCCCGTAAAGCCTTGCCATGAGAATAGTATAGGGTAGCAGCCCCATAAAAATCCCACAAAGCAGCGCCATAAAAGGACCTGTTGCAAGATAAGCAGCTAATCCGCTCCCTGCCCCAAGAATAAGGCTAATCAGATAGAAATTTTCTAAACTTGTGAAAAATTTTTCTGTCTCCGCTCCTTCAATGACCAGCGCAAGATGCTGTCCCAAAGGGCTTCTTTTCAGAAAAAGATTTTCGCTTGTAACTTTCTTTAGATTTCTCCTAATATATACTCTGCTGCGAAAAGTCATGTACAGGCTATGTAATGCTGGCAGCTGCCAAATACAAATCCCTGTTAAGAACAGCACATACAAAATCTTATCCACAGGTGCCTCCTTCTGTCTGGTAATAAGCAGGAAACAGCGTTTCTGCCTCCGATTCTGCCATCGGCATATTCGCTGCCAGCTGCGCCAGCAAAAGGTTCATCTCTTTGATTTCTTTTGCAAGCTGTGGATATTTCTCTGCTTTCTCAAGACAAGGATTTGGATTCCAACGCCATACTTTCTCAAAAAAATCGTAGCTACACAGCTTTTTTGCAGCAACTTTATCCTGTTTCACATCATAGGAATATTGCCAAATTCCCTTCAGCACCTTCTTCGATTTGTCCTCAGGCACCTGAGAAAGTTCCAACACATAGTCAAAATTTTTGTATACCTGCGCAATCACCTCTCTCATATCGCCGCCATAACTTTGACAAATCTTGGATGCCATTTTATACGGTACATTGACTGCGTCGTTATCGTGAATGGTTCCCTTACTTCTGGTCGTTCCCGTCGATGTAATATCCAGTGCCAAATAAAAGGCTGGCCCATCGCGCATTTCCTCCAGCAATATATAATCATTGTCACCACGAAGAAGTGATTTTGTAATGGAAGAAAGGCGCTCTCCATCAGCAACCAGCTGCATAATCGGCGCCTTCGGCATAATCTCATGCCACGGTGTTTCCGGATCAGTGGCGATAGCAAGTCCCTCCAAATTCGGATCTTCATACTTCTGCCAAACCTGCATAAAAGTAGTCTTCCCCGACCTGACCTGTCCGGAAAACAGCACATTAAATCCAATTTCTATCATCTTGTAAAACAGTGAAATTGCTGCTTTGGGGATGGTGCCAATCTTTGCTAAATGTTCAAAGGAAAGCTCCGGCAGAATATATTTACGAAAGACCATAATATCCTGCCCCTCCTTGGTTCTATCTCCGGAATAAATGGTAATTCTGATTCCGTTGTTCAAGTACACCTCATGAAAGCCGTATTCCAGTCTCTCATAAGGAGTCGCTAAAAGCAGAGTTCTTTTTAGCTGCTCTCTTCTCCTTCCGGGAATCCTTTGAGGCTGCAGCTGGGATTTTCCGTCAATGAGGCAGTAAAGTCTATCTCCAATCAGTTTTGCTGATGAAGACTGCCTGTACTTTTCATCCATGTCGTAAGCCCAAGGCGCAAGACCGGAAAGACCATAAGTTTCTGCAAAAATCCCTTCCGCCAAATCCGGATACCACGGCGGATACCAGCTATCTGTCAGTTTTTTCTCTCTCAAAATCTCCTTAATTTTTTCCTTATAAAAAGCAGTCTCTGCTGAAAATCCCATCATAGCCCGTTTCTCCCTCTCCAGCTTTCTGTTCTTTGCCATATCGTCAGTTTCGTCCCATTCCTTGTCAAATTCTGCCTCCACAATGGAACAAATTTGACGAAATCGCGCTAGCGGCTCTATCTCATCCGACTCCTCCTTGTGCAAAACTTTGCTCAAATACGCTTCTAAAGAAAATGCTTTTTCCATATCCCCTCCTTCTTCCCTGCCGGTTCAAAGACATCCGCTAAAGTTTCAACTCCTCGTGCAAACTTTCCATAGCGCAGCAGGCTTTTATTTTCCATCTCTGCTTGCCAGCCGTATTCCACATAAGGCACCGTAAAAGCCTCCTCTATTTCACACAGCGACAAAATATCGTTTTTCAAAAGCAGCGCCGGATCTTTCAAATATTTATTGATTACTAAATCTCCTCCCTTCCCGAGAGGCTGCACGATATTCTTCTGCAGCAGAATCAGTCTACGAATAGATTTGGACTGCTGGGTTGTCATAAAAAATCTGTGGTCCGCTGTATTTAGAGCTGAAATGGTAATACCAAGATTTGCGTCACTGCCACCATCGATAACTGTATAATCAAAATCATCTCCTATCTCAGAGAGGAGTACTTCGAAGGTGTTCTCAGTAAAATACCCGGCAGCGAGCTGGTTTCTCACGCCGGGCAGTACCCATAATCCTCTGACCTCTTCCAAATTCTGATACATATCCTCTGCAGTCACCTTTCCACTTCGAATCGAAGCTTTTAAATCATCGATGGAATGCCTGCTGCTCAACGGCAAAAATTCCTCGCCAAACTTGCCGCTTCCCATCAGATAGAGCACTTTGTTTCCCCTCTGCTGCAGCACTTCTGCAAAAGACTGCGCAATCATGGTCGTTCCCACCTGATTATCGCCGCCAAAAAATCCAATTATTTTTTTCATCTGTCCTCCTTTCTAATGATATACCAGTATCATCTTTTCCCCGCTTTCTGCCGCTTTAGACAGCTGCTGCGCCTGTTTATCAGTGACTACAATTTCTACACTGTGATTCTCTTTATCGACAAGGCGCACCGGTGCAGATGTTACAAGTCCGCTGCCAAGAAAAAAATACGCATCGTCTCCTCGTCGAAGTGATGAAGGTAATGCATAAAGCCACTCTTCGGGTACTGTCAAAACGTATTTTCCTTCTTTTGCGCCGGACACAAGTTCTACCTGAATAAAATATTCCTGAAACAGGGGCAGACCTTTATGAATAAAGGCTGCCGCCTCTTTTCCAACCAGCGAATTCTTCTCCCCCGGTGTTATAAAATCTTTTTCTGATACTTTCATCTTCACAGTCTGAAACATATCCTCTCGCAAAATGGTGCCTTTTGCCACATTCTTACTGCACACTAGCACCTCATCGTAAAGAAACTGCGCTTTGCCCCACTTTTCCCAGGTAACCAGCGCTGCTATGCTAACCGCAATAAGCACGATACCGATGATTCGTTTTCCTCTGTCCAAAGGAAACCTCCTTTCTTTTCAAAATAAAAAAGGATAGAAAAAGGACCGCCCTATGGGCGGCCCTCGGTCTATTTCCATTCACCTCTATCTATCCGTAATATCATAATAGCACATTTTTTCTCCCCTTACAATACTTTTTTTAACATTTTTTAAATTTTTTTCCAAAACATCTTACATCATAGATAAATTCTTTGCGACCGTATACAGAAACCTCTGTTTCCAGTACCTCCACAGTTTGTTCGGAAATGCCTTTCCGGTATTTTTGAGAATCAGGTTGCTCAGAATAAACGAACGATATTCCTCTGGCACCATATTCAGCGCCGCATGAATGCCGCGAATCCTTTCTCGCAGCACAGCCCTCTCTACGGCTTTTTCCTCCGTTGGCCGATATAAAACAAAATTGCTTGTTCTATCACTGACAATACTTCTGCCTCCGGCTATTTCCTCCTGTTCAAGCTCTGCCAATCTGTTTTCCATTCTCTCCAAATCTCTGACTGCCCAAACGCTCTGATAATACACTGCATCAGGCATAACATACTCCTTATACTTTGTCTGTTGCCATTCTCTTGACATAATCACCTCTTTCCGAAACCTCTGCTTATTTTTTACCATAATTTACAGATTATGTCAATACATTTCCATCAAAAATGACAAAGAAAAAGACACCCTGCATCAAAAACTGACAAAGTGTCTTACCATTATAAAATTGATAAATTGTTTTCTAATCCGGATTACCTGTAGAAGCAAGACACACGCCTGTAATGGTCAGGGCTACCCCCACAACAGTATACCAGCCAAAAGGATCGCCTGCAAAAAGACAACCCGACAGCACACCTACTGCAGTGACTGAATTAGCAACTAAATTGGTGCCGATTGTTGCCGGCAGCTTTCCAAGGACGTAGTTAAAAATCAAATAGCTCAGACAAGAACAGCAAATACCAAGAAACAATACGCCACCTAAGACAGTCATATCGTTTAAGCAAAGTGCATATCCGCGTACACCATTGCCCATAGCAAAACTAATTGCATTAAAACAGATTGCGCCCATAACAGAAATAGAAAAAGTAACCTCCAGTGCGTCGAACTCTTCCGAAGCTTTGCTGCTGCTAAGAGAATACAGCGCACCAGAAATAATCGCTGCCAGAAGGAATAGGTAACCGATTCCTTTTCCACCTACAGAAAACTCCGGTGAAAAATATACGCAAACAACCACACCGACGAAAGCCAGAATAATAGCACCAATAATTTTCTTACTGGTTTTCTGATGCAAGACAATTGCACTGATAAGGAGAACCATCAATGGAATCGTCGCAATGAAGATTGAAGATTCCGATGTACTGGTATATTTTACCCCCAGCGTTTCAAACGTTGCATAAATACAGGGCTGTAAAATTCCAACCAATATCAACAGCTTAATATTTTTCCCTTTAAATTTCACCTTCACTATGCGAAGTGCAATCAAAACCAGAAATACCACAGTTGATACTGTCCAGCGAAGTGCCAAAAGTTCCATCACTTCCAGATGATTTAATGTAACCGATGTACCTAAATAAGACATTCCCCACATCAGCGCACAAACAGGCACCAGTGCATACAGGAACCATTTCTTTTCTGTAATCTTTTCTTTCAAATCAATCGCATCCTTTTTTGTTTATTTCTCTGTATCCAATACCCTTATCACATCACCGAAAATACCGTATGCAGTCTGCTCGATTTCAGGTGCATGCTCAATCACAGACAGTTTACCCATCAAATCTGTTGTAATCGATATCACGGAAGTAGTACTGTCGATAGTTGCAAGCATATCCTGCATCTCAACCTCCACCGGTTTTACGCTGGCATACACCCTGCCGTCTTTCCGCCAGCCTCTGCAAAGAAGTTTAATGACCCTTCCCCGTGAAGCCGCTTCTTTGATATCGGAAACAGTAATATTCTCAATTCCGGTCCGATCTACCTCCGAAGGTGTAAGCCCTGCATCCATCAGAACATTTAAAAGCGCCGTAATCTTTGCTGCTGCATCATATCCCTCGATATCCATAGCCGGATTTGCTTCAATAAATCCTTTTTTCTTGCCCGCAACAATAACATCATCGTAAGGCTTTCCCTGTGCCAGTCCCTCCAAAATATAATTAGTGGTACTGTTTAGAATTCCGGAAACCTCTGTCACCTGACAGAATTTCAGTGTATGCTCCACCAGATTAAATACTGGTGTTCCATCCATTACCGTCGTTTCATAGAAAAAGCACAGACCTTTCTCTTTTGCCAGCGATTTCAGCTCGTCAAAAGCCCATGCAACCGGTCCTTTATTAGCCGTAATCACATGCTTACCACACGCAAAAGCCATTTTGATATGATCGATAGCAGGCTGTCCTGTAAAAATCTCCAGCGGCGTCAGCTCACACACTACATCACAGTCAGCTTCTTCAATAACTGCCAGCGCATCCTTATGACAAAGTCCAAGTGTATCATCTGCAAACTTTCCAAAATGCTCTATATCTGCACAGACCTGTAAAAGATCAATACCACCTGCATCGATAATCGTTCCCTTGGAGGCTGTTGCAATGGCGGTAACCTTTACACTTCTGCCATAAATCCTTTGAATCTCCGGAAGTTTCTCTGAAAGCATCTTTACAAATGCCTGTCCGGCATTTCCAAAGCCCAATAAAGCCAGCTTCAGATCGTTCATACTTTATCTTCCTCCTGCAATAACGCCCGGATTCTGTGATTGAGCATATCCAGCGCCACCACATTGAATCCTCCTTCTGGAACAATAATATCCGCTTTTTTCTTACTCGGCTCTACAAACTGCTCATGCATCAGCTTTACTGTCGTCAGATACTGAGCTACCACTGAATCCAGTGTTCTTCCCCGCTCCTTCACATCGCGCAGAATCCTTCTGATGATCCGCACATCTGCATCGGTATCTACGAAAACTTTAATATCACAAAGATCTAAAAGCGCCTGATTTTCAAAGATTAAAATGCCTTCCACTACGACGACTTTAGAAGGAGTAACCGGCACAGTTTCAGCTACCCTGTTATGAATAGTAAAATCATACACTGGTCTCTCAATTTTTTTCCACTGTTTCAGCATTTTCACATGATCAACCATCATATCTGTATCAAATGCGTCCGGATGGTCGTAATTCAGCTGGCACCGCTCTTCATAGGTCATATCATCATGGGCTTTATAGTAAAAATCATGACTGAGAATGGTGATCTCATCACTGAACTGTTCTTTAATCTTGTGAATCAGCGTGCTCTTTCCTGATCCGGTACCGCCTGCAATTCCTATTACGATTACATTCTTCATCTATTTTCTGCAAACCTTTCTTCTATGAACTAAGCTCTCTGCTATGCTTTATTTCGGATCTACAACAGGTTCTTCTCTTGAGCGATCCTCTTCGGTCACAGCAGAACCCAGCACCATTGTCGCCTTTGCAAGTTCCTGGACAATATTATTAATCTTTACCAATTTTTCCTGGGAAATATTTCTTCCCATTGCCAGGTCTGTATTGTATAAAATGCTTTCAATTCCACTATGAATATCTGAAATTTTCCGTCTGACTGCCTGAATTTCCTCATCTTCCACTGCTTCTTGCTCTGCCTGCTCATAGTTGAGTATCTGTGCAGTATTCATGTCCAGTTCAAATTCTGAATTTCCCAGTACCACCACAGGCTCATAACCCAGTTTATCGTGAATCAGTTTTCCAAAATCTTTCTTGGAATCTTCTTCACCGTGTACCAAAAATATCTGTTTCGGCTTCTGTCTAAAGCCTGCAAGCCAGGAGAAAAGACCATTCTGATCGGCATGACCGGAGAATCCTTCCAGGTTATAAATCTCAGCATTAACGTGAACCTCTTCGCCAAAGAGAACTACATCTTTAACCCCTTCTACCAGCAGTTTTCCCAGCGTGCCTTCTGCCTGATAACCCACAAAGATTACGCTGGATCTTGCATCCCATAGATTATGCTTCAGGTGATGACGAATCCTGCCCGCCTCACACATGCCGCTGGCAGAAATAATAATTTTAGGATTTCGGTCCAAGTTCAGCGCCTGAGACTCTGCCGTACTTCTTGTAAATTTCAGGTTCTTAAAATCCAGCGGATTATCCCCACGCAAAATATAGTCTCTGGTTTCGTCATCAAACACTTGTGCGTTCTTTCGGAAAACCTCTGTAGCTGTGGTCGCCATCGGACTATCCACATAGACCATCAACTGATCCAGTTCATCTTTATATTCGCTATGTTCTTCATAAAACTTGTTAAATTCGTAAACTAGTTCCTGGGTTCTGCCTACTGCAAAGGATGGAATCACTACCGTGCCACCTCTTCTCGTTGTCTTCAGCACAATATCGAGAAGTTCTTTAATACTGGTGATGTTTGCCGGGTGATTTCTATTACCGTAGGTCGTTTCCATAATCACGTAATCCGCTTTTTTAATGATGGTCGGATCCTTCAAAATAGGACGGTTCACCATGCCAAGGTCGCCAGAAAAGACGATTTTAGATTCCTTACCGTCCTCGCAAACCCAGATTTCTGTAATTGCCGAGCCCAAAATATGTCCGGCATCATTAAAGACGATTTTCATATGATCGTTAATCTTAATCTGCTGATCATAGAGTATTGGCTCCACATACTCCAAGGCCTTCAACGCATCATCATAGGTATAAAGCGGCTCTACCGGCGGTTTTCCCGCACGGGCTGCCCGCTTGCTTTTCCATTCCGCATCCTTTTCATGAATAAAACCGCTGTCCTTAAGCATGACATCAAGAAGATCTGCTGTCGCATCGGTGCAGTAGATTTTTCCTGTAAATCCTCGTTTAACAAGAAGCGGAATCCTGCCGCAGTGATCGATATGAGCATGGCTTAAAATGACACACTCTATCTCTTTTGGATCAAAAGGAAACGGCTCGTAGTTCAGCGCCTCCTGTGCTTTTCCCCCTTGAAACTGCCCGCAGTCAAGCAGTACCTTATGATTTGCTGTTGTTAACAAATGGCAAGATCCTGTCACGCCCGAAGACGCTCCACAAAATTTAATTTTCATATGTTCCCTCGCTTTCAGCTATACCTTCGTAGTCCAAAGCTGCGCCTCTCCAGTAGAAACGACGGTGGCGCCTGCCGCAAGTGCAGCCCTGACTTCTTCCATGGTTTCAACGATCCCTCCTGCAATGATGGGCATATCGACCTTCTCCGAAAATTCCCGGATCTTCTTGGTGATAATCCCCGGCATGATTTCTATGATATCAGGTTTTGATATCTTGATGGATTCAACCGATGTTCCCACCGAATGAGAATCTACCATAAAGAAACGCTGTACTGTAATCAGGTCGAACTCTTTTGCCAACTTGACAATGTTGGTTCTGGTGGTCAGCACGCCATCCACCCCCTGTTTTGCCAAAAACTCAAGTCCTGCTCTATCCTTTCCGATTCCTTCTGCAAAATCCACATGGATAAATGCCTTTTTTCCTGCACTATGTATTTCCTTTACACACTGATTTACTGTCATAATGTTGGAATGAAGTAAAAACACCATATCCACATCTGAGCGCAGAGCCTTACTGAAATCTTTCTCTGTACGAATCGCTGCAGCGATGGGCTTTTTCATGAAATCCATAACCATATTTCTCTCCTCTTCTCTCATGGTCAGACGCAAGAAAGGTGAGACCCCCTATTCTTGTATATCCAATTATTACTATTATAATACGTTCCGCCCGGTTTTTGAATAGTTTTTTTGGAATTTGAAATTGTGTACAAAAGCTATAAGATTTTAGCTGAATTTAAAACAAAAAGACACCTCGGGACTTTCAACCCGAAAGTGTCTTCACTTTATAATAAATTTTATTCCTCATCTCCATGAAAATCCGAGCCCTCGGTAATATGCAGGTGATATTGGCCTGCCATGACTACCAGCTTCAACGCCTGCTCATGACTAGCAGAAGGATGATAGCATTCCATACCCTTTAAACCATGCTTTTTCAAATCCGCCACAATGAGGTCCAGATTCTTCCAAAATACTTCACTGCTCGAATCGCCGATTTTCTTTGTCTTCAGAGGATGCGCCAAAACCGCCATGCCGCCAGCCTCTTTGATGATATCGATGGCCTCATAGGCGCTAATCCGCTCCCGCGGCACTTCATCAAACAAATCCCACATGTTTTCCGGCGCGCAGCCCTTCCGTTTCAGGACTCTGGCAAAATTAGGCTTGCCGATGTAGTCTTGTCCGGGACGCTCGATTAAATCCTCGTACACAAGATCATACCCTAAACCCTGCAGGTGTGCAAGCAGTCTTTCGTTGCGATCCCTGCGGGATATCCTCAACTTCTCGATACATGCTTTCAGCGCCGCGTTTTCCGTATCAATATGATAGCCAAGGATGTGCAGTTCTATTTCCTGCCCTTCAAAATCATAGCTACTGCCGATTTCAATGCCCGGTATCACCTTTAGTTCCAGCGCTTCTCCTGCGATAACCGCCTCATATACGCCGTCCACGCCGTCGTGGTCCGTTAGGGCAATCACATCGTAATCTCTTCCCTTGTACATTTTCACAAGCTCCGTCGGCTTCATGGTGCCGTCCGAAAACCAGGAATGCATATGATAATCAACCTTATAGTTCATCTCTCACCTCTATTACTTGTACAAAAGCTCCGCAGAAGTTTCCCTCGCAGCTTCCGCACCTTTCAGATAAGCAACCAGCGAAAGAGCAAAATCCATCGCCGTGCCGGGCCCCTTGGAGGTAATGATATTTTTTGAAACAACGACCCTGTCGCTGCGCACAACAGCACCGGCAAGTTCTTCCTCCATACCATCATAAATCGTGGCTTCATGTCCGGAAAGAAGACCTGCTCGTCCCAGCACCATCGGCGCCGCACAGATTGCCGCAATTGGCTTTCCCGCTTCATAAAAAAGCTTTAGTTCCTCGTTCAGTTCCCCGTGATTGCACAGATTTATCGTTCCCGGCATACCGCCCGGCAAAATCAGCATCGCGCATCTGTCGTACAGTCCTTCCTTAAAAAGGATGTCCGCTTCTACGCCAATTCCATGAGAACCGTAAACCAATTTATCTTCCATAATAGAAACCGTTTTTACCTGAATATCCGCACGACGCAGTAAATCTACTGCAGTCAGAGCTTCCACTTCTTCAAAGCCGGTTGCTAAAAATACATAAACCATAATTCTTTCTTCCGCCTTTCCTTTCAAAGTCCATCTTCCGTCAATAAAATATCCGTTCCGGCTTTGTCAAATGATAGTTGATATACGTCAAAAGGGCCAAAATCGCTGCGCCAAAAATGGACGCAAAAATTACATACGTTTTAAAAAAGGGATCTCCCAAAATCGTTACCAGCGTTGTCGATTCTTTCGGCAGCTCAATTCCAACCAGAAAATTGTAAGTCCACAGTCGAAATCCCTTGCTGTACCAGCATACGCCCTGTCCTATTAACAGTAGTGCGCTGAGCACGGCCCCCGTTCGATACCTGTTTCTAAGTGCCTCCCTAAAGTCGTTTTTCCACAAATAGATATACACAGCTAACGCAATCGCAAAACAAAACAGTCCAAAGGCAAGCTCAATATTGAGAACCGTCTTTACTCGTCCCATAATCCTCTGCTCCGTCTTATCAAAGATTGGATCCTGGTAGACGCCGTTATCCTCATATACCTGAAAAGATTCTCCGCTAAAAGAAGACCAATAGGAAGATATGCCTGCCGCCATATCCCGTTCCGTCACATTATAGGGAATTTCTCTAATAACTTGACTGTCATTGAAATGAAATACGTAAATTTCCGATACGCGAAGTACCAGATTTGAAGTTAAAATCACAATCATCAGCGGTAGCAGTACCGCTAAAATCATGGAACATAAATAATTAAATTTGTGCATTTTGACTCCTAGCCTACATGAAAAGCGGGGATAGACACCTGTTTGCCTATCCCTGTTTTGCTTCTTATTGTGTTATTTAATGATTTCACACACTGCATCAGGTCCGCAGCCTGCTGCATTTCCTTCATCTGTGTCAAGATGAACTTCTTTCTCGTGTTTTGCGCCAGCTCTAACCAGTACGTTATCAAAGATTAGACCTCTTTCGCCTTCGATTTTGATGCTGACCCAGTCGCCGTCCTTTACGCCTGCTTCTTCTGCCTGCGCGTCGTTTAAGTGTACGTGTCTGAGCGCTGCGATTACACCGTGATCAAGTTCAACTTCACCGCAAGGTCCAACCAGCTTACATCCTGGTGTTCCTTCCAATTTACCGGATTCTCTGACCGGCGCCTTGATACCGATGGTTCTTGCATCAGTCAATGCCAGTTCGACCTGTGTTTCTGGACGAACTGGTCCCAGCACTCTAATTCCTGTTAAAGTCTTCTTAGGTCCTACAATATCAACCTTCTCTTCAGAAGCGAACTGACCCGGCTGTACCAAATCTTTGGTAGGAGTCAGCTGATGTCCTTCTCCAAAGAGAACGTCTAAATCCTTCTGACTTAAGTGTACATGTTTGTTGGATAAACCAATATTTACTTTGTAACCCATTTTTATATATCTCCTTTTTATGTAAAAATTATTATAAACAATTTATGTTACTCTTCCAAATAACTGATATATGGAAGATTTCGATACTTTTGATCAAAGTCCAGACCGTATCCTACAATAAACAGGTCAGGCACCTCAAACCCAATATAGTCCCCTTTAACATCTGCAGTTCTTCTGGACGGTTTGTCCAAAAGCGTGCAGATTTTTACACTGTTTGGCTTTTTGATGTAGAAATAGTCTTTAAGCGCCTTCAGGGTATTACCAGTGTCGATAATATCTTCAATAATCAGTACTTCTTTTCCGGAAATCTCAAGTTCAATATCTTTTTTAATTTTCACTTCACCGCTGCTGATGGTTCCGCTTCCATAACTGGATGCCGATACAAAGTCAATTTCAAGATCCAAATCGATATGTTTCATAATATCTGCCATCCACGGAACTGCACCGCGTAAAGTTCCAATCAGAATCAGCTCTTTACCTGCATAATCACAGGTGATCTGCTCACCCAATTCTTTTGCTCTTTTCCAAATGTCTTCCTGGGTAAAAAGTATCTTTCCTTTGATTTCCTTTACTGCCATGTTTTACTCCTTATCTTCTACATCAAATTCTACACCCTCAACGATTGTTTTGTCACGAAATTTTTTAGATAAATCTTCAGTTTTTTCTCCCAGCCAGTAGGCATCCAGTTCATCTTTTAGAGTCCAAAGGATATAAATCCACAGAATCAAATCGTCTAAAAGAGCAAAAGGAAACAGAACTGCCGGAATAATATCAATCGGTGTGATCAAATATACAATACCGAAAATTACCAGAGCCTTTTTTCTCAGCGGAACAGTTTTGTCTCGCAGAAGGCTTGTAATGGCCGCAATTCTTCGCAGCAAAACTCTAATCGTGATAAACTGCATCTTCTTCCTCCAGAATCTTCTCTATTTCGCAAAGCAGTTCTTCATAGCCTGTCTTTTTCAGCGCCGAAACTGCAATAACCCTATCTTCTTTAGACAGCTGCAGCGTTTTACGAATTAGAGCAATATTCTTCTGCATTTCGTTTCTAGATACCTTGTCTGCCTTGGTCGCAACTACAATGCCATCAAGCCCATAGTGGCGCAAATATTCATACATCTGCACATCTTGAGCGCTTGGTTTATGTCTGATATCGACAAGCTGCACCACCTTCCGCAGTCCATCTCTGTTTTTGAAATAGGTTTCCATCATGTCGCCCCAGTTTTCGGTTGTGCTCTTGGAAACCTTCGCATAGCCGTAGCCCGGCAAATCCACAATTCTGAATGCGTCGTTGACAATGTAAAAGTTGATGGTTCTCGTTTTACCCGGGCTCCCGCTGACTCTCGCCAGCTTCTTCCTGTTCGTCAGCAGATTCAAAAGAGAAGACTTTCCCACGTTAGATCGCCCTGCAAAGGCAATCTCCGGCATGTTGTCCGGCGGATACTGGCTCGGCTTTACCGCCACAGTATCCAAGTCTGATTTAATAATTCTCATGATTTACCTGCTTTATTTTACCAGTGCTTCAGAAAGCGCACTGCTTACATGATCGATTAGTACAAATTCCATCTTTCTGCGAACGGTATTTGGAATTTCATCAATGTCCGGTGCATTATCCTTTGGAAGCAGCACTTTCTTAATGCCTGCTCTATGCGCCGCCAGCACCTTTTCTCTAATACCGCCAACCGGAAGAACTTTTCCGCGAAGGGTCACCTCACCGGTCATAGCAACGTCTCTTCTCACTGGTATGCCCGTCAAAGTGGAAATGACTGCGGTGCACATAGTTACACCTGCAGACGGACCGTCCTTCGGCACTGCTCCTTCCGGCACATGGACGTGCAAATCGTATTTCTTGTAAAAATCTTCTTCAATGCCCAGCTCATCTGCAACAGAGCGAATATAACTGATACCTGCCTTTGCGGATTCCTGCATCACATCGCCCAACTGACCGGTCAGAACCAGCTTGCCGCTGCCGGCAACTGCAGTGGTTTCAATCTGCAGGGTATCGCCTCCTACTGCAGTCCACGCAAGTCCTGTGGTAACACCTACCTGATTCTCACCTTCTACCATATCGAAGTGGAATCTGTGTTTTCCCAGATACTTTTCCAGATTGGACGGCGTAATGCTGTAGGATTTTGCCTTTGCAGAGACAATCTTACGGGCAACCTTTCGACAGAGGTTTGCAACCTCCCGTTCCAGATTTCTGACACCGGACTCTCTGGTGTAATAATTAATCAAATCGTGGACTGCTTTCTCGGAAATCTTGAAGTTATCCTTCTTCAGTCCGTGTTCCTTCACCTTCTTTGGAATCAGATATCTCTGAGCAATCTTTACCTTTTCTTCCTCGGTGTAGCCAGGTACTTCTACGATTTCCATTCTGTCAAGAAGCGGTCTTGGAATAGTATCGGTTGAATTTGCCGTCGTAATAAACATAACCTTAGAAAGATCAAAAGGTACTTCCAGGAAATGATCTGTAAAAGTGTTGTTCTGTTCCGGATCCAGCACTTCAAGCAGCGCAGACGCCGGATCACCTTTAAAATCAGCACCGATTTTGTCTACTTCGTCGAAAAGGAATACCGGATTGTTAGTACCTGCGTCTTTCAGGCAGGAAATCACTCTGCCCGGAATTGCACCGATATAGGTTCTTCTGTGGCCTCTAATCTCAGCTTCATCGCGCACACCGCCCAGGGACATTCTGACAAATTCTCTGCCGGATGCCTTTGCAATGGACCTTGCAATAGAAGTTTTTCCTACTCCCGGAGGTCCCACAAGGCACAGGATCGGTCCTTTTATTGCTTTGGACAAATGAATAACAGCCAGATACTCCAGCACTCTTTCTTTCACCTTGTTCAGCCCATAGTGATCTTCATTGAGAATTTTTTCAGCCTTTTTCAAGTTTACATTTACCTTAGATGCTTTATTCCAAGGTAACGCCAAAATAGTCTCCACATAGTTTCTGATTACCGTTGCCTCCGCAGAAGACGGCATCATCTTGGAAAACTTGTTAATTTCTTTTTTAATTTTTTCTTCAACCTTTTCAGACAGATGCAGCTCCTCCAGTTCTTTCAGCCAGTCTGCGGCTTCCAAACCTGCGTCCTCGTTGACGCCCAGTTCTTCTTGAATCGCCTTCATCTTTTCTCTGAGGAAGTACTCTTTCTGATTGTGGTCGATATTTTCCTTTACTTTCTTAGAAAGTTCTTTTTCAATTACTGCTATTTCATTTTCCTCAGCAATGATTGTAGTCAGCACCCGGATTCTCTCTGAGAAATCCATGGTCTCCAGTACTTTCTGTTTACGGCTTGTGCGAATCAAAAGTTCGTTTGCAATTTTATCTGCTACAACGATAGGATTCTCACTGGAAATCGCCTTATCAACCAGATCATCACTGACCTGACCGGTCAAAGCTGCATACTCAATAAATGCCTCCGTCAGTATTTTCATTGCCGCTTTATCTTCCGGCGACATCTGCTGCAGATCAAGTTCTTCTGCAATCTGCTTTACCGTACAGGACATGAAGTCTTCTTCCTCAAGAGGCTGTATCAGCTGTGCTCTGCAGACGCCTTCCACCAGCACTCTGACAGCATCACCCTGAATTTTCAGCATCTGTTTGATTCTGACAATCGTACCGAGGGTATAAATATCGTCAAATGTAGGAATCAAGACATTATCATCTTTCTGTGTTGATACAAAGAGCAGTTTATCATCCGCCATTGCCTTTTCTAGTGCATGAATGGACTTTTCCCTTCCCACATCGAAATGAATTACAGTATTTGGAAAAATAGATACACCCCTAAGCGGAATACAAGGGAAAATCACTTTGTTTTCTTCTATCATCTGTTTCCTCCTAATGGTTCGTTCCTAGAACGCAAGTGATTGGTTAAACGAACCTTATGCTTTGGGAGACCTAACTCAATAAGCGAAGCGAATTGTAGTAGGTCCCCTGTCAGGAGTGCAGTGCTTTAGCACGTGGCACTCTACGACCAGTTCCCAAGAGCAAATGCGATTGGCTAGACGCTAGTCGTATAATGGTTCGTTCCTAGAACGCAAGTGATTGGTTAAACGAACCTTATGCTTTGGGAGACCTAACTCAATCAGCGAAGCGAATTGTAGTAGGTCCCCTGTCAGGAGTGCAGTGCTTTAGCACGTGGCACTCTACGACCAGTTCCCAAGAGTCAATATGATTGGCTGAGCTAGTCGTATCACTATACGAAAGGCGGCCGTCGCCGCCTGTTTTATGAGGCGTCAGCCTCGCTATTCGCATCTTTATTTTCGTCAACAATCAGCGTCGGTGCCTGACCGTTTTCGATGGTCTCCTTGGTTATGATACACTTTACGATATCATCTCTTGAAGGAATTTCAAACATGATATCATTCATCGCTTTCTCAAAAATGCTGCGCAGACCTCTTGCGCCAGTTTTTCTCTCGATTGCTTTCCTGGCAATTGCACTGACAGCCGCATCTTCAATTTCCAGTTCTACCTGATCCATTTCAAATAGCTTCTTGTACTGCTTAATCAGTGCGTTCTTAGGTTCACGCATAATCCGTACGAGAGCTTCCTCGTCCAACTCCTGCAAAGCAACCAGCACAGGCAGTCTTCCAATAAACTCCGGAATCAAGCCGAATTTCAAAAGATCCTCTGGCTGAATTTCAGAAAGCAGCTTGCTGTCTTCCTTTTTTACAGAAGTCGTCGTTTGATTAAACCCAATGACTCGCTCGCCCATTCTTCGCTGAATAATATTGCTGAGACCGTCAAAAGCGCCGCCACAGATAAAAAGTACGTTACTGGTATCAAACTGAATAAACTCCTGATGCGGATGCTTACGTCCACCCTGAGGCGGTACATTAGCAACAGTACCTTCCAGAATTTTCAACAACGCCTGCTGCACGCCCTCGCCGCTGACATCTCTAGTAATAGACGGATTGTCTGATTTTCTGGCAATCTTATCAATTTCGTCAACATAAATAATGCCCTTTTGAGCCTTTTCTATATCAAAATCTGCCGCCTGCAACAGGCGAAGCAGGATGTTTTCTACATCTTCACCAACATATCCAGCTTCCGTCAATGCTGTTGCATCAGCAATGGCAAAAGGTACATTTAGTAGCTTTGCCAATGTCTGGGCAAGCAGTGTCTTACCAGAACCTGTCGGTCCTATCATGACGATATTGCTCTTCTGCAGGTCAACATCCCTATCTGTATCGTCAGTTCTGTTAATTCTCTTATAATGATTGTATACTGCTACGGCCAGAGTCTTCTTTGCAGAATCCTGTCCAATGACATAATCAGACAGGGTATCAAAGATTTCTTTTGGTTTTGGCAGCTGATATCCCACGTGCTTGACTGGCGTCGTCATCTGTTCCTCACGCTCAGCTTGTTCTATAATGCCCAGACACATATCTACGCATTCATCACATATATAAAGACCCGGTCCTGCCACAAGACGTCTGACCTGGCTCTGCGGCTTTCCGCAAAAAGAACATCTCGCTTCTTTTTTTTCGCCAAATATTTCTGACATAAATATCCCCCTCTACTTATTTATTTGGATGAAATTACTTTATCAATCAATCCATAGGAGGCAGCGTCCTCTGCACTCATAAAGTTGTCTCTGTCGGTATCTCTTTCAATGATAGCTAAATCCTGACCTGTATTCTCGCTGAGAATTCTGTTAAGTTTCTCCCTTGTCTTCAAAATCCAATCAGCATGAATCTTGATATCAGAAGCCTGCCCTTTTGCTCCGCCCAGCGGCTGATGAATCATCACCTCCGCATTAGGAAGCGCAAATCTCTTACCTTTTTTCCCTGAGGACAGAAGGAATGCACCCATGCTGGCTGCAAGACCCACACAAATGGTGGAAACATCGCATTTAATATACTGCATGGTGTCATAAATAGCCATGCCGGCGGTTACAGAACCGCCGGGGCTATTAATGTAAATACAAATATCTTTCTCAGGGTCCTCTGCTTCTAAGAACAGCAGCTGTGCTACCACCAGACTGGCGATTTGGTCGTTAATCTCATCTGCCAGAAAAATAATTCTGTCCTTTAACAGTCTTGAATAAATGTCGTAAGAGCGCTCTCCTCTACCAGTCTGTTCAATTACATATGGTACTAAAGCCATTCTTTTGTGTCCCCCTTATTTCTGTTTGTTTATATTTTAAGCTTCTTCAGCTTTCTTCTCAACCTTGTTTACTTTTGCCTTGTCATACAGCATGTCGATTACTTTCTTCAACTGGATGTCCTTTTTGAAGAAGGTCAGGTTGTCAGTGCCGATCATCTCTCTGATCTGCGCTACATCTACATTGTATGCGTTAGCCATGTCTTTCAGTTCAGTTTCCATTTCTTCTTCGGAAACTTCTACCTTTTCGGCTTCAACGATAGACATCAGAACTAATCTGGTTCCAACCTTCTTAGCTGCGTCTTCTCTCAATTCTTCTCTGAAATCCTTAGGCTCTTTCTGTAAGAACTGCAGATACTGTTCTAAAGAAAGTCCCTGATATCTCAGCTGGTGATCCAGTTCCTGCGCCATTCTGTCGATTTCGTCCTCTACCATAACAGCCGGCACTTCCGGTTTGTTTGCTTCGTAAACTTTTTCGATGACAGCGTCTTTTGCAGCGTTCAGAGCCATTGCATCAGCGTTTGTCTGTAGTCTTTCCTCAGTTGCTTTCTTTAATTCATCCAAAGTGTCATATTCACTGACATCTTTTGCGAATTCATCATCAAGCTCAGGAAGTTCTTCCACTTTGATTTCGTGGATATGGCAGTGGAAGACTGCTTCTTTTCCTGCAAGATCAGGCGCGTGATACTCTTCAGGGAACGTTACTGTTACATCCTTGTCCTCTCCTGCGTTAACGCCAACCAGCTGTTCTTCAAATCCCGGAATAAACATACCGGAGCCAATCTTCAGTTCCTGTCTTTCTGCAGTGCCGCCTTCAAACTGTTCTTCGCCTACAAAGCCAGAGTAATCTAAAATTACAGTGTCACCATCTTCAACGGGTCTTTCAGCTACGACCATTCTTGCGTTTCTCTTCTGCAGCATTTCGATTTCTCTATCCACATCTTCTGCTGCAACAGTCTGAATGACTTCTTCTACCTCTACACCCAGATAATCTTTTACATCTACTACTGGATATACTGCTACAGTAATAGTGATAGTGAGCGGCTTTCCTTTTCCGATTTCGGAAAATTCAGCAGCAGGACTGTCGATGACTTCCAGCTGCAGCTCACGGATCGCTTCTGGATAGTTTTCCTGGAACATGTTGTTAATTGCATCCTCAAAGAATACGCCTTCGCCATAGTGCTTCTCGATGATACTTCTAGGCGCTTTGCCCTTTCTGAAACCATCTATCATAAACTGATTTTTAGATGCCTGATAAGCCTTAACGACTGCAGCCTCAAATTCTTCCGCAGTAAAATCCATAGTAAACTTTACCTGGTTATTCTCTTTGGAAATAAAAGTTGTTTTCATTGATATATATCCTCCTAAAATTATAGCAAGTTCATTAGCTCTACATTCAATTCTGAACATAGAATGCATATTATTATACACTTTTTGGCGCATAAAGTAAAGGATTCTAACAAAAATGACTGCTAAAAACAGTCATTTTTCTTTAAATGAGGTCTAATCCTCTCTTATATTTGCTTCTATCTTCCGCCAAAAGATCATATTTTGCAGAAATTCTTTGTCCCAAAGCAATCATATCCTCTTCATCACCGGAATAAAGCTCAATTTCCATTTCAGAAATCGGTGCAGTGTTTTCTCCACAAATAATCTTACCTACATCGATGGAAAGCTCGCTGATAGATCTTCCAGTATCAATTCTCACCTGTCTGCGCACAAAGTATATATCCATCAATGGAACCAGAGTTCTCTTTCCAACCAAATCTACCAGCACCTGACACATCTCGCTCTGATCGAAAATCTGAATATCCGGTATAGTCAGCTTAGACTCATCATCTACCGGCACGTTGATTTCTTCTCTCTTGTGCATACCTTCATCACTGGAACCGTTCCATTTCAATGTCGCAATCAGCTTGCTTCCTTCTTTTCTAACGCGAAAAGCGATTCCTTCCCTGAAAAGCCTTCTATCTTCAGTATCGAAATATACTGCATGCATTTCAAGTTCTTCTTCTGTATCCTTATCTTTAATGCTTTCCAGATAAGGGTCATGCAAAATTTTTTTAATGACTTCCTCATCTTTTACCGCATATTTCAGTTCAATTTCCATAGTTTCCTCTCATCTCACGGATTTTGTCACAACCTATGTTCTACCACAAATCTCATCGAAAGTCAATAGAATACCTCTTCGATAAAATACAGACCCGGCTTTCTGCCTGTCAGCCACTGTGCCGCTTCAATAGCACCTTTGGCAAAAATCGTTTTTGAAAAAGCAGTATGTTTAATCTCTATCACTTCGTCTTTCATAGCAAAAATAACGGTATGTTCTCCAAAAATTGTACCGCCGCGAACGCTGTGAATACCTATTTCGTTTCTTCTCTTCTCCTCGCCGCAGCGACCGTATTTGCGTTCCCGTTCTCCCAAGGGATCGCAGACCTTAGCTAGCGCAAGCGCCGTGCCGCTGGGCGAATCCACTTTCTGATTGTGATGTTTCTCGATGATCTCCATATCGGAACAGTCCGACAAAAGCGGCACCGCATAGCCTACAATCTTTTTTAAAGAATTGATGCCATAAGAAAAGTTGGAACTTTTAATAATCGGCGCAGATTCTGCCAAACGCCGAATTTTCTCCTCTTCTTCCTCTGTATAGCCTGTTGTTGCAAAAACTGCACCAACGCGACCTTTTCGCTCTTCAATATAACGGCAAATTCCGTCTAAGGCACCAGGGTGACTAAAATCAATGACAACATCTGGTTCTTTAATATCCTCTAGTCTCTCTCCCAATGCAGGTTCAATATTATACACCTTATCGATACCAGGATTCTGCAGTGCCATATCTCTGACAATACGCCCCATAGTACCGGTTCCTACGATTGCAAGATTCATAGGTTCATCTCCTTTCACGTATAATATCCAGTTTATTCTTTTGTGAAAGGATTTGATACTTTTTTCTGGATTCCATAACAAATCGGCACCAGATACAAATAAAAGCTAAAGGTAATTGCTCCAATCCCCACCTGCATAAATCCAAGAGGTACGGTACAGGCAATCGCCCATGGAACAGTCCCCGCCAGCAAAATCACCGAATTTTCAAGGTCGATGGCAAGTTCTTCTTTTGTTGCAGAAAGCGCCTCATATGGTTTCTTCAAAAAATCGCAGCACATCATCGATGCGATAGTTTGATTGCAGAAAATCCCAAGAAAGCCATAAGAAATCAGCACCATAGTAGGAAATCTTCCAATTTTCTTTGCAACGAAGAGAATTTTCTCCTGCAGCACACCCAGCATGTCCGTTCCCGTAAAGATACCCGAATAGGTACTGGAAAGCGACACGATACACACAATCTCTATCATGGAAAGCATGCCACCGCCATCTAATATTTTTCCAAGGCCGCCTTCGCCGGTATATCCAAAAATCAACGTGTGAAGAAGAGTCTGCAAAGACATATCCTCACAAAACAGACTGACCACACTGCCGCTTGCAATACTGACAAGCATAGCATAAATGACTGGAACCTTCAAAAGTGGCAGTACCAACATACAAAGCGCCGGCACTACAGCCCATATGGAAAGGCTAAATTCACTTTCCAGATTATGTAAAAAGCTTTGATCCACTGTCTGAATCGGATTTGTAAAGGAAAGCACGCTATAAATCCCCAAAGTTAGAACCAGCGGCATCCATGCGGTCTTTGCCATCCTCTTTACATTAGCAAGCAACTCCGTTTCCGTGATGGTAGCCACCAGAATTGCACTGGACGATACAGGAGAACCTCTGTCCCCAAAGTAAATACCGCTCATCACCGCTCCAGCAGTCAAAAACTCGTCGACACCGCCCGCCCTTGCCAAAGCAATAAAAATGACGCCAACCGTGCCTGCCACGCCAAAAGATGTGCCCAAAGCATAGGAAAGCAGACAGCACAATGCAAAGGTGATAATCAAAAAAATCCCCGGCGTAATCATCTTAATTCCATAATAAACAAAAAAGGAAATAGTTCCTGCTGAGCGCCAGACCGCCGTAATAAAGCCGATGATAAACATAATCTCAATAACTATCAGCGCATCCTTCAAACCATCCGCTCCCATCTTAGCGATTTCGCTAAAAGCAAAGCCCTTCCTTTTTCCTACAATCGTAAAAGCAATCAGCCCAATAAAAAGAGCAATTACCATGGTGTACCCCATAATGATACACCAGACCATCGCTCCAATAAATACGATAAAGCCAATCAGTAAATCCATCCTAGTCTCTATCTCCTTTGCGTCTTCTTAGCAGTTCATCGATAAGCTGTTCGTTGAGTTTCTTTTGCATTTCGCGAAGAGAAGCAGCCTCCGGCATATCTGTCATTTGCATAACCCATAGGTACTTCTTCAAATCACACTGCTCAATACGTCTTGCAATAGCGCTGTGAATTGCCATCGCTCTTTCCTTCGCATTGATTAAATAAACTCGCGCAATAATACCGCCGCGCATTCTCTTAATCTCAATAAAACTGTCTACATTTCCCGCTGTGGAAATTGCCTCTTTGATTTCTCTCGCAATAGTCTGCCCAATAATCCTGGACTGTTCCTTTTGCATGAGTATCCAAAAAGACACTGCCGCAATGGTCCCCAAGCAAATACCCGCTATGTCTCCAAAGCTTTCCCTGGTCGCAAAGAGCATAATATATCCGAGCGGAAGGCCAAGCCATTTCATCATTCCAATTATTTTAACTGCTTTTTCCATACTAACCCTCTTGTCTTTTCATTTTCAATTTCCTCATTATTATATGCCCTATCGACATCAATGTCAAAGAAAAATACAAAAGTTATCATATCCAGTTTTTTTGTCTTAATGTAAGAGAAAAAATGTGGTAAAATAAGGACATAGAAAATCGAAATTTTGGAGGCTCCCTGTATGAAACTTAATCAATATTTTGACCATACACAACTAAAACCGGATGCAACTGAAGATCAGATTGCTACCCTTTGCCGTGAAGCAAAAGACTACGGCTTTTATTCCGTCTGCGTCAACTCTTCTTACGTTTCCTTTGCTGCCAGCCAGCTTTCTGACAGCGATGTAAAAATCGCAGCTGTCGTAGGATTTCCGCTCGGCGCCTGCACCACTGCTTCTAAGGTCTTTGAAACGGAAGAAGCCTGCAAAGCTGGTGCAAAGGAAATTGATATGGTTCTCCATGTAGGCATGCTAAAATCAGGAAAATACGATTACGTCAGAGATGATATAGCCGCAGTGGTTTCTGCCGCTGCCGCATATGAGGCTGCCGTAAAAGTAATTTTAGAAACCTGCCTTCTAACCGACGAAAAAATCATCACAGCCTGCCATCTGGCGCAAGCTGCCGGTGCAGCCTTTGTGAAAACTTCAACCGGCTTCAGCAGCGGTGGTGCCACCGAACATCACATTCGTCTGATGCGGCAGACCGTTGGCAGTTCCATGGGTGTCAAAGCCTCTGGCGGTATCAGAACCTATACTGATGTGCAAAAAATGATTGCTGCCGGCGCAGATAGAATCGGCGCAAGTGCCAGTGTTTCTATTATGAAAGAGGCTGCCTTAGAAACAAAATAACCCCATACGATTTCGCCGATTTCGTACGGATTGACCGCGTATAGACAAAAACAGGAGCCTTACGACTCCTGTTCTTCTTTGTAATAACGGTTTAAATATAACAAATATCCGGTTCTATTTTTAATACTTTTTCCCGTATACGGGTTGATATATCCGATTACTTCGTTCACAGACGGAAACTGATAATACTCTAGTACCGCCTCAACCTGAGAAAATATGTCATCGCTGTCGCTTACATAAAATGAGTCGACTCTCCCATACAAATTCCTGCACAAATCCGCTATCGTACTGTAATCTGTGTAGCGCTCTGCAAACTTATCTGCTGCTTTCTGCAGTCTCTCCTCATCATCGTCAACCTCTACGAGGTCGTCAGTAATTTCCAAGTCGTAAAAGATAACACTGCGTACACTTTCTGCAATACTCTGTACTTCCCAGTCTTCGTCACTGTAATCTGATGTCGAATAGACCGTATCCCAGTTATCATCGTAGTAGTTTGTATCGCTTCCATCACACATACTGAATAATGAAACTGCGATGATTAAAAGGATACCTGCGATTACTTTCAGTCCGGAGCCGTCAAAGTTACCTTCAGCATGCCCGCTGCTATTCTGACTCCTGGCAGCCGCATCTCCAAGAGACGGCGGCTGCGTCGCATCTTCCTGCGATGCATTTGCTTCTCCGAAGTTTTCTTTTAGATTTTCTTTTATACTATCTCGAAATTCCTCCGCCTTTGTCTTGAAAGCAGATAAGTCCGGCGTCTTAAATTCTCGCTTTTCACTACTGTTAGAGTTTACCTCTTCCCGTTCCAGTCTCAGCTTCTGCAGCGGATGAAATTCTTCCCCTTCCATCTCCTGCCGTCTTTTCTCATACTGCTGTTCCTTTGCTTTTCTGCGGTCTCTTCGCGCTTTATCTTCGTCCGCCTCCCGCATTCTGGTCAGCGTTCTTTCCGAAAGATCAGTGCCCCCTGGACTTCCACCGGCTCTTTGATATGCTCTGGCATACGCTTCGTTCAGTTCCGCAATCTTTCTTCTGACATACTCCGGATCGTCCTCATAATCAGCGCTTTTATATTTTGTCAGCCGCTTCGCGTAGGCCGCCTTTACCTGCTCCTTCGTAGCGTCCTCTCTCAGTCCTAATAATGCAAAATTTCTATCCATCACTTACCTCTTTTGCTTCTGGGAAAACTTGCTTCGTTTAGTCGTATTATATAATAATTTCTTCATCGCTGCAATAGCTTTCACCGTTCATTGCACGGCAAACACACGAAAAATATAACATTGACAAAATCCTTATTATTGCAACATACTGTTGAGCGCCAACTTCAACATTTTTTATCTAAATTCTTGCGTTCGCTCTCATGAAAATGCCAACTCCGCCAAGAAAATTTTTGATTCTTGCGTTAATCGGGCGGTTTGCTTCTTTTCATTTTGAAAAAACGCCAACCGTATTTCAATTTTTGCGAAATATTGCGTGCAAACGCAAGAATCTCGAAAAAAACTTTGATGTTGGCGCTACGCTTCCGCATTCCGGTCAGCCAGGGATTTCGCTAACAAAAGCTGGTACACTTTGACCTTGCTGCGTGAGTTCAGATGGTGGATTTTTGACAGCTAACGCAATCTTTCATGCGTTTGCAATGCCGCAGTCAAGGATAAAAATATGCGAATGATAGATTTGCACAACGCATTTCCGACATAAAAAAACTGCCGACCATACTGATTACTCAATATCTTCGGCAGTTTACATTGGTCGGAGTAGTCAGGCTCGAACTGACGGCCTCTGCGTCCCGAACACAGCGCGCTACCAACTGCGCCATACCCCGTCGCCAACATATAATATTATAACATAGTTTTTCAAAAAGAAAAGAGGGAAATTTATAATTCTCATAAATTTCCCCGTTCACGTCTGCACCATTATCAGCATTTTTGCCCTAAATGGTGCAATCTATTATTTCATTTTGCAGTAGCCTCTTTGCATTTTCGATATCTTCTGGCATGAATCTAAATACCCAAAATTCGTTTAATATGCGCTACATTGCGCCTCGACGCGAAAACATTTTCTCCATTGGTCAGCGTCATGCAAATGGTGCCGCTAAAGCTTAAATCCAGCTTTGCGATATGCTTTAGGTTTACAATTTCTGAATTGGAAATACGCAGAAACAACTTCTGATCCAGCCTTCCCTCAAGTTCATAAAGTCTCAGCCTGATTACAAATTCCCCCTCCAAAGTCTGCGCGAAGACCTTTTGTTCCAGTGCGTAAAATCTAACGATATCTTTCGGATCAAGCAAATAAACCATGTCGTCCAAAAATCCCGCCAGCAGATTCTGCTTTGCACTGGACAACCTTTGAATCAGTTCGTGAATTTCTTCCGTCATACAGCTGGTTCTAATGGTGACTTCTGATTCGGTGCAAACTTCGTCTATTTCTATTTTAATCTCCACCTGTGCAACCTCCTTATTCTGCTAATCGGTATATTTTAGCATTTTCTCTATCAAAGCTCTCCCGATTTTTGATAAGTGGTCGCTTTTCCCCTACAATTGGCATTTTATAGTAGCCAAGTGATAGTCTCCTTTGAAATTTCAAATCCTAGCTTTCTTTGCAATGCTTCAGAAGCTTCATTGCCGATGACGATTTCTCCATAAGGGATGTCGCCTTTGTCAATCATGTAGTTGATCATAAACCGTTCCAGCGCCTCGCCATAGCCGCGTCTCTGATATGTCGGAAAAATATCCAAAAGGCCCAGACTGCCATCCAGGTGATTTCCCGAAAATCCTACAAAGTCCTCGCCTGCAAAGGCGCAGAATAAATTGCCGCGGCGGCTGATTTCGTCTACTTCTTCCGGTGGAATGGTATGATAAACTTCTTTAATTTTCGCAATATATTCCGCGTTTGCGCGCTCAATACGCAGGTCTGTCTCAAGTTCCACTTTTTCCTTAGAAAAGCGCGCGACCTTCTTGCATGGAAAAAAAGTGTACAATCCAAACTTCTCTGAAGCGTAAGGTACCAGTTCCTCCTGGCACAAAACAAGCTGATAGCAGTCTGTAATGCAGTCTATCAGGTCTTTCCCCTTTTCTAAACTTGCGGCTGCCAGCATGTGAACATTACTACTTTGATCCAAAAGCAGCACCCCATCCTCTGAGGCGTCTAAAAACTCAGCTGTACCCCTGCGAATGGATTCTAGCATGGCAATATGCAGCAATCTATTTTTTTCCAAATATTGAATCGCTTTATCCTTCATAGTTTTACCTCTCTTATATATTGTTACCACAAACTAAGGTTACTGCAGTCTATATCGATATCGAATTTCGCGCAGGTTTTTACCGCCAATACAATCCTCAAAAACATCATCCGTCTGCTGAAAACCGAACTTCTCATAAAAACGCCTCGCACTGACATTTTCCTCAAGAACCCACAAAAATGCTTCTTCATATCCCTGTGCCTTCAACTCCATAACAACGGATTCTAAAAGAATCTTTCCATAACCCTTTCCCATATAATCGGGCAACAGATAGATTGAGATGATCTCTCCCTGCTCTGCAAACTGTTCAAAACGAGACTTACAGAAGCTACTGGTTCCCATAATTTCTCCATATTCTATTAAAACCATTGTCTCCCATCCCTCACAATCCAGATTTTGCGCCCACTTTCCTGTAGGAATCGAATCCAAATAGTCCTGCGGGATTATGCCGCGATAGGTATACTTCCAGCTTTCCTCGTATACTTTACTGATTGCCACTCTGTCATCGTCTGCTTTGATGTAGCGTACTTCCATACAATCCCTCCTCTGTTTTTTTATTTTATCATAAACAGATTCCTGATTCAAGCAGGATACCGTACCTATTCACAGCGAAGCAATGTAAAATCCCTATCTGCACACTCTTTCCGCATCGATAGGGATTTCTTTTTCAATTACTTTTTTTCGAGATTGATCTCAGAAAGCCACGCTGCGACCTCTGCTTCTCTTACTCTGCCCGGCAAAAGCCTGCCTGGCAGCCATTTTGCAGAGCCTTTGCAAACAGCTTGTAAATCAGCCTCAGTTCCGCCCAGACCACTGCCGCCGGATGTAGCAAATACAGCAATCTGCTTTCCTGAAAAGTCATAACTTTCCAAAAATGTTTCGATAATTCTTGGCGCTGTATACCACCAAATTGGAAAGCCTATCAGCACTGTATCGTAGCCTTCCATGCCGCTGACCATGTCCGCAATGGCAGGTCTTGCAGCTTTGTCGTTCATTTCCACGGTACTGCGGGATTTTTTATCCATCCAGTTTAAATCTGCAGAGGTGTACGGCACTTCCGGCTTAATTTCATATAAATCACCGCCGCAAGCTTCTGCAGTCTTCTTTGCAACGCCTGCAGTCACTCCACTGGCAGAAAAATACGCAACTAAAGTTTTACTCATTATTAATTACTCCTTTTATCTTCTTTTATTTACATACCTCTTCAATGCATGTAAGAGCATTGAGGGTTCTCGGATAGCCGATATACGGCAGACATGTGGTTACCGTCTCAATCAAAAGCTTCTTAGTATTTCCCACAGATAAATTTCCTGCGGCATGGGCTTTTGCCTGAGGATCGCAGCCACCGATAGAAATAATTGCCGTAAAAGTAAGGAGCTCGCGAACCTTTAAATCCAAATATCCCCGCGTATAATAGTCACCAAAGCAGTTAGCAGACAGGCAGTCCTGTATATGTTTTGTTTCTGCAGGAGCACTTTCTCTCATCCTACGAATTTGATCGCCGAAAATACTAATCTGCACAGCCAGCCCTTTCTCAAATCGTGTATCTGCCGTTGTCTCAGACATATCTTCCCCCTGCGGCTCTATACCAAGCGCGCAAAGAGTCTCATTGACTACTGCAAGGGCTGCACTGACTCTTGGATATCCGATGTACGGCGCTGCCTGATACATCGCCTCTTTGATTTCTGTCACAGATACTCCTGCAGCAATACACGCCTGCACCTTTTCGGGAATCTCCTGTAAGGTCTGAATTGCTGTCAAACAAACCAACCCAACCATGCCTCGGAGTTTGCCATCCGCTAAACCATACTCTGCAATTTCATTTTCAAAAAAAGCTTTTTGTATTTCATAAAAGCTGCTATCGTACTCCTTCATAATGCGTCTCCTATTTCAGTTTTCCATACTCCTCATCGGAAACCAGTTCCAGCCACTCATTGCTACCGTTTTCAGCAGGCACCTCGATAGCAAGATGCGCAAACCAGCTGTCCTTTGCCGCACCGTGCCAATGTTTTACACCCCTTGGAATATTCACCACATCGCCGGGATGAAGATCTCTTGCTTCTTCGCCCCACGCCTGATAATAACCGCGCCCTGCCGTTACCAGCAAAATCTGTCCGCCTCCTTTATCGGCATGGTGAATATGCCAGTTGTTGCGGCAACCCGGCTCAAAGGTCACGTTACCGATGACAACCTGCTTCAACGACAGCATATTCAAATAGCTCTGTCCCGTAAAATACTGTGCAAAACCATCATTTGTATTTCCCATAGGAAATATGGATAACTCTTTTCTTTCCACTTTCTTAACCTCCGTCTATTCTTTTCAGCCCAATCTTCTGCCTGCTCTTACATGCCCAAAGCACCTACGAATTCTTTCATTGCCTGGGAAATTTTAATCTGCTGCGGACATACAGCCTCGCAGCTTCCGCATCCGATACATGCACTCGGCTGTTTTTCTTTTTCCACAGCAGAAAGCGCCATCGGCGCGATGAAACTCATACCTCCTGCCAAAGTGGTTGAACGATGCTCATTATACAGAGAAAGCAGATACGGAATATCAAGACCCTGCGGACAGTGAGTCGTACAGTAACGACATTCAGTGCAAGGTAGCGCCACCTTTGCCGCCATCTCATCTGCAATTTTCTGCAGTACTCTCTGCTCATTCTGATTCAAAGACTTTTCAGTCTCAAAAGTTTCGATATTTGCAAGAAGCTGCTCCATGTTTGACATGCCGGAAAGGATCATCGTAACCTCCGGAATGGATTGCAGGAATCTGAAAGCCCAAGATACCGCAGTTTCGTCAGGACGAAGTGCAGCTAATTTTGCAGTTTCCTCTTCGGTGAGGTTTGCAAGTCTACCACCGCGCAGAGGTTCCATCACCCATACGGGAATTTCATATTCTTTCAAAAGTTCCAGCTTTGCCTGCGCATCCTGGAACTTCAAATCCAGATAGTTCAGCTGAATCTGACAAAACTCCATCTCTTTGCCGTACTTTTCCAAAAATCGTCTCATTACAGGAGCTTCTCCGTGAGCAGAAAATCCTAAATGTTTAATTCTTCCATTTTTCTTCTGCTCCATCAAATATGCAAAGATGCCATGACTTTCGTCCAAATATGCGTCAATATTCATCTCGCACACATTGTGGAATAAATAAAAATCGAAATGGTCAGCCCTGCACTTTTCCAGCTGCTTCTCAAAAATCTCTTCGACTTTATCCATGTTAGAAAGGTCGTAGCCGGGAAACTTTGTCGCAAGGTAGAAGCTGTCTCTCGGATATTCTGAAAGAATTTCTCCCATAATCAGTTCAGAGTTTCCCTCGTGATAGCCCCATGCTGTATCGTAATAGTTGATTCCTTTTTTCATCGCCTCGCTGACCATAGCAGATGCTGCCTGTTTGTCAATTTCAGCATCCTTTCCGTCCACGGTCGGAAGCCGCATAGCGCCAAAGCCTAAAGCTGACAATTTTAAGTCCTGAAAATCTTTATAGATCATGTTCCTTCTCCTTTTTCTGTTTTTTTATGGTGTAAATGAGATAATCGAGGCAATCCAATTTCTTCTGCTCTTCATGAACCTGCTCTAAAAGCTGGCACCTGTATCTGCATAAAATCTGCAGCCGTCTGTCGTATTCTCTTTCTCCACAGCATGCCAAAACCTGTTCGATGGTCGCATTGCTACATCCTGCATCTTCCAGATTTTGAAGCAGCCCTGTATCACATGCCCTCTGCTCTTTCATTTGTTCGCCTCCTTCATTTCCATTATACTTACGCATCTTTCTAATAACAAATACTTATAAAGAATACTCTCATATAGACAAAAAGCATGGTTGACAGTATAGTAAATGTCAGCTTATAATAGATTCAACATGAAAAAGGAGGTTCTTCAATGGAATTAAGAGTGTTACGGTATTTTCTGGCAGTTGCCAGAGAAGAAAGTATTACAGCCGCCGCCCAGCAGCTTCATGTGACGCAGCCCACCTTATCACGACAACTAATGGATTTAGAAGAAGAACTTGGAAGTCCTCTCTTTATTCGTGGTAATCGAAAAATCACCTTAACGGAAGAAGGTCGTTTTCTGCGTAAACGAGCCCAGGAAATTATCGATTTGACTGATAAGACACAAGCTGAGTTTAACAGTGTAGAAGATATGATTACAGGTAATGTCCATATCGGTGCAGGAGAGACCCAGGCGATTCGTCTCTTAGCAAAAGCTGCCTGTCGCCTTGGCGATGAGCAGCCGCATATACATTATCAATTGTTCAGCGTCAATGCCGATGATGTCATGGAAAAACTGGATAAGGGACTTTTAGATTTTGGTATTGTCATTCAGCCTGTGGATATCAGCAAATATGACAGTTTGCAGCTACCTTATCAAGATGTCTGGGGTGTTCTAATGCGGCGTGATGCCCCTTTAGCAAACAAGGATTATATAGAACCTGCAGATTTAAAAGATTTGCCGCTTCTGTGTTCCAGACAGAGTCTGCTCAAATCAGATCTGAGCGACTGGTATGGTTCAGACTTTGAACAACTAAACATCATTATTCGCTATAATCTCATCTACAACGCAGCTCTGATGGTAGAGGAAGGTCTCGGCTATGCCATCACCCTTGATGGTCTCATCAATACCACAGGCGACAGCACATTGTGTTTCAAACCACTTGCACCAAAACTGACTGCAAACCTTTATCTCATTTGGAAAAAATATCAGGTATTTTCTAAAGCCTCGGAAAAATTTTTAGCGTATTTGAAAGACGATCTTTCTACAGCAATGCCTCCGCCCCTTTATTAGCGTAGGCTAACTGCATTATCAATCTATACTTTCGTCTTCATTTTGTCAAAATATACTACCATAAATTTGACAAAGCAGTGACAAGCTTTTTATCTTTACGCAGTATGATTCATCTTTTATATCTTAAATGTATCCCCAAACCAGTTTTACTGCATATAATGTATCATAATACAACAAAAAATAATAACGAGGTGGTTTCAATTGGATAACCATAATCTGTGGTTTCATTCGCAGGACTTATTTTGTATGAAAAGTCGTCCCAGCAAAGAAAATCGTCAAAATATATTACAAAACTCGCTGGATTTTAAGCCCGAAGAAAACACATCTAAACCCGATGCTTCTCAGTATACAAACATGCCATCCCCTTACTATTGCGAACCTGGACCAATGGGTCAAAGAGGCGAGCCCGGCCCTTGCGGTCCTCAGGGAGAGCGCGGTAAAACCGGTCCACAAGGCGTTACCGGTCCGCAAGGACCGCAAGGTGCAACCGGACCGATGGGACCAAAAGGCGATCCTGGAGTACAAGGGCCGCAAGGGCCTCCCGGCTATCCACAAAACAGTGTGTTTGCATCATTCATTAATGCAGAAACCCTTTTACCAGAAGAGATTCTCCTTCCATTAAATACCCACATACCGGATCCAAGTGGGAATATTTCTCTCCATGACTCCTGTTCCATTATTTTAAAACCAGGATATTACACAATTTATTATCATCTATCTACAACAGCAAAATCGTCTGGCGCCATAGAATTGATGCCGTTTTTTAATGACTCTAATCAGTCGTTATATGCAGAATGCGTCAATGTTGAAAAACGAAATGAATTGGTAAAATTGTCAAGATATTTTATCGTTGAAACTCATGATGACACTTCTTTGCAATTTACATGGTCTTCTTCTGTCAATACCGCCAGAACGACTATGAATATCATTATACAAAAACTCAACAGACAATAAAACTATAGGAGGACCAAATATGATCACAATAAGTCTTTGTATGATTGTTAAAAATGAGGAAAAACACCTTGCCCGCTGCCTTGATCATATCGCAAATCTTGTAGACGAAATAATTATTGTAGATACTGGTTCAACTGACCAGACATTAGAAATAGCATCTAAGTACACATCGAAGATTTATACCCATCCTTGGATAGACGATTTTTCTGATGCCCGCAACTACGCTTTTTCCAAAGCATCTATGGACTATTGCATGTGGATAGATGCAGACGATGTTCTGGAAAAAACAGAATCCCCAAAATTCCTACAGCTCAAACAGACACTAACATTAGATACCGATATCGTAATGATGAAATATCATACAGCCTTTGATGAAGCTGGCAATCCTTCTTTTTCCTATTTTAGAGAACGTTGGATAAAAAACTCTCCAGACCACCGTTGGGTCGGTGCCGTTCACGAAGTAATTCCGCTAAATGGCAAGATAATTTATTCTGACATTGCAGTCTGTCACAGAAAGATCGGTACAGGAGACCCTGATCGCAACTTGAAAATATACCAAAAACAACTGTCCACAGGAAGGCCTATGGATCCAAGGCAACAATATTATTATGGAAGAGAACTATACTATCATCAAAAATATGAAGAAGCAATTTCAGTTTTTGAACGTTTTCTGTCATCATCGGAAGGATGGATTGAAAATAAATTAGAAGCATGTTCTATCTGTGCCGACTGCTATTACCAATTAAATCAAGAGACCTCTGCTCTTCTGACTCTATTTCGCAGTCTCTCTTTCGATTTACCAAGAGCTGAATTATGCTGCCAGATTGGGAAACATTTCTTAGAGCGCAAAAACTACCAAAATGCTATCTATTGGTATAAAAATGCACTGCAGGCAAATCGAAATGAGTATGCTGGTGGTTTTATTTTGCCTGATTGCTATGATTACGTTCCTTTTTTACAGTTATGCGTGTGCTATGACAAATTAGGAGATAGACAAAAAGCAAAAGAATATAATGAGCGTGCTGGAATTTGTAAGCCTCATTCAAAAGCATACCTTTATAATAAACAGTATTTTGATGACCTGAACGTATAACCTGTGCCTTCTATAATTAATGAGAAAAACTTTGCGCTGCGTATTGTAACCAACATATAAAAATATCATATAATATATATGTCAAAAGTTTTTCGATTTTCAAGAAAACCCTTTGTTAATAATATAGAAAGGATATGTTTGATATGAATTCAAATAATTCATATAATTATAATACAAATCAGTACGACAACCCATATTTTTCTCCTTGCTGTAATCATGAACAGGATTGTCCAAAAGGTGATCAGGGACCGCAAGGTCCTCAAGGAGAAAAAGGTGATCCTGGCTGCCCTGGTCCAAAAGGTGACAGAGGAGAACAGGGACCGATGGGACCACAGGGTATTCCTGGCGCACCTGGTGCGAGAGGACCAAGGGGAAACACGGGACCGGTTGGACCTACTGGCAATACCGGACCAAGAGGTCTTGAAGGTCCAAGAGGATACGCAGGGCCACAGGGTATCCAGGGGATTCAGGGAGTTCGCGGTGATGTCGGACCAAAAGGTGATCCCGGCTGCGAAGGACCGAAAGGTGATATTGGACCACAAGGTCCAGTAGGAAATACCGGCCCAACTGGTCCCATCGGTCCACAGGGCGATATAGGGCCGCAGGGTCCAAGAGGCATTCCTGGCATCACAGGACCGACTGGTCCTACTGGACCAATGGGGCCGCAAGGTGTTACTGGTGCACAAGGTATTCAAGGTGTTACTGGTCCAATGGGAACCCAAGGTCCAAAGGGCTGCCCTGGAGATGACGGACCAACCGGACCAACTGGACCTATCGGTCCAACTGGCGCTAACGGTGTAACTGGTCCTACTGGCCCTGCTGGCGCTGACGGTGCAACTGGACCGACCGGTCCTGCTGGCGCCGATGGCGTTACTGGTCCAACTGGTCCGACTGGCGCTAATGGTGTTACTGGTCCTACCGGTCCTGCTGGCGCTGACGGTGTTACTGGCCCTGCCGGTCCTACCGGTCCTGCTGGTGCCGATGGCGTTACTGGTCCTGCTGGTCCTACCGGTCCTGCTGGCGCTGATGGCGTTACTGGTCCAACTGGTCCGACTGGCGCTGATGGCGTTACTGGTCCCGCTGGCCCTACCGGTCCTGCTGGTGCAGATGGCGTTACTGGCCCTGCTGGTCCTACCGGTCCTGCTGGTGCAGACGGTGTTACTGGCCCTGCTGGTCCTACCGGTCCTGCCGGCGCTGACGGTGTTACTGGCCCTGCCGGTCCTACCGGTCCTGCTGGTGCAGACGGTGCTACTGGCCCTGCTGGTACCGGTGCCATTATCCCATTTGCTTCAGGACTTCCAGTTGCTTTAACAACAGTAGCTGGTGGGCTTGCCGGACTTCCTGCCTTTGTTGGTTTCGGAAGCAGTGCGCAAGGACTTACAGTACTAGGTTCCAGCATTAATATTACAAATGCTGCAGGAACGCTTTCAAACTTTGCTTTTCAGGTTCCTCGTGCTGGCACAATTACCTCATTCAGTGCATTTTTCAGCACAACAGCAGCACTCTCTCTGGTGGGCTCCACTGTCGCCGTAAATGCACAAATCTATCAATCCACAACACCTAATAATGTGTTCTCTCCGATTCCTGGAACTTTAATCAACTTAACACCATCACTTACTGGAATCATATCCATTGGAACATTATTAAATGGTTCTCTCACAGGACTCAACATTCCAGTAACTGCTGGAACCCGACTGATGCTGGTATTCTCAGCATCGGCAAGCGGTCTAACACTGGTTAATACTGTTGTAGGATATGCAAGTGCTGGCTTGAGCATTAATTAAGATTAAAATAAACTCTTTAGCGAAGCAGTTTCAGCTGCTTCGCTATTTCTTTATGCAGCCCGAAAACTGGCTCTACATTTTGTCAAATCCCATAAATTGCATAGTCGAATGACTTCAAATTAAATTTCATTCCATATATAGCAAAATAGATAGGCTAAGCCTATCTATTTCTTTGGTGCGGTCTAAGGGATTCGAACCCCCACGGTTTCCCACACGGACCTGAACCGTGCGCGTCTGCCAATTCCGCCAAGACCGCATATTTAATTTTATCAGCTGTGTTCCTGCCGACTATTCTATTATACATGACTACAGAAAAAATGCAAGTAAAATTTTTAAATTTTTTAGAGTTTCTTCGTATTTTTCCTGATACATTGACTGTAACTGAGAATGATTTCCTTTCGCTGAATAAACCTGCCCTGGCAAATCCCATTACTTTGAGCCAGACATCAGTCAGCTTGATACCTTCACTAAATTTTTTTATCATTACAGAACTTTACCCTTTGTTTGCCATAAAAAAGGAAAATATATCTACAAATCAGGCAAAAAAGGAGTGGATTGCTTCCGCAACCCGATTTTATCCTATATTTTCTCCTCATACAAATAAATTAGTACAAAGAAGTCGTTCTCCACTGCTCTTTTAACTGTAATCTCTGTTAGATTTTCCTTTTTTTGAACCAGCTAAGGGTAAAGTTCTGTAATTCATTTTAGCATCTCTATGTGAACCATCACCCTGAGGGCAATCTTGGTGCAAACACTCTTCCGTAAGTCTGTGGCAGCTCTACGTTTTACCGATATTGCTCTGCTAAAATTCTTGCCACATGTACCCCGCTGGCAGAAGCCTGCGACAGAGAGTGTGTCACACCAGAACCATCACCCAAGGCATAAAGCCCCGGTACACAGGTTTCCAGATTTTCATCAACTCGCACCTTAGAATTGTAAAATTTGACTTCTACACCATAAAGCAACGTATCTTCATTAGCCGTTCCTGGTGCAATTTTGTCCAAAGCGTAAATCATTTCAATGATACTATCAAGTTGTCGCTTTGGAATCACCAAACTCAAATCCCCCGGCGTTGCTCCAAGGGTCGGGCGGGTAAAACATTTTTCCATGCGCCTTGCACTGCTGCGGCGTCCCTTTACTAAATCACCGAATCTCTGCAGCAGCACACCACCACCCAACATGTTGGAAAGACGAGCAATAGATTCACCATATTCATTGCTGTCCTCAAAGGGCTCAGTGAAAGTGTTGGATACCAAAAGCGCAAAGTTGGTGTTTTCCGTATGCAGAGACGGGTCTCCATAACTGTGTCCATTGACCGTAACAATACCATTGGTATTCTCTGATACCACCTCACCACAAGGGTTCATGCAAAAAGTTCGCACCATATCATTGTAGCGATCTGTCTTATAGACAATTTTGCCCTCATAAACTGCATCGGTAATATGTTTAAATACCTCAGCTGGAAGTTCAACACGGACGCCGATATCAACCCGGTTCTTTTTCTGCTCAATTCCCAGTTTGTCGCAAACACCGGAAATCCACTTAGACCCAGATCGCCCTGTTGCAAGTACCAGCTTGTCGCATATAAAATCGCCCTTATTGGTATGCACCACAAAGCTGCCATCTTCCGCACGCTCCACATCCTCTATGGTCGTATAAAACTGAGTGTCGATTCTCTCCTTAATATAGTCAAAAATTCTGCCAAGAATTTCAATATTTCTGTCCGTTCCCAGATGGCGTACCTTTGCCTCCAACAGATGAAGATTATTCTGCAGGCAGCGAGTTTTCAAATCAGAATCGGCAGTGGAATAAAGCTTAGCTTCAGAACCGCCCATGGAACAAAGTACGCTGTCCACATACTCCATCAATTCCAGCGCTTCGTCTATTCCGACATATTTGTGCAAGTCACCACCAAACTGGGTCGTGATATTGTACTTTCCATCAGATAAAGTTCCTGCGCCGCCGTAGCCGTTCATAATATGGCACGGACTGCATTTCACACAGGTTTTCGTCTTGCCTGTCTTAATCGGACAGACTCTCTTCTCAAGCGGCGCTCCCTTATCCAGCATTAAAACACTTGCCTTATGAGAAAGCTTTGTCAGCTCATAGCTCATAAAAACACCGCTGGCTCCTGCACCTGCGATGATGATATCATATTTTTTCATCGTCCTTCTCCTTATTTTATCAGTACCTGCTTTAGGCACACGCAAAAATAGAACCGCCTCATAGAAGCGGTCCTTATGAATTACAAGCCTTCGTTCGGCAGTACTTTATTCAGCTTCTGCCATAATTGCATCGAATTCCTGTACAACACTGTTAAACAGTTCTTCATCTTCAATATCAACCAGCTCAAATTCGTCTTCGCCAACTTCATTATATCCATAAAGATAAACATCATCTGAATCATCTAATGGAATCAGTGCAATGTAATCCTTACCGGCATGATCGAAAATACCCATAATTTCACATTCCAGTTCAACGCCGTCTTCAAACTCTAAAGTGATGATATCAGCCTCGTCCTGCATGTTGTTCTTGTTCTCTGCCATATTAATCCTCCATTTCGCCGGAATCTGTACCGGCTTCCAATTGTTTCTTCACTATCTTAATAATATACCATTATTACTGAAATTTATCAACTAAAATATTCTTTTATGTTCTTTGCGATCTGCTCCAAAAGTGATAATGTCTTAAGAAAGCGCAAGAGAAAATGTCCCAAAAGGATTCCTAAAAAACACATATCATAGTAAACTATCTCTTCGGAGGTGGTTTTTATCAGAAAGGTTGAACTTAGAATGAAAGAACAGAAAAAGTACGAAGTGATTAAAAAGCTAAAAGAAACAAACGGAAACAAGAAAAGAGCTGCCGTCGAGCTAGGCTGTACCGTCCGCCACGTAAACCGAATGCTCAAAGGTTATGAGACGCAGGGAAAAGAATTCTTTTCCCACGGAAACAAAGGCAGAAGACCTGCATCTGCTCTCTCTGAGGAGTTAAAAGAGTCTATCCTGCTTCTCTACCAGAACAAATACTATGATTCGAACCTTACGCATTTCACAGAAAAATTGGCTGAGAATGAAGATATCCGGGTCTCAGAGGGAACCGTCAGAAATCTGCTTTACTCTCATGACATTCTCTCTCCCCTTGCATGGAAACGGACTCGCAGGAAACTCAAAGACAAGCTAAAAACCCAAAAGGATACTGCAACATCAAAGACAGAAAAAGAAAGCCTTCAGACTGCAATCGTTGACCTGGAAGATGCACATCCTACCAGAGCCAGATGTTCCTATGCCGGTGAGATGATTCAAATGGATGCGTCTGTACATCTTTGGTTTGGCGAAAACAAAAGCCATCTGCATGCCGCCATTGACGATGCCACGGGAACCCTTGTCGGCGCATATTTTGACAGCCAGGAAACCTTACATGGATACTACCAGGTCTTCCGCCAAATTCTTGAAAATTATGGCATTCCCTATATGTTCTACACTGACCGCAGAACCGTATTTGAATACAAAAAGAAAAATTCTCCAAATTTGGAGAATGATACATTTACGCAGTTTGCTTATGCATGCAAGCAATTCGGTGTCGATTTAAAAACAACCAGTATACCACAAGCCAAGGGCAGAGTTGAACGTCTTTTTAAAACCTTACAATCACGCCTGCCTGTCGAATTACGACTGGTAGGCGTGAAAACCCTGGAGCAGGCAAATGAATTCCTTCACTCCTACATAAAGAAATTCAACGCACAGTTCGCTCTACCCCTTAATCCTACCACGTCTGTATTTGAAACACAACCCTCAAAAGACAAAATCGACCTGTTTCTTTCCTTGCTCACACCCCGTATAGTGGATGCCGGTCATTCCATTCGGTTCAACAACCATCGGTACAAAATGTTGGATGAATCCGGCATGCATACAAACTACTACAAAGGAACGCAGGTGCTGGTAGCGCAGACCCTTAGCGGCAGGCTGTTTTGCAACGTAAACGGGCGAATTTACGCCTTGGAAGAGATTCCGTTGCATGAAGAAGTATCTCGGAATTTCAATACAGAAAAAGAACTTGCAGCAGCGAAGAAGCCAAAGAAGCAAAATATCCCGCCTATGCATCATCCTTGGCGCAAAGATAACTTTATGAAACATGTCTACGCTATGTATGGTAACGAAGCAACCTGGGCTGTTTAACTGCTCACGGTAACCCTTGCTTTTTGGTGCTAATATTGCACTTATTTTTGGACTTTTTCAATTACGGTTGACACTAAAATATTCTTTTATGTTCTTTGCGATTGTTTCTGTGATGCCGGGAACCTCTGAAAGCTGTTCCAAGGAGGCTTTTTTGATATTGTCGATGGACTCAAAATGATTCAAAAGCGCATTGCGCCTGGTCGGCCCTACACCACTGATATTATCGAGGACAGAGCGAATCGCATTTTTATTTCTCAGACTTCTGTGATAGTCAATCGCGAAACGGTGCACCTCTTCCTGAATAGTTCCTGCATATTTAAACAGAATAGGTCTTTCCCGAAGTTCCATCTCTCTTCCGTCTTCAAAAACAATCGCTCTGGTTCTGTGGCTGTCATCTTTTGCCATACCCACCACCGGAATATCAAGCCCCAGCGCAAAGAGTACTTTTCTCGCTGCAGTGACCTGTCCCTGTCCGCCGTCCATAAAAATTGCATCAGGAAGCTTTGCAAATGCCGGATCTCCTGCTTTCGCTCGCTTAAATCTTCTATAAATCATTTCCTGAAGACTGCCGTAATCATTAGGGCCTTCAATGGTTTTTATCTTAAACCTTCGGTAATCCCTGCGAATCTGTTTCGTTCCTTCAAAGACCACCATTGCTCCGACAGAATCCACGCCGTTAGTGTTGGAAATATCATAGGACTCAATCCGATATGCCTTCTTTTCTTCCGGAATATAGCCTGCCTGCCGCATCACATCTGCTACCTGCTGCCGTACTGCCGTCTGCTTTTCTTCGTTGAGCTTTGCCTTCTGTGAAAGTGTCTTAGTCATTTCGATACAATCGCTCTGTGCCATTTTCAGAAGTGCCCGCTTCTCCCCTTTCTGCGGCACAAAAATCCGTACTTTTCTGCCATCCCTGCTCAAAAATTCTTCCAGAAGTTCCTTGTCAGCAGGTTCCTCTTCTACCAATATCTCCGGCGGCACAACAGCCCACTGACTGTAATACTGCTTGATAAATTCCATTACCATTTCACTTCTCGCATCGTTTTCCCCAGTTTGAATCTGAAAGTTTTCTCTGCCAGAAAGTTTACCGTCACGGACAGTAAACAGTACGATAAAAGAATTCTCCTGGTCTTTGACCGGCAGCACCACATCCAGGTCCTTATCATGAACCATGGTAACGCGCTGCGTTTCGGAAATTGCCTCAATAGACAAGATATAGTCTCTATATTTGGCGGCTTCTTCAAACTCCAATTTCTCCGAAGCCTCCTGCATTTTCTCCGAAAGACTGCGAAGCAGCGGCTTTTCTTTTCCGCCGAGAAACTCAAGCACCTTGTCAATCTGCTGCCTATATTCTGCTTGGCTGATCTTTCCTGCGCAGACACCACGACACTGATTGATATGAAAATTCAAACAAGGTCTGTGACTTGCAGGAAACTCTCTGGCGCTGCATCTTTTCAGCGAGTAAATATTGGAGAGCAGCTCAACGATCTGATTCACTGCACCTGCATCACTGTAGGGACCAAAATACTTATTGCCGTCCTTTGCGATGATTCGCGTCTTTACAACTCTGGGGAAATCCTCTGTCGTGGTCACCTTTATATAAGGATAGGTCTTGTCATCTCGCAACAGCACATTGTATTTGGGCATATACTTCTTGATTAAATTACACTCTAAAATCAGCGCTTCCATCTCCGTACTACAGGTAATGTATTCAAATTCTGCAATATGAGAAACCAGCGCCCGTACCTTGGGGTTGGTCTTTGCCGCACTCTGAAAGTACTGTCTGACGCGATTTCTCAGAGAAATCGCCTTTCCAACATAAATAACCTGACCCAGTTTATCCTTATGCATATAAACTCCCGGACAATCCGGGAGCTTTTTTAAATTCTCTTTGATATCAAACATGTCAGAACCGCCAATCTCTTTCCTTATGTTCCTGTTCTCTTCGCATTTCCTCTAAAGCGATTTCCATCACCTTCTGCTGGCGCAGTCTTCTCTTGCGACGGCGTGCCCTAGCTCTTGCCGCAGAAATCCAGACATAAGCTACAGCTGCCACAACGATAAAAATGCCGATTAAAACTGCCGCCAAATTGGAAATACCCAGATAAGAAGTGAACCAGCCAGTTTCAATATCTTCTTTGATAATTAAGTCGACCTCATTAACAAGTTCATCACCCACATAGATTTCCAGCTTACCTGCAACAGTTCCAGATTTAACCGGTGCTTCTATATCACTGCGCATAACAGTCTGCGTCGCAACCAATGACTTAGACGCCTCTTTCGGCAAATAAGCATAACCTGTTTCTGCAGTGTAAGCCTCCACACTGGTCTTTTCTCCGTGTTTGATTCTTACCTTGCCTTTTTCTTTGTCCTTGCCAATAACCTTTACACCCTCTACCTTAGCACAGGCATAACGAATCAGTTTTTCTACATCATTGGTCCGTTCTTCTGCCGTATCTCCCAGCACTACAATAAAAAGTTCCAGTCCGTCATTCTGGTAGCCCAAAGCGATACTGCAGTTGTTGGCATCCCAATAGCCTGTCTTTCCACCATAAACGCCTGAATCCTTATCTTTTAAAAAACTGAGATGCGTCTTCAGGTTTCGCTCCTTGCTCTTATTGGTCTTTTTTACAGTGTAGGAAGTACTTCCTGCCGCCTTTCTGATAACATCGTTAGACAATGCGGTCTTAGTTATCAGCATCATGTCGTAGGCTGAAGTGTAATGACCTTTTTGTTTCATACCATTTGGATTATTAAACTGGGTGTTTTCGCAGCCGATGTTTACAGCCGTCTTATTCATCAACTTAACAAAATCTTTCATATTTCCAGATACTGCCTCGCCAAGAGCATAAGCAGCATCATTGCCAGACGGCAGCAGTGCGCCATAAATCAAATCCTTTACGGTTAAAACCTCTCCTGCTTTTAAATTCATGGAAGCCTCTTTTTGGGAAGCCGCCGTGTGAGAAATAGTTACTTCTTTGTCTAAAGGCAAATTCTGCACTGCGAGGAGCACCGTCATCAACTTGGTTACACTATACGGAGCAATTTTTTTGTTCATATTCTTAGAATAAACAACTTCTCCTGTATTCTGGCAATATACAATAGCGCCTCCTGCCGTCACATCCGGTTTTTCCACCTGTGCGCCAAAGGCATGCGCTTCTGCAAAAAACAGCAGTATCATGACAATCAGTATAGATAATGTTTTCTTCAATGCATTACTCATAGTTTATCAATTCTCTTTCTCAGCCTGCCATGTCAGTTTTTTGTAGCTGTAATTCAAAATTCTATTGGTCGATGTGTATCTTCCGCCAGTAGTATCTTTCAGCACTACTGCGTAGACCAGTTTTCCTTTCCGCTGACAGGCTGAAACCAGTGACGCATTTTTGCCATCCCAGGTGCCGGTCTTTCCTGCAAAAACTCCAGACTTCGGGTATTTCTTTCCCGCAACCAAATAATTAGTCGTAGATATGTATCTCGCTTTATGTTTATTGGTTTTCGACATTTTATACATTTCCGTGCTGCATGCTGTTCTAATTAAATCTACCTCCATGGCAGCCTTTGCAATCTTTGCCATATCATATGCGGAAGCGTAGTGATCTTTTGCTTTCCATCCATGGGGGTTTGAAAAGTGACTGTCCACACAGCCCAGTTCCTTTGCCTTCTGATTCATAAGCACTGCAAACTTAGCCTTAGATCCAGATACACCATGAGCCAGTGCCACAGCCGCATCATTGCCCGATGGCAAAAGAGCCGCATAAATCAAGTCTTTGACTTTTACCTTTTCTCCGGCCTTTAAATAGGCTGTCGAGCCGCCGGTGTTTGCCGCCCATTTTGTTACGGTCACCGTATCCTTCGGCGATAAATGCTCCAGTGCCACCATACAGGTCAAAAGTTTGGTGGTGCTCAAGGGGTCCCGTCTGATGTGAGGATTTTTAGAATAAATAGTAGTGCCAGTTTCTCCGTCAATGACAATGCCGCTCTTTGCGCTGATCTCGGGTCTTTCCGGTTTTTCCGCGGCGTAAACAGCACTGCCTGTACCTACCGCTGTAAAAAGCAAAGAAAAAGAAAGCAGCACCGCCGCCGCCTTTCGTGCCTTATTTCTCCATAAGTGATTTTTTTGAGTCTCCATCATATACCCACCTTATTAAAATCTTTATCTCTAAATTTATTCTAACATGAATCCATGCGTTTTTGAATAGCGAACTTGCCTTTCTCTATAAAAAAATCAGCGACAGGAATTTCCCACCGCTGACTGCTTCGATAGAATTTTTAATTTTTAAAGAAATAATCCGCAAGCTCAAATCCGTTTTCAAAATAAGTACCTGCTGCGATGCCTGCCTTTTCGTTAAACTGACGACTGCTGTCTTCCGTTTTTTCATTTCTGCTGTCGTAAATTACGTATGGCACCGGCGTAGATGAATGGGTTCTGATTGCAAGAGGCGTTCTATGGTCAGGAACCTCCAGTACTTTGAAATCCTCACCATCAGCACGAAGAGCCGCCACAATCGGCTTCAGCACTTTACTATCGATGTCGGAAAGACACTGAATTTTTCCTTCCATATCCCCCTGGTGTCCGCATTCATCAGGACCTTCCAGATGGACATAGACAAAATCCTTGCCGTCTCTAAATTCTCTGATAGCGGCTTCTGCCTTTCCAGCGAAGTTAGTGTGGAGCGTTCCAGTCGCCCCCGCTACATCAACAGAGTCAAGACCTGCACAGATTGCAATGCCTTTAATCAAATCTACTGCGCTGATAGCAGTCCCTGTAATCTGATATTTATCGTAGAAAGAAGAGAGCTGCGGTTTCTTGCCCTGACCCCAAATCCACAAAGAGTTAGCCGGGTTCAGTCCTTTTTCGATGCGTGCCTTGTTGACTGGATGATCCTTTAATATCTCGTAGCTTTTTCTCATCATCTCTGTCAAAAACTCGCTGCCTACACCTTTCGGCAGATAATCTCCTACCTTCTGATCCAGCACATCATGAGGAGGTGTCAGATCAAAGCCAGTTTCACCGTTATGTACAATCAGACAGTGCCGATAGCTGGTTCCGGTATAAAACAGTTTTTCATCATCAGCAAAAGCCTCATTTACCGCCTGAATCAACTGATCTGCTTCTGCTGTAGTGATATCGCCCGAGCTGTGATCTTTGATGATTAAATCCTCATAAGCGCCTTCGCCGGAAAGCGTAATGATATTCGCTCTGTATGCTACATCAGTATCAGACATCTCAATACCGATGCTGGCAGCTTCTAGTGGTGAGCGACCGGTCAAATAGACCGTAGGATCATAACCCATTACCGCAAGATTGGCGGCATCGCTACCTGGTGCAATACCGGGTGGCACGGTTCTTACCATGCCGATTTCTCCCTTTGCCGCAAGTCCGTCGATAAAAGGCATATTGGCAACTTCCAGCGGCGTCTTTCCGCCCAGTTGCTCAATATTTTCATCGCCTGCCCCATCGGGAACCAAAATTAAATATTTCATCGATTTACTCCTTTTATTTTTAACGCAAAAGACTGTCTCAAAATAGAAACGATACTTGCACCATTTTACCCGAAAACGAGAACAATGGTGCACAAAAACCTATAATTACTGCTAATTCGCTTTCATCTGGAAACTGTAAACATCAAATCCGGAATCGAATTCTCCATAATATTCCATTTCAATCCAGAATTATGGTTCATTTTAAAGCCCATTCAAGAAAATCCGCACCATAAGCCTCTATTTCACCATAAATGATGCAGAATGTCGGTTTTACATTCTAAAAAATGCACCATTTTCGGTATTTTTAAGGAAAATGGTGCAAAAGAAGCAAAACTAATTTTGAAACAGTTCCTTCTGCATACTTTATTTGTTTTCTTCTTCGAACTTCTTCATAAATGCGATGAGCTTATCAACGCCTTCCATCGGCATCGCATTATAAATGCTGGCTCTCATACCGCCTACAGTTCTGTGACCGTTCAGGTTTACCATGCCTTCTTCCTTGGCCTGCGCAACAAACTTCTTATCCAGTTCTGCATCACCTGTTACAAATACCACGTTCATCAGGGAGCGGTCTTCCTTCGCTACAGGACCTTTGAACAAGGCGCTACTGTCGATATAGTTATAAAGCTTCTCTGCTTTGGCAACATCCGCCGCGTGCATTGCCGGCACTCCGCCCATCTCTTTGATTAGCTTGAATACTTCACCAGCAATATAAATCGGGAAGCATGGCGGTGTATTATACATGGAATCCTTATCCGCATGAATCTTGTAGTCCAAATAAGTCGGTACTTTCTCATCTGCAAATCCCAGCAGGTCTTCTCTGATGATAACGATAGTTACACCTGCAGGCGCTACGTTCTTCTGTGCGCCGGCAAAGATCAGTCCAAACTTGCTGACATCAATTTCTTCGCTCAAAATACAGCTGGACATATCGGCTACCAGCGGAATATCGCCTGTATCAGGCACCTCATTAAAGTGCGTTCCGTAGATAGTATTGTTGTAGCAGACATAGACATAATCTGCATCCGGTCTGATATCTTCTTTTGAGAATTTCGGAATATATGTATAAGTATCTTCTTCTGAACTTGCAATTACGCGGATATCCCCATATTTACAAGCTTCCTGGTAAGCTTTCTTTGCCCAGGATCCTGTTACTACGTAGTCAGCCTTTTTAGAGGCTCTAAGCAGGTTTAATGGCACCATTGCAAATTGAAGAGTTCCTCCACCTTGTAAAAACATAACTTTGTAGTTATCAGGGATGTTCATGATTTCTCTTAAGTTAGCTTCTGCATCTTCGATGATCTTTCCAAACTCTTTTGAACGGTGACTCATTTCCATTACTGACTGGCCGCAACCTTTATAATCAGCCAAGTTAGCTGCTGCATCCTCGATGACAGAAAGTGGTAACATCGATGGACCAGCGGAAAAGTTAAATACACGATTTGGTTTTGTCATTTCGTCGCCCTCCATTAGTTTTTTGAATTTATCTTACGCAGCCAAAAGCAAAATTTGCACTTAGCCCACATAAGAACGAATATTTTCTTATTATAACACTTTAATCCTTGAAAGTAAAGCGGTAAGGTGTTATAATTTTTCTAAATTAGAAAATACATTAGGAGGTACTTTTACATGTACAAAATTGGAACCTTAAATAAAATATCCCCCGTGGGACTTGCCCACCTTTCTGATAAATATACAGTCTCTGACGATATTTCTGAGGCAAACGGTATTCTGGTAAGAAGTCAGGACATGCACGAGATACAGCTGCCTGAAAGTCTTTTATCCATTGCAAGAGCAGGTGCGGGTGTCAATAACATTCCCCTTGATAAATGCGCTGACGCAGGTATCGTTGTCTTCAACACGCCAGGCGCTAATGCCAACGCTGTAAAAGAACTGGTGCTGGGCGGATTGTTCCTTGCTGCCAGAAATATTCCTGCAGGCATCGCATGGGCGGGAACCCTGACCGAAAATGTAGGTAAAGCAGTTGAAAAAGGAAAGAGTCAGTTTGCAGGAACTGAAATAAAGGGAAAAACTCTCGGAGTTGTAGGTCTTGGCGCTATCGGCGTGCTGGTTGCTAACGCCGCCGCTGATTTAGGCATGAAAGTAATTGGCTACGACCCATATTTCAGCGTGAAAGCAGCGCACAATTTGTGCTCCTGCATAGAAGTTAAAGAAGATGTCAAAGATCTACTCCCTCTGTGTGATTACATATCCATCCATGTTCCTGCTATGGATTCTACAAAAGGCATGTTCAACAGCGAACTGTTCGCACTGATGAAGGACGGTGCAATCCTGCTCAACTTCTCCAGAGATAAGCTAGTAAACGAAGCTAACCTGCTGACTGCTTTAGAAGCAGGAAAGCTCGGCAAATATGTGACCGACTTCCCAACAGACGGTGTACTGAACAAGGAAAATATTATCTGTCTGCCTCACCTTGGCGCATCTACTGCTGAAGCAGAAGACAACTGTGCAACCATGGCGGTAGAACAGACCATGGATTATATCGAAAATGGAAATATTGTAAACTCAGTAAACTTCCCTGCTGTAAACTTAGGTGCAAAAGCGTGTGCTTGCAGAGTTGCCATTGCAACCAAGGGCGTTGAAAATCCGCTGAAGCTGGCCTCTGATTTACTTGCAAACTATAAAGTTACTGCAATTTCCGGCAATGTTCGCGGCGCATACGGCTACGTACTGGCTAATGTAGCCGAAGCTGTTGCAAATGTTCCTTCTGCTGAAGGTGTAATCAAAATCAGAGTTATCTAATTCGCAAAATTCATTATGAAGATATACTTCAGCCCGGTCATCAGACCGGGCTATTTTATAAGGAGGATTATTTTGAGTAAGAAAAATAGAATATTCAGCATCATCCAAGTTGGAAACAAAGATGATATGCCAAGCCGCGTCTATGACATCTCTCTGGTCAGTGCTGTCATTGCCAATGTCTTTTAGCAATCTTTGAAACCTTTCCCCAGGCAGATCCATACCTGCCCTTCTTAAATATTTTGAAGGAATTACAGTGATTTTTTTCACGGCGGAGAAAAATTGTAAAGTTTACTGTCAACCGTAATTGAAAAAGTCCAAAAATAAGTGCAATATTAGCACCAAAAAGCAAGGGTTACCGTGAGCAGTTAAACAGCCCAGGTTGCTTCGTTACCATACATAGCGTAGACATGTTTCATAAAGTTATCTTTGCGCCAAGGATGATGCATAGGCGGGATATTTTGCTTCTTTGGCTTCTTCGCTGCTGCAAGTTCTTTTTCTGTATTGAAATTCCGAGATACTTCTTCATGCAACGGAATCTCTTCCAAGGCGTAAATTCGCCCGTTTACGTTGCAAAACAGCCTGCCGCTAAGGGTCTGCGCTACCAGCACCTGCGTTCCTTTGTAGTAGTTTGTATGCATGCCGGATTCATCCAACATTTTGTACCGATGGTTGTTGAACCGAATGGAATGACCGGCATCCACTATACGGGGTGTGAGCAAGGAAAGAAACAGGTCGATTTTGTCTTTTGAGGGTTGTGTTTCAAATACAGACGTGGTAGGATTAAGGGGTAGAGCGAACTGTGCGTTGAATTTCTTTATGTAGGAGTGAAGGAATTCATTTGCCTGCTCCAGGTTTTTCACGCCTGCCAGTCGTAATTCGACAGGCAGGCGTGATTGTAAGGTTTTAAAAAGACGTTCAACTCTGCCCTTGGCTTGTGGTATACTGGTTGTTTTTAAATCGACACCGAATTGCTTGCATGCATAAGCAAACTGCGTAAATGTATCATTCTCCAAATTTGGAGAATTTTTCTTTTTGTATTCAAATACGGTTCTGCGGTCAGTGTAGAACATATAGGGAATGCCATAATTTTCAAGAATTTGGCGGAAGACCTGGTAGTATCCATGTAAGGTTTCCTGGCTGTCAAAATATGCGCCGACAAGGGTTCCCGTGGCATCGTCAATGGCGGCATGCAGATGGCTTTTGTTTTCGCCAAACCAAAGATGTACAGACGCATCCATTTGAATCATCTCACCGGCATAGGAACATCTGGCTCTGGTAGGATGTGCATCTTCCAGGTCAACGATTGCAGTCTGAAGGCTTTCTTTTTCTGTCTTTGATGTTGCAGTATCCTTTTGGGTTTTTAGCTTGTCTTTGAGTTTCCTGCGAGTCCGTTTCCATGCAAGGGGAGAGAGAATGTCATGAGAGTAAAGCAGATTTCTGACGGTTCCCTCTGAGACCCGGATATCTTCATTCTCAGCCAATTTTTCTGTGAAATGCGTAAGGTTCGAATCATAGTATTTGTTCTGGTAGAGAAGCAGGATAGACTCTTTTAACTCCTCAGAGAGAGCAGATGCAGGTCTTCTGCCTTTGTTTCCGTGGGAAAAGAATTCTTTTCCCTGCGTCTCATAACCTTTGAGCATTCGGTTTACGTGGCGGACGGTACAGCCTAGCTCGACGGCAGCTCTTTTCTTGTTTCCGTTTGTTTCTTTTAGCTTTTTAATCACTTCGTACTTTTTCTGTTCTTTCATTCTAAGTTCAACCTTTCTGATAAAAACCACCTCCGAAGAGATAGTTTACTATGATATGTGTTTTTTAGGAATCCTTTTGGGACATTTTCTCTTGCGCTTTCTTAAGACATTATCACTTTTGGAGCAGACACGGCGGAGAAAAATTGTAAAGTTTACTTGACATATCCTTCTCAATATCGTATACTCTATGTAAAGCTAGCTTTACATACGGATTCAAAAGGAGTTACTATATGAAAAATCGTCTAGAAGAAATTCGTACGACTAAGGGGATCAAGCAGGATGAACTGGCAAAGGCATTGGAAGTTTCTCGCCAAACTATCAGTTCACTGGAAAACGGGAAATATAATCCCTCTATACTGCTTGCATTTAAAATCGCCAGATACTTTAAGCTGTCTATCGAAGATATCTTTATTTATGAGGAGGAATAAAACTATGCTGTGTAAAATATTGGGGAAAGATAATCCCGTGTTCAATCTTATTTTAATCATTGCCGGTGTCGTTGCTATCGCCTTTGGGATTTGGTATTCCTATATTACCCCAGAGGATGTACATCATCTGCAGATGCTGGCAGGTATGTTCACCGGCATGGGCAGTGCTTTTCTTGCCATCGGTGTCTTGAATACCCTTCGCTGCCACTTTGGCTCTGCCGAAAAGAGGAAACAGCGTGAAATAGAGCAAAACGACGAGAGAAATGTGCAGATTACCCGCTATGCCATGTCCTGGGCTGCCTTTGGTTCTGTTCTTTTCTCTGCAGTTCTCATCTTTGTACTCACTGCACTGAACTATATCCTGCCATCCATGCTGATTCTTGCAGGCGTGTATGTGGAACTGATTATATTTCTCGTTGCATACAAAATCCTTGAAAAGAAGATGTAATGTCCTATTGTGTCGAACTCAGTCTCTTTCTTATGTTGTATGATACAAATCCATATCAGCAGAATGCAGGAAAACGTTCCAGTCATGGGCTTTAAAAAAGTAGAGAGGCAGATTCCTAAGAATCTGCCTCATATTGCATTTTTGCGTATTTAATTTATTCTACAATTCTTCTCACACAGATAACCGGTCCTGTATAGCTTACGCCGGTTACCGCAACACCCATGCCTTCGTTGACCGCATGGACAACTTGCCCGCCGCCGATATAAATCGCTACATGCCCGTAATAGCAGACCAAATCTCCCGGCATCGCCGCGCTGAGAGAAACTTCCTTTCCGTAGTTTCTCATTGCACCAGCATCATGCGCCATGGTAATTCCAAAATGCTTATAGACCGCAAGAACAAAACCTGAGCAATCTGCACCTTGCGTCAGACTGCTGCCGCCGTACACATACGGTGTACCCACAAAGCGAAGCGCATAATTTGCAATTGCAGAACCATTTCCCTGATAAGTTTTACCACCAGTCGGTGCAGCAAGCACACCGGTTCCCTTTACAACAATCCGTTTTTTCGGTTTTTTAATCACTTCCGAGTTGATTTCCTCGGTCTCTGTAACAATGCCATTTTTGGAAGTCACAAGCTCGGTAACCTTTTTCTTACCATAGGTGCCTTCCTGCTTTACAACCGTTGTATTCTTTAAAACTTCTGAAGAAGTTTCTTTGACAGTTCTAAACTTAATCTTTTTTTCCGAAGTAATTTCCTGCGTTACGAGAACGTCTACCATCGGCTTCATCTCATAGAGCCGAATCTCATCTCCCGGATACATCGTAGAAAAATCATTGTCCTGGTTCATTTCCATGACCTCTTCCACTGTGAAGTCATAGTTCTGCGCAATACTCCAGAGGCTGTCGCCGCTCTTTACAGTATACGTCAGTTTTTCTTTTGTTCCGGAAAGAATATAGTCTACCGCCTCATCCACGTCAGATACTGCTGGTTTTTCTGAAACCTTGTAAGCCTTCATCTCTACAGTCATTTCCGGTGTGCATTCGATGGCTTTTACAATAGCCCCCTCTTGCACATAGTGGTTCTTCACCGCACGAATTACCTGCTTTGCTGCTGATTCAGATGTAAGCACCGCAACTGTGTTTTCGCCAATCTTTACATCCCAGTAATCTTCGCTGGCATTAGCTTTAATTGTGGATGCGCAAAATGCGGCTGAAACAGTGATTGCAAGGATAACTATCCCTGCAATCAAATATTTTTTTGATTTAATTCGTTCTATTAAGCTCATGACTCTCTTTAATCCTTCTCTTGCTCTTAGTCAAGAATGCGTCTCACGCCAATAATCGGACCTGTGTAAGTTGCACTGGTAACTCTGATTCCCAGTCTTTCATTCACTGCGTGAACTGCTTTGCCGTTTCCTGCATAAATAGCAACGTGCCCGGAATAAATCAGGATATCACCCTTCTTTGCGTTTTTATAAGAAACTGCTTTTCCAACACCAGACTGCCCAGTCCGTGGCAAATCAATGCCAAAGTGCTTATACACAGCATATACAAATCCAGAACAATCAGCTCCGTTTGTCAAGCTAGTCCCACCGTAACGATAAGGATTCCCAACAAACTGCTTCGCATATTCTACAACCTCAGAACCTTCGACAAAATCAAAAGTCTTGCCAGCTTTTGCCGTAACAGAACCCGTACCCTTCAGTACAACCTTGTCCACTGGTTTCTTGATAGTTTGCTTAGAAATCAACTCACTATTTGTTTCCTCGCCATTTACCTTGGTGATTTTTTCCGTCACTGCTTGCTTGCCTTTAACGCCCTTGGTCTTCACCTTCTGTGTTCCCTTGGTCAAAGAACTTGTCTTCTTATAAACAGTGTTATAGTCAATTGACTTCGTAGATATAATTTCTTCCACCGTCGTTACTTCTACATATGGAACCTCTGAATACAGTACCATATACGTGCCCTCTTTGATAGTCTCATCGGTGTCATACTCACCAAAGTTCAAAGACGCCAGCTTCTTCGCAGAAATTCCCTTTTCTTTTGCAATGGATTTCAGCGTATCCCCTTCCTCTGTCTTATAAACGTAATATTCCACCTTACCTTCGCTGAGTTTAGCAATGGCTTCCTCCACATCTATTGTTCTGGCATTGCTACTGAATGCCGAAAACTCTTCATCAATGTAGGCTGTAATTTTCTTGATTTCAATGATAGGGTCAAACTGTACTTCCAGTACATTGGAGCCCTTGGACAGGTAATAATTCGATAACCCCTCTATTACCTGATTGGCAGATTCTTCAGAATCCACATATAATACTTCTTCATCTCCAATTACGACCGCCCATAACTCGGTTTCAAACTGATCTGCCGCATGAGCCGTACCAGTAAAACCAAATACAACCGTGAACATCATGGACATAATCAATAGAACTGAGGCAGTTGCTTTAAACACCCTTTTGATTTTAGTATTGACTCTCGTCATAGAATGATTTGACATAATACTATTTCCTTTTCATGTTTTTCAATTGTCTCACAGCTATTATCCTACTTTATATGCATCAAAAAGTCAAGTTTTATACGGTTTTTTCACACAATTTTCACAAACAAAAATCGCCATAAACGTTTAAATTTCAACGTTTATGGCGATTTAATATTTCTTAATATTTCTTAAGAATTTACAGTTTTGTATTTCATATTTATTCTCAAAATAGAATAAATAATCACGCATAGTACGATTGCTGCACACACATCTAAAATCGAGTGCTGTTTCACAAAGCAGGTAGCCATACAAATCAGTCCTGCAATCACAACTGCTGTTACCTTTACCGACATAGATTCAATCGACTTTGTGGTACAAATTCCCATAGCTGCAAAAATAGCACCCTCTGCATGAACGCTGGGCATCACATTTGTATTCGTATCCGCTTCATAAATCAGCCGAACTACCTGCGTCAGAAGATTTTCCCGAGGAAAAGTCTCCGGCCGCAAATCCTGTCCATTAGGAAAAATCAGACAAAATATAATACTTGCAGTAAAGCCGATAATAATGCAATACATGTACAGCTTAAAACCCTGCACATCACGCAATAAAAGCCAAAATCCCGTCACAAACAAAAGCGGATACCACAGGCAGTAAGGTATAATAAACCATTCATTAAATGGTATCAAATCATCTAGAAAGCAGTAGGACACCCAATAGTCCGCCGTCTCCGGCACACACTGCTCCATTAGAAAAAATCCAACCAAATAAACTGGCACATACAAAATTAGCAGCACATGACCGTATTCCTTAATCACAAACCCTCTTTTCATAACAACCCTCTTACCTCCTCGGCACAATCAACCGAATGGCGCCTTGTATGTTCTTAATCTCAATAGTCTCACAGCCTTCCTGATATTCCCCGTCCAGTGTCCAAGGCATATCTTTGTCCGCAGTAATTTCCAGCTTACCGCTGCTGAAAAAGGACAGCATTGGCGAACTGTAATTCTGTGTAGTCAGTGCTAACAAAATCTGATTTAGTTCTAAAATGTTAGACGGCGCCTTAATGAGAAGTACCTCGAACAGACCATCATTCATATCCACCAAATCATCTGCAAGAGTTAAAAGACCTCCCACAGAAGTGGAATTACAAATTGCACCAAAGAGATAATCACCCCCATAGATGCCCTGCTCCATTTTCAGCCACAACCTGAGAGGCTTAATGGATGGAATATCCTTAATTCCTTCCAAAATATATGCTAAATGTCCCAGAGCATTTTTGATACTTTGCGGCGCTTCGTAGGAAGCTTTGGTAAACGCACCAAATGATGCAACATAGGAGAAATATCTCCCATTAAAACTGCCGATATCAAGTGCTCGTTCCTCGCCTGACACGATGTCTCTTGCCGCCTGCAAAATATCTTTTGATAAGTGAAGGCTGTTTGCAAAATCATTGGTGCTGCCAGCTGGAATATATCCAATAGGCTTGTCTGCTCCCGACAGCAGCAGCCCATCTATTACCTCATTGAATGTTCCATCGCCACCAATGCACACGATTAAATCAAAATCAGCCGCTTGTCCTTTTACAATCTCCGTGCCGTCACCTCTTGCCGCAGTCGTCTTTACTACCGTCTCAAAACCTGCCCTACAAAAAATATCAATTATCTCTACAAAATGTTTGTTTGCCTGTTTTGTTCCTGCGCAAGGATTCAAAATCACTAATACCTTTTTCATCAATCCCGTGTTCCTTTCTATCTTTCTATATCAATATACAGCTTAGCTTCCTCCTGTTCCTCAATCGGCCAATTCCATAAAATCTTCTTTACTGCATTTTCGTCCCAGCGAAAATGCCCTGAGACCTTCATACCGTCTGCTGCAAAGAGACGATCTTCCTCTGCCGCAGGATCCTTCCCATGTTGAATCACATAACTTCTTCCCCAAAGATTTCGAAACGGGGATACAATCGCTACATGACTGGATTCAAAGGTCACAATATCCCCCGCCTGCCAAACAATCAGATTATCCACATCTGTACTCAGCACTTTGGAGTTTCGTTCGAAGAACCGTTCCAGCTGCGGAACCAAACGAAAGTCAATATTGGTATCTCTGATAGATATAACGTCTACATAAGCCTTTGGATAGTAGTAAGTATCTGCGTCAACCAAATCTTTAATGGATACATCAATACCCTCAAACGCCTTCCAGACCACATCCGTACAAACACCGATATCATCAGGCGGATAGCCGCCGGCAAAATAAGTATCTTCATATCGCAGTTCTTCATTGCTGATGTAAGCCCTTGCCGCCATAGTAATCATAAATCCCTGCTCTATCTCCTTAGAAGGCGCTAAATCTATTTCGTCCTGCGAAAACAGCACATAAGCAGTCACGCCTAGAGCAACCGCCAGAAACAATGACAGAAATACATAGAATCTCGCTTTTATCTGATATTTTCTTTGTCTCATTGTGCCGTTCCTCCTTTTGTGTCCTTCCATACTTTATTAAACAGAATTCCAAGACAAAGCACCCAAGATAAAAAGTAAAACCAAAACAACAAAGCTACCATGCTCGCCAGGGAACCATAAATAATATCGTAGTTAACCGTGTAGTCTGCATAATAGGAGTACACGATGGTTACAACCAGCATGCCCACCGCGCCCAAAATACTTCCTGGAAGGATCTCCCGAAACGGCAGTTTTTCGCTTGGCAGAACGTAATAATTATACGAAACCATCAGAAAGTACAGAACCCACGCAAGAGGCCATCTAAGCCAGGTCCATAAGGTATCAATTATGGTTCCTTCAACAAGTTTTCCGAGGAACAGCTGTAAAATCAGTTTCCCATATACCAGAATAATGGCGACAAAAGCAAGAGTAAATACCGTCAGCGCCATAGTTTTCACTGCACGAAACCTCTCGCCCCAAAAACTCCCAGTTGTTCTACCGTCTGAATAGGTATAATTGGTAATTCTCATCATGGAAAACTGAGCCCTGGAAGATGCCCACAGAGCCATAATCACCAGCACAATATTAGCTGTAGTCGCAGGTTTATAATTTAGCAGCCCCCGCAAAGTGTCACCCATACCCGGCGCAACGTATTCTCCTATCCATTCATCCAGAAAATCCAGTGAAATGTCCAAAATACCGAGAAGCTGCGACAAAACGATAATGGTCGGCACCAAAGACAGCATAATATAAAAAGACATCTGTGCTGCAAAGCCCTGATAATAAGGATCGCTAAACTGCTTGATTCCAAGAAGAATCATCTTGATCCATCTATTTTTTAACAACTATATATTCTCCCTTTCTTCAAGCAGCTTTTCAAGCTGCTTAAGCGCCTTCGCTCTGTGACTGATTTGATTTTTTTCCTCCGCTGAAAGCTGCGCAAAAGTTCTCTGATATCCGTCAGGAACAAAGAGGGGATCATAGCCAAATCCGTTTTCACCTACTGGCGCATCAATGATGTGACCTTCGCACTCACCGCGAGCTGCCAGTTGTGTGCCATCTGGATAGACCATCGTAATAACCGATACAAACTTCGCCCTTCTTTCCTTATAGGAAACACCCTCTAAAAGCATCAGCAGTTTCTCATTATTCTTAGTGTCGTTTCCATCCTCACCTGCAAATCTAGCAGAATAGACACCCGGTGCACCGCCAAGATAATCCACCATCAGTCCTGAATCATCTGCAATGGTAATTTTACCGCAAACTTTCATAATTTCATTTGCTTTTTTAAAGGAGTTTTCCTCAAAGGTCTCTCCATCCTCTTCAATTTCAAATTTGGGAATGCCCGCCTCATCTCTCGAAACGATGTTCATACCAAATTTCTTAGTAATTGCTTCAATTTCCGTGATTTTGTGCTGATTTCTGGAAGCAGCAATAATGGTTTCCATGATTTTGTCCTTTCTTTTAATTTACGCAGGTTTCGCTTCTTGGCAGCTTATCTGTTTAAGATTTCTTTTTGTATCTGGTGTAGCTGGCTACAGCCCTTAGTTGCCAAATCAAGAAGTTCAAGAAGCTGCACTTTCGTAAATGGCGCATCTTCGCCGGTTCCCTGCACTTCGATGAACTCGCCCTTGTCGGTCATAATCACGTTCATATCCACCTGAGCATGAGAATCCTCCTCATAGCAAAGGTCTAAAATACACTCACCATCCACAATACCCACGCTGATGGCAGAAACTGCAGCGCTGACAGGAATTTCCTCAATCAACCCCTGCTCCTTCATCCACTGCATAGCTTGTACCATTGCAATATAGCCTCCTGTAATGGACGCTGTTCTGGTGCCGCCGTCTGCCTGAATGACATCGCAGTCAATCCAAATGGTTCTCTCTCCCAGCTTTTCCATATCCACAACAGAGCGAAGAGACCTTCCGATTAAACGCTGAATCTCCACAGATCTGCCGTCCGCCTTTCCCTTTTCTCTCTTTTTTCTTGTTCCGGTCGAGCCAGGCAGCATGGCGTACTCCGCTGTCACCCAACCTTTTCCTGTTCCCACAAGGTGTTTTGCCGTCGATTCCTCGACACTGGCAGTACAAATCACCTTGGTATTTCCCATCTCTATCAAAACTGAACCCTGTGGACTCATCAGATAATGGTCAGTTACTTTTACTTCTCTTGTCACATCAAATGCTCTATCTGTTCTCATACTTTTTCTCCTTTATAATAAGCCCTTAATTCCGATGATTACCAGAATCACACCGCCTAAAAGACCCGCCTTACTCTCAAAAATATTTCCAAATTTCTTCCCTACTAAGATTGCTCCAAAGACCAGCACACCCGTAATAGATGCAATAAGGCTTACCGTTGGCAAAATTGCTACACTGGCTGCGCAAAAACCTACTCCTACTGCAAAGGCGTCAATGCTGGTCGCCACTGCCTGAAAAAACAAAATTCCTGCAGTCAGTCTTTTTTCATCATACACTTTGGACGGCTCGCTCCGAAAACTTTCCCGCACCATATTGCCGCCAATGGCGCCTAAGATGAGAAAAATCACGATTCCGCTATATTTGGTAATCCATCTGGCAAAGACAGATCCCGCATAGTACCCAAGCAGCGGCATAATCCCCTGAAATATGCCAAATGCCAAAATCATGGCTATGTAATCAGTTTTTCTAAGGGGTTTAAAAATCATGGCATTAGATATAGATACTGCCACTGCGTCCATGGCAAGACCTACGCCAATCAAAGTAATCTCAATCAGTCCCATACTCTCTCCAAATTTCCAATTTTACCTTATAGTATACCATTTTATGGGTTTTCCCGCAAGCCCTGATGTGGTATACTAATTACAGCTATCTGTAATTATAATATGTAACAAGGAGTTTTCAATACGATGAAATTAACAATTTTAGACGCATATTCTATAAATCCAGGAGATTTATCCTGGGCACCAATCGAAGCGCTGGGTACTTTTTGCACTTATGACAGAAGTTTTCCGGAAGAAATTGTAAATCGCATCAGCGACTGCGACGGTTTCTTCGTCAGCAAATGTCTCATTACCAGAGAAGTTATGGAAAGCTGTCCGAAGCTAAAATTTATCGGAGTCACCGCAACGGGCTACGACAATGTCGATATCAAAGCCGCAAAAGAACTTGGCATAGCTGTATGTCATGTACCTGCGTATTCTACAGATGCCGTTGCACAGCATACCTTTGCGCTGATTTTGGAGCTGACCAACAGAGTCGGCAGCTACGACAGTTCCATACAAGCCGGTCAGTGGTACAAAAGTCCCGATTTTACCTTTATCAAAGAACCGCTGACTCTTTTAGACGGCAAATCACTTGGTATCATCGGCTACGGAAATATCGGAAAGCGGGTTGCCCACATTGCGGAAGCTTTTGGCATGACTGTCAACGTCTACAGCCGTGACAAGGAGGCTGCTCTTAAATCTGATTTTGTTACTTTACACTGTCCTTTGACCGCTGAAAATAAAGGATTTGTCAATAGTAAAATGATTGCCAAAATGAAAGATGGCGCAGTGCTGATTAACACCGCCCGCGGCGCACTAATCAACGAAGAAGATTTAGCGGCGGCACTTCGTTCTGGCAAACTGTCCGCGGCAGCCATAGACGTGATAGACGGCGAACCGCCGAAAGAGCCGCACCCACTCATTGGGCAGCCTAACTGTATTCTGACCCCACACATCGCATGGATGCCAAAGGAGACCAGACAGAAAGTCATCGACATCTGCGCTGCCAACCTGAAGAGTTACTTAGATGGCGGCAGACTGAACAGAATTGTATAATTATATCGAAAACTTTAAAAGCGCTGGTAGCTTTATAACGCCAGCGCTTTTTACTATCTTATCTCCAAATCATATCCTTACAAATCTCATCCAAGGCATACGCCCCGCACATCGCCATGGTGTCGGCAAGTTCCGCCTGCACCTTTGCAACGTAGTCCTTTACGGCTTGTCCTTCTCCGCCATAAACCGCATTGACAAAGGGTCTTGCCAAAAGCACTGCATCTGCGCCAAGGGCCAGCGCCTTAAACACATCTACACCGTCTCGGATTCCGCCATCTACCAGCACTTTCATGGAGCCGCCTACTTCATCTGCGATTGCTTCCAGCACTTCCGCCGTAGCCGGGCACTGATCCAGTACTCTTCCTCCGTGATTGGAAACGATGATAGCAGAAGCGCCTGCTTCCTTTGCCTTGCGTGCCGCTTTCACCGTCATAATGCCCTTGACGATAAAAGGAATTCCTGCCTCTTCTATAATTTCTCTCATCTCTTCCACAGACTTGCTCCCTGCGGGAGGCTGGAAATTTTTTAGAAAGGGAAGCCCTGCTGCGTCAATATCCATAGCCACCGCAAAGGCCCCAGATTCTTTCACCAACCCCAGCTTTTCTGCAATCATGGCTTTGTTCCAAGGCTTTACTGTCGGCACACCCAGACCGCCTGCTTCTTTAATAGCAATGCTGGCAGCCTTCATCACCTCCGGGTCCATACCGTCTCCTGTAAAAGCAGCAATGCCGCTTTCCTTACAGGCAGGAACCAGAATGTTGTTATACTCCAAGTCGTTGTACTTGTCGCCGTAGTGCATATTCACTGCCCCGACAGGACCTGCAAAAAATGGCGCAGCAAAAGTTTTTCCAAAGAGAGAAAAGGCTGTGCTGACTTCTCTTTTTTCGGTCAACGTATCCATGTTGATACGAATTTCCTTCCACTTATCGTAATTTCTAATTGCCGTATCGCCGATTCCCTTTGCTCCAGGACCGGGAATTTGGTTCTTACATGCCCTGCCGTTACACTGCGGGCACAGCTTACAATGTCCTTCCATAAGTGCGTTCTCCTTTCCACAATTTATATCTACAATTTACATCTGTAATTTATATCAGCAAGAATCCCAGATAGCTTGCTACCATGCCCAGGGCACAAACAGTCTGGATTGTAGCTTTTTTAAAGCGCAGCATCACCCAGAATAGGATTGTTGCTGTGCCTCCAAAAATCAGCAGGTTTTCAATCTGGTGATCAAAAGTTGCGTAAACGCCGCTGCCCATGGACAGCACATCTGCCACAACTAAAATGATGAAGTTGAAGAGATTGCTGCCAATGATATTTCCTACAGCGATATTAAAGTTCTTCATCTTAAACAGGGCAATGGTGGAAGTCACTTCTGGTAGTGATGTGGCTACACCGAGGAAAATCGCCCCCGCAAGGCCCTGACCCAAATTTAATTTGACGGAAATTTCATCGGTCAAATAGGTCAGAATAATACTAAAAGCTATGATTCCCACTGCCGCGAAGAAGAACCTCACACCGATTTGTTTTACCGAAAGCGAAGTGCTGGACTCCGAATGATAATCCAGTACAGCCTCATCAGAGGTTACATCGTCAGCCACCGCAAGGTACTTGGCTCCCAATCCGTAAATCAGTGCAATCAAAACCGACGTGATGGACAGATGAAGAATCCTGAACTGTAAAATCCCGGCAAAATTGAGGGTAATCAGAATATAAATCACAAGCACGACCACCGTCACATGGCGATAACTCTTTGACACCTTTCCTTTCGCAAAGTTCTTTGAAAACAGCAGGATAAAAAATGCCAGAGCACCCAGATTAAAAAGGTCGCTGCCCAAAATATTACCCATGCAAAGTCCGGGTCTTTCCAGCAGAACTGTCGCTGAAATACTGGTGAAAAGTTCCGGCAACGATGTCACCGCCGAAAGCATAATCCCACCCAAAAATGCGCCGGAAAGCTTCGTATTCTTATCCAAAAGGTCGATGTAATCCGATGCTTTAATTGATAAAACAACAACGATAACTGCTGCTGCAAGATACTCTAAATAAATCAATCTTGTTCTCCTCAAATTTTATAAATATAATGTTACTAATTTACGATCTAAAATTCCTTTTAGACCAAGCAGATGGAAATTTACTTTAAAAGTAATTCAACAAATCCACCGCATAAAACGTAATAAAGAATATGGTGGCGATAATCCGCAAAACCGATAAAATCGTGCCTAGGATTGACAGTACCAGCCCCGCTGTTGCCATACCCTGGCGCTCCGCATCGTTTCTTCCCTTGATTCCAAAAACAATACCGATTACCCCTAGAACAACCGCAATCACCGCAGCAAATAATGCCATTACCATGGAAAGAATTCCCATAACAAGCGCCGCTGTCGCATCAGTGTGTGTCGCCTTTCGCTCTACTTCCGCATATTTTTCATAGTTAAAATCGACGATAGTTGCTCCGCCGCTTTTTTCCTCTTTCACTTGCGTTTCTTCACATTTATTTTCTTCTCTAAAATTATCCATATTCTACTCCTACTTTTTCTGTTTTTCAATCCACTCTGCCGTACTGATACCCCAGGATTTTAGTCCCTTTTCTAGGAACGCAAACGGCGGCAGAATGATGTGATTTACCACCCACATAAAGATAGCGTAAGTCGTATCAACAACCCAGTCGTAGCCCTTTGATACCGGTTTTGAGGCAAAAACTACCACGCACAAAGAGGCAAAGCCGAATACCATCACATAATACAAAAGGCTGCTTGCTTCCGGCATTGGAAAAATCCCTAAACTGATGCCGCCATGCTTCTTCATCCACTGGCGCACTACCAAATGCAAAATATATACTGGCATAGTATTTCTGCCCACATAAGCAAGATATGTATCCTTGCTCGGCAGAATGTTGAACATCAGAATAATCCAAAGTGCGCCGATGATAAAGAGCACTGCTCTCATCAGAATATCCAGCCACCAGCATACGCCTGTAAAGGAGCCCGGGTCTTTCATCAGATACCAGCCTACCGGTACCTGCGGCATGCCGAATGCAAGAAGACACGATACGCCGATTAAAAATACGCCAAGCACTGCACACTGCCATTTTTTCAGACACTTAATCTTTGCGATGTGCTCCGGTGTGCAGTAATATCCTAAGAAAAAGAACGGGAAGTAGGATACAATTCTGCCGAGGGACAGATAATCTGTCAGAAACGGCAGACAGCCTGCTATGAGATACAGCACAAAGGTCATGGCAAAGAAATACGGAATTTTGATGTAGTTTTTCTGAAATACTTTGTACAGAAACAACGTCACCATAAACCACATGGCAAAAGGCGCTCTATCAAAATACAGATTTGCATTGCCCCAGAACAAAAGCCGCACGCCGTAGAAAAAGAAAATGCTCAAAATGTACGGCCACAGAAAAGCTTTAAAGGCGATTTCTCTGCTGCGGTCTGGCTTCTTTGAAAAATAGCCTGACAGAAACATAAAAGCCTGCATGACAAATACGTTGATGGTTATGTATACAATTCCGCTTAAGGAGCCTTGACTAAAATGTCCCGCCATTCTGGTAAAATGTGAAATCGGAATAGACCACATACACAGACCGCGGAGCGCATCAAAGACATAATCTCTCTGTTTTACTTCTCCCATTGGTAAATTTCTCCTTCATTTGTTATTTCAATCTATTTAGCCCAGTTCTGACTGCGTTTGACCGCCTCGTGCCAGCCCTGCAGTAATTCTTTTTGTTTCTTCTCCTCCATAGAAGGTACAAATTTCCTGTCGCTCTGCCAGTTTTCCAAAACATCCTGCGTACTTTTCCAGTATCCCACTGCAAGACCCGCAAGATACGCCGCTCCCAGAGAGGTCGTCTCAATGCACTTAGGTCTTATCACCTGCTTTCTCAGCATATCTGCCTGAAACTGCATGAGGAAATTGTTGGCAGAGGCGCCTCCGTCCACGCGAAGTTCCCGCATCTCATGACCCATGTCCTGTTCCATAGCAAAGAGCAGATCATAACACTGATATGCCAAAGATTCCAGCGTGGCACGCACCAAATGATGCTTATTTGCTCCTCTAGTAAGTCCAAAAATTGAACCTCTTGCGTAAGGATCCCAGTAAGGGGCACCCAGCCCTACAAAGGCAGGTACGACAAATACGCCTGCTGCGTCTTTTACAGACAGCGCCATTTTTTCTGACTCACTGGACTTTTCCAAAATTTCCAGTTCATCTCTAAGCCACTGAATGGCAGCACCACAGACAAATACCGACCCTTCCAGCGCATAAGTGACCTTTCCATCCAGTCCCCAAGCGATTGTCGTAAGCATCCCGCTTTTAGAAAAGATTGGTTTCTGCCCGGTATTCATCAAAAGAAAACATCCGGTTCCATAGGTACTCTTGGCTTCGCCCTCTTCAAAACAGGTCTGCCCAAACAGCGCCGCTTGCTGGTCTCCTGCGGCTCCGGCGATTTTTACAGGGCCACCAAAGATGGTGTCCAGCGTCTGTCCGTAAACTTGACTTGAAGGTCTTGGTTCCGGCAGCATCTGCTTAGGAATATTCAAGATTTCCAGGATTTCCTCATCCCACTTCAGCGTATGGATATTGAACATCATAGTTCTGGCTGCATTGGAGTAATCCGTGATATGTACTGCGCCGCCAGTCATCTTCCAGATAAGCCAGGTTTCAATGGTCCCAAAGAGCAGATTCCCCTCTTCCGCCTTTTGTCTTGCGCCTGCCACATTTTCCAAAATCCATTTCAGTTTGGTACCGCTAAAATAGGCATCGATTAAGAGCCCTGTCTTTTCCTTGAATTTATCGGAAAGCCCGCTTTCTATCAGGGTATCGCAGTACTGGGCAGTTCGCCTACACTGCCACACAATGGCATTATATACAGGCTGACCGGTATGCTTGTCCCAAACCACAGTAGTCTCTCTCTGGTTGGTAATACCGATGGCTTCAATATTCTCATAAGTGAGCCCCGCTTTCAGCATCGCTTCATGCGCAACCGTCATCTGGCTGGACCAAATTTCTTCAGCATCGTGCTCTACCCAGCCCTCTTTCGGATAAATCTGACGAAACTCTTTCTGTGCAGCGCTTATCTGGTTTCCTTTCTTATCATAAATAATACACCGGGAGCTGGTTGTCCCCTGATCCATTGCTAATATGTATTTTTCCATCTCATTCTCCTAATAATCTCTGGCTATACAAATACTGCCATAATCTGATTGGATATATCAATGCCTGCTTCCGAAAGCCTGAGCTTTCCATGTTCTTCTAAAAGGCTGCCGCTTTGAAAAAATTCAGCAAGTTCTGTCCTTCTATCAGCATATACTTCCCAAAACGCTACAGCGAATCGTCTTTCAAATTCCGCAAGATCAATACCGCAGGTTTTGCGAAGACCTGTAAAGACAAACTCGCACATATCGTCTTCTCTTGTGTTCTTGTGAAATTCCGGAAAAGGTGCTTCAGTAAAGCGAACCCCCTCTACATATGAACTGGCGCCGCTGCCTATACCCAGATAGTCTGCAAGCGACCAGTACTTCAGATTATGTCTGCACTGTTTCCCCGCCTTTGCCGTATTAGAAATCTCGTAATGATCATAACCAGCTTCTTTGAGCACCTCTATAGCGCGATGATACATGCGCCGATCCTCTTCATCGGAAATCTCTGTAATTTCCCCTCGCTGAAACATTTCATAATAAGGCGTGTCCTCTTCAATCTGCAGGCTGTAAAAAGAAATATGCGCAGGCTGCAGATTGACTGCCTGCTTAAGTGTCTTCTCCCAAATCTCCATAGTATGCCCTGGCACTGCAAACATCAGATCCAGATTGATATTATCAAAGCCACACTGCCTTGCCATCTGAAAACTTAAGACCGCATCACTGCTGTCGTGAGCCCTGCCTAGATTCTTTAAAATTCCATCATCAAAGGACTGAATGCCTATAGAAAGCCGATTGATGCCAAAAGATCTGTAAGCCAGTAATTTCTCTTTGGTCAAAGTCTTCGGATTGGACTCTATGGTAATTTCCACCTCTTTATCAAGGAAAAAACACTGGCGCAGCTGATCCATAACTTTTCCGATTAGAGAAGCCGGCAGAATCGAAGGCGTGCCTCCACCGAAAAAAACCGTATCCACAAGATACTTCTGTCCGTAAACCTCCCCATAGGCCTTGATGTCTTCGAGAAGTTCTTCTATATATGCCTCCTGTTGAGCGAGACTGCTGCCGCCGCTGGAATAAAATCCGCAGTACAGGCACTTTTGCAGGCAAAAGGGAATGTGAATGTAGATTCCCAGTTTCTGTCTTTCTTTATTTGTTGTCGTCATATTTCAGCACCGCTGTGAAAGCCTCCTGTGGCACTTCCACCTTTCCGAACTGACGCATTCTTTTCTTTCCCTCTTTCTGCTTCTCAAGGAGTTTCTTTTTCCGGGAAATGTCGCCGCCGTAGCACTTGGCGATAACGTCTTTTCTATATGCCTTGACCGTCTCACGAGCGATAACCTTCTGCCCAACCGCCGCCTGAATCGGCACCTCGAACTGGTGCATAGGGATAATCTCCTTCAGCTTCTCACAGACAAAGCGTCCCCTGTTGTACGCCTTTGACTCGTGAACAATCATGGAGAATGCGTCCACCAAATCTTTGTTGAGCAGCACGTCCAACTTGACAAGCTGAGATTTCTCGTAGCGGATAAACTCGTAGTCTAAAGAGCCGTAGCCGCGAGTCTTCGATTTCAGCGCGTCAAAGAAATCATAAATAACCTCGTTGAGGGGAAGCTCATAGTGGAGCTGTACTCTGTTTTCGGTGATGTATTCCATGTGAAGCATTTTGCCGCGTCGATCCTGACAAAGCTCCATGATAGAGCCTACGTATTCTTTTGGAATCATGATGTCCGCTTTTACAATTGGCTCTTCGATATGGCTGATTTCTGTCTGATCCGGCAGGTTGGTCGGATTCTGAATCATCTCCACACTGCCATCCTGCAGCACAACCCGATATACTACACTCGGCGATGTGGTGATAACCGCCAGTCCAAACTCCCGCTCCAGACGCTCCACGATAATTTCCATGTGTAAAAGTCCCAGAAATCCACAGCGGAATCCAAATCCCAGCGCTGTAGAAGTTTCCGGTTCAAAGAGAAATGCCGCATCGTTGACCTGCAGCTTCTCAAGTGCATCTTTGACACCCTCGTACTTTTCACCCTCTGCAGGGTAAATGCCGCAGTAAACCATAGACTGCACTTTCTTGTAGCCCGGCAGGGGTTCTTCTGTCGGTTCCTTATCCAGCGTGATTGTGTCGCCTACTCTTGCATCACGAACCTGCTTAATACTGGCACAGATGTAGCCAACCTCTCCTGCCCGCAGAGATTTAGTCGGCACATGACCCGGCGCCATAACGCCTACCTCGGTGACCTCATACTTCTTATTTGTATTCATCAGACGAATGGTATCACCCACTTTAACAGCACCGTCAAAGATACGGGTGTAAATCACTACGCCTTTGTAATTATCGTAAACAGAGTCGAAAATCAGCGCTTTCAGTTTGCCGTTCACATCGCCTGTCGGCGCAGGCACAGTCTGTACTACCGCCTCCAAAAGGTCTGTAATACCGACGCCTTCCTTTGCAGATACAAGCGGCGCCTCTGATGCATCAATACCGATCATCTCTTCGATTTCTTCCTTGGTCTCCTCTGGTCGGGAACTTGCCAGGTCGATCTTGTTCAGGCAAGGCAGAATCTCAAGATCCTCTTCCAATGCCAGATACACATTCGCCATCGTCTGCGCTTCTACTCCCTGGGTGGAGTCAACGACAAGAACCGCACCTTCGCAGGCTGCCAAACTTCGGGATACCTCATATGTAAAGTCCACATGACCCGGCGTATCGATGAGATTGAAAATATACTCATTGCCGTCCTTGGCCTTGTACACAAGACGAGTGGTCTGAAGCTTGATGGTAATGCCGCGCTCCCGCTCCAAATCCATGTTGTCCAAAAACTGTTCTTTCATATCTCGATGGGCAACCAGCCCGGTATTCTCAATAATTCTATCGGCAAGGGTCGATTTGCCGTGGTCAATATGAGCGATAATACTAAAATTCCTGATAAATTTCTGATAATCCATAAATTTCCTCGCTTTGCACGTACTTCTTCAAGATATATTTTATAGCAAGATGGCTTATTTTTCAATGTAATTTTCTAGTTTTTCTGTAAGACTTTCTGCAAAAGAATCAGTATTTCTTTCCATCATGGCACACTGCCTGTCCACATGAACTACTGCCATGGTGCCTACCATAAACAGCATGAACAAAATCACTGCATTTCTAAAAGTTTTCAAAATCATTCCTCCAGTGCATCTGCCAGAATTTCTCCGAACACCTCTGCACATCTTCTGACATCTTCAATATTGTTTCGATTATTCCCCATTTCAATTAAGATGGATTTTCCAGAAAGTTCCTGGTTATACCAGTAAGGCCGTTCCAGAATTTCTCCCGTATAGCCGCCATACTTGCTGTCCGCAATAGTATTCAGCTTCCCAAGAAAAGCGCTGTTCTCCTCATAGGTTTCCGTCGTGTTGCTGAGCACATAGGAATATACGGCGCAGGTTTTTCCGCCGACAGTCTGTACTGGACCTGCGACTTCTGCCGCCGTTGCATCTCTGTGCAAATCGATGATACATTCTATGGATGGATATTTTTTTAGCAGTGCCTTAACAGTTTCAAAACTTCTGGAGTAGGATTCGTTATACGAAGGATTGTCGTGAAGCGTTTTGTCATGAACCACACCAATCCCCCGCTCTTCCAGCACATCAGTCAGCACATCACCCGCATCACGTACCGTGTTTTCCTCTTTTGTCGTATGATAATTGCCGGAAGAAGCCGGAAGATAGCTTTCTGTGGCATGGGTATGATAAATAAGCACCTTCGGTGCGCCGTTATTCTTCTTCACCTTTTTGGGCTTTATTTTTTCATCTTCCTTGCTTTTCTCTGTCTCGGTCTGCACTGCCGCTGTGATGTTTTCGTCACCGGGTTCAGTATCATTGTCTGCAATGAGCTCCATACACGGCAAGCTGCTTTCGATACACATGGCCGTCAGCTGTTGTCCACTGACCGCTTCTCCTGTCATTTTGAAAAAAAAGCCTGCCACTGACACCACATAAAGCAGTGCAAAAAAAAGTATCGTCTGTTTTTGTCTCATTGCCTTCCTCTCTCCTTGCTTATCTAAGGTACTCTAAGAGTATATGCCGGGGTGCAGGGTAATATTAACAGCTTTTGCAATGATGTCCGAAAAAGATTTGATGACAAGGTCAATGTCCGTTGAAGTGACTACCATGTCAAATTCTCTGCTGTCCATATAGTGATATGCTTTTTCTTCTGGAATTTTCATCTCCTCTAACGCCTCCAAAATAACAGTCTTTGAATCAATCACCGTAGGCACACCGATAGCGATGACTTTTGTACCCAGGGAGGCTTCATTCAGTTGCTTTCGCACATTCCCCATACCAGCACCAGGTGATATGCCTGTATCGCTGATTTGAATGGTAGTACTGACTCTATCGATATTTCTTGCAGCCAGCGCATCGATGGCGATAACTACATCGGGCTTTGTCATCTCTACTGCCTTTTCGATAAGTTCTGCCGTCTCCATGCCAGTGGTTGCAGTTACCCCCGGTGCCAATCCGCTGACATTGGACATTTCTTCATCGCCGTCACAGCCGAAAATTTTGAAAAGATGACTGGTTATCTTAATCTTAGAAACGGTATGCGGCCCCAGACTGTCCGGTGTAACCTTCTCGTTGCCAAGCCCTACAACCAGTACTTTTAGGTCGTACCGATGTTTCACCAGCTTGGAGAGCTGCCTTGCAAGAGCCTTTGCCGCTCTTTCCGAAATCCCCTCTTTTTCATCGATAATCCCCTTGACCTCCATGGTGACATACCTGCCGCAAGGCTTTCCCAGCATGGCTTCACCCTTTAGATTGACTATGTCAATGGTCGTTACTTTGATGTCTTCATCAATCTTTTCCTTGTCCATCACGATGCCGTCCTTTTCTCCCGGACGAACACCAGACTGTTCCAAATTTTCAACGCCTTCCACTGCAAGGTCTGTTCTGTATTTCAAAAAAATCACCTCCGTGATGTGTAGTTTTTCTTTAAAAAGTATGCCCGCAAAGGCGGTAAATATGTAACTTGCTAAAAAAGCCTTGCAAATTCCCACTGTTTAGGCTATACTTAATGTGCGAATTTAGCGTAACAAAGCTAAAAATTTAAATAGTGGGGTGAATAATTATGGCAAACATTAAATCCGCAAAAAAAAGAATCAGAGTAATCGACAAGAAAACGGCTAGAAACAGAAGAGTTAAGGACCATGTAAAGACTGCTCTTAAGAATTTCGATGCTGCTTTAGAAGAAGGCAACATGGAAGCTGCTGCAGAGAAATTTGTAGTAGTTGAAAAGAAATTAATGCAGGCTGCAGCAAAAGGTACTCTTAACAAGAAAGCTGCTTCCAGAAAAGTTTCCAGATTAGCTAAAAGATTCAACGCTGCAAAAGCAGCAAAATAAGTCTCACCCGTCCCCACCAGTGCATAAGTTAAATGCACATGCGAGAGCAACAAAACCGATGGATGTGTCTCCCATCGGTTTTACTTTTACCCAAAATAGAAAGGACTGATTATTATGTCACTACATATCGGCGCCGAAAAAGGCAAAATCGCAAAGACCGTTCTCATGCCGGGCGACCCGCTGAGAGCCCAGTTCATTGCAGAAAACTTCTTGGAAAACGCAGTCAGATACTCAGAGATCCGCAATATGTACGGTTATACCGGAACCTACAAAGGGGTTCCCGTCTCTGTGCAGGGCAGTGGTATGGGCATGCCGTCCATGGGAATTTATTCCTGGGAACTCTTTACAGAATACAATGTAGAAAACATCATCAGAATCGGCACTGCCGGCGCTTTCCACGAAAAACTTTCCGTAGGTGATATCTTGGTTTGCCTGGCGGCCTCCACTGACTCCAATTATCAGCATGCATTTCATGTACCGGGGCAGTACTCCCCTAGCGCCAGCTTTGAACTTTTAACAAAAGTCATGGACGCTGGAAAAGAAAACGGCATTTCCTTTAAAGCCGGAAACACCGTATCCTGTGACGTATTTTATGAGCTGGGAACCAAATGGTGGAAAGAATGGTCGTCTATGGACGTCCTAGCTGTAGAAATGGAAGCCGCAGCTCTTTATATGAACGCCGCATATCATAGCCGCAATGCACTGGCTATGATGACTGTAAGCGACCACTTTATCACCGGTGATAAAGCTACTGTCGAGCAGCGTCAAAACCAGTTTACTGATATGATGAAGCTGGCGCTGGAAGCAGCAATCAAATAGTCTTTTAAAGAAAGACCATTAATTTTTTGTACAGTTCCATTTCAATATTCATCAATCTGCCGGCCAGGGCACGTTCCTTCTGGTCGGCATTTTCATACTGACGTAAATACTTTCCCAAGGACTTCATCCCCATATGACATCCGTCAATCAAAAGCTCCGCAACACGGCTATCATCATCAGACATCATCATCTTTACTTCTGTAGTAAACCACATCATAGCTTTTGCCATTGTCGGCGGGTCCTTTTCATCTTCACCATCGTTGTTCAAAAGCTGGTGGGCAATATCTCCAACAAGCTGATGTTCCTTTCTGTATTCTTCAATCAAGTCTTTCAAATCCTGCTCTTTAACAAACTCAATAACCTGATCAAAACTATTGGTTGCATTTTTGCAGCCCGCGTTAACTTCCCGTAAAAGTCTGATACTATCTTCGTTCATGATTTCATTCTCCTTTTTGACTTAGTATTCACACGTTCAGCAACACTTATGCAAAAAAGACTTGCATTTGGGGAGAAGTCAAGTTATAATACAGTTATAGGTATAAAAGGAAATTTCAGTAATTTTTTAACGAGAGCAATCCAATTGGGTTGCTCTTTTTGCGTGCGGATTGATAAGGTCAATTCAAACCTAATTTAAACTTAACACCACAGAATCACACAAGGAGGAAAAATATGGATAAAACGATTCATTCAAACAGAAATTACCAGGATAGTGTCTTCTCAAAACTGTTTTCCAATGAAGAAACCGCTTTGGAACTTTACAATGCACTGAGCGGAACAAGCTATGGACCTGAAACAAAAATCAGAATTACAACACTAAATAATGTGCTATTCTTAGAAAAATACAACGATCTAAGCTTCACTATCGAGGACAGAATTATCGTTATGGCAGAACATCAAAGCACGATCAATCCCAATATTCCATTGCGATTACTGGGTTATTCAACAGATACATATACAAAACTTATCGATACAGACAGGCTTTACAGCAGCACCCAAATCAAACTGCCAACGCCTGTCTTTTATGTATTCTATACAGGAAATGAACCTTGGAACGTCAAAAGCCTAAGCCTTGCTGACAGTTTTATCGAAGCGCCTCCCGAAAACTCGTTAAATTTAGTAGTCAAGCTCATCAATTTGCGATACAATAAAGATAACGAAATTTTAAATCGCAGCAAAACCTTGCTGGGCTACAGCAAGCTGGTTACTTATGTAAAAAACAATTTAAGCAGTGGCGCATCTCTCGAAAATTCTATCAGATTAGCAGTCCAGCGTTGTATTGAGGAAGGCCATATCGTAGACTTTTTAAAAAAACATGGGGAGGAAATCGAGAAAATGAAGTTTTATGAATTCACGATGGAAGAATACAGAAATTTAATTGCAAAGGAAGCCGCCGAGCAGGGACTTGCGCAGGGCATCGAACAAGGCATTAAAATCTTTATCTTGGATAATCGCACGGAAGGCATACCCGACGATAGAATCTTCACCAAACTGATAAACCTCTTCCATCTGACAGAGGAAAAAGCATTAGAATATCTAAAACAGTGAAAGTGCGAACGGAAAACCGTTCGCACTCTTTTGATTTATATATCACTGATATTCCTTACTTACTCGTACCAATATTCTTTTAGTAATTTTTTATATTTTTTAAATACCCCAAGCCAATTTTTTCGTTGGGATTCCGTTAATTTCAAAACAACTGACGCGCCATCATCACCATAAACACGAACGCGAACCTTCTTTTGTTCGAAAATCTTAATGATTTTGTTCAACTGTTCTTCTCGGTCTTTACTATTGCTAGACAGTGTCACCCACCAATCTGAACAGGATGAATACATTCCATTTTTGTAGTTGTACCTGCTCCATTCGGTTTCATCTCCTAATTCCATGGTAACTCTTCGATTACTTGTATAAAACCGAATCTTTTCCAGATTGAGATTATAATAGCCGATAGGAGAAACAAGCGCAACGCGCCCTCTTACTGCAAGTCTCAAGGTTGCAGTCTTTCCCTTCTTTTTTATATCTATATATGGTTGACAGGAACCACCCAAAATGTACATGGTTTCATAACTGAATTTTGCGTCTGATGAAATAGTTTTGCCATATAGTCTGGCATGTTCGCCGACATCTATGTTTTTATAAACAATGTTCTTTGTCGCAAGCGACTTTGCAAGTCTGGATAATTCTTTATAAGTTGGTTCTACAAATACGGTCTCATAGGTATACGACCTAAAGCAAATACATACGTCCGCCTCTGGTATCACTGTGATCTCATAAGTTCCCTCAGGCAAGTCTGTAAAATTAAATTCTTTGTAATAAGCCCGGTCTGCACGTTCAGAGGTATTGACTGTAAAAGTCTGATTGTAATTGCGGTCTCCGGTAATTAAAGAAACTTTTAATTGATATGGTGCAGTTTGCATTTCATCATAATCGGGAGATTCTTCTGTTTCCCAACACTGAATGCGCAGCTTTCCCTCCGCTCCGACCTTAACTTGATCGCTTTCCGAGTCTCCTGCTACTATAACTTCTGTCCAGTCACTAACTTTTGCCCACTCTCTTTTCTCACCGCCGTACACATGAATTGACATCATACATATCGATAGAATAAGCAGAATAGAAATCCACAATCTGTTTTTGATTCTAAACTTTTCCAAGAAAATGCTCCTTCCCGAATCATATCTTTACGATTCTAGTATTTTTTGTAATAGCCATCATATAATATCTGCACCGCTGCTTTTTTCCAATATACCCTGTCGTTCTTCTTATTTCATCTCATTCAGCACTTTTTTCGCTGCTTCGTGATCACCCATCCAAGGCACTCTGCCATCTTTATGATACATATAGGTCTCGTCCCCTTTGCCGAGAATCAGCACGCAGTCCCCGGTCTTCGCACCGGTAATGGCTGCCTCAATAGCCTTATAGCGATCCTCTATCACAACACCGTTTTCGTGTTCCATGCCAGACAAAATCATCTCGCTGATTTGTGCGACACTTTCGTCTCTCGGATCTTCTTCGGTCACATAGACAGTATCGCAATATTTGCCGGAAATTTGCCCCAGCACCTTTCGCTTTACCTTGTCCCGCTTGCCGGCACAGCCAAATACGGAAAAAATTCTTCCGCCCTTGACAATTTCTTTGGCATACTGAAAGACCTTTTCAAATCCGTCCGGCGTGTGGGCATAATCTACAATAACCGTAAAATCCTGCCCTTTATCAATAATTTCCATTCTGCCGTCCACCTGCGAAATGTGCGAAAGTTTTGGAAGCATATCCTCAATAGCCATACCCGCCTGATGCATACCAGCGATTGCGCCCAATAAATTATATAAATTATATTTGGCAGAAAGGTTCGTTTTTACCGGATACCGCTTTCCATCATGTACCAGCGTGAACTCCGAACCGCTGACATAAAGGCATACATCTTCAGCCCTATAATCCGCATCTCTGTCGATTCCGTAGGTCACATATCTGCAAGCTGTACATGCTGCTAACTCCTCAAAACTCCCCTCATCTGCGTTAAGCACTGCCACTCCGCTTTCTTTCATCTGCGTAAAGAGCAGCTTCTTCGCCTCAAAATACTGCTCCATGGTCTTGTGATAATCCAAATGATCGTAAGTCAGATTCGTGAAAATAGCCACATCAAAATCCACTGCATCTGTACGTCCCATAGCAAGACCGTGAGAGCTGACTTCCATAGCGACCGCTTCCATGCCATAATCCGCCATTTCCTTTAAATTCCCGTGAATCTCCAGTGCATCCGGCGTCGTCAGACTAGGAATTCTGCTCACATCACCGTAGCGAACTGCAATCGTTCCCATATAGCCGCAGGGCTTTTCATATACATCACTGATAATGCTGGTTGTAGTGGTCTTCCCGTTGGTTCCGGTGACACCAAAGACTGTCATCTTACAGCTTGGCTGTCCAAAAAACAAATCACAAATGCGATTCAGTTCTTTGTTAGTGTCGCTGACTTTCACATAGGTAACCCCTGCGAGCTTTTCAACCTCATCGCTGTGAACCACGCAGACTGCGCCCTTTTCACATGCCATCTTTGCAAAGCGATGCCCGTCCGCTTCCAGTCCCTTTAAACAGAAAAACATATCCCCTGCTACGGCTTTTCTGGAATCAATGCAAAGACCTTTTATTTCAATATCGGGTTGACCCGAAAATAATTCTGATAAAAACATAGTTTCATACCCTCCTGGATTTTATGGTTCCCATATGGTCTATATTTTACCATCATTATGAAAAAATAACAACGGGATATTCCAGTTTCTCCACAGCAAACCCATGAAAACAAACTGCCTGCACGAAAGAACGCAATTCTCTTTCTGCAGACAGCCTGTCGTATTTTTATTCACATGCCAGTCTTTCGATGGCAAGCCGGTAGATTTCTCTAGCTTTTTCCAGATCCTCTGTAAAAATCCATTCATTTGCCTGGTGTTCTGTCAGTTCCCTGCCTGGAAATGCCGGACCGAACGCCACGATATTATCCATGGCTCTTGCGTAAGTACCTCCGCCGATCAGCTGCGGCGGTGTATCATCACCGGTTACCTCTCGGTATGCCTCCATCAGCTTACTGATGACGAATCCGTCCTGAGCCATATAAACTGGTTTCATCGCCGCTTCAATTTCTACCGCAATCTCCGCATCAGCAAAATTATCACACAGTTTTGACACCACATCTTCTTCTGCATAAGTGACCGGATAGCGAATATCCACTGCCAGCTTCACTTTTCCATCGTCCATAGAAATCTTACCGGCATTAAAGGTAAGCCCACCGCTGGCAGAATCAGAAAGACCGATTCCACAACCAGAGCCGTCCAGGCACCAGCCGATTTTATCCATATACACCTTCGCAAAGTGACAATCTCTGGCAGCAGCCTTTTCCATCAGTTTGGTAATCGCATTTTCTCCATCCTCCGGCGTACTGCCATGAGCAGCTTTACCTGTCTCTTGAAAAACACTTCCGTCCAAAAGCTTTCCCTTTGCCCATGCCGCCACCATGTTAGGCGCGTCACCGCCGGCAATCTCCAAAAATCCTGCTTTCGCTGCATCCATAGAAAGCACTGCCATCAGAATGCCCTTTTCTCCATAAATCGCAGGAAAATCAGCGTCTGGTGTGAATCCGAAGGATGGAATTTCCTCACAGGACTTGTAATACTCCATATCTTCCCAGTCGCCGCATTCCTCCATCACACCAAAGATAATACGAACGCGCTTGTTAAGTTTTTTTCCCGATTCCAGCACATCCTTCATAGCATAAATCGCTGCCATAGCAGGCCCTTTATCGTCCATGACTCCGCGTCCATAAATGCGGTCTTCCTTTACCGTTCCGGCAAAAGGTTCGCAGGTCCAGCCCTCTCCTGCCGGCACCACATCCAAGTGGCAAAGAATACCCATCAATTCCTCACCTTCACCGATTTCTGCATAGCCCAGTTTTCCGTCTACATTCTTCGTACGAAATCCCAGTTCCTTACAAATATCTAGTGCGCAGGCAAGCGCATCGAAAACTTCTGGCGTTCCGGTTACGCTGGGAATTGCAAGCAATTTCTGTAAGTTTTTAATCATTTTGTATCATCCTCCGATATTTTGCAAAATATTCATCTATGCACTCAATTATACACGAAAGCCTTAATTCCGTCTACCCTCAGTCTGAGACCAGTGCAGCGAATCAAAAGCAACTTCACCCGGTACAAAGTTGTTAAATCCCATACGCACCATAGATTCCAGCGTCACACAGCCGTTCAATACCGGCTCAATGACATTGACACGAATCCGTCTTTCAGAAAGAATCTGGAGCAAGTCGTCGTAGATATAGTACATTGCCGTACAGCCAAGACATATGACACTGACTCTGTCTTTCTGCACCATATCAGCACAGAGATCTGCCAAAGATGCAAGCACTCTCTCCTTTTCCTCTTTGATATTTTCCACCATCAAGTCCAGCGCCCGAATAGAGGTGATACGCTCTGAGACTCCAAAGGCTCTTGCCTTCTTCTCTTCATTTAAAATGCCTGCCTGATCAGTAGTAATGATGCCGATTCTCTCTCCCAAAGAAAGAGCAGTAGTTACCGCTGCTTCATAAGGTCCTACAGCCGGTATCAGCCCCATCTCTCGAAGTGCATACACGCCCGGATCATCAAAACAGTCCACAAAGACGCCATCAAAATCCTCCGCATTTTCCCGCACCGACATGACGACCTGACTGCCGTTTACCATGCCGGCAAGCTCTGTCTCCACCGTTTCAAACCCATACTGCAGACTGGAAAATTCCAGTTCCGTCTCCGCCGTCAGATGAGGTTTCAGATATGCGGCAAGTTCTTCACTGTATGCAGAAAAATCTCCTACCACAGGGATGATAAATTTTAGTTTCATCACCTGCGCCTCTTATCTTTCATTAAAAGGCACGTAATCAAAGTCAAAGCCGAAACTTCTTGGACCAAATACTTCAAGACCTCTTTCCGCTTTCCAAATTTCTGGTGCCGGCAGTACGAATACGGTCAGTTCCATGCCGTTCTCGTAATTAGGGTTAGTCACCGGTGTGCCGTCTTTGTCCACAACACAGATTAAATCTGGCACTGTAATGTCCACTTCACCATCCAGATAGGAAACTAGATGCTCGTTCTTGTACCAGAACTTATACTCGTGACCTTCATATGCGCCAGTACCTTCCAGTACAGTATCGCCAAAGATAAAGCCTCCAGTTTCTTCTACTTTCCATTCTTTTACGATACCACGGAACAGTACCTTGCCGTTTCCTGCCTCGCAGACTTTTTCGGCTACATCTTCACCATTTTCCTTTGCTTTTCGAAGGGCCTGCCCCAGCTTCAGCGTGTAAGACAAGGCATCAGGGATGATTGCACCGCGAAGCTGTTTTCCGGTAATAGCATGGTCCGCCACACCGATTTTGTTGCCGCTGGCAACAGCCACACTTCTAACAATATCCTCCGCACGCATATCATCTACAATATCTTTTACAATCATAGCATCACCAAACTGTGTTGCCAACGCAATCGGCGCCATAGGAATGTCTTTCACAAAGAAAGTGCTGTGCTGCAGCTCCGGTACAGAACGCCCTGCCGGGTCAGCGTCGATAATAGGAACACCCAGCTGGCAGGCTGCGTGAAGCGCAAAGGCAGTGTTTGCACCACCGAGTTCTGTAGAAACCGCGCCAAAAAACTTCTGACCGAAGTAATCCTCTAAGGTGCGGAATGCCAGCAGCGATTCCGGATAGTCCAGAAGCGGCAGGTGGGCATACTCCTCTCCGCCGCCTTCCAGCGAAGCAGGAGAGCCGCACATATACGGCACTGCAATGTACGCGTCATCTGGCACTTCGTCCACACTTGCTATGTACAAATCTTTACCCTGTTCAAAATCTTCCTCCATGGTGCGAAGTCCCAGTTCTAAGTCTCCACCTCCGCCAGTGCCTACAATGGTGCAACCATAAAGAATATCAATAATTTCTTGTTTTTCAAGCTTTCTCATAATTCTATCCTCCAATCAAAATTCTTCTAAATTATTCCACTGTTCCGTCCAGCTCTCTCGACTTTGACGGAATGAATTTTTCAACAATCAGGTAAACGATGAGTCCCCAGAGCAAACCAGAGTAGTCAACTTTCACCACAAAAGCTGCAATGGCAATAGCGATTACCGTCGAAATAATACCAGTCCAGTTGAAGCCTTCCACTCTGTGCCAGCTTTCCGGTTTCCCTTTTCCGACAATCCAGTAGTCCGCCATCATGACGCCGCCCATGGCGGAGAACACATAGGACAGCAGGCTCAGGAACGATTCAATGTGTCCCAGAATGCCCAGCACTGCCAGGACGATGCCTACAAGACCGGTCACCAAGGTCGCCAGCTTTCTCTTGTTATCCGGCAGATTAAAGGTCATCACCACATCCAGTCCCGCAGAATAGGCATTGAGGGAATTCGTGGTCCAGGTTGCCAGAATCAGCACAATAATGCCCAGAAACGGCAGTCCCACTGTTGCCAGTACAGACGAAATGTCGTAATCGTTTGCTACCTTTGTCATGAGAATTCCCAAAACCAGCGTAAAAATAGCCGCTGGAAGTATTCCCCAGAAAGTGGATTTGATAGTTTCCTTTCTGCTCTTCTGAAATCTGGTAATATCAGAACAAGTGACAGCAGCCACTGCCGTAAAGCTGAAGGAAAGACCGATGCCCTGAATCATAGTCATGGACTGTTCTACCTCTACAGAAAGCCCGCCAGACCCAAACTTTCTAAATGCCATCACAGTACCCAGCACCATGATGATAACCAGCAGCGGAATGGAAACGGAATCCAGCTTTTTCAGCGCATTCATACCGAACACAGCACTCAGAAGCATAATCACACCCCAGATGATAGAGGATATGGTTACTGGAATTTCTAAGCCGGTTGCAATTTTCATCAGGTTAGAAAATGCATCGCCACATACGTTGCAGTTGATGCCGAACCAGCCAATCATGGAAATTGCCAGCAGCGAACTGATTAAAATTCTGGCTCCCTTCGTTCCAAAAGTTGAGCAGGTAATCACCGCACTGGGAATCCCCAAATCTGCTCCCTGCATCCCCAGAAAGAAAGAGATGAGAATCGTAAGCAGATACCCGATAATTCCCGCTGCAAGGGCTTGCCACAGCGGCATAGATGCCGACAGAATTGCACCCAGCAGAAGGCTCGGAACGCAGATAAACAGTCCTGTCTGCACAGCAGCCAGTGAAACCCACCCTTTTCGGTCTTCAGGCTTTACTCTCTCTAGAGCAAAGTCTTCCATTGACTTTTTGTTTTCTTCTAGCATAGTAAAAACTCCTTTTCTTTGATTGCACCAATCATATCAATTTTCTGATAACTTGTCATTATCGAAAAGCCTAAGAAAGAAAGCTTATTTTTGTAAATTTCACAATTCGTTATTGCTTTTTCCCAGGATTCATTTATAATTTATACAAATAGCACTGTCGAAAAGAGGAAAAAAATGAAAAAAATCACCGTTTCAGACATCCTGAACCTGGATATCTTCAGCGGCTACCGTCTGGTTGCAGGCAAAAGCGGGCTCCTGAATGAAATTCACTATATCAATATCTACGACAATCCCATCAGTGAGATTGATACAGATATTCAGCTTTTTCCCGGCGATGTCTATCTGACCTTCTTTTACTATGGGAAAGACGATACTTCTTACATCATGCATACGCTGGACTATCTGATTTCACAAAAAGGCGCTGCACTCATTGTCTTTGACGAATATATGAATACGCTGCCAAAAGATGCAATTGCCCTTTGCGACGCTGCAGGTCTTCCCGTCATTTTTCTCAATTGCCGCACCCCCTATTCTCTGGTTATTGCAAGCATTGTGGAATGTAAAATTGCCATGGAGCAGAAAAATACACTGGAAGAAAAGCTGGAAACCATTGTAAGCCGCAACAGTTCCGCCGATGAAAAACACCATCTTCTGAGAGAACTTAACCCTTCCTTCCAGCAAAATATCACGGCACTATTCGCACAGACCGAAGCAGATGTACTGCCAAGCGATATTGTCAATCTCATCTCTATCATCATTCGCGACCTTAGAAATTTTGCTGCAGAATTTCGCGGTGGAATCCTGTTTCTACTTTCCTACCCGGACAGCAGAAACGATACTGCCGCTAAAACCATACAGCACACTGCCGACCAAATCCATACTGCCTTTCCCGGTGCACGCATTGGTGTCAGCAATCCCCATAAACTGGATGATGCGGGCAGAGCAATCTCAGAAAGTCTGCTGTGCATTACTGCCGGCAAACCTGATGCAGCAGGGCGAATTGACTACAGCGAACTCGGTGTTGCCCGCATTCTTGTGGATTTTTTGGGAAGCCCTGCGCTAGAAGAATTTTACAATGACATCGCGCTGCCGATTCAAAAGTCTGACGCACAAAACAACACCTGTCTTTTTGACACCATGCGAATCTTTGCCGAATATGAAATGGACTACAAAAAAACAGCGGAGGCAATGTTCGTACACGAAAATACCATCCGCTATCGTATCAGTAAGCTAAAAGAGCTGATTCCTTATGGAAAAAGTGATATGGACTTTCTGGAGACAATCTCTATCATCTCAAAAATCCACTATATGAAGCAGCGCTGAGCCGTTTTGTATAGCTTTTACGCCATGCGCTGCCCTACGATTACATCAGAGACTCGTCTTTTGCCAGCACCGGTCCGTCATAAGCAAAGGAGGGCATCAGTTCCAGCTTGAATTTGTTCGTTTTGCGCTTATAGTCAATCTTTGCTTTGACTTCCTCATCTTCACAAACACCGGTTCTGATATAAGTGTCAAGAGCCGCATAAGTGAATCCCAGATTTTCTTCATCGGAAAGCCCTGAAAGTCCGTCGATTGGAGTCTTTTGCACCAGCTTTTCAGGAAGGCCTAGGTAAGCGCCGATGGCTTTGACTTCCTGCACAGTAAGATGGGACAGCGGGCTGAAATCTCCTGCCGCATCGCCATATCTGGTAGAATAGCCTACCCAGTCTTCCGACAAATTGCAGGTGTTGGCAACACGTCCGTTCATGGACTGCGCCACAGCGTAAGTTGCCGCCATACGAAGTCTCGCCGGCAGGTTGGTCCTCGTCTGCTTTGTCACCTCACAAGGTAGCTTATCTGTAATTTCTCCGAGCAGTCCGTCAAATCCTGCTTTAATATTAATAATAGTATGGTCTATTCCAAGATGGGATACCAGCAGCTTAGACGCGTCAATATCCGCCTGCTCGCCATTTGGCAGAAGCACACCGAACACTCTGTCCTTTCCAAGTGCGGCTACGCAAAGTGCAGCTACCACAGAACTGTCTTTTCCGCCGCTGATGGCAACAACTGCCTTGCAATCCTTGCCATTTACTTCAAAAAATTCCTGAATCCAGGAAATCACATCCCTCGTTACCTTTTCTACATCAAACTGATACATCTTTCTACCTCACTAAAATCTGACACATTTTCATCGCTTCAAGGGCGTTGTTATGGCTCTCCGGCGTTACACCAGCACAGCAGGAACCCTCCACGGTAATTGGCGTCTCAGGATAAGCAGCCTTCAAAATCATTCCGTTGGAAATCACGCAGATATCTGTGCAAACGCCGCAAAGTTCAATTTCCGCTGGTGATGCTCCCGCCAGCTTATCGCAAAGCCACTTTGGTAAATCGAGACAGCCGAAAGACGGTTTGTCTAGCGTGTTTCCTTCGGCTACGTAATCCGCCAGTTCATCAATAATCTGCCATCCATCGCTGCCCTTGATGCAGTGCGGGACCGGCAGCAGCCTGCCCTCCTGGGTATTCAGGTAGTCCTCGCCATGGGTATCCCTTGTAAAAAATACCGGCAAGCCGCGCTCTTTATAGCTTTCGATTTTTTTCTTTATATTTTCAATAATCTGCTGTGCCTCTTGATTTGCCAAAGCTCCTGTTACGAAATCCTTCTGCATATCGATGACCAGCAGAATTTTATTCTTTTCCATGATTTATATTTCTCCTTTTTTCTTTCTGCATTCCAGTTTACATCAAAAAAGCCAGGCGGTCAATGCGATACCGCCTTTATTCTGCAATGATTTCGTTCCACCGCATGAGACTAATCAGGTTCAGCAACTTCACGGAGTCGGTTCTGTATTCCTCTCCCTCTTGGTCGTACAGCCATGCGCTCTTTTGATTCTTTACAATCCGAAAAAAGATCGGATCGAACTTACTCTCTGCAAAAAAGATGCAATTGCTATAATTAAATTGAAAGATTTCAAAATGAATTTGATTTTGCTCCATCATTTCTTCCAAACTAATTTCTTCTAAATCAAAATTCTCTTTTAAATAGTTCTCATAAAGCGAATAGTCATATTCGTGCGGTGTAATCTGCAGCTTATATTCTGCCAACAGCTGTGCAATTTGTTTTTCCCCCTTAATACTGTCGCCTTTTTCCCCGATATAAACTGCAGGTCTTCCTGTATTTTCTCCCCGCAGCCATTTCCAAATCCGCCATATGATTCGTTTCATCTTTATCTCCATATTTTTACTTAGGTTAATACTTGTAATCCTATTATACTTCCCCTCCCGTAATAAATCAATCCGCGTCATTTTCGTGGATTATAAGAAAGTCGGCTGCGAAATTCTATATAAAAATAAAACGCGATGTATAGTTGACATTCGTGTCGGATATGATGTATAATGCCAGTAGGCAAAAAGTAGTTAACACGAAATGTGTGCAAAAGAAAACCCGGCAGTTGCAGCTCAATGGCATTAAGTTAAGGGATTTAAAGAGAAGTTAGTATTGTTCGCGATATTAACTTCTCTTTTTTTCCTTTGATTCAAGCTGATAAATTGTTTTTTTGTAGATTTAAAAACGCAACAAATAGACAAGAGCGTTCCCTTGTCAAAAAAATAATGTATATTTCAAAAATCTATGCTATTCTATACATGAAACTTATTGCCTGTTTGGCTTTCATTTCACGAGGCCTTGAACGTCCAGGCCGAATGGGCGTTATATATCTTGCAATAAGTGATTCAATATTAGGTGGGATATTTATACTAAGCAGGAATTCACGGCATATATGTACTGCGACAGAAAAATTGACTTTATATTCATACTTTCTGTCTTTCTTTTCAATGACTACGTGCGAGGTAATCAATTCTGAAAAGTTATACATGATTAACCGTGCAAAGATTTCTTGAAGTATGTATTCCACCTTTTTTGAATGAAAATGAAGCAGTCCTACTGTATATTTCAAATCTCTAAATGAAGTTTCAATTCCCCACCGCATGCCATACAGTTGTTTCAGAGTATCCGCAGGGAATTCATCAGTATCCAGATTAGTTACTACAACTTCGTAATAATCCTCTGATATTGGAAAGCGTACAATGCGAAATGGCAAATTATAAAGTACTGCAGGATCAGATTTTCTGCTCTTAACAGGCAGATAGTCAAATGGTTTATTATGCGCGATTCTCCGATAGTGATTTCTCTGCTCAAAAAGCTTTTTCATTTCATTAGTCTGTTTCCGAGTTAATTTTAAATCGATATACTCATCGAATTCCTCAGTATCCGGCAGCTCCAAGCCATGCAGAATACCGGATGAATATTGATTAAAATCTTTCACCCGTATTAGATAAAACCATCCTTTTTCTTGGATATGAGCCATGTTGTTATATGCCTCATATCCTCTGTCTGCAATCACAATTACATTTCCCTGCAGAGCGGATCTGTCCACCATTTCAGTCAACGCTTTGTTTTCACCGGCTTCTTTGCGTTTGAAAACGACTGCATCCTCATAAGTGTGAGATTTCAGATTATATAAAGCATTCAAATGCAGCAGATTATAAGGTTTTACACCTTCTGCTATTTGAAAAAGTGAGTCTTTATCGTTTAGATTAGTTGCGATTTGAATATCTGAACCATCAACAGCCAAGAGTTTATATCCTTTATAATTATCATTACTATAAGTTGCTGCTGTAAAATCGTGGAAAAGCGACGCAAATGCTTTAGGAAGTATTTTCTTACGCTGCTGGACAAAAGCAGATGATGTTGCTGTATTTAAGCCATAGCCAAACTGCCGTAAAAGTTCATTTGATAAAGATGCTCCCTCCATTGTCAATAACGAAAGAATCATTTTCTCATATGGTATTTTTCTGTTTCTGGAAAAATCTGTTTTGGGGTTAGAAACAAGGCCTGTTAAATCCTGTTTCTGCTTATTAATAATGTCCATAATCAAATTTTTTAGTTCCAGTGAAGTCCTATTCATGCGGTATCCTCCTTGTAAAAAGATGTTATCTAATTACAAGGGCCGCTTTAGCTGCCTCTAAAATATTCAGCAGCTAAAGCGGCCGCATTTTTTTGTTCATATGTCAATACTTATTCTCAAAAAAATCCCACACCACATTTTCTGTGATGTGAGATTTTCTTAACTTAATGCCATTGAGTTGCAGCTGCCGGGTTTTCTTTTCTCCTTTTTCGACAGGAGACACTCGAGGCTAGTTGTTGTCATCTTTTCTGTCTAACCATTTGCAAATATAGTAGGCGATTATACTTTCCATTACAGAAAGAACAAAAGTAGTTAACAAATGTGTCCCTCCCTTCCGTTGCCGGATTGGTTATGACAACATCTGTATTATATCACACTATATCATAAAAGGAAAATATTTTTATTTTTTCCTTTTATTGTAAATTTTATTCATTCCGTGCAGTTTGTCCCTCCATCCAATAATATCTCAACTACCGAAAGATTCAGCACATAGTATCTTCCTATTTTCTCCACTGCCCCTGCATTGGCAAAATTACTCATCAACCTGGAAACAGTAACTCGATTTAAATGAAGAATTTCGCTGAGTATCTGATGGGTTAAATCCAGTTCAATAGTCACAGTATCATCTGCCCTCCTTCTGCCGCATACCGCCGCAAATCCAAGAAGCAGCGTCAGCAGTCTGCTTTGTGACTGCGGAATCGCAAGCAATGTAATCCTGTTGAAATATAAATCACCCTGCATGTCAGAAATGCGCAGCGCGTTCTTTACAAATGAAGCATTATCTTCCACTAATAAACGTACATCTCTTCCTGAAATCACATAGCAGCTGCACCGGCAACATCAGAAACGTCGGTCAGAAATTATATAAATTTCTCACAGTAAAAGACGCAGAATCCTTAAAAACCGTCTGCACCTTCGTGGCACTGACCTTTTCTTTTGCTTTAGGCGCAGTTCCCGGCACCTTGTTTTGTCTCTGGCTTTCCGAAAAAGCCGTCTGGATTTGCGCTGTGATCATGCTGCTTCTGGCGCTGTGGATGAAAAAAGCAAGTAACTATATTTCATAAATCTTTCAGAAAAAGAGTCGTCATTACATTCCTTTGTAAGCACGGCTCTTTTTCACACGAAAAGTTTGATTTTATCAAACTTTGTGTATAAATATTACAACTTTTATGTTATCATAGAAATAATGACAAGGAGGCTTATAATGGAAAACAGAGTTGCATTAATTTCAATTATTGTAAAAGACTTAAATGTCGTAGAAGAGCTTAACGATATGCTGCATCAGTACAGCAGTTACATTATCGGCAGAATGGGACTGCCCTACAGGGAAAAAGAAATGCATATTATCAGCGTAGCCATCGATGCGCCGTCAGATATCATCAACGCGCTGTCCGGTAAGATTGGAAAGCTGCCGGGTATCAGCAGCAAGGTCGCCTATGCCAACGAATAATCCAGTAACGCGCACCATCGACGCCTTGGCGAAAGGCACTGTACCGGAAGATGACGCACTCCTTGCACTGCTTGCCTGTGATTCCCCTGAGAAAAACCAGTATCTGCAGGAAAAAGCAGATATCCTGCGTCGACAAACCTTCGGAAACCATGTCTATATCAGAGGTCTCATCGAATTTACCAACTACTGCAAAAATGACTGCTATTATTGCGGTATCCGCAAAGGCTGCAAGTCCGTGACTCGTTACCGGCTAACACCGGAAGAAATTCTGCAGTGCTGCGAAAACGGCTACGAACTTGGCTTTCGCACCTTTGTTCTGCAAGGCGGTGAAGACCCTTATTGGAATGATGACAGACTGGCGTCACTGGTCGAAGCAATTCGCGCTGCCCACCCAGACTGTGCCATCACCTTGTCTGCAGGTGAACGCTCCCAGGAAAGCTATCAGAGACTTTTTGATGCCGGCGCAGACAGATATCTGCTGCGTCACGAGACCGCAGACAAAGCACATTATCAAAAACTGCACCCGCAGGACCTTTCCTTTGAAAACCGCATGGAATGTCTGCAGCACCTAAAAGAAATTGGCTATCAGGTAGGCTGCGGCTTTATGGTCGGCTCTCCAGGTCAGACCATAGAACATATCCTGAAAGACCTGCGGTTTCTAGTAGAATTTCAGCCTCATATGATTGGAATCGGACCTTTCATTCCGGCTGCAGGCACGCCCTTTGAAAAGGAGTATGCCGGCTCTGCTGACCTGACCGTAAAGCTTCTTTCCATCATTAGGCTCCTTTTGCCAAAAGCGTTGCTCCCAGCAACCACAGCCCTCGGAACGGCATCGGAAGACGGCAGGCTTCGCGGCATCTGTGCAGGCGCCAACGTCATCATGCCCAACCTTTCTCCGGCTTCTGTCCGGAAAAACTATCGGCTCTACGACAATAAAATCGCCACCGGCGCAGAAAGTGCTGAGGGTATTTTACAATTAAAGAAACAAGTTGAAAGAATTGGTTATGAGATAGTGACCGCACGCGGCGACTATCCTGACATAAAATGAACTAAAACCTAACGGGAAAGAGATTCTGACCCGAAAGAAAGGAAGTAAAAATATCATGTACAATCCAAAATCATTACACGCAGAAGAATTTATCAGTCACGAGGAAATTCTAGACACCCTCGCTTATGCCGACGCAAATAAGTACAACAAAGAACTGGTTCGCTCCATTTTAGATAAGGCTGCCCTTCGCAAAGGCTTAAGCCACAGAGAAGCCTCCGTTCTGCTTTCCTGCGAAGACCCAGAGATTACCGAGGAAATGTACGCACTGGCAGAACAGATTAAGAAAGACTTTTACGGCAACCGTATCGTCATGTTCGCGCCGCTGTATCTTTCCAATTACTGCGTCAACGGCTGTGTCTACTGTCCGTACCACCATCAGAACAAGCATATCGCAAGAAAAAAACTGACCCAGGAAGAAATCAAAAAAGAGGTCATCGCCCTGCAGGATATGGGACACAAACGTCTTGCCCTGGAAGCCGGAGAGGACCCTGTCAACAACCCAATCGAATACATTTTGGAATGTATTAAAACCGTATATTCCATTCACCATAAAAACGGCGATATCCGCCGTGTCAATGTGAACATTGCCGCAACTACTGTAGAAGAGTACAAAATGCTCAAAGATGCCGGCATCGGTACCTATATTCTGTTCCAGGAAACCTACCACAAAGAAAGCTACGAACAGCTGCATCCGACCGGACCGAAGCACAACTACAACTGGCATACAGAAGCTATGGACAGAGCCATGGAAGCTGGCATCGACGATGTCGGTCTTGGCGTACTGTTCGGTCTTGATCTCTACCGCTACGAGCTTGCCGGTCTTCTCATGCATGCAGAACATCTGGAAGCAGTACACGGCGTCGGGCCGCACACCATCAGCGTGCCGAGGATCAGACCTGCAGACGATGTAGACCCTTCCGACTTTGACGGCGGCGTAGACGGCGGTATTACCGACGACCTCTTCGCAAAAATTATCGCCATCATCAGAATCGCTGTTCCGTATACCGGCATGATCATGTCTACCAGAGAAAGTCAGGAAATGCGCGCCCGCGCGCTGCACCTGGGCATTTCCCAGATCAGCGGTGCTTCCAGAACCAGCGTCGGCGGCTACGACGAAGAAGAGCCGGAAGAAGAAAACTCCGCACAGTTTGAAACCGACGACAAAAGAACGCTGGACGAAGTAGTAAAATGGCTCATGGATATGGACTATATTCCAAGTTTTTGTACCGCTTGCTACAGAGAAGGCAGAACTGGAGACCGCTTCATGACCCTCTGCAAAAACGGACAAATTCTAAACTGTTGCCATCCAAACGCGCTGATGACCCTGAAAGAATATCTGGTGGACTACGCTTCCGCAGATACCCGTAAAGTCGGCGAAGCCCTAATTGAAAAGGAGCTTTGCAACATTCCGAAAGAAAAAGTGCGTCAAATTGCAGAAGAATACATCAAGGAGATAGAACATGGCAAGAGAGACTTCAGATTCTAATCTGTCCGGGCTGAACCAGACACCAAGCGCAAACAGAGTCCATATCAGCTTTTTCGGCAGGCGCAACGCCGGAAAGTCCAGTCTGGTCAATGCAGTGACCGATCAGTCCCTTTCCATCGTATCTGACGTAAAAGGCACCACCACCGACCCGGTCAGCAAAGCCATGGAGCTGCTGCCTCTGGGACCTGTAGTAATTATCGATACGCCAGGCCTTGATGATGAAGGCATCCTCGGTGAAAAGCGGGTAGAAAAAACCTATCAGATACTGGCAAAGACTGATGTTGCAGTGCTGGTCATCGATGCTGCAGAAAAACCGTCTTCAGAGGATTTTTCTCTGATGGAACTACTGAAGAAAAAACAGATTCCTTACATCATCGTACTGAACAAAACTGACCTCCTTGCAGCTGTCCCCGGCACAAAGGATTTTGATTTTCCGTTCCTTGCAGTCAGTGCAAAAGCCGGCAGCGGCATTACAGAATTAAAAGAAAAACTAGCACAGCTGGGAAAATCTACTGCACCTGTCAAGCAGCTCATCGGAGATAAGCTAAGTAAAAATGATGTGGTGATTTTAGTTACGCCAATCGACGAATCCGCCCCAAAGGGCAGACTGATTCTGCCTCAGGTGCAGACCCTTCGCGATATTCTGGACACCCACGCTATTTCTATGGTAACTCAGGTATCGGAACTTTCCGCCTGTCTTTCCGCGCTGAAAGCCCCCCCTGCTCTGGTAGTTACTGACAGTCAGGCATTTCATCAGGTGAAGGAAATCGTTCCCCGCAACGTACCTTTGACTTCCTTTTCCATTTTGATGGCAAGATTTAAAGGTATTCTGGAAACGGCGTCAAAAGGCGCCCATCATCTACCGTCACTTTCTGACGGCGACCGGGTGCTCATTTCAGAAGGCTGTACACACCACAGGCAGTGCGAAGACATCGGCACCGTGAAACTGCCCGGCTGGATTGAGAAGTTTACGGGAAAAAAGCTGGATTTTCACTTCACCAGCGGTGGGCAGTTTCCGCAGGATTTATCCCCCTACGCCCTGGTCGTCCACTGCGGCGGCTGCATGCTAAACGAGCGGGAAATGCTTTCTCGCATGGAACTGGCAAAAGAATCTGGTGTTGCTTTCACCAATTACGGTACACTCATCGCCCATATCAATGGGATTTTAGATAGAAGCTTGGAGATTTTTCATGAATAAAGATAAAATTACAAATAGTCGAAGAGTCGTCGTCAAGGTAGGCACCTCTACTCTGACTCACGCTGGCGGCAAAATGCACCTGCGCCACATCGAAAACCTCTGCAAAGTCTTATGCGATCTGCAGAATGCCGGAAAAGAAATCATTCTAGTTTCCTCCGGCGCTATCGGTGTCGGCATCGGCAAGCTGGGACTTTCAACTCGGCCCGAAGAAACCAGCAAAAAACAGGCGCTGGCTGCCATTGGACAGTGCGAGTTGATGTTTATGTACGATAAGTTTTTCGGTGAGTTCAGTCAGACTGTAGCCCAGATTCTGCTCACCGCAGATATCGTAGACAACGACCGAAGCCGAGAAAACGTTCAGAATACCTTTTCTGAACTGATTGCCCTCGGTATTATTCCTATCGTCAACGAAAACGACACCGTTGCCACTGACGAACTAGAGGGACTCAGTATCGGCGACAATGACACCCTGTCTGCCATCGTTGCTACATTGACGGACGCTGACCTTCTGGTCATCTTAACCGATATTGATGGACTTTACGACAAAGATCCGAGAAAGTACCCCGACGCAAAACGCATCTCCCACGTACCTGTCATCGATGATGCAATCACCACCCTCGCAGGCGGCGCCGGTTCCAAATTTGGTACCGGCGGTATGGCAACAAAAGTCAGTGCGGCACAGATTTCTACAGGCGCGAAAATCCCGTGTTGCGTCATTGCTGGTGACCGTCCGGAAAATCTGTACGACTTATTTGACGGAAAAGACATTGGAACGATTTTTGGAAATTTGGAGGACTAAATTATGGAACACTGCTTGACTACTTTAGAAACCATGGGTCAGCGCGCCAAGCAGGCTGAACGCGCACTTCGCACTGCCCAAGAGAAAGACAAGACCGAAGCGCTTGAGCTGATTGCTGACGCCCTTGTCAATCACACAGAAGATATCCTGGCAGCCAACGAAAAAGACCTTCAGGCTGCCCGCGGTGTTCTTTCTCCTTCTATGATAGACAGGCTGACTTTGACTGCAGAGCGTATCGCTTCCATGGCTGATGCGGTTATCGCAGTTTCCAAATGGAAAGACCCTGTGGGAGAAATTTTAGAAGAAAGAGATTTGCCAAACGGCTTACATATTCAAAAAACTGCAGTGCCTCTCGGCGTTTGTGGTATTATCTTTGAAGCTCGCCCTAACGTCACCAGCGACTGCGCAGCCCTCTGTATCAAAGCAGGTAACGCTTGTATTCTCCGCGGCGGAAAAGAAGCATTTCATTCCAACCAGGCGATTACCGAAATTATGCGAAGCGCCCTTTCTGCATCAGCCCTGGATATCAACTGCGTACAGCTGGTTTCCGATACTTCCAGACAGTCGGCTTCCGAAATGATGACCCTGACCGAATACCTGGATGTGCTGATTCCCAGAGGTGGCGCTGGACTGATTCGTTCCGTCGTAGATAACGCAAAAGTGCCTGTAATAGAAACCGGCGCCGGCAACTGCCACATTTATGTAGATAAAGCTGCTGATATCAATATGGCTCTGGACATTGTCTTCAATGCGAAAACTTCCCGACCTTCCGTCTGTAACGCTGCTGAAAAGGTGCTGGTGCACAAAGATATCGCAGAGCGTTTTCTGCCTGCCATGGCTGAGCGCCTTTCCGAAAAAAATGTTGCCCTTCACGGAGACAGTGCAGCTCTTGCAATCCTGCCGTCCGCAACCCCTGCCGCTTCTGAAGAATGGGGGCAGGAATATCTCGATTTCATTCTCGGCATAAAGGTGGTCGACTCTATAGAAGAAGCCATTGCTCACATCGAGCAGTACTCCACCCACCACAGCGACTGCATTGTGACCGGCGATCAAGAGGCAGCAGATAAATTTCTTATCTCTGTCGACTCTGCAGCTGTTTATCACAATGCTTCCACCCGCTTTACTGATGGCGGCGAAATGGGGCTGGGCGCGGAAATCGGCATTTCCACCCAGAAACTTCATGCCAGAGGTCCTATGGGCGTAGGTCAACTGGTATCTTATAAATACATCATCACAGGAAACGGTCAAATTCGTTAGTGGACGACGTACCAAATCCGCTGCCGATTCATAAGAATAACATATAGCAATGGAAATATTTTTATGAGTTTGGAGTGATAGAATGATATGAACGGAATCATATGGGCTTTACTGGGCACCCTGTTCACCTTCTCGGTAACTTCGCTGGGTGCCCTTAATGTTTTTTGGGTTAAGAAAGAGGTCAGCAGCAGTGTACAGTGCGTCTTCCTCGGCTTTGCAGGCGGTGTTATGGTGGCAGCTTCCGTCTGGTCGCTGCTCCTTCCAGGCATAGACAGAGCGGAGGAAAACGGACAAATCAGCTGGCTGATTATCACTGGCGGCTTCCTGCTTGGCGTCATGGTTCTTCTGATTGCTGACGCTTATATGAAGCGCACTTACATGCGCAGACTCTCCAGCGGAAAACTGGTCAGTCTGAAACAAAGCACGTTGATGCTGGTGCTTGCCATCACCATCCACAATATTCCGGAAGGCATGGCGGTAGGTCTCGCATTTTCTCTCGCCTTTGCAGGCGATGCTGATCCTGCCCTTTTCTCCGGTGCAGCTGCGCTTGCCCTTGGTATCGGTATTCAAAATTATCCAGAAGGCACTGCTGTTGCCCTGCCTCTGATTAAAGACGGAATGAGCAAGAAAAAAGCCTTTTTCATCGGCAGTATGTCTGCCATCGTAGAGCCGATTTTCGGCGTACTGGCAGCAGTTGTTGCAACCCTCATTACGCCGTTAATGCCGCTGCTTCTAGCTTTTGCGGCTGGCACGATGATTTATGTTGTCGTTCAGGAACTGCTGCCGGAAGCCCAGATGTGTGAAGGCGACAAAACCGCCACTCTGGGATTTATCGCAGGATTCCTGATTATGATGATTCTCGATGTGAGCCTGGGCTGACGGAGATTCTGCACCATTTTGTGTTGATATGAACTAAATGGTGCAGCCCTTCAACATGCAAAACCAATAATCCGCACCATTTTCGCCGAAATGCGATGGCATGGTGCGGATTATTCTGTGATAGTATTGAATCTAATGTGCTTTTTGGAAAGCTGTGGAAAATAATGGTAAATCCACTTTCCTGCTGATGTATATAATTTCCAGAAAGAAAGGATAATCTTTAATTTCCCGGCATTTACTGCTCCATACCTGCACCATTGCCTCCTATTTGACATAATTTGGTGCGGAATCAAGATTCACCGGCTGAAGAACACGCACCATTTATTCATATTTAGAGGAAAATGGTGCAGATTCCCAAAAAAGAAAGTCGACTATTCCGGCATAAATCTATACCTGACTTCATTAGCCCAGCATGAAGGCTTGGGATCACCAGAAACAACTTGCAAATAGTAGCTTCCCGGCTCAGAAATAGTAAACCTGGCTTTTTGCGTGCGAGAAAAGACTGTTGCTGCAGAGTATCATTATAATAGTAATAATACTTGCTGTGCAAATTATAAAACACTTTTAATTATTCACTATACGCCTCTTCATAACCACTCTCCCGTCAGCTTGCTTCTATAATATCCCTGGGATAAAGCATTATTGTACCTAGAGCTTTCAAAAATCACTTATCGTGCGATAAGATATTTTACATGGGTTCAAGACCTTATTAGATGGATACAAATCTAGCTTGCCGGTGTGTTTTAAATAATATCTACCCTCTTTTGAAAACTGTACAGTATAAAGTTTCCCTTTTTCGGACCTCTTCTTTTCCAAAGGTTCAATAGGAGAAAAATCCTCCTGACACAGCTGCAGATTTTCTACTTCGCCAGTACTTGTGACTTCTATTTTTTGATTTTGTACAACATCAATTCGAAAATATGTTTCCTGAACAGATTTACAAATAAAGAAATACTGTTCTTCGTTTTCCTTGAGCTGATACTCCTCTTGCATCGTGCAGTATTGACTGCGGTAAGTAAAATCAAAATTCTCCCTTGCATTTGTGGCATAAACTCCAATATAGTAAGTTCCAGAGGCTATACGAACCCAATAATTATCTCCTGATACCTTGGATAGTCTTCTAAATCAGCACCCTCTTCAAAAGAACCACTTGCTATCCTGTTATATCCTAAATCGACTTCATTCAAAGACTTTGTAAGCTGTGCATCAAGTTAAATACCATAATGCAGATTCTTTTCACTGCCATCTTCTCAAATATGTTGAGTTAAAACCGTAGGTTCTTTTTCAACCAGCTTTTTCCGAAAACCATATTTATGATAAGATATTTTCTGCTTATCTAATAAGCTGATTTTATTCTCATCGATACCCCATCCATTAAAATCCACTTCTGCCAAAACCGATGATAATGCTCCACAGTCAGGAATTTCCCCTGATGACTGCGGCGGTTCGTAGGTGGCATAAATTACAGCAATAATACTGAGTGCCGCTGCGCATATTGTGATGTTTCTTGTAATGTGCTTCATATAATCCCCTAAACAAATTAAATTTTATTTGTTTTCTTCGAACTCATATCCAATTGCGTTTAGAAAAAGAGTTGCTGTATCCGTATATTTTTTTGAATACTCCTCTGAATAATCTGATACTCTCAAATAATAAACACCTTTCTTTTTAACATCAAACGCTATATCCATGTTCCTATGTCCTACCGGTACCATAATTTCTTCTGAAATAGCTTTCTTCTCACTGTTACAAAGGGTTAGCTTTCCTGCAAAACCAAGATGAGACATATAGATTTTTCCTGTACTATCTATTTCTAAACGAAAATAGGTTTCTGTATTTGCATCTCCCAAAAATTCCTCTGGTTTTCCATCATGCAATGCTATTTCATCTTTTATTGCGCAGCTCCAGCTTGTATATGTTAAAGGGAATATGTCATCTTTTTTCCGTAGTAAACACTGCTGCATAGTATGTTCCGGGATCTAATGCCATTCTCAGATAAGGTTTATAGTCTGGATAATCCTCTAAATTTCCACCTTCTTCAAAATCCCACCATGCCTTTAAATTATATCCGATATCAGCTTCATCAATGGGTTTTTCCAAGTTTCGATCGCGATAGATTCCAAATTTCACATGCTCCATTCCGATATTATCTGCGACATATTGGGTGACCATAGTCGGTTCATCAATTTCTAATTCTGTCATGAAACCATATACTTTTTTTTTATCATGCAGAAAAGTTTCTTTTCTTGTGAAGGATAATCTTTCAGTTCCCTCAATATAGGAGCTCTCCCATGTCTGAATATCCTTCGGTATCATTTTGTCACAATTTGTAACTGAGTTCGACGCTATTTGCTGTATTGCATGATTATTGAAAATAGAAAAAACAGCTATAAGCATCATAACTAAACCAGTGATAAAAACATATCTTCTAATTTTTTTACTTCTCTTCATAATATATCTCTTTCTAAATAAAGGTATAAATGAGGATGAACAATCATCCTCATTTATATTGAATTTACTGTGATTGTAGTTTTCCGAAATCACTTAGCACTGATGAATTTGTATATCCAGCTGCCTCTGCAAAAGTTTTAATTTTAGTAATTCTAATGTCAGATTGCTATATGCCCCTGAATCAGTATTATGAAAGTCACTACAGGTATCATACCCCGTCCTCTCATATCGATAACGACTCACTACATGCAATTCTGTTACAATCGCCATACGATATCTCTTGTTATAATATGTGGGATCATCCGCTTGCGGATGAGTAATCCTCTTCCATGTAATTAACGATCCTGTAATCGATTTATAAAAAGAAGAATGTGCAAATGTATCTGTTGCAGTATGCATAGCCAAACCTAAAACAAAGGCTCTCTGGTTTGCATCTGTTTGGTTTAAAATCTTTTGTTTTGACTTGTCTGCTATACCTTTATCCTCATCAAGAATTCCTTGAATACCCGCTCGGATTGCATTATAGCAAGTTGTACTCAGTCCTGGAACATCTGCTCTTGAAACAGATGTGTATCCTTCCCCATTTCCATAAGCAGTCGCTATTTTCACAAGAAATTTGTAATTTGCCATATAGTTACAATCTCCCGTGCCTAACGCACCTGCGGTGCTGTGCCACGAATAACCATGAAACTCAGGATGCGATGTCATGCCCTTCAAATAGTCTTTTTTATCAGGAAAAGTTGCTCCATCTTTCATCTGTGAATTCGCATAGTTCATCTCATGCACATCAGATCCCCAACTCCCATCCACTACTGGGTCACTCAAATCCTCTACTGGTTCAAAGTTCTCTGCAACCTCAATTTGCTCCATTGCGATTTTCTCAAATGCGATACTCTCAACATCAGGTAAAATCTTTATTTCATCCTCCGACTTTACCGGAGGCTCCAATGACACCTCTTGGCTGGTTTCTTTGTGAGTTTCATCACCAACACTTTCTTCTCCCGAGAGTTTCTCTACACTCTCCACCTCTATTTCATCTTCTTGAATACTCTCAGTTGACGCAACCTCTTTCACCTCTGAAATAGACGATTCGGCTAAATCTACTTCCTGTGGAATATTCGTTTCTTCAACATGCCCATTCTTTTTTTCACTAGTAAGTTCTTCAAACTGTGCATAAACTTCATCATATATCTCTAAAGCATATCCATAATCCACCAGTCCATATTCACTTCCTTCGGATTCAATATTTTTTGCACTAAGCTTAATTAAAGTCTTAATAAAAGTTGCTGGCTTAGTCACATCTTTACTCCAAAGTCGCGCTGCAATGCCCGCTACCTGTGCAGAAAGGCAAAAACAAGGGGGTTTTTGAGGAATGAACTGCTACCCGTCAAGTAGACAATTAAAAAAATAAAATTTTCTGACCAGTCGGAAGTGTTTTCCGACTGGTATTTTTATGCGGCCTGCAGATATAACCGATGTTTTTCCATTGGGGTTAAAACTCCCAGGTTTCTCTGCAAACGCTTGTTGTTGTAGTACTCAATATAGTTTTCTATTATTCCCACCAGACTCTCTCTATTAGTAAATTTTCTCCCATAATACCGCTCACGTTTCAAAATGCCCCAGAATCCTTCCATTGGACCATTATCAATACACTTTGCCACTCTGGACATACTTTGCTTCATTCCCGCCGCTTCCAGTTTTGCATGGAAGACTCGATTCGTATATTGAAATCCTCTGTCACTGTGAAACAGTGGGTGGGCACTAGGATTTTTGCTTACCGCCTCATTAAAGGTGTCAAAAACTAAAGCATTGTTATTGGAATCACTGATGACATAGGCTACAATGCGCCGGTCATACAGATCTAAGATTGCGCTGAGATACACTTTCTTTTTTGTAATTCCTTCATAGTATTTAAATTCTGTAACATCAGTCAGCCATTTTTGATTTGGCATTTCTGCCTTGAACTGCCTGTTCAAAAGGTTTTCTGCAATATATTGTGGGTTCTTTGCCTGTCTGGTGCAGCCTTGATTCGTATACTTGATGGTTGACTTGATATTCAGCTTGCGGCAGATTCGCAGGACTCGCTTATCGTTTACATCAATCTGGTGGTAACGCTGAAGCTCATCTCTGATTCTTCGATATCCTTTGTCGGGACTTTCCGTATGGATTTGTTCTATCGTTTCCGCAATCTGCCTGTTTCCTAGTTCCTCTTTTGGTATCTGTCTGTTCAGCCACTTGTAGTATCCTGCATGGGATACCTGACCAATTTCGCATAATGCTCTTACCGGATAATGATGGGCTTTGTGTTCTTCTTCGATTGCCTGATATATGGCCTGGTGCCGCACCAGGCTTAGCCCCGCCTCCTCTCTATTTCCTCGAGTTTTTTTAAGAATGATATCTCCATTTCAGCACGCTTTTCTCTGCTCTTAAAAGCCGGTTTTCTGCACGCAGTTTTTCCAGTTCGCTTAGTTCATCTTCGGATTTGCGATGACCGCGACCATCCCGAAGTCCTTCTACGCCCCGCTCTTCATATTTGATGATGTAGCTGCGAGCCTGCTGATAGGATATTTTGTACTTTTCAGCGGTTTGTGCATAATTTCGCTTGTGCGCAATACAATACTGCACGATTTCAATGCGTTCATCAAATGTTGTTTTTCGTCCTTTTGTCATGATGACAAAGCCTCCTGTTCCGGGTAACTTTAGAATCCCACCACTATTATACAGCTTTATCCACTTTTGGAGTTTACTTTTTGAACGAATCTCATATTTTTTACAGATATCATCCTGTGAACCTTTCCCATCAAGATAATCCTCAACTGCCCGCTGTTTAAGTTCCTTGGAATATTTTTTATATCCTTTTGTTAAAAATGCTGCAGTACCCATCGCCTCATAGTTACGAATCCATTGTTGAATAGAGCTCTGCGTAACCCCATACATTTTAGCCAGCTGTCTTTGACTTGATTTGCCATCAAGATAGCACTTTACGGCTGTAATTTTCTCTTCTGCTGATATTTTTCTAGACATACTAATGCTCCCTTCCAGATAACAAGTTTTTATTTTTTCACTTGTCTACCTAGAAGGGAGCATATCAGGGTGAAAACCTCTCGGCTATGTAATTTATTTGTCTATATCTTTTTATAATAACGCAACTATTTTTCTATAGCTCATTGTCAGCTCATAATCAAAGGTTGCTTTTCTAATGTCCTTCCTCTAAGAACTATCTCAAAAAAACGGATTGACTCGCCATAGCGTTTATTGGCAAGGGCTATGTATTTTTTTCTTGTTTCTAATGGACACTTCAATCCAAACACAATTTCAGTAATCGGGGAGATTATTGTTTTTAATCCTTGCATTTGCTCCACACAACGCCATTCTTTTTCATATGCCCATGTCGTATTTTTAGTTGACATTACAGTTTTTAGAAACGGGTCGTCAAATGCCGCTGCTTGGAAGAAAAGTTGGTTGCCATTCTCATCAACGGTAAATGCCAAAGTAGGCTTGATTCTATCTTTTAGTATGAGGGCTTCATTAGTATAATTTACTTTTAGACAAAGACTATTGGGTGTAATGCTACTCTTATCTTGTATATCAAATCCAATCGCAATCCCCTTTCCACCATCTGCATAATGCCCCCACATCAGTTCATTATCGCACGTTTCTGATAGGCTAAAAATACCAACATTTCTTAAAATATCAGTAATATACATATATTTTGACGCTGGATTTGATGGATAATTGCCCGTTCTTGATTTAATAAAATCGGCAAAAATACGATACTTCCCATCAAAGTCTTTAATGTTACCAATTTTCGATAAGACCTGTTTAATCTTATTTTTCGGTAATCCCCACATTAAATCATGCTCATTAGTCATAACATATGCCAACACAAAACCTTCAAGTTGTTCCTTTTTTTCTTGCTCACAACATTTTATTATGCTTTTTTCAGCAATTTCTTGAATAGAACACTCAAGGGGGTCATTTAATGTTTCTGGTTTGGCAAACCAGACTTCATTCTCTTTTATTATTTCTTCTGTTCTTTCAGAATCAGTTCTATATTTATATAACAACACTATTTTCATCTCCTTAATCGCAAATCATTACTTTATCATTCTTGCATAATCCGTTTAGCTATATCTATTTCGTGTTTTCTTAAATTGGTTTGAGCATTAGAATAGTTTTCAAATCTTTCTGTGTTAATAGGGTCAATTAAGTCATATACTCTTTTTAATGCCTCTTCCAACACTTCGGAATCCGCTCTTTGTTCCAATGTAATATTATATAAAGAGATTTTAGCTCTTAAAGCCCCTAATAGCTTTGCTATGTCTTGATGCAATGAAACATCTCCAATCAAATCCTTTATATTATTATCAATGTGTGGATACGCTCCTTTAATACGAAATTCCTTGTCCTTTGGATTTGCAATATTGTTGAGGTAGTGCAATTCATTCAGCAGGCGGTCATAGAATATCATTTCTTTCATAAGTTCTTCATAAAATCTATTCGTTTCTGCCTGTAGTTTAACATTAGCTTTTTCTAAATTGGCTTTTCTCTGTTCTTCTCGTAATTGCTCTATTTTATCGGCATATTCTTTTTGAGATTGTTCCATTCGTACAATAAATTCTTCTCTTGATTGTTCAAGTTGCTTTTCTTGAATTTCTCTATTTCTTTTTGCTATTCTTAATTGAAATATGCCTGCTAATATTGCCACAATAACAGCACTTCCAAATCCTATAAATGCACTAATGATAGATTGAATTTGTACAATGTTCTCCATAAGCTATCTCCAAAATCTTTATTGTTAAAATCACATTGACAATCATTTTTGTCTGAGTTTTCAGTTTAATAGTAATCGTAATATGATGCCATTTCTGCTTCATAATCCTTAATTTCACTCAGCATACTATCAACAGCATCTAAGAAATTGCATAGTTCTTCAAAGCAAGAAGCCACATTCTCAACAGCAAATTTCTTTGAATCAAGAAAATACGAATCCATATTTTTATTACAGGGATACCGAAACAAATCAGAACTCTGGTCAAAATCATGGAATGTCTGGATATATTGTTGAGTATCCTCTAAGGTTGTGTCATCGTCTGGGGCATTTGCATACTCCCTAATTTCGTCTGCGATGCTGTTCCAAAGACCGAGAATGCTGTGCTTTTTCCTGCGTGTTATCTTCATTATCTTAGAATTATCTATATGACTATCTTCAACAATTACTCTTTTTAATCCAAGCTCAACAGCATTTCTATAAAGATAACACATTGGCATAAATAAATCGCATTTTTTCTGCATAATGATTTTGTCTTTTAGGAAATTTCCAACTTCTGAATATGATGAAAAATAAGGATAAAAAGAGTTTCTGGAATACTTGTAACCTACCACACTTTGTTGATAATAATGCCCGCCCTCAATTATTAACTGTGGAGAATACGATTCATAATCCTGTGTGGGAAAAGCCCCTGTATCGTAAGTCTCTTTGATAACTGTATAGGCTTTATTCATATTGTCATGTGTCGCTACCAACGAAATATGCGTCTGTTTATCAAATAACGCCTTAAAATTACTTCCAAATGGATATCGAAACATATCTGATTCTTTGTCAATACGAGAGATATCAGATAAGTAATCCATTACCCATTTAGCATTTTCATTTTCGTCTATTGCTAATCCCTTTATTTCAATTAGTTTTTCAAAAGATTGTTTGAGGTCATGGCGGATTTCTGCGACAATATCCTTTCTGTCGCCTACATCCATAACAGTTTGAAAAATACTTGCTTTCAACAGTAATTCTAAACTTTGACGATACAAATAAACTGTGGCGAAATACCATAAGTCAAGTTTTGCTATATCGTGATTTTCAGCCGCTTCTTCTCCTAAGTAGTGAATCACAGTCTCAGCTGCCTCATAAAAACTTTGTGCATACTTATAAAAGTCTACCTCTAAGATACCACTATTAGTAACGGTAATAATATGTTCCTCATTTTCGCCTATATAATATAAATCCATATCTGGGCGTATCCATTTGTAATCCATCATAATCCACACTCTCCATTTCTACTATGAAGTATACCACATAAGTGTGAAATTTTCCACCTCTTGGCTATGTAAAAAGCGGCATCAGCTTCACGCTAACGCCGTCTTTTATTCGGTCAGTCCGTTACAAAATCCCTGCTTTTTTCAGATACCCTACGCTGTCATAGCAGCCACGGAAATAAACGGACTGCATTTCCAAGTCAGTGAGCTTGCTTTTCAGCTCCATTACCTCAATGAGAGCCGCACATTCTTCCTTAGTCAGTTCCGCAGATTTTTCCGTATCAAACACGCCTAAAACCTTTGGATATTTCTCATACAAGTCCTTAATCTCGGCTTGCACGGCACGGTATTCCTCGTTTTCTTTTGAGAGTTTCGCTATGACAGAACTGAGATACTCATTAAAAATATTGCTGTGGGCATCTACAAATGTTTCAAATCTGAACTCGCCAGACACCTTTACCACCTCCGCTGTTTGCTAATCTACACCTATTATAATGCCCAGATTTCCACAATACAAATGTGCAAACGGCGTTATCGTTCCAAATCCTTATTTTTTCTTTCGGACGGCTCGTCGCCTTGCTCTGGCTCGGTGTCAATGGCAGAGGGGTCTTTTTCGTTCAGATTCAACTCAATGTTGAGAGTGTTCAGCCTGTCGGATTTCTTTTTCAGTTCTTCCTCAAAGGCAAACGGCTTCTTGACCTCAACCTTTGCATTTTCAAGCTGTGCGACGGTTTCCTCCTTTCTGGTCTTGGCGGCTTCCAATTTTGCAGGGAGCTTTGACAGCTCGTTTTCAATTCGGGTCATATTACCGAGAGCATCCGTGCCTAACTCTACCTTGTGCCTGCTCTTTCCGCAGAGGTTTAGGCAGTAGCTTGAATTAACAGAGTCGTAATAAACCTCCAACTTAAAGCCACGGTAGCTGCCGATTTCGGCAGGCTTTGACTGCGGATATTCCTTGCAGAGTGCAAGAAGCATTTGACCTGCGTCGGCTTTTTCGGTGTAGGTTATGCCCTGCAAGGTCATCGGGCAGAACTTGTCATCGCCCTGCGGCTTGTGCTGTTCGGCAAGTGCGGTGTCCGCTTCATAGCCTGTAATGCGTTCCTCATACTCCTTAATCAGCTTTGGAAACTGCTGTAAAATCCTGTCCTCAAGGTCGTAATGCTCGGACAGATAGCTTTGCTTCAGCACTCGGAGCTTTGATACCTGTATATCCAAATCCATTTTTCCTTGAAACGCTCGTCGCCTGTGGCAAGCATTTTTACCTCCGCAAAGGATAAAGCAACCTCGTCCACATCTTCTGCGGAACGGACAGGACTTTTGCTCGTCATTATCTGGCTGATAAATTTCTGCTTGCTCTCTACAAGCTGATAAAGGTACGCATCAAAGGTCTGCTCCGTCACATAGCGGTAAACCTCAACCTCTGGGAACATATTGCCCTGTCTTTCGATACGCCCCTGCCGTTGTTCAAGGTCTTTAAGCCGAACAGTAGCAGGGGTCATTACGCCGTTTCGCTTAATGCTCTCGACAAGCTGTTCCATATCCTCGTCCATTAAAACCTTGAACGGGTGGTCTGGAAACTCGTCGATTTCAGAAATGGGAATATCCCTTATCTTACTTAACCTTGCTTCTGCACGGCTCTCGTCCGTCTGGAACAGGTCATCATATGCGGTTAGCTCGATTTTGGGTGCGTTGCTTTTCGCCAATCTCTGCCACCTCCTTTGCGAACTGCTCATAGGCTGCGGCTACCTTGCCGCTTTTGTCATAGGCAAAAATACTCTTGCCCTCTGCGGTTGCTTCTACCGCACGTATAGAAAATGGTATCTGCGTATCAAATACCTTGATATTACGACCATAGGCATTTTTAACGGTTGAGATTACGGTTTGCGTAATCTTCGTGCGTGGCATTACCATAGTCATTAAGATACCGTCTATCCGCAGTTTAGGATTGATTTGCCGTTTGACCATAGACACGGAGCGCAGTAACTGTTCTAAGCCTTTAATAGAAAAGTAGTGCGGTTGATTTGGGATAACCACGCTGTCAGCCGCCGCCAATGCGTTAATCGTCAGCATACCAAGTGAAGGCATACAGTCAATCAACACATAGTCATAGCTCTGCTTGACTTTGTTGATGCAGGTTTTCAAAATGCTATCCCGATTTTTTGTATCTATCAAGGTCGCTTCCATACCTGCCAATTCCACACAAGATGGAATTAAATCAATGCCCTCATCTGTACGCAGAATACCGCTCTGAATATCAACAGGCTCATTCTCAATGATTTTCTGCATGAGAGTGGAAAGCGTAACAGGTATATCGTCTGTTTTTCTGTATCCCAGAGCCATTGTTAAATTAGCCTGTGCATTTGCGTCTATCAGCAGGACTTTGTTGCCCTGCTTTATCAGACCGATACCCAGATTGACCGCTGTGGTGGTCTTACCGACACCGCCTTTTTGATTGGTTAGAGCAATCACTTTGCAATTTGACATTTGTGCGTCCTCCTTTCGCATAAATTTAGCCGCTTTGTCAAGGCGGCTATGTAGATTTTAGCGGAGAACGCAAAAAAGCCGCCTACTCTTAAAGGAGTTAAGAATAAGCGGCTTTTTGTAACAGTTTATTTAATTAGTGAAAAATTAGGAATCATCTTCGGTGTTTTGCCGTAGCTGAATTATACGTGGAATTTTTTCTTCTACGTGAAGCGTCCCTTTTTTTAAATGAAGCAATTCTTCAATGTCAGATGGGTACAAAGTAACACCATATTGTTTTGATTGTCGCAAAAGACTTGATACCGATAAAATGTGCTCATCAATAAGCAGATCAATTGCACCTTGAAAGATGTTTTCATTTAAATAAAAAGGAACATCGTCAGGTTCTTTTTGACGCCAACCATTCTTGGAAATTTGACGCATCATATATTGGAACTGATTATCTGAGATGATATGTAATTGATTACTACGATATGCCATTGATTGAATGGAAGCTTTCCACTTCTTTTTGAGCCACTGATAATATTTTAAATCTGTAGGGTAAGTTTGCACATCATTACCAAAACTATTTCTCGGTAGCAAAAAAGCACTGGCAAAAATATTTGCCTGCCTCTCACGTAATTTAAATTCTTCTTTTGTAATCAGCTCAAGACTTTCGCTCCAAGGATGTAGGATGATATGTCCCAACTCATGTGCCATATCGAAACGTATGCGACCTTCGGGTTTTGACCCTTGGTCAACACATATAAAAAAGACTTCACCGTTATTCAAAATTGTTCGTTGACTAAAAGCATCAATTTTATCTTCGTTTGTATCAAATCCAGTAACAATAATCCCATTTTTTTCTAAAACAAGTTGAAGATTTTGAATTGGAGCATCGCCAAGCCCCCAATGATTTCTAACATCGGTTGCTATCTGTTCAATCTCATATATCATTTTTGCATTTTTTTCATCGTCAAATTCGTCATCACTACCATTAAACTCAACTATCGGAAGATTCAGAATAGGAAAATCTATATACTCTAAAAGCATTTCATACATTTTTGCAACAAATTCTAATTTAAGGCTTTGCGTAGTACGACTCATTTTTGTAGCACTGGCAAGTGAACGAAAGTAGGTTACTTCTGTTGTTGTTTTACACTCATCTTCTTGCCAAAAAAACTCATATGGAAAATCTAAAACAGAAGCTATTATGCCACATTTTTCATAGTCTGGTTTGTTATGATTGTTTTCATATAGTGAGAGGGATTGCTTACTGATTCCTGTTATTGCAGATAATTCCGTAAGTGTTTTCCCGCGAAATAATCTTGCGTTTTTAAGTCTTTCGCCTCTAAATTCCTTTTTCTCCATAAGGCAATATCTCCTAATCTATTTTTAGGCTTCTTTCTCAATTTCTTTTAATGATGGACGAAGCCCTGCTTTAAGCCCCAAAATATCACGCACACTTTCGTTTGAGTCCGTACTGATATCTACGTCTTCCACTCCCGAATTTGTCAGTCTTGCGAAATCTGGGTTTATGTAGCTGTTTAATGAGGCTTCCGCAATCGTCGAAAAATGTTTATCAATAAACTCTAATTTCACATCCAGCAATTCGTCATTTACTGCATTATAGGAAATCACATAATGGCGATACCCTTCGGATGGATTCAACATACCCGCAATGATGTCGTTGTAATCATTTTCAAGCGTTTCTTCGTCAAACATTTCCATTGGAAAGAATGATTCCTGAACATATTGACCTTCATAACTACCATTCTCTTGTGCAAGCACGGATTGAAGAAAATGTGGGCGTGTGCGGTCTTTCTTTTTTGGAATTGCGTGAAGATTATTTTGAGTTGTTATACTGTAAGTAATTTTGTTTCGATGGTCAACCAGAAGTCTACCATGCCAAGAATACCGCTTGAACGGTACTAACTTCACTTCATCAGTAACAACAAAACTACGCAAGTTTTCATTGATACAATCACCACGAAGTTGTATAATGGCATTGTTGGTTTCTTTATGATGCTCCTGTAAATATTGGGGAATGTCATCAGCAATCGCTTTGTCGATTGCACGAACAATCCTGCGGACAATATTTTCGTCAAGAATGATTTCGTTCATTCAATTTACCTCCAAGTTTTATTTGCATATTATAATTTTACATATTTATTTCGATTTGTCAAGTGAAATGTCAAAAATAAATCCATTTGTCTAACGAGCAGATTTTAAGGCATGGATTTTTAGTAACCCAAATTCTTTATAAAAAGCCACTTACCCTAAATAAGAATAAGTGGCTCAACCTTTGAGGTTAAACATATTCAATTCTCAGCTTCTTGATGGGTGCGTTGACGACCTTGAATATAAGCTCGTCAACACAGTCCGTATATCTGCCTTGCTGTATGAGCTGATTTTTCAGCTCCACAAGGCTATGTAATAAGGTTGTCTTTTCGTGGCTATCCAGATATATATGATATGTTTTCTCTCTCATAAACAGCACCTCCGTTTCTGGCTTTATTATATAGGAAAGTCCTAAACTATTCAACGGTGCAAATTAGGTCAAAAAAATAAGCGTACCACTATTTCTAATGATACGCTTATTGTAATTCAGTTCTTAATCAAGGTCGATATACACCGTTATAGTAGTTTCTCTCCATTGATTTTTCCTTACATATTGTCCGTTAGCCTTTCGGTAGGCTGCTGCCTGCTCGAAAGACAGCAGTAATTCAAAGGAAAGAGAACTCCTACCTACTTTTGATAGCTGCCTGCGGTGCTGCAAGACTAGTCCCGGATAGAACTAAATCTTCTCCAAAGTTTGCCTGTGCCAATACAGCTTCTCCAGGAGCAATGACATCAACTTCTTCACCCTTTGCACTAAAATCACTGACACTTCCTGCCGCATTCACAGATCCCACAGCCAGTACATTTTCAAAAGCCGCCGGATAGTCAACTCCCTCTGTTCCACGATTTCCTGCTGCTGCTACAACAAGTATTCCCTTATCCGTTGCCGCATCTATTGCCGTCTTTAGTGCCTCTGAATAAATCTGCGTACCAAAACTGATGTTAATAACCTTTACATCCTTCTCTATTGCCCAATAGATTGCTTCAACTACGCTACTGATAGGTGCTTGCTTATTTTCATCCAAAACCCTTGCTGAATACAGTTCAATATTACCGCCTGTACCTATTACGTCACTACCAGTTCCACTGCCCGCAAGCATGCTCGCTACACTGGTACCGTGACCTGTAAAATCCTCATACAAAGGTGTTGTTACTGGAGTTTCTTTTATGAAATTTTTTCTCTCCTTCACTGAGATATTATCTGTTACATCAATACCAGAATCAATCACTGCTACTTTTACAATTTGGTCGGAAGGTGAGTCTTCCATGTTCAGTGCATCTTGATTCCATATCTCACTAAGTGGTTTAACCATATCCTCACCAGTTTCAACTTCAGTGTCTATGGTAAAATCCTTTTCCACGCAGATAATGTCCTTATCTGTTTCTATACGAGCTGCTTCAGAATCAGAAATTTCAACAGTTAGTGCATCTCCATTTTCAGCTATCACATTGTAGTCTTTTTTTAATTGCTCAATATTACTACCCTCGTTTGTAATAACAATGTATGATTCCTTCTCTTCCTCTGCATAAACTGTGTTCTTATCAAAACATAGTCCTAATTGCAGTATCACCAATGTAGCGATACAAACACATGTTACCATCCTGTTTGATTTCTTTTCAAATCCTTTATACATGGTTAACCTCCTTTTAAATCCTATTTCCTTAAAACCATCCACCGTTTATTCAATGTTACTATATTCATAACTAGAAGTCAACAATTACTTTATTTAATTTTGTATTTTATTTATATTGTTTTGTACATCACCTTTACAAGTTCTCCGAATTTGTGTAACTTTCACATATTCAGAAAAATAATTTTGTTTTTTTCACAAAAACTTATTGACAACTACCAATTCCGGTGTTATGATAGGGAAGAATTAAATATGAGCTAAACCTTTGATGGAGAGTAGTAAGTTTTGAGACTTACCTTTGAGAGAGCTGTAGATGGTGAGATTACAGCAGGCAAAGACAGAACCGAATGGACTCCTGAGGGCAAACCGAACCGGCTATCTTTTTCACGATACCGCAGTAGGGGCGACGGAGAAGGACGCTTCGTAACCAAAGTCGGCATATGATAGTATGCGCAGAGTGGATGACAGGGTAATCCTATCGTCAAGCCGGGTGGCACCGCAAGAGAAATTTATACTCTTGTCCCAGCAGATATCGTCTGGGACAGGAGTTTTCTGCTTTTTGAGCTAAAATACACCCCTCTCCCGCGCACAATTGAAAGGAGAAAGAAGACATGAACAACGAAAAGAAAATCCCTTACAAAATTTATCTGGAAGAAAACGAGATGCCAACGCAGTATTACAACGTTCGGGCAGATATGAAGAAAAAGCCTGCGCCAATGCTGAATCCTGCAACGCTGCAGCCTGTAACTGAAGCTGACCTGACGCCGGTATTCTGCGAAGAGCTTGTAAAGCAGGAGCTAGACAACGATACCCCTTACTTCGATATTCCGCAGGAAATTCAGGACTTCTACAAGATGTATCGTCCTTCCCCGCTGGTTCGCGCTTACTGCCTCGAAGAAAAGCTGCAAACCCCGGCAAAGATTTATTATAAATTCGAGGGAAACAATACCAGCGGCAGTCATAAGCTGAACTCCGCAATTACCCAGGCATACTATGCTAAGAAACAAGGTCTAAAAGGCGTCACCACAGAAACCGGTGCCGGTCAATGGGGTACTGCCCTTTCCATGGCATGCGCTTATCTCGGTCTTGACTGTAACGTATACATGGTAAAGGTATCCTACGAACAGAAACCGTTCAGACGAGAAGTGATGAGAACCTACGGCGCTAACGTAACTGCCTCCCCTTCCAATACAACTGAAATCGGCAAGAAAATCCTTGCAGAGCATCCGGGAACTACAGGAAGTCTGGGCTGCGCTATTTCTGAAGCTGTTGAAGCAGCTTTATCGAAAGATGGATACAGATATGTGCTGGGAAGCGTACTTTCTCAGGTTGTCCTTCATCAGAGTGTCATCGGTCTGGAAGCAAAGGCTGCCATGGACAAATATGGAATTTTCCCTGATATTATCATCGGCTGCGCCGGCGGCGGCTCCAATCTGGGCGGACTGATTTCCCCATTCATGGGTGAAAAGCTCCGCGGAGAAAAAGACTACAGATTCATCGCAGTAGAGCCTGCCTCCTGCCCGAGTCTGACCAGAGGTAAATACGCTTATGACTTCTGCGACACTGGAAAAGTAACGCCGATGGCTAAAATGTATACCCTGGGCAGTGGCTTTATTCCTTCTCCAAACCATGCAGGCGGTCTTAGATACCACGGCATGAGTCCAATTCTTTCTGAACTTTATGATCAGGGCATGATGGAAGCAAGAAGCTACGAACAAACCGAAGTCTTCAAAGCTGCAAGCGATTTTGCCAGAGTGGAAGGCATTCTGCCTGCACCGGAAAGCAGCCACGCTATCAAAGCTGCTATCGACGAAGCGCTCCGCTGCAAGGAAACAGGTGAAGAAAAGACCATTCTCTTTGGTCTGACTGGAACCGGCTACTTTGACCTGAAAGCATACGAGCAGTTCAATGACGGTACCATGAATGACTACGTGCCGACCGATGAAGATTTGCAAATCGGATTCGACAGCCTGCCTTCGGTAGAACTGTAAGTTTCCTGCACCATTCAGTCCAAATATGAAGCCTATGGTGCAAAAATCAGCAGACTTATTTTGTTTCCTGCACCAAATGGTTCTAAAATGAGGACAATGGTGCGAAAATAGGCAAGTAAAATAGTACAAAGGCTATAAATTAGAAAAAGCTGGAAAATAAAATTTCCAGCTTTTTCCTTTATATTCCTTTAAATACATGAATTTAAGTGGCGTACAACAAATCCCGCACCATTGACTGTGTTTCTTCGAAAAATGGTGCAGGTGGCAGCAGTAACCTGCTGAAAAGCGCACCATACAAGCTATTTATAAGGAAAATGGTGCAAGTCATTCAGTCGCACGCACTTTGCCCGGAAGTTTTTTATACTCCCCGAAGATTTGCACTGCGATACCAATTAAAATAAACAACAATCCTGCGATTGCAAACAGTTCGATTTTCTCTCCCATGAGGAAGTAAATCCAAACAAGGGAAGCCACCGGAGTAATATACGCCAAATTGGAAATAATCGCTATGTTTCCGGTCTGTAAGGCTTTTGCCCAAAGGGCATAGCTCAGTCCGTAAACCAACACCCCTGTCCATAAGACACCGCCCCACTGCGGCAGTGTTAGCACCGGAATTTCGATTTGCTGTGTCAGTAATGCAATCAGCGATGCAACGGTAGAAATCAAATAATACAACATCATTCCTACAAAATTATCGGCGGAAACGCCTTTATTTATCACGCAGAACAGACCATAACATACTGCTGCTCCACCAGCAAGGCATACCCCGGGAAGACTGATACCACTCAAATTATCAAGATTTCCTTCTGTCACTACGATAGCTACACCAAGGAAAGAAATTAAAAGTGCCAGCCCTTTCCAAACAGTCATTTTCTCCTTTAAAAGGATACAGGAAAAAATCACCAGAAAAAACGGCCATAAATAATTAATGACACTGGACTGCTGCGCTTTTAAGTATCCGAGACTGCTGTTAATCATCGCATTATAGAAAAAGGTCATCAGTCCCAGCATGATATGCTCCCTTCTAGGTAGACAAGTGAAAAAATAAAAACTTGTTATCTGGAAGGGAGCATTAGTATGTCTAGAAAAATATCAGCAGAAGAGAAAATTACAGCCGTAAGAATCTATCTTGATGGCAAATCAAGTCAAAGACAGCTGGCTAAAATGTATGGGGTTGCGCAGAGCTCTATTCAACAATGGATTCGTAACTATGAGGCGATGGGTACTGCAGCATTTTTAACAAAAGGATATAAAAAATATTCCAAGGAACTTAAACAGCGGGCAGTTGAGGATTATCTGTCTGGGAAAGGTTCACAGGATGATATCTGTAAAAAATATGAGATTCGTTCAAAAAGTAAACTCCAAAAGTGGATAAAGCTGTATAATAGTGGTGGGATTCTAAAGTTACCCGGAACAGGAGGCTTTGTCATCATGACAAAAGGACGAAAAACAACATTTGATGAACGCATTGAAATCGTGCAGTATTGTATTGCGCACAAGCGAAATTATGCACAAACCGCTGAAAAGTACAAAATATCCTATCAGCAGGCTCGCAGCTACATCATCAAATATGAAGAGCGGGGCGTAGAAGGACTTCGGGATGGTCGCGGTCATCGCAAATCCGAAGATGAACTAAGCGAACTGGAAAAGCTGCGTGCAGAAAACCGGCTTTTAAGAGCAGAGAAGAAGCGTGCTGAAATGGAGATATCATTCTTAAAAAAACTCGAGGAAATAGAGAGGAGGCGGGGCTAAGCCTGGTGCGGCACCAGACCATATATCAGGCAATCGAAGAAGAACACAAAGCCCATCATTATCCGGTAAGAGCATTATGCGAAATTGGTCAGGTATCCCATGCAGGATAATACAAGTGGCTGAACAGACAGATACCAAAAGAGGAACTACGAAACAGGCAGATTGCGGAAACGATAGAACAAATCCATACGGAAAGTCCCGACAAAGGATATCGAAGAATCAGAGATGAGCTTCAGCGTTACCACCGGATTGATGTAAACGATAAGCGAGTCCTGCGAATCTGCCGCAAGCTGAATATCAAGTCAACCATCAAGTATACGAATCAAGGCGGCACCAGACAGGCAAAGAACCCACAATATATTGCAGAAAACCTTTTGAACAGGCAGTTCAAGGCAGAAATGCCAAATCAAAAATGGCTGACTGATGTTACAGAATTTAAATACTATGAAGGAATTACAAAAAAGAAAGTGTATCTCAGCGCAATCTTAGATCTGTATGACCGGCGCATTGTAGCCTATGTCATCAGTGATTCCAATAACAATGCTTTAGTTTTTGACACCTTTAATGAGGCGGTAAGCAAAAATCCTAGTACCCACCCACTGTTTCACAGTGACAGAGGATTTCAATATACGAATCGAGTCTTCCATGCAAAACTGGAAGCGGCGGGAATGAAGCAAAGTATGTCCAGAGTGGCAAAGTGTATTGATAATGGTCCAATGGAAGGATTCTGGGGCATTTTGAAACGTGAGCGGTATTATGGGAGAAAATTTACTAATAGAGAGAGTCTGGTGGGAATGATAGAAAACTATATTGAGTACTACAACAACAAGCGTTTGCAGAGAAACCTGGGAGTTTTAACCCCAATGGAAAAACATCGGTTATATCTGCAGGCCGCATAAAAATACCAGTCGGAAAACACTTCCGACTGGTCAGAAAATTTTATTTTTTTAATTGTCTACTTGACGGGTAGCAGTTCAGCAACACTAGAACGTGCAGCTCCTTCTTTTTAATTCCGCTACGACCTTTTTTCAACTTTCCCTGAGCAGTATTTAAAGCAAATAAAAACAAAAAAGCGACCAAACTATTGAAAAAGAGCATAACCATAGGATGCAGTTCCTTTACCATTAGTCCTATGACTGCAAAAGATGACCCCCACAGAAAAATTGTGATTCCTGCATAGGCATATTCTCTTGTCATTTCTTATTATAACATCCCTTCCATTTTTATTATCTTTATAAATCACATAGCATATCCGCAATTTATAAATAGTATACCAAATCTTCCATAAAAAGGAAAGTGTAAACTTTTAATCACAGCATTAAGGATTAAACGGTAAAACTACCTGCTGGAAGAAAATATAAAAAAAACTCTATGAGATTTGATTTTCCATGCTATTTATTGTATACTGGTAACGCCAAAGTATTTGGACAGAAGATTTAATAATAATGGTTTTACATCCCCATTTTATAAGCTACATATAAGGAAAGGACTGATTCACATGGATTACGGAAAATTAGCACTGGAACGTCATGAAAAGGCTGGCGGCAAAATTGAAATTACCTCTCGAGTAGAACTGAAAGAGGCAGAAGATCTAGCGGTCTACTATACGCCTGGAGTTGCAACGCCTTGTCTTGCTATTAAAGATGACCCAGAAGCTGCTTCAAAATACACATCGAGAGATAGGCTGGTTGCCATCGTAACTGACGGTTCTGCCATTTTGGGACTTGGCAATATCGGTGCCCTTGCCGGCATGCCGGTTATGGAGGGAAAAGCAATTCTCTTTAAACATTTTGCAGGTATAGATGCCTTCCCAATTTGCCTGGCATCACAAGATCCTGAAGAAATTATTGCAACTGTCAAGAATATTGCCCCTGGCTTTGGCGGTATCAATCTGGAAGATATCGCTGCTCCTGCCTGCTTCGAGGTAGAAAGACGACTGAAAAAGGAACTGAATATCCCGGTATTTCACGATGATCAGCACGGTACCGCCATCGTTACCTGTGCTGCTCTGATCAATGCGCTGCGTATCACAGGTCGCGCCATGGAGAACTGCAAAATTGTCATTAATGGCGCTGGTGCAGCAGGCAGCGCAATCGCTCAAATGGCATATAATCTAGGGTGCCGAGATATCTTAATTTGCGACAGCAAAGGCATTGTTTCCGCTCACAGACAGCTGAGCAGCGCCAAGAAAGAACTTCTTGACTTCACCAATCCTGACAATATAGAGGGCAGTCTAAAAGAAGCTGTTGTTGATGCTGATGTATTCATCGGTGTTTCCGCACCAGGCGTCCTCTCTTCTGATATGGTAAAAACCATGGCAAAAAATCCAATCATCTTCGCTATGGCAAATCCTGTTCCAGAAATTTTCCCGGATGATGCAAAGGCTGCCGGTGCTGCAGTAGTCGGTACAGGTCGTTCCGACTATCCAAACCAGATTAACAATGTATTGGTATTCCCTTCGCTGTTCCGCGGCGCTCTCGATGCAAAGGCTACAACCATCACCGAGGACATGCTCATCGCTGCAGTTTATGCACTGGCTGACAGCATTCCTGCAGACGAACTTTGCCCAGAAAATATTCTGCCGACCGTATTTAACAAAGATGCTGCCAATGCTCTCGCTGCCGCTGTAAAAAAAGCCTGGGAAGACAGATAAATGAATCTGCTGATTTCGCCTATCGCTCACATGGAGAGCGTATTTCCTGATAAATTCGGGATTCCCCGTCAGAGCGGCCTTGCCCAGGGCATAGAATCCAGGATTATCTTTGAAAAGCCCTACCGCAGCATGGATTCTCTTCGAGGTCTGGAAGGCTTTTCACACATCTGGCTTATCTGGGGATTTTCAGAAAACCCTCAGATTACCGAAAAAAACTGGTCGCCTACGGTGCGCCCGCCGCGCCTTGGAGGAAACAAACGAGTTGGGGTCTTTGCAACCCGCTCTTCCTTCAGACCCAACGGTCTTGCTCTCTCATCAGTTCGCATAGAAGAAATCAAGCAGGATCCGAAACTGGGTCCAGTGATTATCGTTTCCGGCGCAGATTTAATGGATCGCACACCGATTTATGACATAAAACCGTATATCACAACAGACTGCCATTCGGATGCCGTCTGCGGCTTTCAGGAAGAAACCAGAAATTATCAGCTAAAGGTGAATTTTCCCGCACCGCTGCGTTCTGCGATTCCAGAGAAACTGCAAAAAGGACTTTTAGAAGTGCTCTCACAGGATCCACGCCCCGCATACCAAAGCGACACGCAGCGGATTTACGGAATCCATTTCGCAGGTTTTGATGTGCGGTTTCAGGTAGCAGATGATACGCTGACTATAATAGAAGTAAAAACGCTGTAGCCCACAGGCCACAGCGTTTTTCTCGCAGTTTTTATTTATTCCCGCTCCCAAAGAGCTTTGGCGGTAACCTTCGTATCCAAAAGTTCCGGATGTGCATATTTATTTCTCTGATAAGTATTTTCTTTAACCGTGAGCTCCACTTCAATGGCTCCTAAGGCTCCCTGCTGCCTTGCGCGCTTCTCTGCCGCCTGTTTTGCCAGTCGCTTTGCTGCCTCTACTGCTTCGCTATATTCAGGAATAGAGAAAGTTTTCTCACCGCCGGTAATCACGTAGGTCAAATAGGAACTCTTGATGCCTTTGTACGGTTCGATGATAATCGTACTTTCTGTGCTGATATTCCCCATAGCCGCACCGATAGCGTTTGCAACCTTGCCTGCTTCCGGGAAATCTGCCTCAGTGCCAAGAAGCCTTGCCACATCTTCCATAAAAATCTTTGTCGGGGCACCGATTCCAATGAGCCTGGACGGTGTCACAAATGATGGAATCAGGCAGGATCCACTTCCAGAAACTTGATCTGAAAAAATCATTGTCGTCAGCTTTTCCAACTGCTCTGTTTCCTCTTCCGTAAGATCTTTTCCCGTCTTATATTTCATCAGAATCCGCACCAGATTACTGTATAATCTGGACTTTGTCAGATTGTAAATCTCCTTGCAAACCTCCTCAGCAGGTAGCTTTGTTACGCTAGAAAGGTATGCCGCACCCAGCCTGCTGGCTTCGCAGTCAAACTCCGTATAGTCGCCAAACACGTGCATTGCATCAGTGGGTGTCATCCCCGCACGCATAACAATCCCTTCGTCCTCAAGACGCTTCATATGCAAAACATGCGGACTGATTCTTGCCGCATCTGCAGCGTCCTTAAAAATCAACGGTCCTAAAGCCAGCGCCTTAATAAAACGCTGTTCTGCGATCGTATATCTAGCTAGATTCTCCGGCATTCCCATCAACACGAAAAACTCATGAGCCGGATAGCTGAAAGGCTGATCCATATGTACCAGCGTTTTCAGCTTTTTTATCACTTCCGGATACTGACTTGCCAGCATACAGAGCGGAATATAGCGGCGTTTTTCCAGGTAAAGATTCCGTCCCTTATACTTGACCGCACTGTCGCCGCCAAGCGCGAAAGTATCAATAGAAACGCCCTTTACCATTGTTTTCCACTCGCCAATCGTAATGCCTCCCTCTGTAGAAACGGGCACACCATTTTTGACAAATGCTACATCGCTGGTAGTTCCGCCGATGTCTACAATCAATGCGTCCTCATAGCTGGAAAGCTCCATAGCACCGATAATACTGGCAGCTGGACCGCAAAGCAAGGTTTCTACCGGCCTCTGTGCAGCAAACTCCTTGCTCATAATGGTACCGTCACTCCTGACGATGACGATAGGCAGATGCAAATTCATCTCTGCCAGCGATGCATCGATGGAAGCGAAAAATTCCTCCATTACCGGAAGCAATCTTGCATTGAGCAAAGCTGTCGCACCTCTGCGAAGCACGTTCAGTTCCTGATAAAGCTCATATCCTCTCACACAGGGGATTCCCAGACTTTCGCCGATGATACGCGCCGCTTCTATCTCGTAGGCTCCATCATCGTATTTGGGATTGACCTGCACAATAGCTGCGCTGTCATACTCTGCAAACTGACTTTGTAAATCCGCTTTTAGTTTTCCCCAGTCCGGTGTGTTTTCCGGACTGTCATCCTTCTTCGCATCCCCTGCCATAAAATAGATTTCAGAAAGAGGCGGCAGTCCGTAAGCCTCCCTGGTCTTTTCAATCTGCACAGGATTTACACCGATCAACACCAGCTTAGCTCTGCCTCCCTTATGCTCTACACAGGCATTGGTCGCCAAAGTCGTAGACAAAGAAATATACTGTGCCCTGGAAACAGCTTCTTTCTCCAGTCCTTTCAGCGCCGTTAGAATACCAGCCTTTAAATCCCGCTTCGTTGTCAGTGTCTTACTCTGAGAAAGCACCTGATGGCTCCTGGTATCGAATACCACTGCATCGGTGCAGGTTCCCCCAGTATCAATTCCAATTCCGATCATGGCGAGTTCCTTCTTTCTTTCATATTGCCTTTATTGTAACACATCAGCTGAATCGCTGCACGCACGACTGACAGAAAAATTGGTATAATCTTTAGGCGCATACCTTTCTCAGAAAAAATAACGCAGGAACTATCTAAAATTCCTGCGTTACATTATTTACTTATCAATTAGTCAGATCCGATTAGTCTTCTTTTACCAATTCCTTCAGAGAAGTTGCAAGGCCTGCAAGACCAGAAATTTCGGACGGAATGATAATCTTGGTCGCCTGCCCGTCTGCTGCCTTCTCAAAGGAGTTCAGACTCTGCAGTGCAATAACCTCTTTATTCGGCTGAGATTCTACCAACATCCTAATACCGTCAGCGGTCGCCTGCTGTACCATTCTGATGGCTTCTGCTTCACCTTCTGCTTCTCTGATTGCAGCTTCCTTTCTGGCCTCAGCTTCCAAAATTTTAGACTCTTTGCTTGCCTGTGCTTCCAGAATCATAGCCTCTTTATTACCCTCTGCAATCAGCACTGCGGATTTCTTTTCACCTTCAGCTCTGAGGATTGCCTCTCTTCTTTCACGTTCCGCACGCATCTGTTTTTCCATAGCCATCTGAATATCTCTCGGCGGTGTAATGTTCTTTACTTCTACACGGTTGATTTTTATACCCCATGGGTCAGTCGCCTCATCCAGCACCATTCTAATTTTAGTGTTGATGTGCTCACGGCTTGTCAGGGATTCGTCCAGCTCCAGCTCACCGATGATATTTCGAAGGGTTGTTGCTGTCAGATTTTCGATAGCGTCCATCGGGCTTTCTACACCGTAAGTATAGAGCTTCGGATCAGTAATCTGGAAATATACAACTGTATCAATTTCCATGGTTACGTTATCCTTGGTGATGACCGGCTGAGGCGGAAAATCGATGACTTTTTCCTTCAAAGATACTTTTCTTGAAATTTTATCGATGAGAGGAATTTTGAAGTGGAGACCCACCTGCCAGGTTCCTTTATATGCACCCAGCCTTTCGATGACATAGGCTCTTGCCTGCGGCACGATTCTGATATTGGTTACAACCAGAGAAATCAGAATAACAATCACGATTGCGATAATAATTACATTAATAATAGCTTCCATATTAATCTCCTTACTGAATCCAAGGGGCTACAACTGCTTTGACCCCTTCTATCCTAATCACTTTAACCTTGCTTCCTTCATCCAGAGAATCCTCGCTGTTCTGGCTGACTGCAGTCCAATCCTGACCAGAAAGCTTGATGATACCCGGTTCAAAAGGTTTAATCGCTGAAATAACAACGGCTTCTTTTCCAATCAGTGCATCAACATTGGTCTTCTCTACACCGGTTTGCAGCTTCTTGACGAAGAGTTTCCTCGTTGAAACCAGCAGAACAACGGATACAACAAAGAAAAGTACTACCTGCACAGCAATGCCTGCACCTAAAAGCGAAGCCGCAAGTGCAATCACTGCGCCGCCTGCAAACCAGATGGTGGTCAGTCCCATAGTCAAGCCCTCTACTACGACAAAGACAATCGTCGCAACAAGCCAGAATACCGACATGCTAACTGTCAGTCCTAAAATCGTCAACAATCTTACCTCCTCCTTGCGTTTCTTTCTTAATCAAAGGCTTACTTTCTATATTCTTAAATCAGCATACTTGCCCCGTATGTGATATAAGAGACAACAATTCCGGCAATTACTACGCCGATAAAGACAGCCGGCAGTGCTCTCTTCAGTCGCATATTCAACATAGCTGCTACCAGTGCGCCGGTCCAAGCGCCGGTGCCTGGAAGTGGCACTGCTACTAAAAGCACTAGACCAAACCATTCGTATTTATCAATCATGACAGACTGTTTCTTCGCTTTCTCTTCAAAGCGGCACACAAGAAAATCCAGTCTCTCGCTTTTTTTTCTCATCCAGTCAAAAACTTTTCTGACAAAGAGAATAATAATCGGTACTGGCAGCAGATTACCTATAATCGAAACGACAAGCGCTTCTTTTACAGAAAGTCCCGCTGCTACACCTGCGGGGATTGCTCCTCGCAGTTCGAGAACGGGAACCATGGAAATCAGCATTGTCATCATTAAATTGCCAGTATGTGTTCCCCAAAAACTCATCATTTAAATCTCAATTACTCCTACTTTATTAAATTATATAATATTTTTGCGCCAATGTAAATACTCTTTCAGAATTTTTGACAAAATTTTGTCAATTTCTGAAGCTACCTTTTACAAAACAGACCTCGCTGCAAAATCCACAGGAGGTCCGCCTATTATCTTGCTATTACTTATCGTTTAGCACCGCCTGCGCTGCCGCAATTCTTGCAGCAGATAAAAGCTGCGGTCTGCAGGACACATAGTTCAGTCCAAGCTGGTGACAGAACGCAATGCTGGCAGGATCTCCCCCGTGTTCACCGCAAAGCCCGATTTTTAAGGTTGGCTTCACCTGTCTGCCTGCCTTAACAGCTGTATCCATCAGGCTTCCAATTCCGTCTCTGTCGATGGTCTGAAACGGGTCCTCCGTTAAAATTCCTTTTCGGATATATTCTGCAATCATTAGTTCCGTGTCGTTTCTAGAAAATCCAAAGGTCATTTGCGTCAAATCGCTGGCACCAAAGGAGAAAAAATCCACCTCTTTCGCTACTTTATCCGCAATCAGTGCTGCTCTGGGTACTTCAATCATAGTGCCCACATAAAAGCGCACTTCACAGCCACTCTTTTCGCTGCACTGCTGTGCCGTTCTGACCACGATTTCCTTAACAAATTCCATCTCTTTATCAATTCCAATGAGCGGCACCATAATCTCTGGTAAAATTTCAATACCTTTTTGCTGCTGCACCTCGATAGCGGCTTCCATAATAGCACGAGTCTGCATTTCCGCCATTTCCGGATAAGTAACAGCCAGCCTGCAGCCTCTATGCCCCAACATAGGATTCATTTCCTGAAGCCGCTTATATGTTTCTTCAATCTGCGTACAGGAAATGCCTGTACATGCTGAAACCCATCTAATATCCTCCTCTGTATGAGGCAGGTACGCAGAAAGAGGCGCATCCAGCAGCCGAATGGCGACAGGTCTATCCTCCATCACTTCATAGATTGTCTTAAAACACTCTTTTTGATACTGAAACAGTTTTTCCAGAGCATGGGCTCTTTGCTGCTGACTATCTGCCATCATCGCCTGACAGATTATTGGCAAATTTTCTCTTTTAAGAAGAATCTGCTCCGTTCGGCAAAGTCCAATTCCTTCTGCACCAAGGGCTGCTGCTGTCTGCAGTTCCTCCAGTCTGTCCACATTGGCTCTGATTTTCAGTGTCCTAATTTCGTCAGCCCAAGACAGAATTTTTTCCAATTCTTCAGCACAGCCACCGTTTAAGCAGGAGGTCCTGCTTGGATCAATTCTCAAAACCGCCGTTTCCTTGGTAATCAGTCCTTCGCTAGCCATATCTGCCGCCGCTTTTACTGCCGCTTCCGCAGTTCGCTTCGCAGCGCCAGTCTGCACCATGCATAGCTTGCCGCGCTCAACGACAAATTCCATGTCCTGCATGTCCAAAAAATACTTTTCCAATACCGCAGAAATCCGCATAAGTTCTTCATAAGCAGCAGGGAAAATCATTGGCATTTCTTTCAAAGATTTTACTGCACATCGCCCCGATTCTGCCGCCTTCAGTTTTCCCTGCGCGTTTTGCAAGAATTCTCCTAAGAGCAAGTTCTCACCATTTTCTGGGTTTCTGGAATGGGCAATTCCGGTGCAGGAATCCTCTCCCAGATTTCCAAACACCATAGCCTGCACGCAGACTGCAATACCTGCACCCTGTGTATCTGTGCTATGCCATGCAGAAAATATAGCGGAAATTGCAGCAAGGAGCTGCTCCTTTGGATTTTGCGGAAAACTTCCGCATCCCACTGTCGCTTCATACATCTGCTGCAGTCTTCTGTAACAGTCATAAGCAAATCCGGAATTTGCAGTCTGCTGACTCAAACATTCTGCTATATCATCGTTTAATCCAAGGTTCAAGATAGTATCCGGCGTCTGAACATCAGCACACGCTGCACTAGGGCGAACCGCCACCAACAAAGGATTCTCTTTATCAGCAAATCTTTTTCCGGTGACTTCTTCCAGTTCCTCAAGCTTCACAAATATTTCAGCAGCGATATCCTCGCCAATCGTGCAATCCTGTTCAACATATTGATTGCACGCCTGCGTTGTCACAGTAAATCCAAAAGGTACCGGCAGTCCAATTCTGGTCATTTCAGCCAGATTTGCCCCCTTTACGCCGAGAAGACCTACGAGGTCCTTTGAGCCTTCGTTAAACGCATATACAAATTTGCTCATGCTCTAATCTCCTTCTTCCACCGATTAAAAGATTAGCTTTTCTTCGATGTATCCCTTTACTTCCCCAATCGGCAGTCTAACCTGCTCCATTGTATCTCTGTCACGAATGGTCACACATCCGTCAGCTTCCGTATCAAAATCTACACAGATGCAGAACGGTGTACCAATTTCATCTTCTCTTCTGTATCTCTTTCCGATAGATCCAGCTGCATCGTAGTCCACGCTGAAATACTTCGCAAGTTCTTCATAAACAGGTTCGGCAACCGGCGCCAGCTTCTTTGCAAGAGGAAGTACCGCAGCCTTAAATGGCGCAAGCGCCGGATGGAATTTCATCACAACTCTGGTGTCTTCCTTTCCGTTTCCATCAGTCAAAGTTTCTTCACAGTATGCGTCAACGAGGAATGCCAGTGCAACTCTGTCTGCACCCAGAGACGGCTCAATACAGTACGGAATATACTTTTCGCCCGTTTCTGAATCTACATAGTTCATTTCCTGTCCGGAGAACTCACTGTGCTGTCTCAGGTCAAAGTCAGTTCTGTCTGCAATCCCCCAAAGTTCACCCCAGCCAAACGGGAATAAGTATTCCAGGTCAGTGGTTGCATTGCTGTAGTGAGAAAGTTCTTCTTTCTCGTGATCTCTGGTTCTGATATTTTCCATATTCATATTCAGAGATTTGAGGAAGTTAATGCAGTATTGCTTCCAATAGTCAAACCACTCCAAATCGGTTCCCGGCTTACAGAAGAATTCCAGTTCCATCTGCTCAAACTCTCTGGTCCTGAATGTAAAGTTACCCGGCGTAATCTCGTTACGGAAGGATTTACCAATCTGGGCGATACCAAACGGAATTTTCTTTCTTGCCGTTCTCTGTACATTCTTAAAGTTTACGAAAATACCCTGCGCTGTTTCAGGCCTCAGGTAAATCTCCGCCTTGGAATCTTCTGTAACTCCCTGAAAAGTCTTAAACATCAGGTTAAACTGTCTGATGCCTGTAAAATTACTCTTTCCACAATCTGGGCATTTAATCCCTTTTTCGGCAATATATCCTTCCAGTTTTTCATTGGACCAGCCGTCAACAGGAAGAACTTCCATGCCGTTTTCCTGCATGTACTCTTCAATCAACTTGTCAGCCCTGAATCTGGATTTACATTCCTTACAGTCGATTAGCGGGTCCGCAAAGCCGCCTACATGACCGGATGCTTCCCACGTTCTCGGATTCATCAAAATAGCAGCATCAAGGCCCACATTGTATTTCGATTCCTGTACAAACTTTTTCCACCAGGCTTTCTTGACGTTATTTTTAAATTCCACACCTAAAGGACCGTAATCCCAAGTATTTGCAAGTCCTCCGTAAATCTCCGATCCCGGAAACACAAAACCTCTGTTTTTCGCCAGTGCAACGATTTTTTCCATAGTAACTTCTTTGCTCATTAGTATTAAATTCCTGACCTTTCTCACTATATATTTTAGTCTTCTTTCTGAAATTCTTCGTGAATTTCATCATACTGACAGTCATCACATCTTTCTTCACAAGGCTCTACACAAACCTCGCATTCCTTATCGCAAATGTTGACGCAGCAGTCAAAATCATCTTCATCATCATAGCCTTTGTCTTTTTTCAGCTTATCTTTTGCTTCCATCGCTGCATCCTTTGCCTTTGCAAATGCAATGCCGCTTTTTTCTTTGATATCTTCATAAACGCCAGGCGCCTTTTCTTTAATATCTCCATAGATATCGGAACCTTTTTCTTTGGCATCTTCGTAAAGGTCTTCAGCCTTTTCTGTAATATCAATAACAGAGCCGTCATCTTTTACAAATTCAATCTTGCATTTGAAGCCAAATGCTGCAACGATACCTGCAATCATCCCCCATGGTGCAACAACAGTCCCTAAAACCCCAACAGTCAGAGGAATATTCACCAGTGTATCTCCGTCACGAGTAACTAAAATCTTAGAAATATTTCCTTTCTTCACCGCCTCTTTCATCTTGGCAATCAATGCTTCCTTCTGTTCTCCCAGTTTTGCCGCCGGCTTCTGGTCAATGGTTTCCTCTATTGCAATAATCGCGTCTACCACATTCCCCTCTGCGGCTTCAAGAGCTTCCTTGGCTTCCTTATAGGTCACGCCGGTTCTGTCTTTCACCAGTTCAATCTTTTCTAATGTGATTTCCATGTTGATACCTCCTAAAATTCTCCTCTAAACATATTCTCGCTGTTTAACGTGCCAATCTCTAAATAATATGACATATATTCGCGTAAAATGCACTGCAGCAGCTCGCCTACACTATCTGCAAGCGCAATTTTTTCAAAGCCGCTCATAGGCGTTTTTGAAAAAAACTTTAATATATTAACTATATCAAATTTCGGCGCATAAATCAATGTATCATTGCTGTTATTTCTGCATTTTCCGCAAACCATACCGCCGTCCCGAACACTAAAGTACTGCAACTGCTCTTTCTCTCCGCAGCAGGCACAGCAGTCCAAAACAGGAAAGACGCCTAAAATGCCCATCGCCTTGACTTCATAGGCCAAAACCAGTGTCCGATGCTTCTTCTCCCGCTTCTCCATGGCAGTTAGAAATTCCACGAGAAGATTGAAAAGTTTTGGCTGCGGCAAATCCTCCGGCATCATCTTTTCCGTAAGTTCCAGCACAAACGCGGATTCCATATATTTATCTACATCTTCGCCGATTCTAAAAAAGCTGCGCCTTACCTCTCCACTGTTAAGATTATAGTACTCTCTTCCCTTATATAACTCATAATTTCCATAAGTAAACGGGCGCAGCGCCAGCGCAGCTTTATTCCTGCCTTTCTCGCTTAGACTGCTGCCCGCACTGATTTTTCCATATTTTTTTGTAAATAAAAGAATCATTCGCCTGCCGCCAGCAGCTTTTATCTGCCGAAAGACGATCCCCTCCGTGCTTGTGTACATCTCTTATTCCTTATAACCAAAATTAGACAGTGCAAAGTCGCTGTCACGCCAGTTTTCTTTTACTTTGACCCACAGCTGCAAAAACACTTTAGTTCCAAGAAGTGCTTCCATTTCAAGACGGGCACTTTTGCCGATACCCTTCAGTTTCTTGCCCTGCTTGCCGATGATAATACCCTTATGGGATTTTCTTTCGCAGTAAATTACCGCGCCGATTCTAGTAATGTTCGGCTCTTCCTTATAGGACTCAATTTCTATGGCAACACCGTGCGGCACTTCCTCTTCCAGGTAATTGAGCACCTTCTCTCTGATGATTTCGCTGACAATAAACCGTTCCGGATGGTCTGTTACCATGTCTTCGGGGAAAAACATCGGCCCCTCTTCCAAATAGGTTTCAATCTTTGCAAGCAGCTGCGGTACATTTTTTCCCTCAAGGGCAGAAGTACCGTAGATTGCGTCAAAGACGCCGGTCTCTTCGTACTCGTCAAAAATTTCTTTGTATTCTTCCGGTTCCATTTTATCAATTTTGTTGATAACCAGAATTTTGGGCGTATCCAAATCTCTGATCATATCCAGAATATACTTGTCTCCCGGACCTTTTTTCATGCTGCCGTCAACAAGGAATAGAACCACATCTACTTCTTTATAAGTGTTGACCGCCATTTCCGTCATAGCCTCACCCAGCTTGTTTCTCGCCTTGTGTATGCCCGGCGTATCGATGAACACCATCTGCACACCGTCTGTACCGGTCACTGCCTCATCATCAAATCTGGTATAAATACCACGAATGCTGTTTCTGGTCGTCTGAGGCTTGTCCGTTGTAATTGCAACCTTCTCTCCTAATATGCTGTTTAAAAGTGTCGATTTTCCCACATTGGGACGGCCGATAATACCGATAAATCCTGATTTCATCATATTCTAAATCCTTCCGGCAATAATTCCTGCAATGTATATTCTTTCAAATGTTCCTCGTCTTCTCCTACAATCACCCGCAGCGCCGGCGCAAACTCATAGAGAAACTGTCTGCAAATACCGCAGGGAAACGCACACCCCTGTTCTGCTGCGATGGCAATGGTCACGAAATCTGCAGCACCTTCAGAAATCGCTTTCACGCAAGCGGTGCGCTCTGCGCAGATAGTGCCGCCATAAGATGAATTTTCTACATTGACACCAGTAAACACTTTCCCCTCTGCTGTTAAAAGCGCTGCGCCAACCCGAAATCCCGAAAAAGGCACATAGGCGTTTTTTAGGACTGATTGTGCTTTTTGAAATAACTCCCTATCTTCCATGTTCATCTCCTTTTTTGCTAAGGTAATTTATCTTCCGATTCCCAGATACGCCATTACCTGCTCTTCTTTCTCCCGCATTTCGTTCTTGTCTGCCTCCTTCATATGGTCATAACCCAGAAGATGCAGCACACTGTGTGTAAACAGATAAATGATTTCCCGTTCAAAGGCATGTCCAAATTCCTCTGCCTGACGCTGTGCCTGTTCTTTACAAATTACCACATCACCCAGACAAATTTCTCCAACTTCCGGAAGCTCATCGAGGTCATCAAACTGTGGGAACGAGAGCACGTCAGTAACCTTGTCCGTCTTTCTGTAATCCCTGTTCAGGCAGCGAATCTCCTCTTCTCCTACAAAGGTAACACTGATTTCGCTGCGACCTTCGTCGATACCTAAAAGAGTAAGACAGCGTCCGAACGCCTTTTCCATGGTCTCTAAAATTTCCTTACTGACCTGCTGTTCTTCTTCAAAAAATATTTTCATCTGGTAAACCTCAATTATTCCTGTATTTCTTCCGGGTGTTTTTTATAATAGATATCATAAGCGTTAATAATTTTCTTTACTAACTCGTGACGCACTACATCGACATCTTTCAGATAACAAAAGTCGATGTCCTTTACATGCTTTAGCACTCGCTCAGCTTCCACCAGACCGCTTTTCCTGCCTCTTGGCAAGTCTATCTGGGTCACGTCACCAGTCACAACGACCTTAGAGCCAAAGCCCATTCTGGTCAGAAACATTTTCATCTGCTCCCTTGTGGTGTTCTGCGCCTCGTCCAAAATAATGAAAGCGTTGTCCAAAGTTCTGCCTCTCATATAGGCCAGGGGCACCACTTCGATTGCTTCTTTTTCCTTGAGCCTCAGCGCATTTTCTCTGCCCAATACATCATAAAGAGCATCGTAAAGCGGTCTTAAATACGGATCCACTTTTTCCTGTAAATCTCCCGGCAAAAATCCTAGACGTTCTCCTGCCTCTACTGCCGGTCTTGCCAGAATGATTTTCTGAACTTCCTTATTTTTAAAAGCACTTACCGCCATAGCAACTGCAATATAAGTCTTTCCCGTTCCCGCAGGACCAATTCCAAACACAATATCCTTCTTGCGAATGCTGTTTACATACTCTTTCTGTCCGATGGTCTTTGGACGCAGAGGTTTTCCCTTGCTAGTAAAGCAGATAATATCCTTGCTGACATTATTTTCTCTATAAGAAAGTCCCTGCTTCTCAAGACCTATGATATAGTTTACTTTCTGAACATCCAGGTGTTCTCCGCTTCTTTGTACCGCCATCAGTTCCTTTAGGATATTCTCCGCCAGCCCGATTTCCTCTCCTCGAAGAAGAAGACTATCATCTCTTTGGAAAATCTCAACACCTGTGTTATCCTGAATCAAATTCAAATTGGCATCCATATTGCCAAAAAGCTCAATCCGATCTATATCATCCTCTATCTGAATTCTCTTTAGTTCCTCGCTTGCCTTTGTCAATTACAATCTCCTTTTCTACGCCAACTCTCTGGCGAGTTTCTACAGTTCCATACACTCTAATTTTACCTTTTTTTTCGTCAAAGTAAAAGTCTTTATTTAAAATTTCAGCGTTTTTAGGTGTATTTTCTTTTATCCAATCCCGTAAAAGGGCTTCCGCCCGCTTTTTTGACTCCCCGGCATCCATATAGAAGGAAAAATAGTACGGTACTCTTGCCACAATTTTGCCGTCTGCATGAGTATAGTGCTCCAGTTTTGCGTCCTCCTCCACCGGATAGGAGGGATGCTCTATCGGCACGGTACCTGCGATAAGAATATCTCCTTTTTTCACAAAATCGTTCTCGGCTACAAGCGCCCTTCCTTTATAGGTGTAAATTCGCTCGATATAGCAGTCTTGATCGCTGACAATATCACAGGGCTTTTTACTATTTGCGGCGGCAGCTGGTGCCTGTTTACTTTCCGAAATCTGCACTTCTACATAGCCGCCTTCATAAGCCACCCTGCTCCAGACGATAGTATCAAAGTTTTGAAATAGTTTTTTCTCTATATCATCACAGTCAAAACGGCGCAGTGCTCCCTCGTAAAGCCCCTCTTCTGCAATCAGTTCCCTGATACTGGTTTCCGTAATGGTTTCACACCCAATAATATTAATTTCCCGTACAAAGAGTGTCTGTGCAAAGAAAAATAACAGAAACACGCAGATTCCTGCAATCATCATCTTTCCTGCCTTCAATTTTTTAAAAAGGCAGACTGTACCGCCTTCACCAATCTGCGTGATTTTGTATTTGCTCCCTGCCAGTTTTTTTAAAGTGCGCAGACCTTCCTTGCTGACTGTAAAATAAACTTCAGTTTCGTCTTTATAGCGGACTTGACGCAGCAGAATGCCCTTTGCTGCTGCCTGCGAGAGAATCCTCTCCGGCTTAAATCCCTCTAGTTTAACGTTTACCCGATGTTTTATAAAATTCGATTCCTGTGATTTCGCCCTCAAGTTCCATTCGCCCTTCCCAAATTTCACTGATGATAAAACGGTCGCCCGTCACCGTTACATAGAAACGCCCCGTATCTACCGTCACCTGCGTGTCGCTTATTAGCACCACCTGTTTCACATTTTCGATGATGGCAGTTTTCGCAGAAGCTGTAATCTTCGGTCCTCTTATATCAAAATCATATGTAATCTCATTTAGCAGTTTCATAAAAAAAGCATATGACATCAACAGCTCACATATGACAAAGATTTGGGAATAAAAGAAAAGGGAAGAGGCTCCCATTTTTATTGTTGCAGAAATACCCCCGATTTCGGATAACTTTCCCCTCTCCATTGGTACTGTTTTTCACTGCTACCTCTCAGAAATTTTTCCATTTCAGGTCTCATCAGTTCCGGATAGTCAGTAATAATCCCGCTAACGCCCATCTGCAAATACTGTCTGGCTTTCTCAAAGTCATATACCGTCCAGACATATACAGGCAACCCGTGAGTTCTCGCCTGATACACCAGCGAATAACTGATTTGATTTTCTTCCGGTGCAAGAAAATCTATATCATACTTCCAAATGGAGTCATCAATATCTCCAGAAGTGCCAAAGATGCAATATCCCACCCACCATTCAGGATGTGCTGTTGTAATAGGATAAATGCAGTCATAATATAAGGACATAAAAATCGTCCGATCACCAAAATCAAATTTTTCCACTAATTTAATAACAGCCGCCGCCAGTTCCTTCTCATTACCGCCCGACGGTTTCAGTTCAATGAGAAGACCCATACCACTTTTCGCATTCTTTGCAAACCGGATGGCTTCCTCCAAAGTCGGAATCCGTCCTTCCTCCCCCGGATGATTTCTATCTCGAATCTTTCGCGCCTGCAATTCTTTCAAAGTCAAATCTGCCACATTAACCCGCTCCCCGGAAAGACGCCAAAGATTAGTGTCGTGAATCAGCACCGGAACACCGTCTTTCGTTAACTGCACATCCACTTCTGCAAATGCGCAGTTCAAATCAGAAGCTCCCTTTACCGCTTCCATCGTATTTTCAATACCTGCACTGCTTCCCCGATGTCCGATAATCCAAGGCCTGTGAACATCTGTAACAGGTGATAATGCACCTGCTGCAACATAAACTGCAACGCCAAAAAACACTGTAGCTGCCAAAACCATATTCCGTTTCTTTTTCATCTTTACGCTAAAGGCTCTGCCGTGGCGACCTAAAATCTGCAATACAACAGCCCAATCACTTTCCCACACCGGATAATGGTTCCTCTCTCTACCCTCATAATTCTCCCAAACAACAACAAGCAGATAAACACTGCCTGCCAAAACTATGACGGAGACCGCTGTGAAGGCAAGCCAAATGAGAAAATCCAGCCAAAATCCCTGGGTATGTACCAAATACTTGGCAAAATCCAGATCGAAGTCCTTATATTCCAATCGTTTCCTACTGGTAATCCACGTAATATACGGCGTTGCAAAGAAGTAAAAAATCGCCCCGCCTGTTGCTGTCACCTTATACTTCCACGCCATCTTTTTCAAAAGCTTCAAATTACTGCTTACGGCTGTAAGCAATGTTTGCTGTCCCATCACCATATAAATCGGAACAAACATAGTCAGCAAATACAGAATAAAATGCGCAGCATAGATTGCCAGTACGCCGACAATGCCAATAAAACTTCGAATCATTTCTCCCTGAATAAACCACGGAATCTCAACCACAGGTACCATGGTGCTGGTCCAAAGTATATTAGTAAAAGGAATTACTAAAACAAAAACGAAAGCCGACAGAATCAGGTTCCAGCCTTTCAGCGAGTTAAAATTCCAAACAGAGCCTTTGAGAACCTGTGGCAGTTTAAATTCCTCTCCATCCCTGCATAACTTTACGATATGAATAACTACTGCATATTCGTAAAACACCAACATACCAGCACATAAAAATAATGCTGTAAAGATGAGGAATCCATTTACGCTGGAAAAAGTTGCAATAATATCCTTGTTAAAGTTAAGACCTCTGGAGGCTACATAAGTCTGATAAATCTCATTCATCAGCGGGTTTGCCAGACAAATGATAAACAGTTTGTATAAAATTTCAAATTGAATCACTTTCTTTAACACTTTCCTCATGTTCCGTCTCCTCCTTTGTCAATTGATTTCTATTTTACAATATCGCAGCCTTGCGGACAAGTATCTCTTTAAGAAGCTGCCAACGGCTAAAGTTGCAAAAATTTATCTCTTCCAAATAGAAAAAACAACCTGACATTTTGTCAGGTTGTCCTGTTTTCGTATTTTGTGCTTTATGACAGAAATTCCATCACAACTTCTTTTACCAAGGAGCCGTCCGCAAGACCCTTGACCTTGCCCATAACAGGCCCCATCAGCTTACCCATGTTCTGCTTGCCGCCTTCAATTCCCAGTGCGTCTGCAGTTTCCTTGACAATCTCCATGACTTTTTCCTTGGATAATTGTTCCGGTAAGTATCTGTTCAGAATTTCTATCTCCGCGTTATATGCTTCTGCCAGATCTGCTCTTCCAGCTCTTTCAAAATCAGCGAGGGCATCCTTACGCATTTTTACCTGCTTGGATAAAATTGCAATAATGCCTGCGTCGTCCAGTTCTTCTCTGTTATCCACCTCATACTGCTTAATGGCAGCACGAGCTAAACTGATTGTACTCTTAGCTGTTTCATCATGGGCTTTCATTGCCTCTTTAAAATCAGCCATTAATTGTTCTTTTAAAGTCATTTACTATCACCTCGATCCTAAATGACTAGTATTTCTTAGCCTTTTTTCTAGCAGCTTCAGACTTTTTCTTTCTCTTTACGCTTGGTTTTTCGTAATGCTCTCTCTTTCTGAGTTCGCTCATAACGCCGTCTCTAGCGCATGATCTCTTGAATCTCTTCAGAGCGCTTTCCAAACTCTCGTTTTCTCTAACGATTACCTGTGCCATATTCCAATTCACCTCCTGACTAACTTGAAAATAATTAGCTGTGAACAGTCTTTTGCCTATAACGGAACTATTATACTATTTTTGGCGGCGATAGGCAAGTCTAAAATTAAAAATCTTTTTTTACATTTTTTGCCCGAGTACAAACATTCTGCCCGTGCTGGTCCCTTTCCTTCAGCCTAGTCTCAAAATCAGCGGCACTACAATCGGCACTGCTGCGCTTTGCACAACCCCGCTGATAAAAGAATATATGGCAATGTCGCTTCTCGTGGAACGTTCGATAATCGGCAGGCAAACATCCATAGACGAACATGCCGGCACCGCCATTGCCTCCAGATATCCTATCTTTTTTGCCACCAGCGGTACAATCAAAATTGATATAAACTCCCGCATAACGTTGTGCATAAAGCAAATAGCACTTGCGGTCACAAGTCCTGCTTCCATAATCAGTCCCGGTGCAAAGGTATACCAGCCAAAACCGCCGCCCACTGCAAGGGCTTCCTGCAGCGAGATTTCGGAAAGAATCGGCACACAGACCACCGCCCCAATCAGGGTTCCTGCCATCACTGCCACTGGAAAGAGAAATACACGCACGCCCACCTGTCTAAAATGCTGCATCGCTGTACCGTCCACGCCCATATCAAAGCCGACAAAAAACAGCAGTACGCAGAGTCCTGCATTTATCATCACGTTAATTAGATTTGAAAAAACTTCCATATCCGAAAAAATATGTGGTATACAAAAATGTCCAAAGAGCAGTCCGCCCGCCACACAAAGAACGATGATAGCAGTCATGAAGTTCATCTTGTTGTCCGAAGATGCTTCGTCTGCGTCTCCTTCGGTTTTTATTTCCGTTTCCGACGTCATTTCTTGCACCATCCCGCCGCGGTCTGCCTTACTTTGAAGATTTCCAAAACGGTCAATCCTCATCAGTTTACGAACTGCCGTCATGGTTATGATGGAAAACAAAATGATGGAAATCGACATAATCAGTGCATAGAGTCCAATTGAATTGAGATTCTCCACCACCTCTCGGTTAGCACCCATTCGCATGCCCATGGAAAAAATCAATATGATAATCGCAAAGGTCTGCAGTCTTCCAGTCCATCGAATCAAAGTCTCGTGATTGCGCAGTTTGCTCCCAAAGAAATAACCAATTACCGCCATCGACAGGTATAGTGCTAAATCCGCCATGCCATATCTCCTTTTTTAACATGCTATGGTTCATTATAATATAAAAACAACAGGCTGACAATAGTTGCCAACCTGTTCTATAAAAAGTATCATTAGCCATCAATACTGACAAAATGATAGCAGCGTGTAGGATTTTGTCAGCAAATCGTAAAGACCCCGTCTTAATACGCCTGAAAACCTGACAGTACTGACAGAATCAAAAATAATTGTCAGTCCTGTCAGGTTTTTTTGATAAAAACACAGACAAAACTGACAAAAATCTAAAAAGCTGTCAGCTTTGTCAGTTCCAGAAAATCATTAAACGTTTTCGTGCGTTTTACGTGATTTGTTCTCATTGTTTCTGTTATGCCGTCACAAAGCCCAGCGCGATAAATCCAACTGTCGCAATAGCAAAGGGAAGTGCTACAAGCGGTCCCGAAGTACGGAAATACTCTGCATTGGTAATTTGTGTGGAAGCAGAAGTCAAGATAACTGTGTCCGAATACAGACAGATATGACCTCCAGAGGATACTGTTTCACGTAAGCATCTATGTCCGACCACTCCCCTTCCTCCTGCGTACCCAAAATCAGTTGAATTTTTTTATGCACTGGCATTCCACTGTCTTTCATCGCTTTCATTGCGTAAAGAGAAGCAATAATTGCGCCTTTATCGTCCAAAGTGCCTCTTCCGTACAGTTTGCTTTCCTTTTGTACGAGAACAAAAGGAGGCGTCTGCCAAGCTGCTAGATTCCCCGCCGGAACGACATCTACATGCGCTAAAATCCCCACTGTTCAAGTGGCTGGCTGCTATAATGCACCTCTGTAATCAAGCAGTAGTCCTCCTGCTCCAAAATTGCACTTTCACTTAAATTGGACGGGCTCAACTTCTGTATGCCTGCAACGGAAAGATATCTCTTGAGCTTTGGCGCTTCCTCATTTAAATCATAGTAAAAAGACATAGATACACTGCCCCAGTCCTCTTTATCAAAATCAAAACACTCCTGCAAATACCACACCATATGGCTTGCTTCCTCAAAACATCCCGGTCTTCTGAACTCCGCCGGCATAGAGCCAATCTGAAATTTTCCAAGAAGAAGCAGTTCGCTTCTGTAGATATACCGAGGGCTTTTGAAATTTCTCCTACGGTCAGATACATGACCTGCCTCCTTGTCTGCTGTATTATTGTGCAACAGTCCGTTGTACTTTTTATGCCAGTTCTTTTTCTAGTTATTCGTCCCAAGGTTATTATACCATTATTTTTTACTTTTTCAATATATGTGGATAACGGTATTACATTCATCTACCGCCACATTCCCCATCTCTACCAAGGAGAATATCAAGACCGTGAGGCAGTGCCGGCAGAATAAATTCCAGCTGCTCTTTTACCGCCTTAGGGCTTCCCGGCAGATTGATAATCAGCGTCTTTCCACGGAGGACTGCGACTCCGCGAGAAAGCATCGCTTTTGGCGTAATTTCAAAAGATTTAGCGCGCATATACTCTGCAATTCCCGGCACATTTCGCTCTGCCACTGCAAGGGTTGCTTCCGGTGTTACATCTCTAGGTGAAAGACCTGTGCCTCCGGTCGTCAAAATTAAATCCAGCTTCTCTACATCGCAGAGATTACGCAGGGTCTGTTCGATTACAGACTGCTCATCGGGAAGTAATACACTGCAAACAACCTGATAACTGTCTTCTTCAACGTCCTCCAGCAGCTTTATGATGAGAGGCCCGCTTTCATCTTTTCTCTCGCCTTTAGCGCCTTTATCGCTAAGGGTCATTACTGCCGTTCTGTACGTCTGATTACTGATGTAATTTTTTTTCTCTGAAAATGACATGACCGCTTTTGCCTCCTTCTTTTTCTTCAAGGTGAATTTCTCCGATCTCCATGAATTTATCCATGGCTTTACACATGTCGTAGACAGTTAACAGCGCCACGCTGACTCCCGTTAGTGCCTCCATTTCCACGCCGGTTTTTCCGCTGGACTTCGCAGTACAGATACAGGTAATAATGCAATGGATATCATCCAGCATCCAGTCCACAGAAAGCCCTGCCAATGGCAGCAGATGACACATAGGAATCAGCTCCCACGTCTTTTTAGCCGCCATAATCCCCGCTGTGGTTGCAACTGTCAGCACATCGCCCTTTGCAACGCAACCCTCTATCACCGCAGCATAAGCCTGCTGTGACATCTTGATACAGCCTCTTGCTACAGCGCGCCGCTCTGTTACATCCTTTTCTGCCACATCTACCATCCGCGCATTACCCTTTTCATCAAAGTGTGTCAGCTTCATGTTCATCCTCCGTTATCACTTCCAGCCTATCTCCGACTTTTACTTTTCCACCCTTGATTACCTTTGCAAATACGCCTTCTGTCGGCATAATACATTTGCCGACAGCCTGTGCAATGGCGCATCCGTGATGACATTCTTTTCCGATTTGCGTAAGGACCAGTTTCGCATCTCCAATCTGAAATATACTGCCAAGGGGAAGTCGTGCAAAATCCACGCCGCTTACCACCAAATTTTCACCAAAATCCCCATCATCCACTGAAACTCCCAGCGCCTTAAAAGCCTCTATCTTTTCCCAGGAAAGAAGGGAAACCTGCCTATGCCACGTTCCTGCATGAGCATCGCCTACAAGACCATGGTTTTCCAAAAAAACTGCCTTTCCCACGTTTTTCTTTACAGTCCCCTTTTTTTCACTGGTACACACTGCTTTTACAATTCCTATCATTGTCATCCTCCTATCTGGTACATACTGCGCGTTTCACTGTTGCCTGTATCTGATGTGCAAAACATATGCCGGCTGGGCTTGCTGAAAATTCCATCTGTAATTGCCGACAAAATCTCTGTATCCGTCGCCTTTGACCGCAAAAGCTTTCGCAGATCAATCCCCATACTATGATGCAAACAGGGTTTTAAGAAGCCTCCGGCAGTCAATCGAATTCGATTACATTCTTCACAAAAACTATGGGACATTGGACTAATCATGCCGATTCTTCCACAGAATCCGTCCAGCTTGTAATAAACTGCTGGACCGTTACCCCGCTGCTCAAGTGTCAGCTGCGGGGTGCCGTAAACCTCCTCCAATACTTTCAGCACCGTCTCTTGTGTATATCCTGCAAAATTCTTTCCAGGTCCCATAGGCATCATTTCAATAAAACGCACATCCATAGGATAGTCCTTTGCCAGGGCTGCCAACGATGCAATTTCATTCAGGTTATATTCTGCCAAAGTCACTGTATTGACCTTGACCGCAAGATTTTCTTGTTTACAACAGGCGTCCAGAGCCTCAATGACCTGCTTTAATTCTCCTCCTCTTGTGAGAGTTCGATAGCAATCCTCCTTCAGCGTATCTATACTGATGTTAATACCGTCAATTCCTGCATCTAACAAGTCCGGCAGCTGCTCCTTGAGTAACAGACCGTTGGTTGTCAGAGTTACTTCTTGGATTTCAGAAATCCCCTTAAGGCCTCTGACGAGGTGGGAGATATTTTTTCGCACCAAAGGTTCTCCGCCTGTCAGCTTTATTTTGCGAACGCCGCATTTTGCAAACAAGCCGGCCAAACGAAGAATTTCCTCAAGGGATAAAATCTCTCCATGCGCACATGGGTCGATTCCTTCAGGCGGCATACAGTATCTGCACCGCAAATTACATCGATCTGTCACTGAAAGGCGCAGATAGTCTATATTTCGTTCAAATTGATCTTTCATTTTTTCTCAAAGCCTCCATCCCTGTACTTTACCACTGCATGACCACAGTGAGTCAATCTGCACCCTCTGTTTTCGTCAAAATCTTTATTAGCAATGTGGCATAAAAAGGCGCTGGCAATGCCGGTATGTACCACAACTAAGAATTTTTTCTCCTTGGGATGTGCCTCCATCATTCGAAAAAGGGTTTCCTCCATCCGGCTTGCTGCCTCTGCAAAGGTTTCCCCTGCTGGCGGTGGCACTGACGGGTGCAAGCCCCGCAGTGCATACTGCAACGGAAATTCCTTTTCAATCTGTTTGAAATACATACCTTCCCACAGCCCCATGTCCATTTCAGAAAGCCCGCTTTCCACTCGAATTTCTCGCGTGCCTTCAGCTAATACCACAGCTGTCTGTTTGCTTCTTAGAAGCGGGCTGCAATAAACTGCTTTTACACTTTTGACTCTGCGAAAAAAGGAGGTTTCCATCAGTTTCTCAACCTGTTCAAATCCGGAAGGCGCTAAGGGTGGGTCGCTGCCTTTTCCCAGACAGACTCTACCGTTTTCCTGTAAAATTGAAACTCCATGGCGCACCAAATAAAAAGTTCTGTCACTCATTTTAATTCTCCGTTTTTTCACCTTTCCTTAGGGCAGCCCGCACTGCAATCATCTCAGCTGCAATGCTGACAGAAATTTCCGCCGGTGTCTGTGCACCGATGGAAAGACCGATGGGCGAATGAATTCTTGCAATATCCGCTTCTGAAAAGCCATCACCAAGAAGCCGTGTACGTGTTGTCTGCACTTTGCTTCTACTGCCGATCATCCCCGTATAAGCTGTGTGCTTTTCCAAAACTTGACGCAGCACCGTATAATCAAAGGCATGACCGCGGGTCATAATCACCGCAAAGTCTGCTTCGTCCAGCCGCAAACGATCATTAACACAATCAAAGGATCCGCAAATAACTTCTTTTGCCAAAGGAAAATCTGCCGGATCTGAAAACTCCTCCAAGCTGTCATATACGACACAAGAAAAATCTATTCCGCTCAGCAGCGGCACCAATTTTCTGGCAATATGACCTCCTCCGAAAATGTAGACCTTTCCTTTCACTGCCAGCGGCTGAATGTAGTAGCTTCCCGTCTCCCTCCAAGAAGCTGCAGCCGCCGTGCTCAAACAGTTTAAGTACTGAATTGCAGACTTTGCCCCTGCTACCACTTCCGTCTCTGAAAGGACGCTGACAGTGCTGTGCTGCCTTTCATCCACCTCAAATACAATCCAGCGGTTTTGGTTGCTTTCTGCCTCCTTGCAGATAGTTTCATAAAGAGCGCAGTTTTCATCTGATGGTGCGATATACTGCAAATATACTCTGATATCGCCGCCGCAAATCATTCCCAAATCCTGTACATCATTGGGGTGCAGCATGAAAAAATCCGTTTTAGAGCGGCCTTTTTTCATCACATCCGCCGCCATCTTGGAAACCCTATGCTCCACAGCTCCTCCGCCGATTGTTCCAAAGCACTGTCCACTTTGACTGACTGCCATACTAGTACCTGCGCCTCTGGGCGCCGAGCCTTCGCTTGAGATAATCGTAATCAGCGTACACGCCTTTCCTTCCTCCAAGTTTTCCTTAATAAATCGACAAATCTGCTTCATTTCTACCTCCTGTTAACGTCTGTACCAGTCAAAACAGCCCGAAAATATTTCCTGACCGCAAGTTTTAAGCTGTTTGCAAAACAGCTCATAGGAACCGATTAACTGCCTGCAAGATGGCGTTAAGGTGGATCCTCCGCCTCCTATCCCGCCCGAATTTTTGCAAAGCATGGAAAATCCGGCTCGTCGCTCTGCATTTTTAATAAGCTTCCACCCGTAGCTATAGGCAATGCCCATTTCCTCACATGCTTTTTTTAATGAACCTAAGCGATCCACAAAATTCAGCAAGTAAACCAATTTTTCGTCAAAAAATATCTCTCCATACTGCAAAGACACCTGACATGTAAAGGTAAAAGGTGTCACCCTGCTTCCCATAAGCGTTTCCCTCTCCCAAGCCTGTTTCTTCTCCACTAAAAGACGATAATCTTCCTTCGTATCCATGTCCATAAGTACAAAGGGATCCTCCACCGCTATCTCTGTGACAGCCTGGATTTTTTTTAACGCCCCGTAAAGCCCTTCCCGTCCGTCATGGGAAAGAATTTTCTCATAAGCAGCCTCCGAAAAAATCACAGGATGTCCGCTGATACCGTTATGCACAGGATATACGACGCCTTCACTTTTTTCCGCTGCGCAAAGGAGCTTCTCCACGGTTTCTTCTGTCACCGCGGGAATGTCTACCGGCCACAGAATCACGTGCTCCGCCCTGTCTTTCATATAGTCAAATCCCATGCAGATGGAGTCGAACATATGACTTTTCCTGTATGCGCCGTTATATAAAATAGTAATATCTTCCTGCTGCAAAGCATAGTTCATCTCTTCAGCCCGATATCCTGTTACCACTGCAATTTCCGTCACCTGCTTTGCTTTGAGCAGATGCAGAATAGATTGCAATACTGTAGTTTCTCCAAAAGGCATCAAAGGCTTAAAATTGCCCATACGTGAAGACAGTCCTGCCGCCGGTATCACAGCAGCAAAGGTTTTTTTCTTCATCGCTCAGTACCTCCCAAATGTACAATTGGGAAAATGACAAACCTCGCACAGTTGACACAGTCCCCCTTCTGCTAAGGCCAGCATATCTTCTTTTGTTATTTTCACATCAGTAAACAGCTGGGGCAGCAATACGTCTAAAACTGTAACCGGCAGACTGATAGCCGCTCCCGGTACGCCGACCAGCGCAGCTTTGCCCAAATAAGAAACCAAGGTCATATTGCCCGGCTGACTTGGCACACCATATGTGATAATCTCAGCACCACACGCTTTGATTGCCGCTGGTGTCAAATCATCAGGATCTACCGACATACCGCCTGAGAAAAGTAAAAGTTCTGCACCCTGATTCAAATATGACTGCGCCGCTTTGACAATCTGCTCCTGTCTGTCATCGCAAATTGTTGCGCCAAGCACTTCACAAGGAAAAGCTGTCAGCTTCTTTTTCGCTACCATTTCAAATTTGTCGGCAATTCGTCCCTCATATATTTCCGACCCGGTGATGATAATACCGACCTTTTTCTTTTTATAGGGCAAAAGAGCCAACAGGTTTTCATTCTGACATAGTTTCTCTGCCTGTTCAATTTGCTCTTCCGTTGTCACCAGCGGTATGATTCTCATAGAAGCCAGTCTGTCTCCTTTCTGAACGGGATAATGATCCGGCAAAGTCGTTATAGTAATGTCACCTATTCGATTTATTTCCGAAAGAAGTCTGCGGTTTACCCGAAACATTCCGGAGGTATCTGCTTTCAATACCATTTTTCCTTCAGATGGTCCCTCGTAATGTGCATCCTGCAACGATGCCATAGCAGCAAGGCGCTGTGCCGCCTCCTCTTCATGTATTTCCCCAGCCTTATCTTCCCAAATAAAAATATGTTTCTTACCGATTGCCAATAAAGCTTCTATATCCTTCTTAGAAATCACATGTCCGCGGCGAAATGCCGCACCTTTAAATCCGTCTCTCATGGCGGTAATATCGTGACATAATCTTTGTCCGACGGCATCTTCTACTCTGATTTTTTTCATTTTCCATTTTCCTTCCTTATTTACTCTGTCAGCAGCATGATGGCAGCAGGCGGCAAATAAAGCTCGACCTCTGTACAGTCCTTCTTCTGCATCCCATCTAGTCCAAAAGGCAGCTGGCAGCGCAGAATCGTTTCTGCTTTTGCCCCATGGGGTCTAAGCAAAAGAATGAAGCAGTCCGGATTTTCCAAATACCCTTCTACTGTACATTTGCAACGATTTTCCCTTGGATCCTCTGGTCTTGCCAGTCTGAGATCCCCTTCTCTGATTCCAACATAGCAGGCTGCGCCGGCTCTGTCCTGCGCCTTCTTCGCCCAAAGCTTTAGATTCCAGTCCTGCGCATATACCCATCCGCCCGATTGACATATTGCCCGAGAAAAATTTCTGCAGCCTAAAAGCTGTGCGCCTTTTTTCGTTTTGGGATTGCGATAAAGCTCTGTCTTTTCTCCGATGTTCTCTATAACGCCTTCACCCATAACTGCAATACGACTTGCCATACGATAACTCTCCTCTATATCGTGGGAAACCAAAATGGCAGTTTTTCCAAAGTCTTTCAAAAGCAGCTTAATCTCCTGCTCCATCCTCTGACGAAGATGAGAATCAAGCGCCGAAAAGGGTTCGTCCAAAAGCAGTATTTCCGGAGCTGAAAGCAACATTCGGGCGAGGGAAGTTCGCTGTCTTTGTCCACCGGAAAGCTGCGCAGGATAGTGATTCATCAAATTCTTTAATCCCATTCGTTCAATCATATCCAAAGCTAAGCTTTTCCGAAGGGATTTTTTTCTGCGATAAGCGCCTGCCATAATATTTTCCAGTACCGTCATTGAGGAAAACAAGGCATAATCCTGAAACAAAAGCCCCGTATGCCTCTGCTGCGGCGGCAAGTCGATACCCTTTGCCGAATCAAATAGCACCTTTTGATTCAGTACAATCCGGCCACAATCCGGTTTTTCAATTCCTGCAATGCATTTCAGCGTCATAGTCTTTCCGCACCCTGAAGAGCCTAATATTGCCAACGTTTCTTCACCTGCCTGAAATTGTACTGACAGCTGAAAATTCCCAAGTCTCTTTTCAATATCTACTTCTACGGCCACTTTTCTTTCCCCTTTCCTGCTTTCTTTCCAGCAGATTCACAGCTAAAAGTACAATAAAGGAAATACCCAAATTGACAAGTACCCACCTGCCCGCTAGCCCGTCCTGTCCGGTCTGCCACAGTTGGTAAACTGTCGTTGAAATTGTAGCGGTTTTTCCCGGCATGTACCCTGACACCATACTGGTTGCTCCATATTCGCCAAGACCTCTTGCAAAAGTCAAAACCGTTCCTGCAAGAATTCCCTGTCTGCATTCCGCCATACGAATATGCCAAAAAACATACGTATCCGTCAGCCCTAAGGTTCTGCCCGCATATGCCAAATTTTCATCGAAGGATTCAAATGCACCTCGCGCCGTTCTATACATCAGCGGAAAAACGACTACTGCAGTTGCAAAGATAGCAGACCACCACTGCATAGTCAGTTTGACATCGAACATCTCAAGAAGCCAGCTTCCAACCATTCGCCTTGGACCCAGTATTTTCAGCAGCAGAAAGCCTATCACCGTAGGCGGCAGTACAAGGGGCAGGGTTAGAGCTACGTCTAAACAGCCTTTGACAAGTCGCGGTAATTTGGAAATGCAGTATGCCGCAGCAATCCCTGAAAAAAATACCAAAACTGTACTGATTAAGGCAATACGCAGCGAATTCAGCAGCGGAAACCAATCCATACTTTTCTCTCCTTCTATACTTCAAGTTATCACTGCTACACGGGTGTAAAGCCATACTTTAAAAATACAGCAGCAGCTTCTTCGCCCTGCAAAAAGTCTAAAAATGCTTTTGCCTCTTCAAGTTTTTTTGATGTATCCAGCAAAGCCGCCGGATAGATAACCTGTCCGCACATCTTTTCCTCCGCAGTATCCACTACGGTTAATCCCGCAGTCTTTGCATCTGTCTCATAGATAATGCCGCAATCTACCATTGCCTCTGTCAACTGGGTTGTAACTTCTTTTACATTGCTGCCGTAGGTAATCAGTCCTGCCTTAGACAGCGCCTGTTCTGAAAGCCCCAGGTAATCCAAAATCTTCTGGGTATACTGCCCTACAGGTACATCGCTGTTACCCATGGCTAAAATAATCGTTCCCTCTTCAAGCCCTTTTTTTAGATCCTCAAAGGATTCTATTTCTGCGGGATTTCCCTCCGGCACTGTTAGAACCACCTTGTTCTCCAAAATATCAAAGCGGCTGTCCTCTACACGGTCAGAAAGAGCATCCATCTGCTGCTGGGCTGCGGATATAAAGATGTCGCACGCTCCACCTTCTTCAATTTGGGTCAGCAGCGTTCCTGAAGAGTCGAAATTAAATACCAGCTTTACTTCTTTATTCTCCTGCATATATGTATTTCCAAGTTCTGTCAAGACTTCAGTCATAGAAGCTGCTGCAAATACGTGCAGCTCTGCAGGCTCTGTTTCTTTCTCCCTTTCTCCGCAGCTCCCAAGTAAAAGCAGAAGTATCATTGTCAGCAATATTGCTGCCTGTTTACATGTTTTTTTCATCGCTTGCCTCCTCATCATACCGTTATATTCCTACAAGAATAACGGTGCTTCCAGTAAAGCAGGAATTCTTTCATTCCTGCCTTACTTTTCCATATTGGTTATATCAGCTTTTCCAAAGTTCTGCGGGTTAGTACTTCTAGCAGATGTACCTTATAGGCATTTTCTGCAAGGGGTACACAATCTTCAACAGCAAGGGCTGCTGCTTCCTCTGCTACTTGGCGAGTCAGATCTTTTCCGCGAAGAAACTCTTCTACTTGGTGCATCCGCTTTGGAACCGGCGCTGCCGCTCCAAATACGACTCTGATGTCCTTGACCTTCTGTCCGTCCATATCCGCATTTAACGCGATGCTTAGGATTGGGAAATCGATGGACTTTCTGGTTCTATGCTTGTAGTAAATCTGCTTGTTTCCGGCTGCCGCTTGCGGCACACGAATTTTCGTAACGATTTCGCCTTTTTCCAGCACGGTAGAGCCCATAACAGCCGCCTTAAAGAAATGCTCTGCCAAAATCTCCCGTTCATTTGTTACGATCATCGCATCAAGTGCAATTAGGGCTGTGCCTACATCCGTAGGACTGACAGCTACACATCCGCAGTTTAAGCAGCGCTCTGCCTCCTGCAAAATTTCTTCTATGTTGAGGGTCGTAGAAATTTCTTTATACAGTTCCCGCTCCTCTAAAGGTGCATTGGCAGTCTTTGCTTTTTCCGTTTTCTGCAGCGCATATGAGCTGAAGGAGATTTTTTCGCCTCTTTCAGTCTGTACCACTTCCTCCATTCCGCCGATGGTTTCGCAGATGGACTTTGCACAGTTTCTTCCTTGGAAAATTGCCTTGACTGCAGTTGCCGGGCCATAGGCTGCATCTCCTGCTGCAAAGATTGCTTCTTCAAAGGTCTTTCCGCTTTCTTTTTCAGAAAGCGCAATCAGTCTGCCGCCGCTGCTTAAGGACTCAAAGCCTTCTAAATCAATGGTCTGTCCGATTGCAACTATGACATTATCTGCCTCAAGCTCTCTGGTTACATCCTGAACCGGCGCAATATTCCCAAGCCCCGTTTCATCCTCATCGATTTTTTCCATTTGCTGTAGTACCAGCGTTTTAACTTCTCCGTTTTCTCCTTTGATGACCTTCTGCAAGGTGGTCAAATCCAGAATTTGTACGCCCTCTTCCAGCGCTTCTGTAATTTCCTCCTCTTCTGCCGGCATTTCGTCATATGGCAGAATACTCAGCAGAGTAACTTCCTTTGCTCCCATCTTTCTTGCACTTCGACAAACGTCGAAGGAAGTATTACCGCCGCCGATAACGACTACTTTTTCTCCCAGCTTCTGCGGTACTCTGTCCGCTGCTTTTTGCAGAAATTCAAGGGCATTGAGTACGCCTTCTGCATCTTTTCCCTCAAATTCAAGACCCAGTGAAACCCATGCACCAATTCCTACAAGAACAATATCACATTCCTTGTATAAATCTTCCAGTGTAACAGTTTCTCCTACCTTGGTATTCATCCTGAAGTTCACACCCAGACCCAGCAAGATTTCCTTATATCTTGCCAAGATTTCCTTTGGCAGTCTGTAGGACGGAATTCCGTAATACAGCATACCGCCGATTTCCGGATTCTGATCCAGTATCGTCACTGTATGTCCCGCCTGCCGCAGATAAAATGCCGCTGATAATCCGGCAGGACCACTGCCGATAACGGTAACCTTTTTGCCGCTTTCTTTCTTAGGCGGGGTAATGAAATCTTCCGGATGTTCCAGCACATAATCGCCGAGAAAACGTTCTGCTTCCCTAACGGAGACACTTTCATCAAATTTCTTTCTGTTGCAGGTCTGCTCACAGGTATGAGGACAGATTCTGCCCGTTACCGCTGCCAATGGATTGACTTCAAAGAGAATCTTTGCAGCACCTGCAATATCGCCGCTGCGCAGCCGCTCCATATAAGCCGGTATGTTGGTAGAGTTTGGACACTCCACTTGGCACGGCGGATCGCAGACTTTGAAAGCTCCGAAAACTGAATGATATAGATTGTTTCCTACCACTGCGTTGCAGCGTTCTCCGCCTTTTCTAAGACAGTTAAACTTATCGCCCTGATAGCGATAATACCAGCAGCGTACCTGTTGGCAGATGTTGCCGCCGACTGTCGCAACGTGTCTGATTTGTGGCGATGCAACTGTTCTTGCCGCCTCTGCCAATGCCGGAAAAATTTGGTTGATTTCCGCATTTTTCTCAATTTCAGAAAGTGTTGTTGCCGCGCCCAGCGTTAAATAGTTTTCATCTTTGATAATACCTTGTAAATCCTCCGCCTTTTTCAAAGATACTATTTCATTAATTTGCTGTGGCAAAATGCCTTCCCTAATGACGCCGATCAGGTCTGTGCCGCCTCCCATAGGCCAGGAGGAATCACCTTTTTCCTTCAGCAGCGCGGAAGCTTCCTTTGCGCTTCCTGCATAATATACTTCTAAATCTTTCATGCTCTGTTTCCTCCCTTTTCCATCAGTTTGTTTAAAACTTTCGCAGGTGTAATGGACTGATCGTCAATTCTGATTCCCACAGCATTATAAATTGCGTTGGCAATGGCTGCACCGGCGCCTGTAAATGCCCCTTCTGCCATGCCTGCAGCGCCATATTTTCCAAGACCTTTCCATTCCTCTATCAAAACAGGGATAATCTGTTTTGGAAAATCTGCCATGGTCATCATTTTATAGTCGATATAGTTATTGTTTAAAACAGTTCCAGTCTCTTTATCGTAGTGAAGTTCTTCAAAGAGGACTTCTCCGATTCCCATGGCCTGTCCGCTGATCTGATGACTTTCTGCTCCGGAGGCGTGCATAACGCAGCCCACATCATTGAGGACTACCATATCGGTTACCTCAACCTGGCCTGTTTCAATATCTACCTCTACATCTGCAAACCATGCGCCAAATGGCAATCCTGCTTCCTCTCTCACATTATGGCGCGCATGATGAATATGAATTGGTACACAGTCGGTATGCAGCATGAACCATTCAACACCAATACGGTTTTCCGGCTTTACCTTTTCAAAGACATACCCGTCTTCGATTTCCAATTCTTCCGGACTTTTTTCCATATATTCGCCGACTCTGCGCAGGATTTCACTCTTTAGCTTCTGCGCACCTTCTGCCATCGCCTCTGCGTAAAGGAAAGAAACGACACTGTCTGTCGGTGCATTATCCCGCAGTCCCAATTCCGTATCGCCAAGTGGTGTCCACAGAATATCTTCCGGTTTAATATTGAGATAATGCAGATTTTCTGCACAGGCAAAGACTGCTGCACTGTTGCCGCCAGCTCCTGTTTCTGAGGTCGGCGCTTGAATAATTACCGACATATCCGGATTCAGTCTGATGCTCACTTCATAGAAGCCGCGCGTTAATTCATTAAGTTCTGCATGCCACTGATTCCATACAGCTACACCCATGCCACGTTTTTTACATCCTTCAATCAACTGCCCTTCACCGGCCTTATGGCGATTTTTCCAGCCGATTATTTTTGCACCTTCGTCCAGCACTCTGCAAATACTCCGATTCTTTTCCCCCGGCCAATTAAAGTCATTGGTGCAGTTCAGCTTAATAATATCTATCACATCAATGCCGGTTCTTTCCGCCAGTTCATCTAACAGCGACATAAAGCACCAGCAAAGCTGCACATTCCCGATACCGCGTACGACACCACCCGGAACTTTATTTGTAAACCAAGTATAGGAATACAGGCTGACATGTTCAACAGGAGCAAAGGCTCTGTTCATGGTTTCACTGACAATGAACTCTACATTATGGTCACAGCCGCCGATATATGCGCCGCTGTTTCCCTCTGCGATCATTTCCATACCGGTAATCTTTCCGCTATTTGTGCAGGCTGCTTTAATTTTATATCGATTTTCACTTCGGGTTTCGTGAAACTCTTCATGGTTTGTCATCTTATATCTGACAGGCCTGCCTCCCGCTCTTTTTGACAGATACGCAGTAATCATAAAGAAGATATCTTCCCCAGTGTTCCATTTACCCATATGTGCGCCGCTGTTTCCGTTCCTGACACGGATTTTATTTAAAGGAACATGGGTATAATCGTGAAGATACATTCTGGTTTGGTCACTCATATAATGGTTGGTCCAAACGTCCATTTTGTCCTCATCCCAGCGTATCACGCAGCCTCTGTACTCCAAACAGCCATGGGTGCTGACCCCGCCATAGGTTTTTTCTACCTCCAGTACAAAGTCAGCTTCCCGCAAAGATTTTTCTACATCTCCTCTCTTATAGAAGAGATGGTTCTCAATTCCATCTTCACTGTGTCTAAGCTGGTTTGTAGAAGGGTTCAGTTCCGGATGCAAAATCGGTGCATCCGGCTTTTTCGCCTCATCCATTTCATATACAGCCGGAAAAATTTCCCACTTAATGTCGATTAGTTTTAAAGCTTCATCTGCAATTTCAGGGGTTTCAGCCGCAACTGCAACTCCCATATGATCTCCGACCCAAAGACCTGTCTGCGGTAAGAAATCCCTGTCCCAATAACGCGTAATCGTATCCGACTCTTTTGGCGTAATGGCAATATCTGTCCACGCATGGGTGGTTCTGCCAAGCGCCCGGATTTCTTCATCGTCATAGCGAAGCACTGCAAAAACGCCCGGCAGCTCCTCGGCTTTCGTCGTATTCATCTTTAAAATTCTTGCATGGGGATACGGGCACTGCAAAATCTTTGCATAGAGCATGCCCGGCAGTTTTCCCTTCAAGGTGATATCATCCAAATACTGGGTTTTCCCGAGGGTCTTCTCCTTGGCATCAATCTTCGGACGATATGTACCCATATAACGTTTTTGCTCTCTCGGCACATAGGCAATCCTATCTTTACTCATTTGAAGCCTCCTTTGCCTCTTCCCTGCACTTGCAAATATGGTCTGCGGCTTTTTCTACCGCTTTGTGGATTCCGTGATAGCAACCGCAGCGGCAAATATGACCTGACAATGCTTCCGTAATTTCTTCGTCTGTGGGGTTTGGATTTTCATTGAGTAAAGAATGCGTTTCCATAACAAAGCCCGGCGTACAAAAACCACACTGCATGGCAGTCCCTTCTCCGGGTCCGTATGTATTGACAAAAGCATCAACCACAGGATCACTTCCATCTAAGCCCTCTATAGTCAAAATATCACATCCATCTGCATCGGTTACCAGCATCATACACGAAAGTGCTGATTTACCATTTATTAAAACCGTACACGCACCACAAGCACCCTGCTCGCAGGATACGCGTACGCCTGTCAAACCGAAGTGTTCTCTCAGCACCTTTGACAGTGTATCCGCCTCTTCATAATCCCTTCCCTTTTTCAAGGCATAGGCACGTCCATTTACATTCATTTGAATTACATCTTTGTTCATTTTGTTTGCCCCTTTCTCTCCATGGCAATCACTTTTTACTTATACCTATAAATACAGCAAAAAATATGCCAAAGGCTGTTTTCATGATTTTCTGTTGTTTTTCAACCCTTTTCGGGTCCCCATCTTTTTCTTTCGCCGGCAATAGTTTCTAAATTGAAACATTTATCGATTTTAGTTTCATTTTTGTAACTTCACAATTTTATCAAGTACAGCCTCCGGCGTAATGGACTGCTCGTCAACCCTTATCCCCACCGCATTATATATGGCGTTTGCAATGGCTGCTCCCGTTCCCGTAAAAGCGCCTTCTGCCATGCCAGCTGCACCATATCTGCCAAGTCCTTGCCATTCTTCTACCAAAATCGGTGTAATCTGCTTTGGAAAATCCGCCATGGTCATCATCTTGTAATCGATGTAGTTGTTATTGAGTATTGTTCCTGTTTCAAAGTCATAGTGCAGCTGCTCCATCAGCACCTCGCCTACGCCCATAGCCTGTCCGCTGATCTGATGACTTTCTGCGCCGGAAGCGTGCATAACACACCCCACATCGTTGACAACGACCATATCGACAACTTCTACATTGCCCAGCTCTGTATCCACTTCAACTTCCACAAACCAGGCTCCGAAAGGAAGCCCCGCCTGTTCTCTCACGTTGTGTCTTGCATGATGAATATGAATCGGCACACAATCTGTATGTAGCATAAACCACTCTACACCGACTCTGTTCTCCGGATTAGCTCGCTCATAGACTTCCCCGTGTTCAATGTCTAAAAGAGAAGGTTCTTTCTCCATATATTCGCCGACTCTGCGCAAAATCTCAGCTTTCAATTTCTCTGCAGCCTCTACCATTGCCTCGGCATAAAGGAAAGAAATTACACTGTCGGTTGGCGCATTATCTCTTAATCCAAGCTCTGTATCGCCAAGAGGCGTCCACAAAATATCCTCCGGTTTTACATCCAGATAGGCAAGATTTTCCGCACAGGCAAAAACTGCGGCGCTGTTGCCTCCTGCACCAGTCTCTGAGGTTGGCGCTTGAATGATTACAGACATATCGGGATTTAATCGAATGCTGACTTCGTAAAACCCTCGTGTCAGCTCGTTTAATTCTGCGTGCCATTGATTCCAGATAGCTACTCCCTTGCCTCTTTTCTTGTACCCATCAATGAAAGGACCCTTGCCCGCCTTGTGGCGATTACCCCAGCCGATTGCCTCTGCGCCGAGGTCTAACACCTTGCAAATGCTGTGATTGGCTTCCCCCTGCCAGTTGACATCGTTACCACAATTCATTTTTAAAATTTCCAGCACATCAATGCCCGTTTTTTCTGCCAGTTCATCAAGCAGCGCCATGAAGGTCCAACATAGCTGCACATTACCAATGCCGCGTACCACGCCGCCCGGAATTCTGTTGGTGAACCAGGTATAGGAATGCATTCGGATATGGTTTACCGGCGCAAAGTCTCTGTCCAGCACTTCCCGTACCAGAAACTCCACATTATGGTCGCAGGCCCCAATATATGCCCCCGTATTACCCTCGCAAATCATATCCAGCGCCAGCACCTTTCCTTCCTTGGTGCATCCGGCCTTTACTCTGTACCGATTTAGATTTCTTGTCTCATGGAATTCCTCATGGTTGGTCATCTTGTAGCGCACCGGTTTTCCTGCCCGCTTAGATAAGTAAGCTGTAATGATGAAAAAGATATCTTCTCCTGTATTCCATTTTCCCATATGTGCGCCGCTGTTTCCGTTTCTGACGCGAATTTTGTTAAGAGGCACGTGGGTGTAATCATGGAGAAACATTCTCGTCTGATCGGACATATAGTGATTGGTCCATACATCCATCTTGTCCTCTCTCCAGTCGATGACACAGCCACGGTACTCCAAGCAGCCGTGAGTCGATACCCCACCATAGGTCTTGTCCACTTCTAAAATAAAGTCTGCAGCTTCCATATTTTTGTCCACATCTCCGCGACTGTAGTAAAGATCGTTTTCAATGCCATCTTCACTGTGGCGCAGCTGGTTTGTCGTCTCATCTAATTCCGGATGAATGATAACCGCATCTGCTTGTTTGGCTTCCTCCATCTCATAAATAGCGGGCAAAATTTCCCACTTGATCTCCACCAGTTTTAGCGCCTCTTCAGCAATCTCCGGTGACTCCGCTGCAACTGCTACGCCCATATGGTCGCCAACCCAAAGTCCTGTTTCCGGCAAAAACTCCCGATCCCAATATCGCATGACGGTGTCGACATCCTTCGGTGTAATCGCAATATCTGTCCAGCAATGGGTAGTTCTTCCTAATGCGCGAATTTCCGGATCGTCACATCGAAGCACTGCCCACACACCAGGCAAGGCCTCTGCTTTTTCCGTATTCATCTTAAGAACCTTCGCATGTGGATAAGGACACTCTAAAATCTTTGCATAGAGCATTCCCGGCAGTTTTCCCTTCAAGGTAATATCGTCGAGATATTGGGTTTTCCCCAAAGTTTTCTCCTTAGCATCAATCTTTGGCCTGTATGTACCCATATAGCGTTTCTGTTCCCTTGGTACATAATGGGTTTTTACTTTCTCCATGACTTTCTACTCCTTCCTCCATATATCTTTATATAAAGCAAAATATATGCCAGTACTCTTCTGCGCAGCATAACTCTCTGTCCTGCTGTAAATTTCAATCCTTTCAACTAAATCATGTTCTCTCCAACGTTCCTTTTATTGTTTCAATTTCGATATACAGTTTCATCATTGCAACCTTTTCTTGAAACATGTATCTAAAGAAATAACAGGGAGCACAACTTAAAATCATGCCACCTGTTATTTTATTTAGCCGTTTGAATTTGCTTTCATGTCAATTACCATGTAGTCGTGGGCCGATGCCGGCATCAAGGTATTCTTTGCAAGGCCTCGATAATCCTTACCGTACATATCCCAAATATTGGTATTGCACATCAGTTCCTGGGTTCTGCCTATAAACTCACCATTTTCATACACCATGCCAAATTGTATCGGAAGGGCGTAGCCTCCTATGTTGTTATAGGAACCTGCCAAAGAGAAGAACACATAGATTGCCCGCTCTTCTCCTACCAGGGTATCCAGTGCTTGGTGCTGACCAGTAATTGTCAGACCCACTGGACGGATTTCAGGAATTCCTGTGCCACCAATGCCGCCCAAACAAGGTACATTCTCCGGCTTAGCCTCTGCGCTTCCCGTATTTTCAAGCCCGTATTTCAGACTGACGCTTTTATCGGTGTACGGTCTTAAAAAAGTACCGTCTTTGACAAACTCTACCACGCCGCCGTCGATGATGGTGCCCTCCGCGTCAAAGAAAGGTCTTCCGATATACTTTACAGGGTCACTATACTGTATCAAGTTAAAATCCTTGCTGAACACCTGCTTGCCCTGCTGCCCGCAAAGCAGCGAGCCGCCGGCACCATAATGCTGCCCGTTGAGTTCCCGTTCAAAACAGGTGTTGATGAATCCATAATAAACGTTGAAGCAATCCGTTGTCGATATAATAATCGGATAAGTTTTTCCCTCTTCGACGGTGATTACATTCTCATAATTTGCAAGAACCCGCTCTGCATGGGCAAATATCTCATCAGGCTCGAAGGTTCTGCTTTTATACGGAATTGCGCCATCGCTGATGTTGATTCCATCACGCATTTTTAGATTGATTTCCCCTAAATAATACCGGTCTTTGAAAGACAAATCCAATCCTTGGGTATTTTCAAGCTTATGCTCTTCTTCTACAATCCGAATAGAATTGCTGAAAATAATGCCCGGAAATCTCTTTTTTAAGCGAATTACCAAATCCTCACACTGATTCTCGAACGCCTTATAATCCGGCTCTTTTTCTCCTTCTGTCATATCCATGTGACAAACTTTTTCTTCTTCCGGAGCCGGCTCATACGGCACTTGATAGCGGAGCATTTCCTCCGCCCCGCGAAACATCTTATCTTCGTCGCAGTCACTTTCAGTGTATTTCAGCCCAATTAAACCGTTGTCATAAACTCGAAAGCCTTTCTTCTTGCTCCTGCGCTTGCGAGTTGCGTCCAATCTCGAATTGAGGAATACAGCTGCATACTCAGTGCTGTTAATTTCATATTTTTCTCTGATCATTGCCATTCCTCCTTATACGACACTCATAGACTTAAATCTGACATACGGTCCGCCGTCAGAAGTTGCAAGTCCTAGCTGTGGCGGCTTACCGCAGCGAATATAGTATGCCGGCTTCAAAATAACCTCAGCCGTTCTGCCCTCGATGGCTGCCAGCGCATCTTTACATCTTGAAAAAATTAGTGATACAGCAACTGGTTTTGTAATCTTTCCATTTTCAATCAGGTAACATCTACCGGGCGCAATACTGAACACATCCATGCCTCCACCTGCGATATAGGTATCCGCAAAAATGCCCTTTTCGATTCCTTTGAATAAATCTTCCATAGGCATAGTGCCCGGATTAAGGTAAACCGTGGTCATTCTCACCATAGGCTCCCATGTATAATCAATCGCTCTGGCATTTCCCGTCATCGGAAGATTTAGTTCAGCTGCTGCAGCAGCATTTGTCATTCTATCACCGACACAGCCTTCTTTTACAATAGCAGTTGGTCTCGACCTAGTTCCCTCATCATCAAAAGGCAAATAAATAGATGACTCAATTTCTCCATCATCCACAATGGAAATACCCCTATCACAAAACTCCTCGCCCATATTCCAAATCTTTTCCATACCTGGTGAATCTACGAAGAAATCGCCTTCACTTTTATGCCCCACACTTTCGTGGCAGAGAAGTCCGGTATTCTCTGGAGAAAATACTACAGGGTAGGCGCCTGGCTCTGCACTGACACACTCGCGCACAAACTCTTCTGCCTTCTGAATGTGCTCCGTAATCTCTCTGTCCACACTTTCATCAAGGTCAGATAACCGATGTCCAAACTTTTCATAATTTTCTACAAGCACATTCTCTCCGCAAGCAAAAGTTCCGGACAGTACCAGCGATAAAACCTCTTCATCGTAATAAAGATTTGCACCTTTGCTGGAATAAAACTCTCTCACATTGTGAATTAGAAGCAGCTGCGTTGTTAAATCGGTCATCAAAGAACACTGAGATACGTACTGCTTTGGATATTTTGAAACCACTGCAATTTTCTCATCCAAAGACAGGTTTTGAAATCCGTCCTCATAAGAAAGCTTTCGATACTGATTTGCCTCCAGCTTCTTTATAATCGGGCTATCGTATACATTGGGATTTGGCGTAGCCTTTTCCGCCAGCACATCAATTTCCGTCTGAATGTTCTCTTTTCCGGTAAAGGAACTGTAGTACCAGCGATGACCGTCGTAAATGCGAAGGAATATACCTTCAACATCTTTCTCTTTTATTTCTGCCAAAACTTCTACGTCATAAGTCAGCTGGGTTTCACTGTAATTGTCAATTCTAATATCCGTATACAGATTTTCCGGAAACTTATACATAGCGTTTTCCCCCTTTATAAACAGTAAACGGCTCTTTGATTACGCTGGGTTCATCGTAAATACATTTTTGCAAAATCAACAAATCAGCAGCTTTTCCAGGCTCTACGCTCCCGTGGCTGTCTTCTACGCCAATGAGCTGCGCCGCAACGCAAGTTGCACTTTTTACCGCCTGCACCGGACTCATACCCGCTTCAATCATATAGAGAAATTCATCTCTTGCACTGCCAAATTCATTAAACGGGGTACCCGCATCTGTACCCAGCGCAATTTTTACACCGGATTTTAAAGCCAGCTGAAAACTTGCCCTGTGCGCATCCTTTGCCGTTTGTGCCTTTTCTACTAAATAGGCAGGCAGACTGTCCTTTTGTTTTAAAATCTCATAGACCGCAACCAAGGTCGGCACATAGAAAGTTCCCTTTTCCAGCATCCAGCCAATGACTTCCTCGTCCAGATAAAATCCATGCTCTACAGAATGAATACCTGCACGCACTGCATTTTTAATTCCTGCATTGCCCTGAGCGTGAGTCGCAGTCCGAACGCCTGCATGTTCTGCTTCTTCGATACCTGCTCTCAGCTCTTCATAGGTCAGCTGCGTTGATGTAGTTTTCACGCCTTTCGTCATCACGCCGCCAGTTGCCATCATTTTCAGATGACCTGCACCATCCTTTAAAAGCTGTCTGACGGCCTTTCTCATCTCATCAGGACTATCTACCTCTACGCCAAGCTGCCACCCGTGACCGCCAGTCATGCAAATCAGCTTACCACACGGCAAAATATCAGGTCCTGCAATCTGGTCTGCTTTCTTTGCTCTTGCAAGGTCAATATCGATATTCCGTGGATCTCCCATGCCTCTTACATAGGTGATTCCATTTTTTAGCAGCGCATCCATATGGTTGATTGCATCTATTGTCAGTGCTGCATCGCTTCTTGCCGCTATAACACCGGGATCAGGACAGAAAGAATCCATACAGAGATGTACATGACAATCTATCAGCCCCGGCATAATGGTCTTTTCAGTACAATTCACCCGCTCTGTGTCTTCTCCAAAGGAAAGCTGCCCGTGGGGGCAGACTTCCTTTATCATATCACCTTCGATATAGACATCGTAACCTTTACGGCTCTCTCCTTCATATACGTCTATCACATTTGCATTTTCAAGTAAAATCTTATTCTCCATCATAATTTCCCCTTTTCAATTACAGCAGTTCCTTAAATTCTTCTGTTGAATACGCAAGTCCAGCCTTTTTCTTTTCAAGGGCATCCTGCAACGCCGCGAAGTTCTTCTTCGTTACTGGATACTTATAAAGCGCTATGGTTGCTAAGATAAAGAATATCGTCGGAATCACAGTAATCACTGTGTTAAGTCCGGACAGTACTTCCGGAGTCTGTTCTGCCGCCATACCGTCATAGCCGATAAAGGTAAGAGAAAGACCTGCAACCCACATTGCAAGGGCTCCGCCAGCTTTTTGGATAAAGGACATTAAGGCCACAATACTTCCTTCACGGCGTTTTCCATTGACAAACTCATCTACTTCACAGCTGTCATAGGACAAGGTAACATAGTGTGCAACAAAACATCCGTTGCAGAGTACCAGCCCAACGATATAAATGTAGAAGGCAATTCTATTTTCCAAACTCATAAAGAAACAGATAATACCTACAATAACCTGAATTATGGCTACACCCATCAAAACTTCTCTCTTGCCTATACTGTTACAAAGCTTATTGGCAAATGGGAGCATTACCATAATCGCTACACTGAATACTATCCAGAACAGACTCTGCTCCTCAGGAGTCAATCTTGCCAGATTATTCATAACATAGACTAAATTGGTAGAAATTAGAAGCAGTCCAAACAAAGCAAGCATCATAGAAATTGTCAAAATTTTAAAAGTGCGAATCTTAAACAGTTCTTTAAAGGTTACCAGCAGGTTTTCTGTTTTCACATTTTCGGACTTCTGATAAGGCTGATCCCATCCTTTTGTGAAATAAACGCATACCGCACAAGTGATTAAAAGAATTGCCCCAGTAATCCATGCAGTATATTTCCAAGCGTCAGCTTCTTCTCCTCCATGGTTCAGGGTCCAGCTGAGTACCCACATCGGACCTGACGTACACAAAATTAGAATCGCATTTTCTAAAATCATAACTACAGTTCTAAGGGTATTTCTTTCGTTATAATCGGTAGTAATCTCTGCTCCAAAAGCAAAGAATGGAATTACCCACATTGTGAGAGTCAGCCAAAAACCCAGTGCTGCCACAACATAGTATGCCATTTGTGCAATTCCTGTAAAGTTTACCGGTGTAAAAAGCATAATTACAAATAATGCCAACGGAATAATCGCTCTGCACATATACGCCCTTCTTCTACCCATTGGGGACGTACAGTTATCCGACAATTTTCCCACAATTGGGTCTGTAATTGCATCCCACAGCACGCCGATTAAAGCAATCGTACCCGCTAACGCTGCAGGAGCTCCAGCCACGTCGGTCATAAAATATACGAAGTAAACATTAAATAAGTTCAGTGGCATCGCTTCACCAAATCCGCCCATACTATAGGCGATCTTGGCTCTCAAAGGTAATTTCTTGTCCATATGTATCCTCCTTTTCCATTATGGCACTGTGAACAGCCTTGTGCTGTCTTCTTTCATATATAAAGCAAGGAGTATGCCAATGCGTTTTTTTCAAATCAGCCGCTTGAATCCCTTAATTTTTCAATGATTTTGAAAAAAACTTTCGGCATGTGCCTAATTTTCTCCAAGAACTGTGTTTCATGTTTGAAACATTTCATTTTTTTAGTCCTAAAAAAGTAACATTTCCTTGACAGGTCGCCGTACCAGTTTTATAATTCTACCATATCATAAATGGAGGAAAAATACATGAGCAGATTAGTTAAAATTCAGCCTACCGTCCAGCAAGTTGCCAATGCCATATCCACGGTTCTAAACATCGAAACCTTGATTCTCGATGAGAATTTAAAGATTATTGCCGGTACAGGCCAGTATCAGGAACGCATCGGCACCTATGAAGCAGAAAGCCGTTACGTCGAAGAATTTCTGTACAAATACCTCCTGCGTGTAGGCGGCACCTATGTGGTAGATGATATCAAAGATCCCCTGTATGGTCCTACAGAATGGATCAGTGGGGAAAAAGGCGAAATCTGCTGCACGATCTCCTATCACGAGAAACATATCGGCATCATTTCACTGGTTGCTTTTACAGAAGAACAATACAATCATCTGATTGATAACCAGTTTTCAATTTGCAACTACTTAAAAAATATGGCAACGCTCCTTTCCTCCTATTTAGAAAATATCGACCATGTGCGGGACTTAAACGTACAGTCTAACCTGCTGACTGAAATTGTCAACGGTTCCCCACAAGGTATTGTTGTCATCGATTGCGATGGCTATATCACTAATGCAAACAAAAAAGCAGAATACCACATTTTAACAAATGCTAATCTCAGCTGGGGTCTTATCGGACTTCATCTTGATGCATTCTGGCCTGCTGCCACCGCTATCTTTTTAAATACAAAGACAGGATTTCAGAACAGAGAGCTTCATTTCAAAGAAGAGAATATTAAAATCATGGCTTCATGCAAGCCTGTTTATGATGAAAATGCGCTGCAACGGGTTATTATTTTCTTTGACGATATTGCTGAAGTCAAGAAAACTGCCTACAAAGTGTTAGGCTCAAACACTATGAATTTCGATTCTATTATCAGCTGCAGCGATGAAATCGCAAAAGTAAAAGAATTTGCCCGTAATATTGCAAAAAGCACCTCTACCGTACTGATTACCGGCGAAAGCGGCGTAGGCAAAGAAATGTTTGCTCGTGCCATTTATGCAGAAAGTCCTAGGTTTAGCGCACCATTTGTCACAATTAACTGTGGCGCTATTCCGGAAAACCTTATCGAAAGTGAGCTTTTTGGCTATGCTGACGGTGCATTTACGGGAGCTTCGAAAGGCGGACACATCGGCAAATTTGAAGCCGCAAACGGCGGCACCATATTCATCGACGAAATCGGAGAGCTTCCTCTTGCTATGCAGGTCAAACTTCTTCACGTCATCCAAAACAGGCAGATTGAACGAATCGGCAGTAACAAGCTCATCGATATTGATGTACGTATCATCGCTGCGACCAACAGAAATCTAGCAGAAATGTGTAAAACAAAGGAATTCCGCGAGGATTTGTATTATCGTCTCAATGTAATCCCTATCACAATACCGCCTCTTCGCAAGCGAACAGACGATATACTCCCTCTAGCCAAATACTTCTTGGAAAAATATGCACAAATGTTAGGCAAAGAGCATCTGGATTTTTCGCCTGAGGCCGCAGATTTGCTACTTCTCCACCGTTGGCCCGGCAATGTACGTGAAATCGAAAATGTTGTAGAATACATTTCCAATGTTGCCCAAGGCACATTGGTTTTGCCGGCAGACTTTCCGCCGCTCTTCCAGTCCCTAACCCACTCCAAAATAAAAGCAGACGAAAGAGAAACTCTGAAATCCAATGTAGAAAAATATGAAAATCTGGTTCTGTATAAACATCTGCAAGACTTAGAAAGCGGAGTCATCACTCGTGAAGAACTGGCAAAAAAGATGGGAATCAGCAGAACCACCCTCTACCGAAAGCTGAAAAAGCTGGAAGAGGGTTCTCCGGATCAATAACCGAAGACACATTGACAAAAGATAAAGTTCCAGACCTTTAAACTGTAGTGCGTGGCAACATCATCCCCATAATCATATATATTGCAATAAAAAACCTCAAAAATATGCATATTTTTCTCGAAAGGTGTGCATTTTTTGAGGTTTTTCTTTACAAAACATGTAAACTTTCAACAAATATAACTGCTGAACAGACGTAAAAAATGGATGGTTTACACAAACCACCCATTTTATTTATGCTATTAATCTACAGCTGTTTTCTTCTAGGATCTCTTTTTCCTAATTCCATATACTGTGCCGCAAAGTCCAAGGACTGCTGCGCCAAGCACTACAAGCCATGTCAGCATATTTGCTGTATCGCCTGTTTTTGGAATCCACCAAGGCAGTTCATCTGTATCTGCCGGTTCATTCTCGTTCAAAATATCCTTGATTTCGCTCGGGTCTTTGATATTCTTATCTGGTTTCCCGTCTCCATCTGTATCGATATTGGTATCTGGCTTGCCGTCTCCGTCCGTATCTACATTCAGATCCGGAATACCATCGCCATCGGTGTCGATATTGATATCCGGTTTACCGTCTCCATCTGTATCGATATTGATATCCGGTTTGCCGTCCCCATTGGTATCTACATTGATATCCGGTTTACCGTCTCCATTGGTATCTACATTTACATCCGGTTTGCCGTCTCCGTTAGTGTCGATATCCACGTCTGGTTTGCCATCTCCATCTGTATCCTTGTTGATATCCGGCTTGCCATCTCCATTGGTATCTACATTTACATCCGGTTTGCCATCTCCGTTAGTGTCGATATCTAAATCTGGTTTGTCATCTCCATCTGTATCCTTGTTGATGTCTGGTTTACCGTCTCCGTCTGTATCGATGTCCACATCCGGTTTGCCATCTCCATTGGTATCTACATTCACATCCGGTTTGCCATCTCCATTGGTATCTACATTCACATCCGGTTTGCCGTCTCCATCTGTGTCGATGTCCACATCCGGTTTGCCATCTCCATCTGTATCCTTGTTGATATCCGGTTTACCGTCTCCGTCTGTGTCGATGTCTACATCAGGTTTACCGTCCCCATCGGTGTCGATGTTGATGTCCGGCTTATCATCTCCGTCGGTGTCGATGTTGATATCTGGGATACCGTCATCATCTGTGTCGATATTGATATCCGGAATACCGTCATCGTTGGTATCTTTGTTAATATCCGGGTCAATCAGCACTGGTGAACGAAGATTGAAAGTTAACTCTATCGTTGTTTTATTCCCATTGGCATCTTCTACCTCTGCAGTGATAAGATACTTGCCCTTTTCAGAGAGATCAATCTCGTCAATCTTCTTGCCCGTAGCATCGGTAATCACAATATCATCTGTTTTAATCTTCAACGGTTGTTTATCTGCACCAAGCAAAGGATGCCCTGCCTTATCAACAAAGGCATATCTTTTATTAAGCAGCGTCTCAAAGTAAGATACATCTGCCGTTGCATCCTTTTCTGTTTTTTGTGAAACGCTGTCTCTGTAGATTCCGTGAAGTCTATAATTGTTTTCATCCGCTGTCGCACCGCCTGGTGGATCAATTCGTTCTACTTCTACCGGCGGTAATTTTTGACCCGGAATTACCTGATCTGGATCGTCCGGATTTATCTCACCATCTGATCCCGCAGGCTTCAAAACAGGTGTTGGTGGTGCAATATATGGAAAATCCTTATCTGGATCAAATTTTGTTGTATCATCCTCTACCTTTGTTGCCTGCGCCTCTGAGCCAGTATAGTTTGTTCCGCCGTAATACTTCGCTTCAACAACAAACTCTCCTGCCTCCGGAACCGGCGGCGTAGTTGTTCTGAATGAAACACTCTTCGTAACTGTCTTTGAGTTATAGCCATCTGTGGTTCCGGTTTCTACTGTACCCGCGCTTCTGGTTTTGCTGTCATTGAGACTGACCAGATTTCCCACCTTTACGCCATTGATATAGAACTGAATAAATCCATCCGGCGCTTCACAAGTTGTTGCTTCTCCCTTTTTCGGTAGAACAGTTGCTGTAAAGTCCATCTGTGTCAGTTTCATCGCTTTCTTTCCATCAGCGTCTGTAACTTCTTCCATCGTAGGTTTGTAAGTCACATCTACAAGACGAGTATCTGCTGGTGTAATGGATGCTGACAGGCTAGTCTGATGTCCCCAGAAAGTTTTGCTGAAATCTGCATCCTTCGCATATTCCATGTAGTTTACTGTAATTGAATATCCTCCGGCATTTTTAATTCCGGCATCACTGCTACCTTCTCCTGTCGGTTTTCCGTCAGCGCCGGTTAAACGCACTGCGGAAGGCTTCATCTCTTCAACCTTAGAAATTTTACCACCGTGCGGCTGCGGTACTGTAATCTCCTGCTTCGCAATCTCCTCTTTGAGCTGATCCCAGTTAAAGGTCAGTCCGTCATAACGCTTGTTCAGCTGTTTTTTCAGCTCCGCACTAAACTCGTCCGTATCTACGGTAAATGTAACGTAACGCTTGGTTTCACTTGGATTTCCTGGCACAGGAACTGTGTTCGTAAACGGATATTCTGTATCTATCAGTGTGCCGTCAGCTGCCAAAAGCTTTAGATTGGAAATTGCTACAGTTTTTCCTACAGCAGACGTAGGAAGCCAAAAATACAATTGCTTCGTGCTGTCCAGCTTCATAGCAAGACCGTATTCTGGGCTTACAGGCACGCCATCAACTGCAACAGAATAGCTGTGCAGATAATCGCCAGGCTGTAAAGTATGACTTACGCCGTCCTTATCTTCATATGCATAGCTGGAAAGGTCTACCTTTACCATAGTAAGGGAAGTACCGTCGGAACTGATAACCGACGCCCCTTGAATACTATATTTAGTCGCAGTTCCTGAATTCGCAGCCGGGCAGAAAGAGCCACCGGTAACGATAACTTTACCGCCCACTGCACCAACATCGTACTGCGTACCATTATTGTTTGATTTTGGTAATAACGTACCGCCTGTAATCACGATTTCGTGCGGTGTACTTGCATCTCCATGCCCTATATTAGCTGCACTACCGCACGCACCGCCGAAGGCATTTCCATGATCCTTTCCTGTAGCAGTAATATATCCGCCATTGATAGTAATATCTCCAGGCTTATTACCACTATGTCCTGTTCCTACAATATTCGCATGCCAACCAGCACCAATACCAGCACCGTGGTAGCTGGCAGTTGCATCGATAATACCACCGTTGATAACAACACCGCCGCCATCCAGCAAACAACCAGCGCCGCCATAATCGCCGCCTCCAATACCAGCGCCCGCGCTACTGCCTCCGCCATTCTTATATGCGTTTACCACAATATTGCCGCCATTTACGGTAATTTTACCGCTGTTTTCTCTATTATTACCACCGATACAAGCAGCACTAGTACCGCTATACACAGTGAGGGAGCCAGGATTTTTGCTGTCCATCAGCCATGCAGGATCATCTTTCTTTGCCGCCTCTCCGTTTATGGTACAATCCTTCGTCAGTCTGCCGCCATAGACCGCAACTGGGTTTTTGACACTGTCATCAATGGTAAGCGTTGCTCCATAAGAAACATGAATACCTGCATTGTTAGTCCCAGTTAACGGGTCCATTGTATTACTGCTTCCATCCTTCAGTGTTAAATATAAAGTGGTTTGATCCGCCACAGTGTTAGGAATCAAATTAATCGGAGAAGCAGCGGCATTCTTAATAGACACATTGTCCAATGTCAGATTTGCCTTCACCCCCTGTGCAATTGCAAGCGTATGCGTAGTACTGGTTCCTGCCAGCGTCAGTGCTCTGTTGGTGTTGATATAAATGACATTGCCGCTCAGGTAAACTTCGCTGTCGTTGGTCGTACCAGAAGTCAGTTCCTGCCCATCATCTGCTGTAATGGTTAAGCCACCAGCGCTATAGCTTGCATCCAGTAATGCCGAACTGTCTATTCTGACAACTGCTACAAGCGCTTCCACATCGTCTGTCAAAGCATATCCTTCCGGCAAAGAAGCCGTAAAGGTGTACTCTCCCGCGGTTACGCCATCACCGATTTCGCCGAAATCCCAAGTGATTTCAACACTCTTTTCTGTACCATCCGCAAGTACTGCTTCGATAGACTTCGGTAAATACTCCTTCAGAAGTTCTGCTGTAACAGGATTCTCTTCATCTGCCGTAGGGCTCACCCACCATATTTTAGCCTTCTTGTCATAGGTCAATATCTCAGAATCATCTACCCATTTCCAAGAAGAAATTACAATAGGTTCTCTGTTCTCAGTATCATCGCCTGAGAGTTCCATGCCCGGCTTGTTCGCTTCTGATGGTTCACCACTGGTATGGTCTGGAGTCACAGTGGAATCTATACGGTCTCCGTTCTCACTATCACTTACAGTGTTTTCTTCTGCACTGACCAGGAATAAATCATTGAATCCAGCCGAATAAGCAAAAACAACCATAAAGCATAGCAAAATACTAATTGCTTTCTTTTTTAATGATTTACTTTTCATCATTTCTCCTTTCTTAATAAAGTATACTAAAATATCAATAAAAAGCAGCAAGACAATATACGCTACACAAAATTATTACTTTTTACGCAGCGTCACTTTTACCATTCATTAGGGAAAGCATGTATTGACTTTGCTTTCTCTTTCTGTCTTATTACAGAAAAATCGCTCTTTATCTCATAATAAATTGTAACCCCCCCCCATACATTTTGTCAAGCTTTATTCCATGTGCTAACGCTATAGAGAGAAGTCACACTAATGCCGTATTTTATATTGACATCTTCCCAAAATTAAAGTAGTATGAATAGTTGAGTAATTATCCCTACCGTTTCAATAAAGGAGAATCAATATATGACTGAGAAAGAAACACTAGCTGACGGTATCTATGACGCTTCTTCCCTAGGCATGCCAAAAATGCTGATTCTAGGGTTGCAGCACACTTTCGCCATGTTTGGCGCGACCATACTGGTTCCGATTCTGACAGGTCTTGACGTATCTGTTACCCTGCTGATGGCAGGTCTTGGAACCCTTTTATTCCATTTACTGACCAAAGGCAAAGTTCCTGCCTTTCTAGGTTCGTCCTTTGCATTCCTTGGCGGTTATGCTGCTGTTGCACCGATGGTAGACGGCACGCCTAACGAAGAGATGCTGCCTTACGCATGCGGCGGTGTCTTTGCTGCCGGCATCATCTACGTAATTATGGCGGCGCTAATTAAAGCTTTCGGCGCAAGAAGAGTTATGCGCTTCTTTCCGCCGGTTGTAACAGGTCCGATTATCATTTCCATCGGACTGATTCTGGCACCGACTGCTATCACTAACTGCCAGACCAACTGGCCCCTTGCACTGATTGCCCTGCTTTCCATCATTATTTTTAACATCTGGGGAAAAGGCATGGTTAAAATCATTCCAATCATTCTTGGTGTAATCATTTCCTACATTGCAGCAATCTTCATGGGCGAAGTCGATTTGTCAGCAATCAGTGAAGAAGCCATCATCGGACTTCCTCACCTGACAGTGATGAAATTCGACATTTCCGCCATTATCACCATTATGCCGATTGCTCTTGCAACCATGATGGAGCACATCGGAGATATTTCCGCAATCGGCGCTACCACAGGTAAGAATTACATTTCCAATCCGGGACTGCACAGAACCCTTCTGGGCGATGGACTTGCTACTTGCCTTTCCTCAGCTTTCGGCGGTCCTGCAAACACTACCTACGGTGAGAACACCGGTGTTCTTGCTCTAACAAAGATTTATGATCCACGCGTTGTCAGAATCGCAGCCTGCTTCGCAATTCTGCTTTCCTTTATTCCAAAAATCAGCTTTGCAATTTCTTCTATTCCGGCGGCTGTCATCGGCGGTGTTTCCCTGATTCTCTACGGCATGATTTCCGCCATCGGAATCCGCAACGTAGTCGAAAATCAGGTTGATTTCACAAAATCAAGAAACACCATCATCGCAGCTTTGATTCTGGTCTGCGCACTGGGCTTTAACGCTGCAGGAGGTATTTCTTTCACCATCGCAGGTGCAACCATCACTTTATCCGGACTTGCTATTGCTGCAATCGTCGGCATCGTTGCTAACGCAATTCTGCCGGGCAACGACTACGAGTTCAGTGAGGAAGAGGGAACCGAGGAAAAGTTCCAGACCTTTAAGCTGTAGTGCGTGGCGATGTCATCAACTTCATGACCATACATATTTCAACAAAAAACCTCAAAAATATGCACATTCTTCTCGAAAGGTGTGCATATTTTTTGGATTTTCCTTCAAAATATGTGAATTTCCAATAAAATAACTGCTAAACAGACGTAAAATTCGTGTCTAGCAGTTACAAACGTGCATATATTTTTGATTTTCTCTTGAAATATGTACGTCGCTGTACATATTTCGGGACTTTTTCTCCAAAATATGCACATGCGTCGATATTCGCTTTGTTCCGCACCGCAGCCCGCTATCAGCCTGGTGGCCAGGTCAGCTTACGTTTTCCAAGGATATGGAAATGCAAATGCTTTACAGTCTGGAAAGCATCTGCGCCGTTATTGCTGACAACTCTGTAGCCATTTTCCAGCTCCAAATCGGTCGCAATTTCATGAATCTTGAACATGATGTGTCCCATCAGCTCCCGGTCCTCTTCCTTAACATCATCCAGAGACGCAATATGCTTTTTCGGAATCACCAGCACGTGAACTGGCGCCTGCGGATCCAAATCATGAAATGCAATAATCTGATCATCTTCATATGCCACATTGGAAGGAATCTCGTGATTTGCAATCATGCAAAAAATACAATCAGCCATTTTCAATCTCTCCTTTCATGCCGTCTTGATATGGTTCTAAAAGTTTTACCCAGTAAAACTGATTTAGCATTTCGGGCGTTCCCATAGCATAAACCTTAACATAATTATCCGAATATCCCGTCAGAAGTCCATCTTCTGTCAATTCCTCGAACAAAACCCTGCGAACAGCGCCGGTACACTTTTCAAAAAACTGTTGACTGGCAGCGTCGGCTTTTTCTATAAGTCTCTGACTGCGCGCATTCTTAACTGTTCCACCTACTTGTTCGGTCATGTCAGCAGCTTTGGTGCCTTTGCGCGGAGAGTATTTGAAGACGTGTACTTTTAAGAAACCGGCTTGATCCACTATGCGCAGACTGTCAGCAAACTCGTCCTCCGTTTCCCCGGGAAAACCTACAATAATATCCGTTGTAATGCCGTAAAGGGAATCAAAACCCTGTAGAACTTTCACAATATCCAGATACTCCTCCCGACTGTAATGCCTGTTCATGCGGGAAAGTACGCTGTCAGCACCGCTTTGAATGGACAGGTGCAGATGCGGACACAACTTCTCGTAGCCTAAAAGTCCCTTTACATAATCTTTGTTGATAACCGTAGGCTCAAGAGAGCTGAGGCGTATGCGAAAATCACCGGCAAGAGCGCTCAGTCTTGCTATCAGCGGCTCTATTCCATCGTAGCCTAAATCCTCTCCGTAAAGGGCGGTATTAATGCCGGTCAAGATGATTTCTTTGAACCCTTTCTCAATAAGCCCTTTGGCCTCCTCAACAATTTCCTCTAAAGTTCGGCTGCGAACTTTGCCTCTGGCATAGGGAATGATGCAGTAAGAACAAAACCTGTTACAGCCCTCCTGAATCTTGATATAAGCTCTCGTCCGAGATTCCATAGACGTAATAATCCCTGTAGACTGATATTCGGTCAGCTCCTCATAGGCAAGCACATGACAACTGGAAACACCAGCCTCAATATAGCTGAGCAAGTTCTGCTTTTCGCCAGTTCCTGCAACAATATCTACCTCTGCAATAGCCTGTACTTCCTGAGGACTGACCTGAGCGTAGCATCCCGTTACCGCTACAAGCGCCTTTGGGTTTACTTTTTTCATTCTGCGAATATACTGGCGTGACTTACGATCTGCCAAATTCGTCACCGTACATGTATTGATAACATAGGCGTCAGCAAAGTCCTCTTCCCCTACAATCTGGTGCCCTGCAGCAGCAAACTGCTCCTTCATGGCTTCCGTTTCATACTGATTGACCTTGCAGCCCAATGTGTGAAATGCAATTCTCATAAAATTCCTTTCTGCTCTTTCTATATAAATAGTACAACCTTTTTCCCTTTTCTTCAAGAATAATCTTGTCTTTTCCCGATATATTATCTTGAAAGGATAGTATCATGCTAAAAAAATTTTTTTCTGTTTTTCTTTTATGTCTGCTGGTTTTTGTAACGGTCGCAGAAAAATCCACACCGCCCGCCGAATCTTCTGCCACTGCCGTCTCTGCTGTCGCAAGTACAAGCAAACAGACAGACTATATCAAATGGGTGGATTTTAATATCACTTACGAAGCTTTAAAAGACGCTATGGAACTGGATATTGAAACCTTTGAGCAGGATCTGCACCTGCCCTGGGTAGAAAGTCTGGCTTATCTTGCGGCTCAAAATGGCGGAAACTTTAAAAGTTATAAAAAAACGAATCTGCAGCAGTTTGCAGAAGCCCGCCAGGCAGGCAGTTCCATGGACGATTTGACCAAAAACTTAAAGGTCTACGATTATTATTACAACGCATACTCAGCTGTCATCGGCAACCTGCTGGGACTTCGCAAAGACGGCACCTACGGGCTTACCGCCTATTCTCCTGTCGCTGCCGGCTACTGGTACACCGAAAGCGATGACTTTGGCAACGGCCGCAGCTACGGTTTTGCAAGAAAACATCTGGGACACGATATGTTTTGCTCTGTAGGCACACCGATTATCGCCGTAGAAGACGGAAAAGTCGAAGCGTTAGGTTGGAACCAATACGGCGGCTGGCGTATCGGCATTCGCTCCGGTGACGGACAGCGTTACTATTATTATGCGCACCTGCGAAAAGACACTCCTTACATCAAAAATCTAAAGATCGGAGACAGTGTAAAAGCAGGTCAAGTCATTGGCTACTCCGGTCAAACCGGTTACAGTATCAAAGAAAACGTCAATAATATCAATGTGCCGCATCTACATTTTGGCATGCAGCTCATCTTTGACGAATCTCAAAAAGAATGTCTTTCGGAGATCTGGATTGACACATATCCGCTGATTCGTCTGCTCTCTGCAAACCGTTCACAGGCTCTTGCCCCTGCCGCCGCAGAAACAGAAATCCCAGCTGATCCTGCCGATACGAAAGAGGTTCCAATCTTGATGTACCATGGCTTAAGCGACGGCAGCATCGCTATGGGAGATTACTATGTCAGTCAAGCAGCTTTTGAAAGTGACCTGAAATACCTGAAAGAAAACGGTTATACTACCATTACCATGAGCGAACTCATAGACTATGTCTATGATAAAACAGGAAAAATGGCCCTTCCAGAAAAGCCTGTCATCCTCACCTTCGACGATGGATTTCTCAATAATCATACCTATGGTACGGATCTTCTGAAAAAATATCAAATGAAAGCTGTCATCTCCGTCATCGGCAGCGCCACCGAAGAGATGTCAAATACGCTTTATAAGAATAAAAAGACCTGTGCTGTCACTTGGGAAGAACTTTCAGAGATGCAAAAATCCGGTGTCTGGGAAGTTCAGAATCATACCTATGATCTGCACGATCTAAACAAAGGACGCAAAGGCGCCAGTCGCAAAGCCGGTGAAGCCGAAGAAGCGTACGAAAAGATGCTCAAAGAAGATTTGTCTTCACTTCAGACAGAGCTAAAAAAAACATTGAATACTGTTCCCAACACATTCACCTGGCCCTATGGTGCTTACACGAAGGATTGCCGCAGTTTACTGAAAACTCTTGGCTTTGAGGCAAGTCTCAGCTGTAACGGCGGTGTCAACAAAATCCAACAAGGCGATACAGAAGGATTATTCTTGTTAAAACGTAATATCAGAACTCCTCGTTCTAATATCGCAGAATGTCTTAACGACTAAAAGGGACTGTTTTATAACAGTCCTTTTCGGTTACAGTTCAAGTTCGTACATAGTCATGGCAAGAGCCGCCATACCGGCAGTCTCCGTACGTAAAATGGTTTTTCCCAAAGTCACGCAAGAGGTATTCCACTCTTTCATCAACGCTGCTTCCTTATCAGAAAAACCACCCTCCGGTCCAATGACAATAGCAACAGATTGCGGATTTTCGGAAAGTCCTCGCAGGCAATCCTTAATAGAGTAATTTTCCTCATTTTCGTATGGAAACAACACTAAATCAAATTCTGCCAACTGCTCACCGATCTCTGCAAATTTTATCTGCTGGCAAACACTTGGAATAACGCCGCGCTTACACTGTTTGACCGCCTCGTCTGCTACCTTCTGCCAGCGCTCCAATTTTTTTGCAAAATTCCCCTTTTCGACCACAACTGTTCTGTCCATAAAGACTGGAACCACAGAAGACACCCCCAGTTCTACGCACTTTTGAATAATGGTTTCCATCTTTCCCGCCTTTGGCACGCCTTGAAATAAAGTCACCTGAAGCCGCGGCTCTCTGGCAAATTTCTGCTTATCCAAAACAGACAGCAACACCAAATCTTCATCAATAGACAGAATCTCTGCCTGATATTCCCATTCTGTCGAATCAGAAACATCAAGCATATCGCCTTCTTTCATGCGCATGACCTTAATCATATGGCGAATGTCTCCTTTGTCGGTAATACGAATCAGACTTTCTTCTATATTAGCTGCATCTGTAAAAATCTTCATATCCATCCTCCTAAAATCCCTGACAGAACATGAAAATACACCAGTGCAAAAGTAAAGACAATGATAAACGGAAGCGCCATCAACTTCTGCATTTTACCCGGTGCCATGATGATATAAAGCACCACTGCGCACACGATATCAAAAGCCAGGGAAATAGAAAATCCCTTATATATAGTAGCCTTCCGCCACCAGAAGAGAAATCGGCACCGCCGCACAGGCTGCCCCGAGCCATTCCTTTCCGCAGGCATGCCAGTCGATAAAGCCGACCAGCGCCCCGATTGCGCCAAATATCAGCCAATAAATCAGTGTCCGGAAAGATACGCTGCCGCCCATAACGACAAAATTCGTAAAATATGCAGCAATCACGCCGATAAAGTACAGCAGCACGTGAAGCGCCGCTTTAAAAGCCTCTGGAGTATACACAGCAAGAAGAGCCGAAACAAATACCCAAATTCCAATATTTTTTATAATTGCACCGGCAATGCCGATGCCCTCAAGGTCATAAGCTGCCCATCCCATGAACAGTCCCAAAACCAGCGCAAACAACATAAATATAATATCGTTTCTTTGTTTTGCGTTACCCTTTTTCAAATAGTTTCCTCCCATGTGCTATTTTCTGCAGACAATACAACACCAACCGCCGTCTTCTCTAACTTCTACAATACCAAAGCCTTGACTGCGCAGATGTTCTGTGACTTGCACTTCTTTTTCCACCAGAATACCGGAGGAGATAAAAAGCCCACCCGGCTGCATATGCCTTGCCACATCTTCTGATAACATCATAACAAGGTCTGCCATCAAATTAGCGACCACAATGTCCGCCTTATAGTCGATTCCCTTGGTCAAATCTCCATACTGTGCCTTTGCCACATTGGCAACACCGTTTAATTCGATGTTTTCCGCCGCAACTTCCACAGCAACTGGGTCAATATCCACGCCCAATACGTCTTCTGCTCCAAGGAGCGCCGCCGCTATGGAAAGAATACCGCTTCCGCAGCCTACGTCCAGTACCTTATCGCTTTCTTTCTGATACTTTTCCAGCATTTTCACGCAGAGGGAAGTCGTTTCATGGGTGCCTGTGCCGAAAGCCATACCCGGGTCAATTTCGATGACCTTTTCATCGCCTTGCCTTTCGTAGCTCTCCCAAGTCGGCTTTACGACAATGTTCTCTGCAATCCTTGCCGGCTTAAAGTACTCCTTCCACTTGTCCTTCCACTGCGTGTCGTCTTCTTGTTTCTTGCTTACACGCAGGCTTCCAAAATCGGCGCCTTCTCCAAAGATGCCTTCCCTTGCCTTCGAGCGTAATTCCTCCATAGCCGGCGCAATTTGCTCTGCCAGGGTTCTGTTTTCTTCGGTATCCTCCAAGTAGACCGTCACCTTTGGACTTTCCTTCATCTTTTCGATAATACTGTCGTCCAGATAATCCCAGTCATAGGTCTGCTTCTTGTCCATCAGATCCTCGATATCTCTGGGATCCTCTACCGCCGTATCCGTAATACCCAGGTTCAAAAGCGCACTGACTACCGGCTCGATTCCGGCGGCTGAAGTTTCTATGTTAATTTCCAAATATTTCATGTTCCTGTCCTCCTGCTCTACTATTCTACCGTAAAACCGCCGACTTGGCAATCATAGAAGAAAGAAAAAAGCGAAAACAGACAGCCCCATAGCGGTTCCGCCTGTTTTCGTATTTTACTTAGAAGGTTCTTTATTTTTTTATGCCTGCAATGGTCTTCGCCAAGTCTTTCTTTCCCTCAATGTTTCCCTGTCTTCCAATCATAATTCTCTGAGCCTGCGGAGATCCTGCGCCGTGAAGCGACTCTGTTCTGTAGCCTACCGCGGCGGAGCCCAAACAGATATTTTCCAGGAAACGAAGGACGCGCATTCTGTCTTCCGTGCTTACATCACTTCTGCCTGCAAAATATTTCTGACAGATTTCACCGACGGTTTCTCCGTTTTTCCCTACTACCGTATCGGATTCAAAATCCGCCTGAGACGGCATGGTAACCATCAAGCCTCCCGCAATGTCTTCTGCCAGTCTGACGATTTCATAAGGATATCTGGTAATGTTCTGCTTACAGACATTTGCCAGTAAAAGGTCAATCTGATAATTTCCTGCTTTGGTCGCACATCCTTCGCAGGAACATGCAATGCCGCAGGAATACAGGGTTTCATTTAAGTGGGTCATTTCAATCAGCTTATCTTTTACATGAGAAGCCTTTTCTGCGCCGTTGTATTCCGCCGCCAATGCTGCTGCACCGATGACCACATCGCCAACGCCGACTTTGCATCCACCGTAGCTTTGTCTGTGGTAACCTGCGAACCGTTCTACCATCATGCCCGCAAAGTCATATTCGCCTGCCATAAAGATGTATGCATTCGGAATAAAGACATCATCAAAGACAACCAGTGCTTCCTGCCCGCCAAACTTCCGGTTGCCCAGATCGATATCTGCTTTCTCTTCCAGTTTTCTGGTATCGCAGGACTGTCTGCCGTAAATCATATACAGACCTTCCGCATCGCTTGGACAAGCAAATGAAACGGCATAATCCGCATCGGCCTCCTTCATGGCCTGGGTCGGCATAATAATATGCCAATGGGAATTGATGGAGCCTGTCTGGTGTGCTTTTGCACCTCTGACTACGATGCCATCTTCTCTTCGCTCTACGATATGTAAAAAAAGATCCGGATCCTCCTGCTGGTGCGGCGCCTTACCACGGTCACCCTTCGGGTCAGTCATGGCTCCATCTACCGTTAAATCTTCCTCCTGCACCATTTCCAGGAATTTAACAAAGCGCTGATGGTAGTCAGTACCATACTTTTCGTCTAGCTCAAAGGTGGTAGAAAATACTGCATTAAATGCGTCCATTCCCACACATCTTTGGAAGCAACTTGCTGTTTTCTGCCCCAAAAGCCGCTGCATCTTTACCTTCTTCACTAAATCATCCGCACTCTGGTGCAGGTGCGTAAAACGATTGATAGTCTTACCTGTAATGCTGGATTTCGCTGTCATAATGTCTGCATATTCCGGCTGCTGCGCCAGTGCATAAGTCATCGCCACACAGTTGATAGACGGGCGAATAATCGGATGATCCACCCAGTTATCAACCTTTTCTCCGAACATATATACTCTAGTTTTTAATTTACGCAGACTCTCGATATATTCTGCTGCTGTCATCAATGCCATCTGTTTTACCTCCTAAATACGATCCAGGGCTCTCGCCACTTTAATCAGACCTTCCAGCAAATCTTTCTGGGATTTTTCGATTTCTTCTTTGGACCACTTCATAAAGCCTTCGCCGCTCTTAAAGCCCAATTTTCCCTCCTCCATTTTCTGTTTCAGCAGCCGAGACGGTTCCTTACTGTTTTCAATATGCGGAAACAGATATTCATGAATACTGTAGGTTAAATCGGTACCGCCTGCATCGATGACTTCCATCGGCGCTCTCACGCCAAGGCGCATGCCAAACCCATATTTAATCGCCTTGTCCACATCCTCTGCAGTCGCGATTTCGTTTTCCACGATGGAAATCGCTTCTCTAAACAAAGCATGCTGCATTCTATTGGCAAGAAATCCCGGAACATCCTTCTGTACGATAACCGGACATTTCCCAGCCTTTTCAAGGAGATCATAGGTTTCCTGCACGATATCCTCCGCCACATATCTGGTCTTAATGACTTCGACCAGCGGCACCAAATATGCCGGGTTCCAGAAGTGAGTCCCGATAATTCTTTCCTTATGTATTGATTTTTCCGCAATTTCCGTCACACTGATTGCTGATGTATTGGTAGCCAAAATCGTGCTCTCTTTGCACATCGCATCCAGCTTGGCAAAATAATCCTGCTTCACCGCCAAATTTTCTACGATACATTCAAAGATTACATCTGCAAATTCTGCTGCTTCTTCTAGGCTTTCTGTGCATCTGACTCTTCCTATAACTTCCGGTATTGCAGCTTCTTCAATGACGCCGTTTTCAGCCAGTATCTTCAAATTTTCAGTCATGGTTTCAATCGGTTTTGCCCGCAATTTGTCATCATAGACATAGATCATCATGACCTCATGTCCTTTCATCGCAAAGGTCTGTCCGATTCCCGTGCCCATGACGCCGGCGCCCAAAACCGCAATCCTTTTCTTTTCGTTCATGTCAGTTTTTCCTTTCTCCATCTTCTTTCCTATGAATATGGGAAACTCCTGCGTGCGGAATTTCCCATGAAGTTTTTAATATACGCCGTACGGATATTCTTTATCCGGAACGTTTCTGTCAATTCTGTCAGACGGAACAAATGCAACGGCACGAACGATGGTACCATCACCCATGTACCAGCGAAGTGGGAACGCGCAGAACAGGAATCTCTGATTGGTTACTTTGTCCAAATCTCCGCCCAGATTTTCAATTCCCATGACGTTGTTTGCCATCAAAATATCGTGGCATGGCTCCCATTCCGGGAAATCTTCCAATGCAGGATGTCCAAACTGTTCCTCATACTCTTCTACGATACGCGGTACATATGGTCCAGGGCCATGATCTGCAGCATAGGTGTACAGAATATGGTCAATAGCCTGCATATCAAAGCCAACACCTCTTACATGGTGTTCTACAAACCACTTCGCGCCATCAATAGAAAGACCAGGACTATATGCGAAGTAGTCATCGTTTTCACCCCAGCGTCTGTGTGTGCCGGTGTTCAGAAGCACCCAGTCACCCTCTTTGATACCGCCCGGAACCTTCTTTGCCGCCTCTTCAATGTCTTCAACAGTAATCAGTTCCCATTTTCCCTTTGGAATATCCAGACAAACTGCCTCGCCAAAATAGTTCTGAATTGGCAGCTCATGGGTAAACGGACTCTCCGGAATGACATGGGACGGAGAATCCGCATGAGTAGAATTGTGCATATGAAAATCATTGAAAGTCTGTAGTAATCTGTAGTGCATCGGCATATGCTGTACTCTGTCAATATGAAAATCTCCGTTGGACGGCCAGAGCGGATTACCTCTGCCAAACGGGTTTGAAAGATCAATCAGCTCAAATGAGCCATCTCTAAACATATCAAAGATACTTCCATCATAAGGTTTTTTCCAATCATTTGTATGAGCGAAGCACTCTTCGCGCGTGTGTCTTACAGCGATTTCTGACATGATAAGTTCTCCTTTTCATCTTATATTTTTTGGTGTAGCAATTTTTCCTCCGACACCAAAAGAGAAATTTTAATTCTTGATGCTATATTGTATCGCAAAGGTTGTGCCAAAGTTTTAACCAGGGCTCAAAAAAACTCTCTTGCCCTGAAATTGCTCTTTTTCCATCAAAGGATGTCCCGCCCGCCTTTTCTCTATCACAGGCTTTTTCTGTTGCAAAGCGGCACCTCCGTTGCGAAAGGACAACACAGACAATTTCTTACTTATTTTCCAAGACCCAGAATTTCTCTGGCTTCATCTGGGGTTGCGACGGACTTGCCCATTTCCTCCGCAAGCCGTTTCACACGAGCCACAAACTGTTCATTGGATTCTGCCAACTGTCCCGCATTATAATAAACATTATCTTCAAGACCGACACGAATATTTCCGCCCATGGCAAGGGCAGAAAGCAGAATCTCGTTGGCGCCTCTACCGATGCCGAAAGCACTCCAGGTACAGTTTTCCGGCAAATGATTTACAAGATATACCAGATTCTCTGTGGTTGCTTCCATACCGCCCGGCGCACCAAGGCACAGCTGGAAATGGGCAGGTTCTTTGATCAAACCCTTTTTAATATAGTATTTGGCGGTATTCAGCATGCCCATATCGAAAACCTCTATTTCGGGCTTTACGTTTGCCGCAATCATTTCCTTGCCGCATAGTTCCAGAAATCCCGGCTCATTCATAAACACTACTGAATTGAGCCAGTTCATCGTTCCTGCATCGAAGGAAGCCATGTCCGGTTTCAATTCTTTAAACGGACGGATTCTTTCTTCCCAGGAAAAGCCCTGTCCTCCGGAAGATGTCAGATTGATGATAACCGGGCAGCCGGACTCGCGCAGCAACTTAACCGTTTCCTCAAACTTATCAAAGCGCATGCTGGCCCTATCTTCATCATCTCTGACGTGAATATGCGCTACCGCAGCACCAGCTTCATAGCAAGCGATCGCAGATTTTACGATTTCCGCTGGCTGCGTCGGTAAATTGGGATTATTCTCCTTTGTCGTAACGGCACCCGTCAAAGCTGCCGAAATAATCACTTTACTTTTGTGATTTAATCTTCTGGTTTCAAACATATTCTAACTCTCCTTTGCTTCTACTAATATCAGTTCCAGCGGCGCAAGACCGGTATCTCGTTTCCCCGTTCCGTAGCCTCTGGATAATATATCTTCTCGAATTTCGTCCCAGCCGAACGTATCGGTTAGACCTGCTAAAATTGACGCGCCGGTTGGCGTCAAAACTTCCTGGTGAATATCTGAACGATAATGCGGAATCTGTTCATCGCTCAAAATCTGTCTGACTGCAGGAGCCGGAACCGGCAGTTCTCCACAGGCACATTGTACTGTGCCAAAACCAGTTGGAACTTCCTTTGCAATAATCTCACCGGCATCTAAATAGTCACAGCAGATGGCAATGCCTACAATATCCACGATAGAATCCACGGCACCCGCCTCATGAAACTGCACCTCATCTTCTGATACACGGTGAACCTTCGCTTCTGCCTTCGCCTTGATATCGAAAATTCTGCGACTCAATGCCTTTGCGTTGTTGCTTAGATTGCTCCCCGCGATTATCTTCTTTATCTGGCCATAATTCCTGTAGTTTCCACTGTAAGGCGCAGTAGTCAAATCGCTCGGCTGATTCAGCACTACATCTACATCGGTTGCGACCACACCGCCAGTTTCTTTCCTCTTTACAGCGAGCTGAAATTCATCAAGCTTCAGATGGGACAGATTTTCCGTCAAATATTCCTCCGGTACTCCTAAATTCAGCATTGCGCCCAGCATCATATCGCCGCTGACGCCTGACTGGCAATTGATATACAGTTTTTTCACGAAACGCCGCCTCCTTTTCTATCTGTTATCAATATTAAAAGCAAATACCATGCCAAAGCATAATGATTGAAATTCAGCCAATTTTTCTGCTTTGCGTTGCATCAGTCAAATCACTGTTGCGTCAAAGCAACAACTTTGTTATACTAATAGTAATTTCATAAAGGAGACAGTCGTATGGATCAGGTTTTAGCAATTCAGAAGGTACAGGAAAAAATCAAACATTCACTAGAAGCAAACGACCATCAGAGTCCGGAGAAAAGCGCACACATCTTGCGGGAAATCTATCAGGATTTATCGGTATTCCTGGCACAGGGTGTCGATTTTAAGATTGTTGTCGATGCGCTGGATGACAGCATTTTTATCACCGACAAGGACGGCGTCTGCCTATACGTAAATCCCGCCCATCAGCGCAACACGACCATATTGCCGGAAGAAGTGATTGGGCACAAAGTGTCTGACATTGTGGAAGATGGGCATTTGTTCACCGGTGGCGCCACACTAGACGTTCTCAGAACACAGAAAAAAGTGTTTCGTCTTTCCACCGTACAGAAAACCAATCCGCCCAGCGTCGGCTATGCAGTAGGTGTACCGATTTTTAACCAAAATGGCACTCTGCACCAGGTGGTGGTCAGCAGCCGCCCCATTCTGTCTCTGCAATCCTTGCAGGAGGATTTCGGTAAATTTCTGGCAGAGGCCAATGCCTTGGACAAGAGCCGCGAAAATGTGCGCATTATCGAAAGCACAGAAAATTCCAAGCGACTGGTTGGATCCTCCTATTCTCTACAGAAGGTCTGGAACACCATCAGAATGGCCGCTCCTACCGATGCAACCGTTTTGATTACAGGAGAATCAGGAGTAGGCAAAGAAGTTGTTGCCGATGAAATACACCGGCTCAGCAAACTTTCCGACAAAACCTTTGTCAAAGTCAACTGTGCCTCTATCCCCGCGAATCTTCTGGAAAGTGAGCTCTTTGGCTACGAAAAGGGCGCATTTTCCGGTGCAAACGCAAGCGGCAAACAGGGATTGTTTGAAATGGCAAACGGCGGTACCCTGCTGCTGGATGAAATCGGCGATATGTCCATGGATCTGCAGGTCAAGCTCCTTCGCGCGATTCAAAACAAAGAAATCACCCGCGTAGGCGGAACAAAACCAATTAAACTGGACATTCGATTTATCGCTGCAACGAACAGCAATCTGAAACTGAAGATTGCAGACGGCACATTCCGCCAGGATCTCTACTACCGTCTCAACGTCATCCCAATTTCCATTCCGCCCCTTCGAGAGCGGCTCAACGATTTGGACGAGCTTTGCAGACACTTTGTCAGATATTTTACCGAAAAGCACAATCGTCCCTTTACGCTTACCGACGACCAGCTTACGATTATGAAACAGTATTCTTGGCCAGGTAACATCCGTGAGCTGGAAAATGTCATCGAATATCTGACCATCTGCTCCTCCGGCACAAAAGAAGTCGCCGATGAAATGCTTTACGGTCTTTTAGATATCTCCCAAGGTGATGATATGCTCCCGTCTTCTGGCAGTTCCCTGTCTCAGTCGCTGGAAAACTACGAAAAGAGTCTGATAGAGTCTGCTCTGCAAAACTCCAGAAGTCTTCGGGACGCCGGTGCAAAGCTGGGTGTCAACGCCTCTACCATATCCCGCAAGATCAAGCAGTACGGCATCGACTATCCGGGAGCGAAATAATCGCATATAAAAAACACAAGAAGAAAAAGCTATCTGCAGTTCATCCCTACCTGCAAACAGCTTTTCAAATTTTGAAACTATATAAATCTATGATTTCTTCCGCATTACCACATGTTCTAGCAAAAACGCTGCTGCCATTCCTACAATCAGTCCATTAGACAAGAGGCAGGCTGCCGTAGCCGGAAGCTTGCTGAACGTGCCCGCCGGCAGAAACATGATGCCGCAGCCGATAATCATAGACAATCCTACGATCAGGTTTTCTCTACTCTCAAATTCCACTTTACGAAATTCCCTGAGCGCCTGCCCGATGCACAGCGCGAAGATGATAATCAGCGCACCGTTTCCCACGCAGGCAGGAATAGTCGCAAAGAGCGCACCGAAGGGCGCGATTAATCCCATGACAATCATACCGCCCGCCGCCAGATACATGGGTCTCCTGGATGCTACGCCGGTCATTTCCACCACCCCGATAGAAGAAACATACGGCATAAATGCAATCGAAGAAAATCCGCCGGTCATAAAGGTCGCCATCCCGTGAAAGAAGATAGAACGCTGCATTTTCTTCTCCGTAATCGTTTCTCCTACCATAGCGCCCATGCCGTTAATACTGGCAAACACCATAGAAATCAGTACAAAAGCGCTAATCATGCAGGTCAAAACGACACCACCGTCATAGGTCGGTTTTCCCCAGGCTAAAAGCGTAGGCATCGTCACGATCCCGTTCTGCAGAAAATTCACCTTTTCTGTAATCCCCAGCACCACCGCTAAAATCCATCCCGCCACCATACCGATAAAGGTCGCAATACTGCGGATGAATCCCTTTGTAAACAGATTGATGAAAAGAATTACTACCATGGTAAAAACTGCTACGAGAAATGCTGTTCCGTCAATGCCCGGCGATTCCTCGCTGACGCCCAGCATGCCTTTCATGATGCTGGCGCTGATCTGCAGCACCATGAGAAGAATCAGAAGTCCATTGATGATTGGTGTAAACAGCTTTGCCATCCGACAAATCAAACCGCTTGCCGCCAGCGCCATGACCAGAATTCCTGCAAGCAGCATGCCCATTTCCAGATCTGTCCGAAGGCTCTCCAAAGAAATGCCAAGGGCCGGTGCGGAGGAAACCATCAGCAGAAACAGTCCCGACCAGAGACCTGCCGGACCGTCCTGAATCGGAAAGCGATGACCCCATCTAACCTGCAGCAACGTCATCACACCGCAGAGGACAAAGGTTCTCTGCAGCATAGCCGCCACCGCCGCCGGCGCCAGTCCTAAGGCGTATCCCACGACAACCGGCATCACCACAGCCGACGCGACAAACAGGACAATCTGCTGAAAGCCGTACATCATATTTTCTCCAAAAGGCACCCTGTCGTCCAGCTGGTATTTCAGTCCGCTTTCCACATTTCTATCCATAGTTTGATCCACTATACCATCTCTATAATGACTGCAGTTCCCATACCGCCACCAGCACAAAGGGTTGCAAGTCCATACCTCTGCTTCCGCTTCATCAGTTCGTACATACAGGTAATGACAAGACGAGAACCGGTCGCACCTACCGGATGTCCCAGAGAAATTCCACTGCCATTGACGTTCAGCTTTTCATCAGGGATACCCAGCGTCTTCTGGCAGGCGAGACACTGCGCTGCAAAAGCTTCGTTGATTTCAAAGAGGTCGATGTCGTCCACTGCCAGACCTGCCTTTTCCAGCGCCTTCTGGGATGCGCTGATTGGACCGATTCCCATCACCTCAGGACGCACGCCTGTGGTTGCCACTGCTTTGATGCGGGCAAGAATCGGAACACCCAGCTTCCTTGCCTTATCCTCCGCCATGAGAATCACGCCGGAAGCCGCGTCGTTCATGCCGGAGGCATTGCCTGCCGTTACCCTGCCGTCCTCTTTGAAAGTCGGCTTCAGCTTTGCCAGCTTTTCGAGACTGGCATCACGACGCGGATACTCGTCTGTATTGATGACGGTATCGCCTTTTTTACCTTTTATAGTAATCGGAATGATTTCGTCCTGAAACTTGCCGGCGTCAATGGCAGCTACGGCTCTCTGCTGAGAACGCAGAGCATAGGCGTCCATCTGTTCTCTGGTCACGTCGTACTCGTCCGCCACATTTTCTGCCGTGATACCCATGGCAGGGCCTACGCCCAGATTAGTCAGAGAATCCCACATAGAATCCCGAAGCTCCATATGGCCGTATTTCTGCCCGTAGCGAGCGTTGAATACCATATGCGGCGCCGTACTCATGCTGTCCGCGCCTCCTGCCATGATGCAGTCCGCTTCACCAGCTTTAATCTGATAATAGCCGAACTGAATGGAAGACATGGAGGAGGTGCAGTTTCTGTGAATGGTGATACCGGGAACGGTCACCGGCAGCCCCGCTTTGACTGCAGCTACTCTGGCTAGATTGTTTTCTTTATAGGTTCTTTGATAGTTGCATCCCCAAATTACGTCCTCGATGATAACCGGATCAATGCCTGCGCGCTCGATGAGGTTCTGCATGACCGGAATAGAAAGATCTAAGGATGTCAAAGTTTTAAACTGGCCGCCAAGCGCTCCAATCGGCGTTCTGCAGCCCGCTGTAATCACTACGTTTCTCATGTGAAATTCCACCTTTCCGTTTATATATACGGGCAGGCCGCTTCACTACGGAAGCAGCCTGTCCAGATTTTCTAAAACTGTTTACGCACCCAGCTCTTCTTCTCTCTTGTAGTCCAGGTTGTACTTCTTCGTATCGAAGCAGTTGATCAGTACAACATTGACAACTAAAAGACCGATGAATACCAGGTAAGCGCCTCTCAGGGATCCGGTCAATTCCAGAGCCTTCGCGTTGATGTAGTAGTTCATCATCAATACGATCTGCATCACCGGGAAGTAGATGGAGTATACAACGTCAAAACTCTGTCTTCCGAATACAGATGCAGGAAGTGAAGTCATGAAGTTGGCGGCAGCGCCGATGGCTACGCCTACCATTGCCACGCAGATATATCCGCCTAACATACTGTTCAGGACGTAGTTTACAGCCAGAGCTGCACAATACCATACCAGGAACATGATGACCGCCTTCTTAACACCCAGCTTCTGGTCAAGCCAGCCGAATCCGTAAGATCCGCAGACGCCGACAACGGCGCAGACTGTCATTAACCATACAGCCTTTTCAGGCGCAAAACCCAGTTCGATGTTTCTTGGAACCATCTGGCTCATTACGCCGGTGGTAACCAGCTGGTTGATGCCGATGATGATGGCAACGAACCACATCTCTTTGGTCTTTAACAGCTTCGCGACGGTCCATCTTGGTTCGCCGTTTTCTGTCTCCTGCGCATATTCGGATTCATATGTTTCCTTTGATACATTATCGGGATACATACCTCTTTCCTGCGGTGTGTTTCTTATGATGAAGTAAGCGATTACAGCGATAATAATCGCAGCGATACCAGGCATCATCATCCCTTTCGCAATGCCGAATGCACCGATCAATCCGCTAATCAGTGGTACATAAAATGCAGAGCCCAGATTGTGACCCATGGTGGTGTATCCGTTTGCCAGACCCTTTTTCTTCGGGAACCACTGCGTAACCAGGTTGCCGCCTCCGATGTAAGCAGCGCCGTTGATAAATACTGTAACCAGCGTTAAACCGATGAAATATCCTGTAGTTGTCGTTGAATGTCCGTAGTAGATGTAGGAAGCGCCTGCTAAAGCAAGACATGCTGCAGAGAGCGCTCTTCCTCCAACCTTGACCAGGATTCTACCGATGACAAAGTAAGCAACTACGCCGATGAATCCGGCATACATGGCCAATTTCAGCAGTTGCGGTTTTAATTCGGTTGGATCAGCTCCGCCGCCGTTCGCATTGATCCACTGATCGATTACGATATTCTGCCCATCGATAGAGAAGCCAATCAGAAAGAAAAACATAATCATTGAATAAAATATGATCAGCCAGCCTTTACCAAAGTTAGATTTGGTGTTTTCAGACTGGAGCTTTTGTTTGTTGTCAGCCATATCTATATCTCCTCTTTATCATTTTAGTTTTAGCTTATTTTCTTCTCAAATTTTTCGTCCGCCGCTTTCATGACCATCTCGTCCCAAGTCTTGAAAACAGTGCTTTCGACCACAAAATTATTGAAGACAATTTCCGGATAAATCATATATTCCCCGCTCCAACTGCACATTACCGCGCTGGAATAACGGAAGTACTCAAAGTTCTCAAAGTTGGTATGTTTCTGCATGAATTCATCGGTAAAAATGAGATTCAGAATATCCCAAAATTCCTTCCCAGCTTTTACTCTGATATAACCGTCCATTATTTTGCCTCCGGATTTTCTTTTTTGTATTCTTCAAATTTAGCGAAAACGTAATCGTGCCATACCTGTGCATCTCTTGCCATGCACGGACGAATGATTTCATCCTCCTGATCACCTGTTCCATCAATTGTTTCATGCCTCTGAATGGTCAAATACAGAGCCGGTTCATTCGGAGGACATCCCAGGATATGATATGCGCCAGGATGCTGTTTCAGATATTTCTTGGTGCAGTTTCCATGAAGTACAATCTTTTCATCTGGAATGTCTTCCGGAATTTCGTTGAGTCCGCCGATTACAACAGTCATTCCGGCATTCTCATCGTAAGCGTTTACCGCCTTGAGTTCTTCCATATTAATGGCAAGCAGCGCCTGACAGCTGGAGCATCCGCCTTTGCATCTTACATCGTATTCCGGCCATCTGGTGCTCATATCTCCGATATACGGAATCCACATCTTCATGAAGGACTCTTCGATGGTATTGCCCACGACTTCAATCTGATCCATGGCATAGTTTCCTAAACCGGTTTCTTCTGCTACTTTGAAATAATCTACGGCTGTCGTATCGATACCGGTCACTTCACAAGCAACACGGTCGATGGCAACCGGATCTTTAGAGCCCAAAATCATATGAGATTCAATTGGAACCGGCATATGCGGGCTGTACCCAGACGCTGCACGGTGCGCATCCATAATATTGATATCAGCGCGGCATACGGACCACACGTCCATCATCGCCATCGTCAAGTTCTGCTTGTGCATATCCATATGTACTTTGTCCTGTACCACTCCCTTGATATTCTTCAGCGCGCCGGAGAATACCATGGAAGCATGTGCCTTCAGAATCGGCAGGTTGATTAGATGATCCGCTTCCAGCAGGAATCTAGGCAGCTTTACGGAATCGATATTAGAGCGGAATCCGCGAACTGCGACCTTTACCAAATCCTTGTCGCGTTTGATATCCATCAGTTCAACGCCTTCCTCTTCAGCAACAGCCTGAATGCCGCTGACCTTAAAGCATTCCATCGTATCACATCCAATTGCAGCAGCTTCCGCTACGATAATTCTCTTCGGTTCTGCCTTTTTTACCTCGCGAATAACCGCCCTTACTACCTCCGGATTGGTACATACAGAAGTTTCTGGTGGTTCCGCATGTCCTGCGTTTGGTTTTAGAACCACAGTAGTCCCTTTGCGAATGACATTGGTAACACCGCCCATCAGGTCAAATACCTTTGTTACATTTGCCTGAATATCATCGCCTTTTGCAAGAGCAACCAGTGATTTCGCTTTACTCATTTTTCTCCTCCTTAAAAATTCCGACATAATTTATAATTACATTTCTAACTAGAGCAAAAACTGTGCCAAAGAAAAAATGTGATTTTTGCAAGGAATTGTTATGAAAATAACAAATCTTGTTGCGTGTACTCGCAAACCTGTTGCGCTTATGCAACACATACCAGGCATTTTCTATAAATTTTTTCTATATCTGCGGCAGAAAGCCCTGCCAGGCCCCATCCGATAAACAGTCTTCCATTCAGCGTCTGTTCAGCCAACTTAGCAAAATCTCTTTCCTCTATTTCCAGTCTTTGAGAAAGGCCAATCTCCGCAATAAAACGCTCTAAGGCAGCAATTCCATTTTGGATAATCTCTTGTTCGCAGGTTCCCTCAGCGCCAAAGATTTCCCGGAAAAATTCACAAAAGCGTTGTGGCGCGCGATGATTGACAGATTCGCACCAAGCCGGAATTAGTATGGCCAGAGCAGCGCCATGCGCCACGCCGAAGGTCTCTGTGATCTGGTGACTCATTTCATGGCAGGCAAAATCACCGCCCGGGCCGAGCATGTCATTATGCGCTGCTGTCGCCGCCAGCATGAGTTCTGCGCGCAGCCCTTCGTCTTCCGGATTTTTGAGCACTTTAGGCAAAGTTTCCACCACTTCTTTTATGAGCGCAAGTGTCATACGATCCAAGAGACTACTCTTTCTGTTTAAGTCAAAATACCGCTCAAAGGCGTGCGCAAAGATGTCGAAACCTCCGCTGGCAGTCTGAAAGCAGCTAATGCTAAGGGTCAGCGCCGGATTAAGTAACGCGAACTTAGGCTTTGACTGGGCAAATGCCCGGGCAATTTTCTTTCCCGATATACTGTCACTGATTACCGACATTTCATTGGATTCACTGGCTGTAGCCGGCATCGTCACCACTGCACCCACAGGCAAGAATCGACTCGGCTCAGCCTGTGGATCCGAATACAATTCCACGATGTCTCCCTCAAAATAAGCGCCTGCGGAAATGGCTTTCGCTGAATCCATGACGCTGCCGCCGCCAATGGCCAAAATGCCGTCAATCTGTTTCCTGCGAACCAGCTCTATCGCGCTGCGAATATAGTCTGTGCTCGCATTAGGCTTCACTCCGCCTAATCGAAATACAGTGCAGCCCGCTTCTTCCAGCCATGAGACCAGTTTTTCACCCAGCCCCATCTGAAAAATCCGCTCGCTTCCATACACCATCAGTACCCGGCTGGCATATTGGCTCATGAGAGCGCCAGCCCGCTCTTCACATCCCTTTCCGAAATAGATTTCCGTCGGTATACTAAAATGAAAATCAAACATATCTGTACCTCCATTTGTTTCTGATCAATAAAAAAGCAAGAAATATGCCAGCTTAACTTTCTTATCTACAAAAAAACGTGCATATGCTTTTAGCATATACACGCTTATTTTTCTCTCGAAAATTGCTATTTAAACAGTTCCTTCATCTTCTCCGCAAAGCTGGATTTTTTCTGATAGCACTTATGGTCTACTGCTTTTCCCATATCCTCAATGACCTTTTTCTGCTTTGTGTTCAGCTTGGTTGGAACTTCCAGCACTGCTTTCACATAGAGGTCACCCATGCGGCCGCTGCGTACATTCTTCATCCCTTTGCCTTTTAACCGGAATACTGTGTTGGGCTGTGTTCCGGCAGGCACTTTGTAGGAAACCTTGCCGTCCAGAGTTGGCACGGTGATTTCATCGCCTAGCGCCGCCTGATTAAATGTGATTGGAATATCTAAGTATAAATTGTCACGTTCACGTCTGAAAACCTTGTGCGGTTTTACAGTAATTACAACGTAGAGGTCTCCGTTTGGTCCGCCGTTTTCTCCCGGTTCACCCTGCCCTCTGATTGGAATTACGCTGTCGTTGTCCACGCCGGCAGGAATATCCACGTTGATTTTAATGGTCTTGCGAACTCTACCGCTACCGCTGCAGTCAGGACACGGTGTCTCAATCACAGTACCTTTACCGCCGCACTCAGGACACGGACCTGTGCTCTGAAACTGCCCAAACGGCGTTCTCTGCACGGTATGAACCTGACCTGTTCCGCCGCAGTTTGCACAAGTTTTCTTCTCGGTTCCGGGCGCATTTCCTTCGCCGCCGCAGGTGCTGCACTTTACATATTTATTAATACTAATCTCTTTCTTTGTTCCGAAAGCAGCTTCTTCAAATTCAATCGTAATCGCCTTTTGCAGATCCCGACCTTTTTTCGGTCCGTTCCTTCTGGCACTGCCGCCGCCAAAGCCGCCTCCGCCACCGAACATATTGCCGAAAATATCAAAGATATCATCAAAGCCACCACTTCCGCCGAAGCCGCCAAAACCACCTCCGCCAAAACCGGCATTTGGATCCACACCGGCATGACCGAAGCGATCATATTTACTCTTCTTATCAGCATCCGATAATACACCATACGCCTCATTGACTTCTTTGAATTTTTCTTCGGCCTCCTTATCACCCGGATTTCTGTCAGGATGATACTTCATCGCCATCTTTCGGAAGGCCTTCTTTATTTCATCGTCACTGGCACCCTTTTGTAGCCCCAGGACCTCATAATAATCTCGTTTTTCTGCCATTACTTTCACCTTCCATTACTTAATTTACAATAACGCAGAAATTTGCCCGCGACGGAGTCCCTCCGCCGTGAGCAAATTCATAAATTTCATTTAGCAGCTAGTTGTTTTCACGTCGAAAAATTTTCGTAGTGCACAGGTTTGCCAACCATCGATTTGCTCATGCAAATCGGGCTAGGGCTTCAACAACGCCACAAGCGATTTTAGCAAGCATTTTATTTGTCGTCGTCCACAACCTCGTAATCTGCATCCACAACATTATCCCCTGCAGGACCTGCTGCGCTATCTGCGCCTGCATTCGGATTAAATCCGCCAGCCATATTCGGATCAAAACCTGCTCCGCCTGCCGCCTGCTGTGCCTGCGCAGCCTGCTCGTAAAGCTTGGTGGAAATTGCATGGAACTTTTCAGTTAAAGCTTCAGTCTTTGCCTTAATATCATCCGAATTGTTTGCTTCTAATGCTTTCTTCAGGTCTTCCTTTGCGTCTTCTACAGATTTCTTTTCATCATCAGAAATCTTGCCTTCTAATTCACCCAGCGCCTTTTCTGTTTCGTATACCAGATTTTCAGCCTTGTTTCTTTCTTCGATTTCAGCTTTTCTCTTCTTGTCCTCTTCTGCGTACTGTTCTGCTTCTTTTACCTTCTGGTTGATTTCATCTTCAGACAGATTGGTGGAAGAAGTGATAGTAATGTTCTGCATTTTACCGGTACCCAAGTCTTTTGCGCTAACGTTTACAATACCGTTTGCGTCGATGTCGAAAGTAACCTCAATCTGCGGAATGCCGCGAGGAGCCGGTGCAATGCCGGTCAACTGGAAACGACCTAGTGTAATATTGCCGGAAGCCATTTCGCGCTCGCCCTGCATTACGTGAATATCTACAGCAGTCTGATTGTCAGCAGCTGTGGAAAAAATCTGACTCTTCTTAGTTGGAATCGTTGTATTTCTTTCAATCAGCTTAGTAGCTACGCCGCCTAGTGTTTCAATGGACAGAGACAGCGGTGTAACATCCAGAAGCAGTACATCGTTAACTTCGCCGGTTAATACGCCAGCCTGAATAGCAGCACCGATAGATACACATTCGTCAGGATTGATACCCTTAAACGGATCTTTTCCGGTTACATTCTTAACAGCTTCCTGTACTGCCGGAATTCTGGTGGAACCGCCGACTAAGATAACCTTTGCCAGGTCAGCATTGGTAACACCTGCGTCTGCCATAGCTTTCTTCATTGGCTCGATTGATTTCTTTACTAAATCAGCAGTCAGCTGGTCAAATTTCGCTCTGGTCAGATCCATATTCATGTGCAGCGGACCGTCTGCGGTTACTGTAATAAACGGCAGATTGATGTTAGTGGTCTGTGCACTGGATAATTCTTTCTTCGCTTTTTCAGCTGCCTCTTTCAGTCTCTGCAGTGCCATCTTGTCTGCACGAAGATCTACACCGTTTTCCTTCGCAAAGCTGTCAGCCAGGAAGTTCATCACTGCATTGTCAAAGTCGTCACCGCCCAGGTGGGTATCACCGTTGGTTGCCAGTACTTCAAATACGCCGTCGCCCAGTTCCAGAATGGATACGTCGAAAGTACCACCGCCCAGGTCATATACCAGAATCTTGTGAGATCCTTCTTCCTTGTCAAGACCATATGCCAAAGATGCAGCAGTCGGCTCGTTGATGATTCTCTTTACTTCCAGACCTGCAATTTTACCTGCATCCTTAGTTGCCTGCTTCTGGGCATCGGAGAAGTAAGCAGGAACAGTGATAACTGCCTCTGTTACTTTTTCACCTAAATAAGCCTCTGCATCCGCCTTCAGCTTGGAAAGGATCATTGCAGAAATATCCTGCGGCGTATATTTCTTGCCGTCGATTTCTACAGTGTAGTCTTCACCCATGTGTCTCTTGATGGACGCAATGGTTCTGTCCGGGTTGGTTACTGCCTGTCTCTTTGCAGTTTCACCTACCAGTCTTTCACCATTCTTTGCAAAACCCACTACAGATGGTGTAGTTCTGTTACCCTCTGCATTTGCGATTACGACAGGATCGCCACCTTCCAGCACGGATACGCAACTGTTTGTTGTTCCTAAATCTATACCGATTACTTTAGCCATTTAAAATTCCTCCTTTTGGATTATAATAAATTTTCTTTTTTTACATTAGTTTCGTTAAAGCCGTTCCTTTTAATTAACGCCGTAAAATTGTTTCACAGCTAGGCGCCGAAGATGTTGAGCCTCGGAGCGTACTCCTGGTACGTGAGAAGCGAAACATCAAGAGCAACAACGCTGTGGGACAATTTGACAAGTTAATTATTGACTTTAACCATCGAAGGTCTAATAACCTTCTTATTAAGCAAATATCCCTTTTGAAGCACTTCTGTCACTTTGCCGCTTTCATACTCTGCATTGTCTTCAGTCATGACAGCATTGTGGAAGTTCGGATCGAAATCCTCGCCCTGTGCCTTGATCTCTTCCAGACCGGCTTTTTCTAATACGTCAGTCAGCTGTTTGAAAATCATTTTCATGCCTTCTGCAAAGCTTTCGTCTGCGGATTCGTGCTGCAGCGCTCTTTCAAAATTATCCATGACGGTCAAAAGTTCTACAATAATTTTCTCATTGGCATAGGCATAAATATCGCCTTTCTCTTTTTCTGCCCGTCTCTTATAGTTCTGAAAGTCTGCCATCAATCTAAGATATTTGGTATTCAGCGCTTCGCCTTCCTCAGATGTCTCTTCTTTGGTTTCTGTCTGCTCTTCGCAGGATTCCTCAGCGTTATCATCCGCTGGCATTTCATTTTCTTCCATTTCTGATGCTTCTTCTTGGTTCAATTCTTCTTTTAATTCTTCCTGGTTCACCTTAGTCTCCTCACTCACTCTTCGTCTTCACCGCCTTCTAGTTGAAATGTGCTGCTGAGATTGTCAGTCAGATACTCGATGATAGAAGTAATTTCTCCATACTTCATACGAGTCGGACCAATAACGCCGATCTTGCCGACCATCTTGCCGTCTACATGATAGGTTGCCGTAATCATGGAACAATCATTCATCAAATCATCAGCATTTTCATCTCCAATGGTAACGATGATACCATCTTCTCTCTCCATTAACTTCTTCGCAAAGTCTTCTTTCTTATCCAGAAGCGAAAGAAAGCTCTTTGCCCTTTCCAGATCGTTATATTCCGGAATGTCGAATATATTAGTAAGTCCATCCATATAGAGATTCACATTGAGCATATCTTCCAATGTCTTCATAAAGTTTGGCATGATATTCTCAGCCAGCTTGCTCATCGCCTCTATGTCAGACTCAAAACTTGCGATAATGTGTTCTTTCAGAACATCTGTAATCTTCTTGCCGTTAAAATTATAGGTCATATTCTTTGCCAGAATCTGCAGTCCTTCTTCGGTATATGGTACCCGCATTCTTAGGGCTGTGTTGGAAATCTTTCCACTCTCTGACACGATCATCAAAACCACTGTGGTCTCATCCACCGGCAATAGGTTGATGAACTTCAGAGTATCCTCATTTTTGGTCGGCGTCATCGCAAAAGAAGTCAGATTGGTAATCTCTGAAAGGATTCTGGCAGCGTGCTTGATGGTCTCATCAAATTCGCTGACATCTGCCCTGAGTTTTTCTGCAATGAGATTTTTCTCAATCGGGCTCAGCTCACGTTTCTCCATCAGCTTATTCACATATAATCTGTACGCCTTATCAGAAGGAACTCTTCCAGCCGAAGTATGCGGATGGGTCAGATATCCCATCTCCTCTAGGTCACTCATTTCATTTCTGATTGTGGCCGGACTGATGCCCAGATCAAATCTCTTCGAGAGGGTTCTGGAACCCACAGGCTCTGCTGATCTGACATAGTCACTGATAATGGCCTGTAAAATCTTCAATTTTCTATCTGTTAATTCCATAACGCTTCTCCTTATTAGCACTCACTTCTTTCGAGTGCTAATCACTATATATAATATAGTCCTATTCTGCCCTAATGTCAACAGGATTTTCACATTTTTTTATGATGTTTTTGTGTATTTTTGGTGAATGCATGCACTGTTCCACTGTACAGAGAAATAGCGTTTCATGTTTATAAACCACAATATATATGAATATTTTTTGTTCAAGTATAACAATTATACCTTGCATTGTCAAAAAAACTGTGCTATTCTTTTCTTAGTTATTTTACAAGAGGTATTTTTTCATGAAAGAGAAATCGAAAAAACTTTTGGAAGAATCCCGCAAGCGCCGTACATACAGAGAATTCCTGCCAGATCCCATTGACATGGAAGTGATCAAAAACTGTGTTTTAACTGCGGGAACTGCCCCTAACGGTGCAGACAAGCAGCCTTGGCATTTTAGTATCGTAACCAATCCGGCTATGAAAGCAAAAATTCGAGAAGAAGCCGAAAAAGTCGAAAAGAAATTTTACGAAAGCAAAATTACTGCCGAATGGCAAGCTGACCTTGACAAGCTGGACGTCAACTGGGAAAAGCCTTTCCTTACACAAGCACCTTGTCTCATCGTTATCTTCAAGGAATGGTATAAAACATTGGAAGACGGTACCAAAGATCAGAATTATTATGTCAACGAATCCATCGGTATTTCCATCGGTTTTCTGATCAATGCACTGCGAAACGCCGGTCTTGCCAGTCTGACCTATACACCGGCACCGCCAACCTTCCTTCGCACCCTTCTCGGGCGTCCGGAAGAGGAAACTCTGGTTATGGTTCTTGTCGTGGGTAAACCTGATCCTAACTACAAACTTCCTATACTAAAGAAAAAGAGTTTTGAAGAAATCGCAGAGATTATCTAGTACAATATCAAAGGGACGGTACGTCATTTTGGCGCACCGTCCTTTTCTTTCATACTCTCTTCAATTTCCCTTTTCAACATTGCAGTGACTGCAGCCACCGCCGCAGCCATCGCAGCCCGCACAGCCGCCGCCATTTTTCTTGCTCTTGATAATCGACCAAAGCGCAAGCCCTGCCAGTATTACTACAATGAGCAGTACACCAATCGTCGCTGCATTCATGCTATCACCCCTCCTATATTTTTTTATGCCGCTTTATTATTCTTATACGCAACTTTTTTAATACTTTCAGTGCTCTGAGAAGCCGGACGAACCAACATATAAATGATGAACGCTGCCGCTACAATTGCTGCGACTGTTCCGATTCCGAATCCGCCGCCAGCGAAAGCTGTCCAGAACTGATATACACACATAGATACCAGATAAGCAAGGATTGTCTGATAACCGATTGCAAACCAGAACCACTTGGTGTTGTTCATTTCTCTCTTAATTGCACCCATTGCCGCAAAGCATGGAGCGCAGAGCAGATTGAATACTAAGAATGCGTAAGCTGCTGCGGCGGTAAAGTCTGCGGACAATGCACTCCAGTATTCTGCACCATCTTCAGCAACTTCTGCAAATCCATAAAGTACGCCGAATGTACCAACTACGTTTTCCTTCGCTACAAGACCGGTAATAGCCGCAACGGTCGCTTTCCAGCTTCCGAATCCCAGTGGAACGAAAATCCATGCAAGAAGTGTCCCCAGATTTGCAAGAAGGGTCGTATCCTGTTCCAGTACATCGGAAATCATATGGAATCCACCCTCTACACTGAAGTTGGACAGGAACCAAATTACGATTGTGGATAATAAGATAATTGTACCAGCTCTTTTGATAAAAGACCAGCCTCTTTCCCACATTCTCCGAAGAAGTGTACCGATGGTCGGCATATGATATGCCGGAAGTTCCATCACAAACGGTGCAGGTTCTCCCGCAAACATCTTTGTCTTCTTCAGGATGATTCCTGAAATTACGATAGCTGCAACACCTACAAAGTACGCACTTGTTGCCACCCATGCATCTCCGTCAAAGAGCGCACCTGCAATGAGCGCCACGATTGGCATCTTTGCGCCGCACGGAATAAAGGTTGTCGTCATAACAGTCATTTTTCTGTCGCGGTCGCTTTCAATGGTTCTTGAAGCCATAACGCCTGGCACACCACAGCCAACGCCCACCAGCATCGGAATAAAGGATTTTCCGGAAAGTCCGAACCTGCGGAAGATTCTATCCATGATGAAAGCAATTCTTGCCATGTAGCCGCAGCTTTCCAGAAATGCCAGCAAGATAAAGAGCACCAACATTTGCGGTACGAAACCGAGCACTGCACCTACACCAGCAACAACGCCATCTACAATTAAGCCGACCAGCCAGTCTGCACAGCCGATTCCTTCTAAGAATCCGGAAACTGCAGGCGGTACAATATCTCCAAAGAGCACATCGTTGGTCCAATCTGTTGCCATAGCACCGACTGTAGACATGGCGATATAGTATACCAGCCACATAACCACGATAAAAATTGGAAGTGCTAGAATTCGATTGGTAACAATCCTGTCAATTTTATCAGAAATTGTCAGGTTTTCTCTTCTTTCTTTTTTGACTACTGCGCTATCTACGACCTTGCTGATGTAGCTGTATCGCTGGTTGGTGATAATGCTTTCCGCTTCGTCGTCAAGTTCAGCTTCACAGTCTGTGATATGTTCTTCCAAATGCTCTAAAAGACCTGCATCTATACGGAGATTTTCCAGCACATCTTCATCTCTTTCAAAGATTTTGATAGCATACCAGCGCAAAAATCCCGGTTCTACCATTAGGGAAATAGACTCCTCTATGTGAGCCAGCGCATGTTCCACACTGCCAGTGAAAACATGGGGCATATCCACAGTCTTATGAGATTCTGCAATTTTCAGTGCTTTTTCAGCAGCCTCAATACATCCCTCTCCCTTCAGTGCGCTGATTGGAACCACCTGACAGCCAAGTTCCTTGCTGAGTTTACCAAGGTCTACCTTGTCTCCATTCTTTCTGACAAGGTCCATCATATTGACGCATACCAGCACAGGAATGCCAAGTTCAATGAGCTGTGTGGTCAGATAAAGGTTTCTTTCGATGTTGGTTCCATCGATAATATTCAAAATAGCGTCCGGTTTTTCGCTGACCAGATATTTTCTGGATACAACCTCTTCCAAAGTATACGGCGACAGTGAGTAAATACCAGGTAAATCCTGAATCACTACATCGCTGTGACCTTTTAATTTTCCGTCCTTTTTTTCCACGGTTACGCCAGGCCAGTTGCCCACATACTGGGAACTTCCTGTCAAGGCGTTAAACAAAGTTGTCTTGCCGCTGTTAGGGTTTCCGGCAAGGGCTATTTTATACTGCATTCTTTCTTCCTCCCCTATTTTACATCTATCATTTCTGCATCTGCTTTTCTGATACTAAGTTCATAACCTCTAACAGTAAGCTCAATAGGATCTCCCAGCGGTGCAACTTTTCGCACATAAACAACTGTGCCTCTGGTTAATCCCATATCCATAATTCTTCTTTTAATTGCACCTGTTCCATTGATTTTCTCTACGGTTACAGTCTCTTTTACGTTGACATCTTTTAAAGTTCGCATTGTTACCTCCAAATTTAAAACATAATTTTTCCGGCCATATCTCTGCCCAAAGCAATTCTGCTGTCTTTAACCTGCAGAATCAGGCTGCCGCCGGCTTCACTGACGACAGTTACTTTCTCGTCAACCACAAATCCCAGTTCTGCCATGTGCTGGCGTACTTCGGGTTTGCCTCCTATTTTTTTTATCGTCACGGTTTCTCCCGGCTTTGCCATAGATAAAGGCATCATAAATCCTCCTTTAATAATTCTTTTCGCATAAAGTTAGTTTTTGCTAACCTAAAGTTTAAAAGATACGAGTCCCTGCTTTCTCAGTACTTCTGCTAAAGCCGACCCGCTGCTACTGTGACAATGTGCAATTGGAAAGCCGCCTCTCTTTGCCTCTTGGGCGGCGGTATGTACCATTTTATGTGATACTGTAGTGGTAAAACAAATCAATAAATCCGGCGAGCCAATTTTCTTTTTCATGGCGCCCTTTTCTTTCGTATAAACCTTTGCAGTGCAGCCATATTCTTCACAAATCTTCTGATATCTGTGTTCCATTCGCTCATGTCCACCAATAATTACAACACTCATCGTCTCAGCATCCTTTCTGGTTAGCATTCGCTAACCTCATTACTTTTATAGGTTAGCACACCCTAACCTCCTTGTCAACACTTTTTTTTTATGATAGAATAGAAAAAAATGAAACGAGGATTAATCATGAAAATTCAGCAATCCGCAGAGGATTATTTTGAAACGATATATATTTTAAAGAAACGCAACGGCTCCGTGCGCGCTATTGACATCGTCAATGAAATGGGTTTTTCCAAACCTACCGTCAGCGTCGCCATGAAAAAGTTTCGCGAGAACGGATTTGTGACAGTGGACAGTGATGGACAGATTGAGTTGACAAAACAGGGACTATTTATCGCTGAAAAGACCTATGAGAAGCACAATGTGCTGGCAAAAGCACTGATACTTCTGGGTGTAGAGGAATCCCTTGCTTACGAAGACGCCTGCCGCATGGAACACTGCATCAGCGACACCAGCTTTGAAGCGATTAAAAAACATATCGAAAAGCTGTAACGTTTCTGTTAGGATTTGTTATGAGAAATTCAAATTATACATTCTTTGAAGAATTCAAACGACTGGACAAGCTGTGCGGCGACCTCTATGGTGAAAACCACGGTGTGACGCTTTATATTGATGAAATGCAAAAAACCTACGCGCGGGAATGTCAGGGCATTCCCAACTGGTACTCTGATTTGAAGCAGCTGAAACACCTTCGCCACATACGTAACTATCTGGCCCACGAAGAGGACGCATTTTCTGAAGACCTATGTGATCAGGAAGACATAGACTGGGTTCGTTCATTTTATCGACGGATTTTAAATCAAACTGATCCGCTGGCATTGCTTTATAAACAGCAGCAGAGCAAGAGATGCATGAAGCCAAAGCAAGAGCCTCTTCAAAAAAAGCCATCTTATTCATCGCAGTCATCTTACAGAAATCAAGAGTCCCATTACGGCTGTTTAGCTTTTGCTTTCATTGTAATTTTTGTTTTCATTTATTTTATGAAAACCATGTAAGGATTTCTGTTCGGTATGACTTCAGTCAAAAAAGACGTATCGCCGACCCTCATGCTCTTTCCGAAAGTCGGCGTATGCGGCGGTTTTACAACCTTTTCCACTTTTTCATTGGAAACGCTAACCCTGTTTGAAGAAGGAAAATTTCCATCGAAATCATTTACGCTGTGCTCAGCGTTTTTTGCTGTATTTTAGGCGTTTATGCCGGTCAGCTTGCTGCACTTAGCCGACCAGCAATGCGTAAGTCCAGCGCTCCCAGACTACTTCAGCCGCAATTCATAATATCGCAGAAAATATCCCGTGAACAGGAACAGACCAATCAGTAAGATTAATAGGCCGATGCCTGTTCCATTATTTTGCGGATAATAATAATTAATCATAAAATGAACAGGTGCCAGCAATACGGCAGCGATAGTCCAAATCAATTCCACCCTGTTTAGGGCCTTTCTTGCTTTTTCTTTTTTCTCCTGCAGTTCAATTAAATTTTTTTCTGCTTTTTTCTGATAATGCTCCATGGAAATCCTTTCTCCGCTCAAAAGCTCATTGACCGTAATACCCAAAATGCCGCATAGTTCAACCATGATGGATACGTCCGGCATACTCTTTCCGGTTTCCCTTAGTTAAAAATATGGTTTTATATAATCAATCGACTTTACCAATAAAGCGATAATAAATCTCTATTTCTTGTGTTCTTTCTCCACTCTCATTAGTCTGTGGAGCATGAATGAGTATTTTCTCAATCATAGCATTTAACAACGTAGCATTTAATTCTTTGGGTACTGAATATTCTTTGATTAACTCAATCCATTTTTCAGCTCCAATCATTTCCTGCTCCATTTTTCTTAATTCTTCACTTAGGTTAGCTATCTGTTCTTCAAGCTCTATTTGCTCTTTTTGATATTTGCTTGAAAGCATAACAAAGTTTCGTTCTGTTATCTTTTTTTCTGCTCTATCCTCATACATTCTCATAAACAGATGGTCTATTTCTTTTTGTCTGTTTTCCGCCTTTTTCAATGAGGACGTTGCTTTCTTGCGTGCGTTAATTCGTTCTGCATTACCGACTTTCTGTATCTTCTTTAAGACCTTTTCCTCGTCCTGCTGAACTTCATTCGCCCAATACTGTAATCTTTCCAATACAGCTCTGTATAGAACATCATAACGTATATAGTGCATGGAACAATATCCTTTGCCAAACTGTCCATAGAAGCTACAAGCATAATAACTATAAGGTGTTTTGTTAGCGTTATTCGTTCCAAACCTCATAGACCAGCCACAGTCTGCACATTTGACCAAACCAGCAAATATCTGCGTTGTTTTATTTTTGGTTTCCCTACGTCTTGATTTAATCTGTTCCTGCACATGATAGAACACCTCTTTTTCAATGATAGGTTCATGCGTATTCTCAACTCTGAACCATTCACTTTCGGGTTTTCGCACCTTTTTTCTACTTTTAAAAGAAATTGTAGATTGGCGGTTATGGACGCTGTTTCCAATATAGACTTCATTCTTCAATATTGCCTTGACATGAGCAATAGTCCATTCATAACGCTTGCTTTCAGACTGTCCCTCAAAAATATGTGCAAATTTGCCATATCTTGTAAAGTTCAACCATGCAGGTGTTGGGACTTCATCTTCTCGCAATAACTTTGTAATTTTGGCACTACCATATCCTTGACTGGCAAGTGAAAATATCTTTTCGATAATCCATTTAGTTTCATCATCAACCAGCAATTTCCCTTTGATTTCTGGGTGTTTCTTATATCCTAACGGAGCATAAGCACCGTAATACGCACCCTCTGCAAACTTTGTTTTAAATGCAGACTTCACTTTACGGCTGGTATCTCTAGCCACCCATTCATTGATAATGTTTTTAAATGGTGCAATCTCACTTTCGCCTTTCTCGCTGTCTACACCGTCATCAATCGCTATGTAACGAACATTATGGCTAGGAAAATACAGCTCTGTATATTGTCCAGTCATAATATAATTTCTTCCAAGACGTGAAAGGTCTTTTGTTACTACACAATTGATTTTGCCAGCTTCAATATCCTCAATCATTCGTTGGAAATTGGGTCTGTCAAAGTTTGTTCCAGACCAGCCATCATCAATGTATTCATCAATCACATTCAAATGGTGTTCTTTAGCATATAAGCGAAGCATACTTCTCTGTGTCGTGATACTAGAACTTTCACCCTGCAATTCATCATCACGACTCAACCTAAGATAAAGTGCAGTATTGTAAATTTGTTGTTTCATTTGTCAGTTATCCTCCTTTATAACCAACCCATGATTACAATACTTGCTTGCAAGCACATTATACCATTGGTTGATTTCATAGCTCAATAAAAATTTATCAAAGCTGGTAATTTTACATTGAAATACGCTTCGCTCTTTCTACAATAATGTCGGTCAGCAATTCTTCAAGATTTTTGCCTTGCTCTGCAAAATGTTCTTTTACGATAATTTTGGTCTTTACTGTTCCTTTAGACATTTTCTTTTTCAGAGAAGTGTTCATATCTTGTTTTTTAATAGTTTCAATAATAAAATCCCCCTTTCTATGTGTCATTTCATAAGCAGACAGACGGCTCTGGAAAAGCTCCGCTGGTATCTCAACCAATCTCATTCCTATGAGCAAAACCACCTTTGGGACGTATCATTATTCTGTAACACAGGTCATGGCAAAACGACTTTTCCAACAGTCGCTCTCGGATCACTATGTGGGTCGCTCACTTTTCTTTATGGAAAAGGTCATGGCGTATAGTTTCTGTGGCTCGCCGTATCACAAACGTATCTATCTGCTTTATTCAGTTGTCAAAGAGCTGTGGCGAAAGCGTGTTGCTTTCGTGTAAAAGCAGGAGCAGAGCAGGAAAGAGGGGATTGAACAAATCATGTTCTGCGTTACTGCTTGTTATTCTTCTTCAATTTCTAAGGCAATATCAAACCCTAAAATCATTTTGATAAGTGCTTCTCGGATAAGTCCCTTTAACTCCATATCTACAACGATATAAACATTACCGTATTCATCATAGAGCGGACGCAAACAGCACTTCGATATGTAAGGGTCATAAAATGCAAGTACCTTTTCAATCGCTTTTTCGTCCCCGTCCATAGCTTGTGAAAGCAAATAGTAGGACGGCTTCTTAAATGTGTGTATCATTTGCTATCATTTCTCCTTTAGTAATTTTTTCATGAGTGCCAATGAGTTATGCCGATTTTGAAATACTCCGCTTCTGGAAATATTCTGCTTTTTTGCAATTTCTTCATTGTTCATTTCCAAAAAATAATACATTAGCAAAGTTTCACGGTTACGCTCGGACAACTGTTTTAAGGCTTCTGCCAATTCATCATCATAGACACGAATATCATTACCGCATACATTGAAAATTGTATAATCTGTTTCGTAGTCGTCCCAGACAGCCAGCTTTTCAACAACGATTTCTGGAAGATCACAAAATGAAATTTCCTTTTCTTTTCGTCGTTTCAATCCTTGCTGGTAGTCTTTCACAACATGACGGACAACTTTCTTCAAACAACTTTCAAAACGGCATTGAACTGTTTTCTGGAAGTCAGACGGTTTCATAATCCCACCCCCTTTCCTGCTATGACTTGAAAAGTGGTTATCCCTCTTTCCGCACCATATAGGGAATGGCAGGTGTGATTTGTTAAGTTAAAATCCAAAAAAATTGAAAAAAAATTTTTTGCATTAAAAAAGCCCGCACAAAACATATAGTTTGTACGAGCCTTTAAAGCTGTATTGCATTCAATTTTTAGTAAAGCTTTATTAGATTGTATTTGATTGTGTAGAATTGTACTTAAAATTTTCCATAACGTTAGCCTCCTTAAGATACTTTCTTAAGTATCTAAAAACATCATTTTATAGCATAACGAATTGCAATAAGCCTTAATACATCTTGATATACATTATTTTTAGATTTTAAGTCTATCATAAGCCACCTTTGTCCATTTCCCTCTCTAGTGTTACGATAAATTTCCTGTACATATTCAGAAAGCCTGGGTAACAAGTTTTCAACATCTTCTTTCTCTTTATTACCTACAACCACCAATACAGTAAAGTAGTTCTTCTTCGGATAGACAACACACAATGATTTCCCAGATTTTTTAAACTTTACGTTCCAACCTCGTGCCCAGACATCTTTACTGTATTCGATTTTGCAAACTGCTTTATATTCATTGTTCATATGCTGATACAACTCATCAAATGCAGGGTTTTCAATATAAACGCTTATTTCACTAATATTAGGTACATAATTTATATCTTTTATGTTTATCACAACGGACTATGCCCTCCTTTATAAGCTTTCTATTTCCTTTTCATTACGTCAGATAATTCCTATTTAGCATTTACTGTTTACACAGGAATTACCCATATTTCCATATAATTAATCTCTGCATTTCCTTTGTAATATTTTTCTGCCATGAATGGCTTTGTAACCAAATTATGATTTGGAAGCCAAGTTTCAAACAGATACTTATTTGCTTGATTTAAAGCAGTAGTAACAAGTTCTTCAAAAGATTCTGCCTCAATTTTGCATACAATATACTCACCTGCTGGTAATGTATGTTGTACCATATTTTTAGGACATACATCTGTTGATGAAACCATACCTCCTGCAAAGTAAAGGAATGTTCCTTTATCTGGACTTGCTAAGTGAGATACACCAAGTTCAATATCATTGTTAAAAATGGCATTTTCGGTTTGCAGTTTCTTTGCGTGGAATTCGCGCCATAGCTGACCTGGAACATCAATTCCTGTACTTTCTCCAGCAGGAATTTGTTCAGCAATATTTACTGTTTTTTCAAAACCAAAATACGTTTCCTTTGTTCTTGATGTTTTTCTTTGAATTTCCAAAACAATATTCCCTATAACCAATGGAACATTTTCATCAATCATAACATAATGAGAAGAAAGTTCTGGCTTGTCAAATGTATTTAGCATAGGAACACTCTTTCTGTATTCATCGGGAGTAATATGGTAAACTTCTTTAAATGCTCTTGTGAAATTAGCATGGTCTGAAAATCCATATTTTAAAGCTATGTCTAATATTCTTTCCTCTGAATTATTCAATTCTGCTATTACCATTGCTAAACGGCGAAGTTTGATATACTCTTGAACTGATTTCTTAACTAATCTTTTAAACAAGCGCTGGTAATAAAATGTAGAAAGACAGGCGATTTCCGCCAGTTTCTCTGTTTCGATTTTCTCACTTAAATGTTGTTCAATATAGTTTAATGACATTTCAATATTTTCATATGCGTACATATCAGTACCTCCTTGTATAATTTATAATCAAAGTATACATGAAAATTTTTTGTATGGCTTGTCGCACAATGCCATTATCTTACAAGAAATCAAAAGATATAAAAACCAACTTTGTCTATATGGTAACTTTTATTTCTTTGGTACTTTTTAATGAGCCATATCTAACAAATTCATCACATATCTTTTAATGCTTTTCGTATCATAGACCTTTGGAACTGTGTTGTTCATTGCTTCGTCAATCGTCGCTTCAATATTAGCTATAACATCAGATAGTGCTATAATCAGATTTCAAAATCCCATATAGATAATAGTCGCAATAGGTATTTACCATTTTCCCCTCACGAATATGTCCTTCCCTTTGAAAACCTACTTTCTCTAATGTTTTATAAGAAGCATGATTTAAAATATGCACATCTGTCCATATTTTTTGTAATTCTGTTTTTGAAAAACAAAATTCAATTACGCTTTTCAACACTTCACTCATTAGTCCATTACCTTGATATTGCTTAGAAAGTCTGAAAGCCACTTTTGCCATTCTATTATTTTCAATAAGATATATCCATATCTCACCAATAACTTTGCTATCTTGTTTATGGACAATACCCCAATGAAAACTTTTAGTAGATTTTTTTGACTTATCAAAGAGTAATTCTGGATTTTTTTCGCTTTTTGAGGGACGCTTGCCCCAATACTCGTATAAAGAAATATCACTAATCCATTCTTTCAAATCATCAATATCGCTTTTATTCATTGTTCTTAAAATAAGATGTTCTGTTTCAATTACTGGTTTTTCAAAAATGTAATCCTGCAAACTCATGGTTCATCACTCCTTAAAAATTGAATTCGTTTTCCCATGCAAAAGAAGCAGATTCTTCTAAGCTGTGAGGCCAATGACTACACCAATCTGGAACTTGCGGATTTTCCACTCTATCCAAACTCGGCGTGTATGGTTTAATATCCAAGATAGGCGTTTTGTCATTAGCGTCAATATAAGCAATTTGTATCAGCCCACTCATATAATCAATATTGATAATTTCTACTACTGATAAAGCAATCGGATTTGGGCGTACTGGCGACCTTGTTGCAAAAATCCCCATTTTCTCTGGAGCTTTTTTATAAGGTTGGTCTGTTTCCAATACGCTTCTAAAATCCGCATTGTCAAAATCGCTGAACCACCATAAAACATTGATATAACTGAATCCGTCTAATTCCTTTAATGCTGGAATATATGGCGCTTCTAGTTGAATGAAAGCACCTTTTTCATTGTTGTAGATAGTACCTATTGAATTTACTTTATAAGTTGTCATTATATTTTCCTCCGTTTTCTTCTTGATAAATAAACGATAAACCTTAACACCATGTTAAAGTCAAGGCATATTATCATTTTTTACAAGAGATTTTCTAAAGGAATTTGGATTTCTGTTAGATAGTTCTCTGGATTTTTCTCGTTCCACGGTCCACGATGAACTATTTGACGGCTTGAACCTTTCATCTTATATTGACTGTTTTCTTGAAGCCATTTAGCAAATGAATGATAAGCATAAGAAATATTAGAAAAATCTCCATATACCATAGTACAAGCCATCATAGAAACTGGTTCGGTAAAACGAAACTTAAAATCACCTGTAGCTTTTCCTATTTTATTTACAATGGCACATAATTCTACATCAACATCTTTTTCTTTATATTCTTCATTGTGATATATTGAGAATGTTTCATCAGAAATATTTATTTTATTTTCTTTAGCAAAAGCAGAGAGTTCTTTCCAGAGTTCGCCCTCATAATAATAATTGGGTATTTCTTTTCTTAAAGATAAAACGCAATAACTCGGTATCTCTTTTATGGTTATGTTAAAATACAATTCACTTTTACTATATAACAATTCTTTTTTAGCAATCTCAATTTTCTTTAATTTTTCTTGTTCTTTTTGTATATTATCCATAATTTCAACAGACTTTTTATCAAGCTGTTCTATAATGGCATTATTACTGTAATTGAGGGCTAATGCAATTTCAGCAACATTGAAGCCACTATCACGTAAATATATAATTCTATTTAAAGTTGAAATTTGTTCTGCTGAATACATACGATATCCAGTTAATGAATCAACTTTAGCAGGTTTTAACAAACCCATTTCATCATAATAACGCAACATGCGAGTAGAAACTTGTGTCAATTTTGAAAACTCACCAATTTTGAACATTTTATCCCTCCATTCATGTACCTAATTATAATTATTGTTAATTTATACTTCAATATAAAAAGGGCTTGCACACCATAATTATGATACAAGCCCTTTTCCATGTTATCCTACAATCTTCCAGTTACTATCCTTATGTAGCACAAGTTCATACTGCGATACCTGCGTCGCCTTTGTTTGATTATCAAGGAATTTCACGGCAACTTTGACTTTCACATTGTCCCCGTCTTTTGTAAAGACTGGGTTTATCAATTCAGAATAAAGATAGTCCTTGCCGATAGGTTCAAGCACATTTCCCGATACATAATAGGCAAGCTCTTTTTCCGTCGCTGTTGGGTACAGCTTAAAGAATGTTTCCAAAAATGAAGTAGCGTCATTTATGGTATCAGCGTCCACACTTGCGTCTGCTTCTGGTGTCTTTAGCTCATAGTTCGATTTTTCGATTGTTGGTGCAAGAGTAGGGTTCTGTATGATTACCATATCCCCGTCAACGTCCACATGGACTTTTACCGTATAGGTTGCCTTGACTGCTGTTGTCTGTTCTCCCTCTTTTATCTGCTGATCTACTTCGTAGGTAGCAGAAAAAGTGTCCGTTCCTGACTGTTCGATATTCCAAACAATCACATCTGTAACCGTGGAACTGGTCGGTATATCGGTTCTAATGGTATCAACATTCAAGTCCTGCAATTCCTTTGTCAGATAACCGCTGATTGCCTGCGTCCTTGCTTCAATCGCTTCTTTGCTGTTATTCCATGTATAATAGGACTTCGCAAAGTTCTTCACGAAATTTTCAATCCCGTTAGTATCGGTAAGTCTTAATTGTATGGTTTCTGTTTCATGTACGATGTGCATATCAATGGCGGTAAAATTCTTATATACCCCAAAACTTACACTTACGATAAGCACCACCCAAAACGCAATTACAGTTTTCTTATGTGTGCCTACCTTGACAGTACGCACCTTTTTTTCTTTGACATTTTCTGTCTGTTTCTTATTTTTCTTAAACATATTTTCTAAGTCCTTTCTATTATTTTACTCGTCCTGCACCGATTAAGTGCTGTTGCCAGTAACTATTATTCAAATCCGCATATCCTATCGGGTCGCCTGCATGATACATCTGATTATTTCCTACATAAATGCCAACATGCGTTACATAAGTACCCGCATTGTAGGTAGAATGGAAAAACACCAAATCGCCAGCCTTTGCCTGCGAAAGTGGAAGATGTTGGGTTGCGTCATATTGCGTCTGTGCCGTTCTCGGTAAAGAGATACCAGCTTTTCCATAGCACCATTGCACAAGTCCGCTACAATCAAAGGAAGTGTTCGGGTTACTGCCACCATACACATACTTCCAGCCTCGATATTTCAACGCTTCATTTATTACCTTTTGTGCCAGCTCTCCCGATACCTGCGGTACAGTCAGATATTGATTGACTAATTCCACATAGAACATATTTCCATAGCCATAACGCCAGCCACCATTTTTCGCAACGGCTATCGGGTTGGTGTAGGTTACTTTCTTTCCACCCGATTTTTCACGGGCGAAGCTCTCTGCAAGGTTAAAGGTGTGTTTCTTTCCTTTTCCTGCCACATAGCCCACATAGCCACCTCCATAGTTATAGGACTGTATTGCTACATTCAAATCGTCGATACCTTGACTTTTGCAGGAAGAAAGCAAGGACGCAAAATATTTACACCCTTGCTTGATTGAGATTTCTGTATCTAAGGAATTAGGCGGTAAACCAAGGCTTTCCGAACTCTGCATGACATCTTCTGCTGTACCGCCACTTTCTACTTGAATGATAGCAAGTAACACATTGACATACTCGGAGATACCGTATTCTCTGGCGTATTTTTCCACCATAGGTTGATGTTTCAACACTTCTGCGGATAGGTTCATACCACCAAAGGAAGAAGAATAGTTACCGCCCCCGTCGTCGTCCTCTGCACTAATCAGCACCCCGAAAAACAATACAATGGAAATGAGGATAGGAAACAGACTGCCAATCATGGCGATATGCTTCAATCTCATTTTTTCTTTCGTCCTTTCTGTAATACGGTCTTACGGTTCTTCTCGGTAGATGTTGTTGTCTGCTTTGATTGCTGGCTTGTCTGTGTTCTTGTGGTTCGGTCAGCTTTATAATTCTGGCGTGTTTCCTGCGATACGGTCTTTTCTACATTCCTATGATTTATCTGTGGAGTTTTCACATCAGAACCACCCGAAGATAGCGGACGTTCTTTCACAGCATTTGTCTTGACTGGCTCACTTGCTTTAGAAGTTGTCGCTGTGGCAGGGCGTTTGACTTCCTGCATTTTTTCCACGCTCGGTTTTGGAATAGTTGAAGCTGTGGCTGGTCGTTCATGTGGACGGGTAGCTCCTTTTGTCGTCGATCCGTCCGTATGCGTTCTTTCCTGCCTTGCTTCTTGTGCCTTTTGAAGTTCCATTCGCTTGTCAGCGATATTCTGTCTATGCTGTTGCTGTTTTGCTAAACGCCCCGATTGCCGTTCTTTCTGTTCCTGCACGACACCACGCTTGAAATCGGAAATACTGGATTTTGCCTTTTCCTTTGCGGAGTGGACGGCATAAGCGGTCTGTGTCGGCATATCTTTGATATTCTCTTTGACAGCGTTTGCCTTGTCTTTCACTTTATTTTTCGTATCTAAGACAGCACCCACCTTTGAGCCTGCTCGCTGTCCCATGCTGGAAGTGGCATTGCCCCGATTTTCTTTAGAAGCCGTATTTTTTCTTTCCGTCCGCTTGCCAGCAACGGCACTTCCAGCTACCGCACCAGCCACACCGCCCGTAATACCGCCAGCACTGACCGCCCTTGCGATACGGTGTTCCATACGTCTAGCCCTATGTCGCATGAACAAATACGGTCTGCGGAATATCCTGCGTCCCATGCTTTGACTGTCGCCAGCATTAAGTGAGAACATACTCATTAAGTCGCCCAGCTTCATGTAGATACCTGCAAAGCACACTATCTGTAAGAACGCTATCATAAAGAACGGATAGTCTGCGGAAATGTTGTAAAACATACTGGAAATGCTGAATGCCACCGTTACAATGAGGGTAATTCCTGCCCGTGTCATTATGGTATTAAACACCCTTACGATTGCCTGCTTTGCCATGCTTTCATAGCTCGGTATCATGGATAATAAAAAGCTGATAGGCAGGAACATTGCAAAAATGATAAAAAGTATCTGGCTAAATATCATCATGCCCGTAAGCAAGAATACAAATATCGTGATACCAAGATTGAAGAACAGCAGGAAGAACACCATACCCAAGCGGTTAATGACCTGCGGTATCGTCAGATTGTTGTTGTCGTTATCCTCGATTTCTGTTTTTACGACTTCTTCTCTTGTTTCGCCGTCCTCGTCCTCTGGGCTTGCCGATACTAGAGCTTCGACACGGTCTGTTCCGATTTCCTCTACGTTGCTGTTCCCAAATTGAAGCAAGAGCCACGGCTGTTGTACCTGAATGGAAAACAAGCTGTCCCGTATCAAATCTACGCTGTCTTTGCCCTCGCTGTCAGAATGGGGGAGCATGATTTTTGTTCCCAAGTCCAGCGAAGCGGTACTAATGTCTGATGAAAAGTCATTGACTTTTTTTATGTAGTCGGGAGCGTAGGCAATAAACGAAGCCGACAGAATGAACACCACAACAAAGTTGATAACGGCGTGAAGTGCCTTGCTGGTTTCCCGTTTGATAAGTCCCGTATAAGCAACATACATTCCCACGACTAAGATAATGAGAAGCAGAAAACCAACATAGAAGCCCGTAGAAGAAAAGCCGTTCTCGGTTACGCCTGCCAAGGTCTGTATGCTCTTTCCGATACTGTCTGCCATATCATTGATAAAATCCAGCTTGTAGGCTTCCTGCACCACATAGCCCGTTGCATTGGATAGGTAAAGGCTTATCGTCCAGACAAAGTTGGTAATGCAATAAAGCCCATACTGCACCGATTTTCCGATACCGTCCAGCCAGTTCCACGGCAACCACGACCAGCTATTATCCACATAAAAATCAAGCTGGTAATTGGAAAGCGGATATTTGGAATAAAGATTTTCTGCATTGATAGTGTCGTCCACAAGCCCCGTCGCATGAGCCACCGTCCCCAGAAGTGAAAGCAGGATAAGGGAAAGTGCCACAACGAACAGAACCATTTTGAGAAAGTGAAGTATCTTCTTTTTTGTGAACGCACCTTTTATCCTTTCTTTCATCACTCCACCTCATTTCTCTGTACGGGCGGTCTGGTATCAAAAGCGTGTAGCAGTTCTTCAAAGACTGGGTGTATCTGCACCACACCGACACGTCCGTATAAGTCCTGCAATAAGCATTGTCCGTTCTCTAAATCACGCAAGCGTTTCTGGTTGTTCTCGTCGTCCTTGTCGATACCGAAAAACTCTAAGGTCTGCTTTATCTCGTTAATGTCGGTACTACGAAAGGCAAATTTCAAGCCGATATTGTTTTTCAGACTTTCTTTTGACACGTCGCCAGAGGATTGTGTAACGAAATAAACACCTGCCTGCATAGCACGTCCAGCTCGTACCAGCTTGTTAGAAAGTGTTTCGCCTTGTGCCACATTTAAGAACGCCCATGCTTCGTCCAAATCTACAATCTTAAAAATACTTCTGTCCGAATGGATAAAATCAAGGGCAAAGGTACTAATCACAATCAGCATAGACACCGACAACAATTCAATGGTCGTGTATTCCTCAAAGGTCGTGTCCTTATCTGGCAGTACAAGGTCAGCTACTTGAATGATATTGAGCTGGTTATCCAGACTGATAGCATTTTCCACCGTACCGTCTGAAAACAGCAGATGTGCAAAATCGTAGTCCGTGAAGCTGTCGATATGGTCGGCAATGTTCTTTGATACTGGCGTATCTTCACGGCGTAGCTCGTCAATCACATGAAGTAAGCCCCGTTTGTCGCTTTGGGTAACAGAACGTACCGCCTTACGAAGTACGGGGAACTTTTCGCCGTCCCTAGAGGAAATCCCCGTAAGGAATGTCAAAATGTCGATTGCCAGACTTTCAGCGTCTTTTACATTCTTCATAATCACGAATGGGTCAAGAAGTCCTGCATTGTCCTTGTCGCTGGTAAGGTTTACGATATTGATTTCATGGGCTATCTCTGGGAGTGTTTCTTTCCAGTTTCCACGTTCGGATTTTGGGTCTAACAGAAGTGCTTGACCGCCAAAGAGTACCGCATAATATACAAGCAGATTGTTGCAAAACGACTTCCCACCGCCAAGCGAACCGACAAAAGCAGAAGCAAGGGCGTTGGTAACTGTGCCTTTTACGCCTTGACTGGCAAGGGACGGTTGCAGATATACATTTCTTCCCGTATCAACGGAATATCCGATATAGATACCCGTGTTTTCCCCTAACTGCTGTGTCGCTCCAAAGCCAAGCCCAGCTAGAAAGTCACTTTTGACATACTGCACATAGTCATTGATATAGCGTTTGTTGGCTGGTAAAAATTCAGAATGAAGTCCCAGCATATCGCCAGCAGGACGCACCAGCTTTACATTGAGGTCGTCGTAAAAGTCCTTGACTTCATCACAACGGCGTTTCAGCTCGTCCAGACTGTCAGCCGATACCCGTATCACATAGGACAGCTTATACATACTTTCTTTTGTCTGGTCTAAATCGGTTTCCAGCTCGTCCACGCTGTCTAATGCGTCCACCACGTTTGAACTGGTTTCACTTCCTGCTTGATAAGCGTGATTATCCAAATCTTTCAATTCCTTTTTCTTGTTGCGGACAGTGGATAACGCCTTTCTGTTTTCTACGATTTCTACATTCATGGACGTATCGACGGGAAAGGTAAATTGCTGTTGCTGGAAATAGAAGATTTCAGAGGACGGAAAATCAAGCTCGCCTACAATCGCATTGACGGTAAAGTAGGATACATAGCTTTCCTTGTCCTCATGTTCCAATCGCAAATACCGCTGGCTTTCCTCAATCACACATCTTGTCGGACGGATAAGGTCATAATACTTTATCTGTGTTTCTCTCTTAAATTTCTTCTTTGGTAGCTGATACTCATAATCTTCATAAGCGACACCGTCCCTGCCGTAAAGATGTTCTATGAGATACCCGAAGTCGTTTGTTTCCAAGCGTCGCACCTTAAAACGCCTTGATATTTTGTTTTCCAGTAGCTTTTCCATTTTCATGTAGCGGTTGATTTCATCACTGGGCATGGAAACAAAGTCATTCATCAGCGTGTGGTTCACTTCATGGAGAAACTCTTTGAATGTCAGCCACGCCGATTTTTTGAGGTTCTTCGGATTGAGATGTTCTTCCGTAACCATGAGCTTAAAGCCAAGAAAAAAGCGGTAGTCCACTTGATTGTCGCCAATCATAGATACCAACGCTTCGGTCTGTTCGTCTATTTTTTCTAATGCCACTTCACGAAGTTTCCCCGTTACCAGTTTCTTTGACTGCTCCTGCATACTTCGTATGGAGCTTTCGGTGGCAATCTGCAACGCATGGATTTTACCCTCACGGGACTGTGCGATTAGCTGGCGAAAGCTGTCATGCACGATAAACTTTTCTTCTGCGGATAGAAAAGAATAGTTGTAGGGTATCAGCTCATAGTAAGCGAACACCTCATTGTCCTTGTTCCAGACAAGGTTGTTGTCAATATATTTTATCGGGAACATAGTTCACACTCCTAACTGCCGTAATCTTTTCATGTAGTATCTGCTTATCCAGTTTTACGGCTTTTCCTGCATAAGCGATTTTGGGACGCAACGCATAGGTTATCTGTGATTTTAGAAAGCTGTACGGCTTCTTACCGTCAAAGGTTTTCTGGCTCATAAACCAAGTGAGGAAAATGGGAATACCGAAGTATTTGAGAAACGCTCCCTCAATCATGGAAAGTGGCGGTAAGTCCCCAAACAGAATGATGATAAATTCCGTAATCACAAACCATGTAATCTGTGTAAAGGTAACGGGAAAGGGCAAGTTAAAATCGTTGATGGCATACAATACTTTTTCCACGTTCCAGATACCCGTGTAACTTTTAATCTTTTTCAAGTTCTTTCAGCTCCTTTCAAAATAGAAAAGGACAGCCATGTTTCAGACTGTCCCTAAATAAAATCGCTGTCAGTAGCAACAATGCTGCTGCTGATCTTCCAGCTTTAATATGGTATCTCGCACATACCTCGGCTTGTTTCAATAAAGCAACCGCTTATATCCAAATCTCGCCCAAAGGCTTCATAGTCAATGTAGTTCTGCAAGCTGGGTGGAATATCTCCAAGTGCCTGCAATTCGTCTATGTAGTAGTAGGCAACATCTGTCATGGTATCACAGTCGGGATAATAATAAATATTGTCCTTATGTTCCACGACTTCTTCCAGCGTACCGTAATGACTGATAAATTCGTCCAGACAATCCACAATATAGTCGGGAAGTTCCTCTATCATTTCATACATTTCATTGAGTTCATCAATGGAAACATATTCCCCAATGTCGATAGGAAAGTTGTCGGTATCATGGATAGCGTATTCTTCATAACGTTCATTCAAGCCGATTTTTTCTTTTACATCTTCCTCGTCAATAGGGAACGTGAACCAAGCACCTACAAGCTCGCCCTCGTTGTACTTTCCAAGATTAGCAATATAAACCGCCATATCATCAATCATAAGCACCACCTCATTTCCTACTCTGGCAGTTCAAAGACGCTGTGTTCTGTTACAAGATAGCGTCTATTTCCCAGCAAATGAGAAGCATAGGCTTCAAAGTCAAAGTAATATTCTTGACAGTCCTCGGATAAATGTTTAAACGTCGGGTCGTTCATCAGCTTTTGCCTTGCAACATCTATCATGCTTTTACAGTCGTGATAAACGATAATCACGTTCCTGCAAATATAAAGTGCTTCTAAGTTCTCAAACACGGTAAGAAGTGCTGTATATTCTTCCTGCATATCGCTTGAAAGCTGGCGGTACATAAAATTTAATTCATTGAGCTGATACACGCTTGTATGTTCGTGGACTTCATCAGCATAGGGCAACACCTTTTCGATAATGCGGTAATCTTGACTTTCTGCACCGACACCTAACTTTTCTTCAAACTCTGCAACATCTATTGGCAGGTCGAACCAGTATGACGTTGTTTCTTCGCCAGTTGTTCCGCTCGTTTCCACCAGCACCCTTGTTTCCTGCATTGTTCCTCACGTCCTTTCTGCTGTTTTATCACATCTTTTAAGGTCTGGTATGACATACCAAACACATACTTTGAAAAATCTTCTAACTGTTTTTCTTCGTAGTCGGCAATGTTCAGTTGCTTCATTTCATGCCACACCTTACGCTTGTAAGAGGGCAGGTCTGAAATGTTTTCACAGCTAATCTTTGCCTGCATATCCTTAAAAATATCATTCATTTCATCACTCCAATCTGAAATTTTAGGTAAGAAAAAAGCAGTCAATCCTAAGACTAACTGCTTGTATGTATGGATATGAAGTTGTAAAACTGAAAGTTATCTCTTACTTTTCCTTATTTATCATGTAAGATTGTAAGCTTTTTTGACAGCCATTCTTTTCATAAAATTTCTCTGCTTCTGGTTGAGAACCGAAATATAACCTTGTAGGTGTATTGTCTTTTGCAAGTTGAAGAAGTTTACTTCCAATACCCTGTTTTTGATATTGAGGAAGAACAAGTAGCTCTGTAATTGTTCCAAAATAGTAACCATCGGAAAGAATACGCAAACACCCAACTAACTTTTTATTGTCATAGGCTGTTATGTTTAGTGTTTTAGATAATGCTTGCCTTGTCTGTTCCATGTCATAATTGCCTTGCCATACTTGATTGACAAAAGAAATAAACATTGATACATCAAGGTTTTTATCATCTACTTTGTAGTCCATTATTGTTCCTCCAACTTCTAATTTCCAGTTTGATAAACTGAAAATTATCGGGCTTAACTTTTCTGTCGCTATGAAGCCGACTTACGCACCGCAACCTCTGCACAGACTAGCCGAGCTATATGCTCTGCTGTTTCATTTGTCAACAGAAAGAACATTCCGTCATTACGGCATTTTTTATGTGTATCGCCATTCAAGGCATAAACAAAACCTTTCACACAGGTATCGCTACAAGCATTTGGGTCAATCAGTCTCTTGCAGTCACGAGAAGCTGTCATTTTTTCTTGCATATCAGCAGGCAGAGAAGCGAGTATATCCTCATACTTACCAGCATTGTCACCGTAAATACGTGCCAAAATACCTGACTTGCGAAATACCCAATTCATTATTGTTTTCTTCTCTAGCTGGTACGAAGCCGCATAACCGCTTTTTGCTTCCTTGATTACAAGGTTGACGCCCTGTTCAATAAGTTTGTTATTCAGTTCCTCGACAAACGCTTGGTGTTCTGGCGCAACTGCCGATAGAAACTCTTTAAATGAACCCTTTTCTTTTGCCATTAACTTTTCCTCTCTCAAATTCCAATTTATCGTTTTCTTCATACCCATATTATAACATTATCATATCAACACCACAATAAAATTTTACGCACCGATAATCTTATTGAACAGCTCTAACAGTACATCTTTCACACCGCCTGCATTGAATACCAAACCGACAGCAATTAAGGCAACTACTAAGAAGCCAATGAGCTTTGAAAACTCACGCTTGAACCCTAAGTAGATACCGATAACCACAATCGCCATAAGCACTAAGCTCTGTGCGTTGCTTAAAAACCATGTGTATAAATTTTGTCCGAAATTCATTTAATGTTCCTCTCTTTCTTTGATTTTTTCCATACCTCTGTCAGCTTCTTTGCCGACAGTAAAAATGCACATAAGGACTACACCGATACCCATTCCAAATGATACCAGCAGTAAGTCTTTCAATGATTCCCACATTTTTTCATCACTCCTTTACTTTGACAACCATTTCTTCAACCGTGGCTGTCTGTTGCTTGATTATCTGGTGGTGTCGCTCGGTCAGTTTTGCCTGCTTCTCAATCGTTTCCAGATACTCGGTCTGATTGTCCTTGTCTATCTGTTTCAACATCTTCAAGGTCGGTGCAACTTGTCTTTGTAGCCAGTTGAGTGTACGTTCTAACGTGTATTGCTCTGGTTTTGTTGTCAGCTTCACGGGTGGTCGCCCCTCGCCAATGAACCAAGACCAACGTATATTGGTTTTCCAGTCGCTTTTTCGTTTGTCTGGTTCTTTATCAGCGAAGCGGATATACTGGTTGATAATAGAAAATGCTGTCAGTTCTGCGTCATAATGTGTCAGCAGTTCCACAACAGCATAATAGGCACGTTCATTTTTTAAACGTATCTCAAATCTATTTTTTATGGGGACTTCTTCAATCGATATGCCAAGTTTTGCGTACTGTTCGTAATTCTTTTCATAACAGCAGAAGTACACTTCACTTGAAAATGAACCGATATACAGCGTGTGTCCCATACCGTATTTATCCGTTTCATTATGCTTTACCAGTTCGCCAGAACCATAGCTTTTGAAAGAACGGAATTTAGAAATACATTCCTCATTCTCACATTTTCGTATCAGTTCTGAAATATCCAGCAAACCTGTTCGGTCATTGATTGCCAAATCAAGACGCTTCATTACACCGCCCTCAACCAATGCGTCCGTGAAGAAGTCGTACCAGCTTCTCTCTTGTGCCAGCAGATAACTTTCAAACTGGCGACAGCCTTTGCCTTTCAGTTCCAGCAGGACACCTTTTTCCTCGTCCTGCGATACATACACAAACACATCTCCGATATGATAATGCTCGGTGTATTTGTAATGTCCGTAATCTTCGTGAAGCATATAGTTGATATTGAGCTTTAATATATCCTTGATGATATGCTTTATATCCATTGTGGGAAAACGGATACGCACATAATCAAACAGCAGGAACATGGGATTGTCGGGATTAAATTTTTCCACCGCTTCTAAAAGCGTATGTTTCATGTCCTCGGTCAGCGTTACCTTTCCTGCTTCGATACGGCTCAAATGTTCACGGCTGATATTTGCCATGATTGCAAGCCTTGTCTGCGATACGCCGTATGCACAGCGTTTTTCTTTCAAGGCGGTTAAAAAATCAGTTTCATTCAGTTGTCATACCCCCAATCGTGATATTTTTGTGATATTGTGATAATTTCAAGGCTTTATCACAAAAGACGAAATGTACGAAAAGCCCTTATTTCATGCGGTCTTGCAAAGGTTTTTGTGGAAGTTTCCGCCGTAATTGTGCCCCTCTGTTAGATAATGAGGGGCTTGTATCTGCTGGCGTGGCTAACGCCACACCAGCAACGGCTAGTCCGTGCCGTCGCCTTTCGCTTCGCACGTCGCCGTCCCGTCCTGCCTTGCGTATGCAAGAGAGCCTATGGTCTGCAAAAAATCATGTCCTTTTGGAACTAAGGGTGTGTAAAATTCACTTATGACACTTGTTCCCACATCACAATAGCCCCGTCCCTTGATACGCTTCTGGAAAAACTGCTTTTTCACATCAGAACCGAACAGCATACCGTAACCTAATTCGCTGATACGCCCCAAGCCAACACGGAAGTTAAAATTATCTCTAATACCGTCCGAGAAATATTTTGCGTCTGGACGCTGGCAGGCAACAATAAGGAAATATCCTGCTTGTCGTCCTAACATGACGATTTTCTTTAGCTGGCTAAGTAGGCTCACACTTTCTTTTGTCCCCAGCATTTCAAAAAACGCCACATATTCATCAAAGATAAGAAAGCAGGGCGGTAAACCAAGATAGGCGTAGTTTTCGCCCGTTTTATAGTCTGGGTGTCGCTTCATTTCTTCGCTTCGCTGTACCATTCCCTCATAAAAGGCATTGACGCAATCAATCATTTCTTCTTTGGTGTGATACACATTTCCCATAACTGTCCCCAAGTCTGCAAGGTCAGCGTTCTTCGGGTCTAAGATGTAAAGAATAGCGTTCGTATGTAGCAGAGCTTCAATAAGCGTCAGCAGAAAGTATGTTTTACCACCGCCAGTCCCACCAGCAATCAGAGCGTGAGGGAGTGCGTCATATTCCCACACAAGATTTTTCATCAGCCTAAGACAGCCGTTTTCTGCCTTGACTTCATCAATGGTAATGCGGTTCGCAATCATATCATAAAGCAGGGTGTATTCGATATAACCGTCATGTAACGTCTTGTCGGTCAGCTCGCAATACAAGCCACTTTCCAGCTTGTCCTCTAATCGCAGGAGCTGGTCTTGATATTTTCCCAGCGTGATTTCACAGCGGATATGAAGCAAGCCTTTTTCCATTTGATAGTAAATCTTCGGAAACCAGACGATTTTTTCCCTTGATCTGCTTTGCAGGTCAGTAAAAAAACCGTTGTTTTGTACGGTATCTGCTTCATACCACTTGTTTTCCAGTATCATTCGTGCCAGCTTTTGACGGTGCAGTAGCTTCTTGAAGCTGTCATAACAGAAACGGTAATACAGAAAAGCGACCAATGCACAAACACCAGTCGCTATCAGTATGGTTATGAAGTTGTAAGGGGAAAGCGTCAAGCCGTTCTCTAACAAGCTGATATGCTCCCAATCGGTACGCATGAGCTGTTTCATATTCAGTAGCAGAAGAACTACCACGAATACAAACAGAAGCGTCCCTATGGAAAAATGGTAGACAAGGTGCTTGTCGCTGGCTCTGATACGGTGTCCTTTATTAAAAATCATTCTCATAAATCAATCACTCCTTTCTGAGTACGAAAAAAGCAGTTAATCCTAAGACCAACTGCTTTGTGTGTATGGATATAAAATTGTAAAACTGAAATTTGAAAATCACTTTTTCTTGATAAGTTTCAGTTTTATATTTCTTCTTTCAGCAATCTTCTGAAACACCTCCACCACATACAAGCATTGTGCCTTAAATGGTAGTAAGGACAATTCGTCATTGGATTGTATTTGTTTCATTGCTTCTTGTAATTCTGAAAGTTCTAATAAATTGACTGCCACACAAAAGAAAGTCTTTCTACGCCCGTCATTATAGTTAGAAAGTAAGTAAGAAAGAATTTGTGTTTTTTCCTGCTGTTCAAGATTATATTGCTCAATGCCTATGTTTTTTGCTCTTTCTAAATCTGCTTTTCGCCGTTTATGCGTGATGAAAGAATCATAATCATCAATGTGTTGATATTTTTCGCATGGATATTGTCTGCATTCATAGCAATATTCAATCTGTCCTTGTTCAAGACTACATTTTGCAATTCTGCATGATTGATTACCATTGCCACAACCGCCACAGTAATTTCCCAAAAGCATAGGGCATAGTCCGCAATTCAATCCGCAAAGAGAAAATAATTGATTTTTGCGTTCAAATCCTTTCATAGTATTAGTCTCCTAACTTTCAATTTATCGCATACAGGCATTTATAAATTTCATAGGTACATCCATACGTTCTGCAACTTGTTCTGGTGTCATTCCACTATTTAAGAAACGTTTGCACACTATCTTCATGTTTTCTCCAACTTCGATAATATGTTTATCTGGGTCATAAAAGCGGACTACACGCTGTCCCCATGAATGTTCTATAATAGGGTGGACATATTCAATATCATATTCTTTCAGCCTATCAGCAAATTTATCAAAATCATCTTCTTCAAAATAGACTTCAAAATTGTTACCACCAAAAGAAATATCACTTGTACCGATAAACTCTTTGTATGTTTCTCTTGCCTGTAAGGCTAAGCCACCTGTTAAAGTTTTATTTGCCCCAAAATCCATAATGACATGAAGTCCAAAAACCTTTTTATAAAACTCAACTGATTTATCTATATCAGTTACTACCAACATAGGGTTTTTTAATTTCATTTTTGCTACCTCCACAACTTCCAATTTTCTTTATGTCCACATGACAGCATTTTCATATATCCGCTATTATAAGAAACTATCCATTTGCTAATGGTGTGATAAACTACTTTCTATTTGGTTTTCTTTTTATCCTCAAAAGTTTAACAAAATCGTCAAACAAAGTTGTATCTGTTGGCTCAAACATCAGCCATTTTCCGTCATGGTAAGTTTTTGTTTCATCATAAATTCTCTGAACTTCTTTAGAATAATTATCTCTATCTGTATCGAATTTTAACCGTTCATCTTTACCTAAGATAATCATAAATCCCACACAGTTTTCTCTAGCATATAAGGCACATAATGTTTTGCCACCTCGACGATACTTATATTCATAATTCCATGCTTTGCCACCTTTATTCCATAGACATTCCATTTCATACTTTTCATCAATCAAGGCACACAATTCATTCCATACACTATATAATGATTGTCCGACCAAAGCAGTCATTTCCTCTGCATTAGGTATTTTATCTAGCATACACATTTCTCCTTTATAAGTCTAAATTAACTGTTTCCACATCCATATTATAACAGTTGCTTATATCCGCTACAATGAAAATCTAGTTTGCAAGTTTATTTCTTTGGTTGTCCTTGTGGTGCATGGTTCTGTGGATTGCCTGCTTGACTTCCTTTATTCTTCAAGATAATATCGTCAGCCTTGATATACCAGTCCACATTGACACCTCGATAGCTGGCATTTGTCACCGTATCGGCTACGGGATTGACAAGCTCTACCTCTGCATTATACGGATAGTCTTTGACGGGAATATCAGCAGGGATTGATACTTGTATCATGCGTTCCTGCACACTACATTTCAAATCATAGGTTCTGCGTGTGATCTCCTCACTTGTTGAACCGTCGTCATTTTCTGCTCGCACCTCATGTCTAAGGGCAGAGAACTTCAATACACCGAAAGTTTTTTCCTTGTCTAATACAATACCGTTTGCTAATCTCATAATCATTTACCCCCTTACTTGCTTTCCTCGGCTGGCAACATATCATCAGCCGTTAAGATATAGTTTGTAAACCCTCGTCCTTTAACCGCTTTACCGTCTGCGGTAATCTTCGGATTGATTAGTTTTACTCGCTGTTCTGGTTTGAAATGCTTTTCGCCTGCTTTCGCTGGAATGGTTACGATAATATCATCAGCCCTTTGTACGTCAGAGTACAAGTTATAGCTTCTTGATACGGGCGTGAAGCGTCCGTTAATGCGTTGCTGTTCAATCTTGTTTTCGCCTGCAAATTCCAAGTTTCCAAAAGTCTGTGCCATGTTCGGCACTACATATTTTAATTCCATAGTGTTTTACCTCGTTTCTTTCTCTATTTAATAAGTTTGTTGATTGTGAGTTCTTATTCTGGCAATTAGGGAAATACCAGCAATCCCCCAGATAGTAAAGGGTAAATAAATGCTTTGCACCCTTGACTATTCGTGTGCTTGCAGGTTGTTGGCAGACAAGCCAGAATAAGTATAAGTCTGCCGTTTACAGCTTCGGCAGAGAACGTGATTTTTCTTTCATCATACTGTTACCACCTTATGAATGTTTCATTTTACGGCGTTTATAAAGGAATGTTCCAGCAAGTCCACCACCAGATGTAAATAACAATGCAAGTAGTCCGTAAAGGTTTGTGCTGTCGCCCGTTTTTGGACTGTCGCTCGGTCTGTCTGGCTTCTCTGGTGTCTGTGGCGTTTCGGGTTTCTCTGGGACTTCTGGTTTTTCCTTAAAGGTAATCGTTTGTCCCTCGTCCGTGATTTCCTTATGTTCGGTAACTTTCTTCGGTTCGTCTGGATTGCTTAAATCATATAATTCCTCAAACGTTACAAGCTGTTTGCCGTCAAGGGAAGTAGCGTCAAAGGTAAAGGCAACTTCTACTTTCATAGTTTCGCTGTCAGCGGTAAACATATAATCGCTTTCCACACGTTTTCCATTGATAAGAAGTTCTGCATTTTCTTCTTTTAACATCTGCCAGCCGATAAGTTTATACTCTGTACCAACTTCCAATCCCTCTAAGGTTACAGTATCAATGATTGTTACGTCTTTTCCTGCTTCAAGCTCTTTGTTGCCGTCCTTATCAGTAGCGGTTGTATGTATCTTGATGATACGTTCTGTAATCAACACAGTTTGTCCGCCGTCCTCAATGTCCTTGTGTTCCGCAACTTTCACGGGTTCGTCTGGGTTGCTTAAATCGTACAATTCTTCAAAGGTAACAAGGTTCTTGCCACCTAAAGCAGAAGCATTGAATGTATAAGAAATTTCCACTTTCATTTCTTCATCATCAGCGATAAAGGTATAGTCATTTTCTACACGTTTCCCGTCAATAACAAGCTCTGCGTTTTCTTCCTTTAACATCTGCCAGCCTTTTAACTGATATTTTGTGCCTTTGGTAAGTCCGTCTAATTTGACAGTATCAACAATCGTAACTTCTTTTCCTGCAAGGATAGTCTTTTCGCCGTCTTTGCTGGTTGCTGTGGTATGGATAGAGATTTCCTTTTCGTATTCATCAGTCAAAGTCCCTAAATCAATCACAAGGTTATTTCTTGATACTACGATTTCAAATGGTGGGATAAGTTCCATGCCTTTGTTGCTGTCGCATTTTAATTCTTCAATGATGTAAGTATCGTAAGGCAATGCACTTTTGCTGTCGTCTGGTTCAGAAGTGCCAAACCATACACCGTCCTCGCTTGTTTTGCCTGCATTGGTATTGTGCTTATGTGAAGCCCATTTTGAAGAAGTGGAGAACTGCCCGTTATCATCAGTTATGACAACATGACTTTCCCCAGTCGTCTTGCTTGTGATCCTAAAAGGAACATCAGCAAGACGCTTGTGTGTGCCTGCACCGATTTTCACACCCTCAATATCTCCACGCTTAATCTGATTGTAGATAGAGTGGGCTTCGTCTGTTAAGTCTACGATTTTTCCGTTTTCTGTGATTGTAAAATCAATCGGTTTTGCACCGTCTGTCAAGTAACCGTTTGGAGCTTCACTCTCAACGATACGGAAATTTCCGTAAGGCAAAAGGTCGGCAGAAGTAGAAGCGATACCCTCAATATCCGTATGGATTGTTTTTACGACTTCATTTTTCTTATAGAGCTTGCCCTCAACCAAAACAGAATTATCATTTAAGGAAATGATGTCAAAAGCTGTATTTTTCAAAGTTGCACCGCCTTGAGCTTTTGTGTCTTTGGTTTCTAAATCTCGTTTCTGAATTTTGACACCGCCACGGATAACCTTGTCTGATACGGAAAACTGGTTACTTCCAGTTAATACGGCAAGGACGCCGTCCTCGGTAATCTGTGTAAGGTATAAGCCTTTTATCTGTTCTTCACTACCGTTAGCCTGCATATATGCACCGTCTAATAAGTAACCCGTTGGCGATTTCGTTTCTTCGCAAGTTAGTGTACCAAGAGGTAAAACTGCTTTGCCGTCCTGCATATAGAAACTGTCGCCAGATACCTTGTATGCGTCTGCTAATTTTGTGATGTAGTGGGTTGTCCCGTTGCTGTCTGTTTCAGCGATTGTCTTGTAACCCATGTACGAGTAGCTTCGGCTGGGAGATTGTCTTTATTGTAGAAGCCTGCATAATATTTCCATGTAAACTCTGCACCCTCTAAAGAAGCGTTTCCTTGTGGGTTATTTTTCTGTGTTTCCATGTCAATTTTAAAAAGCTCAATCAAAGTATCGGTAACTTTTGGCGTATCAGATACTTTCAAAGTCGCCGTCTTTCCAGCTTCAACTTTTAAGGAATACACAGTTTTATCCACTTTATATCCCAATGGTGCAGACAGTTCTTTGATATAGACTGTTCCTGCCTTGACTTCTACAACGTCTGTATTTCCGCTGTTGTCGGTCGTAAGGGTAGCAAACTGTTTTGTACAGTCCTTATCAGAAAAGACACCGTAAGTCGCACCAGCGATAGAGTAATTCCCGTTACCGCCTGTAATGCTGGTATTATTGGAAGTCTTTTGAAGTTTGGCATTTCCGACATTTAACTTCACCCAGAATTGCCCTAATTCCTGCCCCTCGCCAGAGTAGATATAACCGCCACATTCATAGCGTCCTTTGTTTTCTTTTACAAAGGCTTTTGCACCAGCGAACACTTCATCTTGCGTTGCCTTTGGTATTTCATCATAAGAAGCTCGCACGTTATCACATTGCCAGCCTAAGTGAACACTCAATCTTTGCCACACAACAAGCTGTCTTAAAAGGTAGGTGTGATTGTTGCTTATTTCGTTATGGCTATTGGTATATTGCTTCACATATTCGATAGATAAAGCAACATCACTTATCTGGTCGGCACTCATACGGGAACTTGCGTCAGCTCTGGTCTTATAGCCGTTCTTAAAATCTGTGTTAATGTCAATACAGTAAGCGTCCTCGCCCTCAACGGTCAAATGTCCCTCGTTAAATGTAGAACCAATCGAACCGTCATTCATTACTTTTTCTACGATACCGACACGTTCTTCACTTTCCGTCCAGTATTGCTTGCTTTCTGCATGGACAAGTGTAGTCGGTAAGGCAGTAACGACAGTCGCAAAGGCAAGTACGCCCGTACACAATCGTTTCAATATCTTTTTCATAATTCTAAATGCTCCTTTCATTTTGGGTAAATAAAATAGCCGTCCAATAAGAACGGCTAGAAATAGAAAAGGAACGTCAATTTAGGCGTTCCATAGTCTATCAATCATTTAATTTTTCTTTATTAGTAAATCGCTGTGGTGCAAGCAAGTAAACACGGATTGTATTTCTATATTTTTAACTTTGGGAAACTCCGGTTTCCCACTTTGACACTGCTCTGTTGGTAATGTTCAATTTCTCCGCAAGCTGTGCCTGGGTAATGTGTTTCTCCTTGCGGCAGTCTGCTATAAATCTGCCGATTTTTACTTGATTCAAAATTCCTTCCTCCTTACCCTTTTATTATAGGGCAATACGTTTTTTTGAACAGGAACCGTTAGTTGATTTGCTGTTTTTTAGTACCTCGTTTAACCCATTTTCTATTTTTACCTGAAAAATGTATAAAACTTTTGCCTTCCATCACTGCATGGCTTGCATTTTCTGCAAGATACTTCTCAACATCTCGATATTCTTGCATAATCTATAAGGATTTAAGGAAAATTCACGATGTACCGCAATACACCTTACCCTGACTTATACACTTTTTCAATGCTTTCTGTTTTTCGGTTAAAAATTGCCCACCTTCTTATACACTTTTTTAGAAAAATAGCGATTTAGGTTAAAGTGCCTCTTCCTACTTGCGTATTATCTTCCGCGCTTTCTTCACATACTTGCAAGCAGTAGCAAACCCCCGGACATACTGCCGAGGGCTTTCTCATCTATTTCTCATATTCATACAAATAATAGTTTCCGCCTGTATACAGATAAAGACTGCACTTGCCATCTCCTGCAGCTTTTGGAATGCTTGCCACGCCGTAAGTCCCGCGGTTTTTTCCCTTCCCGATATCCTCGTAAGAGGTGATGTTGGCTTTGTTTTCATCGTCAGCCACCACGTTGCCGATATAGTTCTCCCCATCCTCCGTCACGATACGAACACCATAAAAACTGTCAGCGTCTTTCTTCTCGCTGGAAAGATTCTTCACCTTCACATAAAGAACAAGAAGTTTCTCGTCCTTGTTGCTGGCTTTAAAATAGTTGTAGAAATAGCCAGGGTTTTCCGGCTCAATCTTTGTGGTAAAGCGCAGCTTACCTGGGGTCAACTCACAAAGCCCATCAACAATAACCTTCTCTTTCAATTCCAGTTTCTGATATACTGCTACTGGCTCTGATGTATCAATTGGAAGTCTGTAGTTATATGAAGCTTTATCTTTATCGGTATCGAAAGCAAATGCTGCTATCATGTTGCCTGCACTAGCCTCTGATTCTTCCAGCTTTGTGACAAAATACACCGTGCTTTCTTCCCCAGCTTTGATAGTCGGGTAGGATGTCAGCGTCTTGCCTCCTTCATCAACGGCTGCCGTCATCTGTTCTGTAAAGGTTTCTTCGTCTCTTTCCAGCCTGAAAGCGCAGATATCTGCAAGAGTCATATCCTCTGCTGCCAGATTTTTTACAGTAGCTTCTACCACAACAAAGCTCTCATCTTTACCAGCTTCCCAGCCCATACTGAAGTTCTGAGTAAGAGGCGCATAAACCTGCGGCGTTACCAGCACATTCTTGGGCGTAATCTCAGCCTTTTCAGAAATGACGGAAGTCTCTCCCATCTGAAGAGTCACTTCTGCATCTCCACAGGCACAAAAAACGAAAACACCAGCCAGAATCACCAGATATAGCAACAACTTTTTTATAAGACTTTTCTTCATTTTGTTCACCTTTTACAGCTGTGCTGCCAGCCGCTCCATTTCCTCGCTCACATAATCTTCAATGCGGCCGCTGTCGCATGCCTTTGCAACCTCCATATCCATCGGCAGCTTGGCAACGTTTGGAATACCGTGCTTTGCAGCTACTTCTTCAATGTGGCTTTCACCGAAAATCATGTGCTTTTCATTGCAGCTTGGACATTTGAAATAGGACATGTTTTCTACGATTCCAAGAACAGGAATATCCATCAGTTCCGCCATCTTCACAGCTTTTTCCACAATCATGCCTACCAGTTCCTGCGGAGAAGTTACGATAATAATGCCGTCTACAGGCAGGCTCTGATATACAGTCAACGCCACATCACCGGTTCCCGGCGGCATGTCGACAAACATCACATCTACATCACCCCAGCATACATCGCTCCAGAACTGCTCGATCACGCCGCCCAGAATCGGACCTCTCCAAACAACCGGATCGGTTTCATTTTCGAGAAGCAGGTTGATAGACATCGCCTTAATGCCGCTGCCAGTTACCGACGGCAGAATCATCTGGTCGTTACCTTGCGCTTTTTCAGTAAGACCGAAAGCCTTTGGAATGGACGGGCCAGTAATGTCCGCATCTAAAATGGCAACGTTCTTGCCCTGTCTCTTTGCAGCGACTGCCAGCATGGAAGTTACGGAGGATTTACCTACGCCGCCCTTACCGCTGACAACACCGATTACTTTTCTCACATCAGACAAATCGTTCATCGGGGCTTTCTTGATGCCCGGATCTTCTTGTCTTTCTCCGCAGGTTGCACTGCAGGATCCACAATCATGATTACAATCACTCATCGCTTTTTTCTCCTTTATCTCTCATTCATATTTTAAAACATTCCCAAGTTTTTAAACAGGAATATCCATAAAAACATGGTAAAACTTGCAAATGCCGTGGTAAAAATTACAATTTCTCCCGCCAACTGTCCGTCGCTGTCCATGGACTGCGCCATCGTAAAAGAGGATACCGCCGCAGGGGATGCGAACATAGCGAGCAGCGTCACAAACTCAATACCGCGAAATCCGCAAAGCGCCGCTGCGCAAAGCCCAACTGCCGGAATCACCACCAGCCTTCCGATGACGCAGATAAAGAGATTCTTGCCCCTGTTTCCCATCTCCTTAAAATCAATGGAAGAGCCCAAAATGACAAGTGCAAGAGGTGTTGTCACAGCCGCCATATCGCTGATGACATCTTCCAGCATCTCTGGAAGTCGAATCTTAAAAATCACTGTTGCAAGTCCCGCCATTGCACCCAAAATCAATGGATTGGTCAACACTTTTCTGACAATCTCGCTGGGGCTGGGGTTTCCTCCCCGAAACAGTTCCAGGGTAATCACCGCCATCACATTGTACATAGGTACTATCACCGCTACCATCATAGCAGTTACACCTAAGTTTTCTCTGCCAAGAAGATTCACCGCAATGGGAAGCCCCATGATGACAAAATTGCTCCGGTAGAGTCCCTGAATCATAGCACCCCTGCTCTTTGGATTCTTCTCTACGGCAAAAGTCACCGCCATAGCTACTGCATAGATTACCAGCACTGCAATGACACCAAAGGCAAGCAGCTTTCCGTTAAAGGCTTCCCCAAGGTCTTTTCCGTAAAGGCTGTGAAACATCATGGCTGGAAAAAATACCACAAAGACCATATGGTTCATCTTCTTGATTTCAGGCGGCTCCATCAGCTTTGTTTCTTTGACCGCTACGCCAATCGCCATGAGGATGAACATGGGAAGTACCGCTTCCAGGGCTATGATAAAATTACTAAGCATTACTTATAAAAAGGACATGCTGCGCACTCCGGTCTTCTTGGATTTTCCGGATCGCAGTGAAGGGGGAAAATCCGAAGGTCGTGGCTCAGCTTATCTCCCATCAGGGATTTCAGAGCAGCAATCTGACACAGAGTTCCTACAAACTCCGTAGTAGTGCCCGCCTTTAGCTGGCGCATGGTTTCTCTATAAACCTTTGCCATATCCCTTTCATAATACTCATCTTTATACTCGTAAAAATTCTCAAACTCCGGCAAATCCACCGGGTTGAAGACCGGACAGTAAAGAACACAGTTGTTGCACTTGGAACAGCCGTCCTCGTTGATGACCGGTTTCTTATTGCCGTTTTCGTCTCTTTCCATTTTGATGCAGGCATACTTGCAGCCGACGGTGCAGGCCTCACATCCGTTACAATTTTTTACTCTATCTGTAATTTGCATTGCTCAAACTCCTTTTCTTTCTTATTTATTATTCTATCATAAATACGGCGCAATGAAAAGCCCGCCCGTTCACTTCTTCATAGCAAAGACTTCACGTGCATATAATCCAAATTTTCCATCAAAATATGCACATTTTCTCAGAAATCCATGCAGATTTTCGAGTAAATCACAAAAAATATGCACAAATCCACTCAATACTGGCTAGTTATGCGCTGAAAGGTGCCCCATATGTGCATATTTTTAATGATTCTTTTAAATTTACGCACAGCTATGTGCATATTTTTACGATTTTTCCCAAATCTATGCACTAGAGCGGCAGATGGGGTAGGGATCCCTTTGCCAGCTGACCAAAGAGGTAACTTCCTGAAATAAAATTACAGCAGTTCATCCAAAGACATCTGCCAGCGAATCCAGCTTTCCTGCTCGCAGGATTTTATAATATCCCCATCCATAAAATCCCCGATTAAAAAAGGTGAAAAAGGATCGTGCTGTTTCATATTGTACTCCACAGTCTCCCTGTCGTAGTTAGCATAGCAATAAAGACAGCCGTGTCCGCAGGTATTGTACGCACCGATATCGCTGCCCAAAATACAGCTGCAACCATCTCTTGTCATGGCAGATTTTGGAACCGATAAGGGCAGTCCTATGGCCTTTTCGAGCACTTTCTGGCTCTGACAACCGCTGCAGTCAGCGCCAAACTGCGCAAGCTCATCACCTTCACCGCAAGGGTACAGTTTCATGCCTTCTTTTTCCGCAATCGTTACAAAGGCTTCACCAAGGCGCAGCCGGTCTTCTCTTGACACGGTCTTCCCTTCCGGAAAGTTTCGCTTGGTCTTATCATAAAGATCTAGAAAGCTGATGACACAATGCTCTGTGTAACCGGAAAGCTTTTTTGCCATATTCTCAAAGGCTTCCAAATGAAAATCTACTGAATACTTTTCCGTAATAAAAATCGGATCGTACCGCCAGCTGACACAGCTTTTTCCTACCTTTTCAGAAAGAGCGCAAAAGCTTTCCATTACAACATCAGCAGGCGGTACATATGGTTCAATATCCGTTCCATAAGGCGTAATCGTCACCGACCAAAATTGGCGAAAAGGTGCTAGCTGCTCCAAATTTTCCAGCATAGGCGCAGGATTCTTTGTGCAGAAGGTAATGCAGTCAATGACGGTCGGATCCAGGAGATAACGGGTCACCTGCTGAGACTGATATGGGTTTCTTGCAAAGACAAAGCCTTCTTTGAGGCGGCGGTAAAACCACTTGCTGTAGAAGGCCGGTATGTCTGTTCTGTTTCCTGTATTTAAAATCATTTATCTGTTCACAATCTTTCCGATATTTTTCAGAGCAATAGAAATGGTTCCGTCCGGATTATTGGTAAACTCTACATATCTACTGTTTTCCAGATATTCCGTCGGAATTTTGATTTCAATGCCCGTGTCGGTCTTTATCTTGTGGCTGCGAATACTCTTGACAACTTTCGGGTTTTCTACAGAAATTTTCGGCGGCATATCCGCCTCCATTGCTTTCTGCCTGAAAGTCTTTTTCATCACCTCGTTGTCGTGAAATACCTCTTCACAAAGATCCGATGGCGTAAAAGGTACGTTCTGCTCCGCACGCTCAATGATGCAGCTTTTCGCTCGGCTCACAGCCACAGCCGAATTGCTGCCGTATTCCTCTGCCACTTCACTGGTGATTTTTTTAATCATGCGCACAGTTTCTCTTGCCGACTGACCATAAGTACACTGCAAAACCTTATCAGGCAGCACCATAACTTCATCTCCGTTAATAGCACGTTTTTTATCACAAACCACCACCGACAAATCCTCTGTGTCGATAATCGCATAACAGGAAATCTTCTGGTTGGTACCTGGCAGCATAGTGAAATAACGGATAATTTTGTTGGCAACACCTTCCTGACCGTTTTCTACCTGGTGCGTGTAAGCAGTCTTGTTGGGAAGCAGCAGAAGTCCGATATATTCCCTGCTTTCTTCAGTAAACTGGCATACCAGAAAATCCATGGATTCCGGCTCATCAGCCTGAGAAATCTGGTCATGAAGCAGATTGCCCGCCGCCGTAGAAAACTCCGCAAAATCGATATTTCCAGAAAGATACCGGTCCAAGGTCTGTTTTAAAATACTATACTCTAAAAACTCACCTTTTTTCTTTGACGAATCTTCCATAATGCGCAGCAAATGTTTTTCTATAAACTCACCCGTTCCATAATCGCCAATTTCCAGCTCTTTCTGAGAAAAGATACAAATATCCGAGTTAAAGTCCATAATATGTAAAATTGCTTTTTTAATAATCATTGTTTACTGTTCCACCCTCGCAAATTCTGTATAAATCGCCTGAATTGCAGCCATATAGTCTGCGCTGTTCACACCGACCATCATGTTGATTTTCTGTGCGCCGTGGTCTATAAGCTTCACATTAATTTTGCGGTTTGCCAGAGCACCAAGCACCTTTACGGCAACAGCTGGCGAAGTGCCAAGCTCCCGTCCGACGATGGCAATTAAAGCCACATCGCTGGTAACCGTCACTGTTCCCTGGGGCACTTTGTCCCAGATTTCTTCGGTAAGCACAGAAATGCAGTCTCTCACGTCAAACTCATGGACGATGATATTGAGAGAGTCGATACTGGACAGGATATTCTTGACAGCGATTTTTCTCTCATCAAAGATTTCCAAAATCTCTGCACGAAGCTGCGGCTGCTCGCTCATCTTTCCCTTTTCGATTAGGATTGCAGTATAGCCTGTCTTTCCGGAAATGCCGGAGATTTCCAGACTGCTCTGGTAATAGTCCGCATTCTTTACAATCAGCGTGCCGTGCTCCTGCGGCTTATTGGTATTTCTGATGTTGATTGGAATTTCCAGCTTTACTACAGGGAAAACCGTATCCTCATGAAGAACGGCGGCGCCCATATAGGAAAGTTCCCTCAGTTCTTTATAAGTAATCACCGGTACACTGCGCGGGTTATCTACAATCCTAGGATCTGCCATAAGAAGTCCCGATACATCAGTCCAGTTTTCATAGAGGTCTGCACCTGCTACCGCAGCCACGATAGCACCTGTAATATCAGAACCGCCTCTTGCAAAGGTCTTAGCCTCTCCGCTCGGAAGCGTCCCGTAAAAACCCGGAATTACTGCACGATTAGTTTCTGCCAGCGCTTTACCCAGAACCTTTTTGGTTTTTTCTTCATCGAAAGTCCCATCTTCCTTTAAGAAAATATGGTCTTTTGCATCGATAAAGTCCGCCCCGATATATGCTGCCATAATCTTAGCGTTAAGATATTCACCTCGGCTGATGATATAGTCAGATTTGGTATTATCTGACAACGCATTTCTAATCTGGTTAAACTCCTGATCAATATCGAGTTTCACACCAAGTCCTCTGACCAAAACCTTGTATCTGGACTGGATTTTGTCAAGAATTTCTTCTGCCTGCTCGCCTTTCTTTTCGATGCAGGCGATGAGCAAATCAGTCACTTTTACGTCATCTGCAGACCGCTTTCCCGGTGCAGACACAACAATATACTTTCTTGCCGTATCCTCTTCAATAATAGCGGCGCACTTTTTGAACTGCCCGCTGTCAGCAAGCGAGGTGCCTCCAAACTTGGCAACTTTGCAGTCAGCCTTCTGCGTAAATGCATCGGACAAGGTCGCATCGTTAATCTGATTCACATCATACTGGGTTGTCTGGTATACAAAATAGTTCAGCCAGTTGCAGTAAAGCAGATTGGCCGATGAGCGCCACTTTACGATAGGTTGTTTGGTGTCGTCATCTTCAGGAAAATAGTTGCACGGCACATCAGGATTAAGACCTGCATTCTTGTCACGCAAATATTCCTTCAGCAGAGTATCGCCGTCATATTCCGAATGCCCCATGATAAAAATCTGCTTATCATTTCTGGATTTGATAGCATAGATTCCCGCTTCGTCGGAAGTGGAAATGATTTCCAGTTCCGAAATCCTCTCCACATCTTCCCTGTCCACCGTAGTGTTTCTGGAATGAGGCACAAAAAACTCATCGTCGAAACCTCGGAACAGCATGCCTTTTTTGTAATCCAGGGTATGCTTATACACGCCGGAAAGCTTCTTAGGCAGCTTTCTCTTTTCAATGCCATAGTGGTAGTAAAGTCCTGCCTGCGCTCCCCAGCAAATGTGGAAGGTGCTGTGAACGTGACGCTTGGACCACTCCATGATTTCACAAAGTTCATCCCAGTAGTCCACTTCCTCAAAGGGCAGCAGTTCCACCGGTGCACCTGTAATAATCATTCCGTCATAATTTTTATGTTTTATCTGATCAAAAGTCTTGTAAAAAGCAATCATATGCTCCTGCGACGCATTGGACGCCTTGTGAGTACTGGTCTGCAAAAGTTCCAGTTCCACCTGCAACGGTGTATTTCCAAGGAGTCTTGTCAGCTGCGTTTCCGTATCTATTTTGGTCGGCATCAGGTTGAGAATCAAAATCTGCAGCGGTCTGATATCCTGTGTCATGGCACGGGTATCGGTCATGACGAAGATATTCTCCGAAGTCAAGGTCTCAATTGCCGGTAAATTATTTGGTACTTTAATTGGCATAAACAAACGCCTCCTCTACTAAAAAAATGGACTGTCCGTCTCCTTCTATCCTTGGGACAAACAGTCCTATCATTTCTATTATGCGACAAATCCGCCCGACTTTCAAGAGGAAGTTTTCTTTTTACGAAAGAATCATTCCCCCTGCTGAAAGCGCTGACAAGTTCCTGTCGTTTATCATATTTTCCATACTGTAGAGCGTCAGCACCTCGGTAATGCCCTGTTCCGCTGCGTATTCTGCCAGATTGCCACTGAAATAGCGCAAATCTACCATATATACGTTGTCGTAATGGTATGCCGCCAAAGGTGCAAAACAGTTGGCAAAGGAGTCCTTGATAATCAGCAGATTCTGCCCGGTTTCCTTCTTTCCTGTTTCAATGGCAAGTCTGCCGTAATTTCCGCCGAAAAACACAGCGTACTTATCCTTTTTCTCAAGGAACTGCCTTTGGTACATGCCTCCCAGCATCACCTTGCCGTCTGCAGTCACTTTGTAGCCATCCTGCTCCGGCGCTGTAAACGCACTGATGGTATCCCGATGACCATCGTCCCAGAGGACCTTAGAATACAGCGTGCCCTGAAAATCCTCGGTCAGCACGTTTTCTTTCGTTCCCAAAAAATCCAGCCACGGCTTCCACACACCAAAGGCAATAGCCGCCCCGTCTGTGGTCCAGTGGTGGTCTTTCCTATAGTAAAGCTGGGTATTTCCGCGGCCTGCAATGAAGCTAAAGGTCTCGTAAAGATCCACATAACCGCAGTTTGTCAGCTGCTGCGCTGCTTCTTTTGCGTAAGCCGCCTCATCAAAGCAAGCAGCCCCGCCAGGCAGCTTATCTCCCATCACCGCGCCAGTAGTCGGCACCAGCATAACGGATTTTTCCATGTCAGAAGGCAACTCCTCATAAAAGGATTTTATCCCCTGCAGATTCTTTAAAAACTGTTGGTGATCCATCTGTTCTTCGGTGAGTTTTTCTATAAACCAGCCATCCTTACCCAGATAAACGCCGCCGATATCTTTTTTCAATAACAGCCGCTGTAAGGCAGTCTTTGCAGAAATCCACTGGTTGCGAAGCGGTACCTGATCGTCCATATACCGCTGAAAATCCTCCTCAAACGCTCCTGAGAGCACACGTTCTGCGGTAAATTTCGGCGCTTGCTGCAGCATCCGGTTTTCGTTGTCAGAAAAAACCTTATCCTTCAGGAAGATTCCTCCCAGGAGAAGAATCAGCAGAAATCCAGCAAACAGCACAGTCATGATAATGTCATCTTTCTTTCTCATCTTCCACACGCCTCCTATCAGAACCTGAAATACAGAAACGGATTATATGTATCGCTGACTAAAAACGCCATAGATGCTGTTAAAATCAGCAAATATGTGACATTCTTTACAGTCAGATAAACTGCTGGCTTTGTCTGAAGCTTTCCAAGCAGCGCTCTTGCACATTTTGATGGAAGCTGCGTAGACGCAAAAGCCATGATGACAAACAGCAGCCCAGACGTTGCAAGGAAGTACCCGCTTCGCCCGTTCCAAAGACCACTGCAAAAAGCCATGGCCTTCAAATAGGTGAAAAACGTTGTACCATCGGTCAGAGCAAAAATGACCCAGCCCAGCACGATAAAAAACAGCGCGTACGCATGCTGCACAAAACACGGCAGCTTTTCCAAAACCCGCAGCAAAAATACTTTTTCTAAAATCAGCAGAATACCGAAATACACACCCCACCACAGAAAATTCCAGCTGGCGCCATGCCAAAATCCGGTCAGCGCCCAAACAATAAAAATATTTACCACCTGACGGCTCATTCCTTTGCGATTTCCACCCAGCGGAATGTACACATACTCTTTAAACCATGTGCTCAGCGAAATATGCCATCTTCTCCAAAAGTCGGTAATGTTCTTTGCAGTGTACGGATAATTGAAATTCTCTTCAAAATGAAAACCGAACATTCGTCCAAGACCGATTGCCATATCCGAGTAACCGCCAAAATCAAAATAAATCTGAAAGGTAAAGGCAATTGCGCCCAGCCACGCCGTCGCTGCCGGCATCTGATCGATATTCATAGACGAGATTTCGTCCCATATAAGCCCCGCCTGATTGGCAAGAAGGACTTTTTTCCCAAGACCCATGACAAAACGTCGTGCGCCCTCCGCAAAATTTTCCAGATTGCTCTCTCTTTCAGCAAGCTGCATCTGGATGGTTACATAACGCACGATAGGCCCCGCAATGAGCTGCGGAAATAAAGTAATATAAAGTGCAAATCGAAGCAGATTCTTCTGTGATGCTGCCTTTTCCCTGTACACATCTATCACATAGGACATAGCCTGAAATGTGTAAAATGATATGCCGATAGGCAGTACCACCTCCGGAAATCCCAGACGTCCAAAGAAGAAACCTGCATATTTAAAATACCCCAATATAATCAAATTTCCAAGAGCAGCGAAACAGAGCATAAGCCTCGCTGGCCTATGCTCGTTATTTCCGAAATTTTTACAACACGGTATTGCCAGCCCGCATCCGTAGTTAAATAGAATGGACACCAGCATAATCAGTAAATATCTGGGCTCTCCAAAGCCGTAGAATAAGAGGCTTCCTAAGAGCAGTACACCGTTTCGCATACCCTTGGGCACAAGATAATACAAGATTATCACAGTTGGCAAAAATGCCAGCAGAAAAGCTGTACTACTGAAGACCATCGATGATCTCCTGCAGCTTCTCTAAAATTTCCGGATCAAGCTGTCCACCCATTCCGTCATCTGCCTGATATGCTTCTATCGTGTAAATAGTTTTATCCCCAACCTGCATAGTTGTACCCTGGCACAATTCAGTCATACCGTCATTAAACGCACTGGTAATATAGCTTGCAACATCTTCATTATAGTTTTCAGCATTCTTTAAAGTAAAAGCAATTCTACGGCTGCCTTCGTCCATCTGTGTTTTCACGTATTCCGGTATATCGTAGATATCCTTTAAATCACCGGCATTTTCTGCAAGGTAACAGTACTTGGTACCGTCAGCAGCCGGAATTTCCTCGTGATTCCATGGATAACTTCCATCATCTTTAACACTGTCAGGCACATTAAAATATGTATATCCCGGTTTTTCGCCGGTGCCTCCATCAAAAGTTACATCGCAGTGATACCATTCGTCGTCCAGCTTAACTAAATCCCATGCATGCTCGCCTTCCTCTGTAGAATGAATAATCTGACACTCAATATCCAGCATATCCATCAGTAGTTTAAAGGTAGTCGCATGACCCACGCAAATTGCCTGATGATACTTGAAAACTCCGTATGGAAGATGGCTGTATTGTCCGCCGCTTGCAATTGGAGCCAGAGAATTATCATTATATGCCGTATATGCCATCTGCCAGTCGTAGATTGCCTTTTCCTTTTCGTAGTCGCTCATGCCATCTGTTATATTCTCGTCGATGACTTTCTTTGCCTGCTCCAGCACATATTTATCCTGTTCATTGAGTCCTTCTGTCGTTCCTGACTTGTAGGCTTCTACCACTGCCGTATCATCGTAAATCTCGTGAATTTCACCTTTTGAAGCAACATATTCCTTTAGCATATCTGCCAGAGCATTGTTTTGCAAAAAAACACCCGCAACAGAAATAAGCAAAATCGCCTGCATTCCGATTAAAATCCCTGTTAAAATTTTTGTCTTCTTTGTCATTTTCTGCATCTCCTATTAATCCTGATTTAATACACCCTGAATTACTGTAATCATCTCTTCCGGCTGATCTGAAATTACCAGAAATACGTAATTCTTTAACACTGTAACCCTTGCATTTTCTAGCTTATAAACCTCATCCGGCTTGTAGTTCTCAAAATCATGGAGCCGTTTTGCGAGCCTTGCTTCCATGTATTTTTTGATTTCGCTAACGTCTGCATTTTCGCCTGCTCTAACGATGGAAATCTCATCTGCATTACCACCATCTGCTGCATAGGCAATAGTTCCTCCGTCAATCTTCTTTATGGAGAAATTGTACAGCCTTTCAAAATTATCAGCATATACATCTTCCCCTAAGCTGACGGTTGTATCCATCGGCGTGGTGTCAAACTGTTCCAGTACAGTTTTCACCGCCTCATTACATCGCCCTTCGTCCTTGTCCTCACTACAGCTGCAAAGCACACTTACAGTAAGTAGAATACAAGTTACTAACGTCATAGTTTTTATTATTTTCTTCATGTTTTTCCCCTTTCCCAAAGTTTTCTCTGTAAAATTCATTCTACAACTTTCTAAGGGAAAAATATATAGGATTTCTGAGATTTAAGAATTATTAAGAATACCCTCGCTACTTCCTGCTGCTGATAAAAAGCTGCACCGAAGCTGCACCATACTCGTATCCTCTGCTGCCAGTCCTGTCATAAGCGATAGCAGTAGCCACAGTGTCATACCTGGATTCCAGCATATTTTTGCGGTGGGCCGATGATTTCTTCCACTGCTGAAACATTCCCTTTGCTGCGGCTTCCGGCGAAGTCTGATAAGCTCTCCATGCTAAGTTTTCTCCAGTGCCCCGATAAGAGATACGCAATTTCAAATCTGTATACACGCTGGAAAAACTTCGAAGTTCTCCTTTTTTATTATAGCGCCTGTGGCTTAGTTGTGGATATTGCAACGCCTCCGTCGCTCTCAAATCTGCTGCTTTCTGCAGCTTCTTATTGAGAGAAAGAGGTTTTACTCCGTGAGCCTTGCGATACGCATTAAGCAGCTTCAAAGCTTCTCTTTGATAACGTTTTGCATAAGCCTCCAATGTCAATGTTTCCGTCATATCAGCTGTTTCCAGCACTGGTGCGGCTTCTACATATGCTGCATTTGCTGTGGCGTGCAGCTGCACGAGCAAAACCATTGCAAAAATCATCCACACTATGAATCTCATCTGCATCTTATTTTTTATCACACTTATTCCCCCCCTGCTCTTTTCTTTGCCGTTATTGTATCCGACTTTTTCCCAAAAAGAAAGGGAAAAAAGCTGACATTTCCCCATAGTCGTTGGAATGTAAGGGAAAAAAGTTTTAAAATAAATTATCTTGATACGTCTGCTGCCGCTTTTTTCTCTCTCGAAATTGAACTTTTTTCCAGTTTCGGAAGCGCTGGAAAGAATATTTCCTTTATTCGAAAAGAATGGAAAAAACAGTATGGAGCTTCCTCCTTCATATCGCAAGCCTTCTAAGGTTTAAGCCCTGTCATCGCAAGCAACAAAAAAACACCATTCATCAGAAAGGTGTTTTCTTTTTCTCTGGTTGCGGGGACAGGACTTGAACCTGCGACCTCCGGGTTATGAGCCCGACGAGCTACCAGCTGCTCTACCCCGCGATATTAAGTTGTACAGATAAGAAATTGGTGCCGGAAACCGGGGTCGAACCGGTACGATCGGTAAGGATCGCAGGATTTTAAGTCCTGTGCGTCTGCCAATTCCGCCATTCCGGCACATCAATACAAATCTGTCAAAAAAATGGCTCCGAGAGTGGGGCTCGAACCCACAGCCTACCGGTTAACAGCCGGTTGCTCCACCATTGAGCTATCTCGGAACAATGTTCCGTCATTCCTGACGGCAGATATTATTATACACCAGTATCACAGTTATTGTCAATATCTTTTTCTACTTTTTTTATATTTTTCTGCTCCAAAAGTGATAATGTCTTAAGAAAGCGCAAGAGAAAATGTCCCAAAAGGATTCCTAAAAAACACATATCATAGTAAACTATCTCTTCGGAGGTGGTTTTTATCAGAAAGGTTGAACTTAGAATGAAAGAACAGAAAAAGTACGAAGTGATTAAAAAGCTAAAAGAAACAAACGGAAACAAGAAAAGAGCTGCCGTCGAGCTAGGCTGTACCGTCCGCCACGTAAACCGAATGCTCAAAGGTTATGAGACGCAGGGAAAAGAATTCTTTTCCCACGGAAACAAAGGCAGAAGACCTGCATCTGCTCTCTCTGAGGAGTTAAAAGAGTCTATCCTGCTTCTCTACCAGAACAAATACTATGATTCGAACCTTACGCATTTCACAGAAAAATTGGCTGAGAATGAAGATATCCGGGTCTCAGAGGGAACCGTCAGAAATCTGCTTTACTCTCATGACATTCTCTCTCCCCTTGCATGGAAACGGACTCGCAGGAAACTCAAAGACAAGCTAAAAACCCAAAAGGATACTGCAACATCAAAGACAGAAAAAGAAAGCCTTCAGACTGCAATCGTTGACCTGGAAGATGCACATCCTACCAGAGCCAGATGTTCCTATGCCGGTGAGATGATTCAAATGGATGCGTCTGTACATCTTTGGTTTGGCGAAAACAAAAGCCATCTGCATGCCGCCATTGACGATGCCACGGGAACCCTTGTCGGCGCATATTTTGACAGCCAGGAAACCTTACATGGATACTACCAGGTCTTCCGCCAAATTCTTGAAAATTATGGCATTCCCTATATGTTCTACACTGACCGCAGAACCGTATTTGAATACAAAAAGAAAAATTCTCCAAATTTGGAGAATGATACATTTACGCAGTTTGCTTATGCATGCAAGCAATTCGGTGTCGATTTAAAAACAACCAGTATACCACAAGCCAAGGGCAGAGTTGAACGTCTTTTTAAAACCTTACAATCACGCCTGCCTGTCGAATTACGACTGGCAGGCGTGAAAAACCTGGAGCAGGCAAATGAATTCCTTCACTCCTACATAAAGAAATTCAACGCACAGTTCGCTCTACCCCTTAATCCTACCACGTCTGTATTTGAAACACAACCCTCAAAAGACAAAATCGACCTGTTTCTTTCCTTGCTCACACCCCGTATAGTGGATGCCGGTCATTCCATTCGGTTCAACAACCATCGGTACAAAATGTTGGATGAATCCGGCATGCATACAAACTACTACAAAGGAACGCAGGTGCTGGTAGCGCAGACCCTTAGCGGCAGGCTGTTTTGCAACGTAAACGGGCGAATTTACGCCTTGGAAGAGATTCCGTTGCATGAAGAAGTATCTCGGAATTTCAATACAGAAAAAGAACTTGCAGCAGCGAAGAAGCCAAAGAAGCAAAATATCCCGCCTATGCATCATCCTTGGCGCAAAGATAACTTTATGAAACATGTCTACGCTATGTATGGTAACGAAGCAACCTGGGCTGTTTAACTGCTCACGGTAACCCTTGCTTTTTGGTGCTAATATTGCACTTATTTTTGGACTTTTTCAATTACGGTTGACATATCTTTTTCTACTTTTTTTATATTTTCAGATTCAATTCGAATTTAGGCTTCCGCTCACCATCTACAGTCTATTATAACAATAAATTCCGGTTTTATTCCTGCTTTTTACTGATTTCCAAAAAAATTATCAGAAGACCTCGGGGTTATAGATTTCCTGCATTGACAAATTCTCGATTTTTCGCTACTTTTGTCAATCTTTCCTTAAAAATTCAGCAAAAGACAACTGAAATTCGGATATTTTTTGACTAAATTGACAAATTTCAGCTTTCTTGTCAATTTTGTCAACGCAGGAGGGGATGTGGGCGACTGCTTGACAGACTCAATGCCCGCAAACAGCTGCCAGCCGCTGACCGCAACTCATTAAACCAGGCAACCAGCCGCCGACTGGCGCACAAGCCGGCAGCCTATCCTTAGGACAGGCTGCTGCTTTTCTCTGCTTTATCCAGCTGCGCGTTATGTTTAACTACTGCAATTTTCTTAGTATATTTTTCCGCTTTTTCTATCTCTCCGGAGGCCGTATAGTAGGCGGCCAGGCTTTCCATCGCTTCTACATTGCTTGGTGAAAGCTGCAGAACTCGAAGATAACAGCTTTCGGCATCTTCCAGTTGTTCTTCTGCTTCGTAGGCAACGCCCAGATAGTACCACAGAGGCCACCAGGTATTGAAACGTTCGTCCTCCTTGTAGCCGGCCAGAATGGTGATTCCTTCTGCAAAGCGGCCTGCCAGCACATGATTATAGCCCTCTTCGATTTTTACAGGCTCAGCCAGTTTTTCCAGCCAGCCGCTGACTTCTTCTTTCTGCTCCTTGTTATCCGAAAGTTCCATAAAGGTATCGAAGGTCAGCTTCGCTTTTACGTAAAGTCCCATATTCAGATAACCATAACCCAAGAAGTAAAATCCCATGTCGAAGTCCGGTTTCATCAGGGTCAGTTTTTCAAAGGCTTCCAGGGACTCTGCCTTATAGCGTCCGACATACTCTTCCCCTTCTCCGATTTCATAGGAGTCCTTGCAGGCTCTGCCGTAGCAGTACAGCGCGTCAGCGGACTCAGGATCAATTAAGAGAGCGCTACGAAAGCAGATACAGGCATAGTCAAAATCATTTTTAGCAGCAGATTCCACACCTTCGTTAATCAAAGGCTTTACAAACTCCTTGGTAAAGGTTCTGGTAATATATGCCACATAATGATCTCTATATTTGAAGTTGATGTCACAGCCGATAATAAATGCCATATTCTTAGCAATTACCAAGGTCGAAAGTCCTGTCATGGCAGTTTTGCGAATTGGCACCGGAACACCGGTCAGAATATCTGCAATGCCTGCTTTTTCAAGGTAGCTGTCCGACAGTTCATCAAAGATAAACTGGTCTGCATGGGGCAGCAGATATTCACCGATACGGTCCTGCAAAATTTGCGGTTCTTTATGTTCAAAATCCATTAAAATTCCCATCCTTTTTTATGAAATTTCTTTACTGCGTCAAAATTCATGGTCTGCTCTAAATCGGCAGAAAGCAGCCTTTTTGTCTTTTCGGAAATGCCCGGAAAATCTTCTTCCAGATGCAAAGCAAAGCGAAACAAAATACGGTACAAATCTTCTTTTTTGTGCGATCTGTGCTGGTAGCCTTCCTCATAGAAGAATGCCGACAATTTCTCATAAAACCGAAAAGCAGTCGCAGAAGAAGCTTTGCAAAGGTAGTGCAAACTCTGTGAAAATCCGCCCTTGTTTGCATACAGGTCCAGTACGTGCTCAATCATCTTCAGCCTCACCAGTTCGCCAGCAGATATAAAATCATTTGCAATCACCTCGTAAGGCGCTTCACTACGGTACACATAGCCATAGCTTTCCGCCTTACTGCGTGCCTTTGTGCCTTTCAAAAGCTTCAAAAATCCCAGCTGCAGGTTGTCCGCACCCAAGGCATAGACTGCATTGAAGGAATGTCCAAAGGAAGTATATCCCTCAAAGGGAAGCCCTGCGATTAAATCCACATGGATATGACTGTTTCCAAGAGCAATCAGTTGCTCCACATTGGAAAGCAGTTTCGGTATGTTGCTGCTTCGCTCGATGGCGGTAAGCGTTTTCTCATTGGTCGTCTGAATGCCGATTTCAAACTGAAACAGACCGTCCCTCGCCATCCCAAGCAGCGCAAAAGTTTCCTCGTCCAAAAGTTCCGCACAGATTTCAAAGTGAAAGTTGGTCACTCCGTTATCCTGCTCAATGAGATGTTTCCAGATTTCCCTCGCCCGATTTCTATCATAATTAAAGGTTCTGTCGATAAACTTAACCTGCTTGACCTTCTCAGCAAGAAAAAAATCCAGTTCCTTAAAAGTTCTCTCAAGGGGCAGGGCTCTGATAGTCTTTTCTAAGGACGACAGGCAGTAGCTGCACCGATATGGACATCCTCTTGCCGATTCGTAGTAGACCACTTTGTCCGTCTCCATCTCCAAAATCTCATAAGGAAAAGGGAGTTTCTCCATAGCGAGCACAGGACCGTCTGCAGTCTCCCGCACCTCTTTGTCCTTGCGATAGGTAAGCCCGCAGACCTTTTCCGGATTGAGTCCAGAAAGCACGCTGCCGCCAAGAACCAGTTCTTTGCAGAACTGGAAAAATCCCAGTTCTCCCTCGCCGCGTAGAATATAGTCTGACCAAGGGTTCTCTTCCATAAAGGATGCCGCCTCATAACTAGCCTCAGGTCCACCCAGCATAATTCGAATTGATGGATTTGCCTGTTTCAGCTGCCTGCCCAGCTGGCAGATTTTCTCCACATTCCAAATGTAAGTAGAAAAACACACTAAATCATAGCCGCCTCGCAAAATTTCACCGTAGATGTAGCCCATCTCGTTGTTGATGGTAAACTCCTTAAGGGCAATGTCAAGCCCGGAGCCAACCGCCACACTGTAGAGATATTTCAGCGCCAGATTAGAATGGACATATTTTGAATTCAGCGTCGTCAGTAAAATTTTCATTACAGCATCCTGAATCTTTCGTCTTTGAGAAGTCCGGTATCTGCCATGGCTCGCTCCAGCTGCTCCATCAATCTCGGTTTATCAGCCGGCAAATTACCTCTAAGGGACACATAGTTGGAGGCGTGATTGCTTCTAAATACGCAAGGTTTTGTCGGATTTGCGTGCTTTAAGAGAAGATAAGCCTCCGCCACCACTTCCTCCGCAGAAAGCAGAGTAAGCTCACCTCTATTAATCTGCCCCACAATAGGCGCACGATTATCTAACATCAGTGTCAGAAGACTCACGTAGGAAGCGTTCATCTCGCTGATCATCTTGCCTGTCTCGACCGCGTGCTCTTCCCAGGCCTCTTTTCCTGCAAGACCGGAAATAAAGGTTACCGATGCTGGGATTCCCGCATCCTCAATTTTGCAGACAGCCTCAATCATTTCCTCGCGGCTGACGCCTTTGCAGATCATATCCAGCACCTTCTGGCTACCCGACTCCGCACCCAGATAAATCATGCCCATGCCGTGGTCACGAAGGGTTTTAAGTTCAGCAGGCGTCTTGCGCAGTACGTCTTTGGCAGATCCGTATACGCTGACTCTTTTGCACTCCGGAAACAGCTCTCTGATTCTGTCCAAAATAACTAACAGCTTATCGTTTGACAGACAAAGGGCATCCCCGTCGCAGAGAAAAATTCTTTCCACCTTGCGATAGGTCTTTCTCGCCGTTTCCAGATCCTCCATGACTTCTGAAACCTCCCGCACGCGAAACATTTTGTCCTTGAACATGCTGCAGAAGGTACATTTGTTGTGAGAACAGCCTATCGTCACCTGAATCAGCAAACTGTAGGCTTCACTTGGCGGTCTGTAAATATCCCCTTCATATCTCATAGTTTCTATCTTTTCCTTTCCGTCTTTTCAAAATTACATACGTTCAGGCGCTTTCATGCCAAGAAGCGCAAGGCCGTTTCTAATTGCATTTTTCGCGGCCAGTACCAACGCTACCTTGGCAGTCTTTTCTGCTTCGTTGTCAGTGAGAATATGCTCATCGTGATAGAAGCGGTTGAAACTCTGCGCAATATCTACAATATGTCTGGTTACGATAGACGGTTCATATTTTTCACCTGCGTCAGCCACAACTTCTGGGAATTTGTATAACAGTTTAGCCAGTTCATATGCGCTTTCACTGCACAGATATTTGCAGTCGATGTTTTCAAGGGCTGCTGCCTTTGCGGTAATCTCATCACCGGCTTTGCGCAGTACAGAAGCACATCTTGCGTGAGTGTACTGTACGTAAGGACCGGTTTCACCGTCGAAGTTAAGGACTTTATCCCACTTGAAAACATAGTCCTTGATTCTGTTGTTAGACAGTTCCTGGAAAATAACAGCGCCGATACCGACAGTCTTTGCAATTTCGTCAATATCCCCTTCGGAAGCATTCGGGTTCTTCTCTGCGATGATTTCTCTGGTCTTTTCTACAGCTTTGTTCAGCACGTCCTCCAGGAATACCACTCTACCATGTCTTGTGGACATCGTGCCTTCTTCCAGGCTGACAAGACCAAACGGAACATGAACGCAGTCCTTAGCACATGCATAGCCCATCTTGCCTAAAATGGTGAACCACTGCTGGAAGTGGAGATTCTGCTGAGACGCAACAACATAAATGTTTTTATAAAAATCGTAGGTTTCTTTTCTATAAACGGCAGCCGCAATATCTCGGGTAATGTAAAGGGTGGAACCATCCGACTTTGTAATCAGCGCAACTCCCAGACCTTCTTCTTCCAGATTTACAATGTGAGCGCCCTGAGATTCTTCCAAAAGACCTTTTTCTTCTAATTCCTTTACAAAACGCGGCATCTTATCGGAGTAAAAACTTTCGCCGGCGTAGGAGTCGAAGGTAATGCCCAGCATGTCGTATACGCGGCTGAATTCCTTCAGTGATTCGTCTCTGAACCACTGCCATAGCTCGGTTTCTTCCTTTTCACCGTGTTCCAGCTTTGTAAAGATTTCTCTGGCTTCATCGTCCAGTTCCGGGTGTTCCTCTACTTCTACGTGGAACTTAGTGTAGTAGCTGAGCAGAGTCTTAATCGGCTCTTTGATGACATCTTCTTTGTTGCCCCAATGTCTATAAGCACAGATCATCTTGCCGAACTGGGTGCCATAGTCGCCCAGGTGGTTGATTCTGACTACATCGTAGCCGAGGGCATCATAAATTTTGTAGATGGAGTTACCGATTACGGTACTTCTGATGTGACCGATATGGAACGGCTTTGCAATGTTCGGGGAAGAGTACTCCACGATGACTTTCTTGCCTTCGCCCACGTTGGATTTTCCAAAATCTTCGCCAGTTGTCAAAACTTCATCCAACACATCTTTCACAAATTCTTCTTTGGAAATGAACATGTTCACATAGGCGTTAACCTGCTCAACCTTTTCAAAGAGAGGCTCTGCACTGATTCCCTCAGCGATTCCTTTTGCAATGAGCGGCGGCGCCTTTCTGAGCACCTTGGCCAGTTTAAAACAAGGAAACGCATAGTCACCCATTTTGGTATCCTGCGGCACCTCGACCATATCCATAATTTCTGCAAGTTCCAGACCATCTACGTGTTTCGCAATGATCTTTGCAATTTCTTCTTTAAAATTTACCATCCATAATCTCCTTTTCTGAAATGACTTTGATTCCTCTGTCCCGAAGCTTTCCTGCAAAGCAGCCATAGCCTGCTGTTAATGTTCCTGTAAAGGTGCCGTCATAAATCTGCCCGCTGCCGCAGGAAGGACTGTTGGCCTTCAGGATTGCTCCATCTATTGGTTCGCCGAGCTTTTCGGCTTCTTTTATGGCCTTCTCAAGGGAGATTTGCGCCCCTTTCTCAAAAGCCTTCGTAACATCACTGCCTTCTTTGTCTACAATATGGCCGCCTATATACTCTGCAGGCGGTCTCGGCACGGGAAGCCCGCTTAAAGCTTCCGGGCAGACAACACAGAAACTGCGTCCTTTACAAAACTCAATGACCGCTTCATTTCGGTTATTGCCACCGTTATATTTGCAATTGTGTCCAAGAAGACATCCGCTGATTACATACATATTCTTTACTCCGTTTTTAACCTGACAATGGTCACGCCCTCGCCGCCTTCATTATAGTTTCCTTTGCGGAAGCTGACCACATGTTTGTGTCGTTTCATCATGTCTCGCAGACCTTTTTGTAAAACACCTTCGCCTCTGCCGTGAATAACGGTCACCTCGGAAAGTCCTGCTACATAAGCGTCGTCCAGGTATTTGTCCACCTCCACAATGGCATCGTCCAGATACTTTCCTTGTACATTGATAGTGATGGAAATATTCTGGGCTTTCTTCTTATAAAGACTGCCGTAGCCAGTGGCTTTCGGTTTCTTTTTCTTCTTGGTGCCATCATTGATCAGCATTAAATCATCCACATTCAGGTTTGCTTTCATGATACCGATTTTTACCTGTAAATCTCCCTTTTCATCTGGCAGGGATAAAACCTCGCCGTTCTGATCGAGAGACACCACTTTGACCCTGTCGCCTACTTTGATTTCTGCAGCACTGACCGGGTTGCTGTTGACCTTGGCAACAATTCGCTCTGCATATTTATCTTCTTTTTCCCGCAAACGCTTCCTGCTCTTATCGTAGCGCTTGCTACGCTCGCCCATGCTTTCAAGCTTAGCAAGCTCTTTCAGCTCTTTCTGTACCTCGCTTGCCGTTTCTCTGGCATCTTTGAGCATCTCCCTTGCCTCTTGCCTTGCGTCTGCAATAATTTTGTCTTTTTTTCTATTGATTTCATCAAGCTTTGCTTTCGCCTCTTCCTGCTGTTTTTGCATTGTAATGCGAATGGCAATAGCTTCGTCACGCTCAGCTTCAGCTTTTTTCTTATCTGCTTCAATGGCGCCGATGACGTCTTCAAACTCGATATCGCCTCGCTCAATCAGCTTAGAGGCTCTTTCTATGAGACTGTCCGAAAGCCCCAGCTTCTTTGAAATTTCAAAAGCGTTGGACTTACCGGGAATGCCGATGGATAGCCTGTAAGTCGGACTTAAGGTTTCCACATCAAATTCCATAGAAGCGTTCTCTACTCCCTCTGTAGAAAGGGCATATTTTTTAATTTCGTTGTAATGGGTCGTGGCAACCGTTACCGCTCCCTGCCTGTACAGGGTTTCCAAAATCGCAATAGCAAGGGCTGCGCCCTCTGTCGGATCCGTACCCGCGCCCAGTTCGTCTACCAACACCAAGGAATGCCGGTCTGCCTTACCCACAATTTTTACGATGTTCTTCATGTGAGAAGAAAAGGTGGACAGGCTCTGCTCGATGCTCTGCTCGTCGCCGATATCCGCAAAAATTTCTGTAAAAATTGGGATTCTGCTCTGACTGCTTGCCGGAATGTGCAGACCGCTTTGCGCCATCATGGAAAGAAGTCCGATAGTTTTCAGAGTGACAGTTTTGCCACCGGTATTGGGACCTGTCACCACCAAGGTCCTGTATCCATCTCCCACCGATACGTTGATCGGAACTACCTTCTTGCTGTCAATCAGCGGATGTCTGCCCCTTCTGATATCAAGCACGCCTTTCGAATCAATGAGGGGTTCCTCTCCCTCCATCTTACGAGAAAGTTTTCCCTTTGCCATAATAAAGTCCAGCTGCAAGAGCAGCTTTTGATTATTTTTAATATCGTGGTAGTGTTCTGCCACTGCTTCAGACAGTTCTTTGAGAATCTTTGCGATTTCACCTTCCTCGGCAAGCTCCAGTTCTCTGAGCTCATTGTTCAGGTTGACAATGACCTGCGGCTCAATAAAGAGGGTTGCCCCTGCCTTGGACTGATCGTGGATAATCCCCGGAAATCTGCTTCGATGCTCCTGCTTAACCGGAATCACATATCTGCCGTCGCGCATGGTAACCAGCGCATCCTGCAAATAGGTTCTGTTATCTGCTGTATTCAAAATATGGTTTAACTTGTTTTTAATTGCGTCATTTTGCCTTGCAATGCTGCGCCTGATATCCCTAAGCGCAGGTGACGCATTGTCGCTCATCTCATCTTCAGACAGAATGCAGCGGTCAATTCTCTCAGAAAGTCTGGGCATTGCCACAAGCAGCTCCGTCATGGAGGAAATTAGCGGCATAGGAGGCAAATCGCTCCCCTTAGTAAAGGAAATAACCCGCTCAGCAATGCGCAGATTGAAAAGAATCTGCAAAAGCTGTTTCATGGTCAATGTGCCGCCTTTTCTTGAAAATTCAACGCTTGAGACGATATCATAGATACCGCCTGTAGGCAGCGCTCCTTTATGCACAATAAGGTCAACCGCTTCCGTGGTTGACCTTAGCTCTTCTGAAATTACCCGTTCATCGGTATAGGGAGAAAGTTCAGAGATGATTTCCCGGGTCATCTCTGAACCTGCCTCGCATTTCAGAAGCTCAATAATTTTGTGATATTCTAACACATCCAGTGCTTTTTTGTTCATAATATATCCTCTATCGATTATTTTTCAGTTTTTCAAGTTCACTCTTGAGCTGAATGTTCTCCATCTGTAAATCGAAAAAGGAATTCTCGAACTCCGTGCATTTGGATTGCAGTTCTTTGAAGCGTTCGTCGCTTTCCTGCTTCTGGTTTTTCATCTCCGCCATATTATCCTTATATTGGGCAAAGTTTTTCTTTGCGTCCTCCCACATCTTCAGATAATACTTGGAGTCGTTTTCCATCTGCTGTTTGGCAGTGCGAAGCAGTTCCACCTCACGCAGTGCCTCAAAGTACTCCTCTGCAATATTTATGGCAGAAAGGATACTGATATTGCCCTGCATTGCGTCTCCGCAAGCTCTGCTGATGAGACGCATTTTGTTATCGACATACTCGGCAATTCTCGTAATTTCTTCTTCGGATTTATCTCCTGCGATTGTGTATTCCTGTCCGTAAATTTTTACAGTTACTTTGCTATCCATATGTTCACCTTTTCTGTATCTTGTGTATTGCTAAAATCAGTTAGAACTCTCTTCGCCGTCATTCTTCCGGCTCTCCCGCCGGACCTCGGACTCTCGCCGTAGAGTGCCACGCACCATTTCTTGGTGCTGCACTCCTGACGGGGGTCCTACCTACGACTCCTCTTCGCCGTCATTCTTCCGGCCCTCCCGCCGGACCTCGGACTCTCGCCGTAGAGTGCCACGCACCATTTCTTGGTGCTGCACTCCTGACGGGGGTCCTACCTACGACTCCTCTTCGCCGTCATTCTTCCGGCTCGACTCGCCGGGTTAGGACTCCCTTATTACAGCCTTGAATGCGTCTTTCAGGGCTTCTAAAACTTTGCTGTGTACGCTGTCGGTTTCTTCGTCGGTCAGGGTCTTTTCGTCGTGTCTGTAGGTCAAGCTGAACGCAACGCTCTTCTTGCCTTCATCCACCTGCTGACCTCTGTAAACATCAAAGAGTTTCACATCTCTGAGAATCTCTGTACCAGACTCCCTGATTACTTTTTCAATGTCACGCACCTGTAAATCCTCGTCAACAATCATTGCGATATCTCTTGAAGTTGACGGATACTTCGGCGGCTGATGGTACAGAATTTCTCTATTTGAAAGTTCTACAATCACGTCAAAGAACAGTTCACTGATATATGCACGTGTTCCAATTCCGTATCTTTCGCTCACGTCTGGATGTACTTCACCCATGATGCCCAGTTCAACCTCCTGACCATTTGCGTCTTTGGTGATAATACGAGCACATCTGCCCGGGTGATATACCTTGTAGTCAGATTCAGCTACAAAATCCAGTTCTTTAATTCCCAGTCTCTCCAGCATGGTACCGATGATTCCTTTCAGTGTAAAGAAATCTTCATCTTTGCCGTAAAGACCGAGAGACAAGTTATAAGATTCAATCGGAAGAGCCTTTGGATCCATCAGATTGTTCATAAAGGTCAAAGCAAGCTCATAGGCTCCTACTCTTTCGATATTTCTTGCATAGTTTCTGCCCAGAACTTCTAACATACCTGGTGTCAGAAGGGTTCTCATGGCAGCAGTTTCTTCTCCCATCGGATTGATGATTTCAACCAGATTTCTTTCCCAGGAATCTTCTTCAATTCCGATGTTATCTAAAATTTTGTTGTTGGAGAAAGAATAGGTCTGAATCTCATTAAGACCCATGCCGCAGAGCAGGTTTCTAGTCATATCACGCAGTCCCCAGCTCTTGGAAACGGTTCCAACGGTATCAGCCTTCGGCAGTGTCAGCGGTAAATTATCAAATCCATACAATCTTGCAATTTCTTCGACACAGTCAATTTCTTCCTTCATATCCTGACGAACAGTCGGCGGAGTTACCAGCATGATATCGCCTTCACCTTCTACCTGCATGTCAAGTCTTCTCAGATATCCTTCCATCTCTTCTCTAGGAATATCAGTGCCAAGCACCTTGTTCACCTTGCTAACTCTACAGCTGATAGTTACAGGCTTTTGCGGATTGTGATACACATCCACGCTGCCGTTTAAGACTTTACCACAGCCCAGCATTTCTACCAGCTTGCAAACTCTGTCAGCTGCTGCTTCAGCAAGGTTCGGATCCAGTCCTCTTTCGTATCTTGCAGAGGCCTCCGTTCTCATTTCCAGCTTCTTCATAGAGCGATGAATGGAATTCTTGTGGAAGCATGCGGACTCTACCAGTACTGTGTTGGTATCATCTACGATTTCAGAGTTGAGACCACCCATGATGCCTGCGATACCGATTGGTTTTTCAGCATCGTTAATCATCAGCGTATCGGAGTAGATATCTCTTTCCTGTCCATCCAGAGTGGTAAACTTGTCGCCGTCTTTTGCCACGTCAACGATGATTTTTCTGCCTGCAACGCTTCTAATATCAAATGCGTGAAGTGGCTGACCGTATTCCATCATGACAAAGTTGGTGATATCTACCATATTATTAATCGGTCTCATGCCGGCTGCCATCAGTCTTTTCTGCAGCCACCACGGAGACTGCTTGATTTTTACGTCTTTAATGACTCTTGCAGTGTAACGCAGACAGTTCTCGTTTCTGACTTCTACGGAAATGTAGTCGGACGCATTCTCATCGGTCTTTTCGCATTCGTTTTCCGGATAAGTCATTCTCTCTTCAAATACTGCAGCCGCTTCCTTTGCCATACCCAGCATGCACAGGCAGTCCGGACGGTTTGGCGTAATGCAGAAGTCGATGGCATAATCGTGAAGTTCCAAAGCTTCCACAAAGTCTTCACCCAGATGTTCGTCCCAGTTGCCTGGCAGCATCCAAATACCATCTTTGGAAATATACGGTGCAATCTTATCTTCGATCCCCAGTTCCTGTGGTCCGCACATCATACCATTGGAAACAATGCCTCTCAGCTTGCCCTTGGTAATCTTTACACCGCCTTCTACCTTTGGCTGACCGTGAAGCGGTCCCGGAATATGGCTGTTATGCTTTGCAATCGGGCAGTAACCACCCTCGTAAATGTTGGTCGCTCCCGTTACAATCTGCAGCGGCTCATCTTCTCCCACGTTAATCTGGCAAACGACCAGTTTATCTGCGTCAGGGTGCTGTTCGATTTTATCGATTCTGCCAACCACAACACCTTCAATACCAGTCCCAAGCTCATCACAAGTTTCCATATCAGAGCCGGACATAATCATGCGGTTGCAAAATTCCTCAATTGGCACATTGACATCTGTATAATCTTTTAACCAATTTAATGATACTAACATTGTATATAACCTCCTATTTGAACTGCTCGATGAATCTCATGTCGTTTTCATAGAGGTAACGAATGTCATCGATTCCGTACTTCAGCATAGCGATTCTCTCTACACCCATACCTACTGCAAAGCCGGTATACTTTTCTGTATCGATGCCGCCTGCCTGGTGTACGTGCGGGTGCGTCATACCGCAGCCCAGAATTTCAATCCAGCCGCTTCCTTTGCAAACAGGGCAGCCCTTGCCGCCGCATTTGAAACAGGAAACGTCCATTTCTGCGCTCGGCTCGGTGAACGGGAAGTGACTCGGACGGAACTTGGTTCTTGTCTCCGGACCAAAGAGCTGTTTCGCCATATGGTCAAGAGATCCCTTTAGGTCGCCCATATTAATACCCTCACCGATAACCATCATTTCAATCTGATGGAACGTTGGAGAATGAGTAGCATCCGGGGTATCTACTCTGTAACATCTGCCCGGAATCAAAACTTTATATGGCAGCGCCAAATCGTGCTCTGCTCTGATTTCTGCCGAAGAGGTATGAGGTCTTAATACCGTATCTTCGCTTACATAGAATGTATCGGTCATATCTCTTGCCGGATGGTTTTCCGGAGAGTTGAGCGCATCAAATGTGTTATACACCGTATCTACATCCGGTCCTTCGTAAACGGAGTAGCCCATGCCCTTAAAGATTTCTACTACTTCGTCGATTACTTGCGTAATCGGATGTTTTACACCGAATACGACTTCTTTGCCCGGCTCGGTTACATCAATTTTTTCTGCCTTGAACCTAGCTTCTCTTGCCTTTTCTTTTACTTCGGCAGCCTTTTGGGAAAGGAGCTGTTCAAACTCCGCCTTTGCTTTGTTGGCAGCCATACCCAGCGCTTTCTTTTCTTCTGGCGGAAGCTTGCCCATGGATTTCAGGATTGCTGTCAGTTCTCCCTTTTTACCGAGAATCTTTACTCTTACGTCTTCCGTATCTGCTAAAGAAGTGGCAGCTTCAAGCTGCGATTTTGCTTCTTCCAGCATTTGCTTCAGTTTCTCTTGCATGTTCTTAAACCTCTTTTCAAATATTTCTTTGCCCTTATATACTAAATTTATTTGTACCTCGCAGCCTCGTACATTAGAATGCCCGCCGCTACAGAAGCATTGAGAGATTCCAATCTGCCCTTCATCGGAATCTTGACTTTGATGTCCGCCATTTCTATCAGTTCCAAAGATACGCCATTGCCTTCGTTTCCGATGACCAGGGCTGTGTCTTTGGAAAGGTCCACATCAAAATAATCATTGTCGGTATCAAAGCAGGTGACCGTAAGGCGTTTGCCCAGACTGTCCACAAGCTTTCTAAGCTCCCTATTATCCTCGACATGAATAATAGGGATCCTAAAGACAGATCCAGCTGCACTGCGAATGGTCTTCGGCGAATAGACATCACCTGTGCCCTTGACAATCACAGCAGCAGCGTACCCTGCACCCTCGGCAGTCCGCAAAATGGTGCCGATATTGCCCGGATCCTGTAATCTATCCAAAACCACCAGATTGGTACCTGCACCGCATAGACTCCCCAGCTCTTCTGCGCTATAGGTCTGCTTTTCTATGACGGCCATAATGCCCTGGCTGGTCTCAGTCTGTGCAATTTTGTCAAAGAGTTTCTCATCCATGACATAAATCTGCTGCGTCTTTAATGCTGGCGGAACCAGTGATTCCTTCCCTTTTTTGCTCACTATGTAATGAATCTGCTCAGAAGGTGTCTCCGCCAAAAGATTTTCTCCCTCGACGAGATAAAGTCCTTCTCTATCCCGATATTTCTTTTGAGATAGTTTCTGGCATTCCTTGAATATTCTGTTTTCCTTAGAACTAATTTCTTTTATCATAGTAATTACACGAAAAAGCCGGTCAAAAAATGCCGGCTTTTAAACATAGCGCTTGTGTCTTATTTCTGCCCACTTAAGAAGTCAGGCAAATCGAATCTGGAATTGCTCTGATCCTCGTCTTTGGTCTCTTCAAAGATTTCACCAAGGGTTACGCTTCTTCCTGTCAATCCATTTTCAGTGGTCACAACCTCCTGCGGTGATTTCTTCTGGAAATTGCTATAGTTTACGGGAGCCTCATCAAGACCCTCTCCAAAGCCTGTTGCAATAACAGTGATTGCAACCTCATCATTCATTTCTTCGCTGACAGCCGCACCAAAGATCAGAATTGCTTCTCTATCTGCCTGCTCTTCTACCAGACTTGCAATTTCGTTGACTTCCAGCATACCCAGGTCATATCCGCCGGATACGTACAGCAGGATAGCTCTTGCACCTGCAATGGTGGTCTCAAGCAACGGACTTTCGATGGCGGATGTAACTGCATCCTTGGCTCTGTTCTCGCCGCTTCCTCTGCCCACACCCATGTGTGCAATACCTCTGTCCGTCATGACGCTCTTGACATCGGCGAAGTCTACGTTGATTAATGCAAAATCCGAAATCAAATCAGAAATACCCTGTACACCCTGTCTCAGGATGTCGTCTGCCATAGTAAATGCCTGCAGCATGGAGGTGTTTCTCTCGCAGTTCTGTAACAATTTATCGTTTGGTACAACAACCAATGAGTCTACATACTTCTTTAAAAAGCCCAGCCCCAGTTCAGCCTGATCCTTTCTCTTCTTTCCTTCAAAGGAGAAAGGCTTGGTTACAACGCCTACAGTAAGGATTCCAAGATCTTTGGAAGCCTTGGCAATAATCGGCGCTGCCCCTGTGCCAGTACCACCGCCCATACCGGCGGTAATAAAGACCATATCGGAACCTTCTAAAAGGCTTGTAATCTCATCTAAAGTCTCTTCTGCAGATCTCTGTCCAACTTCTGGATTTCCTCCTGCTCCAAGACCCCTTGTCAGCTTCTCACCAATCTGAATTTTGGTTTCTGCCTTACATCTATTCAGCGCCTGCCTATCGGTATTGACTGCGATAAACTGCACGCCCTTCAAATCAGCCTCCATCATTCTATTGACTGCGTTACAGCCGCCGCCACCGACCCCGATGACCTTGATGACTGCTGCATTATCCTGACTTGTCTCAAATTGCAACATGCTAAATTGCCTCCTTGCATCCCATAATATATTTTATTTTATCACACAATTTATTTCTTTGCACCATTTTTTTATTCAAATTCTGGTGAAAACGGCATATAATTATGCTCTCCCAGATGAATTGTGCCTCTCGTGGTGTCGCTTTTCAATAAATTGTTAATTACTTTCTGTAAGTCTCCGCTTTCCAGTCCGCTTAAAATTTGCTTTGCAGTGCCCTTTACCACAAGTGTGTCGTATATGTAAGCCCGCAGCACGATACTGGATACATCAATACGTTTAAAATAAACATCTCCATTCTGCATTGCGTGAAGCATAGTCAGCGTGGTTTTCAGCGTCGCTGCCTCCTCTGCCTCCACTTTTTCACCTGCTGACAACTTACTGATAGTAAATCCCGTAAGCAGCGTAATCTTAGGATCGACCTTGCTTTTTCTAAGAACTAGTCCATCTTTATCGATGACCACATACTGCTCGCCATAAACAATAGCCGCAATCTGAGTCCGCTCCTTAACCTCAATAATCAGCGTCGACGGAAGCTTCCGCCTTACACTGACTTCCTCAAAATAAGGATCCTTCAAAAGGTTGTCCTCAATTGTGCTAACATCACCGCCCCAGAAAATATTGTTGCCTGTGGTTGCTACTGCCAGGTTTCTCACTTCCTCTGCATCGTAATATCCGTTTCCGTCTACCTCAATAGTCTTGACGTCGAAAAAACTGGACGAAAGAAATAAAGCTGCCGCTGCAAAAATCCCAATGAACACACAAAACCGCAGCAAATAGTTTTTCTTCTTTCTGACCTTCTTTTTTCGTTCAACCTCTTTAAACTCTATGTCCTTATACTCGCTCATCCTTTTTCATCTCCGCATAAATCAGTTCAGTTGCCTCAAGAGGTGCGCAGGCTTTGCTGGCGTTGCTCATCTCAGTAAGAGTCGTTAGATTATTTCTAAGTCTCATCACTTCAGAAAGAAGCAGCTCCGAAGTCAGATTTTTTTCTTCGATAAGAACTGCGCCGCCCTTGTCCGCTACAGATTTTGCATTAAAGAACTGGTGGTTGCCCGTTACGTTTGGTGACGGAATCAGGATCGAAGCCTTTCCGCAGACCGTGGTTTCAGCTACAGACAAAGCCCCTGCACGGCTTATGATAAGGTCTGACGCACCCAGATAAGTTTCCATGTCATTGATATAGGACTTCACCCGAATGTTGGGCTGTATCTCGATATTCTTTTCTTCAGCTTTTTTCAAAATTTCATCATAGTACTGACTGCCTGTTCCAAAGATAAAGGTCACACCTTTATGACCGTTTACCGCTTCCATCAAATCAAAAGCTACTTCGTTGATTTTTTCAGCGCCTTGGCTTCCGCCAAAGGAAAATATTACAAAATCATTGCTTCCAATATCAAGTTTTTCTCTTGCAGCCCGCTGATCCACATCATAAAACCGCTGGCGTACCGGATTTCCTACATTCACATGTTTTTCCGGTTGATGAAAATAATGACTTGCCTCCGGAAATCCCAGGAAAATTTTATCCGCAAATTTTTCCAGCGTCTTATTTGCTACACCAGGATAAGCATTCTGCTCGTGAAGATAGCACTTTGCACCGTATTTATGCGCTGCATACATGACTGGCACGCAGACAAAGCCGCCGGTTCCTACCACAGCATCAGGCTTAAACTTCTTCATAATCCTAAGCGCCTGACCAATCCCGCGCATCGTAGAAAGTCCAGTGTCGAAAATCTTAAAAATGTTACGCCGATCAAGCCACTTTGCTGATACCAGCTCCATCGGATAGCCCGTACCCGGCACGATGTCCTTTTCAAGTCCGATGTCATTTCCAATATAGAGAATTTCTGAATCCGGTTCTTTTTCTTTTATTTTATCTGCAATGGCAATGGCAGGATAAATATGTCCGCCGGAGCCGCCGCCTGTTACAATCACTCTCATTTTTTCTCTCCTCAATCTGCCTTAACCTGTCTTAATGCATTTTTGTCTTGCCGCTTTCTTCACTGCTGCCGCTCTGTCTGGAAATGTTCAGTATAATCCCCGAGCACCCCATGAAAATCCAGAGGGCATTACCGCCGTAACTGATAAACGGCAGGGCGATACCTGTTGCCGGCATAGATGAAGTCACAACCGCAATATTTAAAACAACCTGCAGACCAATCATGATGGTGATTCCGCCCGCAAGAAGCATACCGAAACGGTCCGGCGCATTGAGGCATACGTGAAAGCATCTCCAAATCAGCACCGCATATACGGCCAGCAGAATCAAAAGCCCCACAAGTCCAAGTTCTTCGCCAATGATGGCGATGATAAAATCGTTTTGTGGTTCCGGCAGGTACAAGTTCTTCTGAATGCTCTTGCCAAGGCCCAAACCAAACAGTCCGCCGGAGCCGAGAGCAAGCAGAGACTGTACTACCTGAAAGCCATCGCCAAGAGCGTCTGCAAAAGGATCTGTAAATGCTACAATTCTCTTCTTCCAATGCCGCATACCGATGTCGTCTCCGATAGCAATCAGTCCGACCACAGCCGCGCTTCCGGCGACTGCTGCACCAATCACGTATCTCCACTGCAGTCCTGCAAGAAACATGATTCCCGCAATAATACCGCACACCGTGATAGCCGTAGAAAGGTTCGGCTGCTTGATAATCAGACCGCCAAAGACCCCCATTAGTATCAGCAGCGGTAAAACACCTTTACTAAAAGACAATATCAGCTTTGTATCGCTTGCCAGAAATGACGCCGTAAAAATAATCACGGCAACCTTTGCAATTTCTCCCGGCATAATGGTGAAGCCGATGTAAAGGGCTCTCGTCGCACCGCCTTCCTCTCTGCCCAGTGGAGTCAATACCAGAAGCAGAAGGATAAAGCTGGCAAGAAGAATCAGGATAGAAAGCCGCCTGAAAAGGTGGTAATCCAAATAGGAGCAGACCGCCATAATCACAAATCCACTGAGGGCAAAGATACCCTGCCTGATCAGGTAATCATAAGGAGAGCCTGACTCGTTGATAGATTTATAATAGCTAGCGCTGAAAACCATAACTACCCCAAAGATGACTAAAATTGTCACCATAGCAATAATTACAAAATCGCTCGCTCTTAAGTTTTTCCTGCTCCATAAGTTTAATTTCATTATCTGTCTAACCCGCTGACACACTGCTTAAAGTGGTCTCCCCTTTGTTCAAAATTATCATACATATCCCAGCTTGCACAAGCAGGGGAAAGCAGCACCGTATCTCCCGGCTCTGCCATCTGCGCCGCCATGCGCACACATTCGTCCATATTCTTGCAGCTTACAAAGTCGGTAAATCCCGCCTTTTCCGCCGCTTCTTTAATCATATGCGCATCTCTACCAAGAAGAATTAACTGTTTTATGCTGCCGTCAAATTCCTTCACCAGTTCTGCGAAATCCTGTCCCTTGGCATCGCCGCCTGCAATGAGCAGGATATCCTTTTTGATAGCCCTGATTGCTGTCACTGCCGCATCCACATTGGTTCCCTTGGAATCGTTATAGTATTTTACGCCGTCTACCTCACCGCAGTATTCCAGTCTGTGGGCAACACCGCCAAAGCTTTTGATAGTATCTGCAATCACCTTAGGTTCAATCCCCGCAAAATAGCAAATCGCTGCTGCCGCTAGCGCATTTTCCAAATTGTGACTGCCGATGATTAAAAGATCATCAACTGCGCATATTTCTATTATATCTCCATTTTTCGTTTTCATGACAATCTGCCCGTCTTTGACAAATGCGCCAAAAGGCAGTTCTTCTTTTCTGCTGAAAGGCACGATATTTGCCTTGCAGTCCTTTGCCAACGCATAACAGGCTTTGTCATCGTAATTGATGACCAGATAACCGTCTTCTCTCTGGTTTTCAAAGATCTTCGCTTTCGCTTTTCCATAAGCTTCCATGGTATGATGACGATTTAAATGATCCGGGGTCAGATTCAAAATTGCCGACACCACTGGCTTAAAGTACCTGGTGGTTTCCAGTTGAAAACTGCTGGTTTCCGTTACCAGCCATGCGTCCTCCTCTGCGTCCATAGAAGCAGAAATCACAGCCACACCGATATTGCCGACCACGTAGGTTTTTCTCTTCGCCGCCTTGAAAATTTCGCCAACTAGCGTGGTTGTGGTAGTCTTCCCATTGGTTCCTGTAATCGCAGCATACCGACCGTGTCCGATTCGATAAGCAATTTCAATTTCTCCTATGATTTCCACACCGGCTTCCTGGGCTTCCTTGATAAAAGCAAGCTCAGGGCTCACACCCGGGCTTAAAATCAGCATATCGAACTGCCCCATATCAGCCGGCACCCTGTCAAAGTAACAGGTTACCCCTCTGCCCCTGAGGAAGGCAAGAAGCTGTCCATCTATCTTTTCTTCCTTTTTTGAATCCTGAATGGAAACTTCTGCGGAAAGGCGAAGCATTGCCTGTGCTGCAGCAATTCCTGATTTTCCCAGACCTACGATTAAAACTTTTTTATTTCGAATGTTGTTTAAATTTCCACTCATAGTCTTACCTCTTACCCTAACATTTTTCTTTCCTGTTTAATCTTTCCATTTTCAAATCATATATACACTGTCAAATACGTGCGATTAGATATTTGCAACAAGATATGCGATGCCGCAACAAACCAGTGCAATAAACCAGAACATAGCAACTACGTATTTTTCTTTCATGCCGCACATTTCAAAGTGGTGGTGCAGCGGGGCCATTTTGAAAAAGCGTTTGCCGCCGGTCATTTTAAAATATCCCACCTGAATGATAACAGACAGTGCTTCCAGTACATAAATCAGTCCTGCAATCGGCAACAGAAATTCCACTTTCATAATAATCGCCGCAGACGCCAGCGCACCGCCAAGAGCCATAGAACCGGTATCTCCCATGAACAGCTTTGCAGGGTATCTGTTGAATACCAGAAAACCTAAACATGCACCGGTCAGCGCTGTACAGAAAATCGCTGCGCTATTATGCCCAAACTCCATGCCGACGATGGCAAAGAAGAATGCTACCAGCGCTGTAACGCCAGAAGATAAGCCGTCCAGTCCATCAGTCAGATTCACCGCATTTGCCATAGCAACAACGACAAAGATGACAAAAGGAATGTATAGCGCGCCAAAATCAATATACTTGTCGATGAACGGAATCCATACCTCAGTTCCGTAACCAGAATAATTTGCCATATATACGGCCAGTGCCCCTGCAAAAAGAATTTGCAGCACCAGCTTCTGCCATGCACGAAGTCCCAGATTATGTTTTTTTGCAACCTTGATGTAATCATCAAAGAAGCCGATTAATCCAAAGAGCAGTGTCACCGCCAACATAACGAAAGTGTCCGTGGACACATACCCACCGATAAAAGTCATTAAAACCAGTGCCGCAAAGATAGCGATGCCGCCCATGGTAGGCGTTCCTTCCTTAGAAAGATGAGACTGCGGGCCCTCTTCCCTGATAAACTGCTGAAACTGTTTATGTTTGAGAATAGGAATTTCCAGTGAGGTCAATATCGTGCCCGCAATCATTCCTAAAGCTGCTAAAAATACGAGTTGAAAAATCTGCATGTGTGTTACTCCTGTTCCTTCAAAATTTTATCCACAATCTCCTCCATGCCCATGGCTCTGGAACCTTTTACCAGAACGGTATCTCCCGGTTTAAAGAGTCCCATAGCTTCCTCATAGAATTGATTCTTTGTATTATAGAAATACACCTTCGTATCCATCCCTGCGTGGTTTGCCCCCAAAGCTATATCTCCTGCTTTCTCTCCTACAGCAATCAAAAGATCGATATTTTTTTCTGCAGCGTAAGCACCGATTTCCTGATGATAAACAGCAGAGTTTTCTCCCAGTTCATTCATGCCGCCTAAAATAGCGATTTTACGGTTTCCCTTAGCGCTGACTAAAGTGTTCAAGGCTGACTTCATGGAGTCAGGCGCCGCATTGTAGGTGTCATCAATCACCTTAATTCCTCCGGCTTCCCTGATGGAAAGCCTCTTTCCAGTCAGTTCCATAGCTACAAGGCCTCTTGCTGCTTCCTCGATAGAAACACCCAGCTTTCTGCATGCCGCAACGGCAAGGCTTGCGTTAAGCGCATTATGCGCGCCTGGAACCTGCAGAGAAATCCTGTACGTCTGTCCTTCCGCCGCCAAAGTAAAAGCAATGCCCTCCGTCCCGAAATCTTCTATATCCTTTACAGTATAGTCTCCCTGATCTTCTTCCAGAGAAACCTTAATCACATCATAGTCACCCCTAAATTCTGCTTTCTGCAGCATATCGCAGGAGCTGTTTACAACCAGAGTATTTTCTTTCCCGAAGTAATCGGTAATCTCCATCTTGGCGGAGAAAATGCCTTCTCTGCTGCCCAAATTCTCGATGTGAGAAATCCCCACATTGGTAATAATGCCGATGTCAGGTCTAATGATGTCTACAAGGCGATGGATTTCACCAAAGTGATCCATTCCTATTTCCAAAACCGCAGCTTCCATTGTATCATCAAAGGAAAAAATCGTCAGTGGAACGCCGATATCATTATTGAAATTTCCTACTGTGGCACCGGTACAATACTTTTGTTTTAAGATAGCATGCACCATATCTCTGGTACTGGTTTTGCCCACACTGCCAGTAACAGCAACCGTTTTCAGCTGCAATCTCTCAAGATACCAGGCAGCTAGCCGCTGCAATGCTTTTGTGGTATCGGAAACCAGAACTGCGCTGATGCCCTCGGGCACTGCATCTTCTCTTGCAGTAAGCACCGCCGTGCAACCCTTTTCTTTTACCTGTGGTATAAATTTATGAGCATCATGTACCTCTCCCACAATGGGGACGAATAAGTCTCCTGCTTTTGCCGTGCGGGAGTCTGTGCAAACTGCAAAAATCTCTTCTTTGCTCTGTCCAGAAATAATCTTTCCGTCCGTCGCCTTTTCAATTTCTCCTAAAGTTATCGTGTTCATGTTTCACCTTTTCTATTGACGCCAGAACTTCCTCACGATCGTCAAAATGTATTTTATCTTCTCCAATAATCTGATAGTTTTCGTGTCCTTTACCTGCAATGATGGCTATTTCACCATCCTGCAAATGCTCCGCCGCATAACGAATCGCCGCTCTTCTGTCTGCAATCACCGTAAAACAGCTTCTCTGTTCTGCAAGAACTCTGGTAATATCGCTGATAATTACCTCCGGCTCTTCTTTTCTCGGGTTGTCGGAAGTGACCACTGAGAAATCTGCAAGGGCAGCTGCCGCTTTCGCCATGTCTGTTCGTCTGTTTTTGTCTCTCTGCCCACCGCAGCCAAAAACCACAGTCAGACGCTTCGGGTGATAATCCCGCAAAGACTTCAGTAAATTTTCAAGGGCTACGCCGTTATGTGCATAGTCCACCATGATGACTTTACCGGGACCTGCCGCAAACATTTCCTGTCTGCCCGGCACCAAGATTTCACGCAGTGCCGTACGAATGCTTTCCTTGCCTATCTTCATCCTGCTGCAAACCGCCGCTGCTGCCATAGCATTGTAACAAGAAAATTTCCCGGGTAATCCCACAACCAAGTCTATATTATAATCGCCTGTAATCTCAAATTCCACTCCTAATTTTCCGGGAATTTTGACATAATCCAAGTTCTTTGCCTTAAAACCGCAGTGCTTCTCCATTCCATAAGTAACAATCTTGCAAGCACTGTCCTCTACCATTCGCTGTGCATATGGGTTATCTGCATTTATCACCGCTTCTTTACAGGTCTGAAACAACTGCGCCTTGCAAGCCGCATATTCAGCAAAATCCCGATGTTCACCGCGCCCGATATGATCTTCTGACAGATTAGTAAACACGGCATAGTCAAAATACAGTCCGTGTACTCTCTTAAGCTTCAGCGCCTGAGACGACACCTCCATCACACAAGCGGTACAGCCACAGTCTGCCATCTTTCTAAGGTACGCCTGCAGCTCCACCGATTCCGGCGTCGTATGGGTGCTTTCAATGATTTCTTCTCCTGTATCCGTATGCACCGTTCCAATTAGCCCGCATTTTTGTCCTGCTCTTTTCAGTATTGCCTGTATCATAAAAGTCGTCGTCGTTTTTCCCTTAGTACCGGTTACCCCGATAAGACAGAGCTTTCGGGCAGGATAGCCATAAAACGCGCCTGCCATTTCCGCCATCAGCTGTCTGCTGTCTGTAGTTCTGACAATCGTAATATCATCTGACAAGCTAAGAGCTTTCTGGCAGACCACTGCCCTCGCCCCTCGCTTAACTGCTTCCTCTGCATAGTCGTGACCATCATCTTCCGCACCTTCAATGCAGACAAAGACGCAGCCCTCTATGACTTTATCACAATGGTAGAAAATTCCTGTAACCGCAAGTTCCAAAGAACCTTGCATACACTCATAATCTGCATTTTGCAGCAGTTCAAAAAGTTTCAGTTCAAATCTCCCCGATTCTTTGCTTTCAGTCTATTCTCTATATAAGTATACCTTTCCGCCTTTCTTTATCTTCTTACCTGCCTTCGGATACTGCTCTACGACTGTAAAGTCTTCGTTCTCAGATTCCTTCGGTATTGCCTGGTATTCCAAATCATATTTTCCTAAAACGCCGATAGCCGCACTGTAGCTCTTGCCTTTTACATTCGGTACATAGACGTATTCGGACTTAAGCGCTTTTTCTTCTTCCTCGGTGTACTTCGGATTGACGCCTAAATAAGGAAGTGCATTTTCCATGAATTCCTTGGCAATCGGTGCTGCTGTGGTACTTCCGAACTGAATGCCTTTCGGGCTGTCTACAACAACCAGAATGACAAACTGAGGGTCATCCATCGGCGCCATACCAATAAAGGAAGAATAAGTATCTTCTGAATAGCCTCCTGTAGCCGATGGCTTATCTGCTGTACCTGTCTTGCCGCCGATACGATAACCTGCAACTTTTGCCTTACCGCCGCCACCCTCGGATACGACATACTCCATAATTTCCTTCATTTCATCTGCTGTTTTGGAGGAAATAACTTTGCGGACCTCTTTCGTTTCGAAGGTCTTCACCGTATCCCCGTTGGAATCGGTCAATTCTTTTACCACTCTGGGCTGCATGAGCACACCATCGTTTCCGATAGCACAGACCGCCGAAACCAGCTGTATCGGTGTTACCGCAACTCCCTGCCCATAGGAGATGGTTGCAAGTTCAACTGGTCCAATCAAATCTTCCGGCTGTACCTGCGCTGTCGCCTCTCCTGGCAAATCAATATGAGTCAAAGAAACGCTGGTAATTCCAAACATTTCCAAATAATCATAGTACTTCTCTTTGCCCAGCTTCATCGCCATCTGGATCTGTACTGGGTTGCAGGAATTTCCTACAGCCTCTTTCAAAGTTTCAGTTCCATGAGGTACACTGCTCCAGCAGTGGAGCGTAACATGCGTGCCGGGCACTTCGTAACCTACGTTACATTGATACTTAGTGGTAAGCGATGTTACACCTTCTTCCAGTGCAGATGATGTGGTAAGCAGTTTAAAGGTTGAACCCGGCTCATAAGTGTCACTGATGATAGGATTTCTCCACATCTGGTTCAGGTAAGTGCCTTGTTCTTCCGTTGTCATCTTGTCAAATTTTTTCTGTTCGCTTTTCTTAACAGGCGTCAAAGGTTCATTAGGATCAAAGCCTGGATTGGTCGCCATGGCGAGAACGTCGCCAGTTGCAGGATCCATGACAAGACACATAATTCTGCTGGCGTTGGTTTCCTTCATACCGTTTGCCACAGCATTTTCTGCATAGTGCTGCAGCACCTCGTCTATGGTAAGAACCACGTTAAGCCCGTCTTCTGCCTGATAGTATTTTTCTTCTCCATAAGCCAGAGAATTTCCGTTAAGATCAGTATTCTTAATCCATCTGCCAGCTACGCCACTGAGATATTCATCATACTGAAATTCTACGCCGCTGCGGCCTTCGTTATCATCGTTGACACTGCCCAGAAGCTGAGAAGCAAAATCCCCCAGAGGGTAATAGCGTTTTGCGTTTTCAGCAAGTTCAATTCCGTAAATTTCCAGTTCTCTGATTTTATCCGCTGTTTCTTTATCCAAATACTTGGCAATTTTAATCAGCGCCTGTTGTTTCGTGATTTTCTCTTCGACTTCAGCAGCTTCCATATCTAAAACCATGGCAAGCTTACCGCTTATCTCTTTGATTTCTTTGTCAGTAGTGTAGGCTTTTTTCACATCGGAAGGTCTTGCCCAGACAGTATAGCATGCAGCGCTGGTAGCCAGCTTTTCTCCGTTGCGGTCAAGAATAGAGCCGCGTTTGGCTTCAATTGGAATATCGCTGGTCTGCTGATCAATTGCCATACCACTGTATTCTTCCGCCTTTACTACCTGAATCCATGCCAGACGAAAAGACAGAAGCAAGATCAATACACTGATGATGCCAAAGGTGATAATCACTCTCTTTTTATTTTTTCCGCTAACTCTCGCCATATTCCTTTATAACTCCTGTCTGATGTTTTCTCCATAGATAGCAAAAAGAGCCAGACGTTCTAGATTATTCAATTGTCCGGCTGCATTCTATGAAATTATTCCCAAAAATAGTATACGGTTTCTCCGTTAGTTGTATGCCTGTTCTTTGATCGCCATAGCAAAATTTTCTGATGGTCTGTCATCCTCCGTCACATAAACACACTCCCCATCTGTCGGATATACCATACCGAGCTTCCCTTTGGCAACTTTTTCTATATGTTCTACATTATTGGCACTTTTTATTTTGATGTTGAGAGTATCAATTTCTCCCTGGATTGCCTCATTGGATGAAACCAGGCTGTTGTTCTCTACCTTCAGTTCAGCAGAGTATGCAGTCACTACGACCATCACAATACAAATCAGTCCAATCATCAACGCCCCTGTTAATATTCTTCTTTTGTCTTGATTTCTCATTAGTATTCCCCATCAAATTTTTTCGCAGACCCTAAGCTTTGCACTTCTGGATCTCGGATTTATCTCTAGTTCTTCCTTGCTGGGAAGAATTGGTTTCTTAGTGATTTTGTCAATATCTGCTTTTTTTCCGCAAACGCATACTGGAAATTCTGCAGGACAAGTGCACGGATTGGCTCTTTGCGCAATAGTTTCTTTGACAATGCGATCCTCCAGCGAATGGAAGGAAATCACACAAAGCCTGCCGCCCGGCGCCAAAACATCACAAAACTCTGAAATTGCGTCCTTTAGCTGTCCCAGTTCATCATTTACCTCAATGCGAATTGCCTGAAAAGTTCTCTTTGCAGGATGAGGACCTTCTCTTCTTGCTTTTGCTGGAATGGCGCTTTTAATCAACTCCACCAACCGACCGGTTGTTTCGATAGGCCCGTCCTTTCTTCCATTTACGATAAAACTCGCAATGCGAGAGGCCCACTTTTCTTCGCCGTATCCGGAAATGATACGTCTCAGTTCTTTCTGATCATAGCTGTTCACTACATCGTAGGCAGTAAAATTATCGTCCTGACTCATCCGCATATCCAGCGGTGCATCATGCATGTAAGAAAAACCTCTTTGGGAATTGTCCAGTTGGAAGGATGATACCCCTAAATCTAACAATGCGCCATCAATGTTAGCAATCCCAAATTCCTGCAATACCTGTCTGATGTCTGAATAGTTGGTTTGCACAAAGAGTTTTTTACACGGATAGCCGGAAAGTCTGAGCTGGGAAGCTGCCAGCGCGTCTCTGTCACGGTCAATCCCGATTAAGAGTCCGTCCTTTGACAGCCTGCGGCAAATTTCGGAGGCATGTCCGCCGCCGCCAAGAGTGCCATCCACGTAAACGCCATCAGGTTTGATATTCAGATTTTCAATACATTCTTCCAACAGAACTGAAGTGTGTTTAAACTCCATCTTATCCCCTAAAATCTATACTGCGCCAAGGACTCTGCAAATTCTTCAGAATCCATTTTGTTTTCGTTATCCGGTGCGTCCCAGACTTCTTTACTCCAGACCTCAATCTTTCGCATAGCGCCCATTGTCACCAGTTCCTTATCGATGCCTGCGTATTCTTTTAGTTCCGCCGGTATAACGATTCTCCCCTGTTTATCAAATTCGCAGTCAACCGCATTTGCACAGAAGTGACGAATAAATGCTCTAACCTTTGGATCCGATTCAGGCAGCGCCTCAATCTTATCCATCTGCTTGTCCCATTCATTCATAGAGTAGATGTAAAGGCACTTGTCCATACCCTTAGTCAGTACGCACCTGCCTCCCAGCTGATCCCTGTGTTTGGAAGGAACAATCATTCTGTTCTTGGCGTCTATTGAGTTGTTAAAAGTCCCCATGAACATGGATTTTCCTCCAGTTTTATGCAAATACGATATACTACTACGATTTTACACACCCCATTTTACACCACTTCCCTCCACTTTTCAAGATTTGTTCCCCACTTTTTTGAATTTCTCCCCCATTTTTTTGATTTTTTCACCTTTCAATTCACGAAAAAAAACAGCTTAACTACATCTTGTACTACCCATTTTCTTTGCACCTAAATGTTGCCTTTCGCATAGGATATATTAAACTTACATAGCGACAGCTATGCCTTCGGCGAATCTTCTCCGAAGTCGTTTAAAATATAAAGTGAGGTAATGAAATATGAACAATGAATCTCTGGTATACCTGAACAAGGTTTTCACCGATCTTGAGATAAAATCCTGTCCTTTGATGACTCAGGTTTGCACAACACCTGAAACCTTCGAGCAGCAGCTGTCTGTCTTTGATCCACAGGAAGAAACTTGCGGCTGCAGCGACTGTTCCTGCGGCGACTGCTCCTGCTGCCATAACTGCGGATGTTCTTGCGGATGTTCCTGTGGATGCGCTTCCGATCTTGATTGCTCCGATTTGAATTTTGTTGTTGACAGCACCGAAGTTATCATCAGTGATTTCGACCTATCGTGCCCATCTTCTATTGAACCCTGCAACGTCACAGTAGACGGCATTCCTGTAGATATGCTGGAAGTGTTCAACGAAAGATACATGGCAGCAACCAATGATTTAATGAGCCGAATCGGCGACTGCTCCTGCATGGAAAGCGGAAATTCAACCAAAGGATATCTGCTGATTTCCGGCGTAGGCGGTTTCCACGCAAAGCTTTCCATCATTCTGCGAGGCAGCGTTTTCAGCGGTGGATGCTGCAAAAAGTTTAAATTAGTTTTTACCACAAGAAACAACATTTGCTTCAATATCCCAGGACAGTCAACTTTCGCTACGTCCCAGCTGTGCCTGCCTTGCACAACTGGCGGAATTGCCCCGATTATCAATTTCTCCTTCTCCGCAAACGGCACCCTTTTGAATCCTATGATTACTGCCTGCCAGACAAACGGAAACTGCAACCTGTCTGTCACCGGCTGCCTAGTAACAGAACCTATCGCAAGCGTACAGGTTACAAGACAGACTTTATTCAGACTGGATGCAGAGGCGCTTCCTGTACCTTGTGATGATATCGAAAAATGCAGACAGAGTATAGGCGAATGCGGTCTTGCTGACGATGACAGCAACGCATTTTCTCTGAGACACAGATGTTGTGATGACGGTAGGCGTACAGAGCAGGAAGCCGACAGCTGCAGTTGTGGTTGTGGCTGCACTACTGCTTCCAGAGAAAACCGCACCACTTCTATCGCCTGTCAGTTCAACGGTCGTAACGGCTGTAATTTCTAATTTGCTAATATGAAAACAATTCGCCAGCGCCTTCGCGCTGGCGGTTTTGTGCCGACATTTTGAACCTAGCACTACAGCACCTTTGTACCGGCACTTTTATGTCGGTATTTTGGATATTGAAAATCTATGTATATTCTTTCCAGTTTTCAGTTTTTCAGCAAACGGTTTTCATAATCATAGACTTTCCATGTAAAAAAGAAGACTCTACCATACATGTTCGGGCAAAATTCCCTTTATGATACAGAGAAATCGGGATATAATAGATATCATAAAGAAAAGCTTGCAAAACGGAGGTAGCCGGCATGAAGAAGAAACTGCTGACAATAGTTGTAAGCCTCGTAGCATTGGCTGTGTTTATTCGGTCGCCTCTGTCAAATTATCCGGTAAGTCTGGCGGTTATGAAAATCTACAGCGAAATCCATGCGCGTGACAGCATCATGGAAGAAAAGGGAATCAAGCTTCATATTCCCGGCGGCAGTGCCGCGAAAGAGAAGAATTGGTATCCCTTTGTGATGACTTTCAATGCCGATGTAGGATTCCAGCGATTTACGGGAGAGTCGAACCTGAAGCTGACCATCCTGTACAACTTTCCGGCTTTTAATCTTTGGAAAGGCTGCAGCATGGTCTATGATTCAGCTTCGCCGTATTACAACGGGTTTTACGGCGCTTATCTGGTTTGCCGCGGAGAAGACGAAACCGTGCCTTACGGCTTCCTGCCTGACGGAAGCCTGGACCCTGAAGCTGCTGCACAAGTGCCCCGGTTTGACTTTCAGAAACTGGTTTTGCAGGATTTTGGCATCAAAACAGATACGCTGGTATTTGACTGGAAAATAGAAAAAATCCGGACGAAGGTAGCTTATCTTGGAATTGATGGCTGGACGCAGACAGATGCAAGGCTGACGGTCAACGGGATGCAGCACCAAAAAGAAGATTTCCGCAGATCCTATCTGCAGTATGGCCCGCCGGGATATCCTTTGCCGGATATCCCGCCAGAAGCAGACTTTGCGCCGGTGGATATGATAGGCAGATTGTACGGCAGGTACTTTGCAGAATGGGACACGTCAATTTTCTTTTACGTGCTTGCTTCCAATCAAGAAGTACTGGAAAACTGTGACAGGAATATTTTATCCCGCAGCATTCTGCAGTGAATTTATCACACACAACGAGGAGAAACGAAGATGAATACTATAAAAATCAACGGTATATATCGCCACTTCAAAGGCGACTACTATTTACTGGTTGGCACGGCCAACCACTCAGAGACTGGGGAGACCTATGCGGTTTATCGAAAACTATACGAAGACTGCGGGCTCTGGATTCGACCTTTAGACATGTTTCTGGAAGAAGTCGATCATGAAAAATATCCTGATGTGAAGCAGAAATATCGATTTCAGCTTCAGGAGATAAGCAGCGTAAGAGACGAAAATAACCGTTAAAACGCCAGTGCTTTCGCCTGCGCTTTTCCGCAAATACTGTCCCCCAAAAATAATTCCCATATGAAACGCTGGGTTTTCTTTCTATAAAAAAGGAGCGTGCCGACGAATTATCGTCAGCACGCTCCTTTTTATCTTCGACTGAACATCATATCTTTCTTTCGAATTGGGTTTTTCCCATATCGAAGTCGCTTAATCAGTTTGACAATCAGCACAAGAATCAGTGCTATAATAGCTATAACCAGTATTGCTGCTGCAATCATCATTCTGAAAAATTTATTAGGCTTCTTGAAAATATCCTCCAGAGTCTTACTGTCCTCAAGCACTTTTCTCCCCTCAGGCGCCCCATACTTTTCAGTAATGTCCTGGGGATCCATAGAGTCCAGATAGGATGCCAACGCATACCACTCTTTCAGCTCACTTCCATTTTTATCGTAAATAATGTGATCTTCAAAATCAGTGATTTCCACTCCATTTTTATCTTTTGGCACAACCGACAAAAGACCGTAAGACATAGAGTTAACCGTGCCCAGCATTTGCGCAGAATAAAGGTCTGCAACCACCCGGTACAACTTGTCGGACTCGGGCTCAGTGATATTTCCTTCTTCGTCCAGCACTTTAATATCAAAGGTTCTGTTCAAAATCAGTCTATTCGGATTATACGTGTAGGTCAAACCGCTGAAATAAAGTCTTGCAGGGCTCATGATTTCAGAAACGGATATATCGATTTCAGCCGCCAGTTTCAGTTCATCCCCTGTCAAATACACGCTGACCAGCGGATAGCCTGCAACACCATCTTTTCCCGTGCCTAAAGACAGCGCGTTGAATGCGTCAGCTACAGTAACTCTTCCTCTCGAAAAAGAGCCTCTGATAACACCAGCCGGTGCCACCGCAACATCTACTGGTACATAATTTTTACCCTCCGTCCTGCGCACACCATACACATAAGAATCGGCAATGAGATTGCCCAAAGCATCCTCTCCCTGCTCCTGTCCAAAAACGTCAATCCCCGTAAAATCTACTGGATTGCTGACTAAAGTTTGATCCCAGCTATAACCGTAGAGGTTGAAATATTTCCTGTCTGCCAGTTTCTTGAATTTGTTTACTGCATCTGCAGTTTTCTTATTCTCCTTAATTTTGTTATCAAGAGGAATCAGTTCATAGTCATCAAGTTGGTAGTCGTCTCCCTTTTTCACAAAGGTCACGGCACCCAATTTTTCGTTGTACTGTCCGCAGGAAGCGATTACTGTATCACCCTTTATAATTGGCTGCGAAAACTCAGTGTGACTGTGTCCACTGATAATCAAATCAATGCCGTCCACTGATTCTGCCAGAATTTCATCCTCAGAAGCTTCCGGATTTGCTGAGGTACCACTGTGAGAAATGCATACAATCAGATCAGCCTCCTCCTTGCTCTCTATCTGCTCTACGATAGCCTGCGCGGTTTCCACAGGATCCTTAAAATAAGTACCGCTTTCCGGCGCATAGCTTGCCGATTCCTTTCCGAAAATACCGAAAACAGCTACTTTGACACCGCCGCGAACAAAGACCTGATACGTCTGATTGACCCCATATTCATTCATGGCATTTTGAAGATTTTCTCCATCAGCGCGCAAAGCTTCTTCCCCAAGGGTTTGCTCCCAGTCTATGTTAGAAATCACCAGCGCCGGCACTTTATCTTTGGAAGTCTTTGCCGTGCGGAGCATTTTTGCAAGACCTTTTGAACGATAGTCAAACTCATGATTACCAAAGGTGGTCGCATCATATCCCACAGCTCCCATCATCCGAAGTTCACTTGCCTCTTGTTTGAAAATGGTCTGAAAAGGTGTGCCCATGGAAAAATCTCCCGCATCAAAAACGAAAGTCTGGGCATTTTCTTTCTTTTTCCCATCGATAACAGTCTTGATCTTCGCAAATTTTTCAAGATGGGAATGCATGTCGTGGGAAAATACGATGGAAATCGCATCATTTCCCACTGTGTCCGCCAAAGCTGTCGACGGAACAATCATCATCAGGGTCATACAAAGGACCAGTGCTTTTGCCAGTATTTTTTTCATCATATTGCCTCATATTCTCTGTTTACCGGATTTTATCCGATTTTTTGTCTATTTTATCACAGTTTGTCGAATTGTGCCACCAGTAGTTCTTTCTTCTCTTTAGAAAGCTTCTTGATAGCAGCCTCTCTGCGCATAGCCTCTTCCTTGGTTTCAAATTCTTCAAAGTATACCAGGGTCACTGGGCGCCTTCCTCTTGTGTACTTAGCGCCCTTTCCGCTGTTATGAGCTTTTTCTCTGCGTTTAAGATTTGTAGTGTAACCCGTATACAGGCTGCCGTCGCTGCACCGCACCATATAGGTATAATTCATAAATCCACCTCGTACTCTCTACACAGTATATCACAAAATAACAAAAAAGACCTGGTATATTTTCCTCCAACTTTCAGACAATAGAAACAACTAATACGCTATTGAAAATTCTATTGTATAGGAGGATTTATGACTGATTACCCACTTCTGATTGCTCTTTTTTCTGTTCCGTTTCTTCTGGGCAGGCTGCGCACCTTCCGGAAAGGTCTCGTTACAAGCCTGTTTATACTGCTACTCTTTCTGGGAAATGGCAGTCTTTTGACGCTTATCATTCCTATCAGCAGCGCTGTATTTCTTTTTTTCATGGAAAGAAAAAGGGCAGTCCCTGCAAGAGAGCAATCTGCCTTTGTAAAAAATCCTTTTTCCTTTATGATGACTATATTTCTCATTTCTATGGCAATTTTCTGCGCTTTTGGAGATGCGTTCTATCACTATGGGTTGTTTCTGTCACTAGATGAAAAAATCCTTGCCTTGGGAAAACAGTGTGCAAGCTTTGGTCTTCTGTTAGGTCCTCTTGTTCTTGGAAATCGGTGTGACCGCAAAGGACCTTTCAGCGCCGCAGTTTTTCTCTCCCTGTCGGCAGAGCTTTCCATCCTTTTCGCCGGAACCGCTCAAAGCAGCGCTTTGCTCTTTGTCATCGGAAATTTTCTTCTATCTTTTTCTATTTCCGGCTTTTTCGTGCTCATGCCTTTGCTTTTTTCTGCATTCTACGGACAAGAGAATTTTCTTCGCATGTATCCCGTCTCAGCGGCAAGCGCCGCCCTTTGCTGGGGAGTTTTTAGATATTTCTACATCAGTGACTGGTCAAAATCAGTAAGTCCGGCGTCCTTCCTTTTGAGTCTTTTGATTCTCATTGTCGTCTCTTCCTTTTGCGTCTTTCACGCCTGGAAAAGAAGACTGGTTTTAGTACAGCCGATTTAGACCTGCCTGTCCTTTTTTATCAGAAGGACCTCTTCAGCAAATTCAGCTTTTTCCTGCCATTTTTCTGGCGATACATTGTTTTCAGCCAGCCTGTTCTTCACGTAAAGTCTAAACAGGGCATACAGCACAGAGCAAATCGGAATGAAGATAATCATGCCGGCAACACCCATCAGGTTTCCACCTACAGTAATAGCAACCAGAACCCAAATCGACGGAAGGCCAATGGAACCGCCTACTACGTGCGGATAAATCAAATTTCCTTCTATTTGCTGCAGCACCAAAAACATAGCTAAAAAAATCAGAGCTTTCAGCGGGCTTACCATGAGAATCAGAAGCACACCGATTGCACAGCCGATAAACGCTCCCACCATAGGAATGAGTGCTGTAAATGCAATCAGTACAGAAATCAGCATAGCATACGGCAGCCCGAAAATTGTCATCGTCACAAAAAACATTAGACCCAAAATGCAGGCTTCCAGGCACTGTCCGGAAATGAATTTTGAAAAAGTCTTACTGGACAGGCCCAGTACATAAAGAACCTTGTCTGCAGTCTGCTCTTTCAAAAACGCATAGAGAATCTGCCTGCCCTGTCCTGCCAGTTTTTCTTTTGCCATAAGAATATATACCGCAAAGACAAAGCCAATGAAAAAGCTAACAAGCGCCCCGATGATATTGCTCACGGTGCTGATTCCGCTGTTTATCATAGTTGTTGCGGCATCTTGAATCAGTACAGAAACCTTTTGCACAATTTCACCCCAGTCAACCGCTAGCTGCTCTGAAATATTCTGTACCACACGAAAATAGCCCATATTTGCACTAATCCATTCCTGTACTGTATTAAACGCTACTGGCAGCTGCTCTGCAATACTCATCATGGTTTCCGAAAGCTGCGGAATGATGATATACATGGCAACTACAATAATGCCAAGAACCAGCGTCAGCGTCACCAGAAAAGAAACTGCTCTGCTGCCCTTTTTCTTTCTGCTTTCACCACGAAAAAGTCTGTTCTCAATCTTTGTCATAGGCACGTTAAGCACAAATGCAATACAAGCACCCAATATAAACGGAAATGTAACGTCAAGAACACTGCCCAAAGATTCCATTACAAGTCCAATATTTTTCACACCCAAATAAAACAAAATGCACGCAAATGCAATGAGTATGGTCGTTTTTATGTTTTTCTTATTCCAGTCCAAATTTTATTCCCCCTCGTTTCGTTCCTGGCTTATTAACCTTGTTCACAGCCTCATACACAATATAATATATTTTAGCACAGAGGCAGGGAATCAGTAAAGGGGTTCTGCGCCAACTTCGATACTATTTTCCCAAGATTTTGCGTTCCTTCTGCTTCAAAGCAGCCCGCAGGGCGCACAAGAAAAAAGCAGCCGTTCTGACAGGCGGTTCTTCCCGTCACCAAAAGGCTGCTTTCTTTCATTTTTCCGCAAGCGGCGCGATGCTATCTTACCAGCTCGTAGCCCGCATCCTTTACCACTGCTTCAAAAGCATCCATGGAAATTTCCTTTTCGCTTTCTACGCTGGCAATACCGGATTCCAGATTAACCTCAGCCGTAACACCTTCCATTGCGTTAAGAGCATCAGCCATGTGTTTCTGGCAATGCTGACACATCATGCCTTTAATCATCAGTTCATATTTCATTTTTTCTTTCCTCCTTATTTCCTCAGCACCTGTGCAAGAAGCAGCCGGTGCGGATAATCGTTTTACTTTAAAATTTCTAAGACGCAGTGCATTGAGCACTACACATACACTGGACAGGCTCATGGCAGCCGCCCCAATCATCGGCGACAGTTTCAGACCGAACATCGGATACCAAATTCCCGCCGCAACAGGAATACCGATAACGTTATAGAAAAATGCCCAGAACAGATTTTCTTTGATGTTTCGAATGACCGCTTTGGAAAGCTTTACGGCAGTCACTGCATCCAAAAGATCATTTCTCATCAGCACAGCGTCCGCACTTTCAATAGCAACGTCGGTTCCCGCACCGATAGCGATACCGATATCTGCTTTGGCAAGCGCTGGTGCATCGTTGATACCGTCACCAATCATGGCAACCTTATGACCTTCAGCCTGCAGTCCTGCAATATGCTTTTCTTTGTCGCTAGGCAAAACCTCTGCAATAACCTTTGGAATCTGCAGCCTTTTTCGTAAGGCTTCCGCCGTCCGTTTATTATCTCCCGTCAGCATGACCACATCAATCTTCATCTCTGCAAAAGCATCTATCGCCGCTTTACTGCTTTCCTTTTCCACATCGGCGACAGCAATGATGCCGATTATACTCTTTTCTTCAGCAAAAATCAGCGGCGTTTTTCCCTGGTCGGAAAGAACGCCCAGTTTATCTTCAATACCCTCTGTTGAAATTCCAGACTCTTTCATCAGTGCAGCATTTCCCGCAAAGTATTTCTTTCCGTCGATGACAGCCTTTACGCCTCTTCCAAATACCGCCTCAAAGCCTTCGGCTGCTTCCTGCTGCACCTGTCTTTCTTTTGCATACTCCATCACAGCTTCCGCCAGTGGATGTTCGCTTCCTGCCTCTAAAGTCGCTGCAATTTTTGTAAGTTCTTCCTCGCTCATACCAAAGGCAGCAATATCCGTTACCTTTGGTTTTCCCTCTGTAATGGTGCCTGTTTTATCCATAACAACAGTGTCAATACTGTGCGCCGTTTCCAGTGCCTGGCCGGATTTGATGAGAATACCGTTTTCGGCGCCTTTTCCGGTTCCAACCATAATTGCTACCGGCGTTGCAAGCCCCAGTGCGCACGGGCAGGAAATCACCAGAATAGAAATGCCGATAGATAGCGCAAACTCAAAGCCATACCCTGCAATCATCCATATAACTGCAGCAATGATAGCGATAGCAATAACTGTCGGTACAAAAACTCCTGCGATTTTATCCGCCATTCTGGCGATAGGCGCTTTGCTGGCACTGGCCTCTTCAACTAAACGAATAATCTGGCTGATGGTGGTATCTTCCCCCACTTTGTCACAGCGCACTTTGATAAAACCGTTTTTGTTGATTGTCGCAGAAACTGCTCTGTCACCAGGCTGCTTTTCTACCGGAATGCTCTCGCCTGTAATAGCAGACTCATCAACACTGGTTGTTCCACTGATAATTTCACCGTCTGCAGCGATGCTTTCGCCCGGTCTTACGACCAGAATATCTCCTTGCATCAGTGCACTGGTTTCAATACTGATTTCTTTTCCGTCCCTCTCTACTGTAGCTGTTTTCGGTGCCAGATTCATCAGCTTTTCGATAGCTTGACTGGTCTTTCCTTTGGAACGGGTTTCCATATATTTCCCTACTGTAATCAAGGTCAGAATCATGGCTGCAGATTCAAAATAAATATCCCCTGCATAGTGATGTACCAGCGCCATATCTGCCGTCTCAAAGCCGTGAACAATACGAAAGATTGCAAAGGTTCCGTAAAGAATCGCTGCCGAAGCCCCCATAGCAATGAGACTGTCCATGTTGGGGCTTCCTCTGAAAAGACTTGGAAATCCCTTGAGAAAGTATTTCCGGTTCAAAAACACGATCGGTATGAGAAACAGCACCTGTGCCAGTATATTGGTCAAAGGATGCTCCATATCCATATGATGACCTGTCAGCATTGGCCCCATGGAAAAACACATCATGGGTATCAGAAGCGCCACCGACCAAATTAATCTTTGCTTCATCTGTTTGGTTTCATCAAGCGCAGCCTTAGATGCACTGCCATTACTGCCCCCGCGGGCTGCGCCGTTTCCTGCACCGCCCTCAGCACTTTTCCCTCCATCGTCAACAAATGCGCCATAGCCGGCTTTTTCAACTGCTGTAATAATTCCTTCCGTATCCAGTTGGTTTTCATCGTATTCGACCTGCATAGTGCCTGTCAAAAGATTAACGCTGACCTCCTGACTGCCCGCAAGCTTCGTCACAGTCTTTTCTACTCTGGATGAGCATGCCGAGCAGGTCATTCCCGTCACTCTAAATTTTTCTTTCATAACTATTACCTCATCAGTTTATGCAGGGTATCGCAAAGCTCGTCGACCATCTTGCTGCCGCCCTGCTTCACATCTTCCACTACACACGATTTAATATGTGCAGAAAGCAAAACTTTATTAAAAGAATTGATTGCAGCGCTGACGGAAGCTACCTGATTGACAATGTCAATACAGTATCTGTCTTCCTCTACCATCTTTCTGATTCCACGAATCTGTCCCTCTATCCGTGCTAATCTATTGATTAAATCCTTTAATTCTGCTTCTTCTCTGTGTTTGACACGCTCAGAGCAAGCAGAGCATGATTTTTCGCTCATAATGCGCCTCCTGTTTTCTCGTGATACATATAGTATACCCCTGTAGGGTATATTAAATCAAGTATTTTTTCTCGCCTGTGCATATATTTCGTAAAAATCCTCTAACTATGCACGCAGGTGTGCATAGAATTAGTAAAAAGCAAAAAAATATGCACTTTTGAGCTGTTTCACGCTGATTCATCTACTGAATCTGCGATATTTCATTCCCAAAAATGCATATATTTCTTGTATAGTCCGAAAATATGCACATTCTCCGAGAAAATTATGCATATTTTTAAAGAAAATGGCGATTCTATGTACACCTTAGAGTCACCCACCGGCAGCAATGCATCGGTTTACTTTCCGAACACCAATCATAGCTTCCACATTGGTTCCCGCCTCTACCTCTGTATAGAAGCAGTAGGTTTCCTCCGCACGGCTGTCTTCTGGCACCGGTGCAGGCAGCTTTGCCATATAAATGGTAATTTCACCTCCAAGGGGTGCTTCCTTCTGGTAACGAAGGTTCACCGATGTAACCTCTTTTTCCTGAATATCAGGAATAAGTCCCCAAAGCATGTCAGGATAGTAAGTGTTGTTCATGTGCAGATTGATATCCACATCGCTGTAAGCCACCTGCTTCGTACCGACTTTTTCAAATTTCAAATCCTTCGGCAGGCGAAACCTGTCTTTCAGCCCCATCTCGTGAGGTTCTTCCATCTCATAATTGCTAAGATCCACCTCAGAGGCTTTGCAAAGCTTTCCAGTCTCATGATTGACAACTGCCCAGACGCTATAGCCCTTTGCCACGATTTCACCTTTGCAGACCATGACAAAACATCTGATAAAGGTTGCACCCTTTTCCGGGCAGCGCCAAGTCTGTACCGTAATCTCATCGTACTTTTCCGTCTGTTTGTAAATTTCAATGGAAATTCGCGTCAGGATAAAAGCCTTGCCGTCCACAAACAGCTCGTAATAAGTCGGTTTGCGGTCGCGCATTTGATGGTCTGCAGTCTCAATCATATACCGCTGTACCAGAGACGGCCGCAGATGATTATTAATATCCACATCATGACTGGTGATTACATAATTGTCCGTGTATCTCATTTCCACCCTTCTTTCTATTCAGTCTGAAAGGTATTATAACATAATTTTTTTTATCCCACAATCTTGTAATATTCTCTCGCCGTCACCATGTACACCAGAGCGTAAATCCCTGCAAAAATCAGGAAAGTCACCAGAGTGCAGATTGCAAAGAGCCCCACATTGGTCATAGCAAATACTAAAAGCAACTTAGTAATCATCTTAAATGCCGCAGCAATATGAATGCCTGCCATGACAAGAGGCACGAAGAACACCATCAGCACCTGTTTACGAATGGTCGCTTTTACTTCCTTCTTGCTCATGCCTACCTTCTGCATAATCTCAAATTTCTCTTTATCATAGTAGCCCTCGGAAATCTGTTTATAGTAGATGATGAGCGCTGCCGCAAATGTGAATACAATCCCCAGGAAGATGCCCAGAAACAGAAAGCCGCCAACCATCTCTACATAATCACCTGTTTCTTCTTCTTGCGTGGCAACCCTAAGCATTTCGTAGTGCAAACCAAGCTCACTGTCATCTTCTCTAAGCGCCTGTGCATAGTTGGCATTCAGCTGTTCATCGCAGTCAGTATAAATGTTCAGGTGGGTATAGAGGTAACAGCTGTTTTCGTATCCACCATTTACCACTGTAAGAAGATTCTGCAGTGCTTCGTCATCTGCCAGAATTAAATAGCTGACATCGGTCATACCATTTTCTATCTCTGCCAGCTCCAGAAAACCGTCTACTTTCTCTTTCAGATGAAACTGTATGTTTCCCACTTTGAAATCCTCAGAAACATCAGACAGAGTTGTATACATAGCAACTTCGTTTCCGGTAAGTCCTAGTTTTTTGCCTGTCAACCTAGTATATGAATCCTCTGTCATAGCTGCAAAGCTTACCATGTCTTTTATATTCTCCTGTGTTCCCCTTTCAAAAATGTAGTTTTCTTCGCTTCTTATTGCAACAAAGGGAAGGAACTGATACGCCCTAATATTTTCGATTTTTACACCCATGCTGTCAGCACGATTTTTTGCGGCATTTTCAAGTTTTCCCATATCATCGTTTATTTTTGCCGTGCACTCCTGAATATTAATATCTCCCGGAGCCATCTTGTCAACAGTATCATTCATACCGAAAAACAGGCTGACCGTGCCAGATACCATGACAAGCACCATAGTAGACAAAATGCAGATGTTTGCAAGTCCCACCGCATTTTGCTTCATTCTGTAAATCAATCCGGAAACTGCCGTAAAATTGCCCGACTTATAGTAAAACTTTTTATTCTTACGCAGTGCCTTTAAAATGACGATACTTCCCGCAGTGAAAAGACAATAGGTGCCGATTACAACAAGCACCACCGCCACAAAGAAAAGCATTAACGCCTTCAGCGGATTTTCTGTAGTAATTGCAATGTAATATCCTGCCCCCAGGCATAAAAATCCTACCAGAGCCAATGCGCCTTTTGCCTTCGGTTCTTTCTCCCCTACATTTCCTCCGTGAAGAAGTTCAATCGGCTTTGCAAGGCGAATACTCATCTGGTTTGCCAGTGTCGTCAGCACAAAAAGCGCACCAAAGAGAATCGCACTGTAGATGATGGCATCTTTAGAAATCTCAATTCCAAAAGGTGGTTCTGCGCCAAAGACCCAGTTTAGAAACAAGTGTACCAGCTTGCTGAACAGAATTCCACTGAACATGCCGCAGATAAAGGATGACATCGAAATCAGCATCCCTTCTATCACCAGAATTCTGCCGATGTGTCGCTTTTCCATACCGAGAATATTGTAAAGACCGATTTCCTTTTTTCTCCGTTTCATAAGGAAGCTGTTGGTATAGAACAGGAAGATAAAGGAAAATATTGCCATAACTCCTACGCCCAGTCCCATAATCATGCTGAGACTGGCAGACATAGTCGATATTCCCTCATTCATGGCAAGAAAACAAATGATATAAAACATCCCCGTAATTCCTGCTGAAGCCAAAAAATACGGCAGATAAAACTTTCGATTATTTTTAATATTGGTCAGCGCAAGCTTCCATGAAAAATTTTTAGCCACGTTTACCACCACCTGACTGCAAAACCGTCAGTGTGTCCGAAATCTTTGCGAACATCTCATCTTCGGTCATATTTGCTCTGTAAATCTGATGGAACACTTCACCGTCTTTAATAAAGAGCACTCTGCTGGCGTGACTTGCCGCTTTGGTACTGTGGGTCACCATCAGAATCGTCTGTCCCGCTTCATTGATCTCACCAAAAAGTTTGAGCAGACTGTCGGATGCAGCAGAGTCCAGCGCACCTGTCGGTTCATCTGCCAAAATCAGCTGCGGACTTGTAATCAACGCTCTTGCAACCGCCGCTCTCTGCTTCTGTCCGCCAGATACTTCATAAGGATATTTCTTCAGGATATCTTTAATTGCCAGATGTTCCGCAATAGGAGCAAGCTTCTTTGCCATTTCTTTATAATTTTTCTTCGCCAGCACCAGAGGCAGGAAAATATTGTCCTGCAGTGAAAAGGTATCCAGCAGATTGAAATCCTGAAACACAAATCCAAGATTATCACGGCGAAATGCGGAAATTTCCCGCTCAGAAATCGTTACGATATTTCTGCCGGCAAGGAGCACCTCGCCGCTGGTCGGCTTATCCAGCGCCGCTAAAATGTTGAGCAACGTGGTTTTACCGGAACCTGATTCCCCCATAATTGCCACATATTCACCCTCTTCAACAGAAAAAGACACATTGGAAAGTGCCTGCACCTGATTTCCTCCAAAGCGGGTCGTATAGATTTTCTTCAAATTTTTAACTTCTAAAATGGTCATTTTTTGAACCCCTTTCTATGAACATGGCTCTATGATAGCAAAAAAGGGAACATAAGTCCTATACATTCCCTTACAATCCTTTATTCAAATCTTACATTTTCGTAAGTCCCAAGCCCCAGCTTCACCTTCGTGCCCTTGCCCACCTGCGATTCGATGGTCATAGTGTGTCCCAGCTTATTCATAATCATCCTGCAAAGATAAAGCCCTATACCCGTTGACTTCTTATCCTTGCGTCCAGTATAGCCAGTATATCCTTTATCAAATATCCGCGGCAGATCTTCCTCCTGGATACCGATTCCCGTATCCTCAATCACAAGCGTACAAGGCAGCACCTTGTCCATATAAATAGAAATTTTTCCGGACGGTGTATATTTCAGCGCATTGGAAAGCACCTGCTCCAGCACAAAGGAAAGCCACTTTTCATCGGAAATCGTCTTTGCATCGACTCCCTGATAATCCAGAGATATCTTTTTCTTAATAAAGATTGTAGAATATTTTTTTACTACTTCACGGATAATCCTGTCAAGATCTTGCCGTTCAATGCGAAAGTCCGTGCTATCCGCACCCAGCCGCAAATACTGCAGCACCATCTCCACGTACTGTTCCACCTTAAACAGTTCCATAACAAGCTGATCTCTGCACACTCCAGGCATTTCACTCTGCAGCAGTAAATCCATAGCAGCAATCGGCGTTTTAATCTGGTGCGCCCACAGCGTATAGTACTCAATCATATCGCTCATAGCCTTGTCTCTTTCCGACACCGCCGCCGAAGTCGTTGCATACAGGGATTTGATAATTTTCAGATATTCTTCTTCAATGGCATTGGCAGGCATTGGCAGCTGCTCCGGTCCAAACTGGATTCTCGCCCTGATATCCTGCAAAACTTCCTGCCTCTGCCGAAATCTTGCATAGCTGTAAATCATGAACACTAAGGCAAAAAACAGACAAAGCACAATCGCATAGATGAGGGCGTCAAAAGGCATCCCAAAGAGAAATGCCACCAGACAAAATATCCCCAGATACACCAAAAACAGCAGCGCCGTCTTACATTTGCTTCTAATATATTTTCCAATCATAATTATTCTACCAGATATCCCATACCTTTCTTCGTCTTAATAAAATCATTCAGTCCGCTGGCCTCCAGCTTTCTGCGAAGTCTTGCCACATTGACAGTAAGTGTATTCTCATCTACAAAACTGTCGGTCTCCCAAAGCCGCTCCATCATATCATCTCTGCTGACGACATTTCCTTTTCGCTCCAGCAGAATCTGCAAAATGCGAAACTCGTTTTTGGTCAAGTCGATCTTTTCTCCCTCATAGGTTAAGCTTGCATCCCCCATATTCAGCACCGCACCCATGTGAGTCAAAACAGGGCTTTGCACACCGAAATCATAGGTTCTGCGAAGCAGCGCCTGCACCTTTGCAGTCAGCACCGCAAGGTCGAAAGGTTTTGCAATAAAATCATCTCCACCCATATTCATAGCCATGACGATATTCATATTATCTGATGCCGAGGAAATAAAGATGATTGGAACCTTGGAAACCGCCCTAATCTGGGTGCACCAATAATAGCCGTTAAAAAAGGGCAGCCCGATATCAAGCAGAACCAAATCCGGTTCAAAGCTTTCGAATTCTCCCATCACATCCTTAAAATTTTCCACACAGTGGGCGCTGCAATTCCATGTTTCTATATGATGGGCGATAGATTTTGCAATCACCACGTCGTCTTCTACAATGAGTATTTTGTGCATGTTCTCTTCCCCCTTTTTTGATTCTATTTTACCATTCTTCTTTTTTCTTTGCAAGAAAAGGAAACGCACGGGGGAGCAGTGTACGGACGCCCTGCTACGCTTCTCTTAAAAGACGGGCACAGGGTATATCTTTAACCCAAATCTCGATTTTCTGTAAAAAAGTCGATTTTAGGTTAAGACGCCGCGCTGAAATGGCGGTCGAAATGACGCCGGTCATCAGAAAGATAGTATAAACAAACCCGCCAATTGATGGTATAATACTTCCATAGAATGCTTTTAGAAAAAGATTGAGGTGATATTTTATGACACAAATCAGACTTGGAAAAACAGAAATTATTACAAATAAAAACGGATTCGGCGCACTGCCGATTCAGAGAATTTCTTATGAAGAAGCTGATGCTTTGATTATGAAGGCTTACGAGGCAGGTATCACTTTCTTTGATACTGCCAGATTTTATACTGACAGTGAAGCTAAACTGGGAAAAGCGCTGAGCGAGCGGGGACTTCGTCAGAAAGTCTACATCGCCAGCAAAACCATGTGCAATAGCACTGAAGAATTTTGGTCGCAGCTTGAAACCACCCTCACTAATCTGCAGACCGATTATCTGGATCTCTATCAGTTTCACAATCCCGCTTTCTGTCCAAAACCTGGCGATGGCACAGGGCTTTACGAGGCAATGTTGGAGGCTAAAGCCCAAGGGAAAGTTCGCCACATCGGCATTACCAATCACAGGCTGGCTGTGGCTCACGAAGCCATCGAATCCGGGCTTTACGAAACACTGCAGTTTCCGTTCAGTTACCTTGCCAGCAAAGAAGAAGTCCAGCTGGTAGAAAAATGCAAAGAAGCGGATATGGGATTTATCGCTATGAAAGCTATGGGCGGCGGGCTGATTACCCGCGCAGACGCCTCTTATGCGTTCTGTGCGCAGTACGAAAATGTACTTCCAATCTGGGGTGTACAAAGGCAGGAGGAACTGCAACAGTTTCTGGACTGTGAGAAAAATCCGCCGCAGATGGATGCTGCCATGAAGGATTTTATTGCGCAGGAGCGAGCAGAACTTGCAGGTGATTTCTGCCGCGGCTGCGGCTACTGCATGCCTTGTCCTGCAGGCATTAAAATCAACGACTGCGCCCGTATGTCACTGATGATTCGCCGCGCGCCGACAGGTATCTACATGGATCAAGCTCATCAGGAGGATATGGAACAGATTGCAGAGTGTCTTCACTGCAATCAGTGTAAAGAACGCTGTCCTTACGGACTGGATACACCGGCATTACTTGAAAAGAATCTAAAGGATTATCGGGAGCAATTGAAGAAATAATTACAAAAATGACCGCATGCTATCAAATTATGCTAGCTGCGGTCATTTTCTGTATTTAGTTCTCTTTGCAGATATTTTAAGGTCGTTTCTGGCAGCAACTGCGCAAGTTCTTTGCTTTCTGCGCCTTCGCTCTTCAAAAGTGCTCTGACTCTGCTGGCACTGATGGCCTCTCCACCCGCGGTCAGGCGAGGAATTTCTTCCACGCTGATTCCTGCTTTAGGCAGTCTTTTTTTCAGAGTTTCATTGTAGATTTCTGTCACCGGAGAAAAAGGCTCTGTCCCCAGAAAACGCACCGATACGCCCAGCGCCGGAGCGATATATTCTGCGAACAGCTCTGCATCTATGGCAGCATGTGCAAAAGCCAGATTTTCTTCCTTCGTAAAATAACTGGGAAAAGTCAGGCTAGATACCGCATAGCGGCCGCCGGGTATTACGGTCACATTCCTTAAATCTGCTGTTCCTGCCTTTACCATGGCAAAACGATCCGCAAAGGAAAACTGCGAAACATCTTCTTCTACTACTAAAAGAAATACATGGCTGCAGGCTGAGGCAGCTTTCTCCACCAGATAACGATGCCCCCTCGTAAACGGATTACAGTTCATCACCAGCGCACCGACAAAAAATGCATCGTCGAAGGCAGCGGATGCCTCTTGTCTGTAAGTTTTCAATTTTTCTACATACTGCGCAATCCCTGCCTCGCCCCATTCCAGCAACGCCGCATAGGGTCTTGCCGTTGCTGCAAGGCGAAATCCAAGACCAGTAAACTGCATTACTTTTTCTGGTTTGGTGAAAAGATACAGGCTGCGGAGCCCCTGCTCTGCGGCTTTCTGCGCCAGATGGGTTATCACCTTAGCAGTTAAATCTTCACCTTGAAATTCAGGATGGACAGCGATACCCTGAATCATATCACCCTTGAGACTGCCGCAGGCGACCAGCCTGTCATGGAAAAATATCCCAGCAGTATAGTCCACCGCTTGGGGCAGTGTAAGTCCGCAAAGGGAAAGCAGGCTTTCCGCCTGTTCTATGTTGACGGTTTCAATATAAAACATGGTTCTCATTCCGTTCCATTTTTGTGAATTTTGCAGAAAACTGTCAGCTCATTGCCGGTCGACAGCTTTCGTAATAGGAAAATTATGTAATCCCACTTTTGAGTAGGGCATTTGCACAACCTTTGGGGATTGCATGCGACCAGGTTGTGCAGATGCATCTAAAGCAGGAGGGTTTGCACAACTGCGGACTAATCTGCGCTGAGAAAGCTGTGCAGAGTTGTGCAGATTAGACTGTTTACAGACAACTTAGCAAAACCCAAAACAGTCTTTCGCTGTAAAAGTTGTACAGACAGTTCTTCTATAGAAGGATTTGCACAACCGCCAAGTAAGTGACGGTGAAAAAGTTGTGCAAGCAAACCCTATTACCACTTCTGATGCACAACTTTTGGGAATCGCATGCGACCGGATTGTGCAGATTTGTCTAAATCAGGAGGGTTTGCACAACTGCGGACTAATCCGCATTGAGGAAGTTGTGCAAATCAGATTATATCCAATATCTATGCAAAAGCCCGCCTCTGCAAACAATAGTGCACTTTCTATTTCACCGGCACGTTATAAATGGTATCCAGCAGCGTTCCATCTCGATATAAAATCTTCGCTACTTCCTTGTCACCAAGTGTCGGTTTCTTTGCTTTTCCGCTCCGCTTTTCAGCTGCATCCCGCAATTCTCTGATATCTACTACCGGAAGTCCACTTTCCGCAAACCTCTTAGAAAGCTCCGGACGCAGCGGATTTACTGCGATGCCACGCTGGGTTACCAGCACATCGACTGTGGAGCCCGGTGTGGATTTGCAGAGAACCTCGTCCACTACGATTGGCAGACGGGCACGGGAAAGAGGCGCAACAATCATGGACATCTTTGCGCCGGCAGCTGTGTCACTGTGGCCGCCGCTGCCGCCCATGATATAGCCATTGGAATCGGTATGAACGTTGACATTAAAATTAGTGTCGATTTCAGTTGCACCTAAAATTACCACATCCAAGCTGTCAACAGCGCTGCTAGCAGCAGAAGGACTTGCATAGTGAGATGCGCTCACCTCCCTATGATTTGGATTGGTTCTGATGGACTCCACCGCACCAAGGTCAAAGCACTGCACATCCAGCAGAGCTTTGAAGCAACCGCTTTTCATCATATCTACCATGTAACTGGTGATTCCCCCAAGACCGTAGCTGCCTTTGATACCGCGGGCAAGCATGATGTCCTGCAGGTATTTTGCAGCTGCAAGGGAGGCACCGCCTGCACCGGTCTGGAAAGAAAATCCATCGACCAGAAGACCGGATGCTTCAATGGCTCTTGCCGCGTAATCGGCAATCACAAGCCCTACCGGGTCTTTTGTGATTTTGGTTGTGCCAGAGACGATGCCTGATGGCTCTCCAATCTTGTCGACACAAACCACATAATCGATGTAATCCTCCGCAATGGAAAAATCCGTCAAAGGATAGTCTACCAGATTATCTGTAATTACCACAGAAGTTTTCGCATACATCGCATCCGCAAAAGCATAGCCCAAGGAACCGCAGGCGGATTTTCCGTACTTACCTGTGCAGTTGCCCATAGGGTCTGCGGTCGGCGCCGCGATAAATGCCACGTCGATAGGCGACACACCGCTGATAATGTCAGAAGGTCTGCCTCCGTGGGTTCTGAAAATCACCGGCTTATCCAAGATCCCTTCGCTGACAGCCCTGCCCACAACGCCGCCCATATAGTCTGTTTCAATGCCGGTAATTACACCGTCTCTAATGTATTCGATAAAAGGCGCATGGGTATCAAAAATCGAGCTGATGTTGACATTCAAATCCCGGATGCCAAGCTCACTGATGACATCCAGCACCATCACTGCTACCATGTCGCCATTGCGCAGGTGATGATGAAAGGAAATCGTCATGCCGTCAGAAAGTCCCGAAAGTTTAATCGCCTCTTTCAAATCTTTTACTAATTTTGTTTTCATTTTACAGGACCTCCCTTCATTGCCTCTGCCGCCGCAAGGACCTGTCTTGCCCTAGCTACAATCGGTGCATCAATCATCTTGCCCCGCAGAGATACCACGCCTTTACCCTCGGCTTTTCCCTTTTCGATTGCCTCAAAGACATCACGGGCGTAGCGGATTTCTTCCTCTGTCGGACTAAAAATCTCATTGATAAAGCGCACGTGGCGCGGTGAAATAGAGGACTTTCCAGAAAATCCAAGGCTCTTTGCAAATTTCGCGTCGGCAATGAGACCTTCGTAATCTTCCACATCAGTCCAAGGTGTATCGTAAACGTCGATTCCTGCAGCCCGTGCCGCCATAACCATACGAGAGCGAGCATATAAAATTTCTGTTCCTTCCTTGGTACGCTTGCACTGTAAATCTGCAGTCAAGTCTTCTCCTCCAAGGAAAATCGCCGCAACTCTGGAATCTGCCGTTGCAATTTCAAAAGATTTTTCCACACCCAAAGCTGTTTCAATCAACGGAATCAGCTTAATTGTGCCAACTTCCATACCGCTGGTCTTTTCCACCTTGGCGATTGCGTCAGAGATGGTCTTTACATCATCTGCGCTGCTGACCTTGGTCGGCATAATCATGTCCGGTTTGACGGGTACGATGGCATCAAGATCCTTTTCCCAGTAAGGACTGTCGATTGGATTGATTCTAACGATGACTTCTTTTGTAAAATCAAGAGAACGGATTGCGTTTCTCACCAAAATTCTTGCAGAATCCTTTTCGGTCTGGGCAACTGCGTCCTCAAGGTCCAAAATCACGCTGTCAGAGCCGAGAAAATCTGCATTGAGCAGCATATTTGCACTGTTTCCCGGAAAAAATAGCATACTTCTTCTCATTTACTGCTCTCCTTTCCCGCGGCATATTGCCGTTTCAACTCTTGCACGAATCGTGCAGTCCACCGCACCTCTGTCACTGGCGGTGACCTTTACGTCGGTTTCTCCCAGTTCCTCCAGGGTCTGTCTGATGACTGCCTCGATTTCAGCGCCAAACTGCTCGTAAACCACAGATGTTACTGAAAGCACAACGCCGCTGCCAGAAGGCAAGGGTGCAATTTCTACATAAATATCGCTGGATTCAAGGGTTCCAGCGCACGCATTTGTTTTAATCATAGCGATACCTCATCAAAAATCATATATAACATGGTGCAAAACGCCAGCAAATCCGCACTGCCGCCAGGACTTAAATTTCGCTGGACACATGCGCGGTCAAACTCTCTCACCATGTCTAAACTTTTTTCACTCTTCCAATCTGCCTTTCGCAAAATCTCACCTGCTTTCTTCTGCATAAAAGCGAGACCTTCGGCGCCGCCTCTGTAGACTGCATTGCTGTCTTCTGCCCGCTCTATCAGCGCCAGCAAGGCTTTTACCAGTGCTGTTTCCTTCACCAGACCCTCGTAGAGGGCGCTTCTGAGAACAGGCAATCCTACCTGAAATGCAGTAGCAAATCCGGAGCTAGCCTCCGCCCGCACGCCGCCGCAGGCGGCGTGACCACGGGCGTGCAGCCCGTGGGTTGCTGCGGCAGTATCCTGCCGCAGCAGGGCGGCTGAAAGCTGGGCGCAAAGCGCCTGTAATTCAGCTTCTTTTAGGCCTGCCTGCGCCTTTGGCACCTGAACTGCAGTATGCGTTCCCTTTGTTACTTTAGCTAAAAGCATGCCAAGCGCGCAGCACAAAATCCCCATAGAGAAAATAGCCCCTTTGTGGGTATTGACCCCTTTTGTCGCCGCATACATGGCGGTTTCTCCACATCTGCCGATACGGCGTAATACAGGAACCAACTGCGCCGGACTTTTTTTGTATCCGTCAATGCCGGCTTTGGCACAGGCTGTAAAGCAAGGAAACAGCGCTGCGCTGCTTGCCAGAAACAGCGGATAGTCCATGTCGTCATGGGCTCCGCTGTTTTCTCTGTCTACAAGTCCCGGCTTTGGTGTCACCGCTGCCTCAATTCGCAGGGCGGTCACCGCCAGTTCTCCAATTTGTTCTGCTGTAAGCAGCGATAGCGCCGACTGCCCCTTCGCGTCCCACAGGTCTACGTCGCTAATTAGTTCTGTGATCAGTCCATCTTCTATCACATTACGCATTTTTTGCTGACAGTTGTGCAAGGATTCTCTGCATTTCATTGTACACAATCATGTATCCTTCGTCTACGCCCATGCCTGGTTTTGCCAGAATCTGATCAGGCTGGGTTGCCATAGCCAGGTTGACGCAAACCTGCGCAGAGCGGTCTGTTTCGTTGCAGGTGCCGCCCTGGTAAGCGCCGATTCCTTTTTCTTTGCAGTAGATAACTGCTTCTACGATATTGTTGATTCCGCCAAGGTCTGGGGTCTTAATCTGTACCATGTGACCTGCCTTGTTATCAGCGAAATATTTGATGTCATCTAAAGTGTTGCACCATTCGTCTGCTACCAGTTCCACGTCGATTCCGCGGCGATCAACCTCTGCAGTCAGCGCTGCCAGCGCTTTCATCTGGGCTTCTCTCTCTTCTGCGTCCATCGGGCCTTCGATACGCAGCTTGAAAGGTTTTGCTGCCTCTACTAAAGTAGCGATATAGTCTGCCATCACTTCATAATTGTTGACACCGAATGCCATACCGATAGTACCATACACGTCGATATGCAGCACCGGCAGATAGTCCTCATCATGACGGAGGGCGATAATTCTGTCTCTCAGCCATTTTACATATTCCAGTAAAATGCTGCCGTCTTTTCCCAGTTTTGTATCTACGTTGTTAATCAGAGCGTGAGGTAGAACGTCAGCACCCTTCATAATCATCTTATCGGAGTTATCGTAACGGTTATCGCCGGACTGAGTGAAGATTGGAATCTGGCGATATTCCGGCGTGAGACCGTATTCGTCTGCGATAACTTCACACATCAGCAGCTTCTTTGCCTTTGCCACTGCGTCCAGCACCGCCTGGGTCACACCGTAGCGAATGGCAGTGTGCAGACGCTTGCCATCCACTTCTACGGCTTCTACTTCCGCTGCCAAAGTGCGGAAAGAATCCAGTTCTTTCCCTTCCAGCACTGGCGCTACATGTTCCATGATAACAGGAATAAAGTCTTCTGCAAGGAACAGCGGATCTCTTCCGCCTGCTCCGCTGTACTGTACAGCTGCACAGTCACCGTAGGCAACCTGACCATCTTCCAAAACCACCATAACAGAAATGGATTCACCAGCCTGTCTTACTGCCTTAAAGCCGTCAGTTACCGGCTCTCCGATATATGCAGAACCATCAGATTTTGCACCTTTTTTAATCGCTCTCTGGTCGTCAAAGAAGAATCCGGTTCTTCCGCCAGAACAAATTATTTTTTTAATTTTCATTTCAATTCCCTCGTCTATATTTCAAACTACCATTTACACAATTTTCTGCGCTGACATATTTCCAAAAAAACTGCATTTTTGTCAGTCTTTTTGCGATTTTTACCGCAAAAACATGAATTTTTCTGTCTGAACACTGACAAACCAGACAAAATCCAAAGAAAATGTCAGTTTTGTCAGCATTTTTCCCAAAACTGCTGACAGATTAGACAAAAAACCGATTTTTTGTCAATTTTGTCAACGTTCGCCCGTTTTTTCGCCTAGCATCACCAACGCCCACCAACGGCTCTCGATTATTTCCAAGGTCTGCCGACCAGTTTTCCTTTACTGATGGAGTAAACATCGTCGATTACCATCTGGAAAGAAGCATCTCTCTTTTCTGCCTGTGCACGTTCTTCAATTTTTTCTCTGTTGAAATCGATCAACTCTTTGGAAAGCGGCACATTGGCAGCATTTAAGATACGAATTGCGCCGTCATTGTCCCTTGCCGGCAGCATTTTTCCTGCGTTTAGTTTGCTCGGTGCAAACGGAATATCTAAAACACCTGCCTGGAATGCTCTAACAGTGCCCACTGCCAAATCGCCTTCGCCCAGTTCAAAGCACTTATCTACAATACAGCGGGTTTCTGCGGAAATAATCATCATTTCATTTACAACATGGCTGGTGTTGGAAAGCTGCTGGTCGCAGAGCATGTTGATCATCTGTTTAGTGCAGCGCAGTCCCTGTGCGTTTGCTTCCTTGGTCGGAACGCCGATTGCTTCGTGCGGTGTCTTTACGATAACTTTTGTTGCCTTTGACAGCGCTGCGATGGCGCTGCCCCAGGAAATAACGGAAAACGCCTGAGCTTCGTCCTGCGGGAAACCGCCCATCCACTGATGTAAAACAGTCGTTACTTCTACATCATTATAACCGTATCTCTTAAGGTATTCTTCAGTCAGACTGCCAAGGGAACGGATGGCTGCAACGTCCTGCACCAGATTGCCGCACTGACCGTAGCCGACTGTTATGTTCTTTACCCCCTGTTCAGCAGCCAGCAAACTCTCGATGATGGCTACAGAATGGGAAATGCAAGGCGGAACCAGAGTACCGGTAAGTGGTCCGTATGGCTCTCTGTTAATGCTGACGCCAGCTTCTTCATAAATACCGGTCAGTCTGTCGCAGTACTGCCAGTCCCTGATGGTTTTTTCCAGGCTGACATTTTTTGCATAAGGAATATTATAGGAAATACCGCCGCCTTCATAGCTTGTGAAACCGCCAGCGTAGGAGATTTCCGTCAGAAGTCTTGCGTCAGGTGTGCCGTGACGCACCTGTACCGGTGTGTTCAGTTCATTGATAATGGAGCGGCATGCATCTACACCGTGGTTTACGATGGGAAGACCGTTGAGCATGGACTTGCTCTCTCTAACCGATTCCTGAATGCCCACTTCCGCTTCTTTGTAGCGATTCTGTCTTGTATAGCTGTCTACTGTAGTCGGCAGCAGGTCTGCGCCACCCTTGTCCTGCAGATAAGTTAAAAGGTCGATATGCTCCTGTACCAGAGCAACACCGGCTCTCGGCTGTACTAAAGTCTTGCCTTCTTTCTTTGCCTTTACCAGCTTCTTTCCAAAGTTTTTGTTCTCCGGCAGGCTCTGATGAAAGTCTACTGCCTTCTCAAAATTTACATCTGCGCCGGTCGGCCACTGGGTCAAAATTTCTTTCTGAATTCCATAGAATTCGTCGTTTGTCAGTTTCTTATTTTTCAATTCCATAGGATATCAACTCCTTTTTCATGATTCTTAGTGCTGTATCCGGCGCATGTTTGGCGAGAAGGCCCATGGCCGATAAAATATATGCTTTGTCCAGCAGGATTTCCGCCTGCCTCGGTTTTAAGGATGCGGCTTCTGCCACATCGTAAAGCACCCCTCTTGCGATTTTCTCTATATTCTTTGCGTGAATGAGAGATCCGCCCGTGATAACCGCTTTTTCTACAGCTGTCAGGTCTTTACCTTCCTGCAGCCATGTTTCACCAACCGGCGTATAAACTTTTTCCACGCGTCCTGCATGGCGGGTCATACCCACCTTGACTGCCAAAGACGCCAGCGCAAAATCCAGCGCCGCAAGTTCTTCATTTTCAGGCAGTGTATCTGTTTTATCTGTAATCAGAGTAAGCAGCTGCTGCGCCCTCTCTGTAGACAACCCCGAAAGCCGGGAAACTGCGCCTATTCCGGCAGCTTCTACAATGCCTGCTGCACTGTAGCGCATACCGATATCCCCTTCCACGGTTCGCTTTGCATAAGGCTCAGGCAATCCTTTGATGACCGTATTGACACCGCTTGGCTCGCCCAGACTCATGGAGTAAACGTCTGTGGTAGCGCCGCCTACATCTACGGCAACCAAATCTCCCAGTCCTGGCTCCTTATCTGTGCCCTTTGCCAATAGCTCCATAGCGGAAAGCACCGCCGCCGGTGTCGGCATCATAATGCCCGAAATCAGCTGACTGGCTTTAGAAAGTCCTTTTGCCTTGATGATTCTGTCAAGGAAAATTTCCCGAATGCAGTTTTGTGCCGGCTCGATGTTCAGTTCCCCAAACCGCGGCATCACGTTTTCTGTTACGATTACCTGCTTTCCGGCTTCCTCTAAAATCTTTCTGCAAGCACCTGCTGCATTGCGATTGCCCGCAACGACGATTGGAAATTCTGCGGAAATTCCTGCCAGCATCTGTGCATTTTCTATAATGGTGTCCTTATTGCCGCCGTCAGTACCTCCCGTTAAAAGGAAGATGTCAGGTTTCAGATTTTCGATTTCTTCTGCGTCCTCTTCGGTCAGCTGATAGGAATAAACCTTCATGACCTTCGCCCCTGCCCCAAGAGACGCCATCTTTGCTGCCTCGGCAGTCAATTCCGGCACCAATCCGCAGCTGATCATTTTCAGACCGCCAGCGGCACTGGAGCAAGCATACCTTGCATCAAAATCCACCGGACCGATTTTTTCCTCTAAAAGTGCCAGCGCATTTGCCAGTCCTTCATTAATATCGGTTTTTACAGTGGTGTAGCTTGCCGCTGTTGCGCAAAGCCGCTCTTCTGCAAGGTCCACGGCAGTTACCTTAGTATAGGTGCTGCCGAAATCTATTAATAGTATGTTCTTCATGACTTCACCGACCCATTACAGCCCCAAGTCCTCCTTCAGACACGAAATGGTGTCTTCCGGTGCTGTTCCCGGTCCAAATACCCGGTTAAAGCCCATTTTCTTAAATCTTGCTTCCACTTCGTCAAAAGGCTGCTTGCCGACTACGATATTGCCGCCTACATAGAGCAGAATATCAGAAAGACCTGCTTCGCTGCACTTTTCTCTAAGACCGCGGCAATCAAGCTCACCGTGACCGTAAAGGGAAGATACCATGATAGCATCTGCATCAGTTTCTACTGCTGCAGCAATGTATTCTTCCTGGGATACCATGACGCCCAAATTAGTCACATCAAACCCCGCTTCTTCAAAGGCGTGATTCAATATCTGGATCCCTACTGCATGAACATCTGCGCCAATGACGCCGATGACTAACTTCTTTTTGTTTTCTTCCATGATTCACCTCGAAATTCAAAATCGATAAATGTATTACATCTTTATAGTACATTGTTATATCTCATTTGTCTACAACCAGATTGTTTTTTTTTGGCACTTCTTATTCAATATGCATTTTGTGAAAAATTTGCACGAAAAAACAGACCCTATTCGGGTCTGCGTCATAGTCATTTCACTATAAATTTTGTGACTTTATATATGCCTCTATTGCATGAAAAAAACTTCCGCCTCGTCTACCTGACGCTTTACATCTTCCTTTTCAATCACAAAGAAATCCTCATAATCACTCTCTGTTCTTAAAGAAAATGCGCTCTTAATAATATTAGAGAGCTGCTTTTCAAATACACCCGTCTTTATATATCTCATTTGAAAATTGGAAATCACTCCTGAATGTTTGCGGAAATCCAACCCATCTAAAGCAAGTACTGCACGTGCTGCATGAAAAATTACATAATAAGAACGATTTGCTGCAGTATCATACATCCCCATTTCCAGAGTTCGCCTAGCGTCAGTCAAATACCGTTCAGCCTTTGACAATCTGTATAAGCATAAGTCCTTTTGCTCCTCACTATACAATACTGATTCCCTCCTTTATTACATTCTGAAAAAAAGGCAAAGAATCAGAATAGCGATGAAAGGTTTCTGTATCCTGCAGCTTAATCGAAAGCAGTACGCCATACTGCAAGTCAAGTTCCGAAGACAAGTCACTGACTTCTCTCCTGTAAGCCGCCAGCTCATTTTTTGAAAGATCCACAAGTGCCAGAATATCCAAATCTGACTCTTCATCATTATCCCCTCTAGCATAAGAACCATAAAGCCAAATATGATTTAGTTTGTTCCCAAAAATATGGCACAGTGCGCTGCGAAGCTCTTCTAAAATATGATTCAGTTCCAGGATTCTCACTTGCACCACCTCCTTGCTTATTTATCCCTATTATACTATTTCCATTATAGAAAATCCATACAAAATTATAAAGAGCTGCAGGCATCTTTTACCTACAGCTGCTTTAATTCTTATAACAACTCTTCCGTTACCTTTTTCAACTCTTCTCTAATTGCGATGTGCTGCGGACATGCTTCCTCACATTTACCGCAACCGATACATTCCTTCGCCTGTTTCAGACCGTGACCGGAAACCAGCCAGCTTTCCTGATGCTGCGCCATGGCTTTGTCCCGATAAAGGGTCAGGTAGTTCATGGCAGTAAAGGATCCGGAGATGCCAATCTGCATCGGGCAGACCTTTGCGCAATAATTACAGACAGTACACGGAATCATCGGTATCCTTGCCAGTTCCTCCTGCGCATTTTTCAGCGTTTCTCTCTGCTCTGCAGTAAGTCCTGTAAATTCCCTCATGTAGGACAGATTATCTTCCATCTGCGCTACATTGCTCATGCCGGAAAGTACTGTCATCACCCCGTCTAAATCAGCCGCAAAGCGAACTGCCCACGAAGCAACCGATGAATCCGGTTCTGCTTCTTTAAAAATCTTAACGACAGATTCCGGCGGTGTTGCCAACATGCCCCCTTTTACTGGTTCCATAACGATAACCGGCTTGCCGTGTTTTTTTGCCACTTCGTAACAGCCTCTGGACTGTACAGTCGGATTTTCCCAATCCGCATAGTTAATCTGCAGCTGCACAAACTCCATCTCCGGATGGGCTGTCAGAATTTCTTCCAGTTCCTCCGGGGTAGAATGAAAAGAAAATCCGACATGCTTAATCAGTCCCGCCTTTTTCTTTTCCTGCACCCAGTTCCACATATCATACTCGTCGAAATAACGGCTTCTGCCCTCTCCCAAATTGTGCAGCAAATAAAAATCGAAATATCCTGCGCCTGTCTGTTTCAAAGAAACCTCAAACTGTTCATAGGCTTCTTCCTTGGTCTTGCAATTAATCCATGCTGCATTCTTTGTGGCTAGCTGAAAGCTTTCCCGTGGATATCTTTCAACCAGCGCCTTGCGAATCGCATCTTCCGAACCAGCATAAGCCCAGGCTGTATCAAAATATGTAAATCCCGCTTCCATAAACAAATCGACCATTTTACTGGTTTCCTCTACATCGATGACGCCGTCCTTCTGCGGCAGTCTCATCAATCCGAATCCCAGCTTCTTAATGTCTTTCCCAAGGTCATTCATCACATTTCCTCCTTTTTGTTGAATTAAAGTGCGTACGCTTTGAAAATCTCTGGCAGACAGGTCTCGCAAAATTCTTCTGTGCGCGCTCTCAGACTGTAGCTGCCGTCACTTACACTCCAGCAGAACATCTGCCCGTAAAGTATATCCGCCAAAGTATGGGTTAAAACTTCTGCCGGCGTATCTTTTGCCAGATTTCCTTCTTCTACCCCTGCCTGAATCAATCGGCTGATCGAATCCAGATCAAACTTGAGCTTTCCACGGGGACCTGTCTCCTCCGAAGAAGAAATATCAGACAAACTTCTGATCCACTCCTGAGAAAGCTTATATCCGCTGTCTTCAATATATGCCGAAAAATGCACCATATAATAGATGATTTTTTCTATGAAAGTATCCTGCAGGCTCATGGCCTTATCCAAAACCTCGCTGAAAGCACCATATCCAAGCGCAAATACAATATCCTCTTTCTTCTTAAAATAAGTATAAAAGGTGCCCTTCGAAACACCTGCCAGTGCAGTGATCTCGTCAACTGTCGCCTGAGAAAGTCCTTTCTCTGCGATAATTTTGCTGCCTGCATCCAGCAGTTTTTTCTTTGTTGCAAGGGCAGCAATCTGTCTGCTCGTCATAAGCGTGCCTCCTTTTTCTTTATTATACTGTATAATTGACTATCAGTCAATGACTTATAGTCAATTTTAAAAAAACTGCACTGCTTGATATTTCCTCATCAAACAGCGCAGCTTATCTCTTGCAGCATATGTTTATTTCCTATCCTGCTCCCACAGTTTATCTGCCACCGGCGCCCAGTTCTTTGCATATTCTGTGCACTTTCCACAAAGATGCTCACAGGATTCCGGCGCTTCTAAATCCGTAGATTTTGCTCCGGTCTTCTTTACTAATTCCTGCAGAATTCCTGGGTTTTCCAGCATAGGGCAAGGCCGCAGATGATTGTCATTAAACGGCTGTCCATCACGATATGCAAGAAATAGCGGCTGACGCAAACAATCAAGAAGTGACTTTTCTTTGATATTAGCGCCGGAGTAGTGAATAAATACACAAGGTTCCACGTCTCCGTTGGCATTGATATGGCAATACCTTTCCCCTGCCGCAATGCAGCCATGTACAAACTCTCCATCGTTTTGAAAGTCAATCGCAAATATCTCTTTACCACCTGTAATACCGCGGATTTCCCTGATTTTATCGTGCATATAAACTCTCTGTTCCGGTGTCAAAAGCAGTTCTGTACTCGCATTGACACCCACCGGCATATAATGGAAATACCATGCAAAAACACAGCCTTTATCGATAAGCATATCCAGGAATTCATCACTGGTTACAGTCAAATAGTTCTTGCTCGTATAGCAAATCGACACACCGAAAGGAATTCTCTTTTCATGCATCAAATCCATCGCCGCCAAGGCTTTCTGGAAATGGCCTTCTCCTCTTCTCCCGTCGTTGCTTTCTTCAAAGCCCTCAATGCTAACCGATACAAAGAAATTACCTACTCGAAGAAGGTCGTCACAGAATGCTCCATCAATCAGTGTACCGTTGGTAAACGCATGAAATGCACAATCGCTGTGTTTTTCGCACAGACGGATAATTTCCTTTTTCTTAATCAGCGGTTCGCCGCCGGTGAACAGAAAAGCGTGAATACCCAATTCTTTACCTTCTGTGATAATTCTATCCATATCCTCAAAAGAAAGGTTCATTTTATCGCCATATTCCGCAGCCCAACAACCGGTACAGTGCATATTGCACGCTGTTGTAGGGTCCATCAGAATAATCCATGGAATATTGCACTGGTATTTTTCAGACATTTTCAGAGAAGTCTTGTAACCACGAAAACCAGACTCATATCCAGCATTTAAAGCAACGGTCTTCAAAATATGCGGATCCACATTGCGCAAAATATTTTGTGTATAATGGGTCCACTTGCTATTCGGGTCTTTTGCCAGCTTTCTCAAAAGTTCATAGGAAGAACCTTCCCATGCGTCTCCTAAAATTTTCTCCAGCATATTAATCATAGGAAGCATAACTTCGGTCAAATCCTTTTCCTGTCCCTTGTTGATAATCGACTCCAAGCCTTTTTCGAAGGCTTTTCTTTCCATGATATGTTTTACATCCTTTACCAAAATATTCCACCTCCAGTTTATTCGTCTCTATGAAGATATATTTCCTTTTTTTCGTAACATATTATACTGCACTTTTCAAAAATTAGAACTAGACAATTTCCTGGATTTGACTAATCAAAAGCTGCACCAAAATGGTGCAGCCCATATTTTCTGCATGTCTCCTAACTCAAAGGGCATCGTTCTTACTCACCTTCCCGTTTCCAGGGGCTAGTCTAAAACCCTCGAACAAGAACTCTCCCTTACAGTGGCGGTACCGTGCAGGATTCTCACCTGCTTCCATCTTAGCGCCCAATCCAATCGGGAGAACATGATTTAATAAATATCTTTTTTTACATACCGCAAATAGCCGGCTCCAATCCCAAGCAGCCCAATTACCATCCCGATTGTCACCAGTGTCCCATCGAGACTGCCCGCTGTCACGATATCCGCTCCTTCGCAGTAGGCGAAAGGCGTCACATATTTTAAAAACGCCGCCGCTTCCGCAATGTTGGCAATGAGATTCAGAAAATACATCATAAAAGCGATGCCAAGTCCGGCGCCCACGCTGCCTTTACGTGTGAAAGCAGAAATCCCGAAGCAAATCCCCGCCAGCTCCAGTTGCAGCAGATAATACGCAAGATGCAGCAAATTGATTTCCCTCCAGGGAATCGCTTCACCTACCGCCGCTATAGCGCACACAGAAATCCCATAAACCAGCAGATTCATCGCCGTCACCTGCACCAATACCGCAAGGAGTTTTTCCGTCACGACCCGCCTGCGGCTAATCGGATGGGTCAGCAGGAATTCAGCCGTTCCATCTTTTTCTTCCTTGCTCAAAATGCCAGCCGCGCACAGACAGGCATAGAATGCGCCGCCAAGCCCCAGCACATTCCCACATTCAATAGCATAAAATCCGGTCAGCATGCCGAAGTTCAGACGGTCCATTCCAAAAGCGTCGGAAAAAGAGCCCATGGAAGCAAACACATCGCCAACACTCTCCATCTGTCCTTTCATCTCCGGAAAGAGGAAGATGCAAACTGCCAGAAGAAAAGAAATGGCAGCAGTCCAAATCAAAAACGAAACGCGTCCCTGTCTCAACTCATGTCTAACCAATATCACAGCGCCTCACCATCCTTTTCATAATAGTGAAGAAATACCTCTTCCAAATCCGGCTCAGATACGGCGAGATCCGCAATCTGTCCATCCGCAAGCCTTCTCAGCAACTTGTTCATATCGCCGCTGTAAAGAAAGCTGGTCTGCCCCGCAATCTCTTTCCGGTCACGAATTCCGCAAAGTCCGTCAAGATTTACGCTGCCGCAAACCGCAACACGCCTGGCGCTGGTGCGAGAAAGCGCCTCTACACGATCGCAGGCAATGATCTTCCCTTCACGAATGATTGCGGCACGGCTGCAGTTTCGCTGCACCTCTGACAAAATATGACTGGACAAAAAAATAGTCGTTCCATCTGCATTGCGCTCCCGAAGGATTTCAAAAAATTCTTTCTGCATCAGTGGGTCAAGACCGCTGGTCGGTTCGTCCAGAATTAAAATTTCCGGCTGATGCTGCAGCGCGCAGACAATGGCGACTTTTTTCCTGTTACCAAAAGAGAGTTCCTCCACTTTTCGTTTCTCAGAAAGTTGTAATCTTTCACAAAGCCGCACAGCTTCCTTTCTGCAGTCCTTTTTTCGCAAGTCCGCAGACAGCTTCAAGATATCTTTCACCCGCATTCCGCGATAAAAAATTGCTTCCGACGGAAGATATCCAGTCCTGGCAAGAATCTGCTCTCTTTCTTCGCAAGCAGCAAGTCCGCTCACCCAGGCGTCTCCTCCGGTCTTTTTTATGAGCCCCATCATCGTGCGGATTGTCGTAGATTTCCCTGCGCCGTTGGGACCGATGAATCCAAAGAATTCTCCTTCGGAAACGGTCAGACTGACGCCGGAGATTCCCCGGTTTTTTCCATAATATTTAGTCAAATTTTCTAACTTGATTGCATCCATCTCGTCACTCCTTCCAAAGATAAATACTTTTCCAAAATGCGATCAGTCTGGTAAAATCCTTTTCCATTTCTGCCGTATTCACAGGTCCTCGCTGCACCATCTCCCACAGATATCCTTCCGACGCCCAGTACATCTCCCTGTACATCATGGGAATATCCAGTCCTGGCACAAACTGCGCCGGATCAAAGTTGATACGGGCGCGATCCGCTTTCAGGTTAAAATACTGGTGATAGCTTTCAGAAACAGCTGCGCAGATTTCCGGGTCCTTTTCGTAAAATGCTTTGATGGTAAAATTCGCCATGTCCGGATACTGACTGATCAGTTCCATTTTTGCCCGCATGCCCCGTTCCATGCTCTCAAACAGCCCCTGCTGGCTGTAGCATTCGCATTCGGTCAAATAAGCAATGGTCTTCTTTGCACAAGTATCCCACAAAAACAGATATAATTCCTTCTTGTTGTGAAAATAGTGGAACAGCAGCGATTTGCTGATTCCCGCTGCCTCTGCGATTTCACGCATAGGACTGTTATGATATGTATTCTGCGAAAAAACCTTGTAACCTGCATTGATGATTGCTTGCTGTTTTTCTTCCGGCAAAGAAAAAAATTTTTCGTTCACGGTAACTCCTCCATTCCCGACCGACTTTATTCTATTATAAAGCCGTTGACCGATTTTGAGAAGGGTGCAATTCCTTCTATCCAGTTTCCTGGTATTTTCCTACGGCAGGTTTTGCATATGATTGTGCATATGTCGCCACTTCATCACTAATTTGCACAACTTCCACTCCTGCTGGTTGTGCAAATCCTACTGCCCACGCTGCCTCTTGCACAACTTTTGCGCTCCGTAACGCGAAAAAACATTTTTTTCATCAAAAAAGTTGTGCAAAACGAGTCATTTTTATCTTGCTTTGCACAACATACATAATATTAAACGCCACGATTTTCGTAAAAGTTGTGCAAATTACTTTTTTCAAGCTTTCCCTGCACAACCGAACCAACAAAAAGTTGTGTAGAAACAATTTTTATCGCATCATCTGCACAACCGCAATCTGAAAACGCGTATCTCCCGCAATACATTCTTCTGACCCTGCGATTAAATATCACAGATAACGCAATCACATGCTCCGCTTCTTGTTCATCACCCGTTTAATCTGATCTACCACGTGGAGAAAAGACCCCTTGTCCACCTTATAACTATAGGAAACCAGTTCCCCGCCCCGCTCGCAAAAGCTGCGCAAAAACTGCTTTTCCTTAGACACTATAAACGTTTCATAGCCTTCCGGCACGATGACTACATCGTTCTCAGCAAAGAACTGTTCCTCTTTTCCAAAGAACCCCGCAAGCTGCGTCGCCATCCCTTCACTCCAGCTGCCCAGCCCCTGGCAGTTATTTCTGACTACACCCGCGAATGCGTCGCTGGCGCAGAAAATGCCCACCTTCTGCGTATCTCCAATTTTAGCCAGACGGACAATGGTATGCACCGACGGCGTCATGGCAACCATCGCAAGCGGTTTATTGCTTCTGAGGTAGGATTCCACCTCTGTAAAATGGGTGGACGTAGTTAAAATCAAATCGTAATCCGCATTGAGACTTTCCGCCGCTTCCTCGATTCTATCAAGATCAAAGGCTGCCGTCTCAGCATAGCCAATCTGGGAAAGCTGCCCCTCAATCATCTGTAGCGTCTCAGGATTACAGTCCACCAAAGCAACCTTCACCACATCGTATTTTTCCGCAAGCCCCCTCAGCTTCAGATCTAGATAGATTTCCATTTCTCTCGGCGTAAACCCCAGACTTTCCAGTCTGGTGAAGAGTTGGTCGATTGCTATCATGGCTTTTTCTTTACGGCTGGCAAAATCCTCTTTCTGATCTATGACAAAAGAACCGCTGCCCTGTACCATCTCGACAAAGCCCTGCTCCTCCAGATATTCATAAGCGTGCTTAATGGTGCCGCACGCTACGCCGATTTCTCCGGAAAGATCCCGCACCGTTGGCAATTTAAACCCCGCAGCCAGCTTCCCGTCTTTAATTGCATCGGAAATTCGCTCCGCAATTTGCTTGTAAATCGGCTTTTGACCTGCCGTGTCCAGTTTAAAATCCACAAACATAGCTATTTCTCCACGGCAAGATATGCTTTCCTGCCATCTTCATACAGATTATTTCCCTGACTATCGATGATCACAACTGCCGGAAGGTTTTCCACTTCCAAACGGCGCACCGCCTCTGCGCCCAAATCTTCATAGCAGACTACTTCCGCTTTTTTGATGCACTTGGCAAGGAGCGCTCCAGCACCGCCGATGGCGCCAAAGTATACCGCACCGTTTCGTTTCATGGCCTCGATTACCTCTGGCGAACGCTTGCCTTTTCCAATCATGCCCTTAAGGCCCAAATCCAAAAGCGCCGGTGCATATGCGTCCATACGGTAGCTGGTCGTTGGTCCCGCAGAACCGATTACCTGGCCCGGTTTTGCCGGTGCAGGTCCTACATAGTAAATAATGCTGTCCTTCACATCAATGGGAAGCGCCTTTCCCTCTGCCAAAAGTTCGCAAAGCCGCTTGTGCGCAGCATCTCTTCCCGTATAAATCACGCCACTAATCAGTACATTATCTCCTGCGCGCAGGTCTTTTGTCTTATCTGCCGTCAGCGGCATCGTAATTTTCTTCTCCATATCTTTCCGCCTCTCCTTCTATAATACTGCACTCTTATGTCTGGTTACATGGCAGTTGATATTGACTGCGCACGGAAGCCCTGCAATATGGGTTGGCAAGGTCTCGATGTTGACTGCAAGCGCCGTAGTTTTTCCGCCAAAGCCCTGCGGTCCAATACCAAGTGCGTTGATTTTCTCCAGCATTTCTTTTTCAAGGTCTTCATAGAACGGATTTGCATTTCTCTCATCTGCCGGACGCATAAGTGCTTTCTTCGCAAGAAATGCCGCTTTGTCAAAGGTGCCGCCAATGCCTACGCCCACCACGATAGGCGGACATGGATTAGGTCCTGCATCCTCTACCACCTTCAGAATAAATTCTTTTACACCGGCAAGACCGTCAGAGGGTTTCAACATCTTAATCTGGCTCATGTTTTCACTGCCAAAGCCCTTTGGCGCAACGGTAATTTTTAAGGCGTTGCCTGGCACGATGTCATAGTAAATCACCGCCGGCGTATTGTCTCCTGTATTGACTCTATCGATGGGATCCTTGACGCAGGATTTGCGCAGAAAACCTTCCGTATAGCCCTGGCGCACGCCTTCGTCTACAGCGTCCTTCAAATTTCCGTCGATGTGCACCTCCTGCCCAATCTCAAGAAAAACGCATGCAAGACCGGTGTCCTGACAGATTGGCACTTCGTCTATATCTGCAATCTGATAGTTCTCTTCGATTTTATCTAAAATATTTTTTGCAATGTCAAAAGGCTCACAGGCTTTGCATCCTGCAATAGCACCTTTGATATCCTCCGGCAGATGGCAGTTTGCCTCGATACAAAGGTCTCTGACCGTCTGTGTAATCTGTTCCGCTTTGATTTCTCTCATGATATGTTCCTTCCTTAAATGTGCAGCTTAATTCTGTTCAAATCGCCGGTTTCAACATCCCAGCGCTCGCCTACAAGACCGATAATCAGATACATCTCCTGCATGGAGTCATAAAAGATTTCTTTCAGCAGGCGGAAGTTTTCAATCTCACCGGTAGAACGGACGTGGATTCTAGGGCCCGTGCAAGGGTGTACCAGCTCGCCGATTTTCACGTGATCCTCGTCAAAAAAGCTGACGGAAAGATCCTGCGCGATGTATTCGTTGACTGCATTTTTCAGCGCATCGATGTCGATATCCGGTTTTTCCTTAAATCCCAAAGAAAAGCCCCTCTTGATATCTCCATGATAGCACTTCTGGAAAAGTTCCTGGGGCATGCAGTGCTCCACAAGGTCTTCTGCGGTATGCGCCATCTTACGATAACGAACGGACTTGTGCACAGTCTCCGCAATATCCTGAGGAAGCGGTCCAAATAAGTTCGGTCTGGTAATGATAATCTGCTCCCCTACACCGATTAAAAGCTGTGCGTTGGTTTTCAGGAAAGGAAACAGTAGTTCAAAGTGCTCGATGATAACTCTGCGTCCCTTCTTGATGGCTTTTTCGGTCGCTTCTGCCAGTTCGTGCATTTGTGTAAATGCAGACTCAAAGCGCACATCCATGTGATAAGTATGAGGTGCATAAAACCCTTCGTCTTCATCTACATCTAAAATCGGCAGTGGTCTTACATTGACGCCGCTGTCATCGTTGCAGAGGTCCAGACCCGGAAACATGCCCTTAATCAGCATGCTCTTTCCGGCGCCTGCCTCGCCGATAATTCCAATGAGTTTATCTTCTGGATCCAAATACTGCTGCGCAATCTGCATCCCCAGCTCCAGCATACGCCTGTTTCCTCGGGGTGCAAAAAACACGCTATATAAATGAGGAGAATTGACCATATAATTTCTTTGTTTCGGCATTTTTCCAACCTACTTTCTTTACGTATTCATTGTCATCATTGTATCACATTTTTTATGATACATCTACTATTTTGTATCAGATACAATTTTGGTGCAATTTGCTTTTCCCGCTTCTCTCCCGCAGACAATGCCCACTAGCAATGCCCTCTGTACATAAATTTCAAGTTTTCCCTCAAAATATGCACGTTCTTCAGAAAGTCTGTGCATATTTCTTACAAAATCATAGAATGTATGCACTTTTTGCCTGCAGACAGGTCTATCAACGCGCTTTTAACGGCGCAAACTCCTGTGATTGTGCATATTTTCGACAGTTTCTTTGATTTTATGCACACATTTGTGCATATTTTAGGAAATATCGCCTGAAATATGCACACTGGGCTAACGCGACAGAAACTCCTAAAAAAAGAAGATGACTTCATGCCATCTTCTCAAATTATTATATGATTTATTTTCCGCAGTTCTTCTTTGCAGTTTCGCAAAGCTGTGCAAATGCAGCTGCGTCGTGGATAGCCAGTTCAGACAGCATCTTTCTGTTGATTTCGATACCGCTCTTCTTAAGACCGTCCATTAGTCTGCTGTAGGACATGCCGTTCATTCTTGCAGCAGCGTTGATTCTTGCGATCCACATCTGTCTGTACTGTCTCTTCTTTAACTTTCTGCCAACGTAAGCAGATCTCAGTGCTCTCATTACTGCAGGGTTAGCTGCTCTGAAGACCTTGCTCTTCTGTCCATAGTAACCCTTTGCTAATTTTAAAATTTTCTTATGTCTCTTGTGGGCGTTTACGCCTTTCTTTACTCTTGCCATGATTCATTACCTCCTAAAACTATTTTGCCATTGATCTTAACATTCTCTTAGTGTCAGCACTGGTTAAAATTGTGGATTTTCTAAGACCCATCTTTCTCTTCGGAGTCTTCTTAGTAAGAATATGGCTCTTGTATGCCTTGTTTCTCTTGATTTTACCGGTTCCGGTTAATTTCAGTCTTTTGCATGCGCCTCTGTGGGACTTCATCTTATTCTTTGCCATGATGATTTTTTCCTCCTATGTTAATACAAAGTTTTACTTATCAGTTTTCGGTGCCAGGAACATGGTAAGGCTTCTGCCTTCAAATGTCGGCTTCTTATCAATGGTGCTGACTTCGCTGCAGCATTCTGCGAACTTATCCATAACTTCGCGACCTTTTGCAGTATAGTCTTTTTCTCTTCCTCTAAATCTGAGACTCACCTTGACTTTGTCCCCATCCTGCAGGAATTTGCAAGCGGTCTTAGCCTTCACCTGAATGTCATGATCTTCGATAAAGGTACTCAGTCTGATTTCCTTTACCTGCATGTTCTTCTGCTTTTTCTTGGCTTCTTTTTCTCTCTTCTGGATTTCGTATCTGTACTTTCCATAATCGAGAATCTTACATACCGGCGGCTTGGCGTTAGGTGAAATATTGACCAGGTCAAGCTTCTTCTCATCTGCCAAAGCAAGCGCCTCGTCTCTGCTCATAATACCGAGCATCTGACCGGTTTCATCGATGACACGCAGTTCTTTGTCACGAATTTCTTCGTTGATCTTGTTCTCCTTACTAATGGTTCGCACCTCCTGTGGTTTCTACACAAACAAGAAAGCGGGCACTTCATGTACCCGCCTCAAAACACGCTAAAACGCGCATGTTTCAAAATTATTAACCCAGCAAACTGACTGTCTGAAAGGTGAGAAGCGGATAACTTCTTCTTCATTACTGAAATAGGTTATCATATTTCCACGCCTGTGTCAAGGAAAGTTTTTGGATTTCCAACGACTTTCAAGAAATTTTCCTTATAGTGAAAAGTGTTCTTTCTTGATTTTATCCAAAAGTTCCTCATCTGTAAACAGCCTATAGGTCAATTCCAACAAAAACTTTGCACTGTTTAAAATAGCCTCATGGACAGCTGGCGTCGTCATTGCTTTTGCAAATTCATAGGTATGTGGTACCAGTCCTTTTCCAATGCCCATACATGGGTGGAATGCTGCGCAAGCGGTCGCCACATTCCCGATATCAGAAGAACCATTGCCCTGATTTTCCGGTCTGACTACTTCAAGTCCCAAACTATGAAAACAAGTGTCCATCACTTCTTCCTTTAGAGGTCCCGTAAAATAATCGTCATAGTCTTCGCCCGCCGGCAAAATTTCCACTTCTGTGCGTGTTGCCATTGCTGCCGCCTTTGCGCAATCTTTCACCCAGCTTGTAATATCGTTGAGCTGATGTCTTCTGGGCGCTCTAGTGATAAAAACCGCTCGGGTCTTGTCAGGTATGATGTTCGCTGCCTTTCCTCCATCGGAAATATAGCCTGAAATAATCGCTTCTTTAATGACATGCTGTCTCATCATATCTGTACTTTCAAATAACAGACGTACTGCATTCAGCGCATTCCTTCCTTTCTCCGGACATGCCGCCGCATGCGCTGGCGCACCTTTAAACACAAACTCCATGCCGTCCAAGGCGTAAAACTGCACCGCAGACTGATTTTCGCCCATCATGTGCACCATTGCCGCAAAATCATATTGGTCAAAGATGCCCTGTCTTTGCATAATTACTTTGCCGCCGCCCCATTCTTCGTCCGGCGTACCGATGATATCAATTTGCACATCACCCAACTGCGCCTTCACTGCATTGACTGCCAAAATCGCCAGAACGCTTGCTGCTCCCGATGCACAATGACCGCAGCCGTGTCCTATTTCCGGCAGGGCATCGTACTCTGCCAGAAAGACCGCTTTTTTCCTGCCTCCAGGATTGATAGACGCTTTAAATGCTGTCGCCATGCCGGCAAAAGGATATTCCACCTCTATTCCATATTTTTCAAGCAATGCTACGATATTCTTTGAGGATTCAAACTCCGCCGATCCAAGTTCTGGATTTGCCGCCATACAATCGCTGAGAGCATACGCTTCCTCTTCAAAAGCTGCAAGACCTTCACGGAGCAGCTTTTTATGTGTTTTCTCTGACCACATGTCAATTCCTCCATTTTAATACCCGATGACACCTGCAATTACCATAATAATCACGCCCGCTAAAACTTGCAAGAGGAAAACCGGCAAAATCCATTTTGCCCACTTCTCGTAAGGAATTTTTGCAAGAGACAGAGCCGCCATCATGATTCCGCCTGTTGGAATAATAATGTTGGATAAACCATCGCCCATCTGATATGCAAGAACAACCGACTGTCTGGATACTCCCACCATATCACCCAGCGGCGCCAGAATCGGAATGGAAACGGCTGCCTGACCGCTTCCAGATGGAATCAGGAAATTCAGGCAAGTTTGGAACAGGAACATACATGCTGCACTGACTGCCGCCGGCAGCCCTTCCATTGCGCCTGCAACATAATATAGAATTGTGTGCATGATATTTCCATCGGTCAGTGTAACCATAACAGCACTGGCAAAGCCCACAACCAGCGCGCCGGCTGCGATTTCCGCCATGCCTTTCCCCAGCGCCTTTGCATAGTTGTTAAAGCCCATACCTTCAATAACAGCAACAACAATTCCCATGCCGAAAAAGAGTCCGGAAATTTCGTCCAGATACCAGCCCCATTTGGTGACACCAACAACCAGCAGAATCAGAGACGCAATAAACGCAAGCAAAATCAGTTTTTGCTTTCCTCCAAATTCTTTTAACTTCGCCATTGCATCATTGTCCATTTCCAAACGATCCTGTTCATACATGGACGACAGCTGCGGATTTTTCTTTACTTTCATCGCATACCGCATCGTACAAATGATTGAAATCCCAACCATTACAACAAAAACTGCGATTCTAAACGAAGATCCGGAGAAAAGCGGAATCCCTGCAATGTCCTGTGCCACACAGACCGTAAACGGATTTGTTACAGCACCTGCAAAACCGGCACTGGTCGCCGACATAACCATCACCATACCTGTAATAGAGTCAAAGCCCAGTGCTTTTGCCAGTCCAACCATAATTGGAACAAACAGAATCAGCTCTTCTGCCATTCCTACAAAAGCAGAACCCAGAGAAAATACAATCATCACGATAGGAACCAGTAAAATTTCTTTTCTGGCAGCTACTTTTGCCAGCTTGCCAAGGCCTGACTCTACAGCACCGGTCTCAGTCAGCACATTGAAACTTCCGCCCACAATAAAAATCAGAAAGATAATGGACGCGCTGCTTTGTAATCCTCTTGGAATTGCAGTCAGAAACTGTATTAACGATACAGGTGTCTGATCAATTCTGTGATAAGTTTCCGGGTTCAGCACTTCCTTTCCGTTTTCAAGGGTAATCATATCATAAGCACCCGCCGGAATAATATAAGATAATACCGCACAAACAAAAACAATTCCAATCAATAAAATGTACACGTGAGGCATCTTAAATTTCTTTTTCTCGTTCATTTCTTTTTCTCCTTTACCTTTTCATTGGTATATACGACAGAAAATCCATCGCCCTTCTTCTCACACAAAATGCTTTCTTCCTCCAGATACTGATGACCTTTGCCGACACCTTTTTCTCCATCCGGTACAGATTCCTTTTCTATAATCGTGCGGAGCACTTCTGCAGTCTCTCTGAGCTTTGCTGCCGGTGCAATAAAATCGTTATGAGAGCAGTAAAGCTGCACATCTTCTGGAATCTCTCTGCTGAGTCTGTCCATCGTCTGCCAATACATAGATATGTCCGAACAGCCAAACTGCGCACAATGAAAGTGTGCGTACAATGCACCCATATAGAACGTATCTCCTGTAAAAAGAATTTTATTATCTTCATCATACAGCATAAGGGAGTCGAAACTGTGCCCCGGTGTATGCAGAACGCGCAGTTTACGATTTCCTAAATCAAAGATATACCCCTCCCTGACAGCTTTTACCTGATACGACGGCACTGCATATCGGTCCGGTGCAAAACCTTGCGGATAGCCTCCTTTAAACATATCTTCATCCATCTGCGCACCTACATCTGCGCAAGTCAGTCCTCTTTTTGCAATCCCAGACACATAGGAATCCACACAGCTGTTAACTGGTTCAAAAATATGATTGCTTCCAATATGATCAAAGTGAAAATGGCTGTTTACCGCAATCATTTCCCCTTGATAAAGCTCATCAATCAGCGGCTTTACAGGAACAATTCCCATACCGGTATCAAATAATACCGCCCTGTCTGTTCCTACAATCAGAAAGAAATTTACTTCCTGAAAATGCCGCGGTTCCGCAATCGCATAGACATTCTTAGGCAGACGATAAACCTCATACCAGCCCCCATCATTTTTTACATCCATTCTCTCGTATTTCTCGTAATACGCCCGTCTGGGCATATCTTTCCACTCCATACTATTATCTCCTTTCGCTGGTTTACGATATCGTTACTGTAATATAGCGCAAATTCCGTGCCAAACAAAAAATCAGTATTTTCAGCCATAATCTTGAGATATCCGTTTACTTTCGTATCAATTTTCTTTATAATAGTAATATAATTTTTTACTCTTGATCGAATCGGAGGTTGCTGATATGCGTTATGAAGAAATCGCTCGTTCTGTCTTTCAAATGCAGAATTTTTTCGATGAGCTTACCATTTTTGATACAGATTGTATCTGCAGATATTGTGAAATCACCAATCCAGATACTTACAGTTTTACTGCCGACGAAATCATCGGCAAACATCTCTTTGAAATTTTCCCATCTGCCAGCGAAGAAAATAGCGAAGTATACAGTGTTGTAAAGACCGGTCAGCCGATCATTGGCTATGAAGAAAACGGCATCACCTATAAAGGCGACCACGTAAAAGGCTATAGCAGCGTATTTCCGCTATATCATAAAAAAAAACTCATTGGCGCTGCGCTTGCGCTTAAATTTATCGGCAACGAATACAAGAACGAATATATCAGCGTGCAGGATTTTTCCAGTAGGCGAAGCAAAGGCGCTGAAAACTACACGATCGATGATATTATTACCATCGACCCGGATATGGAAAAGCTAAAACAGAAGATTATAAAAGTACGTAATATGGATTCATCAGTGCTGATTGAAGGCAGCACCGGTACCGGCAAGGAACTGATTGCACAAGCTTTGCACTACTCCAGCAACCGTGCACCCATGCCCTTTATCTCCCTGAACTGTTCCGCAATTCCTGCCAATCTTCTGGAAAGCACATTGTTCGGTACAGAAAAGGGCAGTTATACCGGCGCCGTTACACGCAAAGGACTCATCGAACTTGCAGATCAGGGCACGCTGTTTCTCGACGAAATCAACTCCCTAGATATTGCGCTGCAGGCAAAACTATTAAAAGCCATCGAAGAAAAATCGGTGCTTCACCTTGGCGGCCATCAGCCAATTCATGTCGATGTTCGTATCATTGCTGCCATCAACGAAGAGCCCTTTGCGGCAATTGCGGCAGGGCATCTGCGAAGCGACCTGTTCTACAGACTCAACATCATCTCCTTCAAACTTCCGCAATTAAAAGACCGTCAGGGTGATGTTGACCACCTGACGGCATTCTATATTGATCAATTTAATAAAAAATTCAACCGGGATATCTGCGGCCTTACTGAAGAAGCGATACGTCTTTTCCATCTGCACGACTGGCCCGGCAATGTCCGTGAACTGCGAAATATGCTTGAGGGAGCCTTTGCTATAACTGAGAATGCATTCATCTCTGCAGATGACCTACCGGACTACATGAGAGACCGTGCTAGCACCACACCTGAAAACAGCAGTAAGCAGCCTTGCACCTATCAGGAATACCTGGCAGCTTTCGAAAAACAACTTCTAACAAAAACCCTAGCCTCTTATCCGACAAAAACTGAGGCTGCTAAAGCACTTGGTATCACAAAACAGGCTCTCAACTATAAGCTAACCAGCCTGGGATTGAAATAACTTTTATCCCAGCAGCGTCAAAAGCACCGGAATCATCGGCAGCGACAGTAAAGTCGATAAAATTACGCCGGCAGATGCCAATTCTTCCTTATAGCCCTGTTCCGTACATCCCATAGAAACCATAGCCGCAACCGGCATTCCTAAAGAAATCACAGCAGAACCACGAAACACACCCTCAAAACCTAGGAAAGTCATCGCCGCATAAACTGCCGCCGGGAATACTAAAAGGCGAATCGCCGCAACCGAATACAGCTTCTTATCACAGCGAAAAATACTTTTGATGGAATAAGTTCCGATATTTGCACCGATTACGACCATAGAAAGAGGTGACGCCATCTCTCCGATAAAATTGCACACCTCCGCTGCGCCATCTGGCATTTTTACCCCACCAAAGAACATGGCAAGCGCCAGAAGCGAAGCCACCGTTCCGGGATTCAAAAGCTCCCGCAGAGAAAGTCTTTCGCTTGCTGTACCAGCACCCTTGCAAATCTGCCATCTCGCGTAGGTATAGTATAAAATATCAAAACCCAAATGGAAGATGCTCAGCTGGAAAATGCACCCAGTTCCATAGAGGGATGCCGTCACAGGATATCCCATATACAGCGTGTTACCAAAGATGTAAAACTGTTCGTAGACGGCTCGGTCTTCCTTTGGGATTCTTGTAACTACGTTGATTGCCTTTGCAATAAACGGAATCACACAGTAAAATGCGCCGCCAGTTAATACAAACTTGATCAAAAGACCCTTGCTCATATCTCCATCGGCTTCACTGAGTGAGGTTAAGATAATCAGCGGCAGACAGACATCAATGACAAAAGTGCAAAGCTTCTGATTCACGTCCTTTGTAAATATGTCTTTCTTGTTCAAATAGTAGCCAACTGTAAGCGCTAGCAGTAATTTGCAAAGAGTAACGATAATCATAAAATTTTCCTTTATATATTTCCTGATAAAATGTATCGGCAGCAAATGCCAGCTTTTTTATTTTATCATCTATTCTGCATAATTGCAAAATCATTTTTAAATAATCGTGAACAAATGTTTACTTTTTGTTCGTTTTATGATATAATACGAACAAAGAATTTCAATTAAGCAAATAAACGGAGGGTATTATGAATCAGCTTAAAGAACGCGAACAGAAAATTTTAGATTTTATGAAGGATGAGATCAGAACCAAGGGCTACCCTCCTACGGTCAGAGAAATCTGCAGTGCTCTGAATATCAAGTCCACCTCTACCGCTCACAAGGACATCGCAAGCCTTGTCAAGCAGGGTTATCTGAAGAAGGACCCGTCCAAACCGAGAGCGCTTATGGTTGTCGACATGGAGAAAGAGGTATCAGAATCTTCGACTTCCACTGCACCATCTTATGCAGAGGACTTTCATCGCGAAGATATTATCGATGTTCCCGTAGTCGGCAGAGTTGCTGCAGGTACACCGATCCTTGCAGAACAGAATATAGAAGAAACCTTTCCGATTCCTGCCCAGTATGCAGGCGGTTCCAATTTCATGCTCAGAGTTTGCGGCGAGAGTATGATTAATGTAGGCATTATGGATGGCGACCTGATTCTCGTTGAACAGCAAAGCACTGCCAGAAACGGCGAAATCGTAGTCGCTATGATTGACGGCTTCGAAAGCGAAGCCACAGTCAAAACCTTCTACAAAGAAAACGGTCACATCAGACTGCAGCCGGAGAATGACACTATGAGTCCTATTATCGTGCAGGACGTCAAGGTTCTTGGCAAGGTCAAAGGTGTCTTCCGATATTTTAGTTAAACCCAATCATATCGCAGGAAGAATTTACAATTTTTTCCACACTTGACCCGATTTTTAAAATCTGTTAAAATAATATTATCAATTATATAAATGGCAAACGACACACGTAGAGCAAGCGCTCGTAAATCTGATTACGGTACAGGCTAAGCGTGTGTTTTTTATTGTCTCACGCTGCGCCTTTCCGAAGTTTTGAAAAGCGTTTAGTTTTGTGTGTTTATTCTTGTCAAAATCGAAAGGAGTTTTGAAATGGTTGAAACACACAACCCAAAGACGCAATCTGGCGCCAAAGAAAAAACAACCAAGTATCAACTAATTATCTTTGTTGCTGCCTTTTCTGCTTTTCTCGCAACGTTTAACGAAACGTTCTTAAATGTATCATTTTCTGCTGTCATGGAAGATTTTCATGTCAGTGTCGGCACTGTACAATGGTTGGCAGCCGCATATATGCTCGGCGCTGCAATCATGGTTCCGGTCTCTGCTTTTGCATATAAAAGCATTCCGACTAAAAAACTGTACTTATTTACCGTAGGTCTTCTCATTGTCGGCAGTGTTATTGGCGCTGTCAGCAGCAATTTTTCAGTTCTTCTCATTGGACGTATCGTCCAGGCTCTGGGTACAGGTATGCTGATTCCAATCGGCATGAATATCACGCTGGAAGTCGCTCCAAAAGAAAAACTGGGTACTTTCATGGGTATTATGGGAGCCATGACAACACTGGGACCTTCCAGCAGTGTCATCGTTGCAGGCGCACTGTTAGAATTCTTTGACTGGCATGTGCTATTATGGGTCTTCGGCGGCTTATCTCTGCTTTGCTTCCTTTGCGGCGCAGTACTTCTGCCGAATATCGCAAAACTGACCCATCCAAAGCTGGACGTTTTGTCGGTCATTTTCATCAGTCTGGCACTGATCGGTATACTTTACGGTATTTCTACTGTTTTAGCAGGTAATGTAACCATCGCTCTTTTAGCTGCAATTATCGGCATTATCTTCCTGATCTTCTTTGTTAAAAGACAGGGAACTCTGACTGAGCCGCTTATTCAGTTAAGTCCGCTTAAAATCAAAGCATTCTCCATCGGCGTTATCATCAACATGATTTCCCTGCTGGTTATCTTCGCAATGAACATTGTAATACCATTGTTTATGCAAAGCGGCATAGGTATGTCACCGTTCAATGCGTCAATGGTGCTGTTCCCTGCTATTTGTTTATCTTGTGTGATTGCACCGATTGCAGGACAGATTTATGATAAAAAAGGCGGAAAAGTACTGCTGCCGCTGGGTTTCCTCTGTATCGGAGTTTGCACCGCTGCACTCTCTCTGGTTCACACAGAATCTTCGATTCTGCTGGCAATTTTGTACATTCCTGTTATCTGCGGTAGTGCACTGATCATCGGTCCTGTACAGTCCTTTGCTCTGGCAAAACTTTCTCCGCAGGAGAATCCTCATGGTGTCACCGTAATGAGTACAGGCTTTCAGATTGCGGGCTGTATCGGTTCCTCCCTCTTTTCAGGTGTTTTCGGACTCTTTGCTTCTGAAGCACAGGGATTCTCCGCTGTGGGCTTCCTTGCTACAGCCTTTGCTGCAGTAGGACTTATCCTGGCGGTCTGCGTAACTAAAGAATAATTGTGCAAAATCTCATAAAAAAGGCATTATGCAGGTAAAACTATTTCACTTTGCATAATACCTTTTTTCTTATTTTTCCAAAAGCCAGTCCAGCACATTGACGACTTTAATCCCCTCATAATTTCCCGTAGAAAAACGATCCAGCGTGAGAACTATCTTTTCATAATGATCAGGAATACTCCTAAGTGCTCTCATTTCCCGCTCAAAAGTTACCTCCGCTGTCATATCCGCTGTAACCTGATAGTACGTTATGACACCCTGTTTTTGAGCTACAAAGTCAACTTCCATCATCCCATTCTTCCCGATGGTCACTTTATATCCTCTTCGGAGCAGTTCAAAGAATACGATATTTTCTATGGAAAAGCCTATATCATATCTTTTTCTCGGTAAAATATGGTTTCTCAATCCCAAATCTACCATATACATCTTTTTATTGACCTTTAAAAGCTGCTTACCTACTATGTCAAACCGTTCTGCAGGGTAGAAAATAAACGACTCCGTTAAAGCCTCCACGTAATCACTCACTGTATTGGGCGATACTTTGCGTCCGGAAGATATCAGATAATCTGTTATTTTCTTAATAGAAAGCGGACTGCCGATTACACTTGCAAGATACTGCGCAATACTTTTCAGCAATACGATATCAGTAATTTTGCGAATGCCGCAATACTTTTCTTTGCGGCTCTGCCGCTCTTCAATATCTCTAATAATTACAGTATTATAAATGCCTTCTAAATATGTTTCCACTTTTTCATCGGTGCGATTCATGGCAACAACATAAGGCAAGCCTCCGGTTTTCATATATTCTGAAAAAGCCTGCTCATCAGAAAGCCCTGTAACCTCAACATATTCTCGAAAAGAAAAAGGCAGCATAGATATTTCTACATAGCGCCCGGTCAGCAATGTTGCCAAATCACCAGAAAGCATATATGCGTTAGAACCAGTAATATAGATATCTGTGTTCTCTTTTACATAAAGGCTGTCTACCACTTTTTCAAAAGAAGGTACTTTCTGAATTTCATCTAGAAAAATATACGTGATTTTATCAGCACATAGACGTTCTTTCAAGTATTGATATAATGCCTGATAGTCAAGAAGGTGCTCATATTCTAATTCTTCAAAGTTCACAGAAACAATTTGCGCCTGCGATACACCCTGGGCAGTCAATTCTGCCTGATACTGCTTCAGCAGTGTGGATTTTCCGCACCTGTGAATGCCCGTTACTACCTTAATAACCTGTTCATCTTTCCATGAAAACAGCTGCTCCAAATATACTTCTCTTTTTACCATAGCCGCACCTCCTTTTCTAAATATAGCATATTTTATTCTTTTTTCAAATTATATTCCCAAATGGGAATCTTTTTATTTGGTTTTTATCTCACCAGCAGTCTCTGTATCCCTTTATCCAGCCCGTCTAAAGTCAGCTCAAACATAGGAAAAACCTGACGAACCATTTGAATCGTCCTACTTCCATAAGCATGCTCCCACCGCTGTTCTTTGATTGGATTCAGCCAAATACACTTCTTATATCTCTTCGGAAATTTCTGCAGCCAGAGAATACCCGGCTCTTCATTATACAGACTCCAGTCGTTATTGCCGCCCTTTGCGATGAGCTCATAAGGTGACATAGCGGCATCGCCTACCAAAATCACTTTATATTCACTGTCCAGATTATTGAAAACCCAGTCAGTTTCTACCCACTCTCCATGCTGACACCTTGGACTTGTATAAAGATAATCGTAGATACAGTTATGAAAATAGTAGATTTTCAAGTCTTTCAGATGGGTCGACTGATGCACTGCCTGAAACAGCTGATTGCAAAGATTGGTATAAGGCGACATAGAGCCGTCAGAATCCATAAGCAGCAGTAGTTTTACAGTATTTTTACGAGGCTTCTCATAGACCAATTTCAGCATCCCCGCATTATTACAAGTTGCATCAATGGTTCCTTCTACGTCAAGTTCCGTCTTTGCCATATCCACTCTGGTTGAAAACTGACGCAGTTTTCGAAATGCCATCTGGAACTGTCTGGTATCCAGCGACTGATCCTGCCGGAAATCGCGGAAGTTTCTATCTCCAGCAACCTGCACCGCTGTTCGATGGCGGCTGTAACCGCCTACACGAATGCCTGACGGATTGTAGCCGCCATGCCCCATGGCAGAGGTACCGCCGGTTCCAATCCAGTAATTTCCGCCGTCATGTTTCTCTGTCTGCTCAGCCAGTCTTTCCCGAAACATCTCCATCAGTTTGTCGAAATCATATTCCTTTGCCCAGTCAGGTCTGTCCAGAATATCCCGCTCCCGCTCCTCTGTATGCAGCCACTGCCAAAGTTCATCTGGGATTTCCTCTACTGTCTCTACGCCTTGGAAATACTCTGCAAATGCCAGATCAAATTTATCGTAGTCTGCCTCATTTTTTATCAGTACATTGCGACACAGATAATAAAACTCCAGCAAAGAGTTCATAGCAAGCCCCTTGTCCAAAGCCTCGACGAGACACAGCCACTCATCCAAGGATATGTTCAGTCCTCTATCTCGAAGTAAATAAAAGAACTTAATAAACATGTCTGTATCCTTTAACTATATCGATGTCCTGATTTTTCTTTAAAAGCACGCCGATATAAGGAATCCGTTCTCTGATTTCATCCACAGAAGCGCCGCTGATAGAAAGTGCCTGTACCCAGTCGAGCAGTTCTGATGTGCTCGGCTTCTTCTGAATCTGCCGCATGTCTCTAATTGCATAAAAAGCTTCCATGGCAGCATGCACCAGTTTCTTGTCCATGTCACCAAAGTGAACCCTGATGATTTCTTCCATTTTTTCACTGTCAGGAAAATCGATATAATGAAAAATGCACCGGCGCAAAAATGCGTCAGGCAATTCTTTTTCTGCATTGGAGGTAATAATGACAATAGGCCGGTGTTTCGTTTTAATCGTTTCCTTTGTCTCATTGATGTAGAATTCCATTTTGTCAAGTTCCCAAAGCAAATCGTTTGGAAACTCCAAATCCGCCTTATCGATTTCATCGATGAGAAGCACCACTTGTTCGTTCGCCGTAAAGGCTTCGCCTAGTTTGCCCAGCTTAATATACTGTTTGATGTCGGACACATCCCCCTCGCCAAACTGGCTGTCATATAGACGCTGCACAGTATCGTAGACATAAAGCCCTTCCTGTGCCTTGGTGGTGGACTTAATACCCCATATGATTAATTTCATTTCCAGCGCTTTTGCGATTGCTTCTGCCAACATGGTTTTTCCAGTTCCCGGTTCTCCCTTAATCAGCAAAGGCTTCTCCAGTGCAATAGCCACATTGACTGCATTCATCAACTCTTTTGAAGCGACATACTCTTCACTTCCCGTAAATCTTTTTCTTTCTTTCATCTATTTCTTACTCCTACATATATTTACAAATTACCTTATGCACCGATCGCCATCGTAACCAGCAGCGGAATCAAAATGCTTTCCGACATGCCGATAGCAAAGGAATACACTACGATATCAGGTCGCAAGGCCTTCTCCACCAGCGATAAGCCCATATCCCCCGCTGCCACACCGGGCAGACTGCACGCCTCAATATAGCCGATTTTCTTTGCTAGAATCGGAAGCAGAATAATGCCAAAGGTTTCCCTAAAGACATTGTGCATGAAGGACACTGCTCCCGCCATAACGTAACCTGCACTGGAAATCGCCACCGGTGCAAAGGTATACCAGCCAAATCCAAAACCGATTGCAATACACTCACGAACCGAAAGCGGCAAAAAAAAGCTTATAATCACAGAAGAAACAGCCGTTCCAACGATAACCGCCGCCGGAAATATCAGCACCCGAAATCCAATATGCTTCACCTGCGCAATGACTGTTCCCGAAAGCCCCATATCAAATCCAATGCTTCCTATCATAATGCAAAGCCCTAAAGTCATTACATTACCCACTTTATCATTAAAGCCATCAATATCTGCTACATTGACACGAAGATAGAAGTAACCGAACAAAAGTCCCAGCACCACAGCAATGATAATCAGCCAGGTCATCAAAGCCGCTGAACCACCGCCTTCTTCTGTATCCGCTTCTGCTTCACTCTCTGCGATTTCATCATTAGTCTGACCTTTTGCCTGCGCTTTTAATCTGCCGAACTTATCAATTCCCAGCAGCTTTCTAGCCGCCATGACTGAAAAAACACCGCCGATTACAACTACAATAGTAAAGATGAAAGCCTGCAGTCCAATGGTGCCAAGACTGGCAATAATCTCTTCATTAGAGCCCATGCGCATCCCCATCATCAAAACCAGCATAAAAACGCTGGCTAAAGTTACCACATTAATAATCTTACTGAGGATTTCTCTGTGATTGCGCAATTTGCTGGCAACAAAATAACAAATAATCATACATGTCAGATACAGTAAAACGTATGCCATAAAATTCCTCCTATTTTTACTCATATAGCGAAAATCGGAGCATTGCGCTCCGTTTTCAATTTTTTATATGCACTTAAATCGAATGGTGAATCATTTCAATCAGCTGATGAATATAGCTTTCATAATCAGAAAGCGCCTGCGCCCAGTTGGCAAGACAACCCTTTCCCTCGGGTGTGATGCTGAAAATTCGTTTAGGTTTTCCCGCATCGTCCAAATCCTCAAGCTCCCATTTGGAAGTCAAAAGTCCGGAGCTTTCCATTTTTTTCAAATATCTGTACACACCTGTCGCATCAGGTACTTTGTCTGCGAACCTTGGAATCTTCCCGATTTCTTTCAGGATTGCAAAACCGTGCATATCGCCACCCTGCAGTAAAATGCAAAGGATCAATGGTTGTAATAACTTATCCAAATTCTTGCCCTGACAAGGGCAATCCATATCAATATACATGAAAATCTCCTATTCTTTATGCACTAAATCGCTTCCATAATGAGAATCAAACATGGTCTTAGAATACTTTTCCAGCTTCCACTCAGGAACTTTACACTGCTTGCACGGCTTCAGTGCCCATTTATTCCTCAGCCACCTTGCCGCCCTGGAATTACGAGAATTGTAAAGACGCATGCTTTTTCCGCAATGGGTCGTAATGGTAATGTACTTTCCCGCAAGATCAATCTCTCTAATTCCATGAAGCTGACCGCTTCTCGCCGGCCATAGCTTCATCTTATTGAGTAAAACAAAGAGTTCTACGTTTTTTCGATAGTACCTCTTCTTTGCCTCTGCCATTAAATATAGAACCTTCCTTCCAGAATATTCTTTGCGTTCTCTGTAATCAGACTCATCATCTTAATCCCTACCGATGAAATTACGACGATTTCTGTTTTTTCCTCAGTCTTCCACGGTGTAATAATCAAGTTATTGACCACACCGCTGACTTCCACCGTGCCTTCTTCGATGGTCTGACAGAACCCCTTGATTCTATAGCTGCTGTCAGAAATAGACTTGATAAAAGCGATGAGTTTTTCTTTTTCCACAGGCTGATCTGCCTTGACGATAAAAGTCTGCGGTCTGCTCTCATAAGTGTTGGTTGTATCTTCGCTTCTCACCAGGCTCGGCGCAAAGTTATCTACAATATCTTTAATATCTACGTCGCATTGGGTTGCCGCATAAATCTTAGTGCTCTCATTGATTTCAGCAATTTTTTCAGCAATTTCTTTAAAAGTTTCGTCATCAATCAAATCCATTTTATTGACAATCACTGCATTGGCATGCTTCACCTGTCTCTCCAGCGCTGGCAGCACTTCTACCAGTTCCAAAAAGTTGCAGGAGTCAGCTACACAGATATTTCCTTTAATCAGGTAATTATCGTTGGTATCCTTCTTAATTCCATCAACGATGTCGCCCATGTTGGATGGGTCTGCAAGACCGGACGCCTCGATGAAAAGATATTCAATGTCGGTTTTCGACATCTCAATCAACCCGTCTACAAACTTGTCTTTAATACAAGCACAGAAAATAGAACCATTTGACAGTTCCGCAATATCAATACCATCTCTGCTTACAAGCTTTGCATCAATATTAATTTCGCCAAACTCATTGATAATAACACCAATTTTGTGTTCTTGATAGGTATCTAACAGCCTCTGCATTAAGGTAGTCTTACCAGCACCTAAAAATCCACTGAGCAGTACAATCTGAATCATGGTTTACTCTCCTTCTATGTTAGAATGCCGCTTTTCTTCGGCAACAGTTTTGTATATTTGATGATTTTCACTTAGTTTGCACAATCCTGCGCTGCCGTGTTGTGCATTTTCAGCTTATCTCGTACATTTTGCACAATTCCAGCTTTCAAAGTTTTGCATTTCGGATTAATTATATTCATTTTGCACAACCTTATCCCTGCTAGCATTTACAATTAGGCACATTTAGTCCGTTTTACGCCATTCCCAGTGTATAAAGTTTTGCATTGCTAGGTGTTTTCACTCATTTTGGCACAACCTTGATTCGTTGCGTTGTGCATTTTAAACTAATCTTGTTCATTTTGCACAACCCTTACATTCAAAGTTTTGCATTTCAAATGGCTCCAGCGTATTTTGCACAACCTTATGAAAATCGGCTTTCACCGTAGCATTCTTCCAATCATGCTTCTCATTCTTGGGAAAGCCTGATGTGAGACCTGCCAACGGTTTGCTTCACAGCAAACCGGGCTAGGGCTTCATGGCGAGGTGCCCGGGAGTCTCACCCGGCTGCATGGATTTAGAGTCCATGTGATCCATACGATCCGCACCCCACATCAGTTTTATTTACCAAACAAACTTTCTCCGAGCATAATTGCTGTGCCGATTTCCAGATTGTCGTGAACAGACTGCGCTTCAAAAGCTGCAGCTGTCTCTTCATCCATGGAATATGGCACGCCCGGGCTTGCGTAAATGACATCCGCACGCAGATCTTCTCTGTGCAGCCATTCACCTTCATTGGTAAAATCCAAAATATATTGATAATCCTTGATTTCTTCCTTTGTAGAAATAGTCTTTCCTTCAAAATCAGTAATCGCAGCAGGATTGTTGTCATATAAGTCAAAATCTATGCCCATTGCTTTTAAAATTGCTGCAGATTCTCTTCCTACGATACCGTAGCCAATCTGCAGAATCTTTGCCTCAGCAATATTCTCACCTTGTCTTTTCATCATTGCAAGCAGAGTCTTAACAAAGCCAAGCGCTGTAGCATAATTATTGTCAGACGCCTTTCCAGAACGGATATTCAGTGCTAAGTATCGGATATCATCAGCAAAGAACAGTACGTCATAGCCACCGAGAGTTGCATCGTAAATTCCGTCTACATCGGTATTAGGCATTACGTCTGCGCAAAATCCCATGGATCTCACAATGGCTGCCACAGACTCGCTGAAACTTCCGATAATCCCTTCACCTTGGGTGATTGGAACTACAGCAACTTTTATGTTCTTTTGTGCCGCAGCTAAATCGAACTTGCTGACACAGAAAGTATCCGCCATAAGTGCAGCAAGATCCATGCCTGTCTTAGCAGCTAAATCCCTGTTATATTCCTCCATGCCATCCAGCATGTAAGTAATCCATTCGGTTCTAAGTCTTGTCATCAGAAATTCCTCTTATCTATCTCAAAATTATACATTCAGCGGCTGACCGTCAATAAAGGCGATACTTCCGCCATAACGTTTGATGGTCTTGCTTTTGTTTAGCGCCATGGTCAGACGCTCAATGCCAAAGCCGATTCCCACCCATGTATCGAACACGCCCCACTGCGCATCGAGAAAATGCGGACCATAGGAGCCGGAAGCGACTTCCATGCCGTTAATCTCAATGTCCAAAGTATGCCCGTAAACAGTGGATTCCTCCACAACAAACTCATATTCATCTTCCGGCACCTGCAGTGCTTCCATGGCACATCTTGCCAGGCGCTTCATTTCCTCAAGCTGTCCGCCTTCTGGAATGGCGGCAAGCTCCACACAGTTGAGCATGGTAAACTCGTTCATGTGCTGCGCTCCTTGAGATTCCTTTCGGAAACAGGAGCCGCGCTCAAAAATCTTAACAGGCTCTCCCGTAATCCGATGAAGTTCTCTCATCACTACATAGAGGTTCGGTGCAAGCATAGGTCTGAGACATCTCTTCTTGTCCAGCCAAAACACCTGCTCTGACAGATGGTGAAACTCATCAATCGTCATCTTCGCAAGCATATCCCTGGTGATAATGGTAGGCGTCACCACCTTGGTAAAACCTTCACCCATCAGCCAGTCTTCCAGACTTCTGCCAACTAGAATATTCTGTGTGATATGCTTCTCATCGAGGAGCGACTTAATCTTGGCACGACTCTCACGAACCAACTCTTTCTCAGCCTTGCGAAAAGCCTGATCACGCTCCGCCTTTGTTTCAAACTCAGCTTCAATCAGTTCTTTGCTGCCGTTGAGTTCTCCGATTCTTTCTGCCTGTGTTACGGTAAATTTCTCCATAATCAGCACTCCTCTGCAACTTTTTCAAATTCATTCTACCAGTATTGTATCATAACCAATATTGTTTTGTTAACAATATTTTTTAATTTTATGGTAAGGTTTTTAGATTTCTCAAAATTTGTTCTCTCTGTGCTTCCAATTTCTCCTTTGAATCAGCCCAGTTTACAAAAATGCCGCAGAAATCTCCGTTTTCTTTTTCGTCGAGAAGACTCACTTTGCTGCCGCAAAAGTCCATTCGTTTCTCCAGCGGTCCGGCATCGCTCATCATATGTTCACCTTCCTGCACAACTGCGCCTTTGTCACGGCGATAATGCTCATAGACACTGAATCTGCCCAAATCGCACTGCGGCGATACAAATTCGCCTTTTACAATGATATCTGCAAGTTCCGATAGTTCGTTTATTCCCGATGCGTACAGCACAGCAATAGGAGTCTGACTCGGAATCCTGGCGTCGATTTCCAGTACCTTAAAGTCCTCGCCGTCGTCAATGACTTCCACATCCATGATGCCGTGCAACTTGACAAGCTGCGCCAGTTTTTTACCCAATACAGAAAATTTCGCTTCCTGCTCCTTTGTAATTGGACACGGACAGGTCACTTTGCAACAGTCGTAGAACTGATCCATATGAATCTGCGTCACCGCATAGGTTCTGTAATTGCCCGGAATACCGATGACTTCAATAGAATAGGACGGTCCTTCCAAATACTCCTGTACAATCCAGTTTTCAGGATCTGTGCATTTTGCTAAAAACGCCTCTACCTCCTCTTTGCTGCGGGCATAAGTCACGCCTGCCGAACCGCTTTCCCCTGAAGGTTTCATGATATACGGCGCCTTTCCTTTTGGGTAATAGCGAGGTGCCGGAATGCCGTTTTCCAGAAACAGTCTGTCCGACTTTTTCTTGGATTTGGTAATTTCATAAGCTGCTTTGTCGAAAGCAAGGGGCAGACCCTTTTCCTCGCAAATTCTGCAAACCGCCTCAAGCACTCGGTCGTTTTCGTTGGCAGGTAGCACAAAGTCCGCTTCCATCATGGCAGCTATCACAGCTTCATCGCTGGCCGTAATATCCCCGCAGATAGAGCGGTCTGCAAGACCGGCAGCGGGAACATTCGGATTACTATCGATTAAAATGCTCTCAAAACCGCAGGCAGAGGCTAGATATACCGCCTCTGTTCCCTGCAGCTTTCCTCCGATAATTGCGACCTTCATGGGCGCACCTGCCGAAGGAATGCTTCGTATTCTTCTTTGCTTGCAATTCGCAGTCCCATTTCATCCAGAATAGAAGCTGCTTCTTCCACAGTTCTACCACCTTCATCTACATCCATAGTACTGTGGGCAACCCCCATAAAGCCGGATTTAGGAGGAATAATGGAAGTAATCAGATTAGCGCCTGCATTGATCCGATCCTTTAAGCCCCTTATGCCGTCCACATCCAAAGACGCCGGAATCAGGGCACTCGGATACAAAAGTCTCATCAGAGCGATAATCTTCAGCTCCTCAATTCGGTCTGGAGTCTTGCAGTCTTCCATCGGACTTCCCTCTTGGGGAATAAAGCTCATGACGCGCACCTGTCTCGCGCCGATTTCACCCATAGTCAAAAGAGAATCCACGATATCCTCGCTCGTTTCGCCAATGCCTGCAAGAAGCCCCTCTTCGATGTAAATCCCCTTCTCCTTCGCGTAAAGCTTCGCATTCATACGAGCATCGTAATCCTGTCCAACTCTCATCTTCGCATAAAGTTCTCTGTTGTGGGTTTCCTGATAAAGCGCATAAAAATCCGCTCCTGCTTCTGCAAATTTATCGATAATATTGTGATTTACCACACCCGGTGAAATCATCACCGGCGTATCATAAACATCTTTTATCTCTTTAATAATCTGACAGACAGTTTCAAAGTCCTCAGCATGATATTGCGGATCCTCTCCCATGGTCAAATCAATGAGATTGACGCCGGAGTCAATCAAGGACTTTGAAATAGCAAGAACCTCGTCTTTATTCTTTCTGTATCTCTCGATTTTGTTAGAATTTCTGTAATAACAGAAGTTGCAGTTATTTCTGCAATAGGTCGTAAAATACACAAATCCATATGCAAAGATTTTATTACCCTGCACTTCCTTTCGGATTTTCCGCGCCTGGCTGAATAAAGCCTGTAAAATCTCAGGGTCATCTGAAGCCATGATACGCAGCAGTTCTTCTTTGGAATAATCTTTTCTGCTAAAATCTAACATGATTTCCTCCGTCTCGTCTTTTTTGTCAATCCTTTCTCACAAGCAGACATTAAAACATCATTGCCATCATATACTGATCCTGAAAATCGCTTCTTGCCGCAAGCTCGATATGCTCGATTCTTCTTGCCGCCACCTCTGCTTCTTCTTTGCTTCTTTCTGAAAGGAGAATCATGGAAGCGCCGATACCTGCGGAATTTCCAAGAGAGTAAATCTTTTCCTCTGCAATTTTCGGTAGCAAACCGATATTGATTGCACTGGTGTTTCTGATGTAGTTGCCGAAAGCACCTGCGATACTGATTTTTTCAAGAGTATCTTTGGTAATCCCGATTTCTTTCATCATAATCGTAATGCCAGCAGAAATAGCCGCCTTTGCAAGCTGCACTTCTCTGACGTCCTTCTGGGTGATGACTACATCACTTTTGCCGTCTTTACTAAAGTATAACACAAAATCATTGGACTTGTCGTCCTCTTTTATATGTTTCAGGATATTTTCTGAAATGCCCTTCTTTGCCAGCTTTTCTCTTCCAAGAAGTCTGCCTGATTTATCCACGATACCGGTACGAATCAGCTCACCTACAGCATCGATAATGCCGGATCCGCAAATACCGATTGGCTCTGCATCGCCAATAACCGCAATCTCTACACGATCTTTTAGAATGTCCACTCTCTCAATGGCGCCTCTTGCAGCACGCATACCCTGTTTGATGGAACTTCCCTCAAAAGCAGGTCCTGCCGCTGTGGAGCAAGCTACCGCTCTTCCGTTTCCGGTCAGTACGATTTCACCGTTGGTGCCGATATCGATAAAAAGGTGTCCTTTATCGCAGTCCATCAAATCGTTTGTGATAATGCCCGCTGTAATATCGGAGCCCACATGACCTGCAATATTGCCAGCCACGTGTACTTGCGCATCTTTATGCCCTGTCAGCGCCAGCTCTTCGCATCTTGCAGAGAGACCTTCAGTAAATACTGGTGTAAACGGCGATACCGCCAGCTGGGCAGGATTTACACCGAGGAAAATATGGCTCATTGTCGTATTGCCTACTACCACGTACTGATATATATTTGCAGGGTTAAAGTGGTGCTCCGCAGCAAAGCCTTCCACCGCCTTATTGATACAATCGATAATAACGTCGTGAATCACATCCAGATTGCCTTCTTTTTCCATTACAAACGTGATTCTGGAAATAACATCGGCACCGTATGCCCCCTGCGGGTTAGTAGATGCAGAAACATCCATCATCTCACCTGTCTGTACATTCCAAAGCATAACAACCGCTGTAGTCGTACCAATATCCACTGCAACGCCGTAATTTTCAGAAGTGGTGTCTCCAGCTTCCAAATCAATCATTTCATCGCCGCGAAGAGTTGCTGTAACCAGATTGCCAGCTTTAAGCACTTCCGGGATTTTTTTCGTTACAGAAAAAGTACAGCTGAGGTTTTCAAAGCCCAGCGCTTCAATCATTCTCTCCGCATCGCTTCTCTGATCGTTGATGTCAGACGCCTGCACTTCCACACAGATTTTTTCTACCTGCGGCACTTTTTCAAAGCCTTCCGGCAGATGAATCAGCTTTTTCTTTCTGGAAGCTGTAGTTTCAGACTCCGGCATTTCGATGATCATGCCCTCAGATACGGGATGACAGCATGCCAGTCTCCACCCTGCCTCAATTTCATTTTCAGACAGTTTGTGGTGATGGTCATTTACGATTTCTCTATCGCCTTCAATAATCTTTACCTTGCACTTTCCGCAGGTTCCCATACCTGCACAGTTTCCGTCTATATTTACGCCGGCTTTCACCGCTGCCTGCAAAATGGTTTCGCCAGCTTCTGCTTCCCAAGTTATGTTCTGTGGTAAAAAAGTAATTTTCATAGCTACCTCCCTCTAATTCGTCTCAGCTTCCGCTCTAACTGCACAAAATTGACATCCAGAAGCATTGCCCCTACACTGCATACACTCCGGTTCTGCCTTTACCCCCTGCCTATTCAGTACCAAATATAAACCAGCACAAGTTTTCTGCGGAATCATCAGTCCGCTGTCCTTCACCCAAACCCCGATGGAATCTCCGTCCAATATATTAAAAAATTTTTTGGATTCTATGACCGGCATACCGAAGTATCCCGGACCAAACTCATCGGATAAATACAGATCTCGCTTTGGAAACCTCTGCTTCAAATCCTCTAGAAGTCTTGTTTTCAAGATTTCAACGCCAGCGTCTACATAATTCGTTCCCCAAATATCAGCATATAAAAAATCCATTATATTTTCTTCACTGGAAAAAAGACATTCACCAACGGTGAGCATATAGAAGTAAACACCCTCTACCCACTCTTTGGGAATCTGTTCGAAATAGTTGCAGTAGACTTGCGTATCTCCTACCTGCACCTTGCTGTCGTGATAAACTTCACTGCCATAATATGACACCAGGGCATCGATTTTGATGCCGTCTATCCCCTGGTTTCTCACATCCATGCCCATCTTCATCATGCGCTGATGCTTTTCTGTTTCCAGATTAAAACCGCAAGTTCTGATAAAGCGCTTCTCTGCCAGAGGAAACGCTTTCGCCTCTTCTATAGATATTTTTTGATTTTTCATACCTTGCCTCGCTGAACAAAATAATAAGGTGATAGACCACCGGCCTACCACCTTACCAATCATTCAAAGTGATTTATTTCTTTAATTTAGCCTGTGCTTCTTTTACAGATGCAACTAATTCATCCTTGGAAGGGATGATGGAAATATATTTCTGCTCACCGTTAATGCACATAGTCGGCAGATTTGCAATGCCCATCTTTCTGGTTCTTGCGATATCATCTTTGATGAAGTATTTGTATACTCTGTATTCTGCCATATCCTTCAGATCATCCCAGTTATCTTCTACGGAAGCCAGCATGTAGGTGCAGGCTGCGCACTGTTCAGGGTCGAGCAGGAACAACTCGATGAGAACCTTATCCAGGTTTTCATAGTCAGGAATTTCGATGTTGGAATCATCGATGACAGTTTCGTAGTTTTTAATTAATTCTCTGGTGCTGTCAGGATTCTTCACTGCCTGTGCGCAAGCGATTGTATTTTCAATCGGTGTATCATAAGGCATGTCGCATCCCGGAGCAATAATCAGGTTCTTATGGTTATCAATGGAGTCAATCAGGTCAATAACACCCTTCATGTTGTCTTCCTGATTACCGTGCAGCATGGTAGTAGTAAGAGGAATGTTACCACCAATAGTAACGTTGTACTGGTCAGTAACTTTCTTAGCTTCTGCCAAGTTAACGTTTTCGTCAACAGAAACGCCATCCGGGTTCATCTTGCACATTACTTCGATCTGCTTAGTAGCATTACCACATACGAAGAATGCAGAGTAAGCACCTCTGGATCTTACATAGTCAAATACTGCTTTGAATCCATCAGACAGCATCTTTTCGATGTGCTTAGGGGATACCTGGGATACCAGCGGGTCGACTACTGCGATAACATCCATACCAGCATCGATGTACATCTTAGCCATAGCGATGGAAACCTCAGCACAATAGTTTACCAGTTCCTTTACGTAGTTGGAGTCCCCTACCATATCCATAAAGATATCAGTACCGCGCAGGTGAGATGCTAAAGTGAATGGTCCGCAAATCAGACCATACAGCGCAGTGTCTTCACCAATTGCTTCTTTGACTCTTCTCATAGCAGACAGAATCATAGGAAGTCTGCCGTCATTTTCTGTAGGAATCTTGCATTTGCAAGGGATAGTCTTTTCTGCTGCCAGCGGATGGCTCTTTACTGAAGGCGGATTGTTCTCAGCCCACATCAGGTCACATCCCAGAATTTCTGCTTCAACCTGCAGGTCGAAGATGACAGGAAGTCCATCCGGTGTATATAATTTGTTTGCTTCAATCAAGCATTCTACCAATTTGTCTTCATCTCTTAAAACTTCTTCTGCAGTGTAGCCCTTCAGTTTACCAACGTGCACACCTGCAAAAGGCACCCAAGGAAGTTCCTTGGTTTCTTCATGTCTCAGCGCCTGAAAAATAAGTTCTTTGCCCATTTTATTTTCCTCCACATTTACGAATTCTTTTCTTGCTCTTCTTTTTCTTTCATAAGCTGAAGTGCTACCTTAACCGCTTCAATGGCATCTTCACTGTAGCCGCCGGCGCCAATTTTCTTAGCCCAGCGCGGTGTACACGGCGCTCCTCCAACCATGGTAATAAAGCTTTCTTTTTCGCCGGTTTCCATCAGAAGCTTCTCCAGCTTCTTCTGTTCTGTCATAGTAGAGGTGAGCAGCGCACTGGTGCCTATAATATCTGCTTTATATCGTCTGGCCTCTTCAATAATCGTCTCAACGGGAACTTCGCACCCAAGATCGATTACCTCAAATCCCGCTGTCCGCAAGGTAGAAGCCACGATACCTTTGCCTATATCGTGTACATCACCCGCTACGGTAGCCAGTAAGATTCTTCCTCTTTTCTCAGGAACCGGTCTTTCATTTTCATTTAATAAATCTAGAATTGTGTTTGTCACACTCTTCATCACTTCTGCCGCGTAGATCAATTCAGGCAGAGACAGAGCACCTCTATCAAATAGTGAACCTATCTCGTCATTGCCGGCACCAAACCCAGACAGCAGTAAATCCAGGAGATCAAATTCTGCGTTCTTTGCCTCCTCGATAATACGCAGAGCTTTTGCCTCATCAGCATCAACAATGGCATCTTTCGCTCTTCTGAATAAATCCTGCTTATCCAAATATGCGCCTCCTTTACATACGTGTGAATAGAAAAATAACAAATTTATAGTCTTTCTTATTCTATCACACAAATTTAGAATTTGCTATAGAATTTTTGTAAGATTATTCTCTGTTTTCTGCTGATTATTTTAGCAGCTGCGTTTTATCTTCACATATCTTATCATATTGCAACAGGTTACTGAATTTGAACTATTCTAAAATTCAGTAATTTCAAGTTTAATAATATGGAATAGGCTTACTCCTTGCAAACCTATTCCATTTTATATTTTTTGTAATTTGAGTCGTCTACTCAATCAGACTGTTGTTTTGCGTCCAGCCTACTCCTTGCAGACTGTTCGGTCAAAGAAACTTCTGATTATTTAATGCCGGCTCTTTCTTTGAATCTTTCAACGGAGTTGATCTTGATGTCAAGAACTTCAGCGATTCTGAACTTAGCTGCCATACCGTTGTTTTCTTCTGCGCAAGGCTCAACGTGTGTCAGACCAAGACCAAGGTCAGTTCTCTTATCGGTCATAGTCACGATGTCATGTAATTCATCGAGAGATACGCCGAGTTTTTCAGCTACATACGCTTTGGCTTCGTCGATTTTCATCTTTTCAGCAAGCTGCATACGTAATACCAGATCTCCGGCAGTACGAACGCCGCCCATACCAGCACAAATTGAGTGTGTAGCTTCAGCTCCTACAGGGTCACCTACGCCTACCTAGAACCCGTCGACTTTGCCTATTTCTACTAAGGCTTTGTCGGCTCTGGAAATCATATCAGAAGGCATATTTTCTACCATTGGAACGCCGCATACACCCATACCAACGTTTGCGTGTACCGGAATGTTTGCAACAGCAGTACAAGCTTTGATGAATGTGCAAACTCTTGCAATGTTCCAAGGGAAAGTCTTGTTGCAGTTGGTGTTTACTACTGCACCAAAGATGCTTGCGCCAGCTTTTTCTACCAGTTTAACCTGGTCATGCGGATAAAGACCAGCCAGTCTCTTTCCGTCGTATTTCAGTTTGCCGTGCATACCCAGTACGAATTCGCCCGCCATACCGATTTCAACGCCCATATCTGGGAACTGTTTTTTAATCTCTTCGCAAGCCTGCAGAGCAGCTAAGAAGTCTGCGTCGCCAGCAGCTCCGGAAGTATCTAAGTTGATACCATCAGCACCAACATCGTACATCTGTTTTGCAACGTATACGATATCTTTTACTGCGTGCGGAATTGCATCTTCCTGCGCAGCCATTGCTTCTTTGATCTGTCCCAGCGGCAACAGTTCTGCCCAGTTTTCTACAGGACCATCTGGTTTCGTGTAGAAACCAAGGTTAGTCATAGCACCGTAGAACAACGGCATAGTACTGATGTTCAAAGCCTGCTTCAGGGCGCCAGCTTCACGCTGCGCAACGCCTTTTGCAGTCTTGTAGTTGTAGTCGGAGTTACCAACGTCTACAGAGTCAACACCCAGACATCTTTCGTAAATGAGAACCTCATTGTCCTTTACGATAGGAATCTGGCTCTTGATGTTTAATTTGTAAGCGCCGGAGTCATTGGTCAGTACAATCTGTTTTCCAGGTTCTACGCCAACGATACTGCCCGGCATTGTGATGATATCGTAAAGATGCTCGACTTCTTCATCAGTAAGAGGGTCAATTTTGCCTCTCTTTACAGCATCAGCAATACCTTCAGCCATGTCCGCACGGATTTCGGCTTCTGTCATGTATACGACGGAACCGTCACCCATACGGGTAAAGTATTTCTTTTCTTCAGCCATATCGAATCCTTCCTTTCCTGTGATATTCATTTGAAAAAAAATCTTAAACGGGATTAGTGTTTCTTCGCTTCAAACTTAGCTAATTCTTCAGCTTCTTCTTCCCCTTCAACTACGATGTCATGAATCCTCTTCTTAACATCTTCTGGAAGCGGCTCCGGCTTATAATTTTCTAAGATGTCGATTGCCTTAGCTCTGGTCGCTTCGGTCATCGTCATAGCGCCTTTCTTTTCCCAGGTTTCTCTCTGTGTACGGTCGATGTACTGTGTCGTAGACAGTTCCTGTCTCATGTACTTTCTGGTATGCTTATGTGCTAAGTAATTGTTAGCAGGTCCTACTGCTTTAATTACGTCAAGCGCCATTGTATCCTGGTTTACAGGAATTCCCTGCAGAATTCTTCTCGTCATTCTTACGATTTCTGCGTCGGTCAACAGCTGTTCATAGCTCATGGTCATACCCATTTCCATCATACCCATACCATAGATGACGTTACTTCCTGTCAGTGCAGGCAGCATGTTAGTCATGGTCTTTTCATGTCCTAACTGTACGTCAAAGCACTTGCCGTCAGCCTATGTACCGCCTACATTGGTAGGAATTCCATAGTAGTGACCCAGCTGACCTACAGCTGCGGAACACATTGCGTGCTCAGGCGCACCGACTGGAGACTGTGCAGTCTTCATATCCATGATAGTCGTGGAAGATCCGTAGAGAATCTTGTTGCCAGGGTTTACAATCTGTGCTAAAACGATACCGCCCAGGATTTCTGCGTTGGTGCAAACCAGTGTACCTGCAAGAGTTGCCGGTGTGGTAGCGCCGCAAAGCCCCATGGACAGAATGTCGATTGGCAGACCGTGTCTAGCGGACAGAATGATGATGCTGGTTTCATTTTCATTGATTTCCAGCGGGCTGTTCGGGCAAGCGCCCATCGCAACGATCGGTCTTTCTCTCAGCTTATCATAACCGCCCTGAATGGCAGCCGCCATGTCGATAAATCTCTGTGTATTCTTTACACCCTCAAGGTCGTGCGCAAAGTTCTTAGTCAAGTTGTTGAATACAACTTCTGCTTCGTGCAGGGAACGAACCTTCTGGTTTACATCACCTGCTGTTACAGCGATAGAGAATACGTCGATTTCAGGAATCGCGTCGATGAATCTTGCTACATTTCCCAGGTCTTCTTTGGTGGATTCTCTCAGTTCTCCTGTGTAAGGGTCAAAGATGAATACGCCTGTACCAAAGTTCTTGTATGCAACTTTCTTACCACCGATCAAAGTATCTTTGTCAGGAGTTCTACCGCAAAGAGTGAACTCTGCAGGACATTTTTCGATTGCATCGTTTACCAGATTTCTAGGGAATTTTACTCTGTCGTTTTCATAATCAACTTCACAGCCAGCGCCGGCTAAGATGTCTAACGCTTCTTTTCCATGCATCTGAAGGCCGTAGTCTTCCATCAGCTGGAGGGTCGCTTCGTGAAGTGCGTCTAAATCATCATTGGATAAAATGTTATATCCTGTGATGTCAGTTTCGTGGATAAATTTACCCATCTCACTTACCTCCAATATTTATTCAGTTACTATCAGTTACGGTTGTCCGGCTTACAGTTTTGCAATCCAGTCCATGATGAAGTTTACTGTATCGGAAGCGTCTTCGCAATAAGCGTCAGCACCGATTTTTTCTGCCCAACGATTGGTTACAGGAGCGCCGCCTACCATAGTCTTAACTTTATCTCTGATGCCAGCTTCTTTCAGCGCATCTTCGATGTCCTTCTGTACTGTCATTGTAGTAGTTAAAAGAGCAGAGCTTCCTACAAATTCAGCGTTGTGCTCGATTGCAGCATCAACAAAGTTCTGTGCAGGAACTTCTCTTCCTAGGTCAATCACTTCTACACCATTGGTCTTAACCAGGGATGCAACGATACCTTTACCGATGTCGTGTACGTCTCCTTCTACAGTACCGATTACTAAAGTACCAGCGGATTTAACTTCGGACATGTCCATCTTGCCTTCGATTTCAGCACTTACTGCCTTCATAACTTCTGTTGCGAAGATCAGTTCTGGCAGGAAGATTTCTCCCATTCCGAACAGGTCGCCTAATTCCTTCATACCTGCGGAATATCCGTCGCTCAGTAATTCAACCAGATCTACACCTTCAGCTTCAGCTTCAGCCAGGGCTTCCATAGCGATATCTTCGTCAGCTTCAACGATTGACTGCTTTGCTTTTTCCATGATTGCTTCTTTGCTCATTCTTGTTACCTCCAAATTATTAATTAAAAACTAAAATAATAAAGACTATGCTTTTTATACTCTCATTGTACAGGTTTTAAACGAGTGCGGTATATAGAACTTTTTAGAAATTTTAGTACTATTTTTGTCACCCTCAAAAAAGTAATATTTTTATATTTCTTTGCCGCCTTATATAAATTGGAATTGTTTTTACTTTCTGCCTGTGCTATAATGTGAATGAAAATTTTTATAAAAAATTGTATATTTTTTACATAATGTGAAACCGACGAAAGGGAGTGTATTTGTTATGAAAAACTTTGTAATTCCAAGCCTTGACACACCCAATGCAGAAACTTTGTCAGAGTACTTGAATACTTCTTTAGAAGCTTTTTCAGATATTACAGACATACCTGTTACCTATTTTAACAACCACGACCAAATTATAAAAGAATTCAAAACTGAAGATAAAATTTGTAATATCTTCAGTATTTATAAAAAAGAAGACAGTCCGTGTCGAAAGAACCTAGCTTCCGCCGGACAATTTGCCTCTCGTCTCGGAGAACCCTATATCTTTCTTTGCAAAGCCGGTCTTGCTAACATCGCAATTTCACTGATTATCGACGAAGTATTCGCCGGTTATTTCGTTGCAGGTCCTGTTATCATGGGGGAACTCCGAAACAGCACTGCATCTAGCTTCGCCAACCTCAATGCGCTGGACGAGCAGGCTGCCGCTATGGCAAAGATGTTCGCAGGCAAGATGAAAATATATCATCCTAGTCAGATTTCACAAATTGCACTGCTGTTTTACAATTGTATCATCACATCAGTATCTGGCAGCGACGATTACAGTGCACTGCGCAACCAATACAGTGAGCAGAATAAGATTAATATCGACATTCAACACTATAAAAAAGAGCATCTCACTGTAGAATACCCTTACGACTTAGAAAAAGTCCTAATCGACAATGTCAGCAACGGTCAGGTTGCTGCCGCAAAAGAAAATGTAGCCAAACTGCTCAGCACCTTCTCCATTTTGGAAGCGGGCAATATGGAAGGAATCAAGGCAAAAGTTCTCTGGCTCTTTGCCATCATTATCCGAATCGCCAGCGAAAGCGACAGCAATCTCAATCAGGTCATCGACACCGACCTTGACATCATCAACAGACTCAGCGAAACTGACAGCTACAATGAGCTGCTTTCTGTATCAGAGTCTCTAATCGAGATGATTACAAAGAACATGCTGACTTCTATTTATAATGGACGTTCCCAGATAGTAACCAAAGCACTGCAGTTCATCAACAAAAACTACAAGGAGAAAATTTCCCTAAAGGACATCGAGACCAATCTCCATGTCAACTCTTCTTACTTTTCCACCTTGTTCAAACAAGAAATGGGTGTGACCTTTACTGATTATCTTAACACCTTAAAGATAGAACATGCATGCAATCTTTTGGCAAATACCAATTTAAACATTATCGATGTTTCCTTGTCCACAGGTTTTGATGACCAGAGCTATTTCACCAAAGTATTTAAAAAAGCCAAGGGCATGACACCGAAAGCTTATCGTGCCGCCCACGGCATAGTGGAAGAAATTTAAGGGCTGGCAACTTACAGCTAGTTACAACCGGAGCAACTGAGCATGGGGCGGTCATAGTTAGCGGAAATGCATATATTTGCAAAAATCCCCCAAAATATGCACAGCGCTCTGCATATATTTTGAAAAAATCCTTAAAATATGTACATTTAAAGCTGGAAAAGGACGATTTTTCTGTTTCTTTGCCAGCTTTCTCCGTTTTTGCGATGTCATTATGCATATAAGAAGTGTTTCCTACAAAAATATGCACACGATTGTGCATATTACCGGCAAAATCACTAAAAATATGCACGTTCTCTCACAACAAAGAGTTCCGCGGACGCCCCACGGCGCCCGTCCGCAAAAGTCCAAAAGCCGCCGGCATAACCACCGGCGGCTCATTTTAAATATGTATTAAATTTTTTCCTGCGACTTTTGCAGGAACGCGCGGGTGCGCGCAGACTTTGGATGATCAAAGACTTCCTCTGGCGTGCCCATTTCTTCAATGAGTCCATCCGCCATAAAGATGACTTTATCCGCCACGCTTCTGGCAAACTCCATCTCGTGGGTAACAACAATCATAGTGCTGTCACTGCCTTTGAGTCCTTTGATTACTTTCAGTACCTCGCCAGTCAGTTCCGGGTCCAGCGCCGACGTCGGCTCGTCGAAACACAAAATATCTGGATCCATCACCAGAGCGCGAGCAATTGCCACACGCTGCTGCTGTCCGCCAGAGAGCTGGCAAGGATAGTTTTCCAGCTTATCGGTCAAACCGACCCGTTCAATGGTTTTGAGCGCATGTTCTTTAATGTCTGCCGCCGTGCTGATCTTCAAAAGTTCCGGCGCCAAGGTTACGTTGCGCAGCACGTTATACTGCGGAAACAGGTTGAAAGACTGAAATACCAAACCGAAGTGAAGCCGGTTCTTTCTGATTTCGGCTTCGTTATAACGATTGGTCACGCCGCCCTCATAAATCACCTCTCCGCCAACGGAAATAGTTCCCTCATCTGCATACTCAAGGAAGTTCAAACAGCGAAGCAGCGTAGTCTTTCCGCCGCCGGAAGAGCCGATAATTGCCAAAACCTCGCCCTTTTCCAGAGAAAAATCGATGCCTTTGAGAACACTGACTTTGCCGAAGCTCTTTTTCAGATTCTTGACTTCTAAAATCGACATATCCTTTCCTCCTTAACTTTCAAAATAGCTCAGTTTCTTTTCCAGAGCGTTAAATGCCAGCACCAGAATGCCGCTGAATACCAGATAAAATACACCGGTCATCAGAAGCGGCCAGATGATACCGCTGCTCTTGATAAATGCCTGTCCTGCCCAAATCAGCTCGTAAACCGCAATGACGCGGGCCAGGGAAGTATCTTTAACAAGGTTAATCAGTTCGTTCCCCATAGGCGGTATGATTCTCTTGATTACCTGCAGCAGCACAATTTTGAAGAAAATCTGCCGTTTGGTAAGACCAAGCACCTGACCTGCCTCGTACTGTCCCTTGGAAATACTTTCGATGCCGCCTCTGTAAATCTCAGAAAAGTAGCAGGCATAGTTAAAGATGAAAGCAACCAGCGCAGCAATGAATCTGCCTGCATTGCTGCCGCCCCAGAGGTTATTTCCAAACATCAGACCCGGACCGTAATAAATTACAATCAGCTGCAGCAAAAGCGGCGTTCCTCTGACAATCCAGACAACCGTTCTGGAAAGCACCTTGATTACCTTGATTCTGCTCATAGAGGTAAAAGCAATCAAAAGTCCCAGAGGAAGCGACCCAATCAGCGTCAGCACAAATAATTTAATTGTGACTAAAAATCCACTGGACAGCGCCAGCATTACTTCCTGCATCATAATTTCTATAAACTTCCTTTATTTCTGTTCGATGATAGATTCCTGTACACCGTACTTCTTAGCGATTTCCATCATAGTGCCGTCAGCATAGCTGTCCTTAAAGAACTGATTTAAAGCTTCCACAAGGTCGGATTCCGGACGGAATGCCACGCCATATTCTTCGTTATTCAGCTGTACAGTGTAAGTCAAATCTTCGTAGCTGGTGCCTTCGCCAATCATAGCTCCTGCCATGATCAGGTCGATAACGCAAGCATCAGATGTGCCTGCAGATACTTCCATGAGAGCGTCAGCCTGTGTCTGCACGGCAGTCACCTCAAAGTCCATGCCTTTCAGCGTCTTTTCTCCTGCAGAACCTGCTTCTGCAGCAAAGGTCAGACCCTGCAAATCTTCTTCAGACTGAATCTGATCTGCTTTCTCTTTCTTAACAACTACTACCTGACCATTCTTGCAGTAAGGATTGGTAGTGCCCAGGGCAGAAGTTACTTCGTCTATAAGGGTCATGCCGTTCCAAACCACGTCAATGCTCTTGCCTTTAATCTCAGCAATCTTGTTGTCCCAGTCGATGACAGTGAATTCCACATCTACGCCCAGGCTCTCCGCAAAGGCTTTTGCCATATCTGCATCAAAACCGATCCAGTCGCCGTTTTCAGCTTTGTAATCCATCGGTTCATATTCTGTAATGCCGACAACCAGCGTGCCCTTTTCCTTTACATACTCCATATCGGACTGGGCATCGTCTGCGCCGCATGCTGCCATGACAAAAGTCATCACCAATGCCATCATTAAAATAAATACTTTCTTAAAATTTTTCATGTCGTAAATTTCCTTTCTTAAAAACGTAGCATTACTATAATACTCTACTTTAGTAAAGTAGTAAAGTACTTTTTTCAAAAATATGCAAAAAAGGAAAGGAACCAGCCCGCAGGCCGGCTCCTTTCCTTTTGAAAGAAGTATTTATATCAGCTCTAATAGCTAAAGCTTAAGCTTCTAATTCTCTCTTTGTCGCTTCTTCTTCTGCTCTTCTAGCTTCTAACATCTTTTCGTATTCTTCGTCGGTCATCTTTTCGATGGTAAATCCGGTGAATCCGTAGATGATAGAAATAATCGGACACAGATAGTTAACAAAGGCATATGGTGCATATGCGATTGTCGGCTGTCCCAAGAAGCCTGTCATAGTTGCGCCGCATACGTTCCAAGGAATCAGCGGTGAAGTCAGTGTACCGGAGTCTTCCAGACATCTGGACAGGTTCTTGTTCTTCAGCTTTCTGTCTTCGAAAGCAGTCTTGTACATTCTGCCCGGCAGAATGATTGCCAAGTACTGGTCTGCGCAGAGCAGGTTGATGAACAGACAAGTCAGTACGGTAGTCATAATCAGAAGTCCGTTGGTCTTTGCAACCTTCAGAATCTTTTCTACCAGCTGTCCCAGCATACCTGTTGCTTCCAGTACGCCCGCGAAAGACATAGAGCAAAGTACGATGGATACAGTCCACAGCATGCCGTCAAATCCGCCGCCGCCGACTACGTCAGCTACGGAATATTCTTCAGTCAGAACGATGTCAGCACTGGAGGATTTATAGCCGTAGTGCATGATGGAGAACCACTGATCCGCATCAATTCCCTGCACAACACCCATGCAGAAGATACCCATAACTACGCCAACAAACATTGCCGGCAGTGCAGGAATCTTAAGCACTACTGCTGCAAGCAGGAACAGAACCGGCAGCATCAGGAATGGACTTACTGTAAATTCATTCTGAATTGCATCCTGGAGGATATCCTTCATTTCCATCTGAATTCCGCCGCTCGGCGCTGCACTTCTTCCTAAGATGAACCACAGAACCAGTGCGATGACATAAGATGGTGTTACAGTCCACACCATGTGCTTAATGTGATCGAAAATGTTAGAACCGGATACAGCCGGTGCCATGTTTGTAGTATCGGACATCGGAGACATCTTGTCACCGGTGTATGCGCCGGATACGACTGCGCCTGCAGCCAGCGCCGGATTGATGCCAAGACCAACTGCAATACCAATCATCGCTACGCCGATGGTACCTGCAGTGGTGTAAGAAGATCCGATTACGAAAGAAATAATCGTACACAGCAGAGCCGCAGTTACTAAGAACAGTGCAGGACTGATGATGTCCAGTCCATAGTAAATCATGGAAGGAATGATGCCGCCTGCTTTCCAGGTGGATACCAGGATACCTACTGTCAGCAGAATCAGGTTTGCCTGCATAGAGCGGCTGATACCCTGAACCATACCTTTTTCCATGACACTCCATTTCCAGCCATTGAGGGCGCCAACAATCGCTACGAAAGCAGCTGCCAGAATCATCGGCATATGTGCTTCACCATAATCCGGTGTAAGGAAGATGGAGTAACAAATTACGCCTAGCGTAAATACCACGCATAGTAACACTTGCCACATAGGAACTCGTCTACCCATAAGTTTACCTTAGTGCAACATAGAAGATAGGGGCTTCTAAGTCGTACTTTTCCTTTCTTATAATTTAAGTAAAGTATAATTTCTTTTATGATAAAAACCTAAACGTCTACCCTACTAGCGATTAAGCTTCATCATACTTTTTAATCAGGTCCTTTGCGACCTCTTCGGAAAGTCCAGCGTCAGCACAAACTTCAATGAAAGCAGCATCGAGGGCTTTTCTCTGTTCATCGGACAGCGGGCAGATAGTCTGTTTGTCGATTTCCTGTACATACTCTCTCGCCTTGTCCATGATGGACTTCTTGCCTTCTTTGATCCAAGCAGCTCTTTCCTGATAGTTCATGGTGATATTGCTGTAATTCTGTTCTTTTTTATAATTCTTTAATGTGTGTTTCTGGGTCATGAAATTTCCGCCGGAACCAACTTCCAAAAGCAAATCTGCAGCCAGCGCTTCGTCATCAAAGCGAATGCCTTTCTGCAAGTGCTTCAATGTGCCGATATAGTCGTTGTCGATAACCAGCTTTTCGATGGACATTTCAGCAATAACGTTCAGTCCGCCCGGACCGGATACGTTAGACACGCCTGCCATCATAGCCATGAGGCCGGATCTTGCAGATTCACTGCCTGCCTGATAGTCTACAATCTTTGCATCAGACATTGCAGCATAAGTATGTACCGGAAGTCCGTAGTAGTGACCCATCTGCGCATAGCCTGCCATTACCATGCTGCATTCCATGGATTCCATCGGGGTGTACATGGTCTTCATGTTGAAGATGCAAGGTGCACCGCCGTAGGAAACAGGATGTCCCGGTTTAGTAACCTGTGCAAGTACCAGACCTGCCAGAATTTCTACGGTGTGGTTCAGGATGCAGCCTGCCAGGGTAATTGGACCAGTTGCGCCTGCAATCTGTGCAGAAATCAGATTAATAGGGATGTCCATTCTGACACAGTCGATGATATTTCTTGCTCCGATATGGGACCACTTCAGCGGAGATGTCACGCAGATATCGAAGAGTGTATACGGTTTGGTTCTAACTGCATCTTCCGACCCTAAAACAGCCTTTAACAGCTTGAAGGTTCTAGGTACGCCTTCTGCATCAGTAGAACCGCCGATAATCGGTTTGATAGAATTCTGCATTTCGGTGTAATACAGATACTGAGATCCAAGCTCTCCCGGCGCCTCCTCACAAACGATAGAAGAAGATACAAAGTCGATGTGCGGCAGGCTCTGTGCAACTTTCGTCAAAAGTTTCAGATCCTTTACGCCGGATAGTCTAACAGTCTCGCCGTCGCTTTCCAGTACGTTGCCGGCACTGCTTCCCGGATTAAAACGGGTCTTGCCATCGCCGAATGTGCAGTAAAATTCGCCGTTTCTGTCATATAAATCAAAAGTGCTCGGCGCAGATTTGATTGCATTCTCGACTACTTCTCTCGGGAACTTAACTTTCTGCGTTGTTCTGTCTACTTCGCAGCCTGCTCCCTCAAGTAAATCAAGTGCCTCGTCATAAGCAAAAATGATTCCTAAATTTTCCAACACATATAATGCCTTTTCATGCATTTCTTTTACCTGCTCGTTGCTCAGTACTCTAAGCTGGGGCATGTTGTCAAATGTAAATTTGTTCATTCTTTTTCCTTCGCCTTTCATACTTTGTTTATCTATTAAATTATACATAATTTCTGAATATCATTTTAGGTCTTTTTTCAGATATTTTAGAAAAAAAATTGCCATTTCAATATAGCCTTTTTATACAGTGCTGCTGCATGTCCTTCCTCCCTGATTTATCAACATTTATCACACATTGTCAATTATCAGACAAAGTCTGTTTTCCTGTCTTAGACTTAATTTTTCCTCAAAAAAATACCAAAGGAAATAATCTTTATATATGGACTTCCCCACTTTTTCCATGGTAAAATAGGTCCATTAGAATAGAAAATGAAGATATGAGCTTATAAAAAAGGAGAACACCATGGTAAAACAAATTTATCCGAGAGTTGAAATCAACTTACAGTATCTAAAAGAAAATGTAGCCGCAGTCGTTGAAAAGTGCAAACCTTTTGGTATTGACATTGCCGGCGTTATCAAAGGAACAACAGGTATTCCTGAATGTGCTAAAATGTTTGCTGAAGGCGGTGCAAAGCTAATCGCTTCCTCCAGACTGGAGCAGATTGAAGACGCTATTGACTGCGGTATTGATCTTCCAATGCTGCTGCTGCGTGTTCCTATGCTCAGCGAACTTCCAGAAGTTGTAAGACTTTGCGATGTCAGCTTAAACAGTGAGGTCTCCGTACTGAAAGCTTTGAACGAAGAAGCTGCAAAGCAGAACAAGATGCACAAAGTCATTCTGATGGCTGACCTTGGAGACCTTCGTGAAGGATTCTGGGACAAGGACGAAATGGTTGATGTTGCTGTCATGGTAGAAAATGAGCTTAAGAATCTGGAACTAGGTGGCGTTGGCACCAATCTGGGCTGCTACGGCTCCATCGAAGCAACAGCTGACAAACTGGACGAACTGGTTGCTATCGCAGAAAGAATCGAAGGCAAAATCGGCAGACAGCTGGAATACATCTCCGGCGGCGCTACTACAAGCCTGCCTAGAATTATCAATCACGACATGCCAAAGAGAATCAATCTGCTCAGAGTCGGCGAAGGTATTCTTCTCGCAAGAGATTTGGATGTATTCTACGGTTACGACATGAGCTGGATGCACCAGGACACTTATACGCTAAAAGCTGAAGTCATCGAAGTCAAGGACAAACCTTCCCACCCGGTTGGCAAAATTTCCATCGATGCTTTCGGACATACGCCTGAATACGTTGACAGAGGCATCAGAAAAAGAGCTCTTCTTGGTATCGGCAAGGTTGATTACGGCAGTATCGATGAAATCTTCCCGAAAGATAAAGGTGTTGAGGTTATCGGCGCTTCCTCCGACCACACTATCTTAGATATTGAAGATGCAGAAAGAAATCTGAAGCCTGGCGATATCGTATCCTTCGGCATCAACTACGCTTCTATCGTATATCTGACCAACTGTAAAAACGTACAGATTGTATTCGTATAAAATATTCTTATCCACGACGCATAAAATCCCCGGCCGGCAAGAAAGCCTTGTTTGCCGGGATTTTTATAAAGGAGGTAACAAGCAATGGCAAAACTAATCGATTACAGCTGTAAATACGCAGAGTACATCGGCATGTCAAAGGAAGAAGCTGCAGCAAAGGGACTTTCTCTTCCTGAGGCATATTTTAGCGCAGAAGCAATCGCCGCCCTGGCAGGCGAAAATGCAGTGCTGCCCTTTGACCCAGTTCTTGAGGCTGAAAGCATGGGCGCAAAAATTAAGTTTGACGATTCCCCACTGGGCCCCCGCAAGGACACCGATATTGTCACAAAAATCGATGAGCTTGCAAACCTTTCTCCTATGGACATTACCAGCAGACGAATCAGCGAAACCCTGAAAGCAGTCAAAGCGATCAATGAAGCCGGCGGCAATGCAACGGTGGAGCTTCACGGACCAGTTACCATCATCAACGGCGTCAGTGATCTAATGAAAATACTTATGGGCTGGCGAAAAAAGCCGGAAGTCATGGATCAGTTCTTCACGAAAGTTTCTGATGGACTTGTAGATTTTGCGCTGGCGGCTTACGATGCCGGCTGCCGCATCATCTACTATACCGATTCTCCGGGAAGTCTGAATATACTCGGTCCAAAATTTGCAAAGCAAATCACAGAAAACTTCACTGTTCCGTTCTTGAGAAAACTGGATGAAACGCTTCCGGCAGACTGCATCGTACATCTCTGCCCCAAGACTTCATTCCTTCTGACCGGCTTTGAAAAAGCGCAGTGGCGAAAGTTTGAGCTTGACGAAAAGATGCCATACAAGGACGCATGTTTATTTGCTTTGGGAAAGGTTCGCATTCTGGGGCAGCGCTGTCGCAAAGCAGACAATATTACCGTTTCCCATATCAATTATCTGCATCTGAACGAATAAGGAGGCATCCTTATGGAAAACAACTACTATAACTCCTACTTTAAAGTAGATATGGACACTGTTGTGAACAATTATAAGATTGTAAAAAAACACATCGGTCCTGATACGGATATTATCCCTGTCGTCAAAGGCAACTGCTACGGTTTTGGTCTTGTACCTATGGCAAAACTTTTTGTAGAGCGCTGCGGTGCTAAACTGATTGCAAACTCAGCGATGCACGAGTCTGTAGAGCTCAGACATGCAGGTCTTTCCTGCGAGATTCTCATCGTTGGCGGCATCCCACAGCATCTTCTCCACGGTGCAATCGAATACGATTTGCAGATTCCACTCTTTGAAGAAGTCACCGCCCGCCGGCTCAATGCTCTTTCTGGCGAAGCAAGAAAAAAGACCAAAGTCCATATCAAAATTAACACCGGCATGAACCGGCTCGGCGTAAAACCTGGTCAAAATTTGGAAAATCTTTTGAATTTGGTAAAATCTTTTGACAACATTGAAGTAGTCGGCGCTTATACCCACTTTGTATCTTCGACTGCCGATTATTATGATCCCTTCACTTTGGAACAGTTTGCACGCTTTCAGGAAGGGGTTTCTCAAATAAAGGCGGCTGGCTTTTCGCTGCAGTACGTGCATTGCTGCAATTCCGCTGCTACTTCATGGTACAGGGAAGCTATAGACTACAGCACCCATGTCCGTTCCTGTACTTCGATTCTAGGGCATATGGCCATGGAAGACGGCAGAGAGCCTCTAGGCCTTACAGAACCTGTAGAAATCGGCACCTATATCACCAACGTACACCAGATTGATACGGGCGACAGTGTAGGTTACAGCCGCGCATTCATTGCCAGCGAACCGATGAAAATTGCTACACTTTCAGTAGGATTCGCCGATGGATTTTATCCTGCCTGGATGAGAAAACAAGGACCCGTCCTGGTAAATGGCCGCCGCACACGATTCCTCGGCTGCTGTATGGATCAAGCTTTTATCGATGTAACAGGTATTCCTTGTGAGATCGGGGATAAAGTAATCATGGTGGGACGCGACGGCGATGAGCAGATTACAACGTGGGAGATGGAACAGTTCTGCGAAAATACCTTTGAGTTTTTGTACGGCACGCTGGGACACAGAGTCGCAAGAATTTATAAATAAAGAAAAGTTGCACATACTATTGACGGCAGATTCTAAACCCTGCCGTCTTTTATACTGAAAGAGGTGCACGATGATTAAAATTTTAGAAGAAAAGGATGTCTCAACGTTAAAAGAATATGTGAATGATGACATCATCCGCCGTTTAGATGATAGCCGCAGTTTTTTTACAGTACTTTCAGAACGGACATATTTTCTGACCTTCTACTGGATGGATGGAAAGAAGGTCACCATCTTCGCGGACAAAAATCATCTGCTCATTGCCAGCGACAGCACTGCAATTTGTGAATTTGCACAAAACATAGATACCCCTTTTGACGGAGTTTTGCAGCTTCACGAATTTCTGCTGGAAATGACTGCAAGCGATGTACACAAGCTGGAATCTCTGGAAAACCTGATCATTTCCCTTGAGGATAAGCTGCTCATGGATAGCACACCAGGAAAGGATGGCATTTCCGACATCGTCAAAGTCCGCAAGGATTTAATCAAGGTTAAGCGCTATTATGAACAGATGGAATTTCTCACAGATGCGCTATGTGCGGTAGATTCCAGCTTTGCCTATATTGACAAAAAATTTGACCGTCTTTTGGAGTTCACCTTTCATCTGCAGACTTATTTGGAATCGGTGCGGGAGGCCTATCAGTCCCAAATCGATATTGAGCAGAATAACATCATGAAAGTTTTCACTGTAGTCACGTCAATTTTCCTTCCTCTTTCCCTGATTGCTGCTTGGTACGGTATGAACTTCTCTCTGCCCGAATATCAGTGGTCCTATGGCTACCCTTTTGTGGTTTCTCTATCATTAGGACTGGTCGTAGGTCTTTTGATTTTCTTTCGAAAGAAGAAATGGTTTTGAGGATTCCGGCAATTTAATTCTATTTTTTATATCAATTTCTATTTTTTGTAAATTTTTATTGCATTTTACATTTTATTCATGGTATAATCGGATTAAATTACGGTATGTCCGTTCCAGTTTGAAACCGTTTTTTACCAGTTTTCAGATTTTCTCCAATCGGTTTTCAAAATCCCGATTTCATTCGCAAAAAGAAACCTTTTTGGGTACTTTTGAAAACCTTCTTCTAAAAAGCTGAAAACTGGAAGACAATTACACGACATACCTGCACATGAAAGGAGATGATTCAAAAATGAATTTCGTCGATACAGCTACCGCACAACTTGATTTTCTAAAAAGGCAGCAGCAATACTGTAAAAATCAATTATCTGACCTTCCTATGGGAAATCTAGTAAAGAAAAGCAGCAAGGGAAAAGAATACTATTACATAGATACCGGCACTGCACTTGTCAGTTTGAAAAACAGCCCTGAATTATACCAGCAATACAAAAGTAAAAAAGCACTCCTGCAGCAACTTCGCTCTCTACAAATTGATATTCCCCTGTTAAAAAAATTGTTAAATACTTACCAGCCAATTATCCCTCTTGAGAACGACTGGCACAACTTTGCCGCTGAGCAGAATACTGGCTGGAAGCAGGATAAAAAACATCTTTATCAGGGTGTCTATTACCGCTCTAAATCCGAGACACTTATTGCTTCCATACTGACCTCTTACCAATTTCGTTTCAAATATGAGGTTGAATACACAGTAAACGGTTTTAAATATTATCCTGATTTTCTCATAGAGCGTCCCCACGATAAAAAAATATTCCTCTGGGAACATTTTGGAAAAATCGACGATGAAGAATATGTGCGCAAGATATTTTTTAAGCTGCAGGACTACCACAATGCAGGCATTAACCTTTGGGATAATCTGATTATTACCTTTGATCAAGCTGACGGCAGTCTGAATGCCGATTATATTGACCGCATTATAAAACTATATCTGTTGTAATCCTCTCTCAAAACGTGCAAAAGAACGAGATTTCCCAAATTCTCGTTCTTTTAAACCTTTTTTTATCTATTACTACTTATTTTAAACTTTCAAGGAATGCCCTTCCCGCTGCAATCTGTCTTCTGACCTCTGACGGCGCTGTCCCACCAAAAGAAATTCTGGCGTCGACGCAGGCCTTAATACTGATATCGCCAAGGGATTTCTTCGAAATTCTGCCGTCGATTTCGCTGAGCTGTTCATCGGTTAAATCCTCAAGCTGACAACCATTAACCTCACAGACTTTCACCATGCGCCCAACAATTTCGTGTGCTTCTCTGAATGGAATGTTTTGCTTAACGAAATGCTCCGCAATATCGGTAGCGTTTAGGAATCCCTTTGCCATCTGCGCCTCAATCTGATCCAATCTGAACTCCGTCTTTTCCAGCATATTAGCAAAGATGGTAATGCTGGCCTTCCATGTGTCTACCGCGTCAAAGAGGCTTTCCTTATCCTCCTGAAAATCCTTGTTATAGGCAAGAGGCGTCCCCTTCATCACGGTCAGAAGCTGCATCAAATCTCCATAGACTCTGCCCACTTTTCCGCGAAGCAGTTCCGCCATATCCGGGTTCTTTTTCTGCGGCATAATGCTGCTGCCTGTACAGTAACTGTCATCGATATCAATAAAACTGAACTCCTGAGAGTTCCACCATACAAACTCTTCCGCCCATCTGGATAGATGCATCATGGAAATGGACGCATCGCTTAAAAATTCAATACTGTAGTCCCGATCGCTGACACTGTCCATGGCATTTTCTGTTGGCGCTGCAAAACCCAAAAGCTTCGCGGTTTTATGCCTGTCAATGGGAAGAGTCGTCCCTGCAAGAGCACCTGCTCCTAAAGGACACAAGTTCATTCTGTGGTAAGTATCATGAAGCCTTTCGATATCTCTTTTAAACATCTGGAAATACGCCATGAACACAAATCCTAAGGTAATTGGCTGCGCATGCTGAATATGGGTAAATCCCACGGTCAAACAATCCGCATATTTCTCAGCTTTTTCCAAAATTACTTCTTCCAGATAATAGAGTCTGTCCAGAATCTCTCCAATTTCTTTCTTTAGATACATTCTGCCATCGACTTGGCACTGGTCATTTCTGCTTCTAGCTGTGTGCAGTTTCTTACCCACATCGCCAATCTCAGCAATCAGCCGGCTTTCAATTCCCATATGAATATCTTCATCTTCTACGTTAAATATAATTTCACCGCTTCTAATTTTTTCACGTATGGTTTCAAGACCTGCGATAATTTTCCCACTCTCTTCTTTTGTGACAATCCCCTGCGCCGCAAGCATTGTTACATGCGCAATACTGCCGTCTATATCTTCGTTATACATTCTTTGATCAAATCCGATAGATGCATTGAACACCTTTACAATTTCATCCATTTCCTTTTCAAATCTGCCACCCCATAAGCTTGCCAAATTGTATTCCTCCTTCACTTCTTATACACATCGTTGCTCAGCCCTCATTATTATACTAGATAATTCATAAATATACAAGCTTTTCCCCCTGTTTTTTCTTTCAAATATGTGATACAATATCTTTCAGTAAATGAACAGGAGGATTTTATATGACTTTAGGACGTGAGAAATTACATTTTCTCAATTCACCAACCCCGATAACCTATCTCGAAAATATTTCAAAAGAACTAGGCGTCAATTTTTATCTGAAAAGAGACGATTTGACCAATTTCGGTACCGGCGGCAATAAGCTACGTAAGCTGGAATATCTGGTAAAAGATGCATTGGACCAGGATGCGACTATGCTGCTGACCGTCGGCGGCGCACAGACCAATCACGGCAGACTAACTGCTGCTGTCGCTGCAAAATACGGTCTTAAAGCTGCCATCGTAGCCGTTGACCCTTATCCAGGCGAAATATCAGCTAATCTTCTTCTTGACGGTATCATGGGCTGTCCTGTTTATCTGGTGCAGGACGACGGCGTACATACCGCAGACGAGCTTGAGGCAGCAACAGTTAAAAAAGTGACAGAAGAGTGGGAGGCAAAGGGTGAAAAAGTCTACTTTATTCCGGTTGGCGGCTCTAACGAAATCGGTGCGTTAGGTTACTATGACTGTGCTTTAGAGCTGGCTGCACAGGTAGAAGAAATGCAGCTTTCTGACGTTCGTCTGATTTCTACTGTAGGTAGCATGGGTACTTACATGGGTCTTGCCTGTGCCATCAAAAACGAAGGATTGCCCCTTCGGCTAACTGGTATCAGCATTTCTCCAAAGAAAGATATCTACGCCATGGCGGCTGATTACTATGATCGTATGAAAACTCTTTTCAATCTGCCAAAGGAAATGAACAAATCTGATTTTGATATCACGACTGAATACGACTGCGGTGCTTACAATAACCCGGTTAAGGAAGTGCGCGAAGCCATTTATTACATGGGGCGCAAAGAAGCCGTAATCTTAGATCCTTGCTATACAGGAAAAACCTTTGCAGGCATTTTGGATATGATAAAAAAAGGCACAATCGCGCATGGCGAAAATGTCATCATGCTGCATACCGGTGGCATTCCTGGTATTTACACTGCACACCACCGTGTTGAGATGGAAAAAGAACTGAAAGATTATATTCATATTATTTAATCGCCTAATAAACGAAAAAGCTGATCTGCCGGAAAGGTATGCCGCAAGGCGCCTTCTTCAGCAAGTCAGCTTTTTAGGTTTATATTCTAACAAGACGCTCTTCAATTTGGTTGAGACGATTATAGATTGGCGCCAATTTCTCGTCTGCTAAATTGGTGACTTCATCATAGCACACAATTATACTGTCTACCAGTCTCTTGGAGTGAGATCCTCAAAGTTCTGCAATTTAGATTCTTCCCCTTACAAATGGCTAAAAATACTGGAAAATAACCCCTGTAAATGTTCTCTTAAGGCTTAATAAAATTCCATTTTTTACCAGCAAGGTGAGCACCAGGTCGTAAGGCAATAAAATGTGCAGCAATTTGCGCAGCAGTCATCACTTCGATTATATCCCTGCCCGTCAGAACGGTTTTTATACATACTTCCCTGCGCTATCATCTGCTGATAAACTCTCTGATATTCAAAATTATTTGGATCCATATCAATAGCCTGGCGCAAATTGCTGATTCCATCATCAATCCAGCCTTTCCGATAAGATAGCACTCCACTTAAGAAAAACCACTCAGCATCTCGCATAGGTGCATGAATCAGCATTTGTTCCGCTCCTATAAAATCACCTCGGTCAATGGCCTGGCGAACTGCATAATAATCACTGCTGCCAGAAGCACGGCTATTTGAGCCACCTGCATACCCCCTGCCAGAATCTGAAGCCCATGTGCCGGACCAGCTACCAGAGCCACCGCCGGCTCTTCCCTTCATCAGCACATCATACGCCTCATTAATCTCCTGCAGCTTCTCCTCTGCTAAATCTGCAAGGGGATTGTTCTGATATTTATCCGGATGATATTTTTTTACAAGCGCTTTATACGCCGCTTTGATTTCTTCATCTGAAGCGTTCTGTGAAACGCCCAGTACTTCATATGGATTGCTCATCTGTATCTATCCTTTCTCTAAGAATCTGGTCTGTGCGTGCGCGCAGTCCCATAAAAATAATATTTTCGACAATCTCTGTATTTTGCTTTAGTTCCAGTAAGTCATATGTCATCGCAATTTCCCCCAGACATTGATATAGCAAAGTGTCCATGCCATCAAGGTGATTTTTTCTGTAAATCAGAGGATTATAGCAGCCTTTTTCCATATCCTTTTCATAGTCATCCAATGCATCTATGATATAAATCCACCGCCCCAGCGCACGACCCAGCTGGGCAAGCACTCTGGTCTGCTTCTCTTCTTTCGCGGATAGAGAACTTCCCTCCAAAAATCCGGTAAACAGCACTTCCATCAAATCAGAAAAAGCCTCCGCGGTCTGGTCTACAGAGGTTGACTTTCCCTCCTCCAACAAAGATAGCTTTGTCAGTGCTTTCTCAACGTTTGTACAAAGGTTCTGATAACGCTTTTCTAGTTTCTTGTAGGCATGGCGCAAAGCGGTTTTTCCCGCAAAGCCTGCAACACTTTTTTCGTCTTTCCAGTCGTCTAAAAATTTATGATACGTTAAAATTACCATAACGTCCGCTCCATAGTCAATAGCAGCATTATCGTAAATCACAGGTTTTTTCTCTATGGGGTGAGTGATACAATGCTCCAGTTTTGGCGTATCTTTTGTATCTTCAAAGCCCGCCAAAACCAGTGCAAGAAATACTGCGTCATAGCTGAGCCCAAGCCTTGGAATCTGGCCAATTCTTCTGGCTATGGATTTACAGATACCGCAGTAATAGCCCTGGTACAGGGTATAATCCCGCACCTTCAATTCATTTTTCTCTATGGTAACATAACCCAACATAATATCTTGATAATAAACCATTTTCATGAAGTTTTCAAGAAGTCTATGTGAAAATTCTACTCATGCTGTCGACAAATTCGGACAAATTTGTTAAGATAGAAGGGCATAGTAAAATTATAATTTTAGGAGAGATGAAATGAATACAAAAAAACTACTATTAACTGCGGTTTTATCCATTGCCGCTCTCTTTGCCACCTGCATAGTCGCCTCTGCCAGCAGCGCCGTTGTGGATTCCGGCGGTTATTCCCATGCTTCCAAATTCGGAAACACCCTGGTCATCGACGGCATTGATGTATCCGAGTATCAGCAGCAGATTGACTGGGCCAAGGTGAAAAGACAAGGTATCGACTACGCCTACATTCGCGTCGGTTTTTCTTATCTTGCCTCACCTCACCGCACTAACACTGACTCATATTTTGAATACAACTATAAAGAAGCCCGTGCCAACGATATCATGGTCGGCGTATACTACTATTCCACAGCAACTTCCCCGACAGAAGCACAGAAGGAAGCCAAGTATGTGCTGGATGTGCTGGACGGCAGAGAATTGGATTTACCAGTTGCTTATGACTTTGAGATGCCTTCTGGTAGCAGACTCACCAGTGCATATAACAGCTGGTCCTCTTCCACCAGAAAGGACAAGGCTGCGACCAACTCCCTTGCTTTTCTAAACTACATAAAAAAGAACTCCGACTATGAGTCCATGTTTTACTCTTATCGCGCCATCACCTCCCCCTACGGAAGTCCCAGCAGCAACAAAATAAACATGAATCTAATTGACAATAAATTCAAAGTATGGCTGGCACAGTACTCAACTGACAATAGCTACGAAAGACCTTACGAATACTGGCAGTACACTTCCAGCGGAAGCATCACCGGTATCAGCGGTCGGGTGGACTGCAACTTCTGGTACTATGATAATAATGCCGAAGAAACAAAATCTGGCACGAAATCCATAAAAAACGCTTCCGTTTCTCTCGGAAAAACGTCCTACGAATATACAAAATACAGAAAATACCCTTCAGTCTCCGTTACCTACAACGGCACAAAATTGACGAAAGGAGTCGACTATAAAGTCAATTACATCAAAAACGTATTGGCTGGCACTGCTTATGCACGCATTGAAGGTATCGGCAAGTATTCCAACGTAAAAATGGTTCCATTTACCATTACTACCACCGATATTGCAGACGGCGGCACTGTCGGCAGTATTGCCGATGTAACCTACAGCGGCAGCGCAAAAAAGCCAACTGTAAAAGTTCAGTACAAAGGCACTACGCTTAAAACCTGTGATTACTCCGTTTCCTATTCCAACAACAAGAACGCAGGCACAGCAACAGCGAAAATTACAGGAAAAAGAAACTATCACGGCACCTTAACCAAGACCTTTAAAATCAAAAAAGCGACTCCAAAGTTTACCGGATACACCACCTATAACCGGACCACTGACAGAGATGATTTCACCATCAACACCAAGTGCGACAGCGATGGAAAGCTGACCTACAAATCCAGTGATACTTCCATCGCTACAGTCAGCAATACAGGTAAAGTTTCCCTAAAAGGAGGCACCGGTACAGCGGTCATTACCGTAACCTGCGCGGAAACCAACAACTACGAAAAAGCAACCAGGCAGGTCAATATAAAAGTAACCGCTGCCGCTCAGCCAGAAGATCCGGTTACACCGCAGCCTCCTGCTGCAAATGGCACAATTGCAGGCGTCGAAAATACGACAATCAAAGCAAGTTCTGCTTTAGGCAGTGGATTTATCCAGCTAAACTGGACCAAATCCGCAGGCTATAAGGTAGATTACTACGAAGTATATAGAAGCACAACATCCGGAAGCTACAGCAACACACCTTTCTACACTACTACGTCTGGTACTGCTGTCACTTACAAGAATACAAAAAGCTTGACTAATGGTACCAAGTATTACTATAGGATCCGAGGTGTACGCACCATCGATGGTAAAAAATACTACACGCAGTGGTCCAATCAAGCATACAGGACCTATCAAGCTCCGGCAAATACGAATTCAAACGAGAAGCTGATTGCGGGGGTTCAAGCAACCACGATAACAGCAAAATCTGAATTGGGCAGCGGTTTTATCCGCATCAACTGGGAAAAATCTGCAGGATACAAGATGGACTATTACGAAATCTATAGATCCACAAAGTCGGGGACCTATGACAGTACCCCTTTCTTTAAGACAGCCAGAGGTACTGTACTGACTTACAAAAATACTAAAAGCCTAACAAAAGGCACCCGCTACTATTTCAGAATTCGCGGCGTGCGTACCATTGATGGTATCACTTATTATTCCAAATGGTCTAATCAGGCATACAGAACTTACAATTAACGAGCAATTAACTAACGCTTTCTATAAACGCGAAGGGCAGTCTCAAAGAAATGATTTCTTTTGAGACTGCCCTTCGCCCTTATATATATCGTATATAAACGTTCTTATATTTCTTTCCCTGCCATTTCTTCTTCTAACTTCCGATATGCTACTTTTCCAACCAGTGTCGTCGGCAGCATATCCCGAAATTCGATACGCTTTGGCATTGCGTATTTTGCTACATTCTTTTCAAGATGCTTCATAATGCTGATCTTGGTTTCTTCACTCGGCGAAAAACCCGGTTTCAGCATAACAAAAGCGATTACTTTCTGCATTTTCAACGGGTCAGGCACACCGATAACGCAGCTCATATGTACCGCGTCATGAGCGTCCAGCACATTTTCGATTTGAGATGGATATACATTGTATCCACTGGTAACGATCATGCGCTTAATTCTCTGACGGAAATACACAAACCCGTCTTCATCCATCATGCCCAAATCCCCGGTATGCAGCCAAGTGTGACCATCCTCGTGAGTCTTCAGCGTATCTACTGTCTCCTCCGGGTGATTGATATATTCCATCATAACCGTAGGTCCGCAAAGGCAGATTTCACCTTCTTCTCCGTAAGGCACTTCCTCCGTCGTTCCCACTTTAACGATTTTATAGTAGGTATCCGGAAATGGCAAGCCAATGCTTCCCTCTTTTTCCATATGTACCGGTGTCAGACAGCTTGCAGTAACACATTCAGTAGTGCCGTAGCCTTCTCTGACAACGATATGGGCACCATGAGATTTTAAAAATGCGTCAAACCGCTTTTTCAATTCTACCGACAGAGAATCTCCGCCGCTGAACACGCCTTTCAGACATGCCAGATTCACCTTATCTAAAGTCGGCAGGCGAAGCAGCGCCTCATAGAGGGTAGGCACCCCTGCGATGAAATTAGGCTGGTGCTTTTTGATCAGCTTAGCGTAACTTTCCGGCGTAAAGCGCGGAATCAGAATGCATCTGCCGCCGTTAGCTACCATAGAATGGATGCTTACACCAAGACCAAAACCGTGAAACATCGGCATAACTGCCAGCATCTTGTCACCAGGCTTAAACATTTTATTGGTTGCCAAAATCTGTGCCGCCAAAGCATTAAAATTCAGATTGGATAAGAGAATTCCCTTCATAGTGCCAGTGGTGCCGCCGCTATAAAGAATAACCGCAGGATCTTCTCCCACGCGCTGCCGTTCATACGGCGCCTTGTAGCCCTTACCGTTTTTCAAAAAATTCTCCCACCAGATAATCACAGCATCCTTAGGCACTTTGATTTTGCGACCTTCCATAAGATAATAGCCCTTCTTTTTAATCGGGCTGAGCACATCCTTTACACTGGTGATAATCAGACTGCGCAGCGGTACATTCTGTCTGATGTTTGCAAACTTACCGTACATCTGATCCAGTGTTAGGCAGACTGCACTTCCTGATTCTCTAATGGTAAATTCAATTTCCTTTTCGCTGGAAAGAGGATGTACCATGTTGGCGATAGCGCCTACCAGATTTACCGCATAGAACATTATCATGGTTTGAGGCGCATTAGGCATACAAATTGTAACGGACTCTCCCTCCTGCACACCAATGGCTTTCAAAGCTCTTGCACAATCATTGATTTCCTTGATAAAAGTTTTATATGTAGTCTTGCTTCCCATAAAATCATAGGCAATGTAATCCGGATACTTCTCGGCAACAGCTTCCACCATTTCGTACATGGAACACTGGCGATAGGTCAAGCTTGCCGGCACACCGCCTAAATTTTTAATCCAAGGCGCTTTTAACTCAGTTGTCATAATCTACTTCCTCCCTTGCTGCAGTCTCCAGAAGCTCCGGATTCTGCAATAAATATTTCAGCAGTTTCACAGTTTTAGAATAGTAGTAGCCATCAGCGATTCGCTCATCCAAAGTTAAACCAATATCAATGATCTCTCTGCCATCTACTATCTTTTTCTCACCCAGCACCACGAAAATGGAATTGGTACCCCAGTTTGACAGGTGATGGTAGCCTGACTTCAGTCCAATAGACCCCAGATTCGTCATAAAGACTGTCGCAAAATTGGGGTCTTCCTTGATCAGCGCATCAGGCACTTTCCCATAGTAATCCAACTTGTGCAAAATCCACATGACAAAGCGAAGTACAGGTCTTGGCAGTTTCATCAGCATATCCATAGCGCCTGTCGTATTATCGGTTTCCGCCGCTTTTTCACTGCTTCCTCTGTATCGATTAATAATATCATAGACCTTTTCTCTAACAATTTCAATGGTGGTATCCTCATCAAAAGACAGATAAGCGAGGGCTTCCCCGCCGTCGTCAGAAAACTCCTTCTTTACCACAAAAGCAGCCGTCAAATCATCTCTCTGAAAAATTCTGCCGCCCTTGATGAAGCGATTCATGTTCGGTCTGAGCGTTACAGTCTTGACAAAAGCAGCAATAAGAACCTGAAATAGTTTATACTTCATTTCAGGGTTCTCGGCGTTTTTCTTTTCCATATAGGCATTCACATTGGTTAAATCAATTCGCTCACAGATGTAAGCCTCGTTATCCGCACGATTGGGATAGATATATGGCATGATACCATGAAGGGAATCCAGCTCTCTCAGCCATCTTCCATCCTTGCGGTCACCGCGTTTCTTTTTATAATTCTTAGACATCCTCGTCCTCTTTTCAAAAATTACTTTGCATTATATTGTACTTTTTTTGAGGAAAAAAGTCAAATCCTGCCCTCTTAATAAAAACCGCAAACCGGAAGACTCAGGAATTTCTGAGACCTTCTGATCTGCGGTTTTTTCTAAGGCGCAGGGAGGAAATCCTACGACTTAAATTTCTTCCAGTATTTGGTGAACAAATCGTCCGCTTCTGCGCCAAGATTTCTAAGAGACTCACACTGTTTCAGCACTATTTCATCCGGAAACAGGATATCCATCTTGTCCGAATCACCCTTAACACTATCTATAACACTGATATTTGGAATTGAGTATGTCAAATAATCGAAGTTTATCATCGCCGTTTCCTTTTCCAGCATAAAATTGATCCAGGCGTGGGCACTATCCCGATTTTTCGCAGCTTTCGGAATCGCCCAGGCATCGGTAAAATACTCACTGCCTTCTTTTGGAACGACATAAGCTAAATTTTCTTTTTCTTCGCGACAATACAAAACTTCACCATTCCAGATGACTGCAATATCCGCAGATCCGCCGAGAATCATATCCCTCGCCGAATCATTGGCATATTTGTATACCAGAGATTTTTGCTCTGTCAGATAAGCTGCTGCTTCAGAAAGTTCCGCCTCGCTGACAGTATTTAACGAATATCCCTTTGCTTTCAACGCAATTCCCATAGTGTCACGCATACTATCAGGCATAACAATTCTGCCCGCATATTCCGTCTTCCAAAGATCATTCCAGGAAGTGATCTCTCCCTCAGGAATTTTATCCGTATCGTATAAAATTCCCAGCGTGCCCCATGTATGAGGAACCGCATATTTATTTCCCGAATCGAAAGACTCCGCAAGCTGCAGATATTTTTTCTCCAAATTAGAGATATTTGGAATCGAAGAATAATCTACTTCTGCAAGCAAATCCTCGCTGATAAGTTTTTCAATCATATAATCGGAAACACAAATCACATCGTAATTAACCGAACCATTTTTTATGACAGGATACATTTCCTCTGCTGTGTCAAAAGTGTCCATGACCACAGATATCCCTGTTTCCTGTTCAAATTCTTTAATGAGCGCAGGATCAATATAATCTCCAAAAGCATAGACATGGACTTCCTTTCCGGTGTTGCCTCCTGTGGAACCGCTGAGATAAAGAGTTCCGCAAAGCAAACAAATCACCAGCGCTGTCAGCACTGCCATAATACGCTTTTTCGTCTTTCCGCCTGCCTTGGCCGACGCAACATTGGAAGTAGTCAAAACCAGCAGCACGGTAACAAAAATAACTGTAGACAGTGCAAAAAGTGTCGGTCTGATTCCTACTTTCACCTGGCTATAAATCAAAGTCGAAATCGTATTAATGCCAGCGCCTCTTGTAAAGTGTGTAATTACAAAATCATCTACAGACATGGTGAACGCCAGCAGAAATCCGCTGACAATGCCCGGTCTAATATCAGGAAGAACGACTTTATAAAACGCATAAAGCGGCGTTGCTCCAAGATCCAGTGCAGCTTCATAAGTATTTCCAGAAATCTGTTTAAATTTTGGCATCACCGACAGAATCACATAAGGAATGCTGAAAGTGATATGCGCAAGCAGTACTGTACCCCAGCTCAGTGAAATACCGAAGGCAATAAATGCCATCATCAGAGAAATACCTGTAACAATATCTGCATTGAGCAGAGGAATATTGTTCAGCGCCATGATTACATTTTCTGAGCGCTTTTTCATCGCCATAATCCCGATACATGCAGCAGTCCCGATGAGGGTTGCTATGGCGGCAGCTGCCAGCGCAATCGTGAATGTGTTCCAGATTGCTTCCATAATCATGGTATTTGACAGCATTTCCTTGTACCATTTCAAAGAAAAGCCCGTCCACAGAGACATAGACTTGCTCTCGTTGAAGGAAAAAAACATCAGGATCAGAATTGGCAGATACAAAAACAGCAGAACGAGGATCAGATAAATGCTTTTTCCAAGTTTTTTCATATCAGCGTCCCCTCCCCATTTTTGTCTAATTTAGAGAGCGCTGCCATGCTGATAACAATAAATACCATCATGACAAGAGACAGGCCCGAGCCCAGATTCCAGTTGGAACTTGTCGTAAATTCCTGCTCGATGATATTTCCAATCAGATTGATTTTCCCTCCGCCCAGCATGTTGGAGATTACAAAAGTGGTCAGGGACGGTACAAACACCATGGTAACACCGCTGGCAATACCCGGAATGCTGAGAGGCAGCAGGATATCTGTCAGTACCTTCCGCTTGGTCGCTCCAAGATCGTAAGCAGCTTCTATAATATGATCATCTATCTTCATCAGTGTATTATAGATCGGCAGTACCATAAAAGGCAGAAAATCATAAACCATTCCCAGTACAATTGCTGCCGGTGTATTGATCAGCGCAAGAGGCGGCAGATGTAAAAGTCCCAGCAGACCGTTGATCAATCCGCCCTTTTCCAGAATTACCTGCCACGCCATCGTTCGTAGTAAAAAGTTCATCCACATCGGCAAGATAAAAATGAACACCATAAAGCCCTGCCGTCCAAGCTTGCTCCCTTTTAAAATCAGCGCCAGCGGAAAAGCGATCACAAAGCAAATCACAGTACTGATTAATGACAGCAAAAGAGACAGTAAAAGCGCCTGCGCATGCTCTGCGCTCAGCATTGCAATCAAATTAGCAAAAGTAAATGTGCCGCTTCTGTCTGTAAAACCATAATAAGCAACAACTGCCAAAGGAATCACAGTACCGCAGATAATCCACAAGAGAAATGGCGTTGCAAAACTTTTTTTAGACATCGATTTCTATCGCCTCCTCTTCCTTGGACTGTGGTTTATGCATAATTTGAATATTTTCCGGAATCACATCCAGACTAACCTTAGTTCCTACCGGATAGCTGGTGGTATTCTGTGCAAGCCAGGTGAATCCGCCTGCTTCAATTTCCATTTCATAGTGTACACCAATGAATACATTGTGAGTCACTTCACCATCTAGCCTGCCTGCACCCGGTTTTCCAATAATCAGATCCTCCGGTCTGATTACAACATCGACTGGCTTATTTCTGCCAAAGCCGTCGTCAATACAAGGAAATACTGTACCACAGATCTTCACATAAAAATCTTCCATCATTGTGCCATCAATAATATTGCTGTCACCGATAAAATCTGCAACGAAAGCATTTTCCGGCTCGTTGTAAATCTCTTCCGGCGTACCCATCTGCTGAATATATCCACCGTTCATTACCACTACTTTATCGCTCATAGTCAGGGCTTCCTCCTGATCGTGAGTAACGTAAATAAAGGTGATGCCAAGTTCATTCTTCAGGCGAATCAACTCATACTGCATATCCTGGCGCAATTTCAAATCCAATGCTCCCAAAGGTTCATCAAGCAAAAGCACCTTCGGTTCATTGACAATAGCTCTTGCCATAGCAATTCTCTGCTGCTGACCGCCGGAAAGCTGATCGATTTTTCGTTTCTCATAGCCGTCCAGATTGACAAGTTTCAGCGCATATTCAACTTTATCTTTAATATACGATTCGCTCTTCCCGCTAATCTTAAGGCCAAAGGCGATATTCTGTCCCACATTCATATGTGGAAAAAGCGCGTACTTCTGAAATACAGTATTCAGATGGCGCTGATTCGGCGGCACATCGGTAATATCCTTTCCTTCAAAGAACACCTGCCCTGCATCAGGCTTTTCAAAACCGCCTACAATACGAAGCGTTGTAGTCTTTCCACATCCAGAAGGTCCCAACAGTGTGATAAATTCGTTCTCATTTACCGTTAAATTGAAGTCATCCAGCACCTGTGTATCTTCAAAAGACTTGTAAATATGCTTTAATTCGATGAGTGATGATGTCATTTAAGTTCCTTTCTTTACATCTTAAAAGCTTGGCGGCGAGCTTACCCATATCAGTTCTGCGCCTGCTTTCGATGAAATATAATGTTTTCTTGCTGGTGTATAATAAAATGAATCGCCGGCCTTTGCCTGATGGATTTTCTTTCCTATATGAATGGTAATCTCACCTTTCAGTACAAATCCAAACTCCTCTCCCTCGTGCGGATTGTCAGGATATGTCTGGCCGCCCGCCTCAAGGCTCAGGCGAATAGGCTCCATAACGTTCTTTTGCGCACTTGGAATAATCCACTCTATTTTATTCTTTAATTCAAGGTCTATTTTCTCAAAATAATCTTCATCTGCAAATACAATCTGTTCATCGCTGTCCTCTGCAAAAAACTCTGAAACAGATACTCCCAGGCACTGCAATATGTCTGAAAGTGTTGCAATAGATGGAGATGTCAAATCTCGTTCCAGCTGAGAAATGAAGCCCTTAGAAAGCTCCGCCCTGTCAGCTAGTTCCTCCTGCGTCAGTCCATTGACAATGCGCAGGGCTTTAATCTTGGAACCAATCTCCATATTCCTACTCCCTTACTGTGTCACAAACATTAAACTTCAAGTTTAGTATTTCTAAACTGTAGTGCAAGATTATTATACTCGTTTTTGATAACATGTCAATAGGTGATTTAACTTTTACAAATTTTTTGTCAAAAAAAGATCGGATGTCAAAACAATTTGCATTGTCTGGTATTCCGATCTATTTCTTATATTTACTTACAGCTCCTCATCACCTAGCCTGTTTCGGATATAATCCTGTACATCATCTCTGGAAATTCCCAGCGCTGCTGCGAACTCTCCGAAAAGAAGGTCTTCTGCACGTTTCATAAATTTTTTGTCAATCTGCCCAAGGTGGCGATTCTGAGCAAGTGCATCCAGCTTTTTTTGATGTATGGACTTGGTCAGTTTAAGCAAGTCTATACATTTATGGCTGTCAATGACTGACTGATAATACTTCGTAAGCTGTTGCATGCTACTGTTTTTGTAAATTTCCGTGTGAATCTGCGGAATATTGTCAATCAGATCTTTCGCTTCATCTTCGGAGATTACCGCACGCATAAACACTTTCTGATTATCTACTGGTGCATAAATGACGCCGCTTTGATAAAGAGGCTCCAGTACATAATACAGCCTGTCCTCATCTCCACCGGCAAAATCCGACTTACGAATATCCGATACTTTGCAAACGCCTGTCGTGCCATACATAATCAGGTCATCAATGTTATACATTTCGGCTCACATCTCCTTTCTTCTTCCATTATTTCTATCTCATTTATTATTATAACACGTTTTTGAAAGAAAATGTAAGTTTTTTGTATACAATTCCAAAATATTTTTATCATACCATTTTTTGCAACCAAAAGGGAACAGCACAAATGCGTCTGTTCCCTAAATTCTTGCCAGTTAAAATTGTGCTACTTCAGGATCGGCTTCTTCTGTCTCTTCCACTTTTGTGCAGTAGAGCACAGGTCCCACCTCGCCATAGGTTTCATCATCTTCCACTTTCACTTTAGCTATAATCGTTACCCAGCCGCCGTGTTCCAGCAAATTTGCTGCATTTTCCCATCTGCATACAAGTCCTGCAAACTGAATATCCTCTACACAGCATGTCATCACATGACGACCAAAGACAAATTTGTCGTCCGGCATACCGCCGCCAAGAACGCTGCGACCCTTTACAGTAATCACCTTGCCGTCATACTTGTCCTGCTCCTCGTTGATATCTCTATACCACTCCGCATAGGCATTGTCTGCAATCTCAATGAGCGGCGCATTGAGATCAAAAGGCAAAGGATCCGGAATCTGATCCAGCTCCACATCGTCTTTATCATATTCATAGAGGATCTGGCTCTTTCGGTTAACTCCGCGAACAATTTTATGAAATTCCATCTTGTCAAAGCCTTTTTCGCAGCGGTTGAACACAACCATCTCAGCGCTTTTCAGTTTATCAAAGACCAGCTGCCGCATATTCTGATTATACACAGAAAAAGTCTGCGCATCTGCAAAAAACATTTCCTGATAGGTAATCCACTCCTTCGGCATATTTCTGTAGATCGTGTCCAAACTCCACATGCCGTTATACTCGATGATTACCCGTTCGACCTTATGCTTTTTCTGCAAAGCGCTAAGCGTCTCTTCCGTTAAATCTTCTTCCTCTTCAACCCGTTCAATAAACACGTTGGTTCCGAAAAACTTGACCGGATGATATTCTTCCTCACCCTCTTCACACAGAAGCAGCAAGGTTCTTTCTCCGGCATTGAAGTCATCGCCCTCCAGCGCCTCCTGAATAAACGTGGTTTTACCGCTTTCTAAAAATCCGGTAAACAAATATACTGGTATTTCCATATGCTACTACCTCTTTACAGTCCAAACAACTCTTTAATGCTGTCCTCTTCGATGCCTGCACCAATGACACACAGCATACCTGTTACTGCCGCAGTGCCATATCTAACATCAGGTTCACCCGGCACATAGTCAAAATGTAACCACTTACCGTCTTCTCCCTCTACAATTCCTTTCGCACGAAGCACCTGTCCATACATTGCAAAATTTGTCAAAGCGCTCAGCGCTTCTTCAATCTGCTCTTTTGTAAACTTATGAGATGTTTCCAGTCCAAAACTCTGAAATACTTCATCGGCGTGGTGATGATGGTGGTCATGATGATGTTCATGTTCGTGACAGCCGCAGTCACAATCTTCATCGTGGTGATGATGGTCATGATGTTCATGCTCGTGTGCGTGGTCGTGGCAGCCGCAATCCTCATCGTGATGATGATGACCATGGTCGTGATGTTCATGCGCTTCGTTCTCAAGACTTGCCAGCTGCGCTGCCAGTGTATTCTTCTGCTCGATCGTTTCCAGAAGCTGCTGTCCTGTAAGTTCTTCCCAGTCTGTTGTTACTACAGGCGCTTTCTCGTTATATTTACGAACAAGCGCTACACAGTCGTCCAGTTTCTTCTGCGCAAGCCCCGCCGTATGGCTGAGAATAACTGCTGCCGCATGTTCAATCTGATTATTATAAAACTCCCCAAAGTTCTGCATGTACATCTTCGCCTTCTTTGCGTCCACAACCGCAACCGCAGCATTTAAGCACAATGCTTCGTTATGCAGATTTGTCACAGCAGTTATCACATCGCTAAGTTTTCCTACACCGGACGGCTCGATGAGAATTCTGTCAGGCGCAAACTCTGCCAGTACCTTTTCTAGTGCCTTTCCAAAATCACCAACGAGGCTGCAGCAGATACAGCCAGAAGTCATCTCATTAATTTCAATTCCTGCATCTTTGAGAAATCCGCCGTCAATCCCGATTTCTCCAAATTCATTTTCGATGAGAACTACTTTCTCATTCTGATACGCTTCTTCAATGAGTTTCTTAATTAGCGTTGTCTTTCCGGCACCTAAAAATCCGGAAAAAATATCTACCTTTGTCATATTATCATCTCTCTCCTGTAAAGTTCTACTTTATAGTATACCACAAATTCCCATAATTCTCACCGGAAATATAGAAATTTTCTATTCTGCGTCATAATACGCTTTGACTCTGCTTTCTACAAGTGCCATAACCTGATTCCAGCCGCCGATACAGATCCAGTCCTGCGCAAGATGTACCTTTACTACCTCATAAAGCCATGTCTTATAGTGTTCTATCGCCGCCTCAAAGTTCAGCCCCTGTTTCTGCAGCTGCTTAATATCAAAGGCAGCAAACTCTACTGTAATTTTACAGCGCTGCCGCGGCGCTTCTTTTAACCCCTTTGGAAAGTCCAGCACTGCTACATCTACACTATTAAAAAAGGGAGGGTCCATCCTCAGCTGAATTTCTTTCATTTGATTCTCCTTTACCAAAAACAAGCAAATACACTGGCACCTACCACTGTGACAAGACCCGCCACCGCAATGGAAAGGCTGCTCATAGCACCTTCAATTTCTCCTATTTCTATCGCCTTTGCCGTGCCGACGGCATGAGACGCTGTGCCAAAGCCCACACCCTTTGCGATAGGCTCTTCTATGCGGAACAGTCTGCAAACCGCTTCGCCGAACATATTTCCTAAAATCCCCGTAATGATTATGACGGCTACCGTAATCGTGACATAGCCGCCCAGCGTTTCCGAAACACCCATGCCAATAGCTGTCGTAATAGATTTTGGCAGTAGAGTCACATAAGTTTCGTGGCTGAGGCCAAAGAGGACTGCCATAGCAAGTATGGAGACAAGGCTTGTCAAACAGCCTGCAATAATTCCAGCCATAACTGCTTTCCAGTTCTTTTTCAAAAGACTCATCTGTTCGTACATAGGAATGGCAAGACATACTGTAGCCGGCGTCAGCAAATAACTAATATACTTTGCACCTTCGTAATATGTATCGTAGTCCATATCTAAAAGCAGAAGCGCACCGATAATCAGCACCGTTGCGATCAAAATGGGGTTAAACAGGGGAATTTTCAGCTTTTTCTTTGCAATTTGTCCAATTTCAAAGCAGAGCAGCGTAAGCCCCACGCCGAAGAATACAGACTCAATCAGAATATCATTCATCAGCTTCACCGCCTTTTCGAATCACAAACTGGGTCACTCTGCCGGAGACCGCCATCACTACTACAGTTGAAATGACGGTGATGCAAATAACTGGAATCCACACCGGCTTCAGTACGCCCCAGGATTCCAGAAGCCCTACTGCCGCAGGCACAAACATCAGCGGCATAATCTCTACCATAAACGTTCCGGTCTCTCTGACCGCTTCCAGAGGAATAATCCCACTCAAAAGACATATCAGCATAATTACCAGTCCATAAATGCTGGCAGGTACCGGAAGCGGAAGTAAAAAGTTAAGCATCTCTCCTGCAAAAGAAACTATCATTACAATTAAAACCTGTCGTATATATTTCATTGATTTCCTCGTTTCTATCTAAAATTGCAGCTTGTCCCTCTGCCGCAATTTAATAGTATATCACCTTGCCGAAAAAAAGCAACCGTCTTTCCCTCTTCACATGAAGAAGGGATCTCGACAAGTTTATCAATGGGAAGCTTAACCTAAATTTTGTTTTTATACCAAAAATGTATAAGTCTAACGGCAAATCTTAACCTAAAATGAAAAAGTATTAAAAAAGTGTATAAGAGAAACTTGAAACATGGTCGAAACATCCTTGTAAACGAAACATTTGCCAAAGGAATTCAAGTGCTTTTATACATTTTTTTAAATTCTTTAAATTCTCGGTTAGGATTTTCATATTCCCTTATACACTTTTTTTTAAATTTCTATTTTAGGTTAAACTCTTGTTACTTCTAAATCCTTCTTTTCATATCCATTTGCGCCGGATTATCAATCAGCTTTCCATCCTCTGCAAATCTTGAGCCGTGGCAAGGGCAATCCCAGGTTTTCTCCGCCGCATTCCATTTCAGCGCACAGCCAAGATGGGTGCAGCGAGGTGCAGTTGGCCGCATAAAATTTTTTGTCGTCTCAAAACCGTTTACCAAGAGCTGCGGTCTCAGTATCGTCCGCTGAGGTGAAAACACCCTTCCAATCTCCCGATCCAGTTCTCCGGTCAGGGCCATTGCCGCTGTCATCGCGCCGGTCATCCCCCACTTGTTAAAACCCGTCGCCACCAGCAGCCCGTCCTTTTTTCGACTATAGCTGCCAACGTAAGGAACTTCATCTAACGTCATGCAGTCCTGCGCCGCCCATGCTGCCACTTCCCGGCTGCCCGGATAAAGGCGCTTTGCCTGCTGTCTCAGCTGTTCAAAAGCCGCATGGCTGGTTCCGGTTCTGCCACCTCCTCCGCCTAAAAGTAAATAGTCGTCATAGGTTCTAAAGGATAGATCCAGAGGATTACCCTTTTCACCGCCATTTCCGATATACATGCCGCAGACCTGCTGCATTTCTGCCTTTCCCTCGTCATTCTGTGCTGAAAGCGCTAACACATAGGACCGGCTCTGGTACATCTTCATAAAATACATGCCTCTGCGGTCAATAAACGGAAAGTGGGTTGCGATAATTACCTTATCCGCATGAATCCTTATATCCCGACCCCAGCCATTTATAACAAAAGCCTGCCAGCCAAAACGCTGCTTCTTTACGTCGCTCACAAAACTGTGCTCGTAAATTGCCTGCCCCTTGGCAATCTCTGACGCAAATTTCAGCGGGTGAAACTGGGCCTGCCCCTTCACCTTAACTGCACAGGCTGCCGGCAGCGGTATATCCACATGCTCCGTGTAGGATACTTTTCCGCCAACCTCTGTGATAGCCTCAATCTCAGAAAGTACCGCACCCACATCGTTCATCGTGTAAACGTAGTTATCCTTCTCTTCAAAATCACATGGGATACGCACAGCTAAACGCCTGTACATCTCTATCGCTTTCTCATTTGCCGATAGATATGCTGCAGTCTTTTCCCTTCCAAAACGAGCAAGGCGTTTTCTGTAGGAAAGTCCATGAAAGGCGGTAATCTTTGCCGTCGTATTTTTCGTCACACCGCCTGCGATAGTATCCTTCTCCACCACCGCGTAGTTCGCCCCTTGCTCATTCAAAAAATGACCAATTAAAAGACCGCACATACCGCCGCCAACCACCAGCACATCTACTTTCATATTATGCTCTGCCGTGGGAAATTCCGGCATCTTGATATCTTTTGTCCAGATTGATTCCATTGCAATAACCTCCAAATACCCCTATTGTGCCACCAGTGTGCTTTTTTATAACAATATCTAAAAATTAACAGAATCTCAATAAAAAAGCTGTACAACAATCTAACCTCACTTGTTTGAGACTGTTATACAGCTTTTATTTTATTTTAATACGCAGTCCAAAGTGGTCCTTCCTTATCCCAACCGTCTCTGCATCTGTTCTGCATTGTCCGCATAGATAAGTGCCGTATCCTTACTAATCTCACCATTTTTACAAAGAGTCAAGATAGACTGATCCATGGATAACATACCCTCATTTGCCCCTGCGGCAATTGCGTTGTTAATCTGGTGGCTCTTGTTATCTCGAATCAAACTCTTGATTGCATTATTCATATGCATGATTTCAAAAGCCGGCACCAGATTTCCAGAAGTGCCTGGCAGCAGCTGCTGTGATACGACTGTGCGAAGCACCATGCTCAACTGGGTTCTCACCTGTGCCTGCTGCTCACTTGGGAAAGAATCCACAATTCTGTCGATGGTATTTACAGTTCCTTTCGTGTGCAGCGTTGCAATAATCAAATGCCCTGTTTCCGCTGCGGTCATGGCTGTACGAATCGTCTCGTGGTCACGCATTTCTCCCAGCAAAATCACATCCGGTGCCTGGCGCAGGCAAGCACGAAGTCCGGAAAGATAGTCCTCCGTATCAATAGAAATTTCTCTCTGGCTTACAATGCTCCTGTCATTTCTGTGCAGGTACTCGATGGGATTTTCCATGGTAATGATGTGGCATTCTCTGGTGTGATTGATTCGGTCAATGATACATGCCTGAGTCGTAGATTTCCCGCTTCCTGCAGTACCTGTCACCAGAATCAGCCCGTGACTTGCCTCCGACAGTTCCATCACCTGAGCCGGAATCCCCATTTCTTTCCAATCAGGAATCCCAAAAGCAACCACACGCACGACAGCCGCCATCGAGCCGCGCTGCTGATAGGTATTTACACGAAATCGCGCCAGTCCCGGCACAGAGAAGGAAAAGTCATCATCACCGCAACTCAAAAAATGCTCCATGGGTCTTCCCGCTTTTTCGTAAATCTCTGTGACCAGTTTTGCGCTGGTATCCGGAAGAACTCGCTCTTCACCAATAGGTGTCACGCTTTTGTCCAGTTTCACGCAAACTGGACCGCCTGCCACAATAAAAATATCCGAAGCTCCGCATTCGACTGCTTTACCTAAATAGTTCATCAAATCTGCCATAATCAAATCCTCCTGGTCACTCGTTTTCTATGCTGTCTTCAGGTTCCGTGCCGTCCCAAACAGGAAGGTTTTCATCAATCTCCTCATCTCTACTGGTTTCCACTCGCCAATGTTCTATCGTATAATCGGCTCCGTTAAACCGAATCGAAACTTTTAGGTTTTGGTTCTCCGAAATCGGACAGGTATAAGTATATCTGTTTCCCCTAATTGTTACATGCTCCGGCACTTTGCCCTGACGAATCTGCGCCAGTATTTCTTCCGCACGAGAATCCGCTTCATAGTAGTCTGACACAGCCTTTGCCGAAGCCTTACTGAGTCTCTCATCTGCCCGCACCGTGGAAAGACTGAGCAGCGAAAACACAGTCAGGCACAATACTGCAAAGATGACCAAAAGGGATGTTCCCCCTACTGCAGGCGGCGAAAATGATTCTTTGCTGATTTTTCTCATTACTCCACCTCCCGATTCTGCCACGATACCGGCATGCTGAACAGAAGCTCTCCCTCAGCATCATATACTGCAATCTCCGCACTCTGCAAATATGCTATGTCCGTATCCTTATAACTGAGCTGCAAGCGGAATGCTGCCTCCATCTCACCCTTACTATCTTCGAACGGTTTCCATTTTTCATTGTAAAATATCTGGCCGCCTTCCTCTCCTAAGTTTGCGCCCATTTCACGAAAATAGGTCTCTCCATCGCCAGCTTTCATGGACTCCGCTGCATTCTGCACTTCCACGACTGCCCGGTCACGGCAAATGCTTTCCTCAGAAATCTCTTTGGAAGTTGTAAAAGCCTGCAAGCACAAAACTGCCGCAAGGGCAAATACCAGCAGCATAATCATCTGCTCTATCATCACTAGAGGTGCTTTGCTTCTCATGACGCTGCCTCCTCTCCGCTTCGCAGAGTCAAAAACATAACAGTCTCAGACTCCTGCGTTCCTTCATTTCCGTAGGAAATTTCCAGTCTGCTACCCTTCATAGAGAGGGAAAACTTGGAAATCGGCATAATTTTCTCTCCATCTTCTGGCGCCAGCTGTGCTCCTTCGGCACAAAAAAGTTCCATCAGATAGCCGTCATAACTATAAATTAAAGTTACATAAGTATTTCCTTCGATTTCTTTCGCAAGGGAAAGCGCATTTCCATCCCCAAAATCGGTTACAGAAACACTGTTCATATCATCATTTTGACGCACCTGAGTCGCAATGTACTGTCCGCAAACTCGGCTGTCATACGCAATCCTGTCCTTGGTTGTCAAACCGTTGTATGCATCAGCGCCTGCAAGCAAAGCAATTAGCAGGCATACTGCAAATACACCAAACAGCAATAAGGCGATTAGACCTTCTAAATGATTCTTCTGTATCTTCATTGATCATTCTCCAGTACTGTAATATCCGGCATCAGGTTATCGGCAATCACCATATAGTGCACCGTGTAACGCTCCTCGTCAATTTGAACGCCATAATGTTCCTTCAGGTATTCAAGACTTGGAGGGTATGCTCCTTCAGCAGCATAGCACGCCACACAGTTTCGTCTGATGGCCTCTTGCAGCTGCTCTAAACTTTCTTGATTTCTACCGCTATCCAGGCTATTAAACGCTGTCGCAAAGCACAAAAGCACGCAAACTGCAACGGCCGGAAGCAGCAGTCCCTTTATCAGTCCACTCCATTTGGAAAATTTTCTTTTCATCTTTTGCACCGCCTATTAACCAATTGCTGACATAATATGCATAAGCGGAAGCATTACAGAAAGGAGAATCAGCCCTACCAGAAGTGCACAAACCAGCACCAGTGCAGGTTCTACCTTGCCGACCATCGCTTCAATCGCAAACTCGCTCTCTTCAGATAAATCTGCAGCAATTTTTTCTACGGTTGCGTCCATGGTGCCGCTTTTCTGACCCAGTTCCATCAGTCTGCAGGAAGCCGCCGGAAGCATTCCGCTTTCCTGCATGGCAGCATTCAGGCTCTTTCCCTCATCGATTAGATTTCTGCAAGTTTCGCAGCGCATTTTCGCCCCTGGAACGTCACAAAGCAGTTCCGCAGAAAGTTCCAGCGCTTCCTCTGTCTGAAGTCCGCTGGATACACCCATAGCAAAGGCCTGAATCAGCCTGGAAGTATTTAACTGACGAAAGATGCCCTTATCACCGCGGCTGTTTCTCCATGCGCCGAGAAGCTTCTCACGAAAGCTTCCAATCGCTGCAAAAGCCACCAGGAAAATCATCACAGCGGCTAAAAGAATCCATAAAACCGGCATTGCCTTATCAAGCCAGCGTCCCAGCATCAAAAGTCCGCCGCCAACACCGGTGAGTTGTCCGCCTAAAGACGCATATACATCATCAAAAATTGGGAGCACCTTTACCAATAAAATGCCTATTACAATCAGCATTAAAACCAGCATAACTGCAGGATAAAGAAGCGCGCTCTTAATACGCTTATTCAGTCTGACGCGGCGCTCATAATATGTAGCCAAGGCCGTCAGCGCTTCCTCGGTACGACCTGCATGCTCGCCCACATCAATCAGCCCGCATACATATGCCGGAAACCTGCCGCTTTCACGAAAACACTCTGAAAGAGATACTCCATCGTCTGCCTTTTGCGCCATACCCTCCAAAATTTCTTTGTAGTCTGCTTCTTCTGACAGCAGCGCCAACGCATCCCCCACAGGAATTCCTGCATGAAACAGCAAAGAAAGTTCAAGGCATAAAGCTGCTATCATCTCATTTGAAAGTATTTGATTCATAATTATTCCGTCCTCGTCTTTCATTCTAAAAAGTTTTAAATGCGCAACAAATCGTTAGGTTGCTTTAACAGCTCCCTAACGATTTATTTCGCAGTTTTTAATAGAAAAGTTTTGGTGCATAGTTGCTTCCGTCACCGACGTATTTCTTGATAGATTTACTATTCTTAGCAGAGGAAACGAATGTCGGATCCATACGCTGCCATTTAACACCGTCGAAGTAGATAGCACCATCAACCCAGCCTGTATCTTCACTCCATACACTAATCCAGGCATGATATGCACTGCCGGCATATCCTACAACCAGTTTGCACGGAACACCCTGGCTTCTCAGCATACCGGTCATCAACGCTGCATAGTCGAAGCAGATTCCCTTTTTCTTCTTCAGAACTTTATCTAAATCAGGAAGATAACCGGACTGCACAGTCTTTGCAAGCTTGGTATCATAGGATAAATTCTTTATGACATATTTATAAACTTTTTCCACTTTCTTCAGTGGATCTTTGGTTTTGCCTACGACGCTCTTCGCCTTCTTGACTGTATTAGGCGCATCCTCATAGTTTACATACTGATTCGGACGAATGAACGGTGCAAATTCATCATCAAGAGTTGCCTTGAAGCTTACAGAAAGCACTGTGGAGTACTTATTGTCCGTTACATTCTCGAATACCGTAACCTTGTAACTTCCGTTGCCATCTGACAGCGGAAATGTAGTCCACTCGTCTACGTTAATGTTATACGTATAAGTTGTAGTCGGACCTGCAACCTGTGTCTTAAGGCGTTTTTTGGTGGAACCGATAAACTTGACCATAACATACCCGTCTTCAACATTAGAATAGTCAATGATTGCACGGTCATCCTGCTTCACGCTGGTTCCAGACGGTTCCGGAGTTAATATATTAGGGATGGAAGGCGCTTTCGCTAAGATTGCCGGTTCATCCGGAATCTCTACATCTTCCGCATCAACAAGTGCAACCTGCTCGATATAAGGAATGTCATCCATAGCTACACTGTCCTCAGAATCCTGCCCGCAAGCCGTGAGTGATGTCAGAACCAATATCAGCGCCAAAAGCAAGGATAGGGTTTTCTTTATATACACAAAATCACCTCCATAAAAATTTGTATCTTTTCTTCTACGGTTAGAAGTATACCACAGAATTTGCGGAATGAAAACCCCTTTTTTGAAAAAAAATATAATCTTTCCGAACTTTCTTCCCAAGAAAACACCACACTTTAATTAAACGTTTATTTTTAGCCATTTATTCTCAATTCAAGTTCGGATATCAATTCGTTTTTTTGGTAAAAAATCCGAAATATCATGTTCAAAAATGGAAATTTTATACCGTTTTCCATTAAATTCCTCTGGTTAGATTTCGTAGTAACACCTTTCATATTCGTGCAAAATCTAACCGATTTGTATGAAATTATCCCATACCATTTTATGTCATACTATCTTTATGCGTGTAAACAAAAAAACAATTCAGCCAGCAAATTCACAGACTGAATTGACATTTTTAGCCTTTCTATTCTACTAAAAAAACTTGCTTAAAATCCGATTAATTTCCGCAAGGAGCAGCTCCATCGGATGGCTTTGACTGCGAGCACAGACCTTCGCAGCTTCACCACAAAGAAGACACCGCCTGCCTGGCATTCCAAGGTTTGACCGTGAAATACTCCCTTTTTCAGATAAAACATCCATATCAAAAATTCTTCCCAAAGGCGTCGTATCTTCGATTTCCACAGTCACCCTTTTCACCTCTTCAGGCTGCATACCTGTTATCATTAGATAGCCTTCTGCGCCGGTCGAAAGAAATTTTTCTTCTCTATATAAAATCTGTTCTGCCGAAATTTTTTCCGCAAGAAGTTCCATTCCCACCTTCAAAGCTTCCCTATAAGCAGGCTTATCTTTTACAGGCCCCGGAATGTTCAAAGTCACCGAAACCAAAACGCCATCATGCTGGTCAAGCAGCATTCTTTGCTTCTGCGCCCGCTTTTCTCGGGAGTCTAAAAGTTCCTGCAAAGTAATCGGATGTTCTGTCATGTCCGTCCTTCTTTCTGCTATTACTGTATTTCCTATGATAAATCAAATACCCCAGTAATTCAACATTTCTTTTTATTGAAAAGTCATTTTGGAGGCTCTCATGCTTTTTCGAAAAATAGAAACACTTTTATTATATCATGTTTTTTCAGCACAACCCAAATAATACTGACACTTTAATTCCATAAGAAAACCCGGTCTGCTTCTCGCAAACCGGGTTTTATCTCAACAAACTATATTATAGCAGCACTGTGGTCAGTACTGGAAATGCAGCAATCAAAATCACCGCCGCAATTACCGTCAAAATATACGGAACCAGCCCTTTTACCACGTCTACATAACTTTCTCCCGTCGTCGAGCAAACAGTAAACAAGTTGACCCCAAAAGGAGGCGTAATATAACCAACTACCAGCGCAATTACAAAGACCAATCCCAAATGGAGCGGATCAAATCCGAGAGCAAGTCCTGTCGGCACGATAATCGGTGCCAAAATAACAACAGAAGCGCTGGTTTCCATCAAAGTACCGATGATAAAAAGCAGAATTAGAAGCACTGCCATGTATAGTACTTTGGTATGTAGCAACGGCACCAAAAATGTCGTAATAGTTGCCGGAATTTTTCCTGCTGCAAGAAGCCAGCCAAATACGTTAGCTGAGCCTACGATCAGTAGTCCCATCGCCGAAACTGTAGCGGATTTTTTCAAAATCTCAAAGAGCTTTTTAAAGGTCATGCTTTTATAACAAATTGAAATCAAAAGACTGTACGCACATGCAATCGCCGCCGCTTCCGTTGCAGTAAAAATGCCTTTATAAATACCGCCAAGTACCAGCACAGGCATAAACAAAGTTCCTGCAGCCTTCCATGTATAGCCAAGCACTTCCCTTGCCGTATACTTTTTATCGCTGACCTCTATTCCCCATCTTCTCGCCATTAAATTGTTTGCTGCAATCAGTGCAACAGCCATGAGTACGCCTGGAACAATTGCTCCTGTAAACATATCCGGCACACTGACTCCCATGGTTGTCCCGTAAATAATCATCACAATGCTCGGCGGAATAACCGGTCCTAAAGCCCCTCCGGCAGCAACCAGCGCCGCAGAAGAATTTTTCGGATATCCTGCGTCAATTAGCGCCGGATACATAATCGCTCCGATAGCCGCAACAGTTGCAGGTCCGGAACCTGTTAGTGCCGCAAAAATCGCACACGCTACAATTGTAACGGTACCTACACCGCCTCTGGTACGTCCGCATACACAGGATGCCCAGTCTACAAGGCGCTGCGACATACTGCTGCCCTCCATAATATATCCTGCCAAAATGAACAATGGACAGGCAAGAATCGGAAAACTGTCAAGACCTCCAAACATTCTCTGTACCATAATGATTAAATCAGCAAAGTCGGTACTCACCAGTGTAATTCCACTGCAAAGCACAAGGGCATAGGCAATCGGCATACCGATTAACATCAAAACTAATAGAGAAATAATTAAAATTGCGCCCATATTTATGCACCCGCCTTTCCGCAAAGCTTTGCGATGCCAGTGGCTGCCCCATCAACACAGTGAAGCAGTGTCAAAATGCTTCCTACCGGAATCGCCCCATAAACCAGACTCATAGGAAGATGTACCGCCGTACTGGTTAATCCTGAGGCAGATGCCGCATAAGTAATGCCATACTTTGTCAAAATAGCTGCAGTCACTCCTGTTAATATGAAAATAATTGTCTCCTGCAGCGCAATCTGCTTTTCACTTTTCAGCCTCTTTTTTAGAAGGTCAATAGCCGCTCCACTGCCCTCTTTTACTGTCACAGCCGTGGCAAGAAGAATCATCCACACAAATACATATCGCATGGTTTCCTCACTCCATGTGAGGGAATTATTTAAGAATCGGCGGAATATCACCTGCAGGGTGCAAACGATGGCAAGATATGCCATCATTACTGCACAAACTGCTTTGCACGCCTCATTTACTACGTTACTGATTTTATTTAATCCCTTTAACATAGTCTCCGTCCTTTCCGGCAGCGCCTACTTTCTCAGTGAATCGACATAGTCCATAGCCTTGTCATAGAGCTCAGCGCCAATTTTATCGCGATAGCTGTCCAAAATCGGCTGCACTGCTTTACGCATTTCCTCTGTATTTACATCACGGTTTACTACTGCGCCAGCTTTTTCAATTTCAGCAAGCTGAGATTCCACAGATTCCATCTGTGCTTTTCTTGAAGCCTCATTAGCCGCTTTTGCTGCTTCAGAAAAAATTTCTTGCTCTTCAGCAGACAATTTATTCCACAAGTCATCACTGGTACACATATACCATGCTGCAAACATGTGATTGGTCATATCGATGTACTTCGCTGCGGTATAAAGCTGCATGGAATAGATGGAAGAAACCGGAAACTCACAGCCGTCTATGGTACCCTGTTGCAAACCTGTAAACACCTCAGCCCCACCCATCGGTGTTGCATTGGCACCAAGGGCATTAAAAGTATCTGTAAACAAATCCATCGGCGGAACTCTCCACTTCATTCCCTTGAAATCAGCCATTGCCTTAATCGTCTTCTTCGTGTTCAGAGACTGGCGGAATCCTCCGTCCAATATACTCATCACCTTCATTCCTTTGCTCTCCAGACCCTGATTCATTTCTGCTGCAATATCACTGTCAATGAAAGCATTTGCCTGTTCATCATCGTCAAAGAGGAACGGCAGTGCATACAGCTGGTGGGCAGGATTGTACCCACTGATTGCCGCGTTTGAAGTAATTCCCATATCTAAAGTGCCCAGGGTCAGTCCTTCTGCAATTTCCACATCATCACCCAAAACACTGTCACCTTGAATATCAAATGTGATTCTTCCTTCTGTCTTTTCTGTCACTAAATCCGCAAATGTTTTGCAGTATATGTAGACAGGATCTTTTTCGTTATTCGGATGCGGAGTTGCAATAGTAATTTCCATCGCTTTTGCTTCACCATCTGAGCCAGCCGGTTCATCAGAACCGCCGCTGCACGCAGAAAGTCCTAAAATCAAAGTAAGGGTCAATATTGCCGCTAATATTTTCTTCATGATTCTTTCCTCTTTTTATCTTTCTCCAAACATGGTTTCCACTGTGTCCAGTAGAACTTTCATAAAATGCTTTGCAAGAAATTCCTGCGCCTCTTTTGTCAAATGCAATCCGTTTTCTGGAATATTCACATCGCCCTCAAAAGCTTTTAAATTCTCCGTTTGGTCGTTCAATACACAGTCTTTCACTTCTGCAATTTCTCTGATAACGCCGTTAAAAACATCCCAGTCATCAATTCTGTAGGTCCATCTTTTATCACGCACTCCTCTTTCCTGCGCAGGAATGTTACACGGAGTTAGGGTGTGGAGAATCACCTGACTGTCGTATTGTTTCACCATATCGATAATGTAATTCATATCTCTTGCAAATTCTCTCGGACTCACATTATTCTTTGTATAGACGTCCCGGTTTCTTCGCATATCGTTAATGCCCATATAAATCGAGCACAAATCCGGCTTATACCTCAGCACCCGGTTATAAAGGTGTGCCATGGTTTGCGGCACAGTCTCGGCAGTTACTGCTGCGTCGATAACTTCAATTTGCGGATAATACCGGCGCAGTAAATCTGTCACTACATTGACATAGCTCAAATATTCCGATGAAAAGGAGCAGCCGATAATCGCAAAGCGAAAATTTTTTTCAGTCAGAACCTTCTCCATTCTCTCTCCATATTCTGACCTTACAGTTTCCGCCATTTCATCTACCTGGAATTTAAGCGCGCTGATAATATCCTCAATTTCTTTTTCGGTATAATCAAAGCCCTTGGCCAGAAGTGGAATATTATCTTCCATCCACATAACCCCCTGGTCGTAGCTTTTAAATCGGATATTGGTATATGCGTCATAATAGTCGCTGACATTTCCAATCTGTTTCACACTTTCACCTCCTTCAAAGCTGTGCCAGCAGCACCTTTATAAAGCCTCTTGCAATGGCAAATTGCGCTTTTTCTGTCAGTAAAACTCCATTCCCATCTAAAACTACAGGTTTTTCTATCTCACGCAAAACAGCTGCAATATCGTTGAGTGCACACTGATTTTTTTCTGCAATCTGATAAATCAGTCTGTTCCTAATCTCAATTTCGTCATTACTGATTGTCCAGTTCATATGCGCATATGCATGTTCCGCCGCTTTTTGCTCCACTGGAGGCAAAGTGTTTAAAACCACCTTGCTCCCAGTGTGAAGCATAACCTTAGTGAGGTAGTCCACGTTATCTCTAAACTCTTCTCTGGAGGAAATCGTCTTCACGAAAGCATCTTTACCGCAAAAGGCGTCATTGGTTCCAATCAAAATAGAAGTAACCGTAGGTTCCTGAGACACTGCAAGACCGTAAATGTATTGCAGCGACTGATTAGAGGTATCCCCCGTATTTCCTGCAATAGAAAGCTTTATTTCCGGAAACTCTGCGAAAAGCCGCTTCAGAATATTATAGTAGCTCAAACATTCGCTAGTCATCTGATCTCCAATAAAAACAAAGCTGGCTGGACGATTTTTAAGTTTTTCATAAAGCTTCTCGCCAAACTCCTCTTTCAACAACTCGACTTCGTCTTGTAATATCCGATCCATTTCCGAAAAAATCCTTTCCACTTCTTCCAAAGAATACCCATAGATTTCTGCAATCTTTTCGGCGTCATTGTCCAGCGGCACGCAGTGCCTGTATAGCTTCATTCTCGTATTGGTATAGCTGTTAAAAAAGCTCCCCGTATATCTGGCATCTTCTTTTGCCATATTCTTGGACCTCCTTTTTCTTTGAAATTTTAGTCAAGGGGTGGCATTTCCGGTATCCATTTTTCCTGCAACAGTACATCCGGATCTCCGTACTTTGCTGCCTCTTTAATTACCTCCGGATCGTCCAAAATCATTAAGCGTCCATCTTTAATTAAAACTTCCCCATTTACAGTCAGTGTTGGGAAGAACACTTCCATATCTCTGTGTCTATACCACTCATCTTTACCGCCGCCGATTCCAAAGTGCAGTACGCCGGAACGTCTGGTACCGCCAACCCATGCCTGGAAAGTTTCAGAACCCTGATATCGATATTTATAACCCAATCTGAACGCACGAGGATGTACACCGTACATAATTTCTTCTATCCAGTTAATTCCAGGTCCCGGAGATACCCCAAAGGTCGTGCATCTGCCCTCTGCACTGGCATTTTTTCCTTTCTCAAAATCTCTCATCCATTCTTTTGCGACTGCGCCGCCGCCCTCCATTGCTACAATGCGTCCGCCTTTCACGAAGGCTTTCATTTCAGGCACATAACCGGTATGAATAGATGTCGCTACGATTACACCTTCTGCATTGGCGCCATTAGGCTTTGGTTCGTAAGGAATCATGCCTACCTGCTCCGTTCCAAAGGTATTAATCGGATCCTTTCCGTTTTCGTTCTTGATTTCTCCCTTTGTACACATTTTAAAACCTTTTATGGTAATATCTGTTCCCTGCAAATCAGTAATGTGCATAACTGCATGATCCGGGTCACCGCCGATGGCATTTAAAAGATGCTCATGAGCCTTGAAATTCAAATATTTAAGCAAATCGTTCGGATAGGTTGCCCAATCGCTTGTCAGCGCTTCTTTATTAGAAATAGCCACGCTGAGCATTCTCGTATGATATTTGCACCAAAAATCTGTCGGATGCAGTCCGTATTTACTGAATCCTGTGCCGTAAATTCCGTGCATATCGGCATATCCACTTAGATTAATACACAAATCAGCAGCTTTCATTGCCTCTATCAGCACCTCCGGATACGGACCGCAAAGGGTATTGTTGGTGATTTCACTGGAGCAGCAGCCGACTCCTGCCGCCGGAATCGTAATTGCTGTTACATACCCTCCCTCCGATTCGTAAGCAATTCTATATGCATCTACGATTAAAGAATCCGTTGTGGTATCTGCAATCAGCAGCACAGATTCGCCTTCGGTAATAGGGCACGCATTTCTTGCACAGTTCAGCGTGCCTTTCATCATGTCTGAAAGTCTAATTGTCATAATGATCTCCTTCTTCGCTTCTCAGTTTATGTGTTACAATTTTCAAAGAATTTGTAATACAAAGTATATACCACTTCCGAATTCTTGTCAATACATTTTTAATCATTTTTTAATACATTTATAATACACTTCAAAAGAATTGTCTCTTGCATTTTTCTCTTATTTGTATTATAATCGACTATAATAGGACATACTCAGGAGGAAAATTTATGGCTAAAGGGCGTACTACTTTACCCCTATATCTGCAAATCGCAGCTAGGATTAAGAAACATATCGAAGATGAAGAGCTCATGGCAGGTGACCGTCTGCCCTTTGAGAGTTGGTTTATAGAACATTTTAACGTTAGTCGTGTCACAGTCAGAAAGGCTATCGACCATCTCATAGCAGAAGGCGTCATAGAACGTCGTCCTTATCAGGGACTTTATGTATCTCAAAAGGAAATGCAAATGCATTCCGATTCTCCAATTTATTCTTTCGGACTTTCCGACGATGACCCTAATATTACGTCAAAAATCATCTCTTTTGATACACTATCTGCTTCTGATAAGCTGCAACAGATTTTCCAGTACGAACAGGAAGAAAAAACATACTATATCAATATTTTACGATACTATAACGGCAAGCCGTTTACAATTCAGTCTGTTTATCTGAACAAAGAGCTGCTTACGGATCTTGACATTTTTGCTTTAAAAGACAGGCCTCTTTACGAAATCATAGAAAAAGACTACGGACTTAACATCAGCCATCTCAATGTAACCATGTCTATCTCTGTACCTACAGAAGAACAAGCCGAATGGCTCTGCGTATCTCCCCTTGATAATCTTTTGGAGGCGACCGATTCACTGTGTCTTTCCGACAATAGGGTTGTCCGCTATGCGATTTCCCTCTATACCAACGCGATTGACTATAACTATACGGTTTATAAATAAATTTCATTTCACGAAAAAAGCACCTATTGACTACGATAGGTGCTTTCTTATGCTGTGTTTTCATTCCCATAACATTCGGATTTTTTAAGGGAATTAGATGTTTTAAAGGTAAACTGCGAAGGGCCCTCGCTTTAAACTCCTTTATATCAATTTGTTAATCCAATTTGAAATAAGCCAGCCTGTCATTTGCTTTTATCTCAATTTATGTTACACCGTTACTCTTCTGATATAGCAACAGTTTCCAGTAGATCCTCCACTCTGCAGCCCAACGCATTAGCAAGGGAGGCAACCGCCCGTACAGACGCTTTCCCAATCTCCTTCGTGCCAAGTTCATACTGTTGCAGTGTGCGCAGATTAACATCTGACTTTTCGGCAAGTTCTCTTTGTGAGTACCCGCATGTTTTCCTCTGAGCCTGTAGCTTTGTTGTTTGCTTTTTTCGCCGTAATATAGCGTTTACGGTATATAAAAACTTTTCTTCTGCCGCTTCATGGTGCGTGGAGTACATCTTCAGCACCTCAATCATTGAGATATTTGCGTGTATGTCTTTAAACGACTGATCCGTGTACCACTGGTAAAAAGCAAGTATCCAACCACTCCAGTATTCAGCCGATGCGGCGTATTCAATTTGCGCCTCCGGGAAGTTTATAGCAATCCCAGATTTTAAACAGACCTCCATAACAAGTTCGGTTCCTGAAAATCCTGATATAACCTTTGGATTACCTTTGCCAAACTTATCTGCATAACCGCTGGCAATGAACAGTTCCATAAAAGCATCAGCTTTCATTTTGCAGGCGTTTACGGCATAGTCAAAGGCTTCGCCTAAATTGATCATAGCGTCATGCAAATACTGTTCAGTGTAAGCGTGGATCATTTGGCTTTATCTCCTTTCGTATAATATCTCGCATGAAAATCCCATCCAAATCCTCATTTTCCAATTCTTTGTTGTAGGCGTCTCTCGCCTTATTATCTCTCACTTTACGCCTTGCATAATAAAGAGTATTATCCGCAATCTCATAATTAAGAAAACGGATGCTTTCAAATGCTTTTTGAGATTTTAAAACAAACTGCTCACCGAGCTTTCCGAGCTTCATGGCATAACCTAACTGCTTCAGCGATATCTCATTGCTCACAAAAGAGCGGGCAAACGAAAAGTAAGAGTCATCTGCACGATATCCTATAATGACATCATAGGATTGGAACTCCGGAAGAAAATTTTGAATCAAATAGTCTTTTTCTCGTCTTGCAAGAGGGGTTGATAGTCTTGCTTTCCGATGAAGCATCAAAATGGCAAGCCAGTTTAGTATTGTGAAATCATTCGAAGAAAGGTTCAGAATCGCTAAATCAGAGAGATCGATTTCATACCGATTAGCAAAGCCGTCTACATTCTCGCTACAAGCCCATTCTTTAGCAAGCTCAATATGCTCTGTGCAGTAGAAGCCTTTCCCATAATCCTTTACAATTTCGACCTTTCGGCTTCGAATCCCTGACTCTGATTTCCACGAAAAAAGCGCGCCTGCGGCGCGCTTTTATAACACTTGGCGGAGAGTCAGGGATTCGAACCCTGGGTCCGGTTAAGGACACAGCATTTCGAGTGCTGCACGATCGACCACTCTGACAACTCTCCAAAACAGCTTATTTATTCTATCATAAATCCATTTAAGTTTCAACTAAATTCTACGATGCAAACACGGCAAACGCACAAAAACGTTCTATGCCAGCTAACATTGACAAATTTCTTTCACCCCGTGTATTTTTGTCAATAAACCATCAGTGCAGCAGGTCAAAAGCGCTCTTAAATCCCTTCAACTTTGTCAGAATTGACAAAATCCAGAAAATCTGTCAATTTTGTCAAGGTTTTAGGGCAAAAACATTGACTAAATTGACAAAAAATCAAGAGTTTGTCAATCTTGTCAATATTAGAGCGTAAAATATGAACAAATCGGTATTTTAACGCGCATTTATTGACAAAAATACAAAATATCCAAGAATTTGTCAATGTTCAATTTCTGAAAGCTTTTTCGTGCGTTTGTCGTGACGATGCAAAAACCATTGCAGCCTTCGGCACAATGAACCGCAGTCCATTAGGCACGATAGAAAATTCCACTTCTCCCGCAACCTGAATCTCTCCATCTGCACAAAGAATAAAATTTTGCGCCATAGGCGAAATCTTTAAGGCAGTACACTGTTTCACCGTTATAACCTCTTCAATCCCTGGAATTTCTAAATGATTACCCTTCATATAGCTAGGAAACAGTTTGAGAAATTTCAGTCGAGATACATCGTGAATGATATTCAAATCAAAGACGCCGTCTGTCAACGCTGACTGCGGCGATGTTTTCAATCCGCCACCGCAAAAACTTCCGTTGGCAATTGCGCAAAGCAACACTTCACCATCGATATGCACGGCATCGCGTTCAGTTAGATGCAGACAAATCCCCTTCTTTTTGATGAACATGCCAAGCACCGCTAACAGATACGCCATACTGCCGGAAATCATGGGTTTCTTCTTCAGCCGTCCAGCCAGTTCTGCCACGTTGCAGTCAAAACCGATATTAAACATGTTAGCGCAGTACCGCGTTTGCGCTTTTCCGGCAATCACGCCGCTATATCGCATCAAATCCACCTGTGTATCCGCCCCCTCAAACTGTGCCTTGAGGTCGAGAAAACTTCCCGCTTCAGGAAAATTCCGCACAAAATCATTGCCTGTTCCGATAGGCACACAACCTACTGCAATATTGTCAAATCCAAAACTGCCGTTGATCACCTCATTCAAAGTGCCGTCTCCGCCACAAGCGTAAAATCTAGCTTCTTTCCCCTGCAATTCCTGCGAAATTCGGCGAGCAGCAGTCTCACCGTCACCCTCTGCCTTTGTAATATATATCTCATACTGCATAGACAAAGCCTCGGCTGAGGCTTTAATATCCGCAATAAATCGTTCAATCCCTTTCCCCTGACCCGCAACCGGGTTCACAAAGAAATAGCTGATCATTATATGCTCCTTTTATCATAAGTAGTTTTATTTTACGCTAATCTCCTTTTAATTACAAGGGGTTTCGGCTATAATATATCGAAGAAACAAAAAAACAAGGAGGTATCCCGATGGATCCAAGAGACAAAAAATTGGCAGATTTGCTGATCAATTATTCCTGCGATATAAAACCGGACGAAAATATTTTAATCGACTATGAAGGCGCTGCTTGCAAGCCTTTGATCAAGGAGCTGATTCGCAGCACCTACAAAGCCGGCGGCAGACCCTTTATCGCAATTATCGATAGCGAAATCAACCGTGAACTTCTGTTGGAATGCAGCGAAGAACAGGTCAAATTTAAAAACGACTATCTGCTTCACCAGATGAAAGGCATGGACGCTTTTATCGCGGTGCGCGGCGGTGATAACGCCTCCGAAATGGCGGATGTACCTTCCGAAAAACTGAATCTGCACAGCAAACTTATGCAGCCTTTGCAGGACTACCGAGTCAACAAAACTAAATGGTGTATTCTCAGATATCCAAACGCCGCGATGGCACAGCTTGCGGGCACCAGCCAGGAAGCTTTTTCGGAGTTTTTCTACAATGTCTGCACGCTGGACTACGCAAAGATGAGCAAAGCCATGGATCCACTGGTAAACCTTCTAAACAAAACCGACAAAGTCCACATCAAAGGACCTGATACAGATTTGGAATTTTCTATCAAGGGCATCGGCGCTGTCAAGTGCGACGGCAAAGCCAATATTCCTGACGGTGAAGTCTATACCGCTCCTGTCAAGGACTCCATGAACGGCTATATCACTTACAATACCGTCAGTCAGGAGCAGGGCTTTACCTTCGAAAATATTCATTTCGACATCGAAAAAGGTCGCATCGTCAATGCGTCCGCCAACAACACCGAGCGAATCAACAAGCTACTCGACACCGACGAAGGCGCAAGATATTTCGGAGAATTTGCCTTCGGTGTCAATCCTTACGTCCTGCATCCAATGAAGGATACCCTTTTCGATGAAAAAATCGCCGGCAGCTTCCACCTGACGCCGGGCATGTGCTACGAAGATGCGCCAAACGGCAATGAATCCTCCGTTCACTGGGATTTAGTCATGATTCAGCGTCCGGAATATGGCGGCGGCGAAATCTGGCTGGACGACGTCCTCGTGCGCAAAGACGGGCTCTTTGTTCTGCCGGAACTGAAAGGTCTCAACCCTGAAAACCTGAAATAGCCAAAGTTTTAAAAGCCGCAGGGCGTCTGCAAAGGCAAACCATTGCCGAAAAACAGACGCCCCGTATTTTATCATTTTACTGCCAGCAGCTTCTCGCGGATTATTTTTTTCTGACTGTCGCTGAGCGGTATATTCGTATTTATCCAAATCGCTCTGTCACCATATTGAAGAATCCACTTATTCTCTTTGCTGCCGCCTTCACCAACGGAAATATAAGTCTTTCCCCCATGAAATCCCTCATCTTCTATCTCGGAAAATTCCATGAATTCCCTCCGCGATTCTATCATCCACTGCACAAGCTTCCTGGCATTTCCAACATAGACTCTATATGAAAGAAAGTAATTTTCTTCATTGTTCGAAAAATCGTCGCATTCCATATACCGAATAAATGGCGTTCCACCTCTGTCGCAGTACCGGTCCGCATAGGCTGCCGTTTCGATGCCCAAATCTTCCATCGTAAGCGGCAATTCATCCAGGGAAACCATTTGGTAACTACCGTCAACCTGCACATATTCGCCACTCTCTGCGGTTTCTATAATTACACCAGTCACTGCCGAAGTCAGCACCGCCAATCCAATTCCAATCAATAAATAAGTTCCGTAATTCCCCTTCCTCGCTTTGCCAAATCTAGCGCTAAAAAAAGGAAACAGTATGATAAATAGCAGAATCACCGCAAACAGCGCCAACGTTGTTATCATCTCCGTTCGCTTTCCGCTGAAATAGGCGTCCAAAAGCTGTGCGCCCCAAATGCCGCCGAAAATATACAGCAGTATAACCTTATCCAAGATTCGATTCAGCCGTTTCTTCCTATAATCCGGAGACTGACCGTCCGCGACAGCTTTTTTAGCCTTTAAATACCAATGCAGATAACTGCCTGCCAACAACACAAGCACCAGCATAAGAAACGGCATACCGAATACAGCAAGAATTTCTCTGCTGCTCATTAAAGTACCATAATCAAAGTTCAATCTGAAATGCTTCATCCAAAGGCAAGAAAAAAATAAAGCGATAACCGGAAGCCAGAGATTCATCTTCTTTGCTTTGCGGTGAACTGCCGCAAGCTTCAATGCCGGATCTGTATGAATAGGCGTTGCATCTAAATCATCAGTTTCAAAAATCTGAATCTTCCCATCGCTGAACATATGCCGCCAGCCAGCTGATTCACAGTACTCGATAAATCTTGCGTTGTCGTAGTCATTGTCATCGGAATAAACCAGTTCTACACTGACTCTGACTTTCCGCAGCGCACTCCTGCGAAAGCCCAAACTTACGCCCGTCTTGCTAGTCAGCTGCCAGCCCTCAGCCGCTTTTTTCTCAAGAAATTCTGCCAGTGCGTCCAGTTCATTATATTCACAGGCAAAACGTACTGTCATGGTGTTCATGTCTTTCAGTTTCATCTTCTCACCTCTCCTCCTCGTAATACTTTTCAAAATCCGAAACCAGCAGCTGATGCCGCTGATGCTCCTGCAAGAGCCGCTTCTTTCCTTCCTCTGTCATACGATAGCTTCGCTTTCCCCCTGCCACTTTGCCTGTGGTCTCTTCAATCAGACCTTCTTTTTGAAAATCACCAAGAAGCGCGTACAATGTGCCCGGTCCCAGGCGAACGCGTCCGTCAGTCATCACTCTGACAGCCTCCATTACGTCAACGCCGCAAAGTTCCTGCTGGAGCGCAAGGAGTACATAATACATCTGTTCCGTTAAGGTTTTAAATTTTTCCCGCGGCATGATTTCATAATTCCTTTCTCAGTCCCATCTCATCATATCGAATATCGTATCGATATTCGATATGATTGTAGCTACAGTATACACCAGCGATGAAAGTATGTCAACTGATATTGGCACCGTATCCTTAACCTATCTGCTCCAAAAGTGATAATGTCTTAAGAAAGCGCAAGAGAAAATGTCCCAAAAGGATTCCTAAAAAACACATATCATAGTAAACTATCTCTTCGGAGGTGGTTTTTATCAGAAAGGTTGAACTTAGAATGAAAGAACAGAAAAAGTACGAAGTGATTAAAAAGCTAAAAGAAACAAACGGAAACAAGAAAAGAGCTGCCGTCGAGCTAGGCTGTACCGTCCGCCACGTAAACCGAATGCTCAAAGGTTATGAGACGCAGGGAAAAGAATTCTTTTCCCACGGAAACAAAGGCAGAAGACCTGCATCTGCTCTCTCTGAGGAGTTAAAAGAGTCTATCCTGCTTCTCTACCAGAACAAATACTATGATTCGAACCTTACGCATTTCACAGAAAAATTGGCTGAGAATGAAGATATCCGGGTCTCAGAGGGAACCGTCAGAAATCTGCTTTACTCTCATGACATTCTCTCTCCCCTTGCATGGAAACGGACTCGCAGGAAACTCAAAGACAAGCTAAAAACCCAAAAGGATACTGCAACATCAAAGACAGAAAAAGAAAGCCTTCAGACTGCAATCGTTGACCTGGAAGATGCACATCCTACCAGAGCCAGATGTTCCTATGCCGGTGAGATGATTCAAATGGATGCGTCTGTACATCTTTGGTTTGGCGAAAACAAAAGCCATCTGCATGCCGCCATTGACGATGCCACGGGAACCCTTGTCGGCGCATATTTTGACAGCCAGGAAACCTTACATGGATACTACCACGTCTTCCGCCAAATTCTTGAAAATTATGGCATTCCCTATATGTTCTACACTGACCGCAGAACCGTATTTGAATACAAAAAGAAAAATTCTCCAAATTTGGAGAATGATACATTTACGCAGTTTGCTTATGCATGCAAGCAATTCGGTGTCGATTTAAAAACAACCAGTATACCACAAGCCAAGGGCAGAGTTGAACGTCTTTTTAAAACCTTACAATCACGCCTGCCTGTCGAATTACGACTGGCAGGCGTGAAAACCCTGGAGCAGGCAAATGAATTCCTTCACTCCTACATAAAGAAATTCAACGCACAGTTCGCTCTACCCCTTAATCCTACCACGTCTGTATTTGAAACACAACCCTCAAAAGACAAAATCGACCTGTTTCTTTCCTTGCTCACACCCCGTATAGTGGATGCCGGTCATTCCATTCGGTTCAACAACCATCGGTACAAAATGTTGGATGAATCCGGCATGCATACAAACTACTACAAAGGAACGCAGGTGCTGGTAGCGCAGACCCTTAGCGGCAGGCTGTTTTGCAACGTAAACGGGCGAATTTACGCCTTGGAAGAGATTCCGTTGCATGAAGAAGTATCTCGGAATTTCAATACAGAAAAAGAACTTGCAGCAGCGAAGAAGCCAAAGAAGCAAAATATCCCGCCTATGCATCATCCTTGGCGCAAAGATAACTTTATGAAACATGTCTACGCTATGTATGGTAACGAAGCAACCTGGGCTGTTTAACTGCTCACGGTAACCCTTGCTTTTTGGTGCTAATATTGCACTTATTTTTGGACTTTTTCAATTACGGTTGACACTGATATTGGCACCGTATCCTTAACCTAAAATAGAATTTCTTTTAAAAAATGTATAAGAAGATTCCATGCCGCATCTGTCAACTCGGTTTTCATCGCACTTTAGCAATAGTTTAGCTGCGGTTTCAACCAAATTCATTCTCAAAACTTGCATCTGGCGCAAGTTTCAAAGAAATTTTCCTAATGTCTTACATTCTACGCAAGGCAGCTCCCTTAGACGAGTTATCTTCTTATACATTTTTTTAGAAAAATCGAGGTTTAAGTTAAAAAAGCAGTGCATCAGCAAAGACAGGAAACCATAGAAAAAAACCTCAAAAAAGCCCATACGCCCCAAGGATTCCCCCGGAGCGCATGAACCAGTTATTTTACAGGACAACAATCCTATAACGCATATAAATTTTTAAACTTCTTTTCCAGATAATCTATATAATAAGCCGGATTAAATGGCTTTCCGCAGGTCATCTGAATCAGTTCATCCGCTGTGTACAGCATGCCGTGACGATAGATTTTTTCAGTCAGCCACTGACGCACCGGTACGAAGTCGCCTTTTTCGCAACAAGCATCCACATCGACAGCCTCACGCAGCACCGCGTAAATCTGTGCGGAATAGGCTGTTCCCAAAGCGTAGCTCGGGAAGTATCCAAAGGCGCCGCCTGCCCAGTGCGCATCTTGCAACACGCCGCGAGTATCATCCGGCACATCGATGCCCAGATATTCCTTATATAAACGATTCCATTCTGCAGGCAGTTCGCTGACGGAAAGCGTGCCGTCGAACATCCGCTTTTCAATTTCATAACGCACCATAACGTGGAGCGCATAGGTCAGTTCATCTGCGTCAGTACGTATCAAAGATGGTTTTGCCACATTGACAGCCCGATAAAACGCTTCAGCTGTCACATCCTTCATCTGCGCAGGAAACAATTCCTTCACCTTTGGAAAAATCAACTGACAAAACGGCAAACTGCGCCCGATGTAGTTTTCCCAAAGGCGGGACTGCGACTCATGGATTGCCGTGGTAGCTCCTGCTCCCAGTACTGAAAACTGCAGTGCATCGTCTATCGACAATTCATACATACCATGACCGCTTTCATGAATGACGCTGTACAAATTACTAGTCAAATCCTCTTCCAGATATTTGGTCGTAATACGCACATCATTCTTAGAAAACTCAATCGTAAAAGGATGTTCAGTCTCCCGCAGGATGCAGCGTTCTTTGTCAATTCCCATCACATCCATCACATATTCTGACAGTTCCTTCTGTGCTTCTAGATCAAAAGGTCCTGTCAGGAATGAGGTGTCCGGCTGCTGCACCGCGCCTACCGCCTGAATCAGCGGCACCAATTTTTCCCGCAGTGCGTCAAAGAAAGAATCCATCTGTGCTTTGGTCATGCCTTTTTCAAACTCGTTAAGCAACGTATCATATACACCACCGTCCGGGTTGATATACCCCGCGTAGCGTTTTTTCATTGCAATCAGCTTCTCAAGATGCGGCGCGAAAATCGAAAAGTCATTGTTCTTCTTCGCCACTTCCCAGTAGTGATTCGCTTTGGTCTGCGCTTCCTCCATGGCGACAACCTCTTCCTTTGGAACCTTCGCCATCTTCACCTGCTCCTCGTTAAGCTCCTCAACTTCACGGCGCGTCTGAAAATCCAGTTCCTGCCGCTGTCCATACAAATCCTCTAATAAAGTCTTAAACTCCGGATTCACAGTCAGACTGTAAATTTCCCCGCTGAGCACACCTGTCGTTGCACTCATAGACTCTGCCGCACCCGCCGGCATGGATGTAGAAGCATCATAGAACAGAAGGCTGGCAGCATGATTGTATGCCTTCAGCTTTTTTTGATGTTCCTTCAAGGCTTTTACTTTATCATCTAAATTCATTGCTGTTTCCTCCTCTTTCATCGGTTGTGTAAAACCCTTCTTTCTCTGGTTAATTGCACAACTCATCATCGACAAGGTTGTGTAGAATCCCTAGATTTATCCCAATTTTACACAACTTGAACTACAACAGTTCTCTTTTCAAAGAAAAAGTTGTGCAATCTATAGAAAAAGAATATCCGTTGCACAACTATCTTCAGAAATCTTTACTAACATTGGGCTTAATAACGTGGAAGTTGTGCAATTTCATATTTTTCCATTGGTTTTACACAACATAACCAACAAAGAGCTGTGCAAAACCAGAAATAATTCCAAATTCTGCACAACCTTTGTCAAATACGGCAAGTACTTTACGCTTTACAGCATGCAACAAAATGTCCCGGCTCTCTTTCCTCAAACGGAATATCAGCAGCGCGGCATTCATCACTTGCAAACGGGCATCTGTTCGCAAAACGACAGCCCGGTTTCGGATTAATCGGATTGGAAACTTCACCCTTGATAACTTCGATTTTCTTCCCCTTCATCTCGATGCTAGGCACCGGAATCGCAGACAGCAACGCCTTTGTGTACGGATGAATCGGGTTTTTGAACAGTTCCTTAGACGGAGCCAACTCCACGCACTGACCCAGATACATAACAGCAATCTGGTCGGAGATGTGACGTACAACAGAAAGGTCATGGGTAATGAACATATAGGTCAAGTTTCGTTCGTCCTGCAGATCCATCAAAAGGTTCAAAATCTGTGCCTGAATGGATACGTCCAACGCGGAAACCGGTTCATCACAGACGATAAACTTCGGATTTAGCGCTAGGGCTCTTGCCACACCGATTCTCTGGCGGCGACCGCCGTCCAGTTCATGCGGATATGCGCCGGAAAGACGTTCCGCAAGGCCTACGGTTTCCATCAGCTCAGAAACCTTATCAAAAACTTCCGCTCTGCTTCCGCAGGCTTTGTTAATAATCAGTGGTTCTGCAATCAACTCCTGCACACTCATACGTGGATTCAGACTAGAATACGGATCCTGGAAAATCATCTGCATATCCTGCCTGATTTTATGAATCTGTTTATGCTTATAATCCGTAATATCGTTTCCATCAAAGATAATTTTACCGTCGGTCGGCGCATGGAGCTTCAGAACAGTTCTTCCCAGCGTGGACTTTCCGCATCCGGATTCGCCTACAACGCCCAAGGTTTCCCCTTCGTTGATAGACAGCGTAACGCCGTCCACCGCATGAAGCTGTACCCCTTTGGATATATCAAAATACTTCTTGAGGTTTTGTAATTCTATTAACGGTTTTCCCACGGTTATACCTCCTTCGCTAGGTTCTCAAAAAGATGGCATCTAATTTTGTGCGTGCCGGAAACAGCTTCTTCTGGATGAACTTCTCTGCACTGTTCCGTGCACTTTGGACATCTCGGTGAGAAATAGCAGCCGCTTGGCAAGTCGGTCGGATCAGGCATCATACCGTCGATTGGGTGCAGTCTTTCTTCGTCTCCTTCCAGGCTTGGAATTGATCCGAACAACCCTACCGTATACGGATGATGTGCGTCTCCTGTAAAAATGTCTTCCACTGTACCATACTCGATGATTTCACCAGCATACATAACAGCCACCTTATCACAGGTCTGTGCGACAATCCCAAGGTCATGGGTGATCATTATCATCGCCGTATCCAGCTTTTCCTTCAGTTCCTGCATCATAGCCAGTACCTGCGCCTGAATGGTTACATCCAGGGCTGTAGTCGGCTCGTCTGCGATGAGCAGTCCCGGATTGCAGGCAAGGGCAATCGCGATGACAACACGTTGTTTCATCCCACCGGAGAACTGGTGCGGATAATCTTTTTTTCTGGCAGCTGGAATGCCAACCAGCTCCAGTACTTCTTCCACTCGAGCATCAATCACTTCCTTACTTCTGCCCTGATCATCATGGAGCTGCAGAGACTCTGCAATCTGATCCCCTACAGTCAAAACCGGATTCAGCGCCGTCATTGGATCCTGGAAAATCATAGATACCTTCTCGCCGCGGATTTTCTGCATTTCCTTCTCGGAAAGTTCCAGTACGTTTCTACCCTCTAGTTCAATGCTGCCATTTGTAATCTGCGCCGTACGCTCCGGCAGCAGGCGGAGAATGGAAAGTGCCGTCGTCGTTTTTCCTGCGCCGGTTTCTCCCACCAACCCCAGGGTTTCTCCTTTATCCAAATCAAAGGAGATGTTGTTGACTGCATAAACTGTTTCCAAATCCGTCTTATAGATCACTTCCAGGTCCTGCACCTGTAAGAATTTTTCTTTCATCTTTTATTCCTCCTAGTCTTTCAGCTTTGGATCCAGCGCATCTCTCAGCCCGTCACCGGCAAGGTTAAAGCACAGTGCTGCCAGGACGATGAAGATACCCGGAATATACAAAAGATACGGCGCGTTAAACATATACTGTCTCGCATCAGAGAGCAGTGCCCCCCACTCTGGCGCAGGCGGCTGTACGCCCATGCCCAGGAAAGAAAGTCCGGAAGCGGATAAAATCATGCTGGAAACGTTCATGGTCGTCGTTACAATGATTGGTCCCAGCGCATTTGGAATCACATATTTTAAAATAATACGCAGGTCAGAACCGCCATAAGACCTTGCTGCTTCAATATAATCGTTGTCAATGACAGTCAGCACCACAGAACGCACCATACGTACCATGCTCGGCACACAGGATATGGTAATGGCAATGAGCAGATTTCTAAGATTCGCACCCAGCGCCGCTACAACAGCCAGCGACAGCAGAATCGGCGGAACAGTCATCACTACGTCCACAAGACGCATAATCACATTATCCACTGTCTTGCCGTAATAGCCTGCTGCTGCACCAAGCAGTCCACCGATGAGCAGGGCAAAGATACTGGTAGAAATGCCGATGAGCAGAGAATATCTGGAACCGTGGACAATACGGGCAAAGAGATCTCTACCAATTTCATCGGTGCCAAACCAGTGTTCAGCGCTTGGTCCCTGCAGTCTGTTGGCAGGATCTTGGGTAATTGCTTCCTGATACGGAACAATCAAATCTGCAAAGATTGCAATCAGCAAAATAAAAACCAGAAGTACAAGGCCCAGCATAGCAGTCTTACTTTTTTTGAATCTACGCCAGATTTCTTTCACCTGGCTGTTCTTTTTCGATGTTTTCTTGTTCATATGTAAGTTCCCTCCTGATTAACTCTTATACTTAGCCTTTAGCCTTGGATCTATATATGCGTAGAGCAAATCGACGATCAGCATAATCAGACAGAACAGAACTGCCAAAAACAGTGTCGCTGCCATGACAGTCGGCGTATCCTTTTGACGAATTGCCGTCACCATCAGCTGACCAACACCCGGTACACCAAATACGGTTTCGATGATGACTGCGCCGCCAAGGCTTGCACCAAAACCCATACCAATCGAGGTCAAAACCGGCAGCAGTGCATTTTTCAGTGCATGACGGAAAATGACGATTTTAGACGGTGCCCCTTTGGATTTTGCCGTTCTGATATAATCCATGCGAATGGTTTCCAGCATGGTGGAACGCGTCAAACGAATATCCGCTGCGATGTTGGACAAACTCAGGGTAATCACCGGCAGAATATAGCCCTGCCAGGAATCCAGTCCGTTGGATGGCAAAAGCCCCAACTTTAAGGAAAAGATCAGCATCAGCATCAGCGCCAGCCAAAATCCCGGAACTGCGGAAAGCACCATGGAAGTCGTCGTCAGCACATTGTCCAGTACCGAATACTGCTTTACGGCAGAAATCACACCGAGGATAATGCCGATGACCGCGCCCAGAAGGCAGGACCACAAAGTGAGCCAGAAGGTCGCAGGAAATCTTGCCAAAATCTCATTGAACACCGGCATGCGGGTTCTGTAAGAAATGCCGAAATCAAACTCGGTAACAATATCCTTTATATAGTTAAAAAACTGTGTAAAGAATGGCTGATCTGCACCGAGGGCATGATTAAGCGCGTCAATGTCTGCCTGTTTGGCGGTCATCCCCAGAATCAGCGATCCCGGATCGCCCGGTGTCAAATACATAATAGTAAACACCAGGAACGTGGCACCAAACAGAACGGGGATGGTGAGTAATAGCCTTTTGATTACGTACTTATACATACTGTTTCCTCCGTCTTTTTCATTTAGGTTTTGTATAATACCAATTTTCTTTTATCGACATTTTAACTCATTTTGTAAAATTCGTCAATAAATTCGCAAAATTTATATTGCAAATTTTTTTAAAATTTGATAATATGGTGTTGCAAACAAAGAATCAATCAAAAATAAAGGAGGAACGCCAATGACTACCAATCAAAGGTGGCCCTATCCATCACAGGTCGGCAAAACCACCCATATGGAAGCTGATGTGCTGGTGCTGGGCGGCGGTATCGCAGGCTGTATGGCAGCGATTTCGGCGGCGAGAAAAGGCAAAAGCGTCATTCTCGTAGAAAAAGGCGCAACAAAGCGCAGCGGTGCAGGCGGCAGCGGCTGTGACCATTGGGAGTCCGCAGCAACCAATCCGTGCTCCGGAGTTACACCGGAAGAACTGGTTGAAGCTATGCTGGACGATAATGACGGCTACAACAACGCTATTTCCCATTACATAGAATGTAGAGAAGGCTGGGACCATCTGCAGGAAATTGAAGAAATGGGAGGCAAAATCAGAGACACAGAGGACGAATTCGCAGGAGCCGACTTCCGCGATGAGAAGACCAAGCTGATGTTTGCCTACGATTATAAGAATAAATTTACCATCCGTATCTGGGGTACTACTTTTAAACCAGCTATGGAAAAAGAGTTGAAGAGACTGGGTGTCAAAATCGTTGATCGTGTCATGGTCACTTCCCTCTTGACTGAGAGCGGAAAAGTCGGTGCTAAATGCATCGGCGCTACCGGCATTCACACCAGAACCGGCGAATTTTACGTATTCTCCGGAAAAGCAAGTATCATCACCATGTCAAGACCTGCAAGAGTATGGCTGTTCTCATCGGCACACCCCGGTCTTTGTGAATTCCGCCCGATGACAACCATCGGTGACGGTCACGCGATGGGATGGCGCGCAGGCGCTGAATTCAATATGATGGAAAAATCCGTTCGCGCAGAGTTTTCCTCCGCAGGACGTTCCTTCCCGCCGTACAGCGCAGGCAACAACCACAACACCTGGTATCCGGCTTCTCTCATCGATGCAGAGGGAAAAGAAATCCCATACGCAGACAGAGACGGCAATATCTTAAAGGATGTCAAATCCAGATTCTACCCTGCCGAAGGACAGCACTACTTTATGAAGGGCGGCAATATCGAGCAGGCGAAATATGAATATGACGGACCGGAAACCCTTCCATATGATAAATTGAAAGAAATGGGCTATAAGCTTCCTTTCTATGCAGATCTTTCCTCCATGCCGGAACTTGAGAGAAAAGTCATCTGGGGCATGATGGTCGGGCAGGAAGGCAAGACCAACGTACCGGTCTATAAAAATTTCACAGAAGCTGGATTCGATCCTGAGAAGCACGTGCTGCAGTGCTACGGCGTAGGCTGGACCAGTGCAGAGTTCCTGCCGCAGGAACGGCAGCTCTTCGGTATGCCTGGTGGTTTCATGAACGACTGGAATCTGATGACTAACATCGAAGGACTCTTTGTGGCAGGCGACAGCCTGTACTCTTCCAACTGCTTCGGTCACGCCGCTTCTACAGGAAGCTATGCAGGCAGAAAGGCTGCCGCCTTTGCAGAGGGCAAAGAACAGGTATCCCCTTACCAGCCGCAGATTGACGCAGAAATCGAACGAGTTTACGCTCCCCTTTACGCAGATCCGGAAACAGGCATCAGCTGGAAAGAACTCAACGAGGCCACCGCAAAAGCGATGCAGAATTACTGCGGTGAAATCAAGCGTGATGAACTCCTCGAGTCTGGTGTGGAACTTCTTGCAAGATACGAAAAGGAATTCGTTCCAAATGCTTACGCTGCAAACCCGCATGAACTTACGAGACTGCTGGAAGTATTCGATATCCTCACTGTATCTCAGATGATTCTGCAGGCTTGCCTAGCAAGACATCAAACCTGCGAAAAGCTGGAATTCTTCCGCTCCGACGATGACGGCAAAGAAAAAGCACCGTTCATCGTAATCAGTCAGGACGGCGAAAAAGTAGTTCGCAGAGAAGTACCGCTGGATTATGCAGGCAACATCAAGGAAAACTACGAAAAACACAATCAAGATTATATTGAGGAAAAGAAAGGAGGCTGCTGCGAATGAAACCGATGAAAGAATTTACCATTAGAAAGACGCCTCCTGCTGTACCTCTCACCTTTGATACAAAAAAGTGCATCGGCTGCGGTCGCTGCATGGAAGCATGCCAGATGGACATTTTAATCCCGGCGGCAGAAAAAGGCGCACATCCTGAAGTTGCTTACGCCGACGAGTGCTGGTACTGCGGCTGCTGCGTCATGGAATGTCCGAAGGACGCCATCAAACTGCACCATCCGCTGATGAATCAGACCCGCTGGGTAGAAAAGGCAAGCTTACTTGCGAAAGGAACTGAAAAATAATGGAACTGTTAAAAGAACTGACCCAGGCCTGGGGTGTGGCAGGTCGCGAAAAAAATATCCGCGCTATCATCAAAAGAGAAATTGAAGGTCACTGTGATGAAATGTTGACAGATGCGGTAGGTAATTTAATCGCTGTCAAATACGGAAAAGAACATCCTGACAAGAAAAAAATCATGCTGGCTGCCCACATGGACGAAATCGGTCTGCAGGTGAAAAAAATCGAAGGCGATGGTCGCATCAAAGTATGCCATGTCGGTTTTGTCTGGGCAGGCGCCCTCTTCAACGACAAAGTGGTCTTCCAGAACGGCACTGTCGGTGTGGTTGGCTGCGAAGGCATGATCTGGGATGCCAAAAATGATTTAGATAAACTGTACATAGACATCGGCTGCACGTCCAAAGAAGAAACCGAAAAATATGTCAAGGTCGGTGACTACTGCGGCTTTATCGGCAACTACTACGAGTTGAAAAACGAACGAATTACGGCCAAATCCTTCGACAACCGGGTCGGCTGTTACATTCTGATTGAGGCTTTAAAGAAAAACGACGGCACCGGTCCCAATGATATTTACTATGTCTTCACGGTACAGGAAGAAGTCGGCTGCCGCGGTGCGATCGTTTCTGCTGAAAGAATCAAGCCGGACATCGGTATTTCTGTCGATGTAACGCCGGATCACTTCTACCCAACTGACCTAACCGGCGCAAACGCTGTAGGCGAAGGAATCGGCGTCAGTGTGGGCAATCCATCAGCGATGCTGGACGAATATCTGGTCGACTCTATGATTGCATGCTGCGAAGAAAACGACATCAAATATCAGAGAGACGTCATGGACAGAGGCGGCACAGACGCCAGCAGCATTAACATGAGTGGCATGGGTGTTCGTGTCTGCGGCATTTCCGTCGTGGACAGATTTCCACACAGTCAGAGCTCCATCATCTCCAAGGAAGATGTCAGAGGTGCCATCAAACTGACTGACTTATACACCAAACAAGTCTTCCAATTTACAGAATAGACACGTTGTCCATTCTGTGAGTCGTGATAGAACCGAAAGGAGAAGAATTATGAAAAAGAAATTGATGAAGGGACTTGCCCTGATGCTGTCCCTAACCCTCGTGATGGGTCTGTTCGCAAGCTGCGGCGGCGGCGGTGACAACAGCGGCGAAAAAGCCAAAACTGATTTGACCGTAGCAATCGACGCTGACTATGCAACGCTGCACCCTGCCGACACCATGTCCGCAGCAGAAGCACGTATGACTGCGCAGATCTACGATCCACTGATTTTCAGAAATTATGAAGACCAGACCAAGCTGGAATCAAGAGTGGCGGAAAAATGGGAAGTCAGCGAAGATGGAAAATGTTACACTTTCTATCTCAGAGATGATGTGACATTCCACAACGGAGATCCTGTTACAGCAGAAGACGTTGGTTTCTCCCTGGATTTATTCAAAAAATCTCAGTATCAGGGTGCTGTCGTAGATGGACTGGATCACTACGACATCGTAGATGCACACACCATCAAAATCTATACCACCCACGTATACGCCCCATTCCTGACCAGCATGTCAGACCTTTACATTGCAAGTAAAAAATACTACGAATCCGTAGATGAAAATACGTTTGCACAGGAACCGATTGGATGCGGTCCTTACAAATTTGTCAGCCACGATATCGGCGACAAAGCAGTCTTTGAAGCATACGACGGATACTATCAGGGCGAAGCACCTATTAAAAAGGTAACCTGGAAAGTCATCAGTGACGTTGCTTCCATGGGTATGGCAATCCAGACCGGCGAAGTTGACTTTGCTGAAATCGACGCATCTGTAAAGAGCACGCTGGAAGGCGTTGACAGCGTGCGGCTTCTTGATGCAGACCAGACTACATTCGGATTCGTTGCCATGAACACCGAAAAAGAACCGTACAACAACGTAAAATTCCGTCAAGCAATCAACTATGCGATCGACCGTGAATCCATCGTAGCAAGCGTATGTGAAGGCCTTGGTGAACCAAACTCCAACCTGCTAACACCAGGCAGAATGGGCTATAGCGAAGAACAGATCCAGTACACTTATGATGTAGAAAAAGCAAAAGCCCTGCTGAAAGAAGCCGGCGTAAAAGAAGGTACTGACCTTGGAAAAATGTATGTCGCAGAACAATACAAGCTGTTAGCCCAGATGGTACAAGCAAACTTAGAGGCCGTTGGTTTGAAAGTACAGATCGAAATTCTGGAATTCAACGCTTATCTGGATAAACTGAGACAGGGAGACTTCGGCATTACTGCGCTGCAGATGGGACTGGAAGGCGATACACAGATGCTGTCCATGGCACTGACCAAAGATTACATCGGTATGGCAAATAACGCCCGCTACTCCAACAAAGAAATCGAAGATATGTTCAAAGAAGCAACTACCATCATCGATGATAAAGACAGAGAAGCACTGTATGTAAAGCTCTTCACAAAAGTACAGGAAGAAGCAGTCTATGCAATTCTGTATAACCCTGGCATGCTGTATGCTGCCAATGCAAATCTGAATGTACATACCCTGCCGCTTGAGGGTGAGTATTTCTTCTATGACTTCTCATGGTAAAGGATGATATCCTGTTTCCCAATGAACCAAAATTCTAAAGAGGATATGGAGCATCGTCTCCATATCCTTTTCTTTTATCAACCCTAAAGGAGGTACTGACATGGATCCCAGAAATCAAAAATTGTCCGAAATGATCGTAAACTATTCTACCAATGTGCAAAAAGGTGAAAAGGTGCTCATTGAATACGAAAACGAAGTCTGCATTCCGCTTGTGAAACAGCTGATTGCCGATGTATACAAAGCAGGCGGCCTGCCTTACGTCAATATCCGTGAGTCCGCGATTATACGCGCCCTCTGCATGGGATGCACAGAAGAACAACTTGCATACCAGACCGACTACCTGCTCTATCAGGGACGGGAAATGGATGTATATATCGGCGTTAGAGCCTTCAACAACGTATCCGAAATGGCTGACGTGCCAGCAGATAAAATGAACCTGTATTTCCGCGTCAACAGCCCGACCAGAGAACAGCTGGTCAACGATACCAAATGGTCGGTGATGAAATATCCCAACGCAGCGATGGCGCAGCTTGCCAGCATGAGCGAAGACGCGTTCACAGACTTTTACTACGACGTCTGCACCATGGATTACGCAAAAATGAGCAAAGCCATGGATCCGCTGGTGAAGCTGATGGAAAAGACTGATCAGGTACATATCGTAGGTCCAGGCACTGACCTTACCTTCTCTATCAAGGACATTCCAGTCATCAAATGCGACGGCAAAATCAATATTCCAGACGGTGAAATCTACACCTCCCCTGTCAGAGATTCTGTTAACGGCGTGATTACCTATAATACCCCTTCCCAAGAACAGGGATATACCTATGAAAACATTCGTTTCGAAGTCAAAGACGGAAAAATTATCGACGCTACCTGCAACGATAACAAACGAATCAACGAACTGTTAGATACCGACGAAGGCGCTCGCTACTTCGGTGAATTCGCCATCGGTGTGCATCCGTATATTCTCCATCCGATGAAAGATACCCTCTTCGACGAGAAAATCTGCGGCAGCTTCCACCTGACGCCGGGCAGAGCTTACGAAAACGCCTATAACGGCAATAATTCCGCTGTACACTGGGATTTAACCCTGATTCAGCGTCCAGAATACGGCGGCGGAGAAATGTGGTTTGATGACGTGCTGGTCAGAAAAGACGGACTATTTGTTCTGCCGGAACTGTTACCGCTGAACCCGGAAAATCTGAAATAAAGAGGAGTCCTTCAAATGAAACAGGAAATTACACGTCTTCGCACCGTCATGAAGGAACATGGACTGGACGGCTATCTGGTGCCGACCACCGATTTTCACGGCTCCGAATACGTCAACGATTATTTTAAATGCAGACAATACCTGTCTGACTTCACCGGCTCCAACGGCACCCTGCTGGTAACCGAAGATGACGCCAGACTCTGGACAGACAGCCGCTATTTTATCCAGGCGGCAAAGCAGCTTGACGGCACCGGCATCTCCATGATGCAATGCCAGCAGCCAGGTGTCCCAGAAATCGAAGACTATCTGCCTACCATCGCGGGAGAAGGTTTTAAACTAGGCTTTGACGGGCGCATTGTCAGCTTCCAAAACGGCGAAAAGTACGCTGCCAGCTGCGAAGTGGTCTACGATTTGGACTTGGTAGACGAAATCTGGGAGAATCGTCCTGCCATCAAAGCGTCAAAAATCTACGCCCTGCCCGATGCTGTCACTGGAGAAACCGCAGAGTCCAAGCTTGCTCGCGTGCAGGCTGCACTAACTGAAGAAGGGATAGATTACCACCTGCTTACCAGTCTGGAGGATATCGCATGGCTTTTTAACCTACGAAGCAATGATGTAGCAGATACGCCAGTATTTTTCGCATTCGCCCTGCTTACGCCAAAGGACGCCCGTCTTTACATTCTGGACGAAACCTTTGATCCGGCGCTGGTACCTGCAGGGGTTACTGTTCTTCCTTACCTGCAAATATTTGAAGATTTAAAGACCCTTTCCGTCGGCAAGTGCCTTTTAAACAAGCGGCTGGTCAGCTATGCGCTTATGCAGGCGCTCCCTGCCGATATGGAGATTGTAAACGGCGCAGGACCGATTGAACTGATGAAAGCCATCAAAAATCCGTCTGAAATCGCGGCGACCAAATTCGCCCATATTCAAGACGGCGCCGCCATGGCAAATTTCATTTACTGGTTAAAGAAAAACGCCGGCAAAATAGAAATCACCGAGGTTTCCGCCAGCGAATATCTGAAGCAGTGCAGATTTGCGCAGAAGGGACTGATCGAGCTGAGCTTTGAAACCATGGCGGGCTACGGCGTCAACGCCGCCAGCATCCACTACGATACAAAGCTTGGACACCCATGCTATCTGAAGGATGAAGGGCTTTTGCTGGTAGATTCTGGCGGACAGTATATCGATGGCGGTACGACGGATATCACCAGAACCATTTCTCTGGGTGCTCTAACCCGGGAAATGCAGACACACTACACCATGGTACTGCAGGCCTATCTGGCGCTGGAACACGCCCAGTTTACCGCGGAAACCACAGGACGTGAGCTAGATCAGCTTCCGCGCGAAAAGGTAAAGGCAGCGGGTCCTAGCTATCAGTACGATACCGGTCACGGCGTAGGACACATTCTCAGCGTTCACGAAGGTCCTCGTATGATTGGACCGACCGACAACCACATGCTGCCGGGCATGATTACCAGCAATGAACCGGGAATCTACATCGAAGGCAGTCACGGTGTACGCATCGAAAGCGAACTACTCTGCGTGGAAAATCCGGACGGCAGCCGCAGCTTTGAATGCATCACCATGTGCCCACTGGACAGAGCCGCCATCCTGCCAGAGCTTCTCACTGATGAAGAATTGACATGGGTCAACGCCTATCACAGAGAGGTTTATCAGAAGCTGGCGCCGCTGCTGGAAGAAGATATAAAAAGGTGGCTAGCAGAGGAAACAAAAGAAATTACCAGATAGTTGTTCTCATCATACAAAAGGCTGCGAAGCGCAGACGAAATCATTTCGCCTGCGCTTCGCAGCCTTGCTTTTTCGCAATACTTTGCCCGGCTCATATAAAGCTATTAGACGATTTTGAGAAAGCCTAAACCTCAACTCCTGTACCGTATCCGTATCGGCGACGGTATTTCAGGAACATAAACGCAGACAGGCAAACAGCACCAAATTCTGCAGCCGGTGTCGCCACCCAAATTCCTGTAATGCCAAAGAGTGACGGTAGCACAATCATCGCAACCACCATGAACACAAAGGATCGCATAAAAGCCAGTACTGCTGATACAATACCATTTGACAACGCGGTAAACATACCGCTGACAAAAATATTAAAGCCAATAAATAACAACGCAATCGTACAAATACGATTTCCGCCTGCCGCTAAATCAAACACCGGGTTATCTGGCCGCGCGAAAACAGAAACCAACGGTTTTGTAAGAAGCAACGACAGCGCAACTGTTGCTGCGGAAATGCAGCCAATGACTTTCAGACTGATCTTAATCAGCTTCTGTAATTTTTCACGATTTTTTTCTCCGTCATAAAAACTGATCATCGGTGCGACGCCATAAGAATAGCCGGTATACAAAGAACTTGCAAACATCAGCACGTACATAATAATCGTGACAGCTGCGACACCGTCTTCTCCTGCATAACGCAGTATGGTCCAGTTAAACAGCATGGTGACAATCCCGGTAACAAGCGCAGTTGCCATCTCAGAGCAGCCATTGGATGCGGCACTGCGAAGAACGCGCAAACGAAATACTGGCTTTCTGAAATGCAGTAAGCTTTTTTTCTTGCTGAAGACAACCAAACCTACGACCGCCGTCACAGAATAGCCAAGCCCCGTTGCCAAAGCCGCACCGCTGATTCCCATGTCAAACCATGCAATCAGCACATAATCAAGCACCATATTCAAAATGCCGCCGCTGACAGAGCAAATCAGTGAAAGGCTTGACTTCTCACTGGCAATCATATACAGGGTAAAATTGTTCATCAGCAAAATGGGAACCGTAAATAATAGATAGCGACTCAGATAGGCCGTGCAATAACCCATAACATCCGCAGATAATCCCATATTCGTGAGAATTGGCTTCATCACCCCATAGCCAAGCCCGCACATAAAAATCCCCACAACAACATTCACTAGAATGAGAAAAGTGAAATCTTCTCTGGCTTCCTCTGTCTTTTGTTCGCCCATTTTGCGCATAATCACCGCGCTGCCGCCTGTAGCAAGCATGGTTGATATTGCCGTAACCAGCTGAATGAACGGCGCTGTCAAATTGATGGCAGACAGCGCTTTGGTGCCAATCAAATTAGAAACAAACAGACCGTCCACCATGGTATAAAAAGACATAAATACGCTCATTGCAATGGTCGGTACCGCGAACTTCAAGATATTTCCTAGTGTTACAGGCTGTGCATATGCATTTTGTTTTTCCATTTTTCTTCTCCTCGCACTTGTTTTTCTCTACTGTATGTAGTATCATAAACCATACAGTAACTGTACAGTCAAGAGAAAAAGGAGAATTTTTATGGATACGAACGCAAAACTTCTCACGATTGGTCAATTTGCCGCCCTCCACGGAATCAATAAAAAAACACTCATGTGGTATGACGAAATCGGACTATTCAAACCCGCTCTCATCCACCCTGAAAATGGCTATCGCTACTACAATTATCATCAAAGCGCGCTGCTCGAAACCATTTTAATGCTCAGAGAATTAGATGTTCCTGTCAGCGAAATACAAACCTTTATCGCACATCGATCCGCAGAAACGCTGCAAAAGCTGCTGGACAAGAACATACTTCTGCTCGATAAAAAAATCGCTCATATGCAGGCGATGCGCAAAAACCTTTCTACGCGCCGTCAGCACATAGAGCATCTGCTGCATATGGATTTATCAGAAATCCGCCGCATCAAAAAAGATGCCTCCTGTCTGGTCACAGTTCCTATCGACAAACAGACATCCTATGATGAACAAGTAGAAATGATTCTGGAAGAAACACAAAAATATCAACTGCGCCGCCTTCACGACGCTTCCTACGGCACGATGATTTCTGTCAAAAGTCTGCTGGAAAAACAATTTGAAGATTACAGCAGTCTGTTCATCGAAGTTCCTTTCCCCATTCAAAGCGAGGGACTGCATATGCAGCCTGCGGGCGACTATCTGCAAGCATTTTACCAGGGTGATTGGAGTCAAATGTCCTCCAAATACGAGGAAATTTTTTCTTATGCCACAGACCATAATCTGCAGCTTTCAGGATACTCCTATGAAATGATAATTAACGACAACGTAACAGAGTCTATGGAGAAGTACATCGTGCAGATTGAAATTCCTGTTTGTTCCGACCGTATATTATTGTGAGACTTTATTTTCCCGGCATTTCGCCCGATACTGACTTGGGGACATGCCGACCTGCCGCTTAAATGCCCTGCAGAAATATGCGGTATCCTGAAAGCGCATAGTTTCTGCAATTTCAGTTACATTAAGTTCTGTATTTACTAATAGTCGCTTCGCCTCCGAAAACTGTGCCTCACGGATCAAAGTACCTACTGTTTTGCCGGTGATTTTTTTAATTTGCTCATTAAGATGACTCTGGCTAACCCCCCAAATTTCCGCATATTCCGATACTGATAAGTTTTCACAAACACGCTGATCGATTAGATTTTGAAGCCGCAGATGCAGTTCCCCTGCCATACCAGGCGTTCGTTCTATGCCCTGATGTGCAATTTCTCGATGCCGCCTGTGAAAATAAATCAACAAAATATTGAGACATGCCCGCAGCACCTGCCCATAGTCGGGCGACTTGCTTTCATATTCTTTCAGCATCATCCTGCAGACTGCCCGCATGGTCTGTGCAAAATCCTCGTCCATATAGATGGCAGGCATTTCTACCATTTCCTTAAAAAGTTGAATTTCCCAAACAGAACTGACACTGATGCTGGACTGAAACAGAAACTCCTCCTGGAAATAAATAAGAATGCCTTTCGCCCTGGTGACATTTTTCCAGTAGTGTACCTGACCGGGACTGATAAGAAAAACCACATTTTTCAGGTCATCGTACGCCGTGTAATCGATGATATGCGCTCCATCTGTCTCTTCAAGGAACACAATCTCATAAAACGGATGCCGATGTGCAAAAGCTGCCGAATCCCCAAAAGCGCTGTCGTCAATATTGTCATAAATGCAGAATCCGAATTCCGGGTCTTTCAGCTTTTCCGGCTGATGAGTCTGAAGTGATTTGTAGTCTTCCAAAAGTTCAAGGGTATAAGTCTCTCCACCATAGTCAAACATCTGCGCGTCTTCCAGCACCTCAAGTTCGTGGGTATGGTACGGCGGAATATGTACCAGACAATCCTTCTCTGCAATGTAGGTTTCACCTTCCACATCAAAACGAATTTTGCCGTCCGCCACATAATAGAGTTCCCAGTTTTGATTTGGATAATGCCATTCCACGCACAGTCCCTTCTGCAGGAAAGCGATGGATTATACGACGGAATTATGGTACTTTTTAATAAAATGCAACAAGTGCACACTAACCCATATCTTTCTTATACTTCGTCAGTTGTGCATATGCTGTCAATTTATCTCCAATCCGCACAACTTTCACGATGCAAGGTGTGCAAATCCTGCTGACCATGCTGCCTCTTGCACAACTTTTGCGCTTTGTAACACGAAAAACATTTTTTCCATCAAAAAAGTTGTGCAAAACGAGATGGTTTCATCCTGTTTTGCACAACATACTGCATGCCAGTTTGCCCTTCTTCACTAAAAGTTGTGCAAATTACGCATTTCAATCCTTCCTTGCACAATCAACTAGGCTAAAAGTTGTGCAGAAACGGTTTTATCACATTCATATGCACAACTCTGCAGCTTACATCCTTTTACCGCCTGCAATATACCTCTATCGCCCGGCTGACAAAGGCCGCCGTACCGGCGCCCCCAGCTTTATCGATGTTTGCCGAAAATTCCGCGTCTGCGATATACATCGCGCCAAGCCCTGCTAAGATCTCATCGGTACAGGTATAGTAGTGTTCCGTAATAAAATCCTGCAGCTTCTGCACCTTATCAGATTCCGGCGCGCTTTCCCGCATAGCGCCGAATTCCGCAAAAATTTCCATCATCTGCATGCCCATATGCTGCATCTCCTCTCCGGTGCAGTTTTTCGTCTTTTCGGTAAATTCCTTGTACGCAGAGGTTTTTCCGTATGCCGCTTTTGCGCGCGCCGCGTATTCGTCCATTTTACTTGTATCAAATGGTGTAAAATCCATATTGCTCACTCCTGTCGTTTTGATTTCACGGGCAAGTTCAATAAGATTTTCAAGGTGCTGCTTTTTCATCGTCAGCAAAGTAATCTGCTGCGTAAGCGCCTTGTCTCTGTCAAAGTCCGGACTTCCCAGAATCTCTTTGATCTCCTTTAAGGGAAATTCCAGTTCTCGAAACAGCAAAATCTGCTGCAGCCGTGCCAGTGCTGTATCACCGTACAGCCGGTAGCCTGCCTCCGTCACAGCGTCCGGTTTCAAAAGCCCGATGGCATCATAATGATGCAGTGTGCGCACACTGACGCCGGTAAATGCACTGACCTCTTTTACTGTTTTCATACTGATTTCCTCCCGTGTAACTACAGTATAAACGATGACGTAACGTTAGAGTCAAGGGATTTTTCTATATTCACTCGTTGCATATAAACCGGCGTCTTGGGCACGTTGATCTCCACGCCGTCATCATTAGGCACAGGAATGAGTGGCAGATTCGTAATGCGTTCCACAACGTCCCAGCCGGAAATCACTTTGCCAAAAGCGGCAAAATTTCCGGAAAGCCGCTTGCCTGCCTCATCGGACAGTACAATGTAAAACTCACTGCCTGATGCGATTTTTCCATCGCCGCTCATGGCAACTGTTCCCTTTTCAAAGGGCACGCGGTTGACAAATCCATTCAGCGCGCACTCTGCGACTAGTTCCACATCGCAGCGTGAATCATCAAAATGGGTATAGCTGGGCTGCAAAACAAAGTCCGGCACAATGCGGCGAATCTGCCTGCCGTCATAAAGCCCTGCCTTTGCCATGCGAATAAAGGAAGCGACCGTCTCCGGCGCTTCCTCTTCATATAATCGGATTACTACACTGCCCAGCTGCGTATCATCCATTGCGAATTCTATCACTGCAGTGGAATCATTCATGCCTTGCTTTCCTTTCTCTGAAAAAATCCAAGCAGCAGCGGCATCATCTGCCTGCTGTATTTCGAAAGGGAATATGCGCCGCCGGTGAGGCACCAGTCTGTTACAATGGCACGCTCCGTCATCACATAAGCGCGCACCAGCTGACTGGCAGTCAAATCACCTGTCAATTCTCCGCTGTGCTGTCCTTCCTCGATGATTCTGGTAATCAGGCGAAAGTACACACGATTGGTATCCAGCAGATGACGATATCCCTTGCCCTGCAGCTGCTCCGCATACATCGAAGCGATCAGATTTGGCGAGGTCATATCTTCTATCATAGCGTGGACTTCACCGTTGAGAAAAAGCAGTTTCTGAAAGCTGTCCATTTCCGGTTTCAGTTCTTTCTCCAGCTCCGCGTATTTCTCATCCAAAATATCAGACCAGGTCGCAAGCAAGTCTCCTTTGCTCCGGAAATAATAGTAAAAAGAACCCTTGGCAATCCCTGCTTCCTCCAGAATATTGTCCAGTGTTGTATCTTCATATCCTTTCTCCCGAAACAGCTTCCACGCGGCATCGATAATTCGGCTTTTCATGTCCCTGCGAGTTTCTTTACCCATCGTTTCCCTCATGACAGCCTTACATGCTCGCTGCTTTATCCATACATGCCCGCATACACTCGATCAAAGCGCTGCGGAATCCTCTTTCTTCCAGCACACGCACCGCCTCTATCGTCGTACCTGCCGGCGAACACACCATATCCTTCAGTTCGCCTGGGTGCTTGCCCAGCTGGGAGACCATTGCTGCACTGCCTTCCACCGCTTTCGCTGCAAATTTATATGCTTGCGGTCTCGGCATGCCGCCCATGACTGCCGCGTCCGCCATGGCTTCGATCATCATAAATACGTAGGCAGGAGAACTGCCGCTAACTGCAACTACAGCATCCATCACGTTCTCAGCAATAATCTCATAGTCTCCAAAACCGCCTAAAATTCTGCTGGCAGTTTCCTTGTCTTCTTCTGTAACAAATGTATTGCAGCACATAGCCGTCATGCCGCAGCCCACCATAGCTGGCGTGTTCGGCATAGTTCTGATAATGCGCACGTCTTTGCCAAACTGGTCAGAAAGCCACTGCAGCGTTTTTCCCGGTGCAATAGTGATGATTAACTGTTCGCTGACTGCATCTGTGATTTCCGCAATTACGGACTGATAGTATTGCGGTTTTACCGCTAAAACCACTATATCGACAGCTTTGACAAGCGCCACGTTGTCCGGTGCAGTCTGAATCCCGAACTGGCTGACGGCTTTTTCTATAGCAGCCGGCAGTGCATCTGTTCCATAAATATCCGTCGGTGCAAAGACCTTTTCCTTAATGATACCGCCCATAATTGCGGAAGCCATATTTCCGCATCCGATAAATCCTATCTTCATAGTCAAACCCTCTTCTCTTTACTGTAATTTTTCAAAGAATACACGGCAGGCAAGGCACGCCTCGTACAAGTCGCTTTTCAGCATAAATTCGTAAGGCGAATGCGCACCCAGCACGCAAATTGCCGCATCAAAGCTCTCCATACCCATGTTGGAATAATCCACTGCGATAGTACCAAAACCGCCAAACTTTTCGATGCCTGCAAACGGCTGCCAGATGATATCGTTGTCATTGAATATCTTTCGAACCTGCCCCAAAAATTCTGCGCTGGCTTCACTGGTGTCCATTTTTCCATAACGGCTGGCATATTTAATCACCTGCAAACCATGTCCCAAAAGGGAACCGCTATACGGCTCACAAACCTCTGGATAATTCGGGTCATTACCGCAGACCGCTTCCAACGACATCACTTTGCTGCCCAGCTGAATGCGGTTTAAGGCGATGCCATCTCCGCCGCATCCGCTCTTTTCCGCCAGCAAACGGAGGAAATAGTCCGTTACTCTGGAATGGGAACCGGAACGTCCTTCAAAACCAATTTCTTCTTTATCCGCAAAGATGGCAATTGCGGTTCGTTCTGGCGCCTCGCACGCCAAAATACCATGAAGCTGCGCATATACTGCCGCCCGATCGTCAAAACCGTAGCCGCACAGCGCGCTGCTGTCAAGACCGATATCTCTGGTTCTGCCTGCCGGTACGATTTCGATTTCCGCACTGATAAAGTCTTCTTCTATCATACCATACTTTTCGTAAAGATACTGCAAAATATTTTCTTTTACGGCGTTTGCCATATCTCCTTCCGCAGGGGTTGCGCCCAGGAACACATTCATCTGCTCATGGTTATAGGCTTCTTCCTGCTTTCTCTGCCCCTGCTCCACAGAATAGTGCAGCGACATATCGGTGATAAAGAGAGCCGGTTCGTCTTCCGACGCACCCTCTGCAATTTCTATGACAGAACCGTCTTTGCGCACCACGGTGCCGTACATGGACAGAGGCGTGCTGGTCCATTTCTCCAGCTTGGAAAGGCTGTACATGCAGGTCTTTCCGTAAGCAAAACCATCTTTTTCAAAGATTGGCAGAATCTTAAAGTCAAGACGTGTACAGTCAGTATGAGCTGCCACAATGTTTGCGCCCTCCGTTAGCGGCTTCTTTCCGACCACAGTCAAATAGAGCAGCTTTCCGTTATCGTTATAGTACACCTTGTCGCCGGCGTTCACGCTGTCCTTTCTCGTGATATCAACAAAGCCTTTCGCCTCTGCCCGTCTGACCGCCTCCGCCACACAGAGGCGTTCTGTCTTGGACGCGTCGTTAAACGCCTTAAAATCTGCTGCCGTTTCCATAATACTGTTTTTCTTTTCTGCGGAAGCATTCTTCCAAATATTGGTACGCTTATAGTTCAGTTCCATCTTTTTTCCTCCTAGTTAAAATCCTGTTCGGTTCTCATGATGATTTCATCCTGCAGCGCTTTGGACAGGTTGCGGAAATAGTCGCTGTAACCCGCCACGCGCACGATCAAATCCTTGTTTTCCTCCGGATGTTTCTGCGCCTCAATCAACGTATCTCTGCCCACCACGTTAAACTGGATGTGGTGACCATCCATGGCAAAATAGGATCGAATCAGGTTTGCCATCTGTTCCAGACCCGTATCTCCTTCCACGGTTTTCGGCGTAAATTTCTGGTTGAGCAGGGTGCCGCCTGTGGTCAGATGATCCATCTTTGCCGCCGATTTGATGACGCTGGTCGGTCCGTAAATGTCCGCCCCTTTTTCCGGTGAAATCCCCTCGGATACCGGCATGTGGGCGTGTCTGCCGTTGGCGCTTGCCAGCATCACCTCGCCGAAATAAACGTGACAGGTAGTCGGCAGCATATCGATGCGGAAATGTCCGCCCTTAGTATTCGGTCTTCCCGTTACGGAATCTCTGAAATAGGCGAAAACTTTTTTCATGATGTCGTCCGCGTAATCGTCGTCATTGCCGTATTTCGGGCTAGCGTCGTGTACCCAGTGATAGATATCATCGTGGCCTGCAAAGTCGTCTGCCAGCGCTTCCATCAGCTGCTTCATATCAAAACGCTTTTCATCGTAAACGTTGTATTTAATCGCGGACAGACAGTCGGTAATGGTGCCGATGCCGACCCCCTGAATATAGCTGGTATTGTATCTGGCGCCTCCTGCATTGTAATCCATGCCTTTTGCGATACAGTCGTTGGTAATGGAGGAAAGAAGGGGTACCGGCATGTTCTTCGCGTAAATCTGCTCTATCACATTGGTGCCTCTCACCTTGATGTCCAGGAAGTATTCCACCTGCGCGAAGTATGCTTTTTCTAACTCCTCATAGCTGTGATAATCTGTAGCCTCGCCGGTCTTCAGTCCCAGCTGCTTTCCGCCTACCGGGTCAAAGCCATTGTGCAGAGTGATTTCCAAAATCTTCGGCAGGTTGAAGTACCCGTTCAAAATATATGCTTCGTTTCCGAACGCGCCGGTTTCCACACAGCCGCTGGTTCCGCCAAGACGAGCGTCCGCAATGGTTTTCCCCGCGTTGACAAGCTCCATGACGATGGCTTCTGTATTATAAAATGCCGGCTGTCCCCATCCCTGTCTGGAAATCTCACAGGCTCTTTTCAGGAATTTTTTCGGCGTTTTTCTGCTGATCTGCACGTTGGAGCTAGGCTGTAGCAGACGCATGTCGTCCATACAGTCTAAAATCAGATAGCTGACCTCGTTGACGCCGTTTTCCCCGTCCGGCGTGATCCCGCCGGTATTGATGTTTACAAAGTCCGTATAGGTGCTGCTTTCTTTCAAGGTGATGCCTACCTTCGGCGGCGCCGGCTGGTTGTTGAATTTTACCCACAGGCACTCCAAAAGTTCCAGCGCTTTTTCTCTGTCCAGGACGCCGTCTTCGGTGTCTTTTCTATAAAATGGAATCAAATGTTGATCCAGTCTGCCCGGTGAAAACGCATCCCAGTTGTTCAGTTCGCCAGTCACGCAGATATGTACAAACCAGTACATCTGAATCGCCTGCCAAAAGGTTTTCGGCGCATGCTCCGGTACTACCCTGCAGTTTTCGGAAATCTGCTGAAGCTCCGCCTTGCGTTTTTCGTCAGTTTCCTGTTCCGCAAGCTCGCCTGCATAGCTTGCATATCTTGCGCCCAGTGCGATAATGCCTTCGCATGCCAGCTTCATGCCCTTCAGTTCGTGTTCCTTTGCCAGTGCCTGCGGGTCGTTATAATAATCGATGTTTTTTAGCTCTGTTTCAATTCTTTCAATACGCTCCGCAAATCCTTCCACGTAAATCCGATTGCCGCAAACGGTATGTCCCGGACCTCTCTGCTCCATGAACTCTGTAAAAATCCCTGCTTCATAAGCATCTTTCCATTCCTGGCTCATGTGGTCTAAAATTTTCTTCCGAATGGTTCTATTCTGCCAGTAAGGGATAATTTCCGTCTCCTGCAGGGCAAACCCCGCCTCATCGACAGAAAAATTGATTAAATCCCTGTCGTTCATCACGTGCATGTCTTCCATACTGTGACAGCAAAGTTCTGGAAAGGTCGGCGCACCTTGGGGCGACGCACCTTTTTCTCCCACAATCAATTCCCCTTCGCCGATGTAAAGGGTCTTTTTCTCACAGTAATCCTTCAGCGCCTGTCCCCGCAGCTCCGGTACGGAAAGCACTCCCTCAAACTGCTTATAGGTTTCCGTCATAATCTTCGCGCGCTCCATGTCGATGTAAGGCTGAGTGGTTACGCTCTTTTCCCGCAGCTTCTGCACTCTCTCATTCATGCCTCTTTGTTCCATCTTCTTATCCTCCAATCTTTACGTTCTGAAATCCCATTTGCTGTAATATGTTCTGATAATCCGACAATTCGCCATCTGTCGGCGGCGCAAATACATCTTCGTAGGTTTCACCCAGCTGCCGGTATTTATCTTTGCCGTGATCATGATACGGAATTAAATTGATTTGTGCCGGCGCTATGTGATTCTCTCTGAGCCAGCGTCCAACAGATTCTATATCTTCTGACGAACTGTTGACCGACTTTGCCAGAGGCAGCCTGAGCCAGATCTTCGCACCTGTTTTTGACAGCTTCTGCAGATTTTCTAAAATCAGATTATTGTCCACGCCTGTATAATGCTGGTGTTTTTCCAAATCTAACGCTTTTAAATCATATAAAAAAGTATCTGCATAAGGTAAAACTTCTTCAAAATTTTCCCACGGGCAAAAGCCGCAGGTGTCAATATTGACTGAAATTCCTCTATCGTAAAGCGCCTGCACCAAGTTCTTCAAATAGCCCGTCTCAACCCCCATAACTTCACCACCGGAAAGGGTTACACCTCCACCAGATTCCTCATAAAAAATCTGATCTGCTTCCAACATTTTTACCAGTTTCGCAGCTTCATAGCTGCGCCCTACTCTTTCAAGCGCCTGATGCTTGCAAGAGTCTACACATTTGCCGCATTTTCTGCAAAGATTCATATCTATAGATATTCCATCTTCCTGCATTTGAATCGCACCAATTCCGCAGGTCTTGATACAGCTGCCGCAAGAGACACACCGCTCTTGAAAGATGCGAATCTGTCTGTCCGGATTCTGCGTTTCCGGGTTGTGACACCACTTGCATTTCAATGGACACCCCTTGAAAAATACTGTGGTTCTGATGCCCGCTCCGTCATGAATGCAATATTTCTGAATATTGGTTATGTATGTCATCAATCATTTCCTTTATTTTATTGAACTTCGGTTTGTACTATAGTCTAATTATATCACTAGTTCTATTTTTCTGTCAACAGTTCTTGCAAATCGTTCGCAATATTTTGTACTGTACTCAAATATTTTTGATTAAAATTGTAATATTTTGCAATATATTATCTTTTTTTATTTATCTCTTGAATTTTCTTCAAAATTTTGCTAAAATATAAATAGATTGTTTTAGGAGGATTCATCATGGCAAACAGTACTACATTATCTGAGCAGATTTACGATGAACTTTATCATGATATTACTGACCAGAGACTGGTCTGCGGTCAAAAGCTTACGCTAAAAATGCTAAAAGAGCGATTCAATGTAAGTCATACCCCGATTAGAGAAGCGCTGACCCGGCTTTCTGAAAATGGGCTGGTTACCTACTACTCCAACTGCGGCGTTACCGTAAGGCAATTTACCGAAAGTGATATTCGCCAAATTTTCCAGCTGATTGGGGAACTTGATGCACTGGCAATCCAGTTTTGTAAAAATTCCTTTTCCGAAGCTCCCCTTGTCTTTGAGCTGGAGCAGATTATCAAGAAAGGCAATGCCCTTCTTGCTGATAACAAGATAAATGAATGGAAAGATTACTCTGAGGAGTTCCACATTGCCTTTTACCGGCATGCACAGAATGAGTATCTTAACGATGCAGCCAAGAGACTGCGCTCCCAGGTCGAGGTACTGTCCTGCTTATATTATCAGCCAGTCAATGTGGACGAAATCAACCTCCGTCACGGTGAAATCTTCCAGTATATCAGTATAGGTGATTTTGACAGCGCAGCAAACCTCATGCGCAAGCATCTCCAGTTCGATATGGTCTATGCTCTGAATGCTTATCAGGAATATCAAAAAAAGAATAATTAAAAGCAAAAGCTGTCTTGCCTATAAAATGCAAGACAGCTTTTTAAATTGATGAGATTATCTGTCTACGTTAAGTTCTGCGACAGAATAAAGCGCTGCTTTTCCTGCCAGCTTTACGCGATCTGCGTCAAGTCTGCAGTACAGGGTACCTCCTCTTTTAGACGCTTGATATGCGATTAGTTCTTTTTTTCCCCAAGACCTCTGCCCAGTATGGTATGATATGGCAGTGCCCAGAACCACAAACTGGGTCTTCCGACACATTTAGTTTCGGCGCAAAGGTGCGAGACACGCAGTCCACATCGTTTCCCGGTGCAGTTACCTGCAACAGTAAACCATCCAGAGCTTTTAGCTTTTCCTGATTCGGCGCAAGGCTTTCTATAATCCCAACATCATCAAATACGCAAAGAAGGTCGCGTCCCATATAGGCCGCCTTCGGTCTTGCACCTATTGCCGCTATCATTTCTTCTGTCACCGCTACCGGCTGCAGATTATAAGCGGGAAAATCCATCTCGTAAAGATCGCCGGCTTTCACCACTGTCAGCTTGCCGCTCAAGGTATGAAATATAATCTGCTCTGCACCCCTTTCATATTCCTGCATTAAAACAAAAGCTGTCGCCAGGGTAGCATGTCCACAAAGGTCAATTTCTCCACCCGGTGTAAACCACCGCAAATGGTATCCGTCTCCCTCCTTCACTGCAAAAGCTGTTTCGGACAAATTATTTTCTATTGTAATATCCATCATCAGTTCATCTGATATCCACTGTTCTAAAATACAGATCGCGGCAGGATTACCCCCAAATACGCGATCCGTAAAAGCGTCAACCACATATTGCTTTATCATGTTGAACTCCTCCTTGCCAAAGTTGTCATCATTATAGCATAAAAGCACTGATTTTAAAATCAATTCTTCATAAGACGGTTTATTGCGTTCTTATTTCTGCACAAATTTTTCTTTACTATTTTGCAAAATTTTTCTTTATATTATAAATAATTTGCATTTTTCTATGTAATGTGGTAAAATATAGCTATTATTTTATTGATTTTGCGAGGACTTCAATGAGCAATAAAACAACTTTATCTGAGCAAATTTATCAGGAACTTTTCCACGATATCACAACACAGAAACTCATATTTGGTCAGAAACTGACCCTGCACGACCTAAAGACCCGTTTTCAGGTCAGCCAGACACCGGTTCGAGAAGCCTTAGCCAGACTAATTGATGATGGACTTGTCAACTACTATTCCAATTTAGGTGTTGCAGTAACAGAATTCACTGAATCGGATATTCAAGAACTTTATCAATGTATCAGCGAACTTGACGCACTTGCCATCCTTTTCTGCAAAAATTCCTTCACTACAGCACCTCTTATTTATGAACTTGAAAAAATCATGGAAGCTGGAGATAAATACCTGGCAGAAGGTAACATTGATCAGTGGCGGCATTATTCCGATGATGTACATACCGTGTTTTACCGCCATGCCCAAAATCATTACCTAGATGAAGCCGCTAAAAAAGTACGTGCTAAGATTTACTTCTTCTCTAATATGTACTATTATGACGATCCTGTTCATGTAGAAAACATTCATATGGGGCACCGCGAGATTTTAGAGAATATCAAGCTAGGAGATTTTGATGAAGCTGCTAATATCATGCGGCTACACCTGCAATACAACATGGTATACGCACTCAACGCCTACAAAGAAGCTCCAAAAGCAAAGGATACATTTAAATAACCGCACGCATATTAAAAGACCTGACAATGATTTGCCAGGTCTTTTATACTCGATATTTATTCAGCAGCAGATACTGTATAGTTTGCCAATACAAATTCCTGTGCGCGGTTTACACCGTCCACCACCGCCTTAGAAGAAATGGTTGCCTTGGAAATTGCATCAATTGGAGAGCCCTGTGCAGTTTCGCCTGCAATCACAACCGGCAGATATCTTCCTGTAAACTGACCTTTAAAAGCGTCTGTTGCGATTTTTTCGCCCAGATACTCAGTTTCCTTCTGGCGCAACACATCAATGCCAAGTACTAGCGTGCCATCCGCAGAAATAGTGACAGCCAGTTCAATCGGCTCTTCAGCATTGTAGCCTACTGTAGTTCCCTTTACAACGTAGCCTACCAAAGCACCAGCTGTATCGTACGCTTCTTCCACTGCAGTTACGTTATAGTCTGCTGCATTGGTGCCTGCGATATCAATATCCTGTGTGGAGGCAATGGTAAAGTCCACTTCCACAGGTTCTGTATATTTCTTATTTGCACTGCCATAAATCGCCTCTGAACCAAAAATCACTGCCGCAGAAACTGCAATCATGACAACCAGCGAAATCACCCAGCTGGTAAATTTCGGATTAAAATGTGCACTCTGTTTCATACTATTCCTCCTATTTTATATATTGCTCAAAACCTGCGCTATAGGTCTTTTTATAGTCTTTATCCACCCAAACGGCTTCCACATCGTCCATGGAATCCACAAGACTGCGTCCCTCCTCAATTGACATATTGAAAAGAGTTGTGGACAAGGCATCGCCCAGCGCAGAATCCTTGCAAAGCACCGAAACGCTTGCCATATATTCCGCCGGCATTAGAGTCTTCGGATTGATAATGTGGCAGTATTTCTTTCCATCAACGATATAATATCTCTGATAATCTCCGCTAGTTACTACTGAAAGCTCTGTGATTGCAAGACTCTCAAGGTTTTCCTTGCTGTCAGGGTCAGGACTTTCTATCCCGATGTTCCAAAGTGTCTTCCCATCGTCATTCTTGTAACCGAAGGTTACTACATTTCCTCCGATACTGATTGCCGCCGAGGACCAGAGATTTTCTTTTGCGTAAGCTGAGGCCTCTCTGACCGCAAATCCCTTTGCTACAGCACCTACATCTAAACGCAGATTTGGATCCTTAAAATAAACAGTACGTTTTTCTTTATCAATGATTAAGTCGTCAAAGTCTGTATGTTCTGCCGCCTGCTTCAACTCCTGCATATCCGGAAGATACGCTTTTTCGGGGTTGTTTACAGAATAGGTTCTGCTGTCATGCCAGAGAGAAAGTACTGTGCCAAAGCAAATGTTGGTCTGTCCATTGCTCATATCGTAAACTTCCCGGCAATATTCCAGAAGATCAATAATCCTTTGATCGACCTCTACCGGTTCGTCTTTTGCACGCTGATTGATGACAGCAAGATTCACCATACCATCGTAAGTATTGTAAATATCATACAGCTTATTATATTCTTCCAGCATTTGATGAAAGGTTTCTAAATGGGCATCAAAGTCCTCCTGGCTATTATCGTAAGCAATCACCGTCGAGGCCGTATCAAAGACGTCGATAAAACTTGAGGAAAACCTCTCCGTCTTACCGCCTTCGGAATTCCCACACCCAGTGCATACCATCACAAATGCGATGAATAACAGGATAATTTTTTTCTTCATGTTTACTATGGAAAAGAGAGCAAAGAAGCCCTTGCTCTCTTTCAAACTCCGTCAGTAATTATTTTGCCATTGCAGCTTCAATAGTAGCAGCGATAGCGGAAATTACAATTGTACAGCCAGCCAGAAGGTCTTCATCTGTAGGATATCCATCGCCATCAACAGCTCCAGTAATTTCGTCTACAGTTTTGCCTACTGCCCACTTTTCATAAGCAGCAGCCTGTTCATACCATTCTTTTTCGATTGGGGAAGCACCCTTCATGTTATAGTCTTCCTTCAATTCTTTTTTAGTCATGTAGCTTCCGGCTTCAACCTTGAATTTTCCGCCGTCTAATGCGCATTTTGCCTGAGAAGCGTCGATGAGGCAAGAAGTAATTTTGCCTTCAGCGTCTACAGTTACAGCTGCATAAGCTGCGTCATACTGCAGATTTTCATCGCTGCTCTGATAAGATTTTTCAGCTGTTACAGCCAGCTTCAGAGTATCATCTGCAGAAGCGCCTAAATCCTGTGCATTGTTAACTGCGTTAGTGATTGCTGTTACGATGTCGTTTAAGAAGATAGTGCAGCCGGCAGTCAAATCTTCGTCAGTCGGATAACCGTCTTCACCGATACCAGCAGCTACTTCGTCAGCAGATTTACCTACTGCCCATTCTTCTAATGCAGCAATCTGTTCATACCACTCTTTTTCGATTGGGGAAGCGCCCTTCATGTTGTAGTCTTCTTTCTTTTCCAGCTTGGATCTCAGATCAGCAACAGAGCCGTCATCAGTTCCAAGGTCCGGCTTAATCTGCATTTCGTCAACTTTCAGGCTAACGATTTTGCCGTCAGCATCAACCAGAACAGCAGCAACTACAGAATCGATAGTCAAGGTTTCATCTTCAACATCTGCGATAGAGCTTACTACTGCATAACCAGTCTTTGCTCCAGCCGCATTTGCGTCGCCGCCAGCATTGTCACCACCATCATCAGAGCTGCCACAAGCAGCAAAGGAAAATACCATAGCGAGCGCCAATGCGGAAATTAATAATTTTTTCATCTTCAGCATAGTTTTCTCTCCTAATTTTCTTTTCATATTTTAGTATTAGCGTATAGTTATATTATATCGAACAATCTCACAATTGTCAATATTTTATCAAAGATTCATGATTACTCAAATACTTTAATAATCTTTCTCGGACACTTCTCCGCACATGCACCGCAATGCGTACATTTGCTGTAATCGATTCTTGCAATGTTATTTTCCATTACAATTGCATCTGACGGGCAGTTCTTTGCGCAAAGCCCACAGCCGATACATCCTGCTTTGCAGGCGTTCATTACCTCTTTGCCCTTAGCAAGAGATATGCACTGCACTCTGTGAGTTGAAGCAGCCGGTACCAATTCAATTAAGTCGTGCGGACAAACTTTGATACACTTTCCGCAGGCAATACAAAGCGCTTCGTCTACAACGGCTTTCTTATCGATGATACGGATTGCTCTCTCCGGACAAACCTTTGCGCAGGAACCATAGCCCAAACAGCCATATTTGCAGGCATACGGGCTGGAACCCGGCATTTTAGCCGCATAAGCACAGCTTTCGATACCGATGTACTGATAATCCACCTGTTTCATGTCGCTGGTTCCGTTACATCTGACATAAGCAACCATCTTCTCCATGTCGCCTACTTCCTGCCCCATAATCCTTGCGATTTCCTCTGCAACGGGCTTACCACCTACAGGGCATGCTGTTACTGGAGCGCTGCCTTCTGCAATGGCTTTTGCAAGGGCGTCACAACCCGCATAGCCGCAACCGCCACAGTTACTGCCCGGCAAAGCTTCTCGCACGGCAACTTCCTGCTCATTGACTTCTACATGGAACACTTTTTCAGCAATACTGAGCGCAATACCGATGATTGCACTAATCACACACAGAGAAACGACTGCGATTACAATTTCACTCATATTCATATCTGGTCCCTCCTCTATGCTAACATACCGAATCCATAAAATGCGATAGACATCAAACAAGCTGTCATTAATACAGCCGGTGTTCCCCTGAAGGAATCAGGGAAATCATTAGTCTCGCTCTTTTCTCTCACACCCGCCATGATAATGATGGCAATACCAAAGCCGACAGCAGTTCCAATTCCGGATACAACACTTGTGATGAAGTCATTTCCTGACTGCACGTTGGTCAGCGCTGTACCAAGCACCGCACAGTTGGTCGTAATCAACGGCAGGAATACACCTAAGCTCTGATAAAGCGGCGGAATAGCTTTCTTCAGGAATAGCTCTACAAGCTGTACCAGAAAAGCGATTACCATAATGAACACGATAGTTCTCAGGTAAGTCAAATCAAACCTTACCAGCAAGTAATCATAGAGCAAGCTGGACACTGCGGAAGCAATAGTAATAACGAAGATTACTGCACCACTCATACCAGCAGCTGTTTTTACATTCTTAGATACACCTAGAAATGGACAGATTCCTAAAAACTGACTCAATACAACATTGTTAATCAGCGCTGTTGTAAGAAGTACTAAAAATAAGCTGTTACTCATTTGCTTCTACCTCCTTACATACAGCCGGGCACTGCTTGCAGTTGCCGCTGCAGCCACCTTCACCTTTGACATGACGGTTAGCCCCTTTCAATTTTAGCTTGTTCTGAATCATACAGAGTATGGACAGTACGAAAAACGCACCTGGTGCCATGACGAAAATAGAAATCGGTTCATAGCTTTCCGGCATAATCTGTATGTTGAAAATGGTCCCATTACCAATCAGTTCTCTCACCATACCGATAACGGTAAGCCCTAGGGTAAATCCAAGGCCTATGCCTACACCATCAAAGATGGATAGGAATGGTCCATATTTGGACGCATAAGTCTCTGCTCTTCCTAAAATGATACAGTTTACTACAATCAGAGGAATAAAGATTCCTAGACTTTCATAAAGGAATGTCATATATGCATGCATCAAAAGTTCCACAATTGTTACAAATGATGCAATAATGATGATATAAACCGGTACTCTGACACCGTTTGGAATCACCTTCCGTAAAAGTGAAATGATGAGATTCGACATAATCAGTACCGCCATGGTAGCGATACCCATACCGAAACCGTTGCTGGCACTGGTAGTTACTGCAAGAGTCGGACACATGCCGAGCATGAGCACAAAGGTTGGATTTTCCTTGATGATGCCGTTATATAATCTTTCTAATACTGCTTTCATCTACCTCACGCTCCTTTCAGTTCATTATTGTAATACTCAATTGCACCGTTTACCGCTGTCAATACAGCATCCGTTGTAATTGTCGCACCAGCAATCATGTCAATTTCATTGTTTTCCTGCTTTGCACCAGAAGAAACGTGGGAAACAGTCGCTGCCTTCATTCCGATAAACTGCGCTGCAAACTCATCGCTGGTACACTGTCCGCCAAGGGTCTTTGTCTCGTTACAAATCAGCGTGGAAAAGCCTTTGATGACTCCATCGCTTCCGATTCCCAGTGCAATCTGTAAATCTCCATCATAACCATTATGTGCAGTTACAATAACGACATAGCCTTCGCCCTTTGCATCTTTGACCTCATTGACTGTATAGTCTTCACCGCTGACTTCACTGAATTCAATGTCTGTCAATTCTTCCGGAGCAATGCCCGGGAACGCTTTTTCCATCGGGTCTGCTTCCTCTGTCGGCGCAAGCCCGCCGCCGAAGTTAGCTTGGTAGAATACGATGGCTGCATTGGCTGCATCGGTTACAGCACCTGTCGTAATGGTTGCACCGCCAATAGCATCAATTTCATTGTCAGCAGAAGCGCCAGTCTTGCTATATGCGAGCTGTTCTGCTTTTTTTCCTTTAAATTGCTCTGTAAAAGCAGGCTCTGTACACTTGGAGCCAAGTCCTGCAGTTTCCGAATGGGATACTACATTAAACCCTGTCAATGTGCCATCAGAAGTAATTCCGACTGCAATCTGAATGTTACCGCCGTATCCGCTAGGGGAAGTTGCTGCGATAACATAACCCTTTGGTGTCGCACTGGAATCTGCCGGGTCGATTACTGCTAAAACATCGTTAATAAAACATCCGTCGTATCCTGCTCCAGCCAGCATTTCTGCCGAGCCTTCAAGAAGCGCATCTGTGTTATCAATCTGAGCAAAACCCTTTGCCTCTGGATACACAACTTTGTAAACTTCTGCTCTGGCGTTGATTTCTGCCTGGTCAATCGGACCCTTGGTAACCTGATAGACAACCGATAATGCCAGAATCGCTATAAAAGTAACAACTACTAATACTAATGTATTGGCAACCGTTGCCGTTTTCTTTTTCATGCTTTGCTTCCTCCTTTCGCCTTTTCACTGCCGAAAGGCTTTGGAATTGTAATATTCTCAATCAGCGGAACAAGAAGGTTGCAGATAATAATCGCATAGGACACACCTTCTGCGGAAGAACCTACGGTTCTAAACAGAGCTGTGAACAATCCCAGAAGAATGCCATAGAGTAATTGTCCCTTCGGCGTAATCGGGCTAGTCGCATAATCTGTCGCCATAAAGAATGCTCCTACAAGAAGACCACCAGAAAGAACCTGTGCTAACAGATAATTCGTACTGATGTCACCACCGTTAATCAAATTAATCAGCAGAATAAATGCTGCCGTTGACAGTATATAAGTAAGCGGAATTCTCACAGAAATCACTTTCTTTACAATCAGATAAATACCTCCCGCAAAAATTGCCAGCGCGGATACCTCTCCGATACATCCGCCGTGGAAGCCTAAAAACAATGACAGCAAATCAGGCAGTTCTCCGGCCTTCATTGCTGCAAGCGGAGTTGCAGAGGAAACACCATCCATAGTAAAATCTGTCATTCTTCCTGAAAATGAAATTAACAGAAAACATCTTGCTGCCAACGCAGGATTCATAAAGTTCTGCCCCAGACCGCCAAACAGCATTTTTACTGCAACGATAGCAAAGAGACCTCCCAGTACTGGCATCCACCATATTGCTGTAGCCGGCAGATTGATTGCGAGAATCAATCCTGTCACTACTGCACTGCCATCAAAGACAGTCACCGGTTTCTTGACTGCTAAATCAAATAAAATCTCTCCAATTACACAGGTCACTACTGAAATAATAATTACCTGCAGTGCACCTATTCCGAAATGATACACGCCAAAGGCGAGAATCGGAAGAAGTGCAATGATTACATCCCGCATAATAGACTGGGTCGTACTTTGCTCCCTCACATGAGGAGACACTGAAACATTATACATAAAACACCTCTACTTCTTAACCAATGATACGCATTTCACGCACTTTTGCCTTGCCTAGCTTAAACATCTGCGTGAGTGGAATCTTTGCTGGACAGCCATAAGTACAGCAACCGCACTCCATACATTCCATACCACCTAAACGGTCGAACTTCTCATAATTCTCTGCCTTAATTTCTTTTGCGAGCATTTGCGGAACCAAATCACTCGGACAAACGCCTACACATCTGCCACAATGGATACATGCCGACTGGGCAAGTGCAGCTACATCATCCTGATTGAATACAAGAATCGCAGAGGAGGTTTTCACCACAGGAACATCCAAAGTGCTAAGTGCTGCCCCCATCATAGGTCCTCCGGCAATAAATTTCACTGCGTCCTCTCTCGCACCCCCGGCAGCTTCCAGTACTTCACCGAAAGACATCCCCAGCGGAACATCTAAATTACAAGGCGTATTTACACCCTCACCTGTAATTGTCATAACCCTGTGAATCAGCGGCATATTCTGATATACTGCTTCATATATTGCAAAGCAAGTAGCTGCATTGACAACCAAACACCCTTTGTCCGCCGGCAGCATTTTAGAATTGATTTTTCTTCCTGTCACGGCATAAATCAGCTGTCTTTCGCCACCCTGCGGATATTTGGTCTTCAAAGAAACGACAGAAATTCGCTCTTCGCCTGCAGCCTTTTCCTGAAGCAGCGCAATCGCCTGCGGCTTATTGTCCTCTATTCCGATTACTGCTCTCGCTTTCTCAAAGAGCTTCAGGATAGCTTTGATGCCCAGAATCATTTCATTACTTCTTTCCAGCATTAAACGATAATCTGCCGTCAAATATGGCTCGCACTCTGCACCATTGATAATAATGGTATCGATATCCTGCGGATTCTTCGGAGAAAGCTTCACTCCGCTAGGAAAACCTGCACCGCCTAGACCGACAATACCAGCTTCTGTAATCGCATCAATAATTGCTTCTGCTGACACGTTGTCCAAATCACGGCTCTCACCATAACCATCTACGGTTTCATTCACATTATCGTTTTCGATTATAATACAGTCTGTTTTTTCTCCGTTTACAACAGTTCGCTTTTCAATGGACTTTACCGTTCCTGACACTGCGCTGTAAATTGAAGCAGAAATATACCCGTCAGATTCTGCAATCATTTGTCCTTTTAGTACACGTTCACCCGGTGAAACAATTGCTTTCGCCGGCGCTCCAATATGCTGCAGCAAAGGATATACCATGGTATTTGTCGCAGAGACAGAAGTGATAGGACTATCTTTGGATAGCTCCTTCCCTTCATACGGATGAGCTCCTTTTTTTGCCTTATTTTGACTCATTCAATCACGCTCCTCTTATTAAATAGGCAGTTTTATATCTTATTCTAGCATAGTACTTTAGTACTAGCAACGATTTTGTTAATTTCTTGACAAAATTTCCTAATATATGTATAATATTTTTTAATATATATTATTCAGTCTATTCCATCTACTGTTTTGCCTTTCGATATCCTGCCTCAATCGCTTCTTCCTCTGAATCAAAAATAATCAGATTCTTGGAATCTTCCATCTCCTCATAAGCTCGCTGACCCGGGCAGTGATAAATCTTAGAGCGTTTATTACCCCTTATCTCTTCGACAATTTTCTCCTCTTCATCATCCTGCGCTGCTGCATTATTTAGGTCGAGTCGATTAGCCCCATTGCTGTAATCAATTTCGATTCCTGGCTGTACATTATAAACAAATACATTAAAACAAACACCCTCGCCATCGTCCTCCACAGAATATCCTTCCATCTGCACTCCTCTGGCTACTAAATCGTTTCCATCATAAATTGGCGTTACACGATACAACACATGTCCGCCTGTTTCTTTTACATAATCCGCCACCATATCCTCAAAGGGAAGCATTCCGTCCACATTCATATATCTGGTGCCGGTAATGAGATTTTGCTCATTGGCATTCTCTCCAGTTAGCTGATATCCCAGAAGATGGCAGCGATTATAAAGATATTTTCCGTCTACAATGTCGTATTTGGCAAGCTGCCAGCCAGACGGCTTGACCATGCCGATGCTGCCTCTCTTTTCGGTGGGCATTAAATCCCTGCCTACATTGGCAAAAGCAACACCGCAGCGTCCAAGACGGTCCAGATCGCTATATGTCTCAAAGGATTCTGTGGACATATCTGCTTCTGAAAACGCTGGCATATTATCTTCCAGTACAACATAAGGGCTGTTCTCATAAGGCGGAATTTCTGAAAGAGAATAAGACGCAGTCTCTGAAGTTTCTAAAATCCCCATCTGCTCAAGCTGACTGCACCCGGACAATAATACTGTCAAAGTTAAAATCAGTATTAAAACTCTATTCTTATTATAAAACAATTTGTATAAATCCATTCCTGCACGCTCCTATCTATTTATTCTATTTCATTATCCCAAAAGAACATTCGTTCGTCAAGGGCTATTTTCAAAAAAAGAAAAACTGTGCATTCAATGTGGCACTGAATGCACAGTTTGGATCCTATCTCTTTTTACACACTTCTATAAGACTTTGTTCCGCCAATACGAGTCACCTGATAGATTCCTCGAGTTGTAATCTGCCGTTCTGCCAACACTCCCCGCACCCGTTCTATTGAGTCAATCCTCAGATAGAGACCAGTGCTGCAGGAATGAGTTATCTGCGGAGGCAACTTTCGCAGGGCAGCATGAAATCCATTTTCCTCCAGGACATCTTTGGCATAGGCTGCTTTATAAAAAGAAGAAAAGGAAAGAATATACTCATTCTCCATGGTAGTCTCCTTCTATGTGCTTCTGAAATCAGAATAAATTTTTTATCTTCCGTATGTAATAGGTTAGGAAGGAAACTTTCTTTACATCTCTGTCGGACACCAGATCGTAGGTACCTGCTTTTTCTTTTCCGATATATACAGTCAAAGTGCCTACTTTGTCACCTTTTCGCAGCGGCAGCTTTATGTTCTTATCTATGGTAACTTTACACGCCGCCTGCTTTTCTTCTCCTTTTTTAACAAAAGCTGTTATTTTTTCGGTAGTTAATGCTTGAAAATAATAAGGTTCTCCTTTATCAAGGGACACTTTTTTCATGCGCTGCCCCTTGTCTGCCAAGGTGACCGACGCATAGTTGGCAAATCCGTAATTCAAAAGCTTTGAAACTTCTTCAAACCGGATTTTTGAAGTCTTTGCACCTAACACCACGGCTATCAGCGTAGTATCATCCTTTGTCGCCGAAGCAGAAAGGCAGAAGCCCGCCTCCTGAGTGAAGCCAGTTTTTATACCATTAGCACCGGGATACTGTTTGATTAATTTGTTGGTATTGGTCAGTCCGAACTCCTTTTCTTTTCCAGGAAGCCCAACCTGTATCGTCGTCTGCCAGGTATTAAACCATTTTTGCGTGTGCTCGTGCTTCAAAAGCTTTTGCGACATCACTCCTATATCATATGCACTGGTGTAATGATCTGCTACAGGTAATCCGTTGGTATTTACAAAGTGCGTATCCCTCATGCCAAGTTCTTCAGCCCGCTTATTCATTTTTTCCACAAAAACTTCTTCACTGCCCGCAATGTATTCCGCCGTAGCAACACAGGCATCATTAGCACTGACAATGGCAATCCCCTCCAAAAGTTCCTCCAGTGTATGGGTTTCACCAACTTCCATATACATCTGGCTGCCTCCCATAGACGCTGCTCTCTCAGAAATTGTTACTGGGTCGGTCAATTTAACTTTCCCATCTTCAACTGCTTCCATTGCAAGAAGCATGGTCATAACTTTGGTTACTGACGCTGGTGGCAGCTCTTTGTGAGCATCCTGCTGATAAAGGACTTTGCCCGTATCCGCATCAATGAGTACTGCTGCCTTTACATCTAAATTCAAATTAGCTTTCTTTTGCTCTTCGGTTGGGGCACCCTCAGACGTCAAACTATCAGACACTGTTTCCAGCACTACAGGCTCCTGCGGGTTAGAATAGTATTTCACACCTAAAATTCCACCAGTTCCGCAAAGGCAAAGGGCACAAAGTAGGCATAACGCTCTTTTTCGATTCTTCCTTATCATAAAAACACCTCTCTCATTTGGTGTAATATATGAGAAAAGTGCAGCGGATATGCTAATTGCCGGAAAAGATTGCCGTAAGGTTTGCTGTAGTGATAGGGGATTTTCAAAATTATTTCCGTTTTTCCCAGGATTTATAGAAGTTTCTGTCCTTGTCACAAGATTTCAATCCACGCACCCGCGAAGGGGACACGAATGCATAGACCGTCCGGTAATTGTCCCGGTCCACGATTTCAATCCACGCGCCTACAAGAGGCGCGACTTCCCATATTCGTACCATCAGCAAAATCAAACCACGTTTCAATCCACGCGCCTACAAGAGGCGCGACAAATACACTCCAATTATGCTTCTGCTCCAACGCCAGTTTCAATCCACGCGCCTATAAGAGGCGCGACAGATTACGTAAAAAAACTTCACGCATTACCAGATATTTCAATCCACGCGCCTGCAAGAGGCGCGACCTGACCCTGCGAATTTGGATTGGAAGAATTGCGATTTCAATCCACGCGCCTGCAAGAGGCGCGACTTTGGTGTCGATATAGACAAGCCTATGTTGAAAAATTTCAATCCACGCGCCTGCAAGAGGCGCGACGTTAATGCGACTTTTCCAAGCTTTGTCTTTAGCAAATTTCAATCCACGCGCCTGCAAGAGGCGCGACGTCTGGTATGCTGGCTATAATAAATGCAAGCGAAATTTCAATCCACGCGCCTGCAAGAGGCGCGACCAAACACATTACCAGTTGGGTAAGCGGTGTAAGGGATTTCAATCCACGCGCCTGCAAGAGGCGCGACCACATACAATTTCCATATCCAACCTCCTTAGAACGATTTCAATCCACGCGCCTGCAAGAGGCGCGACCGATTACGGTGACCGCTAAGGCTTTCCGCAGAAATTTCAATCCACGCGCCTGCAAGAGGCGCGACTTTGTGTTGCTTCATATAGAGATGAATAAGCATAATTTCAATCCACGCGCCTGCAAGAGGCGCGACGAATGGGTAAAAAGTATTTAAAAACGACAGTCTATATTTCAATCCACGCGCCTGCAAGAGGCGCGACTGCAAATGGTTAATGGCAAAAGCCCGCAAGAAGTATTTCAATCCACGCGCCTGCAAGAGGCGCGACATGACGTTTATTTCCGGTATGCTGCAAAGGTCAAAATTTCAATCCACGCGCCTGCAAGAGGCGCGACATGTCGTATAGGTCAAGTGCATACCAAATCGCCGAATTTCAATCCACGCGCCTGCAAGAGGCGCGACCAAGCATTTCAAGATACGGTAAACTCGTAGATTATTTCAATCCACGCGCCTGCAAGAGGCGCGACAATTAACCGTAGAAAGGCAAAATGCTACGTTTTGATTTCAATCCACGCGCCTGCAAGAGGCGCGACTGTTGAAAGACTTGGTAGATATACCAAAACCGAAAATTTCAATCCACGCGCCTGCAAGAGGCGCGACTAATCGTGCCATCTGCATCAATGCGCAATAACTTTATTTCAATCCACGCGCCTGCAAGAGGCGCGACTGCAAAATTGTAAAAGATTTCTATAATTTTTATCAATCTTTTGTTTTATTTCTATTTCTACATACTACTAAACTGTCAAAAGCCTCTTAAGATCACCTCTTTTCATTGAATTACAGGTGCGAAACATCCCAGAAAGTCATGTTCACTTCGTTTTCGCACCAACAAAATTCCATCTTTTCCAAAATATTTTTAGGACAAGTGTATTTTATCTGTCGCAATTATACCTCAAAAGGATTTTCTTCACCTGTAAAGTATTTTTTTGCTCCTAAAATAGAGTTCTCTGCCATATTCGCCACTGCTTCATCCGTGTAAAACGCCATATGGGATGTAACGATAACATTGGCATAAGACCTTAAGATTGCTAATCGCGGATTTCCCAGAGGTTCACCCATGCGGTCAAAATAGTACAGACCACTTTCGTGCTCGACTACATCTAGGCACGCAAATCCAACCTTTTCCGATTCGATCGCATCAATCAGTGCATCACTATCAATTAAAGCACCTCTGGCACAATTTACAATCCCGACTCCGTTTTTCATCATGCGCAGTGCATTATTATCAATCAGGTGATAATTTTCATCTGTTGCAGGTACGTGAAGTGTAATAATATCTGACTCACAAAACAGCTGTTCAAGTTCAACATACTCACCCAAAGCTTTGACAGACTCTTTCTGATAAGGATCATAAGCTAAAATTTCACACCCAAATCCAGTTAAATTACGAATTACCGTTTCTCCTATCCGACCAGTTCCAATCACGCCGACAGTGCAACCTGGTAGTTCGCGCGCCAATTTTCCCCGAAGTGTAAAATCTTGTACATCCCCACGCATCATGATATGCTTCATTTTACGAAGCCCCATAAGAATCAACATAACAGTAAAATCTGCCACGCTGGATGGCGAATAGGTTACATTTGTAATACCCATACCAAGTTTTTTCGCATATTTCCAGTCAATATGGTCATATCCAATCGTTCTAGTCGAAATACATTTTATTCCAAGCTGATAAAATTTATCAATTAACTCTCTGTCAATAACAGTTGTAATAATATCCACGGCATCATAACCCGCTGCTAACTCTGCATTTGCTAAGCAAGGCGCTTCTGCAGTGTAACCATACTCCACATCATACTTTTCACAAAATTTGTCAAAGAAAGGCTTTTCGTCAAAGTCTCTCATACTATATACAAATAATTTCATGTCGCTACCTCTCGCATTTACTTGCATTTATCATAACACAAATAAAAAAGAATGCATAGCATTTAAGAATGATTGTCAAAATCTATTATTAAAAATTAATAATCTCTCATCCATTTTATATAGAGGAATATAAATTGAAACTAACTGAAATTCTATATATTTTAGTATTTTCACAGCCACCAACTCGTGACTATAAATAGGCACAAGTTGGTACCAGTGATCATAGAAGGTTACGGTAACGATAACCCCGGCGCATTTCAATCCACGCACCCCTCACGGGGTGCGACAGGCTATAGTCTGCGGCATGGGTGTAAAACAACATTTCAATCCACGCACCCCTCACGGGGTGCGACTTTTTTCTTTTCAGAATTCATGTCGTCCTGAATAATTTCAATCCACGCACCCCTCACGGGGTGCGACACAAGGCTGAAAAGAACATTTTCCGCATGGAAAAATTTCAATCCACGCACCCCTCACGGGGTGCGACGACCGTTACATTCATATTCCACAACCTTGTTACTATTTCAATCCACGCACCCCTCACGGGGTGCGACCAAATCATGAAAGAATCAGAAATGCTTGAACAAGAATTTCAATCCACGCACCCCTCACGGGGTGCGACATGCTGAGAAAGTATGGCAAACCAAGGTTATCCAATTTCAATCCACGCACCCCTCACGGGGTGCGACCGAAACTAACCGAAATATCGATAGTGTGAGATACATTTCAATCCACGCACCCCTCACGGGGTGCGACGGTTCACTAAATCCGAACCTGCAAGTGTTATTAAAATTTCAATCCACGCACCCCTCACGGGGTGCGACAAAGTGATTTTCTTTCAGGGCGCAAAGGTAAATGATTTCAATCCACGCACCCCTCACGGGGTGCGACCTAGTTTGGGAGCATTGGAAACAATTTAACGGCGAATTTCAATCCACGCACCCCTCACGGGGTGCGACCTTGATGATTTGACGCTTTACAAGCAGTCTTCAATTTCAATCCACGCACCCCTCACGGGGTGCGACGATTTTTATGCTGCTGCGGCTTAGATGATGGCTTAATTTCAATCCACGCACCCCTCACGGGGTGCGACGAAGCGGCAGACTGGGACGATGAGACGGTAAAAAAATTTCAATCCACGCACCCCTCACGGGGTGCGACGCTAATATCGGCGAACAAGCTGTTTTGAATAAGATTTCAATCCACGCACCCCTCACGGGGTGCGACATTGCTAGTGCGCAAAAAATTGCTAAGTGGCAAAATATTTCAATCCACGCACCCCTCACGGGGTGCGACGATTATTACTGGCCAGTACTTGCCAATATTGGTATTTCAATCCACGCACCCCTCACGGGGTGCGACGAGGGTATGATAATGGTCGCATGTGAGTATTACGATTTCAATCCACGCACCCCTCACGGGGTGCGACATGGCCTTTTCCCGGAGGATCAGCTTTTGGTTGGATTTCAATCCACGCACCCCTCACGGGGTGCGACGAATTCTTCTTCTGTGTAGAACAGCGACTTGCATTTATTTCAATCCACGCACCCCTCACGGGGTGCGACCGACTGGTTCTATTACGACATTATCATTAATTATGATTTCAATCCACGCACCCCTCACGGGGTGCGACACTTACGTACGACGATGCCAATTTACCCCTGTCTATTTCAATCCACGCACCCCTCACGGGGTGCGACTGCAAATAAACGCCAATTTCCCAATAGAATCACCATTTATTTGTAAATTCTTTATAATTTCCAAAAGTATAAATACATATACTTCCAGAAAAGTAACTATTTTGTCTATAATTCTGGTGCGAAAGCCCCAAGGATTTTATGTCCACTTGCCTTTCGCACCTTTCTTAAACCATCAAAACGCCTTCAGCTTCATAACTTTCTTTGGCTCCGAAATGCTCTACTTTTGTTTGATAATTATTTCCCAAATAGTAAAACCTGAGACTATCTTGTTTTTCGTCAATCAAAGACAAAAGTTTATCCTTTAAGAGCAGCATTTGCGAACTGTCCACTATACATTCAAATACCGAATTTTGTACACGCTGACCATAATTGACACATTCCCTTGCGACCTTTCGAAGCCTGGTCTTTCCAGCTTTGTCCTGCGTTGACACATCGTATGTAATTAATACTAGCATCTGAAACCTCCTACTTCCATAAAAATGGCGGGTAGCCTTCCAGGTCTCCACGAATAGTCCGCGCTAACAGCATTGCCTGTATATGAGGCACCAGCCCCCAGCAAAGCTTTTCCTCAAGAAATGGATGGGTAATCATCTCTTTCTTGCGCTGCTGCCATGCCGACAAGAACTGTTTTCTTCCGTCTTCATTGAGCAATACCGCTCCATCTGCTTGCGTCTCAAAATGCGCCGCTTTCATAATCTTTCGATTGATTAAAGAAAGCACAAACCGATCTGCCATAATCCCACGCAGTTCTTCCATCATATCCAGTGCCAAAGACTTTCTACCAGGTCTATCACTGTGTAAAAATCCTACGTAAGCATCCAGTCCAACGCCCTCCAGTGCACCTGCACAATCATTTCCAAGCAAAGTGTATGCAAAGGAAAGCAGCGCATTCACTTTATCCAGCGGCGGTCTGCGATTGCGACCGCAAAACTGAAAATCTTCTTTCTGATTGATAATCAAATCATCAAAAACTGCAAAATATCGAGATGCCAGCTCACCTTCAATGCCACGTAAGGAATCCAGCGTATCACATGTGCGAATCCCGGAAATCCCTTGATGAAGCTGTCCAGAAATTTCTTTGATACGCTCAATATCAACACGCAGACCGTGATCTCTGACAGTCCGCTCCAAACTCCACCTGCAGTTAAAAACTTTTCCCAAAATCATTGCCTTTGCATATGACAAACTTCTATCTGTATCATCCGAAATTCGATATTGCTCTTTTCGTAGCAGCACATTTCCATATGGTATACCTGAAGTGCGAGCCAAGAATTTGCCTTGCGGCGAGAAAAAACTCAGCCCAATTTCTTTCCGTGCACAGGCACCCATCAGCGCTGGTGAAGCACCTTTATACGAGAAACTGACAATCTGCTCCAGCGTATGAAGCGGAAATCTTCCGGCAGTTTCCGCATCACGAAGGATTACTACATTTTCTCCGTCCAGTGCCAAATACACATCCTCAGAAAGTACATATAATGTATTGAGCAGCTTCTTCACTACAATGCACCTCCTTCTCCCAGTCTATCTGCGATGTACCGTTCCACATTAAGTTTCTTGTTCAATTTCGGCAAACAAAGATCCTTTAACGAACAGCTGCGACATTTTTTACTGGTTTTGACTTTTGGCGTATTTCCCTTCCTGTAAAGTGTATGCATTTCCTCGCATAGCTTCTCAACTTGTCCTCGAAGTGTCATATCAAAAATAACTTCCGTCCGGCGCTTATTTTCGCCATAAAACAGGTACCCTTTGGGAATATCCGTGAGAAACATCTCCTCCAGACATATTGCCTGAGCACAAAGCTGTACTGCATCTTCGCATCCATCTTTTTCTGTTCCTCGCTTGTATTCCACCGGTACAACATCCCACGTTCCGTCATAATTGGACAATGTTATGCCACCACACGCTCTGTGAAACTCCACTACATCACACTGCCCGGAAAGCCCCAGCCGCCGTGAGGCAATGCGAAGACCTCGCATGATGATTAAATCTCCACGCTTTTCTGCAGACGATTCATCATGCGCCTTCTTATGCATCAAAATCCCTGCTGTGGTCTGATAGTTTTCCGCCCACTGCTGTTCTACATGAATGAGCGCCCACTGCCTGCGACAAAAGGCAAAGTGCTGAATGCCCGAAAGCTGGATGTATTCTTCCTCCGTATACATAGCCATTTTATATGCCCTCTATGATTTCAGGCTCCAAATCTTCTAAAGGTAGCAGAGTAATATCATAATCGTCCAAACAGGTTGCCAATTTTTCTGGTTCTTTCTGCTGAATCTGCAGAGAATCATGCACCTTAGCAGAAGAATACTGTCCAATCTTATTGTTATGTCTCCACCAAAATAGCTTAACAATTTCCATGCTTCCATCTGGACGTGCCGAAGATGCGTCATTGACAAAGAGTGTGCGCAGCGCTTCTTTCAGCGCCTCTGCGTCTTCCTCCGTAAAGCCTGTTTTCTCCGCCAGTTGTACATTGATTGAACCCTTGATCTCATAAAGACCGAATCCAATCCGATGCTTCATTCCCATGGTATCAGACCCTTTTTTGTTGCCAGGCTCACTGTTTACACTCTTTGTAATCTGCTGGCTGATCACTTCTACGGAAGATATACTCTTTGCCTGATGAATCGATACCGGCCCCCGTACACCCACAGAAACGCCTTCCTTCGGCGCTGCTCCTTTAAAAGCGAACACCTGTCCAAACGCTCTCACATCATACCAAAGTTCACAGGCTTGTTTTGCGAATTCCTCCGAGGAAAGTCCTGTCGGGAGATTGGTTTTGACCCGATCACTGAGACTCTTTTCTCCGTCATCACAACGTTCTTCAGACTGCACAAAAATCTTTTCTCCATTATCCTGCAAACGGTTACGCAGTTTTCTTTTAATGCATACGTCTGAAATCTCGCCTCTCCCATCATAAGTAGTTCTTGGGCGATTTCCATCCAGTGGGTTGCCGTTTGGATTGGCGTCTGTTACTGCTGCCAGCGCAATAAAATCAATCTTGTTCTGTAAAATACTCATTTGGTTTCCTCCTCTTTTTCCTCACTTTTCGCTTTATTCTTCCATCTTAGGTCTTCCCGTTCAGCATAATATCCGGTAAGATAGAGATAGCCCAACGCTTTATTTTCTTTATCAATTCCTATTAGATTTAGAATTTCGCCAATTTCCTGTCGATAAAATTCCCTCTTCTGCGGCGGTAAGCTCTCTAAATATGGAATCGATTTTTGTTCTAATAAAGCCAAAGTCGATGCTGGACGCTGCACATACATACTTTGCATCCTAATCGCATTCGGTTCTCTGTTTTCATCCTTCCCATAGGTACTGCGCTCTATCTTCTCATATACCGCCAGCAGCCGTCCATAACAATAATCTCTATTTTGCTCTTTTCTATCCAGCGCCATTTCAATCTCCTTTCCATACGTCTGTTTCCAATATTTTCGAATCAATGCGCAAGCTGTGGACAATATGTATTCTCTGTTTCTCTTTGAGAACGACAGCGGTTTATTGCACTGTCTGAAAATCCCATCCACAAAATCTCGCGGCAGTATTTTTCCATCCACGATACAGTGAAACAATCTTTGATACTGCATAATCATCAGTTTGTCATTGACATACAGCATCGATTTTCCCTGCTGGTTTTCTCGTTCCACACCAAATGCGTTGTTTACGATTTGTATAATTTCCGGTGTTTTTACAACAAGCTTCCGTTTTCGATCCGCATCAAATACGGGAAACGTCCAACAGCAGTCTTGATACCAGTTTTCAATTCTTGCGAAGAACTCCGGCGCCTTCATTGCATGATAATACACAATAGAAAGCCGTCCCGTGGTCGCCGCTTCCATCGCCATAATTGCAATATCATCTGAAGTCTTAAATTGATTCTTATGCCCGTTGATGCACTTTTTCAGCTGCGTCTTATACTCCGGCATTGTGGTTGGTTTCGAAAAAATACCCTCATCAGAGGACGAGCCAAACAGATTCTCTCCAACCTGCGGCACATGCTTTCCCGCAGGATTCCAACATAGATAAAAGCGTTTATCCGTTTTACCAACATAGAACCCCTGCTGTTTCGCCAGCCAGCGCAATGCATTATGCGCTTTTTGGGATGCTTCATAACTGACAGCATACGCCTCTTCTCCCGTATAAAATCTCCCCCGATAGGTAAAATCTTTATCATCATTGGCAGAAATCAACTTCGCGCCATAACTGGCTGCCAGTATGCCTTTCGGATGATTCGCAGAAATCACACCTGTTTCTCCCGTCAGATAACAAATATCCTCTCTTGCCTCCTGTGCTTTTTTCTCCAGATAGTAATGCTGATAATCCTCTATTACCTGTAAATTCTGCCAGCAATTTTTTTCACCGGAAAGCACGTCGATCTGAAACCTGACGATACACTTATCATAAGTATTTCCGCCAATTTTGTTTGTTGTTAGCTTTCCTTCTCCGTCAAGTTTCACCACTGCAGCCTGGATCAAATCTGCCATAAGCTGTTCTTTAGACAGATACGCATACACTGCTTCTATTGTTGCATTACTGTAATTAGAATCTTTCCATGCTGCCAGCCCTTCTATATACTTTGCAAACCGTCCTTTTGCAGTTTTCGCTTCCTTTTCTGACCTCGCATACCCGGCATAATCTCCCGCTACATAGGTCAGATTATCACAAAGGGGGTGAGGCGCATCACCGCTGGAACGGCTTGCTGATTCTTCAGTCACAGGAATAATACAGGCAGCAGCCTCTTTGTCTTCGATCGAACGAGCACCGGTTAGATTGCCCTGTAAATCCAGACTGACTTCAATTTGCGCGCTGGATTCCATATGCGCAATAGGACAAAGATACACGTCACTTTGAAAATTAGCGACCATTCCGGGATTTTGATCATAGGTATCACATGCCATTTTCATCCAGGTCAAAAATATCACCTCCTGTTTTATCAACTGTTTCAAAATTCCCATAGACAGCGCCAAACGGTTTGACTTCCATTTCGCGTACCGGACGATGGATACATGCCTGCGGACGATCAAAGGTAATCACCCCGTTATGCATCACGCACCTCCAAAGCCGCACTGTCATTTTGTTTTTCGTTTCCTCAGAGTAAGCCTCATCCGCATAGGTGATGCCATGATACATCATGCCAAAATCCAATTCCGGCGTATGATCGTATGCACCGTCTCCCTCGCCGAAAACACAAGGCTTCACATACCCCTGGCACTCTCGCGTGCCCAGAAAGATATCCCGCCGTCCTCCGCGTTCAATCATTCGTTTCGCAATCTGAAAATGTTTATGTTCATTTCTATCTTCTGCAAGCTCCGGTCTGTTTTCATTCCAGACAAAATGTGCTCTAACCTGATATCGACAGCCTTTTAAATACGTATAAAAAGACAAATCATTTTTGCTGCTGGTATACTTGATGGGACGAATTCCCTTGGATTCTGTCTGAATCGGTTCCATCACCCTGACCGCGTCAACAATCCAGGTCAGTGTCGGTTTCCAGTAAATACTATGTAAGATGCCCTTCAAAGCCTCATAAGTCGGCACCTGATACGAAAACTTTTCACCGCCGACCCGATTGATCGGATCTGAGAAAAGTGCATAATCACCGGAAACTTCAAATTCTACGATGTTTTTATACTGCATGTAATCCCTCCATTCTTTAAGCGTTTAAAAAGTCTCCCTTTTTTTCATATTGATCGATCCTGACGCCTTCCCTACTGTCGTAGGCTGCTGAGTCAAGGAAGATAACACCGGGAACCCGATTTTCGTCAATCTTTTGATCTTCTCGTAATTTGGCAAGTTCCCAATCAAACAGACTGACTGTATAGGGGCGCAGCTCCGCCAGTTGTTGTTTTACAAAAGATAAGTCTCTGATTACGCCATTGCTGAAGCCGTGTTTTGACGTCAGATTGTCAATCGCTTTTTTCGCATCATCGTCAAATTCCACAATCACATCTGTCTTTTTTGTATCAAATACCTCACAGTTCTTGCCTGCTGTTAAAAAAGCCTGCCGTAAAATGCGTTTCCGATCTTCATTGCACCGATTCACACTGAGCAACTCCAATATCGAAAAATCGAGGTCGGATGTCTTTACAGGGTAGGTAATTTGCTTTTTAAAATATGTAGACTCCATAAGAGCTTTATAATATGCAGAGATTGTATCTTTGGACAACAAATCAACTTTACCTCTTTGCAGATTCAGAATCTGTCTGCAGCAGTCCTGTACCTCTTTAATCTCCCGCAGAAATCGCAAGCTTTCTTCCTGCAAATTCACGATAAACATATCACAGATGTGGTTCCACTCGTTGCCTCGGTTACACCGACCTGCTGCCTGCACAATATTCTCAATCCCGGCAAGAACCCGGATGACACACTGGAACGAAAAATCGATCCCGCATTCCACCATCTGCGTTGAAATACAGATCACTTTTCGGTCTTCACGGAGTCCCGGCGTTTTCCCAATGGCAGCAAGCACCTGTTCTCTATGTTTTCCACATAACGCTGTCGAAAGGTAATACAGTTCCCAGTCGTTTTCTTTGCACTGTTCCAGTTTACGATAAAGTTCTTTCGCCGTATTCTTTGTATTGCATATGACAAGCAACGAATCCTTTTGCAGTATCTGCTCCTGCGCAAAATCCGCTAGTTCTTCCAAAGACATCCCCTCCGGAGTTGTCCGATCCACAATGTTTACCCGTTTAAACACTTTGTTCGTTTCTTGATCCAGACGCACCATCTCTGCTTTTTCGCCAAAATGCACCGGCCAATTTAATCGATCAAATGCCGGCTGCGTTGCAGAGCAAAGTACAATGGTGGTACCGCAGCATGCAGCCAGAAATTCCAGCTGTGCGGCAAAAAGCTGCATAAATTTCAGCGGAAGCATCTGTATCTCGTCAATCACAATGACACTGTTGCACAAGGATTGCATACGCCTGATCGCGCTGGTTTTCTCCGAAAATAAAACATGCAGAAGCTGTACCATCGTGCTGACTATAACCGGCGCGTCCCAGCTTTCCGTCAGAAGCTCGCGTTGACTGCAAGCTTCCTCATCTTCCTCCGTATTCACCACATTAGAATGATGTTCCAGCACCGCATTAGGATCTTTCAAATAATCCTTAATATCCTGGCTGTTCTGATCCAGCACGCTGAGAAGTGGAATGATGAATATAATCCTGTCTTTTTCGTATTCCATGGCATGGGCAAGGCTATAACGCAAGGACGATAAAGTCTTGCCGCCTCCCGTATCAACAGTCAATCTATAGATACCACCTTCCCGTTTCGCAAAGGCTTTACACTGCTCCGAGATTTGACCTCTCACCTTGGAAATAGCTGTCGTATACTTAAATTCTGTCCGCATCTTTTCTTCCATAACAGTAAGCTGCTCCTGCCAGAAATCCTTGCTGCCCTGGTATCGTGCTCCATTCTTTTCTTTGGTTTTCTCATCGTTCTTCTCATCATTGAATTCCGCCGTATCTCTGCGATCGCCTTCTATTACCGCAGAGGAAATCAGTCTGGTGAGATATCCGCAGCAAAGTTTCTTTCCTTCGCTCTGAAAATCCTTAATCTGCAAAATCTTCTGCACCACATGCCTTAATTCCTCTATTGATTTCAGAAACAGGGCGTCAACTTCCTGCTCATCTGCAACTTCTTGAAAAAAATTGTGCACCACTTCCGAATAGCCTATTTCTTCTTCCGGCGTTTCAACCCGATGCGACAGTCCGTCCTTGGCACTAGGATCTAACGGCTTGTAAATATCCCACAGTCCATGATGCATCCCCACTGCTGATGCCAGTATTTCACAGGCAAGTGTACTAAGGGTATCTTTTTTCTCTAAGTGCTCTGCTTTTTCCATAATAAACTTTACCGCTGCAAAGGTATGATTGATTTTGGCAGGATGTTGCTCTGCTACAGATTCTTCAAGATACGTTGTAAAGGCTGCTCTACACTTTCCCATATCGTGTAATAATCCTGCAAGAAATCCTGTGTTGGCAAGCCCTGCATGTTTCAGACATTCCCCTGCATATGCAGCAGTCTGGCGCGCATGTTCGCGCACAGACTGCTCTCTAGAATTCCCATCTCTTTCCACCAGATGTGCTAAATGGACATCTTTTTTTCTAGCCATTTTTTCACCTCCTTGTTGCTTTATTTTTTCTCTATTATACTCTCTAACGTAAATATATGCAATCATATTTTCGTTAAAATGGAAAATCATTTTGCAACTTGATTTTCTATTTTGGCTATGTTAGAATTTTCGTGTCTGGAAATTCCAGTGGATTGAAATGTTAAAATGGATAATAAAAAGAGTTTGTTTCGGTTTTCTTATCGAATCAAACTCTTTACCAAAACCCCAAAATAGGAGTAAACAAACATGCTTTTATACCACGGAAGTAATACAATTGTAGAAACACCTCGTATCCTGATACATGGACACTTCAAAGATTTCGGCTATGGATTCTACTGTACTGAATTAGAAAAACAAGCCGCAAGATGGGCGCTCACAAAACAGCCAACGCATATCATCAATGTATATGATTATGAAGAAGATAAAAATTTACACATGCTGCATTTTCCTGCATTAACAGAAGCATGGCTTGATTTTGTAGTCAATTGCAGACGCGGAATTGAACATGACTTCGATATAGTAGAAGGTCCTATGGCAGATGACACCATTTGGGATTATGTAGAAGATTTTACACGCGGTATCATTTCCAGAGAGGCCTTTTGGGCACTTGCAAAATTCAAATATCCAACACACCAGATTGTCTTTTGTACAGAAAAATCTCTTCCTACTCTAAAATTCAACAGGAGTGTTTCTTTATGAAAAAGATTTATTTTTTAGATGAACCAGTAACAGAAAATGACCTTTATTTTCTCTGCTATATGATTGAACGGATCAGCAGACGGCTTCACAGGCATAACAGTTACATCGTAAATACTATCAGCAAAGACCAGTGGCTGCACCTCATCCAAAGCGCCGCAGTCCTGCATTGTGAAAATCCATTACAGGTGGAAGACGACTGGATTGCAAATTATGATTTGACCCAAGGGGATTTTGACATTATGGAAATAAACACTGACCTGGCGCCAGAAAACCTGCCCACAGCTACGCAAATGGGAAAAGTTTATCAGCGGCTTATCGTCGACACGATCACCAATGATGAAACCTATATAGACGCCCTGCTTCGCATCTATAACGCGCCCATATGTGATATACTGGACGACTACACAACCGGCGCCTATTACGAGCCTTCCTACTTTATCGCCCGCGCGTATGCAAACGGTGGATTCTAACTCAATTTCAAACGCACATTAAAACAGGGCCGCTCAGCGACCCTGCTTTTTTATATATAACCTATCACTCCTCCAGTTTCCATATGTGCTTATCCCTGCGAAACATCAAACAGGTAACCACACCCAAAATGCCAATCACGAAGAAGAATAGCGCTGCACCAGCGCCTTTTCCACTGCCGAACAGACTGCACCACAGGCTGGCAGTACCGGCAGAAGACTGTACTGCCATAAACGGCTCAAAGACCCTGTCAACCAGCAGACCACCTAAAAGATAACCGATAGGAATGGTGAAAAACTGCAGCGTATTTCTTGCCGCATACACTCTGCCCTGCATTTCAACAGGGATATGGCTGCGCATAACTACATCCATATTGGCGTTCATAATCGGAATCCAGATCCATCCCAGCACTCCGCCGATACACCACACCGGTATCGAAGTACCTAAGGCTAAGATAAAATTCTCCGTACTCATAGCTAATAGAAGCGTATTACAGATAACACGGATTCGGCTTTTCGGCTCCGGCAGCAGCGAAGCTGCAATACTGCCTGCCAACATAGCAAGCCCCGTTGCCGTATTGACTGCCGCAAGAGCGGTTTCTCCTCCGCCTGCTCTTGACAGCAGCATTGCCGGAAAAGCTGCATTGTACATAGATGCCGTCAGATTAATTGCCGCCAGAAACAACATTAGGTCGAGAATCCCTCTATTGCTCCACAAATAGGAAAGTCCTGCCTTTGCAGACTGTACCAGAGGCTCCTTGCCTTCTCCTGCACACTTGCCCTCAGGAATTTTTATCCATAGGCACAGCGTTACAAAGGCGCATAGAAAAGTTGCCAGGTCAAAGTAAACCACCGCGGATAGACCAAACACTGCGTATAGTGTCGTTGCTGCTATTGGAGTCAAAATATTTACCACAGAGCTGGACAGCGACCGCAAGCCTGACACCCGTTGGTAATGCTTCTTCGGCACAATCAAAGTCACCGTCACATCTACTGCCGGCTGCTGCACCGTCCCCATGAGACCGTTCAATGCGTTTAGCGCATAAAGGTGCCAGATTTCCAGCTGCCCCGTTTTTAAAAGCACAAGCACCACGAATGTGCAGACCGCTGCAAAGCTGTCGCTTACCAGCAATGTCAGCTTTTTGTTCCACTTATCGCTGAGGGCGCCTGCAAAAATGCTCATCGCAACATAAGGCGCATACGAGCATACTGCCAAAAGCGCCGTCGTCAAAGCAGATCCCTTCTCCTCATATGTCCACAAAATCAGCGCAAAACTGGTCATCGAACTGCCCAGCAGCGACAAGGACTGAGTAGACCACAAAATTAGGAAACTGTGAAGTTCCTTACATATCATTTTTAAATTGTTCATAAGACTTTGCTCCTTTTTATTTAGATAATTTCCAAATAGACTGCAAAGCCCTTGGGCGAATCTCCGTTCACTCCATACAAGTTCACCCTTAAGCCTTGCATGGAGCTGCTGCAATAGCCAGTTTCATCATTTTCACTCCCTTCATGCAAAATTCTAAGTAAAAGTATATCATATAATCTTATCCTTGAAAACTGCACCAAAGAAAATTTTCGTTCCTAACACATGTTTTGAAAAAGGTAAAAAACTCACAGCACAGCCCCTAAATAAACACCCGCCACGCATCCAACGCGTGGTTTTCTTATATATAAAATGACCAGCTCCTATCAGCGTGATAGGAGCTGGTCATTTTTAAAACGATTTTATCGCTGGCATTTTTCTTTCAGTTTTTCCCACTGTTCGTCCACATAATTCTGCGCATCTTCAATCATCCACTCATTGCCCTTTGCAAACATGTGCTTAAATCTGCCCTGCTTTTCGAGGAAACGTTCCACCGGCAGTTTCTTTGCAGGCTCATAAGTCAGCTTCCATACGCCCTGCTCAATCTCATAAAGCGGCCAAACGCAAGTATCCACAGCCAGTTTACAGATTTCCGCAAGATCTTCCATCTCGTATCTCCAGCCTCTGGGACAAGGAGAAAGTATGTTGAGGAAACACGGTCCTTCAGTGTAAATCGCCTTGTGTGCTTTGTTATGCAGGTCTCTAAAATCTCCAAGGAAAGTAGTCTGCGCTGCATAAGGCACGTTGTGCGCAGCGATGATTTCTGTCAAATTCTTCTTGTTCTGTACTTTTCCATAGGACTTGCTTCCTACCGGTGTAGTCGTCGCATCTGTAAAACGAGGTGTTGCAGATGAACGCTGAATCCCCGTATTCATATACGCTTCGTTGTCATAGCATACATAGACCATATCGTGTCCACGTTCCATCGCCCCCGATAGAGACTGAAAACCGATATCATAAGTACCGCCGTCTCCGCCAAAGCAGATAAACTTATAGTTGTCCTTAATTTTACCTCTCTTCTTCAGCACATGATAAGCCGTCTCTACGCCGCCGGTCATGGCTGCTGCATTTTCAAAAGCACTGTGAATATAGCTGTCCTCATAAGCTGTATATGGATACATAAAAGTGGAAACTTCCAAACAGCTTGTCGCATTGGATACTACTGCTTTATCTCCTTCGTCAAGGGCACGAAGCACGCCGTTTACGGCAACGCCCGCACCGCAGCCAGCACAGAGTCTGTGTCCTGGTACAAATCTATTTTTCTTTTCTAATTCTGTCTTTAAACTGTAAGCCATGTCTATCTATCCTCCAAATCTCTAACGCCGATATGTCTGTAAACCTGGCCGACCTGACCTGTTTCTATCATTTTAAAGAGGGCGTCGTAAATTTCTTCGTAAGTGGAAATGGTTACATCTCTGCCACCAAGACCATATACGTAATTGACTGCCATCGGTCTTTTTGCAAGATCGTATAAAGCACTTCGCGTCTCTGCAAAAATAGGACCGCCGCAAGCAGAGAAACCTTCGCTCTTGTCCATTACCGCTACAGCTTTTACTTTGGAAAGGGCTGCCGCCAGCTCCTCCATCGGAAATGGTCTGAACACTCTCAGCTTAATGAGACCAACCTTTTTGCCTTCTGCACGAAGCATGTCCACCGCAGCTTTTCCAGTTCCTGCGGAGGAGCCGATTACTACTACCGCCGCTTCTGCGTCATCCATATAGTACTCTTCAAAGAACCCGTATTTTCTGCCGGAAACTTTCTCGTATTCCTTTGCAACTTCCAAGATTCTTGTCTTGGCGTCTTTCATGGCTTCAGCCTGCGCTTTTTTAATTTCCATATAGTATGGAGAAACGCCATAAGGACCTACCGCAAGAGGATTTTCAGCCTTTAAAAGATAGTTTTCCGGTTCGTATTCTCCAACGAAAGCTTTTACATCTGCATCATCGAGAAGCTCGATATTTTCAACAGCATGGCTCGTAATAAAGCCGTCCTGACAGATCATAATCGGCAGGCGGCAGCTTTCTGCAATCGGCATTGCCTGAATATAGTTATCGTAAACTTCCTGATTATTTTCTGCATAAATCTGAATCCAGCCTGCATCTCTGCAGCCCATGGAGTCGGAGTGGTCGTTATTGATATTAATAGGACCGGTCAGCGCACGGTTTACCACTGCCATGGCAATCGGCAGTCTGGAGGAAGACGCTACATAAAGCAGTTCCCACATCAAGGCAAGACCTGCGGAAGAGGTTGCCGTAATTGCTCTTGCACCTGCTGCGGAAGCTCCGATACAGGTGGACATTGCGGAATGTTCAGATTCTACTGCTACAAACTCTGTGTCTACCAGACCGTCAGCGATATACTTGGAAAAATACTGTGGAATTTCTGTAGATGGTGTAATCGGAAACGCCCCCATCACATCGGGGTTAATCTGTCTCATCGCCACTGCAACTGCTTCGTTGCCGCTCATTCTGTCTTTTACTGCCATTTACTTTTCCTCCTTTCCCATAGTGATTGCCCCAAAGGGACATACTTTTGCACAGACGCCGCAGCCTTTGCAGTGATAAAGGTCTGTATCCTCTCTTCTTCCGTCTTTCACCGGTATCGAAACATCTGGACAAAACGGCACGCACAGCATACAGTGCTTACATTTTTCTGCATCGAAGAAAGGGGTTAATACTCTCCATTCTCCGGTATTTACTAATCTGGAAGTGCCCGGTTCATAGATCTCTGCCCCTGTGGTCAGCTCCTGCCACGCACTTTGCTCGTTGATATTCTTTGCTAATTTCATCTCGACTTAACCTACCTTTTAACTTAACCTACTTTTACTTCGTTCATGGACATCTTCAGCGCTTCCATATTGCCTGCAATCACGCCGGGCTTGTTCGCAAATTTATGGCTGAAGGAAGTTTCCATATCCTGCAGAAATTTCTCATTGTCAACGACATTGCTGACCTTTACTACAGCAGCAAGCATCGGTGTATTTGGAAAGTTCTTTCCCAGTGTAGCAACAGAAATTTTCTCTGCATCTACTGTGCACACCTTTCCCCGATAGCCGCGTAGCAGCGGTCTCAGTTCTGAAGGCTCCTTGCTGCTGTTAATGATAATCGCGCCATCTTCAGAAAGTCCCGCTGTCACATCTACAGTATGCAGCAGGGTTTCATCTACCACAACCACATAATTAGGGTTATAAATATTAGAGTGAACTTTATTCTCATGATCAGAAATCCGATTATAAGCCGTAATTGGCGCGCCCATTCTCTCCGGACCGTATTCAGGAAATCCCTGTACTTGTTTTCCGGAGCTAAACGCTACATCGGCTAATAGCAAACATGCTGTTTTGGCGCCCTGACCGCCTCTGCCGTGCCATCTGATCTCTACCGTATCGTTATTCTTTTGCATTCGTTTTCCTCCTATTAATTAAAGATCTGTTCCAGATCACTTGCTTTGCTGCAGCCTGTTGACAAAAATGTCCTATTTCGCGAAATTTGTCAATGTCGCTCGCTATGAGGCGACGCTTCGCAAGGTGCTTTTCTTGAAACATACGGAAATATCGAAGACCCAATATTTCTCCTATGTCATAAAAAAACTCCGTCCTGTATCAGGACGGAGATATAAAATCTTCGCTTAACCACCTGCTACAACATACCATCATATGTTCTTCCGATTACGGGGAAGGCCCGTCAGCACTTACTCAACCGCCGCATTTATTAACACAGGTTAGTCTTTCAGCCCTGCAACTCAGGAGTGATATTCAATCTATGCCTACATTCAGTACCGGGCTTTCACCATCCCCGGCTCGCTCTTACCTTTTTGGCGTAAATCTACTGTCTCCGTCAAAGTCTTTGGTTCATATGAAATTTAATTCATGACTATTCTACCTTTTTGCCAGCAGAATGTCAACAGTTTTTGTTTATATTCTACAAACATTTTTTCTTTTCTTTGTTTGTATTTCCCAAGCATACCTAGTCTATTTGAATTTGCAGCGAATTTCCTCGACGGCTTTCGCCACAATCTTCTCTGCATCAAATCCTTCGATATCCAGCGCTTCTGCTTTGATGCATTCTGTTTCAGGAATGCCAAGCATATCGGCTGCTCCACACATATAATCGTAACCATAATTTTTTTCTCCAATGAAGCCGCCCGCTGTCGTAATATATGTCAGCTTTTTTCCATTGCACAGTCCGATAAATCCTGTATTAGTAGCTTTAAAGGTCAAGTCTGCTACCATAATATTTTCGATGTAGACTTTAAGAATTGCTGCGAAGGACAAATCCCAATAAGGTGTGCCGATTACGATATAGTCCGCTTCCTTAAACTGCTTCGCCAGGCTGAACATCTGATGCGTGAAGTCTTTTTTGCGAACCAGGTCGTCCCGAATATCCAATTTCTCCATAGTGTGAGGCTGCACGCTGCCGTTTCTGAGGACTACCGTTTCAACCTCAGTCTCCGGATTTTTTTTCAGAAATTCTTCCAGATAAACGTCGCACAAAATCTTAGTTCTGGACCTTTCATCCCTGACACATGCGTCTATGAATAACAGTTTTTCCATTTCTCGCCTCCTACTGTATCTCGCCAAGCAAGGCTGCCAGCGCTTTTGCCTCATCTTTTGTTAAGGTAACGCCTTTTCCCATTTTCTCATGCGCAGGCGCCCAGTCTCGCAGATCATACTTCGGTGCAGCACCGTTCCAGCTGACCAAATTCAGCTCCTTGCGCCAACCTCTTGCACCTTCTGATAACACGCCGATTTCCTCTATGATTTCATATTTAATATCTGCCATAACTCTCTCCTCACTCTTCTTATTTCTTGTAATTGGCAATTTCCTCTGCTAACTCGTTCAGATACGTCCACCGTTCTATCTTTTCAAGCAGCTGTGTTTCAAGTTCTTCCTTCTCCATCTGCAGCTCTGCCAGCTTTGAAAAATCCGTGGCATGTCGGCTCATCTCTGCTTCCGCTTCTGCCAGCCGGCTTTCCAGCGCCTCAATATCCGCATCAATCGTCTCAAACTCTTTCTGTTCATTATATGTGAAACGGGGTTTCTGCGGCTTTGTTTCTCGCCGCTTAGGCTCTGGTGCCTTTTCCTGTTTTGCTATTGTCTGCTGTTCCAAAAGCTCTAAACTGTGCTTTGCCTCATAGTCTGTAAACCCTCCATTGTACTGGCGTATCTCACCACCCGGCAAAAATGCAAAGGTCTTTCGGGTCACTCTATCCAGAAAATATCGGTCATGGGATACGGCGATGACCGCACCATTAAAATCGTCCAAATAGTCCTCCAACACCGTCAGGGTTTCGATATCCAGGTCATTGGTCGGTTCGTCCAAAATCAGTACATTTGGTGCTGTCATCAAAATACTGAGCAGGTACAGTCTTCGCTTCTCACCACCGGAAAGATGTCCGATTTTGACAGAGTGCATATGGGGCGGAAACAGAAAGCGCTCCAGCATTTGGGAGGCTGAGAAACTCCCTTCGCTGGTCTGCACAGTGCCTGCAATATCAGAAATATAACGAATCACTCTGGCATCCTCATCGAGAGCCTGATTTTCTTGCGAGAAATAGCCAATTTTTACGGTATCACCTTTTTCCACTTTACCACTATCACTGGCGATTTGCCCCATAAGCATACCGAGAAGGGTCGACTTTCCACAGCCGTTAGGTCCGATGATACCGACTCTGTCATTTCGTAAAAGGATATAGCTAAAATCATCAATCAGCCGCAGATCGCCGTAGGCTTTGCTGAGATGTTCAATCTCGATAATCTTCTTGCCCAGTCTGCTGGATGCGGCAGTCATTTCCAGCGCGGCATCGTCTATTACCAATTTACTTTCTTCCAGCTGATGGAACCTCTCAATTCTGCCCTTTGCCTTTGTAGTACGCGCCTTAGCACCTCTACGAATCCAAGCAAGTTCCTTGCGATAAATGGCCTGCCGCTTTCTCTCCGATGCCAGTTCCATCTCCTTTCTGGCAGCCTGGGTCTCCAAATAGTAATCGTAATTGCCATCATAGCTGTAAAGCTTTCCGCCGTCGATTTCCACAATTCGGTTAGCCACTCGATCCAAAAAATACCTATCATGGGTAATCATGAATATCGCACCTTTGTAGCGAAGCAAATATTCTTCCAGCCAAATAATGACATCGCTGTCCATATGGTTGGTCGGCTCATCCAGGATTAACAAATTGCTTTCCGCCGTCAAAACTGCTGCCATGGCAACCCGTTTCCTCTGTCCGCCGGAAAGCTGCCCCATCTTCTGTTCAAAGTCGGTAATGCCAAGCTTTGTCAGCATGGACTGGTACTGATACTGCTCAACTTGACTGCCAGTTTCCAAAAGATACCGCGATGCCTGTTCCATCACAGACAGCCCTGGGTCGTAGGGCGGATTCTGCGCCAGATATGCGCTGCGAAGCTCTCTGGATTTTGTGATGGTGCCGCCTTCCTCATCGACTGCACCCGCAAGAATCTTCAGCAAAGTAGATTTTCCGCTTCCGTTGACGCCGATTAGTCCAATTTTATCCTCCTGATCGATGGAAAGGTTCACATCCATCAGCAGCGGCTTTTCTGTATAACTCTTTTTAATATGTTCTGCATTTAGTAAAATCATGGTTCTATTATATACGCTTCCCTATATGAAAATCAACTCTTGTTATCACTTCTTTTCTATCTTTTCCGTTCCTTTGCGGACGTCAATTATGGCGCGCCTTCCGCTACACCCAGTCAGAATTAGTGAAATAAAATACGGATGCCTAATCATGCAGCATCCGCATTTTACGATATAATTTAAGAAAGCTTTATCCAATAAGCATATATAATAAGTGTGCGCTGACACCAGCAATCAGACCGCCGATTGTATGGCAGAGAATTGCCTTTCCTGTCAATTCTCTGAATCTCAAAGAATCCATCATCGCAACGTGCGTACTCAGATAACCACTCCAACACATGCACATCGCTGTAAAAACTGCGATATCATTACCAGAAGCCAGACCATCTGCTACTAAATTCGGCACCAGTCCAATGGCAGCACCCGCAGCGCCCAGCGCCGTAATTGGCACAGAAATCCCTTCTGCCGCAGTAAAGCCAAACAATGGGGTCAGAATAAATTCTACTTTTTCCGCAAGCCACGGCAAAAATCCAACGCCTTCATAAGCTGCACCAGTAAAAGTTCCATCAGCAGAAGGTCCGCCAGTCAGCATCATCACGATAGTACAGATGATAAGCACGCCAGGAATAATGGCAAATCCCATAGATACGCCATTTTTTCCGCCTTCCAGCATAGCACCCATGAAACGTTCACCCAGGCTGCCCTCACGAATCATTCTTTCGTCAAGGGAAATCTGACCACAACCGGATTTCACATCGACTTCCGCTTCTGTTCCGTAAATTTTCTTTGTATGGCGAAGCATTAATCTTGCACTGACAATACTGCCAATGACTGCACCCAGATTACCAATCAGAGCCGCCACCACAAAGCTTTCGCCTGCCGGTGCCTTAATCCCAATCATAAAGGTAGTAATAATCATGCCCATACCAAAGGCCGTCCCAATGTTAGTCAATGCCGGAAGCTGATATTTTTTGAAATATCTTCTGAAATTATCGTCCTCTGCCAGAGATAAAATTGCTGGATTATCGGACAAATAAGTAGTAACTACGCCTACTATGCTTGCGCCTGGAAGCCCGTAAAGAGGCTTCATTAAAGGTGACAAAATTTTATTAATCGCTGCTACAACGCCGAATTCCGTTAATAATCCAGCAGCCGCACCAGCAAGTACGGCGATTGCCATAATATAAAATACCGTGTTCAGTAAGAGGTCATAGGCTGTATTCATCAGCGTATTCATCATATTGACAGTTCCCATGGTAATTCCAAGGTACCCAAATATCACGCCAAAGATTCCTAAAAATACTAATGTTTCCAGACTAAACGCATTTTTCACCCGGGGCTTTCTATTTTCCACAATTTTCATCTGTGGTTTTGTCAGCTGCGGTTCTCTCTGCACAGATAAATTCTCCTGCATTACAAATTCCTTCCTTCTTTTCACTTTCTTTTTTATCTGTCTTGTATTTTTCTCTCTCATACTGTATCATAAAAGTATAAATCACAAAAGCGAATTTTTTTCATGTTTTACATTATAAAATCAGATATATAGGAGTGAAAACGATGGAATCCAATTTACAGAAATACCAAGCCTTTCTCAAGACTGTGGAATATGGCAGCTTTACCAAAGCCGCTGAACTTTTGAACTATTCCCAGTCAGGAATCAGCCGCATGATTTCCGACATAGAAAAAGAATGGAATCTAACGCTTCTAGAGCGCGGTAAAGCTGGCGTCTTCTTGACCTCTCAGGGCAAAAAGCTGCTTCCGTTTATTCAGTCTTTATGCAGAGAATACGATGCCCTTACAGAACAGGTAGACGAGCTTTCCGGTCTTCACACAGGACTAATCCGAATTGCTACCTTCTCCAGTATTGCTACTCACTGGATTCCTAACATCATCAAACATTTTCAAGCGGACTATCCCGGCATTGACTATGAACTGCTCATGGGTGACTACGAAGAAATCGAAGCTTGGGTCGTCAGCGGCAAAGCGGATTGCGGCTTTCTGCCTCTCCCCATCCGATCCTCACTGGAAACCATTCATCTTGAAATGGACGAACTGCTGGTGGCACTTCCCAAAGGTCACCCCCTTGAACACTGCAAAAAATTCCCTCTAAAGGCGCTGTGCGACGATCCCTTTATTCTTCCAAAAACAGGAAAGCGCGTGGACGCTGAACAGATTTTTCGCTATCATCAGTTAACGCCCAAGATTCGCTGTTCTACTTTCGATGACTACGCCATCATGGCAATGGTGGAAAGCGGTCTGGGAATCAGCATTCTGCCCAGCCTGATTTTAAAGCGTTCCCCCTACAACATCATCACAAAGCCTTTAGAAGAACCCGCCTACCGTGACCTTGCACTGATTTTGCGCAGCAAAAAAAACGCTTCCCTTGCGGTAAAGCGTTTTCTGGAATATCTGGATTATCGGAAGTAGCCCGCACAGATGAGCTTACTCCCATCCACTTTTCTTCATGATTTTTTTCAGCCTGTCACTAAGTATAAGTGCCAACACCATTTTTATGCTGTCCGGCAGCAAAAATGGGAATACACACCAGCCCAACACTGCGCTGAGACCGATAGCTCCCGTGTTTTGGGTATACACCACCATAAACCAAATAGTCCCAAATACGTAGTAGGTAACCATTCCCAAAACCATGGAGAGAGCACGCACCCAGATTTTCTCACCGAGCAGCCGCTCTAAACTCCAATAGAGAAGTCCGCTGAGCAAAAATCCCAGCACATATCCGCCGGTAGTACCCATCAGCACACCAAGCCCACTGGAAAATCCTGCAAAGACTGGAACACCAACAGCTCCCAGCAGAACATAGATAACAACGACCAGAGTGCCCCTCTTGCCCCCTAACACACCAAAGGCTAAAAACAGCGCAAAGGTCTGCATCGTAAAAGGAACCAAAGTAGGAATTGATATCCAGGAACATACTGCCATAATAACTGCAAACATTGCCACACAAATCATATCATAGGTTTTATTTCTTGTTGTAGTCATAATTAAATACTCCTTCTTTCTTGAACTAAAGAGAGTATAACATCTACGCCTCTTCATGTCAACCTTGTTTTTTAATAAAAGGTGACAATGATGCAGCACATTTCAAACTGCATTTTTGCATAAAATACCTGTATAAAATCCATTTCATATGTAAAGGCTATATCGCGAAAGGAAGTGAATTTGATGATAAAATTCGATATGCACTGTCACACCAAAGCCGGTTCCATCGATGCAAAAATTCCAATCGAACGCTATATTGAACTTTTAATATCTCACGGTTTCTCCGGTATGCTGATAACTGACCACGATACATACAAAGGCTATCGGTATTTTAAAAATTTTTGCCACAGCATAACCAGCGATTTTACAGTACTGGTCGGAGTGGAATACGATACCAGGGACGCCGGTCACATTCTGGTGATTATGCCAGATGGCATTTTTCTGCCTGTGCTAAAAATCCGCGGCATGTCCATTGCGCGACTGATAAAGCTGGTCCATCAGTATGGCGGAATTCTAGGACCTGCTCATCCTTTCGGCACTCGCTACAACAGCGCTCTGCTTCTCCGCAAGCTGCGCAAAAATCCTCAGCTTGTCAACCACTTTGATTTTATTGAAGGCTTTAACACCTGTGAAAGTCCCCTTGCCAACCAGAAAGCGCAGGCCCTTGCAAAAGCATATGGCAAACCCTGTATCGGCGGTTCAGACTCTCACAAAGAAGATTATGTTGGCATGGCATTTACTGCTTTCCATGAGAATATCACCTGCAACAATGATTTAATCTCCGCTATTACCTGCGGTGGAATCATTGCTTTCGGAGGTACAGAACGAATCATGCTCCCGAAGCACAAAAAAAGACATTCTATAGCTGCCTCCCTTGGATTCCGCGCCTACAATCGCAGTCTGGGTCTGCTTTATTCCCCTTACAGACAGCTAAAACTTCGCAAATTACCCTTGCACCGCAAATAATAATTTGATAAAATGTAAATAGCAATTGTCCCTGAGTCGAACCCCACAAAGGTCCGACTTTTTTTCTCAGGATTTTATTATTAATTTACGCAAAAAGGAGACGAAGAAATGAACGAATCAAAACCAAAGGCAAACGGCTGGGCTCTGCTTCCAATTCTGGTATTTCTAATCCTATTTCTAGGAACCGGAATTCTACTCAATGACTTTTATACCATGCCAGCTGTTGTAGGCTTCTTAATCGCGCTTATCGTAGCATTTGTCCAGACAAAGGGCAAAACCTTTACCGAAAAGCTGCACATTGCTGCTATTGGAATCGGGGAAGATAATATCATCACAATGTGCTTGATATATCTTGCCGCAGGCGCTTTTTCAGGAGCAGTATCTGCAGCAGGGGGAGTCGACAGTACCGTCAATCTGGGGCTTTCCCTGATGCCGCCAAGCGTTGCAGTAATCGGTCTGTTTGTCATCGGCTGCTTTATCTCAATTTCCATGGGTACTTCCATGGGTACCATCGCAGCCCTTGCACCAATCGCTGTAGGCATTGCGGACAAGACCGGCTTTGCGCTGCCAATCTGTATCGGTGCAGTTGTGTCCGGTGCTATGTTCGGCGACAATCTGTCCATGATTTCAGATACCACCATCGCAGCGGTAAGAACCCAGGGCTGTGAGATGAAAGATAAATTCAGAAAGAACTTTCTGATTGTACTTCCAGCAGCAATTATCACCGTTGTCATACTGTTCTGCCTGACTCGCGGCGCTTCTTTTACATTAGAGGCAGAGCTCAATTATAATATCTGGCAGGTTATGCCGTATATCTTTGTATTAGTGACTGCCGTAATCGGAATCAACGTGTTTGTTGTTTTAATCAGCGGCACCGTACTTTCCATTCTCGTTGGTCTTTTCACCGGCTCCCTTGTCGTATCTGAAGTATTCACTTCTATCGGCAGCGGCGTCACCGGTATGTATGATATCACTGTAATTTCCATGCTGGTTGCTGCCATCAGCGCACTGGTCAAAGAAAACGGAGGATTCGCTTTTATTCTCGAAAAAATCCATAGCCGTATTCATACATATAAAGGCGCGGAAGTTGGTATTGCTGCTCTGATTTCTGTTGTTGACGCAGCGACCGCCAACAACACCGTGGCTATCGTAATTGCGGGCCCAATCGCAAAAGAAATCAGCGACGACTACGGCATTTCACCGGAACGAAGCGCTTCCCTTCTGGATATGTTTGCCTCCGTATTTCAGGGGATTATTCCTTACGGCGCCCAGCTGCTGTCTGCTGCAACACTGACAGGACTAACCTCCTTTGATATTATTCCGTATCTGTTCTATCCTTACCTGATGGCAATATGCGGTCTGATCAGCATCGCTGTCTCGAAGAAAAAATAACAACCCCTTCTTGCATAAGGTTGAAAGAAGCTGTCTCAAAATAAAATGAGACAGCTTCTTTTCGGCTTTAGGCCAGCGCCCGCTACAAGCAGCTAGTCCGGCAAGTTCATGTACGGGAGCAAACCTGGCAGAAAGAGAATCAAGATATGCCGATGATTTACCCCGCGCCATATTTTAGCTTGATTTCTGTATACATGGCGCGGACCTTTGAGAAAGTGCCAGATACAAAAGCTTTTTAAGAAAAAATGGCGGCTGCAGAAAGAAATGCAGACAGATAGTCGGAAAAACTTTGGTATCCTACAGTAAAATATCAAAAAAGCAAGTATCGGGCGGCAGGCTCGTGCCAGTATTTGAGAAAATGAATCCAAATATGGCGGTTGGCGGATGGCTGGCGCCATGTATACAAAAAAACGCTTAAAATATGGCGTTTTCCAGGAGATGAACGCCATATATACAAAAAAATCCTGAGATTATGGCGCACCGGTTTCTCCACAGCATGAAATACTGCATACCAATCATTAAATCAGATTAAACTTCATCCTGGCATTTATCTTGGATTCTTTTTCGCTCCAATATCACTTTTACTTCAAAAGAACTGTCTCATTTCCTTACTTTTTAGATAGTTTTTTACATATTGTCAATCATCAGCTTCTCTACCTATTTTTCCTACTTAATAAAAAAATCCGTAGTACCAAAAACAGAAAAACAGGAATCCCTTTCATGCAAGAGATTCCTGTCTTTTAAATTTTATAGTTATTTTACAGCGTCTGCGCCTACTTTGAATGCTTTCAGGTTCAGATCGATGAACTTTTCTTTTACATTCTTTCTGATGATATCTTCCCAGTCGATATCGTCAAGCCCCATCAATTTTACAAGGGCGCCTAGAAGAATGACGTTAGCCGCTTTTACGTTGCCCAGGTCCGCAGCCATTTTGGATGCGTCCATGGTATGTACGCGGTCTGCTGCCTTTTCAATTTCTTCAATGACATCGTTTGCATATTCTTCTACGCCGGTCAGTACGGTCATGGAAGGAATTCTCTCTGTATTGACAACCACTGCGCCATCTGGTTTCAGATAATCCAGAGTTCTCAGCGCTTCCATTTCTTCAAAGGAAACGATGATATCTGCAGTACCCTTTTCGATGACAGGAGAGAATACTTTCTCTTTGCTGTATCTAACCTGAGAAACCACGTCGCCACCTCTCTGGCTCATGCCGTGAATTTCACTCATCTTTACGTCGTAGCCTGCTTCCATCAGACCGAAGGTCAGCATCTTTGCAGCAGTGATGGTGCCCTGTCCGCCGACACCTGATAATAAAATATTCTTTGTCATTTTATTTCTCCTCCTTTACGATGGCATCTACCGGGCAAACCTGTGCGCAAACGTCGCAGCCTACACAGTCAGCTCTATTGATATGTACTTTCTTAGTATCTTTGTCAAAGATCAGTGCAGGACATCCAGTCTTCTGACATGCCTTACATCCGATACACTTGTCAGGATCTACAACATCCTTTGTCTGGAACAGACCCGGGAATTCTTCCAGATCAGCCTGAGAGAATTTCTTCAGCACGCACGGCCATCTTGTGATGATAACAGATGGTTCATCCAGATCCCAAAATTCATCAAAGGCGGCGTCAACTGCTTTCAGGTCGTTCGGATCGATTACTTTTACATGCTTGATACCGATGGCTTTAACCAACGCTTCCATGTTGATCATGTTAGCTTCTTCACCTTTTACGGTGTAGCCAGTACCCGGATTCTGCTGATGACCCGTCATACCGGTAATTCTGTTATCGAGAATTACGTTGATGGTATTGCTGTTGTTGTAAACGGTGTTCATCAGGGAGTTTACGCCGGTATGGAAGAATGTAGAGTCACCCAGTACGGTAACAACCTTTCTCTTAATGCCTTCTCTGTTGAAGGTTTTCTGCGCGCCGTGCCCCATAGAAATAGATGCGCCCATACAGATCGCAGCGTCCATTGCATTATAAGGCGCGCCGTATGCCAAAGTATAGCAGCCGATGTCGCCAGTAATCATCACATCTTTTCTCTTGCCCAGTCTATAGAACAGTCCTCTGTGCGGACATCCTGCACAAAGTGTCGGCGGACGCTTGATGACTTTTTCTTTGTCATAAGAAATCTGCGGCAGTTCTTCACCGTAAAGCGCTTTTCTCAGCACGTCGGAAGTCATTTCACCGTATGCAGGGAATGTGTCCTTGCCGTGGCATGCAAATCCGAGACGCTGTACAAATTCTTCGATATATGGATCGTCTTCTTCTACGATATAAATCGTTTCTACCTTGCTGCAGAACTCTTTGATCATCTCTGTCGGCAGCGGGAATGTGAAGCCTAATTTCAGATAAGAAGCATCTTCTCCGAATACTTCCTTCGCATAGTAATAGGAAGGACCGGATGCGATAACACCGATTTTGGTTCCGTTCATCTCAGCAAAGTTGAACTTGGACTGTTCGGAGTACGCCTCCAACTTCTTGGTTCTTTCTTCCATGTTTACTCTGTTGACTCTTGCGTTAGCAGGCACGCAGACGAATCTTGCCAGATCCTTTTCCCAAGGTCTGTTGGCAACTTCTACTCTTTCGCCAACTTCTACCAGCGATTTAGAGTGACATACACGAGTAACCATTCTCATCAGCACCAATGCGCCATAGGTTTCGGAAACTTCATAAGCTTCCTTCATCATGTCAAGGCATTCCTGAGAGTCTGCAGGCTCAAACATCGGCATCTTTGCCATCTTAGCAAAGTTTCTGTTGTCCTGTTCATTCTGAGAGGAGAACATGCCCGGCTCATCAGCTGTTACCAGTACGGAACCGCCGTTTACTCTCATGGTGGCAAAGGTCATCATCGGGTCAGCAGCTACGTTTACACCTACGTGCTTCATGGAAGCCATGCTTCTTGCCCCAGCCATTGATGCCCCTGCTGCGGATTCCATGGCTACCTTTTCGTTCGGTGCCCATTCAGCGTAAATCTCCTTATATTTAGCAACATTTTCCAAAATTTCTGTACTAGGCGTTCCAGGATATGCAGATGCGTGTGTTACGCCAGCCTCATAAGCCCCTCTTGCAATAGCTTCATCGCCTGTTAATAATTTTTTCATAAGGGTGAATCCTCCTTCTTCTATCTACCAAGTAATCTCTTACATGATTAACTTCTTAACCACATTTTAGAACCGGAAATTTCCGTTGTCAATTGATTTCACCAAATCAACCTATATTTTTTTCAATTTTTTCTGCTTTATGTATACGTAAACAATTTTTATATCTATTTTTTATTTATTTGTAATTATTGTATACAATAAACCGTGAATGCTCTATTTTTTCCATAAATCCGATTTTTCCAATGATAAAGGTGCATATAATTACACATTTCCCGCATTTTCACCATATTTTTCCCGTAAAAATAAGGCATTATCAATCATTCATTATTTTTCGTCAAACCCTTTTCAAAGAAATCAGAAAACTATTGACATTATGGTGAAAATCCCTTAAAATATGCCTATCGATATGAAGACTAGACAAAGGAATACCAGACTATGAACAAGCCGATTAAGAAAGCCCCTATACGGGATCAGATTTACGACATCATCAAGAAAAATATAATTGAAGGAAAATACGAACCCGGAAGCCGCCTAAGCATTACAGCCCTTTCCAAAGAACTGAATGTCAGTAATTCTCCAGTGAGAGAAGCACTTTCCATGCTGAATCGCGACGGTATCATCGACATTTATCCCAATTCCGGACCCAGCGTCATTAAATTTTCCGAGCGAAGACTTGCACAGATTGCACAGGCAATTTTGAGCATGCTTCTTGGCGCCTTTGAGATCTGCCAGCAGACCGGCAGAATGGATCAGCTTGTAGAACTTTTACAGAAAACATTGAAAGCACAGATTGACCATCTGGAGGTAGACAATATGCAGGAATACGTTCGTTATTCCATCAGTTTCGAGTCCGCTTTCATCACCTGCTGTGACAATCCTTATATCACACGGCAGTACGGTCAAATCGAAGATTTATTTTACATGATTGTACTCTATAATCACTGGCATATTGACAGAAGCAGAAATCACACTGTCATGGAACACCAGCAGATTCTGAGCGCTATCATCAGCGGCGATTACAGCACCGCAAAGGATTTGCTGTCTGCCCATTATAATCGCTTCCAACTAAACGAAACAAACTAAATTCTTCCATCCCTTCTGCATACTCCCTCCTATTCTTTCAGAATTGAAGTATGCAATAGGAAAGCTCTTGCCTCTCCCCTTTCTGGCAAGAGCTTTTTTCATGAAAAAATTAATTTCTTTGCACAGTGTTCTTCCTATGTCCAATTTGCCACCGAAACACACAGAACAGCAGTATAATGCCCAGATATCCCGTAAAAGGATAAATAAATGCTACCAGTTTGTCAAAAGGCAGCTGCCCCAGGATAAAACTGTCAGCGCTGACCAGAAAAGCAATAATCAGAGACGCTTTACTCTTCGGTCTTGCAAGACCATTGCAGATGGACCAGAGCACCGGCGCTGCTGTAGAGAAGATGCCGCAGATCATAATACAGACAAACACCGTTCCCGCTGCAGATGATACGTTTTCTGCCAGTTTCAGAGAAGGCACGATACTGCTTTCTGCCAAATCCAGCCGTGAGGTCAATGCCAAATTCATGAAGATCACCGTAATCATCAGCAGTACGCCACCCGCAATGCCGCCAGCCGCTGCCTCTCTTTCAGATTTCGCATCCCTTCCCAGCGCCATCAGAAATGCAACTGAACTGACTGTATTATAGGCAACATACAAAATGCCGCTAAACCACCAGTTCTGTGCAGGGCGTGCATTCTGTAAAAATTCCACATCTACATTTCCCGCCATCAGATCACCAAAGTTCGCTGTAATCGTGCAGATTGCAATAAACACAGAAAAACCAATGATAAGCGGTCCCATAAGCCCTACAATATCAATGAGTTTATCAAGTCCAAAAGCAAAAGCGCCAAAGACCAGAAGCGCCATAATCAGTCCCCCTACATAGTAACTGACCCCGCAATACTCCGAAAGCGACGCTCCTGCACCGGAAATCATCACAGCAAGGACTGCAAATAAATAAAACAGAACAAAATATTCATAGAAAGTTCCCAGTATTTTTCCGCAAAAAAGCTGGTATGGCTTTTCTGCAGCTTTTTCACCTACCCGATGTCCAATCTTCATCAGGCTGCCACCTGCCCAGGAAAAAAGAATCATACTGACAATGGCTCCAGCGATTCCCATAGTTCCATAAGATGTATAAAACTGTAAAATTTCCTGTCCCGTTGCAAAACCAGAGCCGATTTCAAAGGCGATATAGGCTCCAGCATACTTCATAACCCGGATGATACTAATTTTTTCTTTCAACGCGAATCCCCCTTTGTACTTCCTACCAGAATATGCGGACAAAGAAAAAAATAGACCGAAAGCCTCTGCTTTCAGTCTATCCATTTTACATGTTCACTTGCTTGCCGTCCTCGCCAGAAGACTCTGCTACCACTCTTGCAAAATCCTCCCATTTATAGCTGCCCCGATCAGTCTCTCGATCCGGATCCTGTGCATTAAAAAAGCAGCTAGGAATTTCTCTTTCTTTCAGATTCTTCGCAATACAAGGCGTGCATCCTTCATTATGATTGACCGGGTTAAAAGGACAATCATAGTCATTGCAGGTACAAAAACTCACTTTCCCCATGTTGTAGCGCCTCCTTGTTTTTTCTTATCATACTCTATTTTCCTCCGCTGCGCAAGCTTTCTTCACAGGATGCCGAATCACAGTTTTGCACCGCTGTGCGGCGACTCTTCTTGGATCGGACAGATAAATTTCGTGGTGCCGCCGGTTTTCTGTAAAGTCTGTCACAAAACCCTGCTCTGCCACGTATGCCTCCATCAGCGCCACCGTTTGCGGCTCGTCATCATAAGCCCCCACGTGCATGCACTGAACACAAAGTCCTTCCTCCATCGTCAGATATTCCACTTTGGAGAAATCCCGTTTCTTCTTTGCTGTTGCTTCCGAGATCGCCCAGTCGAATTCTTCTCTGGTCACAAAATCCGGCAGCCGAATGGCTGAAATCCACTGAAAATCTTCTTTCCTGCTGAAATCGACGCCCTGCACGCCTTCCTGCCACCAAAATCCTTCCAGCGGAGGCACTACATAGTCAAAATAGCCCTCAATGCGATGGCTGCCCAATTTGCTCATCTTAATCGTAAAAGCAATGGCATATAGTAATCCGATAGCTTCTTTGTACGCGCCTCCCTCTTCATTGGGGTCTCCCTCTCCCCTAACTGCAATATAACGCATCTTGGGCACTTCCACCAAAGACGGCTTCTTCCCCGGTTGATAAAACTCTTTGTATTCCTTTTTATAATCAAACGCCATTGTTACTTCACCTTCTTTTTCTTCGGTTTCGGCATAGGCAAATCCGCCCACGTTGTTTTCACAAAGCTGACTAGAAATTCCCGATTGTCGATATCTTCAAAAAGAAAATAATCCTTCGCACTTTCATAAGGCGGCGCAAGGGTCAGCTGGGGTGCGAGCCTGCGCCCTGCCTCAGTTACCTTGATGAACAGCTGGTCATCGCAAATGACCGCAAAAATTTTACCGTCCAGATACATGCCGTACTCGCCGAACATTTTCCGGTATGTGATTTCTCCCGCTTCCGAAAGCTGTCCTGCCACATATTCTACGAATTCTAAATGAGATGCCATCCTTTTACTCCTTTCTTACCCGATTTCGTCAAAGCAAAGTTTCACAGAGACGTTCAAACTTTTTTTCTGAAAGAATTTCATGGGTGATATAAGTTCCATTATAAAACAGTCCGTAATTGGTCCATGCCATGGGCGCATTCTGCGCCTGCTCACAGGTTTCGATTTTTCTCTTCTCAAAAGCGATACCCTTTGCCTCTGCCAGGTTTTCAATCACCGGCACATATTTTGCGGTGAAAGGACAGCCGCTGGTGTAATACAGCGTAAAGCCCTCCTCTTTCAGCGCCGGTTGCTTCGCATTGGGACGAAATACGGGTTTTGCCGCGTCCGCCGAAAACGGCAGATACAGCAGCGTAAAATACGGTTCCGCCGTATCAGCAAGCAGAAAGCCTTTATGCTGCAGATACTTTGGATCAGACAGAAAACCTTTCTTTTTTTCAGATGAAATGATTGAAAGACCCGATTTACCCTGTGCTTTTGCGTCTGCAATACAGGTGCGCAGAAGTTCGCTGGAATAGCCGTGCCCCTTGCTTGCACCCGACACCCAGAAGCAGTTAATGTGCATGTAATTTTCAGCCTCAATAGGCAGCCACGCCTTTTCCGCAGGGATATACTCGATAAAGCACTTTCCCCTGGTATCAGCCCTCAGAAACACTAAACCATCTGCAAACCGTTCTTTCAGCCAGCCTTTCTTGCTGGTCACCTGCGGGTCTCTATTCGATGATATGGCACAGCAAATGTGCTCTTTTTCCAGATTTTCTTCAGTCAGTTTGATGTACTCCATTGTATTTTTCCTCCATTTTTTGGATTATCTGGCGCAATTCTTCTCGTAGTTCTTCCGGCTGCAAAAGTTCCGCCTGCGCTCCGAAAGTAAGCAACCATATCAGCAGATTTTCCTTGTCGGTATAGTCCGCACAAAAAAGCAGCCTTCCATCTTCCTGCTCTCGAAAAGAGTCCGCTCCAAACTCCTCAATTAATCGCCATTTTGCCCCGGCTTCAAAGAGTGCTTTTACCTTGATTTCTCCTGGAAAAATTTTCTCGTTAGAAAGTTCCGGAAAAGGTACATCACGCCCAGCAAAGCATTCCCCCACCTTTTCCACGTAGGTCATCCGATTGAGCTTAAACAGACGAAAATCCTGTCTCTTTTCGCACCACGCCCACAGATACCAGCTGGACCAGTGAAATACCAGGTAATACGGCTCCACCGTTCGCATTTCTTCTCCTTTCGGCGAATAATACCGAAATGTCAGCTTCCTTTTCTCCGAAATCGCCTCCTGCATCAACTGAATCTTCGGCGCCAGAGTCTCTTTGTACCAAGAAGACAAATCAATCAGCATAAAATCGCTGCCGCAGGTAAAGCTCGACGCGCCAGGCTTTAACTTTTCCATCAGCTGCTCATAATAACTGCTTCCGCTAACACTGTCAAGGCTCCGCAGACCTGCTAAAATCATCTGCATATCCTTTGTCGTAAGCAGTGTTCTGTCAATTTTGTAGCCATCCATAATAGAAATGCCTCCGCCGCTTCCCTGACTGGTCGCAATAGGAATCCCCGCCTTGCAGAGGGCTTCGATATCTCTGTTGATGGTTCTTCTGGACACTTCAAAGCGTTCTGCAAGTTCTGGCGCTGTAACCTGTTCACATCGCAAAAGCACAGATAAAATGCCGATTAGCCGGTCGATTTTCATAAATAAAATCTCCTCTTTTGTATAGTATCCTCATAATAGCAAAGCAAACACGACAGCAGTGTGTCATGTTTGCTTTGATTTTGTCGCAATTATTTTTAAGGCTACACTAGTTTTCTCCGGAACTCATACTTCGGATACCAGCCTGAAGCGTCCCGCGACTCCAACGTAAATCCAAACCTATCGCCAAAATCCATATCCTCATTTTCCAGATACAACTCCTCATATCCACGTTCTTTTAAAAACGTGAAGAAGCCTTCCGCAAAAGCGGTAATTTCCAAAAGCTCTTTTCCCTCATCGGTCAGCCAGATGCCGCAAAGCTCCGTTGCTCTTCCATCATAGTGGGCAATACGAGCGTATCCAACCGTCTTCTCCCGCAGCTTTCCTTCAAAGGACGCAATCACATCGGTTTTCTCCGTTTCTTCAAAGGCAATCTGCCCGGTTTCTGCTTTTGCTTCGTAATCCTTTCTGAGAATGGAGTAATATCGGCAGTCTGAAAGCCCTGTATTATCCCTCGCTACTTCGCGCAAAGTCCCCTCGTACTGCATACCGCATTTTTTCATCACCATACCGGAATGGGGATTGAATACATCGTGTCTGGCTTCAATCCGATTATAATTAGTTTTCTGAAACAGAAAATCGATGACAGCCTGCAGTGCCTCCGACGCAATACCCTGATGCCAATATTTTTTTCCAATACAGTATCCAATGGCAATCATACGAGTGTCCGAATCCGCTGCAGCCATGCCAATACTGCCGATTGGTTCGCCAACCTCATCTAGCACAATAGCCCAGTTATAAAAATTTTCATCAGCATACTGCTGTTCCCAATCCTTCAGCACTGTCCTGGTTACTTCTATATTATCATGGGCAGGCCATGTTAAGAACCTGGTTACTTCGCAGTCAGACGCCCAATTGCGGTACATCGCCTTCGCATCGTCTATGTAAAATTTTCTAAGTGTCAACCTCTCCGTCTTAATCGTCTCTGTTCCCATTTGCTTCTCCTCTCAGTTTAAAATTATTTCTTCCGTTGAAAAGTTGTGTTCATTATATACTATTTTTTTCTTCTTCTCAAGGCTTACGAGAATCTGCAGCACAGCAAATATATCTAGGAGTTCCTGAGAAATGATAAGATTTCTTTATAATATCTGTTCCAGCTCAGCAGAAAAAAAGTCTTTGGGTTTTCCTCGCTGTACAAAACCTGCGGTTTTGCAAAGTTCTTCATTGACCCATCTACTGTGGACTTCTTGAAACTGTCGCTCTTCTGACATCGGCTCTGCCATCCAGCTAAGCCGCTCCACTGCGCGATTCAATGCAGCAACCGGTCTGCGCCCATGAGTCTTTGTAATCCATACCTCGCCTGCTGCTTGCAGATAGCAATACACCTGTTCCCAGCTGTATCCCTCTGCCAGTAATCCTTCGGTTATGGTTTTTTGCACCATTTCCTCCAGGTTTGTCCAATCTGCTGCGCACAAGTTCGCTGTGACACAGGTAAATCGATTAGACGCATTTACAACTAAAAGGACATCTCTGCCCTGGTAAGTGACATTGTGCAAATCCCAGCAGAAAAAAAGGTCAGTCATTCCACCGTAGGCTGGCTGTTTTCGTTTCAAAAAACGCTGCAGCGGGATAGTAATTCCAAGTTCCATCGCAATCCTCCACTTTATTTTTCGTTTATAGTTTATCATACTTAAGATAAAAAACATAGAGGCAGCTATCTGCCCCTATGCTTTTCTTTCTTTTTTTGCTGTTTCAACGCAAACTGGCGCTTCTTCTCGACCATTTTCCTCTTTCGGCTTTCTGCCTTGCGCTCCGTTTTCATCTGTTCCTGCTGCAGTTTCAACGCCTGCTGAGATTTGGTTCCAATACCTTGGTTTTGCACCTGCCTGTGAATCTGGCGCTGGGCGCGCTTCGGATTGATACTGGCCTTCTGAAAGGCCGCCTCCACAGCCGGACTGAATCGCAACTGATTGTAGTTCTTTAAAACAAAATCATATACATCGTAGCTTTTCGGCTCTGCACCGAAAACCACCCTGCACACTGATAGTTTTCCCTTTTCTACACGCTCAAAGACGCCTACCCAAAAAGGTTCTTCAAAAAATACGGTCAGCTTTCCCGATACCTTGTCCATGACAATTCCTCCTTAAAATAATTGTAATGCACAAAGAACGGACGACCCTAAGGAGGGAGGGTTACTTACACCAAATCGGTGCGACCGGACTACCTACCGGTTCTGCAGGAATCTTGCAATAAAATTTCTGCGTTTGTGTTTTTATCTTTGCATATATATATTACCATAAAAATGCCCGTTTGTACTCATATCATCTAAAATGAAAATAGTTATTTTAATCCAGTAGCTTCCGCCCCGTTTCCACATACTCAGCAGCACTCTCTTTTAGCATCGCCAGCTGATCCTGATTCAGCGGTCTTATAGGTTTTGCCGGTCTGCCAAGAGCAAGAAATCCATCCGGAATTACTGTGTTTTCTGTGACCAGGCTGCCCGCGCCAATCAGACAGTGCTTTCCAATCTTCGCACCATTCATAACGATGGAGCCCATGCCAATCATCGTTTCATCGTCAATCTGACAGCCGTGAAGAATACAGCCGTGACCTACTGTTACGTTATTTCCAATCAGAACCTGATGTCCAGGGTCAGTGTGCAGCACACAGTGCTCCTGAATGTTGGTCCGTTCTCCAACACTGATACGCCCATTATCTCCCCGTAAAACAGCATAATACAGCACCGTTGCCTCATTGCCTACATGCACATCTCCAATCAAAATACTTTCTTTCGCAATATGGGCAGATTTGCTGATAACCGGTTTCATGTTCTTTCCTCCTGTAGTGTGTTTTATTGTAACGTATTTGCACCTATAGTACAAGGGGATCTGTTCCCATCAGAAAAAGTATAGCGAAAGTTCCAGCAATGTTTTATAAATCTAATATTGCAAGCAGCTGCTTCTGCCCGTTTTCCACAAATTGTTTTATATAATCCAGATCCACGCCTGCGCCGGGAAGCTCGGCATCTGTTTCCGCAAGAACACTCAAAAGCATTTCCTCTGTAACAAGTGGAATTTCGCTGGAGGCGATTAATTTACAAAGCACATCTTTTGCTTCCGGCTGTTCTTGTATAAACTCGCGAAAAAATCGAATCAATCCATCTGCGCTGCGGCTGATATCACGGCTGTAACCTCTGGAAACCAGTGCAATATTATTATCATAGTTCGGCGCCATTTTTAAAATCCTGCCACTCGTCCTATCTCGCAGCAGTCCAAAATTTTTCGTATGTCGATCCATGTTAAAGCAAAGGGTATCCATCCAGAGAATTTTCAAATAATCAGACCCCAAAGCAGGATTTAGCGCGCATAACTTTTTATAGCTCCGGGCATAATCGTCCTCTTCGCCCATCACACCATCTGCCGTTTCAAAATTCATTTTGGCACCGCCTGTAAAATCTTTGGTTCTGATATAACCTTCTTCCATCTCATACCATGCCATAGAAAACCCCATCTCAAGACCCAGTCTGCAAATGAACAACTCCGAAAAATACTCCCAAGGTGTTCCCGCCTTATACATCCACCAGGCGCCATCCTTTCGACGCCAGCATTTTTCATAACTCCCAATGTTGGTCAACTCCGGTGTTCTGGAAGGTCTCTGTGAAAAGCTGTCAGGGTCACCATAAAGGGCAAGACCATCAAAATCATTTTCTTTAAAGCAAACATCTGCGTAATGCACCAGATGATTCGCAGAGCAAATCCAGTAAGTATCTGTAATGGTTGCACCATTGACGGACAAGGCAGTTTCCGCATCATCAGCGGTATGCAGACGAAACACTTTTTTCAGCAGACGGGAATTTACCCGATGCGTATCAATGGCACGACCTGCCAGCCATCCCGCTATGTCCTCTGTTCTCTTTAAATACAGCGGCAGCAAAGCGCTGTCAAACTTAAGGATTTTCCCATTCTCAATCTCAGCGATTTTTCTGTCTTCTGACATCAAATAACCTGTCAAAGATTCCACTTTCAAGCACTTCCCCTCCTTTCCATGCATATGGCATTATTATACTTCACAAAAGTTCAGTGCGCAATACAGAAAATCAGCATCTGCTTTATAGTACAGAATCAAAAATCCCCTGCACGCTGCTTTATGCATCCAATTTCATATACAAAATCGGATACGGATGCCCCTGCTCATCGATTTCCGTCCGCCGAGCAAGCCGAAATCCCATGTGGGTATAGAAGCCAACCGCCTGCGGCACGATAAACAGCATTTCCAGTTTCCGGTTTTCCACTCCCATGAATCCAAGCTGTAAGCTGCTGTATCAGTTCTTCGGTTCTGTTTTCAGTTTCGATCAAATTCATATGCTTCTCCTTTTTAAAACTCTACGACGTATACCTGATTTCCATGTTCTTCTATGATGCGAATCAAGACTTCCACCTTGAGGTATACGGTTGCCGTATTGTCATTTGGATGCACCCCAATCATTTGGGAACCACCAAAAAAATCTTTATCAATACAAAACTGCACCTTTCGCTCACTATCGTTCAGCAAGCCAAAGGGCGTTACAGCGCCCGCAGTTACTCCCAGCATATCCATCAAATCATGCTCCGGCGCAAAGCTCAAGGCACGGGTATGATTCTTTTCTCTAAACGCTTTCAGGTTTACTTTTTTATCACCCTTCACGGTGAGCAAATAGTAATTTCTTTTCTTGTCGTCTCGAATAAACAAATTCTTCCCATCGGCTTCCGGATAAGGCAATTGTAGTTTGGAAGCCTCTTCCATATTATACACCGCCTTGTGCTCTATAATCTCATGCCGGATATTCTTCGTTTTTAAATAGGCATAGATGTCTTGTTTCTGCATAACATTTCTATTTTTCATACAGCAAAACTCCCGTATTCCTTATCTCATAATAAATTTTAGATTGAGGCTCAATAAAGGACTTTCCATGAAAAAAGTCAATCTGAAAATGCATCACTTTGTTCTTTAAGAAAATTGCTTTTTTCATTATATTCTGCAGCTCGTCCAAGCGAAGTTAATGATTCTCTTTTTAATTCTTCAATTTCATCATCAATCAGGTGTTTACATAATACTGATTTCTCTTCTTGATTACACACAAACACTTCACCTCTTAAATTGACGTTTATACTCTTTACACGCAGCCTCAACTTCATTCATGAGTTCAATCAATCCCCTTTCAAAACAAAATCCCCCAGAATGATAAATAAAAATGTAATCTAATACAAAGGGCGAATAGCTATTCGAATTAAGACTCTCCGTTTTCTTATATTATGCGCTATAAATAAATACATCAAATTTGCTTTTTCAAAATTAGTATAACTTGTTTTTTTATTTTTGTCACGGTTTAACAAAAAGTATCTGCTACATTTATAAAAATCTTCTTGCCATTCATATCTTTTATGACGTAACTCCTTTTTATATTTTAAAAACAGGAAAAACCTCTGTCTAACTTCATTTCGTATTTTTCGTCAATCGCCGTACATAACTTTTGCCAGACTTCAAACAAGGATTGTCCGAGCAATTCAGTCACCGTCGATTCAGATGATATATTTTCAAGCATTGTATCCCCTCTGTAATGTCGATATCGTCCCGCCTGTCACAAGAAATCACTTGAATTCCGGCTTTGTCCAAAGCATCTTTCCCCCGCTAGTATTTTCATAACGATCGTGTTTCGTATACGCATAATAGATTTTTTCAAAATTGTCATCTTAAAAGGGCAGGTATCACGATACCTGCCCAAATCATAAAAAATGGATTATCTATATTTCTTTTTCACTGCATATGCTGTACCGCCCAGCCCAATTGCCGCCGCTACCAGCACCGCAAGCCATGCCAGCATATTCGCTGCATCGCCTGTTCTTGGAATCCACCACGGCAGTTCATCTGTTTCCGGATTCTGCTCCTTGATGATATTCTCAACTTCTTCTGGTGTTTTGATATTCTTGTCCGGAATACCGTCTCCATCTGTATCGATGTTAATATCTGGAATTCCATCTCCATCGATATCCACGTTGAGATCCGGAATCCCATCTCCGTCCGTATCAATGTTAATGTCTGGAATTCCATCTCCATCGGTATCAATGTTAATGTCCGGTTTGCCATCTCCATTAGTGTCGATGTTAATGTCTGGCTTTCCATCTCCATTGGTATCAATGTTGATGTCCGGCTTTCCATCTCCATTGGTGTCAATGTCGATATCTGGTTTGCCGTCCCCATTGGTATCAATATTGATATCCGGCTTTCCATCTCCGTTGGTGTCGATGTTGATGTCTGGCTTTCCGTCCCCGTTGGTGTCGATGTCGATATCTGGTTTGCCGTCTCCATCGGTATCGATATTGATATCTGGTTTGCCATCTCCGTCGGTATCGATATCTACATCCGGTTTTCCATCGTCATTGGTATCAATGTTAATGTCTGGTTTTCCATCTCCATCGGTGTCGATGTTGATATCTGGTTTGCCATCTCCGTCGGTATCAATGTCGATATCTGGTTTGCCATCATCATCTGTATCGATGTTGATGTCTGGCTTTCCGTCTCCATCCGTATCGATATCTACATCCGGCTTTCCGTCTCCATCGGTGTCGATGTTGATATCTGGTTTATCATCTCCGTCGGTATCGATGTTAATATCTGGCAATCCGTCATCGTCGGTATCAATGTTGATATCTGGAATCCCGTCATCGTTGGTGTCCTTGTTCAAATCTGGATCAAGCAAGCTCGGTTTCCGTACATTATAGGTCAAATTGATGGTGGTCTTATTTCCCTGTTTATCGGTTACCGTCTGGGTTACAATATATTTCCCCGGATTTGATAAATCGATTTCTGTAACCGGGTTTCCATCTCGATCGACGATAGAAATTTCAGAACGATCCACTTCCAGCAGACGTCCATCCAAGCCAACGAATACATATCTTTTCTCGAATAATGCTTCCAATTCGTCCAAGGCAACTGTTTTATCTTTTTCTGTCTTCCGAGAGATACTATCATTCACTTTACCATGCAGTCGTAAAAGATCAGTACCATCTTCAATTCGCTCAATCTCGTCTGGAAACAGCTTCTTTCCATCCGGCTCACTGTCTGGATCATCCGGATCCACCTCTCCATTTGGAATCATCGGAATCGGTGGATTGACAAATGGGAAGTTGTCCGGTTTATCCTTTTGTATCTTTGCTACAGCGCTGGATTCTTCGTAGTTATATCCACCAGTGTATTTCACCTCTACGTCAATTTTTCCGGAATCTAAATTAGGAATGGCGGGATACTTTGTTCCACTAAAGTCAACTACAAGTTCTACTTCCCTATACGCATATCCGCCGTCCTCTGTCAACACAGTATTCTTTACTATATCCCCCGACGTTGCTTTGGATACTTGATTCTTAATCGGTGCGCCTACTTTTACACCATTTACATAGAACTGCATTTCTCCATCTGGCGCTTTACAGGTCGTCTTTCTATATTTATCTCCCTGTTTTATATTCGCTTTAAAGGTCATCGATTTTACAACCTTTTCGCCGTCTTTTTCTTCCGTCTCAATGGAATACTCTGCTCCGTCAATCTTTGATGGGATTCTCTTGATTGTTGCCCAGCTTGTAGCTTGATGTCCCCAATAAGACGTCTCGAAAGCACTTCCTGGTTTTGCGTACTGTTTGGAAATCAAAGTGAACTTATATATGCCCGCATCTGCCGGCATCTTGTCAGATGATACTTCTTTTTCAATCGGCGTGCCATTCTCTTTATCATATCTCTGCGTCATAACGGTGATATCATCATTCTCGTCTAAGATTCTATCGTCTGACGCCTTGATTCCTCCATTCTTTGTAAAATCGAAGTTCTCAAAATTAAGTCCATCGTAGAATTTATTGAGGTCCTTTATATAATCTACTGGTATTTCGAACTCAACATATCTCTTTAATAGAGAAGAACCGTTTCCATCAGCTTCTTCAACAAATAAAGGGTCTAATCCTTGTAACTTCCCATCTTTATCCCAGTAAGAGAACTTGATAGAAAGTCTTTCTCCTTTGGCTGATTCCGGTACCCATAAATAAAGTTTTCCATTATCCATACAATATGGAGGGCCATAGTTGTACGGTTTACCGCCAATGGTTACTTCCCCACCACTACGGTCTATAATCGCATTAAGATTGCCAGCAAGATCTGCAGAAAGATCGATTGTAGTCATAAATACATGACCTCCCTCTGCGTCATATGCATAGTTAACGCCATTCTCCATACGGAATCCCTTGCCTCCATCCGGGTGAACGGAACCTCCGGTTATGTAGATTTTCCCTCCGTTACCATCAATTGCATACATATCTGCTGAGGTTGCCTTTCCAATCAAGGTTCCGCCTGTAACCCTGATGACACAGCCCTGCGCAGTTGTAACACAGGCCGCTCCAAATGCGCCGCCATGTGTGCCACCTGTAGATTTGATAAATCCATTGGTAATGGTTATATCGCCACATTTTCTATAAAATTTGTGACGATTTGCGCCTTTCACTGCGCCATGCTGAGAATTACCCTCACTATAAGGTACGACATCTAAATTGCCATATCCTGCGCCAATTCCCGCGGCATGATAGGCTCCCCAAGCGTTAATGTCTCCACCATTTAGTTCAATATGTGTGGAACCACCAACAACACCGGCACCAATCCCTGCACCTGCACAGGTTCCTCCGGTGCCACTTGTCCACGCGCGAGCATTAACCACTCCACTATTGAAAATCATAGTTCCCGCAATTTCTGAATGTCCACCACCTATTCCAGCAGAATTTGGTCCGCCAGTAGCGTTCAGCGTGCCATTTCCATTGACACGAAGGGTTGCAGTCTGCGCAACATGAAGTGCTGCAGCTGACTGACTACCGGAAATAGTCAGGGTATTTGTAGCGCCATCTTTCAATGTCAAATTACATGTACTTCCCGGAAGTAAGTTGATTGGAGAATCTTTTTTTGCACTCTCTGTAATCGTCACACCAGCCAGCGTAATGTTTGCTGTTGTGTTTTCCTTAATCCAAATATTATGGGTAGTTGATGTCCCAGAAATTGTTACTGGTGTATCGGTTTCAATCTGAATATAGGCTCCCCATGTAGGATCTGTACCAGTGGTGACACCATTTCCCTCACTAATACCTTTTCCTGTAATGGTTAAACCACCGGCAGTTACTTGACCTTCCTGCGTTTCTTCTGCTGCCATCATGATGCTGCCGCCCAGCATTATGGTCGCAGCCAGCGTTTCAGCATCTTCCGCCAATATATAACCTTCTGGTAAAGAAGCCTGCAAAGTGTGTTCGCCTTTTGTCACGCCATCACCTAACGGGCTAAAGTCCCAGGTAATTTCTAATTCCTCTTCTGTACCGTCTTCCAGTACTGCCTTGATGGACTGCGGGAAACATCCCTCCAGCAATTCTGCTGTAAGCGGGTTTTCTGCATCTGCCGCAGTGTCCAGATACCATTTTTCTGTCTTCTTATCGTACGCCAGCAATCCGTCATTATCTGCCCACGTCCAGGAAGCAATCACAACCCTTTCTGGGTTCTCCACACTGCCATCCGGAAGTCGTCCGTCACTGCCTGACTGTACCTCATTCAGAGTATTTTCGCCAACTAAACTGCCAACGTAAGTCGAATCATCTGTAGCATGTTGTTCTGCCTTGCCATCTCTTACGGTAGCCTCCTCTGCACTGGCTCTAAAAATATCACGAAATCCAGTTGCGTATGCAAGCACTACCATAAAACACAGCAAAACACTAGCTACCTTCTTTACTAATGGTTTGCCTCTCATTTGTTCTCCCTTCCTCATACAAAAATACGACAAACGCAGTAAATCCATGTTCTGGCTAGATATGCCCTGGAGGCTCTTTCCTCCAATATCTTTTTCTTCCAAGAAAACAGATTTCCTTCATTCGTCCATTCGTGTCTTTTCAACAAAATACTTTTTATCCGGTAAAATTATACCCCCCCCATACATTTTTGTCAAGTCAATTGAAGATGTCTTCTATTTATTAAGGAATTGGGATTTAAGCTGAAAAAGATTAAGGAAATCCTGCCAAAACCTGACTTTGATAGAATCAAGGCTTTCAAAAGATAAAAAGAACTGCTTCTGCTGAAGCGCAATCGGACAGACAGACTTATACAGCTTCTTAGCCGCTTAGAGAAAGGAGAACAATATATGAGTTTTAAAGAATTTGACCTGTCCGATTACATCACCGCTTTAGAAGATTTTAAAAATAACAGCACTGATGATGTTATCAAACACTGGGGAAGTATTGAAAATTTTGATATGTTTATTCAGAAAATCAAAGATGATGAATCCGAATTAGCTAAACTCGCCATTCAACAATTCGGCAGTATTGAAAAGTACACCGAAGCCATGAAACATAATTTAGAGCATTTCTCTGAACTCATGGAAACACAACTAATGGAAGAAGTGAAAGAAATTGGAAAACAATCTGATATTCTGTATGGCATACTAACCACTAATTTGTCAGAAGATGTTTCCTCCCCTAAAATACAATCCATTGTAGATGAACTGTTGCAGCTTATACAGAAAAACAGCTCTAACGTATCCCTTGATAAGCTCTATATCAATGTTCTTATCGACACATATTCAAGCGATTATATTAAAAGCATGACTGACAGTCAATATGGAAAAGGGGCTTCTGATTATATTGTAAAAGCGTTCCGTTATTACTCGGAGAACAACGTTTCCGAAAACAATTAGAGGCAACAGGCACTCTCTCTAAAAAATATATCCCGGCAACTAATCATTCTCGCTATGCTGAAAAATAGCTTGCCACACTTTAGAGAGCCTTAGTGACATTTGAATTTTCTTGTGGTATAGTGGACTTCCGCTTTCAAAAGAAGGAGTTGATTCTATATGCCACAGATGAACAAAGGCGGTAAATTTATTTTCGGAAAATCACTGATACGAAATGATTTGACAATCCATCTGCCAGCCCAGGCTCTTACAGAGTACAACGCCACAGTAGAGGAAAAAGTCTATCTTTTTACTGGAAGCAAAGTCACTGGCGGCTTTTGTGTAACAAGAAAAGAATTGTTAGAACCGTCAAAATTAAGACACATTCTTACTGATAATCCGGCTTTACTGAATTATCAGACCGAAGATGGCGAATTTGTCAAATACAAAGGGCGTTCATACTGTTGGGTAAATATTTCAGAGAATGGTATCATTCAGCTTAATCAGCAAATATTGGACTTCCTTAATCTAAAGATTGGAATGGAACTATTGTCTATCCGAAGCAGTGATATAGCTTTTACAATGGGTGCAACCGGTCCTTTGTTGGATAGAGCCGACAATTATGAGGGCGAAAGTCCTCTAAACAACAATTGCCTGTATTGTTAAATCATCTCTAAAGTTCTTTTATATAGTGGGTCTAAATCACAACCACTACTTCCACATTTTTCGTTTGCCTGTTTAATTGCTGATATTAAAGTATCTTTATGAGCTTTTCCATCTAACCATTGTTGTGCGAGAATAGATATTAAATCCCAACCAGATATAACAAACTTCTCCACAATAGATTTTAATTCTTCCATAATATTACTTCCAAATTAGCAAATATCGTTTTGTTGTTTTTATAATTTTTCTATTTCCTTCAACGCTTTCCGAATGTCCTTACAAACCAATGATTGCATACTATCGTCATAAATAGATATATTTGCCTTATTAAGTGCAAAAAGTATGTCGTTCCTCAATTCTGGCTTATATTTTGCAATAATAGGCAACAATTTAATACATTGTCGCGCTGTAATGGGTTTAACATCTGTTATGTGTTTCAAATATTCATCAATGATTTCATCAATTTTATACTCTTTATCCCATTTTGCATTATAAGCAAGTAGTGTAAGCCCCCGTGTGCGAATATAAGAATTGTCACTCTCAAGCATATCACTTAACCTATCTATAAAAGGATAAACGCAATCCGTTTCTTCACTTTTTCTTTGTAATTCTTGTAGTGCCTTGTAAGCAACATTATTATTCTTATCAAACAATAATTCAAAGATTTCCGCTATATTGACTAGCATAAAATCCTCCTTCACAAGTGAGAATTCAAAAAATAATTACATACCGACCATTTTTTTAACAGTGTTTGCCGTCCTTATTGTTAGTTTATTACTGATATTGGCATTTGCTGTCTTAGACCACCAATTTGTTTTTTGATAATCTTTCCTGCTGAAAGACCAGAATATTGCTTCACTATAATCTTTAATCCTTTCTAATTCCTCTTTAGGCTCTCCAATCTCACAATATACCTCTGCGAATGTAGCGGGTGGCATAATAAAAATTAAATTGTCATAGATTTCCTTATTTTCGTTTCCCCACCAGTCAGGCGCATTGTGCAAGATGTCATCAAGTTCTTCTCTTAATATGACAAAAACAGGAATATCCAAGGTGAATTGTTTTTTTATCATTATCTCAATCTGTTTCGTGAACTTCTCTGTGTCACCTTTCTCACTCGAAAAAGCCACATTACCGCTGTTCAAATATGTCCTAACCTCTCCAAACTCAAGTTTTTCAAACTCTTTCTTTAATTCGGCCATCGATACTTTATTTTTGCCACTTATATTGATACCTCGCAGAAATGCAATATATCTTTTCATATTCGCTAACACCCTTTCAAATTCCAAGTTATCTGATTCAACGGTAACTTTACTTTCTGTTTGGTTTTCTTTTAATTCTCAACAGTTTAATGAAGTCATTAAACAAAGATGTATCCACTGGTTCAAACATTATCCATTTTCCATCATGGTAAGTTTGAGCTTCGTCATATATTTTTTGAACTACCTCTCCGTAATTTTCTCTATCTGTTTCAAATTTCAACCGTTCGTCTTTCCCTAAGATAATCATAAAACCCATACAGTTTTCTCTTGCATATAATGCACACAATGTTTTACCACCCCGACGATATTTATATTCATATTTCCATGCTTTACCACCCTTATTCCACAAACAATCCATATCATATTTTTCATCAATTAAAGCACATAGCTTATTCCATACATCATATAGGGATTTTCCAACTAAAGCTGTCATTTCTTCTTCATTTGGTATCGTATCAAGCATTTTAGCCCTCCTAATATAGCTCCTAATTTCTTTTTCTAAGTATACATGAAATTATAAGGTTTTTCAATTCCTCGAACTGCTTTTTCTTAAGAGCGACACTTCCACATACCGCAGAAATGTCACTCACCGCTTATGAATAGATTATCTCACTCTCCACAATTTCCCGCAATCGTGATAAATCCTTGCTCTTTCAACTCGTCATTTAATTTCTTGATGAGCTTATATGCGTAAGGATTTAATACAGAAAGCTCCTGCACCACCTCATCCCCACGAATAAAAAGAGTGAAACATTATGGCGATTGGCGAAAGAATACATTTTTTCCGCATCATGCGGGGCATGACACAGAAATATCTTGGTATGCTTGTCGGGTTTCCCGAACGGAGCGCAGACGTGCGTCTGGCACAGTACGAAACTGGCTCACGCAAGCCAAAGGCAGACTTGACGGCTGCACTGGCGCAGGCTCTTGACGTTGCGCCGCAGGCTCTGGACATACCCGACATTGACAGCTACATCGGGCTTATGCACACCTTATTTGCCCTTGAAGACATTTACGGACTTACCATCAGCGAAACAGACGGGGAAGTCTGTTTGAAAGTCAACAAAGACAAAAGTAAGAACGCCGACGAGCTGCTGAAAATGCTCTGCGCTTGGAAAGAGCAGGCGGACAAACTCTCTGCCGAAGAAATCAGCAGGGAAGATTACGACCAGTGGCGGTACAATTACCCAAAATTTGACACCACGCAGCATTGGGCGAAAGTCCCCTCTAAGGAATTGAGCGATGTCTTAGTCGAATCATTTAAAGACAAACTAAAAACTGATTGACAAACACGACAAAAAACGCCCTTAGCCATGAGTTCCTACCCACAGCTAAGGGCGTTTCTAATATGGATTTATTTCAGTCATCCAAACCGCTTACAAATCATTCCCCCATCAACAAACCACTTGACAGTAAGAATAATCGCACTCAAACGACTGTTATCAATTTGTTATCAAAAGACCTTTCCAAAGTCCGCAAACCCGCATAAACACTGGATTAACTAAACATTTTTGTTTATTCGAACTCCCTATAACCATAACATAATTGTTAAATATTTGATGCTCTTTAAGGTTTTTCATAGCCATAATATACACATTTTACGCCATATTTACAGTTTCAGACCAAATAGGTATCATACGGGTATCACATTATCTTTTCTTTTTACTACTCTTTACCACAATAATTATTACTGCAATAATTTGCAAAAGTGGTACTCCAATATAATTAACCATCGGAGAAATTATAACTGGAACCATTGAGAAAGCCCAACCGATTATCCCAGACATTATTAATAACAAAACAAATGCTATTAGCTTATCACTTCTCTTTTTAAACGTATTCATAAAAGGTACACAGACAGTAATTAATAATAACCAAAATGCACCCGAAAGAAATTTTAATGCTCTATTTCCTTCTCCATTTCCCATTGAAGTTATATAATTCATCTGAATAATAAATTTATTCATTAACGAATTTATAGAACGTTCACCCTGCTACTCCATTTCTTGTAAAATTCTTTGATATTCATCTATATATGCTTGGTTACTATTTATTTTTTCCTCATCTAATGCCATTACCTTTTCAAGCACATTTATTCTTTTTTCCATCCTGGAAAAATAAAAGAAATTAGAATCTATATATGGAATAATAAGAACAATAATAAATAAAACAATCGCTATAAAAAGCCATAACCTTGGTCTTCTATAATTTCGTTTAAATAATTCAACTAATTCTTCTATGATTTTTCCAATTGCATCTCCCATTATAATTACATCCTTATAAAAAAAGTTTGCCTATGAATCATGGCGCACGATACCCTAATCGCTTTACTTACATGGTTCTAAGACCATGTTTTACATCACAAATAACGCGTTGATAGTAGTATTCCGCATTAATATCATCTTTCCAATGCCACCACCTCTAATACTCTAACAAACTTGAAACATATAGATTTAGAAAATCAAATTATCTGTCCTGCTTCCATTTCACTAATCTTGAGAGCCATTTTCACTTATTCTCCTCCCATTTTTTATAGCGGCAAGAGAGGAGTTACCTCCCCCTATGCTTTTCTTTCCTTTTTTGCTGTTTCAGTTCAAACTGCCGCTGTCTTTCTGCCTCACGTTGTTCCCGGCTCACATTTTTGCGTTCAGTTTTCAACTGCTCCTGCTGTAATTTCAAAGCCTGTTGCGATTTTGTTCCTATCCCGGTATTCAGTACCTGTTTTCGTACCTCACGCTGTACCCGTTTAGGATTGCGACCAGTTTCTTTTACATCAGTTGACACAGCCGGACTAAATCGCAGCCGATAGTAATTTTTCAGAACGAAATCATATATTTCATAGTCTTTTGGTTCTGCACCAAACGTAACCTTACACACAGATAGCTTTCCATCTGATACCCGCTCAAACACTCCGACCCAAAAGGGCTCTTCAAAAAATACCGTCAGCTTTCCCGATACTTTGTCCATGACAATTCCTCCTTAAAATGATTGTAATGAACAAAGAACGGACGACCCTAAGGAGGGAGGGCTACTTACACCAAATCGGTGCGACTGGACTACCTACCAGTACTGCAAGATTACCTTGCGTTGTGTTTTTATCTTTGCCCCTATATATTACCACATAACCGCTTATTTTGCTATAAAAATGTGGCAATTCGCTTAATAGTGTGAACTGCCACATTATCACATTTTCCTTATCCGAATTAACTTACATGGTGCTAGCACCATGTTCAAATCATTACAAAGGAAAAATATTCTGCCTTTCTTACAGACGAAAATTTGATGCTCATTTTTCAGCTTTAAGAAACACCCCTTTTCCTTTCCTATAAACCTGCACTGTTTTAAATCCACAATTGTAAAAGATTTCCTCTAACTCTTTTTTGCTGTATATTCTTACATCTCCACTTTTTGAAAAGGGAAACCATAATTTATTTGCTATAAATCTGACTACTGCTCCAAAATTAGGGTCAGCTATATACACTGTACCGTTTTTCTTTAAAACTCTTTTGCACTCGTTAACAAAACCTTGCGGATTGTCAAAATGATGAAACGCACAACATACAGTTATAATATCAATACTTTCATTACTCCATTCAAGCGGATAGCATGGTTTGACCTCAAAACTCATATTAGGGTATCGCATCTTTGCAGAACAAATCATGTTCTCAGATATATCTATTCCATTTGCCTGGATTTTTGCTTTTTTCGATAATTCCCGCAACAGAGTTCCATTTCCACATGCAACATCAAGGACAACATTACCCTCATGTAAATCTATAGTGTTAGATAGTTCCATAATATGAAATCTTGTATATTGTCCTTCCCTTGACGCATCATATTCAGATGCTATTTTATTGTATGCAATTCTTGATTCTTCTGTTTTCTTATTCACGTTATCCCCTCGCTCCTAATCTCTCCATTTGATTATACTACTTCCATTCTCTGTTTGCCATTATAAAATTTAGGGCATAGCAACCACCACGCCCCACATTTCTTATCGCTCCAACGACTTCTCAATCTTCTGTTTCTGACCTTTCAAGTCGTTCTGTTTCTCATAAAGATTATTCCGCTCTTTGCACAGTTCTTTCATGCGTTCCAACTGCGCCCGCACTCCCTCCCGACAATCCGGCTCTATCTTCTTATACTCCCCGGTCAGATTGCGGATTGTATTATTGTTTTCCTTTATCTGCTCCGAAAGACATACCCAGTCTATCAAATTTTGTACTTCCTTATCCGTTTCGTAAAGGTCTGTATCTGCCACGATTTTAGCACACAGCCGTATCATAACTTTCTTCTCCATATCCGTCATATCCTATCAATCCTCACTTTCCTATCGGCTCATTTCAAAGGGACGTTTCGGGCGTTTATTTGCCCTCTCCGCCTGTTCTAATGCCTTTGAATGTTCTACTATCGACTGCACCTGTTCCCTGCCTAAATGACGTTCCAAACACCCCAAGTCAGACGCTTTTTCCTGCAATCGCTCTATGGTATCGTTCTGCTCCATAACCTTATCCGTCAAGCGGCTAATCTGCTTTTGTTGCCCGTCCACTTTGGCGGTCAGCTTCTTGCCTTGTTCCGTAAGCTGTACGCATTTGATAGTCAGATTTTTTACCACTTCTTTCAATTTCTCCACAAGCGAAAGTGCTTTTTTATCCCGATAATTCTTTGCGCTTATCAATGCCCCCGGCTCTGCTAACTGCCATTTCACATCTTCATCATAGGTGTGTATATTGCGCTCCATGACTTCTTTTGACTGTACCATTTTGTTAAGTTCCTGCTGTAACTTTTTCTGCTGTTTTTCCAATTTTTCATTTTCAGATTGCAACTTTTCTTTATCCTCTGTTAGTTCTTCCGTCTGCTCTTTCAGCAGATGATTTGTTGTGGTAAGTTCCGATACTTCCTGCCAGATTGCTTCGCCCTCTTTCCGTATCTGCTCCGTTTCCCGTCCTGCTGCTATCTGCTGATGAAGAATATCGGATAATTCCTCTTTACTGCCGGAGATTGTCCGCTCCAATTCCGCAACCTCTTTCTGCCGTTCCTGCTTCTCAAAATCCAAAACCGATAAATGCTTCTCATGCGTTCCCTTTTTCTCCCATTCAATATCATGCTGTAGCATAATCTCCACAAGCCGTTCTTTCTCTGCCGCTACCCACTGGTTACGTTCTGTTTCGCTCCTTGTGCCACCTTTAAAACCAAGCTCCGCAAGTGCCTTTTTTAATGACACTCTTGTTTCAAGCCCTCTCTTGCTTCCAGTCTTATAGGGTATAAAATCTATATGCAGATGCGGCGTAGCTTCGTCCATGTGAAGATGCGCTGAAAATACCCTTAATGTAGGATTGCGCTGCTGAAAGTCCTGCATATATTTATCAAGTATTTTCGCCGCAAGCTGTCCGTCCTCTGTCTTTGCCCCCATATCGTCCTTGTTTCCTATCTGCAAAATAATCTCATGGAATGGCTTCTCCTGTTTGCCGGAACAGATTTTCTCATAATAATCATCAATTATGCGGTCATTTCTTGTCTGCTTCTCATTGTACCGGGCGAGTGCTTCAGCAAATAATTCGTGGTATACGTCTTTGATATTTTCATTGCAGTATTCCACATTCAGACAACTCCGCTCCGGGTCAGTGTTCTTTGCGTGGAATTTTCTGCTGTTATGGTTGACAGAGCCTTTCCCTGTCATAACGCTGATAGTCCGCTTCAATAATTTTTCCTTTCTCCCTATTGGGTAATGAGCGCCAGAAACGGCGCATAGCCTTTGTTACTTTCTGCGAAAGTAACGCAAAAGCACTTTCGACAGGCTACGCTCTATCAAAAGCGCCTTTGCGCCCTGCCGGGGGCTAGCTGTCCGTTGGACAGCATACCGTCCTAACGGACGGGGCGGCTTTTCGCCGCCTTGTTGCTGCCGCTTTCCTGCTTTCTCCCAACAGCGCAACACTGCAATGTCTATAATTTTTGCAACCTTTCAATCTTCAAGAACGCAATTCCAATACTGCAAAATGCTAATACCCTGCATTGTTGCGCTGTTATCTTTCCCTATACATCACTGTCCGATTTTATCCAGTTCCCAATACCATGTATTGTTTATCCGCTTTGCCCGGACACCTAACTCTTTTTTCGCGTTTTCCAGTGTCCGTTTTGATATGTTCTGTTCGTCCGCAAGACTGAAAATCTCATTGCTCTGCATGGCATTATTTGTTTCTGCCAGTTCCCTAATCAGACGCTTCGCCTGTTCCATTTTATTTGCTTTCGGGGCAATGCCGCCTAAGACTTCATCAGCCGTAATCTCATAATCTCCAAGCCATTGAAAACCGTTCTCTGACAACGCAAATGCTTTCGGGTGTCCGAACGCCGCAAGATTATTTTTAATCTGCACCACAGCCCTTATATTTTCTTCTCCCTCAACCCTGCCGACTAAGAGAACGCTTCTAGCGACTGCAAAAAAATCAATCGAACCCATTCCCCGGTATGCCGCTTTATTTCCTGCTGCCTTGTTCATATGCCCGACAAGGACAATCGCACACTGGTATTTCTCTGCCAGTGCCGCCAGTTTCTTTGTCATATCCCTTGCTTCATTCGCCCGGTTCATATCCATACCACTGCCTAAATAGGCTTGTATCGGGTCTAAAATCAGCAGCTTTGCGCCTGTCTTTATAACAGCCTGCTCCAAGCGTTCATCTATCATGGAAAGTGATTTTATCTTTCCATCAATGACAGAGATTTTCTCACAGTCTGCCCCCGCCTGTTCTAACCGTGGCTTTACCGTATCGGCAAGACCGTCCTCCGCACTCTGATAGATTACATTCAAAGGCTCTGTAAAATTCATTCCATTGTCTAAATTATCTCCCTTAGACAGTTTCGCCGCTATATTCAGAATAAATGTTGTCTTTCCGTCCCCCGGATCGCCTTGAACAATAGTCAGCTTGCCATAAGGGATAAACGGAAACCACAGCCAAGAAACTTCCTGCGACTGTATCTCCGACAATTTAATCAACTGTAATTCTGTTTTTGTTTCTTCCATAATGCCCTCCATTTCTGAAAAATCGTTGTCACTGGAAGAAACCTCTGCTATACTTAAATTGTGAGATTGATAACAGAGGTTTTCCAGTTATCACAGCCCTAACAGTTGCCGCTGTCGGGGCTTTTTTCTTCTCCGTTGGCGTTTCCCTGCCACAGATATTTTGCTCCGTCCAACACCCACAGGATAGCTTTCAGCATATCAAGACAGTCATTCCGCATATCTTCCAATTCCTCCGGCGTTAAATCAATCTCTGTCTTTTCAAACGCTTCCGTCACTTCCCGGATATTTGTCTGCATTATCTTTAGTTCCTCTACCAACTGATAAACCAATTCTTTTTTACCAACCACGCACACCCGGTTATAAATGCAGGAACGGACAAAATAATCTTTCTTAGAAAGTCCGCTTGCTAAAATCTTCGCTTCGATTTCTTCCCTCTCTCTGGGGGAAATGCGAAAGCTGATTGTTGGGTATTTATGCACTCCACTCATTCTTCTTCCTCCCTGCTGTTCTCAATCTCCAATTTATCCGCAAGTTCCCCCTGCTTGTTGGGATATAAATGTGAATAAGTATTTAATGTTGTTTCGATTTTCTCATGCCCCAACCGTTCCGCAATCGCTAATGGTGTAAAACCCATTTCCACGAGTAACGAAGCGTGGGAATGACGAATATCGTGCAAGCGTATTCTTTTCACTCCCGAAGCCTTGATACCTCTGATAATCTCATGCTCCATATAGGATTTTGTAAAACGGAACATACTTTCGTCTGCCATAATTCCGTATAAGTGCGAAGTATACTCTTTTAATTCCTCTGTCAGAAACGGCGGTATCGTTATGACACGCTTGCTCTTTGGCGTTTTGGGCGGTGTGATAATATCCCTGCCCTCTATCCGCTGATAGGACTTGTTTACGGAAATAGTACGCTTCTCTAAGTCAATATCATTGTAGGTAAGGGCAAGTAATTCTCCAATCCTCATGCCTGTCCAGTAAAGGAGCAAAAATGCCATTTTTGTTTCCGGCTTGTTCTCCACAGTCACAAGAAACTGCTTAAACTCCTGCTTCGTCCAAAACTCCTTTTCCCCGGCGTGGCTCTTTCCGATACTCCCGGCTTTCCTGCAAGGGTTGTCTTTCAAGTCATAGTACCGAACCGCATAATTGAAGATTGCCGACAACTGATTATTGACCGTTTTCAGATACGTTTCCGAATATCCTTTTTTCATCAGTGCATTTTGCCACGCCCGAATATCGGAAGCCTTAATCTCATTCATGTTCTTTTTCTTGAAATACGGAATAATTTTCAAGTCAATAATGAATTTCTTTGTACGCATGGTGTTTTCACGCAGACGGTGTTCCATATCCTCATAATAGATTTGTACGAAGTTTTCAAAATTGATGTCTAAATTCCTCTGCTGCTGTTGCAGGAAGTCACGCTCCCACTATTCCGCTTCCGCTTTTGTCTTAAATCCCCTCTTGTTCTTCTTGTGGCTTACGCCCTGCCAGTCCTTATAATAGAACTGGCAACGCCACATCTTTCCGTCCCTTGTCGCTGACATAAAATCTCTCCTTTCCTACATGGCTACGGTCAGACCGTAGAATTTTTCTTCAAAGTATTTTGTCGGGACTTTGCCGCAGATTGTCCGATAGCCCTTTGCTTTCAGTTCCTCATTCAGCCCCCGGATAATCTTATAGGCATAACCCGTTGATACACCAAGCATTTCAGCCGCTTCCTCTACCGTTACATACATTTTCTTTCCATTCTCCATATAGTCCTGTCCTTTCCTTTTTTATTTTAGGTACACATATGTGACCTTTATGTTTTTATTATACGGTACACTTTTGTGAACGTCAAGTATTTATTTTAAATTTTTATACACAAATGTGTCCTAGTATGATAGAATTAGACTAAGCACTAACGAAAATCACATAAATTGGAGGTATTGTCATGACTACCGGGGAAAAGATTAAACACTTTCGGAATTTGCGCGGCATATCACAGGAAACGCTTGGACAGCTTTCCGGCATTAATTCCGCCACAATTAAAAAGTATGAGTATGGCATCCGCAATCCCAAGCCCGACCAACTGCTGAAAATTGCAAATGCTTTGGGTATCAGTATCAATGTTTTCATGGATTTTGATATAGAAACAGTGTCAGATGTATTGTCTTTGATTTTGAAAATGGACGAACAATTAGATATGAACTTTGAAGCTGAGAGGTACGAGGACGGAAGTTTTAATCCCGCTACAATCAAAATATCTTTCAAGAACTCCCTGCTCAATCATAAGTTGGGCGTATACATGAAAGCAAGAGAATTGCAGGAGAACCTTTTGAATGATACGGAACGCTTCTCGTCAGAAGAAGAACACCAACGGGCGATTGAAGCACTCTCAAAGGATTTGGACGCTGTTAAGCAGAGTATTCTTGATGACAGTAAGATTGTTAAAAAAGGTGTTAGAGGTATATCTGTAAAAATTTATCCCGAAAATTAGCCATTCTCACTATACCGAAAAATATTTGCCACACTTTAGAGAGCCTTAGTGACATTTGAACTTTCTTGTGGTATAGTAGATTTCCACTTTTAAGAAAAGGAGTTGATGATATATGCCACAGATGAATAAAGGCGGTAAATTTATTTTCGGAAAATCGCTGATACGAGATGACTTGACAATCCATCTCCCAACACAGGCTCTTACAGAGTACAACGCCACAGCAGAGAGAAAAGTCTATCTTTTTACTGGAAGCAAGGTCACTGGCGGCTTTTGTGTGACAAGAAAAGGATTGTTAGAACCATCAAAGTTAGGACACATTCTTACTGATAATCCGGCTTTACTGAATTATCAGACCGCAGAGGGCGAATTTGTCAAATACAAAGGGCGGTCATACTGTTGGGTAAATATTTCAGAGAATGGTGTAATTCAGCTTAATCAGCAGATATTAGATTTTCTTAATCTGAAGATTGGAATGGAACTATTGTCTATCCGAAGCAGTGATATAGCTTTTACAATGGGTGCAACCGGTCCCCTGTTGGAAAGAGCCGACAACTATGAGGGCGAAATTCCTCTGTATTAAAAAAGCAGGTATCATGATACCCGCCCAAAATCCAGTATTCCTCAAATAATTAGAGCCATTTTAGAGCCAAACGGCATAAAGCACTCCCGGAAATGCCCATTTTATCAGCATTTCCGGGATTTTATCTGTTACTCGAACTCTATCGTCCCTGGCGGTTTTCCCGTACAGTCATAGAACACTCTGTTCACGTGATCCACTTCGTTGATAATCCTCGTAGTCACTTTTTCGATGACTTCCCAAGGCAGTTTTGCTGCCTCAGCGGTCATGAAGTCGCTGGTGGTAACAGCGCGAAGCGCCACCGCATAATCATATGTACGGAAGTCGCCCATGACACCGACGGAACGCATGTTGGTCAGGGCCGCAAAATACTGGTTGATTTCCTTATCAAGACCAGCAGCAGCAATCTCTTCTCTGTAAATCGCATCAGCGTCCTGCACCAACTTTACCTTTTCGGCAGTTACATCACCGACAATACGAATCCCAAGTCCCGGTCCCGGAAACGGCTGACGGAAGACCAGATACTCCGGAATGCCTAATTCCAGACCTGCACGGCGAACTTCATCCTTAAACAGCATGCGCAGCGGCTCGATGATTTCCTTGAAATCCACATAATCAGGCAGCCCTCCCACGTTATGATGGCTCTTGATTACCGCAGAATCGCCTAATCCCGATTCAATGATATCCGGATAAATGGTGCCCTGCACCAGGAAATCCACAGCACCGATTTTCTGCGCCTCTTCTTCAAAGACACGAATAAATTCTTCACCGATGATTTTTCTCTTTTCCTCCGGCTCGGTCACTCCTGCCAGCTTATCGTAAAAACGCTGCTGCGCATTGACTCTGATAAAATTCAGGTCATACGGACCTTCAGGACCAAATACAGCTTCTACTTCATCCCCTTCATTTTTACGCAGAAGACCGTGATCCACAAATACGCAGGTCAGTTGCTTTCCGATGGCCTTGGACATCATAACCGCCGCAACGGAAGAATCCACACCACCGGACAGAGCGCACAGCGCTTTTCCATTTCCCACTTTGGCACGGATTTCTGCGATAGTGTTTTCGACGAAAGCGTCCATCTTCCAGTCCCCTTTGCAGCCACACGGACCGTAAACGAAAGCAGACAACACCTCAGTTCCCTGTACCGAGTGGGTTACTTCCGGGTGGAACTGTACCGCATAGATTTTCGCCTCTGCGTTTTCCATCGCAGCCACCGGGCACACCGGCGTGCTTGCAGTCACCGCAAAACCTGCCGGCGCTTTAGCAATATAATCGGTATGACTCATCCACATGATAGTAGAGTCGTCTACATCACGGAGAATCCCGTCCTTATTTTTAATCGTAATTTCTGTCTTTCCATACTCACTGACCGGCGCAGTTTCCACCTTGCCGTCGAGAGCCCAGGCAACCAGCTGTGCGCCATAGCAAATGCCCAGAATCGGAATACCTGCGCTGAAAAGCGCTTTGTCATAATGAGGAGACTCCATGTCGTATACACTGTTAGGACCTCCTGTCAAAATAATCCCTTTGGGATTTTTCGCCTTTAGCTCGTCCAAAGGCATTGTATAAGGGTGCACTTCGCAGTAAACCCCTGCTTCACGGACCCTACGGGCAATCAGCTGATTGTACTGCCCGCCAAAGTCCAAAACAATAATCAGTTCTTTATTCATTTTGACAGCCTCTATCTAATCGCATTCTGAGAACTGTCACGCAGAATCACATCATGTGCGCCGCCCTCTACGATAGAAGTCGCAGATACCAGCGTCAGCTTCGCATTTTTCTGCAGATCTGGAATGGTCAGAACACCACAGTTGCACATGGTGGATTTTACTTTATTCAGAGACAGCGTCACGTTATCATGAAGCGGTCCTGCATAAGGCACGTAAGAGTCTACACCCTCTTCAAACTTCATTCTAGGATCGCCGCCCAGGTCGTATCTCTGCCAATTGCGGGCACGGTTGGAGCCTTCGCCCCAGTACTCCTTTACATAGTTGCCGTTGATATTCAGCTTGTTGGTCGGTGATTCGTCAAATCTGGCAAAGTATCTGCCCAGCATGATAAAGTCAGAACCCATAGCCAGCGCTAAAGTCATATGGTAATCATACACGATACCGCCGTCGGAGCAAATCGGCACGTATACACCGGTTTTCTCAAAGTATTCATCTCTTGCAGCAGCAACTTCGATTACTGCAGAAGCCTGTCCGCGGCCGATACCTTTCTGTTCTCTTGTGATACAAATGGAGCCGCCGCCAATACCGATTTTTACAAAGTCTGCACCAGCGTCTGCCAGGAAATTAAAACCATCGCGGTCAACAACGTTGCCAGCGCCGATTTTCACAGTGTCGCCGTATTTTTCTCTGACCCATTTGATGGTGTCGAGCTGCCACTCGGAGTAGCCTTCAGAAGAGTCGATACAAAGCACGTCCACTCCTGCATCGACCAGAGCCGGAATCCTTTCCTCGTAGTCACGGGTATTTACGCCGGCGCCCACTACATATCTTTTGTGAGCATCCAAAAGCTCATTCGGATTGGATTTGTGGTTGTCGTAATCCTTTCTGAATACGAAATGAGTCAGTCTCTGCTTATCGTCGATGACCGGCACTGCGTTCAGCTTGTTATCCCAAAGAATATCGTTAGCTTCGCTTAAAGTGCATCCGTCCTTGGCGTAAATCAGCTTCTCAAACGGTGTCATAAATTCGCTGATCTTGGTGTCGGTGGACATTCTGCTGACACGGTAGTCTCTGCTGGTTACCAGACCGACAATTTTTCCCTCTGCTGTACCGTCCTCGGTAATCGCAATGGTAGAATGACCAGTTCTTGCCTTCAGTTCCAGTACATCCTCCAAAGTCTGATCCGGTCTCAGGTTGGTATCGCTCTTTACAAAACCCGCCTTATAGGATTTTACTTTGCGAACCATCTCCGCCTGGCTAGCAATAGACTGGGAACCAAATATAAAAGAAATTCCACCTTCCTTAGCAAGTGCAACTGCCATTTTATCATCGGAAACGGCCTGCATGACTGCGGAAACCAGTGGAATATTTGCGGTAATTGAAGGTTCTTCACCTTTCTTAAATTTAACAATCGGGGTCTTCAAGCTAACATTTTCTACTCTGCATTCCTTGGAAGAATAGCCAGGTACCAAAAGGTACTCGTTGAAAGTTCTTGAAGGTTCATTGAAATAGTGTGCCATTAATGTTACTCCTCTCCTAAAATAATAAAATATGTTAAACAAATTACTTATAAATTAAACGGCTGAAAAGGTCTCCTGCCGTAAAGTGTTGCCAATAATTTTATACTATTTGGCGACCTTTTTCAAGGGCAAATTTGAACCTTTTCAGCCTTTTTTGATAAATATTTTTTTCACAAGGTTTTCTTAGTTGAGGAGATCCAGCAATTCTTCTCTGGTGAGCATCGTCCCACTCATATCGCCGCCTGAAAGAAGCTGTTCCGAAAGCTGTCTCTTTTTCTCCTGCATCTCCAAAATTTTTTCCTCTATGGTGTCCTTTGCAATGAGCTTATACACATTCACAACACGCTTCTGACCAATTCTGTGTGCCCGGTCGGTTGCCTGATCCTGCACCGCCAGATTCCACCACGGGTCAAAATGAATGACTACATCTGCGCCGGTCAGGTTTAACCCCGTTCCTCCTGCTTTCAGCGAAATTAGAAACACCTGGGTATAATCCTGATTAAAAGCATTTACCATCCGGGTTCTTTCCTCTTTTTTCGTTGCTCCAGTCAGCATATAATAGGAATGCCCCGACGCGGTCAGTTTTTGCATAAGCTGCGGGAACAGCGACGTAAATTGAGAAAACAATAAAACTTTATGTCCACCGGATACAGCATTTTCAATCAGTTCCATAGCAAGTTCCATCTTAGATGCACCGCCTTTATATCCTTCCAGAAAAAGTCCCGGATCACAGCAAATTTGGCGCAGTCTCGTCAGCTCTGCCAACACCTTTATCTTTGCTGTGTTAAAGTCTTCGTCGCTTTGCTGCGTCAGCATAAGCTGCAGTTTCTTTACTTCCGCATCATAGAGTTCCTGCTGCTCACCTGTCAATCTGGTAAACGTATTCTTTTCAATTTTATCCGGCAAATCCCGAAGCACATCCGCCTTGAGCCTGCGAAGAACAAATGGTTGAACCATTTTCCTAAGCCGCTGCATCACAGCCTCATCACTGCTCTGCACAATTGGAATTTCCAATTCCTTGCGGAATCTCTCATATCCAAACAAAAATCCCGGCATCAGATAGTCAAAGATGCTCCATAGCTCGCTGAGGCGATTTTCGATTGGAGTGCCCGTCAGCGCCAGACGAAAAGACGCTCGAATCAATTTCACTGCCTTTGCGCTCTGCGTCCCGTGATTTTTTATGTACTGTGCCTCATCAATCACCTGACAGCCAAAGATCTTCTGTTCATACGCTGTGATATCCCTTCGCAAAAGTTCATAGGAAGTGATACAAACATCTCCATTTTCAATAGCAGCAATTTCCCTCTTTCTCTCGGCCGCATTTCCTGCGATGACTCGAACAGGAAGCGCCGGCGCAAATCGCTGCAGTTCACTTTCCCAGTTGTAAACAAGAGATGCAGGGCAAATAATCAGGTGAGGTCTTTGCCCCCGACCTTTATCCTCCCATTCAGACTGGAGATAGGTTATCACCTGCAGTGTTTTTCCAAGACCCATATCATCTGCCAGAATGCCGCCAAATCCATAACTGGACAAAGTTTTCATCCATAAAAAACCTCTTTTCTGATATTCGCGCAGAGCCGCACAAATTCCGGAAGGCAGTTCATAATCATTATCCTCTGTCGTACGCATATTACGAATCAACGCACGAAATTCCCTGTCTCTCTCAGCGGGAAGTGAAGATTTTTCTTTTAATGCCTGATCGAGGTACATCGCCCTGTATTTAGGGAGCAAAACTTTGTCTCCCAAAAGTTCCCTTGCCGACAAATGCAAACTTTCTTTCAATTCCGCCAGCATATCAATGCCCTCGTCATCGATATTGATAAAATCTCCATTTTTCAGGCGATGATATTTTTTCTTTTTATCGTAGCGACTCAAAATGTCCACAAGGTCTTCCCTTGACATATCCCCGCAAAGCAGCGATAAATCCAGCAGACTTCCAGATACAGACACTTGTACAGATACCTTTGGTGTCGGATGCACATTGATTTTTTTCAAAGCATCAGATATATAAACATCGCCCATCTCCCGCAGCTTATCAAGACCTTCTGTAAGAAGCGCAAAAATCAGTTCCTCGTCTCTCTCCACCGCAAGGCAATCCTTTTTTTCTGCTGCAGATTCAAAATATGGACGAATCAGCCTGAGCACCTCTGCCTCTTTTGCTAAATCTCTTCGGGTTAAATCTACAGATGGATCCAAAAGGTTATATTTTTCCATTCCATAAACACCTTTTGCCTGACAGGTAATCACATCCTTTATTGGTGCATCTAAATAAAATTCAAAGGCTGCCTCCTCGGCAGCATAATCGTTTGGCTCAAAGTTCTCGTACTGCACTTCCATCCAATCTTTTATCTTCGGCAGAAGCTGGCTGCAAAACGCAGGTAAATCCTCCTTCTTTACATAAACAGTCTTTCCCGACGCTGCAAAACTGCGAATCAGTTCCATCAGTTCTGCATTTTCCCTGTCCCTGTGCAAATAAATTACACCCTTCTTAAAGAAGATCAGATATTGACTGCTTTCGTAAACAGTTGGGCAATTTAAGTGCATTTCAACGCCGTTTTCCTGTCCCTCAATGGTTAAAGACAGGTCAGGTTTTCCCTGACAAACTTCCCAGTTTCTTGCACTGGCAGCAGGGATAAAAGCTTCAATGCTCCGCCCCAGCGTCGCTTCCAGAAGTTTCTCCAAAGAACTGCTTGTAAGTGCCATGTATCGCATTGCCGGTGCTGTATCATAATAGAAACTATAATAGCCCTTTGATTTCAGATAGCTTTTCTTATTTTCCCGCACCCAGTCCATTAGAAACACAACATAAGCCCGTGACTCCTCTTCAAAAGCCTCCAGTGTATGAATAAACGAGAGCTTTTTTCCGTAAGCATACTCTTCCTGCCTGTGCATACGCTCCACAAACTGAAAGATATCTCTTAAAACATATAGATGTTCACTTCCCACTTTAAATGAAACCTGCATATCTGCATTCTCAGACATTTCAAGGTAGGGCTGCAGCCGAATCTGCCCCTGTAGCTGCGGCTGCAGCGCAGGTGCCGTCCTTCTTGCAATCTCTTTTTCTATTAAAGCTTTGAATGTTGCCGTCGTATCTCTTTCCTTCGCTTGCCGACAGGCAGCATCCTGCCTGTTTTTAGATATCATTCCGGGATATTGTGGCTTCACAGCAGCTGCCTTATATCTTCCCTCCTGTTCCTGCTGATATTCCATATATTCAAGAAGCGCCGCCACACAGTGCTTGCAAATCCCACGATAGCTTTGAAAGGCCGGACAGTCACAATAAGTCGACTCAACTTCATCCCCTGCAATATCATAAGTAATCTCAACGGTATAGGTGTTGCGTCCGCTTCCCTTAACCTTTGCAATGACATTTTCAAAATCCGAATCTATCATATCTGTCTCAACATGGTATTGCAAAACCTTGCTCTTCTGGTACAGCTCTATGCCCCTCCCGTAGGTTGAATTCCCCGCCATACCTTTAATATCACTGCGTCTTAGCATTTACACTTCCCTCTTGTAATTTCTACACAAACAAATCAAACCAGTTAGTATTTCCCATCTCCTCATCCCCGAAAAATTCGATGTAATCGACAATCAGTTCCTCTACTGACTCGTCCACCTCAAAGATCAGTTTTCCGGTTCTGTTTTCCCCGGCAGCCAGCATTTCCTGATCCGGGTACATGCTGTCATCAAAGCTGTCCATAGTATCTGTCAAACCGCTGTCCATATCCGGCGCTACATAGGCGACAAAATCATAATTGCCGATTTCATATTCCTCATCAGTTGTATTGGTCACAGAAATATCTACGATAACAAATTTCTTGCCATCTTTTGCTGTCTTTCCATAGATTTCCTTTTCGGTTCGAACATCTTTCACCGTCCATTCAAAGAAACTGTTGGACAAAGTGTCCCCTAGCAGCCCTGTCGTCAGACTCCCAACATAAAGTTCTGCCTCTTTTGCCTGCTCCAAAAGCGGTCCGTAGTTTTTTTCTTCTCCGCCGCATGCGGTCAATGCCAGCACCAGCGCCAAACATAAACTTATGACAATATACTTGCTCTTCTTCATTTCATTTCCTCACAAAATTTTCTTTAATTCTTCCAGCGCCTCCGTCAAAGAGGGCTTCAGCATCCATACTTTTTCTAAAATTTCTTCTGCAGGCTGCACCAAATCTGGAACCATAACCGTCCTAAGCCCCGCCTTGCTTGCAGATAAAATGCCTGCAGCTGCATCCTCAAAGGCTATCGCCTCTGCCGGCGCTACCCCTATAGCTGCACAGGCTTTGAGATAAATTTCCGGATCCGGCTTGCTGCGTCCCACCATATTACCCGAAATCAGTCCATCAAAATACGATTCAATCCCAGCTCTCTGCAAATTGCCGCGTGCATAGCCCTCCGATGAAGAAGTAGCAAGCCCCACAGCTATTCCTTTTTCCTTTGCAAACTTTAGAACCTCCCGAGCGCCCTCTTTCATGGACATGCCTTCGAGGTCTACAATCTGTACAAAGTGCCGCGCCGCCCTTTCCTGAAACGCTTCAGCAGGAAAGTCATCTCCGTAAATTTCTTTAAAATATACCGCCCGCCGCGCTCTGTTAAAACCCAGCGTGTTGTAAATCTGCTCCCCGATGCCTTCATAGCCCAGTTCACTGCCTGCCGCATTCCAGCTGCGCTGCACAATCCGCTCTGAGTCAAAGAGAAGCCCGTCCATATCAAAGACAAAACCTTTTATCATCAGTTCTCCTTACTATGTGTTATTCTGTTATATTTTATCAATTCCATTCCCTTGACATATCTGACTGTGGTATGGTATATTGTTATTAACAAGGATATGCCGTTTGTGGTAGAGCGGCTTAGTCCAAAAGCATTGTCTTAAACCGTCAAACAATCACGTTTGGCGGTTTTCTCTACTTGCGGCCTTTATACAAGGTCGCAAGGGCAATGAGTACTAACGTATACTGAAGCAAATCAGATATTGTTATGTAGTTCATCGCATCACCCCCTCTTTTGGAGAGTGACCAAACCGCCCAACGGCATTTCTATCCCTGGTATGTGAAGCTGTCTCCAGCTTACTACCTGTTTCTCATCTGTCATTTCATTATAACAAACGTGCGTTCTTTCGTCAATATAAGACTTCTTCCCCTTTGTCCGCAATATTTCCTTATTTTTATCAATTCCTATTCTACAATAAACATACAAAAATGAAAAAAGTGATTTAACCTAAATTGCGTAATTTCGAAAAAAGTGTATAAACGTTCTTGCAAGATATTAAACATAATCACAAAATATTGCATAATATGCAAGCTTTCATTGCAAAATCGGCTATAAAGCCCTGCCTGGATTCAAATTGAATCGTCTTTCCTAAGTGTTTTTATACATTTTTTTCACGTTTTCCAATTCTCGGTTAAGATTTACACTTTCACTTATACATTTTTCCCTAAAAAAATTAATATAAGTTAAAACATCATTATATACTTGCAAAACCCTCCACCCCGCCTATCCAAATCTTCCGGTTTCACCTATGGAATTTTGTGGTATACTATTAGGTACAATGGAAAGGAGTTTCTTATGGATATAAATCAGTTTTTTACAAAGCTTGATGCACTCTTTGCAAACAAGGAAATGCAGCAGGCAGAAATATATATGAAAGAGAGTTTGCAGAGTGCAGAAAGCACTGGCGATTTCGGCTCCGCCATCGCAATCTGCAGTGAGCTTGGCGGCTACTATCGCATGCTATCCCGCTACAATGAGGGAATCCTTCTTTACGAAAAGGCCCTCGGCTATTTGAAACAGCTGGGACTTTCCGGTAGTGAACACCACGCCACCACCCTGATGAATTATGCCACCACCTGCACGCTGACCGGAGAAAAGGAAAAAGCACTTTCCTTTTACCGAGAAGCCGCCAGAATTTTTACCGCAAAGGGTCTGACTGCAGACTACCGCATGGCGACTTTATACAACAACATCAGCTCTGTGTATCAGGATCTTGAAGACTTTGAAAATGCAGAAAAATACCTGCGTCTTGCACTTTCCGTTTTAGAAAATCTGACAGAAACCGAAGCCGAAGTTGCTATCACCTACACCAACTGGGCGCAGCTCTGTCTCGTCACAAAGCGCCTAAAAGATGCCGAAGAAAAAGTACAGCTGGCGCTTGCGTCCTTTGAAAAAGCCGGCGGTGACAGCGATGTCCACTATGCCGCAGCGGTCAATGTTCTTGGCGAAATCTGCTATGCAAAGGGCGAATTTGCAGCAGCAATCGATCAGTTCAAAAAAGCGATGGAGCTTATGGCAAGAGATTTCGGCGATGATAACGCAAGCTATGCCGTCCTCGCAGACAATACTGCCCGCTGTTACACGCAGCTAGGCGATACAGACCTTGCAAAATCCTTCGCAGACAAAGCCGCCGCCATTTACGAAAGGATTGGAAGATGAACGGACTAGAGCTATCAAGAAAGTATTACGAAACCTATGGAAAAGAAATGATCGAAAGTGTAGAGCCGTCCCTCTTTGAGCGGATTTCCGCAGGACTTTGCGGCGAAGGCTCCCAGTGCATGGGTTTCGACGATACGATTTCTCAGGATCACGACTTTGCGCCGGGATTTTGCATCTGGCTCACAGAAGAAGACTTTGCCCGCTATGGACAAGCACTGCGGGAGGCTTATGAAAAGCTTCCCCACAGTTTCTGCGGCTTTTCAAGAGAAAATATCATCGCAGATGACAGACTGGGTGTGATGACAAACAGCAGCTTTTATCAGCGTTTTACTGGAAGTCCTACTGGTCCCGAGAACAATCTAGATTGGCTCATGACCCCGGAAGCACAGCTTGCTGTCGCCACAAACGGTCAGCTTTTTCATAATAAGAACAGAGACTTTTCTATGACGAGGGGGAGCCTTCTCGCTTTTTATCCGGAAGATGTTCGCCGCAAGAAAATTGCTGCTCGCGCCGCCATCATGTCGCAGGCAGGTCAATACAATCTTCTCCGCCTAATTAAGCGTCAGGATAAAGTGGCGGTAACCCTTGCCCTTGCCCGCTTTACAGAAGCGACTATCTCTATGGTGCATCTTTTGAACAAGCGGTATACACCATTTTATAAATGGGCATTTTTCAGCATGAAGACTTTGCCGAGGCTGGCAGACACTGTCGCACCGCTGCTTACAGCTCTTGCAGACATTCCTGCTCTGCTGAAAAAAGAGCCTACAGCAAAACTCCACGACACAGCCTTTAAGCTGACGGAAGAAATTTGCGCTGCAGTCGCAGCAGAGCTTCGCGCACAGGGACTTTCACAGGAAGAAGATAACTTCCTGCAGAGCCACCTTGCAAGTCTTATGGCAGGAATTAAGGACCCGCAGCTTGCCGCCATGCACCCCATGGCAGACTGCCCTAACTAATTATATAAGGAAGGAAATCTCACATGGAAAAAGATATCAAGCTCATCGAAGACATTATCGATTTAGAATGGAATATGTTTCAAAAGGTCGAAAACATCGGCGGCAGAGCAAGCTGTCAGGATGATTTTGAAACCTTTTATATCATGCGCCGCAGTCAGTACGAAAACTGGTCAGACGAAATGCTCACCCGCTACTATGCGTATGCCTGTTCCTGCGAAGCTGACGGCAGAAATCTGGTGACCGAGAAGTACGGTCGTATGATGGAATACACCGATCTACACTACTACAACAAGTACGTTGCATCCCATATGCCTTTCGTGCCAGTAAAAAATTACCGTCTAATCAACGAAATCGTGGAAACCATGATCCAATGGGAAAAGGATTTTGCAAAGCAGTATCCGAAACTTTCCGGCGCAGGAAGACCTATTACCGCAGACGGCGACAGCACTGGCTTTACCTCTCAGGAAACCTATGCGAGAGGCGAACTTGCAACCTACCCGACCGATCTTTTGGAACTTTACGCCGCCTATCTAAAAGAATTGAAATCCCAAGGCAAATCTCTTGCTATCATGATTCAAAACTCCATGGTGCACCTCTACGGCTACGCGACAATTGATGAGGCTGAGGAAAGCCTACGATAATAAATTTTAAAATTCCTGTAACGAAATTCGATCTTTTCCGATATATGGACAAAGAGAGGTGATAAAATGTTGGATATGGACGCCGCATACAAGGACTACGCCAACTACGTGTTCAAATTTTTGATGACACTTTGCATGGAAGAAAATACGGCGGAGGAGCTGACACAGGAAACCTTCTATCAGGCTGTGCGCACAGCAAACAAATACGACGGTTCCTGCAAAATTTCCACCTGGCTTTGTCAAATCGCCAAGCACCTTTGGTATCAGGAGCTTGCACGGCGGCAGAGAAAATCAGCAGTGCCGCTGGCAGATTTAAACGGTGAAGCCCTTGTGTCAGATGCACTTACGCTGGAACAGGCATTTTCTGTTAAAGACGAAAAAATGGCGCTGTTTCGCAAAGTGCATCTGCTTTCTGACATCGAAAAAGAAGTCGTTCTGCTCAGACTGACCGGCGCCTTTTCTTTTAAGGAAATCGGCGATATCGTCGAAAAAACAGAAAATTGGGCACGTGTCACCTTCTATCGCGCTAAGCAGAAAATATCGAAAGAATAAGAGGTAACAGGAATGAGAAACGAAATTATTTGCGAATTAACCAGAGATTTGCTTCCCAGCTATTTAGAGGGACTAACAAGTCCTGCCAGCAGCGAAGCCATCGAAAACCATCTAAAGACATGCCCTGCCTGCGCGCAAATTGCAGAAGATATGAAAGCTGCTGTTGAAATGCCCCAGCTGCCTTCGGAAAAAGAAAACGCCGCAGCAGATGCCGACCACGATATTAAGCCCTTTCTCAAACTGAGAAAGCGTACCCGCAGAGCGGTGGGAATTACAATCCTTACCCTGCTGCTGATTTTCGGCGGCGGCACTTACTATTTTGCCCACGGCTTTAGCCCTGACATCAATGATATCACCATTACTTGTGAAAAATTCGATGGTATGGTAGATATTATCTTTACATCAAAATCGCAGAATGTGATATTAAACAGCTATGTCGGCGGCTATCACCAGAATGCCGGTGAGGCAGAGGTCGATTATGTAGAGCTGGAAGCTTTCCACAAAAATCCATTTAAAAAAGTCCTCCGCAATAAGGCTTACTTTGGCTACACCTTCATCAACAAAGATACCATTTATGATTCCTTCGGCAACAAAACCCATATCACAGACCAAAGCTATTTTACGCTGAGTCTGAAAGATAAGGTAGTAAAAATCAACATTGCCGATTTATATCAGGGAAAGATAACATTTATGGAGTAGCAGTGGTTTACAGTCACTTGCATCGCCTTTTTCCCGTTGTGCATATAATCGAAAATTTTCTCTAAAATATGCACATCTCTTCAGAAATCCGTGCATATTTTCCATAATAATTCGCTATATATGCAGATTTTTGCCAAAAACAGGCGAGGTTTATAGGATAATCCCGAATAAACCTCGCCGTTTCTGCATATTTCAGTCGTTTTTCTTAAATTTATGCACGCCCGTGTGCATATTTTGAGAGTTATTTTAAAATTTATGCACACTAGCTCAGGCAGCCTTCCACTCGTTACAGCGCCTTTACCAGTCCGCCATCAACTAAGATGGTCTGACCTGTGATATAGGTGTTTGCAGTAGATGACAGCAAGAATGCTGCCAGTTTGCCGTATTCTTCTGGTCTTCCGTACCTGCCCAGCGGAATGGTCTTCCAAGTGTTTTCCTGCAGCTGTTCTACGGAAATACCCTGTTTTTCTGCACGCATTTTGTCCAGCTGATCGATTCTTGCAGTGCCGATGCGTCCCGGTCCGATGACATTGACCAGAATGTTATATTTTCCAAGCTCCTGAGAAACAGTCTTAGACCAGCCTACTACACCGGCACGCATGGTGTTTGATAGCCCCAGATTGTCGAGAACTGCCTTCACAGAAGAAGATGTGGAGTTGACAATTCTGCCGCCGCCGTTTTCCATCATAATCGGTGCAACCTCCCGCACTACTCTCTGATAAGAAAGAAGCGTCAAGTCAAAAGCTTTGTACCACGCTTCATCGTCAAAGGAATTAAGTGGTCCTGCCGGCGGTCCGCCTGCATTGTTGAACAGCGCATAGATCGGTCCGAATTTCTCGCAGGTAGCAGCAACCAGCGCTTTGATGTCCGCAAGGTGAGTCATATCGCCGCAGAAAAAGTCCACATTTTCATTTCCCGTTTCACTGATCAATTCCGCCTTAGCCTCCTGCAGCTGCTCCAAAAACGGGCTAAACAACATAACCTTTGCTCCCTCGGCCGCAAGTTCCCTTGCTACTGCCTTTCCAAGTCCTGAACTTGATGCCAGCACCAGAGCGCATTTATCTTTTAAACCTAAATCCATAGATATTCCCTCCTCATTATTTTTCTTTCTGTAATTTTAAATCCACGACCGGATTCACAAGCGGTTCCATGGCAAAGCCGTCCGATCCAAAAATGCGACACTCCAAGCTATCACCGTCCTGGATATGCACTGCTCTCGGAGTTCCCGTGGATAGAATATCACCCGGCAGCCACCCCTGCATATGAGAAATCAGCGAAACCAGTCTCGATGGACTGTGGGTCATGTTGGCCACTGTATTTGCCGCATGAATCTCTCCGTTATGCACCGTCTGCACTTCCAGGGCAGATACATCTTCCACTTCGTCCGGCGTAATCAAATGCGGACCAAAGCTGAAAAAGGTGTCAAAGCCCTTAACAAGGGTCAGAAATCTCGGATTCTGACGCAAAATAGATTCCTCCGTCATATCCAGAATTGTAGTATAGCCGGCAATATAGTCCTGCCATTCATCTTCACCGATAAACTTGCACTTCTTTCCCATAATGATGCCCAGTTCCGCCTCTCCGGTGGTTTTCTGCGCCTCTTCCATGGCAGGAATGCAGATTTCATCTCCCGGCCCTACGATACAAGAAGCCGGCTTGTAGAAACTCCCCGGAAAGCCCTTAGGCGCACCTTCACCTAAATCTCCGGCGTGATCCACATAGTTTAAGCCGATTCCAAAAATTCTCTGGGGATTTCTGTAAAGAGGTGCGTACTTCACTTCTGCAAAAGGTACACAGTTCATCTCTGCAAGCTTTTCTTTTCCGCCGTCATTGTACCAGACCGTCAAAGTTTCCAGCTGTCCGGTGCAGATTAAATCATACAGCAGAGTTTCCCAGGATGTGCCGCAGGTGGCATTGACTTCTTCTATGGGAACGATGCCCTTCTCCGTTACAATTCCTGCAAATTCCCCGCCTTTTATTTGAATAGTCGCTAAACGCATTTCTTGCCTCCTATCTGATAAACTGATATCCTCTGTGTATATTGACGATATCGCGCAAAATTGATGCTGCTGCCGGAATAACACCGCTGGCGCCTCCGATAACCGCAAGTTCCCCCAAAGTGTCTGAAACATAACGAACTGCTTTGTTCTTTCCCTCGACACTGTAAAGCAGATGTTCAGCCGGCAGTCTCTCAAGGCCTACAGACATGTGAAGCTGTCCGTCCTTTCTGACGGTTTTGCCGACCAACTTATATTTCAGCCCCGCTGCCGCTGCACTTTCTATATCCGCCGCAGAGAGAGCAGTAATTCCGCTTACCTTGATATCAGCCAGCGTTTTATCTTCGCCCATCAGCACGTTTGTCAAAATCAGGAGCTTTCCGGCAGTATCCCAGCCTTCCACATCTAGAGTCGGATCGGTCTCGGCAATACCGTACTCCTGAGCAATTTTTAATGCCTTCTCATATTCACAGTGATGATCTTCCATATATTTTAGAATAAAGTTGGTCGTTCCGTTCAGCACGCCTTCAATGGAAGTAATACTGCTTCCCGCAAGGTCCATGACACCGGCGTTGACGGATGGAAGAGCGCCTCCTGTAGTGCAGCCGATTCCAAGCTGTACACCGCAGGCTTTTGCCAGTGCTGCCAGCTTATGATAAGCCAGCATGATCGGTCCCTTATCGGAGATCACCACGTGTTTTCCTGCTTTCAGCAGACTTTCCGCATAAGAAAGCCCTGGCTGTCCTGTCTCCTTATTGGTTGGCGTCATAATCACTGCCAGATCTACCGCAGGATCCGCTGCTATCTCAGCTGCAGTAATATCTGCACTTCCGCCGGAAAACTTGGTAATATCCTTTTCTCTTTCTGTAAAAACTTCCAAGGCAGCCAAATCAATTCCCTTTGCAGCATAGATGCCGCCATAATAATCGACGATATAGCTGACCGTAACAGAGAGGTCTTCCGCATCCAGCATTTCTTTCTGCATATTCAAAAGTCGCACCAGTGCCTTTCCCACACCGCCATAACCAATGATTCCTATGTTCAAAATTCACGTCCTCCTTTAAATTACACCGATTGCCATGAGATTGTCACCCTCACATGCAGCAAAAGTAGACATAACCCATAAAATCACTGCGTCTTCTTCTGCATAAAACTCCCTGTAAACCTGATCTCCATGGTAGTCTGTCAAAACTGCCAGCAGCTGACCTTTTTTCACTTTTTCACCCGGGGTTACGCGGCAGTTATAAATACCGTTTTGTGAAGCTTTTAGACGGTAAAATCTGGAAAGTTCCTTTTGGCGCGGATTTTCCGCTACACTGCCGCAAATCATGCCGAGGTGTTTCATCACATTCTTTGCGCCTTCATAGTGGAGCATTTTCGTCTCCTCCTCGATGAGTCCGATACCACCGATTTCCGGCTGAATGCTCGGAATGCCCAGCTCGCTGACTGCGGCATAGAAATTTCCTCTGTCCGTTGCGCCTGCCCCATCCGTTTCCGTATAAGACACGTAATCCAGCCCGTATACCTTTGCCAGCACCCGTGCTGTTTCTGTTACCTTTTCGTCTTTTTCACTGATGTGATAAAAGGCGTAAGGGTACAGCCACTCAATGCTGTCGCCGCTGTGCATGTCGATGTGATAGTCTGCCTTTGCCGCAACCTGATGAACCAGTGTATAGCAAAGACGCTCGGTAATGGTGCCTGCCGCATCGCCGGGAAACGTATCGTTGAGATTTTTTCCATCCAGCGGATTCACAAAAGGCACCTTCGCCTGAAAAGATGCGAAGTTGCACTGAGGCACGCCGATGATAGTGCCGGAAAGCTGACTGGGCTCAATTTCATGATACAGCGTCAAATTCGCACCGATGCCCGGATACTCCGTACCGTGAACGCCCGAGGTAATGCAAAGCACTGGTCCGTCTTTTTCTCCGGCGATAACATAAAATGGAAAACTGGTTTCAGTCCCAGCTTCATCGCAAACCGGTATATCTTTTATCCATTTATCGCCTTTTTCAATTTCAAAATCTAATACCTTTAACATGGAATATCCTCCAACTCAGTTTATTTTTTTAATAGCTTTTCTGTCGCTTCCTTGATTTTGCCCATGGCTTTCTCGATGTTTTCATAAGAATTAGAAAAAGCGATACGCAGATAGCCTGTTCCATATTCACCGAAGGCAGAGCCCGGAATCATGGCGACGCCAGCTTCATTCAGATAATAATCTGAAGCCTCTTCATCTGTAATGCCAAGCCCTTTAATATTCATAAAGCAGTAGAACGCACCCTTTGGGCAATTGCAGCTAAGACCTTCGATTTTATTGATGGACTCATAGACCAGTTTTCTTCTTCTATCAAACTGCACACGCATTTCCTCAATACATCCTTGCGGTCCTGCCAGAGCCGCTTCAGCTGCATACTGTGATACAGAAGTAGCACAGGTTACAGTATACTGCAGTACACGAATCATAGCGCTGATGAATTCGGCATTCTTGGAAGCCGCAAAACCGATTCTCCAGCCCGTCATCGCGTAAGCCTTGGATACACCGTTGATGATGATGGTTCTCTCCGCCATGCCAGGAAGAGATGCGATACTGGTGTGCGTACTTCCATCATATAACAATTTTTCATAAATTTCATCAGAAAGCACGATCAAATTGTTGTCTTTTGCAATCTTTGCAATTTTTTCCAGACTTTCTCTACTGAGTACCGAGCCGGTAGGATTGTTCGGCGTGTTTACGATAATCATCTTGGTCTTTGGTGAAACCAGCTTTTCGATGTCTTCAATCTGCACATTAAAATCGTTTTCCTCCAGCAGCGGATAAGACACTGTCTTTGCTCCGGCAAGTTCTGCACAGTAAAAATAGTGGAGCCAGGATGGATTGGGAACAAGCACCTCATCGCCCGGATCCAGAAGCCCTGTCATCGCGATGGAAACTGCCTGATTAGCACCGACTGTTACGATGATGTCGTCCATCGTCATATCAAGACCGTTGTCTCTTTTGAATTTATCAGCTGCTGCCTGACGCAGACCTTCCGTCCCGTAATTGGATGTATAGTAGGTATACCCATCATCCAAAGCTTTCTTTGCTGCATCTTTGATAAATGCCGGCGTATCAAAATTCGGGCGCCCGATGCCCAGATTAATAATTTCTCTTCCTTCCTTTTCCAGCTTTCCTGCTGCTTCAAATACTTTTCTGATACCAGAAAACGGAATGGTGTCCATTTTCACACTCTGCTTCATTTTATTTGTCATGATTGACCTCCCTTGTTCTGAAAATTTCTCGTGATACCATATCCCTAACCGCAAGTTTTGTGCCAATCAAAAAATTTGACAAATTTTTGTGAACGAATATAATCATCTTAAACCAGGTACACGTAAAGCAGGAAGGAAATACGCTATGATAAATAAAAAGTACAGTTTTATTCAGGAAACCTGTGAAATCGTTTCTGAGCTTTTCAATGTGGTCATTACCACCATCGACACAGGCTTTATCAGAACTACAGGCACTGGTCTGTACAAGGCAGAAATCGGAAGTAAAGTGGAAAACTCCAACGTATTCAAGAGTGTAATAGAGCAAAATCAGAAAATAGTAATCAGCAGTCCCGGCAAAGAACCTGCCTGCGCCGACTGCGAGAATAAGAATAACTGTAAAGAAAAGGCAGCAGTTTATGCGCCCCTTCACGTCAACGGTGAGATTCGCGGCGCAATCGGCTTTATTGCCTTTACTGACGAACAGAAAAACAACGGTCTCTTCGGTCGCGATCTCTTCGTCGACTTCACCGAAAAACTCTCCGAACTGATTTCCAGCAGAATTGAGACCGTCGAATATGCTGATCAGCTCATGGTCAATCTCAACGAAACCCTTGCTATTTTGAACTCAGTTCATGATGGCGTCATCGCTGTAGATAACGACTCCATCATCTATCGAATCAACGAGTCTGCCACCAGAAACTTCGGCATTACAGAAAAACTCATCGGAAGCCATATCAGCTGTGTGCTGCCGGACCAAGTTATCGCCGATATTCAGAAGACGCCTTTCTATATCGACAATGAAGTCACCATTCGCAACGAGCAAGGCGAAGTCAATGTGCTGCTCACTGCCAAGCGAATCGAGGCAAGCGGCACTAAGCACGGCACCATTCTCAACATAAAAAGCTTTACAGAAGCTAGCAATATCGCCTCTAACATCCTACACAAATCCGACTATAAGGTGGAATTTAGCGATATTGTCGGTGAATCTAAAGCCATCTGTGAAGTCATCGATTTTTCTCATAAAATCGCCGGCAGCGACTCTACCGTCCTAATCCGCGGTGAAAGCGGCACCGGGAAAGAACTCTTTGCCAGAGCCATTCACAATCACAGCAGCAGAAAGGATGGACCTTTTGTTGCCATCAACTGCGGCGCTATCCCGGAAACGCTGCTGGAAAGCGAACTGTTCGGCTACGAAGACGGCGCTTTTACAGGTGCAAAAAAAGGCGGTAAAATCGGTAAATGTCAGCTGGCAAACGGCGGCACTCTCTTTCTCGACGAAGTTGGCGATATCCCGATTTTCCTGCAGGTAAAATTTCTGCGCATGCTGCAGGAACGCACCATTGAACGGGTCGGTGGGAACAAAAGCATTTCCATCAATGTGCGGGTAATCGCTGCAACAAACCGAAACCTGGAAACGATGATGGAGGATGGAGAATTTCGAAGTGATCTTTATTACAGACTCAACGTCATTCCGATTTTCATTCCGCCTCTGCGCGAGCGCAGCGAGGATATTTTGGTCATTTCCCGTCATTTTATGGAGAAATATTCAAGACATCTTCGCAAACACGTCTGCGATATGACCCCTCAGGCTGCGAAAATTCTGATGGATTACCACTGGCCGGGCAATATCAGAGAACTGGAAAATACCATTGAATGCGCACTCAATGTGGAAAGTCAAGAAATTCTCACCAGTTTCAGCATTCCGGCGAGAATTAAATCTCCGAAAAAGAATACTGATATCTATTCTGCTGAGCTGATTCAGGCAGAAGCTGCCGTGCTTGCGCAAACTGTGCCGTCTGCTGCTGCAAGACTCCGTGATACCAGACGAAAAACTGAAATTGACGAAGTCTTAAAAGCCCTCGATAAATACGGCTGGGATACCAAAGGCAAAAAACATGCAGCGACAAGTCTGGGTATCGGTATTGCTACCTTGTATCGCATTTTGAAAGATTATCAAAATTGATAAAAATTATCTTTTATGATAATTTTTATCACATATCCATCCGTCTTTTCTGCAAAATCCGCCCAAAAACTACATGGCATATTTTTTGCTCTATATGTGTGACGTAGATTAACATAGCAGAAAGGAGACTAACTATGGATTATGGTATTCTATCGTTATTTCCCATCGCGCTGACCATCGTCATCGCCATGTGGCTCAAAAACATTTCTATCGCACTATTTGCCGGCGCCTTTGCAGGGCTTCTGATCGTGTGCAGCGGAAATCCATTTGACGCAATGATGTCTTACGTTGTCGATCATCTGGTTCCGAACATGACAGACTCCTATTGCGCAGAAGTACTGGTACTGCTGATTTTCATCGGCGGTTTTGTAAAACTGCTGGAGGTATCGGGCGGCGCTCACGCCTTTGCATCAAGCGTCACGAAGTTCGTAAACAGCCGCGCAAAAGCACAGATGGCTGGCTGGGTAGCTGGTATCATGGTATTTTTCTCCGATATCGGAAGCCCGATTATCGCAGGTCCGATCGTACAGCCTCTAACCGATAAGATGCAGGTTTCCAGAGAAAAGCTGGCGTGGATCCTTGACACCACCGCTTCTCCCCTTTCCATCTTAGTGCCATTCCTCGGCTGGGGCGCTTACATCATGGGACTGATGGGTACAGAATTTCAGGCAGCAGGATATGCGTCCAGTGAATGGGACATGCTGCTGAAGGCTTGGCCTTTCCAGTTCTACGCACTGCTCTCTCTGCTGATGGTGCCGCTGATTGCTTTTACCAGAAAAGAGTTCGGACCGATGCACAGGGCTGAAATGCGCGCGCTTTCCGGTCTGGTTTCTCCTGGCGGACAGGTTGCTGAAGCTGTTAAAATCGACACCGACGCAAAGCTGGAAAACAGTCGCCCAATCGTCATGATCATTCCTCTTGTAGTTATGATCGGCACTTTGTGCTTTATGCTCTGCCCGCAGGGTTTCCCGTTCAAGTCTGTTGACGGTGACGCACTTCGCGGCGCACTGATTGCAGGTTTCGTGTTCGGCTCTATCGCAAACATCATTTTAGTCGTTGCACTGAAAATCAAATCCTTTAAAAGCATTTGTCGGGATTACGTATTAGGGCTTGAAAGTATTGCCAGCGTATTTATCACCTTGCTTTTGGCATGGGTACTGAGCAGCGTAACAAAAACGATGGGCGGACCGGAATTTGTTGTAAATATGCTGCAGGATAGCGTACCAGCTTGGATTCTTCCAGTGATTATCTTCGTAGCCAGTGCTGTGATTTCCTTCTCCACCGGCTCTTCCTGGGGAACCTTCTCCATTATGATGACCATCGCCGTGCCTGCTGCTATGGCACTGAACGCACCAATGCACGTAGCGATTGCTTCCGTATTATCCGGCGGTCTCTTCGGCGACCACTGCTCACCGATTTCTGATACTACGATCTTATCCGCTAACGGCGCACGCTGTGATCTTTTGGCTCATGTCAAGACTCAACTTCCGTACGCACTCATGGTCGGCGGTGTATCAATCGTGACTTACGCAGTAGCAGGCATGACCGGCAGCGTGATCGCTCTGCCAGTTGGTATCGCCCTGCTGATCGTAACAGTACTTACGCTTTCCAAACTTTACGGAAAGAAAGTTGAAGCATAATTCTTGCACAGTTATGAAGCGAAGCCCAGCCGCCTGTCTTTCCCTCTATATCAAGCAGGCAGACAGGCTTCGCCCTATTTTTCATCTTGGAGGTTTTGTATGGCATTTTTAGAACTCAGCAAAGATAAAAATCTGCGGCGTGATGAAACGCCTTTTTTAGATCAGCTCACCACTTACTGGGGCGACTTTGGTATTTGCTCCCAGGTTGCACCTTTAAAAAGCGTCATGCTCAGGCGCCCCGGTGCTGAAATCGATAACTTTTCTTGGGAGGAAGCCCGTTTCCGCGAAGGCATTGATCCCGATAAATTCAGACAGGCCCATCAAAGACTTGTGGATCTTTACCTAAGTCAGGGCGTGGAAGTCCACTTTCTTGAAGACCAGCGGCTTGACCGTCCTAACGCAGTCTACTGCCGAGATTTGATGTTTATGACGCCGGAAGGCGCTATTATTTGCAGACCGGCACTACCTTGCCGCCGCGGCGAAGAAGTCGCTATGGCAAAAGCACTTGCTGCTATTAACGTGCCAATTGTGAAAACCATTACCGGTACGGGGACCTTTGAAGGAGCAGACTGTCTCTGGGTAGACAGAAAGACAGCAATTCTGGCACGAAGCTCCCGCACCAACGAATCCGGCTATAATCAGGTTGCTCACGTACTCCGTGAACAAGGCGTGGAAACCATTCTGACAGTTCCAATTCCTTATACCAATGCGCACCTGGACGGTATCATGAATTTTGTCGATGTGGACAAGGTCATCATCAACACCCGTCAGGTACCTTACGACGTAGTAGAATACCTGATGAACGCAGGCTATCATATCATCGACGCGCCGGATCAGGACGAAGCCAGATTTTCCCTGGGGCTGAACATCGTTGCACTGCGTCCCGGTGTCGTCATCCAGGCACAGGGAAACCCTAAAACTAAGGATGCGCTGGAGAAAAACGGCGTAGAAGTCATCAGTCTGGATTTCGACGAAGTGCTGAAGGGCTGGGGCTCTGTCCACTGCTGCAGTGCAACCCTAGCAAGAGGTTAAAAAAGGAGATTCTCATCTATGGAAAAATTCAACACATTTTATGAAGATATGCCCGCTGTCTGGGGCGACAATTTCAGTGTTACATCCGAAATCGGAACGCTGCGCACCGTGCTGGTTCATCGTCCGGGCAAGGAAATCGAAAACATCAAAGACCCGTCCGCCATCTATTTCCGCGATTTTATCGACGTGGAAAAGGCAAGATGGGAGCACGACCAGCTGGTACAGGTCTATCGCGACCACGGCATCACAGTTTACAATGTTGATGAGACCGATCCGAGCTGTCCAAACGCGATGTACTGTCACGACCTGGTTCTGGGCACTCCAGAAGGCGTAATTGTCACAAGACCCGGGATTAAAATTCGCCACAACGAAGTAAAATATGCTGCGCAGGAAGTTGCTAAGCACGGCGTTCCCATCGTCAAAACCATCCATGGAAACGGAATCTTTGACGGCGCCTGCGCTACTTGGGTAGACCGTGAAACGGTCTTCGTAGGAACTGGAAGCCGCTGCAACAAAGAAGGACTGGTACAGGTTACAGACACCTTTCATCACATGGGCGTAAAAAATGTCATCACCCTCAGCATCGCCAGAAACCAAAACCACCTGGATGGCTTCCTATCCATCGTAGATACCAACGTTGCCGTGACATATCCATATATCACACCGGATATCATCTATGAAGAGCTGGAAAAGCGGGGATTTGAATTTGTAGAAATTCCGACTTTTGAAGAAAAGATTAATTTTGCCGCAAACTCCGTCGCACTGGAGCCGGGCAAGATTATCATGCCGAAGGGATCTCCGCGCACTGTGGAGCTTTTGAACAAGAAAGGTATCGAAGTCATCGAGCTGGACCTTGACGAAATCAAAAAAGGCGGCGGCTCCGTTCATTGCCTGACCGCATTTTTAAAACGCGATGATATCCCTGTTTATCCCGTTTGTGAGGACTAAGTCATGTTAATCGGAGGATTTTACAGCGTTGACGGTGCGCTGCTTATGGAGCGCCCGAAAAACGATGATTTTGCGCTGCGGCTGGACTGTTCGGCAGGCAAAAGTTCTCAATATACGCACAAGATTTATACCAATAACGGACGTACTGCTTCGGTTTATGCCATGGAGCATTGCGCAGATAAAATGAAAGGAAAAAAAGTGCTTCTTCCCGACTATCTATGCCTTTCCATCATCAGCGCCGTCCGCTGGGAAGGACTTTCTTACGATTTCTATCGGGTCACAAAGGATCTGGAAATCGACCTTGCAGATCTGGAGTCTAAGCTGGACGAAACTGTCGGCATGATTTATGTCATTCACTACTTCAGCATGCCGCAGCCTTCGGATACCGTAAAATATCTCTGTCAGCTTGCAAAGGTGCACAATCTGCTAATTATGGAGGACATCACGCAGGCTCTCTTTTCTAAGACGTCGAAGGATTCGGCTTTTCGCCGCATGGGTTTTGGCGACTACATCGTCGGCAGCACTAGAAAATGGTTTCCAATGACCGACGGCGGCATTTGCGCCATTAGAAATGACGTGTTTGAAGATGCAAGCCGTGATTCAGTTCCACCCCTTGCCAGCGCTTATGACGAAAGCGTATATAAAGAACTTTTGATTTCAGTCATGCGACCGCTGTATGCGTCGAATCCGGAGTTAGAAAAAGAATCTTATCTAGCTTGCGAAAAAGAAGCTAACGCCAGCCGCTATGTCAATTTGACCCCGAGGAAAATGACCGAGGAGTCGAAACAAATTTTCTTTGACACTGACGCGCAAGCACTCATGAGACGGCGTATCGAAAACTTCCGCTATCTCTATAGCAGACTTCTTCAAATTCCGGAACTTACCATGCTCAGCAGGGATATCGGTGAAGATGGTGACTGCGTTCCTTTTGGGCTGACTATTTTAGCTGATGACCGCAACGGACTTTATCAGCATCTGGTTCAGCACAATATTATCCCGGAAATTCAGTGGATTCTGCCAACGGAGTATTACACGCCGGGAGAGGACGCGCAGTATCTATCCGCACACAATCTGATGCTGCAGTGCGACCAAAGATACGGCATTCCCGAAATGAAACAGGTTGCAGATGCAATAGAAGATTATTTTCGACAGAAGTGATCAAAGCAGTTAAGTTCATTTACATAATACTTTCTTGCATGGTTTCCATATAGGAAAATATGAAGACGTACACAGCGCCGGCGAAAATCGCCGGCGCTGTGACTTTAGCTTCTATTTTTATCTGCAAATTCTATAAGTTTTTCTGCCCGGGCTGCAATTGCCTGAGACAAAGCATTTTTTCGTTCCTCATCTATGAAAGTTGCAGCATTTAATACTTCTCTGCACAAAGTCTCTATCTCCTGTAATACCTCACAATCCAGCCATGCAAAGGACTGTACTAGACGAATCTGTTCTCCCTGCGTGCCTTTAAACGGCTTTGCGCTAATAGTCGCCGCAAGAGGCTTAATCTGACTTGTCGGTGTATGGGAAAACATCGATGTTCCATTATCAAATAAAGGTGCAAAACCCAAAGACACTAAAGTATCCGCATTGCGAACAATTCCAAAATTCCCGTAATGCCTATCCGTATTTGCAATTAGATAGTCCAGCGTAATCATTCTATCCAGAAAATCCTGTGCGCCAATTAGCCCCATTGCTTCGCAGCAGTTTACAAAATGCTGATAGTCCGAAACATGATTGGGCTGAATTTGCGTTTGCACTAACTGATATGCCGACACAAATTCTGTATTTCTGTCGACAAAATCCGGACAAACAGAATAAATACCATCGTCATAGATCTGAAAGGTATAAGGCACGTGCGGTATTCCAAGTTTTTCACATATGCACGAAGCAATTACTTCATTAACTGGCTCCTGTTGTCCATAACCGCTGCCCGCTTTCAGCAAGCAGCGTTTTCCGTCAATAATTTTCCATTTCTTCTTTAACCATCCATCTGACGCAGCGTCAGGGGTCATAAAACTAATTTCATTGACCTGAGATGAATGCTTTACACCCAAAAGAATGTCTCCCAAATCATCCGAAAAATCATTTTCAAAGAAATTAACCTGCGACCATTTTAACTCCACACCTGCCGGTTTAATCCAGTAGTGATCCGAAAGAGACAACCCCCAGCTTCTAGCAAGAAGAAACTCTGTAGAAGGTGCCGATAGTTCCTCAAGTACTGCTTTAATGCGATCTCTGCTTGCCGGGATGGCTCTGTGCATCCACCAGCGATTCAATTTGCGATAGTCCAAAGCCTGTGCAAACTTACCGTCTTTAAGACCTACCGGGAGATGATCACTGCAGTATACGCAATGCACCTGTTTTACATGCCCATATTCATCTAAATCAAAATCCAGCACAGAAATCTCTTTGTGCATTAAAGTATACGCCATATCACTTCTCCTTTCTGTTATCATTTTATTTTACTTTTCACAAGGTGTCAATATCAGGTTTTTCACATTTTTACGCAGTTTCTGGCATCATTTCCACACGTTTTTACTTATCCAGTTGCAAAAACCAGCTACGCCCGCACCAGCTGTTCCTATTTCGCAGCCGGCGCGGGCGCCATTTACATCAAAATCACTTCACATTTTCAATATGAATATCCGGTTTCACACTGCGAGCAAGTTCCAAAACCTGCTCCAACTCCCTCTTTTGAAACACCAGTCTCCGCGACATGACATCTCTAAGAAAATGAAGCACCACGTAATTTGAATCCGCCACATATTCGATGTGAATATCTGTAATCTCTTCAAAAGACCACACAATTTTATGCTTGCGCAGGATAAAGTCATATGCCAGAACTACGCCCTCCTTGCTGACATAGGTTTCCTTTTGGAAAACCACCGCAAGAAGCAGCACCACACCGATAATTGCAGAATATTTGACTGTAGAATAGAAACTGAACACAATCAGCCCTGCGCCAAATATGACTGCTGCAAACTTTGTGGATTTCCGCATTGTTCTGTCATCATATGCCTTGATTTTATCCATTGCGTTTTTCTGCCTTTCTCTTTGCTTTTAATTCCTTAATCTCTGCTCTGGATTTTCCATCATATTCCTTGTATTTGATACCAATGCCGAGATATGAAATTGTAATTGCCAGAACCGGATTAATCAGGTTCATAAATGCGTACGGCATAAATGCCCAGTTGGACACGCCTAAGGTTGCAGACTGATAAGCGCCGCAACCATTCCACGGAATCATCGGTGACCAGAGAGTCGCACCATCTTCTGTGGTTCTTGACAGGAAGCTTCTGCTCAGTCCTCTTTCATCAAAGGCTTTCATGTACATTCTACCAGGCACCAGAATCGCCAGATACTGGTCAGTCAGCACAACATCACAGATAATACCGGTTACGATAGTGCACAGCACCAGACCGCCGACACTCTTTACTCTTCTTACAAGACCGCCCAGCAGTACTTCGATAAATCCGCATTTTTCTAATACGCCACCAAAGAACAAAGCGAACATGATCAAGGAAATCGTCCACATCATGGAGTCGATACCGCCTCTGTTGAGCAGACTATCAGTCACTTCGTTGCCGGATTCAATGCTGAAACCGGTCTGCATACCGCCAAACACTTCCGGGAAAGTCGCGTCCTGTGCAATCATTGCTACTACGCCACCACAGACTGCAGCCAGAAGCAGCGATGGAATTGCCGGAATCCTCTTTACTGCACCGAAGATAACCACCAGTACCGGCAGCATAATCCAAGGAGACAGATAGAAGTTATCTGCGATAGCATTTTGAATATCCATCGCCAAAGAAGCGTCATAGCCGGATTCGTCGATAACGATAGCGCCCACGATGCCGTACAGCACCAGAGAAATCAAAAACGACGGAATTGTCGTTGTCATCATGGCAGCCACATGATCATACAAAGGCGTTTCCGCCCCTGCTGCTGCAACGTTAGTACTGTCAGACAGCGGAGATAATTTATCCCCAGTGTATGCGCCGGAGATTACCATACCTGCTGCAAGAGCCGGGTTAATGCCAAGACCCATTGCAATACCCATCAGCGCCACGCCTACCGTACCGGATGCAGTCCAGGAAGACCCCGTTGCAAGCCCTACAATAGCAGTCAAAATCGCACCTACTACTAAAAATGCGCCCGGTGAAATAATTTCAAGCCCATAGTAAACCATAGCCGGCATAGTGCCTGACCAAACCCAGGAGCCGATCAGCATACCGACACACATGATAATCAGAAATGCTTCTACCGTTCTGCGAATGCTGTCATAAGCACCCGCCGCAATGTCCTCCCAGCTGTAACCGCATTTTACTGCGATCAAAGAAGCCACAACACAGGATGCAATAATTGGCATATGCGGGTCCAATCCCCATTTTACAGTACTTAAAATAATAATAACCATCATAAAAACGATTGGAACGAGTGCTTCCCAAACCTTAGGAAGCCTTGGGGTTCTTTTCTTACCCATAAAATTTCCTCCTTTAATTAGATATTTCAGGTATATTTAAGAGCAAGAACTGTGCCACAAACAAAAATCCCCATTTTTCAAGGAATTTCGCCGCTGCACCTGCTGTCATTTCCAGTGTAGTATGAAATTTATTTCCTGGTTCATAATCCTAATAATGAAATTTATTTCACAGCTTTCGGATCTATTCCATATTCGCCTAATTTATTCCAAAGCTGCCGCGAGGTAATCCCTAAGACCACAGCACATTTTGTCACATTGCCTTCTGTACTTTTCAATGCCCTTTCTATATAGTACTTCTCAAAATCCGCTCTAGCCTCTTTCAATGCTTTCTGTTCCTCCAAAAATAACGGTTCCTTTGGGAGTTTTCCGCACAAAGGCTGCTGCAAATCGTTCATAGTGATCCTGCCGCCATCGCTTAGCGCCACCATGCGCTCAATGATATTCTTCAGTTCCCGCACGTTGCCCGGATAGTCGTATCCCAGCAGCATAGACATGACCTGCCCGTCGATATGTTCGATTTTCTTCTTTTGTTCCGCTTCGGTCTTTCTGAGAAAAAACTCTATAAGTCCCTCCAGATCCTCTTTTCTCTGACGAATAGGCGGAATAATTAAAGTCAAGGTGTTGATTCGGTAAAGCAGATCCTCCCTGAACTTCCCTGCTGCAATTTCTTCTTCCAGGGATTTATTAGTAGCGCAGATCAGCCGCACGTCCAGATCGATTGACTTATTGCTCCCGATCCGTTCAATCTTTCTGCTCTCCAGTACTCTGAGCAGTTTTCCCTGCATGCCCAGAGGCAGATCTCCGATTTCATCCAAAAATAATGTGCCAAAGTTGGCTTCTTCAAATTTTCCGACTCGTTTCGCCACAGCGCCGGTAAAGCTGCCCTTCTCGTGCCCAAACAGCTCTGACTCAATGACACTTTCCGGCAGGCTTTGACAGTTGATCGGCACAAAAGGCTCCTTTCTTCGGCTCCCCTTGCTATGAATATAGTTGGCAAAAACTTCCTTTCCTACACCGGACTCTCCCAGTAAAAGCACATTGATATTGGTGTCTGCGGTCCTGTCACAAAGTTCCAGAAGCCGCAAATACTGCGTATTCTTGGACTCCAGGAATACGTTTTCTTCGTATTGATTTCGAAGGAGGATGTCGCTCTTTTCCGCCAGGCGCTTCAGCTTCGCCAGCCGCTCTACCTTCATAATCAGTTCCTCCAGATCGCTGCTCTTGACAAAATAGTCCTTTGCGCCGTATTTGATAGAATCCACCGCACTTTCAATGGATCCGTAAGCCGTCATGACGATAATATCGATGTCCTCGTTTTCAGCGGTCAAGGTACGAATCAGCTCTTCCCCGGAAAGCTCCGGCATGCGCAAATCGGTAATCACCAGATTGACCTCATGATCCTTAAGGTACGCCAGCGCTTCTTTCCCGTTGGAACAGGTACTGGTCTGATATCCTTTCCGGCTTAAAATCATAGACACCACTTTCTGATATTCCAGTTCATCATCAACAATTAAAATATTGTATCCTGTCTTCATATTCTTCCTCCTGCTTTAAGCCATTTTAACGGGAATTTCTACATAAAACACAGAGCCTTCTCCCCGCACACTTTCTGCGCGAATCGCACCCCCCGCCTGCTCCAGCTGAGAATGCACCAGGTAAAGTCCAAGACCGGTTCCCCTCTCTTTGCTGGTATAAAACGGATTGAAAATTTCCGAAAGCCTTTCACTTTCGATACCGCATCCGTTGTCACGAAATACGATATTTACCGTCCTTTCCCAGATTGTGACACGAATCTCAATTTTTCGCTTGCGCTCTACCTCCGCAAGCGCATCGATACTGTTGTTCAAAAGATTGATAATGGTAATCTTTAAAAGATCTTCATTAAGCAGCACCGGCTTCGCCTTTTCTCCATTCAAAGAAAATGTCACATCAATATCCTTGCTGTCCATCTGTTTCTTTTCCAGAATCAAAATGTTGCTGATCAGCTCACCGATATCCACTTCCTTATTATCCTCACCGGAAAGCCTGGAAAACTTCAGCAAGCTGTCGATGAGGCGATTGATCCGCTTGATGGAGTCATCAATAACCCGCACCGCATGAATACCGTCCTCACCTTTTACAAAATCCTGAATCAAGAACATATAGCTTTTTATCAGCCCCAGAGGATTGCGAATCTCGTGAGCAAGCCCTGCTGAAAGCTGCCCCACCGCAATCATTTTTTCCTCCTGAATGTTTCGTCGCTCATTGATATACCGCTGGGTCCACTCTTCCACAATGTAAAGTTTTTTATCCCCTTCGTTGAGATCCATGGTATTCTTCATATAGTAGTGTTCCTTCAGCTTGTAGACAGTCTCGTCCTCCTGCTGCAAATAAGGCATGACCCACTTGTTGGTATGAATATCGCTCTTCAAAAGTTCCCTCTTGCTGCAGCCTGCGATCCTGCAGATCTCATCGTTGACCTCCAAAATCGTTCCGCTGCCGGAAGCGATAATCAGCCCCCTATCCAAAGTATCTATGATCAACCGCAGCTGTTCCTTGCTGTTGAACAGCTCTCTGGTCTTTTCCGTTACCTTCTTCGCTGTAGACAAATTCCATATGGTAAAAGCCGCACCGCATATGATAAAGAAAAAACCGATGTTATAGATCACATCTACTTCCGTCATGTCGGTAATCTCCGGCTCCATAGCACCAAACCATTTGCTCTGAGTCTTGGTAATGAGATTTTTCTTTTTCATGGAAAGTACCGCTTTATTAAAAGCGTTTAAAAGCCCTTCGTTATCTTTGTTCAATGCCACACAGATCTCTTTTCTGGAAAAAGAATACTTGAGGAATTTATAATACCGATTGCTGCGCTGCTGGTTAATCAGATAAGACAGCTTCGTCTCATCCCCTGCTACCGCTGCCACTCGATCATTTTCCAACATGTCCAGCGACTGCTGAAAGTCCTTTGCAAAGACCACGCTGACGCCTTTGGCGCCGTAAAGTTCCTCAATCCGCTCTGCAACATCTTCTTCTCCTTCTTCTACTGCAATTCTCACATCGGCAAGCTGATTAATATTATCAAAGCTCGAATTTTCCTTGACCAGTATCTTCCCGTGCATGATATACAGCGGCTCTGTAAAAAGGAAGTCCTCTGCCGGCAGCTGACTCTTATCCACAATGGCAGCCTGAATCGCCCCGGTTTCAAAATCCCGAGTCAAATCACTTTCCTGATTCAATTTGATATCCATGTCATTTTCCAGTTCCACAGAAAGCAGATTGATAAAATCGATAAAAATCCCGTCATTCTGCTGTTCCTCGTTGAGAAAGGAAATGGGCAATCTATTGTACTGTACGCCGCAGGTAATATGCGCCTTGCTGAAATACTCTTTTTGCGCATCGGTCAGGTCAAGGCTGTATCTAGCGTAATCAATCCAGTCCATATTATATCGAATCATCATATTGATTGATGCGCCCAGCCAGATGATCAGAACTGCCGCCGCCATAGTTAAAGCAATGCTTCTCTTCATTTGAATACCTATTACTTTGTTGGGTTGTTGTGCGAAATAGTAATCTTTTCTACGTGGATATCCTTACCATCCACATCCATCACGGCAAAGGTAATCGCCTGATCGAAGCGCCGCTTGCCACAACTGCCCGGATTAAGCCAAAGTCTGCCATCTATCATATCCTGCGCATATTTATGAGAATGTCCATAAACCACCACATCAATTCCTGCCAGCGCCTCTGGCTTTCCCAGCACTTCTTTCTTATTGTGCATCAGGAAAAACTTACAGTCTTCGATTGTAAATGTTAAGGATGCAGGCAAATGCTCCGCCCACTCCTTGTCGTTATTGCCGCGCACTACATAAAGCGGCGCGATGCCTTCTAGCTGCTCTACAATCTCCGTCTTGTTGATATCGCCGCCGTGGATGATACAGTCACAGGTTTTAAGCACTTCTACAACCTCCGGCCGCAAAAGACCGTGAGTATCCGAAATTACACCGATTTTAGTTGGCATAAAACACTCCTTGTTATTTTTTCTTCTGGCTCTTACGCTGCGTCAGAACAGCAAGCCCCGACGCCAATATACAAATCCAAAGATACTGCCATATAGGCCGGCTGTCTCCTGTCTCTGGCGCATCGGTCACACTTGTATCTGCAGGCACATTCGGTGTCTGCGCATTCTCTGCTTTCGGAACTTCTGGCTCATCCAAATCAATGGCCGGCAGATCGCCTTTTGGAACATCCGGCTCCTCTATGTCAATCGACGGTTGATCGTCTTTCGGAACATCGGGATCCTCTATATCGACTGGCGGTTCCGGTTCCATCGGTTCTTGCGGAATATTCGGCGGATTCGACCCCTCCGGAGTCTGCGGCCTGTCCGACCCTTCCGGTACTTCTATCCAGTTGGCAACAAAGGTCAGATTTCCCATCGTTCCCGCCTCTACCTTGAGTACAGAGAAATCCGTTTTATGATCTTTTTCTGTCGTATCACTGCCCAAACTCCAATGAGAAAAGACATACTGCTTCCCGTTTTCCGTCACAGGCTGCGGATTTTTAATGGTAAAGCTGTCTTTCACCGTGTAGCAGGTTGGATTTTTTCCTTTTGCTGACGCCACCGGGACATCTTTTGCCGCCGTCACAGCTTCAAGGGCATACTCCGCTCCACTCGGCGCATCCGGCCCGTTCTGATATGCAATCGTATAGGAAATCGGCTGCACTAGATAAGTGACAACAGCCGGTATGTTCGCTCCCGTCAAAGTCGCAATCGGCTTTATGCTGCCGTCTTGATCCATCCACGTCAAAGTTTCGGCTTTATCCGCCGGTGAATATATGCCGTCAGCACTTTTATTTACCAGTACATACCCTTTTGCCGCTAGTTCTTGGACGATAGCGAGCTGCGGCGTTACGACCGCCTGATCTGCTTCGAGCTCCATCCCCTTGATAATCTTCGGGTTTGCCGTCTGCTCTGTACCTGCTTCCACAAAATTCATCACATATTTACGCGCGATGACTGGATCATAGTAGAAGATCACGTGATAGGTATCATCCGGATTATGCAGCGTCAAAATTTGATTTGTAACCTGTGCAACATAGCCCGTTTGCATTTTTGCAGTCTGATTCAGTGCTGCGCCTGCAATGAACAGCTGATCCTTCTTCACAGATTTTTCCAGCACATAATAGGTTTTCCCACCGCTTTCCACGATTTTATCATCAGAAATCTGTACAGTCAGATGGTGCTTATCCTTATCTTCATCTCGCAGCCTGTCTGTCACGTAATAAATATGGTAATCAAATGTCTCTGCACTGACCGCCGACCATGCTGCAGCAATGTTCTTGTTTTCTGTAATCGCCTGATCGAAGTCAAATTCAGTTTTCGGCGCAGTGATTGTTCCATCTTCATCTGCCTGATACCAGCCGGACAAAGTATATCCCTCTCTGAGCGGCTGCGGAATCAAGCCGATTGCGGAGTACCGGTTGTTTTCCGGAACTTTCAACGCAATCTGCGCTCTGCCTGCATCCTTTCCACCGTCTAGATGGAAGGTCACCGTATAGAGCGGCGCTTCCCAAATTGCGTACAAATGCAAATTGGATGCAATAGCAAAAACTTCTCCTGCATGCTGCTGCAGTTCTGCATATTCCGTCATAGACCACTGCATATTCTGACCTGCAGGTCCAAGTCCCCATCCTTTGAACTTCCATGCCGCTGTTCCATTTTCTGACCGATCGGGGCAGACAGAACCACGATAGCCATCTGCCTCAATATGCCAGGGATAACCGTTGGTATTATCATCCGCATCCTTTAGCGCAAATCCATATTCTTCCTGCGTCACCAGCGTACCGTAAGGCAATTCAATCGTTCCCAGCGTCACTTCGCTCTCCCCGCGATTTGCTGCATTGATTGGCGCGATATAGGTAATCTGGTACCGATCTCTGTTGTAGTAGAAATACAGATCATACGGATCTTCCGCAGTACCAATACGATTGTACTGATTAGCGCCGTCACTATCCCGATACTTTATGGAGTGGTCAGCGTTGCCATTCACTCTGGTCAAATGCGGTCTGGCACTTGGCACCTGCTTATCAATGCGGTTTGTAGACATGGCAATCACTTGCCGCGCGACTGCATAATATTTAGTCTCTCCATTTTTTGTATATTCACGCACCGCATAATAGTTCCCTTCCGGATCATGATAGACAATCTGCCCCTGATCATAAGATACCCGCATCAAATCCGTAAACCCGTATTGCGCGACTGCCTCATGATTCACCGGTACCAGATACAACATGTTTTGAGGGTTTGTTGTATCTCCATTGTAGATGCTGACTTTCTGCATATCAGAAATATCTAACGCCGGCACTTCATAGCAATGAGTATAGCGATAATAATTGGAACTCATATTATAGCGCCAATAAGCGACCAGGTGATGCACATTGCCAGGATCTTCGGGATTTGCAATCAGTTCCGCTCCCATAGATTCATAGATCCCCTTAATCGTAAATTCGTTATAATGGCTATTTCCCGGTTCCAAAGCATCTGTACGGAATTTTCCGTCTGTGACCGCCCAGGAGGTAACCGCTGCTATTTTCGTTTCTGCTGTCACAGACTCTTCCGGTCTTGAAATCGGCCAAACCTCCTGCAAATCCGCACCATACTTTGCCTTGATGGTAATCGTCTGCGGCACCGGCATTTCTTCATGGCTGTTTACCGCTGCTCGTTTCTTTATATTTCCATAAATACCATTTGGATCAAAGTTAAAGTTCAATTCCCCATTTACTACGCACTCTTTCGCGCCGCGCTTGCTAAATCCGCCGGTATTTATCGCAACGTAGTATGGATAATCCTGCCAACCCTTTCCGTAATAATGAAACTGCAGGGTGTAAATATTTCTGGTAAAGTAGACATAGATCATGGTTTTACCGTCGCCGGATGCCGTGTTTTGATCTGACCCATGCCCACTTTGGGTCTCGTGTACAATCTCAAACGCTTCCTGAGAATAGAACTGCGCCGCATCCAAGCCATGCTCCTGTCCCATGGTTTTTCCAAACTCTGTGGTCACCTGGCTCTGAATTGCATCGACTAATTTTTTTTCGTTCCCATTTTTTAACAAAGGGGTGTCAGTGGTAACTTCCATCGTAAAGCTGCCCATATTGCTATAATGCGCATTGACATTTCCTAGTGCTGGTTTATGGGACTTCGGTTCGTTTTGATAACCGGCGTACTGTTCTTTGTAGTAGCTGCCTGCTTGTTCCGCATTTCCGCCCTCTGCGATTGCCTGTACATCATCTGTTCCGGTCAAATCTTCCGTCCAGAGAATGACACGCACCTGCGTTTTTTCCGGTGTCCATTTCGGATACAGATGAAGCGCCAGCACGCCACCCGACGCCTGCAGCTTTGCTTTTGCAATCAAAGCGTCGTTTATCGTCAATTCCGGGCTGCCATCTGCATTAAGCGGCACTTCTTCATAATCACAATCTCTGTATGCACCGTCGGCATCCGGCTGCGCGTCTTTTTTCAGATATCTCCAGCCGCCAAAGGCATACCCGGTTCGCGTTGGCTCTGTGACATGGTCAAAATTAACCCGCTTACCCAATTTAACCTGTTGTCTCGGTATATAGGTATAATTGGTATCAAAAATCACGCGATAAGAATCCGCCGCCTTATAATATAGATCTACGGTCGTTCCCGCAGAATCGGATGTGCTCTCAATCAGTTTCTGAAAAAAATCCATTGGCGTAAGTTTTTCATAGATGTCGTCAGTCTTTGCTGCCGCATTGGTGGTCGCTCCAACGCGCCCCTGCAGGGTTTCCCGGTGGAGGCGAACATAGTCAACACCATCGATTGTCTGCAGTTCCATGTCCGCAAAGTCATCCAGTCCAGAGAGAATCTTCGGCACCCAATGGTTTACTGTGTAAGAAACGGCACTGCGGCGATAATAAACAGTGAGATACAAATCCGTTTCACCTTCCAGCGCCTGCACCAGCTGGGCCTCCGTCAGTGTCACTTTCAGCTTTGGATGCACCAGCGGATTTGCACCGATTCCCGCCGGTTCGTCATGCTCACCCATGGCTGCTGCAGTGTAACCATCCGTCTTAAAAATACGCGCCTGATCCCACGCCTCATTATATTCCATCGAATATTGGTTGCCATAGATTGGATTTAGCACTGCATGCGCCTGACCATCATTTTCTTGATCATAGTAAACCTGATGATGCTCTATATCAATATTAAAATCTCCGCGTTCCAGCGCAGCTTCCAGTTCCGCCGCCGTTTCATTTCCGGTCGGCGGTTTTACTAAATACTGGTTCAGCGGCTCCGGATTCAAAACGATGCGGAAACCCGCTGTCGTCGGCAGCTTCCATTCCACCTGGTAAGTTCCGTCTTCTTGTTTCTCTGGCATTGCTTCCACCGTATCGGGCTCTGCCGCAAAGCTGCCTGCCAGACCTCCCGTATTGGAATATCGATACTCCATTTGAAACCGTATCACCTCTGCCGGCACAAAGGCATAATCCGCAAGCTGTCCGTTAAAAACTTCCCGCAGTACGCTGCCTTTGGCTGCGGCGTTTTCTGTACGTACCACCTTCCAGCCGCGTTTTACGGCATAAACAATCCGCGCACCGCCTTCCCTGTTTTCATCAAAGTCTTCGATATGCAGCGGCTTCGCCTCCGTTACCGCAAGCTGCGCCTGATCATAAGTGAAGCGGCGCAAATCGCATACCCCATTTTCAAAATCTGCCTCGGTCAGTTCCAGGGTCTCAGACGCCTCAATGCTTCTACCCTGTCCGCCGCTTGTAAATTGAAAAATGTGGGTTAAATAAAGAGTGTAGACGGTATCTTTGTCACGGGGAATATCATCAGATTCCTCCGTTGTCTTTTCCGTTTCCGAAACAACATGAGATTCGCTGTCAGAAAAGCCCGCCGCTAAAGCTACGGCTGCGTTGGCAACAATCAAAGAAATGCAAAGCGCTATGATGGCAATTTTACGCCATACCCTCCTTTGAAGCGTTCGCCGGTCGGCGTGCTCAAATTCCTTCTTCTGATACAATTTAGGTAAACTTTTCATGGGTAATTCCGTTCTCCCTTCTTGCAAGTACCTTCGTTTTTCATGTGCTCTTCTTTCGGAGATATTTGTATGATTTACTGCTAAAAAGGAAAACGTTCAAAAATAACCTAAAATTCATGCACATAACGATTCAGAGTTCTAACTTTTTTCAATTATAATTTATGTGTATGGCGAATTCTATGTTTATTTTTGGCTAGATGCGATTAGAATGGAAAAATTTTTAGTTGTCCCTCAGAACATCTTAGAGCAACAGTGAGACACAGGTTTCTGTGAATTTTTAGGAAAGGTAATAGGTAGGAACTTCTTTTATCCTTCATCGTAGTCAGACACAGTCAGGCAATCCACCACATGCCGTCTGCCGCTTGATACAGGCTTCCTATCTCTTCTGAAATTGCCTTTCCTTCGTAGTCACGTACAATCACCTTGTTATAGTACTTGTAAGCCTCTGCCTGGCAATTATTCTCTTCACCCCAGCCTTCTTCAACCCATGCGTCAAAGTATATTCTGCTGTCCTCGATGAAAAGTGCGCTCTCATTGGCATTCTTTGGAAAAGAAATCCTCTGCGGATAATAGCATTCAAAGCGCTCCTCTTGGCTTACGATATACACCGGATTTCCTCCGTCCGCAAATACGGGATTTCCGTAAATCGTATTTCTTTTCTTCTCAAAGGGCATATAAACTGTTCCGTTCTCAAAATCGTAAAAATCATTAGTGTCAGAATGCCCATAGGCAAACCTGTCCTGTCCGATGATTTTTTCTGTGTATGCGCCCTGCGGGCACTTGAATCGTTTTAGCATAAATTGAAAATCTCCTTGCTGGCCGGATCTGTCATCTTTTCTTTTAAATTGCCCCAATCATCTCCATAGCGGCAACCATTCGAAGCTTCTCAGGTTCAATCAGTTCTCTCCCATACCCATCCATAAAGCGATTTGTATACGCAGTAGTTCCAAGATTATAATGCAGTGTCCAAATTCCCCAGAGTACATCGATATGCCGATCACCAATTCCGCCGCAGTCAAGATCGATATAACCCGAAAACTTCCAATTCTGTAAAATGATATTTGGCAAACAATAATCGCCGTGCATCAGGACTTCCTTCTTTAGCAGCGGCAGACCCTCTTCTGCCGCACGTTTCGCCTCCGGAAAAGAAGCAAACTCCCAAATGCCTTTGAACAAATCAGGCTCATAGAAGCGCTGCTCAAATCCTCGTTTTACGGCTTCCGTATACGTCATGATTCTATCCTGCACGGGGCAATCACTCCCATCCATTTCATGCAATTCCCGAAGCAGCGCGGCAGTGGTATCACAAAGCCTCTTCGGCTCTGCCAGATAATCCGGATGCGTGCAGTCCTCTCCCGGAATTTTCCTGCTTAGCAGATAGTCCTTTCCATTTGCCAAGCCATAATACAGCACTTCTTCAGATCGCTTCAACGAATGCATATACGCAGTCATAAGCGCCTCTGTTTTCAGCGTGCCTTCCGCAGCCTCTTTCAAAAAATACCCATCATCTTTATCGATGAAAGTCACCCTTGCCTGCGGCGAACTGCTACTGTCAAAAAGTTTGGCGTCCTTCATGTAGTTTGCCACAGTTTCCGGATATGTTTCTATATTCACTTTTATGGGTTTACGTTTCATGGTGCTCCTATGTTCACAATTTTCCTTACATCACAATATACCGGTACACATCATCCCGCACCGGTACTTCCAGCTCATAGTTAATCCGAACAATATCCAGTCCATTATTTTTCATCACCATACCTTCCGGCTCACCTACAGCATGAATCGGTCCCAGATAATAAAACTCCTTGGAAATTGCATCATTTTTATCGCGGCGCACAAAGAGTTCGATATGCACACCAAGTTCTTTGGCCTGATAAATCGTTACAATATCACTGGAAGTGACTTTACGTTTGGATTTAGAATACGCAAGCAAACGAGATGGGCTAATAAACGCATCCTCATAGGCAATGGTATCACTGATGGCATCATCTTTATGATAGTTAATAAATACAGGAAAGCTCCTTGTTTTTTCATGATACTTATAACCGCCAATGTTGAGCGCAACCTCACCTTTGTCCCATTCTAGTAATCTGCATACATCCTCATATGTATATTTTTGATACAGACAGAAGTTTGTACTCCCATAAGTATTCCGGAAATTTTGCTCCCAGCGATGTAAACCAAACTCAATCACTTCGGATAGCATCTTTGCAAAGTTCTCATCCTGCAAAGCTTTCTCAAACGCCGCAGAAATACTCCACTGCATTTCTGTTTCTTCCAGAAAAACACATTTACTGTAAGTGTTCTTATTTCCTCCCGCAGCAAAAAGATTTGTCATTAAGTTCCATAAATTTTCCTTGCTGTACGGGGTTAGCGAAATGTCAAAGCCTTCACGCAGTTCAGCAGTAAAGGCATCCCAAACATCATGCCTCTTCTTCATAATCGTTTGAACCAGTATCAACTCATGCGGACGCTTGCCGGAAGCAAATTTCTTTGATACATATTCCAACATCTGCTCCTGCACGTCATTCAACCGCACCCCAAAATCCTTTTCATATTTTTTCAAGAACATATAGTAAGATCCCAGGGATTTGCTGTCAAAAATGCGCAAGACGTCCAGCGTTCCATAGCGTTCAAAATCCAAAAGCGCTGGAATCCTCCCCAGTTTATATTTCAAATTATAGTAGCATTCTTTGATTAACTTGATGTCGTTAAAGTTGGCTGCATCAATCGCTTCGTAAATCTTTTTCTTCGTTACCTCATCAAAATTCACAGTGGAAGCGCCTGGGATCATGCTGCTGCCATTGCTAATCAATTTTCTCAAGTTGTCCTTATTATAAGTTCGATCACCATAAAGTGCGATTGGAATCAAATAATTATTACTGTAATTTCCAATAAAGTCAATCACCGTTAAATACTCTTTTCCAGCAGCTTTCCGCAAGCCTCTACCCAGCTGCTGCACAAAAATGATCGTCGACTGGGTCGGACGCAACATAATAATCTGATTGACCGCAGGAATATCAATACCCTCATTAAAAATATCGACCGTAAATATATAATCCAACCGATTGGCATCATCGTCGCTTTCCAGCCGCTCAATTGCCTGCTCACGCTCCATTTCACTATTCGCGCCGCTCAGCGCAATGGTCCTTAGACCCCGCAAATTAAAGCTTTGCGACAAACGCCGCGCCTCTTCATTTCGGCTACAAAAGATCAGGCCTTTCACCCTATCCCCATCATGTCCATAATGATTTGCAACCTGCAAAATTTTCTCTACACGCTCATCACAAACTAAACGATTGAACTCCGTAAAGTCGTCAATCACTTCACCGTCAATGAACAAATCACGAATGCCAAAATAATGGAACGGCGTCAGCATTTTTTCTTCTAAAGCACGCTCTAACCTGATTTCGTATGCCACGTTATAGTCAAAGGTTTTGAAAATGTCAAATCCATCTGTACGTTCCGGTGTTGCTGTCATTCCCAGTAAAAATTTCGGCTGAAAATACTCAATGATTCTCTGATAAGAGCTTGCACCAGCTTTGTGTACTTCGTCAATGACAATATAGTCAAAATGCTCTTTCCCAAAGCGTTCCATAATGTCAGGCTTTGAGATGGTCTGTATGGTCGCAAACATATAGTCACAGTCAAAGTCTTTGCTGCTGCCGAGCATAAATCCCGCATTAAGATTATATCCCAGCACATTTTCAAAGCTACGTCTTGCCGCTCTTGCAATATTTTCACGGTGTACCACAAATAAAAATTTCTTCGGCGCAAAGACTTGCACATCAAAAGCACTTAAATAGGTTTTTCCAGTGCCAGTTGCAGAAATCAGCAGCCCTTTCTCCTTGCCTTCCATGCGAAGTTTTTCCAGCTCATTCAAAGCCTCCTTCTGCATTTTGTTCGGCGTAATCTGGTTCACCCTGATTACCTGACCTTGCTTTTGGGTTTTCTCCACAGCCTTTCGCAGCTGATTCATATAATAGTACTCTCTTTCGTACCTATGAATCCACGCTTCATCAACAACTTCCGCCTCATTAAAGGTGTTTCTGAATTCTTTAACCAGGCTGCGCATCGCAAAGCCATTTTCGCTAGCCGACAAACGAATATTCCACTCTTTATTCTCGCTCAAGGCATTCTGCGTCAAATTGCTGCTTCCAATCAAAAAAGAGAAAGTGCCATCTTTCTTTCGGAAGATATATCCCTTTGCATGAAAATTACCTTCGGTCACAATCCGAAGGTCAATATTCTTGTATTTCAAAAGTCGCCGCAGCGCCCTTGGCTGCGTAAAATTTTGATACTGTGAAGTAATGATTTTTCCTTTTATACCCTGAGCTTCCAGCATGTCCAGCAAATTGACGATGGACTGCACCCCGCTATTTGTGATAAACGCCACAGAAAAGTAGAACTCCGTGCATTCACGCAGCTCCGCCTCTATGGTAGATAAAACCTTTATCCCTTCTTTATAGTTGTTTACAATGAGTCTCGGTGCATACTGCTCCAAAGCCGTGGTTTCACTATCAATGAAGCCATAATGTAGCCCTTGCGCAATCTTTTCAGCTGCACGATCCATGGTTAAAATCCTCTCTTTACCAGCGCATCAACGACCGGACGGTCAGCCGGCAACCAGTCCAGTTTTTCGATTTCATCGATGGTAGCCCAGCACATGTCCGCGTGCTCCTTTAAGCTTACCTCACAATCGCTCACTTTGCAAATAAAGCAGTGCATGCGCAGCTCAAAATCCGGATATTGGTGTTCCACTACATAGAATGGTTCCATATCCTCCGCATCAACATGCACGTCCATCTCCTCAATCAATTCCCTGTGCAAAGCCTGCGCCGCAGTTTCCCCTGCTTCCAGCTTTCCGCCGGGAAACTCCCATCTATATGAAAGGTAATCGTACTGGTTTTCACCTCTCTGTGCACAGAGCACTTTGTTTCCTTTTAGTAAGATCGCACCGCATACTTCTAAGTGTTTCATGTTGGTCTCCTATTGTTGTGTTGTACTGCTTTGTATTGCATGATTCAGTTACCAAGTTTAATATTCTTTTAACATCACCACCAAATTCAAATCGCCCGTTTATTCTTCTTTTGTTTTCTCTTCCAACTCAAGTAAATATCTGTCATAGTCAGACATAAACAATCTATCTTGAACGACACGATATTTCTCAAACTCCGTTTCAGCGTGAAGTTTAGCGATTTCTGCAGAAACCTTTCCAGCATCCTGTAAAATACCATAATCAAACATTTCAACAAAGCTATTGAGTCGTTTTTCCCAATCCTCCATAGTAAGAGGAATACGTCTTAAGGTCATATTTTCAGCAAAATCCAGATATGCAGTTACCATTCGGTTCAGTTGATGCAATTCATTTTCACTCAGATAATTTTTGGCAATTGTCACATCGCTTTTTTTAATCTTGCCGTCCGGAGCATCTGCCCATGTAGTAAGTCCCATATGTTCCTTTTGATGGTCGACACGTTCTACAATCAATTCAGCAGCCGTATGACCGTGAACCGCAAAGTGCATTTTATTCTGGACTGTTGCATAAAATCTTTTCGTTGTTGCAGAATTTTTGTCATAGTCTATGGCAGTAGCATAAATATCTGTGATTTTCTGATAAAACTTTCTTTCACTTGCACGTATTTCTCTGATTCGTTCAAGCTGTTCATCAAAATATTTATCCGTCAGATAAGTGCCGCGTTTCAGACGTTCATCATCCATAACCCAGCCTTTGATGGTGTAGTCCTTTGCAATCTGATTTACCCATTTACGGAACTGCACTGCACGCTCAGAATTGACCTTAAAACCAACTGCAATAATCATTTGAAGATTGTAGTGTTTCGTATCACGACTCACCTGACGAGAGCCTTCCGTTTGAACTATTCGGAAATTCCGAATAGTTGCCGTCTCTTCTAACTCACTATCTGCATATATTTTTTTTATATGTTCATTTATCGTCGGCAGGCCAACATCATATAGAGTCGCCATCATCTTCTGTGTCAGCCATATATTCTCATCCTCATAGCGCATCTCAATGCTGTCCTGCTGATCGCCAACAGAGGCAACATAGGTTAAGTATTCTGCTGCGCTGGAACGAATAGTAATTTCGTCTTTTTTCTTTTTCAAATAGGAGGCCTCCTTTAACGTCCCAAAATCATTATTCTGCCTGTGCATCAAAAGATTGTTTCACAATTTCCATGATTTGATCTAATTCATCCTGATGCTCCATAAACAATTCTACATCACCATTTCCCCAACGTCCTAAGCCAGTAATATCTTTGCAAATACCGTTAGGGTCATTAATCTCTGAAAACTTCATATTAATCGAGATACGCAATCTTTGTTTCTGAAAAACAATATCAACAAAATTGGTATCCAGTTTATAGGCAACATACAACTTTTTATATTCCTTCTTTACCGCAGGGGATAAGTTCATAATGCGCTTATCTAAAGACTCGAATAGTATTCTTGTAAAAGCATTCACATCATATGTTTCCAAGGAATATTTCTGCACTGTTTTTTCTTCTACTTGATATGGCGCAAGTTCTGCAACTGTTAAAGTTGGATATGGCCAGATAGATTCTGCTTTCTTTACTAATTCGTTTGCTCTCTCTTGGATATGTTTTTCATTCCACTTATTTTGTAAAACCACATATTTATTAAGCCTAAGTGCACTTTCTTTGAATCCACCCGGCATATCCATCTTTTCCAAGAAAGGTCTGTCACTCATCTCAGAATTATATGCAGTCAAAGTAAGATTGCCAATTGTATGTAAATACTTTTTTTGAATCTCCTGCCACTCGGCACCAAGATCAGCTTGCCACTCTGAAGAAAGATTTTTGTTCTGCGGCATAATATGCTCAATGGTGTAATTCTCTATTATAATTGGCGCTTTGTTTTCAAAGTTTTCCAAACGACTAAGAATATAGTTTCTAGCACGCATATTATAAATATCACGGCTTTCAAATGCACCTTCAAACTTATCGTTATCCGGGAATTCTTTATATGTATCCTGCATCACGAAAAATGCCTTAACAGAATTCATATAATCATCTGGTCTAATATAATTTTTCAACGTTGCAAATGTTTTGTTCATTGAGTTGGTCGGAATCTCACAAATTACACGTCTCAGAACATAGCTAATACAAAGCTTCAAAATTTTCTTCAGTTCATCTGATGTAATTAGTCCTTCTACGCAGTCATGATGAATTTTCAGCAAGAACGGGTAAGATACTTCCATTCTTAAATCGATAATGTCCTCATATAACTTCTTTAAATCCGTGTCAGTATTTCGCTTGAATACAATGTTTGTATAATATTTTGCATATTCAAGCAAATCTTGACATAATTCTCTGATAGTTCCAAATTCACAATTCAAATGATACAATTTAAATTCTTCATATACACGTCCTTGCTTTGGAATACGAGAAAGTTTCATGGTCAAGTAATGGCGGAAGAAAGCATCCATTACCGTTCCTTGCGTTTCATAGATAAACAGCTGTTCCATAGGCCGCCAAAGATGTTCATATACATAAGTTTGTTCAGATGGCTCTAATCCCATCAAAACATAGTTACGAATCAAATCAGATTCAGAAAGTTCCTTACCAGTAGAATTCAAACTTTCAAAAATTGCCTGTGCATCGTCAACAGCACGATCTAATGTGATATTAACAATTTGTAATTTTCCAATTGACTCATATACCTCTGCAGGCTGAATTTCTTTATCAGCGAGTTTTCCAGCAAAAAAATTGTAATTTTCAATAAGTCTTGATCTAGTGTCTTCTGCAATTGGCTTTTTCTCAACGAGGCTTATGAGAATATCTCGATCGGTTTCAGTCAGCAGTAACTTATATCGTTCATCACCACTTTCATATTCGTTTTTTAGAAGCATATTATCTATACGACGAGCATTAATTGTTGTGTCACTCGGATTCATTATTGCATAATCGCGCAAAGCCAGAAGAAGCAGTGTTAAGGTAGTCATTCGCTGTTGTCCGTCAATAATCATGTATTTCTGAACACCTGTTGGCATTGCCTGCTCAGCAATATTAACAATAGATCCTACAAAATGGCCCACTTTACCTTTTCTCTGCATCTCTACAATATCGTTCCAAAGTCGTTTACACTGATCTATATCCCAGCTGTAGAATCTCTGATAAACCGGAATCAAGAATTGCTTATTTCCGTTCAATATCTCATAAATATTGCCTTTACGTGCATCCATATCGCACCTCCATTACTTCTTTTCTCCATAAGAAACCGTATCCTCTGCCACTTTGCTTAGTTCTATTTCAGATACATATTTATAGAGTTTTTCCTCTTTTCGTGGTTCCACATTATCCGTCCAAAGCTCACACTGACTAATTACTGTGCTTATTGCAAAATCATAGTCTTCCGGCGGATACTTATATTTCTTAAGGAGTCGCTTAACCATCTTACGCATCTGCGCTCTAGCAGTTTCTTTCTTCTGCCAATCGATAGTGCGATTCTTACGAAGCATTTCTGTAAGTTCTCTTGTCAAAGCAATCAATTCATCATTCTTATAAAAATCCTTGATATGCTCCGGTTTTGTAAGAGCATCATAAAACGCAAGTTCTTCTTGTGAAAGCCCCAGTTCCTGACCATTTTTATAGAGATTTGCAATCTCTTCTGCAGTTTTCAGAAGTTCTTTAATAACCTCTTCATTAGTGATTAGTCCATTATAATAAGAGTTCATCAGTTGTGCTATCTTCTCCGAGAATTTTTGTGACTGTACCACATTTGTTCTCTTGTAAAGAGCCACTTGCTCAGCCATAAGTTTTTTCAAAATCTCGACAGCTATATTTTTTTCCTTCATTCTAGAGATTTCATCCAGGACTGCTGGATCAAACAAGCTGAAATTTTCACCGCCACTCTTGCTGCTGTCAAATAAGCTGATGACACCTTCACTCTGTACTGCCGCTTTCAAAAGTTCATTGATTTGATCATTGATCTCAGTAAGCGACAAACTTTTCCCACCTGTTCCACCATACGTGATCTTAATAACCGTAGAACGCAAAGCCTCCATATAAGCCGCTTCATGGCGTTCCTGCTCTGTTGTCATACTGGAACAAAGCGAGTGTGATTGTTTCAAAAGCATGGCTTCCTTCAAGAACAAATCTTTTCTTTCTGGTACACTTGCATCGAGAATAAAGTTTACGCCACCCGTAATAAGCTTAGCCATTGTAAGTGGAGAGCCACCTATAAATCTGCTAAAATCAAAGCCATGCAATAAATCCTTGCAAACTTGTAGCTTTTCCTGAAACTTCGGATATGCCATCTTTGCAATGTTCATATCACCGTATTTAGACTGATCGCGTTTCGTATATTCCTTCATTGCAGCCTTTAAAGCTGATGCAATTCCAACATAGTCTACGATCAATCCGCCCTCTTTATCCTTGAATACACGGTTAACACGAGCAATAGCCTGCATCAAGTTATAACCATGCATCGGCTTATACACATACATGGTAGCCAAAGAAGGTACATCAAAACCGGTGAGCCACATATCAACTACAATGGCAATCTTCATCGGGTCATTGTTATCTTTAAACTTCCTTGCGAGCTCTTCTTTGTGCGATTTTGTTCCGATGATCTCTTTCCAATCTTCCGGATCGTTGTTGCCGCCAGTCATAACTACACCGACTTTATCCGTCCATTCAGGTCTAATTTTCAAGATTCGGCGATAGATTTTCATTGCAATCGGACGAGAATACGCCACAATCATGGCTTTACCCGTCAGAAGGTTTGCTCTATATTTTTCGTAATGTTCAACAATATCATCACAGAGAGATTCAATCGTAGAATCTGCGCCCAGTACGCTTTCCATCTGGCCAAGCATCTTTTTGCTCTTCTCGATCGTTTGCGCATCAGATTGTTGCTCTAAGACATCATAAGTGGAATCAATTAACGCTAATGTGTTCTCATCCAACTTCAGATGAACAACTCGGCTTTCATAATAAACCGGACGAGTAGCACCATCTTCCACGGCCTGTGTCATATCATAAACATCGATATAATCACCAAAAATTTCTCGAGTATTTCTATCTTTGGCTGAAATCGGTGTACCGGTAAATCCGATAAATGTAGCATTCGGCAATGCGTCATGGATAATACGAGCATTACCAATTACAGTATGCGCTTCCTTTTCACCATTTTCATTCTCTGACATAACGATTTTTTCATCAAAACCATACTGCCCACGATGTGCTTCATCTGCCATAACAACAATGTTTCTGCGTTCTGACAAAGCTTTCTCTCCACGTTCAAACTTGAACATTGTTGTAAATATAATTCCATTTGCACTTCTGCCATCAAGAAGTGACTTCAAATGTTCCTTGCTCTCTGCCTGTACCGGTGTCTGACGCAAGAAATCTGCGCATTGTGAGAACTGTGCATAAAGCTGATCATCCAGATCAATACGGTCTGTCATAACTACGATAGTTGGACTATCTAATGCATCTTGCAATAAATGTGCATAGAATACCATCGACAATGACTTACCAGAGCCCTGTGTATGCCAGAACACGCCACCCTTACCATCGGTCTTCGTTGCCACCTTTGCTTTCTCTATCGCTTTGCGAACAGCAAAATACTGATGGTATCCGGCTAACACTTTGAAACGACTATTGCTAACGCCTGAGAAAAGAATAAAATTTTTCAAAATATCCAACAGACGTTCCTTTTGGAACATACCCTCATAGAAGGTTTCAAAGGAAGCATACGCAGTATCTTCGTAATTACCGTCTTTGGTTTTCCATTCCATAAAACGATCTAATCCGGATGTGATAGTTCCGGCCTTATTTGTAGACAAGTCGCTAATTACACAGATTGCATTGTAATAAAAGATAGATGGAATATCTTGCATGTAGTTGCGGATTTGATGGTAGGCATTCTCAGCTCCTACCTCGTCCTTAGCCGGGCTCTTCAATTCCATCAAAACAAGGGGCAATCCATTAATAAATAGAATAATGTCCGGGCGACGGTTGTTTCCGTTTTCTAAAAACGTAAACTGATTTACCACATAGAAAGAGTTGTTCTTTACATTTGCATAATCAATCAAGCGTACAATAGATGATTGCTCCTCGCCCTTTACAAAGAACTTAACCGTGATACCATTTTGCAGATAATCCATGAAAATGATATTCTTCTGCAACAGACTTCCAGTATCAAAATTCTTCAATTTGGCTAGTGCCTCATCTATAGCTTCTACAGGCAGACCACGGTTGATACGCACCAAGCTATCTCTCAGAATAGAATCCAGAAGCGGACTGGTATAATCTCTATCAAAATCCGGAGCGTAGAGGTGGTCATAGCCCATGTTTTCAAACAATTCAATGATTGCTTGTTCGTATGTATCTTCTGTAAATAAACTCGGCATATTCAACCTCCTGTATTTTGTAGATCACATCTACTATCTTAAAAGTTTAAATGTTATAAAATATGTAGGAAAATCATATCCGTCACGAGAAAGAACTGTCTTTGCCACTCTCGTTGAAGCATTTGGATAAGATAGATTTTGCAGTTTTCTTTTGACATCCAGCGAAAATTTGTGAGTCTTCAAATATTCTAAAAATTTATTCCAAAAATTTTCAAAATTTGATGTACTAACATATGAGACAATAAATGTTGCTGTACCAAGTGCATTATAATTTGTAATTGCTTTTTCAATGTGACTATCAATATACGCAGTATTTACATTTGAAAGCTTTAATCCTTCAAATATAGCAGCTTCTTTACCATCTTTTGTTATCAGTATATCGACTTCTCCGGCATCCTTTCCACTGCTAGATATACCGTGTCTAGTTTGGTCCTTTACTTCGTTATATCCCATAAGTGATAATGTATCTCTAAAAAAATCGTTAATACTATTTTCACTGCTATTAGCATCGTACGTTGCGTTTGAACACAAACGTTGTCCTACTTTGATTAAATCTGCAAGAACTAATTCTGAAGATTTAATATCCGCATTAAGTCGCTCCTCATTAGTTTCAGGAAAAACAGGAAAATCATCAGATACTAAATACACCGTATCTCGTAGCAAAAGTCCCGTCTCTGTAGATTTAAGAGCCTTTGACATAGCGTTTTCTACAGCACTTTTATTACTTTTCAAAACTAAAATGGCACTTTCAGATCCTTCTATTGTCATATCAATGGCGTTTTTATTCCAATTATCCCCCTTAAGCCCTGCATAATACGCCAATCCCAAATCTTCATATTCATATCTGCAATTAGCAAACGCGTTTGCTAACTCATTACTTTTATATAATTGTTGTAGCAATTGATATACACGATTATCAAAATCATTAGGTAACGCGTATGTAAAATCATACATTCCCATACATTCATTCCTTTCTAGTTTAAATGAGAATTTAGCGGCTTAAAGATTGATATCCGAAACATCAAGTTCACCGGACATTAGTCTAGGAAGTAGTGTGTCTCTAAGCTGATACAGCCTTGTGTTTTCTTCTTGATTAGAAACAATGGCGTTGGTCATTGGAATGATAAGCGCATTGAATTTTTCAAGGGTCACACTGTCAGGCAAAGGAAGTTCCATAGCTTTGACCCTGTCTCTGGGTAGTTCGGTTTGTCCTGTACTTCCTGTGTGTTGAGCTTCGATTTCACCTTCATGAGAGAGTCCCCAGAAGCCGACGTAGCTTTGTAATATCGGAGCTTTTGGACGAACAAAAGTTATATGGGAATCTACAGTTATGTTTTTTGCATCAAACCAAACCTGAGCAACACGTCCCAACGTTCCGGTACCTGTAGAATTGATAAGTAGATCACCTTTGGAGATCCATTTCTCATTAATCTTTTTGGGCAGATGCCGTCGAGCGAGAGAAACATCAATGGTGTGATCTCGGATGCATTTCTGGTTAAGAACTATTTGATTGCTGCTGTCATCATATTTAGGGGCAATACCTCTGGTAACTAAGCTGGAGAGTGCATCAATTGTTGTAACATGCCAACTTTCAGGGAGTACTCCATCTGAAAGCACATAATCGCAGAACCAAGCTTTATAAATTGCTAATGCTTGCTGAAGTAAATTCTCATTTATTTTTATATTTAATTCAATCTTATTATCCAAATCTGAAAGCAAGGAGGCTATCCTCTTCTGCTCATCGAGATCTGGAATGTCCACTTCAATACCATCAAATGTATCCTTTGTGATAGTATCAAATACTGATCCATGAGTTTGCTTCTTTAAAATATCAATATTATGTTTGATGAGATAATACAAAAAGTCGCTTGCAATTAAATCTTCTTTTGCTCTTAGTCCATAGCAAGATTGATTAAATGCCATCTGGTAAGGAATGCTTGCAATCTCTCCAACTGTACCACGCGCCGAAACAATCATGTCTCCCTTGTCTAACAACTTTGTTGATGAATTTTCTAATCCTTCTTTTGTGATGTTCTTTTCCGTTTGATAGACATAACGTCTATCATTGTTAAAATCCTTAACTGATAACCAAGGTATATTTCCATTCCAATATTCTGGCTTTGATGTTTTAGGTGTGCCTCCACCAATGACATCCATCAGCTCAGACAATTTATATTTCATACCCAATCGCCCCCAGCTTCTTTCTTATTTCGGCTTCCAACTCATGACTCTTGGTGAACAATTCTGAAAGCTCCGATGTCAGACGATCCATCTTTTCTTCAAACGGCTCGCTATCATCTTCCTGCTCTTCGATACCCACATATCTGCCTGGAGTAAGAATATAATCCTGCTTTTCTATTTCTGCCGTATCAGCTACAGCACAGAAGCCTTTCACATTCTCAAGTGATCCATCCACAAAAGCTTCATAGGTGTCAGAAATTTTCTTGATATCGTCATCGGTAAGTTCTCGAAGTTTACGGCTTACCATTGTTCCCATCTTGCGTGCATCAATGAACAGCGTCTTTCCAGACTGTTTTTTCTGTTTATTGATAAACCAGAGTGAAACCGGAATCTGCGTGGTATAAAAAAGCTGCGTTGGCATTGCAACAATGCACTCAACTAAATCAGCATTGATAATATTCTTACGAATATCACCCTCTCCGCCTGATTGAGAAGAAAGTGAACCATTCGCTAATACCATACCAATACGGCCTGCTGGTGCAAGATGAAAAATCATGTGCTGAAGCCATGCGAAGTTGGCATTTCCTGCTGGTGGTGTTCCATACTTCCAACGCTGATCTTCTTTTAGTTTATCCAATCCCCAATCAGAAAGATTAAATGGCGGATTGGCCATAATATAATCTGCACGTAAGGTTGGGTGACGATCATCAAGGAAAGTATCTGCTGCATATGTTCCAAGATCTGGCTCAATTCCACGGATTGCAAGATTCATCTGCGCCATCTTCCATGTAGTAGGGTTTGAGTCCTGACCATAGATAGAAATATTGCTGATATTACCACTGTGATTCTCAACAAACTTCGCAGACTGAACAAACATACCACCTGAACCACAACAAGGGTCATATACTCGTCCCTTGAAAGGTTTCAAGACTTCCACCAAAGTACGTACTACGCATGAAGGCGTAAAGAATTCACCACCACGTTTTCCTTCCTGTTCTGCAAACATAGAAAGACAATATTCATAGGTACGGCCCAAGATATCTTTTTCACTACCGTGTTCAATCATCTGGATGTTGGTGAACAGGTCCACAACATCACCAAGTCTACGCTTGTCCAGCTCCGGACGTGCAAAGTTCTTAGGCAAAATATCCTTCAAACGCTTATTTTCTTTTTCGATGGCACGCATGGCATCATCGATCACCGTTCCGATTTCCGGAGTATGTGCTTTTGCTGCAATCTCACTCCAACGTGCACCAGCTGGTACAAAGAAGATACCCTCAGAAGTATATTCATCGATATCTTCCTCGAATCCGTCTCCTTCTTCTACTAAAGCCATATATTTTTCATCAAATCGGTCTGAAATATATTTCAAAAAAATCAATCCCAGAACCACATTTTTATATTCTGATGCATCCATGTTCCCTCGAAGAACGCAAGCAGCATTCCATATCTGTTTTTCAAAGCCAATTGTAGCTGTATTTTTATCTGCCATTTTAGTTTTCCTCCTTTGAAGATTAATCTAGGACTATTTCCACAATATTAGAATGTCCCACAATCGAGATACTTACATATACTTACTTGCATATATATAGTGGTTTAAACACCTTGCCAAGCTTTGCTACAAATGTAGAACTAATTCCCGCCTTCTTGGCAAGCTCTGTTTTCTTCATATCTAGTTCTACCAGTTTTACCCATAACTTTTTATATGATAGTTTCATTCTGTCGCGTTATCTTCCATATAAAACTACTATGTCTATTGTTTTATATTTCAAATACAACACTTTAATCACATTAGCAATATTCAAAATAACTTTCCTGAATCTCAATCTTTGTTTTATTATAAGACAATATTTCCTAGGATGCAATAGTATTCGCCATTTCAGCATTATCGTATAATACAAATCTGCACTCGCTTCAAAATTACACAAGCAGTACCATCATTCGCTACATGAATAAAATTTAGTTTTTCTCTCAATGACAAGATATTCATACATTACCGCATCTCTCAATATACTGTAGCACCTCATGGCCTATTAGGTTTCCAGTTGTACACAGTTTTATAATGTACTAACAGCATTGTTTATAATACACTTCACTCGGCATTTCCACAATCTCAGCTATCTCTGGCTGCAACTAGTTTATTGTCCCCCAGTACCTGTATGAAATCAAAATTCCATACATCCAAACTCTCTCATCATATCGTCCGTTAAGGTTTTATTGTATCGTGTTTTTATATTGAGGAAAAAACAAAATCTTTATCCCTCTGATTGATATATTTCGTTCCACCACCTGTTTTTCGGTTAATAAGGTCACTAACTATATCTAACATCAATTGTCGCAGTGCTCTTGCTTTATCACTTTCAGATAAAAGCATCGCCATATTTAAAAATGCACGAAAATCAAATACTCCGAGCACCTTAGTTTTGGTAGGGACACAAATGTCCTTACCAGAATCCTTTGCACACTCTAAAAAATCTTTCAATTTCTTACCCCGGAGCACCTGATATCCATTTTCAGTAAGTTCTTCTCCGTATTGCTCCAAATAGCGACTAATTGTTCTTATATCGACTTCAAAAAAATTGGCTGTTATTTCTCGAGTTACAAAGATTTTCCCATCCCATAAAATACCGTCAATTCCTGACTTCCGCTGTATTTCCTCTATGGCAATTTCATTATTTAATATACTTTACCTGTCCAGCCTCGAATTTGTTAAATCCTCCATCATACTTACCCTCCTGTTCTCAAGTCATGAAATCATCTTAAAACGTCCCCTTTGTCACCCTGCTTACCGCGCCCTTTCTACCCTCACCAGCTTCGTCACAACTTCCGCAGTCGTCTGCACCCAATCCTCCTTCACTTCGCTCGCTTTGTTGGGCAGACTTTGCATGAGACGTACCGCTGCTTACCGCGTCCCTTCGGTCCTAGTAAGCAGGGTTACGGCTTCACAATGCACGCCCCAAGGAAACATATCCACCGGCGTGCCCTTCTCAAACCGATACCCATGCTCGCCCAGATATTTCACATCCCGCGCCAGGGTAGCCGGATCACAGGACACATAGACGATTCGCTCAGGCTCCACAGAAACCACAGTTTCCAGCAACGTTTCATCACAGCCGGAACGGGGCGGATCCAAAATCACCACGTCGGCTTTTTCCACCCGAAGTCCGGCATCGTCCGCCGCAACGCCTTCGCCCGAGACCAGCTTCGGCAGTTCTTCTTCGGCACGGCCGCACACATATCTGGCATTGACGATGTGATTGATGACCGCATTGCGGTTAGCGTCGAGGACGGCGCCTTTGACCGACTCGATACCGATGACGCGACCCACTTTGTCATAATCCAGCACGCCATCGTGGCGCGCCATATAAGCCTCCTCCATCTGCCTTGCCGCAAAAAGCCCGATGGTGCCCACGCCGCAGTAAAGATCCAGCACCGTCTCCTCGCCGGAAAGATTAGCATATTCCATGGCTTTGGCGTAGAGCCTCTCCATCTGCACTGGGTTCACCTGATAAAAAGAATGAGGTGAAATTTCAAAGACCAGACCGCCCACTTCCTCATTGATGACAGGTTTTCCGGCAAGGGTAATCAACTCCTCCCCCATAACACTGCCCGGCATCGCGCCGTTTTTACCTTTGCAGACGCTGATGACCACGCTCTCCAAGCTGTATTCCACGCCGTCATCGGATACCGGCAGTTCATAAATGGCATCATCCAGCATTTCCACCAGCTTGGCAGCATTAGGAATCCCTTTGCCGTTGATGACCAGCACTACCATCACCTCGCCGGTGCCACGGGCAGTTTTCACCACCAGATGGCGCATTAAACCCTTTTCCCACTTGGGGTCGTAAGCCGTAATATGGTCGCTTTCCATAAACTGACGCAAAGCCTCCGCCGCTGCCATAGCAGGCGCTGACTGAATCAGACAGTCGTAGCAGTCCACTACCTCGTGGCTCTTTGCACGATAAAAGCCCACCGCCGGCTCGCCCAAATTCTCCACGATACCGCCTTTGCGGGTGATAATGCCGCCGGTCCAAACAGGCATAGAAGCCTTGTTCCGATAGCGAAAAGGCTCCTCCATACCGATAATCGACTCCATCTCTGGCTCCAAAATTCCGCCCAGCCGTACCAGCTTATCGCGCACCTGCTTTTCCTTGAGTGCAAGCTGCGCCTCATAGGAAAGATTGCTGTAAGGGCAGCCGCCGCACTGACTGCTATATTCGCACATTGGCGTAATCCTGTCCGGTGACGGCTCCACTAGGCGAAGCAGCTTTCCGAAGGCGTAGTTCTTCTTTACCTTAGTAAGCTCCACTTCTGCAAGATCGCCGACCACAGCGCCCTTTACAAAGATCGCAAAGCCATTACTTCTTCCGAGCCCCTGCCCTTCGTTTGTCATGTCCTCTATTTTGATTTGAACGATTTGTCCTTTTTCCATCTTTTTTACCTTTCTTGCTCTTTGCGGAAGAACCCTTGCCGGACTTTTCCGCCTTACGCTTTTCCTTTACACCTCGCGCAGATTTTTCGCCTCGACGCTTTTTTTCGCCCGATTCATTGTCACCTTTTCCTTTATCATTACGGTGACTTTTTTCTCGCAGGCGTCGTTTTTCTGAAGGTTCCTGCTCTGACTCTGGTTCAATTTCTCCCAGATTCATGCGCAAAAAGGCTGCCGCCACTTCCAGCGGATCCAGCCCATCGTCTACACATCGTTTATATACGATTTTCATATATGGAGTCAGGTCTTTGCCCTCACAATATTCCACAGCATCCGACACCGATTTGTACGCTTTGACAGTCAAAGCACTTGCCGCCGTCGGCATATCCTTTTCCTTAATCTTCGTATTGCAGTAATCCTCCAGGGAGCGAATTTTGTACTTCTCCCGCGGCGTAATCAGGGAAATCGCCTTCCCCTTTCTGCCTGCGCGACCGGTTCTGCCGATTCGGTGCACATAGTACTCCATATCCTGAGGCATGTCGTAGTTAAACACCATATCCACATCGTCTACATCGATGCCCCTTGCCGCAACATCCGTCGCCAGCAAAAGCTCCAGCTTTCCACTTCTGAAAAGGGTCATGACCCGATCTCTCTGATGCTGAGACAAATCCCCGTGCAAAGCCTCTGCCGAGTAGCCTTTTCCCTTCAAAATCAAAGTCAATTGGTCGACTTTCCGCTTAGTATTGCAGAAGATCAGCGCCCGCTTCGGTGACATATAGTCCAGAAGCCTGCAGAGGGAAGTATCCTTTTCCCTTCCTTTTACCACATAATAGGTCTGCTTGACGAGAGGAATGGTCATTTCCTCCTGGGGCACGTGTATATGCAAAGCATTTCGCTGATATTTTCCTGTAATTTCCATGATTTCATCAGGCATGGTCGCCGAAAACAGCGCCGTTTGCCGCTCCGCAGGAATCGCCTCACAGATGGTCTCGATGTCCTCACGAAAGCCCATGTTCAGCATCTCGTCCGCTTCGTCAAGTACCAGCATTTGCAAAGCGTCCAGCTTCAAAGTACCTCTACGCATGTGATCCATCACACGCCCCGGCGTGCCAACTACGATGGAAAGTTTTCCGCGGAGAAGGCGGAACTGCTTCTCAATATCCTGTCCGCCGTAAATAGCGCCAATTTTTACACCAGGCACATGTTTTGCCATTTTTTTCAGTTCTTCCGAGGCCTGAATGGCGAGTTCTCTAGTTGGACAGAGAATCAGTCCCTGCACACCGCTAGCTTTGCTGCGAAGGTTTTCTATCATAGGGATACCGAAAGCTGCCGTTTTGCCGGTTCCAGTCTGCGCCTGCCCGATGATGTCCTTTCCTTCCAGAAGCACCGGAATCGCCATCTCCTGAATCGGCGTCATTTCAACAAAACCCATCTCATCCAGGCCTTTCAGTATCCTCTTGTCAATCATTGATTCATTATAATTCATTTAATTCTCACTTTCTTTTCTCGTTAATAAAAGTATACCATACCTTCCGCCGAAAAGACAGAATTAATGCCGGAAAACACAACAAAACCAAGGCTGTCTCATATAAAATGAGACAGCCTCTTTGCATATGCACCATTTCCGGTATTTTAAAGGAAAATGGTGCAGGAGCGACAAAACTAATTTTGAGACATCCCCGGCTCAAAAGCAAATCTAATCCAATTCAATCATTTTCTGATGAGGATACTGACTAATCAGCAGTTTGGGAACATCCTCTGTCAGATGCTCTACACTGACCGTCTGAGACATGACGTCAAAGGTCAGCAGCAATTCCATACTAGTGCCCTTTTTCATAGAAAATGAAGACCCCGGCATCTTTGGATTTGCTATCAGAAAACAGCTTTCCTCAAGGCTCAAAATATAGTCAGTTCCACAGAGCATATACTGCTGTAGCGAAATCCCCTTTTCCCCCGTATGAGGATTATCTCTGTTGGCGATACGCACGTGCACCGTATAGATATAGTCGGTAAAAATCCCCAGAAGTTGCGCCTTTGCTTCTGCGTGATAAGTTTTCAGAAAATCTGTCGCAGAAAGCAGTTCTGCGTCCAGCACTGTAACTATATAACCGTCCATATCCTCATCGGCATAGCTAAAAAAATCCTTGCCGACCGGCACCTCTTCTCCCTTTGAAAACATCTGGATCACAGGGACATCCACAGACCGGTTCACTGTATAAACTCTAAGTCCCCCTCCTATCGCCAAAACAACAGCCAGCAGCACTATCACAACCTTTTTCATTGCTTAAGCTCCCTTCTCCCCTGCGCAAAATCGCTAAAATCACTGCTGTGCAGATGCGCTTTCAATCGACCTGACTCCAACACAAAAATTTCATCCGCCAGTTCCTGCAGAACTACTCCATCGTGGCACGAAATGACCACCAGGGCGCCTCGCTCCTTTTCACTTGTCAGAATTTCTTTGACTCGTGCAATGCCTTCCGTATCCAGAGCATTGGTCGGCTCATCCAAAACAACAATATCCGGCTTCTCCATGATTGCCGCTCCAATACCGAGCCGCTGCTTCATGCCTAAAGAATATTTGCGATATTTTTTCTCTGCAGCATCAGAAAGCCCTACAGCATCCAGTACGCACCTGATTTCCTCATCGCAGATTTGACCCTGCAGCCCTGCCAGCATTTTCAAATTTTTAAATCCCGAATAGCCGTCCAGAAAAGCCGCATTTTCCAAAAATAACCCCAGACTCTCCGGAAAAGTTATATCCCTTCCCAGGCACTTTCCGTCTATTTCTATACTGCCGCAGGTTGGGCGAATTAACCCACAGAGAAGTCGCATCAGCATAGTTTTCCCAGAACCGTTGACCCCCTGAAACCCATAGATATGCCCCGATTCCATGAGCATGGTAACATCCTCTATCACCGGCTGTTTATGTATAACCTTCGATACGTTTTTTAATTCCATCCTTGCCATTCAAAATTCCTCCCACGCTCTTTAATCTCTATTCAAAATATCATAGCGATGAAAGCTCCAGCATCCTATCACTATGCAGCCAAATATCATGATCAAACAAAGTACTAAGCCCGTCATCTGACTGACACCAGATGTGACAACCTCTTCGTAGCGCATCGTCATAGCATAATTTCCAATCAGGTACGGCGAAGCACAATACGCCGAAGAAACCATGATCAGCGCCACCCCGAAAAAACCGAACACAGGCTTTAGATACAGTGACAGCACCATCTGTGCAAGGCTCACTCCAAAGGAAACAAAAACCGGCACAAACAGCATTGCAAAGGACCATGGTTCGACATCCTGCGCCATCTGCGATTTTTCCACTCGAAACACCTCGTAAAGTAGTGCCTTATGGATTTTTCCCGTGAAAACTGCGTTCTTACTTCCTGCACAAAACAGGCCGGCGGTGAGGAAAATCATGCTGTGATAAACAGCAGCACTGAGCAAATTCCAGCTGCATTTGGACAGCCACCATGCCGTTCTGCTCTTTGTTCTTATGAGAATCTGCTGTCCCACGCCCTGCATGTCCTGATAGGGATACTGCAGCGTCAGAAAGCAAAGGACAAGAAATACTGCCGCCCAGCGCACCGGCGAATCGCTCAGCTCCGGAAATGGTCCCAGCCCTCCGTAAATGTACATGACAAAGTCCCCAAAGCTCGCCTTGATCTCATCGCCGAAGTAATCCATACTGGCGAAAGCCGCAGTGCGGGCGCTTAAATCCAGACATGAGGTCAAGCAGATAATAACAGGCACTGCAAAGAGCAGCGGCTTTTGTAAAAGCCCATGCACCAGATCAAAGCAAAGCAATCTAATATATTTCATGACGGATCCCCCTTAGTACCACTGGTAAAAAAGTCAGCAGAAACAGCACCGCTGCCCAGCCAAAGACTACAAATCCATTGGTATCGTATGTCGCAGGAGTAGCCCGCAAAAACGTCATAGGCGACAGTTCCGTATAAATTACCGTGCTGGACCGATAGACAAACGATTGGCAAAGATAGCTAAAGCCAAGCAGCAGAAAGAAGGGCAGCAGCGTAACCATCACAGGCCTTTTCACGAGAACAGACAGAACAAAGCACAGACACGCAATAAGACCGCAGAGCAGAAAATCAATGAAAAGATACAAGATCACATATAGAAATGGTCTGGTATAAAACAGCATCGACATAAAAGACGATGCGCTGATGCCATACGCCGTATCATACACTGCACTGGGCGTGACTGCAGGAAAAAACATAGCGGCAAGAAGAAAGTTAAACAGCTGCGGCAGCACCATAGCAAGACCGCCAGATAAGAACAGCGCCAGATATTTAGCAAAGTAGTACCGCAGCCTGCCCGTCCTGATGACTACATTCTTTTCGTAGCCGCTGCGCCGCTCAGCACAGTAAGACCACCCGTAAGGAATCGAAATCAAAAGAGGAAACAGCAAGAAATAATCCTGCGAGCCTGTAGAGTGCGGTTCTCCGCCAATCCAGTGGTTAAACAGGGTCTCCATAGGCATCAGAGGATTGCGCAGTCCGAACTCCTCCGAAATCCGTAGGTGCGCTTCCATATCCTGCAGATAGCTCTCCAGACTGGGGATCAGACTCAAAAAAGTGATACCAATACCAATGACTACAACAAGAATAAAAAACTTATTGCAAATCGCTTTTTTACATTCCAGCTTTACTATATTCCAAAGCATCCCCTTCACCCCCCCTAAAAAACCAATTTGATGTACTTTTGCAGTTCATCAAATCCAAATGTCAAATACAGATTTTTCGGATCATAGCACTGTGTATCCACATACCAACAGACCTTCACATTTTTTTCTCGACCGATAGGCAATCTGTATTTGTAGTAATCCTTCCAGCCGTCTGCCGTTCTTTTCCCGCTCGGACAGGAGAAATACACCGGACTTGTCGGATACAGTTCATAAAATTCTGTCTCACCGTTTGCACAGAGAATATCCAGGCTTGTGATATTTCGCTCGGGCTCTGCCCGTACATTCTGCACAGTCAGCGCAACCATCAAAAGCTTTACACTTTCCTTCAGCTTCCCGTTTGCATCCATCAGTTCCTCCGACACACCGTCAAGCAGCAGTTCCTCTGGGCTCAGATTTATCTCCTGTGGTGTATCCACTAGCTGCACCTCATTGACTGTGTAAAACAGTGCATCGGTAACGACTTCTCCGTTTTGCACATCGTAAGTGCCCACAGGCTCTCCCATCTCGCCAAGCTGCTCCGGTTTTATGGTGAAATTCTGCGGCTGCTCTTCTTCCAGTCCTGGCATAACTTGCGTCTTGCCGGCTTTATCAAAACCGGCGTCAAAAGTGCTGCATCCGCTCAAAATTCCTAATGCCAAAGCTATAACAAGAAAAATCCAGGCAGTCTTTTTATTTTTACTCTCCTTCATCACAAATCCCCCTCTCATAGGATTACTCCATACTCTTCTCCAATGCGTTTTGCTTTTCTAGTTGCCGCGTCCAATCTTCCTCACTGGACGGCAACCAGTGAGTTTCCTCCAAATTCAGCGCTTCTCCATACGCTGCAACGGAATTTCCGTGGCGTATATATGCACCGCTAAATGCATTGATTTCCACCAACGTGTATCTGGTATAGCTGTAGTAAGCACGAATGCCCGGCGTCCCATCTGCACCAGTGCAGTCTTCCACCCTTCCTAAGGCTGCAAGTTTTTTCCTGCTTTCGCTGTTGATATCATCGCCAAATACGTAGGCATATCCTTTTTCATCGCTGCGAAAGATGACCGCCCAAACGGGATCCCCCGCAGGGGCACTTTCTGCAATATAGCGCACCTCAACCGGCTGGCTTTTCAGTTCCCTCATATCAAAACCTTGTTCTTTCAGGGCTGCAATTGCAGACTCCACGGCTGTTTTCTTTGAAACTGCATTTATATCCGCAGTCTGTACAGCTTCTGCTGCTCCTAAATTCGTCTGATTCAACGATACCGACTGTATCCTTGAATTACCGGGTACAGCCGCCAGTACCGGCGGCATTACGAAAAAGCTAAAGCCCAGCAGGATACATATAAGCACAGTCGTGACAGCTTTTCCGCTCCTATCTTTGTATTGCATTGTTCCTTTCCTCCAACCTCTGTGCTCTACAGTAAATAGTCTAGCTTCAGAAGATTTCCGCTTTAATATGAAATGATTATCAACTTGTAAAACATATCCGCACCGTGGTTCCGTTCCCCGGCGCAGATTCAATTTCCAGCTTTGCACCGTGAAGTTCCGCAACTTGAGAGACAATGCTAAGCCCCAAACCTACGCCGCCCAATTTGCGGGAACGAGACTTGTCCACCCGGTAAAAAGGCTCTGTGATTTTCTGAATTTCATCTGCTTTCATTCCATGACCTTCGTCTCGCACCCAAAGCACCCGGCAGCCAGCCTGCCTGCAGGCGCAAACCGTAATTCTGCCTTGAGGCAAAGATGCTTTTGCAGCATTTTCTACAAGATTTGCAAGCATGGAAAGAAGCAAGACTTCATCACCTTCAAGTTCAGAAATATTTGCCTGCATCGTCAAGGTTAGCCCTCTCTCTGCCAGAATTGGACTCATTGCAGCCTTTAAGGCTTCAAACAACTCCGCCACATTGACTTTCCCAAGCTGAATTTGCTCCCCGCGCAAATAAGCCAGTGCCAGCAGCTTTTCCGACAAATTCTTTAGCCTAAGCGCCGCATCATACAGATGCTCTGCGGCAAGTTCCCGCTCTTCCTCCGTGGTGTTGACCTTTTGCAGATACTCCGCATAACCTAAAATCGATGTGACTGGGGTTTTCATCTCATGAGTCAGATCATCGATAAACCGCTGTCTGTCAGACGCTGCCTGTGCAAGCTGCGCCATATTTTCTTCAATCGATTCCGCCATCTGATTAAAATTCTGCGCAAGCTGCCCAAACTCATCACTTCTGCGCAGGTCAACTCTCTTGTTATAGGCGCCCCCTGCAATTTCAGCTGTCATTAAATGTAGCTGATCGATAGGCTTTGTCATGTGTCTCAGCAGGAAGTAAATGGCAGCTGCCATTGCGGCTATAACCGCCAGATTCAGAATCAGGAACATGCGGCTGACCTCTTTACGAAATCCGTCCAGCTGGCTAATATCTCGTCCGTAGACCAGCGTTAAATGAGGATAATCTGGAATTTTGGATGCGACAAAGACATATCTCCTGCCTTCCCACATTCCGTCCATGGTGTTTTTATGTTCCGTATCCGAAAGGTGCAGAAGCTTTAGCGCAGGCACTTCCAATTCCCCATAAATCGCTGTATCTTCTTCATACAATGCCAAGACAACCCCTTGAGGTTTATAGTACTCCCCAAGAGGCTGCAAAAGGGCAGTCAGCCGGTCCTCGTTCCAAGCGGCATCTCCATAAACAGTTTCCGCATTAGAAATTCTGCCGGTAACCGAGGATAAAATGACGTTCTGCTCACGAATGCTGTTATTCGTCTCTCTCTCCCTGTTAAAATCATAGACGCGGCTGGTCAAAATATATACGCCGGCATCAAAAGCAATCACGAAAATGAGCAGCGTGCCTAAAAAGATTTTTTGCCAAAATTTCATTATCGCACCTCCAGACGGTACCCATGCTTATATACCGTCTTAATGTAATCTTCCAGTTTCAGCTTCTTCCGCAGTTTTGTGATGTGCACGTCCACAGTGCGGGTGTCGCCAAAATAGTCATAGCCCCACGCCAGATTCAAAAGTTTTTCGCGGGACAATGCGATATTGCGGTTTTGAATCAGCACCTCCAGCAGTTCAAATTCTCTGTTGGTCAGTTCTACTGTCCCGCCGTCCACCGCAGCCGTTCGCTGATCCAGATAAACCACAGTTCGTCCAATTTCAAATACCCGCTGCGCACTGCCTGTCCGTCGCAAAACTGCTTCCACCCGTGCATGCAACTCCACCGCCTCAAAAGGTTTTGTCAGATAATCGTCAGCACCAAGATTCAGCCCTTTCACCTTATCTGCGGTGGAGTCTTTCGCCGTGAGAAAAATTACAGGTTTTTCTCCAAATACCTTTTGTTCCATCAGCGAAAAACCATCTCTTTCAGGCAGCATCACATCCAGTAAAATCAGCGCTGGCTGCCATTGCTCCATCACGGCAGCCGCTTCTTTGCCGTCAAATGCCTGCTGGCACACATGTCCTGCCAGCCTCAAATTCAATACAATCAAGTCGCTGATTGCCTTTTCGTCTTCAACTATGAGAATATTCGCCATCTTGCCTCCCTGCTTTCTTTCTCGTTATGGATCTATTATAACAAAAACATGTTAGAAAGTTGTAAAGAAAGATAAATCAGTCCGACTTGTTCCAGTCCAAGACCTGTGTTATGATACTAGAAAACCCCCAGAAAGGAACGAATACTATGATTATATATTTCACCGGCACCGGAAACAGTCGCCATCTGGCGCAGCAGCTAGCAAAAATTCTGGACGACGACTGCATCTCCGCCGTTTCCTATATTAAAGAAAACAAAGTCGGCGACTTCCATTCGGAAAAAGCCTACATCTTCGTCTGTCCAGTCTATGCGTGGCAAATGCCTCACATCTTTGAGGAATTTTTAAATAAAAGTACTTTTTCCGGAAGCACTGACTGCTATTTTGTCATGAACTGCGGAGATGAAATCGGAAATGCCGAGAAAGGCATCAAAGCTTTTTGCGCTCGCAAAGGATTTCAATATCGAGGGGTATTGGGTATAAAAATGCCAGAAAATTACATTGCTATCTTCCGTGCACCCGATGAAGAAACAGAGAAAAGAATTATCACTGCCGCTGATAAGAAAATTGCCCGTGCGGCAGAGACAATTCGCCACAGAGAAGCCTTTCCGCCATGCAATATTACTGCCATCGACAAGCTAAAAAGCGGCATAGTCAACAAGACTTTTTATAAGATGGTTATTTCTGACAAAAAATTCCATACCACTGAAAGATGTACCGGCTGCGGCGCTTGCGCCAAAAGCTGTATGCTCAATAACATCATTATCAAAGACGGAAAGCCTTCCTGGGGCGGTAGCTGCACCCACTGCATGGCATGTATCTGCGGCTGCCCTGAAGAAGCCATCGAATACGGCAAGCACACCGTTGGCCTTCGCAGATATTTCTTAGAAGACTAAACTTTTACAAAGAAACTCCAAAAAACAGAAAACTCGAAGAAAAGATACTCTCATTTCCTTCGAGTTTTTTATTTTGACAAAAATGCCTACACTCTCATGGCTTCGCTTCGCTCTCCGATTACCATAAAACTGCTCATGGAAGTTGCACAGAGCTTTCCGCTCTGTCTGTCATATGCTTTTCCGATGGTTCTGACCATGCGCCGCCCCACATTGTTATAATCGATATGGAACACGTACTGCGTACCGTTAAAAGGTTTCAAAAAACTGACAGAAAGATCTATCGTTGTCACATTCTTCTGGGTCAGCGCCACAGCGCCCATGCCTGTAGCCGTATCGAAGAGACTACAAATGACACCGCCGTGAACATCACCTGATGGGTTCTTACTCCACTCCCCTACATCAAATCCCAGTTCAATCCACTTTTCCTCAATATTACAATCCAGATAGTAAAGTCCCAGTCTGTTATTAAGCCGCTCCGGCTGCTTCGCCGCGCTTCCCGTCACACTCTTTAATTCTTCAACAAATTCTGTCTGATTCAAAACGACTTCCCTGCCTTTCCCTCTTCATATATCACTAAACCATGCTATCACAACTTTGCGATTTTTTCAATGGCCGCTTTCGACGGTTCTCGCTCAGTCTGTGACAGATTTTCGAATTTGCCTCCGTTTTGTCACCAAAATAAACGAATTCCAACTCCATTTTCCCTCAAATCGTGACAACTGCGACAGTTTTCCGCTAGCCTGTCACTATAGTCACTATATTTCAAGAAATTCGTTGACAAAAATAACGCTTTTGGATAACTCTGTCACAGGTACAGCAAAAGGTATATTTTAACCGCAAATTCCCAATTTTATATATCTTTCTATATATTTTATATTTTCTGAAATACGATTGACAATTTTAAATTAATGTTATATTTTATATATAAGGATTTTATTAAAATAAAGGAGGACTAAAATCATGAAAAACAAAACAAAATTCCACATCATTTTAACTGTTGTTACTATTCTAATTCTTAGCATGACATGTACTTCTTTTGCTGACTCTGTCACGGAGGAATGTACAAAAACTGATTGCAATTTTTCAGAGATTGCTTTCACAGACTCAGAATCCGAAATGAGAACTGCAATCCTTATTTCAGATGATGAGGCTGCACCTGTCATTGTGCCAATGTTCGATGGAAATTTGAAGCTTCCTTCAGATATCAGGCCATCTTCCATTGCGACTTACCAAGGCTACTTTAAAGTTCATAGCTGGAAAGGCTCTAATATTACTTTTGGAGTCGGCATTACATGTTCTCATTCAATATTGACAAGCTATCACGCTGACATTGAAATTTGGGATGCTAATTTGCTTAATCATAAACTGTTAAGCAGCGCAACAATTGACATTCCATCAATCGGCACAACTAAAACGCTCGTAAATGATAAAACCATGTACACTGGTTCTTCCGTAAAAGAAGTACTGATTCGAGTGAAGAATATTAAAGTTACTACAACTGCCGGTCCGATTTCCAGAGAAGCTGTCAACGGCACATTTAAGAGACCATGAAACAAGAATCTTTAGTTATCATAAATCATATTGCGCTTCAATTTTCACTAGCGAAAATGCGCTTTGCAGATACCTTCACTGTACCTTCTATGCTGTGCGACAATGTATATGTGACAAAAATAGATCCAATTGATGGCCATACCTTACGTAAAGCTTATTTGTCTGTAAACCGCTCCAAAACCGAGGCGAATGAACCCTACGCTGTTGGAATACCTAAACAGGAATATTTATCTGCCTTTGATGATTGCGCTACCGGAAAGTTCCTTAACGAAGGTCTTTCTTATCTCTGCTTAGGAACTCCCACAAAAGCAAAAAAAGCCGAAAACTCCTATGAACGTATTCCTTTTACAGTTCCATCGGAAACGCCGGTTTTAGCAGAAGGAAAAGAGTGGAGCTTATTTGTAGAGTTTCTGAAGGAGACAGCTTTACTACAAGGCGTATGTTCTATTCCAGTCTTTGGATATACGTTCACACAGCTGCAAAAAAATCCTCACGTTGCAGCGTTATCAAAAACATTTTCTCAAATGTACTTTGCCGCACAAACATTCGAGACCTCTGCATTTTCATTTTCCTTTTTGGAACTTTACCTTTAACAAATATGATTTTTGCAGTAAAACACCCCGGCAACAAAATCTTGCCGAGGTGTTCTTTATTCCTAATCCATTTTCATTTAGCGCCAAAAACCGCCGCATCTTTCGCTCTCTTCTCAGCAAGGGTTTCTTCCAGCATCATATCCTTGACCTTCATCAGTCTGGTCTGGTTTCCGCGCTCGTTTTCATCAAGCTTCATCTGTATATACTTGATGGTTGCCTGAAGTTTTGGAATCATGACATATTCCAAAGCATTTACGCGGCGGCGGGTCTTTTCCAGCTCCGCTGCCAGAAGCTGTGTCTGCTTTTCCTTTGCAGCCAGTTCCAGAAGCGCCGGAAATAAATCCGCCAGTTCGGCTACTGCGTTATCCAATTCTCCCGAAGTTCGGGCAAAGCCGTAAGGGAAAATATTGGTCGGATCTTCCGCCGTGGTCTTAAAGCCAAAGACAGGAACATCTACACTCATGATGTTCTTGTTTCCCACTTCCAGCAGAACACCCTGCTTGGGAAACATCAGGGATTCTTCCATAACCTCCTGACTCATCATGGCGCTTGCCACAGAGAAATTCCGATACACGCCGGCAAGGGCCGCCTCAACCTCCTTACGAAGTCTTCCGTTTTCCCGTGCCAGTTCCAGAAATTCCTTCATCAGCTCATCACGCTTATCTTTGAGCAGCTTGTGACCGCGAGTAGCTGTTTTTAGCCGCTTTTTCAGAGACGTCAGCATCATACGGGTAGGATTTACATTCATTCTTTCAGCCATGATGCCTCACCTACCCTAAATACTTCTCAATGTACTCGTCTTTAATTCTCTTCAGTTCGCTCTTCGGCAGGAGTTTCAGAAGCTCCCAGCCCAGGTTCAGCGTTTCTTCAATGGTTCTGTCCTTTTCATAGCCCTGCGATACGTACTGTTTTTCAAACTCCTGGCTGAATTTTGCGTACATCAGGTCGATATCGCTGAGAGCGGCTTCACCTAAGATCGTCATCAGTTCCAGCGACTCTTTTCCGCGAGCGTATGCCGCAAAGAGTTGGTTCATGGTGTCCGCATGATCCTCACGGGTTTTGCCTGCACCGATGCCTTTATCCTTCAGACGGGAAAGCGACGGCAGAACGTCAATCGGCGGCTGTACACCTTTTCTGTAAAGGTCGCGGGACAAAATAATCTGTCCTTCGGTAATATATCCGGTCAGGTCGGGAATCGGATGCGTCTTATCTTCTTCCGGCATAGTCAGAATCGGAATCATAGTGATAGAGCCTTCCTGCCCCCGCTTACGACCAGCTCTTTCGTACATAGTCGCAAGGTCGGTGTAAAGATAACCCGGGTAGCCGCGGCGTCCCGGCACTTCCTTACGAGCTGCCGAAACTTCACGAAGAGCTTCCGCATAGTTAGTGATATCAGTCATGATAACCAGAACGTGCATGCCCAGATCAAATGCCAAATATTCCGCTGCGGTCAGCGCCATACGCGGCGTTGCGATACGTTCAACCGCCGGGTCATTGGCAAGATTCATAAACATAACCGTTCTGTCGATAGCGCCTGTGCGGCGGAAGTCCGATGCAAAGAAATCCGCTTCTTCGTAGGTAATACCAATCGCTGCAAATACTACCGCAAAATTACTTTCACCACCGATTACTTTCGCCTGACGGGCAATCTGTGCCGCAAGATCAGCATGAGGAAGACCTGAAGCTGAGAAAATAGGCAGCTTCTGGCCTCTAACCAACGTGTTCAATCCGTCGATAGCAGATACACCGGTCTGAATAAATTCTGCCGGATAGTCTCTGGCTGCCGGATTCATCGGCAGACCGTTGATATCCAATCTTTTTTCGGCAATGATAGCAGGACCGCCATCAGCAGGGCGTCCCATACCGTCAAAAACTCTGCCCAGCATTTCCGGAGAAACAGAAAGCTGATTGCCTCTTCCGAGAAACTTCACCGAACTTTCCGCAAGGTTAATGCCTGCAGCGCTTTCAAAGAGCTGCACCAGAGCGTCCGTACCGTTAATTTCCAAAACTTTGCATAATCGTTTTTCGCCGTTCTGCAGAATAATTTCACCCAGTTCGTCGTAGGTCACATTTTCTACATCTTTGACGAGCATTAAAGGACCTGCAACTTCTGATATGGTCTTATATTCTTTCATCATCGTCATCAGCCTCCCCTCTGGTCAAATCCCCAATAGACTGCTTCATGGTGTTCATAATTTCGTCGTAGGTTTCGTCAACCTTAGCTTCCTCTACATACTTAAATCTACCGATGGACTCACGTTCAGAAAGCCCTGCCAGTGCGTCAAAATCAGCACCTTTGCCCACTGCATCCTTCGCCATCTCGTAGTAACCCAAAATCAGTTTCAGCATTTTAAACTGTTTGTCTAAGGAAGCATAAGTATCCACATCGTGGAACGCATTCTGATGGAGATAGTCTTCGCGAATAGAACGCGCCGCTTCCAATTTCAGGCGGTCTTCAAAGGACAAAGCGTCCACGCCGACCAGCTGTACGATTTCCTGCAGTTCCGCCTCTTCTTGCAAAAGCAGCAGCGCCTGTGCGCGCAGCGCAGGAAACTCTTTGCTGACGTTTTCTTCATACCACTTAGTTAGGCGATCTACATAAAGGGAATAGCTCTGCAGCCAGTTAATAGCTGGGAAGTGACGCTTGTAGGCGAGAGAAGAATCCAGGCACCAGAACACCTTTACAATACGTAGTGTTGCCTGAGAAACCGGCTCAGAAATATCACCGCCCGGAGGAGATACTGCACCGATGGCGGAAAGCGCACCGAGTCTTCCTTCTTTACCCAGAGAAATAACTCTACCAGCCCTTTCATAGAACTGTGCCAGTCTGGATGCCAGATAAGCAGGGTATCCTTCTTCGCCCGGCATTTCTTCAAGACGACCGCTCATTTCACGAAGGGCTTCTGCCCATCTGGATGTAGAGTCAGCCATCAAAGCTACAGAATAGCCCATATCTCTAAAGTACTCTGCAATCGTAATACCAGTATAGATAGATGCTTCACGAGCCGCAACCGGCATATCGGAAGTGTTTGCGATGAGGACAGTTCTCTTCATCAATGACTCTCCCGACCGTGGGTCTTTTAACTCAGGAAACTCCATCAGTACGTCGGTCATTTCGTTTCCGCGCTCACCGCAGCCGATATAGACTACGATGTCTGCATCTGCCCATTTTGCCAGCTGATGCTGCACCACAGTTTTTCCGGAGCCGAATGGACCCGGTACTGCAGCAACGCCACCCTTTGCAATTGGGAACATAGTGTCGATCACACGCTGCCCTGTAACCAGCGGCATTTCAGGCACCAGTTTTTCTTTGTACGGTCTGCCACGGCGAACCGGCCATTTCTGCATCATGGTAAGCTCTGCCAGACTTCCATCTTCCTTGCGTACGGTGCACACCACTTCATCTACAGTAAAACTGCCGCCGGTGATAGATTCCACCGTACCGCAAACGCCGTAAGGCACCATAATTTTCTGCTCTACAATAACGGTCTCCTGCACCGTACCGATGATGTCGCCAGCCTCGACTTTGTCGCCGGCAGCGACTGCAGGGACAAATTCCCATTTCTTTTCTCTATCCAGTGACGGTACTTTAATACCTCTGGTGATATTTGCGCCAGCCACTTCGCGCATGGCGACGAGAGGTCTTTGAATACCGTCGTACATGGTCTCAATGAGTCCCGGCCCCAGTTCTACAGAAAGCTGAGCCCCTGTTGAAACTACCGGCGCGCCAGGTCCGATTCCTGCTGTTTCTTCATATACCTGAATGGACGCCATGTCACCGCGCATTTCTATGATTTCACCGATTAACCCCTGATCTCCTACATGTACAACGTCGAACATATCGGCGTCTTCCATGCCCGAAGCGATGACCAGCGGCCCGGAAACCTTTACGATTTTTCCCTGACTCATCTATTTTTCACCTCCAAATAGTATGTCTGCTCCCACAGCACGCTCCACTGCCTTGCTTACGCTGCGCATACCTTCTCCGGTTGCGCCTTCTTTTCCTGGAATGGAAATAATCGCAGGCAGTCTGCTGTCTTTGTATTTGTCAATTTCCTCCGCCATATCCTTTGCGAGCACTTCTGTGATATAAATAATCGCATAGCCCTCTTTTACAAGTCGGCGCAGGATGCTCTTTGCTTCTTCGCTTTCAGCAGCGGGAAACACATCAAGTCCAACAGCTTTAAAGCCCAGAACCGATTCCCTGCCGCCAATTACACCTATCTTATACATATGGCTCCCTCAATTTCTCTGCAATCTGCTCCGGCGTAGAACCGATTAAAATTCCCGTCAGGATAATTCGCAGATTGTCAATTTCCAGTTCCTTTGCATACCAGTATCCCGCAATTGGCACGATGCCGAAGCTCTCATATTTCGCCTTTTTGTTAAATTCCATCAGCGCATCCTCGCAGAGCTTTTCAAAGAGAGCAAAATCTCCCGTCTCAGAAAGCTTTGCGCCGCCTTTTGCCATCGCCTCTGAAAGTCCATACGGGGTCAGCTTATCTGCAATCTGGCTGTAATTTTCTTCCCATGCGGAAAAGAAAAAACTTTCGCTGATATTTCCGCCTGCAAGATAAACCTTCTGGAAAAGCTCCATGGCTTCTTCATCTGGCGCAGTCTTACAAAGGTCTTTAAATTCAAAATGTCGATCTGCCGTTTTACAATACCGATCAGGAAATCCTCACCTGTTTCTTCTGCTGCCTGCAGCATTTGCTTGTAACAGGCTTTATCCAAAATGATGTCAATTTCCTGCGGATCGCCGCTTCTGCCAAAGAGATCTGTCGCCTCAATAATCGCTTCTTTCATCACAGTAGGCATAAACGTGAAGTTTCTGTCTCGCACCATAGCTACCATGTGCTTCCAGTCGATATCGCCGTTGGACATCAGATGGTCCTCCGTCGGCGTAATTCCCAGAAATTCAGACTTCAGGCAAACCTTTATGTTGTGATAATCATACGGAAACAGGCACATAGACAGTTCTTTTCTCTCCGGCACCGTGTCGTAAATCAGATTGAAAAGTTTGTTCTGTTCTCTTCTGATAAACCACTCGATATCGTCATCGTAAAGTTCTTTCGCTTCCCCGTAGCCGAACTCCTGCAAAACAGCTTCCGCCGCCTTTAAATCCCTGCAGGAAGCCAGTCTCATCATATCCTTGCGGCTCATCAGATTTCGTGTGAAACTACCAATATATGCGTCTGCAAAGGTGTATTCTTCTATTTTTCGCTTTGCCATAGCACGTTCTCCTTACTGAAATAACTGCTGTGCGACCTGACCGATCAGCTGCTCCCTTGCTTCCTCTAAAAATGCGGAAATCGTGCAGTTGAGATATACCTGCCCTTTTTTCAGAAACAGTCCACCGCCGGTCTCTCTGGTTTCCTCTGCCAAAGTAAAATTACCCTGGGGCAGTTGTTCCTTCAGCGCTGCAATCAGCTTATCGCCGATTTGCGCTCTGTCGCCTGCACTCAAAATCACTTCGCCGGAAGCTTCTTCGGTACTAGTAATAACCCTTGCAAGAAAAGCAATATACCGCTCTTCCTCCATATTGTGCAGCGCTTCTTCCGCCTTTTCAAAGCAAGATGCAATGAGCTTTTGTTTCGTTTCCAGAACCAACTTGCGTCCGTCAATATCCGCCACCGCTTTTTTTCTCTGAATCCGTTTTTCTTTTTCTTCCTGACCGCGTTTTTCGCCATCTTCTAAAATGGCTGCTGCCTCTTTCTCTGCATTTGCAAGGATTTCATCACACTGCATTTTCGCATCTTCCGCGATGGCCAGCGCCTGCTCTCTCGCGTCTGCGATAATCTTTGATGTAATTTTTTCTATGCTCATGGTTTCACGTCCCATCTGTTAAATTCCAAGATTAAAGAGCATTAAGATGGAAATCAGCAGGGCGAAAATTGCGTAAGTTTCTACCATGGCCGCATAAATAATACCCTTTGCCATCTGATCGGATCTCTTACCCAGAAGCATGACACCTGCTGCTGCCGCTTTACCCTGCGCAATACCGGACCAGATGCCGACAAGACCGATTGGAATGCCAGAAGCCAGAATATACAGTCCCTGAGAAACTGTAAGGTCAACCATGCCACCGCCTAGAAGTCCAATTCTGATAAAAATCAGAAATGCCATCAATAGACCATAAATACCCTGTGTGCCAGGCAGCGCCTGTAAAATTAAGGTTTTACCAAATTTTTTCGGATCTTCAGCAAGAACACCTGCTGCTGCCTGACCTGCGATACCAACACCCATTGCGCTTCCAATTCCTGCCAGCGCTGCAACTGCTGCACCCATCAGTGCAAAAACATTTCCCGTAATCATTTTCTACCTCCATCTGTGTCTTCAACTACACGAACATATTTTGTATTTTTACGCAGCGGGTCAAATTCATCACCGCCGTCTTCATAGAATTTTCCAAAGAACTCAATATACTGCAGTCTGCTGGAATGGACAAACGCCCCAAGTGCATTGATTGCCAGATTGAAAGTGTGTCCAAAAGCGAATACAATAAGCAGTATGATAGTCCCTGCAAGACCGCTGCCTTTCAGCGAGCCCATAGTGTTTACCACGTTTGCAATAACCCCGGTGGCAAGGCCCAGAGCCAACAGCCTTGAATAGGATAAAATATCCGAGATATAACTGGTGATATTGTACAGAGAGCTTAAGCCGCCTGTAACTTTTCCGATGCCTTTGTTGTTTCTTCCGCCGGTCAAAAGCAGAATCGCTGCGCCTAAAACAGCAATGTACATGCCCGGCTTTACCAGTGCCTGGCTGATACTGCTGCCGGCAAGCCACATAGCTGCGCCGCCGATAACCATATACCAGGAAAAAATATCAAAGACTGCATCTTTCCACTGTCCTCTTTTTATCAGCATGGATGCTTTAATACCCATACCCAGGAACAGATGAATCACCCCGAAGATCAGCGACCAGATCAACAGTTTGGTCGGATCTTCAATCGGATTAAACCAAAGCGCTGGTATGGTGATCTCTTTGCCAAACATGACTCTTGCCGCTACCTGGAAGAAATCTCCAAACCAGCCGCCAAAGAGCGCACCCCAGAACACGGTGGAAAGTCCGCAATAGAAGAACATCTTGATCATGCGGTAAGTCATACCTTCCAGTGCGTATCTGTGCAATACCACAAAGCAGGCAATCGCAATAACAATGCCGTATCCTGCGTCACTGAGCATAATGCCAAAAAACATGGCATAGAAAAAAGCAAAATACTTGGTCGGATCTACGCCCCGATAATCCGGTAGGGAATACATCTCTGTAATGGCTTCAAAAGGATCCACCAGCCCACTGTTTTCTGTCAGTACAGGCACATTTTCGTCTTCCTTCGGATCGCGGAACGCATAGCAGCATCCGTGTTTTTCCAGCGTCTTAGCTGCCGCTTCCTGACAGGACTCCGGTACCCATCCTTCCAGTGTAAAAGTACGTTTGGTATTGAGGAGCTTCTCCTTTACCTTTTCTTTATCACGTTCCACAATAAGTCGATCGTAAACGGCCTCGACAGATTCTTTCAGCGGACAAAGTTTTGTGATTTCCTCTTCTATGCGGGAGCATTCTCCTTCATCTGCCACAATCTCTTCAGCAATTCGCCTGAGATTTTCCTCTGCAGTTCCCGAAAAATCCTCGAAGGGAACCGGTGTATAACCGTGCTGTTTCAAGATATTCAGCACTTCTTCATCATTTTCATTCATGGTGACAACAGCCAGATAAATCAAATCCTTATCACGATTGATTTCCTTTAAGAATACTGCCTCTCTGCCGTCATAAACTCTCTGCCGCAGACTTTCCACATCAGCCGCAGCAGGAAGCATCCCCAGATTAATTCTCGTATTTGTCGTCGCCCGCTGTTCAAGAGGCAGGTCATATACCAGCCATGGGCGCAAGGCTGCAAGGTCTGCCTGCTTTTTGTTTATCAGCTCTCTTAGCTTATGCCGTCTGTCATTGAGCGCCAAAATATGCGCCACGTCTTCATAAGTCTTCTCTCTATTTTCCCAGAGGTCTGCAAAATCTTTCTTCTTCATCGCCCGCCGGGTGAAAAAGAGAGGCTCTTTCTGTGTGTTGAACTTCTGCAGCGTCTCCAGTGCCAGAGATGTCTCATTGATTTTCAGCTCCAGCGCAGCCAGAATACTTTCGTCTACCTCCTGCGGCAGTTCTTTAGAAGAATAGTCTTCTAAAGCTTCATCCATTACCTCTCGCTGGGTAATCTGCATAACGCCTAAATCCATCAAATCCGCGATGAGACTTTCCTTTTCTGTATCAAGACCGATGACAGCAGCCTTTTTCATTTTAACAATGGACACCGCTCTCAATCCTTTCTATTATCAATTCAATTGCCCTATTTTCGCGGGAAGCGACCTGCTCTGTCATTTCCTGACACTGCTGCCTGCAGCGATTCAGCGCCTCCTCATACTGGCTGCCTGCAATGCTTTCTCCCTCTGCGATAAGAGCTTCTTTTCGCAAACTGCTGCTTTTTTTTGCGTCTTCGATGATTTGCTCCGCTTTGCACCTTGCATTTTCCAAAGCCTTTTTTCCATCCTGTTTTGCCTGCTTTATCAGGCTATCCGCTAAAGATTCGCTTTCTCTGATTTTTTCCAGTTCTTCGACAAACATTCTCCCACCTCCATAGCATCTTCCTATCATCAGGAAGATTTTACCTAATTTGATTATACCACCAATTCCATCTGCTAAACAATCACAGCAATTACAAACTTTCTATATCTTTTTTGTATTATACACAAAAACAAGTTCAAATATCCCGTTTCTGCGCCAGCTGCCAGTTTTCATTTTTCAAAACACAAAAATGCGAATCTTTGCCCATATTACCTCTGACATCTTGTCAAAGTCAAGATAAAAAAGCTCCTGTTTCTGGCAATTCCATGTTCTTTTTCCAATACACCTTCCTGCTTAAAACAAAAATCTCCAAATTCCAACACTTTCGCACTGTTATGCGATAAAGCGCTTTAATTGGTTAAAATATGCTATTTTTGGATGTTTTTTGGATGATTTTTTCCTCTTTGCTCGGCTTAATTGATTTACTTATCTGCAGTTTACCAGAATTTCACAGAAAAAAAATAGACACCTGCCACACCGGTGTCTAAAAAACAGGCAGCAGTGCAGCAGGTGTCTAACCGGATATCTTAATGAGCTTCCTCTTCATCAAGCGGCTCAAATCCATAAGTCTTCTTAATTGCATGCCCCATCGCAAACATCAAAAGTCCGCCTATGACGCCGACAAACCAGACAACCTTATACCCGGCGTTACCCATCGTATCAAGATAATGACCGCAAATGGTGTAAAGATACAGATCGGACGAATATCCGATTGCAGAGGCGATACCGAATACGCTTCCTACATAGAGATTCGGCACCTTTGCAGTGGTTACCAGGGTGTAGAGGAAATTTGACATCATCGCATTGCAGGCAAGGAGCAGAATGGCTGCAAGCATAACCCAGATGACGTACGGTCTTCCCTGCGGAATTAACATCAGCACCACAGAAAATATAATACAACCGATAGACAGCTTGTTAATCATGGAACTTGCCGTATGCCCTTTGTCGCGGAGAGTACCTCCGATTGGCGAGAAAATCATTAGAATGCCAGTTCTAATCGCTGCTGAAAATGCCTGGGCAAAAGGAATACTGATTTCAAAAGCATCTGTCAAATAAGGATTCAAGTAGGTAATATTAGAGCGAATCAGAAAATATCCCAGTGTAAAGAAGGATAAATACCAGGTGATTGGAAGCTTTACGGCATGTCCCATGAGGCGTAGGTCCTCTTTGATTCCCTTGCCTTCCTTTTCGTAGCTCATGTTCGGAATCGCAAAGTGTACCACAACGCCAACGATAATAGCCAGCGCGCCGTAGATGATGTACGCTGCCTTAAATCCGTTTGGATTGTCTGCCAACGCCCATGTGATAATGGCAAGAACGATATACTGCAGACCCAGCGACAGCGCAGCATAAGCGATATCCGACATAGCGAAAAGTCTTCCCTGCTCGTCTTCATCTCCAAGCATTTTGATAATTTTCAGGTATGCACTCCAGTTCAGCGTAATTGCTGTGATCCCAAAGAGGAAGAATAAGATTGCCAGCATGGTGAAGGAACTACTGACGGCTACGCCAAAGGCAACCAGACCTGTCAGTGCGCAAGATGCGATTACCAGCTTTTTCGGGTTGAAAATATCAGCAACCCAACCACCGATAAAATAACTCGGAACAGCTGACGCGCCGTATATGGTCAAAAGCCAGCCCATCTGTGTGTCGGTCACGCCGTATGTATTCAAAAACTGATTGTAAAAATCGTACGCCAGATAAGGGATGAGCAGTACGATACAGGAAAAGGTCACGATTACGACCAGTCCTAATTTCTTTCTCATATTCATCGTCATTTCTCCTTTTTTATACTAGAATTTCTCCATCCTTCAAAACGTGTACCGGCGGTTTTGTCATGACGTAAATATCTTCGTCAGGATTACCGTCAACCAGCACAAGATCCGCAAGTTTTCCGACCGCCACTGTACCCAGTTCGTCGCCGTAACCCATAATCTCCGCGCTGTTCTTTGTCGCCTGAATCAGAATGTCCAGATCTTCAAAATTGTAATATTCTTTTCTTGCGATAAATTCATAGCCCGGGTGTTTGCGAAGCGCCTCAAGGTCTATGTCTGAACCAAAACCCAGTTTCAGACCTCCGCGATACGCTCTGTTGATGTTATCGATTTCAATCTGTGCCGCCGCTTTGCTCTTTTCATAAAGTTCCTGTGTGATGTCCGGGTTGCTAGTATCCAAACAGTAAAGTCCTACTGCACCTGTAGGCACCAGGTAGCAGTCCTTGCTTTCTTTCAGCATCTGCAGCCCTTCATCGTCGAGGAAAGTACCGTGTTCAATTGTTCTGACTCCTGCTCTGATGGCATCTTTGATAGAGCCTGCCCCGTGGCAGTGGGCGCACACATAAGTATTCTTGCGCCTTGCCGCAGCCACTGCCGCCTCAATCTCATCAAGCTCCGCAACCTGAATACCCGGCTCTGCGCCTTCGTTCATAAAAGCACCGCTAACCATCAGCTTAATAAAGTCGTTGCCCTTCTGCAGTTCTGTGCGCACCGCTTTTCTCATTTCCCAAGGTCCGTCCGCTTCCAAATACAAATCACTGAAGCAGTCATTTCCTGTTTCTGTAGGTGTGATAATCAGACCGCAAGGCACCAGTCTCGGTCCTTTGATAATCCCTTCTTCGATGGCATTTCTTACGGTTGCCACGGCATTATATGAACTGCCGCAATCTCTAATCATAGTAAAGCCCTGCTTCAAATACTCATTAGCAAAATCCACTACGCCAAAAATAATCTTACCCTCCGGCATACACTGCAGTTCATAATAATTAAAGATAAAACCATATAAATGCGCGTGCATTTCAATCAGTCCGGGAATTAGGGTCTTCCCCGTGCCGTCAATTACCGTCAGCGGCTCATCTGCCTCATAGGGCGTGCCTGCTGCCTGAATCTGTGCAATCTTATTTCCCTTTACATATACATCTGCCGTACTGCCGTTATAGCCTTCTGTCAAAGCATTTACCAATCTGCAATTACGAATGACAATCATGGGTCTACCTCCTTGTTTCGTTTTTATCAGTTTATACTCCCTGTCAAAAATAAAAAGTTCCAAATGGTACCCTTTTAAATAGTCCAAATTTCTGTTTACTTGCCGTTTTTTTTGGGTTTATAATAAAAAAAGAAGAAATCATACGACTTTTGGACTATACGGAGGGTGCCAAATGAAAATTTCTATCAATCGAAAAGCCCACACGCCGGTCTACGCACAGATCCGAAATGACATTCGGCAGAGGATTCTTTCTGGTGAGCTTGCTAATGGATTCAAGCTGCCGGCGGAGCGAACACTGGCAGCCAATATTGGCGTGCATAGAAATACCATAGTCAAGGCTTACGAAGAACTAATCAGCGAGGATCTAATCAAATCCTCCATCTCTCCTAGGGGCTATTTTGTAACGTACAGTCAGCCTGCCGACTTTAAACGGGGCGGCAGCTTTAAAAGCAGCAGATATCCCGGCGCACTGAGTTTCATGTTAAAAGAGGAGTATCTGCAAATGGACAACCTTTTCGCCAAACTGTTTTACAGCAGCGGTGTCGACAGCCCCAACGTGCCGCTGATTTCCATGGCTGCTGATATCATTACCCCTGACCTTTATCCGAGAAAACAGCTGAATCAGATTCTCAGCGAGCTTTCTGAAAAGGGCCGCTTCGACTGGTGTGACTTTGCACCTTCCCAAGGGCTGCCTCAGCTGATTCAAAGCATTCAATCCCTTTTAGAAAAGCGGCACATTCACGTTTCTCCCAAGGAAATTCAAATTGTGGGCGAAACCTACGAAGCGCTGCAGTTTGCTGCTCAAATTTTTCTCTCTGCACGTGATACCATTATCTGCGAAGAGCCAATCTCCCCTGATATGCTGCAGGTGCTGCAGTCTCTCGCCCTGAATGTCATCACCATTCCCATGGATGAAAACGGCATGCAGACCCAGTATCTGGAAGGTCTCATTGTAAAGTACAGACCTCGCATGATTTACACCATACCAACCTTCCATTTTCCAACAAACACCATCATGAGTCTTTCCAGACGATATGAGCTCTTGGAATTGTCCTATAAATACGACATTCCCATCGTGGAAGAAGACTGCGACTCCGTTCTTCGCTATGAAGGAGTTCCCATTCCGTCCCTAAAATCTCTGGATACCATGGGAAATGTCATCTACGTCAATTCCTTTATCGCCACCATCTGCCCCGGCGTAAGGGTGGGCTATATGGTCGCACCGGAGCGAACAGTAAACAGGTTTTCCATGCTGATGGAAAACAGCCGGATCTTCGTCAATCCTATCGGTCAGTATCTGGCTTCGGAATTTATCAAAAAAGGCTACATCTATGACCACATCGACACTCTTTGCGACTTCGGGAAAAAAAACAGAGACTGCCTCTGCAGTGCACTTTCTTCTTACGATGAAATTGCCTACAGGTTTCAGGTTCCAAAGGGCGGTACTGCCCTCTGGTGCTGCCTAGACGAAGATATCAACCCACAGGCACTTCTGTACAAAGCCCATGAGCTGGGCATTTCCTATATGCCCGGCGATTTGTTCTTCCCATTCATGAACAAAGGAGACAACTTCCTCCGTCTCGCCTACGGCAACGTAACCGAGGAAGAAATCGCAGAAGGTGTCGGCAGGCTGTCCGCCGCTGTTGCCGCAGTGCGCGGGCGCAGATGAGGGATTGTCCAAACATTAGTTTTGTCTTTTCTGCACCATTTTCTTTAAAAATACCGGAAATGGTACACATTCAAGCTCTTCAAAAAAACAAGGTTGTACACAAAATATATGCACAACCTTATTATCTATTTATCTTTTGTGTTGGTCAAGTAAGATTTGTCAAATCGTACTTGACTATTTTTTACTCATAACAAGCGCTGAACGCAGGACGCATGTCTTCGATTTTTCCGCGGGGAATACCGTACTCGGTAGCTAACTTCTCCCAATTGTTCCCAACGATTGTGGTGATTGCATCTGCCATTTCTTTTGCATTTTTTTCTGCGATGTTGAAACGGTATGCGGTCTCTATGGCAAGAGGTATGGATATGCGATTATCAGCCTCGTTTACATTGAGAGATAATTCATCACCATACGGTACGGGATTCACATCGTAAAGTGGAGAAAGTGCCCAGCCGCTCTTTTTTAAAACAAAAGCGTGATTTCTTAAATGATCGTCGGTATTGGAAATCGCCATGCTAAAAACAATGCGTTTCCATAGTTCAATCAAATCTTCTGTAGGATTAGCACCACTCGATGTGATAATTGATACAAGATCCAGATAACTTGAACCATCGGCAGCGGAGGCGCCGTCCGTTTTACCAAGCAATGTCATGGCTGATGCAAAATGAATTCGTTTATCTCTGTCTCGGTCGAAGCGTTTTACAAGGAAAGTGCTTCCGAGCTTCGAAAAAGTCTCAAGCTTTGATTCTGGTACATTCAAACCACACATGCGAGCGAGGTCGTGGACAACCTTCTCCCAAGCGCCAGTATTGTTATCATCGTTTTTTGACGGAAACTTCGCGATCCATAATTGCCCCTGCGTATCCACAACAGTAGCTTTTGGACGCGCTCCGCCAAGAGAAGAGCCCGGTCGGATCAGCTGATTCAACCACTTTTCATTCAGAGCCCTTTCATCATTTTCAAACTGTCTCGACGCCTCTTCTAATGTTCGCAATGTAGCCCAAGGGGGTGTGGCAGTTTCTTTATCGTTTGATAGGAATTCGCCCGTTTCCTCTAATTTGAAGCGGAGACCGCCCATGCGAGCTTCGTCATATACGCCAAGGAGAAAATCGCTGTCGTAAAGTTTCCGCGGTTTTCGTTCTTCTTTATCTGCAAGGTTACGCTCTCGCTTATTCATCAAAAGCCGACCCCAACGATCGGGAGATGCATCCGCAAAGGCCCCAAAGATTGTTCTGCCGTTTGGGAATTGTCTACCGGCGTAAGTCGGCAGGTCAGGGTCAAGAGAAAGAGACAACTTTGTGTTAGCCAACCATTCATCATCGTATGCGAAGGAATAGCTTTCTCCGCCCTTAATTACATCAACATAAAGTCTTCCAATCAACACAGGCACAGCACCACTGAAATCGTCATAGACAAGGATAGTTTTATTCATTGACATGCGCTTTAATCCTCCCTCCGAGGTGCTCTTTTTCTTAATGTCAGATTCAAATCTTGCATTTTACGTCCCATTGCATCATCTTTGGCAACAAGCAGCAGGTCTTTATCCATGTTGTTCAGCGCATGTAAAACGGCTGCATAAATGCCAATGGCAACGGAAGGACTCCCTTTCTCCACATTCCAAAGAGAAGCGCGGCTAATCCCCGCACGCTTTGCAACCAACTCAACAGGCAAATTGCGACGAAGCCTAGCCAGTTTGATTTGCTCGCCCATTGTTTTTAGTATATCCTCAGTGGTCGGTAATAGATTATACGACGTTTTTCTCATAGCAATCACCTCTTAATGTTTATTATTATAGACAAAACTCCGCGTTATGTCAATTAATATAAACGTTAAAAATGTTTCGCTTTTTCTAAAAAACTCATACATCTTATTCTTCCCAATTGTCAAGGAAACTATTACGCCACCAGCGTGCCGATTCTGAACAAACAGCGCCGCCGAAACTGCCGTTGCCGTAAATACTGCGGCACTGTCCATGCCTGCGTCTGCCAGCATAGCAGGATTCACTGCCAGTATATATACCATCGATACAAAAGTAGTGGCACCCGCCATGATTTCCGTCCTGACCGTGGTGCCATGCTCTTTCAATTTAAAAATTTTCTCCAAACTTATCTACGTTCCTCTCTTCATATCTACATTTTAGTTTGTCCGATTTCTATTATATTCTATGGAAAACGCAATTCATAGAAAAAATCTATATATTTTTTAGGAGAATCGCAAGGGGGGGCATGCTAGATAAATACGTTTAGTCAGAAACGACATAAAACCTCACAAATTCCATGCATTGTGTCATTTTTCAAATTCGTGTTTCAGTAATTCTGACACTATGACATGATATTTCCACCGATTGTGTCACTTTTTCATGATAACGAAGGAAATTTTTCTTTCTATTGCTATGATTACAGAGGTGTGCAGCACTGCAGACCCAGAGAGCTGCAGCTTTACCACTCCTAAAAGTACAAAAAATGACACTTTCTCTAAAAATTCATAGAGAAAGTGTCAAATCATCAAAAACCAGATTTTCAAAACTGACACAAAAGCCTTAGATTTAACGGGATTGTGTCATTTTGCCGGTTACACAGCTGATTGCTAAGCCCAATGCTGCAGCCAGCACCAGCACATAGATACCTAGCGGCTGTTCATCACCGGTCGCCGGCGCGGATTGCCCATCGCCCTTGCCGGACGTACCTGCTGTGCTGCCGGCAGCTGCACTGCCATCTTTATCATAGACATAACGCAGCACCAGACCCGAACCGGATTCATAGTCACCAAGGGTCAGCGACTTCATACGATAATACTTCCAATTGTAATCATCATACAACGCATAGTCACTGTAGCTTCCCAGATACTCGTAGGTCTTTCCCTGATATACCGGCTGCTTAAAATCCTCTGCGTAGATGATGTCTCCTTCGGTTCCCATCAAATAATAGTTATTCGCTTTTTCACCTTCGTTAACAGTTCCGACAAGCTTTAATTTTCCGTCTACACGTTCGTAATAGCGGTGTTCCACAGTATAGTCACAAATTTGCGGACACTCGCAGACAAGATACGCGTTTGCGATAAGAATACCGCTGAATTCCTCGCTGGTTATGTACTCAATCAGGGGATCGAGATTTGCAATCAAAGTCTTGATGTTCTCGATGTCCGCTTCTGTAATACCCATCTCTTCAAGGATTTCCCAGTCCTCCTGGGTCCAGGCTGAAGTATCTAAAACTTCATCAAGATCAAGACCCAGCTGCTTCATCAGTTTATCAAAAAGCTCAGAAAAACTATTTACTTCCCCAAACTCTTCCCTTGCCGCTTCCATAATCATGTCGATTGCAGCTTTGCAGACTTCGTGGGTTAAAATAGCCGCAGAACCGTCCACTACATAGTGACCCTCCGGCAGTCCCTCCACAGTGATTTCCACTTCGGTCAAAAGATTCTCAATATCTTCGATGACATCGCCTGCATCTTCCATGCTCGTCATGTCCAGCTTAGGGTCCTCTTCCAGCTCGCCTAAATCCAGTTCTCCCTGCATCTCCGCCAGCTTGTTCATGATTGCATCGCTGATTTTCTCAGATGGAAAGCCCAGCCAAAGTCCCATGGTTTCACCATCCATCTGCACTTCTTCCACAGGTACAGTCATATCCAGTCCTGCGCCCGGACATGTGAGGCGCACTTTCAAATCCTTTAAATTTTCAAGTTCCAGACAATCTTCATTGTCCACACTTACCATTACCACTGCATTGGGCGACTGTTTTACATCATCCATAAAATCTGCAAATACGGTCTGGCAAAGGGATGCGATTACCAGCATAACCGCAAGCAAACAGATAAAAAGTTTCTTTCTCACGTTAAATCTCTCCTATCATTTGTAATAAAGCGTCCGCATCATCAATCTGATTGATTTTCCCACGAATGGCGGCACTTCCCGGAAGACCTTTCAGATACCAGCCCATATGCTTACGCATTTCGCGGACTGCAACGCGATCTCCCTTTAATTCCATCATAGCACAAAAATGCCTTTTCATCACCTGCTTTTTTTCGGTAATTTCTGGTGGCGGAGGTACTTCTTCCCCTCGCCATGCGGCGGTCACTTCTCTAAAAATCCAAGGATTTCCAAGCGCCCCTCTTCCAATCATGACAAAGTCGCAGCCAGTTCTTTCAAGCATCGCCATAGCGGAAACTGCGTCCACCACATCACCGTTTCCAATAACCGGAATAGACACTGCTGCTTTGACGGCAGCAATTTGACTCCAGTCAGCCTCTCCGCTATAATACTGCTCTCTGGTTCTGCCGTGAACTGCTATAGCCGCTGCCCCCGCAGCTTCTACTGCCTTTGCCGTCTCTACCGCATTGATAGAGTGAGAATCAAAACCAATGCGAATTTTTGCGGTAACCGGTTTGCTTGTATTTGCCACCATAGCGGCAATCAAATCGTGAATCAAATCCAAATTTTTCAGAAGAGCAGAGCCCTCTCCATTCTTCACGATTTTGGGCACCGGACAACCCATATTGACATCCAGTATAGCGTTTTCGTAGGAGTCCAACTTCTTTGCTGTAAATGCCATAATCTCCGGCTCGCTGCCAAAGACCTGAAAAGCTACCGGCTTTTCCTGTGGATCTACATAAAGCAGCTGCTCGCTCTTCTGCCCGCGATAAAAGAGCCCCTTTCCGCTGACCATTTCCGAATATACCAAAGCCGCCCCCATCTCGCGGCAGATTCTGCGAGTGGGAGCGTCTGTAATTCCTGCAAGTGGTGCCAGCAAAAATGGATTGTCCAAAGTTACATTTCCAATCTGCAAGGATTTATTCATTTTCTTTCGTTCCTTTACATGGCTTGCTAGCCTTTTTGTTCTTCTGATAAATCAGTTCCAGACCTTCTAAGGTCAACATTTTATCTACATAGTCGATACAGGAAACACCACTATCTATGAGAGTGGAAAGCCCTCCCGTCGCAACAACTGTCACAGGCTTATCCGACTCAGTCAGAACTTCCAGTTCCTTCTTCATCATCTTGACGATGTAATCCACCATGCCCATATGACCGTAAACAAGACCCGACTGCATACTTTGAATCGTATTCTTGCAGATAGTGTGACCTGGTTCCTCCAGCTCAACCTTCGGCAGCTTTGAGGTCTTTTCAAAAAGCGCCTCAGAGGAAATCTTCAGTCCCGGTGCAATAGTGCCTCCCAAATACTCGGCATTTTCCGTAATAGCGCAGAAGGTGGTCGCTGTACCAAAATCAATGATAATCAGCGGTCCGCCATATTTATGTACTGCTGCAACGGCGTTGACAATTCTATCAGCACCAACCTGTTTAGGGTTATCATATTTTACGATTAGACCAGTCTTAATGCCAGACTCCACAGTGATGGCACGTCTGTCAAAATATTTCATAGAAAGATGCTGCAGTGTATAGAGCACAGACGGCACAACCGTTGAAATAATCACATCTTTAACCTCAGAAGTCTTTAGACCCTCGTAAGCAAACAGCTGATTGACAATCATGCCATATTCATCGGCACTCTTGTTCGTATCAGTCTTGATTCTCCAGTTGGTAATCAGCTTTCCGTCTTTAAATACGCCAAGTACGATATTACTGTTTCCAACGTCAAAAGCTAAAAGCATTTCCGTATATCTCCTTCATATTTTACTTCACAACTCGGTCAAGCCGCTTTAGGGCAAGCGCCATGGTAAGTCCCGGAATGACTCTGTTTCCGGTGATTTCTGCGCCCAAAACTTCGTTAATCCGTTTCAGTCTGTACTGTACGGTATTGGTATGAATTCCCATGAACTCGGAAGTCTTTCCGCTGTTCATGCCTGCATCAAGGACAAAGGTTTCCAAAGTCTCCAGAAGCTGCTTTGCCTTGTTTTCACCCATTTCCTTTTTAAATGGCTCTAAAAGATCCATATAATTCTTCTTCAAATAACCTCCCTGCACCTGCAGATTAATGCAGTTCGATACGAGTGCAAGTTCGTATTTGGTGAACACTCTCTTATATGGGAATACGCTCTCCACAAAAGTCCAGGTTTCACTAATCAGTCGGAATGCGTCTCCTGCACCCTCGATTCCGTCAATGCCCGTAGCATGGAAAATGCGCACCGTCTTACTGCCTTCTTTCAGCTTATCAAAGAGGTTCAGACAGCTAGTCTTCTGGGATACTTCCTCGTCCTCCCGCTTCTCTTCGTTTTTTAAAATCATACCGTAAGTTTCTTCACCCTCGGTAATACGAAGCACTTCAATGCCTTCTCGCTTTTCAAAATCACTGATAACACTGTTTCCCTGATTATTCTCAATGCCCTTTGCATAAAAGACACTGATAATGTTGTCTGCTTTGACATTCATTTCGTCTTTCAGAGAATACGCTAAAGACTTATTGCCGCGAATCAGCGCTTTAATCAGCTCTGCCCGCACGTCCCTCTCCGGCGTATACTTCCACATGCCCATAGCAAGCTCGATAATCTCCGACAGCTTGGTGATTTCACCTGCTGAGTAATTATCCTCATTATCTACGATAAACAGGAAATATTTTTCTTTATTGATCGTAATTGGTCCCCAATAGGTCAGTACGCCGTTAACATCGATAAAAGTGTAAATACCAGCTTTTTCAACATCGCGTTCCTTGCCTAGGCGAATGGCGTCGGCGATGGTAGTTCTCTGCCTCGTTTCAATAGACAGAATCGGATTAAAATCCTTAGATAACAGCACTACCTGAAAATCATTGCTGACAGCCGCCTCTCTCAGCGCCGCCTGAAAGGTCTTGTGTTTTTCAAAGTTCAGCAGATGGTAGATGGTGTTGTTGATAAGACTATTCTTGAAGTTGTCGCCATATAAAAGCTTATCCATAATCTGCTCGATGGCATCAGAATATTCCGCCTTGTTATTTTGAGGAATCACAATCAGCGGCAGACCAACAGCTTCCGCCGTTTCTATGACCTCGCTGTCAGTGCTGGTCAGTCCCTTTTCTACATGAAAAATAACCAGCGCACTGACACCGCTTTTGGCAAGTCCCTTGATGACCTCACACTGGAGTTTTTCTTTGCCATGCATTCCGTAAAATGATGTCAGAACAATCTGCTCACGCACACCGTTATTTTTAACAGCAGTTTCCACGCTGACTGCGTCCATGACCGACACAGAGCGCACACGATTTCCAATATTACGCTTTCCTGCTGCAAGAATACTGGGGCTGAATGCCTCTAAACTCAAACAATCATTTACAGTGATCTTCATACATTACCTCTATTCTTCTTCCTTATGCTCCCCTTCAGGATCAGCTTCCGCCTCGCCGCTTTCAGTTTCCTTTATTTCTTCGCCATCGGAATCAGATGATTCTGCTTCTTCCATATAATCCGTATCATACTTTGCAAGCTCTGCTGCTTCTCTTTCCGCTTCTTCTTTGCGGATTCTTTCGAATTCAGCAGCCTCTTCCTCGTTGATTTTGCGGATTTCTTCGTCTTTTGCTCTCACCATGTCAGCCAGCTGCTTTGCGTCGACTTCTCCAGTATAAAGAGCTTCGAACTGCTCGCCGTCCAGAGTTTCCACTTCTAAAAGCGCCTGCGCTACTCTTTCCAGCTTATCCATATTTTCTTCTAAAATTTTTACAGTTTCATTGTAAGCGTCTTCAATGATGTTTCTGACTTCGTTATCAATTTCTGCCGCAACCCCCTCAGAGTAATTCTTTCTGGTGGAGAAATCCTTACCTAGGAATACCTCATCGGAATCGCTGTAGTTAACAGGTCCGATTTTTTCACTGAAACCGTATTTGGTAACCATACCTCTTGCAATTTCGGTCGCACGCATAATATCGTTGCTGGCACCAGTACTGATATCATCCAGTGTCAGCTGCTCTGCAACACGACCGCCAAGAAGATGTTTGATGGCATTGAGCATGCCTTTCTTGGTCTCGTAAGCCTTATCTTTCTCAGGCAGAGACATGGTAAATCCGCCGGCATTTCCTCTCGGAATGATGGTAATCTGATGTACCGGGTCGGAATTTGGCAGGGTACGCATTACCACTGCGTGACCGGCTTCATGATAGGCTGTCAGCTTGCGTTCTTCCTCGCTAATCACTCTGCTCTTCTTCGCAGGTCCTGCCATTACCTTGGTTGCAGCTTCTTCAATCTCTGCCATTCTGATTTTGCGGCCATTTCTCCTTGCCGTAATCAAAGCAGCTTCATTCAGCAAGTTCTCAAGATCCGCAGGAGTAAAGCCCGGCGTTCTTCTTGCCAGAATCTTCGGAGAAACCTCGTCGGATAACGGCTTGTTCTTTGAGTGAACCTTGATGATTTCTTCTCTGCCTTTGATATCCGGAACGCCAATGACAATCTGTCTGTCGAAACGCCCCGGTCTGAGCAGAGCCGGATCCAGTACATCCGGTCTGTTGGTCGCTGCCAAAATGATAATGCCGGAATTTTCTCCAAATCCGTCCATTTCAACCAGTAACTGGTTCAAGGTCTGTTCTCTTTCATCATTGCCGCCGCCAAGACCTGCGCCTCTCTTTCGACCTACTGCGTCGATTTCGTCGATGAATACAATGCAAGGTGCGTTCTTCTTCGCCTGGTCAAAGAGGTCTCTGACTCTGGACGCACCGACACCTACGAACATTTCTACAAAGTCGGAACCACTGATGGTGAAAAACGGCACGCCAGCTTCACCCGCAGTCGCTCTGGAAACGTAGGTTTTACCGGTTCCCGGAGGCCCCACAAGAAGAATTCCCTTTGGAATTCTTGCGCCGACTTCTTTGTATTTTCTAGGATCCTTGAGGAAATCTACTACCTCTTCAAGTTCTTCTTTTTCTTCATCAAGACCTGCTACATCATTAAAGGTAATTCGTTTGCCATCACCTTTATAAAGTCTCGCCTTGCTCTTTCCAAAGGAAAAGGCTTTGCCGTTTCCGCCCTGATTCATCATCAGGTAGAACAGGAATCCCAAAGCAATTACCATAATCAGAGTCGGCAGCAGATTCAGAATCACAGAACCAGAAGAAGGCTTCGGTCCGCCCTTGTATTCCAGTTTCTTTTCCTGTACCTGCGGGAAAATATACGTATCCTCAATCCAGTCGATATCCGTAATATTTGCCGCAAAGGTGTAGACATACTTGTCTTTTCCAATCTGTGCAGTGATCTTTCTGTCCTCGATTTCGATTTCGGTAACTCTGCCGCTTTCTAAGTAGTTGGACAGTGTCGAAAACTTGACTTGCTTGTATTCTGCGCTGCCGCCTCCCTTATAGAAGAAAGCCGCTGCCAGTACCAGTGCAAAAATCACTAAATAAATACTGATATTCTTTACGAATTTTTTCAATTTAGTTTTCTCCTCCCGTGTCTATTGATAGCAATTTTCTGAAAAAATTGTTCTCTCTTAACAAAACAGTTTTATAATTTTATCATATTTAACAAATTATTTCAATACAAATCACTTTTTTTGTTGTCCCGCACAGCTTATATTTTCCCGAAAATCTTCCTTTTGGGTCTGCTTCGCAGGGAAGCACCCACAAAACCTCTCTGCCTATTTTCAGAAGAGGAACATCTGGACGCTGAGACTTAGGAATTTTCTGGTCCACAAAGTAATCCTGCAGCTTCTTTGTCTTTCCCTCGCTTAGGGCGATATAGTCGCCCGGCTGCCGGAAGCCCAATGTCATAGATTTTTCAGGCAGTAAGTCCTGACTGTCATACATCTGTGTCAATGCATCATAGTCAAAGACCGCTCTGCGATTTTCAGCCGGTGCCAAATAATCATAGGCGTCTTTACTAAGGACATAAACTTCCAGCGCAGGAAGATTCTCCCCCGCCTCAATAAACGGACGCATCACATCAATATCCTCATACCACTTCTGCAGGCGATAGCCTTTCGGCAGGCTGCAGCTGGCTGACGGTCCTTCATGAAAAACGATGGCTTCACAATTTTCAAAATGTGTCCACGCCAAATCCTGAGAAAGTCCTAAGTCCGCACAGGCTCTGGCAAGCACCCGCTGTCTGATTGCCCGATGAAGCTTCTTAAGACTGCGGCCATCGAGCAGCACATGGGTTTCACTGCTTTTCTTCACCAGTTTTTCGTATACGTCCTGTGCCTGCTGCCATAGAAAATCACTGTCGCACGCCGCCGCTTTCCCCATCCTAATCATTGTATCCTTCACCGCCGGATTGTATTCCTGTTCCAGATGCGGAATTAGACTGAGTCTGATTTTGTTTCTGGTATATTTTTCCTCCTCATTGGTGGAATCCATCCTCGGTAAAAGGTTCTGCACTTTGCAGTACGCCATGATTTCTTCTCGTTTTACGTCGAGAAGAGGTCTGATAATGCGATTCCCCGTCTCATCAAAGCGGGAGTATCTCATGCCAGAAAGTCCGTCAGTGCCCGCACCGCGAAGAAGTCTGAACAAAATCGTTTCAGCCTGATCGTCCGCATTGTGGCCAACAGCAATGACAATTTCACTGCGGGAAATGCCTCTCTTTACAAGCTGGTCTGCCACCTCTGCAAAAGCGCAATAGCGCGCCTTTCTGCCCGCTTCCTCCGGCGTCAAATGCTCTTCTTCTGCCAGCTTTACGCAGTCGATGACAAAAGTTCTGCAAGAAAACCCTGCCGTCTCGCAAAGCTGCTCCACATAAGCCTGATCCTCCTCCGCAGCGCCGGGACGAAATTTGTGGTTGACGTGAACCGGATAAAGGTGCAAGTCCATCTCCTTCGCCAGCTCTAAAAATACGTGAAAAAGGCACACCGAATCAGGACCGCCTGACAGTCCTAAAACGATGTGCTGATGTAGTTTGACTAAATTATGTCTTTGTATGGTTTCTAAAATTTGTTTTTTCATCATTAAAAGTATATCATATTTCACTTCATTTTGAAAGCAAAATACGAAAAGTATCTAAATTGCTGCAACCACCACCGTTAAATCATCTCGTTCCCTAAGTCCGTATTTCTCCGCCGCCTTATTTACAATCAGCTCTGCAATGGTTCCCGGGTCTTTGGTTCCAATCTGAGACAGCCGCTCCTGCAGCCATTGGCATCCTGTATCCTGTCTGTCGCAGTCGGTCACACCATCTGAAACCATCACCAAAAGGTCGCCTTTCTTTAACCGCACGTCAATATACGCAAGACTTACCCCCTCCACAATGCCAACAGGCGGTGCAGGTCTTTTCAGCGTGGCTACCTTTCCCTCGTGTTTCACAAAGGTTGAAGCTGCACCCATTTTGTAAATCTGCGTTCTTCCGGTCACTTTATCGATGATGGCAAGATCCACCGTAGCAAACATGTCTCCCCCATTTTCCGTCATAAGAATTCCATTTACCGTCTTTACTGCCAAATCCACATCAAACCCGGCTTCCAAAAGCTGAGACAGGGTCTTAACGACCAGATTGCTTTCCGCTGCCGCCCTGCTGCCTTTCCCCATCCCGTCACTAATGATAATAGCCTGTTTTTGCTTCCCAAAGGAGAAAGAGAGACTGCTGTCTCCGGACACCGCCTCAAAGGCATAAGACGCCTCTCCGATGATCACCGGCTTCACACGTTCCACTTCGCCGGCGTGCGTCCTCTGTTTCTGCAGATCTGTCAAGAGGCTATCCACGGTTCTCGCCATGCCTGCAAACTGGTAGGAGATAATCTGATGACTTTCCACATCACCGGCGTAAAGCTTGCTCAGCGCAGTAAAAACCTGCTTTTTCTTCCTCAAATCCCCTTGGGCAGCATAAAGCTGCATATCTGCTTCACTAAAAACCTCTGGCATAAACCGCTGCTCCCCAGCGCACCAGCATTTTACCAGAAGACCCTGAGGGATAGTGATAAACAGCGATATCACCGCTACCAGTCCAAAAATTTCTTCTCTGCACAGGCTGCAGACTGTAAAAAACATCACCATTGCCAGAATCCCTTTTCGGTATTTTCCATCGACAAAAGCAGCCAGAAACCATGATACCACCACAGCTGTCATAATCACTGTCATGAGTTTTGCTAACTCCTGCCCCTGACAAGCTGCAAATACTGCCATTACAGCCGTCTGTGCCAATGCCTGCCGCATGCCTTTGCAGTACTGAACCACAAGTACTACAAAAATCCAAAGAGGTATCACCAGAAGGGAATACTCTATAGCACCGATGATAGAAACAGTTAAAATCGTCAGGGCAATCTCCGCCTTTTCCGTTGAAACTGCCCGCTGCTCTTTGCCTACAAAAATCATCTTCGCTGCTGTATTAAAAACTCTTATGTAAATCATCACCGCAATGGCTTCTTTCAGCAAAACCTGAAAATCCAGCAAATAAAGAATGTGCGCTGCCGAGTAGTAAAGACAATTTCCTACCGCCACAGCGATAACCGCTGCTGCCGTTGTCTGATGAATAGAAAATCTGATTTTGTGAAAGAACAGAAAAAACAGTCCGCACAGAAATACTGCGATAATGTCCCCATAGAAATCTCCTGTAGCAGCGGAATTTGTGAGTATCGCCGCAACCAAAACCGGTATTAAATAAATATACACCGTCGACACTGCTACCATTACCGCAATCAGCGCAATAGCGGCTGGAAAAGTATCCCCAAACAGTCTGATTCTCCCAAGAAAAAAAGCCACTGTCAAAGTGGCTAAAATCGTCTTTACATGAATCTGATTTCCTATAAATTCCATATTTTTTCCCCTTTGCTTCCTTTGATAATGACAGAATAGCACAAAAGCTGTGCAGGAAGCTGTCGAAGCAGGGTGTCGAAGCAGGAAATTTTTGTGTGTCTATTTAATTCCGTAAAAAACTTTTGCATTTTCGCAGGTAATGCTTGCTACCTCTTCATAAGAAATTCCCTTTAACACAGCAAGGCGTCTTGCTGTGTGTTCCACATAAGGGCTTTTATTGGGACGTCCACGAAAAGGCTCCGGCGTTAAGTACGGCGCGTCGGTTTCCACCAGCAGAAATTCTAATGGAATTTCCTGCACGACCGCCTGGGTCTTGCGATTGTTTTTAAATGTCACCGGTCCGCAAATAGAAAGAGTGGCACCCAGCTTTACATACTGCTTAGCAAGCTCTTTGCTGCCGGAGAAACAGTGAAGCAGCACTCTGCTGTCCGGTAAAAACGCTCCGTCTGGTCCTTTCCTCTTCGGAAACCAGCTTTGCCGTTCCTCCGAAAAAGCACCCTCCTCTTTCAAAATGTCCATCGTCTCCTGATCTGCTTCTCTGCTGTGAATTGCGATAGGCATCTTCAGCTCATTTGCAAGCTTTATCTGTCTTCTGAACCAGTACCGCTGCACATCTCGCTCTGAAAAATCATAATGAAAATCCAGACCGATTTCACCAATCGCCTGTACCTTTTCTTTTTTCGCAAGACCGCGAATCAGTTCCAAGGTCATGTCATCCAAGTTTTTTGCATCATGCGGGTGAAAGCCTACTGTCGCATAGCACCAAGGCTTTTCTGCTGCATGTTTTACCGCCAGCACAGAGCTTTCAAGGTCAAAGCCCACGTCCATGACATAAGAAACCTCCGAGCTTTCTATTTCCTCCATCAGCTGCAGCACTTCTGCTTCGCTGTACCGTTCATTGTTTAAATGGGTATGTGAATCAAATAACATAAAATTACCTCTTTATATCTTAAATTTATATCTTAAAAAAATTTAACTGTTTCATGTTCCTAAACTCTTCCCCGGAAAGCTGCAGCTTTTCTATCAAAAACGTCTTATCCGTCACCGGTGCGCAGCTTGCCAGTACCTTGATGGCAATGTTCTGATATGTAAAGGTCATGGAACTCATCATTCCAATCCGATAATCCTGTTCCTCTGAAAGCGTTGGCATACTAAAAGTCAGCATATCAAACGGCGGTGAAGCATTAAAAAACACAAAATTAATGCTGATATCACTATAAATCACTTCTCCGAAATAGATAAAACTGCTTTCGTAAATATTAGAGACATCCGCAACATCTAAATAAAGAGTGGCGCGCATCTTTGTGTTATCTATTTCAATTACATCAATATGCAGCTTGTTTTTGTGTCCCATATAGCTGTAGAGATACAGCCTGTCTATATAATTCCCAGCATACCTTTGCTTATCTGTTTCCGTCTCTTTCGAGCTCGGAAGCAGCGTTGCTATGTCAACATTTAAATATCTGCACCAATCAATCAAAACTTCTAAATCTACGACAATCTCGCCTTTTTCATACTTAGAAACGGTCGCAAGACTTTTATTCAGTGCTTCCGAAAGCTGTTTCAGCGTTATCTGCTGTATTTTTCTATAGACACGCAGTTTTGCGCCTAAATTTTGATAAAACTTATCAGACACGGACACTTCTCCTTTCTCTGCTGCATTTATTCTATCATCAGATTTCTCCATTTACCAGCAAAAATTCTCATATAAATTGAAAATTCTATAAAAATGGCGATGATGATTTGCATATTTTTTTGTAATCTGCTCTATTCTCCATTTTTTCTCGTAACACGAAAAAAAAAGCTTTTAAATCTATCTTAAAAAGAAATCCCTGATAATTTGTCAGCTTCGGCACATTATTTTATAATTTTTTTGAAATGATATCCAACTTCTATTTTGTGATAGAATTTATGGAAAGGAGACTTAAATGAACGAAAATATCACTTCTAAATTAAAAAACAACATTTGGCGTCTAGTAATTCTTACAATCGCCGGGTCATTGATTTACGGTCTGCCGTATTTCAGGTCCTACTATTACGATGCTTATCTGGAAACGTATCATCTTACCAACACGCAGATGGGAACCTTTGGCTCCATTTTCGGAATTCTTGGCGCCATCTCTTATCTCTTTGGCGGCATCGTCGCAGACATGGTTTCTCCAAGAAAGATTATGTCTGTTTCTCTGATTTTAACAGGCGCCGCAGGGCTTCTCCATCTGATGCACCCAAGCTACGGTATGCTGGTTGTCATCTATCTGATTTGGGGGTTTACTTCCCTGTTTGCCTTCTGGCCTGCCCTGTTAAAAGGCCTTCGCGGTATTGCAGCTGAGCACGAACAAAGTAAGGCCTATGGCTTTATGGAAGGCGGACGCGGTATCATCAACGCCGTGCACCTTGCAATTACCCTTGCAATTTTTAACTTTCTCAGTAAAACAGCGGGAAATCTGGGAGGGCTTAATGGTGTAATCACCTTCTATTCCGTCATTGTCATCCTGCTGGGCATTTTAGTGTTCTTCCTGATGAAGGATAATACGACCGCAGCAAATGGAGAAAAGTTCAACTTTAAGCAGGTGATTACAGTCATTAAAATGCCGGCAATTTGGATTCTTTCTCTCATTTTGTGCTGCACCTACACCATGAATATTTCTTTCTACTATTTTACGCCTTATGCTACGTCATCATTTGGAATTACTGCGACAGCAGCGGCCATTGTCACCATGATGTCCCAGTATATTAGACCGGTAGGCTCTATGGGAGGCGGCATTTTAGCTGATAGACTGGGCAGAAGTAAGGTTATGTTTATTGGCTTTTTCCTCATGGGTGTCAGCACATTTATCATCGCGCTGCTTCCAAATATGAGTGTACCGTTCTTCATTGTCGTCTGCGCTATCATCTACCTTGGCATGTATCTGAACTACGGCATCGTTTTCTCCATGATGGAAGAAGGTGGCATACCAGCCAGCGTAGCTGGTACTGCCATTGGCGTTGTCTGCACCCTTGGCTATCTGCCTGAAGTTATCTGCCCAACCCTTGCAGGTCACGTTCTTGACACTTATACCGAGCTGGGTTATAAATATTACTTTATCGGCGTCGGCATTGTAATGGTCGTTGGTATTGCCGCACTCTTGATTTGGAATCGTTATCTCGCAGGCATAAATAAAAAAAATAGCAGGGAGGCATCTGCATGTTAGTTTTAAGAAATGCAAGACTTGTTCCGCAGCTGACCGAAGGTTTTTCGGATCAGTTTGGCGACGTAATCATAGAAAATGGTTTGATTCAGGAAATCAAGCCTGCTAAAACAGCGAATATCACTGCGGCTGAGGTCATCGACTTAACCGGAAAAACTTTAATTCCCGGTCTCATCGAAGCACATCTGCACTTGGATCTTTGCGGCATGGACGTCTTTGAAGAAAATGTGCAGCAGGAAAGCTACCGCGTGATGCGGGCTCTTCGTCTGGCGCAGGATAACCTGCGGATGGGTTACACCACAGTACGCGACGTGGGCGACCGGAACAACATAGTAATCGGTATTGCCCGCGCTGTAAAGGAAGGTCTGGTCATGGCGCCTGATATTTTGGCAAGCGGCATGATTCTTTCACCCACAGAAGCAGGCAACGACTATTTCGGAGATATGTACGCAGAGTGTGATTCTAACGACGCTTATACCAAAGCGGTTCGCCGTCAATACCAGCTTGGCGCTGACTGGATTAAAATCATGGGGACCGGATCTGTCATGAATCCAGGCGGTGTGCCGGGAAGTCCTGTTCTCTACGAGGAAGAACTTGCTGCTGCCTGCCGAGCCGCAGATTATGTTGGTCTTCCTGTTGCTGTGCACTGTCACGGCACAGAAGGTATCAAAATGTGTATTCGCTGCGGCGTACGCACCGTGGAACATTCCACCATTATGGACGATGAATGTATCAGAATGTATCAGAATGCTGACCGTTCTTTTCCGGTTCCAACACTCTCACCTTTGGTAAACTTTATAGAAAATCCAGAAGGAAAGCCTGCACATTACGTCGAAAAATCGAAGCAGATGGCGGAGGTCATGTTTGAAGGTCTGCGGGCACTGCGAAAATCAAAGGTAAAAATCGGTTGGGGCACTGATGCGGGCGTTTATTCCGGCAGCCATGGAAACGGGCTGTATGAATTCCGCGCCAGAGTCAACCTTGCTGGTTTCACTCCGCTGGAATGCTTAATTCAGGCAACGAAAAACAACGCTGAAATCCTAAATATCAGCGATACGGTCGGCACTATCGCCTGTGGAAAGCGCGCAAATCTGGCAGCCTTTGACGGAAAACCTGACGAAGACATCGAAGCCTTGAGGCAGATAGCTCTGGTATTAAAAAAGGGAGAATCCGTTCCTCTATAAATTTCTTCCTTGTATCTATGCAGCCGGCATTTGGTCATTATCTACCAAATGCCGGCTGTCGTTCAGTTACCGCACAAGCTGAATTTTTCTACTCTTCTCGGGTAGCCAGCTGTTTCATTTTTTTCTCTATCACCGCAATACGCTCTGACATGTCCGCTATTTTAACTCTATCGTATAGTGAAAAAGTAAAACGCATTTTAAAACCTTCCTTTTCTGGAACAATCGAAAAACTATCCGCGGCAGACAAAATCTCATTAAAGTCTGCCAAACCTTCAACGCCGTCAATATCCAATATGAGATTCTCTCCGATATAGATGAGTTCTGCAAAATAGGTATCTTCACACGCATTCATTTTAACATATCCGCCCTGAATCTCTGCAATATGGCAAAGGGATGGGTAAAGTACCTCTACAAAATTATCCCACTTCTGCTCATTTCTTCTTCTTTCATATTGAGACTCTTTCGTTTCTATTAGTGATCGAAGCAAATCAAAATGCGCTTTTTGCTCATTTGTCAAAGGCATAGCCTCCCCTTTCTCAAAAACTGATTTGTCCCACTGATGTTCTTCAATGTAATTAACTTCTTTTTTCATACTGCAACTCCCTATTAAACAAATATTAAGCCAACAAAGAATGTCATGTCTAAAGTTCCATTATATATGGGCATAGGCGTTAGTGCTGTTACAGGAATTGACAAAAAGACAAATGCAACTAAACAAAGCTATTAGCAAACGACTATTGGGACTGCTTGCAGTGCGAAATATTATGCAGTATCAGCTTTTTACTAAAAGCATTGTTCACAAGAGTACCACAATGGAAAATGTGGTTAACGATGCTTACACATTATGCGATTTTCGCTCATCGCTATTCGATGATGAAAATCTTGAATCCTAGCCTCAAATCAATATGTCAAATTTATAATGTCATTCTCTTCTCCTAGTATACCATGAGATGTACAATTAATCTTCTATTTTTTTCTTCCATTTGTAATTATTATTGCAAGATGACATACAAGCCAAAAGTAATCGAAACTTCTCAGCACTAATCAGAAAGAACAATCCGCCATACTGCACTATTTCTCTTGTTTCAGCGTCAAATGGTACAAAAACACGAATTGCACCATTACCAGCATTTTTGCCTAAAATGGTGCAATCTATTGCTCAGTAGCTTATTGAAACAGCCTCTTTCTTTTCATCTTTTACACTTTATCTCTCTCATACTCAAGGATTGCGCCTCTCTTTGAGAATTCAAAATCATATTCGTAACCATCCTTATACGCCTCTGCCTCATAGACGTATCTTCCATCATCTCTAGTCAATTTTACGTAGATGATGATAGCGCCAGGCACTTTGTTTTTAATTTTGTTGCGAATGGTGGTTTTGCTTACAGCACCCACCTTGGAAGCTGTGTATCTGGAACCTTCGTTGTCCTTATCCTTATCTAAAATTCTGCCGTCAGACGCCGCTATTTCTATAGAATACACATACTTGCTCTTTACCGCTTTACCTTTATAAACGCTGCGCCCGTCATCTCTGGTCAAATGCACATATTTTACAGTTGCACCCTTTGGCAGTTCTTCCTTAAAAATCGCTTTAGCTTTGCTCCACGAAATCTTAGAAGCCGCGGCGGCATCAGCACCTCCCGCTGCACCTGCATATGCAAAGGCGGTCACTACCAGCGATAAAGCCAGCAATATGCTTAACATTACTTTTCCAGTTCTTTTCTTTGTCATTTTTCTATCCTCCTAAATTAGATTTCTGTTTGATATGCTCTTACTATACTGAAGAAAAATGAAAACAAAATGAAAACGCTTTTTTATTTTAAAAAATTTTTTTCACCAGTTTTCTCCTCAAAGTCACAAAAAATCCCCGGCGTTTACCTTTCAATGGCATTAAGTTAAGAAAATCTCACATCACAGAAAATGTGGTGTGGGATTTTTTTGAGAATAAGTATTGACATATGAACAAAAAAATGCGGCCGCTTTAGCTGCTGAATATTTTAGAGGCAGCTAAAGCGGCCCTTGTAATTAGATAACATCTTTTTACAAGGAGGATACCGCATGAATAGGACTTCACTGGAACTAAAAAATTTGATTATGGACATTATTAATAAGCAGAAACAGGATTTAACAGGCCTTGTTTCTAACCCCAAAACAGATTTTTCCAGAAACAGAAAAATACCATATGAGAAAATGATTCTTTCGTTATTGACAATGGAGGGAGCATCTTTATCAAATGAACTTTTACGGCAGTTTGGCTATGGCTTAAATACAGCAACATCATCTGCTTTTGTCCAGCAGCGTAAGAAAATACTTCCTAAAGCATTTGCGTCGCTTTTCCACGATTTTACAGCAGCAACTTATAGTAATGATAATTATAAAGGATATAAACTCTTGGCTGTTGATGGTTCAGATATTCAAATCGCAACTAATCTAAACGATAAAGACTCACTTTTTCAAATAGCAGAAGGTGTAAAACCTTATAATCTGCTGCATTTGAATGCTTTATATAATCTGAAATCTCACACTTATGAGGATGCAGTCGTTTTCAAACGCAAAGAAGCCGGTGAAAACAAAGCGTTGACTGAAATGGTGGACAGATCCGCTCTGCAGGGAAATGTAATTGTGATTGCAGACAGAGGATATGAGGCATATAACAACATGGCTCATATCCAAGAAAAAGGATGGTTTTATCTAATACGGGTGAAAGATTTTAATCAATATTCATCCGGTATTCTGCATGGCTTGGAGCTGCCGGATACTGAGGAATTCGATGAGTATATCGATTTAAAATTAACTCGGAAACAGACTAATGAAATGAAAAAGCTTTTTGAGCAGAGAAATCACTATCGGAGAATCGCGCATAATAAACCATTTGACTATCTGCCTGTTAAGAGCAGAAAATCTGATCCTGCAGTACTTTATAATTTGCCATTTCGCATTGTACGCTTTCCAATATCAGAGGATTATTACGAAGTTGTAGTAACTAATCTGGATACTGATGAATTCCCTGCGGATACTCTGAAACAACTGTATGGCATGCGGTGGGGAATTGAAACTTCATTTAGAGATTTGAAATATACAGTAGGACTGCTTCATTTTCATTCAAAAAAGGTGGAATACATACTTCAAGAAATCTTTGCACGGTTAATCATGTATAACTTTTCAGAATTGATTACCTCGCACGTAGTCATTGAAAAGAAAGACAGAAAGTATGAATATAAAGTTAATTTTTCTGTCGCAGTACATATATGCCGTGAATTCCTGCTTAGTATAAATATCCCACCTAATATTGAATCACTTATTGCAAGATATATAACGCCCATTCGGCCTGGACGTTCAAGGCCTCGTGAAATGAAAGCCAAACAGGCAATAAGTTTCATGTATAGAATAGCATAGATTTTTGAAATATACATTATTTTTTTGACAAGGGAACGCTCTTGTCTATTTGTTGCGTTTTTAAATCTACAAAAAAACAATTTATCAGCTTGAATCAAAGGAAAAAAAGAGAAGTTAATATCGCGAACAATACTAACTTCTCTTTAAATCCCTTAACTTAATGCCATTGGTTTACCTTTGCTGGGGATTTTGTATTGCTCTATTATTCTGCTTACGCTTATTTCAAATAACCTTTCAACTCATCCACTTTATCCAGTTCTTCCCAAGGCAGCTGGACGTCCTTTCTGCCGAAATGTCCGTAAGCGGCAGTCTGTCTGTAAATCGGTCTGCGCAAGTTAAGATCGCGGATAATTGCTGCAGGGCGCATATCAAAATGCTTGTCGACAATGTCAGCAATCTCCTCATCGGAAAGCTTGCCGGTACCGAAGGTATCCACCATGATGGAAACCGGTTTTGCAACGCCGATTGCATAGGCTAGCTGGATTTCACACTTGTCCGCAAGTCCTGCAGCTACCACATTCTTAGCAGCGTGTCTTGCCGCATAGGAAGCGGAACGGTCCACCTTTGTAGGGTCTTTACCGGAAAATGCACCGCCGCCGTGGCGGGCATAACCGCCGTAGGTGTCAACGATAATCTTTCTGCCGGTCAGACCGGAGTCGCCATGAGGTCCGCCGATGACAAATCTGCCAGTCGGATTGACATAGTACTTGGTTTCATCATCCAAAAGTTCTGCAGGAATCACCGGTTTAATCACGTGCTCAATCAGATCATTTCTAATCTGCTCCTGGGTCGCTTCCGGATCGTGCTGCGTGGAAATCAAAACGGTATCGATTCTCTTTACCTGATTTCCATCGTATTCCACAGTAACCTGGGTTTTTCCGTCAGGACGAAGATATGCAAGTGTACCGTCTTTTCTGACCTTAGTCAACTGCAGTGCCAGCTCGTGTGCCATCTGAATCGGCATCGGCATGTATTCCGGTGTTTCATTGCAGGCATAGCCAAACATAATCCCCTGATCGCCTGCTCCGATGGTGTCAATCTGGTCATCGAGGGTACCTTCCTTATATTCCAGCGCCTTGTCAACACCCATAGCGATATCGCCGGACTGTTCATCGATGGCAGTCAGCACTGCACAGGTATTTCCGTCAAAGCCATACTCCCCTTTGTCATAGCCGATATCCGTGATGACGTTTCTCACAATTTTCGGAATGTCGATATAGCACTTGGTGCTGATTTCTCCCATAACCATTGCATAGCCTGTGGTAGTTGTCGTCTCGCAGGCAACGCGTCCATAAGGGTCCTGCTCCATAATTGCGTCCAGAACAGCGTCAGAAATCTGGTCACAGATTTTGTCAGGATGTCCTTCTGTCACGGATTCTGATGTAAATAATTTCTTCATGTTTTATTTCCTCCCAAATATTACCAAACAAAAAACCTTTTCTCTCATATGGAAGAAAAGGTCTGATTATCGGTCATCATTCCTCATCTTTCAGAATAAGATAATTCTGTAGGATTTAGCACCTTTTCTGTCAGTACTAGCTGACACCTAGGTTGCCGGGCTTCGCAGGGCCTATTCCCTCAGCCACTCTTGATAAGGATTATCATATAAATTATACTCTTTTTAAATTCTTTGTCAATGACATATTGTATTTTTGTCAAAATAGGATATACTCTATTTATTGAACCATTTAAAAATTTTTAGCTTATTGAGGTAGACGTTTGAAAAAGAATCAATTTACAGTTTTACGCGGCGGCTTGCTTGACAGTGCCGCTACCAGCAGAAAAGAATTTGTATCAGCTTATATAACAAACACCCGATTGATGGGCGTACTGGGCATGTATATGCATTTTAAACTCCCAGATAACCTCGTCCAGCGAGATTTACATCAATTCTTTTACTTTGATGCCGAAGAATACGGCTTTGAAACCTATCACAGCGTTCTGGGAGAAAACAGAACACGCATCTTTGAAATTGAAAACTCTCTGATTGGCGGTCTTGGCGGCAAAAAAATTCCCCTAACGGAAAAACAGGCACAGTATCTGCTGCAGGAATATGCCGAATTTAACCGTGCTCACAATATCCCTTTGCCGGAGGGCCTTTCCGAATATGAATTCCTTCTTAACGAAAAGGCTACTCTTTCAGAGCCCGAGCTTTACATTTTGATGCAAAAACAGTGTGTCAGACCCGAAAATGCTTACGAATCAATCAACTATTTTCTCATGCGTATTTTTGGCAGAGATTTCAAAGCCGCTGCATTTCTCTCTGATAGAGACATTTTGCTGGATGTTTTTCCAGAATATGACGCAGGAACCTTCTGCAAAAATACGATCGAGCCCACAGACGCACCGAACACTTTTCTGTGTCAGTCCCTGGTTGAATTTCGCAATTCCTATTATATCGTACTGACGGAAATCACATTGTCTGGTCTGACTGTTTGCAGCTTTGAAAGAAACAGCATCATGAAAATTTCTCCGATTGAAGCCGCTATGCTGCTATCTCGTTCGGAGTTTGTTACCGTCTATGAAATGTTGGAGGAGCCAGATTCCTTCTCCTCAGAAACGACTCCAAAAGCCATGACTGCAATGGTAACACCTCACGATACCGGAAAACTTTACATGATTTTTCATTCCGATAATAAACATGTCGCACGAAAGGAATATCGTCTCAATGAAGATGTCCTGGGCATGTATTTCGTTTCCGATGCGGGGCAGGTAATTGCTGCTGCTTATACGCTTGAAGATATCTATCTCTTGGAAAAAGACCTCGCAGGCTCTGCCATTTCCAAAAGTCTGATTCCAACTCAGCGTTATGAATTTCAGGAGCCAGTTCTTTACGAATTTATCCAAAGTACTATGGATCGTTTTGAAACTTTTGTAGATATTATTCAGAACAATCCTGGTGATGAAATCTAATCCCAAATTTACACTCAAAAAGAACACAAGTTGTCGTTTTATGTCAACCTGTGTTCTTTTTTAACGAAGATTTTTCAACAAGGGAGAATTCCTTGAATTTAGACATTTCAGCGACTTATCCACAAGGATAAGTCGGATTGTATACATTTTTCTGCACATTACGATATGGATAACTTTACAAAGCATAAACGTTTATTTTTCAATACTAATTCGTATATTATAAATTTGTCAATAGGAAGTTATCCACAATTTTTGTATAAATTATCCTCATGGATTTGTTCGACTGTCTACAATCTTTGTTCGCCCATTTTTTGGCAAAGATAAATTATAATATTCTGCCACTGCACTGATTATTCCTTCTGCAATCTTTTGCTGATATGTCGGATTTTTCAGATTTCCAAGGTCCTCCGGGTTAGATAAAAAACCGCATTCCACTAAAATCATCGGATGATCTGCATTTCGAAACAGATACATCCCGCTCTTAGGAAGTACAATTCTGTCAGCACCATCTCCCAGCTCCTCTTTTAGACTCTCCTGTATCTTCTCTGCAATTTCCTTGCTATCCTCCATAAGCGACGTTTCCACTTCTTTCGGATAAAACACCTGTGCCCCATGAACACTGCTATCCGATGGAAAACTATTGAGATGTATGCTGATAGTCAAGGTCGGTGATGCCGCCTCTATTACCTCTTTTCGCGCTTTTAAATCTCCAACCTTTGTCCATTTTTCTGTCCCTTCAGCAATAAGACCGTCCTCTGTTGCTCTGGTTAAAATAATCTGCATACCATAATTCTCCGCCTCTTCCTGCAAAGCCTTTACAATATCTAAATTTATCTTCTGCTCTTTTGTTCCGTCACCGCCTATCGCGCCGCCGTCCATACCTCCATGGCCAGCATCCAGCACCAGAATCACCTGTGGTTCCATCTTCCCTGCCGTTTCGACCACCTTACTGTAGCTCGGACTGAAACACACAAATGCAAGCAGCAAAAGAACCATCACTCCTTTTTTTACTCTCAAATTCTCTCTCCTTCCTTCTTTTTTCAATATATGAAGTAAAAACTAAAATCATGTAGATGTTTTAAGACCAAAGCTGTGTTATACTGAAAGGAAGAAAAGGAGCACAAAATGGATACAAGAAGACTATTTAAAGAAGATGTATACTTAAAAACTGCCAAGGCAGTAATCACCGATATACAAAGGGAGGAAGAAAATCTCGTGCTGATTCTCGATCAGACGATTTTCTTTCCCGAAGGCGGCGGTCAGAGCAGTGATATCGGCACCATTTCTGACCTTACTGTAACACACGTGTATGAAGATAAAGACTACATCTATCACCGCTGTGTCGAAAAAGAAAGCGAATTGTCGATAGGCGATGAAGTAGATATTGCAATCGATTGGAAGCATAGATTTGATAATATGCAAAGACACTGCGGGGAGCACATCTTATCCGGCAAATTCTATGAACTCTTCGGCGGCGTCAACCGTGGATTTCACATGGGTGAAGATTATATGACCATCGACATCAGTCTGGAAGAAAATCCAGCATATAATAAAATCACTTGGGAAATGGCAAAGGAGGCAGAGCTTGCTGCCAACGAAGCAATCTGGGCAAATCTTCCGGTCATTACCCGCCACTATGACAACAGACAAGAAGCCGAACACCTTCCGCTGCGCAAAGCCCTTGCCTTTGACGAAGATATTTCCATCGTTTGCGTGGGAAGTATAGAAAACCCTGCCGACTGTGTCGCCTGCTGCGGCACCCACCCTGCTACTTCCGGTCAGGTCGGCATAGTAAAACTCTACAAGGTAGAGCCGAATAAAGGCATGTTCCGCATTTACTTTGAAGCCGGCAAGCGTGCCTTTCTCCACTATCAGGACCGTTACGATATCCTTACGAATCTGGAACATAAACTTTCCGCAGGTACAGACGACCTGCTGGACAAATATAACGCTCAGAACGCAAAAAACAAGGGTATCCGGGATGAACTTTATCATTTGAAGAAATGGGTCGTTGCACGAGAAATAGAAGATATAAAAGCGCAGATTTCCCCGGCTTTTGTCAGATATTACGATAAATTGTCTATTAACGATATACTGGAGATTGGACGCAGTCTCTCCGGCTGCATCCCCACCATCGCTTTTCTTGTCCATCAGCCGACGAACACCATTCTCCTGTTCTCCGATCAGCACGACTGCGATAAACTGGTAAAAGAAAATGCCCCTATCTACGGCGGCAAAGGCGGCGGCAACCAAAGTTCTGCCAGAGCCATCTTCCCTAAAGCCGAATATGTAGATACTTTTATCGACCTAATAGAAAAACACCTGCGCTAACAGGTGTTTTTTCTATGTAATTTAAATTTACTTCTGTCTCTGTCCACCTAGGTTCATAATGGCGATGGACGCTAGCACCAGAACAATTCCGGCAAGCTTCCACAAGCTAAAATCTTCCTGTAAAATAACAAATCCGATGATTGCAGCAACTACTGTCTCTACCGATGCGATGACTGGTACCTTTGAGGTTTCCAGATTCATGGAAAGCCCTTTCATATAGATAAAGTATGCCACCACCGCTGTAATCAGTCCATATGCAAAAGCGCCCGCCATAAAGCCAGCAGAACACAAATCTCCTATCTCCAGCCATGGCTTTGCAATCACCGCCATAGTAAGAGATGCAAAGAGAAAACTGTAAAAAGTCACTGTCGTTGTATCATAGTCCTTCGCAATGGTTCCGAAGATTGTCATCAACGAGTACAAAAAACCGGCCGCAATACCGATCAGAACGCCATATCCTAGAAAATCAACTGTATCAAAATTACCGCCGGTTACCGTCAGTGCACAGCCTGCAATATTTACAGCAAGTCCTGCAATCTTATTTGCACCTATCTTCTCTTTAAAAATGATTCTGCTCATAATGCAGACAAAAATCGGTGATGTATAAAGCAGTACGGCAGCAGTTGCAGCACCAATACTGCCGATTGCCTCGGTATAGGCGTAGTTAAACATCGCCTGACATACAACACCTAGAACTGCACAGAGCAGCAGCCCTTTTCCATCGATGCGAAATAGCTTCGTTCCGCCAAGAAAAAGCATTACCGGTATAATCCAAAGGGCAGCCGATGCCATACGAAAAAATACGATCGTTGCTCCCGATGCACCGTAACTTCCAAGCAAGTTAATGAAAAGTCCCATGGTTCCCCAAAGGCAGCCGGAAACGAATACATAGATATATCCTTTGTTTGAATGATTTTTCATAACTTTCCCCGTAACAAAGAGGAGATCCGCATGCGGGTCTCCTCCGTAATTCTCAATCAGATTTTTCGTCCTGTTTGAAGATTATTCTTCTTCCATCGGTTTCATTTCTGGATCGAAGTGAAGTTTGCAGCCAGTTGCTGCCTGAATATCTTCTCTGCTGTAATCCGGATGTAATTCTGTTACCCAGATGCCATCTTCTCTGACTTCCATTACGCCCATTTCAGTAATGATTTTGCTGACGCACTTTTCAGCGGTCAAAGGTAATGTGCACTTTTCTAAGATTTTGTGATTACCCTTCTGGGTGTGCAGCATTACGATGATAACCTCAGGGCAGCCTGCACAAAGGTCCATAGCACCGCCCATACCAGCAACCTTCTTGCCTGGAACAATCCAGTTTGCCAGGTCGCCGTTTTCAGCAACTTCCATAGCACCAAGGACTGTAGCTTTTACGTGTCCGCCTCTTACAAGACCGAAAGATTCTGCAGTATCAAAGAACTTTGCTCTTGGCAGTGCAGTTACATATACACCACCAGAGTTGATGATATCAACATCTGTATTGGTTTCGTCTGCAACAGCATCAATACCTGCAAATCCATTTTCGGAGTGGCAGGTTACTGCAATGTCATCTGGAATATAGTCTGCTACCATGGTAGGAAGGCCGATTCCCAGGTTAATAAAGTCGCCGTCTTTAAATTCTTTTGCGCATCTCTTCGCAATTCTCTGTTTTAAATCTGCCATCTCTTTTCTCCTTCCACAATAGCATCTACGAGAACGCCTGCAACTGCAAAGTAGTCAGGGTCAATCTCGTTAATTTCAACAATCTTTTCCGGTGCAATGATGGTGTGCTCTGCAGCACCAGCCATTACATAGTTAAAGTTTTTCGTTGTCTTGGAACAATAGTAGTTACCAAATTTATCAGCTACAGTAGGTCTGATGAACGCATAGTCAGCGCGCAGCGGCATTTCGAATAAGTACTTCTTGCCTTCCAGTTCTACAACTTTCTTTTCTCTTCCTAATTCGTCCAGCTCTTCCTGCACCGGTGTACCAACACCAGTCGGAGTCAGAACACCACCAAGACCGTAAGCTGCTGCTCTGATCTTTTCTGCTAAAGTACCCTGTGGAACCAGTGTGCACTTCAGTGTGCCTGCTACCATGCCATCGCCAATCAGCGGGTTCATACCTACGTGGGAAGCGATGATGTGGTCAACCATACCAGCTTCGAGCAGTTTACCGATACCTCTTGCAGTCTTAGCGCCGTAAGTTCCTACTGGCAGACCGCCGTCGTTACCGATTACTGTCAAATGCTTAACGCCTTTTCTTACAAGTGCGTCCATGATAACTTCCGGGGAACCTGTGCCCAGGAAACCGCCGACCATAATGGTCATGCCGTCTTTAACGCCTGCAACTGCTTCATCAGCAGTCATAATTTTGTTAATCATTTTACAATCACCTTTCTATATCATATTAGTTTAAACAATAACAACCCCACCCTTCCACGAAGCAAAGCTTCGGGCGGGTGCCCGGGAACCTTGTTGTCCTAAGGCAATAAGTGTTCATGAGAAAATCATACACCAAACGGATACATCTTGCAAGAGGATTCTTGTCCAAAATCTGTACCCTCCGCATGTGATAATGGGCGCTGAACTTAAAGTTCAGGCGCCCGCAACTCATGTCATATTATCATATGAGATTAGCGATCAGCGATATTTTTCTTATCCTGCCAGCCTCTCTTTTCTACTTCCTGCATGATGTAGGACATAACGTGTTCTGCATACTTTCCAGGACCAAAACCTGCGTCGTAGCCCAGTTCCTGTGCTAATTCGTGGGAAATTCTAGGACCGCCGCAAGTCAGGATAATTTTGTCACGCAGACCTTCTGCTTCCATCAGTTCAACCATTTTGGTCAGCTGCTGGATGTGAATATCCTTCTGTGTTACTGTCTGGGATACCAGAATTGCATCAGCGTTCAGTTCTTTTGCTTTTGCAATTAACTGTTCACAAGGAACCTGGGAACCCATGTTATGCGGATCTACATTCTTAAATCTTTCCAGACCGAAGTGACCGTGGAAGCCCTTCATCTGAATGATTGCGTCGATACCTACGGTATGAGCATCGGATTCGATGGATGCACCTACAACGGTGATATCTCTGCCGATGTGTTCGCCAATCCATTCGCCGCATTCCACACGATCCATTACAGTACCTTCAACCTTAGGAACATTGATAGCTGTAAAGTCGATAGTTGGCTGTGCGGAGCCGTAAACGTTAAAGAATGTATATCCTGTTGTCAGTTCGCAGTAGTAAGCTACGTTTGGCTCAGCCAAACCTAATTTCTTAGCATACTGCTTTGCGCATTCTTCAGCTTCTTCACCGTAAGGTACAGGAAGAGTGAAGGCTAACTGAACTTTACCGTCGTTAAGTGCATCGCCGTAAGGCTTAACACAAGTTAAATCTACACTGCTTGTTGCTTTGCATTCTGTTGTCATGACCTTGCACCTCCTTATTATTCATGATCCATAAACAATTCAATAAACGGATTGAAGTAGTTTTCACCTTTAGTGGAAACACCTTCCAGACCGTGACCACCGTCAAACGGACGTTTCACGCCACCGAAGATACCCTTTTCGATTGTGGAGAAGAGACCTTCTTTTTCAACTTCAGCAAGAAGAGCGTCTGCTTTGCCCAGAACTTCCTGTGCTCTCTTCTGAATGATACCGTCCTTCTTGAACTCAACTTCTTCACCGATGTGTCTGCAGTTGTTGAAAATGTAACGAGCATTTTCAATGGACAGATATCTATCCTGCATCAGCGGTGTATGAATTGCTTCTGTCAGCATACCAGTCAACAGCAGGGACTGATTCGTCCAAACTGTTACTAAGTTGAACAGCGCATCCTGCAGGTGACCTCTAAAGATGTTACCTGTCATGAACTTTGTAGGAGGCATGTATTTTAATCTTGCCTTAGGGAAGATTTCTCTTGCCATCTGTGCCTGAGACAGTTCAAGCAAGAAGCCGTCTTCTGTAGCAGGATCCATTTCAAATGCGTGACCCAGACCCATCTGTTCTTCAGGAATGTTAGCAAGTACTGCAAACTGTTCGTTGATGAACTGAGAAGCAGTTACAGTGTGAGCTGCTTCGATTGCGTCGTCTGTTGTCAGGTAGTTGTCTTCACCGGAGTTAAAGATGATACCGCAGTAACCGATGATAACACGGCTCATGAACTGGTCAACCAGTGTTCTCTGCATGTTGATATCTCTGAACAGGATACCGTAGATAGCGTCATTTAACATTACGTCTAATCTTTCCAGTGCGCCCATTGCAGCGATTTCAGGCATACACATACCGGAGGAGTAGTTACACAGTCTGATGTATCTGCCAACTTCTTCACCAACTTCGTCCAGTGCTTTTCTCATGATTCTAAAGTTTTCCTGCGTAGCGTAAGTACCACCAAAGCCTTCAGTTGTTGCGCCATAAGGTACATAGTCAAGCAGGGACTGTGCAGTAGTTCTGATTACAGCGATGATGTCTGCACCCTGTCTGGCAGCAGCCTGTGCCTGAATCACGTCTTCGTAAATGTTACCAGTAGCAACGATTACGTAGATGTAAGGCTCTGATCCTTCACCGATAGTGTCTAAGTACTCCTGACGCTTTGCTTTCTGCATGTCAATTCTTTCGAAAGTAGCTTTGATTGCAGGCTTTAATGCTTCAGCAGCTTCTGCCTGGGAGCAGGTCGGAAGTTTTGTGATATCCAGTTTGCCTGCAGCCATTTCTTCTGCGATTTCCTGCGGTGTCTTGCCAGTCTGTACGATTGCATTACCAATCCAATAAGCGACACCTGTCGGCAGCGCACCCGCATCCTTCAGCTGGTCTACTACCACGTTTGGAAGCGGTGTGTCAACATCGTCTACACCGTCAACTCCCAAAAGTCTCAGAATTGTTCTCTCTGTGCTGACTGTAGTGTGTCTGTCAATGAAGTCCTGCATGTCATGTGCAATGTTTGCCGCATGCTGACGAGCACTGTCAACTACTTTTGGGTCAAGGTTTAATTTGCTTTTCATCCTTTTCTCTCTCCTTATTTTATATATTTTTGTGCTCCATCAATAATTTCCTTATTGATGCCTAACATTTTCGCGATATTAAGCGCGTCTTTTGGTATTTGCCCTTGTTTTTCTACCGTATATAAACGATAGTCCATATACTTAGAAATTATATTAATCCGCTCTTTCCTATTCGCATATTTTAACTCGCTGTCGAGTTTGCGGAAGTCAACATCTGCCAGGCCTCGCACCTGCATATTCTTAACCCCGTTTTCCTCGGTCACCGCCTCAAAATGCGTAGTCATGAGGGTAATATACGGTTTGTCTTTGAGGTAATCCACAAGGCTTCTGGTCAGCGCCAGACCCTCAATCGGATTGGTTCCGCTGGCAATCTCATCGATGAGAAGCAGCGAACGATTCTCACTGTGATCTAAAATTTCTTTGAGTTCTTCCATCTCGCTTCCGAAACTGGAAAGGCCTCTCTCGACCGACTGGCTGTCTCCAATTAGAATCTGCATATAGTTAGAAAGACCCACCTTTGCCTTTTGACAAGGAACAAAGAATCCATACTGCGCCAAAATCGGCACCAGTCCGGAAAGCTTCAGTGAAATGGTCTTACCTCCCATATTGGCACCTGTAATACAGGTAACTCCGTCAGTCAAGGAAATGCTTACCGGACAGTAAGTTTTCCCCTTGGACTTCAGCACGTCTTCAACTTTGGATTGTCTGCCTTCTACGATTTCAACGATATGCGCCTCAACGATTTCCGGCTTTACGCAGTCGTGCTTGATGGCATAAAGGGCTTTGCCCAATGCCACATCGAGAAGTCCAATTCGTTTACAGTTACGCAGAAGCACATCTGCAAACTCTGCTATTTTTAGGGAAAGACGCTGCCTTACAACGGTTTCTTCTTCCTCAATTTCGGTAACCAGATTTTCCATCTGCTCTGTCAGCGCATAAATCTTTTCATCAGGTTTTAATTCAAAGGTTACGGTCATGTAATCTTCATCCACCTGCTGCAAATCCGGCACGGCTTTATACTTTTCCAGCTCTCCGCCGGTCTTCGATACTGCACAGTCAAACTTCGGTGTTAAAATGATACCGTATTCTCTCTGAATCTCCGCTTTTTTCGCCTTCTGCGTCTTTCTGATGGAAACCTCTATGCTGTGCTTTTCCTTTCGCAGCTGCGCCAGCTTTTCAGAAAAGTCATCATAGATATAAAAAGTATTAATTCTGTCTTTGCTTGGATCCAGCTCGTCCAAAAGGGCTTCCGTCGGTTCCAGCGTAAACTCTACCGGAACTTTCGTGGTCGTTTCCCCACAAATCTTTTCAATTTTTCTCATCATCAGAAGCAGAGTCTTTACTTCGTAGAGTTCTACGACGGAAAGTGCATTTCTACTGCTTCGCTCGATGGTATATGTAGTATCTTTAATTTCCATGAAGGCTTCTGAAAGCAGCTCTACGCAGCGCTGATTTTCCTTCGCAAAGGCAATCATGTCCTCGATCTTATCAAGTTCTGCGCGAAGCTCCTCTTCTTCACCCGGAAAAAAAGGTTTGGTTTCTTTTAATATATTTTTACCAAAAGGGGTATTTAAGTCAATCTGCTGCATGACATAGTCAAGACCAGTTTCTGCTTTAGTCTTGACATTGGCAAGCCGCCTGTTTGAACCGTGTTTCATAAATCCTCCTTCTGTTTATATTCTAACGTCAATGACCGGAATATCCGGAAGCGCTTCCTGCATAGCATCTCGCAGAGCTTTGTGGTCGAAAGAGTAGCCGCTAGGCGCAATCGGGTTGACCGTTACCGCCGCAACTTTGATGTTCTTCATGACACTGACCTTGAACTTCTTCTTGCGAAGCTTGCCCCAGTCCATCTGATTGATGAAAATCTTAGTCGGGTCTTTGAGAACAAAGTGGACTCTTTTTAGCTTACTTGGGTTGATGTCTGCAATTACGCTGTTTGTAAATGCGCCCGGAATGTATACATATTCCGTTTCATCATCAATTGCTTCATCGATAAAGCGGCTGGATCCAAGACCCGTTGCAAGGTCTAAGGCTTCTATATTATCACCTTTGATAAGCAAAATCTTGTCCAGATTCATATGCTCTGCAATGAGCGCTCTTGCCTTGCATTCTTCCAATTCAGGAATGCTGTAAAGCCCGATGATGTGCGCTGTATCCTCGATTACTTTCTTCATGCTGCGGGACAAAACTGCGCCAGTGGACAAGATAATTGCGTCTGATGTCTCCGGCGAAGCGATAGACTTTCGGTCGATAGCTCCGTCGATGAGAATCAGTTCACAGCCCATTTCAAACATCTCTTCACACATTTTCTTCGTGTGAGCAGTCGCCACAGGTCCTGCTATCTGCACATAGCCGCTATCAGCGACTCTGCAGAGGAGCAAATCTCCGATAGAAGTTCTGTAATCTGATTTTTTTACGATTTCAAGTCCTGCTTCCGCCAAATCATAAAGCTGTGTCGGAACGGACACGATGGTATCTTCGTAGAGATATACCTTTGGTTTTTCGGTTCCCGTTACTAAGTCCTGTGTTTCCCCGTCTCTGCCGGTAGAAGTAATGCCCAGAGTAATACCCTCATCATCAGCTTCTTCAATGAGATAATTGAGCGCTGTAGTCTTTCCTGCATTCTTCGCCATGCCAACGATGGAAAGCGTTTTATATTTTTGTGACAAATCGTAAAGTAAACCCATTTCTTATCCCTGTTTGTTCTAAAATTTCTGTATTCCTCGTTATAAAGGTATAGGGAGACCCAAGCCTCCCTATACGCATACACCAATTAGTGTTTGTTTCTTTCGTGTCTTGCCAGGTTGGAAGGTTCCATAGATTTAATCTGTAATCCTTCTCCTAATGCAGATACACCCTGATACTTATAAGTCTTCTTACCAGTGCAGTAGTCGCAAGTGCACTTCAGATCCGGCAGACGAGGCTGAGTGTAAGTAGTGATAACGCCTTCGTAGTTTCTGAGAATTACCTTATCAGGTGTCTCGGAAATAATGTACTGAGGCATTACCGGAGTCTTACCACCACCACCAGGAGCGTCAACTACGAATGTAGGAACTGCATAACCGGAAGTGTGTCCTCTCAGACCTTCGATGATTTCGATACCCTTCGCAACGGATGTTCTGAAGTGTTCGATACCAACAGACAGGTCGCAAATGTAGATGTAGTAAGGTCTTACTCTATTCTTAACCAGCTTGTGTACTAATTCTCTCATGATGTGCTTACAGTCGTTAACACCTCTGAGCAGTACGGACTGGTTACCAAGAGGAATACCTGCGTCAGCAAGCTTACGACATGCTTCTGCTGCATCTTCAGTGATTTCCTGTGGGTGGTTGAAGTGAGTGTTCAGCCAGATTGGGTGATACTTCTTCAGCATGTTAACCAGGTTATCAGTAATTCTCATTGGCATTACAACCGGAGTTCTGGAACCAAGTCTTACGATTTCCACGTGGTCAATCTTTCTCAGTTCGCTGATGATGTATTCTAATGTATCATCTTCTACGCACAGAGCGTCACCACCGGAAAGCAGAACGTCTCTAACAACCGGTGTCTTTCTGATGTATTCGATACATGCATCGATATCTTCTCTGGATCTAGCACCGTCAGTTTCACCTGCAAGTCTTCTTCTAGTGCAGTGTCTGCAGTACATGGAGCACTGGTCAGTGATGAGGAACAGTACTCTGTCCGGATATCTGTGAGTCAGACCAGGAGCCGGGGAGTCAGCGTCCTCGTGAAGAGGGTCAGCATCGTCAGCTTCAGATCTGTGCATTTCAGCCAGTGTAGGAACTGCCTGCATTCTAACTGGATCTCTCGGATCATCTGGATCCATCAGGGAAGCATAGTAAGGAGTGATACCTACTCTGAATCCACCGATAACTTTCTGGATTTCTTCTCTTTCCTGGTCAGTCAGGTTTAATACCTGTTCGATATCTTCCAGAGTAGAAAGTCTGTGAGATACCTGCCAGTGCCAGTCATTCCACTGTTCATCGGTAACATCCTTAAACAGAGGAATGTCTTTCCAATTTCTGATTGCCATAATAATAAATCTCCTTAAATTCGTGATTTAAATTTGTATGATTATAAATTAAATTGAAGTTTTTCTTATGATAGCCACAGCTTCCGAAAAGGAAGCCGTGGCAGTAAAGTTTGTGTTATGTTGATTTTATAATTTGATGTACATCATCGATTGATTATGCGTACATTTCTTCGAATAACTTTCTCAGTCCTTCGTGTTCTCTCAGGCACTGCAGAGTGATTGCTGCGTGACCCTTAGTGTAACCGTTACCAACGATCATGTTCACGTCTTTACCAACACCTTCTGCACCAAGAGCTGCCTTAGTGAAGGAAGTAGCCATGGAGAAGAAGTATACAACACCGTCATCCTTAGTAGCTAAGATGGAGGCCATTTCTGTGTTTTCAATGTTTACACAGTTAATAACTACGTCGAACAGTTCGCCGTCAGTTAATTCCATAGCTTTGTTGTACATGCCAACTGCATCTGTAGCGTCCATGTGGAAATATTCGTCAGCTAAATCTAATGCTCTCGCTCTGTCTTCGGACTTCTGGGAACCAGCTGCGCAAACAACTTTACCAGTTACGCCAGCTCTCTTCTTTGCTTCGTATAAGCACAGCAGGCCGGATTTTCCGCCGCCACCGATAACCAGAATTTTCTGACCGGACTGGCACAGTTTAGCAGCCTGTGCAGGAGCACCAGCTACGTCTAATGCGGATAAAGCAAGTCCTTCCGGCATATCGTCAGGAATGATTCCGTAGATACCGCTCTGGAACAGGATAGCCTGACCTTTGATATCAACCTGGTCGATGGTTGGTCTCATTTCCAGAATTTCTTCGATTACCAGTGGAGTCAGGGACAGGGATACTAATGTAGCAATCTTGTCGCCGACTTTCAGTTCTCCAACGTAGTTAGGACCAACTTCTTTAACAGTACCAAGCAGCATACCGCCGGAACCAGTCCAAGGGTTCTTGTGCTTACCAGCTTTAGCAACAATGTTCATCATTGTCTGCTTTACTTTTTCCTGATCTTCAGGAGAGTTTTCGATATCTGCAGGCTTCTTGCCATCGCAGGATCTTCTAACGATTTCAGTGAAAGAAGCAGAGTCAACGTTTAAAGTCTTAACGTCAATCAGTACTTCGTTATCGTAAATTTCCATAGTGTTATCGATCACATCTGCTGGCTGTGGTAAAACACCTTTTGGTGAAATAACTCTGTGGGTTCCGTAAGGGCATCCTTTTTTCATAATAATCATCCTCCTAGAAAAATATTAACTCTTTTAAAATTTATGCCAAGGCATAATTTATGACTATCTATATTATAAAACTGTTGCCGCTTAGTGTCCATAGTCCAATTTTAGCTCACTTCTAAATAATTTTTAAATTAACAATCGAACCGATTTGTGTTCGTTTTTCAAAAGAACAGAACCACTTTCGGTTCATTCGTTTATGCATAAAGTTCAGCAAACAGTCTCATGATTCTTTCGTCTTCTCTAAGAACCTGAAGAGCTGCATTGGCATGTCCCTTTGTATAACCGTTACCAATGAGCATGTTTACGTCTTTGCCGACACCTTCTGCACCTAAAGCAGCCTTTGTAAAGTTGGTCGCCATGGAGAAGAAGTATACCATACCGCCATCTTTGCATGCCATAATGGAAGCCATTTCTGTGTTAGGAATATTAACTACGTTGATCACAACATCAGCCAGTTCACCGTCAGTTGCTTCCATGATTTCGTTATACATTTCCACAGCGTCAGTTGCATTGACTACCATGTATTCGTCAGCACATTTTACAGACATTGCTCTGTTCAGGGATTTCTTGAAGCCGTCAACGCAGATAACTTTGCCGTTGATACCTACCTGCTTCTTTGCCTGCCAGCAGCACAGGATACCGGATTTTCCGCCGCCGCCCATTACGACAACAGTGTCGCCAGGCTTACAGATCTTTGCAGTCTGCGCAGGTGCACCAGCTACGTCCAGAACAGACAATGCCAGTTCTTTCGGCATATCTTTCGGCAGAATACCGAAAAGTCCAGACTGGAACAAAATAGCCTGACCTTTGATATCAACCTGGTCAATGTCAGCTCTCACTTCTTTGATCTCGTCAATCTTCAGCGGTGTCAGAGACAGGGATACCAGTGTTGCGATTTTATCGCCAACGCGCAGATCCCCTTTGTAGTTCGGTCCGATTTCCTTTACTTTACCGATTAGCATACCGCCGGAACCAGTCCAAGGATTCTTGTGTTTTCCTGTTTTTTCTACAATGCCCAGAATGATTTCCTTAATTTTTTCTACATCACCCTCCGCTCTCTTTTCAATTTCAGTAAAAGAAGCAGAGTCAATGTTCAGTGTGTGAACATCGATTAAAACCTCGTTATCATAAATCTCCATCGTATTGTCGATGATGTCAGCCGGCTGCGGAAGTGCTCCTTTCGGACTGATGACTCTGTGGGTGCCATAAAGGTCGCCTTTTTTGTAAGTTTTGCTTTCCATATATATCTCCTTTTTCATTATATTAACGTATTTGTGCAACGATCATTCTAATAAGCAAAAGTCGTGCCAAAACTAAAAACCCACTGTTACCAATGGGTTTGCAGTTTTTCCTGTTTAGTTTTTCTATTTTTCGAACCGTTTTGTGTTCATAAGCTTTTTATGCGAACCGTTTTGTGTTCGCTTGTGGTGAGAACTCATTTAAAGCTCATACTTTTTCTTCTTGCGCACCAGCTGTGTCTGGCTAATTCCAATAGCTTTAGCAACTTTTCTGGTCGACCCGTACTTTTCACAGGCATGCTTGATAATGTTTTTTTCAAAGTTGTCTACCATCTTCTCCAAATCCATCACCTTTCCAGTCTCCTCCTGCATAGAAGCAAAGTCCAAGCTGCTGGTTTCAAAGACCTCCGCGTGAAGTTCTCGCATGACATCAAGAAGGGTAATCTGCTCTCCTTTTGCCGAAATCATCAGCCTCTGCACCATGTTTTCCAGTTCCCTGATATTACCCGGCCACTCGCACTGTTTCAGATATTCCACAGCATCGTCGTCTATCTTTCTTTGAATTTCAAACTTATCACTATATTTTTTAAGAAAATGGTTCACCAAAGCCGGAATGTCTCCGGAACGTTCCCTCAGATTTGGCACTTTAAGGCGCACTACGTTGAGTCTGTAGTAAAGGTCCCGACGAAAGCGCTGTTCTTCTATCATATCCTCAAGATCCCGGTTGGTCGCCGACAGAATTCTCACATTGGTCTTAATTGGCGTAGTGCCACCGACCCTGAAAAACTCACCATCCTGAATGACACGAAGCAGCTTTGCCTGCATGTCCGCCTGCAGTTCGCCGATCTCATCCAGAAAAATATCCCCATTATCCGCAAGCTCAAAAAAGCCTTTTTTCCCCGCAGCGTTAGCGCCAGTAAAGGCCCCTTTCTCGTATCCAAAGAATTCAGATTCTATCAGGGTTGGGGAAATTGATGCGCAGTTCACTTTGATAAAGGGCTGCATCTTCCGGTTACTGTTTTTGTGAATGATATTGGCAACTTTTTCTTTACCAACGCCGGTATCTCCTGTAATCAGCACGTTACAGTCGTATTTTGAAACGGTCAGAATCTCGTCCAAAACGCTTGCCATGGCTCTGCTTTCACATACAAAATCCTCCAGCAAAGTCTGTCTCATCCCGGAGACCTCCATTAGACGTGTCTGCCTGTTAATCGGATAGGATGGGTCGTCGTCCACACTTCTGTCCGTAGTTTCAGCCTTTTCGATATACGGCACCAAATCCTTGACAATTTCAATATCGAATTCATCATAAGCCTCCAAATAGCCGTCAGCACATCTGATATCTAGCTGTCTGGAGATAGATTCCGTGATATAAAGGGCGATATTATAATTGTTAATCAGGTTCGCAAATACAACAGTTCCACCGCTTTTTGTAGCAAGAATATTGATTGTTTCCGCTCCCGGAATGTCCGCACAGTTAATAGATAAATCAAATAGCGAATCCGCCTGCAGACCGGAAAGACACTCCATCGGCTTTAAAATATCCACATAATGAACTTTAGTAAATACTTTTGCAATCAAATCGTCAATGGACTTTCCACACAGCACTGCGTCGGTTTTTTTGTCCAGTAAACACACAACCTCTGCATCTTCGCGCGCCACTTTACGTACCGCATAGCCAAAGAGCAAATTAGACAAAAGATTGTTTCCTACGATAAGAAATTTTCGTTTGCCAACCGCCGTATTACTGATTCTGTAAAGGGTTCCCGACTCATTAAATGCAAAAAGCAGCAGGTTAATCGGAATCCCTACAGGTCTTCGAACCAGCGGTACTTCATCATATAAAATAGCGTAGCCTTCTACCTCTATTTGCCCAAAAGCTTTATCTATAGACAGAATTTTATCTATATAGATTGGCACCGATGCCAAAGATGCATTGCAGACAACCTCTTCCCCGGGCACAAAATTTTTTTTGTTGTCGTATTCAGGTCCAATTTCTGACACTGTACCATACACCAGTCCGCCTGTATCCGTCACTGGATTGTGCAGCTTGCCACGTCTGATTACAATGTCCATTATTTTCTGCTTGATTCGCTGGTCGTTGTCATTGGCTTCCAGACAAATTTGTTTAAAGCTGGTTCCCTCTATATGAATTCGCTTAATATCCACCCTAATTTCTGCCGGCGACAGCTTACGTCCGTTGTCAAGTCGCCATGCCGAAGTCGGCAAAACATGCTGTGGCTCCAATACACGATTGGTTCCATAATTATGGGTCATTTTCGATTCACTCCTTTTTCATGCGAACCCATTTCGGTTCATTTCCTTTGTAATTTCAATAATAACCCATTGGCACATAATTTGCAATTATTATTTACAGATAATCTTTTTGGTTATATAATAAAAGTAACTTTTTTACATGATAAGGAGAATTAAAATGGAAGAGAAAATCACATCATTAATCAGAGTCAGAATGTCCGCTAAAGATGCTCACTACGGTGGAGAGCTGGTTGACGGCGCACATATGGTTCACCTGTTCGGCGATGTTGCTACTGAACTGTTAATCAAGCTAGACGGAGATGAAGGTCTGTTCTGCGCTTACGACAACGTAGAATTCTTAGCTCCTACTTACGCTGGAGACTACATCGAAGCTTACGGCGAAATCACTAAAATCGGAAACACTTCCAGAAAGATGACTTTCGAAGCAAGAAAAGTTATCGTTTCCAGAAAAGACATCAACGCTTCCGCTGCTGATTTCTTAGAAGAACCAATCGTAGTTGCAAGAGCTACTGGTACTTGCGTAACTCCGAAAGATTTCAAGAGAAAATAAGTTTTTTGCAAAAACTTCCCCTTGCCATTCTGTTGGCGAGGGTTTTCTTTTGCACTTTTACCGGAAAGTAAGAAGGTGCAAAGCATACCATAGTTCGGCTAGCGCAAACAATGTACTGCATCACAATCCCGTTCCCACTTGTAAGGAGAACGCCCCAACTTTACAAGTCGGGGCGTTTAGGAAAATGTTTATTAGAATTATTATCTAGCATGATAATGGGTGTGGAGCAGGTGGTGTGCCTTCTCACTGCCCGGCTTCTCCAGATAAGTCTTATACAGTTCCTTGATGACAGGATTCTTGTGAGACTTTCTTACGAAGCTTTCGTGATCGCTCTTGTACAGCGCTTTTGCTCTCTCCGCGCCTAAATCCATCCAGTTGCGAACAGAAGAAGGCTGCTGCGGCTGACCGCCGCCGTTGACACATCCGCCCGGACAAGCCATGACTTCTACAAAATCAAAATGCTCACCCGCCTGGATTCTTTCCATCAAAGCCCTCGCATTGCCAAGACCATGAGCTGCGGCCGCTTTAATCGTTACATCGCCAATCTGCAGCTCTACTTCTTTAATTCCTTTTTCTTTTCCGCGTACATCCATGTAATCGATAGAATCAGAACTTTCACCCGTGATAATATCTGCAACAGTACGCAGCGCTGCTTCCATGACACCACCAGTCGCGCCGAAAATCGTGGCAGCGCCGGTAGAAACGCCCAGCGGATTGTCAAAATCGCCGTCAGGCAGTGCCGGGAAGTCAATACCGAATGCCTGAATAGCTTTCGCTAGTTCTCTAGTGGTTAAAACTAAATCTACATCAGGATAGCCTGTTGCTGCAAGTTCTTCTCGCTGTGCCTCAAATTTCTTCGCCGTACAAGGCATAATAGAAACAACTGCAATATTAGCAGGATCAATACCAGCCTTCTCCGCATAATAAGATTTGATCATCGCACCAAGCATTTCGTGCGGAGATTTGCAGGAAGAAAGATGATCCAACATATCCGGGAAGAAATGCTCGCAGAACTTAATCCAGCCCGGTGAGCAAGAAGTAATCAATGGCAGTTTTCCGCCGTTCTGCAGACGATTGAGAAGTTCGGTGCCTTCTTCCATAATCGTAAGGTCAGCGCCAGTATCCGTATCAAACACTTTATCAAACCCGATCATGCGCAGTGCAGTTACCATCTTTCCTGTTACATCTATGCCCAGCGGCATATCAAATTCTTCACCGAGAGCCGCTCTAACAGCTGGCGCAGTCTGAACCACGACATGCTTTGTCGAATCTTTCATAATCTCCCAAAGTTCGTCAAGGCTGGAATGCTCCTGCAGCGCACCGGTTGGGCAAACGTTAATGCACTGTCCACAGTTGACACATTTAGATTCGTCAATCGGACGATTGAATGTTGTGCTAACAACCGTGCCGAAACCTCTGTTGATGACATCAATTGCGCCAACCGTCTGTACATTGTGGCAGACACTGATACATCTTCTACATAAAATACACCGATTCGGGTCACGCATGATGGAAATCCCGTTGTCGATATCCATAACCTGATTGGCCGTCACCACTTCCTGATTCTTTGCATAATTGGCAAACTCTGTATCCATCGTATTGGCCAGCGTTTTCAGTTCGCATCCCGTAGAACCTCTATTGCAGCTCTGGCACATAGCAGGATGATTGGACAGAATCAACTCCAAATTCTTTTTTCTAAAGTTGAGAATGTCCGGCGTATGGGTTTTGACCACCATACCCTCCGCAACCTTCTGCACGCAGGAAGCCTGCCAGTTCTTTGCACCTTCCACTTCGACAAGGCACATACGGCAACAACCGATTTCGCAGACGTCCTTCAAAAAACACAAGGTAGGAATTTTGATGTTGACCTGTTTTGCCGCCTGTAATATCGTGTAATCCTCTGGCACATTGACATCCATGCCATCTATGGTTAATTGTACTCTTTTCTTATTCTTCATCACTTCGCCCTCCAGTTTATGCGTTCTTCATGATAGCCTTAAACGGACATTTTTCCATGCAGACGCCGCATTTGAGACATTTTTCATTGTCGATGACGTAAGGTGTTGTCTTGCTGCCAGAAATACACTGCGCAGGACAATTTCTCGCGCAAAGACCACAATGCTTACAAAGTTCATCATGCACCACGAACCGCAGCATCGATACGCATACGCCAGCCGGACATTTTTTGTCTACCACGTGGGCTTCATACTCATCGCGGAAATATTTCAGCGTAGACAGTACCGGGTTCGGCGCCGTCTGACCCAGACCGCAAAGTGCACCCTTCTTGATGTTTTTCGCCAGATATTCCAGTTCGTCCAGATCTTCCAACGTACCTTTTCCATCGGTAATCTTCGTCAGAATTTCCAGCATTCTCTTCGTACCGATCCGGCATGGAGGACATTTTCCGCAGGATTCGTCTACGGTAAATTCCAGATAGAATTTTGCGATATCCACCATACAGGTATCCTCGTCCATGACGATCATACCGCCGGAACCCATCATGGACTGCAGCTCGATCAGAGAGTCATAGTCGATTGGGCTATCAAGGAATTCTGCCGGAATACAGCCACCGGAAGGTCCACCGGTCTGCACTGCCTTAAATTTCTTTCCGTTTGGAATGCCGCCGCCGATTTCGTAAATGATTTCACGCAGCGTCGTACCCATCGGGACTTCTACAAGTCCTGTATTGTTGATCTTTCCGCCAAGGGCAAAGACTTTGGTGCCGTGGGATTTCTCCGTACCGATGCCGGCAAACCAATCTGCGCCTTTGATGATAATCTGCGGAATATTAGAAAGCGTTTCCACGTTATTGATAATGGTCGGCTTTGCAAAGAGACCTTCTACTGCCGGGAATGGCGGTTTCAGTCTTGGTTCGCCGCGGTTTCCTTCGATGGAAGTCAAAAGCGCAGTTTCTTCACCACATACAAAAGCGCCAGCACCCAATCTGATATCTAAATCGAATTTAAATTTCAGACCCAGTACATTATCTCCTAAAAGACCATATTCTCTCGCCTGCTCGATGGCAAGGGCCAGTCTCTGTACTGCAATTGGATATTCCGCACGAACATATACATAGCCCTGGGACGCGCCGATGGCATATCCTGCAATTGCCATTGCTTCAATGACGGCATGGGGATCGCCTTCCAGAACAGATCTGTCCATAAACGCGCCCGGGTCGCCCTCGTCAGCGTTACATACCACGTACTTTTCTTTTTCTTGCTGGTCAGCAGCAAACTGCCACTTGACGCCAGTCGGAAAACCGCCGCCGCCTCTGCCGCGCAGCCCTGCGTCTTTCATCGTCTTGATGACGTCTTCCGGCTCCATCTCTGTCAGCACCTTTGCCAACGCTTCATATCCGCCGTAAGCGATATATTCGTCGATGTTTTCTGGATCGATTCTGCCGCAGTTTCTCAGAGAAATACGCATCTGCTTAGAAAAGAAATCAAGTTCATTTTCTGATTTCAAACGTTCTACGACTCTGCCATTTTTGATGTGAGCTTCCCAGATTTCGTTGATGTCATCCGGCGTTACGTTGGTGTACATGACGTTTTCCGGATAAACCATCAAAATCGGACCCTCCGCACAAAGACCAAAACATCCCGTCTGCACGATATGCACACGATCATGCAGCCCGTCTCTGTCCATCAGTTCATTGAGTTTTTCCCGATTTTTAATTGCGCCTGATGAAGTACAGCCTGTACCGCAGCAGGTCATTATGTAAATTCTGTTATCATCGTTTCCGATTCTGTTGCCAAAAGACTGCAGTGTTGTATCTTTAATCTTCTGGATATCTTTGATTGTCTTAACCATCGTTTCCTCCCGTTATTCCATAAACTCATACTGATTCATGATTTCGTCTACCTGTTCCGGGGTCAGTCTTCCGTAAACCTCATCGTTGATGGTGACGACAGGCGCCAGACCGCAAGCGCCAATACACCGGCAGGAATCCAGGGAGAATTTACCGTCCGGCGTACATTCTCCAACATCAATGGAAAGCCGTTCCAGGAATTTTCCCAAAATGTCTCCAGCACCTTTTACGTAACACGCCGTTCCCATACAGACATTAATTTTGTATTTTCCCTTCTTTTTCAGGGAAAATTGGGAATAAAATGTTACGACGCCGTAAACCTTCGCCATGGAAACGCCCAGCCCATCAGCAATCCGTTCCTGCACCTCATACGGCAGATAGCCAAAGACCTCCTGCGCCTCATGGAGGATTGGAATCAGCGCGCCTCGCTCATCTTTATGCTTTTCGATGATTTCGTCAAGCTGCGCAAACTTTGCAGTCATTTCTTTGCAGTTACACATGTTTTTCTCCTTCGAAAATGATAGATATAGATATAGATATAATTCCATAAGATGGCAACCACCCGTTAAATTTTTAACCCGAATTGGTTAATTTTTTAACCTTTACCATCGTTTTCATTTTATAACAAATTTTCTGATTTGTCAACTTTTCGTCAGATAAAAAATAAAAGATTTTATGACATTAAAGTAAGATTTGTGAATTTACCACAAAATCCAAATGTATATGCAACGAATTTTATGGGTTTTATCATAACAAAAAACGCAGCACGCCGAACCTGCCGTTCGGCGTGCTGCATCAATTCTCTACAAAACTGCTGCCTATGTTCAATAAACAAATTGTATCAAGTCTATTACTTTTCCACCTGAGATATATACGTACACCACTTGATTTCCACTTCTGTAAACCCACTCTTTAATGCCGTAGTAAGTCGCTTTGCTGACAGGCTTCCCCCAAGTTGTCAAGAGCGCCTGCTTACTGGTCATGCCGACATATAATTTATTCCCAAAATACACCATATCGCTATAAGAATCCAATTTCTGCCCGCGCGAATTATATAACGATGCACTTATTTTTGTGCCAGCAGCATGGGTGCCGATATATACCTTAGTCTTCAGCAATTTCTTCGATTGATTAATTTTTTTCTTATATGTCTTTCCACCAATCTTTATTTTTATCATATCGCCTGCAGAAACATTTGAACACTCCACATACGCATATTTTGATGATTTATATACATATTTATAAATCTCAAGATTGGCAGACTTTCTTTTTTTCACCGTCTTTGTGATACTGGTACTGCTTCCGTAATCATTTGTTACAGTAATCTTGATTTTCTTTCCAAATTTCTGCTTCGGAATTTTCAATTCAAATTCACCGCTTCGTTTATCAGCAACAGTTTTGTAGGTTTTGCCATCTAACACTGTCTTTACCGTTGCGCCCAGCGCTGCTTCGCCGACAATCGTACTCGTTTTATCGTAGATATTATTGACCTTAATATAAACTTCTGCATTTTCAACAGTTCCTTCTGTTGTAATTACCTTTCCGGAATCATCTTCCGCCGTGATAATTATCTTTTCGCCCAACTTTTGCTGCGGATAAGGGGCATCCAGCGCAACAGTAATTTCATCATCAATAATTTTACACGGGTATGTTTCGCCGCCTACCGTAACTGTTGCTTTTACAATTTTCTCATCGGGGAGTTTACTGATAAATGCCCCCATTCCTTTTCTTTCTGCAATAACAAGAAAGAACTCCGTACTGCTCTGCCCCACATTGACAGTTACAGTCGTAGATACCTCACCAAAAGTTTTCGAGCCGACTGTCTTTACAGTAATAATGGCAGTCCCCGGCGCCTTTGCCCGAATCACTCCGTCGGCGTCTACTGTCGCTACAGCAGGATTATCCGACGTATAAGAAAAGCCTGTACCATCTCCCGAAGCCTTCGCCTTTATTTGCACCGGATCACTTTTCGGAAACAAATCAAATGTATTTTCTTTAATTGTGATTTCCTGTTCTTTCGGTGCAATTTCAAAGTATCTGGTAATAGTGCCGTGAAATTTGCCTCTCCCTATAATATCTACTCGAGCCGTACCAACTTCTATATTATTAGAGTATTTAAGAACATAATCACTAAGCTCGCTCAATTTCTTTCCTTGATAAGTTACAATGATTGGCTCGGCATTTTGGCGCTTACCGTTATAAACTTTTTTAGGTTCGTATTGCACTTCAGCTTTTGCGATGTTGATACGTGTCTCATAACGATAATTCACTTTTCCAGAAAATCCTCCGATACCGCGAATTTCAATATAGCCACAGGTTTCTTCATCAGTATAATTACCAACAGTATAGTCTTTTCCTTCTTCTAAAAGCATTTTCCCATAGGTAATGGTAAATTGCGGCCGCTCTCCCTTTTCTGTGAATTCCGGAAAGTTAAACTTGCAATAAGTTCCGATTGATCTCGGGTAAATGTCTAGCTCACTACGCAGTTCTCCACAGTAATCATTAATTCCTTTAGCAATAACCTCCATTTTGCCCGGCATCACATTGTTTCTATACTCCAGTGTATAATCAACACCTTCCGTCAATCTGTGATTCGCCACCCATACTTCTACTTTGTTCGCAATCAGCTCTTCCCCTGTATACGTAAAAGTCGATGGATCTGTACGCATAAATGAATCCCTGGATATATCTATTTTCTGCACTTCTTCCTGTCCGGGGGACTGTGTCTCATCCCCTGCATCTTCTGCAAAAATACCCGCAGGGAAACTGCAAAGCAGCATCATCAAAGATAATACAATCACAATGGCTCGTTTCATTTCATTCTTCCTTTCTTTCGTTGTGTCTTATTACTTATTATTATATTCCAGCCAATCACATCTGTAAAGCCCCCACTGTTTTTTATAGAAAATACTCAATAAATGAAAAGGGATTGTCACTCAAGTAGCCACATGATATAATACAATTAAAAAGACGATTAATTATTATAAATATGGAGGAATCAACATGATGAAAAAGAAAATCTTTGTAATTTTTCTTTCACTTGCACTGATTGTTGCATGCATTCCAGGTAATATGCTCCTATCTTATGCTGATTTTAGTCCTGCCTACGATTACGATTACGATGATGATGAATTAGGTGGCGACGATTACGAAATCGAATTTATTGACGCAACCGAAGAAAAAGGACAGTTATTTGTTTATTGGGTACCTAAGCACGGATTCAACGAGTACGATGTACTCCACTACGAGGTTTCTGTCAAATATCCTGAAAGCGATGAGTTTGTATTTCTTAAAAAAATTGCCAGTGATGACGAAGAATATCAGTACTGGGTCCCAGTTGAGGTTGAAGACGAATATGGCGATGATGAAGACGGATGGGCAGAAATGGATGCTTACGGATTTGACTTTCCAGTTACCAAAAGAGGGTATTACGAATTCAGAGTCCGCGCCTGCTACAGGGACGACTGGGAAGAAGGAGAATTCTACACAGAGTGGGTCACCGGCGGCGGTCTATACCTGAATATGAAAAAGCCCGTCGTAAAAACGAAAACTTTAAGTTCTACAGAAGTACTTCTATCTTGGGATCCTGTTGAGGGCGCATCCGATTATATCGTTTACCGCGCAAAGAGCTTAAAAGGTAAATATTACGAAATGGGAACTGTGAATGAATTTTTTCCTGGAGAGGAAGTCTCCACATACTGGATTGACGAAGGTCTTCCTAACAGAACATACTATTACTATGTAGTACCCGCTGCAAAGTATGTCGGATTTTTGCACCATGGAACTCCTTCCAAAACGGTAACAGGAACCACTGGCGTCTTAAAATCTAAAATCAGCAGCATCTCTTCTTCCGCAAAGAAAGTGACCATTCGCTGGAAGAAGGACGTGACTGCCAGCGGCTATGAAATTTACAGATCTACCAGCCCATCCAGTGGCTACAAAAAAATAGCCACCATCAAGAGTAGTTCCAAAACTAGCTATACAGATACCAAAAAAGCCCCTGGAAAAAAATATTACTATAAAGTGCGCGCGTATAAGATAATCGATGGCAAAAAAATAACAGGACCTTACAGCAATCGAAAATCTATTACCGTTAAAAAATAAATAGGTCTTATCGCGGAGTGCACCGAAAATTTCGGCGCACTCTGTTGCGATTACAGACAAAAACTCGTTTTATGCTGCTTGCGCTGGCCACCTTCACACTTTTGTCTCCAAAGGCCGCGTAAAAATGCCAAAACGGCTGAAATCTTTTCAGCCGCCCCGGCATTTTTCATAGCGTTCTACATTTTATTTCTCGTTATGCAAAAGCTTATGCTCTCTTCCTTTCAAGATACCATCATACAGGCTCAGTGCCACCGGGTTCTGATCTGATGACTTAATCTGGGAACGGCTGTCAAAACGATAAAGTCCCGCCTGTCTTGCCGCACTGTTGGTAGTTTCCTGACCGTTAGAAACCGGCTGACCGCCGCCGTTTACACAACCGCCAGGACAAGTCATAACCTCAATAAAGTCATACTTCACATTGCCTGCTTCCATCTCATCAAGAATCTTGCTTGCATTACCAAGACCATTTATGATAGCAATTCTTACATCCTTGCCATCAAGGCTCACCGTTGCTTCCTTAATAGCGTCATTGCCGCGAACACCAGAGAACTTGATTTCATCCAGTTCTTCCGGTCTGCTGCTCTTTGTCAGATAACGAAGCACCGCTTCTGTTACCCCTCCTGTGTTTCCGAAGATTGCTCCTGCACCAGAGGACATTCCAAACGGCATATCGAGAGCTTCCGGTGTGATTTCAGCCATGTTGATACCAGTGGATTTAATCATGCTGGCAATCTCGGTTGTAGTCAGAACGTAATCCACATTCTGTTCGCCATCGGTAAAATGTTCCGGACGGATAATTTCACCTTTCTTCGCAGTACAAGGCATGATAGAAACCACAACAGTTCTTCTGGAATCCTCCGCCTTCTTCATTCTTGCCTCTTCCTTAATCAGCGCCCCAAACATCTGCTGCGGAGAGCGACAGGTAGAAATATGTTTTGCAAACTGCGGATATTTGTCCTCACAGAACTTCACCCATGCCGGACAGCAAGAAGTGAATAACGGCAGATTTTCGCCGGATTTCAGTCGCTCTACAAGCTCTCCTGCTTCTTCGATGACCGTCAGGTCAGCACCAAAATCTGTATCGTAAACCTCTTCAAAGCCGATATAACGCATTGCAGCTGCCAGATGTCCCAGCGCATTGACGCCTTTTTCCATGCCAAAAGCTTCACCAACTGCCACACGAACTGCCGGCGCAATCTGTGCAACAACGCGTACATTCTTGTCCTCCAATAACTGCCAAACTGGTTCTGTATCAGACTTAATGGTGATTGCGCCGGTCGGACAAACCACGCGGCACTGTCCGCAGCCAACACAATTGGTTTCGTTTAAATCTCGCATAAACGGTGTTGTCATCAGCATGTTGGAGCCTCTGTTTGTGAAACCCAGAACACCGACTCCCTCTACTTCGTGGCACATACGCACGCAGTCACCGCAGAGAATACACTTATTTGCATCCCGCACAACACAAGGAGATGTGGTATCCATCGGATACTGCTCTCTATAATTCTCAAAACGAATGTCAGTTACGCCCAGACGGTTTGCCAGATTCTGCAGATCGCAGACACCGTTTGCAGCACAGGTTGTGCAGTCTCTGCAGTGAGCAGCAAGCAACAGCTCGATGACCATCTTTCTGTGGTGCTGAATTTTACGGGTATGTGTAAAAATTTTCATGCCATCTCTGGGTCTTTCGGAACAAGAAGCAAAGACTTTTCCCTTGTCATCCTCCACTACACACAGACGACAGGCGCCGTGGGTAGAAAGCTCGGAGTGATAACAGAAAGTAGGGATGTCAATGCCTGCGTTACGAATGACCGTCAGGACATTTTTTTCATCTGTAAATTCTACTTTTCTATTGTTGATTGTCATAAATCCCATGATTTTTCTTCCTCCTACCACTCGATATGAATTGCATCAAACGCACAGTCAGACAGACATGCGCCGCACTTGATACAAGTCTCAGTGTCAATATGATATGCTTTTCTAATCTGACCGGAAATCGCACCTGCCGGGCAGTTTCTTGCACACTTGCTGCAGCCCTTGCACTTATCAGGGTCAATAATAAATTTCTGCAGCGCAGTACAGTTTCTGGAAATACATTTCTTTTCCAGCACGTGCTGCTCATATTCTTCACGGAAGAATTTCAGCGTACTCATAACAGGCTGTGCCGCGCACTTTCCAAGACCGCAAAGTGCTGTATCCGTAATAGTTTCCGCCAGTTCTTCCAGCATGTCGAGATCTTCCAGTGTTCCCTTGCCGCCAACGATTCTCTCTAAGATTTCCAGCATACGCTTGGTGCCTTCACGACATGGAACGCACTTACCGCAGCTTTCGTTCTGGGTAAAGTTCATGAAGAAACGGGATACCTCTACCATACAGGTATTTTCATCCATGACTACCATACCGCCGGAACCGATCATCGCGCCGATTTTCTTCAGGGAGTCAAAGTCCAGCTTCATGTCCAGATGTTCTTCCGTCAAACAACCGCCGGACGGACCGCCAATCTGTACCGCCTTAAACTTTTTATCGTCCTTAATGCCGCCGCCGATATCAAAGATAACTTCGCGCAAAGTGGTTCCCATCGGCACCTCAATCAGCCCTGTATGTTTTACGCTTCCGGTCAGGGCGAACGCCTTTGTTCCGGAGTTATTTTCTGTTCCAATGCTTGCAAAAGCCTCAGCGCCGTCTGCGATAATCATCGGCACGTTGGCATAGGTTTCTACGTTGTTCAAAACAGTCGGCTTGTCAAAGAGCCCCTGTTCTACTGTTCTAGGAGGTTTTACTCTCGGCATACCGCGGTTTCCTTCGATGGAGGAGGTCAAAGCACTTCCTTCACCACATACAAAAGCGCCGGCACCTCTGTTGATATGTAACTTAAAGCTGAAATCTGTGCCCATAATATGGTCGCCCAGAAGTCCTGCTTCTTCCGCCTGTGCAATAGCATTTTTCAGACGGCTGATTGCCAGAGGATATTCTGCACGAACGTAGATATAACCTTCATCAGAGCCTACAGCGTAAGCTGCCAGCGCCATACCTTCGATCATCTTGTGCGGGTCGCCTTCCATGATACTTCTGTCCATAAATGCGCCCGGATCGCCTTCGTCACCGTTACAGACAACGTAACGTTTCTTCTCTTCCTGTCTAGCAACCTGGGCCCACTTTTTGCCCGTCGGGAAACCTGCACCGCCTCTGCCGCGAAGACCTGCTGCAAGCACTTCATCGATGACCTGCTGCGGGCTCATTTCAAATAAAGCCTTCTCCAAAGCCGTATAACCGCCGATTGCAATGTATTCCTGAATGTGTTCCGCATCGATGGAACCGCAGTTTTTCAGTACGCTTCTGTGCTGCTTTTCGTAGAAATGGATTTCATCCTGCTTTGGACATTCCTTACCATCCTGCTGGAACACCAGTCTGGTAATCAGTTCCCCTCTTTCGATGGTTCTGTGGAAAATCTCTTCGCAGTCAGCAAGCTTCACCTTAGTGTAAAGGATATCCTGTGGCTCAATTTTCATCAGAGGACCCATTTCGCAGAAACCGTGACAGCCGCTCTTGCGAACTACAACGTCTCCATCACCATGAACAACCTCCGGTTCAAATACTACCTCCACATCTGGATTCTGTGCAACCAGCTCACACATCTTATCGTAAATCTCTGCAGAACCTCCTGCGATACAGCCGGTGCCCGCACAGATTAAAATTCTGCACTTATTGCTTTCTATTTCTTTCTTCGAAGCCTCACGAACTTTAGCGAGAGACTGTCTGTCTGTAATTTTATTCATGTTACACTCCTCTCAATTCGCGAACTAAATCAATCGCCTTTTCCGGCGTCATTGCCGGATACACCTTATCATTGACCGTTAATACCGGTGCAAGACCACATGCTCCCAGGCAGGATACGGTTTCCAAGGTAAACAGCATGTCTTCTGTAGTCTGCTTTCCCTTAAAAAGCCCTAGCTCACTGTACAGCGCTTCCAGAATTGGAATGGACTTGCGCACATGACAGGCAGTTCCGTCACAGACTTTAATCAAATATTTGCCCTTTGGCTCAAATGAGAAGTTCTCATAAAAAGTCGCTACACTGTAGGCCTGGGACTCCGGTATGTTCAGCTTACCTGCAACATAACTGAGTAGCTCCGGCGGAAGGTAGCGATACTCTTCTTGTATCTCCTGTATAATTGGAATTAGGTCCTTTTGGGTTCGCCCATGGGACGCTATAATCTCATCGGTTTTGTCATAATACTCTTTTTCCAGCATGTTTGTTGTACACCTCGCATCAATGCCTTGTTCGGCAAAAACGACGCCTTTTCCTTTCTATCTTTTTGTTATGCTTTCATTCTATTGGTTTGATATTTGCTTGTCAACAGGCAAACGCGAAATTATCCAAAAAAATATATAAAAATGCGTAAAAAGAACAAAAACTGCTACTTTTTAGCAGCAGTTTTTGGGTAATAATCCTATTTTATTGTAATATGGACTGTTATCTTACTGCAGGCTTTCTGCAATCGTATCAGCCAGCTGTTCCAGCTGTGCATAAGTATCTTCGTTCAAGGAAGAAGCCACAGTCAGCCCTTCGTTTAAAAGGGTCGTGTTCTTCATCTTGCTGACAGCTTCGATTATCTTTGGACCTGCCTGCGGTGCCCATGTGCCGTTGCAAACCGTGGCCACAGTTCGGTTCTGCAGGTTCAGCGCCGCCATGTCCTCCAGGAAATTTGCCATAACCGGGAACACATTCAGGTTATATGTAACGGAAAACAGCGCCAGATGGCTGTACTTAAATGCCTCTGCGATTAGATAGGATACGTGAGTGCAGGACACATCGTAAAGCGCTACGTTAGCAATGCCTTTTTCGCACAGCTTTGTTGCCAGAATATTAGCTGCCGCCTCTGTATTCCCATACATGGAAGCATAAGCGATCATCACGCCCTTTTCTTCCGGCGTATAAGTGGACCACTTGTTATATTTGTCCAGAATGTAGTCAAAATCCTGTCTCCAAACCGGTCCGTGGAGCGGGCAGATATATTTAATATCCAGACCAGCCGCTTTTTTCAGTAGGTTCTGCACGTTGGCTCCAAACTTGCCAACGATATTGGTGTAGTATCTTCTGGCATCGTCCAGCCAGTCTCTATCGAAGTTCACTTCATCTGCAAAGAGTTTACCATCCAGAGATCCAAAAGATCCAAACGCATCAGCAGCAAAGAGCACACCGTTTGTCGTATCGAAGGATACCATCGCCTCAGGCCAGTGCACCATCGGCGCCATAACGAAAGTCACCTGATGTTTTCCAAAGGACTTCACGTCGCCTTCTTTCACGGTTTCCACATTGTCTGTATGGAATCTGAACTGTCTCATAAAGTCAGCTGCCTTGACACTGCAGATAATCTTTACATCCGGATATCTGAGAAGAATCTCCTCAATAGATGCACCATGGTCCGGCTCCATATGGTTGATCACCATGTAATCCAGTTTTTTTCCGTCTAATACATATTCAATATTGTCCAGGAACTGCCTGCAGACAGACCAGTCCGCTGTATCAAACAGAACCGTCTGCTCATCCATCAGCAAATAGGAATTGTAAGAAGTTCCTCTCGGAATCGGATGAATATTTTCAAATAAATTTAATCTCTTGTCGTTTGCTCCAACCCAGTAGAGATCATCTGTTACCTTTCTAACACAATGCATAATCACTCATTCCTCCTTTATCACTCTAATCGTTATCATTTTACCACAGAGTTCTTCAATGTCAAACACTGCTGGGATTTTTCGTATCATGAAAAATCTCAGCAAAAGTATAAAAATCTTTAATAGTTCCTTTATACCCTATTTCTTTCAGCTTAAAAGATGGGTTCCATTAAAAGATACTCAGTTCCCATTCTCTGCTCAGTGCTTCCAGCATTTTAATCCCGGCAACGCTGTTGCCTTTGCGATCCAAGGCAGGTGAATAGATTCCGATTCCCATGCGATTCGGGCAGTCCGCCATAATACCACCGCCAACGCCGCTCTTTGCAGGAATGCCTACTGTCGTTGCAAATTCGCCGGAGCCATCGTACATGCCGCTGGTAATCAGTACTGCATTGAGAAAACGAGCATCAGCTTTTGGAATAATCTGCTCTCCCTGACGATTCTTTCCGTGATTCGCAAGCATCAGCGCGATATTTGCAAGGTCCCGGCAGTTGACTTTCATCGAACACATAGCAAAATACACATCTAAAAGTTCATCTACACTGCCGTAAATCATGCCGGAATTTTTCAGAAGATAGCCCAGCGCCCGGTTCTTGTTTCCCGTTTCCCGCTCTGAGCGGTAGACCTCTCTGTCGATTTCCAGATCCGGGTTTCCCGTAATTTTTTTAGAAAACTCCATCAGACGGCGGAATCGCTCTTCATTATCCTTCGCCTTTACCATGCCGCAGACTGCAATCGCACCAATATTTACCATTGGATTGATATGCTCCTTCAAAATCACCGAATCACCGTAGTCAATGGCATTAAACGGTTTTCCCGTTGCTTCTACACCTACATGGGACTTCACCACATCAATACCATTGTCAATGGCGGCGAGCATGAGAAAAATGGTTTTGGCAATACTTTGAATGGTAAAATTCTTGTCCCAATCGCCTGCACAAAATTCTCCTTCTTTCATCGCTACATAAACGCCGATTTTCTCATTGTCAGCCTTAGCAAGTTCAGGAATATAGGAGGCAACCTGCCCTTCCAGGGTGTACCTTCTGCAGTCCTCCAGCACTGCATTTAAAACTTTTTCCATAATAAAATCCTCTCATTATCAAACGATCTCAATTTATTTCAAAAACTTTTTCAGAAATCTCAAGCTGTCCGGATAAGGTGCATAGCGCATCGGCATATCGATCAGCGTAGATTTTTTCAGCACACTCTTTTCATGGGTGAATGTCCTGAAGCTGTATTTTCCATGGTAACAGCCCATGCCGCTTGCTCCCACGCCGCCAAAAGGCATGGAGTTGCTGACAAGGTGCATGATGGTATCGTTGACGCAGCCGCCGCCAAAGGACAAATGAGTCATGAGATACCGTTCCCTTTCTTTTGACTTTGTAAAGAAATACAACGCCAGTGGCTTCGGGCGAGCCTCGATTTCCCGCTTTACCTCTGCCAGATCCGTAAAGGTCAGCACCGGCAGAATAGGTCCGAAGATTTCTTCCTGCATGGACAGACTGCTCCAGTCAGCGTCATCCAGAATCACCGGTCCAATCTTGCAGTACTTGTCGTCTGCACCACCAAAGTAGTAAGGGGCTTCTCCCTCTAACATTGCGCCCAGCCTGTAAAAATGCTTTTCGCTGATAATCTTGCCATAATCCTTGCTTTCCAGCGGATACGGTCCATAGAGCGCTTCTATATTAGCAACCATTGCTGCAAGGAGTTTTTCCTTTATACTGCTGTGCACCAGCACGTAATCCGGCGCTACACAAGTCTGCCCGCAGTTTAAAAATTTGCCCCAGACAATACGCCGTGCTGCCATAGCAATATCGGCAGTTTCATCTACAATGCAGGGGCTTTTTCCGCCAAGCTCCAAGGTAACTGGACACAGATGCTTTGCTGCGGCTTCCATGACCTGCCGGCCCACTGTTTTTCCACCGGTAAAGAAGATATAGTCAAACTTTTCAGCAAGCAAATTCTCATTGGCCTGCCTGCCGCCAGTTACCGTGTACACATAGCCTTCGCTGAAAGTCTCATGCAAGATCTTTTCGATGACTTTGGACGTTTCCGGTGAATATGCCGAAGGTTTTACGACTGCGCAGTTGCCTGCTGCCAGCGCACCGATCAGCGGCACCAGCGTAAGCTGCAGCGGATAATTCCACGGCGACATGATCAAAACAACACCGTAAGGGTCTTTGTAAATGGTACTCTTTGCCGGAAAATTTGCCAGCGCCGTGCGCGCCCGCTGAGGTCTTGCCAGAGACGAGAGATGTCGCACCATATAGGTGATTTCGCTGTATACAATCCCAATCTCCGTTTCATAGGCTTCGTACCTGGATTTGCCCAGATCCGCATATAATGCCGCATAGAGTTCCTCTTCGTGACGTCTAAGATTCTCCCGAAGTCGCAAAAGTCCCCGCCGTCTATACTGCAGATTCCTACTAATACCCTCTCGAAAAAAAGTTCTCTGTTTTTCTAAAATCTCATATAATTCCATTTGCTCCACCCGCTTTCCATCTTCTTTCGATATATCTGCCGCAATACTCTTCCAGCATGCAACAGTTTTCGAAAGCGTCTTTAAGAGTTTTTCCCACACATAACATGCCGTGATTTGCCATGATACATCCGTTATTTTCCCCTAAAGCCTCCAGCGTATGCGTCCAGAGTTCCTCGGTTCCCGGCAGTGCATAAGCTGCCAGCTTTACCGTCTTTCCAAATATTTCCTGCACTTTCACATCTTCTATGGGAACGTCTTTTCTTGCCGCCGCAAAAATAGCGCAGTATTTGGAGTGGGTATGGATTACTGCGCCCACATCCCTTCGCACCCTGTAAATTTCCCCATGTAGTCCCTTCTCAGAAGTAGGTCTCAATGAACCTTCCCAGACAAGAGTTTCCAGATTTACCTTTACCATATCCTTCGGCTGAAGCCCTGCATAGTCCAATCCCGAAGGCGTCACCAGCATAGAGCGTTCGTCCCGCCTCACAGACAGATTGCCATAAGTACCTTGGACGAGTCCAGTTTCCAAAAGTTTTTTCCCATAGACGACTAAATTCTCTCTGTACTCATGCTCCATGGTTCGCCCTTCCTTCCTGGGATTTCACAGCGTTTTCTGCCTTAGAATAATTCTGCAGATAATTCTCCCGCATGAAAACCGCCTCTTCTTCGGAAACAGGGACCGCACCGCCGAGTACCTGGGCTTTGAGTGCGACTTCTGCCTGTTTTTCCAAAACCTGCAGCGCAGTTACCGCTTCGAAAAGGCTGCGCCCCGTGCAGATGGTATAACGATCTTTTACAAAACAGCCTGCGGCATGCTGCAGCGCCGCTTTAATCTGGGGTTCCTCGTAAGGCAGCACTTCTACTTTCGGACCTATAACCTGCGCCATATCATCGAGGGAAGCCCTAAGAGGTTTTTGTCCCTGTGCTGCCTGCCTGCAATAACGAGTATTGGAAAGCACGATTGCACAGACTTCACTGCCGCCCATAAGGATTGATCCTTCGACAGGATAGATCTGCCGAAGTCTATCACCAGCATTTTCTCTAATCGTAAATGCGCCGGCAAGATCACCCTCAGTCTCGTAAAAAACGCCGTCCACCCTTACGAGGACTTTATACTTCGCCAGCTGACTATCATCTATCTGCGTCAGCATTTTGGCGTATTTATTTATCATTACAGCAATTTGCTTATTCACGGTTTGCCCTCTTATTCGTATTGATACTGCTACCAAATACAAAAAATCTGTCATAAAGAAATTCGGTTATCAGGTTGATTAACATGGTGCCAAAGAGCACAATATACTCGTTTATGCCGCCATCAGTCAGTACGCTGCCCCACCAGGTAGATAGCGGTGTAAACACACAGTAAAACCCGAATACCTTTGCCATGGCAAGAGGCACGTTGCCCGCCGATTTAAAGGTAAATTCCCGATTCAGCGTAAAGTTCCACAGTACTGATGCGATCAGCGCAATCAGATAACACGGCCAATACCTCCAGTGCAACAACTCATTGAGCAGTGTAAACACACCGGTCTGAATGACACCTGCCGATATGGAAAACAATACAAACTTTAACACCTGTAAACGATTTTCTTGCTTCGATAGTTTCTTCATCTCCTTCTCCACCCTTACTTTTAAAAAAATATACCGCAGCCATTGGCTACGGTAATATTATCTCAATAATTCAACCTAAAGTCAAGCCGGCTGCCTAATGCGTCCATGGCAAACGTGTCAGGCAGAAAATGTGGGGTCTTGCCTTGCTGTCATGGCCAAATTCGTTGACAAAAATAGAAATCCGTCAACGCTGGTTCAGCGCTTTAGAGCGGCTGCCCCTATTCTACCTCAAAGACTCTATTATTCTTGTCGATATATCCGACAGATGCCTTGACTCCGAAAAATTTCTCAGCAAGGGCTGCCAGTTCCTGCGCCGCTTCCTCTACCTTGTCCTTATTCAGATCTGTAAATCCATCGATCGGGAACAGCACATCACGGGTTTCCTCTGTAATCTTACCAATCTCGCTCTGTCTCCATGTCCAGCGGCGTGTTCTGACCTCACCTGCGGAAACATATACGACTTCTCCCTCTTCTGGCTTTTCCATCTCGCCGTTACCAAAAGGAATGAATGTATCTTCCGGCTTCGAATGACGCACTTCCAGCGCTTCATCGATGGTCGCCATATCATGGGCGCCAATCGGCAGATGATACTTAATCGATACAGCATTGCCCAAATCTACGATGGCGTTGATGTGCGGGAATCCCTTGCCCTTAGCAATGCGGTCAAGCAGTGCCTCTATGGAACACATATATCTGTTAGGGTTGATGCCCATTGCACGAAATGCTTCTCTGTAAGGAACGATATCGTCAGCATTCTTTACTTTAATTCCCTCAAAATCCTTCTCGCAGACTTCGATATTTGCCTGCAGCATTGCCTCAAGTTCCGGAATTTCCTTGGTATTGTCCATGCCCTTTACTGCTACAATACCAAAATATCCATTAGGCAGAAGGTCAAATACTTCTTTTGCAATTTCAAATCTCATATTCTCTTGTCTCCTTTACATTTTTTGCCCCAGTAAAGTCTACAACTTCTCCTATTTTTTTAGTCTAACACAGTTCTGGAGTAAAGTACAAGAGTATATTTTACTTCTGCCACGGCAAACCTGTGAAATGCCATGGATATTGGATTTTCATACCTAATCCGTTTTTTTGCAAAAAAGGTACTAAGAATTAGGAGCTATTTTATATTAATTAAAAGATTTTTAGCAAATAAAACGGAATTTATCGTATTTTTCTGTTTTTCATGCGTCTATTCTCGTAAAAACTTGCCATCTTATGAAAGTCAACCCCTCAAATTCCATATAATGGATAGTACAATTCAAAGGTTTTAGTACCTTTTTTGTAAAAAACGACTAAAGGTACTAGTCCTACATTTCGTAGGAAGGGGATTCATGCATCTGCCGTGTTACCTCTGCTTGCCTTCTACGTTACTCCCAGGGTTCAATCCGAAGCACCAGTCCGCCAGGAATACCAGTCTCCATATTGGTCGGGTAAAGCCCCACGCGAAATTTCTGTTCGCCTGCCCGATAATACCAGATATAATAATTGAGCGGTTCCTGCCGTTTGGAAGCCTCCGTCATGCTGGCATAGTGATAGCCGCTGCTGCTTTGATTTGACTCTCCACTTCGTTTTTCACAAGCGCGCCATACGCTTTGCGCATAGCCGTCCACCAGTTCCTGGTTCATTTCTTCATCAATGTCAAAAAGGATACTATATGTACCATCCACTACTTCCAAACTCTCTTTTGCTGTACCACAAGGTCTCCCAAAGTCTTTGATTTCACACGCTTTTTCGATGACGTCAGTCCAGGCTGCGCAGCTTTTTTCCATTAAAATCTGTCCTTTTGTCTGCACTTGGGTTTTGCCTGAGCATGCTGTCACGAGAAACATCATCACCGCTGCAAAAGAAACTAGAGTGATTGTCCTTATTTTTACTTTCATTCCATACCGCCTCCTGCAAACAGTGTATGTGCGGACAAAAAAAACAGAACTCAAAATGAAGATATCTTACAAGCATGTATTTAAAATCCATGATACACTATCACTAATCAAAACCAGAAAGGATGGCTTTCCATGGAAAAAGAAACTAGAACAATCTGCTACGATACCGATTTAAAAATTGAAGCCTATCGCTTCGCACATATAAGGCAGCCCTTTCCCAATCACTTCCACGGTTACTATGTACTTGGAATTATCGCTGAGGGTTCGCGGAATATGACTGTCAAAAATATCGACTACTGTGCTCGCGCAGGTGATGTGATAGTCTTTTCTCCTTACCAGAATCACGCATGCCTGCCCGATGGCAACGCCGCTCTTTCCTATTATGGGCTCAACGTTTCCTCGAAAATCATGGAAGAAAGATGCCTAGAGCTAACCGGCAAAAAGTTTCTTCCTGCTTTCGTATCACCGCTGCTGCAGGACGAGGAACTTTACTCGTACATCTACCAGCTTAACCAGTTAATCTTTGAAGAAAGTAAGGAATTTCAGAAAGAGGAACTTTTCCTTTGCCTCATTGAACGTCTGCTCCGCCGTCATGGGTTTGTCCAAGAGGATGATTCGCAGAAAGACTGCGCTAATCCTAGCAGCATAGAAAAAGTCTGTAATTATATCGACGAAAATTTTGATCGGCACATTTCACTGAATGACCTATGCGATATTGCCTGTCAGAGCAAGTCCACCCTGCTGCGCACGTTTACCAGGGAAAAGGGAATCACACCCTATCGATATCTGGAAACGGTTCGGATTAACAAAGCCCGCCAACTTCTGGAGGACGGTTTAAATCCTGCTGAGGCTGCTCTCAACACAGGCTTTTCGGACCAAAGCCATTTCAATCGCTATTTCACCATGTTTACCGGTCTGACACCAGCCCTGTACCGTGATATCCTTCAAAAAAAATTAACAAGAAAGTGAGAATTTTGTCATGAATTTACAAGAAGAAAAATGTGTTATGATTATTGATGAGACGCTGCCCCTTGGCATTATTGCCAACACCGCAGCAATTTTGGGAATTACTCTGGGCAAAGAACTGCCTGAGGTCGTTGGCTGTGATGTGACCGACAGTTCCGGCTCTTTACACAAAGGAATCATCGAATTTCCTGTTCCCATCCTTTCAGGAAACAAAAAAATTCTGCGGGAAATTCGAGAAAAACTCTGCAGACCGGAATTTTCCGACTTGCTGACAGTAGATTTTTCGGATTTGGCGCAGACCTGTAAAACCTATGAAGAGTTCACTTTCAAGATGGGCAACACTGCCGAAAGCAACCTCAATTACATGGGAATTGCCATATGCGGATCCAAGAAAAAAGTCAATAAACTAGCAGGCAGTATTGCACTGCTTCGATAAAATAGATGCATAAAAAGGCAGAAACAGCAGCAATCTGCTGTTTCTGTTCGTGACCCTTCGTCAAGGTTTTTCTGCGGGTACACTCTAACCCTAATCGATATCTTTCACTGTTCATAAAGTTTTTATAAAAATTCCATAGAACTTTTATAAAAAAGTGTTAGATTTAAGAAAAAATGTGGTACAATAGACATAATTAAAAAATGAAATTCAAGGAGGATTTAACATTATGAAATGGGTATGTTCAGTTTGCGGATATGTTCACGAAGGCGACCAGCCACCTGAAAAATGTCCACAGTGCAAAGTTCCTGCAGACAAGTTCATCAAGCAGGAAGAAGGTAAAGTAGAATTTGCAGACAAGCACGTTGTAGGCGTTGCTCAGGGAGTTGACCAGGAAATCATCGACGGTCTTCGCGCTAACTTTGAAGGTGAATGTTCTGAGGTAGGCATGTACTTAGCAATGGCTAGAGTTGCTCACAGAGAAGGTTATCCGGAAATCGGTCTGTACTGGGAAAAGGCTGCTTGGGAAGAAGCTGAGCACGCTGCTAAATTTGCAGAACTGCTGGGCGAAGTTGTAACCGACTCCACTAAGAAGAATCTGGAAATGAGAGTAGAAGCTGAAGCTGGCGCTTGCGCTGGTAAAAAAGCTCTGGCTACTATGGCTAAACAGCAGAATCTGGATGCAATTCACGACACCGTACATGAAATGGCTAAGGATGAGGCAAGACACGGCGCTGCTTTCGAAGGTCTGTTAAAGAGATACTTCGGTTAATTGAAAATTCAATGCTTAGAAGATAGAGGAAGCTTGGAAAGGCTTCCTTTTTTCGTGGGAGATTCAGCGTGAGAAAGCGGATGAAGTTGTCACTTTCTGATTGTGCAATCAATAATTCTTAAAGAACTTGTCACTTTTTACAATAACATTATACTACAATTTCATTGAAATTTCAACGTTTTAAAACATTTTCGCAACATATTTTAACATCATTTTACAAATCCGAACTACATCGTAACATCTCACAACAGCTTAAGAAAGTTACCGCAAATGTGCATAAAAAAAAGAAAAGGTATGACTGCAAAAGCAGCCACGCCTTTTCTGCGTTTTTGAGTTCTTTAGTTACCATAATGACCTTTGCACTGATAAACCTCTATTTCACCATCTACTATGCGATAAACCAAGCGATTCACCCCATCTATACGTCTGCTCCAGTAGCCATTCAGATTTACTTTTAATCCTTCAGGTTTTCCAAATCCTTCAAAAGGATTTCGCCCAATATCCTTTAGCAAAGCATTGATTCTTTTTAAGGTTTTCTTATCCTGCGACTGCCAATAAAGATATCCTTCAAAAGCCCTTTGTGTAAAATGATTTTACTCATCTGCCATTGCCTCTAATTCTTCCATCGTTTTCACTATCACGTTTCCCTTTTCCATCTGTTCAATGCTTTCACGTAAGCAGGTCATATTCATATCACTATAAAACGGGTCTATGGAAACATCAAAAGGAATTCTCTTTTCCCGGCTAAGCTTTTTGGCAAAAATAGTAAATGCCGTGCTCATGCTCAAACCTAGTTCCTCACATACATTTTCAACATCCTTTTTCAGATTATCGTCCATTCTAATGGAAATAGTAGCCATGTTATCAACTCCTTTCAAGATTATTGTACTTCTTTTTCATACTATGTCAATACAACGTATTCGCTTTTCGCGAGTCAGAGGATAGATTCTGTGAAAAGAGCGAATTTCTAAAGTAAAACTATTTTACCCCAGAAACATACGTCCCATGAAAGAATTCTGCAGATACCTATAACCGATTTTTTAAAATCCATCTCCCATTTCATTCTTCCCTTAAAATCCTAGGACTTTCGCCGTCATCATTTCCCGTTATTATCTTCTTTACTCCTTGGAGAAGTAGAATAGAAATCAGAATGGGAAAAAGAATGTGAATGAGAAAGATAATTGCGCCCTGTTTCTATACTGCTTGTTGCGGTATCTGCGGTATCGTCCTCAAAAAAATAATCCTCTGGCGGCAGAGTATTTAAACCATACTCTTTAATTCTTCTTTGAATCGTATCTACTGAACAGTTAAATATTTCCGCAATATTTGCTTGCGTTCTTCCCTCCATCAAGCACTTTGCAAGTTCATCTTTTTGAATATTGATTTTCTTTCGATAGTTTGGCTTGGCGCTATCAATGCTCGCTATCACATTATCAAGACCATAAAGCCATACTTTATCTTCTTCATCTGGCAGTACGCCATATAATCCATATTGCATAACCGCATTAATATAATTGTTCGCACCCTCTACTTGCTTTGCCTTTAAAAGCCTTTCAAACTGCGCATATGCGCTTTCATATAATACAAAACTCTGTTTATAACTCATTTTGTATTCCTCCTATCTTAAAAATTTCTTTGAAAAGGATAAAAAAGAAACGCGTAGCAGGTGGAGTTCTGCCGCGCGCTTCACATATATCTATAACGGCTAAGCCGTAGTAAAGAATTTTAATATATTATATCTATATATGCACGTATTTGGAGCGACCTCCTCTACTAATTTCAGATGGTAAAAGTGCCATAAATTTTAAGGTCGATTCCTTTGCGGTAAAATTGCGTCTGCCGCAATTTCTCTTTTATTCTCTTTCTATAATATTATATAGATTTTAAAAAAGGTTCAAATTTTGAAGAGGTTGGAAATTTTAGTAGACAAAAACACAGCCGCTGCTATGTGGAAAATATTGCTTTGATATTGAATTTTATTCTTCTTTGTGGTATATTGGTTTCAAGAGGAAAGCCATTGAAAACGGCTAACCTAACAGTTTACGAATAACTGCCAAAGTTGCAAGCTGTGGGCAGTTATTTTTTTATGTAAATAGTGATTCTTACTCTACCAAAGGTAATTGTAATCCTCATCATATTACCACCTTCCTTTTAGTCCAAAACCCCTTTCGAGTTTCGAGGAAGGCTAACCGCTTTCGCTTGTCCTCTTGGCAAGTATATTATATCATTTCTGATATAGGTAACCCACTATGATTTTTACTATAATAAATTATAATTATTTATTATAAGATTCCTTATACTTATTAGTACTTTTCGACAACCTCTTCTCAGTTAAATTTATAAAAGAAATTGCTGCAAATGCCGCATAAAAAGGTATGACTACAAAAATATCCGTACCCTTTTAAACTTTGCAGTCTTTTAGGGCAATCCGACCTATTTTTATTTTAAGTCTTGACATTACCTCGTTGCTTATGTCATACCAAAATCATAATAATGAAAGGAGGTAAATAGGATATGACATTAAAAGAATTTGACCGGGTAGGAATGGGTGTTCGCATCCGTCTCAGCAGAGAACGTGCAAATTTTTCCAGAGAACAACTTTCTGAACATCTGGATATTACGCCTAAATTTCTATCTGACATTGAATGCGGCAACAGAGGACTCTCTATGCAGACATTCATACTACTTATTCAAATCCTGGACGTTTCTGCAGATTATTTAATCTTTGGAAATACTGCCGAAGACTAACTAAAGTAGGACTGTAATTCCATCAGCTTCCATGCTGATAGGAAGATTGAAGGCACCGCAAAAGCGGTGCCTTGGTCTTTTCGTTTTAATGATAACGTTCTATACGAGATGAAGCATCCCTCTCTGAAAATATGCCAATCTTTCCTGATATACGAATACTTACATTTTTCTTTGAAAGAACGTAAATCAACCGACTCAATTCTACACTATTGTTATTTCCAGTAGAAGAGAATACTCCAGACGGACTTGTAGAAATTGTGTAAGTGCCTTTCCTTCAACGCTTACTTTTTCTTCCCCTATAAAATCCTCCCATACGGTTTATATAACCCAAGCTCGTTTCTGCATTCCATACACGCTCATCGGCACAAAAAACAGCGAAATCACTGCTGCAGTGCAAATGAAAACCTTAATCTTTGTTCCAAACATCTTCATCGCATCCATAGCTCCCTCTCTCTAAACCTTCTGTTAAATAATACTTATATTTTCTCTTATGTCCAAGTAAAGCTTGTGCTCAAATGAAAAGAAAGACCGCAGCAGCAGTCTTTCTTTTCATAGATGCAATATGATAATTTATGTTAAAGTCGTGCAGAGGGGAGTAAAGCCTTTGCCTGACCGTAACACCATTTTTTAGGTTCTTTCATTCTACATCTAAACGATTAACTTTTCAATAGTAAATTTCAAAATTTTTCTTATTTAATATATTTCATTCTCAATTTTTAAGATTCCAAAAACATTAATCTGAAGCCTTACAGTTTTGCAGCCAGTTCCTCTATTCTTCTGAACCTGTTATTGATACCTGATTTTTTCATCGGCGGGTTCATCATCTCCGCTAACTGCAATAGATTCGCCTCCGGATGCGCCAGGCGCAACTCTGCAACCTCCTGTAGTTTTTCAGGTAGCCATCCAAGCCCCTTTGCGTTCTCAATTTTTCGGATTGCTGAAATTTGCCGCTGAGAAGCGTCCAAAGTTCTATCCGTATTAGCGTTGTCACAGTTTGTAATCCTCACCGCGTTGTTGACAAGCTCCTTCTTTATCTTCACATCTTCAAAGGCAAAAACCTGAGTATGAGCACCCATAATAGCCAGCGTATCACTGATATACTCCGAATTTTTCATATATACAATATAGCTTTCTTTTCGCTGCACCACCTTTGCGGATAAATCCACAAAGCTGTTTATCATTTTTCGAAGATCCATGGCAAGATTCTTGCTGGCGCACACAAATTCTAAATGGTAGCTTTTCGCAGGGTCATTCATCGTTCCCGCACCCATAAAAATGCCGCGCAAATACGCTTTCTTACAGCACTTGCTGCGAATAAGACCATCAAATATCCCATCAGAAATATAATTGTTGCCTTCCCGCACCATCAAAATTCCTGTTTCACGCAAAATTTGCTCACTGCGCATTTCAGGACTGATGGCAAGCATATAGATTCTGCCTTTCTTGGGCGGTGGTGCGTCCTCCACTTCTAATTCCGTATCTACTTGAAAATATTCTTTAATCAGTTTTTTATAATGCCGCGCCACTGCCGGATTTTCCGTAGTAATGACAATCTTAAACTTTCCGCCTCCTGCCAGCCTGAGACTGCCAGACACTCTAAGAAAGCCCGCAATTTCTGCAAGCATACAGCATTTCTTTTCTGGCTCAATTCTAGCCAACTCGTTTTTCGTTTCCGCCGCAAATGACATGATCTGTCCTCCATCTATCACATCTGCATCTTTTTATATTCTACACGGGATTGCTTAAAACCCAAATTTATGGGGTTGCATTTCCTTTCATTTGCCAGCAATCACAATAACATTTCCCGAAATAAATCTATTGTTTTATTATGACAGATTTTTATTCTAAACTCAAGCCCTTTGTTAATACCCATCCCCTTCCAACATGATAAATGCAATTTCCGATAAAAAAATCTATATAACCGTTGGTTATGTGAGGAAAACCGTTGCATAGTTTTTAGGTCAATTTGACCTATTCCCCTTTTTACTATTGACATTACTTTACAACTTATGTCATACCAAAACCATCAAGAACGAAAGGAGGTAAATAGGATATGTCATTACAAACATTTGACCAAGTAGCCATGGGTATGCGGATCTGTCTCAGCAGAGAACATGCAGCACTTTCCAGAGAACAGTTAGCTGAATGTCTGGGTATTACGCCAAAATTTCTCGCTAACATTGAGCGCGGCAGCAGAGGACTCTCAATGCAAAAATTCATACTGCTGGTTCAAATCCTGAATGTTTCCGCTGATTATTTAATCTTCGGAAATAATGCTGAAGACTAGCTGATGTAAAGCTGTAAATCTATCAGTTGCCACGCACTGATAGAAAGACTAAAGACATCGCGAAAGCGGTGTCTTTGTCTACTTCGTTCAATCTCTTCCTGCCTGCACTTCTGAAACAAAAATTCCCTTTGCAGAACTTTACCCTTTGCAGGCGCAAAAAAAGGAAAAAGTGTTTATCGTTTCAACTCAAATAACGCCTCCACGGCTATTTCGCATTAACTTTTGAACTGAGAAGTATTTCTGTCCAAGAAAATTTGATGAATTTCTTTCTAGTTTCTTTAAACGTTCACCAAATATCTCACTTTCCATTCTGATTCACTGCTCCATACGAAATTTTTCCTTTTTTTGCACGGATAAAGGGCAAAATTCTGCAAAAGCAAAAAACACTTCGTTTGCTGAACTCCACCATCCTAGAAGTTAACATGACCAGCAGCCATATATATAAGCACAGCAAAAGCCGCCGGTATAATCCCCCAGCGGCTTTAAAGATCTTTGCTTAATATACTTATTTCAGTGGAGCAAGACCCAGAATTTCTCTTGCTTCAGCAGGTGTAGCAACTTCTCTGCCGAGCAGCTTAGCCAGTTCTACAACCTTAGCGACCATCTGTCCATTGGATTCAGCTAAAACGCCTTTTTCCATGTAAAGGTTATCTTCGAAACCTACACGAACGTGTCCGCCTAAGGAAATAGTAGCAGCAGCGATGTGCCAAGCGTTCTTGCCAAGACCTGTTGCAGTCCAGGTGGAACCTTCAGGAATGGATTCTACCATGTAAACCAGGTCTCTGATGGTAGCGCTCATCTGTACGCCCAGTACGAAGTCCCAGTGAATTGGCTTAGGCAGGAAACCCTTCTTGTGTGCAGTCTTCATAGCAATATCAATCATACCCTTGTCGAATACTTCACATTCAGGCTTAATGCCCCTTTCCTGCATGATCTTTGCAAAGTTGACAATTGTGTTGTCAGTGTTTACAAAGATTTCGTCTCCGCCGAAGTTGCAGGTACCACAGTCTAAAGTAGCCATTTCTGGAGTTGGAACTACCTCTGTGGACTGTAATCTTTCCAAATCGGTCATACCAACAGCACCACCGGTGGAAGGCTGAATGATTGCGTCCGGACATTCTTTTCTGATTGCATCGATACATTCCTGGAATCTGCCCTTATCCTGAGTTGGTGTACCGTCATCCCATCTAACGTGCAGGTGGATTAAGGATGCGCCGGCATCATAAGCAGATTTTGCTTCTCTAACGATTTCTTCTACAGTGTAAGGAACGTTCGGATTCTGTTCCTTGGTTACTTCTGCGCCGCAAATGCAAGCACTGATAATTAATTTGTCCATTGGTCTTCTCCTTTATAAATATATTCTTCTTCACGCAAGATAATCTGCGCAATGCTCCTCTTCAAACTAGCATACATGTAGTATACCATAAATTCCACTTCCTGGATAGGGGTGAAATTCAGAAATCCCTGCTCCTCTGCCCGATTCTGCGGCAGTGAGTCGACAATGAATCACCTGCCCATCGCTTACAAATCCCTATGCCGCAGCGTAACACGGTAACCTTTTTCACGAAAAACCTCCGCCATATGATTTGCCATGGTAACAGACCGGTGCTGACCGCCTGTGCAGCCGAAAGCAACGTTCAGATGGTACTTGCCTTCTTTTATATAGCATGGAATAACAGTGTCCATCATAACAGTAAGCTGCGCTGCAAAATCCTTTGCAATCTGCTGCTTCATCACATACTGAAAGACCTTTTTATTGTTGCCTGTCAACCGCTTCAAGCTTGGCACATAGTACGGGTTTGGAATAAACCGCATATCAAATACCAGATCTGTTTCAATCGGAATACCATGCTTATATCCAAAAGACGTCACGTTGACCGAAAAAGTGGTCTGCGGATTTTCACCAACGAAAATTCTTTCCATCTCGTTCTTAAACCCTGCTGTTTTCATATTGGTGGTATCGATGATGTAGTCAGCGCGTCTGCGAAGTTCCAAAAGCTGTTCTCGTTCCTTTTCGATGACTTCACGCGTGGTGGAACCTGCCGAAAGCGGATGGCTGCGCCGAGTCTCGTTATATCTCTTAATTAAGGTTTCATCGGAAGCTTCGATAAACAAAATCTTGCAGCTGACCGCAGGACTCTCCGACAAAAATTCCAGACACTGATTTAAATCACCAAAAAACTCGCCGCCTCGCACGTCAACCACGAAAGCCGCCTTTTCAATGCGCTGCCCCGAATAAGCAGCCAAATCAATAAAATTCTTCATCAGTGCAGGCGGCATATTATCCACACAGTAATAGCCCTGATCCTCAAACCAGTCTGCCGCATTGGTCTTCCCCGCACCTGAAAGACCCGTCACGATGACTACTTTCATCTTCTCCATGCAAAATTCTCCCTGTTACTTCACCAAAGCAATATTCACAATTCTTTCTATGTCAAGCCCAGCCTCAAGCGCTCGCTCCACACCGCCTGCAAAGCTTCCCACTCTGCCCGGGGTATGTGCATCACTGCTGATTACAAAGTTCGCCTCTGTCTTTGCCGCAATTCTGATTTCTTCCACAGTCAAATGGGCATGCCATGTGCTGATCTCCATCAGCGTATCGGTCTCAGCACAGGCTGCCGCAATCGCTGCAATATCAAACCTGCCCTTATCTCCTGGGTGGGTCAGAATCCGCATATCATTCTCATAAAGAGCCTTTAGGGTCATATCTGTATTCTTTGCAAGCAGTTTTCTACCGGTACGCTGACCCACAAAACCATGGGAATCCAGCCAGTTTCCTATACAATAACCGTGAGGGATTCCATAGTGATAACCGCCGATGATAAAATCAAAATACTGCAATTCTTCAGTATTCACATCCAGATATGGCTCCCTTGCCACCACATTTGCTTCCACACCAAGATAAATGTCTATCTGCGGATAAATATTCCGCAGTCTGTCCACTTCCGCACGCATCACCGGAAAATCACTTCTCTTTACACCATAAGTTAAATGTCCCGGTCCATGATCTGTAATAGCAATCCCGGAAAGCCCTGCGGCAACTGCCGCTTTGACATTATCTTCGATGGACCCTTTACCGTGAGAAAAGGTAGTATGGGTGTGATAGTCAAAGATCATTTTGTATTGTCTGCCTTTAATCTCCAATAATTCTTACCTCCGGTTCCAGTTGAACACCAAATTGGTCGAAAACCGTATTCTGTACAAGATGCATCAGGTCGATGATATCCGTTGCCGTGGCGCCGCCTCTATTGACAATAAATCCGCTGTGAAGCTCAGACACCTGCGCACCACCTACAGAAATCCCCTTCAGTCCTGCATCCTGAATCAGCTTACCTGCAAAAAAGCCCTCCGGTCTTTTGAAAAAGCTTCCGGCGCTTGGATACTGCACCGGCTGCTTTTCGTTGCGCCGCCTGGTCAACTCCCGCATAGTATCCGAAATCTCTGCGGAATCTCCTTTAGACAGACGAAGCACTACCGAGACCGCCACCTCACCGGTCTCTTGTAAAATGCTATGGCGATAGGAAAAATCCATTTCCGCGCCGGACACCGTTCGCAAAATGCGACCGTCTCTGCTGACCAGATTCACACTTTCGACGATATCTTTCATCTCGCCACCGTAAGCACCTGCATTCATAAATACAGCGCCGCCAATGCTGCCCGGAATACCGCTTGCAAATTCAAAGCCAGTCAAAGACTCTGCCAGCGCAAACTTTGCCACAGAAGACATCAGTGCGCCGCAGCCGCAGACCAGCTTTTCCCCGGTTTCTCCATGAACCTTCACCTGATTAAAATTTTCACCCAGCTTCACCACTGTGCCAGCAAATCCGCTGTCCTTTACTAGCGTGTTAGAACCATTTCCAAGAATCAGATAAGGCTTCTGTTCTCTGTCAATCTCAGCAAGCACCTGCCTCAACTCATCTACAGACTCTACGATGATAAGTTCTGCAGCCTTTCCCCCTGCCTTAAAAGAAGTATACTCCTTCATCTCTATATTTTTTAATCTCTCCATCTATAATACGTCCTTCCTATTTATGTCATATTTGTTAAAGTCCTGATAATCCACTGTATCAGCTGGCATACTCTTGCGTATCAGCCGTTTTCTCAGATACTGGTTCAGATAGTAGAATACGATTGCACAAACCGGTACCCCCAGCACCATACCGACAAATCCAAAGAGCCCGCCGCCCATCAAAATGGCAAAAAGTACCCAGAAGCTGGCAAGACCAGTAGTTCCTCCCAGAATCTTCGGCCCCAGAATGTTTCCGTCAAACTGCTGCAGAGCCAAAATCAATAACAGGAAATACAGCGCCTGCATTGGACTGGAAAAGCAAATAATCACAGCTGACGGAACAGCACCGATAAACGGTCCAAAAAACGGAATAATATTGGTAACGCCCACAATAGTGCTGACCAGCACCGTATAAGGGAGTCCAAATATAGTCATCAGTATAAAACACAAAATCCCAATAATTAAAGAATCTATCAGCTTCCCGTTAATAAAGCCCCCAAAAGTCTTATTGCAGAAGTTCGCAAATTCCTGCAGCTCCTGCCCCTGCTTTCTGCTCATCGTTGCTGCAATCAGTTTCTTTGTCTGTGCCTTAAACTGCTCCTTGCTGTTAAGAAAATATACACAGATAATCACACCGATAAACATATCCATCAGAGTACGCACCGTTACGATGACTCCCTGAGAAATCTGGGTCATATATTCACCGATTCTTGGCAAAAACTCTGCCTCTGTCCAAGTCATAAAGGAATCTCTGGCCCTGCTTAAAATAGCCTCCGCCGTACCTGCAAGTTCCGGAAAGCGCTCCGCTGTAAAAGTATTCTCAATCCATAGAATCAAATCATTAAACTTATCCGGTGCCTCCTGCACCAGACCTACAATGCTGCGAATGGTCTCCGGCAGCACCATGGCAAAAAGTCCTCCAACCACACCGAAGAACACGAAAAGAGAAACCAGCGTTCCTACAACTCTGGCAAGACGAAATGCCGTTTTTTTCTCTCTGAATCTGCATGCCGAAACCCGGTACACTCTTCGCACCACCGCATTGTAAATCGGACAGAGCAAATATGCCACCACCAGACCAAAAATAAATGGGAATAATATGGAAGTGACCTCCGACCAGGCTTCTCTGATACTATCTAAATGTATAATACACTCAAACAGCACAATCAGTGCTGCACCAGAAGCAAAAATAGTAAGCCCCAGTTTTGCATAATGACTCTGAAAACGTTCTTTCAATGACTTACACCCCTATTTCTAATTCTCATTTTCATAAAACCTTTCGCCTATACTTCTATACTATTTTATACTACCACAAAACTCCTATCTTTACCATAATATCTCCCATAGAATATTCATAAATAGTTTTAAATTTTTATAAATTTCCCCTTGACAATTCCGCTTCAAGTTGTATAATTATTTTATCATTCAAATAAACATACGGAGGATATACACTATGCAAAAGAAACTTCATGCAGAATGTCCTACTTATCTTGAACTAGAACTGACAAACAACGAAATATCTATGATTAATGGCAAAGAACTGAATAAGGAAGGCGTCGAGCACGTCATCAACTATCTGGGACAAGAAGTAGATGTAAAGGCAGAAGACGTATTCGAAAAAGTCCAGATGCTAAATACCGTAAATGGTGTTGTTACTCTCAAACTTTATGACGGCATGGTAACTGCCGTATAACAACTTCATTTTATTCTACACTAAAAAGAACTGTTTTCCCGCCGGAAATCCGGCACCCCCAGGGAAACAGTTCTTTTGTTTATGTCTGCAAAAAATTTACAGCGGCGTTTCTTTACTTTCCGCCATCAGCCTGTTCAGTTTAAGGTTTTCCAAAATCCTTGATTCCCTGCCGAACCGCACATAATCCGCCAGAGCGCTGTTATACTCGCTCTCACTCAAGGTCAGAGGATACAAGTCCAGACCACAGTAAAGCAATTCATATTCCATCGCCGCACGGGCAATGAGTTCATTATACCTATCGAAAGGGTAGATTCTAATCAGCTCATTATGGACAAACACGGCAGCTTCCAGCCCGTTTACCACCGGGTGTGCATGAAGCCCGCGAAACAGCTTGGAAAGTTCTCCCTCGATTTCCTGCGGCAGTACCGGGTTATAGCTGAGGTGGGTCAAAATCGGTGTTCGTTTGCGAAACACCCCTTCCTCTCCTCCGGAAAACACACTGTAAAAACGCTGCAAAGTGCGCACGCAAAGTTCCTCTTCAATTCCTAAAACCCGTTCCATCTCCGTCAGCGCTTCCAGCAGATTGGTTACCAGCAGGTGCTCTTCCAGAGAGGCCTCCAGTACATATTCCCCTCCCGCAATTCGTGCCGCCTGCTCCATATCCATAGCACTTCCCGAAAGGCGCAGATTCATCAAAACCCATTGTATTCGCTTTTCATCTCTGTTCATATCTCGTTTCATACTATTATTTTAACACAAAAGTGCGCAGGTGTGTTATACTATATTTACGGAGGAACAATTTATGAAGATTTTTTTAACCAGCGACACCCACGGCTCTATCACAAAAGCCCAGGAAGTCCTTGCGAACCTTTCCGATATTGACCTGATTATCCACTGCGGCGACTACAAAGATGACGGCCAGTGGCTCAGCGAAGTGACTGGCATCCCCGCTGTCTGTGTCCACGGAAACAGCGACCGGTGCAATCCTTCCGATTTCACTACCGTTGACACCCCTTACGGCAAAATACTGGTCATCCATGGTCACATGCAGCTGGTAGAGTTTCGTCTTGACAACTTGCTCTATCAGGCAATGGAAAAGGACTGCACTGCAGCCTGCTACGGTCATACCCATATTGCCGCCTATGAAGAAGTGGATGGCATCCATCTGATTAATCCGGGCAGTCTAACAGACCCCAGAGACGGCAGCGGCGGCACCTTTGCTATCATTACCAGCACAGAAAATGACTTCTACGTGGACATCGTCCGCTACGACACGTTCATGGACTCTCACCGAAAAGCCGAACCTCCTGTCAATTCCGAGTCCAATTCCCAAAAGAAAAATGCGCCGAAAGTCAAAGGCGGCTTCCTGCGCAAATTACTCAACTATAGCGACCGGTTTTAAAGACACCAGTTCCAATTATTTTCCCATCGCATAATACGCCTGCATTTCTGCTTCCGGCACCATGCTTCCGCCGGTAGCCCAGAGAATATGTGTGGCGTTTTTTAGTTTGTCCTTTAAATTGTTTTTAATCAGATAGCCTTCCGCAGAAAGCACATGCCCCGGTCCTGTAAAAGACGCGCATGCCGACGGTTCAATCCACAAATCCTCAGAATCTGCCAGCTTTGCCAGATATGGGTAGAGCTTGTCATCTTCGATGGTATAGCAACCGTCCAAAAGAGTTTCCATAATACTGCCCACAAGTCTGGACGGTCTTCCTACAGCCAGTCCGTCTGCCGCCGTCTTTCCGTCAAGGCCTACATCTCCGACGGAAATCTCATCGTGAAGACCTGTCAGCATACCCAGTGTCATACATGGCGCATGGGTTGGTTCAGCAAAAAAAATATGAATATGTTCTCCAAAAAGCATTTTCAGTCCAAATGCCACACCACCCGGTGCGCCGCCAACGCCGCATGGAATATACACGAAAACCGGGTTATCTTCATCACAGGTAATCATCTGCCTCTTGAACTGATCTGCCAGTCTCTTTGCTGCTACTGAATACCCTAAAAATAAATCCGAAGAGCCTTCATCATCTACAAAATGACACATAGGATCTTTTGCTGCTTCTTTACGCCCTTCCGCAACTGCTTTCTGATAGTCATCTTGATATTCAATAACAGTAACTCCCTTCTGGCGCAGCAGTTCCTTTTTCCATGCTCTTGCATCAGCTGACATATGCACTGTCACCTTAAAACCCAGCTTTGCACTGATAATGCCGATAGATAGTCCCAGGTTCCCCGTAGATCCTACTGCTACACTGTATTCCCCGAAAACTTTCTTAAAGCGCTCTTGCGCAAGTACTGCGTAATCATCCCCGATAGAAAGCATGCCTCGTTCTATGGCGATGGTTTCTGCAAATTTCAGCACCTCATAAATACCGCCCCGTGCTTTGATGGAGCCAGAAACAGCCAGGTGACTGTCACACTTTAAAAACATTCTGCCCGGAATTTCCCGATTCATCTCCTCCTCAAAAACTTTCTTCATTCTGGTGATTTCCGTAAGAGGCGACTCAATGATACCGTCCGTATTTTCCGTTTCAGGAAAGGCCGTCTTAATATACGATGCAAAACGTGCAAGCCGTGCACCGGCATCCTCGATATCTGCTAAAGAAAAAGGCAACTCTTTCTCTCTTCCAGCTTTCTCATTAAGCCAGAAAATCTCATCACAATTTATCATATTCTGTATTATGGGATGTTCCACAATTAATTTGTCGATGTCCATTGTCCGCTCCTTTCTATACATACAAAGAGTCGCTACTATTATACACTATTTCTGGTATAAAAAAAAGTTTCAATTTCGGTACGATTTTCACTCTTTTGACCCATAATCGGCTCAATTTCAGCAAGTTTTTCCCGTACATTCTGCAAAATTCGACGTACGTCATTATTCTTCCAAATTTTCATGCCGCTACACATTGAAAAATACACATTCTTCATCCCTGCAAAAATTATGGATTTTTTCGAAAAGTCCTACTCTTTTTGGCACAGTTTATGCTATAATTAACAGTAATCAATATAATTTCTCTTTCCCTATATAAAAACATGGAGGTAAAAAAATGAGCAATACAGTTATGCTGAAAAGAGCCTTTAATCAGGCTGTCGCCACTGGCGCAGTTCGCTTTACCGACGCAGACACCGACCTTTTAGTCATCAAAACCTATATTCTGGACTATGCAAAGAAGAACAGTGTCGATATTTCCGCCGCAGAAGTTGAAAGTTTCATCAAGGACCAGCAGAAAAAGTTAAAAAGTCTCTCCACTAAAATCACCGGCGACGGTGTGCATGTAGATATAGAGCAGATTTCCGAAAACTACAAACCGCTGGAAATTTCCAAAGATGAGATGTTAAAAGAAGCATTTGCCCGTGCTGCTTCAAATCCGGCTATCGCATTTTATGACAAAAAACTTGATTTCACTATCATCAAAAATGGTATGGCAGAATTCGCAAAGGAATGCAATATCGAAGTCACTGAACAGGAAATCGTAGATTATATCAAAAAATCTTTCCACGAAATGAATGAAGCTGCAAAAGACTTTTCCTATGAATTTAATGCAATGAAATAGTTTTTCCCACACTAAAAAAGCTGCGTTTTCCTTCGGTCTCGCAGCTTTTTCATTTCTCCTATTATAATCCGTATTTTAATTTCTTTCTTGCGAGGGTGGTCTGGGGCAAACCCAGAAGTTCTGCCGCCCGTCTGGTGGTTCCCTCTTTTTTCAGAGCATACTCAATAATCTGCTTCTCCTGCTGATTCATCAGCTGATGAAAGTCCAGACTGTCGCTATATTCAAAGCTTTTCCTGATATTAATCATCATATCTCCATAAGCATTTTCATTGAGAATCTCATCCACATCTTCGGCTGTAATCACCACGTTCCTGCTGCTGATAATTAGGCGATGCATGACATTTTCCAGTTCCCGCACGTTGCCCGGCCAGTGATACTTATAAAGCTGACCTAAAGCCTCCGGCGACAGTTCCTTGTGGATTCTGTATTTTTTCGTCCAGCTGTCGGCAAAAGTCTGGGCAAGACACAGCACATCTTCCTTTCTTTCCCTCAAAGCAGGTACATCAATTTTACAAATATTCAGCCTGTAGTACAAATCTTCTCTGAAGGTTCCCTGCTCCACTAGGTCCTTTAAAGGCACATTATTGGCAACAATAACCCGCACATTGACAGAAATCTGTCTGGTACCGCCTACTTTGAAGAACTGATTTTCCTGGAGCACCCGAAGAAGCTTTGACTGCATGTTCATTGACAGGGTGCCGATTTCATCGAGGAATAAAATTCCTCCGTCAGCAAGCTCAAAATACCCCGTTTTTCCAGATGATGCTGCCCCGGTGAAAGCGCCCGCCTCATATCCAAAGAACTCAGACTCCGCTAGACCTTCTGCAATAGTGGCGCAGTTAATTTTCACACAGGGCTTTAAACAGCGATCGCTGTTCTGATGAATCAGAGAAAGAATCTTTTCCTTGCCGACGCCGGTTTCTCCCTGAATAATTACGTTGCAGTCGTACTTTGCCACATTCATGACTTCCTCAATCATACTTTTCGTCACCTTGCTTTGATAGACAAAATCATCCTCTTTGCCCGCTGCAATCCGCATGATGTTCTCCGCCTGACTTTTTGTCAGTATTTTCTTCCGATTCTTTTTCTCGTAAAGACGATTGATTTCCTCCAGCTGATTCCTGATTTTACGCACAATTCGCAAAGTAAACTGGGGATAATCCTTCAGATACTGGTCGAAAGCATACATGGTGGTCATCTTACCAAGAGACTCCGCCGCCAATTGGGCTGCGCCATAATGATTTTCTACCGACGTAAAATACACATCGCCAAAAGGCTTTATCATCAGTACCGCTAAGGTTTCTGCACCAAAAATATCTTCCGCTACGATAATCTGATCTACCTGATCCAAATTCGGTTCTTCTTTTCGCAGTGCTTCAAAGGACGCAACCGGCATTGCTAGATTCGTAAAGAAAACTTGCCCTACAAGGGGTTTCATCACATTTCTAATTTCTTTTTGCGAAAGTCCTTCCCTGCTTTCCTCATCCATCACCACCGTCACATGAGAATCTGCAATTCCCGCTTCTTTCAAAGCCGCCGCATACAGCAGTGTACCATAGACAGTTCTTCCGATAATGACCAATTTTTTGTTGGCATGCTCCAGCGCAATATTATACGCCCCAAAGAGACTGCCCGCCTCATCAATTGCCGCCAAGGTGTAGTCCGGACTTAGATCCCTATCTGCTACGTGAACGGGCGATGTCTCAAAGAGAATCGCATAACCACTACAAACAATCTGTCCATAGTTAAAATCTATCTCGTGAATTTCTTCAATATATACAGGAATGCTGCTCAACGAGGCGATACAGTAAATTCGGTCGCCTTCCACTGCACCTACCTCCGAAGTCAGATCTTCTGCAATCTCTTCCACCGTACCTATCAGCACACCGCCGGAACCAATAAAAGGATTATGCAGTTTGCCTCGCTTCTCCACTAAATCCAAAATCTTACTCCGAATTTTGTTTTCATCATATCCGCTGCTGGTACAAATCTGCTGAAAATTCCCCCATTCTAAGTGAATTCGTTCAAGAGAAACTCTCGCTTCCTTGCTAAAAAGCGTGCGGCTGTTGTCAACTTTCCATGCCGTCGCCGGCACGACACCTTTGGGTTCTAATACCCGATTTAAACCATAATTTCTGTCCATTCCTAACTCCTATTCCTTAACAATGCAAGGCTATCCTTTCTTAATCCTATGATAGAACCAGAAAAAAGTCAACCTTTTGAGTCATTTTTGGCGTGTAATTTTTATATTTTTCTCAAAAATGGTTCGTATGCGTGAACAAGACACAATTTTTCTATGTTCTTAAAGTCCTTTTCATACCTTGCAAATACTGTCTCATTGCGTAATTTTCAGACAACTTTCTACTCTTGGCACAGATATTGCTCTTTACATGGGTGGGATTTATTAAGTAAAGGAGAAAAAAATGAACGTTTTAAAAGCAATCTTCAAGTTCGTGCCAATTTTTATTCTGGCAGGACTGATGATGTCCGGACAGGACGCTTTGCTTGCTGCTACTATCGCTGCAGTTGCTGCGGTTGTTGTAGCTAAGCTGACAGAAAAAATTTCTTTTAAAGAATGTATGGACGCTGCTATGGACAGTGTAAAAAACATTATTGTGGCATTATTTATTCTGATGTTTGCCTATGCAATGGCCAGCGCCTTCATGTCAACAGGCGTAGGGGCTTCTGTTGTAAACATCGCTTTATCACTGGGTATCACAGCGAGAACTGTTGCGATTGTAGGGCTTTGCGTAACAGGCATACTCTCTGTTGCTACTGGCACATCTTGGGGCACCTTTGCAGCATGTGCTCCGATTTTCCTGTGGCTGGTGCATATCGTTGACCCTAACTGCATCGAAACCGGCAGCCTGCTTCTGACTACCTGTGCAATCGCAGGGGGCGCATGCTTTGGTGACAACATCGGTCTGATTTCCGATACTACCATCGTATCCTCCGGTATTCAGGGCGTAGAAGTTGTAGACAGAATCAGAAGTCAGGGCGTATGGTCTGTACTGTGTCTGGTTCTTGCTGCTATCGTATTCTTCATTGCCGCTACCGTAATGGGGCTTCCTAATCAGGCGGTAGAAGCCCCCAACGTACTGGACTCCGTTCCACAGAGCGCGCTGGATTATCTGGCTGAAGAAAAGCCTGAAGCGATTAATCTTCTGGATCAGGTACAAAACGGCGTAGCACTTTACATGATAGTTCCTCTCATTCTGGTAATTGGCCTTGCAATTTCAGGGCTGAACACATTCGGCTGTATCGGCACCGGTATCGTATCTGCCTACGTTCTTGGACTTTTCGCAGGCACTACTTCCTTCAACGGCGGCGGACTGCAGGACTATCTGAACATGTGTATGGACGGCTTTGCTGACGCAGGCAGCTGGGTAATCATCATGATGATGTGGGTTGCTGCATTCGGCGGCATCATGGGCAAGATGAAAGCCTTCGATCCGCTGGCAAACTTGATTGTAAGAGTTTCCCACAATGTAAGACAGCTAATGTTCTGCAACGGCTTGCTTTGCCTTACTGGTAATGCAATCCTGTCCGATGAGATGGCACAGATTGTAACGGTTGGTCCAATCATCAAAGGAATTACAGAAGAAAACGTAGAGGCTGAAACAGAAGAAGACATGTATAAGCTGAAACTGCGAAATGCTACTTTCGGTGACGCAATGGGTGTATTCGGCTCTCAGCTAATTCCATGGCACGTATACCTTGGATTCTATGTTGGTATCGCAGCAAACGTATATCCGCTGTTCCAATTCTCTAACACAGACTTCATCAAGTATAATTTTATGGCAATGATTGCTGTAGCTTCTATTCTGATTCTGACTGTCACCGGTCTGGATAGAGTGATTCCGCTCTTCGGACTGCCAAAAGAACCAAAAGTCAAACTCAGGAAAAAAACAGACAAAGAAAACATCGCGTAAATTCCAGTATAATCCCACCTAAAAGGCGCAGGCTCTCATCAAAGAAGCCTGCGCCTTTTCTTATCCGCATATTAAAGGAAATTTCTCAGATATTTCAGCGTTCTTATCATCTGAGACACGTAGCTGCATTCGTTATCATACCATGCAACCACACGAACCTCATAAATCTTGGTGCCGCATCTTTGAGCAAGGGTTTGTGTAGCGTCAAAGAGGGAACCGTAGTTCATGCCGATGATATCGCTGGATACCAACTCTTCCTCTGTATAGCCAAAAGACTCGCTGGCAGCAGCCTTCATGGCCGCATTAATGCCTTCTACCGTTACAGACTCTGTCTCGTCTTTCAGTGTAGCATCCAAAATAGTGATAGATCCGGAAGGCACTGGTACACGCTGTGCAGAGCCAATCAGCTTTCCATCAAGTTCTGGAATCACCAGACCGATAGCCTTTGCTGCACCGGTGCTATTAGGCACGATATTGACTGCACCAGCCCTTGCACGGCGAAAATCGCCTTTTCTGTGGGGTCCGTCCAAAAGCATCTGATCTCCAGTATACGCATGGATGGTCGTCATAAAGCCGGTACGAATTTCCCTGTAATCATTAAGAGCCTTTGCCATAGGAGCCAGACAGTTGGTGGTGCAGGACGCTGCGGAAATGATATCATCTTCGGCAGTCAATGTTTCATGGTTAGTTCCGTAAACGATAGTCTTTAAATCGTTTCCAGCAGGAGCAGAGATTAGAACCTTCTTTGCACCAGCGCGAAGATGGGCTTCTGACTTTGCCTTAGAGCAGAAAAAGCCTGTGCATTCCAGCACGATATCTATACCCAGTTCTTTCCATGGCAGCTGCCCCGGATCTTTTTCAGAGAGAATCGTGATTTTCTTACCATCTACAGTGATAGAATTGTCATCGCAGGTCACAGTATGACCACGATAGCCTCCCTGCACACTATCATACTTCAGTAAATGTGCCAGCATCGCCGGTTCTGTCAGGTCGTTGATGGCTGTGACCTCCATAGTTTCATCTTCAAAAATCTGTCTGAATGCCAGCCTGCCGATTCGTCCAAATCCATTAATTGCAATCTTTGTCATGTTTCACACCCTCCTCATTGTACTGCCCGTTTTTAACACCCGCATGTAATCCCCTGTCAGCAGGCAGTCTGTTAACTATAGTATAGCACAAACCCAACCAAAGTTAATCACAAAAATCGAGTTCAGTCAAATTATTTATCATGGCAAACGCACGAAGACGTTCTATGCCAGCTAACATTGACAAAATTCTTTCATCCCGCGTATTTTTGTCAATAAACCATCAGTGCAGCAGGTCAAAACCGCTCTTGAATCCCTTCTACCTTGCCAAAATTGACAAAAAATTGAGAGTTTGTCAATCTTGTCAATATTAGAACGTAAAATATGAAATAATCGGTATTTTAACGCTTATTTATTGACAAAAATACAAAATATCCAGGAATTTGTCAATGTTCAATTTTTGAAAGTTTTTTCGTGCATTTGCCGTGAATTATTTATAGTTCTATAGAAGACTTTCTTTTCAATAGGCAAACTAAGAGGATTCACCTTGCAAAAAGCCGCCTGCAATTCACAAGCAGGCGGCTTTTAAAACCCATTCTTCTAATCTACCACTACGCCGTCTTCAGCTATGGTAGTAACGATTTCACATCTTTCACCGTTTTCAGCGAACATAATCATGCCCTTTGACTCCAGACCGCGCAGTTTGCGTGGCTTCAGGTTTGCGACGATGATTACTTTCTTTCCGACCATATCTTCCGGCTTAAAATCTTCTGCTACGCCGGAGATAATCTGGCGGCGTTCTGTTCCCATCTTAATCTGGAAGACCAGAAGCTTATCAGCCTTCGGGTGCTTCTCTGCCTTTTCGATAAGACCTACACGGAAATCAATCTTGTCAAAATCATCGTATTCGATTTCCGCCTTCAATTCCAGCGGAATATTCTCTTCTTCAGGCTCTGCGCCAGCTTTCTGCATAGCATCCAGTTCCTCAAGTTCCTTTTCGATATCAAGTCTCGGGAAAATGGCTTCACCCTTCTTCACCTGTTCCTGATACATCATATCAAAAGTAAATGCATCTTCCCATACAACGTCTGCATACCAAAGTCCCATCTGCTTTCTGATTTTCTCAGAAGTCGTGTGCATGAATGGGTGAATCAGAATAGAAATAATTCTCAGGGATTCTGCCAGATTGTGCAGGCAGGTATCCAGTTCCGGCTTCTTTGCTTCGTCCTTTGCAAGAATCCAAGGTGCTTTTTCGTCGATATATTTATTGGCACGTCTAACAAGAATCCAGATTTCTTCCAGCGCCATATTGAACGCGAACTTGTCCATCTGTGCTTCCACCTTGGAGGCCGCGCCAGTCGCGATTGCTTTCAGGTCTTTGTCGATATCGTCTTCCGTGTTGCTTTCCGGCACGACGCCGCCGCAGTATTTTTCAATCATGGAAGCCGTTCTGGACACCAGATTTCCAAGGTCGTTAGCAAGGTCGTAGTTCATCCGTTTCAGCATCACTTCATTGGTGAACACGCCGTCCTGTCCAAAGGTATACTCGCGAAGCAGGAAATATTTCAGCGCGTCGATGCCATAACGGTCGATGAGCTTCACCGGGTCAACCACATTGCCCTTGGACTTGCTCATCTTGCCGCCTTCAAGAAGCAGCCAGCCGTGACCCAAAACCTGCTTTGGAACCGGCAAATCTAAAGACATCAGCATTGCGGGCCAGATAATAGAATGGAATCTAACAATTTCTTTTCCTACAAGGTGCACATCAGCCGGCCAGTATTTTTCGAAAAGTTCCGGATCGTCAGGATAGCCCAAGGCAGTGATATAGTTTGAAAGTGCATCCAGCCATACATAGATGACATGCTTTTCATCAATTGGTACCTGAATACCCCAGTCAAAGGTAGAGCGGGAAATGCAAAGGTCATCAAGCCCCTGTCTGATAAATCCCAGCATTTCGTTTCTTCTGGTTTCAGGTTCAAGGAAGTTGGTATTTTCCAAAAGGTCAATCAGCTTGTCCTGATATTTGGAAAGTTTAAAGAAATAAGCTTCTTCCTTGGCTTTCTGCACAGGTCTTCCGCAGTCCGGACAGCAGCCGTCCACAAGCTGACTTCCTGTCCAGAAAGATTCGCACGGCGTGCAGTACAGACCTTCGTACTCGCCTTTATAGATATCGCCTTTTTCGTACATTTTATTAAAAATAGCCTGCACCCGCTTTACGTGTCTATCCTCAGTGGTTCTGATAAAGTCATCATAAGAAATTTCCATGGTCTTCCACAGCTCTTTAATGCCAGCAACTACACCATCCACGTATTCCTGCGGGCTAACGCCCTTTTCTTCTGCAATGGTCTGGATCTTCTGTCCATGCTCATCTGTTCCTGTAAGGAAACGCACGTCATAGCCTGACAGTCTCTTGAATCTTGCCATAGCATCTGCCATAACTGTACAGTATGTGTGTCCTATATGAAGGTTGGAGCTTGGATAGTAAATCGGGGTCGTAATATAATAAGTTCCCTTTTTCTCAGTCATTTCTATTCATTCCTTTCGTCTCCTGCGCCGAATGGGGCGAGGCAGTTTCTATCTTTTAGGATACCACACAATGGTTGGGTTAGTCAATAAAAGGAAAGAAAGTCCATCCGTAAATCCTTTGGTTTAGATTTCTCAGTCGGGGGGGCTGTACGCACTTCGTTTTTTATTATATAATGTAACAAGCAAATCCTCAGAAAGGAAAAACAGATCATATGAAACTTTCGCATCTTTCCGCTATCATTTTAGCTTCCGGCCGCGCCAGTCGTTTCGGTGAAAACAAGCTTCTCCATCCGGTTGACGGCAAGCCGATGATAGAGAAATTATTTTCCTCCATTCCGTCCGGCCTGTTTGAGCAGGTCATCGTCGTATCCACCTATAGCGATATTCTGACAATATCAAAAAAATATGGTTATATGGCAGTCCGGAATGAGGATACTACCAATGATATCGCAAAAACCATAGCCCTTGGTATGGCTGAAATCAATCCTCTTTGCCGAGGCTGTATGTTCTTTGTTTCCGATCAACCCTGGCTCACAACACGGACCATTCAAAATCTCGCTGCTCACTTCAGCGAAGAATCGGAGAAAATTCACGTTCCGCTTTGCAACGGTAAACAGGGAAATCCGGTTATCTTTCCATCGCGTTACTTCATGGAACTTAGCGCTCTGCCCCCTAATCACGGTGGAAAATATCTTTGCAAAAAGTATCCAGAAGCAGTTTCCTTTCTGCCTGTTCTCAATCCTCTGGAACTAAAGGATATAGATAAAAAAACAGATTTACTCTCTGTCCGCAAATAACAGGCTGGGCGAAAACTGCCCGGCCTGTTACTGTCTGTAACCGATATAAAGTTCTTTGCCTCTACTGTACACTTTCACGCCAGGGAATACTTGCCGCAAATTATCTTCCATTTCCTCTGCTGATACTTCTGTCATTTTCATCTCCGCACAGATTTTACCTGCCTTTAACAGATACACTTTATCACAATAGGATAAGGTTAGCTGGGGATCGTGAAGTACAAGCAGCGCGCCCAAATTTTCTTCATCAGCTAATTTTCGCAGCATCTGCATAAGATGATACCTGTTATTTACATCGAGCGCGCTGTCCGGTTCATCAAATAGGAGAAGCGGAGCGCCCTGCACCATTGCTCTGGCGATCATTACCATCTGCTTCTCGCCTTCACTCAGATACATATAATTCGCCTCCCCTAAATAGGATAAGTGGAGGTACTCTAATGCTGCCCGCGCTTTGCGTATATGACGTTCCGATGGCGTCTGCCCGAAAGACAACTCAGGATTCACACCCATAAGAACCATATCCAATACGCCTGTATCAAAGTATACGCCAAATCGCTGCGGCAGATACGCCGCCAATTTTGCGCGCTGCTTCGCTGAAAAATCCCATACATGATTCTCCTCGATGAATATTTGTCCATCCTGCTGCTTCTCCATACCTCCGATCAGCTTTAAAAGAGTAGATTTTCCAGAGCCATTCTCTCCCAGCAGCGCGCAAAGCTGTCCGGCCTCCACCTGCAAAGAAACGCCGTCCAGCACCGTTTCCCGCTTGTAGGAAAACTTCAAATCCTCTATTCTCAGTAAAATCTCCAATCCCTCCTTTTTATCATCAACAGAACTAAAAACGGCGCGCCAATCAATGACGTCAAGATGCTGATAGGAATTTCAATGTCGAAAAATCCCCGAGAAGCACAATCCGCCATAACCATCAAAATCCCCCCTAAAATACAGGCTAGCGCCGCCGTCTTAAGATTACTTTTCTGGGTTAACATTCTTGCAGCATGAGGCGCGACCAGACCGATAAAGGTAATCAATCCCGTAACCGATACGATGGCAGACACAATAATAGTCGTCGCCGCGAGAATCACAGTTCGCGTCAAACCTACTCTAACGCCCAGAGCTGCGGCTTCCTCATTGGATAATCCGAGGATTGTAATCTGATAGCGAACGAAAAACAGGGCGGCCATACCTGCTGCAAAGAAAGGAAATACCCATAAAACCTTAGAAAACGTAATTGCAGAAAGCCCTCCCATAGACCAGTATTCCAGAGGCGCCAACTCACGATTGGGATCCGCGAATAGTTTCAGTACCATGATGACAGCTTCAGCCATAGCGCTAATTACAATGCCCGAAAGTACAATAGAGGCCAATGAATTTTTGTGTCCGTTCTTCGAGAAAAACAACACCAGCAGAACAGCCCCTATCCCTCCGAGGAATGCGTAAATGGGCACAAGTATTGAACCTGCGCCCATCATTACAATTCCCACAGCAGCTCCCGCATTAGCGCCACTGGCCACGCCAATTAAATCGGGAGACGCCAAAATATTCTTAAACAGAAGCTGATAAATATATCCTGCCAAGCTTAAACCTACGCCTGCCATAAGCGCCATCAATGTACGCGGCAGCCGCAGTCTCATAAAGACGTCATAGGTTACCCCGGCGACCTCATGTCCTCTGCCGGTCAGAATCTTAACAATCTCGTCTAATGAAATGGGATATTTTCCAATCAGCAGCGCTATACCAGTAAAACACAGCAGCGCTATCCCAAAAATGTAAATCAGTCGATTTTCTTTTTTACCGTTCACGACAGTGTTACAAGCTCCTTATCTGCTTCAAATCCATAAAAACGCTGATAAAAATCTGCCACGTCTTCTCTCAGCTCATCTAAACTATACGCTTCCGGATGCAGTGCGGCAAAAAGCCACAGCTTTCCAAGCGCGCCTGATGGAACAGGCGAGTCCCAGGCCTCAAAGTCTGAAGGCATAGTCAGCACTTTACCTTCCTTTACGGCGGTTAAATTAGCAAGCTCAGGCACAGCGCACAGGTCTTCTGCTGTATAGCTGGCTTCCGGTACGATCACAATATAGTCAGGATCCCATGCCAGAAGCTGTTCATAAGAAACGCCGGACCAGCTGTCGCCTTTAATTTCAGCAGCTGCATTTTTACCTTTCGCCGCTTCAATCAGCGTATTCTGATACATATCCGCCGGACAGGTTCTAAGCATATCACTGTTGCCCGCCAGATAAATAATCGGCGCATCTTCCTCTTTTCCTTTTTCCTGAAGCTTTTCATTCACCTCATCGTAGTAATGCAGCAGCGCTTCGGCTCTCTCGCCTTCTCCTACTGCAGTAGCGATCATACTGATCGCTTCCTCAAGCAGTTGATCGTCTTCGGGACTGATCAGTAATACTGGAATACCCATTTCCTCTAATGCCCGCGCCGGTTCCTGAAGCTTTTTCGGCAAAACCACCAAATCCGGTTCTAACGCGATACATGCCTCTAAGTTGAAATCCTTTGCTGACCCTGTATTCGGCAGATCAATAATTTCAGGCGCGGCAAGTGTATAGATATTTCTCTCTTTCGCCTTCGCCTCAATGCCTACCAACCGTTCCTTGCAATCCAACGCAAGCAATATAGATGTAGAGATATAATAACCGCTTACGATTTTCTCTGGCCTGCTTTCAATCGTCACCTCACGACCCGCCTGGTCAGTTACGGTCACCTTCTCCCAAGAAGTATTGCCGTCCTTCGACGCATCGTTTTCAGATCCACAAGCTGCTGCCGAGAACATCATAGAGAAGATCAGCATCAGCACGAGAAGCTTTTTAAATCTCCTATTTTCATTTCTTATATTCATAATCTATTCCTTTCCTTTGTCACATTTATGCAATGCTTCCATAACCCGAACCGGCGTGAGCGGAATCGTATTGATAAAGACCCCCGTCGCGTCAAAGAAAGCGTTTCTGATCGCTGGCGCGATGCCAACCACCGGCGGCTCTCCGATTCCTTTTGCGCCAAATGGACCGAGTACATTCGGATGCTCTACGATGATCGTTTCCAGATTCGGCACGTCGACAGCTGTCGGAATTAAAAAGTCATGATAGGTATGATTCTTCATCCGGCCCTGGCTCATAAAATGCTCCTCCATGATGCCCCAGCCGATGCCCTGGGCCATGCCGCCTTCCATCTGACCCTCTACTGTACTCGGGTTAATCGCTTTTCCGACGTCACATGCCAAAATGCACCGCAAAACAGTAAGCTCTCCTGTCTCTGTATCTACTTCCAGCTCTACACCGCAGGTTCCAAATGTAAATGCATGCATTTGATCGTGGGTGCCCTTAGGATTCGGGTGTACTCTCGGAGGAAACCATGACCCGATCGCTGCAAGCGGTATCTGCGCTCTGTAAGCGCCTGTCACGATTTTCTCCAGTGGAATGGCGGTTTCCGGTTTTCCTTTGACGAAAACTGTGTCCTCTGCCATAGCTAGAGACTCTGTTCCTACCTTGAAAACCTCGTCCGCCGCATATTTGATAAACCGTTCCCGCAGCGTTTTGCAGCCTGCCAGAACCGCGTTTCCCATCAGGGCTGTCGTTCTTGAAGAAACTGTGGCGCCAGCTTCTAATGAGGTTGCTGAATTAGAGTAATCCACGTATACCTTTTCATAGGAAACTCCCATCGCTTCCGCTGCAATCTGCTTCATCGCCACAAGAAGTCCCTGTCCCAATTCATTAGAAGACAATCCAATGTTAATAGAGCCGTCCCGCTGCGCCTGTACGATACAATGGGCGCCGTCCGGAGAACTGCCTGTTCCTATGCCGTACATAAAGCAGGCCACGCCCTTTCCCCGTTTCTTCACACCGGTTCCTCTATCTCTAGGCGCGTCCCAGCAAAGCGCTTCCTTCACCTTGAGCAGACATTCTTCCAGGCCAACGCCGCGCTCTCCCAGCATAACCTGTCCGGTATGAATGCGATCGCCGTCCCTTACGATGTTCTTTAATCGTAATTCAATCGGATCCATTCCCAGCTCATGAGCCAACATATCCATTTGACATTCGATCGCGAAATGTGCCTGCGGCGCGCCTAATCCTCTAAACGCGCATCCATATGGATGATTTGTATAAACAGAATGGCCATGGGCTCTCGATACTGGAATTTTATACGGACCGCCCGCATATAGCACCGTTCTGTCTGGAATCGCGTCTACTGACTGATACGCACCCTTATCTATAATATTGAATACATCTATTCCTAGTATTTTTCCCGTTTTATCCGCGGCTAACCGATGATGCAGAAATGCCGCATGTCTCTTTCCAGTAGTACGGAATACTTCTTCCCGTGTCTCCTCGTAAAATACAGGTCTTCCTGTCCTCAGAGCCAATACACCGGCAATTGCAGAAACATCAAAGGTCGAGTCTTCCTTTCCTCCAAACGCGCCGCCTACAATGGTACTGATCACATGAATTTTGCTCTGCGGCAGTCCAAACACTTTACAGAGTGATTTTTTCGCACCCTGCACATTATGCTGAGGACTGTAAATTGTAATACCGCCCTGTATCAAATCTGGTTCTGCAATGCACACATCTGGTTCAATGTACGCGTGGTCAACCATAGGCGTTTCAAAGTAATGATCGAGAATTACGTCTGCTTTCTCGAAAGCCGCCTCCACATCGCCTCGCAGCACCTTTGCGCTATAGGAAATATTACGATCGCCAGAAAAAGGATGTTTCTCATGAATCGCCCCGGCTTCCATCTCAAAAACTTCTCTCGGATCGTCATAAGCAGGAAGGGGTTCATACTCTACTTGAATCAAAGAAATTGCTTTTTCCGCCGTCGCCAAATCCCGAGCTGCTAAAATCGCTACCGCGTCACCCTCGTAGATCACTTTATTTTCCGCCAAAACAGGCTTATCATATTCGTCTAAACCATATCCATTCACACATCCCGGCGGCAAATCCTTAGCAGTCATGACAGCTTCCACTCCATCGAGGGCTTCTGCCTGTGAAGTATCAATGGACACTATTTTAGCATGCCCATAAGGGGAAAACAAGGCCTTTGCATACAACAGGTCTGTACGGTGAACAGCTAAATCCGCAGTGAATTTTGCCGCGCCCGTCACCTTTGCGATGGTATCAGGCTTTACCATTCGTTTTCCAATAAGACTGTTATTCCTATTCATGATGTTCTTACTCCTATTTTGCAAAAACAACGCCTTCGGCTGGTATCCGAAGCCAAAGACAGCGGTGTCAACCGAAGGTATCTTTTCTATTCAGCGTTACGCTCTTATTTTACAACAGCAGTAACGACCATTTCCACCAGTCTGTCCTCTAACGCCATATCAGCGGATACTGTCGCTCTTGCAGGTTCCTTTCCTTCTACAACCCAGGCTTCCCACACCTCATTCATATCATCGAAATCTCTGAGGACGTCTTTCAAAAAGATCTGAACGCGAACGATATGCTCCTTATCCGAATTGTATTTTGCTAATGTTTCATCAATAATATTCAGAACTCCCTGGGTCTGTTCTTTGATATCTTTACCTTCACTGGTTCTTCCTGTCAAATACAGCACTCCATTATGCTCCGTTACTAAAGATAAACGTCCGTCGCCTTCATAATATTTAATCATAATTTCTTCCTTTCTATGTTCTTATGCTTTCTGAGCCTGCATGCGCATGGCAGCAAGCTGAATCGCTTCTACAATTTTTTGATATCCTGTGCAGCGGCAAAGATTACCTGAGATTGCAATGCGAATTTCTTCTTCTGTCGGATTGGGATTCTCCTTGAGCAAGGCATACGCCGCCAGAACCATACCCGGAATACAAAAACCACATTGTACAGCGTTTACATCGACAAAAGCCTGTTGCACCGGATGAAGCTGATCCGTCGTTCCAAGACCTTCTATGGTCATGACTCGTTTTCCCTCAATCATTCCGGTAAGCATGGTACATGACCTGACAGCCACGTCGTCAACCAATACTGTACATGCTCCGCAATCTCCTGTACCGCATCCCTTTTTTGTACCTGTAAGCTTAAACCTGTTTCTTATCGTATCTGTCAGAATTTCATCACCCTCAATTTCACAGCTAACAGGTTCTCCATTTAGAACAAATGATATACGGCGCATATTACTTCCTCCTTTCAGCGCTGGCAAGCGCCCTGGAAAATGCCTGCGCAATAACAGCTCTGGTTGTAAGCTCTTTATATTCCTTAAAGTAGGACTCCCGCAAAACCGCTTCCTTCGGAAAAGTCTCTTTCAGATATTGCCGCGCTTGCTCTGGTTTCATACCTGTCACAGCTTCCTCCAGACTGAACGCGCGCACAATATTTGCATTTAACGCCCCCAGGGATATGGAGGCGCGACTGATTACATCACCCTCTAGCTGTACTCTTGCACCAACCAGTATTTTACCAATGTCCTGCGCCTTACGGCGAGCCACTTTGCAATAACCGGTACCTTCTTCCAGCTGTATTGCCGGAAAACAAATCTCTCGAATGATTTCATCGGCATGCTTCACTGTTCGATTTCTTCCTAAATACAAGTCCTGCAGCGGTACTTTTCTCTCACCTTGCTCACTGACAAGCACGATTTCAGACTTAAGTGCCATTAACATCGTTGCGCAATCAGCCGCCGGCGCAGCCGTACCAATATTACCTGCCGGCGTTGCAACAGCTCGAACGCCTGGACTTCCCAGATTGGAGATTGCCGTAATCAATCCCTCAATTTTCTGGCATATGGGATCCTGCGCCATCTCCCTGTAGGTCATATTCCCACCCAGCATAACGCAGTCCTTTTCTTCCCGAACATATCGTAGCTCCGCTAGCTGTCCAATATAAACGATAGCTGAAGGCGCAATCCTTTTCTGGCTGATATCTATTACAATATCACTGCCTCCGTTTACAATAACCGCCTTCTCTTTATAGTGCCCAAGAATTTCTAATGCCTCCTGCAATGTGTCGGGTCTAAAAAATTCTGCCATGAACAGGCCTCCTTTCACAGAATTTGTTCTTCTGTTTAGCAATCTCTTTTTCTATCGCGGTGTTTTCTTAGAACGGTCCATACTGTGTCACATGGGCGATGATGATAAACACGAGACCAATTACAAACTGAATTCCAATCAGAGGCAGCATCCATTTTGCCCATTTCTCCCAAGGAACCTTTGCAAGTGCAAGCCCCGCCATCAGGAAGCCTGAAACCGGTGTCAATACATTGGACAGTCCATTACCCACTGACAACGCCATAACTGCCGTCTGTCTCGTTACATCTACCAGATCTGCCAGCGGCGCCATGAGAGGCATGGTAAGCGCAGCCTGTCCGGATCCTGATACAACGACTAAGTTCAACAAATTTTGGAAAATGTACATACCGATTGCGGAGAAGATTGGCGGCAGCACACCGAGTACAGAAGCCGCGCCGTGTAAGATTACGTGAAGGATACTGCCGTCGGTCAATACGACTACAATAGCCTTGGAGAAACCAACGATTAACGCGCCTGTAGCAAGATCCATCATGCCCTTTCCAAGAACCTCGGCATAACGGTTGAAACCAATTTTTCCGATGATTGCACAGATAATGGAAGTTCCAAGGAACAACGCACAGATTTCATCCATATACCAACCCAGCTCAATTACACCGTAAACAAGCAGTACAATCATCAAGAGGAATACGATTAAAATAGCCTTTTCACGTCCGCCAAACTTCGGCAAATGTTCAAGATCCAGGGTATCCTCTCTCTGCTTGTCCAATTCATACATCGGCGAAAGCTGCGGGTCTTTTTTTACTTTTCTCGCATACCGCATAATCCACAGAGAGGTTACTACCAGCATCGTCACAAACAGCGCAATTCTAAGACCCATACCGGAAAGCGGCGGCAACTCCGAAATGCCCTGCGCAACCTGCAAACAGAATGGATTCATAAACTCACCGGCCCAACCAATCGCTCCGCCAATCATAACAATGGCTACGCCAACGATGGAGTCATATCCCATAGCCAAACATAGGGCAACAAAGAGAGGAACTAAAGGTACGGATTCTTCACACATACCGAAAATTGCGCCGCCCAAGCCAAACAATGCCAGAACAATCGGAATAATAATCAGATCTTTTCCTTTTAAACTCTTTGCAAGTTTACCAACGCCTGCCTCCAGTGCGCCTGTAGACTGTATGACTGCCATAGCACCTCCTACAATAAAGAGGAAGAATACAATCTGCGCACTCTCCTGCAGGCCTCTGGTAATGGAAGTCAGCATTTGCATTAGAGACACCGGTGTTTGCTCTATGGTGTGATAAGAATCCGGGTCAACAACAGATCTGCCGTCCAATTCCATCATCTCATATGTACCTGCCGGCACAATATAGGATAATATGCTGCAAACAAAAATCATTGCAAACAGAATGATAAAAACATTTGGCACAGCAAACCTTTTCTTTTTCTTTCCTTTTTCCATTCCTTTTCTCCTTTCCATAATGTGAACTTTCATTTATAAATACCGCTTGAAATCCGATTGCTAAATTCTTTCAACGGTTCCTTCCCAGGTATCAACTTCTTTTTTCTTTTTTCTTGCTGTCTCATCATACCAATGCTTCGTCACGGTCTTAGCCCGCGTATAGAATCGAACGCCGTCTTTTCCAAGTACATGCAAATCTCCAAAGAAGGAATCCTTGTTTCCGGAAAATGGAAAATATGCGGACGGCACAGGAATTCCTACGTTAATGCCTACCATTCCGCCGTCAGTACGGAACTCAAATTCTCTGGCATAATATCCGTTTTGTGTGAAGATTACAGAGCCGTTGGCAAATGGATTTTCATTCATCAAAGCAAGTCCCTCTTCAAAATTCTTCACCCGTTTTATCAATGTCACCGGACCAAAGATTTCTCTGTCGCCAATAGTCATGCCCGACTTTACATGGTCAAAAATCGTTGGCCCGACGAAAAAGCCTTTTTCAAAGCCTGGAACTGTAACGTTACGGCCATCTAACACGAGTTCAGCGCCCTCGTCAATTCCTTTCTGAATCCAATCACATACCTTTGTCTTATGCTCCGCCGATACAACCGGCCCCAGACTTGTTTCCGGATCATACGCGCAGCCGACCTTCATTGCCATAGCCTTTTCCTTCAGCAAAGCAACGAACGTATCAGCAATGGATTCCTGTACTACAATAACCGGAAGAGCCATACATCTCATACCAGCACATCCATATGTAGAGTTGATAATTGCGCTTGCAGCACTTTCCAAATCAGCATCCTCCAAAACAAGCGCATGATTTTTCGCTTCACACTGTGCCTGCACACGCTTTCCGTTTGCCGCAGCTGTAGAGTAAATCTGCTTGCCAACGCCTGTCGTACCTACAAAAGTAACTGCCTTAACTCGTGAATCTGTCAAGAAAATATCTGCTTCTTTTCTGCTGCAGGTTACCAGATTGACAACGCCCTTCGGGAATCCTCCTTCTTCATAGAAAAGCTCTAATATGCGCATCGCTGTAAGTGGCGTCGCGCTGGATGCTTTCAATACAACTGTATTTCCAGAGGCGATCGCAAGCGGTACCATCCAGCCCCATGGAATCATCGCCGGGAAGTTAAACGGTACAATCCCCGCTACAACGCCTAACGGCATCCGATAAGTCGCTGTATCAAATCCGGTTGTTACCTGCAAAGATGCATCGCCCTGCATCAGTGTCGGTAAGGAGCAAGCATGTTCTGTCGGCTCAATCGCTTTCAACACGTCGCCTCTCGCCTCTGCTAAGGTCTTACCCAACTCTTTCGCGCATAACAGTGTCAATTCTTCCAGATGTTCTATCAGAATGTTTCTCCATTTAAACATCATCTGCGTTCTCTGACTTAACGAAAGCTTCGACCATGCAGGAAAAGCCTCCTGTGCCGACGCAATAGCCGATTCTACTTCCTCTGCCGTACAACAGGGAACTTCTGCAATCATTTCTCCTGTGCTTGAATCAGTGACAGGCATATACTTGTCTGTTTTTGACAGATGCCATTCTCCATTTACACAATATTTCTTCCTTTCAACATTCATTTTCGCATTCCTCCAAATTTTTAGTTTTTTAGAAGTTAATTTCATTTTATTCCATATTTTTTATTTTGTCAATCAAAAATGAAAATTAATTTCATTTTTGATTATGCGACAAAAAATCCCTTTGTCCAGATTCGATTCTGTCAAAGGGATTTTCTATTTCTTATACAGAGACCACGCTTCTCACTTATTCATAGCTGCCCATTCTAAAAGAGATTTCTTTTGCCACACTTCTAAGTTCTGGTAAAATGTCACTGTGAATCTGTTCAAAGGACATATTCTCTACTTTTCCGAAGCAGCTCAACGCTGCTGCAATCTCACCGCTATAGTCATAAATGGGAACCGCAACACAACGCAGACCCGGCTCACATTCCTGATCATCCAGGGCATATTGATTATTCTTCGTACTACGAATTTCCTCCATTAAGGCGTCTTTTGTCGTAATAGTTTTCTCTGTCAGCTGTTCCAGTCCTTTTTGATTGACCAGCAAATCAATATCACTTTCTTCGTATGCAGTCAAAAACAATTTTCCCGAAGAAACCGCATGAATTGGTGCCTGCAGCCCAATGCGCTGCAGCGGTACCCCGCCGCTGATACTGGTCGGATCATATACGCAGTCGATATAGACGCACTCCATTCCTCTTTCTATGGACAAGCTTACGCCTCGCGAAAGCTTAACCGATAATTCGCTGACCAAACTTCCGGAAAGGTTCCTTATCGTCATATGATTTCGTACCAATTTTCCATATTCACAGACCCGCCACGTCATCGCATAACGATTTGTCGCCCCATCCTGAAATACCAGTCCTTCCTCCACCAATGCATTCAAATAGCGGAATGCCGTCGCTACCGGCACACCAATATGTTCTGAAATATCCTGCAGCCGCATCGGCGTACGACTTTCTGCAATACAAGATATTAATTGTACTAATTTGGATACTGTCTGATTCGATACTTTCTTTTCCCCCATGGTACGATCCTTGCTCTTTCTTTCAAGTAGTCAACGTGATTCTTTTCTATATCAATATACCGTATAATCCAATTTCTGTCAATGCTGTTGGCACGCCCTATTACTGCAAACGTATGAAAGCTTGACTTGCTCAAATTCGCTGCACCTGTTTCCGCGTCATGCATAAAAATCAAAAAATCTCCGAAATATGCACACGAACATACATAAAATCGAAGAAATCTATTTAGATATGTACATTCCAAGGGTTTCCTAATAAAGTACAATGAAACAAAAACTGGCTCTTAAAAGCCAGTTTTTGTTTCACTTAAAGATTTCTAACTTCTTCTGTCAATTGTGTGTACTTCATGATTAGCTCTACCGGTATTCCATCCGCTTTCATGTTCCTGGCGATTTCAAGCCTGCCCTTCTGCTCGTCTTCGGCAAGACCCTTTTCTCTTGCCCATTTTTCTCTGAGTCTGGAATCCTCTTCAATGTCATAAAACCCATCAAATCCCTCTTTTCATTCAGTTCTATCACCTGATGATGGATCTCTTCCACAAAACATCGTCTTCCGAAATCTTTCCGCTCCTGATATATTCCAGAAGCGGTCGAAGAAACTCCGGCATTTTCTCCTTTTCACAGGTTGTATTTAATATTATTGTATTTGTAAAGTCCCCTAATGGCAAGTCATTTTTTCTGTCAAAGTTTTCAAATTGATATACCGTCTCCGCGTTTCCAAACAAACCAAATTGACAGACAAAGATGACATAACATGGTCTCAGTGCTTCATAATCACGATCCTTCGTTTAAATATCGATATCTATCATGCTATGGTAATATCTGCGTCTCTTGGGAATACTATCGCTATCTGCCACCTGCATTTCAAGATCATACCATGCAGTATCATCCTCAAAAAGTACATTCAATTGGATGCTTTTGTAAAACGAACCATTAAGAATTGTCTTTTCTACTTCGACTCGGCATCCATCTTCTCGCTCAGAATATTTGTATTCCTTCGACAGGCGCACCTGGCGAGCCTTTCTTTCCGGAAAAATTCACTTTAAAAATTCTCTGCAGCGCATCTCGTCGTGCATGACCATAGCATATATATTTTTGTTGGAAAAAGGATGAAAAACTTTCCTATCATCTAAATTCTGTATCTTTTTCATATAAACATTCTATCTCCGTTACATATACAACTGTTTTGACAGTCTCTATACAAGTGAAAGTGTCCTGTTTAAATTTTGTATTTTATTGTCGCTTTTTAATATTCTATAGAAATCAAAGGTCTGTCATCTGACACCGCATCACTGTTTCAAAGCTATCACTGATCCGGCAACATTCGGGAGCTGCGCAATGTCATCGAAGGCGCATTTGCTTCTGCGGAAAGCGAATGGATTACACCTTCCGATTTGCCTGCCTATTTTTCCACACAAAAAACGACGTTGGAAATCACTTCGTCAAAACAAGCTTATCAAGATTTTTTAAAGGATTTTGAGCGGGAACTTTTGTCAAAAACCCTTGCCTCCTGCCGCCCCAAAACAGAAGCCGCCGAAAACTGGGTATCACCAAACAAGTGCTTCATGATAGGCCGACCAGTCTTAAGCTGTAATAAACAAAGCAAAAATAAAGCCGATGAAAAGGCGGAAATTCCTGCCCTTTCACCGGTCGTGTCACTTATCCTTCTAAATCTTCTTCAGCCCAGTCATCTCTCGACCATTCTTCATCTGGCCAGTCTTCGTTCACAAAGATTTTCTTCATGATGTGGTCCATACCCACTACCAACGTAGTTCCTGCCACAAAGCCTACACCTAAAATTGCAAGGGCTACCTTTGCTGCTGCAGACGTGCCGCTTTTTCTTCCTTTATCCGCCTTATTCGGCTCCAGTTTATTTTTCTTGCTCATTTCATTTCCTCCGTGGTCAAAATTCTCGACTCATCCACTTGATTTTCACTTTAATTTATCTATATGTTCTCTTATTAACGTATTCCACAATTAAGCTTGCAGCCTCTTCTTCTGAAATATAACTGCTGTTGATTGCCAAATTATAGTTGGAGAACTGCCCCCATTTCTGGCAGGTATGGTAGTTATAGTAGTTTGCACGAGCTTTGTCATAAGTATGCACTGTCTCCTTTGCATCGGCGGCATCAATGCCATAAACATCGATGCAACGGCGAATTCTGTCTTCCAGTTCCGCATAAACAAAGATATTCGTCACCCCTGGCATATCCTTGAGAATGTAATCAGCACACCTTCCGACGATGACGCCTTCACCCTCCTCGCCAATCTGATTAATCACATCAAATTGGGTGATAAAAAGCTTTACGTTAACGGAAACTGCCTCGCTCATCATGCCCTCACCGAAGTTCATTGCTGAAGAAAGGCTATACGAGAAGCTACTCTTTGCACGAAGCTCCGCGGTCTCCACAATTTCTCTGGATAATCCACTCTTTTCTACCGCCATATCGATAATCTCCTTATCGTAAAATGGCACGCCCAGTTTCTCCGCAACAAGTCTTCCGATAATGCGCCCACCGCTTCCGTACTCTCTGCTGATTGTAACTAGTTTCTTCATAAAAAACACCCTTTCTGTTCTCTATCCTATCCCTTTGGATACTTCTATTATACCGCAAAAGTGTTCTAAAGTGAAGAATAAATTCTCTCCGCGAAGGCGGCGGCTTTTTCTTCCAGATTTTCCACTTTTAGAATGCTTCCCGGATTATTAGCGGTTTCTACCAGAGCAAAATTTCCCGGTAAAATAAAGTTCTTGTTGAAATTCATCGCACCAATCACCTGCTCCGCCACAATATCTCCGCCGCTGTAGCCGGATATCACTAGAGCAAAGACTCTTTTCTTTGAGAAGTCGTGGGTGCGGAACACAGAGGTCAGCCGGTTAATAAAGGCTGTCAGGTTAGCGCTGACCGCATCATTGTAATTAGGGCAAACCATCACCAGCGTATCGCATTTAATGATAGCAGGATAAACCTTTTCCACCATGACGCCGCCATAAAAGCAGTCGTCCTTTTCGCCAAAATGCAGACAGGTCTCGTATTTACAGCCGCGGCAGTCAAGAAGCTGACCGTTTCGCAGAGAAATCTCCTCCACCTCTACATCGTCATCAAAATATCTGCGTACCTTTTCCCAAAGAAGCAGACTGTTGGACGTCTTCCTGCTGCTAGCGTGAACCATCAACACTTTTTGCGTCTTTTCCCCATGAATTTCGAAAGAAAGAAGCCGCTGCACCAGTTTTTTCACCTGCCCGGCATAAGCCTCCGCCAAATCCGTATGATTCACTTTGCTGATAATCTGAAAATTGTATAAGGATCCGGTTGCTTCCACCAGAGGTTTGCCAGGGAAAGTACAGCCTGCCATGTTCGCAGAAAATACCAGGCGTCGGGCGAGACTTTTGGTAAAAAGCTCTCCGCTGCCGTCCACAATGACTCCTGCACAAGCCCCTGCAAGGCAGTCCGGCACTTTGCGGAAATACTCCAGCATACGATAGTATTCCAAATTGATACCGGATTCAGAAAGGCAGACAGCAAAGAGCAGTCTCCTGCCTCTGAGGTCGGTTCTTTCTAAATCGTCAGCGGTCAGAAGATATTCCGCCTTGACATTTTTAAGTGCTTCCGAAAGCACCTGATCCATCCGACTTTCCCTTTTAAATTCTTTGCAAAACGGTTTAATCACTGTCAGCAAATTCAATCGCCTCTTTTCCTTTTCACATACGTCATTTTAAAATCAACAGATGCCTATATGCCTTATTAATCCGTTCATACAGGGCCTCCGGCAAAGGTAAATCCTCGTAGACAGGACCGTCTGCCTCCATGCGGTTTTTAATGCCGAGAAAAGCGCCGGTATTCTCATCTCCCAGATATAGAGAGCTGTAGTGCCACGCTCCCCGCAAAGTCAGCAGAATAGAGATGGCCGCAGATGAGATAGCAGGCGCGATATACGGCTTAAAGCCTAGCTCCCGAACCGCTACATTGGCATTCACCGTTAGCGCAGTCAGCTCCTTTGACAGTTCATCGTCGTAATGCACAATGCTGTCTGCAATCACCAAATCTTCTCCGTGAGGTCCGAAAGCGCGCCCCTCTTCTCGATAATGCGCCAGCCTTTGGTCTCTTCCAGCAAAATATATAGCTCTTGCATTCATGACCCCCAAGCCGTAGCCCTGGATCTGGGAAGGCGCAAGACCGCTGGAAGTAAGAAATGTCTTGCAAAGTGGATCTACGGGGTCTGATACCACCGCCACCAGTCCTTTGAAACCGGTGTCAGCCGCCATTTTTCCGTAGCGACTGATTAGTTCCTTATTTGCTTCAAGCTGTGCCATGCGCACATCGCCTTGACTTCCCAGCGGCGGCACACCTTTGCTTGCACAGAAAACAAACACATCACAGTCAAAGAGCTGTTCTTCGGCTACAGGCGTAACCTGCGGCAGCGATCCTGCCTCCTCAAAAGGATAGGAAATCTGATTCATTTCCATCTCAAGGCGCTGCAGGTTTTCCGCTGAAAGGTCGCAAATACCGATGGACGAAATCACATCACCACCCAGCAGCTTCAGCCCCAGAAGAACTGTTCTTCCCACGTCGCCGAGAGCCAGAACGTTAACCCGGTGCTTCTTCCCAGGCCTGACCGGTGCGCAGCCGCCTCGCTGCAAGCTGACAGGGTTCTTCACCCCCGCTTCCTTCCATAAATCTTCAATTCGTTTCATATTCTTCCGTTCCTTTTTATCCTTTCAGCCGCATACGAATCAGCTTTTCAATATCGTTTTCCACATAAGCAGACGGCGCCAGATTTTCATCGTAGCTGATGCCATTTCCAATGTCCGGACGCCGCGGATAGGTGATAACCTCGCCCAGACGTTTCAGCGTCAGCTTTCTTTCAAAGGTAGCCTGATACTCCTGCTCCAATACCTTTAAAATGTCTCTGGCATTTTCCAGACAGGTCATGGAATAATCGAAGACCGCCTCTGTTCCGGCCTTGATAAAGGTAGGCATAGTGTACGGCAAAATCAGATTAATAGATGAATCTGCGTCTTTTGCCATGCTGTCGCCGCCGATAAACGGATAACTGTCCCTCTCATTAATCCAAACCTGTAGGCTCGGCAGGAAATATGCACTCTCTGCCTTTCTGTTTCTCACCGCCATTAAATCTCTGCCATTTCCGGTCATAACACCCACAATAATTTCCTTTACCTCTACCTGATTCTGTTTCAAAATCGGGTCTAAAATATTCATGCGGTAACCTTTATGCAAAAGATCATCAATCAGGATAATCGGGCGATTAAAAGACTTGATTGTCTTCGCTTGATTGTCAAGTGCCGCATAATGCTTCATCTCCGCAATATTGAAATGGCTCAAATCGCTGTCAAAATATTTTTCCGTGTGCAGCGCCTTTGTTACTGTATTCGGCACCACCACATCCGCCAGCGCCTTTCCAAAAGGCACCGACATGTACGGACCGCGCTGCCTGTTTTTCGCAGGTTCCACTGGCACGCCGTTGAGCTTAGCAACCTTTCCGATAATCTTGTTGTGCACCGCACTGGTATTAAAGGAAAGCACCAGCTGTCCGTGATAAATCCCCGTCAGCACCCGAAGCATTTTGTTGTGCGCCTCTTCAAGAGCATGCAGTACCTTAGGATTTTTGTTCAGCGGATTCTTAATTACAGTTTCAACGTCACGGAACACCACAATCGGCGAGCGCATGTCTACCGCATAAATCGGCGTCTGGCTGCCAGCTTCTGCAATATTGATAAAGCCTTGCCTGCGCAGCGCCTCAATAACCCGTGGATTATATCCTGCTTCGTCAGCCGGATGATATACCACATATGCAAAGTCTCGCGCCAAAAGCTCCGTTAGAATTTCTGTAATAAGAATCTGATTTACATTGGAAATCGCCCTTCCCTTCCCTACAAAGAGAGCGCCGATAACTGCAATACCGCCGGTGGCTTTATCTCTGATGTGGGAAGCGATAGCAGGATCACCAAACTCCGCAAGAAGCTGGCTGGTTTCCACCCTGTGGGCAGCTGCAAATGCCGCCATCTTCTTCTGTCTCACACCGTTTTCAATATAAAGCGTACGCACGCCTTGCCGCGACAAATATGTCTTGATTCGCTCCATATCGTAGCCACGGGAAATCAAATCCTCTCTGATTCTATCAAGACTATCCACATCTCTGTGCTCGTAGCTGCTGATTGTAATCTCCTTTGCCTGCAGCACATGTTTATATGCAGGCTCTCTAAGATAGAGATTTCTGTCGTAAATATAATTTTGCGCCACCGTATCAATCAGGTTGGAAATATCCCTGTTGAGGTCAATATTCTCTCTAATTCTGGTGGAACTGATATCTTCGTAGTATTTTTTCAGCCGCAGGTAAACCACCTCACCAGTAATCGGATAGCCCTTTTCTTCCTCTGCACCCTCCTTCTGCTCACCTGATTCTCTGGCAAAAGCGATGTGATTCAGGGTGTGAATAGAATCAGTCTCCGGCGGTGCTTTGTAGCAGGAAGCGTTCTTAATCACGTCAGTACCTACTGCAATATAAAGTTCCTTGCCGCAGAAAGTATCCTTCAGCACCTTGATATCCTGTGGATTTGCGATATTAACCGGAATATCCTCCGGGAACACATAGATATCCGCCTCGTCAGCCACTGACATATTCATGATTTTTCTTCTCTGCAGTCTCGGCTGAGTGTTCTTCGACCATGAAAACTCATCAAGAGCCATATACACTGTAAATCCCATATCACGAATCGTAGTGGCGACAGCCTTGTGTCCCAAGCTGAATGGGTCGAAGGTGCCCGGAAAAAATGCCACCTTGCGACTTTGCTGAAAATCAAAATTGCCCGTTTCAATCTGATTTTGACCGATATATCTGTAAATGTGATTCAAAACCGCCGCATTATTATAAAAGTCCAATGGGTCTTCCGTCTTTTCAGAAAGCAGCACTGCCAGTTTCTTATAACACTGACAGAAAAGCTCGTTCTTTTCAGCAAGACTCAGCACTTCACTGCCAAAGACTCTGGTGCCAAGAATCCAGAAAGCCTCCTCCGAACAGACATGATTATAGCTGGCATAAGCTTTCACCAGCAGATTGAGAAGTCTGAAACGGCGTTTCTCAGAGGCATTACCTTTCTCATAAAAATTCTCTTTATAAACAGAATAGTGCTCCAACATTACTCCAAGAGTGTTTACCACAGAAGATGCCGTCATTTCATTTCCAGTTTCCAGAATCTTTTGGAGCTCATCGATGGACTCATCCAGTTCCTTTGGCGGCAAATAGAGCATGATAACACCCAGGTAATCCGGAATATATTTAGAAAACTGATAATCGCCCAGTTCCAACCCGTTAAACAGTTCTACGGTCAACTCATTTCTCTGATCCGGCGGCATTTTTGCAATCATATGAAGCAATCCCTCTCCGGCAGCACGGCGCACCGTCACAGTCTCGCTGACTTTTACCAAATTGGAAAGATGCGTCGCTACATGAAGCAGTTTTCCTCTGTCACCGCTGCCTATGGCGTGTTTCAGCATAAAACCAATATTTGCCACCTTTTGAATCCACGGTGTGCCCGTCTTCAAGTCGTCAAGAAACATGGCTGCAAGCTGCTTATCAAAGTCCTCGTCTTTTGGCAGTTTCATCAGCATTCGCAGGTCAGTGTCATAACGCTCTTCCGTATAGGCGTCAAAATAACAGCGTGCCGCAGAAAGAACGCCGATATCCACGCTCCTGGAAAACCTTCCAAAACTGCCTTTTAGAAAGCTGCTCATAACGGCAACAAAGCTTTCTGTACACAAACTGCGGTCAATCACTGCCGCCGCATCAAGAAGCACCATGGCGGTGCTTTCCGTATGATTTTCCGTATCCTGGTAAAATTTTTCCAGAATGTCAAAATATTTATGCCTGCAAGACGGCTTGCAGTGGTTCACCGTAGCTCTGACGAAGCTGTCCAACGTGTTGGAAATCCACTTCTTATGCTGATCCGTCAGCTTATATGAAGGGTTTAAAATCTTCGTCAGATACTGTTCCCAAAGGGTCAGATTGCTGACAAGGAGGTCCGGCAAGGTGATATCAGTCGGCACTTCTTTCTTGTACTCTTCGCTAAAGCCTGCGACCATGCAGCCCATAATTTCTGCTGCCCGGCTTCTGATGTCGCTTTCCTTATGGGAAAGCAGCTCATAGAGAAATTTCAGTGTTAAAAGCTTTTGCTTTTCCGTCATATAGGTGGAGTACTCCCCCAAAATACTGATATAGGTTCGCAGATTCTTCCACTGCTGCTCACTTCTAGCAGCTTCTATGAGGCTGGCAAACTCGCTGTCCTGGTGGAAGCGACTCATCAGCCTGATGTTATGTCCGATGGCAGAAAACTTCAGTTGGTTGACAATCTCTTCCCCCTCCAAAAGAACAATTTCGCGCACCTTCGGATGCGGCGCTTCTTTCGGCTCTGTCGCAAAGTCCTCTGGAAGTTCTGTGTGCACTCCGTTTTCTTCCATATAATTCTCAAAGTCTTTCAGTTTGTCGTAAACCTTTTGGTAGCGAAGCTTTTTCGCATCGTCCACGTTATCCAGCTTGCCCAAAATCACGTCATAAGCCTCTGCTAAATTGTAAAAATGCACTACTTCTGCACCCTTTTCATCTCGGCTGCTCTTCACGCGGAAGTCCGCATAAATCAAAAGCAACGACTCTACAGACAGGTTTTCAAGCTCCAAATCCCAAGTAGAGTGATTGGCTGCAATATGGCCAATAGTCGGCATATGAAAACGGTTATAGCACAAATCGGTATAGTAGTAATGCAGGTAAGGGATTCTCTTTTCCTCACTTTTGCGGCAGCCGTATTTTCCGATATCGTGGCCTGCCGCCGCACCGGAAACCAGCGCCAAATCCACAGGCACCCCAGCCTTTGCAAGCTGTCTTGCTGCAAACATGGCGACGTAATGAACCCCGCTGATATGCCCAAGGGTGTTAAAAGGCGTAATATCAATACCGATACGCATAAACTCATAAACGTATTTACTTTTTACCAGCTTGTGCATGTGGATATATTCCTGGGTATAACCCTTTTCCTCCACCTCGCTGTCTGTGAGAAACTGCATATCCTTGGTCGGGTCGAAAGGCAGATGTTCTCGTTCAAAGCTGTACACACTGCGTAAAACCTGCAAAAGCCAGCATCTTCCATCGTGGTAAAAAGCTGCGCCGTCAGGTTCTCCCATCTCCGGAAATAGCTGGGCAAGAAGATAGCTGTAGCAGTGGCGCAGCCATCCTTCCTCCGGTTCCTCAGAAAGCTGTGGAATAACCTTTTTTGCAACCGCTAGGACATCCTGCGCTTTATATCGTTTATTTGCGATTCCAATTGCTGCAAGGTCTGCCGCCATGTGCTTCCACCGCTGTTTCTGCAGATTCTGCTCCATCTCTTTTCGGGAAACTCCGATTTCTTTTAAAAATGCTTTGTCCGTCAAATTCCGGCACAATGTTTCGTGGATTAAAACTTCCGTTTTCATAAGCCTTCCCCCTGGATTTGCACATATTATTTCTTATTATATCACGTTATTCAAACCGGGAAAATCCATTTTCACATCTGTACGCCTATTTTTTCAAAAAAGCAGCTGAAGCATTTTTTGCTTTTGCAGAACTTTACCCTTTATTCATGAAAAAAAGGAAAACCCTTTGCTAGGCTAATGTGCATCAGAACAAAATACATGTTCCTCAGAGTTTTTTTAAGAAAATGACGAAATAATTATCGATTTCTCTTGAAAAAAAAACGCTCAATCCTTTGTGAATTAGTGTGAAGTACTCATGTAGACGTTATTTTACTTATAACTTTCCTTTTTTTGCGCCTACAAAGGGGGAAGTTCTGCAAAGTGAAATTTTCCTTTGGACCCGATGAGAAAACGATTGAGAAAATTAAAAAGCGCTCTAAATTATCGTGTGGGCACAACAAGAAAAAGAACCCTTCATGAATTAAGTAAGCCAGTTGCTCCTACAAAATTTCTTTCAAATTTCGCTTCTTCTGTACACCGCTTCCAATTCTTTCACAAAATGCTGTCATTTCTTATGCGCATACGAAAACAGAGACTCTATTCTTTCAATAAAGTCTCTGATCTGTTTTTCTAAAATATCCCTTTATCCTAGTTTCTCAAACTGGGAGTTATACAAATCAGCATAGAAACCGCCGGCTGCCAGCAGCTGGTCGTGATTTCCCTGCTCAATGATGTCGCCTTCCTTCATGACGAGAATCAAATCTGCATTGCGAATGGTAGATAATCTGTGCGCGATAATAAAGCTGGTTCTGCCTTCCATCAGATTATCCATAGCGCTCTGAATTCGCTCCTCAGTACGAGTGTCCACAGAAGACGTCGCTTCGTCTAAAATCAGCACCCTGTTATCTGCCAAAATGGCTCTGGCAATGGTAAGCAGCTGTTTTTGTCCCTGTGAAACGTTGGAGGCGTCTTCATTAAGTTCCATTTCGTAGCCGCCCGGCAGTGTTCTGATAAAGTGATCCGCATGGGCAGCCTTTGCCGCAGCAATAACCTCTTCATCCGTCGCGTCCAGTCTGCCATAGCGAATATTCTCCATAATGGTACCTTTGAACAGCCAGGTATCCTGCAGCACCATACCAAAATAATCACGCAGATTATGTCTGTTGAACGCTCTGATATCGTGTCCATCCAAGGAAATGGAACCCTCCTGTACATCATAAAACCGCATAAGCAGCTTTACGATGGTAGTCTTGCCCGCACCGGTCGGTCCCACAATGGCAATTTTCTGTCCTGGCTTTACGTCGGCACTGAAATCCTTGATGATAATCTGCTGCGGGTCGTAGCCGAAACGCACATGGTCAAAGCGCACCGCGCCCTGCGGATCTTTCAGCTGCACCGGATTTTCAACAGTCTGCTCTTCCTCTTCTTCTGCGAGAAACTCAAAGACACGCTCGGATGCTGCCGTCATAGACTGCACCTGATTGATGACCTGAGCGATCTGCTGAATCGGCTGCGTGAAATTCTTTACATACTGAATAAATGCCTGAATATCCCCAATTCCGATGGTGCCCTTGATAGCCAGAAGTCCTCCGGAAATCGCAACACCGGCATAGCCCATATTTCCTACAAACATCATCAGTGGGTGCATGAGTCCTGAAAGAAACTGCGATTTCCAAGCAGATTCGTAAAGTACATCGTTAGTCTCGTCGAATACCGTAATGGTTTCGTCTTCCTTATTAAACGCCTTAATAACCAAATGACCCGCAAAAGTTTCTTCCACCTGTCCATTGATATTGCCCAGATACTTCTGCTGGGTGCGGAAGTGTTTCTGTGAATACTTTACTACCACCGACATCAGGATTGCTGAAATCGGCAGAATCACCAGCGCAATCAAAGTCATCAGCGGTGAAATAGATAGCATCATGACCAGCACGCCAATCAGCGTTGCAGTCGATGTAATAATTTGGGTAATGCTCTGATTCAACCCCTGTCCTAATGTGTCCACATCATTGGTAATGCGGGACAGCACCTCACCGTAGGTTCTGCTTTCAAAATATTTCATCGGCATGCGGTTAATCTTTTCAGAAATCTCCCTTCTCATGCGGTAACAGATTTTCTGGGTGATGCCGCTCATAATGAAGCCCTGCACAAAGGTAAACACCGAACTTGCGGCATAAAGCCCCAAGGTAATCAAAAGGATCTGCAGGATTTTGTCAAAATCAATGCCCCCAGTACCTCCGATTTTCCTCATCAGTCCCTCTGCAAGTTCGGTGGTAGCGCGTCCCATGACCTTTGGTCCCAGCACGTTGAACACCGTTGAAGCCGCAGCAAAGAGCATAACCACCAGCACGGCAAACTTATATCTGCCGATATATGCGAGGAGCTTTTGAAAGGAGCCTTTGAAGTCTTTCGCTTTCTCGCCGCCCATCATAGCACCCATCGGTCCGTGTCCGCCAGGTCCTCTGCGCCTAGGCTTAAACTCCCTTGTATCATTCTTCACTGTCATTCACCTCCCCCTCTGTAGTCTTCGGCAGCTGTGCACTCTGGGATAGACCTCCCAGTTCCTTTTCCGAAAGCTGAGAACTTGCAATCTGCCTGTAAACCTCACAGTTTCTCATCAATTCCTCGTGGGTTCCCTTGCCCACAATTTCTCCATCGTCTAATACCAATATCTGATCTGCATGAAGTATGGTGCTGATACGCTGCGCAACCACAATCTCCGTCGCATTTTTAACTCTGTCAGCCAGCGCTTTGCGAAGCTTTGCATCAGTTTTCATATCCAGAGCAGAAAAGCTGTCGTCAAAGACGAAAACCTTTGGATTCTTTGCAATGGCTCTTGCAATAGCAAGACGCTGCTTCTGTCCACCGGACACGTTGCTACCGCCCTGGGCGATATAGCTGTCAAATCCCTCTTCTTTCTCTGCGATAAAATCCGCTGCCTGCGCGATTTCTGCTGCCGCTTTGATTTCTTCATCAGTAGCCGAAACCTTGCCAAAGCGAAGGTTAGAAGCAATGGTTCCAGAAAACAGAACCCCCTTCTGCGGTACAAAACCAATTTCCTCACGCAGTTCGTGCAAAGCCAGTTCCCTAATATCTACACCGTCTAAGGTAATTTCTCCTTCCGTCACATCATAAAATCTTGGAATCAGATTTACCAACGTCGATTTTCCAGCGCCGGTACTTCCAATCATAGCTGTCACCTTGCCCGGCTCCGCTTTGAAACTAATATGATGCAACACGTCTTCCTCTGCGCCCGGATAACGGAAGCTGACATTCTTAAATTCCAGCACGCCTTTGTGCTCTCTCAAAGCCTTCGGTTCTTCCGGATCCCCAATAGAGGATTTTGTCTGAAGCACTTCATCGATACGTTCTGCAGCAACGCCAGCTCTTGGCAGCATAATGGACATCATAGTCAACATGAGGAAAGACATGACAATCAGCATGGAGTAAGTAATAAATGCTGTCATATTTCCCACCTGCAAATCTCCACTGTCGATTCTCTGTGCGCTGACCCACATAATCAGAATGACCAGACAGTTCATAATTAACATCATGCCCGGCATCATAAAAGTCATCACCCGGTTGGTAAATAGCTGCGTTTTCTTCAGATTCTCATTGGCAACATCAAAACGCTCTTCTTCGGTCTTTTCTCTGCCAAAGGCTCGAATAACTGAAAGACCTGTCAAAATCTCTCTGGAAACCAGATTCAGATTGTCGACCAGTATCTGCATGAGTTTGAACTTCGGCATTGCAATAGAAACAAGCAGAAGCACAAATCCCATAATTACAAGGACAGCCATCGCGATAATCCATCCCATGCCTGCACCGGTTTTTGCCACCTTATAAATGCCGCCTATGCCCAAAATCGGCGCATAAAGCACCATTCGAAGCATCATAGTCGTTACCATCTGAATTTGCTGTACGTCGTTAGTACTTCTGGTAATTAGCGATGCAGTAGAAAATTTATCAATTTCTCCATTGGAAAATCCGACTACATTCTTAAATACCTTGCCACGCAGGTCTCTGCCGACTCCTGCGCCGATTCTTGCAGCCAGATAGGAAGTGCAGACCGCTGCCGCCAGCATAAGCGCTGCCATGAAAAACATGCGAAACCCTGCACGCCAAAGATAGTCAGTCTGTACTTTCTCCATGTCGATACCTGCTGCCTCATTGCAGGAGGCAGCATAAGCAATCCCCATAGACTTTAGAGTATCTTCGCCTACAGAGGTAATCATTTCCTCCATAGAGGTTCTGGCATTTCTGATGGCTGCCTCGTCCATCTGTCCTTCTGCAATCATACGCTCCATCAGAGGACGCATGTCAACATAATTCGACACATTCCCTTCTTCATCTTCCGCCTGAAAGCTGTCAATATCGGTGCCCATGAGAGTTTCAATCTCTTCGATAGACATATCGTCTATTTTCGATTCCAATTCTGCCATCTGTGGATTCTGAGAAACCGCCTCTTTGATAGTATCTTTAAAGTCGCCTTCGCGCATGTGACCCAACTGATAAGTCAGCGCTACAGCGGTTATCAGCTTCTCGTCGACTTCTTCTAGAACCTTTTCATCCTCTGCATTCAGTCTGTAATCGGCACCGTCCTCTACATAAATCTCATTCCACAGTACCGCTTCCTCTTCTTCCATAAAAACTTGCGCTTCACGAAATTCCTCAGCAGTGATTCTCTCTGGGGCGATATGCTCCACTCCCTTTCCTGTAATACCAGTATCTATAATATCTGCTGTGTACTGCGGCAGCGCCAGATCACAATAGGCCTGCACCGTAAGCAGCAGCACAATCAGAAGCACAGATTTCCAGTACGGAATTATGTTCCTAAAAATTCTCTTCATTCACTTTCCCCCTTCTTTTCATTATACTTTCGTTTTTCTATTTCTATTTTGGAAGTTTCCACAAACTTCTGCAGGTAGTCGTTAAGTTTTTGCATGGTGTCTGCCCCCAAATTGCCAAACACTGCATCAGAGAATTCTTCCATAATGCAGTCTGCTTCTGCAATGCGCGCGATTCCTTTCTCCGTCACCTTAACAAAAGTATTACGCCGGTCTTTCTTATCCACATCACGCAGCACCAGTTCTTTTTCCTCCAGCACACGCAATGCTCTGGAAATAGCCGGCGGCGGCAGATGCATTTCTTTCACAATCAAAGAGACTTTCACCCCCCCTTGGTCGACTCCGCTGCACCTTTGACAGTGCTGTATCATCTTCAGTACACCAAATTCTCCGTGACTGATACCCGGCAGCATGCTGGAAAGATTCAATTTCCGAAAAGAATGCATGATATCAAAAAAATTTTTCTGTTCCTCTCTCATGATTGGTTCTCCTGTTCTAAACTTACCGCAAGAAATAGTTAACACTGTTAATAATTTTAATACGTCAAATATTTTAGCACGCAACTTTATTTCTGTCAACAGGATTTTTGTACGTAAAATACCCACTGCAGATACGTTGAAACTACGAAGTTGTGCAAATCCATGCTTTTATTCGCCGAATGCACAACTACGCTACTGCAAAGTTGTGTAAATCCGATAAAGATTAATTTTTTTGCACAACTATCTCGTTAAAATTCTACTTGTCCGCAATTTTCTCTCACCCGAATTGTGCATTCATAATAAAATAGTTTGATTTTACACAACTTCCTGCCGGAATTATATGATCTAAAAGAATAAGGTTGTGCAAAAACCTGTGTTCAGAAGCAAGATACACAACCCATCATGACAACAGTTGTGCATAAGACAAAAGATAAGCCAGATTTGCACAACCGGGCACAACACGAGGTTTTGACAACAAAAAACAAGGCGCCCCGTCCTTTCAGCTGACGGTTTTGCGCCCTGCAGTTTTCTAAATCGTTATTCGTTATACAAATGCCTGATAGATGGCACGGATTGCCGTATCAAAGTCGCGATTCTGTACTCCAACGATAATGTTCATTTCGCTGGAACCCTGATCGATCATTCTAATGTTAACCTCTGCTTCGGCAAGGGCTGTAAACAATGCCGCCGAAACGCCGCTTCTGCTGCTCATGCCGTGGCCCACTGTAGCAATAAGAGCGATATCCTCAAAAGTTTCCATGTGGTCAGGGCTCAGCTGTTTTTCAAAAGCTTCCAGAAGTTCATCGAGTCGTCCGTCCAGACTTTTGTTGGAGACTACGACAGAAATGGTATCAATCCCGCTCGGCAAATGCTCAAAGTTGATATCCATATCCTCCAAGATTGCCAGGATTCTTCTGACAAAGCCTCGTTCACTGCTGAGCATATTTTTGTAAATCGCAATAACGGTAAAATCTTTACTGCCCGCAATGCCTGTTACAACATTTGTATTGCTTTCATCGTGCTCTGCCGTAATAATGGTTCCTGGATCCTCCGGCAAATTCGTATTTCTAATGTTAATTGGAATATTTGCGATTCTTGCTGGATAAATCGCGTCTTCATGCAACACCGACGCTCCCATATATGAGAGTTCCCGCAGTTCTTTATAAGAAATCTTATGAATCGGCTTCGGATTTTTTACAATTCTCGGATCCGCCATCAGAAAACCAGATACATCCGTCCAGTTTTCATAAATATCCGCATCCACTGCTCTTGCCACCAGAGAACCTGTAATATCAGAACCTCCTCTGGAGAAAGTCCGCACCTTGCCGTCCTCTGCATTACTGCCATAAAATCCAGGAAGTACAGCCCTCTCATGTTTTGCAAGCTCTTTGCGAAGCGCTTCATCGGTCGCTTCCTGCATCAGTCTACCTTTATTATCAAATAAAATAAGCCCTTCAGCATCAACAAAATCATACCCTAAAAAAGCTGCAATCAGTACAGCATTTAAATACTCACCACGACTTGCAATATAGTCAGAAGAGCAGCCCTTTTTCAGATTCTCTTTAATGATATCAAAGTGCCCCTGCAGGTCAACGTTAACATTCAAATTCAGCTGAACCGCCATAAATCTGTCCGTAATAACCTGAAAAACCTGTTCATAAGGCAGGTTATGTTCCATATGAGTCTTGCACAGATACAAAAGATCTGTAATTTTATTGTCTCCATCAAAACGTTTTCCCGGTGCAGATACAACGATGTACTTGCGGTCAGGGTCTGCTTCGATGATTTGCTTCGTCTTCATCAGCTGGATTCCGTCAGCAACTGAAGAACCGCCAAATTTCGCTACTTTTATTCCCATCTTCTACATTTTCCTCCATAATCAACAATCTTCTCTATTATATTATAACAGGAGATGTCTTGCAACGATTTTTTGTATCTTGTCCACAAAAAATCATTACTTTTGTGTTGCTTTTTCATAACAGTTCTCTGTAAATTTCCTCCGTTCTTGCGTCAAAGCACACCATCAGCACTTCTTCAATTCCGCTGCCCGAATGTGTTTTCAGGTAATTCTGTACCGTTTTCACCGCAATTTCTGCTGCCTCCACCTTTGGATAACCATAAACACCAGTGCTGATTGCAGGAAAGGCGATGGACCTTATCCCCAGTCGCTCCGCTTCCTCAAGACTACGCAAGTAGCAGCTTTCCAGTTTTTCTGCCTCGCCGTGGGCGCCTCCGCGATAAACAGGTCCCACCGTGTGAATTACATACTTTGCCGGCAGATTATATCCCTTCGTCACCTTTGCATCACCCGTTTCACAGCCGTGAAGAGACCGGCACTCTGCAAGAAGCTCAGGTCCTGCCGCTCTATGGATGGCGCCGTCTACTCCTCCGCCGCCAAGAAGGGCATTGTTTGCCGCATTGACAATGGCATCTACAGGTAACGTTGTAATACTGTCCGTGGTAATTCTAATCATAATTCCTCTTCCTTCCTCAGCCAAGCTTTGAGCAGTTTTTCTCCGTCTGCTCTGCTTTCCTTATCTCCATATAGGTACATCTTTTCCGGGTGCCACTGCACGCCCAGTACCTTCCCTCTGTTTTCTTCCATTTCGACAGCCTCCACCACTGTATCTTCTCCATCATTCCAGAAAGAAGCTACCTGTAAACCACTACCTATACGTCCTGCCCCCTGATGATGACGTGTATTGACAAAAGAATTCTCACCAAAGAGTCCATGCATACACGTACCTTGAACATGGATCACGCTGTGATAAAGCTCCGGCTCCCTCCTCTTGTGAGCCTCTGCGCATGGCAAATCCTGTATCAGCGTGCCTCCAAAGTATACGTTTAGAAACTGCATGCCTCTGCAAATCCCCAGCACCGGCATCTCTTTCTCCATAGCAAGATCCATCAGTGCAAGCTGCGCGCTGTCCAGTTCATCGTTGATGTCGTTGGAACCTTGGTCTTCTTCTCCCCAAAGCTTCGGATTCATATCCTGCCTGCTCCCTGGCAGCACCAGAGCGTCTGCTTCTGCCAATTCCTCCTCCGACAGTGATAAAAAAGGTTCTGCACCAAGTCTTTTAAATGCGTCTATATAGTCTTTGTACTCCTCTATAGCCGTCTTTGCGGCTGCAATCATAATCTTTTTCATAGAGTTTATTTTAGCAGAGTCCGCCGTAAAAATCCAGTAGCAACGCTATTAAAAAACGAAGCATGTTCCCATGCTCCGTTTTCTCTAAAGTCCATTTATTTACTCAAATACTCATCAATCCCTGCCGCTGCAGTTTTTCCTGCGCCCATAGCTTTGATTACCGTAGCTGCGCCGGTTACTGCGTCGCCGCCTGCGAAAATGCCGGGACGATTTGTTGCAGCAGCGCTGTCAGCGCCAATACCTCCACGGTCGTTTGCCGCCAGCTCCTCCGTGGTATCCAAAATCAGCGTGTTCAGCTTTGTGCCGATGGACATGATAACCATATCTATCGGAATCACATGATTTGAACCTTCCACTGTAACCGGTCTGCGTCGTCCGGAAGCATCCGGCTCGCCTAGTTCCATGGTGACGCATTCAATGCCTGTTACATGACCTTTTTCATCGCCTTTGATAGCAACCGGATTGGTCAGCAGCTTAAATACAATCCCCTCTTCCATAGCGTGATGTACTTCTTCCGCTCTTGCCGGAAGCTCATCCATGCTGCGGCGATAAATAATATAGACCTCGCTTGCACCCATGCGCTTTGCACATCTTGCGGCATCCATAGCCACGTTACCGCCGCCGACTACGGCAATCTTATCAACCTTCTGAATCGGTGTATCATATTCAGGCAGGTATGCCTTCATCAGATTGATACGGGTCAGATACTCGTTGGCAGAGCATACACCCAGCAGGTTTTCACCAGGAATCTTCATAAAGGATGGAAGACCTGCGCCAGTTCCGATAAACACAGATTCAAAGCCTTCTTCCTTCATCAACTCGTCGACAGTGATAGCGCGGCCAACGATAGCATTGGTAACAAACTTCACACCTTTTGCGGAAAGCTTTGCAACCTCAGCCGCTACAATCTCCTTCGGCAGACGGAACTGCGGAATGCCGTAAACCAGCACGCCGCCGGTCTTGTGCAAACTCTCGTAAACAGTTACTTCATAGCCTTTGTTGATCAAATCTCCCGCACATGCAAGTCCTGCAGGACCCGCACCGATGACAGCCACCTTGTGACCATTGCTTTCAGCAGGTTTGATTTCTTCATCGCCGTAGTTTGCAGCATGCCAGTCGGCGGCAAAGCGCTCCAAACGACCGATGGCAACCGGCTCGCCCTTGGTACCGTGAACGCACTTACCCTCGCACTGATTTTCCTGCGGACATACCCGGCCGCAAATTGCAGGCAGTGAACTGGTTTCACTGATAATCTGATAAGCTTCCTCAAATTCGCCTTCGGCGATTTTGGCAATAAAGTCAGGAATTTTAACCATGACCGGGCAACCGCTCATGCAAGGTTTTTTACGGCACTTAAGGCAGCGCATAGCCTCGCTTATAGCCATCTCCTCCGTATAGCCGCTGGACACCTCTAGAAAGTTCTTGTTGCGAACATCAGGCGCCTGTTCCGGCATTGGACATTTTTCTCTTGTTAAATTAATCATGGTAACGAACACCTCCTGTCAAGCGACAAACGTGAGCACGGTCAGTTGCTTCCTGCTCCGCATAGTATGCGTTTCTCTGAATCAATTCGTCCCAGTCAACAAGACTTCCGTCAAATTCCGGTCCGTCTACGCAGACAAATTTATCCTCGCCGCCGATGTTAGCGCGGCAGCCTCCGCACATGCCGGTTCCATCAATCATATATGCAGTCAAAGACGCTACAGACGGAATGTTGTGTTCTTCCGCCAGCTTGCAAACTAACTTCATCATAATCGGCGGCCCCACTGCAACGATTTCGTCGTACTGGTTTCCCTCTTCAATGAGGGCTTTCAGCTTGTCGGTGGTAAAAGCCTTTTCGCCGTAAGAACCGTCATCTGTCACCATGAACAGGCGGTCCGTCCCTGCGCGAAATTCCTCCTCTAAAATTACCAAATCTTTATTTTTAAATCCGGCAATCATATCGACTTCAATGCCGTGGTCATGCATACCCGTTGCCAACGGATATGCCAAAGCGTTTCCTGTGCCGCCGCCAACCACGCAGACCTTTTTCAATCCATCCATATGGGTCGGTTTTCCAAGAGGTCCTACAATATCTGCAAAACAGTCGCCCACTTCCAGCTGATCCATCAGCATAGTTGTTCTGCCCACTGCCGCATAAATGAGGTCGATAGTGCCATCCTTTTCGTTATGTCCTGCCATGGTGAGAGGAATTCTCTCACCATATTCATCAGTTCTCAAAATGATAAACTGTCCCGGTCTTGCCTTTCTTGCCACCAGCGGAGCATAGATGACCAGCCAGGTAATATTGTCATTGAGCTTTCTCTTGCTCACTACTTCAAACATTTTCATCGGGTGATCCTCCTCTCCTAATTATCAAAGCTCTTTTTCTGGTTCTGCAGGTGTGCATATCTATCCATCGCCATTTCCTCTGCTTTAGCAAAGAGCTGCTCTGCTCTTTCCGGGAACTTTAGCTGCAGGGAGTTGTAACGAACTTCTCCCATGATAAAGTCTCTGTAGCTTTCGCTAGGTGCCGGACTGTCGATGGACAGCGGGTTCTTTCCTTCTGCTGCTAGGTCCGGATTGAATCTGAGCAGATTCCAGTAGCCTGCGCGAACCGCGTTTTTCATTTCCAGCATTGCCTTGTTCATGCCGGCTTTCAGCCCCTGGTTGATACAAGGTGCGTAAGCGATAATCAGGGAAGGCCCGTCATAGCTTTCGGCTTCTCTGATTGCACGCAGGGTTTGCTCCGGATTTGCACCCATTGCAACCTGTGCTACATATACATAGCCGTAAGCCATAGCAATCTGGGCTAAATCCTTTTTCTTTACCGCTTTACCAGAGGCTGCAAATTTTGCAACAGCGCCGATTGGCGTAGCCTTGGAGGACTGTCCGCCGGTGTTGGAGTAAACTTCTGTGTCAAAGACCATAACGTTTACATTTTCACCGGAGGCCAATACGTGGTCAAGACCGCCATAGCCGATATCGTACGCCCAGCCATCACCGCCGAAAATCCACATGGACGGTTTGATGAGCATATCTTTATTTTCTAATACGTATTTTGCGTCAACGTTTTCATCTGCAACTTTCGTACAGGCCTCTTCCAGAATTTTTCCAGTTTCTTCCGCTGCCTTAGCATCGTCCATAGAAGCAAGCCATGCCTTTGCAGGAATCCCTACTGTATCCACAAGCCGCTCTACTGCTGACTTCATTTCACCGCGGCGCGCCTGCATAGACATTGCCATACCCAGACCGAACTCCGCATTATCTTCAAAGAGCGAATTTGCCCACGCAGGTCCTCTGCCCTCTTTGTTTACAGTGTACGGTGTGCTCGGTGCGCTGCATCCCCAAATAGAGGAACAACCCGTCGCATTGGCGATATACATTCTGTCACCAAAGAGCTGCGTTACCAGCTTTGCATAAGGAGACTCGCCGCAGCCCGGACATGCGCCGGAGAACTCAAGAAGCGGCTGTTTGAACTGGGAACCCTTTACGGTATTAACGCCAAACGGTACTTCCTTTTCAGTCACCTCACTGAACAAATAATTGTATTTTTCCTGCGCTGCAGAAACCACTTCGTCCTCTGCCGGTACGATTTCCAGCGCCTTCTTTCTGGCAGGGCAAACCTGAGCACAGGATCCGCAGCCGGTGCAGTCCAGTGCGGAAATACCCAGGGTAAAGAACTTACCAGAAACGCCCTTCATAGCAAGATAATCTCCGTTTACCGAATCGATTTCTGTTTCGTCCAGTACAAACGGTCTGATGACGCCGTGCGGGCATACGTAGGAGCACCAGTTGCACTGCATGCAGTTTTCCTTGTTCCATACAGGAACATCCGTGGCAATGCCTCTCTTCTCAAAGGCTGCCGTTCCTGCCGGAATACAGCCGCTAGCTGTCGTCAGGAAAGTTGATACCGGAACGTTATCGCCGGTCAAAGTATTGGTCGGTACCAGAATATCGTTGAGGTAATCGGTGTGCGCCTGATCGCGGCCGCAAAGCTTTGGAGCCGGTGCATCATCAGGAGCGTCAGCCCAGCTTTCTGGGACTTCTACTTTATGGACATTGGCAACACCGGCATCAACTGCCGCCATGTTCATCGCAACAATTTTTTCGCCTTTTTTGCCGTAGGTATTTTTGATTGCAGCTTTCATATAGCCTACTGCTTCCTCAATTGGAATAATATCAGCCAACTTAAAGAATGCAGCCTGCAGTACCGTATTGGTTCTTCTTGCGCCGAGACCGATTTCCTTTGCGATAGAAACAGCGTCGCAGGTATAGAATTTGATGTTGTTACGGGCGATATATCTCTTTACTGTCGCAGGCAAGTGGGTATCCAATTCCTCATCGCTCCATACGCAGTTGAGAAGGAAGTAACCGCCCGGCTTTACGTCCTGCACCATCTCATAGCGGTTCAGATATGCCGCATTATGGCAGGCAACAAAGTCAGCCTGTTTCACATAATAAGAAGATTTAATCGGTTCATCGCCAAAACGCAGGTGAGAAATGGTCACACCGCCAGACTTCTTGGAGTCATACTGGAAGTATGCCTGTACCTTCTTATCCGTGTGGTCGCCGATGATTTTTACGGAGTTCTTATTCGCGCCAACTGTTCCGTCTGCACCCAGACCCCAGAATTTGCAAGCCTTTGTTCCCTTTGGCGCAACGTCAGGATTTTCACTGACAGCAAGAGATAATCCGGTCACATCATCAGTGATGGAAATGGTGAATTCCTTCTTCGGCTCATCTGCCCAAAGATTTTCGTAAACCGCCAGAATATCACCCGGTTGCGTGTCCTTCGAGCCAAGACCGTAACGCCCGCCTGTTACCAGACATTCCTCAAAGAGGCTGCCCCGCAGTGCGGAAATTATATCAAGATATAAAGGCTCGCCTACGCCGCCCGGCTCTTTGGTTCTATCCAGTACAGCAATTTTCTTCACCGTTTCAGGCATCACGTTTAACAGATATTTGGTAGAAAACGGTCTGTAAAGATGAACTTCTATAATACCGACCTTCTTACCCTTTGCAAGGAGATAGTCCACAACTTCTTCCGCAGCGTCGCATACAGAGCCCATAGCTACGATGATTTCTTCTGCATCAGGCGCACCGTAATAGTTAAACGGTTTATAGTTTGTGCCGATTTTAGCATTGACTTTTTCCATATAGGTATTGACAATATCCGCAGTTTCCAGATATGCCGTGTTGCACGCTTCTCTGTGCTGGAAAAAAGTTTCCGGCTGCTCCGCTGAACCCATGCTGTGTGGGTGCGCTGGGTGAATAGAACGTGCCTTGAAAGCCTTTACTGCGTCCCAGTCCACCATTTCTTTTAAATCCTCATAGTCCCAGATTTCAATTTTCTGGTTTTCGTGAGAGGTTCTAAAACCATCAAAGAAGTGGAGCATTGGCAGCTTTCCTGCTATGGTTGAAAGATGCGCTACTGCAGCAAGATCCATAGCCTGCTGCACGGAATTTGACGCCAGCATAGCAAAACCAGTCTGGCGACAGCCCATCACGTCGGAATGGTCCCCGAAGATGGAAAGGGCGTGAGTTGCCAGTGCTCTTGCAGCCACATGAAATACCGTCGGCGTCTGCTCTCCAGCTAATTTATACATATTTGGAATCATCAGAAGCAATCCCTGAGAGGCTGTAAAGGTGGATGTGTAAGCACCGGCTGTAATAGAGCCGTGCACCGCCCCGGCCGCACCGCCTTCTGATTCCATTTCAATGATTTTTACTTTTTCTCCAAAGATATTGGTTCTATCCTGAGAAACCCATTCGTCCATACTCTCTGCCATCGGAGATGATGGTGTGATTGGATAAATGGCTGCTACCTCAGAAAAAGCATATGCCACGTGTGCTGCAGCAGTGTTTCCGTCCATGGTCTTTAATTTTCTCACCGTAATCACTCTCCTTTCCTCATAGCAAGAGCTGCTTCCTGTAAATAGCTGTACTCTGGCACTTCCCGCTCCTTAATAATACCTCTGGCACAGATATACTGACAGACCTGACAGTTTTCGCAGATTTCTGAATCGATCACTGCATGCGCTTCTTCCATATAAATCGCACCGTTAGGGCAGTTTGCCACACAGTCGCTGCAGCCGATACATGCGCTGCTGCAAACAGAAGCTTTGTCCTCGTAATCTGCGGTGGATACACAAGGTACCATCTTTGCACCTTTGTACGGCACCATGACAATCAACTTCATCGGACATGCGTAAGTACAATCTTTACATCCCACACATTTGTCAGGATCTACCTGCGCACTTCCGTCTACGACTTTGATTGCGCCATAGCGACAGACTTTCGTGCAGTCCCCCTGTCCTGTGCAGCCGGTAGTGCAAATATCGAGGTCTTTCGCGTCCAGTTTAGCCGCTTCAGCGCAGGTTGCTGCTCCCGCTGCCTGGTATGCCTTCTCGTTCCTACTGCCGTTACATCTGACAAAAGCAACCTTCTCCTTTAATTTTGTTAAATCATGCAGGGTATCCACGATGATTTTTTTCTTGCACTTCACTGTACATGCCACACAGCCGACACACTTGTCATAGTCAATGACTGCATGGTTATCGACAATTTCCACTGCGCCCTCCGGACAAGCACGAACACAGTCCCCACAGCCGATGCAGCCATATCCACAGATTTCCCTGACTCTGTCATCATCCTCATCCCGATTGGAACACGGAATAAAGTTGGTCGCCTCTCTTGGAATCATGCGGATAAGCCCCTGTACACAAGCGCCTTCAGCCGCACATGCACCGCAACCGTTACACTTTTCAGGGTCGATGATAACATCTCCGTCAACCAGCTTCATAGCGCCGAATCTACAAGTCTTTGTACAGTCTCCGCAGCCGATGCAGCCATATCGGCATTCGCCCCGCAAAAATCCTTCGGCAACCGCCTCGCGGCAGGTTTTTCCTGAAAAGCGCTTTTTCCCTGCGGAATCACCACTGCAGGCAACGAAAGCAATTTCATCCTTTGCCGCTTTACGTTCTCTTCCCGTCACTTCTGCAATGGCATTCACAGCTTCCTGCGTGCAGGCAGGACAAAGAGCTACGCTCGATCCGTCTGCAATGCTTTCTGCACAAGCCCTGCAGGTTTCCTTGCCGCAACCGCCACAGCAGTCAGCGCCTGGCAGAAGTGCTAAGATTTTAGCAATCATAATAGAATCCTCCTTTTACACAAAATCGTTATTTTACACGAAATATTCTGTATACAACTTTTTTTCATATTACATTTATCATATTTTCAAGTCAATACAAAATGCCTGTTGCTATTGAAAATCCAATGTTCTTTTTGAAGTACATGCATCACAAAAAAACAAAAAACGCCAATTTTCAACGCTTTCGTACTGTTAGGTGCTAAAGTGCTTTAATTGGTTAAACTGTGTGATTTTAGGACGGTTTTTGGATGATTTTCCAAATTTAACGCCGTAAGGCGCAATACAGTTTTCCCATCCATTTTGCGCGCAACCCTATGAAATTTTTATATCTAGTCACCTTCATTACCGCGCCATATTTAAGTTCGTTTTTCCTTCTTATGGCGTCGAAGGGTTGAAATACGCCATGTTCTATAGACTTTTAACAAAGAATGGCGGCGGCACGCCATAAACGGATAAAATCTACTAAATAGCGGCGCTGTGCCGCCAGGTTCATTTTGAATTAATGGAAACATGGCGCAATCTCCAAAGCAGATAATCATATGCACCTGTCATTTTTCTGCAATGCTTTATAAGTTCTGGATTTGCCCGCCATTAGTCTGTAAAAACACGATAAATATGGCACTTTTTATCACCTTAACGCCAGACTTTCAACAAACAAGACAAAATGTGGCGCCCATTTCCCTTCCATGTATAACACGCTTCGGATAGCCCATTGAACTGAGACACCAATTCCTGTATAATATCTATTATATTGAAACAAGGAGGCTCCTATGAACTACACAGATTTTCACGGGAAACAGATTTCCCGCCTTGGCTTTGGCATGATGCGCCTGCCTATGCACAAAGACGGCACCATCGACTACGAAAAAGGGCAGAAAATGATTGATATAGCGTTGGCGAAAGGTATCACCTATATCGATACTGCTTATAAATATCACGACGGCGAGTCGGAAAACTTTGTCGGCGAAGCGTTGTCCAGGCACCCGAGAGACAGCTACTGCCTGGCGGACAAAATGCCTTGCTGGCTTTGCGAAACCGCAGATGATCTGCGCAAAATCTTTGAGGATCAGCTGCGCAAATGCAAGACTGACTACTTTGATTTTTATCTGATTCACAGCCTCGGTGAAGGCGACCTTGAAGCTGTAGAAAAACTGCAGGTCGTTGACTACTTATCAAAGGAAAAGGCTGCAGGCCGCATTCATCATCTGGGAGCGTCCTTTCACTGTGGGCCTGATTTTCTCCATGAAACTCTGACAAAATATGGAGACAACCTGGAATTTATTCAGCTGCAGCTCAATTATTTTGACTGGGAAAACGGAAACGCAAAAGATGTCTATGAGGCTGCCCGGGAGTTTGATAAACCAATTGTAGTTATGGAGCCGATTCGCGGCGGCATGTTGGCAAATCCGCTCAGCGAAAAAGCCTGTCAGATTTTAAACAGCACAGGCACTGGCGCAAGCTATGCGTCTTACGCCCTGCGCTTTGTCAATGAGCTGCCAGGCGTTCTTTGCACCCTGTCCGGTATGTCCGAACTTTCTCAGCTTGAGGAAAACATCGAAATCTTCCAAGGACCTACTTTGAGTGAAGCTGAAAAGCAGGCAGTCGACGATGCAGTAAAAGTCCTTCAGGCAGACATTCTGGTTCCTTGTACTGGCTGCAACTACTGCTATGAATGTCCGCAGGAAATCAAGATTCCGGATATTTTCAAACTGTACAATGAAGCAGCAAGCAAGGGTTTTCACTATATTTGGGGTTCCTTATCAGGTCAGTACAATGCGATCACGCCAAACGGAAAAGACTGCATCGGCTGTGGAAACTGCGAGTCCCACTGTCCGCAGAAAATCAAGATTATCGAGAAATTAAAAGAAATCGATAACAAATATAAGGAGCTAGCTGAAATCGGCGAGTAATTAAAAGACACTGCATTTCCCTTTTGGGAATACAGTGTCTTTTGGTTTGATGTGATTTAATACAGCTCCGTGTCATAGCTGATGTCCTGATTAATCTGCTGACAGGTATCTGACAGCTGGTAATCCTCCTGTCCAAAAGCTCGTTTGTGCAGCCACTTTACGTTAGACTCCAAGGTCATCGGCACCACATAGGAAATGCCTCTAAGCAGGTCAGCCCAGTATTCATTCGGCCAGCTGACGCTCTTGCCAAAATGATATCTCGGCGCCTGAATTACCGCTGTATACATCTGCGTCTGACTCATATTGGTTCTGATATTTGGAAATACCGTGTCAGACAGTTCTTTTAACTTCCATGGGTGGGTCAAAGCCTTTTTCATAACTCCTGCAACCACAGCTTTGTAGCGTCTGCTTCTGCCTGCATCACCCCCGCTGGTCTTTCTGATTCTGCAGTAGGTCGTTGCCTGTACACCATCTAGCGTCTGTTTGCCTGTTTCCGTTATTTCGTGATAATCTCGTCCGACATTTTCTGCCGTATCCGGTCCCCAATGGTTCATATCGTTGATTTCGTTTTCCTTGACGTTGACGGTAATACCACCCAGACAATCCACTGCGTCTGCCACAGCTTTCCAGTTAAAGATGACAAACTCGTCAATATTCAAATCCAAACTCTGATTCAATGAGGCGCAAGTATTTACACCACCCGCATAGTGATGAGCATGGGTAATCTTGTCCAAAATAGATGTGCCATCCATATATTCCATTCTCAGGTAAGAATCACGCATGACAGAAATCAGTTTTATCTCTCCAGTAGACTTTTTAATACTCATGATGATGATAGCATCAGTTCTGCTGCCGTCATAACCCTCATCAGCTCTGGAATCTACGCCCAGAATTGCAATATTCCTATATCCGCTCAAATCGTCTTCTACCTGCGGATCAATAGCAAAAGCACTTTTCTCCGTTTCCACCTTATCAAAATTTCCCGTCAAAGCGTAGAATAGCCCGGTAAAAGCCAACAAAAATACCATGAACAGCATGATAAGATTTCGGATAAGCTTCCCCGGTCTAAATCTATATTTTTTCTTTTTCTTCTGTTTTTGTTTGCCTTTCGTTGATGCGCAGGCACCAGTACCAGCAGATTTGGCAATGCTGCCTGCCCTGCTTTTAGTCTGGGACTTTCCGCTTTTACGCCTTTGCGCTTCCCGGGCATAACGTTCTTCTTCCTTAGCATATTCCGGGTCTGATAACTGCCGTATCAGTTCCTTGCTGTATTTCATGCCCTCATAATTTTCAGTTTTCTTATTTCGATCGCTTCTCAAAATTCTATTTCCCCTCTTAGTGTGATTAACATCGTACTTTCGATTATACAAGGTTTTTAGTAAAATTTCAACAAATAGTCCATGATGAAAGTCTAACGATTTTCCTACAAAAAAGTTCTAATTATCTGCCCCTTTCAATTCCCATCATTACGTTTGCTTATGTGCTTACTAAAATTTTTTTGTTAGTTATTTGTGTATTTTTATGAACGGACACTGGTACTGCGTTCTGTAGATGATTTTCGAATCACAAGACATCGCAAGTGTCTTGAGCGTTGGCAGAGATTGAGATGATTTCTGAGGTGCTACCGCTAGTATGCGATCCTGTTATGACAAACGAGATAGTAGGCTATATGAAAGAACTTTCAATTCCAGAGCTGACTCCTGTTCCCGACACATCAGCCATTGCTTCTGAAGATTTTGCGACCATCGCTGAGAAAGTTCCCAACGTATTCATGTATCTTTTGGCTGGATATATGGACGAGCGAGGAGATGTCCCTGCACATAATCCCAGGCTTCAGTTCAATGAAAACGTCTGCCCAATCGGCTCTGCATATTTAACGCAATGCACAGTCCGGTGGCTAAAAGAACATCAATAAATCAAACGAAGACGACCTTGCTTTCCTTTTCGGTCTTGATCCCCTTCCATAACATCTGTTACCAAAAAACAAAAATACCCATCCGATGATGGGTATTTCCGTTTTGGTGCGCCATAAGGGACTCGAACCCCTAACCTTCGCATTCGTAGTGCGCTACTCTATCCAATTGAGCTAATAGCGCACGAACAACTTGTTCGTACCTACTTATTATAGTTCAATTCATCGAATTTGTAAAGAAGTTTTTTTGTTTCAATTATGATTTATCTATGTTAAAATAAATCCCTACACTATACCACCAGACTTTTTTTCTGTGATATAGTGGTTGAGAGAGAACGGAGGTGAGAAACTGTGACCACATACAAAACTGCGGAAGTTGCCGCAATCATCGGAATACATCCAAATACAGTACGATTATACGAAAAACTGAAGCTGATACCTAAGCCAGAACGGCTGCCAAATGGGTATCGCATATTTACAGAATTTCATATAAAGCAATGCAAACTGATACGCCTTGCATTTCAAGTAGAGGTATTGCAGAACGGGTTAAGAAAAAACATTGCACAAATGCTTACTATATCAGCAGCAGGAGATTTTGATACAGCTATTACGCTTACGAAAAACTACTTAGGACAAATCGGGAGAGAACGCCGGAACGCGGAAGAAGCCATTGAAATTGTAAAGCAAATTTTATCCGGAGATATTGAGAAAAATTCGCAGTATCAGAAGCGAAAAGAGGTATCAGAACTGCTCGATATTTCTATGGACACGCTCCGAAACTGGGAAATGAACGGCTTACTTACAGTAAAAAGAAAAGATAACGGGTATCGAATCTATACCGATGAGGATATACAGCGGCTAAAGATCATTCGCACATTAAGATGTGCAAATTACTCCTTAGAGGCAATCCTTCGTTTGTTGCAGCAGCTATCCCAAAATCCAGATGCTGATATTCGAGCCACCTTGAATACACCGAAACAGACTGATGATATTATTTCTGTCTGCGACAGACTAATTGTCTCACTGTCAGTAGCAGAAAAAAATGCTATTGCGATTTTGGATATGCTGTACGATATGAAAATTGAATTTTCATAAACCCTACACTTTACCACCAATGTTTTCATTGGTGGTATTCTTATTTCACAAGAAACAAAAGGAGGTCTTATTATGCAGACTGTAATCAATGTAGAGCGATTATCAAAATCCTACGGCAACCTGCTTGCAGTAAACAAAATCAGTTTGTCCGTAAAGCGTGGAACCGTTTACGGACTTCTTGGCGCAAACGGTGCAGGAAAAAGCACAACAATCGAATGTATCTTAGGTACAAAAAATGCCGACAGCGGAACAATATCAGTCTTGGGGTATAACCCTAAAATGGACAGGCATCGCCTATTTCAAAATGTAGGCGTTCAGTTTCAAGAGGGCGATTATCAGCCGGAAATAAAAGTCTCAGAGCTATGTGAAGAAACTGCTTGTCTTTATGACGCTCCTGCCGACTGGAAAAAGCTTTGTGAACAATTTGGAATAGCAGGTAAAATTGGAAATATGTTAAAGAGCTTGTCCGGCGGGGAGCGTCAGCGCTTATTCATCGTACTCGCCTTAATCCCAAACCCGGAACTGGTATTTCTTGATGAATTGACTACAGGGCTTGACGCAAAAGCCCGGCGTGATGTCTGGAAAATATTATCTGAATTAAAAAGCAAGGGGTTGACTATCTTTTTAACTTCCCATTTCATGGACGAAGTGGAAGCCCTATGTGATGAAATTTGCATTTTGAGAAACGGCAAAATCATATTTTTCGGAACCGTTGAGCAGGCAAAAAAAGTCAGTAAATGCGAGAACTTTGAAGACGCTTATCTTAGGCTTTCCGGTGAGGAGGTAGAAAAAGAATGAAATCATTTGGAACACTTTTAAAAATTGAATTGAAACTAAACATCAGAAACATGAATATGGTTATTTTCGCTGTTATTGTGCCACTGATTGTCTTAGGTTTGCTTGGCCTCATTTACGGAACAAAACCCGCCGCAGACGGAGCGCCATACACTTTTATGGAACAGTCTTTCAGCGCACTAAGCTGTATCTCCATTTGTGCGGGTGGGCTAATGGGTCTGCCCCTTGTCGTATCAGAATATCGGGAACGAAAAATCTTGAAGCGTTATCAAGTCACCCCTATCAGCCCAGCAAAATTACTTTTGGTAGTATTTTTGATTTATATTATCTATTGCATCGTTTCAATACTCACCCTGTTCCTTGCCGCCATGCTGTTTTGGAAAATAAGAATACATGGGGCTTTGCTGTTATTCTTGGGAAGCTGGCTTTTGACTATGGTATCGACTTTAAGTATCGGATTGTTAGTTGGTGGAATTGCCAAAAATATGAAAAGCGCAAGCGTAATTGCCTGTATCTTATATTTCCCCATGCTGATTTTTTCAGGTACAACGCTTCCCTTCGAGGTTATGCCCATTACCATGCAAAAAATTATCAGTATCTTTCCATTGACACAGGGTATTCAGTTAATGAAAAACGCATTTCTTGGGTCACCGATTGAAAATGCTATATTCCCGGTTGTTATTATGAGTATTACCGCATTAATCTGTTTTGCTATTTCCATAAAATATTTTAAATGGGAATAAACATCTTCTTTGGCTTTACTTCAGTGCATTTGAGCTGTCCGTTTTGTACGCTGCGCTAAAAAAAGGAGTCACACTTTGTGCAACTCCTTTTTCAACAAAACCGGCAACACTTGCTTCGCTCGCTCCTCCGCTCGGAAGCCTACAACCGGCTTCCTCTCTTCGCTGTCCCGTTTCAGACGTGTCCTTCCGACACTAAAAAAGCAAGCTACTTCGTAACTTGCTTTTTACTG